>NZ_JAGGPW010000001.1:0-116799 GCF_018613655.1 Planococcus sp. ISL-109
TTGACTAATCGTAAGAAAAGAACCACTAAAAAGCGGCTCCTTACTCCACATCCCCGGTCCAAGTCGACATTCCTTCCGACACATTCAACACCTCATACCCAGCCTCATGCAAAATAGCACTCGCTTCCTGGGAACGGTTCCCCGTCTGGCAAATCACCACATACTCCTGATCTTCCGACAGCCCGGAAAACTCATCTTCTCTCAGCACACTAAGCGGCTTGTTCTCCGCACCGACAATATGCGCCTCCTCATACTCAAACGGCTCACGAACATCCAGCACCGTATAGCCCGCTTGCTGCTTGGCCTCGACCTCATCAATCGCAATCGTCTCGTACTTGCCGCTTCCGCACGCCCCAAGCATTAACACAATAAGCACCACTAACCCCAACCATCTTTTCATCTCGCGTCTTCCTTTCAGATCATTCTACTCGAATTGTATGTAATCCTGGCCGCAAACACCATTATTAAGCTCAAAAAAACACCTGAACAAAAGAGTTCAGGCGTTGACTTTGGGTGTCTCTAGATGCAAATAGCCTACTATCAAGGATGACGCTTCTTCAATCGTTTGGCACTCCCACGTTATTTCCTTCGACATATCGCGAATGACAAATTCCCCTGTGCTCGGTTCGCACTTAACGGTGAGAGTTTTGCCATCAGCAGAGTTGAAGGTTTGCGTGATTCGCACACCGCGGTATTCTAAAAGCGTAGATAAAAAGATACGGATACTTTCAAGCTTCATACGGAACGCCCCTTTCAGGTTATGTTCGTGGCTTTAGTAATTAATCCGGTCTATATAATCAAACTTAGATTATCATATACAATAAAGTTTAGCGAGTGCCAATCCTCCTCATTATCTCCTAGTAAATTCCACTAAAATAGTTTCAAATAATCGTTCTTTCTTTACCATCTCCCAAACCGCGTCAGCCCCGTCCGTCGCGAGAAGCTGCCGCAAAATCACCTTCGCCCCGAGCGGATTATTGCTCGCCGCTTCGGCGCGTGCGAGTTCGTACTGCGCCGGCACAAAGTCCGGACTGTCTCGAAGGAGCGGCTCCAGCAGCTCTTTCGCCCGCTTTCCGTCGCGTTTCGTCGAATAAGTCGATGCCCGAGCAAGGATAAGCCATTCCGCATAACGCAGCTCTTCCGGCAAGCTGTCTTCAAATGCAGCGAGCGCCGACGGATCGAACGACTCCAGCATATGCCATTTTCTCGTGTAGAGATCCGGATTGAACGGCTCGAGCCGAATTGCCCGGTCGAGTTTACCGAGTGCTGCGCGTCCACAGCTGAGTGCATCGAGCGCTTCGCTCCACCACGCGAGCATCTCGCCATCTAGTGGCCGTTGTTTTTCGAACTGCTCGAGCTGTTCGATGACCGCTTTAAAATGCCGGGGCTTTTTGGTTTCATGCGCATGCTGAAGGCTTGCGTAAATGAACAGCCGTTTCGCTTCGCCCGCCTTTTCTGCGAACGGCTTTAGTTCCTTCAGCGCATCTTTCGGCAAATCGAACATCAAGTAAAACTGCCCGAGCCGGAGTGCCGCCCCGTCGCTTTCCGGCATCAGCTCTGCCGCCGTATCGCACAGCTTGATGACGGTCCTTGAATAGACGATCCGCTTGCTGCGCAGGCGCAGACGAGTGATCCAGCCGTCCGCTTGTCCGCCCCCCTGCGCCCCGACTTTCAGTGCGACCTGGTCCGCTGCGTGGAGATATGCCTGGCCGAGCACATTTTTCGGCAAGGCTTTTTTCAAGCGCTTGGCCACATGTTGCACTTTATTGAGCGCTTCGAGTGCGGCGATATATTCTTCGTACAAATCCGTTTCTTCCGGCTCTTGTTCCAACAGTTCCTCCAAAAAATTCGCGGCGCGTTCCGCTTCGCCGTTGCGGTTCAAAAACTGCGCATACTGATAGCGCGACGGGAACGCGCCCGGCTCTTTCCCTGCCCGTTCGAAATACTGTTGCGCGGATTCCATATCGCCTGCCGCTTCTGCGACATGCGCCCGTGCTGCAAGCAGCCATTCCGCCGGCACCTGGTCTTCGATCCGCGTCAAGGTATCGCTCAGCCGTTTCAAATCCACTTCGCTGTCGGCGAATTCCGCGAGTTCCCACAACACGGCAGACAGCGGTTCGGCAGACAAATAATCGAGTGCCGCGGCGAACGCTTTATCGTTTTTCTCCAGTGCCTGGTAACAGCGCACCAAACCTCCGAGCGCTTGGGCGAATCCCGCTTCCTGCTCGGTCGCCCGCTCGTAAAACCCGATCGCTTCCTCGTAGTGCTGCGCCTCCTCGCTCATCAACCCGAGCTTTTGCAAGGCGAGCGGAAAATTTCCGGCCTGTTCATACAGGCGCTTGGCAAAACGCCAATTGCCCGCCATTTCGTGGAGCTCTGCTTCTAAGCAGTAAATATGCGGATCGTTGTTGCCGCGCAATCCTTTCAATCCCGCAATGGCGCCGTGGCGGACGGATGGGTCGGTGCCGAAATCCGCGTAGCGTTTCGCGAGCATGCGCAAGTCTTGCGTCTCGGCATCTATAAAGCCGCCTTCGATGAAAAGTAAGGCCTGCAATTTTCCTTGTGTGCTTTTCACTTGATCCCACGTGATATCCGCTGCGAGCACACGGTACACCGCGTCCGCTTTGTCGAGGTAACTGGTCAGCAGTCGAAGCGCTTCCCGGTCGCGCTTCTGGCCGAACAAGGCGTGCGCGATATGGACCGGTGTGAACAAATCGTTTGGGTCGAGTTCGAGCGCGCGCTTATACGCCGCTTCCGCCGTGGTGAAGTCATGCTGTTCGGTCGCGATATGTCCGAGATACAAGTGCAAGATGTCCTGCTCGCTATTCTTTGCCAATCCTTGTTCTATTGCAGCTTGCGCTTCACCCCAGCGCTCTTCCTCCATAAACAGTTCCGCCATCCGCAAATAGGCAAACGGCAAGCTCGGGTCTAGCGCCAACGCGCGGCGGTATGTGCGGAGTGCGTCTTCCGTTTTTTCCAGCGCCTGTTCGCAGCGCCCCATCTCGTAGAGGAAATAGCCGTCATCGGGATAGGCTTCGCTGAGTACTTTGAAACGGCGGAAGGCTTGTTCGATTGCACCGTATTCGAATTGGATAAGGCCGTGCGTAATTTGTGCGAATACATCTTCCGGCAATTGGTTGATGGCGATATTCGACCATTTATATGCCTGGAATATGCGCCCGCTTTCCAAATAGCAGCGCGCCAAATGGCTATAGGCGAGCGGCTGGTAATGGTCGAGTTCGATCGAGCGCTTGAGCAGCGGAATCGCCTGTTCGGTGTGTCCTTCGTTCATCGAAATCGCCGCCTGCAAAAACAAAGCGTACGGGCTTCTCGCGTGCGGCACTTTTTTCAAGGCGTCCAGTGCTTTGTCGCCTTGCTCTTTCTGGAAATACAGATGCGCTGCGAGCAGCGCGATTTCCGCGTCGTCCTGGCCAAATTCATCGTACAAACGGGTGAGCCATTTATCGTGCCACTCTTCATTTTGCCCGGGCAGTGCGAGCGTCAAGCCGACGACCGCCGCGTAACGCTCGTTTTCATGCTGCGCTAAAAACTTGGTGAATTTTTCTTCATCGATCGGATCTTCGTCAAGATAGTCGTACAGTTCCGTAAAGAACCGGTGCTCGGATTTATCCAGCATCGACGCCAGCTCTTGTCTCGATTCGTCTAAAAACACCATGCTCAACCCATCCGACAACCGGTACATCTTCGGCACTTCATCATAAGCGATGAGAAACGGGCCGAGGTCGTTCGGGTCCTGCACGGCGAGCGCTTGCAGACGGTCGTCATAGCCGACGACCACTTGGACGTGTGCGCTGTTTTCGATCATCATGCTCAGCAGCACCGGCACACCCTCGTCAATGAAGGTTTTATAATGCCCGATTGTGCCTTTGAAATAATGCGCCGTGAAGCCTTGCGTTTCCATATACGTCATCGTCGTCTGGAGTTTCGACCCCGTCACGTCGAACACATGCGCCGCGATGTCATCTTGCGTCGCCGTCTTGCCGAACGCCTGAAGCATCAACGACAGCGACGCCGGCACGCAGTAATTGAGCTTTTGCACTTCCGGCCTGAGCGGCAGTTTCTTATGCTGTCCTGCGGGGTCGATCTTCGCTTTCGTGTACAGGCTTTCTTTCAGTTCACCGGGATGCGCATCGATCCATTTTTCCAGTTCTTCGAAACGCTCGAGCTGATAGAGGCAATGCGCCGCGAGATGAATAAACTGCTTTTTGCGCGAATGATACGGATTTCTCCTCAAGACGCCATCCATTTCCGCCAGGCATTCGCTATAGCGGCCGAGCTGATGAAGCCTTCCAATCTGCTCTGTGCGAAATGCATGAACGTCCGGGAAACGCGCTTCGCCGCGGCCCAATAATTCCAATGCCTGCTCCGGCGCGCCGCGCATCGACAACAAATCTGCATACAGTAAATGGACGGTCGTGCTCCACCGGCGGTCCGTGTCATCTAGCGCGCTGACGAGTATTTGTTGCGCCTGGTCCCACTCGCCGCTGTAAATGGCGAAAAACGCTTGCTGGTCCGGGCGCGCCTCGCCGAGTTCTGTGATGCGCACAAGCTGCTCTTGTGCTTCTGGGATGCGGTTGAGCTGGCAATATACTTTCAGCAGCAAATGATGGGCATGCAAAAGATCTTCATTGTCGTAAGCGTGCGCATGTATCCCTTGGAGACGTGCGAGCATCTTTTCTTCCGCTTCTAGGCTGCGCCCGGTTTCCGCTAAGCGTGCACAATGCCACGCATAAGAGCGCAGCGTGCCGAAGCGCTTATAGCTGGTGCTCGCGAGCAGGTTGCTGTAGCCGTAAAGGTCCGTTTCGTCCGCCATGCGGATCAAGCGGTAAAATTCGTCCTCGGTCGGAATGTCCCCTAGAAATTCCTTGACCGCGCGAAGTGATTTCTTTGCCCATAACTCCCCGATAACGCGGATCATGTCATCTGCCGTTTCGATGTGAACAGTCGCCATCATGTCTCTCTATCCCCTTTTTTTATCCCCAATAAATTCGTGCAAAAGTCATCACTTATAATATTCCGCAAAACTACTGCGCTTTCCTGTGGGAATATCCACAGTTTTGCTCCATATCTTAAGCTGATATTTCATTGTTCTTATGAAGACATCCAACTCTATATTACTCGATATAATATTTTTTTAATTTTTTTACTATTCTTCTACAAATACAGCAGTTGATTAATTATATATCGGGATTTTCTAGGTCGCAATCACCATTTCCAGACGGTTCTATTTACTTAGGCATAGAAAAATCCGCCGAGGCAGTTTTTGCCTTGGCGGATTTGAATTTGTTGCTATTAAACTGTCATTCCGCGGGCTTCGCGGAAGGCGGTGATGCGTTGGTCTTTGATGATGCCGTCTTCGATGACGATTGCCCCCTGAACCATTTCAGAGCGCTTGCCTGCTAGAAGTTCATCGAGCATCGGCGCGAAGCCTGTGCTGAGGACTTTCGTGATCGTGTGAGGGAACATCGCCGGTGTGTTGTCGACTGCGTAATGAACGACGCCGTCGACTGTGTAGACCGGGTTGTCGATCGTTGTCGGGAGCGTCGTCTCGATTGCGAGTTCCGGGTCGCAGCTGACGTCGATGATCATTGCGCCTTTTTTCAAGCGCTTGAGGTCTTCGCGGTAGATGATGCGGTCAGTGCGTGTCGTGTCCCACATGATGCAGTTGACGAGCACGTCGTAATCGAACATCTTCTCGCGGAACAAAGCTTCTGATTTTCTGCCGTATACATCCACGTCCGCGCCAAGTCCGTGCAAGATGCGCATGGCACCTTTTCCAGTATGCCCGTTCCCGAGAATTGCGACACGCGTCTCGTACGGCATTTTGCCGCAATACTGATACGCTTGGAGCACTGCCGCTTCGCCAGCGACTTCGCGGTTGCGATAGAAAATATAGCGGCCGCCTTCAAACAATTCCTCCCACGCAACGACCGTATGCTTGCCTGCAATCGCGCCGTCCGTGAATTTGACGTCTTGGACTGCATGCGCCCAGCCGATCAACAACTTGCCGTCTTCCAATTGGTCGAAATAATCGGCGTAGCCGAGCTTGACGTCGACAATTGCATCGCACGCCAGCACGGTGTCGCGCGTCGCAATCGTTGCGCCCATGTCGCTATAATCCTCGTCAGTCAAACCGAGCACATCGCCGTAGCCTTGTTCAAAATACAAGCGTTCCGGATGCTCAACCTGAGCCAAATCTAACGGCAAAATCGCACGTCGCTTCTCGTTATTCTTGCGGCTAATTACAAATCCTATCGTCTTCAAAATCCATTCCCCCAGTTTCTCTCGGCAATGCCGTTAAGCCAATCGTATCATGAAAACCCTTCCAGTGGCACATGTCGAAGGCGCTAGTTAAGGCTTTTTCCGCACAACAAGAACAATGCCCCTCCAGTGGATGGAGGGGCATTGTTCTTGGCGGTGTCCCTGTGTCACACACAATTTCGGATATGTCCATTCCAGTACTGGAGCGGTTTCGGGTTCTGCGGGTTCCCTTTTTGTCCCTGTGTTACACACAATTCTGCGAAAGATTCTCTATCACACACAATTCTATATACTATTTTTTGCCCGTCCTTTATACTAAACGGGATCATATCTTCTAAGGAAAGAAGGGATTTTTATAAGCACTTTTTTCATTTCTCCGTATCCAGATTTCGCACCCCACAGAAGCTCTTTAGCCCCCATCGGAAATTTCACTCCTCCAGAAAGTTTTCGCCTTCCGCCAAACCTATGTCATCTTCATATTGCCTACATCACCCTATTTCACAGTTTGCCGGGCGGTGGTCAAACATGACGAGAAGACGAGAATTTAACCCCGATTCTTATTACCATGTCATTATGCGCGGCAACAACCGGCAGCCTATTTTCAGGACAAAAGAAGATATGCATGAATTGAAACGGGCATTTTTGTATGTTCATCAGCGTTACCCTTTCACGATTCTCGCCTGGTGTTTCATGACCAATCATTATCATATTTTGATTAAACCGAAGCAGGATTCGCTCAGCAAAATCATGAGCTTAGTGAATCGCCGCTATAGTCATTATTACGGCAAGCGCTACAGGCATATCGGGCGCATCTATCAAAAGCGCTTTTTCGCCAAGGAAGTCGCTTCGCCGCATGGTTTATTGGTCGTCAGCAGCTATATCCACCGCAACCCCATCCAGACAACCCAGCCCATGGTCAAGCGCCTGTCGCACTACCCGTATAGCTCATTCCCCTTCTATTGGAACGAAGATCTGCCAGCTCCTCCGTTTTTGGACCGCTACTTTCTATCCACGCTGCTGCCCGCCCCTCTCGAGCAAAACAACGCTGCTTATTGCCAATATTGCCTGAAATATACTCAAAAAGCTGAAGAAGACAAACATGTGGAAGAACTTGCCCCGCCGGAAATGTAACCGAACGGTAGGGTAGTTGCAGTGTCCCTGTGTTCCACACAATTTAAAGCCGCATCCAATCGCCGAAAAGGCGGTTGGATGCGGCTTATTTCGCGTTGAATTGCGCCTGACACAGGGACATCCGCACAGCGAATTCCTTCTATGACTGGGATCTTGCCCAGTGAATTGTGTCTGACACAGGGACACCCTCCACCACACCCACACACAACAGAAAATGCCCCTCCATCCACTGGAGGAGCATTCAGTTATTTCCCGTGCAACAAATTCAGGATTTCATCTTTATTGCGTTCAAAGCCGATGAAGTTATGGGTAAGTTTCTTGCCGAACAGGCCTTTTTTATAGAACGCGAACACCGGCACGATCTTGGCGCCGGATATTTTTTTCATGTCCTCTTCGAGTGCCGGGTTTGCGCCGACGTCTTTATGCTCATACGCGATGTTCTCTTCGGCCAAATACGTTTTAGCGTCCTGGCAATCCGAACAGGTCGGGCGCGTATAGAGGACCAGTTCCACTTTATTGTCCACTTTACTTCACACTCCTTCTATATATCTCTAGCCTTTTCCTTAAAGCACATCCATTAAACCGTCGCGGGCTTGAAGTTTTTCAAGCGCAAGGCGTTGAGCAACACCGATACAGAACTAAAGCTCATCGCTGCAGCGGCGATCATCGGGTTCAATAGCGGGCCGCCGAACAGATACAAGATGCCCATCGCAACCGGGATGCCGAGTACGTTATAGGCGAACGCCCAGAACAGGTTTTGCTTGATGTTTTTGATGGTCGATTTGCTTAGCTGGATCGCTGTCGGCACGTCCATCAAATCGCTGCGCATCAGGACGATGTCCGCGGATTCCATTGCAACGTCCGTTCCCGAGCCGATCGCGATGCCGATATCGGCTTGTGCGAGCGCCGGTGCGTCGTTGATGCCGTCGCCGGCCATCGCCACTTTATTGCCTTGTGCCTGCAATTTCTTCACTTCGTTCGCTTTTTCCTCCGGCAGCACTTCGCTCAATACTTGGTCGATGCCGACTTGCTTGGCGATCGCTGCGGCGGTCAATTTATTGTCGCCTGTCAGCATGACCACGCCGATTCCCATGTCCTGGAGTTTTCGTATGGCGTGGACACTTGACGGTTTCACCGTATCAGCAACCGCGATGAGGCCGGCAAATTCGCCGTCCACCGCGACAAACATTGGCGTCTTCCCTTGATTCGCCAAACGGTCGGATGCTGCTGCAAAGCTGCCCAGTGGAATCTCGTAATCGTCCATCAGTTTGCGGTTGCCGAGCCGTACAAGCTTGTCTTCGATACCGACTTCGATGCCGTGGCCCGGAATGGCCGTAAAGCGCTCGACTTGTTTCAGCGGCAAATTCTGCTGCTCCGCGCTTTTTACAATCGCTTCGCCGAGCGGATGCTCCGAGCCTTTTTCAGCTGATGCGGCAAGGCTCAACAGTTCATCTTCCGACAACCCGTTCTGTGCAACAAGCACATCGGTCACGGTCAGTTTGCCTTCGGTGATGGTCCCGGTTTTATCGAAGACGATCGTGTCGATGGCGTGTGTCGTCTCGAGCGCGCCTCCGCTTTTGATCAAGACGCCATGTTCTGCGCCTTTGCCGGTGCCGACCATGATGGCGGTCGGTGTCGCAAGCCCGAGTGCACAAGGGCACGCGATGACCAGGACGGAAATCGCGATTGTGAAGGCGAACAAGCCTGTCTGTCCGCCGATATACCAGGCAAGGCCGGAAAAAATTGAAATCGCGATGACGATCGGCACGAAATAGCCGGAAATGATGTCCGCCATTTTGGCGATCGGCGCTTTCGACCCTTGGGCGTCTTCCACCAATTTGATGATCTGTGCCAAAGCGGTGTCTTTGCCGACTTTCGTCGCTTCGTAGCGGATCGTGCCGTTTTTGTTGATGCTCGCTCCGATGACGCGGTCACCGGCAGCTTTTTCGACCGGCATGCTTTCACCCGTCAGCATCGATTCATCGACCGCTGTCGCACCTTCCACGACGATACCATCGACCGGCAATTTCTCGCCCGGTTTGACGATAACCACGTCGCCTGTTTCGACGGCGTCCACGGAAATTTCCGTTTCCACGCCGCCTCGGACGACGATCGCCGTTTTCGGTGCCATGCCCATTAGTTTCTTGATCGCTTCAGACGTTTTCCCTTTGGACAAAGCTTCAATATATTTCCCTAATGTAATCAACGTCAATATGACCGCAGCGGATTCGTAATACAGCTTCATCGTGTAGCCCGCATCGCCCATCAAGACGAAAACGGTTGCGATGACACTATAGAAAAATGCCGCACTGGTTCCGAGCGCAATGAGGGAATCCATATTCGGATGGCCTTTGAACAAAGTCTTGAAGCCGACCGTGAAGAAGCTCTTGCCGAGAATCATTACCGGAATCGTCAGCACCAGCTGCGCCAGCACAAAGTTCACCGGGTTCAGCATTGGGTCGACCACACCAGGTAGCGGCATGCCGATCATATGCCCCATCGAAATCAATAATAGTGGAATCGTCAAGGCGCCGGACAGCCAGAAGCGCTGCCACACCGAGTCGATGTGCTGCTGTTTTTTCGCACGGTCCTGGTCAGCAGACGATTCGCCGTCCACTTTCTCGACCGCTGCGTAGCCGGCATCTACTACCGCGGCTTTAATGTCTTTTACGGACACTTGCTGCGGGTCAAAGCGGATGACCATCTTCTCCGTCGCCATATTGACGTTCGATTCGGCGACACCCTCGAGTTTTCTCGTCGCTTTTTCCACCGATTGCACACAGGACGCACAGGTCATCCCTTCGATGGTGAAGGTTTTCGTCTCGGTAGCGGCGAGCGCTTTATAGCCAGCCTGTTCCACCGCGCTGTAAATCTCTTCTATTGAAACCGCCTGTTCATCAAAGCGGACTTTTAATTTCTCTGTAGCGAGATTGACGCTCGCTTCTTCCACGCCGGTCAATTTCCCGGCGGATTTCTCGACGGACTGGGCGCATGATGCGCACGTCATCCCTTCGATCGTCAGTAATTTCTCCATTTTGTTCCACCTCTTAAACTATATTATGAGTGCGTACTGCATCGGCACTGGCCCGGCACACAATTGCATGCCACTTCGTCGACGGCGTGTTTCTTTTTGTCGTCCAATACCGCCTGGATGAGTTCGACATCCTTGTGGCTCAACGCGGCACCCGCCAGCATGTCGGCGATGGTGTTGCCCGCCTGCTTGTGGCAGATTTGCTCAAAAAGCCGCTCCGCCGCCGTTTTCACGCTATCTTCTTCGCTGATCGCGGCTGAATAAATGTATTTATTGCCTTGCGGTTCCGCGAGCAGGAAGCCTTTTTTCACGAGGCGCCCGATAAAGGTCTTGGCCGTCGCCGGCTTCCAGTCCTTTTTCCGCTCCAGCACATCCACGATGTCTTTGCTCGTCGCATTACCGAGCGTCCAGACGACACGCATGATTTCCCGCTCCGATGCGGTCATTTCTACTTTTTCTTGAATCGCCATGAAAATCCCTCCAAATCGTTTACGCTTGTAATCGAATAACCTTAGTTTACAACTGTAATCGTTTTTTCGTCAACCCATCTGTTTGCATCCAATATCCGCTCCAGCGATTCACGTGTCCAAACCCTCTAGTTGCAGTGTCCCTGTGTTCCACACAATTCCGGAGCCACCACTGCGGAAATTCCCTTCTACTGCAAAGGATCTGGGAGATATCTTTGCGGATGTGTCCCTGTGTTCCACACAATTTAAAGCCGCATCCAATCGCCGAAAAGGCGGTTGGATGCGGCTTATTTCGCGTTGAATTGCGCCTGACACAGGGACATCCGCACAGCGAATTCCTTCTATGACTGGGATCTTGCCCAGTGAATTGTGTCTGACACAGGGACACCCTCCAACACCCTCCAAGAAAGCACAAAAAAACGCCCCCAGCTTTCGCCAGAGACGGTTTCCCTTATTTCAAAAACTTCGAGCCTTCCAAATTCAATGCATCTGCGACCGGGCAATAATAGGTGACGCCTTCTCCGACTTTTTGGGCGCCGAGAAACGCCAAGCTAAGCTGCGCGCAGGACGTGCCTTCGCGCGCCATTTTCGCGGTGGAATAGGCGAGCAGCGTCAAACCGCCTGCGATGCGCAGCATCGAGTTGTACGTGCCGATATTTTGCTTCATCGAATAACCTCCTTAAGAGTTGTCATCAGTATGGAAGTTCCCGTTCTGTAGCATGCGTAAACGGATTGTCACATTGCGGACCTTTATGAATGCTTAATTTTCGCAAATAAACAGAATAGCCGAATATTTCCTTATTTATTTTCTCTTCCATTTTCGCTACAATAGAACTACTAGAGTCTCTAAGAAGGGGATTTTTCCTTGAAGCTTAAAAAGCGCTTTATCTGGTTACTGGCACTGGCATGTCTCGGCTTACTATTGATCGCGTTCACGCCATTTCCCTCTGGCGGCGCCATCGAAGTGGTTTCGGACGGAGATTCATTAAAATCAATTAAGCTTTATATATTAGATTATCATATTAAGTCGAACGGCTAGAAAATAAAAATAGCTCAAGTGGGTACACAGTAGTTAACGCGAATCAACTAAGGAGTGTCCCCAAATGAGCTATGCCCACATCATATCACGGGAACGGGTGCTAATCGAGAGTTATTGCCTGGAAGAGCAATCGCTGTCTTACATGGCGAAACAGTTGAAACGAAGTAAAAGCACCATCCACTATGAATTGAAACGCTGTAAGCCATATAACGCCCTTTTGGCACAGGCTGATTACGATACCAAGCGGGAAAACTGCGGCTCTAGACGATCCGTCAATTCAGAAGACGTCGACTATACTCTGGCTAAGCTAAAGCTGGGCTGGTCGCCTGAAAGCATCGTCAGACGGTACTGGAAAACGCACAAGAAACCCTTTCCCCTCAGTATTTCAAGTATTTACCGATACGCAGCACTCGATCTGTTCAACCTGTCCCAAAAGCTGTTGATCCGCAAAGGACGAAAGCTGAAAAACAACGTCACGGAGACCCGGGGCAAGATGCCCCGCCTGAAAAAGATCCATGCGCGCTTGGCGCCCCGAAGCCAAGTGGGACATTGGGAAGTCGATACCGTTATCGGCAAGTCGCACAAGAGCCAGATCCTTACCTTGACTGAACGCACCACCCGTTTCGAGATTATCTACAAGCTGGCTGCGAAGACGGCCAGTGAAACCGCGCAGGCCATTATCCAGGTGTTGAAAAACCTGCCAAAGAAAGTGGTGAAGTCCATCACCGCCGACCGGGGCAAGGAATTTCATCTGTGGGAAGAAGTTGAGAAAGGACTGGAAGTTCCGTTTTACTTCGCCGATCCTGGAGTGCTCGGCCAGCGCGGCACCAACGAAAACAGCAACGGTCGCATTCGCCGCACGTATCCCAAAGGAACCGACTTCAGCCGGATGACCCAGAAGGAGATCCTGGACTTTCTCTTGGTCTTCAATCAGCTCCCCCGAAAAGTACTGAACTACAATACGCCGTTTGAGGTATTCATGAGCTTCTTGCCGTGTTCGACTTAAATTGACAAACGGAATATCAAAAAAATAGTTTTTGAAATTTTTTCATTATTCCCCATAAAATTGTTATAATTACCCTAACAAAATATTAATAGTTAGAAGTTTTTATGGACATCATGAACAGAACGCAAATAGACTGACTCCCTATTATGCGGAAGCTGAAAAAATAATGTTTCACCTTCATCAATAGAAAAGCTTACTTATCAAAGCCTGCTTTTTTAATCGATTTTCTGCAGTAAGCTAAAACTTCTCAACAACATGCAGAATTCAAACAAAGGAGAAAGTCATGCCAGAACAATTATTGCTCAAAATCAAAAACAACATTAAGCCGCAATGGAAGACAGCTTTTTGGTCTTCTATTGTCATTGGCTTTCTATGTCACTTATATATATTCACCAACGCCCTACCTAATCATGACGGTTTACTCAATACATACAGCTCTCAGGAAAAATTCTCCTCTGGCCGTTTTTTTCTGTCTCCTTTTAGCGGCATTGGTTCGTACTTCGACCTACCTTGGATCAACGGCGCTCTATCCATTCTCTATTTAGCGTTCGCCGCAGTCGCCATTACTGAATTATTCGGCTTGCGTAAAAAGCTCTCGATCATCTTATCGGCCGGGCTGCTCGTGACTTTCCCCACAGTCACCTCGACTTTCTCTTATATGTTTACTGCTGATGCTTATATGCTTGGCTACTTAGTCACCGTCCTCTCTTTAGTAGCTGCCAAGAAATACAAGTACGGGTTTATACCAGGCGCGCTGCTTTTCTATGTAAGTGTCGGTGTCTACCAAGCCAACTTACCGTTTCTTCTGACACTAGTCACGGTATTCTTACTGAATGAAGTCTTGTGCCGCAAAGCAAATATGAAAACATTCACCACTTACTTTTTCCGCTTCTTTGCAGTCATGTTCATCGGGATGGCGTTGTATGCGATAAGTTTCAAAGCCTATACGACCTTCTTTTCAGGAGCGATCTCCGACTATCAAGGATTAAATGAAATAGGGGATAACCCGCCTACACTTCTGGAAGCCTTTTCTTTGATTCATGAATCCTTCATGCACTTTTTCTTCCGTGGATTTATTTCAGATATGCCGGTGAATCTCTTTGAAGTGTTGAACGTCCTTACATTCCTCGCCATCTTCATTGGCTTTATCTGGTTTGTCTATAGTCACAAGATCCATCGTCATGTTCCATTATTCATGGTTTCGATTGTCTTGTTGCTTAGTCTGCCTTTGTCTGCCTATAGCATGTATTTCGTTTCCCCAGATGTCAGCTATCATATGCTGATGGTTATGGGCTTGCTAAGCTTTTACCTTCTACCGGTTGTTTTTTACGATAGTTATACTCCCGCGAAGTTTATTACGCCGCTTCTCTCGTGGAGCACCTTTCTGCTCTCGGCACTCCTTGTTTTCAATTTTGCGGTGATTGCCAACATCTCTTACTTTAATATGAACTTGAAATATGAGAAGTCCTACGCATTCTTAAATCGTGCAGTCGACCGCATTGAACAAACTGAAGGCTTTAATGGGGCCACAAAACTCGCTGTTCTAGGCAGAATAAAGATGGATGAAAGCATCAGCACAGAAGAAGTATATGAAAGTGTCCCTAAGATGACAGGGATGTTAGGAAGCCGATTTTTAGCCCACCCCCTCCATTATGAAAGAATGATGAAAAATTACTTTGGGATATCCTATGATTTGGTCACCGATGAAGAGAAAAATGATATTCTTTCCAGTGCGTTATACGATGAAATGGAGATTTGGCCAGCCGCTAGTTCAGTTCGAATTGTTGACGATACGGTCATCATAAAATTGAATAAATAAATACAAATGTGAAAGGTAGACACATATGACAAACCCATTAAAATGAACTGTATGCGGTTTTCAATGGACTCATTTTCTTGGAACGATTCAAGCATTTTCTGAAAGCATGTACCGGACATCTCATTTTTTAGTGAACGGGCAACAGAAAGTACAAGCGAATGTTCCCAACGAATATCGAACCTAGGGTAATATTCACCTACTCTTTTGGTGCGAAGACAATCATGCATTCGCCAAAATTTTTGACGGCCACAAAGGCATCGTTTACTTGGACGACAACCAGTTAATTGATGACTTCACGGCTCATATCAACGCACTAAGCGATGAGAACCGATCAACTCTTTTCATTAGCGACCATGGCATCTCTTCCGAACTTAGCATTTTCCTAACTAAAGAGAAGTAACGACAAAAAGAGCAACCTCCTGGTCTAAAGGAAGGTTGCTCTTTTCTGTAACATTCAATAAAAATCAAGAGAGTGATATAAAGCTGTCCATTTCCTCATGGCGGTACGGCACTTCGATTTCCTGTACAAGCGGAACCGGTCGGTTGCTGCCTGAAGGATGGTCTTTACATGTAGCTTGAGTTCCATCACCTGGCGTTTCGGGAACAAGAAGACCAGCTTCCCTGCCTCTTCAATCGCCATCGGCACTTCACCGTTTCCGGAACGGATCACCGGATAGGTTTCAATGCGGCAACATTCCCCATCCTGATTCTTATACTGTCTCATAATTTTTCTAAAACCTGATAAAGAGAATTTCAATCAGTGTGAGGTCGTCATTCACACTGATTATTAATTGATCTAATCGGACCGTTAAAGCGGGGATTAATTTTTGCAAGATCAATGATGCGCCCACATCCCAATACAGGACAAAAAAGCCTACCCAGAAGGCAGACAATTGTAAATACTTGGAACACCCCATCTTTCCCTTCAAGTCACAGTTCCTTCGCCTTCTTATCAGCCATCCTCATCCCAATCTTCACTCCGAATATGGCACCCACGATTGCCCCGATTACAGCGCCGACATAGGCGGCCAACTCATACCCTTCTATCCCAATTTTTTCATAGATATCGAGGCCACCTAAAAACGTTCCTCCCACTACTAAGCCGAGGAAACCGCCACCGATAATTCCTGCTATGAAACCTAGCAACCCGCCGATGATACCCGGCAATCGTTTCTTTTTCATAACTAAGCCACCCCTTTTCTTGTCTTAAACTCTCGCTGAAAAAGTCCTGAATCACTACTTAGTATTCTGCCGCTCTTGCTTATCTTCTTCATCGCTTCAGTAATTCCTCTATGATCTTCACCTATGACTATTTGCGCAAAAAAATAAAGAAATGTAAATATTAATAGAATATTCGAACTATTAGTTTTATACTATGTATGAAGTACAAGAAAAGAAAGGGAGGGTTTTATGAAAAGGCTAATCAAAATCATTACTGCTGTTTTGCTTGTCAGCTTGCTGTCATCTCCTGCTGCTTTCGCCAAAAGTGATAATGCCAAAGAGTCGCTTGTTGCGGTGGGCGATTCGATTCCGTTCGGCTACAACCTGGGACAGACCAATAAAAATCCCGCAAAAACCAGTTATCCTTATTTGATCGGCAAACTAAGCGATTTAAGGGTCCGCAACCTCGGTGTTCCGGGATGGCAGTCGGACCAGTTATTGACCGCCTTGCAAACCAATCAAAAATACCGGCAAGCCATCATCCACTCGGATTATGTCGCGGTGACTATCGGCAGTAACGATTTTTTGGAAATTCTGCGGGCTGCTGCGGCAGAAAGCGGCGGGAATCAAGTTCTGTTCCAGCAATTACTGCAACAAAAGCTAAACAATAGTGATGTTTTCGACAATATCACCCAGATCATCCAAGAAATCCGCGCGCTGACAGACTCGCCAATCGTTTTATACAATGTCTACAACCCTTTCCAGTTGAATGATCCGCTCCACTTTGTCGCAGATGCTTTTCTTCCACAGATTAACGCCGCCTTTGCAGGACTGGCATTCTCTAACCAAGATGTCTACCTGGCTGATGCTTACACTGCATTCGGCAATGACCAAGCCACATACGTCTTGCCAGGAGACATCCATCCGACCGAAGCCGGACAGGCCAAACTTGCTGAAATCGGCTTGCAAGCTTTCGGGCTCTACTAAGTTAATGAAACACGAAAAAGCTGCAGCCTTGTTTTATAAGGCTGCAGCTTTTTCATATCGTAAAACTATTTTTCTAGCCGGATCTCCAAAACTATCCGTAATGATTTCCTCAAGTTTCATAGTCCACCCTCAGGCAGACTTTTCCTCACCGAAAACGATCTTCCACATACCGCGCTTCCTGCTCAGCCGTCATCAGCCCTGTCGCTCTTCCGACGCTGCCGTTATGCCAGTCCCAGATGGTGTTGTGGACGGTGACAGCGTTGGTAAAGTCTCCTTGCTCCCAGGCTGTTAAGGTTTTTTCGTAAAAGGCACTTTGTTTATAGATGCCTTCATTAACCCGCGCGATCTTCAGCATATTGTCGATCGTCTCCGGTGTCATTTCAATCGCGCCGCGTTTTTTGTCGGCGACGATTTTTTGGTGCGTCATTTGGTGAAGCATCGTCTGGAACCGGCCTTCATCCATCCCTATTGTGGCAGGTGTCGCACCGGATTTCGGAGCTTCCGTATCCTCTTCTTGCTCCAGCTGCTGTCCCGCCTGTTTTGCAGCTTCATTGATTTCTTTATCCGGCGATGTCAGGCTTTGAAACGCATAATACCCCGCCGCCCCGAGCCCGCCTAGTACCACTAAGGCAATAATCATCGTTTTTAATACAGTCTTCAAAGTTCCACTTCCTTCCTTCCACCGAGGAGCTCTTCATCATTAAATGAGTTTCTCCAGCAGAAGCGATTTAAATCAGCAAGGACTATTATACAGGATGCGGCAATGAAATGCTGTCTTTTCAACATCTTTCTTCCTATCGAATTCTCCTTTCTATATTACTCGAGAACTTCTTTTTTTCCATTTATTAAAAATATAACCTAACTTGAATTTAAATATCCAACCTCAACTCTATATTGGATTGTTATACTTGAACCATAGTCACTTATACATAGAATAATGAAATGCATTCAGCAAGAAAGGATCCTCCGAATGAACCGAAAAAAACGCACCCGCCTGATCATCGGCCTCCTACTGATCGTCATCTCACTGCCGTCCATCACGCCGATGCTCATGGAATATGCCTACAGAATCGAAATGAATATGCGCTACGACATCACAGAATTGAACGCCCATTACGCCGGAGCCCCGGACGATACCCACTTCAACGGAAACATCATCCGGGCTTCACATATCGCAACAGGTGAACCCTATCTTGACGGCTGGGACGATCTTGTTCATCCGGCCGATATCCGCATCACCGTGGGTGGAGAAACGGTCGAAACGCTGGAAAACTACCCGGTCCAATTGTTCCAATCCGAAATCGCTGTAGAAGGGCTCGACCGCTATACGCATTACCTCACCTACTGGACCGTCGAAGACCGCCTCACCGGCGACGATTTCTTTGCCATCAATATTTGGCAAAACGGCTATGACACAAAACAACACGGTGACGGAGAAGTGATGGAAGGCTACGTCGACTTAGAAGACCTCGAATACAAGCTCATCACCATCCAACAAGACGGCACGGTCGACGAAGAGCTTTTCTCTTTTGAAAACAAATCTAAGCTGCAAACGCAATTGATCACGGAGCAATACAGCGGACCGATCAATTATCATTTGCCGCCTGGCTATTATTATCCTTCGCTCTTATATCCATTGATTTATCCTTGGTTGACGACTTTGGTTGGGCTGGTTCTTGTGATCTTCAATTTACCTTATGGACTGCGCAAAAAGAAAGCATGAATCAGCGCCTGCGTAAGATGATATTAGAGTGAAAATTCTTGCTATTAAGTTTGCGTATGATATAACTAACTTAAATTCAACTATAAAGGAGGTCTTTTATGGAAAAAGTAGCGGTTATTACAGGTTCAGGCAGTGGTTTAGGAAAAGGCATCGCACAGCGGCTGGCTAAAGACGGTTTCAAAGTGGTGTTGAACGACATCAATGAAGAGTTATTGAACCCGACGCTTGAAGAGTTTAAGACTGAGGGCTATGAAGCGATCGGTGTCCAAGGGGATGTCTCCAAAAGAGCGGATCAGTTTAAGTTGGTGGAAGAGGCCGTGAAGGCATTCGGGCGATTGGATGTGTTTATCAATAATGCGGGAATTGATGTCGTTACTCCGTTTTTGGATATCGACGAAAATCAATTGACGAAAACTTTTGCCGTTAATGTCAATGGCGTGGTTTTTGGCACTCAAGCCGCTGCGGAACAATTCATCAAACAAGGCAGCAAAGGCAAAATCATCAATGCCGGCAGCATCGCCAGCCACGAATCCTACGACATGCTGTCCACCTATTCGGCGACCAAGCATGCCGTCAAATCATTCACCCATTCGTCTGCCAAGGAATTGGCAAAACACAATATCCGTGTTAATGCTTATTGCCCCGGTGTAGCCGGAACAGCGATGTGGGACCGCATCGATGAACAAATGGTGAAATATTATGATGATATGGAGCCGGGCGATGCGTTCAAAAAATTCTCAGGAAATATTCTTTTGGGACGTTCACAAGAACCGGAAGACGTTGCCAACTTAGTGTCATTCCTGGCATCCGACGACGCCGATTACATCACAGGGCAAGCCATTGTGACAGACGGCGGCTTAGTCTTCAGGTAACAATCCCGAAGTTGCCTCACATATTCTTTATCCCCGCTGATCAGACAAGCAAGATTGCTGATCAGCGGTTTTTTTCGTTATGCATTTTTCAGCTGAAATAGGGGTCTGTGAATGGATAAAGCCTTACCTGGAAACTCTCGATCGATCAAACTATTTCGTCGCCGAAGGTTTCACCCCTTCAGGAACCGGGCAGAAATAAGGAAATGCTTGCGCTGAAATTCGCAAGCTCACCAGTTATTTTTGTATGCATGGCTGCTATGACGTGCTTGAGTATATGCTTTTTGATATTGCTGATTCTCGGGCGGACATGTTGATTCCGGCTGGATACCCAAATCCTGGACAACCTCCTTTTCAAGCCCCGGAATCCAAGAGAAATTCCAAAGGAGTGTAAATCATGAAAAAGAAGATTCTCATCTACGGAGTCGGGCCATTCGGCAGTTTGTTCGCCGAGCGCCTGGCTGAGGCAGGGCATTCGGTTTTTCTGCTTGACCACGGGGAGCGGCAGCAGGAGTTGAAGAGTTTCGGCATCGTCATCGAAAACACGGCAACCGGAGCACAGACCGTTACGCATTTGCCAGTCGTCGAACAACTCGCTCCAGAGGACCATTACGATCTGGTCATTGTGCCGATGCGCAAAAACCGCGTTTACGATATCGTGCCTGCGCTGGCCGCCAACAAAACAGTGCCGACCTTCCTGTTCATGATGAATAACGCGGCCGGGCACGAGGAATTTATCGAATCACTCGGCGTAGAACGGGTGATGGCCGGCTTCCCCCTTCCCGGCGGCTTTAAAAAAGGGCATGTGATGCACATGCTGCCAGTCAAAGAAAACAAGCCGACCGTTTTGCCGATTGGTGAAGTCGACGGCAGTATTACAGCCAGAACGCGCGAAGTCGCAGCGATTCTGGATACGATGCGCGGCTTCCGGGCGGAAATACGCACGGACATCGATGCCTGGCTGAAAACGCACGTGGCCATTCTCGTTCCGACCTTGGCTCCGGCTCTTTACGCCTGCAATTCAGATTTGGTGCATTTCGCCATGACCCGGGATGCGCAAGTGCTGATGAAGCGCGCACTTCACGAAGCGTTGCTGGCAACCAAGAAGGCGGGAGTTCCGATCACTCCACCGGGGATTCGGCTGATGGACTGGGTTCCTGAACCGCTCTTTGTTCTCGCCTTCAGCAAAGCGGACAGCAGTGCAACGCTCAAAAATGCCGTGGGACATTTAAGGACGGCAAGGGATGAAGTCGAACATTTGACCAACGAGTTCTATGCCATGATCCATCCCGGGCATACGCCGACCCCGACTATGGACCAGCTGACGGAGTATTCATTCGGCTTTAAAGACCCCCTGCCTGCCGGCTCGAACAACATCCCGCTGCGTTGGGGACCCGTATACGGAGCCGTTGCCGGGATTGCCGCCACTGTTGGGTTGGTAGTATTGCTGAGGAGAAGAAACCGAAGCATTGGTGATGAATAAAGTTGATGTCAATGGACAGCATATGGATGTGCGATGTTGAAGTTAAATATGAAAAAACGCCTAAAGTTTTTATAATATTCTGATAAAACCATACGCATAATCACTCGAAAATGATATACTGTATCAGATTGTTATTAATTCGGAATTTTTATAAAAATACTCTTTTACGTCATATCAAAAGGAGGTCAAGTTTTCCTATCAGCAAAAAAGCTCTATATAGTTTCGGTGAATGAATCGTACGTTGAACATGTCGCGGCTTTTACAAAACTATACAAAAAGGAGCAATGATCATGAAAAAGAAAATTCTTATTTATGGCGTCGGACCTTTTGGCAGTTTATTTGCGGAGCGCCTTGCAGAAGCTGGCCATTCCGTTTCCTTGCTTGACCACGGAGAGCGGCAGCAGGAGTTGAAGACTCACGGAGTCGTCACCCAAAATACGGATACCGGTGTGCGGACGGTTACGCATCTGCCGGTGGTAGAAAGCCTTAACAAAGAGGATTATTACGACCTCGTCATTGTGCCGATCCGAAAAAATAAGGTTTCCGCTATACTGCCTGTGCTGGCGGCCAATAAAAAAGTGCCGACATTTTTGTTCATGATGAACAATGCCGCCGGGCAACAGGAATTTATCGACGCACTCGGCAAAGAACGCGTAATGGCGGGCTTCCCGCTTCTGGGCGGATTTAAGAAAGGCCATGTCATGCACATGATGCCGGTTGAAAAAAAGCAGCCCACCGTATTGCCGATTGGCGAGGTAGATGGCAGTATCACCACCAGAACCCGTGAAGTGGCGAAGATTTTAAGTTCCATGCGCGGTTACCGGGTGGAAATACAGAAAGACATCGATGCCTGGTTGAAAACACAAGTTGCCCTACTGATTCCGACGTTCGCTCCGGCTGTTTATGCGTGCAATTCAGACATGGAACATTTTGCGGCGACACGGGATGCGCGAATTCTCATAAAACGCGCGCTGCATGAGTCACTGCAGGCCATGGAAAATGCAGGGATTCCAATCACACCTCCTGCGTTTCGGATGATGGACAAAATTCCTGAACCGCTTTTCGTGCTCGCTCTCGGCAAAGCGGCCACCACGCCGCCATTCGAGAATGCCATGGAGCATTTGAAGGATTCAGAAGATGAGATCGCTTATTTAACGGACGAGTTCTATACGATGATCAAACCCGGCAACACACCGACGCCGATTTTGGACGAGTTGACGCAATACACATACGGCAAGAAAGACCCTCTTCCTGTCGGCTCGAAAGACATTCCGCTCAATTGGAAACCGATTTACAGAGCTGCAATCGGCATTGCCGCTGTTGCCGGTGTAGCAACGCTGATCAAGAAGCAACGAAACGGCAACGGCAATGGCAAGCGCCATTCACGAGCCGCTTAACTCTGCAAAACAGCGCTGGATCCATGGTTAATTAAAATTACCCCATCACAAAGACTGCCATATGGAAGACTCAAACCCATTTTCTAAATTTAAAATGCACCTCCACCGTTAGCCGCAGCTAACAATGGAGGTGCATTTTTTTGTGTCATGTTGCGACTAATAAAAACCACAGTTAGGTTGCCTTTGTATCTAGAGAACTCACTAGAATAAAATAGCGGCTTCACAAGCCCTAGCTGTTCATTACTTGTCATTTTCCAAGTTGCGCTCCATATAATCCCTGCCCCAATCATACATTGATTCAAGAATAGGCATCAGGCTTTGGCCTTGCTCGGTGAGGGAATACTCCACTTTTGGCGGAACGACCGGATACACTTCACGATGGACAATCAAATGGTCTTCTAGTTCACGCAGTTGATTGACCAGCATCCGTTGTGTGATGCCCGGCATCAGTTTTTTCAACTCGCCGAAGCGTTTGGTGCCTGTTTTCCCCAAATGCCATAACACCAGCATCTTCCACTTTCCGCCAATGATCGAAAGTGTCAATTCTTTTTCGCAATTAAAGCTTTTTTCTCCCAAGTTGGGCATTGCCTTCTCCACCATTCTTAGCCAATTTCCATGTATTTTATGAAAAATAATCTGTTCAATGTCTACGGCGTCGTGATTATACTACCACAGCCCAGTTGGCATCCCTTCACACGCTGTTTAGCTTTCGGAATTCACGAGAGCCGCACGTGGTTCCAAAATATACTTGTTGATTGCGTGAAGCACTCCCTCTTCGTTATTGGAAAAGCTCGTGTAATCAGCCAGTTCTTTCAATTCCGCTACCGCATTGCCCATGGCGATGCCAAAACCGGCCGACTTCACCAGTTCAGAATCATTGTGGTTATCCCCGATGCCAATGATTTCTGAACGGTCGATGCCGAGCTGTTGCGCTAAGAAAAGCAGGGCACTGCCTTTGTTCGCTTCCGGATTCGTCACTTCAAGATAGTGTGATTTTGATTTCTCGACCCAAGCCTCTTCACCAAACAAGGCCTGCAATTCATTTTGCAAAAGGTCCAGGCCATCCGTTTCGTTGATAAACAACAATTTGGTAAACCCTTTTTGGGCCAGCTTGAGCAGGTCCGGTTCGATCGTATAAGGCACTTTCACCTCTTTGGAATAAGCCATCACCTCAGCAGTTTCCACGGCGCTATAGAGAACATCATCTTGATACACTTGCAGATGCATGTTTTTGTCAGCGGCGATGCGGATTAACTGTTCGGCAATCTCAAAGGATACCAATCGCTCACGAAGAACTTCCCCGCCAGTTGCCGCCTGGATCATGGCCCCTTGATAGGTGATCAGCGGTGCATCAATGCCTAGCTCCAGTGCAAAGCGTTTAGCGGAAGGGTACATTCTTCCCGTCGCAATCGTTACGACGATCCCTAGTTCCATCGATTTTTGAATAGCTGTTACGGTATCTTGTGAAATCGTCAACCCGTCTGTCAGCAGCGTTCCATCGAGGTCGATTGCAATCATTTTGTACATAAACTTGCTCCTTCAAACAGCAAGACTCTAGCAGGTGAAGCATCTGTGCCGACTAATTTCAACGGCGCTGCGACCATATAATAGTCGCCTTGCTCGACTTCTTTTAATCGCAAACCTTCTATTATAATGATGTCTTTATCAAACAAGATTTTATGTGTCGGATGCCCTTCTTGGCTTCTTTCAATTCCGAGTGCATCGATGCCGATGCCTCGAACGCCCAACTCGGCTAGATACGACGCTCCGTCTTGCGCCAAAAACACAAAGTCGAAATTAAAGCTGTCGTCAAATGAATTTGTCGTTTTAAACAATACGAAATCGCCTTGTTCGAGCTCGAAGCCTTCCAGGTCTGCTCGCGAAATCCCGTTCGTCACGTTCGTCAAGTCCAACACTTTGCAGTCGCCGACAAGGCTTTCCATCGAAATCGATTCAAAAGTGTCGCCGTCAGGCTGCATGTGCAGCGGCGCGTCGATATGGGTCCCTGTATGGACATCCATCTCTAATCGAGTTTCCGTCACGTAGCCATTTGTCCCTTGGTTAAGCTTTGGCTGTTTTTCCGGTTTGTCTTTATATACGGCCATTCCTTCATAAATGGCACCTGTTACATCATGTATTTTCATTCGATTCATCCTTTCGTTGCTGTTATTCATTCCATAACTTTCTCACGGCAGTGAGCTAGTTGTCCACTGGAAATGCTTGCACTATAAGTTAAACTGACAAGTTTTTTCTCTAGATATTCCGCAAAACCGCTCCGCTTTCCTGTGGGCGAGCGCCAAGCCTCCTCAGTCGCTCCGCTCCCTGCGGGGTCTCGGCTGTCTCGCTATCCCACGGGAAAGGTGTTGCCCGACGCTTGCGAGGGCAATCCTTTGCGACGCAGTGCGAAGCGCTGTGGGAGCAGTACGGTTTTCTCCGCGGTTTTGCTCCATATCTTTTCCATAGTCAGCACCGTGCAAGTATCAGATTTGATTCATTTGTATTTCTTTAGTTCAATTTATATAACCAGTAAAAAAATAAGCCCGAGTCTGCAAACTCACCAGACTCAGGCTTACTCGTCGTTCTATTCTAAGTTGGCGTGTTTGCCGAACATGTCGTCGGATGTTAATTGCTGTTTGTCCATATACTTCAAGATCAGCGCATCGTAGAACACAAGCAGCGATTGCTCAAACAACGAGCCCATCGGTTGAATGGACTTGCCGCTGGCGCCTTCCGCTTTTGCTTGCGCCGGGATGATCACTTGGATATCCCCGAGCTTGCCTATGCTTGAGTCGGGGTTGGTCGTAATGGCCGCGACCGATGCGCCGATGGTTTTGGCTTTTTGTGTCATCGAAAGCAAGCTCCCAGTTTCACCCGATCCCGAGCCGACGATGAACAAATCATCCGCTGTCAAGCTCGGTGTCACCGTTTCGCCTACCACGTATGCGTTCAAGCCGAGGTGCATCAGGCGCATGACGAACGCTTTCGCCATAAAGCCGGAACGGCCGCCGCCTGCTACGAAGATTTTGTTCGCTTGTTGCATGGCGGCGACCAATTTGTCCGCTTCCTCGTCGCTCACTTGACCGAGTGTATGCGTCAGTTCGGCGATGATTTCATTGGTGAAGCTTGTGGTGTTCATGTTAGACCGTGACGCTTTCTTTGATCAGCGCTTGGATTTTCGCCGCTTCTGTTTTTTTATCGTCTTTGCTCGTGATGCCGCCGCCGACAATGATCAAGTCCGGTTGCGCTTGTATCACTTCCGGCAAAGTTTCCAGTTTGATGCCGCCAGCAATCGCTGTTTTGGCGTTTTTCACGACGCCTTTGATGGTGCGCAAGTCTGCGAATGAATCTTTGCCTTCTGCCTGCAAGTCGTAGCCCGTGTGGACACAGATATAATCCGCTCCCAGCAAATCAAGCTCAGCGGCACGTGTTTCGATGTCTTTAACGGCGATCATGTCCACCAGGATTTTCTTCCCTAGTTTCTTCGCTTCTTCCACTGCGCCTTTAATGGAAGAATCTTCTGCTTGTGCGAGTATCGTGATGATGTCCGCTCCTGCAGCAGCTGCATTGCCGACTTCGTAAGCTGCGGCGTCCATAATTTTCACGTCAGCCAATACTTCTAGGTGCGGGAATGCCGCTTTGATTTCGCTTACAGCTTTCAATCCTTCTTTATTGATGACCGGTGTGCCCAGTTCAACGATGTCGATATGGTCCTCGACTTGTTTGATCAATTCGATTGCTTGTGGAATGTCTACCAAATCTAAAGCTAGTTGTAATTTCATGTATGTGTATCTCCTCAATGTGCATATTTTGATTCAACCCAAGTGTAAGTTGCACCAGTCCTTTTGTGAAGTACGCACTTTGTTATCACATACAGACAAAAAGTATACTGTCTCTATATATTGAACAGAAGGAACATGAATTGTCAGAGAAATATCGCACTAATCTTTTTATGGGCTATAGCAATTTTCTTATGATAAAGTGATTAAATGAGGCAAAACCGCAAAGAAACGACACTGCAGTCATTTTGCATGTAAACACGTCCGAAAAGCCACTTCCATTCCACCGACAGTATACTTTTTCACAGTAACTGTATTTAAAGTGCGTACTTACGTAAAACGCCCCGCTTCCCTATAATGGATGCTGGTGCGATTATCAACCATAGACATGTCCGGATTTACACAAGTAGGAGGATTTAACAGATGAGCACACTGAGTCCGACAATAGATTCACCAAACAGCAATGAGCCCGTCAGCTCTCAACAGCCGCGGTACATGGAAAACATGAGCTTTGTGTTATTCGGGGCAACAGGAGATTTGGCACAACGCAAACTGTTTCCCGCTTTATATAATTTATACCTCGACGGCAAACTGCCTGACACCCTGTCCATCATCGGCCTAGGACGAGACCATTGTGCCGATGGGGAGTTTCACTCCAAAATCGAGCAATCGCTGCGCCGCTTTTCCAGAAGGCCTGTTCACTCTGCTTCGCTGCAAGATTTCTTAGCGAAATTCCGTTACTATGCTTTTGATGCCACAGACAGTCAAGCTTATTACCAATTGGATGAGCTGATCGAATCGAGAGAAGGCGAACTCGGCATTCCACCCAATCGCCTGTTTTATCTGTCTGTCGCTCCCAGCTTGGTCGATGTCATCACTTCCAATTTACACGCGAGCGGCATCAGCCAACAGGACGGCTGGAAGCGGCTGGTCGTCGAAAAACCGTTCGGCACCGATCTTGAAACCGCACGAGCCCTAAACCACAAGCTGAGCACCGTGTTCACTGAAGAGGAAATCTACAGAGTCGATCATTACCTCGGCAAACCAATGGTCCAAAACCTGAAAACCTTAATTTGGGCGAATCCGCTGTTGGATTCAGTGCTGAATCATCAGCAAATTTCCAATGTCCAAATCACGGCGAGCGAAACAGTCGGCGTGGAAAACCGGGCGGAATATTACGACCAAGCCGGCGCGATCCGCGATATGGTCCAAAACCACCTGCTGCAGCTCGTCATGATGACCGCCAGTTACCTGCCCGTCAACTCGAGTGAACATCAAGGCTCCGTCCAAAAAACCGATATCATTGAATCGCTCGAACCTATCATGAAAGAACTGGCTCACCAACACATTGTCCGCGGCCAGTATGAACCCGGCGAAATCGAGGGCACATCCGTGGTAGGCTATAAAGAAGAGTCGGGAGTCGGCGATAGTTCCAAAAACGACACTTATTTCGCCGCCCGCATCTCGATCGACCATCCGTCTTGGCGGGGCATCCCTTTTTATATCCGAACCGGCAAACGCATGAACGAGAAATCGACGCAAATTGTCATCGAGTTTGAAAGCAAAGCGGGAGATTCGCATGAACTAGAAGGACTGTCCCCCAATTTACTGGTTCTGGAAATCAGCCCGAACGAAAGCATTTCGCTGCGCGTCAACTTAAAAGACCCTGCTAGTGACCGCTTCAAGCCTGTATGGACCAAGTTTTCAACAGACTCAAGCGACCAGCCGGAAGCCTATGAACTGCTGCTGCACGATGCCTTGCGCGGCAATTCCACGTTCTTTGCCGACTGGAAAGAAGTCGAGCTGTCATGGATGTGGACCCAGCCATTACTAGAAGCGTTCCAAGAAGATCTCTTGCCGTTGTATCTGTATCCAGCCGGATCAACGGGCCCTAAAGTGGTCAATGAGTTATTATTGGCTGATCAACTTGAATGGTGGTAAAACGAATTATATAAGCTGAACTATATAAGTTGACCTAATAATCCTTGGTTGCCGATATTCCACAAAACAGCTTCGCTTGCCGCGGGCGAGCGCCAAGCCTCCTCAGTCGCTTACGCGCCTTGCGGGGTCTCGGCTGTCTCGCTTTCCCGCAGGCGTCTCCGCTGTTTTGTTCCATATCTGTTTGTTTGTTCGCAAATTATTAGTATTCAAGTATTAGTGATAATTCACTGATATTTCATTCGTTCAACTCACATTTATAAGTAAATGAAGATTTTGAAAAAAATGTATAAATAGAAACTAGATATCATATGTTCGATAATTAATAGAAAGTGAAGGTGAACAGACAATGAAGCAGCACATTGGCGTCATCGGTTTAGGCGTTATGGGGAAAAACTTAGCGCTCAATATGGAAAGCAATGGCTATTCGGTATCCGTCTATGATTACTGGAGCGACCGGGTGGACGAAATGGCCCAAGAGCTAGGGCAAAAACAACGCATTGTCGGAACCTACAGCATAGAAGAATTTACCGCTTCACTCGAAGCACCGCGTAAAATCCTGATGATGGTCAAGGCTGGGGACACGACCGATAGCGTCATCGACTTGCTCCTTCCGCACCTGGAGCCTGGAGACATTGTCATCGATGGCGGAAATTCCTTTTTCGAAGACACTAACCGCCGTGCACAGCGATTGGATGAAGCCGGACTGCATTTCATCGGCGCCGGCATTTCCGGTGGCGAAGTAGGTGCGCGTTACGGCCCTTCGATCATGCCGGGCGGGCCGAAACAAGCCTATGATCAAATCCAACCGATCTTGGATGCCATTTCCGCAAAAGTCGACGACACGCCATGCAGCACCTATATGGGTTCTGCAGGAGCGGGCCATTACGTGAAAATGGTTCACAACGGCATCGAATACGGCGACATGCAACTAATATCCGAAGCGTACTTCATCATGAAACACGCGCTCGATTTGACCAACCAACAGATGGCGGATATCTTTTCAGAATGGAACGACGGAGAACTTGATAGCTACTTAATCGAGATCACTGCGGACATTTTGAACAAGCACGACGATGAAACCGGAAAACCGCTGTTGGACCTAGTGTTGGATGTCGCCGAGCAAAAAGGCACAGGCAAATGGACCAGCCAAAACGCCTTGGATTTAGGCGTTTCCTTGCCGATCGTGACGGAATCCGTGTTCGCCCGCTTCAATTCCAGCATGAAGCAAGAACGGGTCGCAGCCAGCAAATTACTGACTGGTCCCGAAGCAACAAACTATACAGGCGACGCAAAAGACATGATCGAAGCCATTCGCCAAGCCTTGTATATGAGCAAGATTTGTTCTTATGCCCAAGGGTTTGTCCAATTGCGCACAGCATCTGAGACGTACGGATGGAATATCCCGTACGGCGAGGTAGCGATGATTTTCCGCGGAGGATGCATCATTCGCGCGCGGTTCTTGCAAGAAATCAAAACCGCGTTTGACAACACCCCTGCACTGCCTAACTTATTAGTGGATCCATACTTCCAACAAGTGACAGCCGACTATCAACAGTCGCTGCGCAAAGTGCTCACTTTGGCCATTCAGCAAGGCATTTCAGCCCCTGCATTTTCCAGCGCATTGGCCTATTACGACAGCTACCGCACAGCCGAATTGCCGGCGAACCTGATCCAAGCCCAGCGAGACTATTTCGGTGCGCATACTTACCAGCGCACAGACAAAGCAGGAAGCTTCCATACAGACTGGTCATCCAACTAACAAGCTCCTATTTAAATAAGCTGACCGACAAAAAAAGCGTATCGCCTCTCGAGAAACAACAGAGGCGGTACGCTTTTCTTCGTTTTAAAATCTTGTTCCCAAATTTACCGAATGCTGCTTTAGCTTGAGGAAGGCGTCGGTCAAGCGTTAAAAGAAACAACTGTGCCGCGCGAAAACCTATTCATCACCACTAAAGTCTGGAACGCCGACCAAGGATACGACAATACCTTGCGCGCGTTTGACGAAAGTTTGGAACGCCTCGGCCTCGATTATATGGATCTGTACCTGATCCACTGGCCGACTCCTGAATTCGATCAATACGTCGATACGTATAAAGCGTTGGAAAAGCTGCACAAAGACGGACGCGTCAAAGCGATCGGCGTCTGCAATTTCGAAGTCGATCATTTGCAACGCCTCTTGGATGAATGCGACGTACCTCCCGTACTCAACCAAATCGAATGCCACCCGTACTTGGCACAAAAAGAATTGAAAGAGTTCTGCGCCCAACACAATATTTTCGTGGAAGCATGGAGCCCACTAGATCAAGGCGGCGAAGTGCTGCAGGATAGAGTGATCCAAAAAATCGCTGAAGCGCACAAAAAATCCTCTGCCCAAATCGTCTTGCGCTGGCATCTGCAAAACAACACCATCGTGATTCCAAAGTCGGTGACTCCATCAAGAATCGAAGAAAACTTCGATGTCTTTGATTTTGAACTGAGCGAAGAGGACATGAACCAAATCGATGGATTGAACAAAAACCGCCGCAAAGGCGCACATCCGAACGAAATGAATGTTCGGTAAGTCAATAACACATGCAAAAAGCCCATTCCTTAGCTGGAATGGGCTTTTTGCAGCCAGAATTGTGTGCAACACAGGGACATTCAACCACAAAGCGAAACGGAAAACCGCATCTCATCGCCTTTTCAGGGCTTTTGAATTGTGTCTGACACAGGGACATCTATATTTTTCTGTACCTAGTAGCCCGCCCTTTGCCAATACGTTCGATTATCCGATCGTTTAATAGGGACTCCAATTTGTTTCTAATATATGTTTTGCTTTTCTTTAAATAATCTTCTAACTCTTTGCTAGTGAATGTATCGTTTTCTTCCATCCAAAGCATCAATCCCGCAGATTCAGGGCTACTAGCATCTATTATCCCCACTTTGGGCAAAGTCACCACAAAAGAGTTTGGCCCCACATGCCAATATGGCTGATTTTCTGAATCTCGATAACTTTCTTTGATCCGTTGCAAGCCAGTCCCATAACTTTCAATCAATTTCATGCGATAAAAACAATTGGCCAGCCTTGGGTTTCTGCTTTGCGAAATGCCTAGTTCAATATCTTCCAAGGTTAAGCCCTGGACCAACCCTCCAACAGAAACAATTTCAATCCGATCATCAAATATATGAATCAAGATACTTCCACTAAAACTATAATCCCGGTGTACTACTGCGTTTACCAACGCTTCACGCAGCGCAAAAACCGGATACTCTGCAGTATCTTTTCGATGCAATCCATCAAAATTTGTAGAGGTGGCATTATGCAATTGCAAATACTCAAAAGCTTCATCTACCTGCTTCATAACAGAACCATTGAATTCTTTACGATCTTGGAAATCCAACTTTGTTACGCCCCTATAACGGGCACCTTTGATTGAGTGTTCGCACTGATCCGATAAAAGCAGTCCCAGATTGGTATAATAATTATCTGAATTAGTAATTCCAAGAGTTTTTTGCTGCGTTTGTCCGAAGGTAAGTCCTTCAGCATCAAACAATCGCTTGGTTTCATGAAAAGTCAAAGATTGGTTAATACATCTCATGTTTTCATATTGGGTACCATCCGACTCAATGATCATTTGGCGGATGGCTTCATCGGATGCCGCACTAGCTGAAGTACCATGCCGAATAAAAACACCAGAAGGCTTCATTCCTTTACTGGCAAGATGATAAGGTCTTCTCGACCCACGCGTAATTTCAATTTTCAATACCTTTTTGTCCTTTATTGTCTGGATTTCTGCAGATGTGTGAACCAAAATATCAGGTTTTATACTGTCCCTAAGAATATTGCTAACTGTTTCCAACTCTTTCTGTGCATTTGCCAAGCCAACTACAGTTCCATCATCATCAATTCCTATAAGTATTTCTCCGCCATCAGTGTTTGCGAAAGCGATGATTTCTTTTTTGAGCCCCTCTGTTACTTCACGCTTCAATTCAAGTTTTGGGCTTTCTTCAAACATATTCATCACCTCAAAATTTATCGATTTTAAATCGATTGTTATTTAAATCGATTATAATCGATTATATTCGATTTATCAACCATTAATTCTACGCAATTGACAAAAACCGCCGCAAAGGCGCACACCCGAACGAAATGAACGCTCGGTAAGCCAATAACACATGAAAAAAGCGTATCGCCTCTGGAGTAACAGCAGAGGCGATACGCTTTTCTTCGTTGTTAAAATTGCTTGTTCCCAAGTTAATTGAGTGGTGCTTTACCCGAATAGCTCCAACAACTCCTCAAACCTACGAATCGAATAGTCAAACCCGTCCACATCCCCAAACCCATACGCCGCATAGACAAACGGAATTCCTGCCACTCCGGCTGCTTGCTGATCGCCTGCTGTATCCCCAACATAGACAGCGTCTTCTAGTTGGTTTCTTTCCATGATCAGCTTGATGTTTTCCCCTTTGAACAAGCCGGTTCTCCCTGGATTTTCGAAATCGAGGAAATACTTATCCAATTTATGATAGGCATAAAAGCTTTCGATATAGCCTTCTTGGCAATTGCTGACGATATACAAATTGTATTTCTGGGCCAGTTTTTCCAATACCGCTTCAACGCCGTCGTATAATTTCCCGCCTTCTCGGCTTAAGCGCTCGTATTTCACTACAGAAAGTTGCTTCGTCAACTCCAGGTATTGCTGTTCCGGCAAATGAGGAAAGAGCTTTTCGCCGATTTCCTTTTGCTGAAGTCTTACTTTGAGAGATAAGCTGAATTAATTTCGAGATTTATTTTCCTAGAATCTAAGAAAACCAGTAACCGCAATACAAAGGTTACTGGTTTTCGAGTTATATATTTCACTTATAAAAACTTGTGATAATCCGATGATATGTAACTAAGCAAAAAAGTTGAAAACAGTTAGGAGAACTCTTTCTGCGCTTTTTTGACAGCGAGTGAAAAAGAAAAAGCTCCCCGGGGATAGCTGGATGCTTGAATGATTTTACAGATTGAGCCGTCTGTCCGGATCACAGTATTCCTGGCGCAGGTATTCAATCAGGGAAAACGTAATCTGTTCTTCCAGCGAGCCGAAGTCGGCATCGAACACCAGCCGATTGTCTTCAAAGTTGAACGTATCCTGCAGATACACCATGTGCCGGGCGTCGCATAACCCCGTTTATAACCCCAGAATCCGGTTCAGGATGTAATTCCGGGTGTCCCGAAGCCAAGTCGAGCACTGAGAAGCCGATACGGTCATCGGCAAGTCCTACAAGAGTCCGCACCAGCCGGTTAGAGATAATCGGTAAGTTGGAGTGAAACAGCGCAGGCCATCATCCAAGTGTTGAAAAACTTGCCGAAGAAAGTGGTGAAGTCCATTACCGCAGACCGTGGGAAGAACTCGAGAAAAGACTGGAAGTCCCTTTTTACTTCGCCAATCTCGGTGTGCCGGGTCAGAGGGGCACCAACGAAAACAGCAACGGCCGCGTTCGCCTCACGTATCCAAAAGGAACCGGCTTCAGTCGAATGACCCAGAAGGAAATCATGGATTTTCTCTTGACCTTCAACCAGGTGCCCCGAAAAGTGTTTGATTACAACAAGCCATTTGAGGTATTCATGAGTTTCTTGCCGTGTTCGACTTGAGTTGACAATTTACAAATACAAAAGAGAACCCTCCCCGCCGTTCAATGAACGATGGAGAGGGTTCTCTTAGTCTTATATGCGTTCCTATAATGTCCGAGGAGTACTTTTAGGAATTCCTAGGAACGTTGGGATTATTTAGTTTGTGATAGGTTGTGTATGCAGGATGTGTAAGGTTTTTTGAAAAGACTGTAACTTTTTTCAAAACACCTTCATTCTCCCCTCTAATATTTTAGTTTATTCATCATAGATTCTAACGCAACCATTAATTTTAAAGCCTGTTTTATGTGTCCGATTGCAATATTTCCACGAATCAGAGGAATTAACGCCTCCATAGTTTCTAACTGACTGCGCTTTGAATTTTGTTTAGAAATACTTGCTTGAAAAATAATCACTTCATTTTCCGAATCACCGAAAAAATCTTCAATTTTTTTCTCTAATAGCATTTCAACTATCATTGCCTGACTAATTTCTAATTCGTTAATGTTCATATTAATTACCTCATTAGGCTTTCTAAAATATCCATATCCTTTTTATTTAATGTCGTCATTTCTTTGAATGCACTTTCTAGCGCTTTAGCAGTAGCTTTAGTTTCTTCTGTATGTGCATTTAATGATTTTAGTACATGTTGATTTTGCTCAATCACACCTTTAGAATCTGATAACAATTCATTCATAGTCGTACTGTGTGAATCTGAAGCACGTGATACTAGTATAATCGCTCGCTCAAGTTGACTAGATGATGTATCTAATAAATTCGTAATTTCAGACTGTAGTTGCTCGGTGAATTCAGTACTTTTCTCTTCTTGACTTTCAATACCATCTAAAAATACAATTAAAAATTCTTCAAACGATTTTTGTGATACTGCACGTTGTTCTTTCAATTCCTGAATACCTGACACTAAACTTTCTTTTGATGCAGTAAGCGTATTTGTATACTGATCTAATGTATTATTCAACGTTGATGCAATCGCATCTTTTATTGAGTGTTGCGTATCGATAAGTTGTTGGTGATGAGCAGCTAAAGCTTGTTCATGTGTTCCAAGTTGACCCGTGTATATTTTAATTTCTTCATACGTATTTGCATAGAATGTTTGAGCCGTTGCAAATGTTTCTCGTTGGTCAACTAATGTCGTTGACATTGCTTCGTTTGCTTTTTCAACTGATTGAAATAACGAAGTTGAATGTTCTTTTTCAAGTTCGCGTAAATCTAATAAGGCGTGACGAGTCGTTTCCCAACCCCCAATAATTTTATCGTTTAAAGCGGTTGTATTCTTATCAATTAATTTTGTTACAGTTTGTTGCGTGTCCATAATATGTGCATGCTCTTGTTGACGTAGTTGTAATTGCTGTTGTGCTGCTTCTTTCCAGGCAGTTAACAATGCACCATGTGAAAGTTGTGCTTGCTCTTGTAATGCTTCTTTTAATTGTTGCTGAGCATTTTTGAAAATGTCACGCTGTTTATTTAAATGCTGAGTATAAGCCACTTCTTTTTCTTCTACTGCTGCTAACATTTTATTAAATGTTTGCTGCTCTTGTTCACGAATATCAAGCTGCTTTTTTTGATGTTCGCTCCACAATGATTCAATCTGTTTATTCGATTGCTCTGTAGTTTGCAACAAAGACTGATGTGTTTGCTGTACTGCAGCAAACGTTTCTGTTGATACTTTACTTTGTTCAACAAGCCATTGTTGTAAGTGTTGTGCTGTATTTTTAGCAAGCTGATCCTGTTGTTGTTGCAATGCTGTTAACTCTGACAGTAAGTCCGTTGATTTTTCTACTACTTGCTTTGTTTGTTCCGTTAATTGCTGCTGTGTTGTAGACCATACAGACATTAATTGCTCATTCGTTTGTTTAGCTAAATCAGATGCATTTGTCGTCAATTGCTGTTGATAACTTGCTAAGCTGTCTACGATAGACTGCGTTGATTGCTGCATAGTTTGTTGTAACTGCTGTTGTTGGCTTTCTGTTTGCTGAACTTGTTTTTGCTTGCCTAATGCGACGAAAACACCAGCTAAAATCCCTGCCACAAGCGCTATAATAATAGCTGTTGTTCCTTCATATAAAGGGAAAACTACTGCTACCACTAAAACAAAGGTTGCTAACGATGGAAATAGATTCATATATTTCTTCCCTTTCTAAATTCTTCTAAATAGTATTGAACGGTATTGTCTAAATAACGTGTTATTTCTTTTGGTAAACGACGCTGAATCGAGTCATTTACAAATTCGTAACACTTCGTCTTCATCTGAAGCGTTTCCAATTCATATGCGATCCGTTCTAAATATATTGTATTTAAAACGTGTTCTTTTTGTAATGTTTTTAATCGACGTTCTAGTTCATTCCATATTACTTGAACAACTGTTTGCAATTCTTCTATTGTTTTTGTCTTACTTTGAATTTGTCTTAAATGATAAGTGTCTAGTAATTCTCTTTTCAAAATAGGGATGAGCAATTTAGTATAAAGCTCTTTCAACTGTTTCATCCAAACATTTAGTATTAACCGATTATTTTTAACGTATATATAAGCAAAGCAATCTTCTAATTTCATTGCCCATTGCTCATTTTCTAATGCAAATTGTAAGTCATCTTCGATAAAAATAATACTTGCACGTATGTCCTCTAATACATCTTCTTTTCTCGATACAATTTGATGAGAATAATTTGTTTTATGCTGTATCGCTTCTAACAATAGCGAACGTTGTAAAGGAATGACGGCTTGCTCTTTTAGTATGCGGTAGCCTTTTTCTATAAAATAATTTCTCGCATTGCGAATACCTAGATCCATATCACCAATATCACTAATGACAAATTCGCGTTCACTTTGTGTAACAGCAATTGATATGCGAGATTGAGAAATACCTAAATTCTGCAAATAGCGCAGCTGCTGCACTGTATCCGCCTTACCATACGGAAACCCTTCAAACCAAACAAACGTAGTTGAACCTGATAAAAGCTGACTTTGTTCAAAGTATTGTTTAAATTCATGTTCAGACGTGGAGTACGGTGGGAAAACTAATTTTATGTTAAGCGGAAGTTGCCCTGGTGAAACAGAAATAAAATATGTTCCCCCTGCAACGACATTTTTCAACTCACGAAAGCTATTGTCCTTCCATTCATAACAAAGTGCTTCCTCTGCAGAAAACAAAACCCACGTGCTTTGTTTAAAAATCACTTTTTCCGGATGCCAAAACCTGTCTAAATTCGCATTACTAGACGAATAGGAGCGAAATAAAGCATATCGCTCCGCTCCCACATCTCCTAAAATAAATAGCGAACGTTGATATGGCAATATTTTTTTCATATCCATATCAGCTAACTCCTAACTGTTTAAAATTTGAATATAGTTAAACAAATGTCCTTCGTACGCCGATTGCTCGTCTTTATTTTTTTGACGTGTCTCAATTAATTGCACTAATTGCTGCTTTTGTATATGCAGTTGTTGTTGCAATTTCAAGGAAATAACGGCTGGCATATGCGTAATAAAGCGTTCCAAATACATTTCAACGTTTGAACGATAACTTGTTAATAAAGTTTGCATTTGCTGTTCAAAATTACGCACAAGCTGCTGACGATATGCAATAACTTGCTGTTCACGCAACTGTTGTTCACGACGTTTTTCGGTTTCATACATTTGCCGCTTTAATTGCTGCTCGTATTTTTCTTGTAGACTTTTTTCTTCACGCAATTTTTCCTCACGTGTTTCTAGTGAATCTACTTGTTGCATGCGTCGTAGCTCTGATTGCTTGGCACGTTTAATTTTCTCTTCAACCTTCGCTTTTTCACGTAAGAAAGCTTCCTTATATTGCGGGTCTTCTACAATTTGTGGTGGACCGTCAACCACTTTCCCGACTTGACCAAACCAGTACTCTAGCGTAATTAAATTTAAAACGTTAAGGTTACTTTCTTTACCGGATTCTTTTTGGGAACCTTGTGCTGTTTCAATTAATTTTGTAATATCTTTATATTTGTCAGTTTTAGCTAAAACTTTCCCAGTTTTCTCAACGGTCGATGCAATTTTCGCCATCTTTTCAACATACTTTGTACCTATAGCCACTTTATTGATCATACCGGCTGCCTTAGTAGCACCTGTCGCAAATGCTTTACCAGGAATAAATACCATCGCCCAGTCCGCTAAATTTCCTATTGTTTTTAACGTCTCCTGCGATGACGTATTGTGCTTTTCAACATACTGTGGTTCGTAAGCACCTAATTCATCCATTTCACCTGTCGCTTCTTGCATTTCATCTGCTATTGCTACACCTTGAGCTTCCATTTGCGCACGCTTTTGCTCAATTTCTTGTGAGCGTTGTTCATACCCAGACGTGTTATCCTGAAGCTTTTCTTGAATAAATTCACCTTGCACAAAAATATCATCCACAGTTGGTACTTCGACTTGTAGCTGAATATTCGGTATGTCTCCTAACGAATACGCCTCAATATCTGTTTTTAGTGCTGTATTTGTATCCGTTGTAGACTTTTGTAAAAATTCACTTAATTTATCATTTGTAATTATTTTAAGCGCTTCTGTCGCTTTCGTTATTTGTTGCTCTACCTGTACTTCCGCTGCTTTTTGTAGAGATTCCACCGTATTATATTGCTGTAATGATTGGCCAAAGCTGTCAACAGCTGCTTTAAACTGTCCATCATATGTTGATAAAACCGCTTGCTTCGTCGCTTCAAACGTCAAATCAAAGTTGCTTTTTTGCTTTTGCACACGCTCATCAACGTAACGAATATCTTCTTGTAACTCCTCTATCTTTGTTTGAATATCTAAGTCTGTAACACTGCGACTTACTTCTAGCTGTTGCTTGCGTTCAGTTAAATTTTGTACAAACTTTACTTTAATTTGCTGCATTTGGCGGATAATGCTTTGTTTACGCTTATCTTCAACATTTTGCACGAATTGTACTTGCAAGAAATTAACAAACTCATCTAACAAGGTTTTCCAGTTTGGAATTATTAATAAATCTTTCTCGTTTGTCACACCGAAATACGTCGCTTGTCGACCAATTGCCTCTTCTAGTTGTTGCTGGTCTTGCTGCATAATTTTTTTCGGCGTGTCATTTTCATCTCTGCGCAACTGGTCAATTTTTGTACGAATAAAAAGTAAATCGATGCCCATTTGATCAATCATAGACACTAAACGAACATCCGCTGCTGTTAGTGATTTACCCATGATATACATAATGGCATGTGCTTTTGGTAAAATATCTATCGTACGGTTTGCATGATTTGAAATAATTGTATTTAATCCTGGCGTATCAATAAACACAATACCTGTTTTTAATAATGGATGCTGAACGTACACATTAATATTAATTATTTCCGAATTGTGTATTTGTTGAATACCTAAAATCTCACTTACTGACGTTTCCGTTTGTAAGTTTTGTTGGCTTAAATCCATTAACTTTTCAACTTCAAATTGAATCCTGGTATCATTTGTTACTATTTCAGCATATTCAGTTTCACCATAGTAAAGAAACGTCGTATACGCTGTCGTCTCACTTAGCATCGTCGGTAAAATATGGCGGCCAATTAAATTGTTAATTAAGCTTGATTTACCCGATGAAAACTGTCCGATAATTGGAATATAAAAATGTTGCTCGTCCAACTTTTCTTGTAATACTGAAAGCTTATCTAGTGAAATTCCATCTTGCAATAATTCCCCAACTTCAATATATTGATTGATTTGCTGTTGCATATCCATGTCCCCTAACTATATAGAAGTAACTTGATTTGAAGCTTGCTCAATGACGTCAATTTGAATCGATTCCATTTCTGAAATGAATTCGTTTACGTCCCTAGCAATCGCTTTTAGCTGTAGTTGTTCTTGTACGAACTCTTTATGTTTTTTTGCACGTTCCGTTTCACCAGATTGTAAAATATCCATTAACTGTTGCAGTTCATTTTTCTTATCAACAGACTGTTTTTCAAATTGTTGTTCCAATGCTTGAATCATAATATTAGCAATCATTTCTTCTTTGCCTTTAATATTTGCACGAAGCGTTTTCGTAATTTCACGGCCGATTATTGCTAGGTAATCTTCAAATTCATATCGGACATTTGTTAATACTTTTTGTTGCTCCTTTTGAATCTTTTCACTATATTCCGAAATATATTTTTCACGTTGCTGCTGTAAATCTTGCTGTTTCTTATGAATTATCCGTTGCTCATGGTCTATAATTTCAGCGTCTATATTTCCCTTGCCGTCTAAATTTTTCTTCGCTGACTCAATTGCATTTTTGCTAGTTGTAATCTCTTGACGTAAAAGTTCCTGATCTTCATCATATTTGACCTGAGCGCTATTATCGTATTCAAATTGAGTATCATCAACTGTAGGTTTCCCTAACAGTACATCACCAACAAACCCAAAAACCCCTCCACGTTTTTCTTTACGAGTTCCCTTGATTTCAATACGTTCCACACTAGGTCGTATACCTAAATATTTTGTTTTTATTTCTTCGTCTTGATATAGACGCATCAATCGCTCATCTAATCTTCCAAGCTGCTTTCTTACTATTCGGGCTTCTAATGCTTTTAATTCGGTATCATCCGATTTTTTCCGAAGTGCTTCCTTCTCTTGCTCGATTTCTTTAGTCTTATTATCATAAGAATCCATATTAATATGCACATCGTTATTTATTTCAAATTCGATTGTACGAATCGGGCTTATATCTGCATTGGCTTGTCCAATTTTATTATTAGCTAAAACTGCGATTTCTTTATATTTTGCATTCATTTTTTTTCGAATAGAAGAAGTGAATTCTTCGTTTAGCTGTTCAACGATTTGTTCACATTCACGATTAATCTGTCTATTAATACGTTCAATATGTGTTTGAATCGTCTCTAAATCTGTTAACGAATGAATTTTCGAACCTAAATTCAAACTTAAAACTTCAATTTGCGCTTTTGCATTATTTTCCAAATCTAATGCAAGCTCTTTTATTTCTAATTGAATCGCGCCTTTTTGTTGCTCTAATTGTTCTCGGATTACTTGTAAATCAGCCTCTACCTCTTGAATACGGGCATTAATCTCATCAGCACCTTTTGCATCTTCTAACGTGCTTAATGTTTCTTTAATCACTGCGCTACGTTTTACTAACTCATGATGGATCTTTTCAACTGGTGAAAGTAGTTCTTGGACTGTTTTCTCGCCGTCTGTTACAAACTTCCATAAACGTTGTTCAAATGATTCAATACGCGAAATCTGTAAAAATCGGATACACGCTTCTTCATCATGGTCTTTTTGCATAGAATTGTCGGGATATTCTAACTGTTCTTTCGTCCGTGCAACTAAAGCTGGATAAGCTGCAATTGGATAAATTTCAGGCATTTTATGGTCTGGGAAAAATGTTAAATAGTTTTCACGCAAACGACCTACAACAGATTCAACAGTTTCCTCTGATTGTTTAATCTTATCAATTTGGTTTAGCACTAAAAATATATTGTCAAATCGTTCTGATAGCTTCGCAAGTACTTCAAAGTCCGATTTTGACCCTGGTTGAGATGCAGCAAACATATAAATACATGCATGTGAACGTTCAATTTGACGCTCTGTTACTTCTGCATGGCCTTTTGCAACCCCATTTAAACCTGGACTATCTACTAATGTTATACCTTGCTCTAGTAATGGCGAATCTAGATAGAGCGTTACAGATTCGATATCTTGAACTACTTGATCGCCACCTAATGTCGATACATTTTGGGCGATAGCATCTTTCGTCGCTTCTGAAAATTTTGTCGGTGTCGAAGGATTTTTATAATCGATTTGTAATGTATGACCATTTGGTGATTTCGTCTTATGTTTTAAAAAGTTAATTGTTGCTGTCGTTTCACTTGTAAAAGAAGGCAAGTAACGATCACCCATAACAGCATTTAAAAATGTCGACTTACCCGCACTAAACTCCCCTACAATTACGATAGAGAAATCTCCGTTTTGTAAATCTGTTAAAAATTGATTCAGACTCGAAACTTTATCTTCTTCCTCAATACCATCAAAATATTGGATTGAACGATCTAATAACGTTATTAATGTTTCTTTCCGTTTTTGATGCTGCTGTAAATGTTGATTCATGACAAAATCCCCCTATGCTAAAGTTTTGGCTATTTGCTGTAAATTCTTTTGCGCCTCTAATAATTGCTGTGGCGTAGCTTTTTGAACGACCTGCTTTTTTAATCTTTGCAATTTTTCTGTATACTCTTTGTATGACTGCACGTAATGCTTTTCAATCCCCTCATCGACTTTCGGAATTTCTTTGTTCAAAATTGCTTCGATTTCTTGACGGTAAAATTTAGTTAAGTCATTCATTAAATACTGCTCTAACGCGTATAAAATTTCCTTTTCCTGACGTGTGTAATAAAGACGCTTGTTGCGATCATAAATTTCCTTTTTCTCACGTTGTAAGCTGTTAAGATCTGCATGTAATGATTCAATTTTACGTTCTAATTGCGTTAGTCGTGTATTCGTTTCAAGCGCACTCGTTTCACACTTTTGCAACCTTTGCTGTGCAGCATTAATCGTTCGCATTAGGTCATTTTCTTTAAGTCTATATTCATCGCGAATTTGTTGCTCTTTGTGATCCCACGATTGTCGGTTACTGTCGTCTGTTACTGGACGTGACTTAGTATCATATCCACCTAGTCCTGTCTTTCTGGCTGCCCAACCAAAGAAACCACCTTTTTCATCTTCATAATACTCTGTACTTCGTTCTACATCAGGCCTTCTTCCTAAACTTTGAATCTCACGTTGACTTTGATTAAGAAGGGAAATTTTATTTTTTTGTAAAGAAGTAACACCCTGTCTTGCATAGTTATACTGTTGCTCTACATCGCTATGTATTTCAAGAACTGAACATTCCTCGTTTCGAAGCTGTTTCAGCATCTTTTCAGTTTGTTCAATCTTTTTAAGCGCACTTACATTATCTGAATTCGACTTTTCTAACACGATTGAAAATTGAATATCTTTCTTTGAAATAGAAATTTTAGGATAGTGATTTTCAATTCGCAATACCGCACTTTCATATAAATCTGTTAAAAACACAGTTAATATACGCATATATTCATCTGATAAAGTTCTTTCTTCTCCATGAATCGCCTTTTCTATATGTTCTTGCAGTTTCGCTAAATACTTTTCAGGATTATCCTGCATTTTCATATAACGAGCTATTTCACTTTCAACGTTAGCTTGCATTTTTTTATAAATATATGTTAAATCCTTTTGTACACGTTCAAGTAGCATCGCACGAATATCAGCTTTTCTAGCCACTGTAAAATTACGTAAATGATTAAAATTATCATCTTTCGACTGATTAGCCAGTTGCATACGTAACTCGATTTCTTGTAACTGCTTTCCATCGATTTCTACTTGATGAATTTCTACCTGTTCCTCGAATTCTGTTTTAATATCTTCAATTAGCGCATGCACTTTTTGTTCGATATTTTTTTGCATTAATCTTCCTTTTTCACTGTTTGTTAAACGGTTCCAAATTTCTGTTTCAACTTGACCAAAATTCGATTTTTTTAATAGTAATTGACGACGTTCATATGTCATAGCATTTGTGTCGCCTTCGTATAATTGTGTAATCGCTGGATCTTTTGCAGTTAATGCTAGCAAAGATGATACACCTATAATCGTTGGGTCATTTTGTACACCAATATCAGCTAATTGCTTTCGTAATTCGGCAATTTTCAAATCGACCGTTTCACCTTCAGCCTCTTTTAACGTATCAACAGCATTAATAACGAATACAAAAGATGACTGATACTGCTTTAAAAGCTCATACATTTGAACATTCGATTGTGATAAGCCTCTGGTGTGTAATAAGTAAATACTTGTATGCGCTCGTTGAATTTCATAGCGTGTTCGTTCGTAATGTCCTTCTGCCACACCATTTAAACCTGGCGTATCAATAAATACAATCGGTTCATCTGTATATGGAAAATCAACATGTAATGTAACAGAGGTTACATCTTGAACTACATTTAGCTGTTTCGCCATTGTTGTTACATATTCGGTTAATCCTTTTGAATCTTTTGGCATATCTAATACAATTGATTCTTTATCTCCGAAAAATTCTACTATTACTTTATTACATAATGGATCGTTAGACTTTACGTTCTTAATATATGTAACAGTCGCTGTAGTCTCATTAACTGAATGAGGCAAAATATCTTTCCCGATTAATGCATTTAAAAAGGTTGATTTTCCTGAACTAAATTCACCAACTACTGTAATACGGAAAGATTTGTCATTCATTTGATTTTGGATATCTTTTGCTCTTTGAATAAAGTTTTGATAGTACTCTTTATTTAGTTGAGGTAATGAAATGATTTGATTTAGTTTTTGTTCGGAATTAATTTTTTTTGTAACCATATATACCTCTTACCCCCAAAAATACTATTGTATTTTTATTAACATGTAATTATAAACTTCCATTTAATTCAGTGGCATACTTATCTTGAATTTTATTATTTGTAGTGACAATTTCGTCTATTAACTTATCCGGTCCCAACACCTCAACAAACTCGCCCTGACTCAATAACCACATCTTAATTCCCTTTCCAAACACCTCAGCTTCAAAAACCAGCCCGTCTTCCAAACTCCGTATAACTTTTGCCGTCGGTAGTCTATCCAGCACGGCTTGTGGTGAAGAGCCAGTAAATTTGAACTTCACGTTAATCAACTCGCCCGTATACATGAACTGCACACGTTTGCGGAACTCGCCTTCTTGGAAACGATCATGGTACGGTACTTTGAAAGATTTTGATGTTTGTTCGAAATGCTCAATACGGTCAATACGATAAATTGTTGGGTAATCAAAGTCCTTACCCACTTGATACGCAATGAGATAGAAATAATATTCGGAAAACATAATGCCTACGGGTTTTACTTTTCTTTCACTTGCGTATTCGTCAAACTCGCGTTTATAATGCATGGCGATGACTTTTTTTGATTGAATTGCTGATGATAGCTGCCACAAAGTATGAAGCAGATTCTTCTTATGGAAAAGTTCCACATACAAATGCTTTTCATTCGCCATCTTTTTCTTAATCGATGTTCGATCCTCTTTTTTAGCGAGATGCGTTAGCTTTTCAATAAAGTTGTCCATTTCAACTTTCGGGAATGCTCGTGATTCAATTAACACCTTTAACATCGCGAAAATTTCTTCATTGCTTAACCAACTCGGCGTTTCGGTATTCAATACATACGCCTTTTTTTCACGATTGTAATCGATATACTCATTCACATTTTCTACTTCAACATAGCTCCGTATACTTTCAAGATCACGCTGAATGGATTTTTCACTTTTCTGAAATCGCGCTGCTTCTTCCTTTTTAATAAGTGCCTCACCATTTCTTAGTCGGTCGTACATCGACAAAATACGATGTGTTTGTGATTCCTTTTTTTGACTCACTACAACACCTCTATAATTCAATTTTACTAATTTATATGGGCATCATACGACCATATAATTACATATCATAAAACTTTATACCTTAATTATACCATTATTTTCAATTTATTAGTTAAATATCATATAGAAGAGAAGAAGGATATGCCATAAACGATAATAATAACTTTTTTTGTAATCTTTGTGGAAAACTAATGAAAGTAGAAAATTACGAAGATGCGAGAACGCCGGAATATTGGAGGAAGTTTAATAAAGCGGGTGAGAAGATGGTTTGCTGGAAATGTGCAATCGTCATGTTGAAATGATTCTTACGCTCTTTTGGGGATGCTTCGTTTTAACGTTTTTCGCATATAAGAATACAAAAAATCTGAAAGATCGATGAACAACGTGAAAGAATCGACGGTTATGGATCATACACGGATGAAAGTAAACAAAACCCACCTATTCCATACACCCCGTGAGGCTGCGGTCGAAAACCAATTGATTGCACCAGACCCGAACCGCTTGAACAACAAAATGAGCGTGCACTTCGCAGCAAAAGCGATCGCCGACCGCAAGCAAGCGAAAAACGGCGGCCAAAATGAATCCAACAACATGGTCCGACGCTACAAGCGCCGTACGACGACTGCAATGAAACAGATTATCGCGGAAGTGCAGAAAATGCATTCACACAACGTGTAACGGACCCCCGTTGCACGTTTTTTGTTCAATTTTTTGAACAACTCAATATTAAGTGTAGAACTAGAAAAAAGGACTAATGAAAAATATTGAGAAATAATATTCATATATATTCAATCGCTGTCTTCACCTCGTTCCAAGGACTTTCACTGCTCCCCTGAATATGGTTGATTGTAGGTAGAACCATTGTTTTCAGCTCCTTGTGAGTGAGTGTTTCGGAAGTTCTGTGATTGGTACTTCTTATATACCCAGAAAACAATGGTTCTTTGTGTTGCCGTCTATCTAATATAGTAGGGGCGCGATTTTCGACAGCGAACCTGATCCAAGCCCAGCGAGACTATTTCGGTGCGCATACTTACCAGCGCACAGACAAACTAGGAAGCTTTCATACAGACTGGTCATCCAACTAACAAGCTCCTATTTAAATAAGCTGATCGAAAAAAAAGCGTATCGCCTCTCGAGAAACAACAGAGGCGCTACGCTTTTCTTATTTTTAAAGTTGTTGTTTCACAATCAATGGAATGCCGCTTTATTCAAATAGCTCCAACAACTCCTCAAACCTACGAATCGAATAGTCAAACCCGTCCACTTCCCCGAATCCATACGCCGCATAGACAAACGGAATGCCTGCCACTCCGGCTGCCTGATGATCGCCTGCTGTATCCCCAACATAGACAGCGTCTTCTAGTTGGTTTCTTTCCATGATCAGCTTGATGTTTTCCCCTTTGGACAAGCCGGTTCTCCCTGGATTTTCGAAATCAAGGAAATACTTATCCAATTTATGATAGGCATAAAAGCTTTCGATATAGCCTTCTTGGCAATTGCTGACGATATACAAATTGTATTTCTGGGCCAGTTTTTCCAACACCGCTTCAACGCCATCGTATAATTTCCCGCCTTCTCGGCTTAAGCGCTCGTATTTCACCACAGAAAGTTGCTTCGTCAACTCTAGGTATTGTTGTTCCGGCAAATGAGGAAAGAGCTTTTCGCCGATTTCCTTTTGCTGAAGTCCCATGATGCCTTTTAAATCTTCTTTTGTGACTGTGTCCTGAATTCCATTTTTCTTCAAAACCGTATTCCACGCTCCCGCGACGACCTCACGCGGGTCCCACAGCGTTCCGTCCAAATCAAAAATAATGCTTTCCATATGCACCACTTCCTTTCGAAAATATGCTTTTTTACATTATAAGGGCAAAAGGAGAAAAGGACACAGTGACTGCTCCTCCTCCCCCATCTTAAGCTTATCCATTCAGCCCCATACGCGCTTCTGCCGCGTATTCGAACTTTCTTGTTTCTTTCACCTTTGCCAATGAACTATTTTAGCTAATCGCAAGAAAAGCCCGGAAAGCAATTGCTCTCCGGGCTTACTTTGATTATTTTTTCAATGCTTCATCCAACAAAGACTTAACGCCATCCGAGACGGCGCCGGTGCCTCCGAAGATCGAGAAGCCGTCATAGTTTGCCAGTTGTCTATTGGTCGCATCCGGAATGGCTGCCGGGCGAACGAGTAGGATCGGTGCATCGTTTTTCGCCGCGAGAACAGATCCTGCTAACGCATCCGGGAAGTTCATCCCTGTCGCGATATAGGCTTTATCGGTTCCGAGTGATAGCGTCGTCGCTACGACATAGCCGGTTTCGTAACGGTCTTTTCCGCCGAGGCGTGTTGGCTTCGGCAAAGCATTCAAGACTTCGTCACTCACTGCACCGGTGCTGCCGATCACGTACGTAGAGGTCGTGTTCTTCAGTGCTGCTTTTGTTTCTTCCGGCAAGCGGTCCGTACGTGTCAATAAAATCGGCACGCCGTTTTTCGCGGCATACGAAGACACGGACAATACATCCGGGAAGTTTAATCCGTTCGCCACGACCGCTTTGTCTGAGTTCAGTTTCCCTGCAATCAAAGCCGCCGTGTCGAAGCGCGTTTGTCCGCCGATTCGCTCAACGGTCAAATTCATGCGCTTTAATTCCGCTTCCACATCTGCCGAAATCGCGCCTGATCGTCCAAGGACGATGACTTTTTTCGCACCGAGGCGCTGGATTTCTTGTTTTGTCTCAGCTGTTAAAGTTTGGGTTCTCGTTAACAGAATCGGTGCATCTTCCTGGAATGCGAGCGGTCCGCCAGCTAATGCATCCGGGAAATCCGCAGCGGTCGCAAGGACCACCGTGTCAGCCGAATCCCATCCTTCTTGAGAAATGGCAATCGCCGTCATATAGCGGCTCGAGCCTGAAATTCGGTCAGTCACTTCTGGCCCGGCTTTTACGACAATCGTTTTCGTTGCGGCACTTTGGTTGCCTGCCGCGTCCGTTGCGGTAATCGTTATTTCCGTGCCGATTGCTTGTGGCTCGATCGCTAAAGAAAATTTACCGTTCGAAGTGGTTTTTCCTTGAACCAGTTCTTTCGTGCCTGCTTTAACGACGATATCACTGCCAGCTTCTGCTGTTCCGTTGATGCTGGTCGCTTTATGCGTCACCTTGTCGACGATTGGTGCGCTTGGCGCAGTAAGGTCTTTGACGGTAACGCTTGCGGCTTTGCTCAAGTTACCTGCTTTATCTGCAGCCGTTACAGAAAGTTTCGTTCCGGCTGTTTGTTTAGCGATCGTAACGGAGAATTTGCCGTCCGCTGCTGCTTTTGCAGAGCCGATTTCATTTGATCCAGCTTTGACGCTTACTGTAGATGCCGCTTCCGCTGTCCCCGTTACTTTAACGGATTGATCAGTTACTTGCTCCACTACAGGAGCAGCAGGGGCTACAGTATCAGCAACGGTAACCACAGTTGCTTCACTAATATTGCCGACTGCATCAGTAGCCGTGACAGACAGCTTGGTATCTGCTTGTTGTTTGGCTATTGCGATAGTGAATGTGCCATCTGCTTTCGTCGTCGTGGTTCCGATTTCTGTTGAACCGGCTTTGACCTGAATTGTCGAGCCAGCTTCCGCTTTCCCTGTCACTGCTTCGGATTGATCTGTGACTTGATCTACCGTTGGAGCTGCAGGTGCTGTAACATCCACTACAGTGAGCACTGTTGCTGGACTCGTGTTGCCAGCAGCGTCCGTTACTGTAACAGAAAGTTTTGTGCCTGCTGGTTGTTTTGCAATAGCAACAGTGAATGTTCCGTTTGCTTTTACAGTCGCAGAAGCGATTTCCTGAGTACCTACTTTGACACTAACAATAGCATTAGCTTCCGCTTTCCCGTTGACAGCCGTAGATTGATCTGTCACTTCATTGACAATTGGTGCGGAAGGAGCTGTCGTATCAATCACTTCTACTTCTTTTATCTCACTCGTGTTTCCAGCGGCATCAGTGGCTGTTACCTGTAATTTCAAGCCACTTTTTAGCTTGGATACGGCAATTGAATATCTTCCGTTCGAATCTACAATAGCAGAACCGATCAATTCTGTTCCTGCTTTAATAGTAATGGAAGAACCAATTTCAGCTGTGCCTGTAATACTTGTTGATACATCTGTTACAGTTTGTACAGTCGGTGCATTTGGAGCTGTTTTATCTTTCACAATCACTTCTTTTGCCTTACTGACATTTCCGGCTGCATCGGCAGCAACTACACTTAATGTCGCCCCGGCTGGCTGCTTGTCGATTGGAATGGTAAAGTCACCAGCTGCCGTAGCATTTCCATTGCCAATAACAGCGGTGCCTTTTTTCACCGTTACTAATGCCAAAGCTTCCGCTTTTCCTGTTATATTTAAAGACTTATCTGTTACTTCATTAACAGTCGGTATACTCGGAGCTGTTTTATCTTTAACAGTTACTTGCTTTTTAGCACTAACGTTTCCGCTGTTATCGGTAGCTGTCACTTCTAACTTCGTTGCAGCCGACTGTTTTGGAATATTAACCGAGAATTTACCAGCATCGTCCGCTTCACCTTGCCCGATTACTGCTGTTCCTCGGTAAATGGTTATAACAGCCTTTGCTTCTGCTATTCCAGTTACTTTTGTTGAAGCATCCGTCACTTCATTTACGGTTGGAAGGTCTGGAGGAGTAGCGTCTATTACCGTTATTTCTTTTGTTTCACTAACATTGCCTGAACGATCCGTCGCGCTTATCTCCAGTTTGGCACCTGCTTTTTGCTTTGGTATTTCCACTGAAAAGTTCCCATGCTCGTCAGTTGTCGTATTGGCCAATACTGTGTTTTCAGTGGAAACCGTAATTGTCGAATCTGGTTCCGCCTGACCATAAATGATCGTATCAGAATCCGATACTGATCCGATATCTGGAGCCTTTGGAGGAGTGCCGTCCCTTACTATCAATACAGCTTGCTCTGACGAGTTATTGGAAGAATCTGTAGCTGTGACGGTTATACGAGTGCCTGCTTTTTGTGACGGCATGTCAAAGTAAAAATAGCCGCCTTCAAATACAGTCGTTGAGCCTAGCCAGTCACTATTTGCAAAAATATCAATAGTCGCATAAGGCTCAGCCCAACCGCTGATCACCGTAGAAACATCGTATACTTCATTCAATTCGGGCTTTTCTGGGGGGGTTCTGTCTTTTTCTTTAACTATGAAATCACCTCCGGAGAGGTCGTCCCCCCACGAATAGATGGAATTGCTCCATACGTATAGAGAATTTTTATAAACATCCTCCATCCAAACAAATTGCACTTTCCATTTTCCACTGTCCAGTCCTGTATAGTACGAAGGAAATTCCCCTTCATATACGTTTCCATAAGCATGCGTTAATGCGACGGAAACGTTATAGCCCATTGGACTGGTAAAATTGACTTTCACATTCGCCACTCCAGAAGCATCTTCCACTTCTGCAATGACCTTTAAAGACTCTTCACTGTTTACTTCGCCTTTATCTATGGAGATGTCTTTTAGAACCGGTGCATCACCTTCGGGTTTCACAGTGAAATTACCGGAATCTAGATTTCTATTACTGTAGTGGTCATCGTCAATGTAATGGCTAGTGTTATTACGAGAATCTTGAAGCGTAATCCCAACACATTCAAATTCCCCAATGAATAAACCTGATGTCATAAAACTTGGAATCTGCACTTGAAAACGGTTATTCCCGGCGCTTATTGCCGGCAATTGATAATAATATCCGTTGGGCGCCTTATAGTCCACATACACACTTTGGATATCGCTTAAATCATCATGCGCTTCAACAGTTACCGTCACATTCCCGTTTTGTAAAACGGAAGAATTATCTACATATAAATCATCCAATTCAGGTCCGGTGGTATCTGCTGAATAAGAAGTGAAGTTCCATTCATCAAATTCATATTCTCCGCCTTCTGAAAGATCAAAATATACACGCCATGATTCTTTTTTTAGTACCGTGATGTTTGCGACTGTATACTCGCCTGCAGGTGATGGAATAGTTGTCCCTTCAAATTCGCCTAAAGAATTTCGATACAGCTGAACAGCATTATAATTTCCATTGGGCATCTTATAGGACATTTGAATATGAGTGACACTTGTACTGTCAGTTAACTTAATCTTTATCGTCTGATACTGGTTTGTTAGAATTTTCTTTTTCTCTATTTTGATATATTCTATTGCATCCGGTGTACTCGCTTCCGTTGATGTCATTCCTAATCCTATAAAAAATAGTATTGTAAATATAAAGACTAACCCAAACCCTTTTTTACTTTTCATGTTTGCCATTGTTCCCTTCCATTCCCCGAAGCTTAATATTGTTATTACACTAAAACTTAAAAGCCGAAAATAACTACCAATATTCCCCTGTCCATTTAACCCCATCTCTCATCTTTCAATGCAACTTCCTGAACTGAAAGTCTAAAATATATAGAAAATAGTCTTATAATTACACGCAAAAAGTAGTATGTAATCACTAGTATTATAGTGCACAAAAGATTTATATACTAGCTAAATTTTGGTAAAAAATACATTTTATTTTTATTTATTTTCTTTATTTAACTTAATTTACAATTATCTAACAATGTCGGTTTATTTTTAACTCTTCCGCTATTTTAGTGAATCCTCTTTTCGGGAATTATCGTAGTAACGATTCTGTTCCGAGGCGTTCACACTCGGACCTGCAATTCTTTTATCCAACTTGGACGGTGCTGCACGTTTCTGCTTCTGCGGATTCCTTTCACTTGTATCTGGAATCGACTAATCACGGGATGAGTATTGCGGAACGAAAAAGCTACTTGTGCGGAGTTTTGAGCCACTAATTGCGGAGAATGAGGCCAGTGAATGCAAAGAAGAGAGCCGCCAGTTGATATTTCAACTGGCGGCTCTCTTCTTTGCAGTAATTGTGCCAAAATTGTTTCTGACATAGGGACAAAAACAGGGACAAACCACAAGAAAACCATACATGGCGGTACTTTCTCTTCAGAAATCGCCGCTGAATTGTTTCTGACACAGGGACACCATCAATTAGGGACACCATCAATAATTCCTAAGCTAAATAAAGATAGTTCTTACATAACGGTTCCAAGATTAACCCCCTATCAGATCCATCAAATCCATTTCAAGCAATGTCGTCCACTTTTGATCATTATGAGAAAGCATTACCATTTCCCCCGCAAGCCTTCGAATAATTGCTATACTTATATCATAGGCACTTATACACATAAAAACCAGATCTACAGGGACTTTAGAAAACTTGCAACATAGACTGAAGAAAATGGCTTTTTCTCGCCCTTGTCTTACCTCTTGTTTGCTTTTCACGATTTTGAACCGTTCGGAAGATACCGGAAGAGCAGCTTTAAAGCAAGCCTGAATTAGCGCCTGCAACTCCAAAAGCTAGTCAGGGCAGTTGCAGAATTTTCATATATAATTAGAAGAGTTTTGAAGGGAAGAGTGCTTTGAAAGCTAAATACATACCGGTTATCCTGTGGGCCCTGTGCATCCTGCTGGCCACCAACACTTACAATTTCCAGTCTCTGTTATTCTCCCAAGACATCGGATTCAATATTCGTTTGTTCCCAAACCTGTCAGATCTGTTTATCATTAGCGACATCCACTTGGACAGCAAACTCTATGTATTCCAAAAAACAGGGCATGCCCTGTCTTTCGGCATTCTTTTCCTTCTGTTAGCAAAAACCATTGCCGACAACAAGAAAGCGTTCATCCTCTGCAGCCTGTTCGCCTTTTTCACGGAATTCCTCCAACTGTTCTTTGAACGCAGCGGGCGATTATCAGATGTCTTGATTGATATCGGGGGCATTTACTTGGCTTACCGATTGACTATCTATGTAAAAGCGCAAGGTGGAGTGGCTGCAGTATTGTGGAAAACAGCGCAGAAAATAGCCGCAACTTTTGCGGATGAAAAATCGCGCTGACCGATTGAGGGGAAAATGAATCTTTCCAGAGTGATTACAGCCATTTAATAGAACCACTTGTGCCACGTTTTAGAACCACCCAGGACACAAAACAGAACCACTTGAGACATGCGAGAACCACTTCTTTCAGTTTTGTTCATTCAGAAATGATTATAACTTCACAAAAGAAAGAGAGCCGACAGCGGAATTTCCGCTAGCAGCTCTCTTCTATGCATTCAGTGACACATTCTCCATAATTGTTGGCTCAAATCTCCGCACACGTGGCTTTTTCGTTCCACAATACTCAGGAGACGTCATTTACTTTCTCAAGGGTTGTTAAGGACATTAATCCGTCAAGTCCTAGACAAATAATACCGTCAACTTTTGGACGTTTTGAAATAGCACTAACATTTCACAATACATTCCTCATTGAACTGACCGATAAGCTGGAAAAAAATCAACCCGCTTATCAATATTACTTAAATTACACAGTTCTTGATAAATTCGTTCATTCCATATTTTTCTGCCGGTACATACAGCTGCTACCAATGTTTCAATCGCCATTTTTGACTGTTTTTTTTCTTTAGGACTCCAAGCTTTTTGGAGTCCGTTTTCTTTTGCCCATAAATACAAAGCACATTTCAACAATTTGTCTGCCTCGAAATATTGATGTTTGGAGGCTGCGGTAGACCAATGGGTGTAGACAGCGTCTTCATGAACTCGACTGCAACTCATAGCCAATACTTGGTTTTTAAAGCTAAGTTCTACCACAATATAATCATCAAAAGCATTTTCATCAATAAACTCGATGTATTGTTTCACATTCGAATGCATTTGCTTATCAGTTCGATGAACAAACTTTTGAAAATAGCTAATTGCTGATTTGCCTTCAAAAACTCGATATTCCACACCTGAATCTATTGCATTCCATAGCTTACTCAAGTCTTCTTTGCCAATCTGATCCAAAGGCTTTGTCACATCGATGCCAAAACTATCCCTCTCATACTCTACTTCATAGCATTCTAAAAAGTCTGCTGGATGTCCGAAAGGCGCATGGAACTCTACTTGTTCAGAAACGATGTGATGCTCAAGGCAATACGCTTCAAACGCTCTTGTAAAGTCGAAAATCAAATCCCATTTTCGATCATCATTAAACCTTACTATCGCGGGACCACCAAACCCGGACGGCGACGCTAGATCATAATATGTCTCTCCATTAACTTGAACGGAAATTTCTCGTTTTTCAAAAATATGTTGGATATGACCATGCTCATTTTGAAACTCAAATACTTCGTATTGTTTAGGCGCAGGTACTTTGAGTAAATCATTATTAAGAAAAATGCTGTTCATTATTAATCCCCACTTCCTGCTCGAATAAATATGATATCTGCATCATATAAGCGAAAGGTTAAAACCTCGTTAAAACAGAAAAAAGCCACTAAATTCTCGAGAGAATTTAGTGGCTTAAGTAATACTATTTCGATACCGAAGCAGAGTTTTCCACTCCAAGACATTGCTGAATCTTTTGGATGACGCGAGCTTGCTGCTCTTCTGTCATGTTTGACCCTGATGGCAAGCAGAGCCCTCTTTCAAAGAGCTGTTCGCTGATAATCTCATTATCACTATGGGCATAGAATGCACAATCAGCGAAAAGCGGCTGAAGGTGAAGCGGCTTCCACACCGGGCGCCCTTCAATATTGTCTGCAGCTAACACATCGATAATATCTCCAGGTTTGACCGAAACTTTCTCTGGATCTAAAGTCAAAGTCGTCAGCCAACGATTTCCATAGGTATCCTTCAGCTCGGGCATGAACTCTAAACCATCGATGTCGCCAAGCGCTTCGACGTAACGATTAAATACCGCCCGTCTAGCTAGCACGCGTTCATCTAAGACTTCTAGTTGTGCACGGCCGACACCAGCGAGAATATTGCTAAGTCGATAATTATAACCTACGACACTATGCTGGTAATGGGCCGCTGGATCCCTCGCCTGTGTAGCAAGGAAACGGGCACGCTTTAAAGCTTCTATGTCGTTGGAAACGAGCATTCCGCCACCGGACGTGGTAATGATCTTGTTCCCGTTAAATGAAAAGATCCCAAACTTACCGAATGACCCGCTCGGTTTGCCTTTATAGTAAGAACCTAACGATTCCGCAGCATCTTCCACAACTGCTACACCATAGCGATCACAAACAGCCAATAATTCATCGACCATGGCAGATTGGCCGTACAAATGAACAATGATGACCGCTTTCGGCAACTTGCCATTTTGGTCGGCACCTTTCAATGCTTTTTCAAGAGCAACTGGAGACATATTCCAAGTCGTTTCTTCGGAATCGATAAATACAGGAGTCGCTCCAGTGTAGAGAATCGGGTTAGCACTGGCAATAAACGTCAGTGTCGAACAAAATACCGTATCTTCTTTGCCCACCTCTAGAAGTTGCAATGCCAAATGAATGGCCGCTGTCCCTGAACTGGTCGCAGCAGCATCCGCTACGTGCGCGTATTCTGCTATTTCTTTTTCGAAACCATCGACATTAGGTCCAAGCGGAGCAATCCAGTTCGTATCAAAAGCATAATCGATATAAGATCGCTCGTTCCCACTCATATGGGGAGTCGAGAGGAAAATTCTTTCTGTCATAAGTATCGCTCCTAAACTTTCCGATTGGCAGTGCTCAACGTCTGCTCGGCTGTCTTAATGACTCGTGCCGGAACACCGACAGCAGTCGACTGTTCTTTAATATCATCGATTACTACGGACCCAGCACCGATCGTACTCCATGCGCCGATTGTCTTTGTCGGAATAACAGTAGCGCCTGCTCCAATATGAACGCCTTCTCCAACTGTCACTCCTCCAGTGATCATGGCCCCCGGAGAAACATGAGCATAATCACCAATGAAACAATCATGTTCAATAACAAGACGTGTATTCAAAATGACGTGTGCCCCGATTTTCGCAGCAGCGTTCACAATGACTCCAGGCATCACAACCGTTCCAAGTCCAAGCTTTGCACTCGGGCTTACCAGCGCATCTTTATGAATGATGGTTGCGTAATGTTCATCAGATAAGTTCAACTTATCGACAATTTTACGCCGGATGGCATTTGCGCCAATTGCAACAATAACTTTAGCTTGTTCCTGCTCGATTAACTGGTGAACAGAAGAACTCGGCCCGTACCAACAATCTTCCTTTTTATCTAGCTCTTTATATTTATCATCAAGCCTGGCAACTACTGTATCTCCATTAGAAATAACGTTATCTGCAATAACTCTTGCATGCCCACTATCTCCGATTAATATCACTTTCACATTACGACCTCCTGGATGCCGAATTACCTTTAAATTTTGTCACCGTCGCCTGGCCATCTTGTGAGATTCCTTCAGACTTGAATACCTTCATCACCGTCATAAATAGAATTTTAATATCCAGCCAAAACGACCGATTTTCCACATACCAAACGTCGTAATCAAATTTCTGTTCCCATGAAATAGCATTTCGCCCATTCACTTGTGCCCAACCGGTAATGCCGGGCCGCACATCATGGCGCTTCTTCTGCCTTTCATCATACAGACCCAAATACTCCATTAATAGAGGCCGTGGTCCCACAAAACTCATATCGCCTTTCAGGACATTCCACAGCTGCGGCAGTTCGTCTAAACTGAACTTCCGCATTAGCTTTCCAAATGAAGTTAGGCGAATATCATCGGATAATAAGTCACCATTGTCATCACACTCATCTGTCATGGAACGGAGCTTATATACATGAAAGGGTTGTTCATTGAATCCAGGCCTCGGCTGTTTGAATACTACAGGGGAACCGATTTTCCAACGGATTAACAATGCAGTTAACAAGATTACAGGGGAGAGGATTATTAATGCTATTAAGCTAACGGTAAAATCAAACAGTCTTTTCATAGGTACCAACTTCTTTTGTTAAAGTATCGAAAAGCTCGAGCTGTTTTGCCAATACCTTTTGCTCATCAAATAGTTCTTCTGCAATTTTTCTGCTTTCAATTGAATATGAATGGCGCATACTTTCATCTTGAGATAACATTTTCATCGATTCATAGAGCTCTTCAGTATTTTCTTTTTCAAAGAGAAATCCATTTCTGTTTGGAAATACTTCTTCTCTACAGCCTCTGATATTGGAAGCAATGATAGGCAAATTCATCCCCATCGCTTCAATAATGGATCTTGGCAAGCCTTCACGGTGAGAAGGAAGAACAAAAACATCACTGATTGATAATAATTCCGGCGTATCATTCCGGAAACCTAATTGAATAACACCCTGTGAAGTTAAAAGAGTCTGGAGCTCTGCAAAACTCTCCTGATCTCTTTCACTATCCAACAATCCGCCAATAAGCACTAGTTTTACATTCGGATCTTCTTGACGGAGTTTATTAAATGCTTGAAGAAGTTCAAAGACGCCTTTTTCCTTCACTAAACGCCCAATGAATGTAAAGACGACATCATTCTCTTCAATTTCAACTTCTTTTCGTAAAGTAGGTGTCGTTACCATATCTCGATTAAACTTCGACCAAATATCAACACCATTACTCAAATGAATAGTTTTTTCTTTTGGAGAAAACCGGTCATTAATGGCCAGTTGATAATCTTCAATACTTTGCAATAGTAACCAATCTGTCATCCATTTTGCTGCATATTTTTCAATTCCATAAAATACCTTATAAACTTTTGGTGACATATCGTCGTGGAAGTAAAATCCATGAGCTGTGTAAATCACATTCTTTTGCCCAGCCAGTTTAGCAGCAACTCGTGCCAGTAAAGCAGCAACCGGCGTATGGACGTGCACAATATCGTATTGTTCTTTTTTCAACAGCGAAACAAATGCACCTATTGTTTTCAGGTTAGAAAATGGTGATATTTTCCGTTCAATTGGCATATTAATCATGTGGAGGCCTTCTTCTCTAAGCTGCGTGAAGAGTCCTGTATCGGCGCATGCGTTATGAACTTCATACCCTTGCGCCATACTCTCCTTAATGAGCGGCTTCAGCAAACGATCTACAGAAAAGTCGATTGCACAGACTTGAAGTATTTTAACGGGTTGGTTGTTTACAGTCTCCATAATTCCAACTCTGCTGGTTTTTCTTCTTTTGAAAGAACACTCTTAATATCAACCACAATTCCGCCTTTATCTTTCAAAAGCGACTGCATGCCATCCCAGCCTTTAGCCACATATTCTCTATGAGGGACTGCAAAAATCACTGCATCTGCTTTTTCCAACTCGTTAAACGGAATTAAGTCAATTCCGTATTCACGAACAGCATCTATCGAGCTTGCTTCTGCATCAGTTACTTGAATGTCTATATCATATTCTTGCAACTCGCGGATAACGTCAATTACTTTCGAGTTTCGAAGATCTGGCACGTTTTCTTTAAAAGTAAGACCAAGCACAGTTACTTTAGAGCCTTGCACGCCAGCCCCTTTTTTAATGAGTTTCTTCACTAAAGTACTTGCGATGAAGTTGCCTAAATTGTCGTTCACGCGACGCCCTGACAAAATCACTTCCGGCTGATAACCAACTGCTTGTGCTTTATGAGTTAAGTAGTAAGGATCTACACCGATACAATGACCTCCAACAAGACCAGGAGAGAACTTCAGGAAGTTCCATTTTGTACCTGCTGCAGCCAATACTTCTGTAGTATCAATATCTAAACGATCAAAAATCAACGCTAATTCATTCATTAAAGCAATGTTTACATCACGCTGTGTGTTTTCGATGACTTTTGCTGCTTCAGCCACCTTAATCGAACTTGCTTTATGAACACCTGCTTTTACTACACTCGCATACGTATCAGCAACAATCTCTAGAATTTCTGGAGTCTGACCAGCAACCACTTTCGTAATCGTAGTGAAAGTATGTTCTTTATCACCTGGGTTGATTCGTTCTGGCGAGTAGCCGACAAAGAAATCTTCGCCGTATGTGAGTCCAGAGAATTTCTCTAGAACTGGGACACACACTTCCTCAGTGGCGCCAGGATAGACAGTCGATTCATAAACGACAATCGTTCCTTTTGATAAGTGCTTACCTACGGTTTCAGATGCTTTTACAAGCGGTGTCAAGTCCGGTTGATTGTGTTCATTTATCGGGGTTGGCACAGCGACGATCAAAAAGTCTGCTTCTGAGAGCTTGCTGCCATCAGCGGTAAAGTCGATATTCGACGATTGCAATTCTTCATCCGTCACTTCATTTGTATAGTCTGTGCCGGATATTAACGACGCAATTCGGTTTTCGTTTATATCAAAGCCAATAATATGATGTTCTTTTCCAAAAGCCACTGCTACTGGTAGTCCTACATAACCTAAACCTACTAAACCAATTTTTCTATCCATTATAATTTCACTCCATAATAGTCGACATACCAGTCGACGAATTTACCGACACCATCTTTAATGTTTGTTTGTGGTTGAAAGTCGATATCTCTAAACAAATCTTCAACGTTTGCATATGTTGCTGGGACATCCCCTGCTTGCAACGGCATATAATTTTTAATTGCTTCTTTACCTGTTTTTTCTTCAATTGCTTCAATAAAGTCCATCAATTTCACAGGGCTGTTATTGCCAATATTATAGATTTTGTATGGAGCATAGCTAGTTCCTGGATCTGGAGTCTCGCCGGTCCATTCTGGGTTTGGCTGTGCTGGTTTATCGATCAACCGTGAAATGGCTTCAACAATATCATCTACATACGTAAAGTCGCGCATCATTTCTCCATTATTGAATACATCGATTGGCTTGCCTTCAAGGATGTTTTTAGTGAACATAAATAATGCCATATCAGGGCGTCCCCATGGGCCATAAACCGTAAAGAACCTGAGTCCTGTCGTTGGAATATTATAAAGGCTGCTATATGTATGTGCCATCAATTCATTTGCTTTTTTTGTAGCTGCATACAGGCTTAATGGATGATCAATATTGTCATGGACTGAAAACGGTAAAGATGTGTTGGCACCGTAAACTGAGCTTGAAGAAGCATAAATTAAATGCTTTACATCATTATGTCTGCATGACTCGAGAATGTTCGTAAACCCAACAATATTAGAATCGATATATGCTCTAGGATTTTCTAAGCTATACCGTACTCCTGCTTGAGCAGCTAAATTCACGACTACTTCTGGCGCTTCTTCGTTAAAAATCTTTTCAATTTCATTAGTGTTCTCTAAATCTACTTTGTAGAATTTAAAGTTATCTCCCTCAACTAAATCTAGTCGAGATTCTTTCAAAGAAACTGAATAATAATCATTCAAGTTATCAATTCCCACTATAGAATGGTCTAGTTTCAATAATTTCCTTGCTAATGTCGATCCAATAAATCCTGCAGTTCCTGTAATTAAAATCTTCATATTTTCCTCCTAAAATCGCACACTTTACATTTTTTTTGAATTTAATTTGTTTTTGGTTGTTGTACTTACATGATTTGAAAGAACAACCCAGCTAACGATAAACAAAGGTAATAGCTTTGTTCTATGTCTAATAGCAGTACCTGCATTTCCTGTACCATAAGCAAAGATAAAAACGCTTGTAATCAATAATATGAAAAACATTATTTTATATTTTTTACTTAGGGAGCTTTTTAAAAACCCATTGATAATAAGGATAATCAACAAAAAATAAATTAGTGAATCAACACCAAAACTGATTATATCTCCTATTCCTCGCCAATCCATTGGCAGAGGAGAAAGAAGGAAATATATTATCTTAAGTGGTGTGAGTAAAAAAACTAACCAGCTGTTCAAGTAGTTAAAACTTTGTAAATAAGCTGAATTTCCTTCGTTAGCTAAATTCACGCTATCAATACCACTTTCTTGAATTGTTAAAAACTTCGATAAAAACATATTTTCATTTGTAAGAAGTATGGTTGTTAAACTAAGTATGAGAAGCAAATAAAAGAATAGTTTTTTCAAGTCGATTTTCTTTTGGTTTAATACAACAATCAATAAGTATGAAATTAATATCCCTATCATTCCAGCATGAAAAAGCATTGCTAACAAAGAAAACATTACTGCTAATAAGAGAGACTTATTTTTTTCTTCTTTGTACCATAAAATAAAATAGTAAAGAGATAGAGTCAACGAGAATATAATCCATGATTCTCTTAACAAAACACTTGTCATAAATATTAAATTAGGGAAAAATGTAAATAATGAAAGTGCTAAGGCCATATGCTTACTAGAAACGGAAAATAGCTGCAATGTTTTCATCAGATAGTAAGAAGAGAAAACCCATAAAATAACATTAATGAATTGAGCCAAAATTCTCTCGTTCCCAAAAAAATAATAGAAAGCTGATAAAAAGGAAACGTAAAAGGTTCTACCTTCAGATAATGGCATATTTCCTTTAGAAATCTCAAGTGAGGTGTTATGAAAATATTCAGTATCTGTTCCACTACCAAATATGCTAATTGACGGGATAAATATATCAATTAATAGTATAATCACTCTTATTAAAAAACCAAAATAAATTATAAGAAATAACTTACCATTAAATTTTATTAATATGTAAATTGACATTATGATAATAAATATTCCTAGAAGGCTTAAACTATAATAGATAGAATTATTTACAAATCCTTTAAGAATAAAAGTAATTAGTGCTTGGAGAAAAATAACTGCGGCTATAATATACATTTACGAGACTCCTCTTAAATTTTCTAAACGCTAGTTATTTTCATTTTTAAGAATAAATTAATCTATTTCTTTTATTTTCTTAATAGGTACTCCTGCAACAATTGTATTTGCATCGACATCTTTATTAACGATTGAGCCAGCAGCTATAATCGACCTACTACCAATTGTTGTTCCATTAAGAACTCTAACTCCACAGCCAATCCATACATCTTCATTAATCAATACTGGATTAAAGGTGACTTCATTATACTTTATGGGTAAAGTTATATCATTCCAATTATGTGATGAGGTTAGAATACTTGCGTTATGTGCAATAGATACATTGTTATTAATTGTTAATCCACCCTTAGCTTCAATATAAGAAAAGTCATGAATACTTATATTATCTCCTAAATTTAAGTGCTCAAAGTTTTTTATAGTTACAAACTTTCCTATATATACATTTTCTCCGCAGCTATTTGCCAGCGATTTAATTAAACAATACCGTAACGCTATATTGATAGATCCACTAAAAACACTAGAAATATCCCAAAAAAACAATAGCAATTTCTTAGGTAATATTCCTATTATTTTACTAAATATCAAAAGCCCAGTTTTATATTTCTTATACAAAAAATCACCTCATCTAATTTTTAGTAATTATTTTCATAAAGTATATGAACTTTATTAAGAATTGAAAAATAATTCCACAAGAAAATGCAATAGCTGCTCCACTTAAGCTGTATTCAGCGACTATAAAAATACCAATAATAGAAATCACAATTATTGTAAGTATCTGTACTATGAGAAGAAAATTAAAAAGTTTTTTAACATTAAAAATTATATCCATTAGAATAATATAATAAGTAAAGACAGCCCCAATAATAATTATAAAAAAATCAAAATGATACTTACTAAACTCCTCATTATAAATAACTAAAAGTATAATATCTCCAAAATAATAAATAATTATTAATAAGAGTAATGAAAAAAATATATATACTATACTTATTTTTTTGAAGATATCTCGAATCCAGCTTAAATTATTTATTTTATTGACCATGATAGGTAAAAGAAAGCCACTAATAGAGAACATAATAGTGGTACCGGCTGAATAAAAAAACATTAAAGATGAGAAATATCCTAACTCTTCAATTCCTGAAAAGAATTCTAAAATTATTCTAGGTATATTAGTATTTAAAGAGGAAATCGCTAGAGTTAATCCGAGTGGTAAACCTATGTAACATAACTTTAATGTTTCATAATACTCTTCCTTTTTAAATTTTTTCGCAATTTCTTTAATACAAAAAAGTTTTTGATTTCTCAGTTCAAAAATTATAAGTAAACTATTGAAAATTAATATGAACAAAAAAACAGTTAATATTTTCGAAGAATCAATAAAGAGATATGAAGTGATAACTATTGAACCAATCGATTGAGCAAGCTTAAGTTTACCAATTGCTTCGAATCGCATTTCTTTCTGTCTGAAAGCAAACAAAATCTCTTGAATAAATTCGAATCCTTTAATTAGTGCAACTAACACCATTAATTGAAACTCAAAATGACTTATCTCTCTTGGTATCAGAATTATAATAAATAAATTGATGAATAAAATAAATGTAATTAATCTATTTATAAGAAATATTTTTTTCTCAGAATTTTCATTTGTTATATATATTGTTTTCAAACCAAAACTAAGTAGCATTAGAATAGGTCCAGCATAAGCTATAGCAAGTGAATAATAACCAACTTCACTCATGGTAATTGTTTTGGTTAATATAATTATTGTTAACCATTGCGAGAGACCAAACATCAAATTCCCAAGTAAATATATACTGAATTTTTTTCGCACAACAAACTCCTTTTATTTAATGAGAATTTTTGATTATATATTTATTTTTTCTTTACTATCAGTAGAGACGCTTTTTCTATTCGCTACACTTAGTAGTGTTTCTTTCAACTCTTTCTCATTCAGACTTGGTAAGAGATTTAATAACATACTTATTTCACCTGAACTAATTGGGGCTGCTTTGCCCACAAATATTTTAGGGAAAATTTGTTTACTTTGAATTTCATCTGTGTTTAAAAGTTCTTCGTACATTTTCTCTCCTGGTCGAATACCTGAAAAATTGATTTGAATATCTTCTTCAGAATAGCCGGATAAACGGATTAGATTTTTTGCAAGATCCACAATTTTTACCGGTTCACCCATATCAAGAACAAACACTTCACCACCACGTGCGAGTGTACCAGCTTGAACTACTAAACGTGATGCTTCTGGAATAGTCATGAAATAGCGTGACATATCCGGATGTGTCACTGTTATTGGACCGCCTACTGCGATTTGCTTTTTAAATAATGGAATTACTGAACCGCGCGAGCCAAGTACATTTCCGAACCTTACTGCAACAAACGTCGTTTCACTGCGTTTCGCAAGATTCTGTACAATCATTTCGGCAAAGCGTTTTGATGCCCCCATCACATTAGGTGGGTTAACCGCTTTATCCGTCGAAACCATGACAAAGTTTTTAATCCCGCTCATATGAGCTGCTTCTGCCACGTTTTTTGTACCATATATATTATTCTTGACCGCTTCCATAGGATTTCCTTCCATTAGTGGAACATGTTTATGGGCTGCTGCATGATAAACAACATCTGGTTGGTACTCATTCATAATCGCCATAATTCGATTGCGGTCTTGTATGTCGGCGATTAACGGAATAACTTCCGTATCGCTTCCGATTGCTTTTCGAATTTCCATATCAATTAAATAAATGGAGTTCTCACCATGCCCTAGCAAAAGCAGTTGCTTCGGACCAAAACGCGCAATTTGACGACAGATTTCAGATCCGATAGAGCCACCTGCACCAGTCACAAGAATTGTCTTATCTGTCAATTGATCGGCTATCTTGTTCATATCAAGCTTTACTTCTTCGCGGCCAAGTAAGTCTTCAATTTTCACGTCTTGAATGTCTGTCACCGAAACTTTCCCGGTCATGATGTCTTCAATGAGTGGAATCGTTTGAGTCTTGATGCCGGTATCCATGCAGTTCTTGATTAGTTCCGCAGAATCTTGTTTGTTGAGTGATGGAATTGCGATGATGATTCGTTCGATATGATTGTCTTCTGCGATTGCAGCGATGTCTTTTGTTCCGCCATCTACTACACGGACATTGTAGATGTCGAGGCCTTGCTTGTTTTTGTCATCGTCGACAAAGAGGACAGGGAGCAAGTCGTTTTCCGGATTATTGAGCAGCTGCCTTGCCACAAGCGTACCGGCTTTACCAGCTCCGACAATCATCGTGCGCTCTAGCTCTTTCCCATTATGCTTGAAGCGTTTATCGCGCATCATACGCCAGGAAAGTCTAGAACCACCGATCAGCAGGACATGAAGCATCCACGTAATGGCAAGCGCACGAAGAAGTATGTCGCCCCGGTAAAAGTATTGAACTAACCCAATAGCCAATATGGAGAGTGATACGGCTTTAACGATAGAAGACAATTCGCCGATCGAGGCGTATTCCCATACTTTGCGGTACAAGCCGTAATACATGGCGAACGCGTGGTGAGCGATAAAAATCGTCAAGGCGCTCGCGAGGAGGAATTGATTTTGGAAGATATCTACATATGGGTAGAGGAGGAAGTAGCCGACGAAGATCGAGAAAAATACGATCAGTGAGTCGACCACTATAAGTAAAGACATTCGGTTTTTCAGTGACATACACTTCCACCCTTTCACGAGGCATTACTATTCACACAAGTGTTGGAAATCTGTTGCTAATTCTAACATTTTTTTTCCAGTAAAGATAGGGTAAAATGTAAAATTAATACTAAACTATTAGTATTCAAGCAAATATATTCCACCACTTACTTTTCTCTATGTCTTGTGGCTCAAGAACATACAAGTCTTGGTCCAGGATAATCCGGTCATTGTTCTCCAGTAAAATGTCAATCATCCGGTGGCGGTTCTTCTTCTCTAGCACGTCAAGTCCCGCATTAAAATGGAATGGCCGCACGTCCGCGCTGTGCACATCCGAACCGTATACGTGGATCATATTCGCATCAATCAGCTGAAGCGCCGTCTTCTGGATGCTTTTGCCGAAGCTGCCGGCAACCGACCCAGCCGTCACTTGCGCCATCGCACCATGGATCAACAGTTTCTTCAGGCGCTCCGGCTTTTGGATAATGCCTTGATTGCGCTCGGCGTGTGCGATGATTGGGATATATCCCGCTGTAATCATTTGCTGGATGACTGGCACCGTATAAGCTGGAATCCCAGAAGAAGGCAATTCCAGTAACACATAGCGCGATTCCGCTAAGGTCAAGGCTTCACCAGTTGCAAGGCGCTCCGGCAGTTTATCCGACAAGCGGCATTCCTGCCCGCTATAGATTTCTAAAGGCAGCTGTGTTTCTTGTATATAGTCTTTTACCATTTTCAATTGCATGCGAAGAGCCGCAACGTCCGTCCGGAAATTCGGATGATGTCCGTGCGGTGTTGCGATGATGCCTGTCAATTGTTCGTTTACTGCCATATCCAGCAAACGCTTGGTGTGTTCCATTGTTTCTGCGCCGTCATCCAGCCCGGGCAAAATATGTGAATGCGTGTCGATCATAGTCGTTTCCCTCCTGTTGCTCAGCGAGTGCTTCTCAATTTCCAGCCTTAAATTCTCTTATTAGGAGTTCTCTATGTAGCGGACTTTTGCGTCCGTCCTATTGCCAAATATGGTTAGTTTAAAATCTGTTTATTGAAAATATTGGGTATAGCGTTTAAAAGAAAAAGCAAAAGGGCATTGCGCCCTTTTACTCAGCGGCATTGCCGTAGTATTGGTAATAATAGCTGTCTTTCGGCAATTCAAAATTATTCAAGACGGCGCCGATCAGCTTGCTATTGGACGCTTCGATCGCTTCTTTCGCTTTAGCGGCCATTTCTTTTTCGGTGCTGCCGGAGTTGACGACCAAAATCGCGCCGTCGCATTTATTGGCCAACACTTGACCGTCTGTCACTGAAAGCACAGGTGGAGCATCAAAAATAATGACATCATAACGCTTTTTCAAGTCAGCAATAAGCATGGTCATTGCGTTGGATGCGAGCAGTTCTGCCGGATTCGGCGGAATCGGGCCGCACGTCATCAAATCAAGTCGCTCGATGGTTGTCGAGCGAATCGCGTCTTCTACAGATGCTTGACGCGTCAACACATTGGAAAGACCGATCGTGTTCGGCATATGGAATGTATAATGGGTTGTCGGCTTGCGCATATCACCGTCTACAAGTAACACGTTTTTTCCTTCTTGTGCAAAAACGGTCGCCAAGTTGGCAGACGTTGTCGACTTGCCTTCACCAGGTGCTGCAGACGTGACGACGATCGAACGCAAGTCGACATCCGGAGATGCAAAGTTGACATTCGTCCGCAATGTCCGGAATTGTTCTGACACAAAAGAACGCGGGGTCGTATGGGCGATGACTTTACGCGCGGTTGTTTGCAGTTGCTGCTTCTTCTTGGCCATTCAAATCCCCCGCCTTTCTTCTATTGCTTGTCGTTGCTTCGAGTTTCGCTTCTTCTTTGATCGGTGAAATGACGCCGAGTAGCGGCACGCCGAGAATGTCTTCGATATCTTGCTCTGTTTTCATCGACGTATCGAGGTATTCACGCAAAAATGCGATTCCGACACCGATCATCAAGCCGACAACTGCTGCGATGGCCATATTGAGAACCGGGTTTGGTTCTACTGGGCTTGGGTTTTCTTTTAATACGGCTGGCGACAAGATCGAGACGTTGTCGACGTTCATCAATTCTTGAATATCGCTTTCAAATACTTCTGCCGTCATATTGGCGATGGCGACTGCTTGCGCTGGGTCTTCATCGCGCACAGTGACGTTGACGACTTGGGAGTTTTCTGCTGTGTTGACGGTAACTTTCGAGTTTAATGCATCAGAGCTGATCCCTAGATTTAATTGTTCAATAACTTGGTCGAGGATAGCCGGGCTTTTGATGATGACCGAGTACGTATTGATGAGCTGCAAGTCGGTCTGGATGTTTTGGTTGGTCATCTGCGCTGCTTCACTTTGCTCTTGGTTCACAAGAATTTGCGTTGAGTTTTCATAGATCGGCGTCAAAAACATGAACGATACCGCTCCGGCAACGGTGATGGCCAGGATGGTCGTCAGTGCAATGATTGCAATGTTTTTCTTTAAGGTTTTGAATAAATCCTGTAAGCTGATAGTCTCTTCCATGTAGTAAATGGCTCCTTTTATTTCATATTATTAAGTGACAAATTTAAACAACATAAGAAAGTATATCACAGGAATGTACCATTTGGACTTCCAATTTTAAAAAGTTATATAGGAACAAGGAAGGATTTATGCTATCTTTAATTTATATAAATGGCTTTATTTGAAAGGAGTAAAAAATGAACTTGTATAAATTTGGAGGCGCTATCGCTGTCCTCGTCTGCCTTGTAACTCTTGTCTTTTCTTACTTATCCTGGCAGGACAAACTGCAACAAGCTGCCGGAACAAACGCCGAGGCAAGTGGCGCAACCGAAAGCACTGAAAGTGAAACCGAAACCACACAAACAGAGCCGGATAGTGACGAGCTCGTGAACAATCCCGAACTGTTCGAAAACATGGATGAGCGTGTGCGGGATTTGTTTCTAAGCACAAACACGGAAGGCGAAACGCTGCAACTGCTCATTGCGGGGTCAGAGGCGCTCGAGTCCGGTGAACCCGGCTACGCCAAGCTTTTAACTGAGGCGCTTGAAGAAGCATACGGCGACTCGATTGAAGTCACCATCGAATCCGCCACCGGCACATCCGACTCGCTTCAAAGGATCGACTTGAGCGCCGGTTACGATTTGGTGCTGCTCGAGCCGATGACACTGATGAACAACGACCATATCTCCATTGAAGACGAACGCGAAGACGTCCGCGACTTCCTTGCTCGACTTCAAGAAGTGAACGCAGATAGTCTAGTCGTTCTTCATCCGCCGCAGCCGATCTACGGCGCCGGCCATTACCTGGCACAAGTACAAGCACTCGGTGAATTTGCCAAGCTTTACAGTTTCCCGTACATCAATCACTGGAGCGCATGGCCCGCAACTGACGATCTGGCACTGAAGGAACATTTGACCAAAGACGCCGTCCCTAATAACGCGGGCGCAAAAGCATGGGCATCCGAACTTATCAATTACTTTATCGCGAACTAATGGAGGGACAATATGAAAAAGAAACGTAAATGGCCCAAGTACTTATTGATCGCATTTCTGCTGCTAGTCATCGCGGGAGGTGTCTATATTTATAGCGTCTACTCGGACTTTACCGAAGCCATCGATACGATGCACTCACCGGTGGAACGCGAAAGCCCTTCCGTAGAACGGACTGAAGTCGTGAAATTCGAAGACCAAGATCCGTTCTCGGTCTTGCTGCTCGGCGTCGATGAGCGCGAAGACGACCGCGGCCGCTCGGACACGATGGTCGTCATGACCGTCAACCCGGAACTCAACTCATCCAAAATGGTATCCATCCCACGTGATACGTATACCGAAATCGTCGGCCGCGGCAAGATGGACAAAATCAACCACGCCTATGCATTCGGCGGCATTGAAATGTCCATGGACACGACAGAAAACTTGCTCGACATTCCGATCGACTATGTCGTTCAAGTGAATATGGAAGGCTTTGAAGACATCGTCGACGCAGTAGACGGCGTCGAAGTCAATAACTCGATGGCGTTCGACGGATTCGCGGCTGGCGATATCCAATTGAACGGTGAGGAAGCACTCGACTTTGTCCGCATGCGTTACGAAGATCCGCGCGGTGACTTCGGCCGCCAAGACCGCCAAAAACAAGTCATCCAAGGCGTCATGAAAAAAGGCGCTTCCATCAACAGCCTATGGAACTACAAAGACATCTTTGACGCACTCGGCCAAAACGTCCGCACGAACATGACCTTCGACGAAATGGTCGAAGTGCAGCGCAACTACCAAGACGCCGTCACCAACGTCGAGCAAATGATCGTCGAAGACGGTACCGGCGAAACCATCAATGGCATCTGGTACTATATGATGAACGACGCCGAACTCGCTGAAATCACTTCAACATTGAAAGAACATCTAGAGCTAGAAGAAACACAGCAATAACAAAACAGCTGCACCAAAGCCTCTTAAAGGCTGGTGCAGCTGTTTTTTTGTGTGATGAATATTGCATTATCTTGATCGACTACTCAAAGATCTGCAGCGGCCGCTTAGGGTTGAGTTCTCACCATGAGCCAAGAAGAACACTTGTCTCATGGCTTCGCTTCACCCGTGGCACGGAACTGCTTTTATATTTCATTGGAAAAAGATGGTGAGATGTGATGGGTTCTATAGTTTTCGCATGGCTGTATCCATGCTTATTTAGTCGGCTGACTCGTCAAAGCAGCTATCTACCCATACAGAATGGATACACCATACAACGATATTATTATGATGGTGATATTTAGAGATTGAGAGCTAGCCGGTAGTTATTCTTTCGAGAGCTAGCTGTTGGTGTAGCCGCAGTCGCCGCTTAGGGTTGAGCTTTCGCAATAAGCCAGGAAAACCACCTGTCTTATTGCTTCGCTTCACCCGTGGCGCGGAACTGCTTTTATATTTCGTTGGAACCAGATAGTGAGATGTGTTGGGTTCTATAGTTTTCGCATGACTGTATCCATGCTTATTTAGTCGGCTGACTTATCAGAGCAGCTATCTACCCATACAGAATGGATACACCATACAACGATATTATTATGATGGTGATATTTAGAGATTGAGAGCTAGCCGGTAGTTATTCTGCCGGGAGCTAGTTGTTTGTATAGCCGCAGCCGCCGCTTAGGGTTGAGCTTTCGCAATAAGCCAGGAAAACCACCTGTCTTATTGCTTCGCTTCACCCGTGGCGCGGAACTGCTTTTACATTTCGTTGGAACCAGATAGTGAGATGTGACAAGTTCTATTTATACCGTCAGCTTGGAAAGTTAGCTGAGCTAGTTGCTGAAATTACAGGACTTAAATAGAGACAGCTACACCAACCTAATAGGCTGATGTGGTTGTTTTTTCACATTGAGTGATTTATTCTCCTGTTTTCAACTACCCGTAGATTCGCAGCCGCCGCTGAGGGTTGGGCTTTCGCAGTGAGCCAGAAACCCGCTGTCTCACTGCTGCGCCTCACCCATCGGCGCGGGACTGCTTATACATTTCATTGGGAAAAGAAAGTGAAATGCGACATGTTCTATTCACTTCTTAAGCTTGGGTATAAGCTGGCTGCTTGAGTGGAGGATGCAATTTTGTTCTCCCATCAGATTTCGATGAAATACATTGTGTCCACATATCAAAATTCGAGAAGATGATGAATTGGACTACCAATCTAAAACTAGAGATGTAGCGGAAAGCCGCGACTAATGAATAAGCGAAAGGTACTTGAGCTTGTTCATTTGCGACGCATCTGCTTGCAGATGTGAGAGCAGTGGAGATTCTTAAAATGACTATTGAGCGAGTTGGAAGCGGCTGAGGCCGGCCCCCTCGGAAAGCGTCGGCTTGCAGCGTAATCTCCACCACACAAATACTATAAAACTAAAGATGAAGCGGAAGCTGCTGACGCCTGTGGGTATAGCGGGTTTGAGAGACCCCGCAGGGAATGAATGAGCGAAGCTTCGCTAAGCGCATTCATTTGCGACGCATCTGCTTTGCAGATGTGGGAGCACACGGGTTTCGAAGCGAACGAGGAGGCTCGATTCCCGCCCCACGGCAAGCATCCACCTGAAGCGCAATCTCCACCACAACCATATACACAAACCACTTTTCTCTACCCGCTCTTGAACCCAAGACCTCATTTGACACAAAAAAAATAACCACCCTCAAAGGGCAGCCATCAATTCACCGGAATTCAGCACTTTTTTTTAATAAGGTCGAACTTCTCAACCTGAAACCCGAACTGCTGCACAAAGTGGACAAACGCCCGACGCGTAATCCCCAACTTCTTCGCACCCACAGCCGGCCCCAGATCCTGCTCAATATAATAATCATACATGATGCTCTCGATTGATTGCTTATGCTCTTTCTCTAACTGCTTCTTCACCAGCTCGTAGTCTGTCATGCCCGGACACTCCTCCCGCAAATTCAATCTATACCGTTTCGTTTTCATAAGATATCCCAATTATATCCCTCTTGTGTCCTTTTGACTAGACCTTTTTGAATATTTTTACCTAGTTTATTCTTGTATATTACAAAATACACAGCTGACAGGTCTATTTATTCCTACTGATTAGGTTTTTTACTTTGAAAATTGCTCTTTTCATTAAAAAATTTGCCGTAAAAAAACCACCAATCAACTGACTGGTGGTTTTGTAAGCTTATAGGAGCTCTAGTTTATCGGTTTTCAAATTGCACTCCTGGACAAAGTGTATAAAGACTTGCCTGGGGATTCCGAGTGCTTGAGCCCCCGTGGCAGGACCGAGATCTTTGTCGATGTAAACCGTCCGGATGATTTGTTCAATCGGCGCTCCGTGTTCTTGCTCTAAGCGGCGTTGGTAGTCAGTATAATCCATCCTGCTCCACCTGCTTTCTGCTTATTATGGGAATGACTGGGTTTCTCCCTGTTTTTTATTATCTTCAGTATACAGGAAAGTCGTTTCAATATCTAGACCATAAGATATAAGTAATTTGCAATAATACCTTTTTTTCACGGTTTTACCTTAGATTTAAGAAGATTTAGGCGTATTTTCAAGTAATTCAGTTAGTTGGCGGCAAGCTTGCCTTCTGCCAACTGCAAAAAGTCTCCCATCACCGCATCGATCTCAAACCTCCGGGCTTTCTGCTTGCAGCGTTCTGCCACTTTCCGGTAAACATTTTCAGAAACGAGCAAGTTTTTCACCAGTTCGCCGATTTCATAGGTCTCTGGCGCTTCCCAGAACGATTCACCAATTTCATACGGCGGCAAATTATGAAAATAGCCTTCCGACAAAGCGTCCGCATCGTTGGTCCGGGACGTGATGCCCGGAATGCCGCTGCCGCACGCTTGGATCATGACGGCGCCGGACCCGATAAAACAGAAGCTATCCTCCAACACGCATTTCACCATGCCGTTTCTAGGCATCGGATGGAGGAAAATATGGTCTCTGGCATCGGATTCGGCGATGCTTTTTTGCAAACGCGCTTCATCCGGCCCTTCCCCGAAAATATGATAGTTGAATTCAGGGTCGATCTGGATCAGCTCTTCCATCAGCTCGATCACTTGTGCGTAATGCGTCGAGAACTGCTGGATAGCACCGACCGAAACGATGCGCCGGGAATGCGGACTGCCAAGTTGCTGATCTTCGGCGCCTTGTTCGACCGGCAGCGGCATGAACTGCTCCGGCATTTCCGCAGCTAACGCGCGGGCCGAATAACGCCGCACCGTCGGATTCATAAACACCAGCTTCTGATGGAAGTTCTTGTCGAACGCACGGATCGCGCGTATCACTTTGCGGTTGCGCTCGAGTTTGTACGTCTCCGGCTGATACACACCCGACAAGCGCACATGCGCAGGGATGGCGTAAGACAACAACAGCCCCGATGGACTGAAAGAATAGACGAGATCGTATTTCTCCGCGCGCACGAGCCGTTTCAACACCGATAAATCGATCGGCGGCTCTTTGCCGTTGTCGCGGACGATGATTTCCAGGCCGTCGATTTGCTGCAAATGGCGTAACAACGGTCCCCCGCTGCTGTATAAGTACACACTGACGCTATAGCCGTTGCTCGAGAGCCAGCGCGCCATGCGCACGATCAGCGCTTCAATGCCGCCTGCTTTCATATGCTTATGGACGAGGGCGATCTTGCGTATGTGCCCCGGCTGTTGGTTTTCAGGTCGGTTAATCGTCTCAAATGGAATCATAGAACACCTCGTGGGACTTGTCATTTGGGTTACGCTACACGACTTCCCATAGCTGATTTTTGGAAAGCGTCCAAGCAATCGTCTGGGTCAGTCCTTTGTCGAAATGTGTTTCTGCTCGATAGTCCAGTTCACGTTTCAGTTTTTCACAAGACACCGCAAACCGGTGCGGCGCTCTAGCCCCGCATGCCGGTTCGACAAAGCGGATTTGTTGTTTATAGCTGTCATTTCCCGGGAAATGGTGGTCAAGCACCGTGCAGATCGATTCGACAATGTCGAGCGTTTGGAGTGGCTGATCGCCTCCCGCAAGATACGTCTCGCCTATATCACCTAAATGAAATACCGTATCCGCCGCGTGCCAGAAATCCTCTATATAGAGCCAGTCGTGGACGTCCTGCCCGGTTCCGAAAACCGGAATCACCCCGCCGGATAGGGCTTTTTGCAAAATGATCGGAATCAGCTTGTCCGCTTGTTGGTGCGGCCCGAAAACATTCGATGCTTGCAGTACGAATGTATCCATGCCGTAGCTTTCATGGAAACTCTTCACCATCAAATCAGAGCTCGCTTTGCTCGCGGCATAAGGGCTGATCGGCCCGACCTTTGTTTCTTCGTCCGCGAATCCTTCGTCTCTTGGCCCGTACACTTGGTCTGTGGAAATATGCAAAAAGCGCGAACCCGCGTATTGCGGTTTTGTTTCGAACGGCCCGTCCATCCACTGCTTGCGTGCAGCATCCAATACATGAAACGTGCCGAGCACATTGGTCTCCGCAAAAACCCCCGGATTTCTCACCGATTCCCCGACATGCGTTTCCGCTGCAAAATGCACAACATCCGTAATGGCGTATTGCTCAAAAAGATCATCGACCACATCGCCGTTGCGGATATCGACCGGATGAAACACATAGCGATCACACGCATATAGCGGCCGAATCAATTCCGGCACATTTTCAGCTTGCTGGTCGATCGACACGACCTGGTACGCTGGATACTTGTCCAACAATTCATGGATAAAACGTGAACCCAAAAAGCCATGGCCTCCCGTTACTAATATGGTTCTCATGTCCGAACGCTCCTCTTTGCCCGTCGTCTCGAACCCTGTAACAGTTCTCATGATGCCCCCACTCCTTCTGCCGTTTTCTCTAGTGTATCGGCAAGAAGTTAAAACTAAGTTAAAACTTGTATTTCAAATAGTGGTTTCAGTATACAGAAATACTGGGTAATAAGAAATACTTTTTCTTAAATAAAAGTGACTTTAGTTTTAATTATTGTAAGATATTATCCATATATGTAGTGGTTATGATTAATTCGCCTGATAAATTCCCGGTTTCCCTCCTCGGAATGTTATTGCAATTTTGTTTGTAGCGGAAAGTAGATGGAAAGGGCCAGGTGGCGAAAGAGTTTCTTCTATAGAAGAGAGTTGAAAATGGATATGGTATGGTCAATGATATGAAAGGAGCCGCGAGCCATATCGATATTCCAATGGTCATGTACATAATGCTGTTGGTCATGCCGCTCATTATGGGCGCATTGACCGCCATCATTTTCATCAACCTGTTCCGCAAGAATAAGCGCACGGCCATCTTCTTCGGCGTGGCCGCTTTTTTTAGTGTCGTCTATCAGCTTTACATCCTACTTGGCCTTTCCCTGTCACTCGGCGCGACGGCGCTCGTCGTTTACCTGTTCTTCACAATCGCAGCGTATCGGAAGTTGAAAGCTGATCCGGCTGCAGAGATTTAGGTTGGGTTAACTTGATTTATTCTTGGTATGATAAATTGATAGTTGGTTGTTTAGATCATCGCTCAGTTAAACGCAGCCCCGCTTTGGGTTGGCCTCCCGCAGTGAGCCAAGAAAACCACTTGTCTCACTGCTCCGGCTCACCCGTAAGCGCGTGGCTGCTGTGATATTTCACTGCTTCAAGCGAGTGAAAAGGTATCCGCTTGTGTACCCGCGAAAATTCTTCATCGACAGAAGTGCGTTTTAATAAGAGAGGAGACATCATTATGCAAAGCATCAACAAATTCCGCAGCATGTTATACGCCATCGCAAAAATCCTAGGCGATGTGCAAGCTGTCCGTAAAGGAAAAATCGGCAAACGCATATTGCGTCGAGGCGCAGGCAGGATTACCGGCAGAGGCCTAGGCAAACTATTCAAGTAGGCTCTGGACACCTCGAAACTCTGCTCTCCCCCCCCTTTAATAATGAAAACTCGCTATTATTGAACGACAGGCTGAAGAAAAATCGGCGAAACAGAAGGCCGATCAGATGACTGGGCTTGTGAACGATAGGACGAACTCACGTCGGGGCTGCCGCCTCGGCTTTTTTCGTCTATCTTTATGAAAAAGCAGAGCTAGAAAGTTGATTGGTGAACAGTTTTTTCAGATTTAGATTTCGAACGTGTGATAATCACAGGTCATATAAGTTTCTCATTTCAAAAAAAAGAGCAGCCACGAGGGCCGCTCTAATCATGTTTCGTTGATTCACATCTCTGTTGTAGTCCACTTCGGATTAAAGGCCAACCATGTCCACGGCATATACTGCTTGCGCATTACTGAAGCCCTCAAATACTAACTGTTCGATCAGCCCGGATCTTGAGAACGCAGAATAGTCCATATAGGCCTGTGCCTTCTTGACAGCCTGCTCTTTCCAATCCACAGTAATATTTTCTACAGCATACGCCGCATCCGCATTACTGTAGCCTTCAAATACTAGCTGTTCGATCAGTCCCGATTTTGAGAATGCGGAAAAGTCCAGGTAGGCTTGTGCCTTTTTGACAGCCTGCGCTCTCCAATCCACATCAATATTTTCTACAGCATACGACGCATCCGCATTGCTATAGCCTTCAAATTCTAGTTGCTCCACCAAACCACTCTTCGAGAAGGCGGTGTAGCTGATATAATTTTTCGCCTGTTTCACAGCTTGTTGCTGGGATACTGTTCCTGCTTCAGCGGCAGCTTTTTTTGCGGCTTCTTCAGCTTCACGCGCTGCCTTTTCTTCAGCCTCACGTGCGGCCGCTTCTTCTGCTTCACGGGCAGCTTTTTCTTCGGCTTCACGGGCTGCTTTTTCCTCGGCCTCACGAGCTGCCGCTTCTTCGGCCTCACGTTCTGCTTTTTCCTCAGCTTCACGGGCTGCTGCTTCTTCGGCCTCAAGGGCTGCTGCTTCCTCTGCTTCACGAGCTTCTTCTTCTTCTGCTTCACGTTCTGCTGCTTCTTCGGCTTCACGTTCTGCTGCCTGTTCTTCGGCTTCACGAGCAGCTATCTCTTCTGCTTCACGCTCGGCATCTTCATCGACTACTTCCTCTTCCGGTTGCTCTTCTGCTTCCACTTCCTCGACGGCTGCAACATCCTCTTCGACCGCATCTGAAGCTATCCCAAACAAAACAAAGAAAACAAAAAGTGCCGGGACAAAATACATGGCGACTTTCTTCCTGTTGCGCTTGGATTCAGGAAGCCATTTTAATACAAGACCAGGCTTAATTAATCCTACGATCAACGCTAACAAAGATAGAAAAAACAACCAAAAGAATAAATTACCCATCACATTTCCTCCTTTTCAGAATGGTTTCCATGACATGAATGGCAATACAAGCGACTATTTGAACCTATAATAGTAAACCAACACACAAATTTATAATACTTTTTCATTGAGTAATATGTCTTATTCACATTTTAATAGTTATCTGACAATAACACAATCTAAAATCCTATTTTTATTATTTTATAGAGCTGTAGACGCGAGTTAGAAAAGTATGTTTATGAATTTTCAATTAGGTGGTTATTTGCTTAAATGTCAGTGCTTCTAAACTTTTAACAGGTATGAATCGTAGCCCCGCTTTGGGCCCCGCTGTCTCACTGCTAGGCTTCACCCGCGAGCGCGGATCTGCTTTTTTATTTCGTTGGAGGTAGTGAACGGTGTATTCATCTAGTTTCTATAATGGAGAGTAGCTGTCATTAAATGAAGATATTTAGAAATGATTGTTCACTTTCTACACTTTTATTTATTAATGCGATGCTATTCATTTCCGCTATAAAATTAGAGATGGAGCGGAAGGGGGTGACGCCTGGGGGACTGCGCGTGACAGTCGAGACCTATGTGGCGAAGCCACAAGGTCTCGGCGTCCGCCCCCCGGCAAGCATCCCCCTGCAGCGCAATCTTCACACTACTTAATTTCCACACACATAAAAAAGCCCCGCACATGGCGGAGCTTTACGATCTTCATTATCTACTATATAAAAGAGCTATTCCAAAATTCTCTTTAAATCATTCGTCTGTTTCGTTGTCAGCCTGAAAAACTCCTGATGCTCTTCTAATGACATAACGCCCCGTTCATTGGACAGAATCGCACTGCCGCTTTCACTGTACCAGACATAGCGGTGAACATCCGCCTCCTCACCATCCGGGTGATCCAGCGTAAAAAACGCTTGCGGTTCGACCGTCAAGCTATCGAGCGTCTCCATTTCCTTTTCGTTATGCAAAATCACCCGCAGCCGTTTGATCGAAGAGACATCCGTCACATCCTTCTCGAAATGAATCCCCTCCGTCAAACCATCCGCAAACGGAACACCTACCCGTAACACTTCATTGGTCGAACAAGCCGAGAGCACCGCAGCCATAACTGCAACAAACACAAGCCAAACCGATTTCTTGATGCTACCCCTCCTATCCCCAAAAACCTACCTATTATTCCACATAAATCCATTTTATCATGAATTCAAACCAACTTCGACCCCTATTGCCAGACAATTCAACTTTCCCAGCACACATTGAAGACTACTACTCAATTGCCGACGGGCACAATATATACCCCCATGCTATTTCATTACACAAGCAACATTACTGTAAAAGCAGTTTCTTCTATAACACCGTCACCGGTCATGCCTATGCAAGATAAAAATTAAATCACCACTTCTACTTGTTATCCAGTAGAGGTGATGACATCTTTCTTCCTGCTATAAAACTAGAGATAGAGCGGAAGGGGGCGACGAATGAATAAGCGAAGTATAGCTGAGCTTATTCATTTGCGAAGCTCGAACGCAGAGACAGTTGAGCAGCTGTTTTCAGGTTGATTCCCCGGCAAGCGTCCCCCTGAAGCGCAATCTCCACCACAAAAAACTTTATTCCTAAGGCACCAACCGACGAACAAACGGCGTCTTCTGCATCACCCGAATAACCGCATACGACACGATAAAAATGACAATCCACGATAGCGGCACACCAACCCACACATTGATCGTCGTTTCATTAAAATCAAACAAACGGTTCAAATAGGTCTGGACCAGCGGATGGATAATATAGATCCCAAACGTCGCCGTACTGATGCGCGTAATCATCGGTGTCGACTTCAAATTCTTGCCGAGCTGCTGGAACGCCACGAACACAAACAGCGAAATGAAAATCGCATGCGGGTAATAATGCTCGTAGTAGAAGGCATCAAAATCGCCCGCTTCAAGCCCCGTATTCGCCACGATCGTCCCCCACACCGTTACCGCATAACCGATAATTGCCAGAATCCCCAGTGTCGGCAACCAGCGCTTCGGAATCGGGAACATGACCAAATACGCACCGAGCACGAAATACCCGATATATGGCGCGAACATCTGGCCAGCAAAGGCGATTTCATAATCCGTAGCCCGCGTAAAAATCGGTGCTGCGGCCGAGAACAAAAACCAGAACCCTAAGAAATAATGGAACATTGTCTTGTCCATATGCTTCACAAGTAGCCGTAAAAACGGCGCCATCAAGTAAAGCCCCGTGATGATATAGAGAAACCAAAGATGAAAATAAATATCGTCGGACAGGAACAATCCGGCCATCTGACCGATCGTGTATTCCTCACCGAGCTGAAAAATATTATAAGCCATATACACTGCGCTCCAAAACAGCAGCGGCAACAGGACTTTGCCGAGGCGCTTTCTGAGAAACTCGCCGATGCGCTCATTGCTGTCGCGCGTAAGTAAAAGCGCACCGCTCAGCATGAAGAAAATCGGCACGCACCAGCGCAGTGCGCTGTCGATCGCGTTTGCATATTGCCATTCCCAATCGCCCGTGGTCGTGTTGTTGATGATTTTCGAAACGACGTGGACGCCGACGACCGTAAAAATCGCGAAGACGCGCATCCAGTCCATATAGCCGTATCTTCGCGCCATTGGGTTGACCTCTTTTCCATTATTGATTCTCCACTAATCTTACCCGACGATTGCCTGCGTTACCACGACAATCCCATTACACTTTGATATCAAATTACAACAAACGGCATAGCCGGTCGAGTTCATCGCTTTGTCTGTCGATCATTTTTTTGCCGAGCTGTCGGAGCCGTGCGAGATTGTCCGCTGTGACGCGGTCGAGCTGCTCGATGCCGGAGTCGTCTGCGGGGAGCTTTTCCTGGAAGCGGTAATAGCGCTGCTGTTCTCCTTCGCTCGCCAACGCATGGCTCAGCTGATGGTCGACCGAATCGGAACTGCCGTCCATCATGACTTTCAGGAGTGAGCGCGCCCAGCCGTAATGGAACCACGCCTGGAGGCCGGTGACATCGATTTCCCGCTGCGCCTCTCCGGTGCCGAGCGACACGAGCAGGAAGTCCTCGGTTTCCCCGCCATATAGATCGAGTGCTTCGGTATAAGCGCACATGCCCGGGTCATTGGCGAATACACCGCCGTCGATAAAGGCAGCTTTCGGATAACCCGGCATTGCGGCTGGTGCGAAATAGCTAGGTGCCGCGGTGGCCGCGCGGATGATGTGGCGGATCTCACTGTCCGGCGGCCGTTCGTCGAGTTTGGAACAGGTGCTTTTGAAAAAATGCGCATGGCGCCCATGGATGTCGTAGCTCGGTATGACAGCCGGCTTTAATAGGTCGGACAGCTTGAGCTCTTCGAAATAAACCTTTAATACGTGTTCAAACTCCCGGTGATTGTATTGCGTATGGAGAAATCGACCAGCAAGTCCGAACGCACGATGAAGGAATGATTTGCGGAACATGCTCTCCGCTTCCCGTTCATAGAGCCTGAGTATATCGTTCGCCGAATAGCGCGGCTGTTTGCCGTCCGGAACGAGCAGCCCGAGCGCCAAAATCGCACCCGTCGACGTCCCGACAAAGATATCGAATTGCTCAGCGACCGGCTTACCCGTTCGCCGCTCCAATTCACACAACATCATCGCCGGCAAAATCCCCCGTATGCCCCCACCATCGATTGATAGGATTTTCTTCATTTGAATCTCCCCTTCCGTGTAAAGCAAAAAATCTATGCATTGCTCCGCTTCGGCCGATTTGAATTTCACTTGGATGAGAACAGAAATTTATTTGAGAAAGTTGTTTTTTAGCACAGATGAATTTTATCTAGTGTCGTACCGCTTGGGCGCTTTGGGCATGGCTTTCGCGATGAGCCTAGCCCCTGGACGCGCCGACGCTAGTATTGTTCATTGTGAAATGAGTGAGTTCAATTGATTTCTTTGAGAAATTGATTCCATTAAGACAAGCAGTGAGCTAGACGAACTTGTGAAAGCTAACAGTCATATAAAACTCAGCTTGGATTTTTGAAAGCTGAAACAACTTATTAGATTATTAGAATTGGACATCATAAATTGCTTCATCTTGGATTATGTAACACGCTCTTTATTCATTCTTCTACCAATTAGAGATGGAGCGGAAGGGGCCAACGCCTGGGGAACCGCGCGGGACTGGCGAGACAAATGTGGCGCGTACTTTGCGGCACATTGGCTCGACGCCCGCCCTCCGGAAAGCGTCCCCTTGCAGCGAAATCTCAATTATGTCTCCCCTTTCCAACACCAACAACAAAAAGTGACACCCAAGCGTTTACAGTTTTTGTGAACCATGCTTTTTATTATTCATACGAAAACTAGAGATGAAGCGTAAAGGGGCGACTCCGGGAGGATCAGCGAGACAATTGAGACCCTGGAGAGCGCGCAGCGATCGAAGCGGCTCAATGCGAGCCCTCCGGAAAGCGTCCCCTTGCAGCGAAATCTCAATTATATCTCCCCTTCTCCACAACCAACAACAAGATGTGACATCCAAGCGTTTACAGTTTTTGTGAACCATGCTTTTTACTTTCCACACGAAACCTAGAGATGGAGCGGAAAGGGGCCGACGCCTGGGGGACCGCGCGGGACTGGCGAGACAAATGTGGCGCCTACTTTGCGGCACATTAGCTCGACGCCCGCCCCCCGGCAAGCGTGCCCCTTGCAGCGCAATCTCAACCATTCTCTTCTTCTATATAAACCTCAAAGAAAAACAACCCATTATTACCAGTAAAACCTCATTAATTCCCGTATACCCTCAAGCAGCCAAAATAAAGCAATGAATGGATTGTTACAATTGTGTATCAACACTTTACCGGTATAGTTTTTGATTTTTCTAATAACCATATGATTATTTTAGCTAAAATCGCGCTGTTAAAGGACCGATCGTCCCGAATTGGTAAAAAAAGGTTCTATTTTTTTAGTGAATCCTGATTCACTTTGTAATAATTGGACGATTCTGTCTAGTATAAATGCGCGCGAGTTCCCGTTTTTCAAAGAAATAAACATCATTTACAAATTTTTACCATCTCTCAATCCCTTGCTACGACTAGCCTGGTGAATCGTTATTCATTCGTAATATTCTTGTAACATAAATGAAATTGGATAGACATTGTTTTTGCTACTGGCAGTCTATATAGTAAGTGACAGATCAAAAAAACGATATTCTTTATATCTGGATAACATAAAATCTTTTAAAAACCAATCGGAGGTACTGACAAAATGAAAAAAGTTTTCTTCACGTTATTCGCAGCAGGATCACTCGTATTCGCCAACTCAGCTACAGACGCTCAAAACGCAGTGCAAGCACAACCACATACGCAAGTAGCCCAGGAAGCTTCAGAACCAGCGATCGTCCAGGTTTCGAACAGCGCTTATAAACTCAAATATGCATCAAACGTCCGCAGAGATGCTGGCACGAGCCACGGCGTCATCAAAGTCGCTCCTAAAGGCGCAGCAGCAACTGTCACTAGAACGGCTAAAATCGGCAGCGGCACTTGGCATAAAGTCCGCACTTCCGGTACACACGGTTGGGTACACGGCTCACTATTGACTAAATCATCTGGCGGTTCTGGAGTCGTTCAAGCATCATCAAGCGTGTCTTCTTCAGCAGTTGTTTCTAAAGCTCTTTCCCTTAAAGGCATTCCGTACCGTTTCGGCGGCACGACGACAGCCGGCTTTGACTGCTCAGGATTCGTCCAGTACGCATTCAAAAAAGCAGGCAAAAACGTTTCACGCACAACGCTTTCCCAGTTTGCACAATCCACAACAGTTACAAACCCACGCCCAGGAGACTTGGTCTTCTTCGCGAACACTTACCGCCCTGGGATTTCCCACAACGGTATCTACATCGGGAACAACCAGTTCGTACACTCTGGCGGCGCACGTGCTGAAGTGAAAAGCTTGAACGATCCATACTGGGGCAAGAAATTCCACAGCTTCAAACGCTTCAAATAATAGATGATTCATGGAGTATCCGAAAAATCGGGTGCTCTTTTTTTTTGTGGATTTAACACGGGGAAAACTGATGTCCATTGCAGTGGACGCTTTCCGCGGGCGGTCCGTGAGCCTCCTCGTCGCCAAACCCTCACTCAACTTGTGCAAAGCACAAGTTGAGAAAACCGCTGCTCCCACATCTGCAAACAGATGCGTCGCAAACACATGAACTCAGCGCCACTTCGTTCATGTGCTGCCTGCGGGGTCTCACCTGGCCACGCTCTCCCGCTGGAGTCGCCACTTCCATTCCCATCAGCCAAAACAGAAAAAGCCCCCAGCATATAAGCAGAAGTGATTAAACAACTGCTTATATTGGAGGGCTTTATTTGTGTTCTTTTAGATTCCCCTACTTCATACTCAGCTATTACCTAATAAGATACGAAATGACAAAGTAGGTGACTATACTGAGAACAAAATATAGGGCCAATTTTGGTTTTCTGTTCATGCTCCCCCTCCTCTGGTGAATGCTTATATACCTAGTGGATCAAAGCTGCAACTGATCGGATGATAAAGGGTTTTCCTTGTCGCCGTGGAATGATTTGGTGGACAAAGGCGTAACCGCCGGCGACATCGCGGAAATGCCGAGCGGCCGGACCTTTAATTTTGCCGATCCGGAAGACAATTATTTTGCGGTGCGGGAGATGGCGTGACTAGCAACAACCAATCCTTATGCGAAAAAGAACCGCTAGAGCGAGCGGTTCTTTCTTTTTGTGCGGGTGCATTTTCTAAGTATGATGAGCTTTATTTTGCTGTCGTCAATCCGAATGTCTCGATTTGTCCATCCCATTTGATTTCCACGTCGAGTTCTTCATTTCCCTGAACAACCGCACAGCCGTTGCATGTCCCTCCGCCGATGTTCACGCTGCCCTCATCTGTCGAGACATTCGCCCCGCTCGTTCCGCCTGATGCCGATTCGATTGAATAAATGATCGTTTCCGGCGCCGCGTCTTCTCCTGTATAGACAATTGTGCCGGTCGCTTGCTGGTTGTCTTGCCCCGCCACATCGACGATATACAACACATCCCAATTATCACCGCTCCCCGCAAACTGATAGCGGTCCCCTTGAACGCAGCCGCTTAACACAAGCACCAGTAGCAATGATGCCAGTTTCTTCATAAGTTTTTCTCCTCTCCCTGAAATGAAATGACTGATCGTTTCGTTTCTAGTTGCAAAGAGCTTTAATAAGTGTTTTAAAGTTATTAGATAATATTGAAAAATGTGGTTATTACTAGTTTAGCTTAGTTTACCGAAATAATCAGTAGAAAATGGCAGTTTTTTGTTAGTCAAATATGTTATAATGAAGTCAATTAATTATCATTTTATATACAAGTTAAACTAATAAGCTTCATCTTTAGATATTCCGCAAAACCGCTGCGCTTTCCTGCGGGCGAGCGCCAAGCCTCCTCAGTCGCTTCGCGCCTTGCGGGGTCTCGGCTGTCTCGCTTTCCCGCGGGAGTCTCCGCAGTTTTGCTCCATACCCTGGTTCTTAGTCTGCACATCATCATCGGTCAGGTATTAGTGGTAATTCACTGATATCTCTTTAGCTCAAGTTATATAGCGTTTTTATTTATCTTAATAGCCGCTTTACTTGAATTAGCTTGTTGGATTACATCCCAAACTTAGCTTCTCCGACTTGTTGTCGTACATACATTTATGAGGAGGGGTTCTGATGGTCAGCAAGCTCATTGTGGTGCTCGTGGCGGCGGTATTTTTGCTTGTCGGTTGCAATGACAACGACAAGCCGCAGTATGAAGTGACGGAGCCGGTGATTGAGGAAGCCGCCTAACTGGCTCATGCCCAGATGGCGTGAATAGACGGATCAGGCGTGCCATCGAACGGAAAACAGAGGACAAAGCGTTTTGCGCTTTGTCCTCTGTTCGTTGTGTTCAAGTTTTCAACTCATAGCTTTCTTTATCGCAGGTTGTTTGGCGCGATACTCTTTCCTGATCAAAAACAGTACATGATAACCGATCAATACCGGGCCGATGATTCCGCTGATTGGCACAAGATCCAGTGCGCTGCCGCGTTCGAATGTCAGCATAATCATGAACACCGCGATCATGGTATATAAAACGAGCTTCACCAAATAGGATTGGACATGGGAATGGTTGTGCATTTTCTTCGCGACATAATCCACGCCGTAGGAAACGGGTATGCCAATCAAGACAAATACTAGTGTCGCAAACATGACGAGCAACATGGTCGATTCGAAGATCTCTGAGGACAGGTCGACCGCTCCGGATTCTTCTGTCAGGACAGGACCGAGCGTGTCCAAAAATAAGAAAAATACGATCGTGATGGGCACAGCGATTAATACGCTCAGCAATCTTTTAGGCAAACTGTTCACTTTTCATCCTCTCTTTCTTGTTAAGCGCCATTAATCGATGCACGATAACTTCATTAGTTCTAACTATATATTGTTCCCCGGATATTTCATATTATTATTCACTTATTTGCACAAAAAAAGAGCGGCAACTCGTGATGGAGTTGCCGCTCTTACTAACTCTCTTCTATTATATGCTTCACCCTTTCAGCAATTTCGCGTTGATTGCAACGATGATCGTGCTCAAGCTCATGAACACTGCGCCGACCGCCGGGCTGATGATGATGCCCCACGGTGCCAAGACGCCGGCAGCTAACGGAATCGCGAAAATATTATAGCCGGTCGCCCACCATAAGTTTTGGACCATTTTGCGGTAAGTCTTTTTCGACAAATCGATGAGCGCGACGACGTCATTCGGATTGCTCTTGACTAGGACAATATCCGCCGTTTCCATCGCAACGTCGGTGCCGGCTCCGATCGCGATGCCAAGGTCCGCCGTTGCAAGTGCCGGTGCGTCGTTTACGCCGTCACCGGTCATGGCGACGCGCCATCCCTTTTCTTTGATTTTGTTGATTTGTTTGGCCTTATCATCGGGCAGAACTTCCGCGTACACTTCCTCGATGCCGAGCTGTGCGGCGACCCAGTTGGCGACTTTCTCGTTGTCGCCCGTCAGCATGATCGAATGGATGCCTTTTGCCTTTAGTGCGGCGACCGCCTGTTTCGCCGTGTCCCGCACCATATCGGCGAGCGCGATCATGCCGGCCAGTTTATCGTCGACCAGTACAAAGACCACTGTTTTGCCTTGTTCGGAAAGCTCGTTGAACATGTCTTCGTCAAAAGGCAAGTTTTCGCCTTTGACATAGCCTGGGCTGACGGCATTGATTTTCCGGCCGTTCACTTGCCCCTCGATGCCTTTGCCGGTGATCGACTGGAAATCCTCCACTTTGTCGATCGGCAAGTTTTGCTCTTTTGCCGACTTCACGATACCTGTCGCAATCGGATGCTCGGAGTTTTGTTCGATCGCGGCCGCCATCTGCAACACTTCATTATCTGTGAAGCCGGGGCTTGCGACGATGTCCGTGACACCGAACTCACCCTTGGTCAGCGTTCCGGTCTTGTCGAAGACGACCGCATTGAGATTGCGTGCGCCTTCAAAGTTCGTGCGGTTGCGGATCAATAGGCCTTGCTTCGCCGAAATCGACGTGGACACTGCAACGACGAGCGGTGCCGCAAGCCCGAGCGCATGCGGACAGGTGATGACCATGACCGTCACCATGCGCTCGATGGCGATATCGAACGCATAACCGAGCGCGAGCCAGACGATCAAGGTGCTGAATCCGGCGACGAGCGCCAGGTAAAACAGCCATTTCGCCGCGCGGTTCGTCAAATCCTGCGTTTTGGATCTCGACTCCTGGGCTTCTTTGACCATCGTGATGACTTGGGACAAATACGAATCTTCCCCGGTTTTCTCGACTTCCACGACGAGCGAGCCTTCTTTGTTGACCGACCCGCCGATGACCGCGTCGCCATCTTCTTTTTCAATCGGGATCGATTCACCCGTCAGCATCGACTCATCAATAGCCGACCTGCCTTCGACAATGACACCGTCTACTGGAATCTTCTCACCCGGCTTGACCAATACCCAGTCTTTGTTGCGGATCTCGGATAGCGGCACGTCGTAGACTTGATTGTCTTCGGCGAGTTTATGCGCTTCGCTCGGCATCAATTTGACGAGTTGCTCGAGTGCGTTCGAGGCGCCCATGATCGAGCGCATTTCGATCCAATGCCCAAGCAGCATGATGACGACCAAGGTCGCCAATTCCCAGTACAGTTGATTGCCGTCCCAGCCGAACACGACGACGGTACTGTAGCCGTACGCGATGGAAATCGCCAAGGCGATCAAGGTCATCATGCCCGGCGTCTTGTCTTTCAACTCTTTGATGCCGCCTACGAGAAACGGCCAACCGCCGTAGAAAAAGACGATCGTCGACAGCGCGAACAAAATATACATGTCGTTCGCGAAACGCCAGTCAACTCCCAGGAAATGCTGGATCATCGGCGACAGCGCCAAGATCGGGATGGTCAGGACCAGGGAGATGAAAAAGCGCTTCTTGAAATCCTGGACCATCTCTTCGTGGTGGCCGTGGCCGTGATGCTGGTGGCTGTCGTGGCCGTCTGGTTTTTGCGCGCTTGAGTCATGTGCATGCGACTCCCCGTGATGGTCGTGCTCATGATGCTGATCGGCTTTCGTTTCGTCATGCTTTGCCATTGCGTCTCACCTCTTAACAAATTCTTTGTGTTACTTTTTTCCAGTATAGAAAAAAATTATCGAGAAATTGTCGAGAAATCCATATATTTTCACCTGTCGATATTCCGAAAAACTACTGCGCTTGCCGCGGGCGAGCGCCAAGCCTCCTCAGTCGCTATGCGACTTGCGGGGTCTCGGCTGTCTCGCTTTCCCGCAGGCGTCTCCGTAGTTTTTCTACATATCTCTTATAACCAACTCAAATTCTTTTCGATTTATTAAATCAAAGAACCCGCCATCCAGATTTCTTACGGACGGCGGGTTCTTTTTTTTAGTCGGCTTCGTTTATCCATTTATAGCCGAGCCCCCACACCGTCAGGAAGTGTTTGTCTACGGGAAAGCCGGATTGGCGGATTTTTTCTCTAACATTGCGCACGTGCGAATCGATTGTGCGGCCTTCGGTTTCCGAGTTGTATCCCCAAATGAGCTCGATCAATTGTTCGCGTGTGAATACTTTTTTCGGATGCTTCAACAGCTGGCCGACCATGAAGAATTCTTTCGGCGTCAGCTTGATCGGGATGTTGCGATAGCTCAGTTCAAAGCGTTCTTCGTCCCACTTCAGCCCGTCAACTTCGATGAGGTTTTTCGACGTCCTCCTGAGCAGCGCTTCGATGCGTGCGAGCAGTTCTGCTTCATTGAACGGCTTGGTGATGTAATCGTCGGCGCCCAGTTTCAAGCCTTTGACGATGTCTTCTTGCTGCTCACGCGCCGTCAACATAATGATCGGAACGTCGGAAAAGCTGCGGATTTTCGTGCACAGTTCCCAGCCGCTGACGTCCGGCATCATAATATCGAGCAGCACGAGGTCAAATGGGTTCTGGTTGAGCTGATAGAGCGCTTCTTTCGCGCCTTGTGCTTTTGCGCAGTGGTAGTTGTGCGGCGTTAAATACAAAGCGAGCAGATCGAGCATGCGTTGTTCGTCGTCAACTAACAGGATTTTGTGCACGAGCTTCCCTCCTTTTCAGTGTAATCGTCACAGTGGTCCCCGCACCCGGCGCACTTTCAATCGCAATACGGCCGCCGTGCGATTCGACAATCTCTTTAGCGATCGCCAGGCCCAATCCGCTCCCACCAGATTGACGGGAGCGCGATTTGTCGACGCGGTACAAGCGCTCGAAGACAAACGGCAGATCTTCTTGTGGTATGCCTTCGCCTTGGTCGGTGATGCGGATGGTGATCGTCTCTTCGTCTTGTTGGCCTTGCAAGATGACTGCCGTATGTTGTTTTGAATGCTTGCGGGCATTATCGAGTATGTTCAGCAGCACTTGCTGGAACCGTTCCGGATCGATGTATGCGGTGATGTTCGGCTCGCACCGGACGGAAATGGCAATTTGTTTGTCATTGAACGCCGGACGTACGAGCCCGATGACCGACTGGAACAAGGAATCGAGCGGCACCTGTTCTTTTCGGATGGAAAACTGGTTATGGTCGAGCTGTGCGAGTTCGAATAATTGCCCGATCAGTTTCGTCAGATGGATGGTTTCTTCCTGGATGATCGCCAAATATTCTTTTTGTTGTTGCTCTGAAATGCCTGGGCGGCTTGCAATGTCGGCGTAGCCTTTAATATACGTCAGCGGTGTGCGCAGCTCGTGGGAGATGCTCGCCAGAAAATCGTTGCGCTCGTGCTTTAATCGGTCGAGGTCTGTGGACAGCCGGTTGATGGCATTCGCCAGCCCGCCAAGTTCATCTTTGCGTTCGATATTGAGTGACACTTCGCTCGTTCCTGTGCTCATTTGCTCGGTCGCTCGTTTCATGTGGATGAGCGGCAAGGTGATAAAGCGCGTCAGGAAGAAAATGGTGATGATGGTCAATACGAGTGTGATGAGCCCGCTGATGAGGAATTGGTTTCTTAGCCGGTCGACCATCTGCTTGATTTGATTGGATTCGGCGAACATGAAGACGTGTCCCATATGCTCTTCTCCAATGGTAATCGGGCTGTCGGTGGCGATAAAGCGTTTTTCGTTCCAGCGCTCTTCGAGAATCTCGCCGCTGCGCGGGATGTCATCGTAATCGGTGTGCTGGAGCACATCCAGCATTTCCGGTTCGATCGTATCGGAATGGGTCAGTTCGTTGCCGGCCGCATCGGTGATGATGACGACAAAGTCGGAGGCAGATTCCATCATCGCGACGTGGGACAAAGTCGATGCGTCAAAGCTGTCTTCGAGTACTTCGCTATGGGTATTGCCGCGCGCCAATAAGTTCGACACCACTTCGTCCACGCGTTCGTTGACGTAGGTGACGTACAGTGTCGCAAACAAGAACACTTCGATGCTGACGATGAAGACAAAAAACAATAATCCGATTTTCAATGCCAGTTTGTTGAACATAGGCTCCCTCTTTCAATGCGTCGGCCAAATTGGTATAGCCTGCACTTCGTCTGTTGTATCTTCTTGCTGATGTTCGTCATGTCCTGCTTTTTTAACGAAAGATAGCTTTCTTACTAGTTTATCGGAAAAGTTTCGATTTTCTGTGCACTTCCGCTGAAATTCAGATTAAAGACCTCATTTGAACGCATTACTTTAAAACTGTCACGCTTCCTGCACAGAATTTGCATTAGTTGGGGGTAGGTTAATAAGTAAGCTGGACTTTTTGAGTGTTTGTCTAGGTATTCCGCAAAATAGCTATGCTTGCCGCGGGCGAGCGCTGAGCCGCTCAGTAGTTTCCATTGAGCTAATAAAGCGATTAGCAATAGAATTTATTCACTCAAAGGTTCTAAAGATAATTCAGAGAAAAGAGGGGTTCAAGATGGCGAAGAATAAATTGATGATGTCGGCTTTGTCGGTGGTTGCGGCCGTTGCGTTGGGTGCTTGTAATGCAAACGATACAGCGAATGATATGAACGAGCAAATGGAAGACAATATGGGCCAGGATGCAGATGACATGTATGATCAAATGGATGAGTTCATGGATGATGAAGATGGCCATATGGGAATGGACCACTCCGGTTCCGGGGAAGTTCCGGATAATTTGCAAGAAGCACAAAACCCAACTTATGAAGTCGGAAGCCAAGCCATTATCGAGACGGACCATATGCAAGGCATGATGGGTGCGGAGGCGACCATTGCCGGTGCTTATGACACGACTGTTTACGCGGTCAGCTATACGCCTGAGGACGGCGGAGATCCGATACGCAACCATAAATGGGTCATCCACGAAGAACTGGAAGACGCGGGAGGTCAGCCGTTCGCAGCCGGAGATGAAGTGGTGCTTGACGCTGATCATATGCAAGGCATGGACGGCGCCACGGCGACTGTCGATTCCGCACAACAGACGACCGTTTATATGGTCGATTTCGACATGATGGGCGGCGGAGACCGCGTCATGAACCACAAATGGGTGACAGAAGATGAGTTGTCGCCGGTCGAGTAACATAACGCAAGCAATTGCTCTAAAATGACAAACTGCCAAAGGAGAGAAGAAGATGAATAATTATCTTAAGTTTGGGATCATGATCGGTACGTCGACATTCTTGATGTACTGGCTGATGTATTTGAACGTTTTTCAGTTTGACCACGTCACGTTCAGCGAAACGAGACTCTACATGGCACTGATCATGGGTTCGGTCATGGCGATTGTCATGCTGCTGTTCATGTGGCCGATGTATAAGAACAAGAAAGTGAATGTCGTCATACTGGCGAGCAGTGCGCTGATTTTCGCACTGTCGTTATGGCTCGTGCGCAGCCAGATTTTGATTGAAGATGAAGGCTGGATGAAAGCGATGATCCCCCACCATTCGATCGCCATTTTGACGAGCGAACGCGCGAACATTACCGATCCGCGCGTGCGGGAACTGGCTGACAAAATCATCCAAGCGCAACGCGAAGAAATCGCAGAAATGGAAAGGCTTATTGAAGACTTGGAGGATGAGGAATAATTCTTCTTGTGCTAACGAAAAAGATAACGGTGAGCCTGCCTGGCCACGAATTTACGAAAATACCGTACTTGAAGGAAGCGATGGAAAATGAAAAAAATCATGTTGACCTCATTCACTCTAAGCTTGGTGTTAATAGGCTGCAGCGACACGGAAAGCGATCGACAATCACAGGATTCACCGATGAATAACAATCACATGCGCGGCGAAGACAATGATAACCGGGGCATGGGCGGCATGAACAACAGAGGGATGGGCGGCATGATGAATCAGGGGAATATCCCCGCCCTAGAATCCTCTTCAGGCATAAATGAGCTGATGATCCCCCCTGTATTGGAAAAGCAGCAAGGCGAAGATTTCGATTATGAAGTGACCGCCCAGGAAGGCAGCACCCAGTTTTTCGCAGGGATTCCGACTGACACTTATGGCTATAACGGCAATTTGTTGGGCCCTACCGTTAGATTGCAAGAAGGCGAAAGCGTCGACGTCAAAATCACCAATGATTTGGATGAGCCGACTACATTCCATTGGCACGGTCTTGAAGTGCCAGGCGAAATAGATGGCGGCCCGCACGGAGAAATCCAACCTGGCGACAGCCAGATCATCACTTTAGAAGCCGACCAGCCTGCCGCTACACTGTGGTATCATCCGCATGTCCACGGCACGACGGCTGAGCAAGTATTCAAAGGCCTTTCCGGCATGCTGCTCATTGATGAGGCAGCTGGCTCTGATTCGGAGCTTCCTGATGACTACGGTGTCGATGATATCCCGCTCATTTTCCAGGACCGGCTGTTTGATGAAGACCAGCAATTGAACTATAACCGGCTGATGAATTTTGACGGAACGCTGGGCGATATTTCCATGGTCAACGGAACCATCAATCCGAAACTGACCGTCACCAAATCTGTCATGCGCTTCCGGCTGTTGAACGGCGCCAATGCCAGAAACTATACATTCCGCTTGAGCAACGGCGCCTCCTTCACACAAATCGCTTCGGACGGCAGCTTATTGGATGAGGCTGTTGAAACCGATACGCTGACATTAGCCGCTTCGGAGCGCGCGGAAATTGTTATCGATTTTTCAACGATGACTGATGAGGAGTCTTTAGCCATCCTCAATGACGAAGGCGCGGAATTGCTGCCGTTTGATGTAGTTCTCGATGATTCCCCTGCCGGTTCGACTGAGATGCGGACAGTTGATGAGCCGTTCCTGAGCGAACAGGAAAAAGCGATGCCTGTCACCAAGGAAATCGAGCTATTCGGCATGGCGGACATGGTGACGATCAACGGCAAGAAATTCGATATGGACCGCATCGATCTGCGCCAGGAACGAGGCGTCACGGAAGTATGGGAAGTGTATAATAGGCCGGATATGATGGGCGGCATGATCCACCCCTTCCATATTCACGGCACCCAATTCAAAATCATTTCGCGTGACGGCAAAGAGACGGAGCCGAACGAGCAAGGCTTGAAAGACAGCGTGCTGGTCGAACCCGATGAACGGGTGAAATTGCTCGTGACGTTCCCTGAAGAAGGCATCTTCGTTTTCCATTGCCATATTCTCGAACATGAAGACAACGGCATGATGGGGCAAGTTGAAGTGTATTAGACATGAACAAGGCAGCTAGCGGATTTTCGCTAGCTGCCTTGTTTTTTTACCGCTCGTTATTATATATGTTGAACCAAAGAAATATCAGTGAATTACCACTACTACTTGAACACTAACAATTTGCGAACAAACAGATATGGAGCAAAACTACGGAGACTCCCAAGGGAGCAACGGTTTTCTTGCGAGGTTTGAGCTAGCGAGAATCGAGCAGCGCTCTTTTCAGCGACAGTCAGCCGAGACCCCGCAGGGAATGAATGAGCGAAGCTTAGCTGAGCGCATTTATTTGCGATGCTCGAACGCAGTGAGAGTTGAGCAAAGCTTTTCTCGGAGTGGTTTTGCTCCATATCTACAGTGGAAATTTATTAGTTCAACTTATAATAGAAAAGTAGAGCACTAGTGACGAAAATGGTACGATATAGAAAATTTACATAGTTTCCACGAGATGCAATGCTCAAAAAAAAAAAAGAAACTTCCGATTTCATATGGCGTTTAGATTTCTTATTTCTTCCTCACTTTCCGGCTTTATTCCGTAGAAAAAAAGGAGAGGTGAACCTGATGAAAAGAGCAATCGATTCTGCTCATTCGAAACTTGTACAATTCTTTTTAATCACATTGGGTTTTACATGGCTATTTTGGATTCCAGATGGTCTCGGTAAAAGGGGAGTGCTTCCTGATGTCATCTGGACCAATCTCGGCTTTTTGGGGGCTTGGGGCCCTTTGGTTGCCGCTCTGTTTCTGGTCTATAAAGAGAATGGGAAACAGGGGATTAAAACTTTGTTAAAGAAAGGACTGGATTACACCTTCGGGAAGAAATGGTGGGCCATCATCCTTTTACTTTTTCCATTGCTAATATTTATTGCATACCTGATTAGCATTTTCATCGATCAAGTTATTCCGTCTTCTGAAGCACAAGGTTTGTATTGGTTTTTACCTTTTATCTTCTTCGCCGTTTTGTTAACTAGTGGTCCTTTACAAGAAGAATTTGGCTGGCGGGGTTATGCCTTGCCGCGCTTACTAGCCAAATATTCCCCCTTTGTGTCTACCTTGATCTTAGGGTTTGTTTGGGCCATCTGGCATCTTCCTCAATTTCTTGTCCCTTATGAAAAAACCGGCATGTTTTATGTAACGCCGATCTGGTCGTTTATTTTAACTATCATGACAGCGAATTTTGTCTATACCTGGGTGTTCAAACATACCAATGGCAGTATTTTAGGGGTCCTCTTATTGCATGCCCAGATGAACTTGTTTTTCTGGATTTTCCCGGTCTTATATACCACTACTGGTTATTTGTGGATACTGGGGCTGTTTTCGTTGGCCGGAGGATTCGTTCTTTTGCTTGACCGAAAGTATTTCTTCAGCAAGCCTCAAAGTCTATAGTGGCGCCTAATTTCTACTTATGATTATTCTTCCATTAAACTGAATGTCTCGGTTTGCCCGTCCCATGTGATTTCGACTTGTATAGGCGAGTGCTCTTGAATTATCCCGCAGTCCAAACATCTACCACTGTCGAGTGTCACAACACCATCTTTCGCCGGCATACCTGTAGCGGATTGGCTTTTTAATATTGTGCCGATCGAATAATTGATCATTTCCGGTGCCGAACCCGCTCCAGTGTAATTGATCGCGCCCTCTACTTGCTGGCTGCCGCTTTTTGCTGCGACCACTTCGTACGTCATGCTCCAGCTTTCGCTGTTTCCTGAATACTGATGCTTTTCTTCACCTATACAACCGCTTAACACCACGAGCATTATAAACAATAAGTTGAGCTTTTTCATTCGGCTTCTCCCCCTGAACATTTATCAATCCTCTTTTTGTTCCACCCGCCAAGCGATGAACCTCACAATTTCACCGACAAAAAATGCGCCGAGCACCCAAGGGACCAAGCTGTATCCTGCACCGTCCGCAAAAATCCCTGCCGCTATTAAAGCGATAACGGCTCCGGCTAAGAATGATAGATGGTACGCTTTATTTTCTTTCAGGTATTCCTTCATCTGCTGCCCATCCCCGATCGTCTCCAGTTTAATTGATGTTAAAGATAAAAATAAAGGAGCATTACAAATTTCCAGTCTTCTAATGGTAGTCTCGCAATACGCTGCTTTTTCCACATTCACCCATGATACATATCAGTGCATAACTGTACTTTTCGGAAGCAACACACGGTCCAATGTTCTCGCAGTCACCGGCATACATGCATTCAAAATGAGCCCACCGAGACAAACCGTCAACACTGTTCCGATACCGATCGGGCCGCTGAACAATATCGCTAGCATCAAAAACACCAGATAAATAATCGTTCTCGAGACGAACAAATTGGTTTTGGTCAGTTCCTTTATAATCAGCGTCAAGCGGTCGACCGGAATCGGCGCGAAATTGGTGTGCAGGTAAACCGCGGTGCCGATGCCCATCGTGAGAAGCCCGGCGCCGAAGAACAGCATTTGGCTGTAATATTCGATAGGTGTGACGCTGCTGCTTAAGAAATAGAGCCAAAAGTCGATGCTGATGCCTAAGATGACGGCCGTCATGATGCCCAGTATTTCAGGCCTTTGTCTCTTGAGGAGTGCGTTGAAGCCGATCAGGATGGCGGCAACGATGACTTCCCAGCTGCCAACCGTCAGCCCGACATTGAATGCAAGCCCGACCAATAAGGCATCAAACGGCGAGGTGCCGAGATTGGAGAGAATCGTTAAGGCAATTCCGAGTGATAACAGCACTAGCCCCAACACGTAGAAAAGATATTTCATTTTTTCACTCCCCTTATTGCAAGTTCCGATAAGATTCTGTACACTCAATATAAATGATTTTTGTTGCATTTACAACATAAAAAGGAGTCATCCCATGACAGAAATTCTTCGAGAAATCGGCATGATTGCCCGTGCCCTCGATTCCATCAGCAATATCGAATTCAAGGAGCTCGAGCTGACGAAGGGGCAGTATTTGTATGTTGTCCGCATTTGCGAAAACCCCGGCATCATTCAGGAGCAATTGCTCGACCTCATCAAAGTCGACCGTTCCACTGCCACCCGGGCGATCCAAAAGCTCGAGCACAACGGCTTTATCGAAAAGCATAGTGACCCCGACAACAAGAAAATCAAACGGATTTATCCGACCGAAAAAGCGGAAAGGGTCTACCCTATCATCATCCGGGAAAATGACTATTCCAACAATGTGGCGCTCGACGGATTTTCCGACGAAGAAGCGGCGATTGTCCTGGACTATCTGCACCGCATCCGCAAGAATATCGAAACTGATTGGGAGTCCGTCAAAAAAGGCAATAAGCGCGATTATTAATCATTAAAGGAGCAAATCTATATGGTAACAATCAAACAATGCACTGCCAGCGACGTCCAACAACTGCAAGACATCAGCATTCTCACCTACAAAGAAACCTTCGATGAGCATAACAGCCCTGAGAACATGGCTGCATATCTAGATGCCGCCTATAACGCACCGAAGCTGGCAAAAGAACTGGCGAACCCGAACTCCTACTTCTATTTCGCACTCGTCGATGGTGAAGTGGCGGGCTATTTGAAACTGAACACGGACGCTGCGCAAACTGAGCCGGTGGACGACAAGTCGCTGGAGTTGGAGCGCATTTATATTCAGAAGCGCTTCCAGAAAAACGGCGTCGGCAAGGTGTTGATGGCCAAAGCGTTCGAGATGGCGGAAGAGTTAGGGAAAGAAAAAATCTGGCTCGGCGTGTGGGAGCATAACGACAATGCCAGAGCGTTTTATGAGAAAAAAGGATTCGTCAAAACCGGCAGCCATTCGTTCTTTATGGGCGACGACGAACAAACCGATTTGATTTTGACGAAAACTCTTTAGAATAGCTAGAGTTTATTTCCTACTATGATGTTCCGCAAAACTGCTGCGCTTGCCGCGGGCGAGCGCTGAGCCGCTTCCTTCGCTACGCTCAGTCCAGGGTCTCAGCTGTCTCGCTTTCCCGCAGGCGTCTCCGCAGTTTTGCTCCACATCTAATAAATGGATTGTAAAATAGTACTAACTCTTTCTTCTATAATTTATAAATTATATTATTTTATTAAGGCGGTGCAGCATGTATATTCCGAAATATTATCAAGTGAAAGATCCGGAAGAAATCCGTGAGTTTATTCAAGCGAATGCGTTCGGCACGCTCATCACGACGCGAAAAGGCCGGCCGATTGCGACGCATCTTCCCCTGCAGCTGAAAAAAGAGCAGGATGATTATTTCCTGACTGGACATTTCGCTTACGGCAATCCGCAGTGGCGCACATTGGAGGAAACGGATGAAATTCTCGTGACTTTCCAAGGGCCGCATGCCTACATCTCCTCTTCGTGGTACGAACAGGAAAACGTGCCGACATGGAATTACCAGGCGGCGCATGTTTACGGTACAGCACGTCTGCAGACGGAAGACGAGTTGAGGCAGGATTTGGTGTCGCTGCTCGAGACGTATGAGCAGCACCGCGTCAAGCCGGTGTTGTGGGATACTTTACCTGCTGAGATGCTGGAAAAGGAAATCAAAGGCATTGTCGGCTTCAAGCTGAAGATCACCGAGATTCAAGCTGCGTACAAATTGAGCCAAAACCGCTCGGCGCAGGATTACCAGAACGTCATTGACGGGCTGCGAACTGAGGATCATCCGGCTTCGTACGCAGTGGCGGATGTCATGGACAAGAGGCGTCCATAGCCTCCGAACCCTTATTGCTTGAAGTGAACGTCCGTTTCTTATATAACTAGAGGTAATTGAATTGCAAAAAAGGTTTTCTAGGGTTCCGCAGCGTTGCTGGCCTGGTCCGAGAGAAAACACACAGCTTTGGCTGTGACACGGAGGGACAAAAGCCTGGGAGAAACTGTTTTTACAGTTCTCCCGGGCTTTTTATTTTGAATGGGAGCCAGTCGAATTATTTATTTCACCGGCAGATATTCCGCAAAATAGCTGCGCTTTCCTGCGGGCTTGCGCCGAACTAACTCGGGCTTACCGCCCGAGTGGATTTCGGCACTTCGCTATCCCGCGGGAGTCTCCGCTATTTTGCTCCATATCTTCAGTGAAGTATTAATAATATTGCTTCATTCATTGCCAAGCTTACTAGTGTAGCACCAACAATTAACAATTATTTCATTTAATATTATAGGAGGAATTTTGATGAATCTTCAATGGGGAAAAGTATTGATCGCTGCGCTGTTTGAGGTGGCGTGGGTTGTGGGGTTAAAGCATTCAGATTCGCTGGGTGACTGGTTGATTACGGCTGTTGCGATCGGGATCAGCTTTACGCTGCTGATCGACGCCGGAAGCAAATTGCCGGTCGGCACGGTGTATGCGGTGTTTGTCGGACTTGGAACGGCGGGCACGGTGTTGTCTGAAATCGTCTTTTTCGACGAACCTATCAGTGTCGCGAAACTGCTGCTCGTGGGCTTATTGCTCGCTGGCGTGGTCGGCTTGAAATTAGTGACACCGGATAACATTGCGGAAAGGGGCGAAGCGTAATGGCATGGACAGCGTTAATGTTTGCAGGGATTTTTGAAATGGTCGGCGTCGCGATGATCAATAAATGGCATCACGACCGCAAATGGCAGTCGCTCGCCATGCTCATCGGCGGGTTTGTCGCGAGCTTCTTATTCTTGGCTATTGCGATGGAAACTTTGCCGATGGGCACAGCGTACGCGGTTTGGACCGGCATCGGCGCTTCAGGCGGTGCGATTATCGGCATGCTGTTTTATAACGAATCGAAAGACTGGCGGCGCATAATCTTTATCGCGATGGTGCTCGGATCTGCGGTCGGATTGAAGCTCGTGTCGTAAGAGCGCCCGTTAATAAGGGGATAGTCAAAAAGCGTATATACTGTGATTAATAGGACTTTAATTGAAACTGATTTATTGAACCCAATCCTTTTTCGTATTACAATGTATTACAAAAGGAGGCATCTTCATTATGGCTACTATTACCTTGAGAGTGGACGACCGGGACCACCAGCTGATCCGCGATTACGCCAAACTGAAAAAGACATCTGTATCCGATTTGATGAGAAATGCCGTCATCGAAAAGATTGAAGATGACATCGACTTGGAGAATTTCGACCGCGTTCTTGCCGCTGAGGAAAAGACCCACTCACTGGATGATGTGAAGAAAGAACTGGGATTGTAATTCGATGTACACGGTTCGTTTCTCGGATACGGCATTGAAAAAATTGAAAAAGATGGATCGCTATCAAGCAGCCCTATTAATCGGCTGGATTGAGAAGAACCTGTCAGATTGTGAAAATCCACGAATCCATGGAAAAGCGCTGGTTGCCGATCACAAAGGTAAATGGCGTTATCGTGTGGGAGATTATCGCATATTGGCTCTTATCGAAGACGAGGAAATCTTGATTACGATTATTGATGTCGGCCATCGCAAAGATGTGTATAAGTGAATAGATATTTTTCATTTCAATTCTGATCAGGCTGCGTAGTTAGTGACCTGATCAGTTTTTCATTTGAACTCTTCGTGATTTTCATACAGCGTTGGCTTTTGAGAACGCTCGTTTACTTGTGAAACTTACAGTGGTTACCTATTATGAATTACATAAGACCTTGTAGAACGATGTTAGTTCCCTTCTTAGTTATTGCCACAACTGTTTCACAAACTGAACTACATTCGTGCAATTTGTTGAAAAGGAGCTGGAAGAAATGGATTTCAAGAACATCACAGTTGCAGGAAGCGGCGTATTGGGGAGCCAGATTGCGTTTCAATCAGCGTTTCACGGATTCGAGGTCGCAGTCTACGACCTCAATGATGAAGTATTGATTCGTGCGAAAGAACGTTTCGAAGTGTTAAAAGTGAATTTCAAGAAAGACTTGAAGGCGACCGATGCCGAAGTAGATGCGGCATATGACCGCCTGTCCTTCCATACGGATTTGGAAGCTGCTGTGAAAAAAGCGGACTTTATGATCGAAGCGGTACCTGAAGTATTGGACATCAAGAAAGAGTTTTACTCAAACTTGGCGAAAGTCGCACCGGAATCGACCGTCTTTGCGACGAATACATCGACAATGCTGCCGAGCACTTTCGCTGAACATACCGGACGCCCGGAGAAGTTCCTGGCGCTGCATTTCGCCAATGAAATCTGGCGCAGCAACACCGCCGAAATCATGGGCCACGGCGGAACAAATGAGACCGTCTTCAATAAGGTCGTCGCATTCGCCGAAGCGATCGGCATGGTCGCACTTCCGCTCCAAAAAGAACAGCCGGGCTATATTTTAAATTCACTGCTCGTGCCGTTTTTGAACTCCGCACAGTATTTGGTCGTCAACGGCATCGCCGACCCGGAAACGGTCGACAAAACGTGGATGATCGCAACTGGCGCGCCGAAGGGTCCTTTCGCCATACTCGATGTCATCGGCATCAACACGCCGTATCATTTGTCTGTCGCCAGAGCTAACGCCGGCGACGCAGAAGCTGCGAAAGTCGCGGAATATTTGAAAACGGAATTTCTCGACAAAGGGCGCCACGGCGTACAGAACGGCAAAGGGTTCTACGATTACCCGAACCCGCGCTTTTTGGACAAGGATTTCCTGAAGAGCTGAAAATGAAAAAGACCGCAATGCTGTGTGTACACATATCATTGCGGTTTTTCCGTATTTCATGCGATCACCCTTTTGGAGTGAATTTCATCACGGCATCAAAAAAATCAGTCGTTGTTTTCTGGAACCCCGCCTCTTCACTTTTAAAGCTATCCAATAAGATATAGCCGAAAACGAGTCCGGCGATGGTTTGCGCCGTTGTGCTGCTGAACAGCGTCAGGCTAATTTGGCTGTAGAATGCAGGAAATGCCGTATCGATTGGCAAAAAAGGCAAGATGGATAAGGCTAACACGATGAATGCAGGTATGCCGACCGCCAGAAACATACTCCAATCGAACCCGCTGATTTTGCGCTCTTTTCTTTCGAGCATGAACTTAGGCGTACGCAATAATAAGCCGATGACAACCGGAAAAATAGTCACGTAAATCCAAAAAGGAATTGGATTGAATGTCATCTGTGTTCTGTCGTCCAACACTTGCTGGAGCTGCAAGCCTAAATACACGATGAGTGCTATGGCTAAAGTCCAGACGAAATAGTATAGAAATCTTTTCATAATCTCTCCACCCTTTTCACGTGATTGATTATATTGCTGCTTATTCTATATACTTGTAAAATAAGGAAAGCGTTTCATATTTTTATAATCCTACGAAAGCCAACACTGAAATTAAGATTATGGCAATCGGAAAAATCATGAACACCCAGTTAAAGGCTTGTAAAACCCGCTGTCACTTGAATATTCGCGCCCTACCATTAATTCCCACATTTTAACTCTAACATATTTTTCTTGAAAAACGATGTGCTTTTAAAAAGTAGAAATCTTCGAGTACAATTCATCTATGCCAAGGAGAATTCTATCAAATTATAGCCATAGAAAAAACAGCAGACTCCCTCAGGGTTGTCTGCTGTTTTGTACTTCTTCTAATTATTCAATTGTTTATTCAGTTGTTCACGCACGGTCTCACCGACTGCCCCAGTTCCTCCGAAGATTACATATGATTCATACATATCCAATTGTTCAGCTGTTGCTTCTGGAATAGTGTCACCTTTAACCAAAAGGATTGGCGCATTATTTTTCGCCGCCAAGACCGATCCGGCTAATGCATCCGGGAAGTTTGTGCCCGTTGCGATAAAGGCTTTTTCATTACCCATCTGCAGTTTACTGTTCACTTCAAAGCCTGTCTCGTAACGGCTCTTGCCGCCATAGCGCACTGGGTTCGGAAGAGCATTAAATACCGCTTCACCAACCGCACCTATGCTTCCGATTACATGAGTTTTCGACGTCGACTTGAGCGCAGCAGCCGTTTCAGCCGGCAGTCGATCGGCACGAGTCAATAAAATCGGAATGCCATTTTTTGCTGCATAGGACGAAACAGAAAGCACATCAGGGAAGTTGAATCCGTACGCAACAACTGCCTCTGCAGAATCCAAACGGTCCGCGATCAATGCTGCTGTATCAAAACGGTTCTTACCGCCGATCCGTTCGATTACCACTTTCATTTGCTTAAGTTCCGCTTCCACTTCCAATGAGACGGCTCCCTTGCTGCCGAGGATAATCACTTTTTCGGCACCGAGACGCTCAATCTCTGCTTTAGTTTCCTTGGTTAAGCTAGCTGTCCGTGTTAAAAGGATAGGCGCATCTTCTTGGAACGCCAGTGGACCGCCCGCTAATGCATCCGGAAAGTCGCTTGCAGTCGCCAGCACAACCGTATCAGCCGTTTTCCAGCCTTTTTTGGAAATTGCAACGGCCGTGTCATAACGGCTGGCACCCGAGATTCGAACCGTTTCTTCCGGCAGTGCTTTTTCAACTAGAACACTTGCTTTAACACTCTGATTTCCTGCTTGGTCTGTTACAAATACTTCAAGTTTAGTTTCGACTGCTTGAGGATCAATAGCTATCAGGTAGCTTCCATTAGCAGTTGCTGTTCCGCTCGCAAGAATCTCGGAGTCCTTCATCACTGAAACTTCTCCGAACGCTTCTGCAGAGCCCGTAATTTCAGTTGATTTATGTGTCACTTGATTAACTGTCGGGATTTCAGGAGCGGTCACGTCCGAGACCGTGGTTTCTACAGCTGTACTGATATTTCCAGCTGCGTCTGTCGCAGTGACGCTTAACTTGGTTCCCGCTTTTTGTTTGGCAATACTTACTTCGAAATTTCCATCCTTATTTGCTTTAGCCTTGCCCAGTTCGGTTCCTTGAGCTTTCACTGAGACAAATGATTCTGCCTCTGCAGACCCTTTTACAGCTGTTGATTTATCCGTTACTTCTTTTATTGTTGGGGTAGCCGGTGGCGTTTTGTCCTCAACAGTAATTTTAGTTCTATCGCTGATAATTCCTGATTTATTCTTTGCAAATACGTACAGTTCCGTTCCCGCTTTTTGAGCTGGAATTTCGATGTTGAATTCACCATTTGAATTTACAGAACTTGAACCAATTTCTGAGTCTCCTTTTTCAACTGATACCGTTGTTCCAGGAAAAGCTTGTCCAGTGACAGAAGTTGCTTTGTCACTAACTGGATTTACGGTCGGCTTTGAAAGTGAGGTAGTACCGGTTGTTTCAATAACTTTACTGACATTATCGCTGAAATCAGCTGCCGCTATCGCCACTTCGTATGCAGTACCTTCTTGAAGCTTACTAAAAGTATATTCAAGAGTCTCAGCAGGTAGTGTGTCCGCTAATTCACCATTCAGATATACTTCGTAGCCTTTTAAATCTTGCTCGGAATTCGCATCCCATGAAACTTGGATTTCAGTAGGAGTTGTTTTTGAAACAGTGAAATTCTGAACTGCTGCTGGCGGCACAACATCTGTCACCGCAAGCTCTTTTTTCATATTATTCCCAAAAACATCTCTCAGGTTGAACTGAATACCGTCAGACGTAACTTGTTCTGCTGTTGCTTTAAAAGATCCATCCGCTTCGAGCGAAACTGGATTTCCTTGCATCGTCACATCCAGGAACGGCAAGGTTTTCCCCTCTATCACTGCAGTATCCGTTTCGTTTGTTAAACCTTCACTATAGATATTGAACGGAACAGGGTACGCTTGGTTCGAAACTTTGGTCGAGCGGATCGAGTTCGACCAACCGACAATTCTTACTGCTCCAGGAGCCGCATAAGAAGTCGAACCATACGTTACAGTTTTAGCATTCAAAGTGCCGCCAATACTCAGGCCACCATGTGTAATTAGTGTTCCGTAGACGTATACGTTTCCTGTGATGGTCACGTCATCGGCTATGGTGATTGTCGAGTTCGGACCGATGTAGAGATCCTTATCGATGGTTTTGTTTATCCATGCTTCGTTTTTAGTAACGACTGCGTACGGAAGTGCAGGATCGTTGATTGATGTATTTTCTAAGTCGCTTTCTCCTGATTGAATTATAAAATCTAAATTATTTTCAAAATCATATGCTCGGTAACTCTCATAGTTGTCGACTTGGTCAAAGGCACCTATATATGTAAACTTCCATAGTCCCCTTTCATCAGCCTCTCCAACCCTGTGCGTTGCTTCATACAATCCAGTTTCATCGTTATATCTCAGAGTAAGACTTAAGTCTCTGCTATTTGATGGCGAAGAAAAAGCCATATAAACACTTCTCACCCCAGATATATCATCCTCAATATCCGCACTAAATGTAATTGTTTCTCCTACAGACGCTTCCTTAGGACTGATATCTACGCTTTTTACTACTGGAGGTGTAGAATCTCCTTTCTCATTATGAATACGAAAATCTAAATTGTTTTCAAAATCATATGCTCGGTAACTCTCATAGTTGTCGACTTGGTCAAAGGCACCTATATATATAAACTTCCATAGTCCTCCTTCATCAGCCTCTGCAACCCTGTGCGTTGCTTCATACAATCCAGTTTCATCGTTATATCTCAGAGTAAGACTTAAATCTCTGCTATTTGATGGCGAAGAAAAAGCCATATAAACACTTCTCACCCCAGATATATCATCCTCAATATCCGCACTAAATGTAATTGTTTCTCCTACAGACGCTTCCTTAGGACTGATATTCACACTCTTTACAACTGGAGGCGTCGAATCTCCTTCAGCAAACACCGGCACCATTCCAGAAACTAATTGGAACATCATTAAAAACACAGTGAACATAATTACTTTCTTCATTAAGCTGGACCTTCTTACCATTATTATTAACCACCAATCATATGTATTTGAATATACTTCAGTCCATTATATAACGTGTAGAGAGTATGTATACAAAAATCACTAATATTGTAAATTTTTTATATATAATTTCACCTTTCCTTCAAATTCATTTGGTTCAAATGACGCAGAAAAAAACTATTTGTTTTATAAACGAATCGAACCCCAAATGAAGGCTGCTTTGAAACAGCGTTCCCATTTGGGGTTCAATACAACAGATATTTCATTCACAGATCTAATTAAATAGTTCTCACTAAATTACAGTGATCAACAATATTAGAATGGTTCTTTCAGCCGATCCGTTCAGTTTCAATGCTGCTCTTCTTCCACTGACCATCGACTTTTATTCAAATAACGGGCTTACCGATTTTTCGTTGTGGACGTGTTCGATCGCTTCAGCCAACAAAGGAGCGACGGAAAGAATGGTGATTTTCGGAATGCGTTTATTCTCAGGTATATGGATGGTATTGGTGACTACCAGTTCCGTAATGGCGGATTCTTCGATTCTTTGAATTGAATCGCCCGATAGGACCGCATGTGTACAGCAGGCATAAACACCTTTCGCACCATTTTCCACGAGGAGATTGGCAGCTAAAGAAACCGTAGCTGCGGTATCGATGATATCCACAATGATGATGACATTCTTGCCTTGGATATCGCCGACAATATTCATCGAATCGGGCTCGCCCGGCTGCATGCGGCGTTTATCGATAAAGCCGATCGGCACGTCCAAATGGTCTGCCAGCTTACGGGCTCTTCCCAGCCCTCCATTGTCCGGCGCCACCACGATGGCGTCCTCCAATTTCTTATTGGAGAAGTGTTCCGATAAAATCTTTCCGCCCCGCAACTGGTCTACCGGTATGTTGAAGAAACCTTGCACTTGTGGAGCATGAAAATCCATTGTGATGATGTGTGTAGCCCCCGCTTTCACGAGCATATTGGCCACCAATTTAGCCGTGATCGGTTCGCGGGAACTCGCTTTCCGGTCTTGGCGCGCGTAACCGTAATAAGGCATGACCACAGTGATGCTATCCGCTGATGCCCGCTTCAGTGCATCGATCATGATCAAAAGTTCCATGACATGTTCAGTCCCCGGTTGGGATGTCGACTGGACCACGTAGACTTCTGCACCTCGGACACTTTCTTCAATATGAATTCGAATTTCCCCATCGCTAAAGTGGGTAATGGAATTTTTGCCTAGCTCACAGCCGAGTTTATCTGCAATCTCCTGAGCCAATTCCGGATTTGAATTCAACGAAAAAAGCTTGAAGTTTTTTCTTAATTGATAAGCCATATTTCAGCTCCCCTTTCAGCAAATACTGATTTTGTAAAACTTGATAGCTGACTGTTTCCCATGAAGGTAGACTTTCATCATGTGGCTTGTATCAGTTAGTTTCATGATATCTCTTTACTAATGCAATAGCCAACAAAGACAAAAAACAGCGGGTAGAAAACTCCGCCGTTTTTTGTCCTATAATTGTTATGAATCAATGCAAGATAAGTTGAACTAAAAAATCTCAGCTCTAGATATTCCGCAAAACCAGTAAAAATTCAAAGAGCGTTCGATTGGACTTTGTTATTCACTCAACAAAAATTCCATCACAACATCTGCATACCAAACTAAAAAGATTAACCCAATCAACGAAGCAGCCATCAATAAGGACACCATGCGAAAAGCCAATAGCTGATATCTGTCCGGAAAAAACTTCTCGCTGCACCAAAATGCAAAGGTGAAGAACAAGCCGAGCACAGCGAAGGGACCGTCTCCGTATGAAAATCCTTCATCCAACTCCCGCTTTTCGCCATTTTTTAACGGCTTGAATGCTACATATATATTTTGAATCGCCACGCTCCCCAAAATGAGCGTAAAGGCGGCAGAAGCCCACAGCGGCAAATCTTGTTCTCCCCTTTAACCTATTCTTTGTTTAACATTCTTCGATGAATCATAATGTTCTCCTCTACTGTTATCCAAGAATGACCGCCAGATTTTCATCAATCCGTTCCAGCACCTCGACATATCCAAAGGCCAGCGCTAGATACAATAGCAAGAACACCGATGCGAAGCTTATGAGTTTCACTTTCGCGCTCAGATGGAACAGCTTGATGCGCTTGTGCTCGATAATGAAGTATAAGCTCACCGGAATGAGCAAGGAGATGAATGCCAAGTATTGTTGCAGCGTATTGATGTCGGTCTCCATGGCGATTAAACGCAGCCAGTCGCTCGTTTCGTAGTCCTCGACATTCACCGTCACTGTGCTTTTCTCGATGCTTCCTTGTGTGATGGTAATTCCTTCACGCACCTGCTCAAAACTGACCGCTCCCGGAAAGATGTTCAGGTGCGCAATTATAAAAGACGTGAATACCAATAACACTAGATAAGGCAACATTTTCCTATTGTCGTTTTTTCTTGAATGGGTTTGATTCATGCGCTCTCCTACTCCTTCACTCTAATTAAGCACCTGCATCAAAGTGCTTAGAACCATGAATATCAACCATTCATTGAGAGAAAATTCCGCTTTTTTGAAACCATATTTTCATTATACCGTATAGATATGTTAGGGATATTAACATTTTTTTCAAAATATACTAATTGGAGGTACGTATGAACAATATACTCGTTGTCTCGATTACCATTCTCGTGTTGGCATTCGGCAATTGGATCGCTGCCTTTTTTCTGCCACTCGGATTTTTGGATATCGCTATTCCCTTCGCCGGGCTCGCGGTAGTACTCGTCTACTTTTTCAAATCGAATGGCGGGATGGCAAGCCGCCATTTGGATATGTCGATCCAAGGATCTACCGGCATCCGGATGGAACAGACAACCCCAGTCACCGACAGGTCCTATGTATTGATTGGCGCGGTTTTATACTTATTATTAATGGTAGGAATTACGTTCTTTGTGTATCGTGACTATTTTTTGAATTGATTGATCGGTTCTTAATTACTTTTCATAGAGGTGGAAGAAATGAAACGGTTGCTGGAGGTTTTCATGAAGTTTATATACGGAGTGATCGGCATCGTCTTGATCAGTGCCACGCCTGCCTTATTCGGCGGCGCTTCTTTTTTGGATTTCCGCTCTTATCTGACGGCTTTGCAGCAAGTGTTCGCCGCTTTTTTCACGCCTGCAGAATGGACGCTGCACTACCAAAACCCCTTAAGCTTTGAAACTTGGCCTGTCAGTTTTTCGGAGTTCTTAAGCGGACCTTATTTGTATTCGATGCCTATTTTATTCATGGCTTTAGCATTAGCCTTTATTCTGGCCTTTATCCTATCATTTATCGTGTTATTAACGGACGGTGCCATCAAAGGTTTCTTATTGCGGACTGCGAAAATCATTGAATCGTTTCCCGATTTCGCCTACATATTCCTGATCCAAATTGCGGTTTTGTTCTTTTTCCAAAAAACCGGCATTTTGCTGCTTAGCTTTTACAGCCTGGGGGATGACCGAATTTACTTGGCGCCTGTTTTGTGCCTCGCGGTCTTGCCTGCACTGTTGTTTTTCAAGCTTTTTATCCTGTTGTATGAACAAGAACAGCAGCGTTCTTATATCGAATTGGCGCGCTCAAAAGGCTTGAGCCAATTTGATATCCTTTGGAAGCATTGCACATCTAATGTGTTGCAAAGCGTATTTTATCAATCAAAATCGATCGTCTGGCTGACACTTTCCACTTTGTTGATTGTGGAATATTTGTTCGGCCTGAATGGGATTCTCTATTATTTGCGCTCTGACTTCAGTCCGAAGGGAATCACTTTTATTCTATTAAGCATTTTCATCCCCTTCTTTCTCATCTACACGGTTATAGAGCTCGTACTGCTTAGAAAATTTGAAATCGAACGGAACGCTGTGTTCGAGAAATTCAACCTGCGCCTTTTTGACTTTCAGGAGATTCGGTCCAGCATCCGTTCACTGTTTTCGATAAATAAGATGCAGATGCTGCGCTCCCGTTTTATCCGAAAACCTAAAATCCTCCTTCCGGCATTGCTTGTTGCGGGGCTTCTCCTGACGAGCCTCCTGTACGCCGCTGTGACGGGAGACCATATTGCCCAAACCCAATATCTTTATGGTCAAGATGGCGGCATTGACAGCAGCGCTCCTCATGCGCCTTCTGCTCAAGTGGTTTTCGGCACCGATCCTTACGGCTATTCGATCGCCCAGCAATTATTGGTCGGCATGAAATCCACCATCATTTTGAGCTTGCTCATCGCTGGGCTGCGAATCTTTTTCGGCTACCTATTCGGCATTCTTTACACTTTCTTTTTTACACGCAGAATTCGCCAGGCCGTCAATTCCATCGCAGACGGCATGCATTTCTTGCCGCTGACCTTGCTTACGTTCATTTTGCTGATTCCTGTTCTTATCGGCCGTGGTGAATGGGACACCACCTTAACAGAGCGGCTGATTTACCAAGTGCTGATCATGTCTCTGGTGGTGCTGCCCGTCACGACTAGTGCCATTGGCAACGAAATGAATGAAACTTTGAAAAAAGAATACGTCATCAGCTCTGTTTTGATGGGCGGTTCGATGAGCTGGATTTTGGCGAAGCATATCCAGCCCGCTCTGTGGCCGAAACTGGCGTTAATGTGGGTGCAGCATATTGTCCAAGTGCTGCAGATGTTCGTTCACTTAGGGATCTTGTCTGTTTTTGTCGGGGGCGCCCTTTCGCAATCCGACTCCCCGCGCCTGGTTCCCGAAATATACGAGCTGTCCGGCATGATCGCCATTTCACGGGAAGTTTTTGCCACTAACCAATATTGGATGATTATTCCGCCGCTGGCTGTCTTCATGATATTGATTTACTGCTTCAGCGCGATTGCCGATGGGCTTATACAAAAGCAAGCTCCTCCACTGCCCGTCCAAAAAGCGGAAAAAGCACCAGAGCCTCACAGCTTAAGCAGTTCTTTTACGAGGATCAACAATCCAAAAATCAGTGAAGATGCGAATTAACTTGTGCTTAGCTATCCTTAAGTTTTAACGTTTTCAAGGAATACCCGTCAGCTGATAACTCAGCTGACGGGTATTCCTTTTGCTATTCGAGTGGATTACACAAACTATTTCGCACTGCTTTGCGCTTCTGCAATCCGCTTCAGTTCACTTGCCCGGTTCATAACGAATCGCGTCATATAACGTTCGAGAAACAGTTTGTCGGCGAGCTTGCCGATGATTCCATAAGGCGATCGGTAGGAAAAGCGCTCTTTCATGATTGTCCCGCCTCTATCCGCTGTGAACTCATGTGTGTGAGTGAACGAATGGAAAGCGCCTTTGACCATTTCATCGCTAAAACGGTGCGGCCGGTCCATCTCGGTGATTTTCGATGTGAGCTTCTGGCGGACGCCGAGATGCGTCGCTTCCCATGTCACCCAATCGCCGAGTTCCATCAAACCGCTCGTCGTCCCGTCAATTGCCAGTTCGTTGGTCTTTGCCAATGTCACCATATGCACATCAATGCTTCTTGCCAAATCAAAACAGTGTTCGATCGGGGCTTCAATGAAAGTTTCATGGAGAATCTCCGGCATCGCGTCCCCCTCTTTTCTCGTTTTCGCCAGCTTATATTCACTCATAGTTGATCGCTTATCATTGCTTACCCTTTGCCCGCCTTCTTTAGTCCAAGGCTAGTTGTTGTTGGAAGGGTCCTATCAGGAAGAAGGCATGACCGATTACGCAGCGCAAGTTCAGCATGTATTTGAATGCATCGATCAGAGCGGGATTTGTGATTGAGCAAGTGGTGGAAACCGATGTGCCTGCTGAATTGAAACATGTGGAAGCGGAACTGTTGGATCGTTACTATTCGCTGTACAAAGCGCAGAGATTCCCGACGACTTTCATTATTAAAGCACTGAAATAAGGTTCAAATCTACGAGACCCCGTTTGGCGCAATCGCTCAAACAGGGTCTCGTTTTTAATTTCGGCTTGTGGAAAAACTGGACTGAAATTTATTAAACTATTAGATCGCTTGGAATGGCTATAGCTTCCGGACGCTCTTTTGGAGGCTTTCTGTCTCATTCAGCACTCCATTTCCGCTGATAATAGATGATGGTCAGCAGGACGATGAATTCCGAGATCGGAATCGCAAGCCATGCCCCCGTGACACCAAAGAACACCGGGAGAATGGTCAGCAAAATCAGCAGCACCACGATTTCACGTGCAGCGGTGATCCATGTCGCCATGCGGATATTTCCGGTCGACTGGTAATACGTCATCATGACGAAGTTCGTGCCCATGAACAGGTATCCGATAAAGAACAGTTGAATGCCCGGAACTGCCAAGTCCAGCACGGAGTCTGGAAAATCACCGAAAACACCCGCAATGGAAGCCGCGAAAAACTGGCCGATCAAGAAAAAAACTGCGCCCGCCGTAACAGCTGTTCCAATCGCCAACTGAAGCGTCTTTTTGATTTTCGCGTGGTCTTGCGCTCCGCTATAATAGCTGACCAACGGCTGGATCGCCGAGCCCATGCCGAGAAACATGAGAAGCATGACACTGTGTACATAATTGAGAATCGCAAATGCAGAAACTCCGGATGTGCCGGCTAAGCGCTCGAACACATTATTATGCGAGATGGTGAACACCGACATGCCGACTTCTGCTAGAAAGCTCGGGAAGCCGATCACTAAGATCAATAGCATCAGCTTGCGGTTCAACTTAAAACGCACGAACCGCAAATTATTGCTTTTTTTGAAGAAATGCGTGCAGAGGACCAGCATCCCGATAAACGCTGCGATTAAAGTCGCAGCCGCAGCACCCATGACGCCGAAGTCCAAAATGAATAGAAAAATATAGTTCAGCGCGATATTCAGCAAGGAAGTCGTGACAAGCGACACCATCGCCAAATTCGGGCTGCCGTCATTGCGGACCATAATGCTGAGGGCATTCTCCAGCGTAAAGACAAAACCGAACAATAGCATCAAGTACAAATAATCCGCGACGTATGGATAAGTCTCGGCATTCGCGCCGAGCAAATAGGCAAGCTCTGTCCGGAACGGAAATGCCAGCAACCCGATGAGGAGCGTGACCGCGAAAATCGACACGATGGCATGCGAGAATACGATGCGCGCCTCATCCGCCCGCTTGGCTCCCATAAGCGCGGAAAAGCGGGTAGCTCCACCGACTCCGATCCACAGCGACATTGCGACAAACAGTGTGTAAACAGGTACGGCAATGCCGACACCGCCCAGCGCGACCGGCCCGAGCCGATTGCCGACCATAATCCCGTCGGCGACAATATTGACTGCCATCAGCAACATGCCGATGGTCGACGGCACTAAATAACGGATAAACGATTTGCTGACCGGATCCGTGTCAAGCCGGTGCACGGTGTGCTGTTCTTTCATGATTGATGCTCCTCCTCGGTCCAAAACTACCGAAAACTTTTTTTGTTTTTTTAGTTTTCTAACGGTCCAAAAAATACTGGCCTGCGACAGCCAGCACCTCTCTAACCTTTTTTCATGAAACCGTGCATCAATAAGTCACTCATCAATTCGACAGCCTCTTTAACAGAAATGCTTTGTTCGGAAAAAAACTGTTGATCCAGTGAAATATTGACGACGTTCAAAATCATCTTGACTAATAAATCGATGTTTTGCTCTTTGATAAGGCCGGATTTCATGCCTTCTTCAAGCAATTGCTTTAACTCATCCCATTGATTCAACTCCCGGTCGACCCGCTCCCATTGCTCCGGGTAATAGCGTTTCAACTGCTCCAAAACACGCAAATCGTAAAATTCACTGTGGTTGGGGATAATCAATATCGTTTGATGGATTTTCTCTTCCAGGCTCAAGGTTTCATCTTCTCTGATTGCGCGCGAGCGTTCTTCATGCTCCAAGAAAGTCAGGTCGATGATGGATTCGAGTATCTCCAGTTTGGAGGAAAAGTTTTCATATAAGGTGCGCTTGCTGATACCGAGCCGTTTCGACAGATCATCCATCGTAAACTTGATGCCGTTATTGCGGGTTTCTTCGATAAATGCCTGCATGATTCTGGTTTTCACATTCGAACCTCCTCTAGAAAACTAATAATACTATAATAGTTTTCTTAGTTCAAGCAAAATCCTGTTCCGAGAAATGGTTTCCTCCCCAAAAAAAGACTGGCTCTAATAGCCAGTCTTTAAACCCATCAAGTCAATAGCTCTCCGGCTTTCGTTTTCTCCAAGCGGTACATCAACACGACACCCAGGATTGCGCCGCTGATGCTCGAGACGAGAAACGGCGGCATGAAGAACAAGGCGCCGACTTCCGTCCCCATCAAGATGCGCGCGTATGGCACTGCGACAAGCGAGGCGACTATGCCGGTGCCGATGATTTCACCCGCTGCGGCGAACCCGAGCCGAACACTGTATTGGTAAAACAAGCCGGCGAGCAGCGCTCCGATCATGCCTCCGGGAAACGCCAGCAAGGAGCCAGTGCCGGTCAATACGCGCACCGCTCCGGTCAGCATGGCGATGACGACGGCAGGTCCCGGGCCGAACGCGACTGCTGCGATGACATTGATCGCGTGCTGCACGGGATAGGCGCGGGCGATGCCAGCAGGAAACCATATAAAGGCGGACCCAGCGACGGCGAGTGCGACGAACATCGCCATTAAGACCAGCTTTTTCGTATTCATCCGACTCGCCTCCCCGGAATCGAGCCTTGGAAGCGCTGGATTTGCCCCATGACGTCTTCCGCCTGAGCGATGGATGAAATGACGGCGATGCCCGATGCTCCGGCTTGCCAGACAGCTTCCGCATTGTGCGGTTCGATCCCGCCGATTCCGATAATCGGCACATGCGGATATTGTGCTTTCACTTTGCGGATTTCGTTGACGCCTGCCGCAGGTTTTGCATCCGCTTTGGAACGCGTGCCATACACCGGCCCCATGCCGAGATAAGTCGCACCGCAAGTCAGCGCTTGGTTCGCTTGTTTGACCGAATGGACCGACACGCCGAGCGCCATCGAATAGCCGATGCGCTTTCTCACCGCCCCGCAATCCATATCTTCCTGGCCGATGTGGATGCCGTCTGCGGCTACTGTACACGCGAGGTCGACGTCATCGTTGACGAAAAATGGCACTTGGTAATCCGTGCATAAAGTTTTGCACGCTGCCGCAAAATCTTCGAGTGCTGCTCCGGTTAAAGCCCCTTCGCCTTTTTCCCGCAGTTGGAAATGCGTAATACCGCCTTCGAGTGCTTCCTTGAGCAGTGCAAGCGGCTCTTTAGTACCGGCGTTGTGCGTACCCATTAGAAAATAAATCGCTGGATTGTCGAACAAGGTGAACCACCTCCTTGTCAATCGCTTCCCGGTAAGCGGCGTGATGCGTCGGGCCGTGGCCGCTGCCGATACCGAGCGGATAGGCGAGCGCTGCTTGAATGAATTCCTTGGCGGTGAATAAAGCTTCTTCCACCGGTTTGCCTTTGCCGAGTTCCGCCGTAAGCGCCGCAGAAAACGTACAGCCCGTTCCGTGCGTCTGTTTCGTCGCGAGCCGCTCTGAGCGCAACAGCAGCACCGTTCCTTCCTGATCTAAATAAAAGTCTTCCGCAACGTCAGGGTCTGTGCTATGTCCGCCTTTAATGATAACCGCCTGTGCGCCGTGCAAAAGAATCGCTTCGGCCGCTTGTCTTCGACTTTCTTCGTCTGTGATGCGGATGCCGCTCAACACTTCCGCTTCCGGGATGTTCGGGGTGATGAGCGTGGCGAGCGGGACGAGTGAAGTTTTGATGGCTTCGACCGCTTCCTGCTGGAGCAGCGAGGCGCCGCCTTTGGCGATCATGACCGGATCGACAACGAGATTTTTCCAATTGTGGCGTTTGATGCCCTGTGTTACTTCTTCAATGATTCGTGCATCAAACAGCATACCGGTCTTGACCGCGCGGATGTCGAAATCACTGCCGATCGCATCGATCTGTTCCCTGACTGCTTGCTGGTCCATCGGGTAAATGCCGTGCACGCCGGTTGTGTTTTGCGCAGTTACCGCCGTGACGACCGAACAGCCGAATGTGCCGAGTTCCTGGAAGGTTTTCAAGTCCGCTTGAATGCCTGCGCCTCCCCCCGAATCCGATCCGGCAATCGTCAATACTTGCTGCTTACTGTTCATACAGAACCGCCTCCTGTTTGGTTGAAAGTTCATCCAAAAAATTCAGCTGAAAACTGCCCGGCGCTGACGCAGATTGTGCGGCACGCTCACCGGCAATTCCGTAAAACCGCAACCCCTGTGTGATCGTCTCGATTCGTGCAGCTTCAGGATCTGTCAAATAGGCGGCCAATACCGCACTGAGCAAGCAGCCCATCCCAGTGACCGACGCCATTAACGGGTGACCCGCTGTTACCCATTCCATCTGCTCACCGTCCGTCACCACGTCGACTCTTCCAGTGACTGCGACGATCGTTTGATGATGATGCGCCACTTGTTTGGCGAGTTCCGCAATATCTCCTTCACCTTCCCCGGCATCGACGCCGTGCGCTTGCCAGTTTGCTCCCGCAATGGCCGCCAGTTCTCCAGCGTTGCAGCGCAGTAAGGTGATGTCCAACTCCGTGAGTAAACGTTTCACAGCTTTCAGCCGGTAAAGGGTTGCACCGGCACCAACCGGATCCAAGACAATCGGAATGCCTTTTTCCATGGCGGCATGTCCTGCGATGAGCATGCTGTTAAACGAGCGTTCGGTAATCGTGCCGATATTGAGCGACAAGGCATCGGCGTGGCCGGTCAATTCCGCCACTTCCTGCTCTTCATCGCCCATCACCGGCGACACGCCAAGCGCCAAGAGTCCGTTCGCCTGGAAGTTCGAGACGACGTGATTGGTGATGCAGTGGATCAACGGCTTACGTGCACGCAATTCATTTAACATGGTTCACACTCGCTTCCGTCACAGCCGGAAGCTCCCAACTTTCCATCGTCCACGCTTGCTGCCAGAACTGCCACTCGTAATAGCTGCTTCTCATGAAATGAGTCTTTAATTCCTTGCGGCGCACATCTGGCAAACCTTCTGCCAGTATATTCATCCGCTCGATCTGTTCATTGACGAGTTCACCGAACCATTCCGAGCCATACGTCGCGATCCAGCGCTGGTAAATCGGTTCACTCGGCGTCGCCGTCTTCAAGCGCTCGCCGATTTCAAAGTAAAGCCAGTAGCACGGCAACAGCGCTGCTAGCACATCCGCAAGATTGCCTTGTGCCGAGCGGTACATATGCGATACGTACGCATATGCATGAGGCGACGGCTCGAATATTTCCCAGTCCTGTTGTGTGACGCCGAGCAGTTCCATAAACGATTCATGAAGCGCCATCTCCGCAGCGCATGTCTGTTCTGCGTGGTGCGCGAATGATTGCGTCGTCGCTAGATCAGTCGCTTTCACTGCGCCGAGTGCCTGCACTTTCGCAAAATGCGTCAGGTAATAGGCGTCTTGCATAACGTAAAATTTAAAGACATCGAGCGGCAAAGTGCCTTCCGCGATCCCTTCGACAAACGGGTGTTCAAAACTGGCGTTCCATAAGTCTGCACATTCCAAGCGTATTTCTTCACAAAATGTCATGTCGCTCTCTCCTTTTTTTAGGCAAAATAAAACACCGCTTCCCAATTGAGGGAAGCGGCGATAGAGGTCAGCTGAAAATTCGAGGAAAGCTCACAACTCGCCCACTTCCCTACGCTGGTATGATCCAGATCAGGTTCAAAGGGTCCGGACAATGTCCGTCTCAGCCAAAATGGCTCCCCTAGTGGAATAGCGATATTTAGTTGTTGTCGGCATTACTATATCATAGCTTGCCGCCGAATTCAAAACTTTGTGAATTTGAAGTGGTTGGTGACTGTAATGATAGTAAGGGTAACACGGTTCGATGATTCATCTTCAGGTGAGCCGCAGCTTCGCTTTGGGTTGAGCTTTCGCATTGAGCCAGCAAAACCAGCTGTCTCACTGCATCGGCTC
>NZ_JAGGPW010000001.1:116955-117313 GCF_018613655.1 Planococcus sp. ISL-109
GCAGTGAGCCAGGAAAACCACTTGTCTCACTGCATCGGCTCACCCATATGCGCACGGCGGCTGTTAGATTTCTTTGGTTCGTGTGGGTATATTTTTTGTGTACTTCTCTAGGATTCGTCCGCTGTTGGGGGGATCGCTTCCTTGGTGGGGCGAGCGGGTTATATAGCTGAATTGGGGTGTGGAAATGTGCTGCTGTTTGGTTTAGCGTCACGAATGGTTTCGCCGCCTGGCTTTGGGTTGGCCTCTTGCAGTGAGCCAGGAAAACCACTTGTCTCACTGCATCGGCTCACCCGTATGCGCACGGCGGCTGTTAGATTTCTTTGGTTCGTGTGGGTATATTTTTTGTGTACTTCTCTCG
>NZ_JAGGPW010000010.1 GCF_018613655.1 Planococcus sp. ISL-109
CTACGGAAAAAGCTATCAGAATGATCTTACAAAATGGGACAAATGAAAAACAGGCGTTAAAGCTGTGTCTGGCGATTTCCAAACTTGGAACGCAATACAGTGAGCAAGAACTGGAAGTCGCTTGTGAAAAATCATTGTCCTTCTCACCGAGGATGAGCCTGAATACGATTAAGACGATTCTAAAGACTGAGCGTGACGTCATCACTGCCAGTCCATCCAGAAATAAAAACATCAGCCTTTCAAAAGAGCACGGGTTTGTCAGAGGGGCCGATTATTATGGGAGGGAAAATAAATGCCCATTGAATCCACCATTACCAAACTGAATGAAATGCGCTTGAGTGCCATCGCGGACACGTATTACAGCCAGATGAACGACCCCCAATACAAAGAATTGTCCTTTGAGGATCGTTTCAATTTATTGATCGACAGTGAATACATCCGCAGAAAGAACACCAAACTGGAACGGCTGATCCGGCAGGCGAATTTGCGCATGCCAGACGCTTGCATCGAAGACCTCCAGTATCACGAAGACCGAAAGCTGGATCGAACCACCATCCTGCGCTTGGCCAGTTGCAATTATATCGGGGACAAGCAGAACGTCATTATTAAGGGTGCTTCTGGGAACGGAAAATCCTATCTGGCCTGTGCATTGGGTGTCAGTGCCTGCCGTACGGGTTATAGCGCCAAGTATATCCGGCTGCCGGATCTGTTGGATGAGCTTGCCCTTGCGCGATTGAATGGAACTTACCAAAAAACCATGAAAGCTTACCGGAAGGTAAACTTATTGATCTTAGATGAGTGGATGCTTGTCTCCTTGACTGAAAATGAGGCAAGAGATGTCTTGGAAATCGTTGAAGCCAGGTATCAGAACGCATCCACCGTCTTCTGTTCTCAATTTGAACCAGGCGGTTGGTATGAACAAATTGGCGAAGCAACGTTGGCCGATGCCATCCTCGATCGGGTGATTCATAGTTCACATTCCATTTTCATTGACGGAAAGATTTCCATGCGTGAAAGACTAGGGATTCACTCATAAGAATAAGAAGGCCGCCCGAGGGCGGCTTTTTATTCTTATGAGTGGTTCTCTGATGTCCGAAGTGGTTCTCAAACGTGTCCGCCTTGGTTCTATTTCATGGCACGACTGGTTCTCGAGCTTGTCCTTCTTCACATCACACTCGAACTTCTCAAAAAGTCGATTAAAGTAATCGTTTCGCTTCGTATTTTTATAACGGCTGCCCGTCCCTTTTCCTAAATAAATAACTTGTCCAGTTTCTTTTATAAACCATTCGTATACATAGTAATTCCTCTTCTGGTGTAAATCTTCTTCATTAGGCACCATCGTAATTTTACCGCCAGTTAAAGTTAAATTAATGTTCATTCAAACATCCCCTTTTATTTCCATATTAGCATAGTGAATAAATGTTATTTCCGAATTTTTCATGCGAATTTAAAAGCTAGTATTAGATGCATAAAACTTATGAGGTTAAAAACTCATAACTTAGAAAGGATTTTGAAGTAACTATGAAAAAAATTTTTACTTAATTATTAGCGATGTGGTTAAACTGCCAACCTTACGCTTTACAACTGAATTAGTTGATCGCTTATAGTGAGTCTTTTTTATTTTGCACTATTTGTAAAAGGAGTATGTTCTGATATGCATACGCTTGGAAGATACTAATATATAAAACTAAAATTTCTGAAAATATAAGTAGGCTTTTACTTGTATTTGTAGGATAATATTACCAATGAAGTATTGAATTCTGAAGTGTGTTTTTACAACTTGGTGTTATTGGAAATTTTGTAGGAAAGGAAAATGCGTATGGATTTTATAGCTATAGACTTTGAAACTGCAAATAACAGGAGAGATAGTATTTGCTCAATTGGATTAGTGAAAATAAAAGATAAGAATGTAGTAGAAAAAATCCACACTTATATAAACCCCGAACAGACCTTTGATTCATATAATATTATGATTCATGGAATCGATGAAAAAAAAGTTGAAGATGCCCCAACTTTTAAGGAGTATTGGCCGACATTAAAGAGGCATATTGAGAATGAATTAATTGTTGCCCATTTCAGTAGTTTTGATATGAGTGTATTGCGTAGTTCGTTAAATGCCATAAATGAACCTTATCCGATTTTTCAATACACATGTTCATATCAAATATCTCAAAAAATTTGGCCGGAGTTGATAAACTATAAACTAACCACATTAGCCGATTATTTAAGTATCGAATTTACACATCACGATGCTTTGGATGATGCTTACGCCTGTAGTGAAGTCATCAATAAAGCTTTGGAGTTATCTGACAGCAATAATATTACTGAGTTAACGAAGAAGTTTAATATGAACCTTGGTAAACACAATGGTATATCCTATACTCCTTCAGGCAATAAGAAAATCAAAAGCGATTTGACTTTAATTAGTACTGAAAATGAAGAATTTGAGACAGATCATTCTTTTTATGAAGCAAATGTAGTTTTTACAGGAACTCTTAACTCTATGGTACGTAAAGAGGCTGCACAAAAAGTTGTTGATCGAGGAGGAGTCTGTTCGAATAGCGTCAATAAGAATACAAGCTATTTAGTTATTGGTGATTATGATTTAACTCGATTTTCGGAAGGCTTTAAAAGTTCTAAAATAGTTAAAGCCGAAACGCTTTTGTTAAAGGGGCATAGAATCGAGATTATTAGTGAAAATGAATTTGTAAGAATGATATAAGAAATTTGTCCAACTCGCTTTAAAAAATAAAGCTCTAGCAACCCAAGAAATGTATTTATAAAAAACTTAAATCGTAATTGAAAGATAGGTGGGGTCTAATATACTGAAGGTAAATGAAACTAAATTGCGGGAAGAACACGCAAGACAAGTGCTCTTAGCTACATACCCAGAAAAATATCAGAATAGTTCATTGGGAGATCAGCCAGATATTCAGAATGAACAAAAAGACATTGGGGTGGAAGTGACTGGAACACTAGAGCAAAGGTTGAGGTATGGTGTTGCTCAATTCTCAACCTTATACAATAAACACATAAATAATGTCACTTCAAAAAAGAAAGAACAATTAAAGAAACACCGAGTAAGACTTGTTACAGACGGTGACGGAGTCATAAAGTTTATCATTCCGGAAGCAGTTTGGGGTTCAGGAAATAAAACTAAGGAAGCTTTTAGTAATAAGCTGGACAAACTTAATGATGGTAATTATAAAATCTTCGAAGAAAACAATTTGTTTCTTTTTGCAGAAGGTGAAGAAGAGTATGAAGTTCGTAGCTTAATTGAATATATTAAGGCGACTGAAAGAACGAGCCGAGAATATAACTTAATTTATCTTTATACTTATCAAGAACTATATATAATTTCAACACAGGACTATTCGTTTGAAGTGTTGTCTATCGGAGCAGAACAAAAAGAAGTTTTTTTATCAGAATCTATGCGATGTATTTTTCAAGAAAGAAGGGTTTAAATAATGAGTAAATCGCCAATTAACAACTTAGTAGATGTTGCTAAAAAGAATGGACCTGGAGCAATTAAGTTTGTAAAAGAAAATAAGGAAGTTATCAAAATTGTCGCTCCTGCTTTTGCATATGGAGCAAAAAAATTAAACGACTATCGTATTGATAAGAAAAAAAACTCAGGATTAAAAGAACATCCTCGAAAAAAGAGATATAGCGAATACAAAAATGAAATTTTAAAAAACTTAGATAAATTGCAACGATGGCAACTAGCAAGCAATAAAAAAGAAGTAGAATCGTTTATTGAACAAATTAAGAATGAAGAGGAAAAAGAGTTAGGTGTAAAAAAACCAATACACTCTAAACGAATAAATGAATGGAAAAATATATTAATTCAAATTGAAGACAGAATTACCCTTATGGATTATCAAGAATATCATAAATTATTTAATGATCCTAAATACAGTAGTGCATATTTTGTAGGAACTGAACGGCAAGTTGATACTTTCCTAAAGCTAATGAAGGAAGAGGATCTTGAAAGTATACACACTTTTATTTTTGAACGAACAGGTAAAACAAAAGAAACTATTCAGCAGGACTTTATATAAAATGAAGAATGAGAAACACCCTTCACCGAGCAGTTGGCCTTTGCTAATTTTTCGCTAAAGGGTGTTTTAGGCAAACGACATTTTTAAATGCTAGTCACTGCATTTTTTCATTTACCAAAAATACGAATATCGATTACATATGTATCTTTGAAGAAAAGCGAAGAATTTACTGCAGCGAATGTCAGCGAACTTTTGCTTTTAAGTATAAGGAGGCTAGAGGAATAATCCCACCACGGAATCATTCCTCTAGCCTCCTTTACTATTTCTCCCTCACTCCGCTCCAAAAGCCACAATCCCAAAAGTCTCCAAATACATTTTTAACACACGCAGCCATTGTCTTTCAGTCGCAAGCGCCACATGGCCATCCGGTCGAATCAGGTAGAGCGCATCTTGCTTGAATCCTGCATCGTGCATTTTTGCTTCCCAGGCGAACTCATGGAGTTCCAGCGACTGCGAGTGGGCAAAGTCGATGAGCTCGGGCTGCGCTTTGCCGTATATATGGATTTGCCAATCGACGGAGCGCAGCGGCGCGAAATTATCGCCTATGTCAGTTTCGATCCACGGCAAGCGCATGCCGCCGTAGACTTTGCCGGCTTTGCCCTTGCTCAAGAGGCTGTTGCGGTAATTGATGTGGATTTGAGACAAGATCTTAAACGCATTTTTTTGCGAAAAGGAGAATTTGAATACCGACGGCAAGACGTAGGGGACGATATACTGCCGCAGCAAAGTGCCGCGCAGTTTTTGGCTGACGATCGTTTGGAACGCTTTGTCGGTCGTCGCAATCAATCGGCGCGCAAAGACGATGCGCTCTTGTTCGTACGTGCTCAATATGCGGGGGGCGGCTTTCCCTTGAATCACCGCTGCGAGCTTCCACGCGAGATTGATGGCGTCCCCGATGCCGGTGTTCATGCCTTGTCCGCCTGCAGGGCTGTGCAAGTGGCCGGCGTCGCCTACGATGAAGATGCGCCCTTTGGCAAATTTTTCGCTGACGCGGTTATGGACGCGGTAGGTCGAAAACCAATTGACCTTGGCCGCCCTCACACGGATTTTGTTTTCAATGTAATCGCTGATTTCACTGTATTGAAGATCGGTACGTTCGTTGAATTCCTCGGGCACAATGCCGAGGATTCGTTTCGTATTGGCATTGCGGACGGACATATACAGCATAAAGCCGTCATCGTCCATGTACATGTCCATCTTTTCCATGTCGTCTACCGGTGTCTCGGTTTCGATATCGGCGACAAAGAATAATTGCTTGTACGTGCCGCCGGGAAAGTCGAGTTCCAGTCCTTTTCGGACCATGCTGCCGGCCCCGTCGCATCCGCATAAATAGGCAAATTCCGCTATTTCTACCGGCTGTCCTAGTTGTTGCATCACGGCGTTCACGCCTCGTCCTGTGTCTTCAAACGAAAGCAACTCGGTGTTCCATTCCACTTCAATACCGACTTTACTTAATTCGTCCACGAGAATTTCTTCGTGCTCGTCTTGCGGCAAACTCAAGATAAACGGAAACGGGCTCAGCCCTTTGCCGAGCGCATGGAATTTCACTTGGGCCCTTACTTTTTTGCCGTCGCTGATATCCAACGACAAAATCGGATGCCCCCGCTTGACGTTGCGTTCGGCTAGGCCCAGTTGATCGTACTGCTCCAATATGCGCGCATGCACAGCGAGCGCACGTGACGCGGTGCCGGGTCCTGCATTTCTATCAATAATCCGAAACGGCACGCCTTGACGCGCCAGGCTATAGGCCAGAGCCAAGCCAGTGGGTCCAGCTCCGACGATTAAGATTTGTGGGTTCATCCTAGAGACCTCCTAATGAGTAGCACGCCTGCTGATCGGTTCAGTTTCACATGTGATGTAACAGCTATATAAGTTGAATTCAAGAAAAAGTATAGATACCGCTTTGACGCTTTGGACAGTGCCTTTGCTGAGAGAAGTGTCTGAAGATATGGAGCAAAACAGCGCAGACTCCCAAGGGACCAAGCGAAGTGCCGAGTTAGCTCAGCGCGAGCCCCCAGGAAAGCAAGCTGTTTTGCGGAATATCGGTTAATGTAATTATTTAAGTTCAACAGCTAAAAATGAGTATCGAAAAAGTACTGATAAGAAAAAACATGTGAGGCTGATTGAAAAAGATCTTGTACAGCTACTATATCCTTAATCGACCGGTTTCAAGCAAGTTGCCGCCTATCTATTTTATAATAATAGGGCAGGAAAGTGACAGGAGATAAAAACTAGAAAAGCGTATACAATTTCCCTCAAGGAGATCGCATACGCTCTTTTCTATGGCCTTGAACATGTTCACTTCGAAAGCGTTATTTGCTGAAATCGAAAGTGACGCCGGACAGCTCTTCTGAAACGTCCCAGAGTTTCTGGCGGATTGCTTCATCATTCACTGCCGGATCAGGTTTCTCTAAAGCCGGGTAGCCTCTCCGTTGGCCTTTGCCATCCGGACCGATGTATTCGCCACCTGTGATGCCAGGGTCCGTTGCGGCATAGACTGTGGGAAGTGCCCCCATTGCGGCAGGCTGTAAGTAGCGGGTCATGAGCCCTCTGAAAATTCGGGGCATTTCCCGGTTGCCCAATTTAAAAAGATTGGTCGCAGAAATCCCTGGATGGCAAGCAATGCTAAGCGTCGATGAGCCATGTTGCTTCAGTCGCTGATCGAGCTCCGTTGCAAACATTAAATTAGCCAGCTTGCTTTGGCCATAAAATTTCATGGCTTTATAGCCTTTTGAGCCGTCCAGGTTGTCAAAATCAATGGCAGCATTCCGGTGGGCGAGACTGCTGAGTGTGACCACCCGCGAATTCTCTGTTTGGATAAGGAGAGGCAAGAGCAGGCCCGTCAACGCAAAATGCCCGATATGGTTGCTGCCGAACTGCAGCTCAAAGCCGTCTTTCGTCTTTGCATAAGGAGGCGTCATCACGCCGGCATTGTTGATCAGTAAATCGAGTGAGTCCAAACGGCTGATGATCGTTTCTGCAAAATTCCGTACGCTATCCAAATCGGACAAGTCGAGTTGCATGATTTCGACAGTTGCCTGAGAAGATTCTTCTACAATTTCTTGTTTAGCGGCATTTCCTTTTTCGATATCACGGACAGCCAAGATGACCCGTGCACCTAGCCGGGCGAAATTTTTAGCTGTTTCCAGTCCTAGTCCGCTGTTGGCCCCCGTGATAATAGCCGTTTTTCCTGTCATTGTATGTGGTTCCACAAGCTCAGCTCCTAGTTTGATTCTACTTTTCATATCAAATGTACCCTAATTCGGCTGCTGATAATCCGATGAGAAAATGTCCCTGTGTAAGACACAATTCCAAACGATTCTGACAATACACGACAATTCATGCATTTTACATAATCATGCCTGCTGCAGAATGGTTTGGGGATTGTGCCGTTGCGTCGGGCGTACAATTTAAACACGGAGCAAAGGGGTGAACATGATAGAATAGCAGATAGTGGAACAAGAAATTAAGCGGTGTTGCCGTGCCCAGCAGGAAGTGCAGCATTCAAAAATGATAGATGAGTTGAAAGGAATGAGGTAGTAAAATGAACAAAATGGTAGAACAAAAAATGGGCGAGATGATCGAAGTGTTTAACAGCCTGCCGAATTGCAAGGTTGAAACAAGTGAGGACGGCCGGATTTTGATCGTTAGCGATAACCCGGTTCCGTGGAATGACGCGCTTGAGAAAACGGACGCGCAATCGGCCTATAAAATCGGATCCATCACGCCTCATAAAGCGGCGCTCGGCCTTTATATTGATTTCTCGCATAATTTGTTGGACATCGACCGGGTGGAGGACATCGTCGATCCCGAAATCACATTGACGTACTTTGAGCCAGGCACCCAGACGTCGACCGCGAAAAGCTGGTGGCGGTTCCGCTCAGACGAGAAATTCGACAGCCTCCACATGGTTTTGAGAAAGACAGAGCTGGAGTTGTATGATTTCAAGAGAGACGACTGGGTTGGGTTGATGACAGAGATTATGGCTGTTCATAAATGATGAGTAATCTAGTCGAATGACGGAACTGAAAAAGCTTTTCTTCACACATATAATAGATTTCCACACTTGCTGAATCAACCTGGCAAGTGTGGTTTTTTTATTGTCCTGCACTCAGTAAATGGCCTGAAGGAGTGAGTAAAGTATATTGTTTCCTTTAGGTCTAATTGGCTAGTGAACTATGCAGTGCAAAGAAATGATGTATAAGGAATGAAGTATATTTGCCCCTAATTGCTTCAATAGTTTTGGCATTAATTGGCATCTTTCGTTCTATTATAAAGAATGAAGAAGCGTCTGCGCATATAGTAGCACTTCCTGTGGTATAGAATAGTAAGAAACTAATCTGCTGAAAGCATCGGAGGGTGAAAAATGAACGAGTTTATTGAGTTCAGAAATCGTGTTTATGACAATGAAAGTAATCATAGTTATCCTCTCCAATTTTTAGATGAGTACATAAATAACAGTAAGGCTATAAATTCCGATGAAACAAGAGTGATTGAGCAAATCCAAACGATCAAGCAGCTAGAGTTGAAAGAGAAACTAGGTGAAAAGGAAATAGATGAATTACTCTCGTTTTTAGGAGAGCATTCAACTACAGACCGATTTATAGTAGATGCTGTTTTAAACTTATTCGATGACGAGATCAAGCAAATAGTAGAGGAAAAGACAAAAGACATACTCGTAAACCAACAGTATGATAGTCAAAAGCTATATCATGTGTTAGATCTTTGTATCGAATGTGACCTGGATATGTTAAGTGATGACGATATCTTAGTGATGCTTCAGAAATACGAACTGGATTTAGAAATCATTTCTATCTTACTGGACTATCTGGATCGCTTTAACAGACAGGGATTTAAAGATGCCATATACAAATTATTGGCTTTCGATTACCCGGACAGCATAAAAATCCAGGGAATGAATTTATTGATGAATTTGTATCCACTGGAAATTGTTGATCATTCATTTGTGAAGAACAATGTAATGAATGAGAAAAACAACGTGTTTTTTGATAGTTATATGGACTTTCTCCAGACAGATTTTAAATTTGAAAAGCAAGGTATTTCAATTTTGCAGTCGATGTTTTATGGGGATTTTGAAGATAGCGGGAAAGGAAATAATGGAGGCTTAGCTGTATTATTAAAAGGTTTGGGTGAAGAGGTGTCGAAAGATAGTCGTATAGCTCATGTATTTACTATTACGATCACTCAAGAATCCACTAAGCCCTTTATCAGCTTTCATGGAGATAAACACATATTTATTAGATTGCCAATCTATTTAGATCAGTCTGTAAGCGACAAGTTTATCAAAAGAGAGTTATTTATAAAAAGACAGATAGCCAATTTTTTAAAACGGTCAAACATAAAGCCCGATGTCTTTCATATCAGATTTTTAGACAACGCTTCTAAAGCTGTTGCCCATCTATGTAAAGATTTAAATAGCAAACTTGTCTTTACACTAACGCCAGACCCGCACCGAAACATGTTTGATGGATCGGGGCATATAAAAGAACTTGGTTTTAACGAGCTTATTGAAAAACTGAACAAGATAAAAATAGGCGACGAATTAATCCACACAAGTGATGGAATCATTGGTATCGGGAATGCAGATGTGAAAACAGAACTTGGGGTCTATTTCCCTCAATTTAAAGATGACAATGTAAATAGCAAAATAAAAATGATCGGTGAAGGCATACAAACAGGCCAATCAATGGATGAAGAGAACAGAGATGCCTATTCAAATCGTCTTATAGAAGTGAGTGAAGAAAATACAGGATTTTTTGAAAAACCCGTCATTTTAAACGTCGGGAGATTAGCTGTTTTAAAAGGGCAGATGGAACTTTTAAAAGCGTGGTCAAACTCCAAGCTTTCGGAAACCCATAATCTTCTCATAATCGGTGGAGACTTGGAGAGACCGAGTAAAGAAGAAAAAATGGTGATTGATTTTTTTAAGGATTACTTACAAAAGCATCCCGAGTTCAAAGACAGGTTCATACATAAAGGTGCCATGTCGAATTTGGATATAAGATTGCTTGAAAGGAATATTATTAAGAGAGACTTTACCTATCCACATATTTATCTGTGCTCAAGTGTAAAAGAAGAGTTTGGCATCGCTATTTTAGAAGCGATGTCGATCGGTTTCCTAACCTTGGGACCGATAAAAGGTGGGGTTAAAAGTTATATGAGAAATGGAGAAAATGGATTTTTAATCGACACAAGTAATTGGGAAACGATTGCCAAAGAAACGGAAAAACATCTTTATGATTCTAACATCGATAAAGTTGCAGCGAAAAAAATTCAAGCTGCAGGACAACAAACAGTGGATGAAAACTTTTCTATTCAAAAGATTTCAAATGAGTTTGTGTCATTCTATTTGTCTTTAAAAGGGGAAAAAGAAAATGAAATATAAAAAGATCTTTTTTATCAGTCCGCCTTTTTATTCGCATTTTAACCCGTTGCTCGTGTTAGCCAAAAGTTTTCAAGAAAATGGTGCAGAAGTGACATTTGGCTGCAGCATAGAATTCAAGGAAAAAATCTTGAAAGAGAATTTGGATTTTTATGAAATAGACATCAGTTCAAATAAAAATATAGGAAAAGGTGAACACACAACACAACCGGATACGGAGAGATTAAGATTAGAAGAATTTTTTGAGTCGACCAAAAAAGGGGCAGTGGAAACACTGATCACGCAGTCTCGCCACAGAAAGGCGGATATGCTTTATAATCCGCAAGAGCTTATCGATAAGATAAAGTCCATCGATGATTCCATAGATGTGGATCTTTATGTGGTCGATATATTATCGTACTCTGTCACGCTGAGCTTGTATTTTTTAGGACTGCCTTTTGTGACATTTTGCCCGCCCCATCCCAATACGATTCCAAAAGAAGGAAAGTATTTTAATGTACCGAAAAGCTGGCCTGAGGCTATAACGGTCAAGGAAGAAGATTTGAGGATGTTAAAGCAAGTTTCCACCCAAACACAAAGAGAATTTACCGAAGTTTTCAACGATATTATCATTGAAAATAAGTCGATTAAAACAATCAGCAATGCTTTTAGTTTAGTTTCTGAAATAGCTGTTATCTACAACTATTTTGATTTTAACAATATCGAAAAAAATGGAGAAAACCCGAAGGAACTATTTATAGGAAATTCATTTGAAGCGGTTACGTTAGATGAAGAATGGATGGAAAAAATAGATACAAACGAAAAGAAAATCATGATCAGTTTAGGAACTTTTTTATCGAACAGAAAAGATGTACTGGAAAAACTGATCCTGTCGGCCAGAGAAAGTCACCCGAATGCGCTATTGATCGTATCTGCAGGCAGCCATGCGGAGGAATTAAAAAAATATAGCTCGCCCAATACCATCATAGAAGGTTTTATCCCTCAAATCGCGCTTATGCATCATGTAGACACAGTTGTCTTTCATGGTGGATGCAACACGTTAACCGAAGCTATGTACCATGGAAAAGAGATGGTCATCTTACCGTTTTCCAGCGATCAGTTTAATATTGCCTATGATGTTGAAAAGAATAATTTAGGAAGAGTACTGGATCCAAATAATTTCAGCAAAGAAGAATTAGCAAAGGCATTTAATGATATAGAAGAGATTTCTAAAGACAATTTACTGTATTGGCGAAACGTCTCAAGAGAAAGAGGCGCAGATTATGCAGTAAAAAAAATATTGGAGATCGAATAAAATACAAATATATAAGCTGAACTAATAATCTTTTGTTGTCGATATTCCGCAAAACAGCTGCGCTTTCCGCGGGCTCGCGCCCAAGCCTCCTCGGTCTCTGCGCTCCCTGCGGGGTCTCGGTCGTCTCGCTTTACCGCAGGAGTCGCAGCTGTTTTGCTTCATATCTGTTAGTAAGTTAGTGGGAAAACAGAAGATTCCTTGTTAGTAAGTGACGATCTCAGCGCCAGCGCGTCCACGGGCTCATGGCGGGAGCCGTGCCCAGACCGGTTGTCAGCAGGTGGCTCAAATCAGGGAGAGTCACGAACTACTACACTTTTTACAAGCAATCTCTCAAGGATTCGGAGCGCAATGCGGCGACTCCAGCGGAAGAACGGAGTGATGAGACCCCGCAGGAAATGAATGAGCGAAGCAGTGCTGAGCGCATTCATTTGCGACGCATCTGCTACGCAGATGTGGGAGCACAAGGGTTTCGATAGCGGACGAGGAGGCTCAGCGCTTCGTCCGCGGAAAGCGTCCGCATGAAGCGCAGAATCCTGTATACCGAAGGTGACATGACTTTTTATTCTTTTAAAAACAATAAAAATTCAGTTGTCTACTATCTGGGTCGAATAACATCTAAATAGAATTGAAAAGAGGTGTTTTATGAAGGAAATAGTTGGAGCTGACACGAAGATTAAGAATACAAATAAATACGATATAGATGGTGTACCCCCATTAAAAGAAGCAGTACCTTTGGGATTGCAGCATATTTTTGCAATGTTTTTAGGTAATGTTGCTGTCCCGATCATCATCGCAGGTGTGGTTGGCATAACAGGAACTGATTTAACGATATTGATTCAAAGTGCAATGATCATGGCAGGAGTTGCAACGATTATCCAATGTTACCCAATATGGATGGTCGGAGCACGACTCCCAGTAGTTATGGGTACAAGTTTTGGATTTCTTCCTACCAATATCGTGATCGCAAGCTCCTATGGCATATCAGGATTATTGGGTGCAAGTCTTATAGGAGGTTTATTTGGCGGATTCTTAGGGTTTTTCATAGAGAAAGTAAGAAGGTTCTTTCCGAAAATTGTCACCGGTACAGTCGTACTTACGATCGGTTTGTCACTTTTACCTACAGGTATTGTCTCGATGGCTGGAGGCAGCGGGTCTGAAAATTTTGGATCAGCTCAAAACTGGTTGGTGGCTTTACTGGTATTGGCCATTGTGCTGTTTCTCAATAGATATGCAACGGGAATGGCGAAAACATCCTCCATTTTAATCGGTATTATTATTGGATATATGGTGGCTCTGCCACTGGGGATGGTAGAATTTTCAGCAATGAGAGAAGCTAGCTGGTTTTCAGTTCCACAACCATTTTATTTTCCTATGGAATTTTACTGGGGAGCTATACTCCCTATGATGATTATGTTTATCGTTACATCTGTTGAGACCGTTGGAGATGTTACAGCGATGACTACTGGGGGAGCAGGCAGAGAACCCACAGCAAAGGAGCTTTCTGGCTCAGTCATCGCAAATGGGTTTACATCTTCTTTAGGCGCGATTTTCAATTCTTTGCCCAATACATCTTTTAGCCAAAATGTAGGAATGATCGCATTTACAAAAGTCATGAGTAGATTTGTCGTAGCTCTTGGCGCTGGGTTTTTAATATTGGCTGGCCTGATTCCTAAGGTTGGAGCTCTTATCTCCACAATGCCGCCAGCAGTTATTGGAGGTGCCACCGTAATCATTTTTTCTCAGATTACGTTAACTGGCATAGCCATATTGACATCAGAGCCTTTAAACGAAAGAGCAAAGATTATTATTGGATTATCTTTAGTATTTGGACTCGGATTAAGTCAAGTACCCGATGCGATGAACGCGTTTCCGGAAGTTATCAAGTTATTGTTTGGTGGATCTGGAATAACAATAGCCTGTTTTGTTGCTATTGCATTGAACCTGATTATTCCAGAGGAATCCGTGAAAGAAGAAGCATAGACTCATGCCGCTGCGTGCCAAACGCAATTCAGCTTATTGGCAACCATAACACGAAGAAAAAGCCGTATCCCGTGACCTCAAAGGTTGATGGATACGGCTTAAGTATTTTATTAATGGACATTTCTTTAGTAAACTATGAAATACCAAAGAAATGAGGCATCGAGTATGGAATCTATATATATCCTGATGGCGGCAATAGTAGTGATAGTCGTGGGCGTCCTTATTTACTCTAGAAAGAATAAAGACGCAGCTGCACAAATAGAAGAAACGCCGAGTGAAAGCGTGGCGGAAGAGCTGGAAGCGGATGAACCGGAGCCCGAAGATGATGATAGCCATTGGAATCCAACCGTAACGGAACTGGATGACGGGGAAATGGTCAAGAGCGGCTACAAGCGGATCGAGATTCCGGCGAATATGATTCCGATTATCGCAGAGACCTTGAAAGACGGGGCGGTGGTGTTTCGTCAAAGCCGGACCTACCGCGTCGAGTTCAGCCCTGAAGTGGTGAAGGGCTTGAAGGATAAGAGCATGACGCTGATTGAGCGGGTCAACGGCAAGGGCTATGTTCCCGCAGTAAGAAAAGACGGCGTCAAAGGAATTTACGAGCAGGCAGTATTGGTGAAACGAGTGAATCCTGGGCTCCTGGCCCATGCGAGCATGAGCTTGTTGACGACCGTCGTCGGCCAGCAGCAATTGATGGAAATCCAAAGCTCTTTGAAAATTATGGAACAGAAATTGGACACGCTGATCCAACACCGGGAACACGATTTTGCGGGGAAGATCGAGGCACGTTTCGGCTATTTCAAAGAAGTCATCGAACGGTTCCGGAGAAACGGCATCACACTCGGCGGCGTGGAAGACGCGGAAATCGAAGGGTTTTATACGGCGACGCTGCAAGACTTGAAAGTGCTGACGAAAGACTTGAAGGCGATAACGGCGAGCGTCGAAGGTTTGAAAGAGCACGAAACACTGCGGAAATGGGGAGAAGCCCCTGTGAAAAAAGAGTACGAGCAACTCATCGGGCGTTTCAACGCCAAACAGGAACTATTGCTATTGAATGTGCAATTTATCCAGGAATGCTATGAGCCTTATCTCCGGACCATTCGGAATTACGAGGAAGCCGACGTGAAATCGCAGACTTTGGCGGAAATCGTGGCGGAGAATCATTCCTTGATTCAAGGCATTGAAGAGAAAGTCAAAAGCATTGAAGAAAACTATAAAGTGAAGATCAACTTCGGGCTGAAGGCATTGAAATACCGCAATTTGGAGAGCTTGAAAGAACTGGTGCCCGTGAAGATCGACCAGCAACAGGCGGCAGAGCAAGAGGTGCCATCTGAAGTGTTGGTCGAAGTGACAGAAGACGATAAAGCTTATGCGTATGTCCCGCGTTAAGGCAGAGTGATCTTTTAGGGAGTCGAACTCGCTTGTAAATGAACAAGAAGAGCTGTCCATCCGAAAAAAAGGTGGGCAGCTCTTATTTTGGATCGACAGCACACAACTCTTTATAGATGAACGGTAAGTCCGGCAAATTAAAAAAGCTTCCCTGTGTCAAACCCAATTCCACGTATACTGATATACTGCATGAAGAATCATCTAGATCCTTAAAAATGAAAGATTCTTCATGCATTTTTATATCTTTGCGTAAATAGTCATAACTGTCTCGCACACAGGGCACAGTTACTAATCAACGTACTTGAATACAAAGGGAGAGAAGAGGCTAATTAAAGCGCATCTTCTCTCCCTTTTCGTTTATAAGAGTATATTTTCAATAATGGGTCTTTCTCTATTCGTGAAGAAGAGTGGAATTTTTATTTTTTATACCACTTGGAATCAATTGCTACGCCAGCATCGACAATTAGATTGTAGATAGGACATCTTCTTTCCACTTCTTTTTTTAATTCTTCCAGTCGATCATCGCTTTCATCTGTTGAAAAAACCGCCTCAAAACTAACAGTTTGGAAATGAGAAGAAACTCCTTCAACTCCCTTCATGCCTCGCGCGTCAATTGTACCGGTATTGCTAAACTCTATTCCTTGAAAAGAAAAATCCTTCTCCTTCGCTATCAATCCAATCATCACGGATGTACAACCTGTCAATCCGCCCAATAAATACTCAAGCGGATTCGGACCTTCATTGGTGCTTCCCAAATATTCAGGTTCGTCTATGATAAAAGGCGAAAACTCCCTTGCATAGATAGAAGTTTTTAAATTCCCTTCCCAAGTTCCACGCGTTTCCATTTTTACTAATTGTTTTGTTGTCATTTCAACACTCCTATTCCGTAGTAAACTTAAAAGCTTAATTATAGATTAATAATTTCAAATTGCAAAACTATACGAGTGTAAAGAGTGAAACGGTTAAGAGCTTGTTAAAAGAAAAGGCGATCCGTTATTAAAATTAAAAATCACTTGGCCGTGTTAAAACGATTCTGACAATACACGATAATTTTTACTCCATACATTTCCGTATCTGCTGTATCAACATTGCGGGTGTGGTTTTTTCATTTAATTCATCCACATAAATTGTGTGCCACACAGGGAATATTCACTAGCGTTGCACAGCTTCCATGCCTCACAGCAACTAGAAGCTATGCAACGCTAGTGGGGAGGTAATGGGAACTGCTGGTAAACTACAAAATGATATAAATCAGTTTATAGAGTATTTACCGGCAGGCGGTTCAATTCCCCTTGTTTGAAAATGACCACAAGCGCATTCTGGGAGAAGACAAGATCCTAAACGATGTTGTCAGGACACAATAATTTATACTGCACGATTACCACTTTGAGAAAATCAACATTCCTCAAGCGGTTTTCTTATTCTTATGAGTGGTACTCTGATGTCCAAAGTGGCTCTGGAATATGGCATAAGTGGCTCATTTCGTTGGCTGTATTCACTTAGAATATATGGTACGAAAGAAAAAGCCTAACTGCCACCTACGGGTTGATGAAAGGGCTCGAATTATCGGTGGACCTATTCTAATGAAAAGAGTCATTGATTAATTTGAAATTACCATAAAACACTAGATTTTTTTAGTTCATATATACCAAATGTATTTTGATGTTAGGTTTTCTAACATCAATAATGAAAATAAGATATACTAGTAATACGACCACAAGTACAAATTGAAAACCTGTTAGGAGGGAACAACGTTGTCTTCGATTAAAGATAAAAAGGTTATTACCATTGGCATTGTGACTGAATTAACAGGTTTATCTGAACGGAAAATTCGATATTATGAGGAACGTGGGTTGGTTTTTCCAGAAAGAACCGAGCGTGGCACAAGAAAATATTCCTTTTCTGATGTAGAACTGCTGCTAGAAATCGCTGATAAAAGAGAAGATGGCGTCCAGACGTATGAAATAAAACAAGACTTTAGCAATAAAAAGAAAAAAGAAGACTATCGTGATGAGATGCTCCGAGGGCAATTTAATGCCCATTTTAACCTGCGAAAATAGAATATTTTTAAGCGGCATTGTGGCATGTAAGTGTTCAATCTAAGGACATTTCTCCCTACACACGCTCTGGCGACAATTATTTTTTTGTTGCCGCCATAGTAAAAAGCCTGATAAATAAGGATTCTAGTTTTTAACTAGTAGTCCCTGTTTATCAGGCTTTTTCAGTTTCAAGAAATATTTGGTTTATTTCACATAATAGCGCCAACCGCCAGTGGATGAAATATCTTCTGCTGATTCTGAAGCAGCGCCTTCACAGACAAAGCCCTGAGCAACTGTTCCATCATCCAGCTCGATCGTTCCGACTCCAAGTGGTGAAGGGATAAGTGATGTAAAGTAGCCGAACTGGGAAAGGGGCATTTCCCATAGTTCCAGTTCAATAGAAGCAGCCGGTTCACTGGTTCGCGTTAAACCAGGCTTAGGCGGTTGGGAATCCAACTTCACCATTTTGTATTTAGGTGCAGTTTTGGCTTCTCGAATAAAGACAGCTTCATGCTCAATCATTTGTTTTTCAAGCGGGAAACCACGCATGTGTAATCCGCATACAGCTACTAATGTAGTATTCTTTTTTTCTGGAGAGGAACGGCGATGTAAAAATAAATCGGCCAAACCAGTAATCAAATGCTCATCCTTATTTCCGGAAAACAGCGTAATGCCGAATGGGAGATTTTCTGCAGCATCTTCAGCTGGGATATTGACTGCGCAAAGATCCAGCAGATTACAATGATTTGTATAAAGTCCCATGTCGCTGTTTGTTTGGATCGGGTTTTCTCGCACATCATCCCGTGTCCATGTCCCCCCTGAGGTCGGCATGATAAGAACGCAATTTTTCAACTGGTTATGCGCTTTTTGTTTGAATGCCTGCAGCTTATGCATCGCTTTAAAGACAGAAGCGGCGGTATATTCGGGTTTAGCACCGGAGCGCAGCACCTTTTCTGTAACAGGAAAAGCGGTATGTTCATTTTCTGTAATAAACGGACCTAAATCTGCCCAACGCTCTGCAACCCAGGGACCATCATAAAGAACAGCTGCTGCTTCAGATAGATAGTCACCGTTGATATATTCGATTGGAATATTAAGCATTTTGATGCGTTCGACTGTTGCTTCCCAAGCCTGCTTGTATTCTGCAGAAAATGGACCGAAGAAAACAGGTGGTTCACGTAACAAACAGACCTTTTGGGGTAATGCATTTGGATGGTGCTTTATCGCTTTCGACCAAGGATCTGACTCATCAAGTCCGCGAGCCACGCTGTCAACAAGCTGTGCGTCTGATAAGTAGTTGGCAAATACGGTTACACAATCCAAGCTTGCACAAGCAGGTACGACACCCTTAATCGGCCAAGCACCGAGACTTGGCTTATAACCAATCAGGCGATTTAGTCCAGCTGGTACTCGTCCAGATCCTGCTGTATCGGTTCCAAGTGAAAAAACGGTGATCCCTCGGGCAACGGACACAGCAGAGCCTGAACTTGAACCGCCGCTTATCAACTCAGGATTAAGGGCATTTTTAACTTCCCCATAGGGACTTCTTGTGCCGACAAGTCCCGTCGCAAACTGATCTAAATTAGTTTTGCCGACCGGTATCGCACCCGCTTCGATGAGGCGTTCAACAACGGTTGCGTGTACAGTTGGCGTGTAGGCAAATTCAGCGCAACCCGCTGTGGTTTCCGTACCTGCAAGGTCAATATTGTCTTTGAGTGCAAAAGGAATACCCCAAAGTGGTTTTTCCTCTGGGTTAAATGTCTTCAATCTATCTAAATACGGCTGGATAAGTTCCATGGTCGGAGGGGTTATCCAAATGTTGAAGTCCTTATCCTCTTCAGCACGGGCAACAATATCTTGAAAAAGCGCTTCAGGCGTAAGTTCATTTGTTTTATATTTATCCCTTAGTTCATTAATTGACAGTGTTTGCGACAAGTTTTGCGTTTTCATCGGATACACCTCGCTTTTCTTTAGTAATAGAAACAATCAACTGCCCAGGCTGGACCGTATCTCCAGGTATTACGTGAACAGATTCAATGAAGCCATCAAATGGTGCCAACTGCGGAAATTCCATTTTCATGCTTTCTTCAATAATCAATGTATCGCCTTTTTCAACTTCATCGCCTGGTGAGACGAGGACTTTCCATACACTCCCCGGCATCGAACAGCGAAAGGCTTCAGCTCCTTCAGGCAACACTTCTTCAGATGTTTCCGATACTTCCTGTTCAGAAACATATTCTGCAAGGCCAAGCTCTCTCCAACTTTCCCGTTCAGCATTGAATGCCGCTTGCTGTGTGGTACGGAAAGCATCAGTCGTTTCTTCTATTGATTGAAGAAACTCTAAATACTCACCAAGGTTAAAGGTAGTTTCTGTAATATCGACTTCGAAGCGGCCGCGCGAAAAATCTTCACGCATAACAAGCAGTTCTTCTGCGCTGACTGGATAAAATTGAATTTGATCGAAAAAGCGAAGCAACCAAGGTTTTCCATCATGGAAGCTTTTAGTTTCACGCAGACGATTCCATACTTGAACAGTACGACCGACAAATTGGTAACCGCCGGGACCTTCCATACCATACACACACATATACGCGCCGCCGATACCTACAGCATTTTCTGGAGTCCATGTGCGTGCTGGGTTGTATTTTGTTGTCACTAAACGATGGCGTGGATCAGTTGGTGTAGCAACAGGAGCCCCAAGATAGACATCTCCAAGACCAAGTACAAGATAATTCGCTTCAAAAACAGTTCGTTTCACATCTTCAATGTCATCAAGTCCATTTACGCGTCTGATAAAGTCCAAATTACTCGGACACCAAGGAGCATCTGGACGGACATTTTGTTGATAACGGTCGATGGCCAATTGGGTGGCAGGATCGTCCCAAGAAAGGGGGAGACGTACGACACGCGACGGCACTTCAATTTCTTCAAGTGAAGGCAGCTCTTTATCTATCGATTTAATGATGGAACAAAGAGATAAAATAGGCATTTTGGATGAATCAATATGAACCTGCAGGGAACGGATGCCCGGAGTTAAATCCAGCAATGGGATATCCTCGCGCGCCTCAATTGCTTCCATCAATATATGAACTTGGAAACGAAGTAAAAGATCCAACTCCATTTCGCCGTATTCGATGAGTATATGCTCATCCCCAGCAGCACGGATTGTCATAGGGAAGCGGCTTTCTGTTTGTTGAACGAGAATAGGATAGCTGGATGATAACTGGGAAGCTTCTGCCGACAAAGAGGGCAGAGCCATCGTTTCATGATCTTTAGTTTCGATCGATTTCAGGTGCAGCTCTTGTTCATCCCGTAATTTCTCTGCTTCTTCCAATGTTACAAGCTGGAAGCGGATGCGGTCACCGGCATGAAGCTGCCCAATCTTCCAAAATTCAGCAGAAGCTGTTGTGACCGGGCAAACAAAACCTCCGAGACTAGGTCCGTCTGGTCCAAGTAAAATGGGCATATCTCCGGTTAAATCCAGTGTGCCGATTGCATAGGCGTTATCGTGGATATTGGATGGGTGCAATCCTGCTTCACCACCATCTTCGCGAGCCCACAGTGGTGCCGGGCCTGATAAGCGAACGCCGGTCCGAGAGCTGTTAAAATGCACTTCCCAACTTGTAGAGGTAAGTTGCTTCATATACTCAGGCAATAAATACTCCACTGTAGAATGTGGACCCGGGATAACGCCGATTGTCCATTCTTTCGTTAAGATCGGCTGATGGCTAGTTTCTAGTTTTGAAGAAAAAGTTTTGGTATATGGGTTTACCCGGATAACATCGCCAGTTCGGAGTGCGCGTCCACCGTGTCCGCCAAACCCGCCCAGCGTAAAGGTAGAAGCGCTGCCAAGATAAAGCGGTACATCAAATCCATTTGAGACGAGCAAATAGGTGCGCATCCCTTTTTCTAATTCACCAAATGTAAGCACTTGACCACGCTTAACATGCACTACTGTGTACATCGGTACTGCCTTGTCATCAAGAGTGGCATTCATATCTGCACCTGTCAGGCAAAAAGCGGTATCTCCACGGAAACGGTATGAGCCGCCGTGAAGTGTCAATTCGAGGCCTGCCGCTTGATCATCGTTGCCTAATAGCTTGTTGCCGATACGGAAGGAGAAGGGATCCATTGGTCCGCAAGGCGGCACACCGACATTCCAATGCCCAACGCGGCCGGGCCAGTCTTGCACAGTCGTTTGAATACCACCATCAAGAACTTCAATTGCACTTTCAGCTGGTGCAAATTCTTTTAGCATCTGTGTATGTACATTGCCTGAGCGGCAGTTTTCTTCCTGCAAAAATGCTTCTATATATTGTAAGTTTGTTGTGACCCCGTATAAACGTGTATCTTTAAGTGCATTGCTTAATTGATTAATAGCTTCGTCACGGGAATCTGCATGAACAATGATTTTCGCAAGCATTGGATCGTATAGCGGAGTGATTGTCAGGCCATCACGTATCCATGTCTCGATTCGGGCATGCTCAGAGAAGCGAACCTGATCGAGCTGTCCACCGCTAGGACGGAAATCATTTAAGCAATCTTCTGCATAAATACGTGCTTGGATACTATGGCCTTTTGGTGTGGAGTATAGCGTATCGAGTGAACGCAATTCGTTAGCCGCCTCTTTGACCATCCACTCAACCAAATCAATGTCCAGCACTTCTTCAGTGACACCGTGCTCCACCTGAAGTCGTGTGTTTACTTCAAGAAAGTAAAAAAGCTCTGTATCCGGATCGTATAAAAATTCGACTGTACCAGCGCTATGGTAGCCGACTTCCTCAGCTAAGCGCTTTGCTGCCGTGTGCATCGCTTCACGGACAGAAGACGAAAGACAGGGAGCCGGGCTTTCTTCGACAACTTTTTGGTTGCGACGTTGAATGGAACAATCGCGCTCACCCAATGCCACTACTTCACCAAACTGGTTGCCGAAAATTTGAACCTCCACATGACGTGCTTTCTGAATATACTTTTCTAAAAACACCCCGCCATTATTAAAGTTGGTTGCTGCCAGGTGACAAACAGAATCGAATGCCTCACGCAGCGAACGTTCATCCATGCATACACGCATTCCGATACCACCGCCGCCAGCTGTACTTTTTAACATAACCGGATAGCCGATTTGTTCTGCTTCAAACAAGGCGATATTTAATTCAGTGATCAGTGGAGTCCCAGGTAAAAGCGGGACATTTGCATTTTCCGCGATTTCACGTGCCGAATGTTTTAACCCGAATAATTCCATCTGTTCCGGTGTTGGACCGATAAAGACAATCCCGTGTTCAGTACAGGCGCGGGCAAAATCCGCATTTTCACTTAAAAATCCGTAGCCAGGGTGGATTGCTTCTGCTCCAGTTTCAAGAGCGGTCTTTAAAATGAGTTCTGCATTTAAATAACTGTCTTTTGCTGCTCCCTCACCAATTAAAATGGCTTCATCCGCGAGGTCAACATGCAGGCTATCCTGATCTGCTTTTGTATAAACAGCGACTGATTTGATGTTCATCTCACGTAATGTACGTTCAATTCGAACTGCGATGGCACCACGGTTGGCAATTAATATTTTTTTGAACATGACAATCACTCCTTTTTTCTGTTAGTTATCCCAAATCAATAGCTGAATAGGCGTTGGATTATAAGCGTTGCACGGGTTATTTAACTGCGGGCAATTACTGATTAAGACGAGTGTTCGATTGACAGCCTGCATTTCTACGTAATAGCCAGGTGCTGAAACGCCGTCTTCAAAAGTCAGTCCTCCGTCTGGTGTGACAGGGACGTTCATAAAGAAATTCACATTAGGTGCAAGATCCCGTTTCGTGAAGCTACTGTCGAATTTAGATAATTGAAGCATGAACGTGTCTCTGCAATTGTGCATCGGCAATGTCTCGTGTGCGTAACGAACGGTGTTGCTTTGGGCGGAGCATGCGCCGCCAAGTGTATCGTGTCGTCCGCATGTATCAGCAACGATTTTGACTAATTCTTTTCCCGATTCAGCTACCAGCATGGATCCTGTTGACAAGTAGACGTTTCCTTGACGTTGAATCGTATTCACTGCACTGTAATGGTCAGCCGTGTTATCGGCATCGTAAAAAAGTGTGTCGGCAGCCTGATTTCCTTCTAAATCAACAATGCGAAGGACTTGGCCAGGCTCCAAAGTGTATGTCCAGCCTGCTCCTGCCAGAACAGTTTCAGTCTGAATTGCGTCCTCTGTTTTTCGTTCGCTTACAGCATGAGTTAAAACAGTCATTATAAAGTTCCTCCTTTAGTGAGAAGCATATCGTCCCATGTGTTTTCAAAAGCGCGTCGGTTTTCCGGACGGTTATTCAAGCAACTATCATCTTCTTGTATGGGTTTGGCATCTGTGATGGCGAGTTCAAATGGAGCTGTTGGATACGTGCTGCTTGTATCAAAAGGATTCGGCGTATTGGATAAAATCAAAACGACATCCATTTCCGTTCTAAGTGTCACGGTGTCTCCTTTTTTAGCGTGTCCCGGAACAAAATGCATATTGCCTTTTTCATCGCAGTACACTTTTGAAAATAAATTAACGGCAGGCACCAAATCACGAGTGGTTAAGCCGTTTCTGAATAACTCAATAGCGAAATTTTCCTCGCCGCTGCGGTACCAGTCGTTTCGTTGTTTCTGGTAGTTCGTCAGCCCGTACTTTTCGTCAATCATCTTTTTGGTAGCATAACTTGAAATTGTATCGTGCCAGCCGAGAGAGTCTTCGATAATACTGGCGAGCACTCGGCCGTTGTCGCTCATCAAGATATGTCCTTTCGTTAAATGAGAAGTATGCTGAGCTTTTAGCGTATCCGGCATGTTATAGCGCTCTGTTAAGTCAGTGGCGTTATACAAAAGCAGTGAAATGTTGACCCCGTCTTCCAATGCGGTAAAAGTTAATTGTTTGCCTTTACTAATGCGGCAGGACCATTTTCCCCCAGCGGGGATGACTTTGGATGAAATAAAAGGTGTAACAGTGTTCATACGATCTCCTCCTTTGAAATAAAAAAGGATAAAAGTCTGAGAGAAGTCTCCCAGGCTTTTATCCTTCCGTGTATACAGCTGAGCTGCACGCTTTCTCTCGGACCAGTCTTTAAAAATTTCTTTTTAAACGGAACCCTAGATAGCTTTTTGTTTCCAACTTATTCTCGTGGAAACCTTTATAGGTGATGTGATGTACTTATTATAATAGTCTGAAAAGACTGAAATCAAGAGTTGTGTCAGATAATCTTACATGGTTTTTTCTAATTGAGTTTCCTTAACCGGGGATAAAGCAGCTTTTTTAGCCCATCCAGTTTTGATCATAAGATAAACAAATCCAATCGCAAGCCAGGTTCCACCGGCTGTTAATGTATGTGTATCCAGTAGTGTGAGAAGCCATCCTATAAAGCTGGCACCGAGAAGAGGGAAGACAAGATATAATATTGTCTCTACCGGTGAGCGTTTTTTTAATTTGATGTAGTAATGTGCGATAACAGAAAGGTTAACGAATGTGAAAGCTGTTAAAGCGCCAAAGCTGACAAACATAACAGCTGTGTTCAAGTTAATAAAAACAGCTGACATGGAAATAACAGCTACAAATAATATGTTAGAAGCGGGTGTTTTATATTTAGGGTGAAGCGTTGTAAATAGTTTTTTCGGCAAAATCGATTCTCTTCCCAGCGCATAAAGAAAGCGGCTGACACTTGTTACCGAAGCAACACCTTGTGTGAAAGTAGCGACGATTAGCACCATAATAAAAACAGAACTCAATAAATTGCCACCCACCATTACCACTAAGCTATAGGCGGCATTATCTGCATTTACAAAGGTGAAATTCGGATAAGCGATTTGTGTTAAATACGATATCGCAATATACATTGTCGCTGCTATTATTACAATTAGAAAAATTGCTTTAGGAATGGTCTTTTTTGGATCAATTGTTTCTTCTGCCATCGTTGTAACAGCATCAAATCCCAAAAAGCAGAAACAGATTAAGGCAGCTCCTGTAAAGACGGCGCCAAGCTGAACGTTATCACCAAGGAATGGAGCCAATGAGAAAAGCGAGCTTGCTTCTGTGTTGCCGGTCAAAATATCCTTAGCAATCAAGACACAAAACAGAACAATAAAACCGACTTGGATACTGACAGAAATACCACTAACTCGCGCCGCTGATTTAATGCCTACAATATTCACTACTGCCAGCACGATGTTCATTATGATGATCCATACAAAAATAGGAACAGCGGGAAACTCCATATTCATAAAAATTCCAAATGTCAGTATTGCAATAATCGGAGAGAAAATATAATCCATGAGCAATGCCCATCCCACGAGAAAGCCGACTTTCGGGTGAATCGCTTTTTTTGTGTATGTATACGCCGAGCCTGCAATCGGATAGGCTTTTACCATGCGGGAATAACTGTAGGCAGTAAAGATAATGGCGATAAAGGCGGTGAGGTAGGCAGCTGCCATCATCCCATCAGCAGCTTCAAACGCTACTCCATATACAGTGAAGAAAATCATCGGTGTCATCCATGCAAGTCCCATAAAAACAACTTGATGAAGCTTAAGTGATTTAACAAGTATCATTTTTTCATCCATTCCATCCACTCCTCTTTAATATTTGATTTAAATAAAAAAGATAAAAGTCAGGGAGAAGTCTCCCAGGCTTTTATCCTTCCGTGTATACAGCTAAGCTGCACGCTCTCTCTCGGACCAGTCTTTAAAAATTTCTTTTTAAACGGAACCCTAGATAGCTTTTTTGTTTTCAACGCAATGTGAAAACCTTTATAGGCGATGTTCAGAAGTCCGATAAAACAGCTCCGAATTTCTGTGCTTCTAAGCATGTCTTGTATGTGATGTCCTTATTATAATTGTCAGAAAAGAATGAAATCAACGAACGTGTTAGATTATCTAACATGGTTTTTTAGTTAAGATAAATTATTCAGCATCTTAGACACACTAAGACAGCCTATTTAAATGTAGAATTATAAAGGGGTAAAGCCTCAAAACTTAGAAATTTAGACTCTGTAAATCGCCATAAAGAAATCTTTATCTAAATGTATAAAAGGGAGAGGTTCGATGAAGAATTTACTGGAATCAAACATTATTACTCAGATTGGTATTATCGTGAAGGATATTGATAAAGAATCCTAAAGAGACAAAAGTATAGGCAGATAGTCAATATTTCCGGGATTATGATCCTGCTTGGATTAACGATATGCTGAAAAGCAGGATGTACAAAAAGGCAGAATGGGATAAGATCCATAATGAAATCTACGGGATGATTGAGGATAAATACTAGCTGAGCTGGTAGTGAGACGGCTCAGCTAGTAATTGGATCTATACGGGAAATCGATCTCTGCATGCACTTCTTGAATAGAGAAATAAATAACTAAGGCGTTGACTTCTCTTTGAGGAGAAATCGACGCCTTGTTAAACGAAGTATGGGGCGAACTTAAATCTACGATGCCACAATCTGATTTTGAAAACCTAAAAACAGAACAAACTGAATGGATCAAAATGAAGAAACAAAATTTTGCTGAAAGACCAAAAGAGCCAGCTTCAGAAAGAGCTACAGGAATGGATTATCTAGCATTCGAAACGAAAGCTAGAACTTATTATTTAATCGAGAATTACTTGGACTAAGCACTGATGGTAACTTTCAACTATATAAAAATGCATGAAAAATGCTCCAGAAATGCGGAGATTTTTCATGCATTTTTTGTTTCATAGAGAATAAGAGTAAACCTTAGTTCATTATCAAATAGAAGCCTCTTCATCCCGAACCTTAAAAACTTCATATTCTACATCATCCAACTTACTCGTCCAGCGCAGCCCTGAAACTTCCGGAAGCAGTGACCGGTAATGGCCCCAGTTTAACACATGGATACCTTGCAGTTCCTTGTCTGGGAAAGAAGCGATGCTTCTAGCATTATAGGCAGGCTTATGTGTGTAAATTAACAGTCGTTCTGCCAAATCAAGATAGGTAGACCAAATTTCGTCATTCAGCGGTTGGGAGCCGTGAAGTCTGCCAATATAGATTTTGTGATTGTTGGAGTCATTGGTGTACAACCAATTTTCCTGAGAAATCCGTTTGCCCAAAGTTTGGTAATCGGCTTTGCCGATATACAGCAAAACATTATTTCCATACACAGGATGCGTCCCGTAAATTTGATAGATCCCGTAGTCGATCTTGTCATTCATCAGCGTCGGCAAGTCCTCTAATTTATAAGAACCTTCCCAGTGAATCTGGATTAGGGTAGAAGCAGTAAGGGCCATAAAGTTTCTCCTTTCAAGGTACCTAGTTTTTGTATTATTCCTTACAAACACACCCACTACAACACAATTGCGGATGTATCTATTTTAGTTTATTCATCTTTAAAATTGTGTGTGAATTGTGCGGCACACAAGAAACAATCGTGAAAAAACCCCTCCTGGAAATCTAAATCTGGAAAGGGTATCACATCAAGAATCTTCTATTGGAATGTGTTCGTTATTGGGTGCTTACTGAAATCCGGTGCTTTCCGTTTTCGGGTCGCCTGTTCATAGGAATAGGCCAGTTCGATCAAGCGCGCTTCGCTGAACGCCCGCGCGCTGAAGGTGACACCAATCGGATGCCCGCTGCTCGTGTAGCCAGCCGGGACGGTGATGGACGGATACCCCGCTTGTGCTGGCATCGCGGCGCCGCGGTTGTTTTGGAATAACAGTGCATCCAGTTGGTGTTCACGCATGATGAGATCCAGTCCTTGTAGAGTGGAGCAGCGCAAATCGGTTTGGCGGTGTTCCACGTACGTCGGGTCAGTCGGATCATCGCTTAAGGATTGCGATTTTTCCAGTTCCGCTTGGCCGAATTTCATGCGGCGCTCTGGATCTTGTTTGTTGAACGCGATGACATCCGCAAGGGATTTGACCGGCACCTCTCCAGGCATGGTGCTGAGATAATCGTTGACGCCCCGCTTGAATTCATACCACATCACGTCTGATTCGAAGGACTGCTGGGGAATCGTCACTTCTTCGACGGTGGCGCCGAGCGATTTCAATTGTTCGATCGCCTCATCCATGATGGCGCGTTCTTCCGGTTCTTCATTGTTGAGGAATGAAAGATCGACACCGATGCGGGCGCCTTTCAAGCCGTCCGATTTTAAATGCGGTGTGTAATCGGTCAATGACTGACCTGCGCTTTTTTGTGTGGCCGGGTCCTGTTCGTCGACGCCGGTCAAAGCACCGAGCAGGATCGCGGCATCCGCCACGGTGCGTGCCATCGGTCCTGCGGTGTCCTGGCTTTCGGCAATCGGAATGATGCGCGAGCGGCTGACGAGCCCGACTGTCGGTTTGATGCCGACGATGGAGTTGGCGCTGGCCGGGCTCAAAATGGATCCCGAAGTTTCGGTGCCGATGCCGACCACGGCGAAATTCGACGCGATGGCGGCGCCTGTTCCGGAACTGGAGCCGCCGACATCTTCTGCTTTGAAGATGCCGACGCCGTATGGGTTCAGAACCTGGCCGCCGAGTGAGCTATAGCCGCTCGGGCCATCTTGCGACATGAAATACGCCCATTCGCTCAAGTTCACTTTGCCAAGAATGATGGCGCCGGCACCTCGCAATTGCTTCGCAAGGAAGGCATCTTGTTTCGCGAAATTGTGTTCGAGTGCAATGGCACCGGCCGTTGTCGGCATTGGGTCCGCCGTTTCGATATTGTCTTTGAGTAGTACGGGAATGCCGTAAAGCGGCCCTTGCCCGTCCTGTCCGCGCATCTCATCCAGCTCCGCTGCAATCTTCAGCGCATCGGGATTGATGGTCAGCACAGAATTGATCTTCGGGCCATTGCGGTCAAAGGCTTCGATTCGGTCGAGGTAGGCTTGAACCAATTCCGCGGAAGTGAGTCTGTTTTCCTGAAAAGCCTGTTGAATGTCTTCGATTGTTGCTTCGATCAGTTTGAAAGTGCTTGTCTCCATATGTAGGCTCCTAACTATATTGATGAACTGTCTTTAATTGTACATCAATTCTTAATTTTACATAAAGTGCAGGTTTCAACTGGTAAACTTCACGTATAAAGCAGATAATTTTTTAAGTTTTCATTCGCCGAGATGCTTGCTGGTTTCAGTCGAATTCATCAATTGCTTTGGAAGTGTGCCGCTTACAGGGAAGTGAACGCAAGATTAGATAGCTGGTTTACAAACCCAGGGTGCATTGGTATATTGAGCGTGAATATAGCGTTCGACAAAGACAGATGGAAAAGGGGTTACATAAATGGATGTGAAATTTCCGATCGGGCAATTGCAGGTTCCGGATCAAGTGACGACTAAAGAGATCGACAAGTGGCTCGGGGAGATCAATAGTTACACGACGCGGCTTCGTGATGAGGTTGATTTATTGAGTGATGAGGAGTTGGGCAAGACCTACAGGGAAGACAGTTGGACCGTCCGTCAGCTCGTGCATCATATTGCAGATTCGCAATTGGCTATGTATCAGCGCCTGAAACTGGCTTTGACGGAATACAATCCGACCGTGCCTGGGTTCGACGAGGAAAAATGGGCACAGCTTCCGGACAACCGACTGCCGGTGGAAAGTTCCATCCGCATACTGGAAGGACTGAACGAACGGATCGTTGCACTCGGGCAGTATGTGACAGATGCGCAATTGGAACGCGTCTTCATCCACGAAACGGATGGCGAAATCCGCGTCGCCGAAAATCTCGCGAAACTGTCTTGGCACGAAGAGCATCATTTGGCGCATATCAAGATTGCTTTGGGTGCAGAGTTTTAGTGTCCCTGTGTCAGACACAATTCGAGTGCCAGGATTCCTGTGTTATGAGTAATCCGGTGAAGAAATGTCCCTGTGTCACACACAATTTGACGCGCCTGCTAGCAGGTGCGTCTTTTTATTTTTGCCTTTCTACAAATAATTGTGTAGCGCACAGGGACAAGCTGCAGTTCTCTGCACACGGAATCCTCTGCTACGCCTAGCTTATCGGCAAATCTAGCCGTTTGGAATTGTGCGGTGCACAGGGACCAAATGCAGCTTAGAGAACAATCAGGTACTATAGAATAAAAGAGACTGAAGCCAGAGAGGGATGAGCATATGCCACTGGAAATCGTGCGAAACGACATCACAAAAATGAAAACCGATGCCATCGTTAATGCCGCTAACTCACACCTGAAAATGGGCGGCGGTGTCTGCGGCGCGATATTCAATGCAGCGGGTTCTCGAGAGTTGCAAGAGGCATGCGACCGGATCGGTTATTGCGCGGTCGGTGAAGCGGTATCTACGGAGGCGTTTGCGCTCGATGCCGATTTCATCATTCATACGGTCGGTCCTGTTTGGCGAGGCGGGTCAGTTAATGAAGAAGCGCTGCTGCGAAGTTGTTACCGCAACTCGCTTGAACTTGCCGCTCGTCTCGGCTGTGAGTCGATTGCATTCCCGCTCATCTCCACCGGGATTTTCGGCTATCCGAAAGAACCGGCGTTGCGGATTGCCATGTCGGAGATCGAAGCTTTTCTGATGGAGCATGAAATGCAGGTCTATGTGGTCGTCTTCGACAGGCAGTCTTTTGGCATCAGTGAAACACTTTACGAATCGATTGCCGCTTTCATTGATGAACATGAAGTAACGGAACTGGAGAAAAGGGATAGCCGGTACCGTAGGAAAAGAGATTCAAAAATCCTCATGGACGTCCAAGAAGAGGAAATAACCTTAGAATCTTCCATGGAAATCAGTCTGGAGGATGTCCTTCGAGACGTGGACGAATCCTTTTCAGAGCGGCTGCTTCGATTCATTGACGACAAAGGCATGACGGACGCAGAAACGTATAAAAAAGCGAATATCGACAAAAAGCTGTTTTCCAAAATCAAGAATTCTCCGGGATACACACCTAAGAAAAAGACCATTGTCGCGTTTGCCGTGGCTCTTGAATTGGATCTTCACGAAACTGAAGAATTGCTTGGCACAGCGGGGTACACATTATCACGCAGCCATAAATTTGATTTGATAATCCTCTATTTCATTGAACGGAAAAAATACAATATCTTTGAAATCAACGAGGCTTTGTTCGCATTTGACGAAGCGCTGCTCGGCTCTTAAAAGGTCGCTTCTAAAGCGACCTTTTTCACGTTGGAAAATCGTATCCTTGGGTTAGAAAGAAAACTTGAGGAGGAAACCGATATGAAAACGCAAACGACGGAATTGGTGTTTATTCTCGACAAAAGCGGTTCGATGGCAGGTCTGGAGAAGGATACGATCGGCGGCTTTAACGCCTTGATCGACAAGCAGCGCAAGCTTCCCGGCGATGTCCGCGTCACGACGGTGCTGTTCAATCAGGGATATGAACTGCTGCATGACCGGATCTCGCTGGAAGGCATTTCCCCGATGACGGAGACGGATTACGAAGTGGGCGGCATGACGGCCTTGCTCGATGCGGTCGGCTCGACCATCCAGAAAATCAGCAACGTCCAAAAAAGCACAATGCCAGACCAGCAAGCGGACAAAGTGATGTTCGTCATCACGACGGACGGCCTGGAAAACTCCAGCTGTGAATACAACTACAAAAAGATCCACGAAATGATTGCCGCGAAGAAAAAAGCAGCGAGCTGGGAATTCATCTTCCTCGGCGCTAACATCGATGCCGTGGCTACTGCACGGAAGTTTGGTGTGGAGGAGGAATTCGCGGTCGACTATCATGCGGATGCGGAAGGGACGGAGCTTAATTATCAAGTGTTGAGTGAAGCGGTTAGTTCTTTTCGGACGGGGAAAAAGATTGACCGGGAGTGGAAGAAGGAGATTGAGGAAGATTATAATTCCCGTGGGAAGAAATAAAGGTCCTTCTTTTCTTTTTTGGGAGGAAATGAGGAGCTAGTAATCTGAAGGCAACAGTAAGGGAGGGAGGGAGTGACTGATATGTCATTGATTCAATCTTTACTGTACACATCGTCGCTTCAAGAAAATCAACATACCTCGGAGCGAACTACTAAAAAGAAAATCCAGAATCGCATAGCGCTCCCGGATTTTCTTTGTGAAAAAGCTCATTTTCGCCTCAAATGCCGGGAATGTCGATTCGGCCGCGCAGTGTATTTGGAGAAAAACGGATGGACATTTCGTGCCATTTCTTAAGGAATCATTTCCAAAAGATACGATATTCTTCTATCTTGTTTTCCAACCCCTGAGCCAGCCGCTCAATGACAAACAGCAACAGTGCCAGACTCCCAATCAGCACAATAAAGTTTGGCACGCTTTTCGTATACAGATCGCTTATACTCGTCACCATCAGCCATTGTGGAAAAGTCGGATTGATGAAGCTTTGGTAAACGGCGACAAGGTTGTTGGCGATGTGTAGCAAAATCGGCACGAGCAAATTGCCTGTCTTCAAATACAGGAGCGACGCCACCACCGCGAACAGGAATGCGCCGAAAAAGTTGATGTGGAATATGGCGAAAAGCAAACTCGACAAGCCGAGCCCATTCCAGAAGCCAAATGCCGCCATCAGCCGATTCAGGATCAGTCCGCGGAACACGAACTCTTCCGCAATCGGCGCGATGATCGCTAAAATGAAGCCGGTCGCGACCAAATACCATAACGCTTTGGGGAGCGGCTGTGGCGTGAGGGCAAAATTGACCACAGTGGGAGTGATGGGCATGATCGCCCGCAACGTCATCCAATATAAGCTCATGGACAATGCCAACATGAGCACGGTGAGCCCGAAGATCGGCAGCAGCCAGCGTGCGGTGCCGCGAAAGAATACGACCTGTCGAAGTTTCACGCCGCGTTTTTTAAAATGATAGCTGAATAGCAACACTGGCAGGGCTACGTAGAAAACTAACTGCATCGCGACACTGATGATAAGCACATTTTCTGTGGCCAGCAGCGGAATGAAAATCGCCAAGATGAACGCGCTCAACATCCAGCCGAGGACAAACCGTGACCTCATTTTCTCGGACATCCTCATCACAGCCTTTCGTTTTTGACTGCTCCCGGAGAGCCGGGCATCTAATCTCTACAATAAATTAAATAAGCATTACAAAGTCGGAGTATTGATAATGTTTTGACTTTATAATATCATGACTTTTAATTTTATCATTCCTAGCGAGAAGACCCCTATCTCAACGCCTTGCGTAGGTGGGCGATGAATCGCTTTTTTTGTTTTTTTTTCACGGTTGAAGGAACATACGTTCTTACTTTAGTGCTGCTAAGGAGGTGGCCTATCGTGATGGTCCACAAAGCCTACAAGTTTCGACTCTATCCCAACCAAAAACAGCATGTGCTCATCGCCAAGACCATCGGCTTTGGATTTTAAGCGTATTCGAATATCATTCATTGGTGGTTCATGAAAATCATTCCCATCCTCGCAAATATCATCACCTTTTTTTAAGTACCCGCCTTACTCGCGTCCCTACTATATTAAATAGTTAGACGGAAACACAAACAAAGAACCAGCCATCGGTGAAATACCGACAACTGGCTCTTAAACAGGTGTTTGCTTATTGTCTCGAAAGGGATGCTCCGTGCCGTCTTGTTGGCATCTTGCATTGACGGTGGTTGAATCTGGTATTAATACACGCTGCTAAGCTTTTGAAGTAGTAGATTCACCAATAAAGTTCAAAGCTTCTTTTAAATATTTTCGGAACACTTCATGATTTTCACTCATTGGAAAATGTCCGATGTCGGCCATCTCAATAAATTTCGCATTTTTTATTTGATCGGCTGTACGTCTTCCATCTTCAGGGGGGGTCAAGTAGTCGTAACTTCCTGTCATCATGACTACTTTGATTTTATCCCCTTGGATTTGGTCAAGTTTTCCGCGCAAGTCATGATCGACAGAATAGAAGTAAAGGTCTCCTTTGAATGCTTCGGATCCTTGTGTGTAGTAGAACCATGTGGCCCAGCGATGTTTGTCCGGCGATTGGGGAGCCATTAAATCCCACACACCGCTTGCGCAAACTTGTGCGGCGTTTGCGTGTGGATGATGCCACCAGTCCAGATAAAACCCAGGTGCATAATCAGCAGCTTCTACAGGAATGACCGCTTCAAAACGATCCGGGTAGTGAAGTGCCAGTTGCAGAGCAGCATTTCCTCCAAAAGATGATCCCATAAAAATAGGTTTTTCCAATTCAAGCGCATCGCAAAAAGCCACGACAAATTTTGTAAAGAAGTCCACAGTTAGTTTATATTCTTCCTTCCACCATTCGGTATTCAGCGGAGGATCTGATTTCCCGTGACGTGGAAGATCATAGGCAATGATTCGATAATTCTGTGTGAATTCTTCATCTTCCAGAAGTCCGGTCCATTGATGATTGTGGCATCCTGCTGTGTGTTGGCAAACGATTGGTTGTCCTGTACCGTTCTCTAAGTAAAAGACTCTGTATTCTTCTCCTTCAACATCAAATGTTACATAACGCCCCGTTACCGGTGAAATTTTAGAATTAGCCACTATAATTTCCTCCTCTTAGTTTAGTTTAAACCGGTGACCCAACAACTCGAAGCAGCTCTAACTGCGTTGTGATGCAGCGGAGGTTTTGCATTAAAACAATTAAGTCTCCTTCAAGCTTCATATCGCGTTGGAAGCTGGCTGCCCAAATCCCGTGATACATCGGAGGGGGTGTAGGCATTGAAAATTTCTGCCATGTATCTGCACTGGCGCGAATGGCAAATTGGTACGAGTCAAGAGGGCCGGGGTCCACAGTGATTTTTTCAACTTTCCCGGCATGCATTTGAATCAGAACTTTTTTGGTTTCCATATCCAACAAATACGTACAAGTGAAAAACTTGCCATGCGCAGTTAATTCTTCGTTTGTGTCGTTTGCTTCTTGAAAACTCGAAACCCATTGTTGTTCTTTAGCTACTGCCATAAGGTATTGCCTCCTTGTGTTTTTTTAGTAGCGCCTCTTTTTCCGATTCCACAGCCAGTAACGTCGTCATTTCTTAGGGTGGTCGAAGAATAAGAATCTTATTGAACCTCCTTCAGACAACACGTTTTAATAAAATCTGAATAATCAGTTTTTATTATAGCATACGCTTACAAAACTAGGAGTGTAAATTAATTGGCAGTACGCTCAAGTACGTAAGATGAGCTATGTGTTCAAAAGCAAACTGGAAATGATAAGTTGTTTTAAAAAGTGAAACTTGATATAAAACGAGCAAATAGCCGAATGAGAGAGATCTAATAAGACCTCTCTCATTCGGCTATTTAATCTTTTTTACTAATTATTCTTAGTCTTATGTATATTGGAAACATCTGTATATTGCAGAAGGAGCCTGCTTCTTGTAACATCCTAAGAAATGAGGGGGATTCAGTATGCCCAAAAAAAGCTATGATGAAATGACTGATCAGGAAAAAGTAGAGTATCACGAAGGCATGCAACGAGCCGAAAAGGCGGAGAATGTTGGGAAAGGGATGCAAAAAGCTGGTGGCGCAATGGTGGGGATTGGCTGTTTGATGACCTTGTTCATAACTATCCCGATTATCTTACTTGTACTATTTCTATTATAAGCAAAAAATCGCTTCCCTGTGTAAAAAACAATTCTAAACGATTTTGACAATACACGACAATTTATACTCCATACATTGCATTCCCGCTGTATCAAAATTGCAGGTGTGGTTTTTTCAATTTATTCATCCATATAAATTGTGTGGGAATCGTGCGAAACACAGGGGCGATTTGGGAACTGCTGGTAAAGTTTGAGTTAAAGGTACGGGGTATATTATGTTATCGTTAAGCCGTAGCAAGCGCATTATCCCCTTACTTCCCGATTAGCGAACCTGGTTTTATTCAATCGTACTACTCTAAAATAAGACCCAAAATAGAAAGTAGGGTGTGTGTTAAATGAAATCGTATATTGTCCGAATCGAACTTGAACACTCTGACCCGCTGATTTGGCGCCAAGTGATCATGCCGGCAGGGGCCACATTCAATATGCTCCACGACATCGTGCAGCAGACCAGTAATTTTCAGAGCGGTTATCCATATGAGGCTTACCATTTGTTTGAATTTGATTTGGCAGAAGACGGGATCCGGGTGACGAACGACGAGGAAGCCTACTTGGAACATCAGTATTACAAGAAGAACAAAAAAGAATTCGCGGAGCGGCTGAAGAATATGAAGCCCGAACATAAGCGGTTCGAAGAAGCTTACCAGCAGCGAATCTCGGCGGTTGTGCGGAAGCCTTCCGGAATCAAGATCGATGAATATCTGGAGAAGCACGACGAGCTCCTTTACAACTACGACTTCGGGGACGGCTGGCAGTTCCGCATCAAACTGGAAGACATCGTCGACGATTATTATTTCGGTTTTCCGACGCTGCTGGACGGGGCAGAAACAGCGCCGCCGGAAGATGTGGGCGGGATTCCGGGGTTTTATGAGTTCCTGAAAGTTTACCGGGATCCAAAGCATCCGGAGCACAAAGAAACTAAGGACTGGGCGGATAGCCTGTATTTTAGGGAGTATGATCCTGATCTGATGAACATGCTGCTGAAAAGCCGGATGTACAAAAAGACAGAATGGGATAAGATCCATCATGAGAATCACCGGGTGATTGAGGATAAATATCGGAAGGGTTGAGATGTTTTCGATTTCATTTGGCCATTTAGCGCCAAAAAATCGCGTCCCTTGTCAAACTCAACTCAGTTTGTTAGCAACAATTGCATGAAGAAAAAGCCGTACCCAGTGATCTCAAGGATGAACGGGTACAGCTTTAATATTATATCTGGGAGTTTAAATATTCATAATGGAGCTCGACACAAGGACAATCTGGGAACTGCTGAGAATTGTGTCGCTCCCGGGAGAGTGAAGATGAACTAGACTATCCGATTGCGATTGCAGGGGATTTTTGGCTGACTAAATATTACTAACGTATTCCTCACCAAATAGGATAGGGGGAGCCGAGCATGAAAAAAGCGATGAAAAGTATTTTATGGGTGTTGTTTTTTACTTTCCTTCTATTGGTTGTACCCAGGTTATCCGGCATGATTGCAAACTTGTTCGATTATCAAGCAATTGATCCGGACGGCGCATACGCTTGGATGTCATTAAGGCATCTGGTTCAAGCTCTTATCTTTCTCATTTTTATAGTCATTCTTAATATTTTTAAACCGCTAAAATATGGTTTTGGCTGGGGCAACAAAGAAGTCGGCAAGAAATATGTTTTATCCTTTACGCTTATTTTCGGCGCAGGCTCAGTTGTGTCACATTTATTGACGATTCTTACCGGCTCATTTCAACAATTCCCCTATCCTTTAACGGCAAGTAATATCCTAGGGCAACTGAGTTTTCAGCTTTTATTGTCAGGGCCGTCAGAGGAACTTATTTTTAGAGCGTTTGCGATCACCATGCTGGGAGTTGTCATAAAAAATCGATGGTTTAATGGAAAAGTCAGTGCAGCCAATATCATTGCTGCGGTTATTTTTGGATTGGCACACATGAGCTTTTCTTTTGCACCCTTCGCAGTTGTTTATCATCCGTTCCAAGTCGTCATGGCAATTGTGCTGGGGCTCTTTTATGGCGATTGTTATGAAAAAACTAAGAGTATGTATTACCCGATGATGATGCACAGTATTAGTAACATTGTGATGGTAGGTCTTACTATTATTGCTACATTTATTTTGTCCCGCTAAAGGACACCTGTTGAAAATGTCAGAAGATATTACCTCATGGCGTGGCTCATATTGAGAAGATTGTGAGGCCTTTGTAAAATCACGCCCCTGTGCTAAAAAAATTCTAAACGATTCTGATAATACACGACACTTTATATTCTATACATTCCTACCACTGCTACATCGTTATTGCGACTTCGTTTTAATTGTGTGAGAATTGTGCGGAACACAGGGTCCCTTTCTGTATTTTCAGGATCCAGTTTAAATGCCTGTTTGGTGAGTTTTTGGCGTTCCTTTTCAGTTCGGGCCTCATAAGCCTGATAGCTTGTGAGTTGCGCAGCTTCAGCATCATTAGCCGGCGAGTAGGGGGAATTCATCGATTGTTGAATAAGCCGGTTCAGATCATCTTCGGTTGCGGCAATTGAATGCTGCGTCCGCATAACCATTTGCCACATGCCACGTTCGGTGATTCGTGGATCGGTGCCCATTGTCGTCAGCATTTGCGGCATAGCCATGTGCGGGTCAACATCCATATCGAGATCAAAATCCAGATCGGAATCCGGATCTTTTAGACCTTCCGCCATTCCTTGGATTCGTTCCATCAGGTAGTTTTCCATGAGATCACGATATTTTGTTAAGGAAGCGACTGATGTCCCAAAATACTCGGCAAGGGTCTTTTGCGTGACGTACAGGTTCCCAAAAAAACCGAAGAGATTGATCGCCTGCAGAATGCCGGCTGCGACGCCTTCCGGTTTGCGGGCATTGAGTGGAACTTCGGCCAGGAAAGAGTAAGCCATGTTTCTGGGAAGCTCGTTTTCAAAATCATGTTTTTTCAAGAAGCTTTCGACCAGTTCGAGTACATCCGTTTCAAATACAGGCAGTTCCGGTAATTGGACTTGCTCGGCAAGGATTTTGTATAGCTCCAGCGAATCACTGATGCCGTTCGCTAGTTTGGATTTGATCCCTTCGACTACGGCTTTCTGATGCGGCGGGATAAAGAGGATGCCGGAAGTCGGCTGCAATTCCTTTTTGTTCTCTAACGGGTTTCGCATGACGAGCCCGAACAGCCACTCGCCGGCTTGACCCTGTGTGGATCCCGGAAACTGGTAGGTGTCACTCGTCAGCACATCACGAATGACGAAATTTTCGCCTTCGACTTTCTGTATTTCCGCAAGCAGGTAAAACGGCTCTTCCCACGAAGTCAGCACATCAATGATGCGCTGGCGTTTCTGGTGCTTTTTTTGGCGGGCGATGTATTTCTTCCAAATGTCCACTCGGTCATGGTAAATATAAGATTCATATGCGGTCGCTTCTATCATGTCCGTATCGAACACTTGAGATAAAGCTGTCTTCTAGTGGCGGGTGCGCTGCTCCACTTCGAAATAATTGGCGGGTTCTAAACCTTCTTCAGCGAAGCCTTCCATGATCTTTTCCAGCTCTGAACTGATTATTTCCTGCAAATCCACCACTTGTTCCTTGCCGCAGCATTTCTTGTATTTTTTGCCGCTGCCGCACGGGCAGGGATCATTTCGTCCGACCATGAGATCCTCTCTTTTCTTTAGCTATTTTCTTAATCGTACAGAGACTGTGTTTGAAGTTCAAGGAAGAGGTGGGAGGAAGAGATGTGTCCCTGTGTGAGACACAATTTAATTTAAAACGGCCGTGCCGGAAACAGTTCAGTTTCCGGCACGGCCGTTTTACTATCTGTTTACGATTTTTCCGCTTCCTGTGCGGCCTTCACGCTATTCGGATCAAAAAACTTATCCACTAAATCATAAATTGTGATGAGCTCGTAAAGAATCGTGAATTCCGGCGGAAACATGGTAGGGTGCAGGGCATCGTTTGCCGGTACTCGTTTGCTGTTCTCCCAGAATAGGTCGGTAATACTTTTTAATTGCTGCTGATGCTTTTCGTGATCGTAATTAATGGAATACCGCAAGTCGTTCGCGAGCGCCGTAACGGCATGCATAATAATATCCCGCTCAGCTTTTGTCCACTGAATATCATGCAGGGGGACACGAAGTAAAGCATTTAAATGGAACTCGAGATTATGTAAAAATAGCAATTGCCTTTCCGCCATGCGAAGCTCAGCTTCCCTTCCGCGAACCCAAGGATAAAGACTCGCTTCATCCCGCTGGAAATGAATTAATTTCTCCGTCTTTCTAATTTCCGTAGTCAGTCGCTTAACAACCTCCCTATCTTCTTGAAGGTTCGCATCACCGTCAAATAGGATCGTGCGGAATGTGTGTTCCAACATACTTCCTGCACGTTCACTAATACTTTTGATACTTTTCAGGATATCTGTACTGTAGTTTGGCGGGAAAATGAGCATGTTTACAGCGGTAGACACGAGCAAGCCAATAGTCGTCGTACCTAATCGAATGAAGAAAGCGATTAGGAAATTATCGTGGATGACTTCTACCATGGCTACGGCTGTCAATGTTGCAACGAGTAAGCCGGCATGCAGATTGAGTCTATAACAGACTAAAATAGTGGCAACAGCAGCGAGTGTATAGGTAATCGGGGAATTCCCGAAGAGTGTAATAAAGAAAACAGCGAATGCAGAGCCAATAGCAGATGCCGGGAACCTTACCAGTCCCTTTTTAATCGAATCGCTAACAGTTGGCTCAATCGTAACGATTGCCGTGATGACAGCAAAGACAGGCGGCCAGTTAAACCATTCACAAATAGTGGCTGTTAAAAATATAGCTATACCTGTTTTCACAATTCGACTGCCATTGAAATGAAAGGGTCGCCTCATATTTTAACCACCATCTCCTTTACGCAGTATTTCCACTGAAGTTCAGTATATCATCCATTTCTATATGTACTCCAAGGCAATTACAATCAGCATTGAGAATATGAAAGTAAAAAGTAATGATGATAGGGAATTGCGTCCCTGTGTTAAAAAAATTTGAAACAGACCGACTGAATATTCCGTCATTATTTATGCGACTAGTGTTCTGTTTTAGGTTTACAAAAAGAGGAAATAAGGAATAAATCTATCAAACATTATAATTGCTGTTTCTTAGGCGAAATTAAGCCAGTAACCTTTAGTAACCGCTAATTCTTCAGTGAATTAGCGGTTTTTTAGACTTTTCCACGCATATGTGAGGATGTGATGATTCTTGGTTGAATGGTTGATCGGCGTGCCTCCTGTCATGCAAGCTTTGCTCGCTTCGCTTTTCACATGGGGCGTTACAGCGATTGGAGCTGCAACAGTTTTTCTCGTGAAAAACATTAATTTGAAAATCATGGATGCCATGTTGGGCTTTGCCGGAGGGGTCATGATCGCCGCGAGCTTCTGGTCCCTTTTGTCTCCCGCGATAGCAATGGCGGAACATTCGCATTCCCAGCCCGCATGGCTCATCAGTGCCGTCGGTTTCATGGCGGGCGGATTATTCATTTTCCTTTTAAACCGGTACATTCCCCATCAGCATCCGTCCGATAAAAATATCACACCAAGTGCGAATCGCAGCCGGCTTTTAGTGCTCGCAATCACATTGCATAACATCCCCGAAGGACTCGCTGTAGGCGTCGCCTTCGGGGCGGTGGCGGCTGGCTATGAAGAAGCTTCACTTGCGGGCGCCGTCGCTTTGGCAATCGGCATCGGATTACAGAACTTTCCTGAAGGGGTTGCAGTTGCGATGCCAATCCGCCTTGAAGGAAAATCCCGCCTGAAAAGCTTTATGTACGGACAGGCTTCGGCGCTCGTCGAGCCGGTGGCGGCGGTGGTGGGCGCTTTAGCCGTCAGCATGATGCAGCCGCTGCTTCCTTATGCCTTGAGTTTCGCTGCGGGGGCAATGATTTTCGTCGTCGCAGAAGAAGTGATTCCGGGTTCACGGGAAAACGGCAACCACGGACTTGCGGCCAATAGTCTACTTATCGGCTTTGCCGTCATGATGATGCTCGATGTCGCGTTGAGCTGAAAACAGAAAATGCTAGCTAGAAGTTGAGACGTGTCCCTGTGTCAGGCACAATTCTAGAACCAAGATCCTTGTGCTAGAAGCAATTCGGTGAAATAAAGTCCCTGAAATAAAGTCCCTGTGTCACACACAATTAGCGTGCAATTTTGGCTAAGACGCACTCGCTGCATCAACGCAGCGGCTGTGTTTTTTTTTGGCCTGTCTATAAATTGTACGGCACTCAGGGAACCATCGTGATTTTCTTAAATACGTTTGTGTGAACCGGCCCCAAACAGGGAACCCATTTACTACTAGGACAAGTCCATGATTGGATTGGAAAAGGAGAATGTCAACATGGCACATAAAAGAGATGAAATCATTTTAAGAGGGCTTCAAGAAAATAATTTGAAGAATATAGATTTAAATATCCCAAAAGAAAAAATCAATGTTTTTACCGGCCTGTCAGGTTCAGGGAAAAGCTCAGTCGTATTTGATACTTTAGCAACAGAAAGCAGAAGACAAATGACGTTGAATTATCCTCTTTATATCAGACATCAGATGCCGAGATACGAAAGACCTCATGCCGACTTGATGCAACACTTAAGCCCGGTTGTCGTCGTGGAACAGAAACCGATAAGAGGCAATTCCCGCTCGACTGTCGGCACTTATATGGATATTGATCCTTTAATCCGGCTGTTGTTCTCAAGAATCGGCAGCCCATCGATCGGCTCAGCCACCGAATTTTCGAGTGAAAGTTCTTTCGGCAACTGCCCGGAATGCAATGGCTTCGGGGAAGTCGTTGCGCCTGATATCACCAAAATAATCGATGACACGAAATCCCTCAGAGAATCCGCAGTGAGATTTAAACCGCTATCTCCCTCAGGCTGGCAAGGCAGATGGATGGTGGATGGCGGGTTGTTTGATGCCGACATACCCATTAAAGATTTCACGGAAGAACAATATAATCTGTTAGTCTATGGACCACCGTTCGGCGAGCGGGCATTTGGAACTTATTATACAAAAGACAGCTCTCAGGACTACGAATGGGATGGCATCATTCCGAGATTTATCCGTCTGTACATTAATCGAGATCTCTCTAAGCTGAAAAAAACCTCCCAAGAAGATGTCTTGGCGATGTCGACACACACAGCGTGCCCGACCTGCTTGGGTTCAGGGTTAAATCCGAAAGTACTGGAATGCAAAATCAACGGCTTGAATATCGCCCATTACGAAGGGTTGGAACTGACGGAATTGCTGGTTGAACTGGCGAAAATAAATGATCCTGTCGGAAAATCAATTGCACAGCAAGCGTTTCCTAATGTAAAACAACTGGTTGACTTGGGGCTGGGTTATTTGAGCCTGGCGCGAAAAATGGGTACCTTGTCTGGCGGAGAGGCTCAACGCGTGAAAATTGCCCGTCATTTAGGCAGCAGTTTAAATAACATCACGTATATTTTCGATGAACCTAGTGCAGGACTTCATCCGGAAGAAATCGAGATGTTAACGCAAATGTTGGAAAATTTAAGGGACAACTATAATACCGTAGTCGTTATCGAACACAATTTAGCCGTCATCAAAACAGCAGATGAAATAATAGAAATGGGTCCAGGAGCGGGAGTGAGCGGTGGAGAAGTGGTGTATCAAGGCGCACAGGAAGGGTTAAAGAAAGCTTCCGCCATCACCGATTTAGATCACAAAGTCACGATCAATCAAAATCCGAGAGGAGCAGAAAACAGTTTTTCGATAAAAAATGCCTCTGCCAATAACTTGAAAAACATAAGTGTGGAAATTCCTGAAAATGTCCTGGTCTCTGTATGCGGCGTTTCAGGTTCCGGCAAGAGTTCGTTACTGTTTGGCGCATTTACAGAGAACTATCCCGAAACCATCGCGGTTAGCCAAGGCAGCATCGGAACTTCCAGCCGTTCGACACTTGCTACCTACATGGGGATTATGGATGACATTCGGTCGATTCTTTCAAAAGAAACAGGACAGCCTGCGGGATTGTTCAGCTTTAATTCGTCGGGAGCCTGTCCTGTTTGCGAGGGCAAAGGCGTCACCACCCCAGACGTGGCTTTTGCGGATCCCGTGACCGTTACATGTGAAGCCTGTAGAGGGACGAGGTATTCAGATAGAGCATTGTCTTATCGCCACAAAGGAAAAAATATCGTGGAAATTTTACAACTTTCAATCGACGAAACAAATCATTATTTAAAAATGCCGAAAATCGTCAAAAAAGTAGATACCTTAAAGGATGTAGGCTTGGGCTATCTGACACTCGGACAGACGACAAGTTCGTTAAGCGGAGGAGAAGTGCAACGTCTCAAACTGGCCAGCCACCTGAAAAAAGAAGGACAAATCTATTTGTTGGACGAACCATCATTAGGCCTGCACACAAGGGACAACGCTCATTTATTGGACGTTTTCCAAGGCCTTGTAGACAAAGGGAATTCTGTCATCATCATCGAACACAATTTAAACTTTATCGCCGCGAGCGACTGGGTCATCGAAATGGGGCCAGGCGGAGGAAAAAAAGGCGGCGAAGTCTTGTTTGAAGGCACACCAGAAGATATGCTCCAGTCGGAAACATTGACGGCGAAGTGGCTAAGAAAAGGTATGAAGGAGTAGTTTTTCCGGTTTTGTGTCCCTGTGTCAGACACAATTCGAGAGACAAGATCCTTGTGTCAGCAGTATTTCCGAGAAACGCGGTCCCTGTGTCACGCACAATTTGAGTTATAAGCATCTATACTTTTACCTCTTCAAAGAATGTGTAAGCTATTTAAGTGTTTGGAGAAGCGTCCGCTCGTAAAAACTTCTGCTCAGTAATGCTACGCATTACATCGGAAAGCGAGCGATAAGCTTCGGAAAATACGGTTTTCTGGAGTTTCTCGACAGCCTGAGGAATTGTTAGTTTGTTTAAACGGGAAAATATTCGGGAACTACTAGCATTAGGATGATTTATAACTAGAGGAGGAAACAAAAATGGCTAAAGTATTAGCAGTACTATCAAGTGGACACAAGGATACAGAAAATAATTACGAAACCGGCTGGTGGGCTGAAGAATTATTCGCGCCGATGGAGATATTGGAAAAAGCGGGACATCAACTGGACCTGGCTTCACCGCTAGGCGGAAAACCGACGCTTGATCAGGTCAGCATCAGCGAAGACTATGATCCTGAAGGCAAATACAAAAAAATGTATGAATCGGGATTAGCGGATAACACCAAAGCTCTTTCGGAAGTTACTCCAGAAGACTATGACGCGGTGTTCATCGTTGGTGGCCACGGGGCGATGTATGACCTGGCTGAAGATGAAACGCTGCATAAAATCATCAATGCCGTTTACGATAACGGAAATATCGTTTCAGCGGTATGCCACGGACCGGCTCCATTAATTTGGACAAAACGTCCGGATGGAAAAAGCATCATTTCCGGCTTGGACGTTACAGGGTATCCGGAAGCCGTCGAACCTGAAGGACTTTCAGCTATTCTGCCATTCAGCCTGGAAGGTGAAATGAATAAACTAGGAAATTATTCCGCCGAACAAAAAGTAGTATGGGGTAATGACCAATTGGTGACCGGACGCGATCCGTTTTCTTCTGAAGAATTGGCCGAAGAATTGGTGAAGGCTTTTGAGAAGAGAAACAAACAGGAAAACTAAGTGATGGATTCAATCATAATTACCGCTATAGTTTCATAAATGCCAAATACAGAACTTTGCGAAGATCCAGTGCATAGTTCTGTATTTTTTGTGGAAACTAGGCCCCTGTATTGCGTCGCCCATTATTCCGAGAATCGGTATAGCATAGATATCCGTTCCAAAAAGATTAAAATTCCCGCGTAAAAAAAAACACACAGAAAAAGAGCCATGGACCGATTAAGTCCATAGCTCTTTTTGGTTCTACTGCTTATTGGAGGCTTAGGAGACAGCCCTTTTTTTAAACAGCTTCATACTCCGAATCAACTTGTGTAGAAGGACGATATTTAATGATCTGTGCTGCATACCATAACACGACCGCTAAAGTGATGACCGAGCCGATTATGGCGGAGATGTGGTAGTCCATGTTCAAACCTTCAGGTGCATAAAAGATGTACATGGACACGACGCCTGTCATGAAGATGGCAGGCACGCCGCTGATCCAATGCAGTTTGTAGTTTTTGAGTAGATACATCGTTGCGGTCCACAGCATGAACGTGGCGACCACTTGGTTGGTCCAGCCGACATATCTCCATAAGAAGGTATAATCAATTGTCGCCATAAAAAATGTCGGGATGGCCAACGGAATCGTGATCAATAGGATTTTTACTTTGCCGTCTGTCTTGAAAAACTTCGACAACAGGTCCGCTAAAATCATGCGTGAAGAGCGAAGCGCTGTATCCCCCGTCGTGATCGGCAAGATGATGACGCCGAAAATCGCCAAGATTCCGCCCAATGTGCCAAGGAGAGAAATTGAAATTTCGTTGACTACTCCAGAAGGTCCACCAGCGGCAAGTGCCGCACCTAAGCCTTCCGTCCCGCTAAAGAAGGTCATGCCAGCCGCCGCCCAGATCAAGGCGATGATGCCTTCGATGACCATGGCGCCGTAGAAAATTTTGCGGCCATCGGTTTCTTTTTTCATGGTGCGGGCGATAATCGGGCTTTGCGTGCTATGGAAGCCGGAAATCGCGCCGCATGACACCGTGACCATGAGTAGCGGCCAAATCGGCAGGTCGCCCGGATGTAGATTGCTGAAGGTCAGGTTCGGCATCGGTTTCCCTGAAAAAACGAGCGCTACTGCCACAGCAATGGCCATGAACAGTAAAATGCCGCCTAACAACGGATAAATACGGCCGATAATCCGGTTGATCGGCAAAATGGTTGCCACAATAAAATAACTAAAAATAAGACCTAATGCCACGATAAAACTAATTGGCGTAATTTGAGCAATCAACTGAGCTGGCCCTGCGGTAAAAGCAGCAGCCACGAGTAACATTAACACCAACGATAAGCCATTAATAAAGACTTTGGCGTTTTTGCCTAAATAACGGCCAACGAGTGCAGGGAACTGCGCTCCGCCGTGGCGCATCGACATCATGCCGGAAAAGTAATCGTGAACCCCGCCTGCAAAAATGCAGCCAACGACAATCCAGATAAATGCGACCGGGCCATACAAAGCGCCTGCCACGGCTCCATAGATCGGGCCGAGTCCAGCGATGTTCAGCAATTGAATCAAATTGCCTTTCCACCAGCTCATCGGCACATAATCGATGCCATCTTTTTGGGCATATGCGGGAGTCGGTGTTTGATCGTCGACGCCGAAGACCTTTTCGATAAACTTCGAATAGAAGACGTAACCTAAAATCAATAATGCGAGTGCAGCGAAAAATGTAATCATATGCGTCTTCCTCCTGATGTCAGTGATATATTGTATACACATGATAACACCTTTCCTATAAAAAGAAATATAGTATTTTGAAAAAGTTAATTATTCAATTTACTTTTTTGGCAAACAGAGAGAAAATTGATAAGAATAGTGACGATGAAAGCTTATCCAATGGGTTTTTAGAGCTAAATACTCTATGACTCTTTTTAATCCATGGGCTGTCCTATCCATTTCTTTGTTATCTTGAGATACAGTTTTATGTGAAAGAGGACATCCGTTACTTCGAGCCATTCCGTTGTGGATTCAATTTTAACCCAATAAAAAACCAGCAAATCAGGATGCGATTTGCTGGTTTTTTAATGGGTGAAAGTGGTGGTTCATGGAGTTCGGTTGTTGGTGGGCGTGAGTTTATTGTTGTCATTGGCGAAACGTGCATTGTCTTTTAAGGATTGGTTTTTCTGATCTTGTTGATCGAAATCTTGTTTTTCGGAAGTTGCCTTATTTTTTTTCCCAAGGAGCTCGTTCATTTTTTGTATGTTCTTTTCTTGTTCCGGTGATGGGTGGTCGCTCATAATAATCTTCCTTTCAATAGCGGTTTCTTATTAGTATTCCCTAAACCAAATGGAGATAAACAAAGGGACGGGTGAACAACGCGTTGAATCCCGCCAGGCAGCACAAGCGGTTTACGATAAGTACGAAGACCAGATCGGCAAGATTTCTATCGCTTTTGCTCCTATACTGCGAATTGCTCGAGCTGATTTTCGTTTGTTTGGAAGGAATTTGCAGGAAACCAGTTTTGCCGCATAGCAGATTCGGGAAGAGATAAGGAAGGAGCGGCATATCAGTATGTTGAAAAGGACAATAGCTATCGAGAGGATGAATTTACTATGGATGAAAACACATTGAAAAAAACAAAACTATTCACCTTGTTAAATCTGGTGTTTTATTTTTTAACGCTCGGCGTCAATTACCTCGGATCTTCAGGGTTTTTTAATGGAAACACTCAAAAAGATATTTCAGATAAATACATGACGCTCATATCCCCGGCACCTTTTACGTTTTCGATTTGGGGCGTCATTTATAGCTTGCTGCTGATTACCTTAATCTACTTATTTGCAAAAAGGAAAGACAAGAATATCAGTAGGTTGGTGCTATTGATTTCGCCTTTATTTATCGCGAGTTCCCTGTTGAATATGGGATGGATCATTGCGTTTTCTTATGAACGATTGGGCATATCCACGCTGCTAATTTTGGGAATGTTGTTCTCCTTGCTCATCATTGTGGAAAGAATCTACAAAAATCGCTTTGAATTTCCTTCTACTCTTGCAGGTATCAGTTTTACCTTGTACGGTTCGTGGGTTTTAATTGCGACAATGGTTAATATCTCTGTGTTTTTAGTGCAACTGCAATGGAATGGATTCGGGATTTCCGATTCCATCTGGACAATGATCGTATTGGGGATTGCCATCGCATTTGTCCTCTTTTACTTGGCGCGTTTCAAAAACGCCGCCTTTCCGATTCCTTTAGCCTGGGCTTTCTTTGGGATCTATAGTGCTTATGCGAACGGACAGCTCGATCCTGCTATGTCCATGGCCATTCAAGGCGTTCTTTTGACAGGTATCGGGATCTTTCTGATTGCTGTTGTGTGGACATTTATTAAAAATGGAAATACTCTTTTCCCAAGACAGACGGTTTAAGAGCGCTTTAGGAATAGCGATGAAACGCCATAAACATAGTGTGGAATATAGTTCACACTTTATTTATTGTACAATATATTGTACAATAAATAA
>NZ_JAGGPW010000011.1:0-35660 GCF_018613655.1 Planococcus sp. ISL-109
TTAAGTTGACAGATATGTCGACGCCCGCCCCCCGGCAAGCGTGCCCCTGAAGCGCAGTCTAATAGCGCAAGCTATTTAAAAATAAAAGTCTAGATCTTACCCCCTATTTATCAGATGTCAAAGAAACTATTCAACACACAAATAAAACTCCGAAAAAAACCACCGAGAAAATTCTCGGCAGCTTCTTTATTTATTCATTCAACTGAACCATTTATGATCCGCTGCTTTTTCCAAGCGGTTCATCAGCGCAGCATTTTCACCTTCTGGAAGCACACACGCCAAAATCAAGTCAGCATCCGTTTGATCGCATTTCCGCAAACTATCGTACAACTTATCCACAGAAAGCGGAAAATGATAATCCGCAGCCGGAAAGTCCTCACGGCTCAATACCGCAATCTTTTTCGCTTTACCATGGATATGATCAATCGCTTTTTCGATCAGCTTGCTATTATGCTCAATCAAATATAGCGGTGCTGACGGTGCATAATGGGTATATTTCATCCCAGGTGATTTCGGTGTATTGCCTTGTGTCTCTGAAGACAAGCGCACAGCTCCAATCACTTGTTCTAACTGCTCTTTCGTCACTTGTCCGGGACGCAAAATGACCGGTGGCGAACTTGTCATATCCAACACGGTCGATTCAATCCCAAGCTTTGTTGGACCACCGTCCAAAATGAGCGGAATCTTTCCGTTCATGTCGAAAAAGACATGTTCCGCTAAAGTCGGGCTCGGTTTGCCGCTTGTGTTGGCACTCGGTGCAGCGATTGGCTGCTTTAAGCGCTTCAATAAGTTCAAAGCCACCGGATGATCCGGCACGCGAATTCCGACTGTCGGCAATCCAGCGGTTACGTTCGTTGCGAATGTATCCGGTTTTGCTTGCATGATCAAGGTCAAAGCACCTGGCCAAAAAGCATCCATACATTGCAAGGCTTTCTGAGAAACTTCTTCGACAAACGCCAAGGCGGTTTCTTTGGAATCCACGTGGACGATCAATGGATTGTCGGTCGGGCGGCCTTTCGCTTCAAATATTTTATCGACGGCGGCCCCGTTCATCGCATCTGCCCCGAGGCCGTATACGGTTTCCGTCGGAAAAGCGACCACTTGCCCTTCACGAATATAATCCACAGCCTGTGCATAACTTTCTTCGTTATTCACATCTCCATCCACAAGAATTGTTTTAGTTTCCACCTAAACATCTCCAGTACAATAAGGTTTTGATAAGGATATCCACACTTTGTGGATATCTTCCTGCAAAATCAAGTTAATTGTGCACAACTTAGTCTAAAATGCAAAATACCATTCGGTCATGTTTGTTGATATCTTTTTTACAATAGACGCGTGCTTCAGGCAACGCGTTCTGGAACAGCTCGGTTACAGCAGCGCCTTGGCTGCTGCCAATTTCAAGCCCAATGATACCTGGGCGGTTGATCAAAGCCGGTACTTGCTGTGCCAACTGCTCATAAGCTGCAAGCCCGTCGCTATCTGCGAACAATGCTTCATGCGGCTCAAAATCACGGACCGTATCAGCTAAGCTTGGTGCTTCATAATGTGCGATATATGGAGGATTTGATAAGATGATATCCCATTTTCTCCCGGCTAGCGGCGCTGCGAGATCGCCTTTCGTAAAGTGAACATCAGCATCCAATGCCTCTGCATTGCGCTCCGCTACAAATAACGCTTCCTCAGAAATATCCGTTGCCATCACTTCTGCTTCCGGCAATTCACATTTCAAGGTGATGGCGATAATGCCGCTCCCTGTCCCGATATCAGCTACTTGGACTTCTTCCTTGCCAAAAATCTCTCGCTTCAGCTTCAAGGTTTCTTCCATCAGTTCTTCTGTTTCTGGACGTGGAATCAAGACCGATGAGGATACGTTGAACGTTCGGCCATAAAACTGCTCAGAGCCAGTCAAATGCTGAACTGGCACGCCTTGAATCACTTCCTCAATATTTTCCCAAAAATCTTTATACTGGCAATCTTCTATTTTATCGCGCATCGCAGCAATCAGTCCTGAATAATCAAGTCCCAGTTCATGCTGCAACAAAATGCGCGCCTGCGTTTCTTCACGCCCGTGTTGTTTCAAGTAAGTCGTTGCTTTTTCTAGCGCTTCATATACAAATGCCACTTGGGTCACAGTTTCAACTTTGTTCATTATTTAAACTCTCCATCCTCGTAGACTGTTCATCGATTACCAGGGCGTCAACAATTTCATCCATCTTGCCTTGCAGGATCTGGTCAAGCTTCTGGATGGTCAGACCGATTCGGTGGTCTGTGACCCGGTTTTGCGGGAAATTATATGTGCGGATGCGCTCTGAGCGGTCACCCGTACCGACAGCGGATTTGCGTACGGAATCGTATTCCGCTTGCGCTTCCTGTTGGAATTTCTCATAAACGCGGGCGCGCAGGACTTTCATGGCGCTCGCTTTGTTTTTGATCTGAGATTTCTCGTCCTGGCATGTGACGACGGTATTAGTCGGTAAATGCGTCAAACGTACAGCCGACATCGTCGTATTGACGGACTGGCCGCCTGCGCCTGATGAGGCGTAGGTGTCGACGCGGATATCGTTATCGTGGATATCCACTTCGACTTCTTCGACTTCCGGCAAGCACGCAACTGTCGCAGTCGAGGTATGGATGCGTCCGCCAGATTCGGTTTCAGGTACGCGTTGGACGCGGTGGGCGCCGTTTTCGTATTTGAGTTTAGAATAAGCGCCTTTTCCCGTCACCATAAAGACGATTTCTTTAAAGCCGCCGATTTCGGTCGGGTTGGAGTCCATAATCTGTACTTTCCATCCATTGGCTTCAGCAAAACGTGAATACATCTTGAACAAATCACCTGCAAAAAGGGCAGCTTCGTCACCGCCTGCCGCACCGCGGATTTCCATAATGACGTTTTTATCATCATTCGGGTCTTTCGGAATAAGCAAAATGTGAAGGCGTTCTTCTAGCTCTTTTGAGCGCCCTTCGAGTTCGGCTACCTCTTCTTTGACCATTTCACGCATGTCTACGTCCATTTTTTCATCGAACATCGCTTTAGCCTCAGCAAGCTGTGCCTGAACGTCTTTATATTCGCGGTATACTTCTACCGTTTCCTGCAAATCGGATTGTTCTTTCGAATAGTCGCGGAGCTTATTCGTATCGCTGACAATATCCGGGTCGCTCAACATTTCGTTGAGTCGGTCGTATCTGTCCTCGACAGATTGTAATCGATCAAACATCGTATTCACCTCTAGTTTCTTCTATATGAATATGTTCATTTTAATTAAGTAAATTATAGTTCCTTTTACAAAGTTATTTCGTAACGGTGACGCCAGCTGGAACTTCGTGGTGATGGCGGCAGCGCGGTTCGTATGCTTCGGATGCACCGACCAGGATGATTGGATCATCGGAACCGGCGGGCTTGCCGTCGATGAGGCGCTGCGTGCGGCTTGCGGGTGATCCACATACAGTGCAGACAGCCTGCAGTTTGGTCACTTGCTCCGCTACAGAAAGCAATGACGGCATCGGACCGAACGGCTCGCCTCTGAAATCCTGGTCAAGCCCTGCGACAATGACACGGAATCCGTGGTCAGCCAGCTTTTGCACATGGTCGACAATTTCCATATCAAAAAATTGCGCTTCATCGATCGCAATGATATCGAATTCATCGGTAATATATTCTTTCATCTCGCCAGAATGCCCGATCGGCAAGGCGATAACCGTTGTTCCGTTATGGGAGACGACCGCTTCCTCGCTAAAGCGGTTGTCGAGTTTCGGCTTGAAGACGGCAATTTTCTGTTTGGCGAATTGCGCGCGGCGGATGCGGCGGATCAATTCCTCTGATTTCCCGGAAAACATGCTGCCGCAAATCAACTCAATCCAGCCGGTCTGTTTCATGACGTACATAGTGGAGACCCCTTTCAAACATTTACTGTTAATATCATAACAAAAATGGTGGGAATGCCTATCATTTTTCTGCTATGTAATTGAATTTATCCGTTCGTTGACGAAAAAAAATACCCATCCGGCGTTTTCGCGACGGACAGGTATGATTGTGACTTAGTTGTTGAGTTCTTCTTTGAGGCCGTATTTTTTGTTGAAACGGTCTACGCGGCCATCTGCAGCTGCGAATTTCTGGCGGCCAGTATAGAATGGGTGACATTCTGAGCAAAGCTCAACGCTGATGCTTTCCTTTACTGAACCAGTTTCGAATGAGTTGCCGCATGAGCAAGTCACTGTTGCTTTTTTGTAATTTGGGTGAATACCTGTTTTCATAATGTTTTCTCCTCCCGCCCTGAACCATCTGGAACAGAGTTTAATCTATTTTGACTATTGCCTTACACGGCTCTTTAGACCGTATATGCAATAGCGCTGTTTTATTTCACTCTTGTAAGTATATCAAGAAAGACAGTTTTTTGCAAGTGATTAAATCGTTTTCCGCGCTGTACGTGGTGATTTTGCACCGCTGGCCAATTGCTCGAAAAACTCTTCGTTGGTCTTCGATCGGTTGAGCTTTTTCATGAAGCGCTCCGTAAAGTCCGGAGAGTCTGAAAAAGTTTTGCGGATGGACCATAGTTTATCAAGTTGATCCGGATCCATCAACAATTCTTCCTTGCGGGTACCGGAACGACGGATGTCAAGTGCCGGGAAAATCCGGCGTTCGGCGAGGCTGCGGTCGAGGTGCAGCTCCATATTGCCTGTCCCTTTGAACTCCTCGTAGATGACTTCATCCATGCGTGATCCCGTGTCGACAAGTGCTGTCGCAAGAATCGTCAAACTGCCGCCTTCTTCGATATTACGCGCGGCACCGAAAAATCGTTTCGGACGGTGGAAAGCTGCCGGGTCAATACCACCTGATAACGTGCGGCCACTCGGCGGGATGACCAAATTATAGGCACGTGCAAGCCGTGTGATCGAATCCATCAAAATGACGACATCCCGCTTGTGCTCGACTAAACGCATCGCGCGCTCAAGGACGAGTTCTGCAACTTTGACATGGTTTTCCGGCACTTCATCGAATGTCGAAGAAACGACATCAGCGTCGATAGAGCGTTCGATATCGGTCACTTCTTCAGGACGCTCATCGATCAACAGCACGATCAATTCCGCTTCTGGATGGTTGGTCGTTATGGAATTGGCGATTTCTTTCAAAAGCATCGTTTTGCCTGCTTTTGGCGGTGCAACAATTAATCCACGCTGGCCGAAACCAACCGGCGAGATAAGGTCCATGATGCGGGTTGATATGTGTTCCGGCCCGGTTTCAAGACGTATGTGACGGTCCGGATACAGCGGGGTGAGCCCTGGGAAGTGGACGCGTTCTTTTGCGACTTCCGGGTCTTCGCCGTTGACTGCTTCGACTTGAAGAAGACCAAAATAGCGTTCGTTTTCTTTCGGCGGACGGACTTTTCCGGACACTTTATCTCCGTTGCGCAAATCGAAGCGGCGTATTTGGGAAGCCGAAATATAAATATCCTGTGAACTCGGTGAATAATTGATCGGTCGCAGGAACCCGAAGCCTTCCGACTGGATGATTTCAAGAACTCCTTCCATAAAGAAGAAGCCTTCCTGTTCCGCGCGGGTTTTCAAAATGGCGAAAATCAGTTCTTTCTTCGTCAATTTGCTGTAATTATTCAGTTTGTATTCTTTCGCGAGGTTATAGAGCTCTTTGAGCGTCATATTTTCCAATGCGGATATTGTCATCGTTGCCATCTAGTTGGACACCACTCTTATCATTAGTTTCAAGAATTTCTTGGGGATGGTTCTGGAGTCATTAAAGAAGGAGCCCGGCAAAAGCCGGACTCATTTTTTGGAGTATGGAAATCAGTCTTTCATGACGAGATTCGGTTTTTTCTTGAGGCTATGGCGCCCTTCGACAAAACGGACCGTGCCGGATTTCGCCCGCATGACGAGCGTATGGCTTTCTGCAAAAGCGCCTTTCAATTGGACACCACGAAGAAGTTCCCCGTCGGTAATCCCTGTCGCCGCAAAGATTGCGTCGTCGCCTTTGACAAGATCGTCCATCATCAGCACTTTTCCGACTTCAAGGCCCATATCGATACAACGCTGTTTTTCCTCGTCATCCTGTGGAACTAGTTTGCCTTGGATTTCTCCGCCGAGGCATTTCAACCCGACTGCAGCAATGACTCCTTCCGGAGCTCCGCCTGTACCGAATAGAATATCGACGCCTGTTTGGTCGAAGGCTGTATTGATTGCACCGGCGATGTCGCCGTCATTGATCAATTTGATGCGTGCGCCCGCTTCACGGATTTCTTTGATGATCTGCGCGTGGCGCGGACGATCAAGAATCGTGGCGACAACATCTTCAATGTCTTTATTTTTTGCTTTGGCTACCGCACGCAAATTATCGATGACCGGTGCATTGATGTCAATTTTGCCGACCGACTCAGGGCCGACCGCAATTTTGTCCATATACATATCCGGTGCATTCAAAAGATTGCCGCGGTCCGCAATCGCCAAAACTGCAATCGCATTCCAGCCGCCTGCAGCGACGATGTTTGTGCCTTCTACCGGGTCAACGGCTACGTCCACTTCCGGGCCATCTCCTGAACCAAGCTCTTCACCGATATAAAGCATCGGCGCTTCGTCCATTTCGCCTTCACCGATTACCACGACACCGCGCATCGGAATGGTATCGAATACCTTCCGCATCGCTTCCGTCGCTGCATCGTCCGCTTCGTTTTTCAAGCCGCGGCCCATCCATTTTGAGGAAGCGATTGCTGCCGCTTCTGTAATCCGCACTAATTCCATCGAAAGACTTCGTTCCATAATATCTGTTCCTCCGTTCATCTTTGTAACTGCTTTCTATATTGTAGCATATAATTAAACGCCTTTAGAGAGTCAATTTACGTCAGAACTGAGGTCGGACTTCCCACTCGCCACCGGGTCGATCGTCTCTCGGCGGATATCAGCACCAAGGCCGCGGAGCTTATCGATGATATTCGAATAGCCACGCTCGATATGATAAATTTCCCGCACTTCAGTTTCGCCTTCTGCAAGCAATCCGGCAATAACAAGCGCGGCCCCTGCACGAAGATCCGAAGCTACAACAGTCGCTGCCGTCATCGGAGTCGGACCGGTAATGACCGCAGCGCGGCCTTCTACACGTCCGACCGCGTTCATGCGGCGCAATTCATCGATATGTTTGAAGCGCGCGGAATAAATCGTATCGGTGATCATCGAAGAGCCTTGCGCTTGTGTCATCAAGACCGAAAACGGCTGTTGCAAGTCCGTCGCAAACCCGGGGTACACAAGAGTTTTAACATCGATTGCCTGCAGGTTTAGCGGTTTCGGAATATGGATCGACTCTTCGCCTTCTTGAACATCGACGCCCATTTCGCGCAATTTCGCCGTCAGCGCTTCCATATGGAACGGGATAACGTTATCGATTGTCACGCCATCGCCGGCAGCCGCTGCCATGATCATAAATGTACCCGCTTCAATGCGGTCCGGAATAATCGTATGGTTGGTGCCGTGCAATTCATCGACACCTTCAATGCGGATGACGTTCGTCCCGGCACCTTTGATGTTCGCCCCCATATTTGTCAGAAGGGTTGCGACATCGATGATTTCCGGTTCTTTCGCCGCGTTTTCAATAACGGTCTGGCCTTTCGCGCGGACAGCGGCGAGCATGATGTTGATGGTCGCTCCGACGCTGACCACGTCCAAGTAAATTTTCGCACCGCGCAGTTCATCGGCACGCAAATAAATCGCACCGTGTTCGTTGGTCACTTTCGCGCCCAGTGCTTCAAAGCCTTTAATGTGCTGGTCGATCGGGCGGGGCCCTAGGAAACAGCCGCCTGGAAGCCCGATTGCCGCGTGTTTGAAGCGGCCGAGCATAGCGCCCATCATATAATACGAAGCCCGTAGTTTTTTGACGTTGCCGTTCGGCAAAGGCATATCGATCATTTCTGTCGGATCGATTTGCATCACGCCATCTTCAAACTTTACGGAACCTCCAATTTCTTCCAAGATATTTTTCAGTGTCCAAACATCGGAAATTTCCGGCAAGCCCTCAATCGATACGGGTGAATTTGCTAGTATTGATGCCGGTATTAGTGCCACGGCGCTGTTTTTGGCGCCGTTCACTTTTATCGTTCCGGCAAGGCGATTGCCGCCTTTTATTTTATAAACATCCATTCTATTTCTCCTTTTTCCAGTCAGCCTTATTTCACAGAGCGGGTTTCCCAATCGGCTAGGAATGCTTCAATGCCTTTGTCTGTCAGCGGATGTTTGAACATCTGCTCGAGCACTTTCATCGGCAATGTGCCGATATGTGCGCCGTTCAACGCCGCATCTGTTACGTGCTGCGGATGGCGGATTGAAGCTGCGATGATTTCTGAATCGATGTCATGAATCGCGAAAATTTCGGCGATCTGAGCAATCAAATCCATGCCGTTATGGCCGATATCATCGAGGCGTCCTACGAATGGAGAAACATATGATGCTCCGGCACGTGCTGCAAGAAGTGCCTGGTTAGCGCTGAAGATCAAAGTTACGTTGACTTTTTTGCCTTCGCCGGCAAGAACTGCACATGCTTTCAAGCCGTCCGGTGTCATCGGCAATTTCACCGTGATGTTCGGAGCAAGTTCCGCAAGTTCACGGCCTTCTTTGATCATGTTTTCTGCATCAAGGGCAATGACTTCGCCGCTGATCGATCCGTCGACCAGTTCAGCGATTTCTTTCAAGCGGTCGTGGAATGATACGTTTTTTTCTTTTGCGACAAGTGATGGGTTGGTCGTCACGCCTGAGAGAATGCCCCAAGCATGTGCTTCTTTAATTTCGTCAAAATTGGCTGTATCGATGAAAAATTTCATATGTGGTTTCCTCCTGTATGCGGAAAAAGAGACGGTTTCGCCTCTCTTCCGTTTTTATTATGAATTCACTTGTTGAGAACTGCCGAAAATCCGCATTTTTCCGATGACGGTCGCTTTGATTGCATCGCGTGCTGGCGTCAAGTATTTCCGCGGATCGTAGACTTCTGCGTCACTCGCCAGCTTTTCGCGGATTGCTATTGATGCAGCGATCTGGCTTTCTGTGTTGACGTTGATTTTTGACGTACCGAGCGCTACTGCACGCTGGATGTCGTGTGTGGGAATGCCCGTTCCGCCGTGCAAGACGAGCGGCACATCGCAAAGCTGCGAGATTTCTTCCATTTCGGTAAACCCTAGATTCGGTTCGCCTTTGTACGGTCCGTGAACCGAACCAAGCGCTGGTGCAAGGCAATCAATGCCTGTCTGTTCGACGAGCATCTGGCATTCTTTCGGGTCTGCATAAATGACGCCTTCTGCGATGACGTCGTCTTCCTGGCCGCCGACAATACCGAGCTCCGCCTCAACAGAAACCCCTCTTGCATGAGCATATTCGACGACTTTGCGTGTAATTTCTATGTTTTCTTCAAATGAATGATGCGAAGCGTCGATCATGACCGAAGTAAAACCGGCATCAATCGCTTCTTTGCATTTTTCAAAACTGGAGCCGTGATCCAAGTGGATTGCGACAGGAACTGTAATGTTGTAATCATGCATCAGGCCTTTCACCATATGAACGACAGTCGTGAAACCGCCCATATAACGCGCTGCACCTTCTGAGACGCCGCAGATGACCGGAGATTTCTCTTCCTCTGCTGCCTGTAAGATTGCTTGTGTAAATTCCAGGTTGTTCAGGTTAAACTGCCCGATAGCATAGCCTTCCTGTTTCCCTTTTATCATCATGTTTTTCATCGAAACTAATGGCATTACAATTCTTCCTCCTCAGCTTAGGCACTAACCCAATATCCTTCTCACTATATCAAAAATGGCGCTGCTTCGCCACTCGGCGCCTATTTAGTCGCCCAGCAACTCGCGGACGGCATCACGCAGTTCGAAAACATCGAAAGGCTTGGTGAAATAACGCATGACTCCCCAGTTCATCGATTCTTCAACAACGCCCATTTCCCCGTAAGCCGTCATCATGATTACTTTGCATTCCTTATTGCGGTTCTTCAGCTGCTTCAATAGCTCGATACCGTCCATCCCCGGCATTTTCATATCCATCAATACGATATGCGGGCAAATCTGTTCAGTGATCTCCAGTGCTTCTTTGCCGCTGCCAGCAACCATAGTTTCATAGCCTTCCCGCTCGAATACTTCTTTCAATAATAGGCGGATGCCTTGTTGATCATCTACTATAAGAATCCTTTTCACATTAGCCACTCCTTCCCACCCTTTTTCGAAGAGCAGCTCTTCTGCTATACTCTTTTTGAGGTGAACCCATTTGAAAATATTATCGACACAATTGACCGGCCTGTTCTTGCGCCTTGGGGCAAAAGAAGAAGCCATTGAAGATATTGCCCGCCTGCTCGCACAAGCGGCGATCGGCGAAGGCCGCATCCATTTGGCAGCTTTCGGTGAACTCGAAGCAGTCACCGCCGCCGCTCTGTATGGCCGTGACACACTCAGTGCCGCTGTTCGCTATGAACCCGGAACAGAGCTTTCTTCTGCGGATCGCGTTTGGATATTGGCCCAAAAAGATGAGGGTGATGTGCTGGCACAAAAACTCGCCGAATCGGGCGTACCTTTCGCTATGCTGACGGCAGAAAGCCATGACAATGACCTGCCTTATGCCTTTTTATCAATGGCGATCGATACAGGATTATTGCCGGGAGACGAAGGCGGACGCATCATGATTCCGCATGCACTCGGCGCTTTGTATGTGTATCATGCTGTTAAATTAACAATTGACGAAATGCTCGGTGAATGATGAGCGGCCAAAAGCCTTCCCGAAGAAAGGGAAGGCTTTTTTCATCTTATCGATGCCTGCCTTCCTCAGAACGAAGCGGCTTTTGCAAACTTATCCCGCTTTAACGGTCCGTAAAAGTCCGATTGGATCAACTAACAATCAGTTAGGGATAAACCCGCCTGATTGTTAGTTTCTCTTTATCCCTGATGCTCCAGTGAAGCGCGAACGAACTCGCGGAACAATGGCTGTGGGCGGTTAGGGCGCGAGATGAATTCCGGGTGGAACTGGCAAGCGACGAACCACGGGTGATCTGCCACTTCGATGATTTCAACGAGGCGTCCGTCCGGGCTCGTGCCCGTGAATCTGAATCCTGCTTTTTCGAACTGCTCGCGGAATTCGTTGTTGAACTCATAGCGGTGGCGATGTCTTTCGTAGACAAGCTCTTGTCCGTAAGCTTCATATGCTTTCGAATCTTTGTCGAGCTTCGCTGGGTATAACCCAAGGCGAAGCGTGCCGCCCAAGTCTTCGATGTCTTTCTGTTCCGGCAACAAATCGATGACCGGATACAAAGTTTTCGGGTCAAGCTCAGACGAATGCGCTCCATCCAAGTTCATGATGTTGCGGGCGTATTCCACGGATGCCAATTGCATGCCGAGGCAGATGCCGAAGAACGGCACTTTGTTTTCACGCGCGAATTGTGTCGCGAGAATTTTCCCTTCGACACCGCGGTCGCCGAAACCGCCAGGAACGAGGATGCCATCGCAGCTTCCGAGTTTTTCTGCCACATTTTCTACGTTGACATGCTCTGCGTTGATCCATTCGACTTCGATATCAGAATCGAATGCGAACCCGGCATGCTTCAATGATTCCACGACGGAAATATAAGCATCCTGCAGTTCGACGTATTTCCCGACAAGGCCGATTTTCACTGATTTTTGCAGCGATTTCACTTTCTCGACGAGTGCGTTCCATTCGGTCATGTCGGCTTCCGGCGCTTCGATGCCAAAATGGTCGAGAACGATCTGGTCCATATGCTGTTCCTGCAAGCGCAGCGGCATTTCATAAATGACGTCGACGTCGCGCGATTCGATAACTTCTTCAGATTTAATGTCGCAGAACAAAGCGATTTTATCTTTCATGTCTTGCGGCACTGGATACTCTGTGCGCACGACGATCAAGTTTGGCTGGATTCCAAGGCTGCGCAGTTCTTTCACGCTATGCTGAGTCGGTTTTGTTTTCATTTCTTTTGCAGCACCGAGGTACGGGATGAGCGTACAGTGGATGTACATGACTTCCTCGCGGCCAAGGTCTGAACGCATTTGGCGGATTGCCTCTAGGAATGGCAAGGATTCAATATCGCCGACCGTGCCGCCGATTTCTGTGATGACGACATCAGCTTGCGCGGTTTTCGCCGCGCGCAGCAAGCGGTCTTTGATTTCATTCGTGATATGCGGAATGACTTGGACGGTGCCGCCCAAATAATCGCCGCGGCGCTCTTTTTGGATGACCGTCGAGTAGACTTTCCCGGTCGTCACGTTCGAGTATTTGTTCAAATTGATGTCGATGAAGCGCTCGTAATGGCCAAGATCCAAATCCGTTTCTGCGCCATCATCCGTCACGTAAACTTCTCCGTGCTGGTACGGGCTCATCGTGCCTGGGTCAATATTGATGTATGGATCGAATTTTTGGATCGTGACGCTGAGGCCCCGGTTTTTCAGCAAGCGGCCGAGTGATGCGGCGGTGATCCCTTTTCCTAATGATGAAACTACTCCACCTGTTACGAATATATACTTTGTCATGCTCTGTTTCCTCCTCGAGTAATGAAAATATAAAATGGCCATCTGCGGCGACAGCCAACACCAAGCTTACTCCTATGCCCAACCAGAAAAAGCAGTGGCCATCCAAAAGTAAGGATGGCACGAGTAACTACTGCCAATCGGCAGCACCTAACAAATAAAAAGCGCTCCTCCTGCAAGCGTGCAGGGGGAGCGCGTAAGCTATACGAATCATCTCTCCTATTTTAAGGAGCCCAATAAAATCTTATCCTGTACAGCCGTTTCCGTCAAGGTGAAAAAAAGTTCAGACTACTTCTGGATATCGTCTTCTTCTTCCTCTTCATCATCGTCATCGTCGTCAATGATGTTGCCATCAAGGTCTTCAACGAGCACATCGACATCTGCTGCTTCGTCGTCATTGTCGCCTTTTGAGTCGAAATCAAGATCAGCTACAGGCGGTTTGATGACCGGTTCGTCATCGTCATCGTCATCGTCGTCATCTGCATCATCTTCACCGAAGTCTTCGAAATCAAGCTCGTCTTCGATTTCCAAATCCATGTCATCGAAATCTTCATCTGTTGATTTCGATTTCTTTTTCTTGCGGGCTTTGACCGTCGGTGCAGATTCTTCTTCGATCTGCTCGACCGGATACCACTCGCGTAGGCCCCAGCGGTTTTCGCCAAGGATCAAGAAACGCCCATCAATATTCATGTCTGTGTAATATTGTGCAAGATGCGTTTTCATTTCCGCTTCGGAAAGGCCGATCAAAGCTTGCAATTCTGCTACAAGCTCTAAAAAGACTTTCGTTTCTTTTGTCTCTTCCAAAATGGCATATGTTAAGTCGACGAACGACTCTTCTAGCAATTCTTCTTTAGTTAATTCGCGTATGTTCATTCGTGCACGTCCCTTCTTGTATCGTAACTTAATCCATTATATACAAAGTCCTTGCTGTCCGCTACCGGGATTTCTTTTTTCTGCGCGCAAGCTGCCCCCACCCGAAATAGAACAAGTAAAAGGACAGGATTAAAAATGGAATCGAACCGAGTGCTTGATTGTATAAAACAATCACCAGCACAAGCGCTACGATGATAATGGTATAATGGGCAGCTTTAGGCATTGTCATCCATCTCATTTCTGTAGAATATCAACTTCTACTATTATAACGGACTTGAACGGGCAAATCGACCGAAGTGACGGATGATTCCATTTCTTATTACTGCAGTGTAATGTATATAAAAGTTTAGTGGGTGGAGATTACGCTCTAGGGAGGACGCTTGCCGGGGGGCGGGCGTCGAGACAATGTGCCGCAAAGTACGCGTCACATTTGTCTCGCCTGTCCCGCGCGGTCCCCCAGGCGTCGCCTCCCTTCCGCTCCATCTCTAACTTTAGAGTGGAAATGAAATTCATCCAGCACTGAAGTCAGTGTGAGAATTGATTATCAGTATATTGAAATCTGCTGCAGCTACTGCAATAGCGTTAATGATTTCACAAACGATACACCGCTATTATTTCTAAATAAGCGTCGCCATCCCGCAGATGAACCTGTTCAAAGCAGTCGCATCATCGCTCAAAAACTTCAATGAAATCTTCAAGCCTCACCGCGCATACGGGCCAGCCGAAGCGATGAGACAAGTGCCCTTCTTGGCTCATCGCGGAAGGCGACTACTTCGCGATGAACCAACCATTGAACTTTTCACCTCACTAACTTATCCAAATAGCCTAATCTGCTCCAGACGATTTCTCAAAACTTCCCTGGTCCAAATAAGCTTCATCCTAGCCGACAAAACCGATCAAAGGTAGTCACTTTATCACACAAAAACTCCAACGTAATCTCCAAGCCGCACCGCGCACACGGGCTAGCCGAAGCGATGAGACAAGCGTTCTTATTGGCTCATTGCGAGAGGCATGCCCCAAGCGGAAGGCGACTACTTCAAGATGAACCGATCAATGAATAGTCCATCTCGCTCGCTTGTCCAACTAGTTCGTCCGCATTCTAGCCGAGCTAAGCGTCATCAACCAGTGGACTCAGTGGATGAAAAACTGTGCTCAACTCCCTTTCGCCAATTCATTGGCTAGCCGAAGCGATGAGACAAGCGTTCTTTTTGGCTCATTGCGGGAGGCATGCCCTAAGCGGAAGGCGGCCATTCCGTGATGAACCAATAAGTGAATAGTTCATCTCACTAACTTGTCCAAATAAGCTTCTTCACCAAAACCTTGAAATGGATCAATAAAGATAGATTTCACTTAAACACTTCAACAAAATGATTCCAATAAAAAATCCCCTTGCCCATTTCTGGACAAGGGAATAGATTTTACATATTTCTGCGGTACTGGCCGCCGACTTCGTAGAGTGCTGTGGTGATTTGTCCAAGGCTTGCGACTTTGACTGTCTCCATCAGTTCTTCGAAAATATTGCCGCCGGTTTTGGCTACTTGTTTCAAGCGCTCTAATGCCTCATCTGATGGATTGCGTTCCTGGAACGAGCGCAAGTTGTTGATTTGCGCCTCTTTTTCCTCTTCCGTTGCCCGGGCGATTTCCATCGCATTGATGTCATCGTCGGACTGCGGATTCGGGTTCAAGTAAGTGTTGACCCCGATGATTGGCAATTCGCCGGTATGCTTTTTCATTTCATAATGCATTGATTCTTCTTGGATCTTGCCGCGCTGGTATTGCGTTTCCATTGCGCCAAGAACACCTCCGCGGTCATCGATGCGGTCGAATTCCGTCAAGACGGCCTGCTCGACCAATTCTGTGAGTTCTTCGACGACAAAAGCGCCTTGCAGCGGGTTTTCGTTTTTCGAAAGGCCGTGCTCTTTTGTGATGATCATTTGAATCGCCATCGCGCGGCGCACCGATTCTTCTGTCGGCGTCGTAATCGCCTCATCATAAGCGTTCGTGTGGAGCGAGTTGCAGTTATCCTGCAATGCCATGAGTGCCTGCAAAGTCGTGCGGATATCGTTGAAATCGATTTCCTGCGCGTGCAAGCTGCGGCCCGAAGTTTGGACGTGATATTTCAGCTTCTGGCTGCGTTCATTAGCGCCGTATTTATCGCGCATGACGATTGCCCAGATGCGGCGTGCCACACGTCCGATGACCGTGTATTCCGGGTCGAGGCCGTTCGAGAAGAAGAACGACAAGTTCGGAGCGAAATCATCGATGTTCATGCCGCGGCTCAAATAATACTCGACATATGTGAAGCCGTTCGACAAGGTGAACGCCAGCTGCGAAATCGGATTCGCGCCAGCTTCTGCAATATGGTAGCCGGAAATGGAAACCGAGTAGTAGTTGCGCACTTTTTTGTCGATAAAGTATTGCTGGATATCGCCCATCATGCGCAGCGCGAATTCCGTTGAGAAGATGCAAGTGTTCTGTCCTTGGTCTTCTTTCAGAATATCCGCCTGTACAGTACCGCGGACGACTTGCATTGTACCTTCGCGCACTTCAGTAAACTCTTCGACCGTCAGCGTGCGTCCAAGCTCTTCTTCTTTTTTCTGCACTTGCTGGTCGATTGCCGTGTTCATGAACATCGCGAGAATAATCGGCGCAGGTCCGTTGATTGTCATCGATACAGATGTCGACGGCAAGCACAAATCAAAGCCGGCATACAATTTCTTCATATCTTCGAGCGTACAGATGGAAACGCCCGATTCGCCGACTTTACCGTAAATATCAGGACGGTGATCCGGATCTTCTCCGTACAGCGTTACCGAATCAAATGCGGTCGACAAGCGTTTCGCGTCGTCACCTTTTGACAAATAATGGAATCTTCTATTCGTGCGTTCAGGTGTTCCTTCACCAGCAAACTGGCGCTTCGGATCTTCACCGGCACGTTTGAACGGGAACACGCCCGCTGTATACGGGAATGCACCAGGTACGTTTTCGGCATAGACCCAGCGCAAAATTTCGCCGTAATCCTTGAATTTCGGCAATGCCACTCTCGGAATTTTGATGCCTGATAAGCTTTCTGTCCGCAGCAATGTGCGCAGTTCCTTATCGCGCACTTTGGTAACTAATTCATCACCGGCATAATCGGACTGCAAGGAATCCCAGTTGTCGAGAATGCGTTTCGATTCTGCGGTCAATTCATCGCGCACCCCTGTAGCAAGTGATTCCAATGATTGGACGAGCGCATCATTCGGCGCGTTGTTTTTGACTTCTTCGATAGCGCCTTCAAGCTGGAACAAGCGGCGCGCAAATGAAGCTTGCTCTGCGCTTTTCGCATGATAGCCGCGCACCGTTTCCGTGATTTCCCGCAAATAATAGCGGCGGTCATTCGGAATGATCAAATTCTCTTTTTGTGTTTTGGCGAATGCCTCATAGCTCGTTTCCCAGTCGGTGCCGCATTTTTCGTTGAGCGTGCCGACGAGTGCTGCGAACAAAGCATTAGTACCTTTGTCATTGAACTGGCTGGCGATGGTGCCGTATACCGGCATTTCGTCCAAGTCTTTGTCCCATAATAAATGGCTGCGCTGGTATTGTTTCTGCACTTGGCGACGTGCATCTTCTGAACCTTTGCGCTCATATTTATTGATGACGATGAGGTCTGCGTAATCGATCATGTCGATTTTCTCGAGCTGCGTCGGCGCACCGAATTCGCTCGTCATGACGTACATCGAAGCATCGGAAATGCCCGCGATTTCAGCGTCGCCCTGGCCGATTCCGCTCGTTTCCACGATAATCAAATCGAATCCTGCCGCTCTCACGACATCGAGCACATCGCCGATCGCTGCGGACAACTCTGTTCTTGAACCACGCGTCGCAAGGCTCCTCATAAAGACGCGCTTATTGAATATAGCGTTCATGCGGATACGGTCGCCGAGTAGCGCTCCGCCCGTTTTTTGTTTCGTCGGGTCGATTGACAAAATGGCGATTTTCTTGCCCGGCAATTCTGTCAAGAAACGGCGAATCAATTCATCCGTCAAGGAGCTTTTTCCAGCTCCCCCTGTTCCGGTAATTCCGAGAACTGGCGTGTTTTTCGTTTTTTCGCGAACCGCTTTCATCAAGTCGGCTGTGTCGAGATTTCTCGTATGCGCTTCTTCGGCAGTCGTGATGACATTTGCAAGTGCTACCGGGTTATCAGCAGACAGCTCGTCGAGCGAGACATCTTCTTTCACTGTCGAAAAATCACATTTCTCAACGATTTCCGCGATCATGCCTTGCAATCCTTTTTTACGGCCATCTTCCGGAGAGAAAATGCCGGCAATGCCGTAATCTTCCAGTTCACGGATTTCGCGCGGCAAAATGACGCCGCCGCCTCCACCGTAAATCTGGATATGGCCTGCACCACGTTCTTGAAGCAAGTCATGCATGTATTTGAAATATTCCATGTGACCGCCTTGGTAAGATGAAATGGCAATCCCTTGGACATCTTCCTGGATTGCCGCATTGACGACTTCTTCCACTGAGCGGTTATGCCCGAGGTGAATTACTTCCACACCGTTTGCCTGCAAAATCCGGCGCATGATGTTGATCGATGCGTCGTGGCCGTCGAACAAACTGGATGCCGTAACGAACCGGACATGGTGTTTCGGCTGATACGTAGTGTTTTCTTGAATAGTAGCCATTATGATCAAGCCCCCTGTATCGTGATTTTTTCCCCTGCCATCCCCTGCAGCAGAAACTTCGTTTGCATTTCGATAAATTCTTGGATTGTGTAGTCGTTCATGGCCCAGCGGCGGAACGCCCACATTTGCCCTTGGACGAATAAATGATGCGAAGCCAAAACGATTTCTTTCGGCTTAAGCGATAGTTCTCCTGACGCCACACAATTCGCCAGCAAGCGTTCAAACAGCTTGGTCATTTCCATTTCCTTCGTCAAGACGTAGCGCAGAGCATCTTTCGGCAAGGATTTCGACTCTTGGTACATAACGACAAACTCATCTTGCATCTCGTCGATCAATGTATAGTACTGCTCGAGTGCTTTTACGAGTGATTCGATCGAGCCTTTTTCCAAATCCAGCCGGCCGAGACGCATGTTCACTTCATCGTAGATCGAGTCGCAGACGAGATAGAGCACATCTTCTTTCGTGCGTATATATTCATACAGCGTGCCGATGCTGAAGCCGGCTGCTTTTGCAATTTCCCTAGTCGTCGTCCGGTGAAAGCCTTTTTCCTTAAAGAGCGTGACAGCGCCGCGGATCATCTGTTCACGACGCTTTTCAATCAGGCTTTCGTCTTTCACGGAGGACTGAATTTCACGCTTTTTCGTCATAGGCCCACCCTCCGTTTATTTCGTGACCATACGGGAAATGACCAAACGCTGGATTTCCTGTGTGCCTTCGTAGATTTGCGTGATTTTCGCATCGCGCATAAAGCGTTCAACCGGATAGTCTTTCGTATAGCCGTAGCCGCCGAATACTTGTACCGCTTCTGTCGTCACTTTCATCGCCGTGTCGCCGGCCATCAATTTCGCCATAGCGGATTCTTTGCTGTAGGACAGCTTGTTCGACTCGAGCCATGCTGCTTGATACGTCAACAGGCGTGAAGCTTCGATCGATGTCGCCATGTCTGCAAGTTTAAAGGAAATGCCTTGGTTTGCTGCAATCGGCTTACCGAATTGCTCGCGCTCTTTCGCGTAATCCACTGCTGCATCCATTGCGCCTTGTGCGATTCCGACAGCTTGTGCTGCGATGCCGTTGCGGCCGCCGTCAAGTGTCTGCATAGCGATTTTAAAGCCTTGGCCAAGTTCGCCGAGAACGTTTTCTTTCGGGACGCGGCAATTGTCGAAAATGATTTCCGTTGTCGGGCTTGAACGGATGCCGAGCTTTCTTTCTTTTTTGCCGACCGAGAAGCCTTCGAAATCTTTTTCTACGATGAAGGCTGTAGTTCCTTTATGTTTTGAGTTCGGGTCTGTAACCGCGAACACGACATAAATGTCGGCGATGCCGCCGTTTGTGATGAAGATTTTAGAGCCGTTCAAGATGTAATCGTCGCCGTCTTCTTTTGCATTTGTCTTCATGCCTCCTGCATCCGATCCAGCAGCCGGTTCCGTCAATCCGTAAGCGCCGACTTTTGTGCCTTCTGCCATCGGGCGCAAGTATTTCTGCTTTTGCTCTTCCGTACCGAACGTATAGACCGGCCATCCGGCAAGAGATGTGTGGGCAGAGAGGATAACACCGACAGAACCGTCGACGCGGGACAACTCTTCGACCGCGATGCAATACGCCAAATAATCCGAACCGATACCGCCGTATTCTTCCGGCCACGGAATGCCTGTCAGGCCGAGTTCTGCCATTTGATGGAAGATGGCCATATCGAAGCTTTCATCTTCGTCGCGCTGTTCTGCTGTTGGTGCAACCTCGTTTTTCGCGAAGTCGCGTACCATTTTGCGGATCATTTTATGTTCTTCAGAAAGTTGAAAGTTCATTGTGTGTATTCCCCCAATTATTTTAATAGTTGCTTGCTGATGACGATGCGTTGAATTTCACTCGTGCCTTCATAAATTTCCGTGACTTTGGCGTCGCGGAACAAGCGCTCGACCGGGTAGTCTTTCGTATAGCCATAGCCGCCGTAAACTTGAATCGCTTCAGTTGTGATGTCCATCGCCGCTTTGGAAGCGAACAGTTTCGCCATCGACGATTCTTTATTGCACTCGATGCCTTTTCCGTACATATCAGCTGCGTTATAGACCATTAATTTAGCCGCTTCAACCGAAGTCGCCATATCAGCGAGCTTGAATGCGACGCCCTGCTGCTGGGCAATCGATTTGCCGAATTGCTCGCGCTCTTTCGCATAAGCGACCGCATGTTCATAAGCTGCCTCTGCGATGCCGAGTGCTTGTGCAGCGATGCCGATGCGGCCAGCGTTCAAATTGGCCATGGCGATCGAAAAGCCTTTGCCTTCTTCGCCGAGCAAGTTTTCAGCTGGCACTTTCATATTTTCAAACGTCAATTGCACAGTGCGGGAACCGTGAAGGCCCATTTTTCTTTCATCTTTTCCAACGACGAATCCCGGGAAATCTTTTTCCACGATAAACGCGGAAACTCCGCGCGGGCCTGCTGCAGGATTAGTGGACGCGAACACGATATACGTATCGGCCTCGCCGCCGTTCGTGATGTAAACTTTTGAACCATTCAAGACATAATGGTCATCGTTTCTTACCGCCCGTGTTTTCAGCGCTGCCGCGTCCGACCCTGCGGAAGGCTCTGTTAAACAGAACGCGCCTAAATATTCCCCCGACGCCAATTTTGGTACGTATTTGGCAATCTGCTCTTGCGTTCCGAAATTGATGATCGGGTTTGTGCCGACAGATGTATGAACCGACAAGATGACGCCGATGACGCCGCTCGCCTTGGATAGTTCATGAATCGCCGTGATGTAAGATGTGAAGTCCATTTCAGAACCGCCGTACTTTTCCGGTGCGGTGATGCCCATCAATCCGAGCCCGCCCATTTTCTTGATGATTTCAGTTGGGAATTCGCCTTCTTCCATCCGTTCGATGAAAGGTGCAATTTCTTCTTTTGCAAAATCGCGCACCATATTACGCATCATTAATTGTTCGTCTGTAAAGTGCAGGTCCATAACGGCTCCCCCTAAATCTTAGTTGTATTCGTAGAAACCGCGTCCGGTTTTCTTGCCGAGCCAGCCGGCTTTGACGTATTGGCGCAGGAGCGGGCTTGGACGATATTTGCTGTCGCCGAAACCTTCATGCAGCACTTCCATGATATAGAGGCATGTATCAAGTCCGATAAAGTCAGCCAGCTCCAGCGGTCCCATCGGGTGGTTCATGCCGAGCTTCATCACTTCATCGATCGCTTCTTTTGTTGCGACGCCATCTTGCAGCGTGAAAATCGCTTCGTTGATCATCGGCATCAAGATGCGATTAGCGACAAATCCAGGGAAGTCGTTCACTTCGACCGGCGTCTTCGATAACTTCACCGTCATGTCTTCTACTGCTCGATAAACTTCGTCCGTTGTCGCAAGGCCACGGATGATTTCGACCAATTTCATAACCGGTACCGGATTCATGAAGTGCATGCCGATAACTTGTTCCGGACGGTTTGTCACTGCGGCGATTTCCGTAATTGGGAGAGAGGATGTGTTCGAAGCAAGAATCGCATGCTTCGGTGCCACCTCGTCCAAAGTTTTAAAGATCGTTGATTTGATCTTCATGCTCTCGACAGCCGCTTCGATGACGATATCGACATCATGTGCATCTTTCAAATCCAAAGAAGATTGGATGCGGCCGAGCACTTGTGATTTTTCCTCTTCTGTCATCCGGGCTTTTTCGACGTTGCGTGACAAGTTTTTCGTGATGTTTGCAATGCCGCGCTCACATGCTTCTTGTTTCATGTCATTCAGTTTTACGTTGAATCCAGCTTGTGCGCATACTTGCGCAATACCGGAGCCCATTTGGCCAGCTCCGATGATCATAACGTTTTGTATAGCCATTGTTATTTTTCCCCTTTCGGCACTTCGATCATAACTGCATCGCCTTGTCCGCCGCCTGAGCAGATCGCTGCGATGCCAATCCCGCCGCCGCGACGTTTCAATTCGTAAGCGAGCGTCAAGATGATGCGCGCTCCGCTTGCACCGATCGGATGTCCAAGTGCGACAGAACCACCGTTGACGTTGACTTTCTCTTCATCAAGACCCGCAATTTTCGAACTCGCAAGCGCCACTGCTGCGAATGCTTCGTTGATTTCGAAAAGATCGATGTCTTCAATTTTTTTGCCGGTTTTCTTCAGCAATTGGTTGATGACAATTCCCGGCGTTTCTGGGAATCGGTGCGGTTCGACCGCGACTTCTGTATGCGATAACACATGCGCCAAGATGGTTTTGCCATCTTTTTGCGCGCGCTCTTCACTCATCAATACGAGTGCCGCTGCTCCGTCATTGATTCCTGGTGCATTTCCTGCTGTGATCGTGCCTTCTTTGCCGAATGCCGGGCGCAGTTTCGCAAGAACTTCTGCCGTAGTGCCTTCACGCGGCGATTCGTCCTGGTCGACTTTGATTGGATCACCTTTACGCTGAGGCACTTCTAGCGCTGTGATTTCTTCTGCGAAATGACCGCGGGCTTTGATTGCGCGCTCGTGCGAACGAGCAGACCATTCGTCCTGTCTTTCGCGCGTCAGTTCAAAATCTTCAGCTGTGGTGTTGCCGTATGTGCCCATATGAACTTTGTCCGGATGGAACGAACAAGACAACCCGTCGTGGATCATGCCGTCTACGACTTGTGAATCGCCCATGCGCAAGCCGAAGCGTGCTTTCGGCAAATAATACGGCGCGTTTGACATCGATTCCATGCCGCCTGCGACGATCAATTCTTCGTCTCCTAAACGGATGATCTGGTCGGCAAACGTTACCGAACGCATACCGGATGCACAGACTTTATTGATCGTTTCAGATTTAACGTGGTATGGAATACCGGCTTTTTTTGCTGCCTGGCGGGAAGGGATTTGCCCTTGTCCTGCCTGAAGCACGTTGCCCATGATGACTTCCTGGACATCTTCCGGATTGACTTGTGCGCGCTTGAGTGCTTCCTTGATTGCAGCTGCTCCCAGGTCGCTTGCCGTAAATGAACTGAGTGAACCTCCGAATTTCCCGAATGCTGTACGTGCTCCGTCGATGATTACTGTTTTTGCCATTTTGTATTCCTCCTCATTTTTTGGAAACGTTTTCATAATGCCGAAAAAAATTTAAGCGGACTGACCGGATGCTTTTTGGATTTATAAAGTTGAACGGCTGGTTTGCTTTTCTTGGTGTCCGGCAAATTCCAGCCAGGTTCTCGGGTCATAAGCCGATCCGGCTGTGCGGCAAAAATCGCCGCTTCGCCATCCCGTCTTATGCCTGTCGAACCTGAACGGCTGGTTTGCTTTTCTTGGTGTCCAGCAAATTCCAGCCAGGTTCTCGGGCCATAAGCCGATCCGGCTGTGCGGCAAAAATCGCCGCTTCGCCACCCCGTCTTATGCCTGTCGAACCTGAACGGCTGGTTTGCTTTTCTAGTTGACTGAACGCTCGCTCGGTTAAATCCCAAAAGAAAAGGGAGTGTAGCACTCCCTTTCTTTTTTTCTCTATGCTGTTATTCTACTCAATTTTCTGTCAGTTGGCAAATCGAATTATCCCGCTTTAACGGTCTGTAAGACTCCCACTTCTAAAAGCAGGAGTTCAACAGGCCGGAAAAGTCCGATTGGATCAACTAACAATCAGTGGAGGATGAAGCCCCCCACTGATTGAAGTTTCTCTTTATTGGACAATTTCTTCAACTAGCGGTGCTTCGTTGCCGAGAACAGCCATTTCCAGAAGTTCTGCGACATCATATGTGCCGACTTGCTCTTCGACTTCTTTCGCTTTCGTACCATCTGAAAGCATCGTCAAGCAGTATGGGCATCCGGAAGAGATCATTGTCGGGTTCACTTCAAGCGCCTGTTCGGTACGGGCGACATTGACGCGGTGTCCGGCATCTTCTTCCATCCACATAAGACCTCCGCCCGCTCCACAGCACATGCCGTCTTGGCGGTTGCGGACCATTTCAACGAGTTCGACGCCTTCAATCGCTTTAAGAATCTCACGTGGTGCGTCGTATACATCGTTGTATCGGCCCAAGTAACAGGAGTCGTGGAACGTGATTTTCTCGTTGACTGCAAACTGCGGCTTGAGCTTGCCTTGCTGGACAAGGTCAAAGAGCATTTCCGTATGGTGGTAGACTTCCGCTTCAAAGCCGAAATCCGGGTATTCGTTTTTGAAAATATTATAAGCGTGCGGATCGATTGTGACGATTTTGGTCACGCCCGCTTTTTCGAACTCTTTAATATTGGCCGTTGCGAGCTCCTGGAACAGGAATTCGTTTCCAAGGCGACGCGGTGTATCGCCGGAGTTCTTTTCTTTGTTGCCGAGAATGGCGAACTTGATGCCCGCTTCATTCATCAAGCGCGCAAAGGACAAGGCGATTTTTTGTGAGCGGCTATCGAATGAGCCCATAGAACCGACCCAGAACAGATACTCGAATTCTTCTCCAGCTTTGCTGACTTCTTTCACTGTCGGGATGGAGATATCTGGACGTGCGTCTCTCCAGTTTTCTTTTTCTTTGCGGTTCAAGCCCCATGGATTGCCTTGACGTTCGATGTTGGTCATCGCGCGCTGTGCATCCGGGTCCATCTTCCCTTCCGTCATTACAAGGTAACGGCGCAGGTCGATGATTTTGTCGACGTGCTCGTTCATGACCGGGCACTGGTCTTCACAGTTACGGCAAGTTGTGCAAGCCCAGATTTCTTCTTCCGTGATGACGTCGCCGATCAAGCTTGGGCTGTATAGATCGTCGATGCTGACACCTTCCGCGCCGGCAGCCATCGCTAATTGGTTTCCTTGCGTATTGCTGAATGCCATTGCCGGAACCCATGGTTTTTTCTGCGTCATAACAGCGCCAGTGTTCGTTAAGTTGTCCCGAAGTTTCGTGATGAGATCCATCGGAGACAGCATTTTCCCGGTTCCGGTCGCCGGACACATATTCGTACAGCGTCCACACTCTACGCAAGCGTAGAAGTCGATCATTTGTGCCTGTGTAAAATCCGTAATCTTGCCAACGCCGAATGTTGGCTCCGCATCCGGGTTTTCTTCATCTTCTTCCATTTCCTCAAAGTTGATCGGCTTCAAGCGGCCGACATGATCCAAACGGTGGAACCATGTGTTGACCGGTCCGAAAATAAGATGAGCGTGCTTGGATTGCGGTACGTAGACAAGAAACACCAACAAGAACATTAGATGCGCCCACCACATAATATAGAAAATCGTTGTTGCAGCAATTTCAGGCAACCAAGCGAATGCGCCAGCGATGACGGTTGCGACCGGTTCGGTCCAAGCGCCTTCGTGGCCGTGCCAGATCATGTTCATGCCGTTTCCGACAAGAACAGTGACCATCAAACCACCGATGAAGATCAGGACAAGTCCCGATTTCCAGCCGCGCTTCAAGCGGACGAGTTTTTCAATATAGCGTCTGTAAAATGCCCAGACCACAGCTACAAGAATCATCAGTGTCACGAATTCCTGAAAAAGTGTAAATGCCGGGTACAGTGGACCCAGTGGCAAATGTGAATCGGGCGATAAGCCCTTGATGATAAAATCGATGGCGCTCGCCTGCACGAGCAGGAAGCCATAGAAGAACATCACGTGTATCGCGCCACTCTTTTTATCTTTCAATAATTTTTTCTGGCCAAAGACATTGACCATCACTTTACGGACCCGTTCGTTGAAGTTTTCTTCAAACTCCACTTTTTTTCCAAGTTTGATAAAGTCATAACGCGACTTCAGCAAGTAGATGAACAAGTAGGCAGCGTAAGCGGTTACAAGTAAAAATAAAACCCAGTTAGCGATGAGCAAAAACTCCATCTTTAGTCCCCCTTGTTGATTATGTAACTCCCCAATTCTAATCCAAAGTTTACGTGAACTGCGGCAGAATGTCGATACTATGTTCTAGTTTAAAAGTGAATGAGCATTCAGTCAATAGAAATCTATAATAAATTGATTATTTATTATTTTCATAAGTCGGTATTACGCAAAACAGCTGAGCTCTTGCCTGATAAGCGCAGCTGTTTACCCCACATTTATGGTGTAATCAGTTTCTGTGAGCCTTCCTGCTATATACCGTCAATTATTTGGCAGAAAAAAAGCCGCTTCATTAGCGGCCGTGAAGTTATTCGAGTAACTTGCAAAATTGCGTGCCGAAATGGCGCTTTGCTTCTGGCACTTTGCTTTCTTCGACGCCGATCAGCAAACATGTCGCAGGACCGGCCGATGCTTCACCTAAAAAGCCGTCAGAAAGCGCAACCGTTTTCCCAAACAACTGCTCCGCTTCGTGCGCGATGCCGCGGGATCCGACGGGCCAGATAAGCTCAATCCATCCATTGTCGAGCGCTTTTTTCACGATACGCAAGTCGGCGATCCTGTCTGTTTTCTTTAACACGGCTTCTCCGACAAGCGGCTCGCCATAGACGAACCAATGGAGCTTATCCGCATCCTTTTGTTCACGAACGCGGCGGCCGATCATCGTCACCGCCAGCCCGGATTGTAGAGTCGCCATATTGCTCTCAGTGCTCCCGGAAACTGGCGGCAAAGGGGTGTCCAATTCGGAAAATAACTGCCCGATTCCTTCGATGTAGCGGGACCACTGCTGTTCCCCGCTAAAATTATGAAGCACAATCGCGGAAACTTCCCCTCCCGCGGCCCATTGCTCAGACAGTGCGACGCGGGCGGCAAATTTTGCGACGAGCGCATCCGGCACTTGGACCTCATCGAGCGGCTTTTCTCCTATGGCCGCAGAATTATCCGAAGTGATGATCAGCCCTTCGACAAATAATGCATTGCGCATCAGGCAAACCTCTTCGCCACTTGTACGACAAACGGCGAGACAAGCGCGGCGACAGCGGCATTAATGGAAGCCGCAAGCAATAAACCGGGAACGGATGCATAGAAAAATGCCGGCGACAACAGGAAGTAAAATGGGAGCGCTGCTAAAATGCCGTTGCCGATGATAAATACTCCCCATTTCAGCCAAACCTTTCCGCCTTGATGCAATTTCGCGAACAGCCAGACGATAGCAAACATTTCAGCTGCAATCAATAGATGAAACGGGCCGAGCGGCATGCCGCCAAACATTGCCGACAATAAATGCCCCGCTGCTGCGATAAAACCGGCCAGCGGCGCTGCAAGAAACAAAGCAGCGACAAGTGCTGGCATCGCATCGAGCGCAATTGAGGCAATGCCGAGCGGAATTTTCACCATGCCACCGATTGCCGACAAGCTGATGAAGAGAGCGGCAAGTGCTATTTGCTGTGTCTTCATCCTTACTCTTCCCTTTTTTTCGAACGGCCGCCGTCTTTGAACACTTTGGCACTACGCACGTATTCATTATCAGGTATATCGAGGCGCGCATTGGCGACGCGTGCCGCTGCGAATAGGTAATCGGACAAACGGTTTAAATAACGTTGGACAACCGGCGGAAAATCTTCGCCTGCCTTCGCCAAGCTGACCGTCTGGCGTTCTGCGCGTCGGACGATTGTCCGGGCGATATGCAAAGTTGCCGCTGCCGGCGTGCCTCCCGGAAGGATAAAGCGCTCAAGAAGCGGCGGCTCGTCCATCAATACATCGATGCGCTGTTCGAGACGCTCCACCGATTCTTCGCTCGTTTTGTATTGCGGTGTTTTCCGGACATCCGCCAAATCACCGCCGCAATCGAACAATTCGTTTTGGATCGTCTCCAGATCTTCCAGCAGATCGTCGAAGCGGTCACGCTCGAGTTCCGTCATCGCTTTTCCAATGAAGGAATTCGCTTCATCGATGGTACCGTAAGCTTCCACGCGCGGTGCGTCTTTGTCTGTCCGTGCCCCGATCAAACCTGTCTGTCCTTTATCGCCGGTTTTCGTATAAATATTCATTTTGCCCATCCCCCTTGATTGTTTGTGGTATGCCGTACCAAATGCGTGTAATATGCCGTGCCTGCTTAAATAAATATTGATAGGTCCTGCCTGTAACATCGCGCCATTGCCGCTCGAGCGGATCCAGCGGTACGATGCCACGGCTGATATCCGTCAAAATCCAAATCCGTTCTCCCGGGCTATCTACAAGTTGTTGGACAGCGGCCAGAATAGCTTGTTCAGACTGACGTTCTTCCAGCTGCTTACGGATCCATTGCTCCACCCCGGCAATGATCGCCGTTTGCCCAAGAGCCGGCAGTTCCGTTTCATGCCAGCTAAATGAGGGATCCGCGAGTTGTTCTTTTACGTATTGCCGTTTGCCATTAAAGGCTCCGCCGAATATGATATGCACCGCTGTCCCTCCTTATAGGCCGACTTGCTCGTCCATGCTATCGTATAGCAATGGCCGTGCACCGCTTGCTGCGAAAAAAATGGCTGTCCGTTTGCCCTCGACAATAAATAGCGGATCGGGCCGCCGTGAGTGACGACGGTAAAATCACCAGTCTCAGAAAAACGCTCTACAGCCGCATCGATTCTCCACGCCAACTGCTGAAAATACTCACCGTTTGGCGGTGCCAGTTTTTTTGGATCGTCAATCCAGCTGCGGTAATGCGCATCCATTTCCAAGTCGTTATAGGTCATTTTCTCCCAATCCCCGAAATGCAGTTCCCGAAAATCCGAATCAGCAATGTACTTTGCATTCGGAAAAAATCCTTGTGCCGTTTGCCGGCAACGCAACAGGTCGCTGCCCCAAACAACTTGTTTGGACTCGTCTGGTTGCACGGTGAATGGCAGAACCGGTTCGTCGGTCCAGCCAATATACGCTTTTCGCACATTGCCGGCAGTCGGCGCATGGCGGATCAAACGAAGAATAAAAGCATGCCCCATAACAACAGCTCCATTCCTTCCACAAAAGCACCGAGCAAATCCCCGGTAACTCCGCCGAAGTTTTTTTCACACCATTTTTTATAGAGAACCGTTGCAACAACCGAAGCTAGCACAAAGGCTAAAGCAATCGGCCAGCCGCAGATCAACAATAAAGCTAAAACCATCAAAACGGACCAGGCAGACATTGATATGTATAGTAATTTATGGTCGGTCAAATTTTTAAAATATGCTGCCAGCCCGTCTTTTTTAGCCGGATTTGCCGTATTGAATAATACGACTAAGCCAATCCGGCTGATTATTGGTACAGCCGCAATGGCGAACAGTGGGACGTTCGGGATGAGTTCTGCGAGCAGGATGATCTTTCCGGCAATCGCAAAAATGAGCACCATCACCCCGAAAGCGCCGATTCGCGGATCCCCCATAATGTCGAGCCGTTTCGTCCGGTCCTGATACGAAAAATACGCATCTCCCGTATCTGCGAGCCCGTCCATATGCAATCCGCCCGTTAGCGCCCATAATGCGGCGGCAAGGATAAAAGCAATCAGAAGCGGACTAGCATCTGACATATCGCGCAACAGCCACAAAATTCCTGCGAGCAGCACGCCGAATGAAGCACCCACGAACGGCATCCAGGCATACATCGCCGTCACTTGCGGTTTTTTCACCGGTACTTGTTTATGGATGGGGACGGCCGAGAAAAATTGAAATGCGAGCACTAAGCCCCCGATTGTTCGATTTGCCATCCGCCCCACCATCACTTTCTTCGAATTGCGACGCCGTTTTCCATTTCAATCGCCTGATCGGCGTGACGCGTGAGCCATTGGTGGATCTTCCCGAGCCACTCTTGATATTGAGGCGCAGCAAGCGGCTCATCTAATATTTCGTTTGAGACAATGACAAAACGCGTGGCTTGTTTCCGAATCGCATCAATGGTCTTCTGCAATTCTTTCCATTTTTGATCCATGCATCCTGGCTGTTCCACACATAATTCCCCTTGCTCAAACCCTTCATATAATTCATTTGCGAGCCATGTCGTGACGCAATCCCATAACACTACATCATCCGGTTGGATGAGCGGCAGCACTGCGGATAATTGCTGAGGCTGTTCGATCGTCCACCAGCCGTCTTTAGCGCGGTCTTGCCGGTGGCGTGTAATGCGCTCGGCCATTTCAGAATCATTGGCGACACCGCTCGCGATGTAAAGTCTACGTTCGCCCGGGGCTTTTCGTGCGAGTGATTCAGCATAAGCGCTTTTGCCGCTGCGCACGCCTCCTGAGATAAAAATCAATTCGTGAGCCATTGGTGCATCTCCTTTCGCAGCCGCTCCATTGCCGCAGCTCTTTTCATGCCGATGCGGAACCATTCGCCGTCCATCCCACGAAACGAATACGTATGGCGCAAGACGATTCCTGCTTCAAGCATCGCACGGAAAAACTGTTCTGACTTGGATGGATCCGGCAGACGGAAACAGAGGAAATTCGCTGCTGAAGGAATAAATACACAACCTGCTTCCGTTAAAAAACCTTCCATTTTCTTGCGCTCTTTACTGGCTGCTTCCATGACTTGCACGCGATAAGCCTCTTCGGAAAAGCAGCGGGCTCCGGCTACGGCCGCTAAGCCGTTGACATTCCAATGAGCTGCTCCTTCCGTCAGTTGCCGGATAACAGGCGAATCAGCAACCACATAGCCGAGGCGCAGTCCGGCTAGCGCATACATTTTGGTCATAGAACGGGCGATGATGACGTGCGGATAGTCTTTCAGCCATGGTATGAAGGATGCGTGCTCACCGACAAAGTCGATAAACGCTTCGTCGATGACCAGTTCACAAACCCCTCTGCATAACTCTGCGATCTCCGCCAATTCGTTAATTTCAAGCAAGCGGCCTGTCGGATTGTGAGGGTTGCACACATAAAGTGCATCACAGCCACCGATATTCTTTTTCACTTCTTCTATCTTTAATTTCCAAGCATTAGATTGCTGTAAATTTATTTCCACTATTTGGGCATTTTCAGATTCCAAGGTGCTGCGATATTCCGAAAATGCCGGTTCCACCAACAGCACGCGTTTATTGCGGTAGCGTTTGGCGAGCCAAGTGAATATTTCTGCCGCGCCGTTTCCAGCCGCGACTTGCGCTTTTTCGACTCCGTGATATTGCGCAGCTGCCGTTCGGAACGGTTCGGCTTCGGGATCCGGATATGCCGTCAGCAAACCGAAAAAATCCGGCCATTGTTGTTTTACAAAAGCAGGCGGCCCGAACGGATGGACGTTTTCGCTGAAATCGATGATGTCAGCTGGCTCCCGTTGTCCCGCTTCTTTGTACAAACGATGCGGATTGGCTCCGTGTTCAGGCAATTTCAAACAACATTCCCCCTATCGCAATGAGTACGAAAAAGCTTACAGTGGCAACGTGCATTTGATGCACGGCGCGCCTAATATGCTGTACTTCAAGTTCAACGAGCGGTTCTCCCATTTTCGCGCGAATCAAGCGGACTCCGCTGTAAGAATTGACACCGCCAAGTTCGACCCCAAGCTGCACCGCAGTCGCCGCTTCCAGCCAGCCGCTGTTCGGGCTTGGGTGTTTCGGTGCGTCGCGCAGCCAGATCGACAGCCGCTTTTTCAAGGGCATGCCGCTGTCATTTCTAGTGAGCACAACAATTAAAAAACCGGTTATGCGGCTCGGAACATAGTTTAAGATGTCGTCGAATTTTGCAGAAGCAAACCCGAACGCCCGGAACTCCTCATTTTTATAGCCGACCATGGAATCACACGTATTCACTGCTTTATACAGCCATAGCCCAGGAGCACCAAACAGCAGCGCCCAAAACATCGGCGCGGTAATGCCATCGCTCGTGTTTTCCGATACGGTTTCGACGACTCCGCGGGTAATTTCGCTTTCCCCGAGCGCGTTTGTGTCCCTGCCGACAATCCACGAAAGTTTTTCCCGCGCAAGCGCGAAATCTTTTTGGACAAGCGGCGCGTAAACATCTTCTGCCGCCTGTTTCAAGCTTTTCTGCGACAAACCGGCAGCAATCAAGACAGCTTCAACCGCGACGCCGATCACCGGACTCACTGCATATGCGCCAGAAACGAGCCCAACGGTTATTGAAACGACCGTTATTAAAACAATCGCCAGCATAATAAAGCCATTGCGGAACGCATACTTTGGAACGTTCAGCCGTTTCAGCCAATTGATCAGTGAACCGATCCAGCGCACCGGATGCGGCCACGTCGGGGGATCACCGATCAGGCGGTCGAGCACTAAGCCGAGCCCGATCGCCAGAACATGATAGATCATGTTTTTTTGGCCTCTCGGTAAAGGTGGATCGCTTCTACGGTACATTCAAAAACGCCTGCCCCGATAAGTTTCCCGACTTCTGTGATAGGCCCTGCATAAGGCAGCGCCTCACCCAATTGCGTTGCGGCAACAAGGCAGCTGTCTGTTGATGTTCCGGTCGCCATCGTTCCGGTCAGCGGATCGATAACTTCTTCGTGCTGCAATGCTTTTGTTTTCGCCTCGGTCGCGGTAATCATCGCTTGGATAAACGCTTCATCTGACAAAATGCCGTTAACCATAATCCATGTGTTGATCGTGCCGACGCGCAGTTCGCGCGAAACGGCTTGCGAGACATCGACGCCGTTTCCTACACCAGCTGTCACCGACACGACAATGGTGCCGAAATCAGCCTCGTATTCACGGACGATGGCATGTTCGGTGCGGACAGCAGTCATCATTGCCACTGTATCGGTCGCTTTCAATCCGCTGTCTTCGATATAGCCGACCATTTCTTCATAGCTATTGTCGATGTTATAAGTGGCGTCGACGCGGCGGTTAATGAAATTGCGGAACCAGCCGGACCCTGCATTGACCACTGCGGACGACACGGTCTTTAACGGCCACTCGCTTTGGTAAACGACAAATTCCGGGGTTACCAGAAAATCGCATGCCCGCACGGTTTGCTCTGCTGCGTGTCTGCGCACACCTGGCAATAATGTGATTTGCGGCTTCGGCAATTCCGGATGGGGATGGTTGCTGACGCGCGTTTTGTAGACAGACTCAACATCATGCGTCCTGACGACTTCGTGCGGTTCGCCGATGCGGACAATCCGTCCCTCGTCCAACAGCAGTAGTTCGTCGCAATACATTGCAGCTAAATTGATATCGTGAAAAATGGAGACGACCGTCAGTTCTTTTTCGATCGCTTGTTTTTTGATCGTATCCAATAATTCTTTTTGGTGATTGATGTCGAGATGATTGGTCGGTTCATCAAGCAATAAGATCGAAGCATTTTGCGCCAATGCCTGCGCCACAAAAACACGCTGCTGTTCGCCGCCGGACATTTGTTCGATCAAGGTCGTCTCGTATTGGCTGACGTTCAGGAGTTGCATCGCTTCTTGCACAGCCGCTTCATCTTCTTCGGACCAGGAAGAAAACCAGCCGCTTTGATGCGGGTACCTGCCGAGTGAAATCGTCTCGCGTACCGTGTGGGAAAAGGCATGGGCGTGGAGCTGCGGCAGCACCGCCATTTTCCGGGCCAGTTCTTTTGCCGGAAAATCGGCGAGCGCTCTGCCATCAATCCGCACCTCACCGTCTGTCGGTGGTAAGACGCCGCTGATCAGTTTCATCAACGTCGACTTGCCACTGCCGTTCGGTCCGAGTATGCCGAGCATGCAGCCTTTTTCGACTTGAAAGGATAAGCTATCGACGATTTTTTTATCGCCGTAGCCGCCCGAAATATTTTCGATTTGCAACATTTAAAGCCCTCCTCTACGCTGGCGGAAAAAGATCAATGCGAATATCGGAGCCCCGATAAACGCTGTAATGACGCCAATCGGCAATTCCGTTGGCGAAATGATCATCCGCGCCACCAAGTCACAGACAATCAGCAGTGCCGCTCCGTTAATAAACGATAACGGCAATAAGTGGCGATGATCCGATCCCCAGACGAGCCGCGTCATATGCGGCACGACCAATCCGACAAAACCAATCGTTCCGGACACGGCAACCGCCGCTCCGGTCAACACCGACCCACCAATCAAAATCGCCATCTTGCTTTTTTTGACTTCGACACCTAAGTGCTGTGCTCGCTCTTCGCCGAACAGCATGGCGTTCAATTCCCTGCGGTAAAGCCATAAGACGAACGATCCGATCAGGATAAACGGCAGCGCCATCTGCACATAAGGCCAGCCGCGCATCGATACGCTGCCGAGCAGCCAGCCGATAATCTGCCTGAGCTCTTCGCCAGTCAATGCGATCATCAAGGAAATGATGGAACCTAAAAACGAACTGAAAATAATACCAGTCAAAATGACCGTCTCCATTTTCATCGACCGGTCCACGAGGCGCGCAAAGCCCATCACCGCAAGCATCGTGATCAAGGCACCGATCATGCTAATGACCGGCAAAGTGAACATGCCGAGAAACGGGATGGAAATACCGAAAAAGAGCGTCATCACGGCGCCGACTGCGGCACCGGAAGACACTCCCAAAGTGTAAGGGTCAGCGAGCGGGTTTTTCAGCAATCCTTGAAAAGCCGCTCCTGCAATCGCCAATGCCGCACCGACCAGTCCCGCCAAAACGACACGCGGCATGCGGATATTCCATAAAATATTCGCAGCCATTGCATCAGAAGATGGATTCCAAATAACAGCCGGTGAAATCGGCACGGTCCCCACCGTCACACCCAGCACTACAGATCCACTTAGTAAAAACAGCGAAACCAAGTAGGCGAGTACGGTTTTATTCACCGAATGTCTCCGGGTAAATCAATTCTGCCAGCGTCATTAAGCCTTCCGTTAGGCGTGGGCCTGAACGTGTCACCGTGTCAGAATCCAAATCATAAACGGCATCTTCCTTGACCGCGGTGATATCCGCGTAACCGCTCCGTTCTTTGATCTGCTCGACAGCGTTCTCGACATAAGAACCTTCAGTCGTAATGATGATATCAGGATTGGCCGCGACAACTGCTTCCGGGTCCATGCTGATCCAGCCTTGTTGATCTCCTGCTACGTTTTCTGCTTGAATTATCGTCAGCATTTCATCAATGAACGTGCCCGACCCAGCTGTATAAAGTTCCGGTTCGCTGCCGATTTCCACAAAGACCGACTTCGATTCTTCGACGCCTGCTGCCATTTCTTCAATTTCCGCCACTTGCATTTCCATTTCTTCAACTAAGGCGTCTGCTTCTTCTACTGCACCCGACGCTTGCCCGATGACTGAAATCGTTTCATACACTTCCTCAAAGCTTTCAGCATTTTCCACGACGAAGACGTTCAGTCCGGCATCGCGCAATTGTTGAAGCCCTTCCTTCCCCATACCAAGCCCGGATTCATGAGCTAATACGACATCCGGCTGCAAACTAATGATTTTTTCCACATTGAATTCCTGTCCGCCAATCTTCTCAATATCTGCTACTTCTTCCGGATAATTATCGAAATCAGAAACCCCGACCATTTTTTCGCCGAGCCCCAGTTCGTAAGCAATTTCCGTATTGGAAGGAATCATCGAGACGAATGATTCCGGTTGTTCTTCAATGACGACTTCATCACCCACTGCATCGACTAATGTTACTGGGAATTCCGCTTCCGCCACTTCCGTAGGCGGTTCAGCCGGCGTTTCAACGTCCTGTTCTTCTACCGGTGCCGCCTCGTCGCCGCAACCAGTCAATACGATAGCGGCCATTCCTGCAGCCACCCCAAATTTCCATGTCTTTTTCATCTCTTCTTCCTCCTAGTGTTTTTTTATATTTTCCCTACCAAGCGCTCGCTCGGGAATGAATTGCCCAGTTGCTCAAGCGCTTCCACTTTTCTTGGTGTCCAGTTCCAGCGCCTAGCTCCTCGGGTCATAAGCCACTCTGGCTGTGCGGCTGAAAACATG
>NZ_JAGGPW010000011.1:35830-91613 GCF_018613655.1 Planococcus sp. ISL-109
GAGCTGGGCAGGCGCTTCCGCTTTTCTCGGTGTCTAGTTCCAGCGCCTAGCTCCTCGGGTCATAAGCCACTCCGGCTGTGCGGCTGAAAACATGCCGCTTCGCCAGATCGTCTTATGCCTGTCGGAGCTGGGCAGGCGCTTCCACTTTTCGATACAAAAAGTCCCCCGCAGTGATACTGCGGGGGACGGATAGGACGGGTTCGCAAAAAAATGCGCGTCCGGCTTGTCCTCGCAAGCTTACGGTTCGGTGCTCATGAAGGCAGGTCTCCTGGCTCGTGATCAATGCTAGCTGCGCCTTCCCGGGATTTTCCCAGTGGCATGTTGCAGTTCACTCTCACATACAGTGGCGGGACCGCGCCGGAATTGCACCGGCTTCCCTTTTAACTCATGTTCTTAGACATAAGCACCTTCATGATTGCTATTCAGTTTGTTTGATGACTCTATTATACACCGAAAGTTCTAATTGTCTTCTACATTTTTTCCGGCGCTTGGACGCCGACGGTTTTCAATGCGTTGGCGAGTGTCGTCTTGACCGCTTCGATGAGCGCCAGGCGTGCACGCGTCAAGTCTTCATTGGATGCATCCAATACTTTATTGGCGTTGTAGAAGCTGTGGAAGTTGGACGCCAGTTCATGGATATACGCCGTGACGCGGTGAGGCGCACGGAGTTTCGCAGCGTCCGCGATGACTTGCGGGAAATCGCCGATTTTCTTCAATACTTCGATTTCCTTGTCATCCTTCAGCAATTCCAAATGCTCGGTTGAAGCGGTAAAGTTCTGTTCAGCTGCCTGGCGCAAAATCGAGCAGATGCGCGCATGAGCGTACTGGGAATAATAAACCGGATTTTCGTTGGACTGGGAAACGGCCAAATCCAAATCAAAGTCCATGTGCGAATCGCCTGAACGCATCGCGAAGAAATAACGGACCGCATCTAAGCCCACGAGTTCGACCAATTCGCGCATCGTTACGGCTTTGCCGGTGCGTTTGCTCATCTTCATTTTTTCGCCGTCTTTATATAATTGCACCATTTGGATAATACTCACTTCAAGCGTATCACGGTCATAGCCGAGTGCTTCGATCGCCGCTTTCATGCGCGAGATGTAGCCGTGGTGATCGGCGCCCCAAATATTGATGAGCTTATCGAAGCCGCGCTGGAGCTTGTCTTCATGATACGCAATATCCGGTGTCAAATAAGTATACGTGCCATCGTTTTTGATGAGCACACGGTCTTTGTCGTCGCCGAACGTCGTCGAGCGGAACCACGTCGCGCCGGCTTCTTCGTAAATATGGCCATTATCACGCAGCTTTTTCAAAGCGGCATCGATTTTGCCGTTTTCATAAAGGGAGGTTTCCGAATACCATACGTCGAAATTGACGCGGAAATCCGCCAAATCTTTCTGCAGTTTCGCAAGTTCTACTTTCAAGCCGTGTTCGCGGAATGCTTTATAACGTTCTTCCTCAGTCATATGGAGGAATTTATCGCCGTGTTCGCTGACGAGGTCTGTTGCGATATCGATGATGTCCTGGCCGCGATAGCCGTCTTCCGGCATGCTCGGACCTTTGCCGAGCGCTTCAAAATAACGCCCTTCGATCGATAGCACCAAATTATTAATCTGGTTGCCTGCATCGTTGATATAGTATTCACGGGACACTTTATAGCCAGCAAGGTCCAAAATATTGCACATCGAGTCACCGACAGAAGAGCCGCGGGCGTGCCCTAAGTGAAGGTCGCCTGTCGGGTTCGCGGATACAAACTCGACTTGGACGCGCTGATCTCCGCCAGCGTTTGAACGGCCATATTCCGTTCCTTGCTCAAGTACGGTTTTGGCGACATCATTCAAATAATCTTTTTTAATCACGATATTGATAAAGCCTGGTCCTGCAATCTCGACCTTTTCTATATTTGCAGACTGCGTGTCGAGGTTTTCCACAATGGCTTCTGCAATAGCACGAGGCGGCTTTTTCGCGAGGCGCGTCAATTGCATGGCGACATTTGTCGCATAGTCGCCGTTCGCTTTGTCTTTCGGTGATTCCAATTGGACATTTACCGGTTCATCCGTCAACCCTGCTTTATGGACCGCATCGGCGATTGCTTGTTTAATCGAGTGCTGCACTTGTTCTACTGCGTTCATTTGGTTCCCTCCATAAACTGTATTTCCATTTCGTATTCGCCGACGTAATCATTTCCGAGCGCCAAATCATAGCGCACATGGAAGCGGCTGTCCGTGACGGCCAATTCATGCGCTTTTGTCGTCAGCATGAAAGAGCCTTCCCCGTTGCGCAAATTGCCGGTTTGTTCTTTGTCGAGCAAGAACGGCAGGCGCATCTGCAAGCCTCCGCTCCTCATGACGACGGCTTCTTGTTCACCGAGTTTGACCGTAGTCCGGATGTCGAGTTCATCTTGGCGCTCCTCGTATTGCAAATAGCGGCGGCCGCCTTTCTCTGTCAACACGCCCTCTGCTCGAAGCTCCATCACTTGCTCTTCCGACCCCGGTTGGCGGATGGTCGTCGTCAATTTGATTTTTACCGTTTTTTTCATTTCTGCATCCGCCTTTCCGTTTTGTTAATAACCTTTTCATTATAGCCCGACTGCTTGCGCTTTTTCAATGTTATGTCGGTGAATACACCTCGGTTTTCTCCAGCAGTGCCTCCCTCATTCTGTAAACCGCCTGCTTCTTTTGCCTTTAAACGAAAAAAAAGCCGCCGCAAAACGACATCAAGCGTTTTGGGCAGCCCTTGAAACTATTTCACCCAGCCGAGAATCATTTCGCGGATGAGTTTGCTTGCTGTGTTGGCGGTTTGGTCGGAATGATCATACACTGGCGCGAGTTCGACAAGGTCGAAACCGACAACGTTGACGCCGGATGCCGCGATGGCATGGATCGATGCGAGTAGCTCACGCGAAGTGATGCCGCCTGCATCGACCGTGCCTGTACCCGGCGCATGCGCCGGATCGAGCACGTCCATATCAACCGTGATGTAAACCGGGCGCCCGTCGAGTGTCGGCAACACTTGTTTCAACGGCTCGAGCACTTCGAATTTATAAAGATGCAGGCCTTGTTCTTTCGCCCAATCGAACTCTTCTTTCATGCCCGAACGGATGCCGAACGAATAGACATTCTTCGGTCCGATCTGATCCGCGATTTTACGGATCGGTGTGGAGTGGGAATATTCCTCGCCTTCGTAGTTTTCGCGAAGATCGGTATGCGCGTCAAAATGAATGATCGCGAGGTCGTCATATTTGCTGGCGACCGCTTTCATGACCGGTAGCGACACCAAATGCTCGCCGCCCATGCCCATCGGAATTTTCCCGTCGGCTAATAGCGTGTGCACGTAAGTCTCGATTTCAACAAGGGATTTTTCTGGATTGCCGAATGGCAACGGAATATCGCCCGCGTCGAAGAATAGCACGTCCCCGAGTTCACGGTCCAAATACAGGCTGTATTCTTCAAGCCCGATTGATACTTCACGGATTTTGTTCGGTCCGAAACGCGATCCTGGACGGTAGCTGACGGTCCAGTCCATCGGCATGCCGTAAAGAACCGCTTTCGATTCTTCGTAGTTCGGATGGCTTTTGATGAATACTTTTCCTGAATACGTCTCGTCAAAGCGCATCTTATTTACCCACCAGGTCTTTCACGAATTTCGGCAACACGAATGCAGCGCTGTGCAATTCTTTCGTGTAGTACTTCGTTTCGATGTCATGGAAACGCTCCGCTGGCACTTCTAGCGGGTTGTATTTTTTCGATCCGATCGTGAACGCCCACAAGCCGCTCGGGTAAGTCGGGATGTTCGCCAAATACAAACTCGTGATTGGGAAAATTTCTTTCACGTCTTTTTGTACTTGTTCGATCAAGTCCGCTTTAAACCATGGATTGTCCGATTGTGCGACGAAAATGCCGTCTTCTTTTAATGCTCTGGAGATCCCTGCGTAAAAGCCTTTCGAGAACAAGTTCACTGCCGGTCCGACAGGTTCTGTGGAATCGACCATGATGACGTCGTACTCGTTTTCGGATTCTGCAATGTGCATGAAACCATCTCCGACGATCAATTCGACACGTGCGTCTTCAAGACCCGATGCGATGGAAGGCAAGAATTTTTTCGAGTACTCGATCACTTTGCCGTCAATGTCGACAAGCGTCGCTTTTTTGACCGAAGGGTGTTTCAGGATTTCACGGATTACGCCTCCGTCGCCGCCTCCGACAACCAGCACGTTCTCTGGGTTCGGGTGAGTGAATAATGGTACGTGTGCGACCATTTCGTGGTAGACGAATTCGTCTTTTTCAGAGGTCATGACCATGCCGTCAAGGAAAAGCATATTGCCCCATTCTGCGGTTTCAGCCATCTCCAAATATTGGAAATCCGTTTGCTCAGTATGAAGCGTTTTATTGATTTTCATTGTAATTCCGAAGTTTTCGGTTTGTTTTTCGGTATACCAGAATCCTGCCATGTATAATCAAACTCCTTTAATAATTGATATTCAAATCACTTTACAAAGTATAAGTGTTTTCACCAAAAGTGCAATACTCTTTTCCGCCACTGTTGTTTGCCCGATTTCAAGGCCGGTATGCATCCCGGTTGCGGTTAGTTCCGGTAAGAAGGCCTGCTTGTGTGCATAGAAAAAGGCTTTCTGCAAAGGGAATCGATTCCCTGCACAGAAAACCTTTTTGCCTGATGGGCGCGGAGGAAGTGACATGAGGCATTGGGCTTGGGTTTGTCGCAATGGCTCACAACACTTGCCCGCTATCAGGTGTCCTAGCTTTCTACATGACAAGCTGTACTCTCAGTTTACTTTTTTTCCGGATCAACTTCAACCGCCGGAAGGACCGTTTTTCATCTTTCACATTTCGTTCAATTATCAAAACTTATTTTGATAAGCCATTATGCAGTTGTTCAGTGCTATGCTCCCACATTTCCGGGTTGTGGGTTTTCAAATAATCGGCGAGCACTTTTTTCGACGGAGCATCCATATGGTCGACGATGATTTTGCGTTTCATCGATTTGTCCATCAAGTTGACATGGTCTGCCAACATTTTATAGCCGCGGCGCTTTTCACGGTTGACGACCATTTCACACGCTGTGACACCGGCATAATAAGGGCCGGCCGGGTTGAAATCGATGGTGATCCAGACGAGCCAATAGTTTTTTCCGCCTGCGGAATCTTCTCGGTTGGTTGTGAATTTGATGCCCTTTTCGACTTGGCTTCTGGCGTGCATCGCGCCGATATCGAGCACTGCGTCTTGTTCTTCGACGTCGATGATGAGCGGCGAAACGTTTTCAAGTGACAAGGAACCGATGCCGTATCCTTTGTGGCCGTCCGTCGGATCGTCTTTTATAATGGTGAATCCCAATTTCTTTTTGGGCTTTTCTTCATTTGCCATTTGTACAATTCCTCCATTCTGATATGATAATCCTAACATCCAATGAAAAGGAGCTGTATCCATTATGCCATACGTAACTGTCAAAATGCTTGAAGGTCGCACAGATGAGCAAAAACGCGCACTCGTCGAGAAAGTGACGGCGGCTGTTTCAGAGACAATAGATGCCCCGCCGGAAAAAGTTTTCGTATTCCTAGAAGACCTGAAGAAAAGCGAGTACGCTGTCAACGGCAAGCTGTTGAACGACGAGTAAACAAAAACTCCCCGAGGGGAGTTTTTTTATTTTGTTGGGAAATATGTGTGTTGCTTGTGCTCCTGAGGTAGGAAATGAGATTGGTTGGAGATTGCGCTCCAATCGGACGCTTTCCGCGGACATGGCCTCAGCCGCTTCCCTCGCTCCGCTCAGTCCAGTGTCTTCGGCTCATGCTATTCCCGCAGGAGTCGCCGATTTCCACTCCATTTCTATATTTATAGCGGGGAATAATTATTTCAACTCTGTAACTCAGTCTACACAGTAGCAGAGACTCCTGAAAACGAATCCCTCAATCTAGCCCTTCGTACTGAAGGGAGTGAGGTTTTGAACATTTTACCTCTTGCTTTTATAAGGAAGCGATTTCCCAACCAGCGGATCCACATTCGAGAAGCAGATCTGATTTTACATAATCGAGTTAATGAAATATCACAGCCGCCTCGCGTCACGGGTGAGCCGATGCAGGGAGACAGCGAATTTCTGGCTCACTGCAAGAGGCCAACCCAGAGCAGGGCGGCGAATTCCAAAGTGATGATCCATCAAACGCATACACATTTCCACAGACCAATTCCAAATTCCAGCTCATTTCCTCCAGTTCACGTCAGCTCAATCCCAAGCGAGGCTGCGGATCTTTTCATGAGAAAAGAATTTGCCTTCTCGCTATACCTCAAAAAAAGTCCTAAATAAGCCAATAAAAACAAATTATATAAATGCACTTTCAATCACCCGAAATTTCACTTCACTTTAAGAATGCTTCAATTGCTCGAGCTCTTCCAAAAAACGAAGCGCTTCTTCGGTTTCGGCTTGTGTGAAATTCAATTTCCCTTTGACGCTGTGGAGTTTGGCGATTTGTTCGTTTCTCTCCAAGTGGTCGAAATACAGGAGCGTCGCTGTCAATTCCAGGAAGCGGGCGCTTTTTCCGTTCAGGAGCGCTGCCGCTTGTGGATGCTGTAAAAAGGAAGAGCCTAGAGCATTGCGGAATTCCATGCCTTCATCCGTAACGGCGTATTTATACTGGACGTAGGAGCCTTTGTCTTCGAGTGCTTCGGATAAAAAGCCCATATCGCAAAGCTCATCGATGCGCGCCGCCAGTTCTTCTGAGTACGGCCCGTAAATGTGGAATTCATATTTCTCCTGAAACGGCACGTTCAATTTTTTCATGATATAGATCATTTTCTGCAGTTTCTTGCGACCGGTTACTCCTTCGGCCGTCGCGATAAAGTCGACGATTTTCGCATGTTCTTGGAGCAACTATACCCCTCCTTCTCTAAGCATTTCCAGGATTTGCTGCTTGATGGCTTTTTTCTTGCCGTCGATGAGCAGTTCCGCTGGAAAATACAATTTATAATCGGTTCGGCGTTTGCCGGAAATGGCATCGACAACTTGAGACAGTCGCGATAATTCCTTGACGTCGCCGTTTGGCATCAGTAATTGGATCGGCAAGCGCTCTTCCTCTTCGCCCGGCCGGTAGAAATCATACGGCAAATCGGACGTCGAATCGGCGATCAAATAATACTCTGGATTGATTCCTGCCTGCTCGAATAATGCAGCGAGTTCCCCAAGTTTTTTATAGTCTTTCCCTGGGTCGAAATCGACATACTGGAACAAACGGCGGTTGACGAAGCGGTCGCATAAATCCGCCAGAATCGGATCGCGTTCGTTCATCCATAATTGAAAATAGGTCATCAAGACCCCTTCATCGAGCGCCAAATAATCGGCGAGCGTGAAGCTTCGGTCGAAAAAGGCGAGAAAATGCGTCGGCGGTTGTTTGAATTTATAACCGCTCTCGCTCAACTCTTTAGCGCGCTGCAAGATTTTCCGCAAAATGACTTCTGCGCTTCTGGCGACGGGGTGGAAATATACTTGCCAGTACATCTGGTAGCGGCTCATGATGTAGTCTTCCACTGCGTGCATGCCGCTCGATTTGATGACGACCTGGTCGGCGAGCGGCCGCATGACACGCAAAATGCGCTCCATATCAAAATGGCCGTAGGAAACGCCCGTGTAATAAGCATCGCGCTGCAGGTAATCCATGCGGTCCGCATCGATCTGGCTTGAAATGAGCGACACGACTTGTTTGTTGGAATAGGTTTTCGCGATGACTTCTGCGACATGCGCAGGGAAATCCGCGGACACTTTTTTCAAAATCCCATTCACTTCTGTGTCCCCAGTCAAAATCGCCTTAGTGAACTCCTCGTGGTCCACATTGAACACTTTCTCGAACGAATGGGAAAACGGTCCGTGCCCGAGGTCGTGCAAGAGCGCCGCACATAATACCGTCAAACGTTCGCTTTCATCCCATTCTGGGCGGCCGTGGAATACATCGTCCGAAATGCGCCGGACGATTTCGTAGACGCCGAGTGAATGGCTGAAGCGACTATGCTCTGCACCGTGAAAGACTAGATAAGACGTGCCCAATTGTTTGATGCGGCGCAAACGCTGGAACTCTTTTGAATTGATGAGATCCCAAATCACCTGGTCGCGCACATGGATATACCGGTGAACCGGATCTTTGAACACTTTCTCTTCAACTAACTTCTGTGTCGCGTAGCTCACAGGCACTCCTCCTCGAATCAGTATTGGTTATTCTACACTAATCGAACGATCATTCAAGGGTCCGTTCGAGCATTTTTTCATTGCGCTCAAGAACCCGTTTCAAATAGAACGAATACAATTCGAACTCATCGTTCTTAAGCGGCATTAGGGCAGGCGATCCGAGCAGTGCATGCAAATCGAGCACCACTTCCGGAACGGTGATGTCCCGGCCGAGCAGTTCGCTGAGTGAAGCCATCACTTCAGGCTGGATGTCGGGATAGCCGAATTTCGTTTCTTCGCCCTGTTTCCCTGCTTCATAAAACTCACCGATCACTTCTGCGCGCTGTGCCCCGCTTCCTTCGATACACAGGTACACTTGTACCGCGATGCCGCGGCGTATGCGGCGCTGGGAAATCCCGGCGAACTTCTTCCCGCCGATGCTCAAATCATACGATCCCGGGCAATACGAGCCGACGATTTCGTAAGCATCGATTTTGGCTTCTGGGAATAAAGCTTCAACGAGTTCAAGCATCATGTCGTACCCTTGTGGAATGTCGATGGCGCCTTCTTTTTCCGATAACACGATGGAAATGTTCAGCACACCGGAATCGAGCACCACGGCGAGCCCTCCGGAATTCCGGACAATCACCCGGTAACCTTGGTCTTCAAGTACCGCCATCGCGTCGTCGATATGCGGCAAGCGGTGGTCCTGTATGCCAAGGACGATCGTATCATCGTGGACCCAAGTCCTGACCGTTGGCGGGCTTTTTTGCGAGCCGACCAGTTCGCATAGCGTGTCGTCCGCCGCAAACGACTCGAGCGCTGAGCGTTTGCGTGCGCTCAGCGATTGATCCCAAAACCGCCAATTTTCATCTTCTATAAATAAAGCCATGAATTCATTCTCCTCTTTTGCTCATTGCTCCCTTCAGTTTACCTTTTTCGCAGCAGACTGAAAAGCCAGGAGGACAATGGCAAATTGGTGACATACCGCATTCGGATAGGAACTTAACTGCCGCTTATGATAAACTATTGGGGAGAGATTCATATAAAAGGAGTGTTCTACTGATGAATGAAGCAGCAATCACATTAGACGGCTGGTACGTGCTCCACGATTTCCGTTCCATGGACTGGGTCGCGTGGAAAATGTTGACCGATGAAGAGCGCAATTTCGCGACCGAAGAATTCAACGCCTTCATGGATAAAGTCAACCAAGCCGATGAAAATAAAACCGGTGCTCATGCCCTGTACTCCATTATCGGCCAAAAAGCCGATATCATGCTCATGCTTTTGCGTGAAACGATGGACGAATTGCGCGAGCTCGAAACCGAATACAATAAATTGACTTTGATTGCTTACACGATTCCGACGTATTCTTACGTTTCTGTCGTGGAATTGTCGAACTACCTATCAGGCGAAAGCAACGAAGATCCATACCAGAACCCGCATGTCCGCTCGCGCCTTTACCCGGAGCTTCAGCGTTCCCAGTACATCTGCTTCTACCCGATGGACAAACGCCGCGAAGGCGACGACAACTGGTACATGCTGCCGATGCAGCAGCGAAAGGATTTGATGCTGTCACACGGCAAAATCGGCCGCAGCTACGCCGGTAAAGTCAAACAGATCATTTCCGGTTCAGTCGGATTCGACGATTATGAATGGGGCGTTACGCTATTTGCAGAAGACGTTCTCCAGTTCAAAAAGCTCGTCTACGAAATGCGTTTTGATGAAGTATCCGCTCGCTACGGCGAATTCGGTTCGTTCTATGTCGGCACCATTCTCGACAAAGAAAAAACGACGAAATTCCTCGAAGTATAATCATCAGAAAAGCCGCTCCCTTAAAATGAGGGAGCGGCTTTTCTTATTGCCAAAACAAAATTCACAGTGCTTTCATCGCAGCTATAATCACCATGACCCAGCCGGCAATAAAAGCGACGCCGCCGATCGGTGTGATCGCCCCGAGAATGCCGATTCCCGTCAAGCTGAGGACATACAGGCTTCCGGAGAAAATCACGATCCCTGCAAGCATCAAATATCCGGCCCAGCTAAGTGAGCCGAGCGGGCCGATGAGTGCTGAACTCATCAAAATGGCGACGGCGATCAAGCCGATCGAATGGAACATTTGGTATTGCACGGCAGTCTGCCACGTCTCCAAGTATTTATCCGCTACGCGGCCTTCGAGCATATGCGCCCCGAAAGCCCCGAGTGCGACGGAAAGCAGTCCGTTAACCGCTCCCGCTATCAAGAAAAATTTCATTTGTGTCGTCCTCATTCCATTTAAAATTCAAATAGCGAATCGCCGTTTGCGTCTTCTTCCTTCAGCCTTGTCGCTGAAGGAACCGTTTGCGGCCGGTTCACCGGCTCCGCCGAAAGTGGCATGGCACGCGGCTTTTTCGGCGCTTGTGTTCCGTCTTCAAGCAGCAAATCGCATAACGCACGGATAGCGGCAAGGGATTCCCTGATTTTTTCAGGTTCGCCTTCGCGCGCGCGGGCCGTGTGCTTATCGATTTCGTCTAAAATGCGTGTCGCTTCGATGCCCATGTTTATGGCCCCCCTCTCACCTATTATCACTGTCCAGTTTACCACGCGCACCTAGCATACGTCAGTCCAGGCAGAAATCAATCGGCGCTTGCCCGCGTGATTGTAACAGCTTGTTCACTTTTGAGAACGGCGCACTGCCGAAAAATCCGCGGTGCGCACTCAAGGGACTCGGATGCGGCGCTTCGATGATGTCATGGCGCGCTGTGTCGATCAAGCGTTTCTTCGTTTGCGCTGGGCGCCCCCACAGGATGAAAATGACCGGCTCTTCGCGCTCCGATAACTTGCGGATCACTTCGTCCGTAAACTGTTCCCAGCCTTTGCCCTGGTGCGAATGCGCTTGGCCTTGCCGCACCGTCAGGGCTGTGTTGAGCATAAGTACGCCCTGGTCCGACCATTTCGCCAACGTGCCGTCCACCGGTTTCTGACAGCCCATATCGCTCTCCAGTTCCTTGAAAATATTGCGCAAGCTTGGCGGATGCGCGATGCCTGGCTGAACAGAAAAACTCAAGCCGTGCGCCTGGTCCGGCCCGTGATATGGATCTTGCCCGAGAATGACCGCTTTGACGTCTCCATACGCCGTATGTTCGAAGGCATTCCATATGTTTTTCTTCGCCGGGTAAATGGTCTCTTCCGCATATTCCCGTTTGAGAAATTCCCGCAGTTGTTGGTAATATGGTTTCTCAAATTCTCCCCCGATGACTTCTTGCCAGTCGTTGCTGAAAAGTTGTTTCGGCATATCGTCCACTCCTTTTAAAACTCTCATCTTTTCAAATTACCCGTTCTAGTTCGCTGTAGTCTTCCTTTTTAGCGACCAAATCCAATTACCGCTCTAATCCCGCTAATCTGTATCGCCGGCACATATGAATACTATTTTGCATTTGACAGCCTTCATTTCACCTTACCCTCATGGTACGATGGAAAAAAGGAGCGATAGTGAATGGCAGACTGGCGGCAAAAGATGTCCGACATATCCAAAACGAAAGGCGATAGCGCCCCCGAAAGTGCAAAGCGCGCCGGAATGGGTTGTTTGATCGGCGTCATCGTAATTGTATCCATTTTAACATTGGTGATGGCGGTTGGCCTTACGACTTCCGGCCATTGGCTCATCGGCGGTTTCACGCTGCTGTTTTTTGCAGCTTGTGCTGTGACATTTCTTGCCTTGATTTGGCCCCATAAACCCAAACCGTTGTAAATGACGCAATTTTTCTATAAAATTAGCTCAATGACTAAATAGCTCAAAGGAGACTGACTTATGACACTCAAAAAGACACTCACCATCGCAGGATCCGATACTTCCGGCGGCGCTGGCATCCAAGCCGACCTGAAGACGTTTCAAGAACACGGCACTTATGGGATGAACGCGTTGACGGTCATCGTCACGATGGACCCGGACAATCACTGGAGCCACGGCATCCACCCGATTGCGCTTGATACGCTTGATGCTCAATTGAAGACGGCTTTTTCGACAGGCATCGACGCCTTGAAAACAGGCATGCTGCCGACAGTCGACATTATTGAAATGGCTGGCCGTGCAATCGAAGAATCCGGAATCAAGGATGTGGTCATCGATCCCGTCATGGCATGTAAAGGCGAAGACGAAGTATTGTTCCCGGAAAACGTCGACGCGATGATCAAGTATTTGCTGCCGAATGCAAAAGTGGTCACGCCGAACCTGGTAGAAGCAGGGCAATTGTCCGGCCTCGGAACACTTCAGACGGTGGAAGACCTGCAAAAAGCGGCTGAAAAAATCCATGCGCACGGTGCAAAATTCGTCGTCATCAAAGGCGGCAAGCAATTAAAGCACGAAAAAGCGGCCGATCTTCTGTACGACGGCGAAAAGCATTATTTGCTGACGGCTGAAAAAACTGATACGACATATAACCACGGTGCAGGCTGCACGTTTGCTGCGGCCATCACAGCGAATCTGGCGAATGGCCAGTCTGTAAAAGACGCGGTTTACAACGCAAAAATCTTCGTCTCCACAGCAATCGCCCACGGCTGGAAACTTAATGAATATGTCGGTCCGGTCATGCACGGGGCTGCGAACAAATTCCAAAAAGCTGCAGTCGATGTTGTAGAACTATGATGAACTGAAAAAAGGCAGAGAAAAAGCAGGAATTTTTCTCTGCCTTTTTTATTTGAACGCGCAAAATTGCGAACCGTAAAAAGACCGAAGCATCCTAATCGCATTCATAAGCGGAATTCCCTATACTGATACAATACCGATTTATTTAGGAGGAACATCATGGAATTAGTAGAAGTCAACCAACTCCAAGCGGCGATCGACTCGTTCGCCGGCAAGGATGTCTACCTTCACTTGGAAACAACAAACGGCAGCTATGCGAGCCATTTCAATGAAGGCTTTTTCAATGCCGGCGCATTCATCCGCAATGTCGTCATCAATTTCGAGCTCGGAAAAGTCGTCGGCGACAGCCCACACCGTGTCGGATTGAAACTTCCGCAAGGCTGGGTTTATGCACAAGGCATCACCCATTACGAAATCGATGAACTCGGGCGCCTGCTGCTCGCTGGCCACGACGGAACCGGAAAATTAGCGGTCGCGCTGCAGCTCAGCGAAACACCGTTCAGCTATTAAGGAGGAACTATTATGACCATACCGAAAGAACGCCATGTCCTGGTCATCTTCCCTCATCCCGACGACGAAGCGTTCGGAGTGTCTGGAACGATCACGACTCATATCAAACAAGGAACACCCGTTACATACGCTTGCTTGACGCTCGGCGAAATGGGACGCAACCTCGGCAATCCGCCGTTTGCAACGCGGGAATCGTTACCGGCCATCCGCAAGAAAGAACTCCTCGCCTCAGCTACAGCGATGGGCTTGACGGACCTTCGCATGATGGGGCTGCGTGACAAAACGCTCGAATTCGAAGACGATGAAAAAATGGTCGGCCTGATGGAAACGCTGATCAAAGAAACGAACCCGTCTCTTGTCATCACCTTCTATCCTGACTTTGCCGTGCACCCGGACCACGAAGCAACAGCGCGTGCCGTCGTCCGCGCCATCCGCCGCATGGAAGACCGCCCCAAACTCCATTGCGTCGCGTTCGCCAACAACACGCTCGACGTGCTCGGCGAACCGGACATCGTCTACGATATTACAGACGTTCGCGAACAGAAAATGAACTCCATGAAAGCCCATATTTCCCAAACCGCCTGGATGCTCGAGGAAATGGAGCACAAACTGCAAAACGGCGACACCGAAACCGAAAACTGGCTGACACTCGAGCGGTTCTACAATTACCGCTGGGACCAGGATTTCGAACAAACATTCTAATATCAAACCCGCAGCATACGTCCACAGGACACGTGCCGCGGGTTTTTTTGTGTCTATTTCTCCTGATACCTAAAAATAGTTGCGAAAAATTAGTAAAAAGCTGTTTTCGCGCGATGTGGAGGCTCGATTCTCGCTCCTCGGCAAGCATCCACCTGTAGCGGAATCTCCAACATTAATAGTTTATTCCAAGAAGGCTGGCGGGCAACCCCCGCCTTCTCTTCACATCGATATTATCCATATCCAGCAATAAGATTTTCTTTCACAAAAAGACTGTTATTTTCAGCTGTTTTCAGATAATATAAACATTACTAATGACAGCGGTTTCAATCGGGAAGTGTTGTATAATTAGTATCAATTGCGTTTATTCATACACTAAAAGAAAAAGGGGAATACTATCGTGAAAAAGTTTTCATCTTCTACGTGGCTGTTGTTTTTACTCCCGTCTATTCTCGGGATTTTGTTGTTCCTTATTCCAATCCCGACTGCAGATGGCTGGAAAGTCACCATCGCCGTACTGGCAGGCTTGTTGGCAGACGCCATTGCATCATTCGTACCGTGGGTGGTGCTGGCTGTCTTGCTGATTGCCGCAATCGGATCACTGCTGTTTATCGGAAAAAAAGAAAACACTTCCGATACCGTTCCATTTTTCGAGAAGTTATTTAACGTCCACTTGTTCTGGACATTGACACGCGTACTCGCTGCGGTCTTTGCTATTATGGTGTTGTTCCAAGTCGGCCCGGAACCGATCTGGAATGAATACACAGGCGGCCTGTTATTATCAGGCGATGGCTTGCTGTCGTTCTTGTTCACCATCTTCCTATTTGCAGGCCTGTTCTTGCCGCTTCTCATGAACTTCGGCCTGCTCGAGTTCTTCGGAACGATGATGGCAAAAATCATGCGCCCGCTGTTCCGTTTACCTGGCCGTTCTTCCATTGATGCGCTCGCTTCTTGGGTCGGTGATGGAACGATCGGCGTGCTTCTCACAAGCAAGCAATACGAAGACAATAAATACACGCAGCGTGAAGCTGCAATCATCGGAACGACATTTTCTGTCGTGTCGATCACATTCGCCATTGTTGTCATCGAAGAAATCGGGCTTGGCGCTTACTTCCTTCCCTATTACGGAACGGTCATTCTGGCAGGTGTAATTCTCGCACTCATCATGCCGCGCATTTATCCGCTGGCGCAGAAAAAGACAGAGTTCATGGATGGTTCGCCACAGGAATCCGTTTCAGAAGATGTTCCGAATGGCCATACTCTTGCATCCCACGGGATTGAAAAAGCACTTGAAAAAGCAGATCGCAACCGCTCTGTTTCGAAATTCTTCACAGATGGGATGAAAAACGTGCTGGATATGTGGATCGGCGTCGCGCCGGTCGTTATGGCATTCGGTACGATTGCACTTATCCTTGCTGAATACACGCAGACTTTCGTCTTTCTCGGCGCACCGTTTGTACCGTACTTGACTCTTCTCGGCGTTCCAGAAGCTGCAGAAGCTGCCCAATTGATGGTTGTCGGCTTTGCAGATATGTTTTTGCCGGCCATCCTCGGAGCAGGCATCGAATCTGAAATGACTCGCTTTGTTGTCGCAACCATGTCTGTAACACAATTGATTTATATGTCCGAAGTCGGGGGCTTATTACTCGGCTCAAAAATCCCAGTCAATATTTTCGACTTGGTTATCGTTTTCCTATTGCGTACAATCATCGCTTTGCCAATTGTCGTCGGCGTTGCTCATTTATTGTTCTAATCCAGACAACAGGCGCTTTCCAAGTTGAAGGGAAAGCGCCTTTATCATTGAACAGCTAAAAAACCAGACACAGCCGGTTGGCAATGTCTGGTTTTTTTAGGCTTGTTGAAGTTTTTTCTTTAAGGTTTTGAGCATATCGCCAGTCATCTTGTCTAAATCGTAAGCGGTTTTAAAACCCCATTCTTGTCTTGCGGCGCTTGCGTCGATATTATCCGGCCAGCTGGCGGCAATTGCTTGGCGCACCGGGTCTACATCATAGCTAAGCTTGAAGTCTGAAAGGTGCTTGCGGATCGATGCAGCGATTTCTTCCGGTTCGAAACTCATCGCAGTCACATTAAAGGCATTGCGGTGAACGAGCTTATCAGCATCCGCTTCCATCAAATCGATGATCGCCTGCAAGGCATCCGGCATATACATCATGTCCATGCGGGTTCCTTCCGCGATATAGGACGTATAGCTGCCTCTTTCGATCGCCTGGTAATAAATATCAACGGCATAATCTGTCGTTCCGCCGCCTGGAGGTGCTACATTCGAAATCAATCCAGGGAACCGAAGGCCGCGCGTGTCAACGCCGAATTTGGTGAAGTAATAGTCGCACAGCAATTCGCCTGCCACTTTATTGACGCCATACATCGTCGTCGGGCGCTGCAACGTATCTTGCGGCGTATCGGTTTTCGGTGTTGAAGGGCCAAATGCACCGATCGAGCTCGGCGTGAAAAATTGCATACCGAGTTCACGGGCAGCTTCGAGTGCATTGACCAATCCGCCCATGTTCAAATTCCATGCTAGAAGCGGCTTTTCTTCTGCAGTGGCAGACAATATTGCGGCCATGTGGATCATCGTGTCTGCGTTAAAATTTTTCGCTAAGTTAAGCATGCGTTCTGCATCCGTCACATCCAAAATCTCAAAAGGTCCGTCCTGATTAATGGACGGGCGAATATCAGTCGCCAATACGTTGTCTGTGCCGTAAGTTTCACGCAATTTCCCTACTAGTTCCGAACCGATCTGCCCTAAAGCTCCTGTTACCATAATTCGTTCCATCTTCAAGCACTCCTCTTCTATAAAACATTTGTCCTTTCCAAAAGGACAACTCATTAACTATAAATACTTGCACATCAAGCTTTTCGTTAGAGTCATTATAAATTGTTCTCTTTAAAAAAACAATGGGTTTTGCTTATTTTAAATCGTCAATTAAACCTACTATACAGATAAGCTTTAATATGATTAAATAGATGAACAACGCCGTTAAGGCTAAATTTTGATGAAATGGGGAACAATCAATGAAAAAACATTGGGCTTTTTTGCCGATCGGTGCAGTTGCACTATTTCTTGCAGCTTGCGGATCTTCCGGTAATTCGGACAACACAGACTCAGGAAGCAGCATAGAAGGCGAAACGGATTTGCTCGCTGAAATCCAGGAAGAAGGGACCTTGGTTGTTGGAACGGAAGGAACTTACCCGCCTTTCACATTCCATGACGATACCGGAGAGCTGACCGGCTTTGACGTTGAAATTGCCAGGGAAATTGCGGAACGCCTCGGCGTCGAAGCCGAATTCTTGGAAACGCAATGGGACGCTATGTTTGCCGGACTAGATGCGGAACGCTTTGATATGGTCGCCAATCAGGTGGGCATTAACGACGAGCGCAAAGAAAGCTATGATTTCTCAGATCCATACATTACCTCTACAGCCGTTCTGGTTGTAGCGGAAGACAATAAAGAAATCCAAAGTTTCAATGATTTGGAAGGAAAACTATCGGCTCAGTCATTGACGAGTAATTACGCGGAAATGGCCACTTCTTACGGCGCAGAACTTGAAGGTGTCGAAGGCTTTAACCAGGCAATCGAGCTATTGGACTCCGGGCGCGTCGAGGCGACAATCAATGATAATCTGACTGTCCTTGATTTCCAAAAGCAGCGCCCGGAAGCTGGCATTAAAGTCGTCGATGAATCAGGCGATGCCGCACAAAGCGCTTTATTGTTCAGAAAAGGCAATGACACGCTCGTCGAGTCCGCTAATCAGGCACTTGCTGAGATGATCGAAGACGGCACATACGAAGAAATCTCCAATAAGTGGTTCGGTGAAAATGTACTTGAATAGCATTTTTTCAAACCCTGAACGGATGGAACGGCTGGGCGATATCGCTCAGTCCTCTTTCTTGCCTTTGATCGAAGCGGCTGTGCAATTCACCTTGCCGCTTTCGGTCATTTCTTTTATCCTCGGACTATTCCTTGCGGTGCTGACCGCGCTTGCCCGCATTTCCACCGTTCGGATCCTGCAATGGATTGCGCGCGTGTATGTCTCGATCATCCGGGGCACACCGCTGCTCGTTCAATTGTTTATCCTGTTCTATGGTTTGCCGACAGTCGGCGTCACCATCGACCCGTTTCCGGCTGCCGTTATCGGATTCTCATTGAATGTCGGCGCATACGCATCGGAAGTCATCCGCGCAGCTATTTTATCGATTCCAAAAGGGCAATGGGAAGCAGCCAATACGATCGGCATGTCCTATTCCCAAGCTTTGCGCCGTGTCATTTTGCCGCAGGCTTCGCGCGTTTCCGTGCCGCCTTTGTCGAATACATTTATCAGCCTAGTCAAAGACACTTCCCTTGCAGCTTTGATTTTGGTGACAGAAATGTTCCGAGTGGCCCAGCAAATTGCAGCGACCAATTATGAGTTCTTGCTGCTTTACGGCCAAGCAGCTGTGATTTATTGGGTCATCTGCTTCTCGCTGTCACTCGTCCAAGGGCAATTGGAGAACCGCTTTGACCGCTACGTTTCCCGCTAAACCATAGACCGACCCATAGATAGGAGTTTATTATGATTTCAATTACAAATTTGCATAAAAGCTTTGGCGAGTTGGAAGTGCTCAAAGGCATTGATGTGAACATCGAAAAAGGACAGACCATCGTCGTCATCGGCCCTTCCGGTTCCGGGAAAACGACGTTTCTCCGCTGCCTTAATATTCTTGAAAAACCGAGCGCCGGGACGGTTGAAATCGGCGGTCTCGTCGCCGACTTCTCGAAGCCGATGTCGAAAAAACAGATCATGGCGTTCCGCAAACAATCCGCCATGGTGTTCCAGCATTATAATCTGTTCCCTCATATGACCGTGCTCGAAAACATCACGGAAGGTCCTGTGACGGTGCAGAAAAAAGACAAAAAGCAAGCCGAGCAAAAAGCACAGGCGCTGCTCGAAAAAGTCGGGCTGTCGGATAAAGCCGATGCCTACCCTTATCAATTGTCAGGCGGCCAGCAACAGCGCGTCGGCATCGCCCGTGCACTTGCACTTGAGCCGAAAGTGATGCTGTTCGATGAGCCGACTTCAGCGCTCGACCCAGAACTAGTCGGCGAAGTGCTGCAAGTCATGAAAGACCTGGCGTCTGAAGGCATGACGATGGTCGTCGTGACCCATGAAATGCGTTTCGCAAAAGGTGCCGCAGATGAGGTACTGTTCATGGACAGCGGACGTATCGTCGAACGCGGCACTCCTGATGCTGTCTTTAACCGTCCACAGGAACCACGGACACAGCGCTTTTTGAACTTGATCCAAAACACGGACACAATCTAGAAAAATCCCCAGCGCAACTAGCGCTGGGGATTTTTTATGTTGTTTTATGAAACGCCGATTGAGACCGCTACGACAAGTGCAATGACGAGCCAACCCAAGACGAGCTTCCAGACAAATTTCACCCATTTCTCGTAAGGGATACCGGCAACCGCCAAGTAACCCATCAATGCCGCAGACGTCGGAATGATGGAGTTGGTGATACCATCTCCGTATTGATACGCAAGAACGGCCACTTGGCGCTCGATTGCCAGAAGATCCGACAAAGGCGTCATGATTGGCATCGTAGTTGCCGCCTGCCCGCTTCCGGAAGGGATGAAGAAGTTGATGACGACTTGCGTAAAGAACATGCCGATGACGGTCAATGCATTCGGCAAGCCGCTAATGACACTCGCCAAGCCGTGGATCATCGTATCCATGATAACGACCTGCTCCATAATGACCAAAATCGCGCGGGCAAAACCGACGATTAATGCCCCGAAGACGACCAGTTTCATGCCGTCGACAAACGCATCGAACATTCGGTTGACGCCCAAATTGCCGATGAGTCCGGCTGCAAAACCGATGATGACAAAGGACGCTGCCAGTTCCGTCAAAAACCAGTCCCATTCGAATACGCCGTATACGTTGACACCGAGACCGATTGCGAGGAATAAGAACACCATCCCGTGACGCCAGTTGAACGCACCGAGTAACTCCGCTTGGTCTTTTGTCGACGATTTCGTCGCACGTTTCTCGATTTCGTAGATGACGCTTTGCGTCGGGTCTTTTTTCACTTTCGCCGCATAGCGCATGACGTACCAAATCGCAAAGCTCAGGAAGAAAATATAAGCGCCGAAACGGAAGCCGACTCCTGAGAAGACCTGCAGTTCTGCAATGCCTTGTGCTACCCCGACAGTGAACGGATTGAGCATGCCGCCGATAAAGCCGGACGCCGCACCAAGAGAAACCATCGCGGTACCTGTCATCGCGTCAAAACCAATCGCCCGTGCCACCGCAATCCCGATCGGAACGAAAATGATAACCTCTTCCGCCATCCCGATGGTAGCACCTAAAATCGAAAACAAAATCATGATAATTGGAATGAGCAGTTTTTCACGCTTCTCCAGTTTGTCGACCGCTTTGGCGATTCCGGACTCGATCGCACCCGTCGCCCGGATGATTCCGAATGCACCACCGACTAGGAATATATAGAAAATGATATTCGAAGCTTCCGACATCCCGGTTGGAATCGCTTTGAACAATTCAAAAAACCCGACCGGGCTTTGATCTACTTCAGCAAAGGAATTGTCAATGACGATTGTGCGGCCGTCCACTTCTTCACGCTCGTACTGCCCTGCTGGAATTAAATACGACGCGACCATCGCCGCAATCATAATCAAAAATAAAATAGCATATGTATGCGGAATTCTATCTCCGCCTTTTTTTCCCTTTTTGTGGTTTTGCAGTCGTCATGCTTCAGTTGTTCCGACAACACAAGATGTGACGGTCAATTTCTCCAGCTTGTTCCGGTCAACTTCAATCCCGAGCCCTGGCTTGCCACTCAAAATGACGTGCGGATGTTCATATTTCAAATCACCGATTTCTTCGCTGAACAATAATGGCCCTGTAAGTTCCGTACTTTCAATATTGCGCCGCGACATGGCCGCATGATAGCCTGCACTCGAAGCGACAGATGATTCCACCATCGAGCCGATCTGGCACAGCATACCTGCCGCTTCAGCCGTTTTCGCCATTTGTACCGCGTGGAAAATCCCACCGCATTTCATCAATTTGATATTGATGACATCTGCTGCATCGAGGCGGATAATTTCAAGCAGATCTTCCATCGACTGAATCGTCTCATCCGCCATGATCGGCACAGCCGTTTTCTGCCGTACTTCGGCAAGGCCGCGGATATCACCCATGCGGATCGGCTGCTCGACCCAACTAAGCCCTGCAGTTTCAAGTTGGCGGATTGCCGTCACTGCTGTTCCAACGGAGTGCCATCCTTGATTGACATCCACGCGGATCGGCACAGCATCCCCCACTTCTGCACGAACCGCCAAGATCCGCTCCACATCGAGCTGTGCAGTGCCTTGCCCCACCTTCAATTTCAATGAACCATAGCCCGCTTCGACTGCTTTTTTCGCTTTTTCTGCCATAATATGCGGCGCTTCAATACTCAGAACACGCGGATATGACAATTGGTCCTTCGCCTGTCCGCCGAGCAAGTTGTAAACCGGCTGCCCCGCTGCTTTTCCCATCAAATCGTAGCAAGCGATATCGACCGCCGCTTTCGAAGCAGGGTTGCCTGCCAACATGCCATCCATTTTATGATGGATCGCTTCGATATCGAATGGATTCATGCCGATCACTGCTGGGAGGAACAATTCCTTCAGCACTTCATAGCTCGCCGTGAAATATTCGCCCGTCACGTGCTCATCCGGCACTGCTTCCCCGTAGCCGACCAATCCATTATCTGTCTCGAGTTCGAGAATCAATGACGGCATATCCGGATAAGTTGCATAAGAAATTATAAACGGTTCATGCAACGGAAAGCGCACTGCGTACAATCGTGCTTGAGTGATTTTCATAAGGAAACCTCCAATTATAAATAGTATTGTATGATTATACTATAAATTCTTTTCCAATAGAGTAATAATTTTGATGCACAAATAAAGACGGCGTATAATGGCGTCAGTGACTTTTTTTAAATTTCCGTATGACAAAGGAGCAAAATATCATGACCTTAATAAAACAAACCGATGCGTTGATTGATTCCATGCAAGAAGAAATGGTGGAAATTCGGCGTTATCTGCATATGCACCCTGAACTCTCGCATCAGGAAGTGGAAACACCAGCCTATATCGCTGATCGCCTAGAAGAACTGGGCGTCGAAGTCCGCCGCGGTGTTGGTGGACGTGGTGTCGTCGGAACGATACGCGGAGGCAAGCCCGGCAAGACGATCGCTTTCCGTGCAGACTTTGACGCCTTGCCGATCGACGACCAAAAGGATGTTCCGTATAAATCAACAATTCCAGGCGTTATGCACGCTTGCGGCCATGACGGCCATACTGCCGGACTGCTCGGTTTCGCCAAAGCGATGATGGCGATTAAAGACGAACTGCCGGGAACCATCGTCCTGATCCACCAATTCGGTGAGGAGCTGTCCCCGGGCGGTGCACGCGCGATGATTGAAGACGGTTGCTTGGACGGTGTCGATCTTGTTTTCGGTGCCCATCTCCAAAGCAAAATGGACGCCGGCAAAGTCTATCTCCGCGACGGCTATTTGCAAGCTTCGGAAGACGCAATCAAAATCAATGTCTACGGTTCTGGTACCCACGGTGCTGAGCCGCATACCGGCACCGACCCGATTTTAGCGGCGAGCCACATTATGGTCGCCTTGCAATCGGTCGTCAGCCGCGATGCCGATCCGCTAAAACAACTTGTCGTGTCCATCGGCAAATTCCACGCGGGCGATGCCGATAACGTCATCCCGAGCAAAGCAGTCATGGAAGGAACGATTCGAGTATTCGATCCGGAACTACGCAAGCTTGCCAGTGAACGCGTACGCGCTATCGCAGAAAACGTTGCTCTAGCAATGGGCGCACGTGCTGAAGTGATCGTCGAAACCGGTTATGACTCGTTGTGGAATCACCCGGAAGCGGCGGAAATCATTCGCAATGCGTCCCGTCCTGTCGTAGGCGAAGAAAATGTTATCGACATCGCTCCAATCATGCCGGTGGAAGATTTTTCTTATTATACGCAAGCAAAACCTGGCGCTTTCTTTTTTATCGGCGCGAAAATGGAAGACGACGCACTCGTTTATCCGCATCACCATGAAAACTTCGACTTTAACGAACAAGCGATGAACACAACAGCCAAAGTGTTTGCTGCCATCTATTTCAACGCACAGCAAGCAGAAACCGATTCTGCACAATAAGCGATTCCCCGCATAGCTCATAGCTTATGCGGGGATTTTTTTAGTTGGAAATGCGTTCTGGAGTTTAACAGGTAGGAGAATCATCCTTCTACGCGCAGTGGTTGGTAGATCCCTTTGAATAAGGTGGCTGAGATGTGTTTAGTTTCATATGATTCGTTCGCCTTTGGATAGTTCGCTTAGTTCGTGTTGTGATGCAGGAGTTTGACTTGATGTGTGATTCTGCTCGGTTTTTTTGTTTAGCATCATACCGGAATTCGCCACCTCGCTTTGGGTTGGCCTCCCGCAATGAGCCAGCAAAAACCGCTGTCTCATTGCTTCGGCTCACCCTTAAATGCGCGATGGCTGTTAGATTCCTTTGGTTCAGGCAGGCGAAGTGTGTCCAGTTCTATATCTTTCGTCCGCCTTTGGTTAGTTCGCTTAGTTCGTGTTGTGAGGGTAGAATTCTAGAACCACTTGTCTAGCTAGCAAACACTGGAAACCAACTTCACTTTTGCGGATGTGAAAAACTTTCAGTGAAATAGAAATAGAAAATAACAAAGTAATATTATTGCTAACTTGCTGCTTTGAAAAGTGATAAATTTCATTTCCACTATAAATCTTGAGATGAAGCAGAAAGCGGCGACTCCGGGGAGGATTAGCGAGACAATTGAGACCCTGCAAGCGAATGAGTGAGGCATTGCTGAACTCATTCGTTTGCGAAGCTCGAACTTCGTGAGAGTTGAGCAGGACGGTTTTGGTGCCAGTGACGAAGCGGCTCAATGCGAGCCCTCCGGAAAGCGTCCGCTTGGAGCGCAGTCTCCACCCCTTACACATTTACTGATATTTCTAAAAACCATAGAAAAACCCGCACAGCTCAGTGAGCCGTGCGGGTTTCGTATTATTTGATGATGTTTAATTCTTTTCCTACTTTAGCGTAAGTCTCAATCGCTTCGTCGAGCATTTCTTTCGTATGCGCTGCTGTCGGCATATTGCGCACACGTCCTGTGCCGCGTGGAACCGTCGGGAAGACAATCGATTTCGCATAGACACCTTCATCAAACAAACGCTTCGAGAATTGCTGAGTCAGCTTCTCATCACCGATGATGCACGGCGTGATCGGTGTTTCGGATGCGCCGATATCAAAGCCAAGTTCTTTCAAGCCTTTCTTCAAATAATCGCCATTATCCCATAACTTATCGTGAAGTTCAGTCGAATCGATGATTTTTTGGACTGCAGCAGTCGTCGCCGCAACATCCCCAGGTGTCACAGCCGTAGAGAACAAGAACGGACGGGAGCGCACGCGCAACCAGTCGATCAGTTGTTTCTTACCTGCTACATAACCGCCGACAACGCCGACCGCTTTGGAAAGAGTCCCCATCTGCATATCGACTTCTTTTTCTAAACCGAAATGCTTCACAGTGCCTTTCCCTTTGCCGGTAACGCCTGAACCATGCGCGTCATCGACATACGTAATCAAGTCGAATTCTTTTGCGATTTCAACGATTTCCGGAAGCTTCGCAATATCGCCGTCCATCGAGAAGACGCCGTCTGTGATGATCATCACTTTATTGTAAAGACCTGACTCCGTCGCTTCTTTCGCTTTTAGGCGCAAGTCTTCCATATCGGAATGCTTGAACGCGATGATTTTCGCTTTCGACAAGCGGCAGCCGTCGATGATTGATGCGTGGTTCAATTGATCAGACAGAATCGCATCGTTTTTGTCCATGACTGCAGAAATCGCCGCCATATTGCAGTTGAAGCCGGATTGGAATGAAATCGCCGCTTCAGTTCCTTTGAACTCAGCCAGTTTTTCTTCCAAAGTCACGTGAAGGTCAAGCGTCCCGTTGATTGTACGAACCGCACCCGAGCCTACACCGTACTCTTTGATCGCTTCAATCGCCACTTTTTTCAAATCCTCGTCTGTCGCAAGCCCAAGGTAGTTGTTTGACGATAAGTTGATCAAGTCCTGGCCACCGATTTTGATGACTGCTCCGTTCGGACCTTCCACCGGATCGATTTCATTATATAGACCTTGCTCTTTCAGTTCAGTTAAATTTTCTTCCAAAAATGCATCTAATTTTTTTGACAAAGTCCTCTTCCTTTCAAAAACAAGTTCTGTCTCCATCTTATCATATCGCCATTTTTTCCAAAAGAAAAAGCGGGCCTAGGCCCGCTTTTCCTAACCCTTATTCCAAGGCTGCTTGTAAATCTTCAATCAAATCTTCCACGTCTTCAATGCCGACAGAGATTCGGACCAAGCCTTCTGTAATGCCAAGCTCTGCACGGCGTTCTTCTGGAATCGAAGCGTGCGTCATTTGCGCTGGAACGGAAATGAGGCTTTCCACCGCACCTAAACTTTCCGCCAAGGTGAAATATTTCAGTTTTGAAAGTAATGCGCCAGCTTTTTCTTTGCTGCCGACGTCAAATGAGATCATGCCGCCGAAGCCGTGCGCTTGTTTTTCCATCAACGCTTTTCCTGGATGGCTATCGAGTCCTGGGTAAAGGACCCTTTCGACCGCCTCATGCTGGTCCAGGAATTCCGCTATTTTCTGGGCATTAGCATTTGTTTCGTCCATGCGGATTCCGAGCGTTTTCAATCCGCGCATCAACAGCCATGAATCCTGCGGCCCGAGAATTGCGCCGATTGAATTTTGGACGAAATGCAGTTCTTCTGCGAGCTCTGGTGTATTGACCACTACAAGCCCCGCCACGACATCACTATGGCCCCCTATATATTTCGTCGCGCTATGCAAGACGATATCAGCCCCTAGAGAGATCGGATTCTGGAAATAAGGGGTCATAAATGTATTGTCGACAATCGTCAGAAGGTCATTTTGCTTAGCGAAAGCTGCCACTTTTTCGATATCCGTCACTTTCAAAAGCGGATTTGTCGGCGTTTCAATAAAGACCGCTTTCGTGTTGTCCTGTAGAGCGCCTTTTACTTGTTCCAAGTCGCCCGTATCAACGAATGTAAATTCGAGTCCGAAGCGGTTCAGCACTTTGTTTATGACGCGGTATGTGCCTCCGTAGACATCGTCCGTCAAAATGACATGATCTCCTGCTGAAAACATCATCATGACAGAAGAAATCGCTGCCATCCCGGAACTAAAAGCAAAGCCGGCATGGCCGTATTCGACATCTGCAATCAATTCTTCAAGCGCATGGCGCGTCGGATTGCCGGTGCGTGAATATTCATAGCCTTTGAACTTGCCGACGGCTTCCTGTTTATACGTGCTCACTTGATAAATCGGTGTCGAAACGGCGCCTGTCGCTTCGTCTCCAAATATGCCGCCATGGATCAATCTTGTTTTCGGTTTCATTGTTGTTGTTCCTCCTCCAAAAGAGCACCATAAATGTCTTGGCTCAAATAACGCTCGCTCGAATCTGCAAAGACCGTAGCTATGCAGCTGCCGAATGGGGCGTTCTCCGCTTCTTTCATCGCTGCGACAAATGCCGCACCCGATGAACTGCCGACAAGAAGCCCTTCTTTTTCCGCAAGTTCACGCACTGCTGCAAACGCCGCTTTATCGGTAATCGTGTGGATGGCGTCGAAGTACTGCGTGTCCATAAAAGGCGGAATCAATTCCATGCCGATTCCTTCTGTCTTGTGTGGTCCAGACACGCCGCCGTTAAGTATTGAGCCTTCCGGTTCCACGATAACCGTTTTGATTTTCGGATTTTGCGTTTTCAAAAAGCGGGATGTTCCCATAAACGTACCGCCTGACCCTGCGCCTGCGACAAAGATATCGATGTTTCCGTCCAGTTGGTCCCACATCTCCGGACCAAGCGTCTGGACGTAAGTTTCCGGATTGGCAGAATTTGCGAACTGCGCCGGCATGAAAGCCCTTTGCTGCTCGGCAATTTCTGCCGCTTTTTTGATTGCGCCTTTTATTCCATCAGCCGTCGGGGTGTTGATCACTTCCGCTCCGAGTGCGCGCATGAGTGTTTGTTTTTCCATGCTGAATTTTTGCGGGACGACCAATTTCAAGCGATAGCCTTTGCCGATTGCCGCAATCGCCAGGCCGATGCCTGTATTGCCGGCAGTCGGTTCGACAATCGTGCCGCCTGGCTTGAGCAGGCCGCGCTGTTCCGCATCCGCAATCAAGGCTACACCGAGCCGGTCTTTGACGCTGCCGCCCGGATTGAAAAACTCCAATTTGGCGAATATCCGGCAGCCGTTCGGGATGTCGCTATGTGTCAGTTCAAGCACCGGCGTATGGCCGATCAATTGCTGGATCTCTGTTGCGTATTTCATGTTGATTCCCCTTATGCAGTTTCTTCTTTGAATACTTGGCGCCACTCATCTTTTTTCGCAAGCATTTCGCGCGCCAGTTCATGTGCGCCTTCTAAGCTATGGCTTGCTGCCCAGCCGCATTGCACTTCGTTGCATGCCGGCACTTCATCGGCTTCGATGACGTCTTGCAAAGTCGATTCCAGAATCCGCAATATGTCATCGTAATCATCGTGGTTGATAACAGATAAATAAAAACCGGTCTGGCAGCCCATCGGCCCGATGTCGATAATTTGATCCGAATGGTTGCGGCTATGCTCCGCCATCATATGTTCGAGCGAGTGAAGGCCCGGCATGTCCATATGTTCTTTGTTCGGTTGCTTGAAGCGGATATCGTATTTTTTGATGGTGTCCCCGTTTGCGCCGACTTTCTCACCGGCAAGGCGGACATATGGTGCTGCAACTTTCGTATGATCCAAGTTAAAGCTTTCTACATTCATTTTTTTCATTGAAATCTCCCTCTCATCGTTTGGTCGCATCGATTAAGAATACGTACTCATTTAAACGTGTGAATGTGACATCAAACCCATGTTCCTGAAAAATCATTTCAAATACGGGCACGGTCGTGTAATGCTCGCGCTTTAAATCTTCGACGAGGTTAGCGTGGCCTTCTGCTTCTTCGAAAACGATTCGGCCAAGTTTAGCTTCGTCTGATTCGAAAACGGTATCGGCGAACACGACTTTTCCTGACGGCGGCAAAATCGAAGCGTACTGCTGGATCGCCTGTGCTTTTTCTTCATCCGTCAAATGATGGAACGCATAACTGCTAACAAAACTGTGCGGCTTTACCGGCAACTCGAACGCCAAAAAGTCGCCGTCCATTATATGGAGCTCGGGAAACTTTTGTCCCGCTACGTTGCGCATGGAGTTGTTCGGCTCAATGCCTGTCACTGCGAGCCCTTCCTGGAGGAGCGCTGCAGTCAGATTGCCTGTGCCGACGCCGAATTCCACGACTGGTCCTGTTGCTTTCTTCGCGACAGCCAACAGAATCTCCTGGTAGTTTTTAAAAACTGCTTCATATTCCGGATCTTTCCCGCTCACTGACTCATCGTAGGTATGCACCCATTCATCAAAAATCCCGACAAATTCTCTTCCCATAGTTGAACTCCCGCTCTCTTAGATGTTATTATACATAAAACCAATAGTTTTACTTGGTATTATTTATAACATATGCATTTCTCCAGTTCAACTGCCACGGTTTTCGACGACTTGATTTTTTCCGCATAAGAAAAGACCCAGCAAGCGCCGGGCCTTGTTCCTTTATATTTTCAAAATAGACGGCAAGTCATCTTGATGCTTTAATATCAGCCACTTCAATAAGGTTTCGCTTTGCACGAGCGACTTTTGAACGATTCGCCCGACCAGCAGTGCGATCACTACGGTGCCGATACCGACCGGTCCACCGAGCATCCAGCCGAGCACCGCAACTGTCATTTCAATCGCGGTGCGGATCGTGCTGACGCTGAACCCTGTTTTTTGGACCAAAATCAGCATCAGGTCATCCCGAGGACCGGCCCCCATTTTCGGTGAGACGTACATGCCGACACCATAGCCCATGACAAAGATCCCCGCTGTAAAAATGAGGATGTGGCCGATCAGCGAATGGATATCCGGAATGAGGAAATTGAATAAATCAATAAACAAACCGATCAGCAGCATATTCAGCCACGTTCCGAATTGCGGCCATCTGCGGCGTACAAGAGATGTGAGGCTGATCAGCGTAAAGCCCGCTATAATCGACCATGAACCAATCGTCAATCCGAAATTCTGATACAATCCGACATGCAATACATCCCACGGCCCGATGCCGAGGCGGTCGCCTTTAATAGTCATGGAAATGCCAAGACCTAGAAACATCATTCCGATGAGAAAAAACAGCCATCGATAATACAAAGCTACGTTCATTATTTATCCTTCTTTCTTGTCTATCCTTTCCGCTGCTTAAAACGAAAAGGGATGGTTCACGATTGCATCGTCAACTCCACCCATTGCCCCCCTGTCACATGAAGCAAGTCTTGTGGCGAAAGCTTTAATTGGGCGCCGATTTTTCCGGCGGAGACGATCATTTCTTCAAGGGAGGCTGCATCGCTGGCGATAAATGTCGAAAACGGCTTTTTCATGCCGATCGGCGAACAGCCGCCGCGCACATAACCGGTCAGTGGCAAAATCTCTTTGACCGGCACTAAGTCGATTTTCTTTTCGCCGCACGCTTTGGCGGCCAGTTTTAAATCCAATTCTTCTGCGACAGGCACTAGAAATACATAATGATTTTTAGAAGAACCCGCTGCTACAAGTGTTTTGTAGACGGCTTGAACCGGATAATCGATTTTTGCGGCAACGGAAACACCGTCCACTTTTCCGTCGTCCGTGCTGTAGTGGATCGGCTCATAGTCGATTTTTTCCCGGTCGAGTATGCGGGCGGCATTGGTCTTTGCTGCTTTTTTCGCCACCTTGCAACCTCCTGTCAGTCTTTTTGTTCGAGCAATTTTTTCAAGGCGTCAGCCATTGCCGTATTTTGCGGCGGCTCGTCCTGTTTATTCATAAATTGATTGACGTCTTTTTTATTCGCTTTTGACTGGCTTGATTTTTTGCGTTTTTCAAATGCCGAAAGTTTTTCCCGGTGTCCGCATTTGCAGACGAACATTTTGTTGTCGCCGTCTCCGACCATGTCCATGCGCTTATGGCAGTTCGGGCAGCGGGCATTCGTCTGCATGGAAACATTTTTCTTGAATCCGCATTCGCGGTCCTGACAGACGTGCATCTTGCCGCGTTTGCCGTTCACTTCAAGAAGCGGCTTGCCGCAATCCGGGCACATTTTGCCGGTGATGTTATCGTGCTTGAATTTTTGGTCGCTAGATTTGATTTCAGCAACCGATTTTTCCGAAAAGGCAATCATTTCTTTCATGAATTGCTCTTTCTTCAGCTGGCCTTTGGCGATTTTCGTCAATTGCGTTTCCCAATCGGCCGTCAGTTTCGGCGATTTCAGATCTTCCGGAGCGAGTTGCAATAATTGGCGCCCTTTGGATGTGACCGTCAAGTCTTTGCCCTTTTTCTCAATCAGGAAGCTATTGAACAATTTATCGATAACGTCCGCTCGCGTCGCGACAGTGCCGAGGCCGCCTGTTTCGCCGAGCGTCTGGATGAGCGCTTTCGATTCGCCCGCCATGAATTGAGACGGATTTTCCATCGCGCCGAGCAGTGTTCCTTCATTGAAAAAAGCAGGCGGTTTGGTTTTGCCTTCCGTCAGCGTGATGCCTTTCAACTCAACCGTCTGCCCTCGCTCGAATGCCGGCAAGGTCGAATCGCCTGCTTCGTCATCATCTTTGTATACGCGTTTCCAACCTTCTTCGCGGATTGTATTGCCTTTTGCCTGGAACGTCTCGCCGGACACATCGAGGCTTACGGTCGTCCGGTCATACTCGTGCTGCGGCAGAAATACCGCAAGAAAGCGGCGGACGATCATATCGTAAAGCTTGTATTCCTTGTCGCTGAGATCATGAAGCGGCGGCGTTTCTTCCGTCGGGATGATGGCGTGATGATCGGAAACTTTAGCGTCATCGATGACGCCTTTTTGAGGAACTCCCGCACTCTTTAATGCCGTATTCGCGAGCGAACGGTATTCACCGACCTGCACCGCTTTGATGTGATCTTTCAGCGTGCTTTTCATATCGCTCGTCAAATGCTTGGAATCGGTACGCGGATACGTAACGATTTTGTAGCGCTCATAGAGATTCTGCAAAGTGTTGAGCGTTTCTTTTGCTGACCAGCTATAGCGCTTATACGCTTCTTTTTGCAATTCGGTCAAATCAAACAAGGGAGGGGCCGGCTGTTTTTTCGGTGTCACTTTGACGTCCGTCACGTTCCCTTTATTTGCCTCGTCGAGCTTGGCGAATAATTGATCGATTTTTTCTTTATCGAAACACTGCGAAGATTTGCCATCTGTCCATGTGAATGCTGCTTTATCGCTGATTGCTTGAAGCCCGTAGTACGATTTCGGCTGGAAGTTGCGGATGTCGTTTTCGCGCGCCGCAATCATCGCAAGCGTCGGCGTCTGCACGCGTCCTGTCGACAATTGGGCATTATGCTTCACCGTCAACGCGCGCGTCGCATTGATGCCGACGACCCAGTCGGCTTCGGCACGGGCAACCGCTGCCTGGTACAGATTTTCATACGCCTTGCCGTCTTTTAAGTTGTGGAAGCCGTCTTGAATCGCTTTATCGGTAACAGAGGAAATCCATAGCCGCTTGATTGGTTTGTTGATTTTCGCTTGCTCCAAAATCCAGCGGGCGACCAGTTCCCCTTCCCGCCCGGCATCGGTCGCGATGATGACTTCATTCACGTCTCCACGAGTGAGCTGTGCTTTAACCGCATTGTATTGCTTCATCGTTTGCTTGATCGGCACGAGCTTGAACGGCTCTGGAATAATGGGCAAATTTTCCATCTTCCATTCTTTAAAGTCGTTATTGTATTGCTCCGGCTGTGCGTGCGTCACCAAATGGCCGAGTGCCCAGGTGACGATATATTGTTTTCCTTCTAGAAAGCCGTTTCCTTTTTGTGAGCATCCGAGCACTCGCGCAATATCGCGCGCAACGGATGGTTTTTCTGCAAGAACTACTGATTTCATAAGCTAAAACCCCTTTTCTACAGCGTCTAGTATATCATCTTCTCCCCGCTCTTGTGCAGAGGACACTCTCACGTTCTTCTCTCTTTGAACAACCGGCTTCATTATGCAATACCATGAAAAAAACCTCCCGGAGGAGGTTTTTTTCATGGTTTATCGAGTGCTTCTTTCGACAAGTGCGTGCTCATTTCCGCGTATTGGACGAACACGCGGGCGAGTTCGCGCAGACGTTTGTGTACGTCTTCGTTGATGATTGCATTCATGTCGTCGAAATGACTCGTATGCGTATAGACGTAATTCGGTGTCACCAAGCAGCGGAAATAATCGAGAATCGGCTTCAACTGGTTCTCAATAACCAAATGATGCTGATTTGTGCCGCCGTTTGCAACGATTGATACCGGCTTATAGCGCATTGTGCGCGGGTGCAGCATATCGAATGCGTTTTTCAAAACGCCTGGAATCGATCCCTGAAAAATTGGGGAAGCGATAATATAACCATCCGCCTCTTCAAACCTGCGCACCATTTCGCGCATGCTATCGTTGTATTCCGCTGTTGGGCGGCCATCGACGAATTGATGCTCATAATCACTCATGCTCAAAATGCTCAATTCCATCTCCGGGTTCGATTGCTCCAGATAGATTTTGACCTGTTCCAATACGACGCCGGTCTTGCGCCCGATGATTGTTCCATCCACCAATAAAATCTTCATCATCCTGAATCCTCCTCGAATACGTATCGCCAGGCAGTTTGTCTGCCCTTAACTATTATTTTCTATGAGTACAGCGCGATATGCGCCGCAGCTATTGTTTATCATAGCAAAGACAGTTTGCCCGTGCGTATCGATAGGGCTTATTGTGGAAATATTTCATTCTTTAGTCTGAGGCCCTTTCTTGTTGCGCTTGATTTCCAAACGCTCCTGAATCCGGTCGGAATCACGCTCTGGACCTGTAAAGCTGACGATTGTATCACCTTGTTTCGGTTCCAGTACTTTATCGGAACTGAAGAATTCGATGTTTCCTTGTGCATTTTCAATGAACAGCGGAATAGTATTAGCTGACCACTTTTTATTGTATTCCTCATAGGTGAATCGGTCTGTTAATTTCGTGGAACGGATGGCGTATCCCTGTTCTGTTTTTTCATCAAGTGCATGGATGTTCCAATCTTCAGTGAAGAGGATTCGGCCACTTAATGATGCATGGAAGTCGGCTGGGTCTCCTTCATGGATTGCCGTCTGGTACAAATTGTTACGCCCCATTTCAGGCACGAAATTATTGACGACAAGCGCATTAAAAGAATCTGTTTCCGAAGCAACAATCATTTTTTCATAAGGTGTTAGCTCCACTTCATATTCAGTATGCTCGGATAAAATATTACCGACATAGGTATTGATTCCTAATTGTCGGGCATTATTTAAACGTCCCCAAGAAGCATCGACCAGCAAGACATTTTTGCCCATATCATGAAGAGCTTTCGCCAGTACCGTTGTAAATCGGCTAGCGCCAATAATAATCACTCCAGGCTCCTGCGCGGAAGCTAGTCCCAATTTGCGCCCGGCCCATGTAATGGTAAAGCCATGGGCAACGACTGTTGAGAATACCAGTGCAAATGTCAAGGCTGTCAGAAGCTCTGCGTCTTCGAATCCGGCACCGAGCAAGACATTGGCGAAATATCCAGAAACCGTAAGTGCGACAATGCCCCTCGGAGCAATCCAGCCGACCAACGCCTTTTCCTGCCAGCTGAGTTCGGTCCCGATTGTTGATAGCCAAATGGAGATCGGCCGGACGATAAAGAGCATAACCAAAACAAATGAAATGATAGACCAATTGAAGATTTCAAGAAGCACTTCCATGCTGAGTGATGCTGTGAGCATCAAAAAGACGCTCGAAATCAGCAAAACGGAAATATTTTCTTTAAAGTGCCTCATATCATTAATTGACGCGATATTCATATTCGCCATGACCATACCCATCGCGGTCACCGCAAGTAATCCCGTTTCGTGCATGACGATGTCTGATATTACAAAAGTCAGAAGCACTACGCCAAAAACCATCGGCGATTTCAAAAATTCCGGAATTTGCCCTCGCTCAAACATCCAGCCAAGACCAAGACCGGCCCCAGCCCCGAGCGCCGTTGCAAAAATCGATGCTAAAAAGAATAAGCCGAATGCCGCAGCAGTTACATCGCCTTGCGCAAATAAAACAAATTGGAAGGCAAACAAAGCGAGCAAAGCACCGAACGGATCAACGATAATCCCTTCCCATTTCAACAGTGCAGCGGGACGCGCTTTTAATTTCGCCTGCCGGAGCAATGGCAAAATAACAGTCGGCCCTGTAACGATGAACAGGCCACCGATTACAAACGAAACGCCCCAGGATAAGCCAGCCACATAATGGGCCGCAAGTGCCCCCCCAATCCAAGCAAGAAATGCCCCGAATGTCACAATCCGCCAAACCGGCTTATTGAATCCGCGAATCTCTTTTAAATTGAGGTTTAAACTTCCTTCGAATAGGATGATTGCGACAGCAAGTGATACAAGCGGCCCGAAAAGATCACCAAAACTTTCTTCGGGGGTGATGATGCCGAATATCGGTCCGACCAATAACCCTGCAATCGACATTAATACAATCGCTGGAAGCCTGAGACGCCAAGCGATCCATTGCGATAGTACGCCGAGAAAAATAATAAGCATGAGATCAAATAATAAACTATCGATGGCATCTCACTTCCTTCCTTTTTTTGCTATTATATAGGAGCAATAGCGGGCATTGAAAGCGAAAACCCGAGCGTTTCAATTTAAATTTCACGAGAATGTGTTACAATACAGAGAAAACTAGGGTGATTGGATTGAACAAGCAAGAAGTCGAATACGCCATTACTGAATTAAAGGACGATTACATGCGCCATCAAGGTGATATTGAAAAACTGGAATCGACCGGTCATACTAAAATGATTCACAAAGCCGAAGAACGGCTTGAAAAATTGGAACAGCGTCTTGCGGAATTAAACCAAAAACTCGCGGAACTTTAACCGCGATTTTTTTTATGGAAAGTGGAGGAACACATACATGAGCTTATTAACAGTAGAAAACCTGAGCCACACGTTCGGGGATCGCACTTTATTCAATGACATTTCATTTCGTTTAGTCGAAGGGGAACATGTTGGATTGGTCGGAGCAAACGGCGTCGGAAAATCAACGCTGATGAACATTTTAACCGGCAAACAAATCCATGATGCCGGCAAAGTCGAATGGCAGCCAAGAACCCATTATGGATACTTGGACCAACACACACAATTGACACCGGGACGCAGCATCCGGGAAACTTTGCAGGATGCCTTTTTGCCACTTTATGAAAAGGAACAGGAATTGAACGACATCGCCATGAAAATGGGGGAAGCCGACCCGGAGCAACTCGAAGAATTGCTTGAGCAAATGGCTGAAGCACAGGATGCACTTGATGCCGGCGACTTCTATACGCTTGATGTTAAAATCGAAGATATCGCTCGCGGCCTTGGCCTCAACGCCATCGGTCTTGAGCGCAGCGTCGAATCCCTTTCAGGCGGACAGCGGACCAAGCTGCTTCTTGCTAAACTTTTGCTTGAAAAACCAAAAGTTTTATTACTCGATGAGCCGACCAACTATTTGGACGAAGAGCATATCCAATGGCTCGTCAACTATTTGAAAAACTACCCACACGCCTTTTTACTGATCTCACACGATACCGAATTCATGAGCTCGGTCACAGATGTCATTTTCCATATGGAATTTTCACGCTTGAACCGTTACACGGCAACTTACGAAAAATTCATTGAGCTTGCGGAATTAAGCAAAAAGCAGCACCTTGATGCGTATGAAAAACAAGAAGACATGATCAAAAAAACCGAAACCTTTATTGCCAAAAATAAAGCACGCGCCTCGACAACAGGTCGTGCAAAATCCCGCCAAAAGCAATTGGACCGTCTGGACCGCATCGAAAAACCTGAAATGGCGGCCAAACCGCAGTTCGCCTTCAAGGAAACGCGCAGCCCGAGCCGCTATGTCGTTGAAGCTGAAGCACTGCACATCGGCTACGACAAGCCATTATTGCCGCCGTTATCGTTTATGATCGAGCGCGGCGAGAAAATTGCACTTGTCGGCATGAACGGCGTCGGGAAATCGACATTGCTCAAAACGATGCTCGGAAAAATCAAGCCGCTTGACGGCGATGTCATCCGCGGTGAGTACTTGACGCCAAGTTATTTCGAACAGGAAGTCAAAGCACCGACCCACCGTCCGATTGATGAGATCTGGGATGCCTATCCATCGATGGATCAAGGCCAAGTGCGCGGCGCACTCGCCCGCACCGGCCTGAAGAGCGAACACATCGACCGCCCGATGACCCAATTGAGCGGTGGCGAACAAGCGAAAGTTCGCTTGTGCAAACTGATGCTCGAGGAAAGCAATTGGCTCATTTTCGATGAACCGACGAACCACTTGGACATCGATGCGAAAGCTGAACTCAAGCGCGCGATGCAAGCCTATAAAGGCACCATCGTCCTCGTCAGCCACGAACCGGACTTCTATGAAGGTCTCGCCACGAAAGTGTGGAATGTCGAAGACTGGATCGAAGCCGGCAAACAAGATCAAGAGTAAGCATATAAAAACCCACTCCCCACGCAAAGTTCCATCAGCGTGTGGAGTGGGTTTTTCTTGTTTAATGATTTCAACAGCCTAACTAGACTAGCGACTGAAGAAATCGGGAATTCGTGTGCGGCAAGGTTGAACGGTTCGTTTTCAGTTTCATCAAGATATCCGCCGTCTCGCGCTCACGGGTGAAGCGAAGTAGTGAGACAGGTGGTCTTCCTGGCTCAATACGAAAGCTCAACCCTAAGCGAGACGGCTTTTATATTTCATGGAATTGAGTGTGTGAAAATTTTTTTACTTCTTAATTATTCGTCCGCACTAGCAAACAAACTTAGCTAGTTTAGTGCGTGCTGGAAAACACCTTTCCCCCTCACTAGTTATCGAGAAGAATTGTGCAGCATCATTTTTGCCAACAGAGAGATGTCTTACATTACTTGCTATATAAGTTGAACTAATAAATTTCCACTGTAGATATTCCGCAAAACCACTCCGAGAAAAGCTTTGCTCAGCTTCCCTACGCTTATTCATTTCCTGCGGGCGAGCGCCAAGCCTCCTCAGCCGCTTCGAAACCCTTGTGCCTCCCACATCTGCACGGCAGATGCGTCGCACTGTGGGAGCAGCACGGTTTTCTCCGTAGTTTTGCTACATATCTGTTTGTTCGCAAATTGTTAATGGTCAAGTAGTAGTGGTAATTCACTGATATTTCTTTAGTTCAACATATATAGCTACTCTAAACCTAGAGCTGGAGCGGAAGGGGCTGACGCCGGAGGGACCGCGCGGGACTGGCGAGACACGGATGGCCCTGGAGCGCAAGCTCTACCCTCACTTTTTATACCCAACTCTTCTAGCAAATCAAAATCCGCAACTGATTTCTGCTTGCAGTATCGAAAACGCGATGCCCCTGCTTACCTCTCTAAACCTAGAGCTCAAGCGGAAGGGGCTGACGCCGGAGGAACCGCGCGGGACTGGCGAGACAAATGCGGCGCGCACTTTGCGGCACATTGGCTCGACGCCCCCCGGTTGGAGCGCAGTCTCATAGCACAAGCAACTTAAACATGAAAAGTATGGGATTTCTTTTCTTACCACCTATCTATCAAAAGACAAAGAAACTATTACCACTATAAACCTAGAGACAGTGCGCAGTCTCCTAAACTAACAACAATTTAGACATAAAAAATACATCAAACTTCTTAATAGAAGGCCTTTTTTTCTAACGTTTAATAAGTCGTCAGCTTGAATAGCTTCTGAAAATTGTAGATGCCGCGCTGCCAGAACGTGAAGTCATCCTGATACTCTTCCACATCCAACGTATAGAGCGCGTCTTCATTGTTCCAAAGCCGCTCAAAATAGTCATCCAACTCGCCGACCAACTCACTGTCCGTCGGTGCTTTGATCAGGATATCCGCTTCCAGGTTGTAATCCATCAGCGTTCGCTCTGTCAAATTCGCCGACCCGCCCATCACGACCGACTGCTCTTCCCCACGGATCATCACTGTTTTCGTATGGAACTGCCCGACTACTGGGTTGTACCAGCGCACTTCCAAAGACTCTTCTGCATCATTTATCATTCCATGCACTACCGGCCGGTTCGGCAAACCAGTCTTTTCATTGCCGAATGCATTTTCGTTCGGATCGAGGATGAGCTGCACTTCGACACCACGATTCGCCGCCTCCACCAAACTGTTGATTACATCTGTCTCAGATATATAGAACATTGCCATGTGGACACGATCGCCTTTTTCGGTACTTTCGATATGTTTCAACAACTCTTTCAATACTTGCCTCTCGGTCACATACTGCACTTCATAATCGCCGGTTTGTTCAGGCATGCCAGCTCTCGGCAAATCCGGACCGCCAGATAGTTTCGAAACCGCTTCTTCGGCTTCAAGCATATCATCGAGCACCGGACCGCTGACGCGGAATGCCATATTGGCATGCAAACCGCTCGCATTATGCGGATTAGCGGAACTGACAATCGCTTCTTTTTCCGAAATCACGGTTTTTCGGTGATTTGCTTTGATGTTCATCAGCTTCATATAGGAAGCAAGCGTCATGTCAGGTGCATCGCTTGACATGCCGTTTGGAATCCAGCCATCTCCTTCATTATCGAACCACTGAAAAATCACCCGGTACAGCCCCGAATAGAGAGGCATCGAATCGCGCAATTTGTCGAGATCCGTAACAATCACTTCGACACCTTCCGCTTCTAATACTTCCAAAAACATACTCTCATAAGAGCCATAGCCGATATTTATAGGATCGGTAATAAAATAAATCAGAAAATCAGGGTTTTCCTGCTTTTTTTCGATCAAATGATCGGTTAACCGTTCAGCAATTGCCGGATAAGACGTCTCTGTATCGTTATAATTATCAAATAAAAACAGATCGAGTACTAAAAACTCGTCTGCATCCTCTATCAAACTGTGAATTTCATCAAAAATCTGTAGTTCATGCTCAAGCTCTGTTCCTTCTTTGTCTTGTGCATAGCTTAGGTCATAAATCATTTCTACTTGTTCAGCAGCATGCAAATCCCCGGCATACGAAACACCTTCGGGCAATGGTTTGAATGTTTGCCAAGCAATAACAATAATATACATGGCTGCGAATACTCCAATAACTCCCATAATAACGCGCCGACGCTTGCTGTATTTTCGAATTTCGCTCATTTTATCCTCGCCCCTTTGCTTCATTATAATCACAAGAGCAGCAGAAAAATATAAGTTATTATTCCACAAAAAAATCAGCCATCGATCGGCTGATTTCGGAAATCACTTCTATACAACGACGACATATTCACGTGTCCGCACATCTTCTATGAGCATATCTTTTAATCGTTGCTTGCCTCGGTGCAAGCGGGATTTAACGGTGCCGATCGACACTTTCATCGCTTCTGCAATTTCCACAAGCGAGTATTGATGAACGTAGAAATAAACAATGGTCGTGCGGTAAATCGCATCCAACTCAGAAATTTTGTGGCGGATCATGATAGAGACATCTTGCTTTTCCAAAAGCTCGGCAGTTCCTGTCTCATCTGTTGGAATCAAGTCGAGAAGCGAGACATCCAATCCTTCCGGCTGATTGGCGATATGTTTGCTGCGGCGTACATTTTTGCGGTAGCGGTCACGGAATGTGTTCATGCAAATGGTCGTCAACCAGGCTTTGGCATGGTCGACTTCGGCGATTGATGATTCGTAACGGACCACTTTCAGCCATACTTCCTGCATTAAATCTTCAGCTTCTGCTTTATTGCGAGTCAATTTCAAACATAAATGATAGATATATCGGTTGTATTCGGCATACAGCTCTTCCATCGGTGTTTCCTCCGTCCGTTGATCTTATGCCCTTATTGTGCCTGAGATTTAACTTACGCTCTATCGTTTCCTCTTTCAGTCTCCTTACAATGTTGTAAGAAACGAAAAACCGGCTCATTGACGCTGAGCCGGTTTTTCTATCGGATTTATGGGACCTTACTGCTTTGCTTGCTGTTCTTCTGCTTCAGCAATTTTCGACATCGTCAAACGTTCGATCCGGTTTCTGTCCATTTCGTTGACTGCCACGTGCAAATTACCGTAAGTAAACTCTTCGCCAACTTCAGGAACATGGCCGAGCTGCTGCATGACAAATCCAGCAATCGTATCATGATCTTCCGGCACTTCGACTTCGAACATTTCATTGACATCTTCGATTTCGAGACGGCCGTGGCAAGTCAATTGTGTCTCGGTCATTTCAAATACGAGTTCATCATCTTCCGCGTCCGTTTCGTCTTCGATATCCTGGCCGATCATTTCTTCGATAATGTCTTCATGCGTGACAATCCCAAGGGTTCCGCCATACTCATCCAAAATGACGGCCATGTGCTTTTTCTTGGCCATCATCAATTTGAATACTTTCTCGACGCTGACCGACTGCACGACAAACAATGGGTTATCATCCATCAATTCCACCAGCGTCAAATTCGGGTTCATCGACCATTCGATCAATTTTTTCGAATAGAACAAACCGACAACATTGTCCATGCTCTCTTCGTAAACCGGATAGCGAGTATAGGAGGAGTCCAAGATCAAGTCGCGTACTTCTTCATAAGTCCACTCGATGGAAATCCCGACCGTATCTGTCCGGTGAGTCGACATGACATCCGAAACGTCTTTATGTGGAAAATCGAGCACTCCTTTGATGCGCTCTGATTCGTCCGCTTCGAAAGTTCCTTCAGTGGACGCGATATCAACCATTGTCCGCAGCTCTTCTTTCGTCATGGTCGCTTCTTTCACGCTGCCTTTTGAAATGATGCGGATGAAGATGTTCGTGAATTGCGCGAGCAGCCATGTGAGTGGCTTGAACAAAACAACGAGCACCGCGATAATCGGCGCAACGATATAAGCAACTTTGTCAGCGAAAGTCGCAGCGATGGTCTTCGGCAACACTTCCCCGAAGATAATGAGGATAATTGTTAAAATGGCCGTTGCCAATCCGACTTCCCATCCTTCTGTGATAGCGATGGTGGTTACGAGTGTCGGCAGCATGATATTGGATATATTATTACCGATCAAAATAGTCGTGATCATCCGGTCCGGCTTCGCGATTAATTTTTCGAGCTTTTGGGCTTTGATATCCCCCTGCTCCGCGCGAAGATGGACCTTCATCCTATTTACTGCCGTAAGAGCCGTTTCGCTTCCCGACAGGAAAAACGACATGATCAGAAATAATGCCAATGCGATAAACAAATTTACTTCCTCCAGTGATATACTTAAAAAATTTTTCCGAACTGTTTCCGTACCATCAATAATACCACAGCATTTTTCCTCTTGTCGAAAAGGACAACTTGGCTATGCTATAATTTCCACATACTAAAAATACTGGAAAGCAGGGATTTTATGAACGCCACTCAAATCGATAAGTACTTCAAAGATCACCGCCAGGATCATCTAGAAGAATTGAAAAACTTTTTACGCATTCCTTCTGTCAGCTCCCTTTCCGAGCATAAAGCCGATATGCAAAAAGGCGCAGAATGGCTTATTAAGTCATTGACCAAAACAGGCCTTGAAAATGTCAGCATCGATGAAACGGAAGGCCATCCGGTCGTTTATGCCGACTGGCTCCATGCCGAGGGCAAACCGACAATCCTCGTCTACGGACATTACGATGTCCAGCCGGTCGACCCGCTCCACTTATGGGAAACACCGCCATTCGACCCGCACGTGCGCGACAATAAACTGTATGCACGCGGCGCGAGCGACGACAAAGGCCAAGTGTTCATGCACATGAAAGCAGTCGAAGCTTTGCTCCAGTTGAACGGTGAACTGCCGGTCAATATGAAGTTCATTTTAGAAGGCGAAGAGGAAATCGGCAGCCCGAGCTTGCCGAAATACGTCGAAGACAATAAAGACAAGCTTGCTGCGGATATCATCGTCATTTCCGACACCGGCATGCAAGGACCCGGTCTCCCTGCTGTATGTTACGGACTGCGCGGGCTTGCCGGCGTCCAAATCGATGTTAAAGGGCCAAAAGGCGATCTGCACTCTGGCCTTTATGGCGGCGCGGTCCAGAATCCGCTTCATGCCATCGTGGAAATCCTCGAGTCGTTCCGCGACAAAGAAGGCGTCATTCAAGTCGACGGTTTTTATGACGATGTGCGCGCTGTATCGGACGAAGAGCGTGCAGAATTTGCCGCACTCGCCTTTGATTTGGAAAAGGAAAAAGCTGCGCTCGGCATTACAGAAGACTTTGGGGAAAAAGGTTACTCTTTCGTCGAACGCACTTGGATCCGCCCGACACTCGAAATCAACGGCATCACCGGCGGCTTTTCCGGAGAAGGCATCAAAACCGTACTGCCGGCTGAAGCCAGTTCCAAAATTACGTGCCGTCTTGTGCCGGACCAGGACCCGGACGACATCATCGCTAAGCTAAAAACCCACGTCGAAGCGCATAAACCCGTGGGTGTCACGGTCGACATCACCGAATTCGACAAAGGCAAGCCATTCCTGACCCCTTACGACCATCCGGCCATCCAGGCAGCCGGCCGTTCGTATGAAAAGATTTACCAAGTGCCGACAGCATTTACACGCATGGGCGGTTCCATCCCGATTGTCGCGGCCTTCGATGAAATTCTTGGATTCCCGGTTGTTCTGATGGGCTTTGGCCTCGCTTCCGAGAATTTCCATGCACCGAATGAGCATTTTCATTTGGAGAATTTCGATAAAGGACTCCGCGTCATCAGCGATTACTTATTTGAAGCATCAACGCTTGCCTAAAATGGATCATGGCCTTCCCGCATCGGGGAGGCCATTACTTTTCTAGCGGAAGCATTTACTTGTTGGAGGGATACGATGGTTATTTTGTATTGGATATGTTCTTATTTGCTCGGCACCGTGTTGACGGCTCTTTTGGTAGGCAAGTGGACAGGCGTCGACTTGACTACTTCGGGCAGCGGCAATCCAGGAGCGCGGAACGCTTTTTCCGTTATCGGAAAGCGGGCTTTTTTGCTGGTCTTTTTGGGCGACTTCCTGAAAGGCTCACTCGTCGTATGGGCGGGGCTTTGGCTAGATTTCTCCCTGCTCTCGATTGCTACCGCAGGTCTCCTTGCAGTGGTCGGCCATATGTTCCCGGTCTGGCAAAAAGGCCGGGGTGGAAAAGGCATCTCGACTTTTGCCGGGGTGGCATTTTGGCTGACGCCGGATTTGTTTTTGGCGATGCTTGTGATGTCTTTCGCTTTTTATCCTTGGCTGAAAAGCACCACGTTATCGATGTTGGCTGGATTTAGCGTGTTCTTTGCCGTGTCGTTTGCGTTACAGGTGCAATCGGTCGTTTGGCCATTGTTTCTCGCTATTATTATTATTGTGATTCGCCATAAAAGCGATATTCGAGTGTCTTTTGAAAACCGTTTCCCTTCAAATAAGCCTTGATTAGGCTCTTTATTATTCATTGCCGCCCAATAATGCTATGACGTAAATATTATCCATGTTATAGTTTTATTATTCAAAATACTTAATAGATAGGAGTTTTTACATGAAAAAGCCAATAGCATGGATTATGGACACGACAGGATACGTTACAGAAGAGTTTAAAGCACATCCCGATGTTTATATTGTGCCGCTGAATATCCATTTCGGATCAGAGGAATTTGTAGATGATGGGGTCGATCTCACCAACGATGAGTTGTATGCACGCATGAAAAGCTCAAAAGATTTCCCGAAAACTTCCCAGCCCTCTGCCGGAAAATTTGCAGAGCTCTATGAAAAGCTGAAAGAAGAGTACGAATGCGCTATCGCAGTCCATGCTTCAGCTAAACTGAGCGGTACGATCGCTTCCTCTATGACAGGAGCTGAAATGACAGACTTTAAAGTGTATACGGTCGATTCTTTAGCGCTGTCTTACGGCCTTTCTGGTCTGGTGGAACGAGGTCTTGCGTTGCAGGGGCAAGATCTGGCAGCAGCAGAAATCGCAGAGCGCCTCGAGCAGGAAACAGCCGATTTCCGCAATTTCATCCTAATCGGCAATTTGAGTCAATTGTATAAAGGCGGCCGGATGAGCGGTGCGCAATATTATATCGGCAGTGTCTTGAAAATCAAGCCAATTGTCCAACTTACCGGGAAAGGCGAGCTCGAACCAATCGACAAAGTCCGTTCCCACAAGAAAGCGCTTTCTTATTTACTCGAACGCGCCAAAAAAGATCATGAGGAATACGGCATCAGCCATTTCCAGGTGATGCACGGCCATATTCCTGAACAGGCGGAAGAATTGAAAACGGAAATTTTAAAGTTCGCGCCTGAAGCTCAGGTGCTGATCGGCAACCTCAGTTCATCCCTGGCAGTCCACGCGGGAGAAGGAACACTAGCATTCATGTGGAGAAAACCGCCGCAGCACGCATAAGAAAAAAGTCTTTCGGCCCATCTTCCGGCTTTTTTAAGGGAAAATCTGGGGATTTCTGATACAATAAGAGCATATGAAGACAGTGAGGTGGATTCTATGCAACATATTGAGCGGGAACTTACAGACCACGTTAAATTATGTGATGCCAAGGGCCACTTGAATCCAAACGCAATCGGTTACGCCAAGAAACCTTTAATTGAATGCAACTTGAAAGGCAATTTCATGCGTAAGAAAAAATGGAATTATTGGTGCGTCTTCGGTGATGAAATCGTTTTTTCCGCTACCATTTGCCATTTGGATTATGCCGCTGTCTGTTTTGTCTATTTCCTCAATTACGAAACGCAGCGCTTTTTCGAAAAAACTATCATGGTGCCTTATTCCCGGCATTTGCGCTTGTCCGAAAGCGTATTGGATACATCCTTATTCCGCAGTGAGGCGCTGACGATCCAATCCATTTACGAAGATGGCACAACCCGTATGTCCGTTGACATTCCAGAGTTCGACGGCGAAAACTTGCAGGCTTCTATTGTCATCAACCACCCGAGCGATATGGACTCCCTCAATGTCGTGATTCCTTGGAACCGCCAGACTTTCCAGTTCACGGCCAAACACCATGCACTGCCGACTTCAGGCATGGTGAAAATCGGATCGCAACGCTATAATTTTGATGAACTCGATAGCTTTACTGTGCTCGATTACGGACGCGGTGTGTGGCCACGTGAAGCGGTCTGGAACTGGGCAATGGCGTCTCAACGTTCGCTCGGAAAAGTGATCGGCTTGAATTTCGGCGGCAAGTGGACCGACGGCACCGGCATGACGGAAAACGCCTTTTTCGTCAATGGACGCATGACCAAAATCAGTGAAGATGTGCTTTTCCGCTACGATTCGAAAGACTTCAAAAAACCGTGGTTGATTCATACGAAGCTTACTGATGACGTCAAACTGACATTTTCACCTTTTTATGAGCGCGTCTCCATATCGGGTGCGCGGCTCGTGAAATCCGAAGTCCATCAACTATTCGGCTATTACAATGGATACGTCCGCTACGCTGACGGCAAGAAATTAAAGATCCACCAATTGCTCGGATCGATCGAAGAACATTATGCAAAATGGTGAATCAACTGATCACTCCATCCAAAAACCGCCTCACCCATGTCGTGTAGACAGGGATGAGGCGGTTTTCTATTTTTGCTCGATGTGTTTCGCTGGTTTCTTCAAATGCGAATGCCAGGGCTTTCCGATAAAAAATATTGGAAACAAAAACAACCCGACAATAAACTGCCAGTGACTCAAACCACTAAAGCCGAGAATCAAAACTCCTACAAACCAAAGAATTAAAGCAAATGGCTTCATATCAATTCCCCGTACATTTTTTCCGGAAAGTCGGTGAAAATACCGTGAACGCCGATTGCTTGCAATTGCTCGGCATAGTCCAGGCGATTGACCGTATACACGTAGACTTCACAACCTTTTCCAATCAATTCAGCTCCGTGGCGAAGCGCATAAGGAAGCGAAAGGTGAAGCCTATTCGTTCCAACGGTCTTTGCATATTCCGCCATGCCGACAAGGATATTGGAAGCTAAAATCGCGCCCGGGACATGGCACGTATGGAGAGCTTGTTGGACATCGGGATGATTGAACGATGAAATGACAATCCGGCTTTTCATATCCCATGCTGCTGCTAGATCTACTACTTTTTTGACTGCCCCATCATATGGAAAGACATCCGTTTTCAGCTCAATATTCAGAACATGGCCTGTCTCCTCAAAAACTCCAAACACTTCTTCTAATGTCGGGATGTTTACACCAGACCATTTTTCATCTTTCCAGCTGCCGGCATCCAGCTCTTTCACTTCTGCAAGTGCCAAATCTTTCACATAGCCTTGTCCATCCGTGGTCCGGTTCACTTTTTCATCGTGGATGACGACCAGTTCCCCGTCTTTCGATAAATGCACGTCAAGCTCCACGCCAAAAATCGGCAGTGCCGCCGCTTTTTGAAAAGCAGGCAAGGTGTTTTCCGGATGCGTGCCGGAGCTTCCGCGGTGCGCAAAAATCTTCATTGTATGCCTCCTGCCTTTAGACGTCTGTGCGGATCTGCCAAAGTTCTGGGAAGAAATACTGATCCAGCACTTTTTTTAAATAATTGACGCCAGACGATCCGCCGGCCCCCTGTTTGAAGCCGAGTATGAAAACAAAATTGATGGCGTCGACCTTTCCGGGGATGATGAAGTCATTAGCCAAGTCGTCGAAGCGTTCGGTATCGATGCCGGATATCAGAAAATTGAAGTCGAAGTGACTTATCCGGATGGCACCGATAAAGATTACGAACATACTAACGAATAATATTGTAATCTGGACTGTCCATTGTGCATCGTGCACATGGACAGTTTTTATATTTCCTGCCGCTGCCAATACGAAATCGTTGCCCGGTTTTTAAATCCGGCTTTTTCGTAGACTGGCCATGCCTCATTTTCAGTTTCCACTTCGATTAGCACACGTTCCAACTTTTTCTGATGAGCCAAATGCCGCGCCCAGAGCAGAAACGCTTGGCCATAGCCCGATCGCTGAGCGTCCGGGGCGACCGCCAGCGCCGTCAGCCAAAGCTCCTGGTCTTCCGTACTTAAAGTCGCGGTGGCAACGAGTTTACCTTCTGTTCGCATTAAATAGACATGCCGCTCCGGATCTTCTAAATTATGCTCGAGCACCGGCAAAACCGATTCGTCGAACGTTTGACGCATCAGCTGCGACAACACGTCCAAATGCTCCTCGGCAAAGCGAATGATCTCAATTGGACCAGCAAGTTCATAGGATTCAAGAGGTTCTGCTTCGAACTGCAGCTCCTGGAATGCACAGCCGTAGCCAAGACTTGACAGCCAGGCATCCGACTCGACATTTTCTAAAAATGCGGCCAACTCACTCTCCATCCCGCGCTGTGCGAGTGAATGCTGGATGCCGTCAGCCAGTGCGGTCGCAAGCCCAAGCCGCCGATAGTCTAGGGAGACAAACGCCGACCATTCATAATGATGCAAGCCGACTAAATCGGCTGCGGCCGCACACGCCACCAATTCGCCGAGTTCCGTATAAGCGAGAACCGCGAATCCACTAGCATAAGCTTTTTGCCAAAGCTCATCGTGCAAGAGCCCGCGGCATTGTTCCGGCTCGCCGCTAATGAGCCGTTCCATTTCCCTTGCAGTCTCCGCATCCAACGGAAACGAAGCAATCGACAGGGATAATTCCATATTCATCCCGCCTTCCTTTTTCTTCTTATCATAACCGCCCGATGCAAGTGCCGCTACCTGAATCCGAAAATTTAAGTCAAGCTTTTTAAAGTCCAAAAAAACAGAAGGCGAGGAAAAACCTCGTCTTCTGCTTCATTATAGTTTGGCATCTGCCAGCATATTGGCGTATAAACCGCCTTTTTGGAGCAGTGCTTCCTGGCTCCCCGATTCGACCAACTTGCCGAGTTCCATGACATACACCGAGTCGGCTTTTCGCACTGTATTCAACCGGTGGGCGATGACAAAGCTGGTGCGGCCCTCCATCAGGCGCTCGAGCGCTTCCTGGATTTTCAGTTCTGTCACCGTATCGATCGAACTGGTCGCTTCATCAAGCAATAAGATGACCGGATCGGCGATCAGCGCCCGGGCAATCGACAGCAATTGTTTTTGCCCTTGGCTGATCATCGAACCATCGCCGGACAGAATCGTATGGTAGCCTTCCGGCAATTTCATAATAAAGTCGTGTGCGTTCGCTTTTTTCGCCGCTTCCACCACTTGCGCATCCGTCGCATCGAGTTTGCCGTAGCGGATATTGTCGCTGACCGATGCTTCAAAGAGGAACGGATCCTGCAGGACGAAAGCGATTTGTTTGCGTAAAGTTTCACGCGGCATGTCTCCAATCGGTGTGCCATCAATGCGGATCTGGCCTTCATTAACGTCGTAGAAACGGGCCAACAGTTGCATGACGGTCGTCTTTCCGGCACCGGTTGCACCGACGAATGCCGCGGTCTCACCCGTTTTGACTGTGAAGCTCAAATCGCGGATTGTCCATTCTTCTTCAGCTCCTTCATACTTGAAGGAAACCCGGTCGAACTCCACTTTGCCGTCGAGCCTTTTGTCGGCGTTCTTTTTCGTATCGTCCGCTTCTTCAGCCTCGTCCATGATTGCAAACACACGCTCAGCCCCTGCAATAGCAGATAACACTGTATTGAACTGGTTGGCCAGGTCGTTCAATGGGCGCGTAAACTGGCGGGAATACTCTGTAAAGATGACGATGACGCCGATTGTCACCGAGCCGTTCAAGGCGAGCAAACCGCCGACGCCCGCTACAAGCGCGAAACTGCCATTATTCAGGAAGTTCATCACTTTCGGAATAAATCCGGCATAGGTCCACGCCCAAAAGCCGGTCCGGCGAAGTCGTTCGCTTTTCACAAGAAATTCATTCATGACGCGCTCTTCCTGGGAAAAGGCTTTGACGATTTTTTGGCCTGAAATCGTTTCTTCGATCATACCGTTCAATTCACCGACCGCTTTTTGCTGTTCTTTATAAAGACGTCCGGTGCGCTTGGTAATCCAGCGAATCGACCAATACATGAGCGGAATGATGATGAAGGTTAGCACTGTCAGGATCGGGCTCAACATCAGCATGACCACCGCCGTACCGACCAGCGTCAGGATACTGGAAAACACTTGAATGAACGAGGTGTTCAATGTCGAAGAAACGTTTTCGATATCATTGGTCACGCGACTCATCAATTCGCCGTGCTGGCGTTTGTCGAAAAATGACACCGGCAAGCGCTGCAGATGGCCGAACAGGCCGGCGCGCATTTGGTAAATGACTTGCTGGGCTATGCCGACCATCCAATAATTCTGCAAATACAAGGATATCGAGTGAAGCACATAGACCATGACCAGCCAGCCGATGATCAACCCCATTCCATTAAATGACTGAGGGACGATATACGTATCGATGATATAGCCGATCAAAAACGGTCCCAATAGCGCCATCGCCGAACTGACGAAGACGAGAGCTAAGACGATGAGCAACAGCATGCGCTGCTCGTCCACCAGTTTCCAGATGCGCAGCAAGGTGGACTTCCAGTTTTTTGCGCGTTCATTCTTCTTTTCAGGAGATTTTTTCAAATCCTCCTTCGTCAATACCGGCTCATAGCCGAATGGGCGGCGAATCGCATTAAACATATTCATCCATCTCCTCTTCTTGCTGGGACAGCGCAATCTCGCGGTACAGCGAGGATTTCTCGAGCAATTGTTTATGTGTGCCGTAAGCCGAAATCATTCCGTCCTCCAGTAGCAGAATACGGTCCGCGCGCATTGCCGTACGGACTTTTTGCGTCACTATAAGCGTCGTTGCCTGTTCTTTGTCCAGTTCTTCCCACAGGGCGCCTTCGGTTTTCACATCAAGCGCGCTCGTACTGTCATCAAGAATCAGTATCGACGGCTTACGGACTAACGCGCGAGCTATCGACAAACGTTGCTTTTGGCCGCCGGATAAATTGACGCCTTTTTGGCCAACGCGTGTTTCATAGCCTTTCGGGAAACGTCTCACCGTCTCATCGATTTGGGCTTTTTCCGCCGCTCCCTGAAGTTCCGGAAGTTCTGCCTGCTCTTTGCCCCACGACAAATTATCGGAAATGCTTCCAGTAAAGAGCATCGATTGCTGAGGCACGAGGCCGATCGTCTTGCGCAGCTCCTGCAAATCCCAGTCGCGCACATCGCGCCCATGGACCGACACGCTGCCACTTGATGCTTCATAAAACCGCGGGATCAACTGTAATAAAGAGGTCTTGCCGGAGCCCGTCGCACCCATGATGGCCAGCTTCTCATGCGGCGCCAAGCTGAAGCTGATGTTGTCTAGTACTTGCTGTGAAGTTCCTGGGTATGTGAAGGAGACATCGGCAAAACTTACAACCCCTTCTTCTAGTGGTGTAATTGCACCATGCGCGGCTTCTGCATTGCCATCGTCCGCGAGCAGAACTTCTTCGATGCGTTCTGATGATGCTTTGGCACGCGCAAACACCATGATAATAAAGGAGAACATTGAGAACGCCCCGGTCATGCGCATCGCATAGTTGATGATGGCGACTAGTTCCCCGATCTGCGCATCTCCGCTTTGGATCTCAAAAGCGCCGAACCAGACGACCGCGAGCAGCGACACGTTCATGCCGAACAGGAGAATCGGCAGAATGATTTCCATAATACGGAATGCTTTCACCGTATCGGTCTTCAAAGCCCCTGCGACTTCCGAAAAGCGGTTCGCTTCGTATTTGCCGCGCAAATACGCCTTGATCAGCCGAACCGCTTGAAGGTTTTCCTGGACCATACGGTTGACGCGGTCAAGCCTTTGCTGGACGAAACTGAAATAAACGACGCCTTTTCGCACCATAAAATACAAAAACGCCAACAGCAACGGAAACACGATGATCAGGTAAAGAGCGAGCTGCGCGTTGACGACAAATGCCATGATCAAGCTGCCGATGACTAGCAGCGGCGCACGAAGCATGATGCGCAAACTCATATAAAGCACTTGCTGGATCAGCTGGACATCACTCGTCAGCCGTGTAATGAGCCCGGATGCCGGAAATTTATTGAACATCGCCAGCGAAAACGACTGGACGCGTCTATACACCTCGCGCCGGACATCAAACGAAAAGCTATGCGAAATATGAGAGGCGAAATACGAATTGGCGACGCCCGAGAGAAAGGCGATGAACGACAAGCCCAACAAAATAACGCCTAAACGAATAATGGTATCTTGGTCGCCTGCTACAATGCCGTCATCGATAATGCTGGCGATCACGAGCGGCTGCAACAGCTCGACGGCCAGTTCCAACAGCATCAAAAACAAGGCGATAACAATAAGGAACGTATATGGTTTCGTGTAGGAAAATACAGTTTTCACAGGGATAGCCTCCTGAACATTTCGAAACTCGAATCTTTTGGTAAATTTAGTATGCCATAATTTTCAGATATCAGGTAGAATTTTCTCCGTGTTTGTCAGGATTAAAAGCAAGTTTTTCAAGCGCCTTAACCAAAGAAAAGCATGCAGCCAAAAGCCGCATGCACCTACCATATACTCTTATCCAGATACTTCGTTTGCAGGTTTTCCATTGCCGGCAAACGACAGCCAAGTGACGAACACCAGCATTAAAAAGGCTCCCCCAAGTTGCAATGGCGTCAAAAAATGCCCGAACCAAATGAGGGAGATCACCATCGCCGTCAATGGTTCCATTGCCGAAAGAATGCTCGTTTCCACAGGTGAAATAAAACGCATGCTACTCAAAAACAATACAAACGCCATCGTCCCGACTAGGATAATCGCCAGGATCGCGAGGAGAACTGTCGGATCTTTCAAAAGCCCCCATTCATCCGACAGAAAAATCGGATTCACTAGCCCCAAGAAGATTCCGCCAAACAGCATCGACCAGCCGACAACCAGTAACACGCCCCATTCCTGCATCAGCCTTGCTGGATACAGCGTATAAAACGTAAAGGCTAACCCGACCAAAACTCCCCAGAACAAGGCTTCTCCGCTGATGACGAGTGAGTCCAGCCGCCCATTCGTCAATAATAAAAACAAGCCGGCAAGTGTTCCGAGCATGCCGAGCACCTGATATGCTGGCGGCCATTTGCGCATGCGCAGCGAAATGAACGCGATTACGTAAATCGGCGCCAAAAACTGCATCAAGGTGGCGAATACCGCATTGCTCGCGTCGATGGCCGCGACAAAACTGTATTGCACACCGAGCATTCCGAGTACCGAGAAAATCAGCAAAGGCTTCGTCCAGATTTTTTGCCGGAAGATGGCCGTCACTCGAACTTTCTTCATTTTTAAAAACAACAGCAGTACAATGCCGGCGACAATGAGCCGAATGGTCAGAAGAAACGACACCGAAATCGGATAGACGTCAAGCGTCCACTCCATGAGCGGACCCGTCGCTCCCCACAGCATCGCACCTACAAGTATCATGGCAATTCCTTTTAACCGCTCCATCCCCTGCACTCCCTTCTATTTGAAAAAACCAATCCATGACGAATTGGCCTGTTTCGGCTTTATTTTTAGTCCAGCCCCCATAAAACCGGGACATATCGGACGTTTTCCTCTATTTTCAATTGAATCATGCCTATTCTCTCATGAGTAGCAAAAAATGGGTAGTGTCATTTCTATGATAAATTTCCCGTATTATATTTTTGTAAAGTGGTGACGAAAGACCTTTTATTCTTTATAATGAAAGTACAAAACGGTTAAGGAGTGTCAGTTCATGAGTGAAAAGCAGGATTTTTTGGCACAAACCCTTGCATACAACCATATTCCCTTCCCTATTATCATCTTTGATCAGGAAGGTCTCATCACTTGGTTCAATGGGCATGCAGAACGCATCTTTCAACTAAATACAGAAACCGCTAAAGGCCAGCCCTTTACTTATATGAATCCCGAACAAGCCGCATTGCATAAGCAGCCATGGGAAACACTTCTAGAAAGCAATAATCCGATCCGGTTTGAAAACATGGAAATCGGTCTTGGCAGCGGAGGCCAAACCCATTCGACGATCGTTACGAAAGCGTTCACATCTCATGATGAACGCTTCCTCATGACCATCTATGAAACGGATAACAGCATACACGCCGAATCGGCTTCTAGAGAGTTGAACCATCTGCGCAATGGGCTCGATGATTCGTTCATGATGCTTTATTTCGACAAAGAGTTTCTCGTCACCTATGCAAATCCGCTTTTTTTGAAACTCAGCAAATGGACGCCAAAACGGGTGCTGGGCAAACCCGTCTGGCAAATGTTCCATGACGGTGAAGAAGACGTGGAATTCGTCGATTCGATTTTGGAAAGCTTGAAAGAAGGGAAAATCTGGAACGGCGAAGCCAAAAAAGTAACAAAAGACGGCGAAACCTACTGGGTGGACTTGACTGCGATTCCGATGCAATTATCTGAGGAGGATATATATTATATCTTTCTGGAAAAAGACATCACGGATACGAAACACGCCCAGAAGCATCTCGAAGAAATCGCTTTTATTGACCCAATCACAGGACTTGAAAACCGCCACCGCCTTGAGCAGGCCGTCAACGAACACATCCGTGAAGGCCGGCATTTCTCTTTCTTGTTCCTGGATATCGACCGCTTCTACACTTTGCGCGACGTTTCGGATACCGACACCGAAAACGGGCTGCTCATCGAATTCACAAAACGTTTGCGCATGTACTTCTCGGATTCGCTGATTACGCGGGCAGGGCTTCATGAGTTCGCTCTCGTCACGCCACTGCCGAACTGGTTTATCGAAGGCTTCCTGCCGTATTTGCAGCAGCACCCGATTTATATCGGCGGCACAGCGGTTCCACTGACAGTCAGCGGCGCCATCACCAAATATCCGGAAGACCAGCAAAGCTTCGTTCATTTGATCAAAGCGTCCTACGCAACGATCAAGAAAATCAAAGACCGCGGCGGCAGCGCCATTTCCACATTGACGGCAGACGACCACGAGCGCCTCAACCGGAAAGCGCTCATTGAAAAACGCCTCGTCCACGCACTGGACCGGAAAAACTTGCAATTGCTTTACCAGCCGCAAATCAATTTGTCTAACGGCAATGTCGAAAGCGTCGAAGCGCTCGTCCGCTGGAACGATGATGAAATCGGCGTCGTCACACCCGACGAACTCATTCCGATTGCTGAAGAAAACGGCATGATCCATGAAATCGGGAGCTTTGTCCTGGAGACTGCTTGTGCGCAGCTGAAAGACTGGAAAGCGAAAGGCATCAATTTACGCATCAGTATCAACTCGTCGATCCGTGAATTCCGCGACAAGGATATGGCAAGCACCTTGATCGAACAAATGAAGGCGAACAATTGCGAACCGCATTCATTGGTGATCGAAATCACCGAAAAATTCGCACTCGAAGCGGAAGCGGAACGCCCGATCATGCAACAGATGAACCGCCTCCACCAACAAGGCGTCCAGTTTGCACTTGATGACTTCGGTACCGGCTATGCTTCTTTCCGTTATATGTTGCTTCTGCCGATCTCTTCTTTGAAAATCGACAGAACCATCATCCAATCGATCACGAAGCAGGAGAAAATGCAAAAAATGATTAAAGGCATGATCCAATTCGGCCAATCGCTCGACTTCCAAGTCACCGCTGAAGGCGTCGAAACGAACGAACAGCTTGAATTGCTGCGGGCGATGGATTGCGACAGCATCCAAGGCTATATCATCAGCCGCCCGATGAACTCCGAAGAACTAGAGAAATGGCTGAAATAATAACAAAACCCTCAGATTGCGGAAGTTCCGCGGTCTGGGGGTTTTCTTGTGTGGATAGCAAATTTATTAAATGAGATTATAGCTGGAACTTGTGTGTTCTTCTGCAGGGATCATCTACTTGTGGGGAAATCACTTCCTTAGCAGGGCGGTGGAAATGATTTGGAATTGGTATGCAGAAATATACCGTTACTTGTTTTAGCATCACGAATGGATTCGCTGCCTCGCTTTAGGTTGAGCTCCCGTATTGAGCCAGGAAGACCACCTGTCTCAATACTTCGCTTCACCCGTTTGCGCGAGTCGGCTTTTCTTTTCCACTGACTCTAGTCTGTGAAAGTTGAGTTACTTTTATAAGTTTCGTCCACTGATGGGGAAATCGCTTCCTTACAGCAGAATCGGAAAGAAATGAGCTGGGATTTCTATGCGGAGATTTGTTGCTGTTGGTTCCAGCATCACAAATAAAACCGCCGCCTCGCTTTGGGTTGAGCTCCCGTATTGAGCCAGGAAGACCACCTGTCTCAATACTTCGCTTCACCCGTTTGCGCGAGTCGGCTTTTCCTTTCCACTGACTCTAGTCTGTGAAAGTTGAGTTACTTTTATAAGTTTCGTCCACTGATGGGGAAATCGCTTCCTTAGTGGGATCGAGGTGAACAGAAAACTGACTTAGTTGGTTCAGTGAGCGGTGAAAATAACTTTTCCCCTCACTAGTTATCAGGAAGAATTGTGCAGCATCGATTTTGGCAACCGTGAGAGGTCTTCTATTGCTGACTGAGTTAATTTCATAATTCCGAGCCCTTGCGGCTCTAAGTGTGTAACGCCAAGAAAATAGAGCACCTCCCCAAATCCTGTATAATGGTAGTCACCACAACAAACCAAATCAGG
>NZ_JAGGPW010000012.1 GCF_018613655.1 Planococcus sp. ISL-109
TATAATGAGTTTGCGGAATATTCCGCAAATAAATTGCATAGGAGGTTTTTTATGGTCAAATATCGGGAGATTCTCAGATTGGATTCTCAAGATGTGACGAAACGGGGAATCGCATCCAGCTGTAGGTGCTCGAGGAATACGATTACCGAGGTGCTGGAGAAGGCAAAAGAGAAAGGGATTTCTTGGCCTTTGCCGGAAGAGATTGGAGATAGAGAGCTGCAAAAACTCCTCTTTCCGGAGAAGCATGCCACTGATGAACGGTATCTACCGGATATGGACTACGTCCATAGAGAAATGGCGAAGAATGGAGTCACTTTGTCCCTACTTTGGCATGAATATGTGCTCGTAAGCCGGAACGGAAATACGATCCCCTACAGCTATCGCCAGTTTTGTAGGGCGTACAATCAGTTTGCCGTTTCGACCAAGGCGACCATGCGAATCAAAAGAAAACCGGCTGAATCCCTTGAAGTCGACTGGGCTGGATCCTCCATGGAAGTTAAGGATCAGGAGACGGGTGAAATTCATCAGGTTTATCTCTTTGCGGCAACACTGCCATGCAGTTCCTACTCGTATGTAGAAGGTTTCTATTCGATGGATTCGCTGAGTTGGATCACGGGACATATTCATGCCTTTGAATTCATCGGGGGTGTCACGCGGACCCTGGTGCCCGATAATCTGAAGACAGGAGTTGAAAAGCCCTCTCCTACCGAACCAATCATCAATCGCACCTATCAGGAGTTGGCCGAACATTACCAGACGGTCATCCTGCCGGCGCGGGTTCGGAAGCCGAAGGATAAGCCAAGTGTAGAAGGCACCGTCGGCATCATCACAACCTGGATTATCGCGTCATTGAGGAATCAGGTTTTCTTTTCGCTCCATGAATTGAATGAAGCCGTCCGGCTTAAGTTGGAAGAATTTAATCAGAAAGAATTTCAAAAGAAAAAAGGAAGCCGGCTTACAGCCTTTTTGGAAGAAGAGAAGTTCGCGCTTCTCCCCCTTCCGGCTTCCCAATACGAGATGGCTCACTGGAAAAAAGCCATTGTACAGTTAGATTATCATATTTCGGAAGACAAGATGTATTATTCCGTACCTTACGAATACATCAAGCATGTGGTGGAAATCCGCGTCACACGAACGATGGTGGAGGTGTTCTTTAAGCATTTCCGAATCGCCTCCCATAAACGACTTTTCGGAAAAGAGGGGCAAACTGAAACCACTTTCGATCACTTGCCTCCCAAACATCAGCAGTTTGTGACGTTTACGCCTGCACATTTCATCGAGTGGGGAGCGTCCATCGGACCCTCTACGGAAAAAGCTATCAGAACGATCTTACAAAATGGGACAAATGAAAAACAGGCGTTAAAGCTGTGTCTGGCGATTTCCAAACTTGGAACGCAATACAGTGAGCAAGAACTGGAAGTCGCTTGTGAAAAATCATTGTCCTTCTCACCGAGGATGAGCCTGAATACGATTAAGACGATTCTAAAGACTGAGCGTGACGTCATCACTGCCAGTCCATCCAGAAATAAAAACATCAGCCTTTCAAAAGAGCACGGGTTTGTCAGAGGGGCCGATTATTATGGGAGGGAAAATAAATGACCATTGAATCCACCATTACCAAACTGAATGAAATGCGCTTGAGTGCCATCGCGGACACGTATTACAGCCAGATGAACGACCCCCAATACAAAGAATTGTCCTTTGAGGATCGTTTCAATTTATTGATCGACAGTGAATACATCCGCAGAAAGAACACCAAACTGGAACGGCTGATCCGGCAGGCGAATTTGCGCATGCCAGACGCTTGCATCGAAGACCTCCAGTATCACGAAGACCGAAAGCTGGATCGAACCACCATCCTGCGCTTGGCCAGTTGCAATTATATCGGGGACAAGCAGAACGTCATTATTAAGGGTGCTTCTGGGAACGGAAAATCCTATCTGGCCTGTGCATTGGGTGTCAGTGCCTGCCGTACGGGTTATAGCGCCAAGTATATCCGGCTGCCGGATCTGTTGGATGAGCTTGCCCTTGCGCGATTGAATGGAACTTACCAAAAAACCATGAAAGCTTACCGGAAGGTAAACTTATTGATCTTAGATGAGTGGATGCTTGTCTCTTTGACTGAAAATGAGGCAAGAGATGTCTTGGAAATCGTTGAAGCCAGGTATCAGAACGCATCCACCGTCTTCTGTTCTCAATTTGAACCAGGCGGTTGGTATGAACAAATTGGCGAAGCAACGTTGGCCGATGCCATCCTTGATCGGGTGATTCATAGTTCACATTCCATTTTCATTGACGGAAAGATTTCCATGCGTGAAAGACTCGGGATTCACTCATAAGAATAAGAAGGCCGCCCGAGGGCGGTTTTTTATTCTTATGAGTGGTTCTCTGATGTCCGAAGTGGTTCTCAAACGTGTCCGCCTTGGTTCTATTTCATGGCACGACTGGTTCTCGAGCTTGTCCTTCTTCAGGCAATTCAGAAGGACACTTTAGAGACTCGGAAACGTTACCACAATAGAAAAATTCATATTGAAAAAAGGTGGAGGAAATTCCAGAATGAGTATTGCAGATAGAATGAGTAAGTTGTGCGGAGTTTTAGTCCAATGTTTGTGGACAATAGAGCCAGTGACTGTGAGTGAGGCGCTTGTTTAGCTTATAAACAAGGTTGCTCATAAGCGTCTTCCAAAATCACATGGTATAAAAAGTAATAAGAACCCAATTTGTCAAAAGATTGATCAAAAATGGGTTCATATCGAGTAGATATAAAATTATTTTTCCAAAAAGATATATCGTTTCGGAAGGTAGTTAAACTATAGTGCTCAATATAGTAAGCAAAGAAATAATAAAAAATCTTAACCAACTATATTAAGGTCGGTCTACTCTTAATGCTTTTATTACTTTAGTTAACGTCCATTTTTGTCCCAGTCTTCATACGTTTCAAAATTATGATCAGGATCTACATAGTCTCTTCCACTTTCCATTAAGCTGCTAGCACAACCTTTGCAGAAAGTCTCACCCTCTGCTAATAATTCTAAATCGAGTTGATTTTTGGAGAATTCTCCTCCACACTCGTTACAAATATACTTTTTCATATGTTTTCTCCTTTTCCAAAAGTGAAACTTCAAATTGAAGTCTCACTTTTTTTAGTTTCTTCTATATCATAATGTAACAGATTCTGCTTCTAATTCTCTCACTAATTTATAGAAGCTCGTCTTTTTCACTCCAGCTTCCTGCATAGCTCTCACAGCAGTTATTTCCCCAGTTTTCCATTTTCTATAAACCTCTCTAAATTCCTCTGAAGCAAAAACGGTTGGTCTGCCAAAATGGATGCCATTCTGTAACGCCAGGTCGATTCCTTCACGCTGCCGTTTCCGGATACGTTCGCGTTCTTCTTCTGCCATCCACGAAAGAATCTGCAAAACCAAATCGGCAATAAAAGTCCCCATACTATCTTTGTATTGTGTCGTATCTAACAACGGCATATCCAGGACCACAATATCAGCTTCAATGTTTTTCGTGAGGTCATTCCATTCCTGGAGAATTTCTTCCTTGTTCCGGCCGAACCGATCCAGGGAGTGTATATACAAAATGTCGCCCTTCCGAATGACTCGTTTTAATAATTGATAGTTGGCTCGTTCGAAGTTCTTTCCACTTTGTTTGTCTAAATAGATATCTCGTCCATTAATACCCATTTTTTTCATGGCTTCCAATTGACGTCCTTCATTTTGATCTTTGCTGCTAACACGTATGTAACCAAATTTGCGATGTTCCATAATTCACCTCTATAAACGATTCTTTCTCTCAGTATACCTGAAAACCGTTCGTAAAAGTGTGTGTGAATTCGCGAACGTTCGTAAAGTGTTTTGATACGTTTACGAACGTCTTTTCAGGTCATTTTAAGCCGTTTTCAAAGCGTTCGTAAAAGTGTACTTTTACGAACGCTTTTTTGAACAGAGAAATTTCTATAAATGAAAAAAGGATTATTTTGTAACTAAATTATGCAAAGAGTGAACTGCACTGAAATTGTAAGACATCAAACTAACAGTGAAAGGAAACGTCTTTTACGTTCTATATTCAATTTTGAGTAGGATTTAATATAGAGCTTCAATGTCAATAAAATAATGCCACTTTTCTTTATATTGCGATCCAGAGACAGGAAACAAGATTTTAGCCCGTGGAAACTTGACTGCGGTTCTAAATTGGAAAAACAGTTGTCTTCTCTTAATTATCGAAATATTCATAATTTTTTATGATACACTAATGATAAAGAAAACAGCTGCAATTGGAACGGCGAAAGAAGTTAGGATGTTCCAATTGCAGCTACCTCAAATCATCTAAGCCAAAGGTTTTAGAAAACGGGAGAGTACCGGGTAGTACATCATGAAAGGAGCAAAACAGCAATGTGGAATTACGGAATGCATAATGGGAATTGGGGTACTATGTTCTTTTTGGCGCTTTTTCTGCTATTGTTTGTCGTCCTAGCCGTGGTGCTGATAGTCTATTTCATGCGAAAACCCCCAAATGCAGAAGGTGGTAGCCGTTCTTCTTCCAGTGCAACGGACTTGCTGAAAGAGCGCTATGCACGGGGGGAAATCAGCACCGAAGAATACCGGGAACGTTTGCATGAACTAGAGGGATACGACACTAAAAAATAGGTGGCGCATTAACGGCACTGAGTGGCGTTTTTGCGATAGTAAGAAAACACCTTTTGATAACGGTTAAGCAGCCAGTTGCCGGTATTTCACCGGCGGTTGGTTGTTTAGTTTTGTCTGGATTCGGAGATAGTTTTAATAATCTAGGTCTTCTTCGACGATTCGAATGACATATGCATTGGTCGTGCTGTGTATTCCGTCGAGATACAGCGTTTCGATTCAGGAATTATAAGCAGGCGTGCCTTTGCGAGACATGTGAACTGAACCCCAAACATCATGTTTTAGAAATTATCGACGCAAGGCTCAAACGGACTTCTACCATCTTCTGTACGCAGTTCTCGCCCGAAGGGTGGCATTCCAAACTTGGACAAGCCCAGGTGGCTGATGCGATTCTTGACCGGATTGTCCATGACTCCTATAAAATACTGATCGATGGTGAGATATCAATGCGTGAACGACATAGTCTAGTCGCTCCTCGTTGACCATATAATAGAAGAGAGCCACCGGGGTAGTGCACCCCAAAAGTTAGAGTTCAAATCTAACTTTTGGGGTGTTTTTTCTATGGCAAAATATAGTGAGGATTTCAAACTGCAGTTGGTGAAAGAATACTTGGGAAATTCGGTGGGGTATAACCTGTTAGCCCAGAAATACGGAATACCTAATTCTGCTCCGATTAAACGCTGGGTACAGGCTTATGAGGTTTTTGGGGAAAAGGGGTTGCGGAAGAAGCAGACGAATCAGGTGTATTCTGTTCAATTCAAGGTGGATGTATTACACTTTATGAAACAAACAGGTGCTTCTTACCAAGAGACGGCAATCAGATTTAAGTTGAAAAATCCACCACTGATCGCGAATTGGAAGCGTAAATTTTTAGCCGAAGGGGTAGAAGGCTTGGAAAAACGTGCGAAAGGACGACCCTCTATGTCAAAAAAATCAAAACACAAACCGGTCAAGCTCGAAAAGCCGCTGTCCCGTGAAGAACAATTGGAACGGGAGAATGAGCTTCTTCGTCTGGAAGTGGCGTATTTAAAAAAGTTGGACGCTTTCCAGGAGAATCCGGATGCCTTCCTCGAAAAGCACAAGCAGCGCTGGCATTCGAACTCCAAGAAGAAGAGTTCCGATTAACAGATGTGTTGAAGATCGTGGATCTTCCAGAAGCGACCTACATTACCACCGGCAGCGGTTCAATTCGGAAGACCGCGACCGGGACTGGAAAACGGTCATCCGGGCCCTTTTCGACAAACACGAAGGTCGTTACGGGTACCGCCGGATCCACCTGGAGTTACAGGCACAGGGATACGACGTCAACCATAAGAAAGTGCAGCGCCTCATGGGCGAATTGGGCTTGAAATGCGTAAAGTTCATCCGGAAATCCCGCTATAGATCGTATCAGGGAAAAGTCGGAACCATCGCCAAAAACCGGTTGAACCGTAGGTTTTCCACACCACATGCCTTGCAAAAAATGACGACGGACGTCACCGAATTCAAATGTACAGGAGAAGAAAAGCTGTATTTAAGTCCGGTTATGGATCTGTATAACGGCGAAATTATCGGGATGAGTATGTCAAAATGGCCAACCCTCGACTTCGTTCTGGAGTTGCTGTATCGAGTCTTGCCGGCCGTCGAGGAGCAAGCGGTCTACCGGACCACCATCCATTCCGATCAGGGCTGGCATTACCAGCACCCTGCCTGGGTGAAAGCGTTGAAGAAACAACGCATCTTCCAAAGCATGTCCCGAAAAGGGACTTGTGCCGACAATGCGGCTATGGAAAATTTCTTCGGCCTCCTGCAGCAGGAGATGTATTACGGAGAAGCGTTGGTTTCGTACGAAGAATTAAAGCAGCGGATTGAACGATATATCTATTACTACAACAACAAACGCATCAAACAAAAATTGGCTGCATAAATATAACTCTAACTTTTAGGGGTCACTACCCGGCGCAGTTTAACCAGTGGCTCTCTTCTATGCATTTACTGGCCTCATTCTCCGCAATTAGTGGCTCAAAACTCCGCACAAGTGGCTTTTTCGTTCCGCAATACTCAACTTTCAAAATCAAAGAAGGAAACCAGTTACTCTAGGTTCATTCAAAAAAACAAGCATGCGCCATCTTACTGGGCACACGCTTGTTTTTTCTTACTGATTATAGGTGTTATTCGAGGGTTCTTGTCACTTCTCCGGCTTCAGGGGCATTTTTTTCTTCGAATTTACTTGTTTCTTCAAATTCGGCTCTTGTCATCACATCTTCTACGTGCATATTTAATTCCACTACTTCAAGACCTGTCATGTTAAACATGGATTTTTTGACTTGGGCAATCGTTTCTTCGAAGATAGCCGGAATACTTTTTCCATATTCCACAATGACTTTTAGGTCAAGTGCTACTTGCTTTTCGCCAACTTCGACGTCAATTCCCTTTGTGATATCCCCAGAAGCACGAAAGCGGTCCGCAATGCCACTCATAAACCCACCACTCATTGACAAGATTCCGCTAATATCACTCGCAGAAATACCTGCAATTTTTTTAATAACCTGTTCTTCAAATGTTAATTTGTTTTTGTGGACGCTTACCTCGTTGTTTGTTGTTGAAGTTTCTTTCATTTTTATCTTCTCCTGTCGTGTTAGTTTATCGTTTGTTTTTCAAAAACTGAAACCACGATGCTGTATCCAGTTTTCCATCTTTCCATTTTCCGATGATGTACCCGATAGCGGCACATGCCAAGATAAAAAGAGTTGGACCTACGTCAATTGTCAGAAATAAACTCGCAATAATAACCCCAATTAACAGTCCAGCCAAGCGACCATGATAGGGCATCAAATAATCAGATGTTTTCATCAGCCTCCCCCTTACACGACACGCTGCGTTTGTTTTTTATGGAGCTCTTTGGTTTCCCCAATTATAATTTCAACGTTTTCAACAGGGATCTCTAACAGACTTCCTACGGATTCTTTTACGCGTTCTTGCATTTGTTTGCCTAGAGATGGCAGTTTGGTTTGATCGAATACCTGACAACTCACTTTAATCGACACAGCGTTCTGTTTCCGATTAATGGTTGCTCGGACAAGAAGGTCTCGTACACCACTAAGTTCTTTAACTGAACGAAGCGCAACAGACTCTATTGCTTTTCTGGAAATTTCAATGTTGCCCTCACCCGTTTGAATGATAATCTGCTTTTCTGGCGTAGGAGAAAAAAGGCCAGATAGAAGTAAAATTAGAAAGATGAAGCCAATAAATATACTCGCGGAAAGTACCGTATAAAAGAACCATTCTGTGCCATCAAAAGACTGAACCCACGGTGAGATGTATGGGATCTCAAAAATGACCGATGCCAATACTAATATACTTAGTAACCCAGTTACTCCGAAGACAATTAGTAAAAAGCGATTAAACGGGTTAATGGTGTTTGCCCCCTCTCAACATCAGGCTGTGTACCCTCTTCATGTTTCTCTTTTTTTATTACTTGAAGCAATCTGCAACTTAGAGCCGTCACCACTCGAAGTAAGAGACATCAAGAAAAAAATCACCCCCCCAGTATTTGGACTGAGAGTTACGATACAGACAGTAAGGCTGCCTGATAACTCTCTGCCTACTATGAAACAAGAAGCCTACTTGATATAACATTAGACAGTCAATGAAAAATACCTTTTTTTAGGCAAAAAAGAGGGGTTTTAGATTTTTTCCAGGAAGGTAAAAAGGCATCATCTTACATTTGAAAGAAAAAGGATGGAGTGAAGTGCTTAAACTTTTCTATTGAATGTGAATGTAGCTTAATGCCAAGTAAGATACAGTCAACAATCTAATTTCATTGGCTTCTACAGAGAATCTAGCAAAGCTGGAGTTACTAGAAAAAAATACATTCAAAAGGCTGTTTTATAAGCTTTTAAAGCCGGGATTTCAAAAAGATATAGGTTCACATAAACAATGGTTTATCAGAAGCTACTTGATTACAAAGGGAGAGAAGAGGCTAGTTAAAGCACATCTTCTCTCCCTCCAGCTGTTTCCAGGAAGAGGGGGTTGGCATTCGGCCATTCGTCGATGCCTACGATGTTCGCGTCCGACGCAATGCGTTAGGGCCGTTCTTCAGTCAAATAAAACGTTGTGGATCTTTCGGCGATGAAGATCGCTGGCGACTAATGCAATCATTTTCGACGCATTGCTTTTGTTTTTCTTTTTTAAGATTATTATATATTCTCTTTTTTTTTTGCAAAAAAAGCAGGGATCTTTTCACTAAGTGCAACGATAATTGACTACCAAAAAGGAGCATCGTTCCACCCATTAACTTGTAATCCGTTCTGCTTCAATCTAACTGGCAACGAGACATTTATCACACTGTAGCTACCTTTGACGAAACAAGAAGGAAATCATTGAATCTTAAAGGAGAAGAGGATGCAGGAGTTTATGCATCTTCTTTGTTCGCCTGACAAGAGAAACTTCCTTTAGAAAAGAAGGGAAGGTACAGACCCAGGTTCAGGCTGTATGGGTGGACATAGATGAGGTGATGTTGGGACACGCATCTGAAAAAGTAAGGGCATTACCGGATGGTAAGCAGCGATACGAACTCACACAAAGTGTCTTCTATAGCTTATGTTGTTTATCCAAGAGTTGTCCTGAAGAACTTTTTTACATCACGCTCTATCACCAGAAATCCACACACAAGGAATTCATTACCTGAAATTGCATCCTAAATAGCCAAAGCAGGCACAAGCAAAATTTATAATTAGCTGTATTTTTTTAATCAAATGAGAATTCGTAATCATTGCTCTTCCCCCTGCCAGCTGTGTGACTAATCATTGTAACGAACAATTCTGAGGAGGATGAATGGGATGACTGCTATTTTAAAGGAAGAAACAAGTATGGATAACCAAACTAAAAGCTATTTGCAAATGTACGAGGAATATATCAGCGGCTACAAACAGTACAAAATGGAAAAAGCTGCTGTGTGCGCTAAAACAGCGAAGGCCTAACATGTTGAAAAATGACCACAACTTAAAAAAATAGTGAATCGATGATTCGCTATCCCTGATCCAGCTTAGCAGAACATACGCTTTGCACTTTAGATTGATTGCATGCTCACCAACCAGGACCTGGCGAACTTTTGCGGAATGACGAGGAAAATGGTCAACCGGATGCTGAATGAGTTGAAAAAGAGTGGATTTTTGACCTTGAGTGAAGAAAAACTCCTTCTTCAAGATAGTGAGCATTTAAAGTCAGGAACAACTTGTGAAAACTGCCCGATTTATTGATGCAAAATCGATTAGCAGAAGAGCTTGCCCATGAGCATGAGGATGACTTTTTTATCCGAAGTTTTCAATTTTTCAAAAAACTCCTCGTGTGTGAGAAATGTCACAACACAAAATACGTGGATAGTATAGGTTTAAAGTAATAGGTTTATATAACGAATGATCGACGTGCACAAAAGCCCTGATATGTGTGACTGCGAGCCACTGGACCTAACAATTTCCTTTAGAATATTTCGAGATGACCGGAAGGTTGTTAATGAGGCGGAAGTCTTTCTTCTTCCCGAAGAACTGCCGGTTTTTACATGGGCATTGATCCAGCATCCAATTTTGTTGCCCATCAGTTATTCGCAGCACCTGACAATGGAGCATGGCATGTATTGCATTCGATTAACATCCCAGGAACCTTTCGAAGATTTTGCTGAACGCCTTTCGGAAGCGCTCTGTAGACTGGGAAAAAAGAAATGAGCAGAGGAACGTACGACAATACTTGGTTTAGAGGAGAGAAGTGAAAATGAAAAAGATGGAGCAATTGCCTCAACAATCGGTTGGCTATTATTTTTTCAGATCCAAAGATGTGCATGTTGAAAATGGAAGGGCTTTTCTCACGTTCTTTGTTCGCCTGACAAGAGAAACTTCCGTTAGAAAAGAAGGGAAGGTACAGACCCAGGTTCAGGTTGTATGGGTGGACGTAGATGAGGTGATGTTGGGCCACACATCTGAAAAAGTAAGGGCATTACCGGATGGCAAGCAGCGATACGAACTCACACAAAGTGTCTTCTATAGCTTATGTCGTTTATCCGAGAGTTGTCCTGAAGAACTTTTTCACATCACGCCCTATCACCGGAAATCCACGCACAAGGAATTCATTACCCGAAACCGCATCCTAAATGGCCAAAGCAGGCACAAGCAAAATTTATAATTAGCTGTATTTTTTTAATCAAATGAGAATTCGGAATCATTGCTCTTCCCCCTGCCAGTGCGCTAAAACAGCGAAGGCCTAACATGTTGAGAAATGACAACAACTGAAAAAACAGTGAACCGAAGATTCGATATCCCTGATCCAGCTTAGCAGAACATATGCTTCCCACTTTAGATTGATCGCATGCTCACCAACCAGAACCTGGCGAAGTTTTGCGGAATGACGAGACAAGTGGTCAACCGGATGCCGATTTATAGAAAGATGCGCCGATTATCAATTTTGCACAGTTAATGAGAGAAAGGATTGGTCTAAATGGTAGGAACAGATTCATTGGCACAGGCAGCAGCGGAAATAAGCCAATTAATGAACACAGAAGTTGAATGGACTTCGGGAATATGGAGTTTTAGCAAGAAACGAGCAGTCAAACTGGAAAACCGCACATCCGGTTTCTGCTGTTCACTGAATATGGATGTATCCTTTTACGGAATTCAGGAAGGCGAGTCGGCTGTTAACATGGCTGAATTTTTCCTGCTGTCTGAAGAAGTTCCCATTTTCACGTCAGCGCTCAAGCAACAGGCCTTCTTATTTCCGACAAACTACCTGCAGCAGGTGGTGACGATGGAACATGGATTGTGCTGTCTGCAACTCGAATCGCTTGAACCCGCTGAACATTTTGCAGGACGTCTTTATGAGGCGCTGCTGGTTCTTGACCAGCAAGTTCCGGTCATTGCAAGAACCTCTTGATTTGCCCGATGATCTGTAGCTATGCCCTATTGCCCTGCAAGAAAGAGTGCGGATGCTTGTGTTTGAAGAATATGCCGAAAAGAAAAGTGTCTGCAAGAGAAGGCGCCTGAACCAACGACTGGATAAGATGATAAGGAAACGGGAGGTAACCGACATGTTAGTAAAAGAAGTGAGTTTTAAGCTGCTAGACTTTGTTCAAACTGCCGATGAAACATGGTTTTCTATCGGTTTTTTGGACAACGAATACAAAAAAACGCTTTCTAAAAAGACAGCTCACTCCATGTATGAAAAAGGGCAAATCAGAAAAAATTGAGGGTGAAACTGTAGTTGAAAGTTTTATATCCTACTAAATGAAGTTGTAAAACCATTCCATTCTGGCTCTCTTTAGACTGCCTGAACTATTGAATAGGCAAGCCGCAGGATAGTTCTCCCAGGGTAAAAGGGGTTGCGGTGCTGCTAATTCAAAATCCCCCCCCGTTCGGAGCTGGCTTCGTTTTCATCAAGACCTCATTGAAAAGGGAAAAGGAGAACCAAGAAAATGGCACAAAAACAGTTGGTTCCTCAGAAATCAGTCACTTATTACTTTCTCAAATCCAAAGATGTTCAGATGGAAAACGGGTTGACCTCCATTACGTTATTCGCCAGGTTGGAGCGTGAAATCACTTGTTTCACGGGCAGGAAGAAACAGACGCAAGTTGAAACATTTTGGGTCGAAATCGATGAGATAGAGATGGAACACGCAACTGAAAAAGTGAAGGCCTTGCCAACTTGCATGGAGAAATACGAGGTGTCTGAACAAGTTTTCCGGCACTTACTGCAACTGTCCAACCGTTGTCCGAACGAACTAGTTGGCATTATTCCTTATTACGTGAAGGCTAATCGGGAGATGTTCCTCCCGTGGCAGGAGTTGGAACAAAGCTGGCAGAATCGCTGAACGGAAGCTACCGGGAGCCATCAAACGAAAAGGATTTGTTGTTGAGCCAGTTACGCGGCAATCGAAAAGGGAGTTGGACAGAATGGGTGTTGGGGTAAAGATTCCTGTGAAAATGGCGCATGTGAATAAGCGGCGTCTGCAATCGTACAAGGAGTTCATCCAAGGCTATAAACAATACAAAGAAGAGAAAGAAAAACTACATAGGCACTGATTCATAGGATGTCTCCCAGATACGGATGTGCGCTTGCTGCACGGAGACTTATGAGGAATTCAAGTAGTCGGCACAGAAGAAATAAATCCAACTGCTTAAACAGACGATTCGAGGAGGAATAGCTCATGGAAAAAAATCAATCCACAGAAGTACAAGGGACAGTCAATAGGAGTATGTGCTACTACGAGGAATACATCGCCGGGTACAAATTGTATAAGCAATGGAAGAAAAAGTGGGAGGCCGTTGCAAATGAGGAGACCCCAGATGCCATCCAGTAAATACTTGGCTAATTTCCGCGCTGAGGATGTCTATACGATGCTGTATCTTTACCACAATAAGGGAACCTCTTTGGAAACTTTAGAGCGCCGGTTTTCAATCGGACGAGAAGTACTGCTAGGTTTTTTGGAAGGACGCTACCGGAGAGAATGCTATGACAATTACAAAGCCGTTGAGCAGAGGATTTTAGTAAGTCATTAGAATCGGCTTCTTGTACACATCTTTTCTTCACATACATAAGCCGGTTGCCGACCAACTAAATTAAGGGGTGAGCACAATGTTTTTCAAATGGAGCAAGTTGTTAGCTATCACGGGATTATTACTCTTTTCACTGCTGTCATTCACAGGTCAAGCTGATGCCGCTTCTTCGACGTTCGTCACGAAAGGCAACACGACCAGCAAAGTGGTCGCTTTAACTTTTGATGACGGCGCGGATGGAACGAACATCAACAAAATCCTCGATATTCTAAAAACGAATAACGTCAAAGCTACTTTCTTTGTTACAGGGACTGGCATCAACCATCACCCGAGCTGGATCCGCAATATCGCAAACGCTGGACACCAGGTCGGCAATCATTCCTATTCACATCCGGATTTCACAAAAATCAGCATCGCCGCTATGCAAAGTGAATTAGCTAAAACAGAAACTGCCTACAAAAATGTCACGGGCAAATCGACAAAACCTATTTTCCGGGCTCCATTCGGTGCTTACAATGCTACCGTCCTGAAAGGCGTCGGGGATGCAGGCTATACGCACACCATACAGTGGAACATCGACACCATTGACTGGAGAGGCTTATCATCGACTGTAATCACCGATAAAGTCGTCAACAACATCGTACCGGGCTCCATCGTTCTGATGCACACTGGTGCAGGAGCTTCCGGAACACCGGGCGCCTTGCCGGGAATGATCAGCAAATTGAAAGCGAAAGGCTACAAATTCGTGACCATTTCCGAGCTCTTGAAATTGCCTCCGACAGGCGCAACCACTTATACCGTCAAAGCCGGGGACACGCTTTACAGCATCGCGAAAAAGTATAATGTCACAGTCGCAGCACTCGCAGCAGCGAATAACATTACAAACGTCAACTTGATCCGCGTTGGGCAAGTATTGGTGATTCCGGTAAAAGCACCGACACCTCCTCCAGTTACAACCGTCAAATATACGGTGAAAGCGGGAGATACACTTTACAGCATCGCCAGCAAGTATAATACGACCGTCTCAGCTATCGCTACGGCCAACAAAATCACCAACGTAAACCTGATCCACGTTGGGCAAGTCTTGATCATCCCGACAACACAAACACCGCCGCCAGTGACGACCGTCAAATACACGGTAAAAGCCGGTGACACACTTTACAGCATCGCACGCACCTATAATACGACCGTCTCAGCTATCGCCACGGCCAACAAAATCACCAACGTCAATTTGATCAGTGTCGGGCAAGTGCTCATTATCCCGCGCTGACGCTTAAGCACAAGAAAAAACGCCTTCTGCTGAGGGCGTTTTTTTGTGTGCCGATATGCCGAAAACCCGCTTTTCACTTGATCAAAATGAAGAATTAGAATGCGGGAGCTCAACCCCAAAGCGAGTTTGAGCTGCGACATCATGCCCCGGGTCTCGACTTCGTTGTTCTTGCGCTTACGCCCTTTTCGGATCAGAAGCTTTTGGGACAACTTAAATAGGCCGAGAGAATTAATGGTGAAACTCGAAAAGAACAGAAAGTTTAAACCACATGTGTTTTAAAAAGGAACGATTTCCACAAAAGCATGCTTTTCCTAAAAAACCATAAGTGGTTCTTAGACCAGCCTAAATTATTGGGACACTATAAAACACCTTTGAACGGGTACATTTATCACAAGTACTGAAATCGGAGGTGTTTTTGCATGGGCAAAAACGTGTATTCAAGTGAAACCAAATGGGCCGTCATGAAAGGAAAAATGAGGGGGAAGCTTACGACAAAGGAAATTTTGGAAAAGTACGGCAACAAGAACAAAACGCAAATCGAGACGTGGATGAAGTGGTACTGAGCGAATGAAATCCATCGCTTCGGACCAGCCGATCGGCCCGCGGCCACACTTCAATACTATCTACTCAGGAACTGGGAGCTATGCAACGTTAGTAAGCATCAGGGGTTATGATCAAATCGGGTTCGAGTTCAATGATTTTTCCAAGTTGTCTTCCGAGACGACTACAACGCCAATGCGTTAGGGCCGTTCTTCAGTCAAATAAAACGTTGTGGATCTTTCGGCGATGAAGATCGCTGGCGACTAATGCAACCATTTTCGACGCAGTGCTTTTATTTTTCTTTTTTAAGATTACTAGATTACTATTATATATTCTCTTTTTTTTTTTGCAAAAACAGCAGGAATTTTTTCACTAAGTGAACGACAATTGACTGCCAAAAAGGACCATCGTTATACCCGTTAACTTGTAATCCGTTCTGATTCAATCTAACTAGGAATGGGGCATTTATCACGCTGTAGCTATAGTTGACGATGCAAGAAGGGAAGCATTGAATTTTAAAGGAGAAGAGGATGCGGGAGTTCATGCATCTTCTTTTTTCGTTTGTTTAAAGGTAAGTTCATTGCGACTAAAAGAATATAAGAATAACATTTAAAAAATCTGAATTGAAAGAATAATGTGAAACAACTTTACATATTCAAGGTTATACTTTAGGTTTATTGTAATGGTGAAGTTATATTAAATAATAATTTTTTAGTTCATTACAGGTAAAAATAGGTTTTTTTACAAATATCTAGTCTGTATAGTTTACTGAATTATCTGAATAATAATCCGGTTGAGTTTTTTTAAGAAACGCAAGTAAATCATCTAACTTAATGTAAGAAAGTCTACTCGCTTTTTTCTCAAGGGAAGGCAACCGAAAGGATTGGTCTAAATGGTTGATACAGGAAGCGTAGATGCAATAACAGGAATGGAAGAATTGCTGTCCATACGCCATCAAGTCAAAGAATTAAAAAAAGATAATTATTTATTCCGTGAAGGAGATGCCGTCAGTGGGTTCTTCATCATTCGCTCCGGCAAAATCCGGATAGAAAAAGTAACGCCGGACGGCCAGGAACTTACGCTGAAGATCTGCGGTCCTTCCCAAATGGTCGGAGAAGCGACTGTTTTTTCTGAAACACCAAAATACATGCTGGATGCACGTGCAATCGAAGATACGGTAATTCTTCATATTCCGATAAATGATCTTGAAGAGGCGCTACTGTCTAATGGACGACTGTCCATTGCCTTTATGAAGTGGATGGGCATTGATCAGCAGAAAACCCAGACGAAATTCCGGGACTTGCTGCTGCATGGCAAAAAAGGAGCGTTGTATTCGACGCTAATCAGACTTTCCAATAGCTATGGCTTACAAACAGAAAAAGGAATATTGATTAATCTGATGCTGACCAACCAAGACTTGGCGAATTTCTGTGGAATGACGAGAGAAATGGTCAACCGGATACAGGGGGATTTGAAAAAGCGCGGAATACTAACCTTAAGTGAAGGGAAAATCCTTCTCCATGACATTGAGCATTTAAAGTCAGAAATAAATTGTGAAAACTGTCCAATCTTTTTATGCAAAATCGATTAGCAGAAGAGCTTGCACATCCGGTTTTTACTATTCACTGAATATAGAAATATCCTTTTACGGAATTCTGGATGGCAGGTCTGCTGTTAACATGGCTGAAGTTTTCCTGCTGCCTGAAGAAGTTCCCATTATCACGTCAGCGCTCAAACAACAGGCCTTCTTATTTCCGGCAAACTACTTGCTGCAGGTGATGACGCTGGAACATGGATTGCGCTGTCTGGAACTCGAATCGCTCGAATCGCTTGAACCCCCTGAACCCCCTGAACCCCCTGAACCCCCTGAACATTTTGCAGGACGTCTTTATGAGGCGCTGCTGGTTCTTGAATAGCAAGTTCCGGTCATTACAAGAAACCCTTGATTTGTCCGATGACCTGCAGTTACGCCCTATTGGCATGCAAGAAAGAGTGCGGATGCTTGTATTTGAAGAATATGCTGAAAAGAAAAGTGTTTATATGAAACTGCAAAAGAGGACTCCTGAACCAGCGACTGGAAGAAGAGGATCATGAAACGGGAGGTAACTGAAATGTTATCAGAAGAAGTGAATTTTAAGCTTCTGGAATTTGTTCAAACTGTCGACGGGAAAACTTTTCCCATCGGCTTTCTGGACAATGAAAACAAAAAAACTCTTTCGAAAAAGACAGCAATGTAAATAATAATGATTTTTAAAATTCAACAAAGCGAAAAAGAATCCGTCAAAGAAAAAGTGAAGGTAGAGGACGACCAAATACTTAAAATGAGCCATTGGGTCTTCCTTTTTGATTTTTAAAATATTCTTTGCTGAATCAATAAGGTGAAGAAAACAAGTTCACATATGACCACTTTATCGGAAGTCGTTTGGATAAAAAAAGGGAGTGAAGAGGCTGAACGCAGCACATCTTTTCTCCTTTTTGTTTGTATAAGTGTACTTTTACGAACGGATTTTAACAGGAACACAGGAATTTTAATAATCAATTAATAAGCATTTTCAGGAGATGATAATCTATAATAAAACAAAAAATCAAAAAATATTCGGAATTCTCGAATATAAAGAAATAAGGGTTTCTTTATATGGGCTTGCAAAACTTTTTGTAATAGATTTATAACACAATAAGTAAAAGAGGGAGTGAAAATTATGGAAGTAAAAAATTTAAAAATTGGGAAAACAAGTGAAATAATCTTGAAAAAATATCGCTTAACTAGAATTTTAGAGTCTTGGGTAGAAATTAATACTACTGTTGATAAAGCATGGAATGCACTTGTAGATTTTGAATCTTGGACACAATGGAATTCTTTTATTCCTGTGGCAAAGGGTGAATTAAAGGTTGGAAATAAAATGATGATAAAAGTAAAATCACCTGGTCTTAAAGAAATGAATTTTAAACCCACTGTTTTTGAAATAGAGGATGGTAAGAAAGTAGTTTGGGGTGGAGGATCTTTGCTTATTGGATATAGAGGTATTCATGAATTTATCATTGAATATATCGATGAGAATCTAATCAGGTTTAAGCAAATAGAAAAATTCGAAGGTCCAATAGTTTTGTTTATGAATGGAATGATATATAAAACAGCTATCGGCTATGTAAACATGAACGAAGAATTCAAGAATTTTTTAGAAAAAAATTAGAGAATACCGCTTTAACTGAAGTCTCTTACGGAAAGCATTCCAAAATCGCAGCTGCTTCATAAGCTGACGCCCCGGTATCGTTCATAAACTTCAGTACGTTCAGTTTAAAACTCGGGTGTGTAATTTGTATAGCGTGGCCGTAATCCCCCTTTTCCGTGAATCAGATACAAATCAATCCATTGCTTGAGCATCCTCTGATCAACGCCATAGCATTTCGCAAGGTTTTTTTTGCGAATCATGACCACCCACATATTTCCGAACAGCTTCTAGCTTGTCTTCAACTGAAAATCTAGCCATAGAAAAACCGCACCCCGCACCTCCGTTGTTAGTTGTGTCTAATAACGGAGGTGCGGTTCACCCTTGAGGTTGGTCTTTGTCTGAAATTTTACAATTTTCCGTTTGTCAATATAAGCTAGACAAGTTTACCCCATTCAGGTGATTCAAAAATGCTTCCAATGGTGTGCGGTAATTCAACGATTTCCTCGGAATATTATTCCGCTTGTCAGCCACCGTGGAAATGAACGATTGATCGACCTGGTTGAAGTCCATTTCCTTTGCCAAGCCGTCTTTACGAAGGAGCCCGTTGGAATGTTCATTCAAGGCGCGCTGAGAAGGTGTTCCGGGATCCGCAAAGTAAATCGAGACGTCGTTCCGGTTGCACAGCGGTTTCCAATTGGAGAATTCCTTCCCACAATCAAACGTGATGGATTTGAACAGATTTCTCGGGACCCCTTGAAACCACTGATTCAAAGCGGTTTCAATATCGCATGCCTTGCGTCCTGCAGGCTTCAAAGCGATGATGACTTTCCGTCAGCCTTTCTACCAGCGTAATCACCGCACTTTTGTGGCGAGCGCCCACAATGGTGTCACCTTCGATGTGCCCGAACTCTTTTTGGAAAGAAGGATAATCGGCTTCCCTTTCGGAAATATGCCGTTTGAACGCCTGCTTTCCCCGGCGTTCCTGCTTTCCCCGGCGTTCCTGGTGGCCATTGGGTTTCCGTTTCCCTTTCATCGGCAGTGTGGCTGCATCAAAGACCTGATTTTTGAACATGCGATAGAGCGTGCGCGCGGAACAATTGATTGGCGTTTCTGCACGGCCGACAATGACATCCGGAGTCCAGTCCTGAGCTACCTTGTCTTGAATATAGGCAACTTGTTTCTTCGGCAAGACAACTTTTCATCGACCGCAGCGTTTCTTATTTTTCTTGTATTGTGTGTAGAAGTCGAGGGCTGTATACCCTGATTTCAGGAAGTTGACGACATTGTAGATCGGCTGCCTGGAACGGTTCAGGCGCTCAGCGATTATCGCCACAGGTGTATTTTGGTGGTGGTAGGATTCTATCATCACCAATTCATCCGTGTTAAGATGTGTGTAGGTCATTCGTGATCACTCCTATGTTTTTCTTTGGTCGGAAAATACATTTAGAGTGTACCACGAATGGCTTTTTCAGTTGTCTAGCTTAATTTTACAATCGGCGATATTTAAAAAGAATCTTCAGACGTGAGAAATGTCACAGTACAAAATACATGGATAGTATAGGGTTAAAGTATCGGGTATATATACCTTAATTATTTGGATATTTACGCGCTTTGTATCTGGAAGATAAAGGTTCAGAAACCCGGACTCTTTTATTGACTGATCCGGCATTCGCTAAAAAGATTCTATCAAAAGGCCGTTCTGTTTAGCAGAATTTATGCCGATTTATAGAAAGATGCGCCGATTATCAATTTTGCACAGTTAATAGAGAAAGAAGTGGTCTAAGTGGCAGGAACAGATTCAGTGGCACAGGCAGCTCATATCATTGGCTGGATTTTTAATACTTAGGAAATGCAAGTAAATCAGATAACTTAATTTAAGAAAGTCTACTCGCCTTTATCTCAGGGAAGGCAATCGGTAGCTTAGAAAGCAGTAGTTATGGGAAATCGCAGTAAACGGATTAGCATGCCAGCAAATTGATTGAAGAGAGTGGAAGGAGTGGTTGGAGTGATAGAAACAAATTCACTGGCATTAACGGCTGAGAAAGTAATCGAATTTATGGGCACAGAAGTGGAATTGAATGCAGAATTTTGGCAGCTCAAAAAGAAACGGATGATTGACGTGCACAGGAGCCTTGATATGTGTGTCTGCTGGTCACTGGACCTAACAGTTTCCTTTAGAATATTTCGAGATGACCGGAAGGTTGTTAATGAGGCTGAAGTCTTTCTTCTTCCCGAAGAACTACCGATTTTTACACAGGCACTGATACAGCATCCTATTTTATTTCCCATCAGTTATTCGCAGCACCTGTCAATGGAGCGTGGCATGTATTGCCTCCGTTTAAAATCCCAGGAACCTTTCGAAGATTTTGCTGAACGCCTTTCCGAAGCGCTCTGTAGACTGGGATAAAAGAAGTGAGCAGAGGAACGTACGACAATTCTTGGTTTAGAAGAGAGGAGAGAAGTGAAAATGAAAAAGATGGAACAATTGCCTCAACAATCAGTTGGCTATTATTTTTTCAGAGCCAAAGATGTGCATGTTGAAAATGGAGTTGCTTTTCTCACTTTCTTTGTTCGCCTGACAAGAGAAACTTCCTTTAGAAAAGAAGGGGAGGTACAGACTCAGGTTCAGGCCGTATGGGTGGACATAGATGAGGTGAAGTTGGGACACACATCTGAAAAAGCAAGAGCATTACCAGATTGCAAGCAGCGATACGAACTCACACAAAGTGTCTTCTATAGCTTATGTCAATTATCGAAGAGCAGTCCGACAGAGCTTTTTTACATCACGCCCTATCACCTGAAATCCGCAAGCAAGGAATTCATTACCTGAAATCGCATCCTAAATAGCCAAAGCAGATACAAGTGAAATTTATATTTAGCTGTTTTTTTATCAAGTGAGAATTCGGAATAATTGCTCTTTTCCCCTGCCAGCTGGATGACTAATCATTGTAATGAACAATTCTGAGGAGGATGAATCGGATGACTGCTATTTTAAAGGAAGAAACAAGTATGGATAACCAAACTAAAAGCTATTTACAGATGTACGAGGAGTATATCAGCGGCTACAAACAGTACAAAAGAGAAAGGGGTGGTCTAAGTGGCAGGAACAGATTTATTGGCACAGGAAGCAGCGAAAATAAGCAAATTAATGAACGCAGAAGTTGAATGGACTTCGGGAATATGGAGTTTCAGGAAGAAACGAGCAGTCAAACTGGAGAACAGCAAATCCGGTTTTTGCTGTTCGCTGAATATGGAAGTATCCTTCTATGGAATTCAGGAAGGCGAGTCTGCTGTTAACATGGCTGAAGTTTTCCTGGTGTCTGAAGAAGTTCCCGTTTTCACGTCAGCGCTCAAACAACAGGCCCTCTTATTTCCAACAAACTACTTGCAACAGGTGAGGGCGATGGAACATGGGTTGTGCTGTCTGCAGCTCGAATCGCTTGAACCCGTGGAACATTTTGTAGGACGTCTTTTTGAGGGGCTTCTGGTTCTTGAACAGCAAATTCCGGTCATTGCATTGCAAGAAATTCTTGATTTGCCCGATAATTCTGCAGTTATGCACTATTGGCATTCTAGAAAGGGGGCAGGTGCTTGTGTTTGAAGAATATGCCGAAAAGAAAATTGTGGATATGAAGCTGCAAGAGAAGACGCCTAAACCATGGGATCGATACGCCAGCGACTGGAAGGGGACGAAGATGATAATGAAACTGGAGGTAACTGAAATGTTAGCAGAAGAAGTGAATTTCAAGCTTCTGGACTTTGTTCAAACTGCCAACGGAAAATGGCTCTCTATCGGCTTTCTGGACAACGTAAACAAAAAAACGCTTTCTAAAAAGACAGCTCACTTCATGTATGAAAAAGGTCAAATCATAAAAAGATCAGAAGAAATTGAAGGTAAAACTGTAGTTGAGAATTTAATCCATTAGTAAATCAAGTTGTAAAACCATTCCAGTCTGATGAATAGGTAGTCAACACGGATCTCCCATGATAAAAGTGGTTGCGGTTCTAATAATTCAAAATTATCCCCCCCGTTCGGAGCTGGTTTCGTTTTCATAAAGAACCTCACTGAAAAGGAAAAAGGAGAACCAAGAAAATGGCACAAAAACAGGTGATTCCTCAGAAGTCAGTCACTTATTTCTTTCTCAAATCCAAAGATGTAAACATGGAAAATGGGTTGACCTCCATTACGTTATTCGCCAGGTTGGCGCGTGAAATCACTTGTTTCACGGGCAGGGAGAAACAGACTCAAGTTGAAACATTCTGGGTCCAACTCGATGATATAGGGATGGAACAGGCAACTAAAAAAGTAAAGGCCTTGCTAAATTGCATGGAGAAATACGAAGTGTCTGAACAAGTTTTCCGGCATTTACTGCAGCTGTCTAAAAGTTGTCCGAACGAACTGTATGGTGTTATTCCTTATTACTTGAAGGGCAATCGGGAGATGTTCCTCCCGTGGCAGGAGTTGGATCAAAGCTGGCAGAATTGCTGAGCGGAAGCTGTCGGGAGAAGAACTGGATGGACCTGTAGGCCATCAAAAGAAAAGGGAGATGGACAGAATGGCTGTTGGAGTAAAGAATCCTGTGAAAATGGTGCATGTGAATAAGCGACGTCTGCAATCATACGAAGAGTTCATCCAAGGTTATACACAATACAAAGAAGAGAAAGAAAAAAATCCCTCAAAATTACATGGGCACTGATTCATGGAATATCTCCAAGCTAGGGATATGCGCTTGCTGCACGGAGACTTATGAGGAATTCAAGTAGTCGGCACAAAAGAAATAACACCAAATTCTTAAACAGACGATTCGAGGAGGAATAGCTCATGGGAAAATATCAATCTGCGGAAGTACAAGATACATTCAATTGGGAGATGCGTGGTTATGAGGAATATATCGCCGGGTACAAATTGTATAAGCGATTGAATAGAAAGTGGGATGCCATTGAAAGAGAGGAGACCTCAGATGACACCCAGCAAATACTTGGCTAATTTCCGCGATGAGGATGTCTATACGATGCTGTATCTTTACCACAACAAAGACAGCTCTTTGGAAACTATAGAGCGCCGGTTTTCAATCGGACCAGAAGCACTGTTAGGTTTTTTGGAGGGACGCTACCGGGGAGAATGCTATGACAATTACAAAGGCGTTGAGAAAATGCTTCAAGACAGCGTATAGGGTCAGAACAGCTGCGAACGAGGGATCAGAGCGAAGTGCCGACAGACTCGGTTAGGTGGCCGTGCATCTTCTATCTGCCAAGATTTTCACAGGAAAATCCCGTCAATGTTATCGTCTTTCTGCTGGTGGGTTGGTTAGGTCGCTATTACAGAACCCAAGAAATGAAAATGCAGAAAAGCTCAAGGGCTAACAAAAGATACTGAAGGACAATGTCAATAAAATGGCATTGTCCTTTTTGGGGCCAAATAAAAGAGGTAGAATCATTTTTTTGCAAATGGCCGTGTGGAAATAGATTAACTAGAACGCGATGAAACAATAAATAAGCAATAAGATTATTTCATCATAGTATAATTTAAAAAGAGTTTACATATGACTCCTTATCGGAAGAGAAGAAGCTTGAGCCAGAGCTTCTTCTTTTTTGTATGCAAAAGATTACTCCACTAGATTTTTAGTTGAAATTTGGTTTACATATAACCAAAAGTAAAGTATGCTTTACGTAAAGTAAACTTTACTTGGAGGGGTGAGATATGGAACATCGTATAAAGGAACTTAGGACATCATTTGGTTTTACACAAGAGCAACTATCTGAAAAGTTAGGTGTTTCTCGACAAACTATAATCTCGATAGAGAATGGTCGTTATAAACCTTCATTAGAACTTGCCTACAAAATAGCCAAGTTATTTCAACTTCGAATTGAAGATGTCTTTATTTTTGAGAAAGGAAGTGAATAAAATGGAATGGAATCAAATGTTAGGTTTTTTGGGTTTAATAGTAGGAGCTTCAGGAGGACTCTTTGGCCTTTGGTGGGGACGGAAGAAAGCAGCAGAAAATAGAGGGCTTGATGAGAGATATGAAAATATCACCACTAAATCCTTTTCAAGTGCTTGGAAAATTACTTTACTATCCATGTACATTCTATTTGCATTACTGATTTTGGGTGTTCAATTGACTGCTGTGTCACTATTAGGGACGCTGATGTTGATCCATTTAGCTGGTTGGGCATTTTCCACTTATTATTATAATTTCAAATTCTAAATGTAAGAATAAACTTAAAGATAATATTGATACAGAAGAAATGGTTTACATATTGCCGGATTATCGGAAGAGAAGAAGCTCAAGCCAGAGCTTCTTTTTCTGTCTGTGAAAGTGTACTTTTACGAACAAAAAGAGCCGAAGTTACCTGAATAACTGCGACCCTTCTTCTGCTTTAGCGATAGCATTGCCATCTTAATAGACTATTCGATCCAGAGAAAAACAGAACCTCACTCCTTACTAAATTCCTATCCAACAAGAATAAGCGCTTTTTCAATCAATTAACCAGACGCTCACCAATTCTTCCATCGGTAATCGGTGCATGCCAGAAGGATCTTGGTAAGTGATGGAACGGCTATGTTGATCTAATTCCTGAATGATACCGATATGGTAATGGAACCTCCTTTCTTTCCACGACTTCAATTTCACGTGGCACTTCCGTTGGGCAGCCAATACAAGCTCTTCCTCCAATAGCTGCAGGTCAGTTTCATCCAAATCTGGTTTTGCATCATGTTTATCCTCTTCGTACCAAGCGCGGATCATTTCAACATGTTCGGTCAGCATCATTCCTTGCCACTTAATCATTCCCCGGTCTTTAATTTCGCCTTGCACTTTCAGATGTTTATTTCCTTTCATCGTGACCACCTCCTAAGTGTATAAGGAACATATGTTCTTATTATACCGCTAAATTTCCTTGTCTAATCTTTTTTTGGCAAATAAAAAATCCTCATCCGAATAAGGATGAGGATTTTAGCTGATTTTGTTCTTTAACTTTTTGATTAAAAATGATTCTTTCAATTTGTGCGTACCTGTCTCTTCTTATAAAACAGTACTTTCTTCTGTGAAATTAGGAATTTAAATACCAGAAGAAAAGAGACAGTCCACGGACTCCCTTTTCTTTATCAACTCATTTTATATTCGGTTGTCCCTATTAGCACCTAGAAGAGTATTAATAACTGTATTGACCTCTTTCAGCTGATTTTGTTCGAATATGCTTCGTCTTTTGTAAATAATTAGCTCGGAGCAACTTGTGCAAGGGGTCCTTTGGTTTGCTTTGGATGGAGCGAGAAACAAAGGTGGCGTCAATCAGCGATAGGTTTTGAGCTTCTCGCTCTTCGTTTATCTGTGCAGTCACTTTTTGAAGGCTTCCCGTGTAGGCATACAATTTAATGATTTTTTTCTCTAGCGTGTTCGCGTGATACGTTTCGGCAAGTAACACATAGTCCTGTAAATATTCAATTTCTTCTTTCGCTCGGCTAACAGTTGGCAAATGTTTCATGTCGTTCCCCATTCTCCAAAAATTGGTTTTTAATTAGTATAGCTGAATCCGTTCGAAAGCAATAGAAAAAGTTCTGAATTTTCTTTTAAAAAAGAATAAAAACAAGAAGCGGAAAAGGACCAGCCTTTACTTCTTGTTTTTTCTTATTGATTCCCTACCATTTGAATTCGAATGGAATTTTTTCTGCTGGTTGCTCTGACAAATGACTTCTTAACTCATTTTTTTCTTCACCTTTCGATTTCAACTGTATTTGTTTTTAGATTCTGTTTTTTCTTGTCTGCTGAAGGAGCATCTTCTTTGTGAATTTCGGTTCTCAACCGAGCTGCGAACGATTTGATATAGTCATCGTCTTGTTTCAGCAGCGCATCATGGTACCCGTTTTCCAATGTCGCGTACGTCTCCTTGTCCACCAGCTGCTCTTTATCTAATTGGTGGAGCGGGTGAATATATGCGCCCTTTTCGTATTGAGAGCTGATGACCAGAGTAAGACCTGTATCTTGTGGGATGGCCACGGTATAGGCTGTCCGCTCTTCTTTGTACTGATCGAAGTCTAGGTTATTCACCTCTCCGAAAGGCTTGAAATCTGTGCTGATGCCGTGTATAAACATAGCTGGTTCCTCGTTAGTCAATTCTTTTCCGGTATGAGCCTCATGCGCCTTCAATGCTCGGTCCGTAAGATTATAGGCGATATCATCCGCTTTACTTTGCTGCAGCTCCTTCTCTTTTACCTGGTCAAAATGCGAGTCGATTTCGTCGATAAATTCACTGGCAGTACTGCGGACTTCATTCAGCAGCCGCTCCTTGTCTTTTAATTCGGCCCCTTGCGTCCAATTGGCCAAATAGGAAAGCGTGAAGTCTTCTGTATCGATGTCGTACCGGTTGGCAACCACATAGGAAACCATTTCGGCCTGGAATTCCTTTTCGCTCGTCGACAGCTCCTGGGAGCGTTCCGGTGTATGCATCTTGGCGTGCGCCAGCTCATGGATCAGCACGGATACATTTTCGAATTCTGTGTTCCGCGGATTCAAGGCGATAATCTTTTCATTCGGAGCAGCCGCCCCTTTGGCCGTTCCAAGTTCGAATGGCGCTTCGTCTACAATAGTGAAATCCAATTGATACGCGACCTTATTCAATGCGGTCATCATTTCCTTGCTGGTTTCCAGGCTGCCATCCCGGTGGTACTTCCCAAATATTTCAGAGACCGACAGATTCAATTCTCGAGCGTTGGTCTGCGTGTATTCGAATACATGACCGATTTTAAAGAAGACTTTTTTGGACGTTTCCAGTTGCTTTTTATCCATCAATTCTTTTTCCTGCTTATTGGCTGCTGATACCGGCACATCGATGCCATTCTTTTTGAAAAACTGGACGGGCGTCGGGACCAAGATTTTGATTCCCTTCTCCCCTTTCTGGACAGCCGCGCCTTTGCTTTTCCAAAAATTAAAGGAGCCCACTGCTTGGGCTCCCATGAACTGCTTATCGATTAACGTCATATTGCGTTGCGAGTAGTTGTGAAAGTTGGCCATGAATGCCAAGTGTTCCCGCATCGCTTTTTCAGAAACAAAATACGATTCGATCTGCTGATCCATACCCGCTGTCAGCTCTTCGATTTCCTTTATCTTCTCTTCAGGCGTTTTCTTTTTGCCTTTGAATGCCATTCAAGTCCTCACCTTTCTAATTCGACTGCTTTCTTCGGTTCCAACTGTTTCGTCATTGTTTTCGCTTCCACCAAATCAATGTTCCAATCTTTATTTTTCGGTTTCTCTACTTCAAAATTTGTTAGGTAAGTAGACCAGCGATTCACAAACTGCTCCCCTGCTGCATCGTTATCGACCGCAAAGATTACCTGTTCCACGATCGCTCCGCGCTCCTTGCAGTCCTTAATCAAGTCTCGAATTCCAGCGGTAGCGGATTGGTCTTTAAGTCCCGACATGGACAGCAACCGGATATTTTCTGGCCGTTTCAACTCAAAATAACTGAGTGCATCAATCGGGCTTTCAAATAACGCAATCTTATTTGGCGAGCCGATATCCAACCGGAACCCGCCGTCTTCTTTGCTGTTGGCCAGTATCTGTTTGAAGGAACCGCGCTTGTTGTTCATCTTTACGGTGCCTTGCCGATCGCCTCCGACAACCTTGCCTTCAGAATCCTTCCATTTGAAAATGCCGTTCTTCAATTTATCTTCCGCCAGCAAATCATTCCGAATCAGATCAGCTATGATTTTCGGATCTAGCTTCCGCTCATCGGTTAAATACCGAGAGATGTTCTTCTGCGTTTCGACCTCATGATGCAGCGGGTATGCAAATTCTTTTGCGGTGTGCCGCTCCGCTTCTTTGGCAAATGTCTGAGAATGATCTTGTGCATTGACGTCCCGGACGGCATCCTGAAAGGTCAGGTCATAATACTCCCGAGCAAAACTGATGGCACCATATCCGCCCTTGCTTCGGCTGTTCCAGTACCAATGGCCACTATCCTTGATGACAAGTGAATCGTGTTCTGGATGCCGGTAATAATGCCCTTGCCGCTCCATGCTCTCGCCTTTCGAATGCAAGTAATCCAGTACATGTATATCATTGGCTTTTCGAACTTCTTCTCTGTCCACTCGATCCCCCACCCTAATCACTCCTTTTGATTACTCGAAAAAGATCACTCTTTTTCGTCGACTTCTTCAGACGCTCCCATCAGTTCGGGCAACTCCATTTCCGGGAACGTTTCCCGCACAGCCGATTCTTCGATGTTTAAGATGAGTTGGTTCGTGTCGGAATCCACGGGAATCAGGAAAATATTTTCTGTCACCATGTGTAGGAGCGTTTCACGATCGGTCTCCTTCAGCTCTACCTCGATATCTTTACCGTTCACCGAAATCAGGACATCCTTTTCTCCGACTTCCTTGATTAAACCCAGTGTGTAATTGTGGCTAAATACGGCCATAGTCATCCGCTCCCTTTTCTATTGATTGTCTTTCCGTTGCTTCTGTTCGGTGATCCGCGAATCAATCAAATCATCCACCTGTTTTAAAAACGGAGGCGCGTTCATATCCGTCGTCATGATGTGGTCGATGTTCTGTAGCTGGAGAAGCCCCTGCACCAATTCAATGAGTTTTTGCGTATTGCGGTCTGTGTTGTTAGTTCCCAATCGCACTTTTTCGAGTTCTTTTGCGATGCCGGCTCCCATCATTTCTTCGACAGCGGTCGTAACGTTATGTGAAATGATTTGCGATAATAAATTTGCGTTGACCTTTTCAGAAACCAGTTGCTTGTGTTCGTTGACGACCAATTCCAAAGCCCGAGAACTGCTCTCACGCGGCAGCTCATTCTTTATTGCGTAATCCTTGAGGTATTGATGTACATCTTCGTCAATGCGGTAACGGTGCTGATTTTTAACGTGCTGATAGGATTCATCCATGATGCCACACCCTTTCTATCTTTCGTATTCCTGTTCCTGTTGCAGTTGTTCATAAGCTCGCTGGTTTTTGCTGTTTTCCAAATCATCTTTGGCGTAGCGGTTCACCAGATAGACCGCCTTGTTGAGATCGCGCTGAACAAAAAGTGCACTCGGCTTTTTGTTGCTTTTTCTAATCTGCTCTTTTTGTTTCCAGTCATACGCACTTGCTTCTTTGAGGATGGTGTTGCCCATCCGCATATACAAGTCGGTCATTTTGGTCTCGCGATAGTTCTCCGACTTCTCAGAGTTGCCGTACATCCGTTTATGGATTTCAACTTCCTTCTCCAGCTGCTTCTGAAAGTCTTTGAATTCTGTTTTGAAGTTCTTCTCAATATAGAGCGTTGTCAGCTTATCAATCTCCGGCCGGACTTCTTTAAGGGCGTTCATATTGTAGCGCCACATCCGTTTGTCTTCCGGCAGCAGCTGATGAACTTTCTTAAACTGCCGGACTAACTCGCGGTTCATGACCTGATTCTTTAAACTGAGCAGTGGATCGTCCCGCTTGGAATTGATGACCCGCTCCCGGATAAACACATTGAGCTTTTCGTTATGTTTGGAGCGGTCTGTTATTTTGTTGGCCACTTTTGATTTCATGGAATCAATGGAACCCTGTTTTCGTTTGCCCCGCTCTTTGAAGTTCTTTGTCTGCACAATGGCGACATGGACATGAATGTTATCCGTGTTGTAATGGATAGCTCCTGTCCAGATGGCCGAATCAATCATGCTTTCTTTCTTCAGCATGTCCTGGACGGCGGAGCGGGTGGCATCTTGAATCTGCTTATTGTCGATGTTCTTCTCCTCAAGCACACCGCTTTCTTTCAGCCACTCATTGTCAAAAGAAATCACATCCTGCCATAAGACACTCCCGCTCTCCTGTGCTTTTTTGAATTCTTCCTTGAAGTAAACCTTGTCCTCATCGTTGAGGCTATCCTTGTTCAACGTGAAGAGCCCGGTGGACTTCTCTTCGTTGCTCATGTAGTCCTGGTACTTCTCAAAATCATTGGTCTTGTCGTGTGTTTCCGCCCGGTCCATATAATTCAAGTAGTTATTAAATGACGTCCCTCCACCACTGCCAACAATAAATTTTGACTTGATGACAATAGCCGGTCTATTCGTCATCGGCCATCAACTCCTTCAGAATATCGACCAAGCCATTGAGGCTATCCGATGTTTTCTCCAGGAACAACGTATTGACTTGGAGCTGCTTCTCGAAACTGTCTTCCGCGTTCGAAATCATCTCCAGCATCGTCGCTTTTTCAATCAATTCTTTTAGGTAGACTTGCCGCGAAACATTCTTTTTCTTTGCCCATTCATCAATCTTTTTGACCGCATGGGGATCGATATCCCGAATTAATAGGTCCATGTCAAAACCTCCTTCGTTCATTGGTTATCAGAATACTGATATAGGCTAGTGGTGGGTGTAGGGAAGGGAAGAGCATAAGGGAAAACTGCTATCACTTTCAGCGCTAGACCAGGCGGAGCCTGGGGTTTGAGTGATATCATGAAAAACAGCTAAAGGCCTCCATATGGAAGCCTTTAAAAAAGCCGTTTGCCTCCATATGGAGGCCTCTTCTAAATGTTCAAATCGTACTGCTTTTGCTTCAAGCGTTCGACTTTCGCACGAATATTCTTGATGTCGTCGTCCATGGTTTGCTGCTCTTTGTCATAGTCTTCGATGCTCTTCTGCAGCTGGAAAACGTCATTGTTCGTTTCGACTTGTTCATCAATAGTTTGATACAGAAGGTCCACCTGCAGCTGCTCGATCTCTTCGCGAATCTCGCCGATGATGTCATCGGTCATCCGACTCTTTTCTTTTAATTCTTGGATTTCCCGTTCCGCTTCTCCAATTAATTCACCGGTAATTTCCAGGGCATATTCCGTAAAGTTCCGGTCAGGTATCGATTCCTCTTTAACCATTCGCTGGTCCGTATAGATGGTGGAAATCACGTTATCTTGCTCTTCTTCCATTTCACCTTCTGCAAAAAATTTGTCATAACTCTTGTCGCTTTTATTGAACCGAAGGGCGATCTGATTGAAGTCTTTCGGGACCTCCTTGATGTGGATGATATAGATATCGCTTTCGTCATAAATGATCTCTGTCGGCAGCTCTGCAGAAAGATTCTCTCGGCTGACGGCGGTGAAATCCAGCATGGTCAGATAATCCTCTATGCCATTCGTGATTAGCATGATTTCCATCATTTTTTCTTCTTTGTCGTAGGTCCATTCTTTTACCGTGAACTTTCCATTTGCCTTTAGATCAAACTCCTTATTCAATTCGGTTTGGTGAACTGGAATGTCTTCAGCCATAAATAGCTTCGAAGTTCCAAAAAATCCGAACCCCAGGATGAACAGGAAGGCCAGCGTGATGTAGAGATTCGACATGTTCAGCTTCAGGTTCTTTTTTTTCTTTTTAGCCATTTAGATCCCTCCGTACTCATTTTCGAGCGGTTTGATTTCCGCCACTTTTAATTGATTTCCTTCTATTGTAAAGGAGAGTTTTACGTACATTTCCTTTTGCTCTTTGTATCCGGAAGAAAGAATTTCTTCTTCATAGACATAAAACACGATGGCTTCCTTTTCATTTTGGCTATCCGGGAAAACGGTGACTTCTTTAACGTTCACTGCTATTTTTTGTTGCTCTTCATCCATTCCATCCGAAGAATACAAGGTTTCATAGAGGCTCTCAGTCATGTAGTTCAGAGCCAACTTTTTCCGCGTAACATGTGTCTCCGGCTCAGTTTCAAACGCGTATTCGATAAACCGTTGGGCAGTATTGATGAGTTTAGATGTTTCCGGTTCGGGCTCTGGAGCTGCTGGAGCCACTTCTTCAGGATCAACTGGAGCAGTGACTTCTTTGGCTTCGAGTTCTTCCGGCAGTGATGCAATTTCTCTCTCGTTTTCTACTAACTTGCTTTCGTATTTCGCCACCTGACTCTGCGCTTCGTTGCTTTTTCCATCATCTTGAGAAAAACTGTAGAGATTGCCGGCCAATGAAATGGCTAGAAGAAAAGATAGGAGAATCAACAATGATTTTTGGGTAAGCTGCATGTGTTAGACCTCCTTAAATAAGAAAGGAGCGGGATCCATATACCCGCCCCACATCTGCGTTTTGATTTCAAAGTGTAAATGCGACCCGAAGGAACGACCTGTATTGCCGCACATGCCGACTTGATTTCCACTCTCCACTTTTTGGTTTGCCTGGACACTGATGCGGCTTAAATGTGCATAGGTGGAGAACGAGTTGGCGGCATGCTGAATGGTGACGACGTTCCCGTAACCGCCATACGTTCCGGCGTATACAATTGTTCCCGCTTTGACGGAATGGATGGAATCGGCTTCGGTGCAGCGCAAGTCGATTCCGTCATGATGTTCCGGTCCCGCTCCAATGTTTCTCCACCCATAAGGAGAAGTGACATGCAATTTCCGATTAACGGGTGATGCTAAATCTTCTGCAATCATGTCCGAATTCCCCATGCTGGCAGACGGCAAATACTTCAATACGGCGTCCACATATCCGATGTCTCCATAACACGCATTGTGCTTGATGGCTTCCGGACGATGACACTTATAGATGCCGGTATGTGCTAGTTTTTGGTACTGTAATTGTGAAAAAGAAATAGCTAGCTCTTTGGTGTAGGAGCCGCCATTTTTCAATACATAATCGATGAAGCCGCTCCCGAAGTTGTAGCTTTGCAGCGTCAGTTTGATGTCTTTCTCGGCACTCTCAAAGACCGAAACAAAGTGCTTCACGCCATAAGCAATGCTTTCATCCGGATCGGTGATGCAACCAATCGAACCACATTTCGATTCACTGGCTTGCATGGGGTCGTTCCCTTTCCCGCCAGATTCCTGCATTATCAACGCCAGCAAAAGTTCTGTTTGGTCTTCCATGTTGTAGGTAGTGAGCTCGTTAGAAATAGCATCCCGGTATTGGGCCACCTCTGGAGAAACCGATGCCGGTCCAACGCCTACCCCAACTCCCGAAGAGGTATCGTTGGAACTGGAGAACATGGAGAAGAGGCCGGCTGTGAAAATCAGGAGGATACCGATTGCCAAAGCGGATCCTGCAATGATCAGTTTGACTTGCATGCCGATGGGGTTGTATTTCAGCATGGCTAGCTTTAATGCGGTCTTGGCTAGTTGTGCCTTTGAACGGGCCTGCCCCATCTTATGCACCCCCACCAAACATCGCCAGTTCTCGTTTCGATACATCCACTGAAAAGACAATGTTTTTATCGCCCGAGATGGAAAGAACCACCTTCCCAGTTTCAAGGTGGGGAATGACCCGCGTCTCTGATTCTGTCAGCTGACCCTTGAATACATTCTGGATGGCCGATAAGGATTGGGCGTCTTGCTGACCGATAAATTTGTATTGTGTCAAGTCAAACAAGGCTTTGACGTTTTCAGCGTATTCATTATTGGAACCATCCGGTACGAAATCGGAAATGAGATGCGAGGCGAAGAAAAGACCACCGAAATACTTCCGGGCTTCCCGCATGAACTTATTCAGGTAAAGCACCGCCGGCTGAGAAACTTCGCGCGTATTGATGAGGTGATGCCCTTCATCTATCAGGACGAGAAATTTTGAAGCGTCTTCAAAAGCCAGTTTTCCTTTGTTGTACGCATTGAACTGAGGAGCACCTTCTGCAATCATGCTATCCCATAGCATGTTCAGAATGCTGAAGATCTGTGCCTGGTAGATTTCCGATTTCAAGTTGGTTAAATTCCGTAAAGGGAACGACACAATGCCTTCATCGTCGAAGCTTTCGATGGAAGATGTGCCATCAAAGATACTGCCATAGTTGTCCACCAGGTTCGTCAAGGACAACTCGATATTCGATAGCCGCAGCTCCCGCTCCTGCGCTAAATTCTCATGCCGGATCTGCTGCTCAAAATCTTTGTACAGTTCCTTTCTTACTAGAAAAAGGAGGTCTGAGAATGTCGGGTATTCACTCGCTTGAAATTGGGTGATTGGAATGATTTCATCCGGATCTTTAGACCACAATTTCCGTTCCACGTACAATTTCCGCAGCAGGATTTCAAACTCCGTACTTTCGGTCGCATTGGCCTGCGGGTTGATGAAATTATAGAACACACTCATTTTCGATAGGTGCTGTGTAAAGGATTGCGTTTCGTTTGTGGAACCATCTTCCTCATTGGTCACCGTCTTGAATACCTGGAGCGGGTTGATGATTCCGCGGGATCCATCTAATGCAATCTCTTTGCCGCCCATCTCCTCTACGATGCTTCTGAATTCGCCGGTCACATCCAGGATGCGCACTTTGTTGCCTTTACTGGCTTGATCCATCACCGTTTTTTTCAATAACGTGGATTTCCCAGAGCCCATCTTCCCGACCATCAAGGCATTATAGGATTTTCGATTTTTGTCTTTATGGAAGATGTCAAAAACGACACTGCCGTTTGTCTCGGTGGTTCCGTAATAGGTACCGTGCTCGTCAGTCAGGCTGGTGTAATGGAATGGATAGCCGCCGGCAACCGACAAGGCTTGAATCTCCTTCCCTTTTCGCTTGTTGACGAACTGCAATTGATTGTCGTAACTGGCAAAGATACCGGACCACAGATAATCCTGCTCGTTCAGCAAGACCGAGCCTCGGAAGTTCAGGCTTTCCAGTTCATCCAATACGTGCCGCACACGCTGTTCCAGCTCTTCGAACGTCTTGGCCTTCACGTAAGCCCGAAGATGTATCCGTTTCATGATTTCGCCTTTGGTGATTTGTTTGTAGACCCCATCGAGCTCTTCGTAACTGGCTCTGGCATCGATGCGGTCGACGTTGTCTTTTGCCGTTTGGTAGCGGGTATTTTGTTCTGCCATGGATTTATTGATCGATTCGATGATCTCTTTCTTGTCGGCTGTGGCAACGTCCAGTGTGACGACCGCATGTTCAATCCGCATCAATTCTTCGAGCCAGAAGTCGCCGACAAGTGATTGGTATTTATAGACATGAATGCAAGAGACATACCCATCCCCTGTCTTCACATAGCCGCTCTCAAACTTGATGCCACCCTGTGGTTGGATTTTCGAAAGCAGATAGGGATTGAATCCCTTTTCCGCTTTCACCTCGTCGTCATTCTTTGGTTTCAGTAAGGTACTTAAAAAGTTCAGCATGTCTGGTCCTCCTATACGTCGGATAGTGGTTTGGAATTTAAATTGGCCAATTGATACAGGATGCTCAGCTTCTTTTCCAGTTGTAATTCAATGAGCGGGTTGCTTCGCGCCATCAGCTTTCGCGCATGGACTTTGTTCTCCAGCATGGCTTTTTCATTGTTTCCGTAGATGAAAAGGAAAAACTCCCGGTCTGTCCGGTTGTTTTCTAGAAATTCTAAGTCTCTCAATTTCTTTTCCAGATATGGCAGGTAATACGGATTCTGATTTCGTCTGATGTCCCGCATGACATGCCTCTTTGGAATCTCCAAATTGACCGGTGTATTGAGCGGGATGACTTTAACGGCTGGCAAATACGCTTGGAAAAAGTGAGCAAGTGAATAGATGTCGTTGTCTTTGTCGGTTTCGTTCAGGGAATAGATGTCCTTGCTGGTGATTTGAAGAATCTCCATGAATTCACCGTTTCGCATTTCAAAGAACTCGGAATCGGTGATGTCGACGATTGGTGAAATGTCCGCAAACGATGACAGGACTTTCTTTTGGGTGCTGTGCGCTTTCCGCTCTGCTGCAATGTCTCGCTCGTCCAGTAGGGCGGTCCGGCATTTGGATTTTGTGCGTTTCGTCGTTTCATCAAATAGGGCCATCTTTAGTTCCCCTCCTCGTAGTCAATTGCGCTGTACGTATCTTTTTTTCGGACCATCGCATACAAAATCGCTTGATTCATTCGTTTCTGCGGGTTCGTTGTGGGTCTGATGATCAAGAAGAGCCCGAATAGAATTAGGAATAGGGTGAACGGCCAGACCAGCGACGAATGCACGAACGGCAAAGCAATCATTCGGAAAACAATCAAGCCGATGATCAGAAACAGATCGAACAGGTACAGTGCTTTGTTAATTTTCAATTCAGTCGTTATTTCATTCGGTATTTGGTAGATCCTCATTGATGCCAGCTCCTTTAGGAACGAAAAAAGAGACAGTTGCAAGCAGCTATCTCCCTCTCCGGTAATTCTTGATGCGGTCTATTGTGCTCGAACCTTCTTGGTTCAAATTATGCGTATGTGGCCTGCGAATATCGTTCACGTTTGTTTGGTCCGTATGATGCTGGTGATTCCGGTTAACTGTTGTTTCATTCACGATGTTTTCGCGAGAAGCACTGTCTTGATTGATCGTCCGGCTGGATCCGCTGCCCAATGTGGATGAAGCGCCTGAAGCAGCGGGCGTACCGGAATTGAATCCGCCCGCACCAGAAGCACCGCTCGTATTCGAGGTCACGTTTCTGGCGCCTTGTGTAGTGTTTCCTTGTGTTTCGTTCACCATGACGTTTTCATCAATCGTTTGATCACCGCCGGAGCGGTTGATGGTGGTGGTGCTTTGCTGCCGTCCAGAAGGTGCACTGCTGGTTTCATTGCGGCTTTGTCCTCCTGCGGAAGAAGGTACAGCTGCGTTTCCGGTATTCGGACTTGCTGCAGCACTCGTGTTAGAAGCGCCACTCGTATTTGTACTAACGTTACTGGATCCCTGCGTAGTAGTGCCCTGGGTATCGTTCACGATGACCTCTTCATCGATGGCTTGATCACCACCGGAGCGATTGACGCTGTTTGTGCTTTGCTGCCGTCCAGAAGGAGCATTATGGGTGTCGTTCTGACTTTTTCCTGCCGCGGAAGACGGCGTAGTTAAGTTATCAGCATTCGGACTTGCTGCAGCACTTGGACCAGAACTGGAATTTCCTACCGAACTGTCATGAACTGCCGAATTGCCTTCCGCCTGCTCATTTATGCTATCGGTTTCGTCATCCGATTGGCCTGCTGTTCGTTGTTCCATACGTTCATCCTGGATGTTGCCAACAGCTGATGCTGGTGATGATCCGCCACTTGTACGATCTGCATCGTTTGGTGAAGGAACAGAACCATTTGAACCGACCGGTCTTGCATGGACTCCAGAAGTGCTAGAATCGTCGCCTTCTAAATCGTTAGGTGAAGGGATATGTCCTCCAGATGCTCCCGCGGCTTGTGAGGGCTCCTGGGGAGATTTTTCGTTGTCCGACGAACTAGCTTTGTCTGAATTAACATTTCCAGGAGCGGCATCGTCGTTTCCTGCTCCTTCGTTCAATTCCGTACTTTCCATCCTATTGCCTTTTGAAAGCTCAATATTATGATTCGGAGAAGGAGCCTCATCGTTTTTCTCAATGCCTTTTTTGTCGGCAGCTCCACCAGCAATGGCTGAGCCCGCCGCAATTCCGCTGCCAGCCAATCCTGTTTGTGCCGCACCTTTTGTTTCACCATCATTCGGCGACACGGCATTTTCAATAGCTGCTCCATTTTTATTCTGATGACCGGCCGATTTCTCACCCTGGCCATTGCCTTTTTCGGAGCCCTCAGAATCACTGGCACCAGTGGAGCGGCTCATTGTGTTCATTACCGCTCCTCCGGCCCCAGAAATCAACTTGCCACCGGCATAAGCGCCAGCCAAGACGCCCCAGCCGTTTTTAAGGCCGGCATCAATGCCGAATAACCGCTCCACAATGTTCGGTCCGTCTATAACAGCGACCGAGAAGGCGATTAAGGCAATCAAATACGCTAAGCCTTCCAATTCCGCCGCCACGTAGGCTGTACCAATCATATAAATCTTCATTGAGAGAAAAATCAAGATGATTACGAGAAAGGTATTTAAGATGGATTGCATGATTTTCTTTGTTTTTTGGCCATCGTGTATATCGGCCGGGGCCACAAGTAAGGCCAGGATGTAGTTGAACGTTAATTCAAAAGACAGCCTGGCCAGTTTGTATGCGATTGAGAAAAGCGTGAACGCCATGACGGCCAACGTTGTCAGCAGCGTGAGCCAGTTGATGTCATAGCGGTAATAAAATTCGTTTGTCCAAGGCATCAAAGTGCTGTCTTCCAGCTCCACCAACTCTTTTTCACTTACAGACCATGTTAATTTGTGAGATACAATGTCCTGTCCTTGTGGTGTGAGTTCCAATTCAGTGCGTTCTCCATCTAGTTTTTCTGTAACCGATAGATGTCCGATCATAGAGAGTGGCAGCGTATTCGGTGGATCGAGTTCGGTTGTTTCCCATTCTTTTTTATCGAATTCCAATAAATCCGTGAGTTGCCGTGAAATGATGTTGTCAGATAAGCTACCTTCACCTTCATCATACAATTCCGTCGTATTGATTGCGTCGATAGCATCATCGGTAAATTCGTTGGCTTTGCCCATTCCTTGAGACAGCGCCACAACGATGGCCAGCGCAATAAACAAGTTCATAGCCATGCCTTCGCGATCAAATTTCTTCTGGAATATCAGTAAATAACCCGTATAGAGCAGGCTGAACGCTAAAAGAATGTACAAAAAAGGACGTATCGTGTCAACGAACGTCGCAATTTCTGGATTCTGAAAGAATTGTTTGACGAGTAATACATCGTCTGTCACGTTTTCGAGTCCATCTACTATAAAGGCAAGCCCTTTGACAAACACCCACCCCAACCAGCGAACCATGTCACTAATTACGGTACCAATACTTAAAAACTCGCCAAATTCCTCAATTTTTTCTACAATTGCTGCATCTTTCATGTAACTTCACTCCTCATCAAACCGCAGGAAATCATTTTTGGAGATCCACAAAATGATTGATTTCTTCTGTCAACTTCACGTCCTCATAACTGCCCATATCCAAATTCCCTTTCACTTCATTGTCCTCGACATAATAAAGTTCATTGAATCGATCAAAGCCATCAAAAGGCAATACAGGGCGATTGTCTTTCGCTCCTTCTTCCGACTGGTAAGCGTTGTACATGTTAATTTCAACTTCCTCACTCTCTGCTGCATTCTTCACGTATTCTTGGAAATCTTGGTTGTTTTCATTCACGACCAAAATAAATCCATCTTTATCTGCTTCCATGTATTCTTTTACATCTTCGACATAAATCTGCTTGAAGTATTCCTTTTCGCCACAGCCTGTCAATATCAGAACAACAGCCAGTAGAACCACAATTTTTTTCACTAAAACCACTCCTACATATTAGTTATGATAATGCGTCATACCTATAATTGATTCACAAGTAAGTCCTCGATCGTCATGTCCAATTGATCATCGAACTTTTCAACCAATGTAACATGCTTCTTCTTTCCGCTTTCGAGATCCTCTTCTTTATAGACTGTCAACATTCCATCTATCAGTTTAACAGTTAACACGTCCCCTGCATTGAGCCGATTTTCACGGGTCAGCAAATAGCGGTCCAGCAGCTCCATTTTTTCATTCATACGTTTACACGCTCCTGTTCTTCTTTTAGTTTTGTTAAGATACCGTTTATCTTCGTTAAAATCACGGAGCAGAACTTGTTTTCGATTTGATGGTCGTTGGCCAATACCAATTCCCGAAAGTCGACGATGCCCATGTCCATATAATGTTCCGGATTTTCAGCGTCAACATTTCGAAGGAAGGTGCTGTTGAAGAGCTGCTCCACTTTATAGTGCTCATTCACATAACCATTAAATTCAGCTTCTTTTTGCATTTCCACTTTTCGTTTCTGGTGCCTTAAAGAGCTGCTGTTCTGTTTGGCTGAAGCCACATCCGCTTCAACGGCGTTTCGTTTTTCTAACAACTGCTTTTGTTCCTCTTGATTCGTTAGTTCATTCTCTTTGCCATCTTCAACTGCCTGCAGGTTGTCGGCAAAATTATTGGTGTAGAAGGAAGCGCGCAGCTGATTCAGATCGGTCATGGAATGTTCGCACGGGATGTCGATATCATTAATGGAGTTATCGGTGTTGTAGAACTCCGACAGGTATTCCCAGCGGTACTTCAGCGCGGTCTTACCGCTCAAGAAGATAGGATAGGACTTAATCCGTTTCCGGTCCTTATCCTGCCGCTTGATAATACGGATGACAATCATTTCCCCCTCTTTTAATCCCATAACTTCAGTGGCCGTCATCAGCCTCCTGGCATCAACGCTCTCCGTTTTGGATTTGCTCATGGAAAGGGTCTGACCGGAGCGGGACTTCGTGAGAATAGTTTCTTCCCCCAACTTCTTGGAAATCAATTCAGCTGTTGATTCATCCGCAGTCAACAGATAGAGTGTATTCCCGCAGTTCCCATCAATGGTCTTCCAATCATCGCCATACAGATTCTCCAGCTGGGCATATGCCTGAATAACCAAGTTAAAGCGGATGTTTCGCCCAAGGCAGACGGTCGCGATATTGGCCATGCCTTCAATCGCCGGCATGTTCCCGAATTCATCCAGGATAAAGATGACTTCTCGATGGCACTTGCCTCCTTCAGAGTTTGATGCGATTCGGGCTAAGTTCGTATAAACTTGTTTGACGTAAAGCGAAGCAATGACATTCAACGTGGCATCGTAATCCGGGACAATCATGAATATTGCTGTCGGCTTATCGAATTCCATGATAGCCATAATCTCTAGACTTTCATTGTTCACTTCATGTTCTAGAAGACCTTCATGAATCATTTGGCCATCTTTCCGTTCCCGCTCAATCAGTCCGGTGATGTTCACAACCGTTTCCACTTTCCCAGCCGTTATCGTAAAGGAGTCGCCAATCTGCAGTGGGTTCTTATGGAACATAGTGAACATGCCATCCGCGTCGGTGCGGATGGTTGTCGTTTTATTATTAGAAAACGTAACGTGGATCCGTGTGTCTGGAGCGGTCTTTCCTTTAATCCAGCGTGAAAAGCCGATTTTCGACATATCGAACGAATTTCGTGACGTCAGTTTCGCCGTACCGTCCAGCGTGAAGACGCCGAGTTTTGCATTGGCATTAGCTAAGATGCTGGCTCTGGTTTGGCCACTGGAGAAGTTGATAGTGGCGTACTGCATTTTAGCTGGATGATTCTCCGGAAACTTGGAAAAGAAATCGTTCAGGGCACTGACCTCCTCCCCTTCTTCATTTTCCACCATGCGCGTTCCTAAATCCGAGAGCATCAACGCTACATTGTACATATTGATTTTTTCCCGCTCCTGCTTGCATTGCTCGCATAAAGCCAGAATCAGCGCGGTACATAAATCTGTCGCCGAGTTCGCCCAGAACGGGTCCTTCGCTTTCGGGTCATGATAAAGCATGAAAGCTACGGAGCGGGCGTATTGTTGCGATAAGGAGAAGTTCCCTTCCATAAATGCATCGATGGTGAGCTGCAGTAAATTATAAGACATGCTTTGAATCGGATTCATGAGATTCAATACTTCCACGTGATAGCCAAGCCCTTCGAGCGTATCTTTAGATGCGGCGTACAGCTCCCCTTTCGGATCATTCAAGATCATGCTGGCTTGCTGCTCTGCGCGGCTGTAAATGTCGATGGCCGAAAAGACGAACGTTTCGCCTTTCCCGCTTCGCGTCGTCCCGATCACCATATTATTTACCGGGCTGTCATCGATAAAAATTCTTTTTTTGTAGCGGCCCACTGGCACCCCGCCGCTCCCTTTGAACTTCTCCCCTTTTTCGGGAACATCTCGATACTGTTTTTGGATTTCCTTGAACGTGGTAAAGCGGGCGCTGCCTTTTTGCTCTTTTTTGATTTGCCCATAGTTCGTGATGTATTTGAAGACCATTACTGCAGCTGCTACGAAAGAAATTAGCAACAGCACCATGTAAACGAAGGATGCTGTACCCAGGAAAGGTAAGCTGTAAATCATGGTTGCTGCCAGGTTGACCGGTTCTGTTTCTAGTAGATTGCCGGTGCCAAGTGTTTTCTGGAATACTTCAACAACCATATTAACGATGAAGTTCAGTATAAGAAAAAAGATTGAGAACGACACTGCCAGGAGCAGCAACGGAATCCCAATCTTCTTTAGATAATAATTGAAACGGTCATTGAACATGTTCTATTAATCTCCCCTCTTCAACTAAAGTGCAGCGAGTTCGTCTTTTTTCTTTTTCAGTTCCGTGTTGATGTCTTTAATCGCCTTGTCATCCTTCTTCGCGTCTTTTTTTGCATTTGCTAAGTTTGTCTCAAGCGTTTTGATTTCGGCTGTCAGCACTTCGTACAAATCGATTTTCTGCTTTAATTCATCGCTATTGTTGTTGTTCAGTTCCACTTTCGCCTCTTCGATCTTCCCGAGCTTCAGGAGACCGTAAGTTTTCATTTCAGAACGTTCAACCGTCATGTTAATAGAAGGGAGGTTCATCATCAGTTCGTAATCCCCTTCAAAGTAAGCCAAATCGAATCGCGCTTCGTTTGTTGGATACAGCTGGTTGAACTCGTTGATTTTCTTAATCTTTTCCTCTTTGTCCAATTGTGGATTCTTCAGGATGAGCGTTTCCACATATACGGTATCGCCCATGATATGAACGGTTTTTTCGAATTCGGATGTCTCTAAATAAAGAGTGGCCAGTATACGTTTCTGGCTTTCGGTTAATTCGTCCTTCGTTTCGAGAGATTTCAGGAACTCTTCGTCTTCTCCTAAAAGGCCATATTCATAAAGTTCAATGGTTTCCTCCTGCTGACTGACAATGCTGCGTCCTTCCTCCAGGGCTTCCTCATACTGAGCTTTCTGCAGGAAATACAAAACTCCTAGGAACAGCAGCCCCGCTCCTAGGACGGCAGCCAGTGAGTATACGGTGATTCGCTGCCACTTTTTCAAACGGGAAATGCGGTCTTTATCGACATTGATTAACATCCGGTCTATTTTTTCTTCTTTTTTAAATTCTTCGGGCGTCAGCTTTTCAATCTGTTCAAGCAAAAAGAGCTTGTCGGCCTGTTTTTCTTTATCCACGCGGATCTTCGTTGCCTTGTCTTTGATTTGATGATAAATGTTCGGGTAATCATAGGACCCGAAGTTGAACACGCCTTTATAGAGATCCAGGCCGTCTTTGCCAATCACAAAAAACTCGGCAGCTGCTCCCCGCTGTTCATTGCGATAACTCAATTCCAATTCGTGCGTCAGTGCAACCGCTCGGTCAAACTCCATTTTTTCGTGATTCGGTATTGAGTCCGCTGGTGCGCCTACAAATAATATTTTCAACATCTAGCAGCTCTCCTTTAACCGATTAATAGAAAAAAGCCACTCATTTCGGAGCGGCTCTTCCTGAGTACTTATTAAAATTTAATGTTGCTGTCGATGCCTTCTGCAAGACCATAAGCCCCCATCACGATGACCAATCCGACTGCTGCACCGATAAACCAACCGATGGCTTTCCCACGTCCGCGGTCTCCGCCCAGCATTAAAGTGAAACCTCCGATACAAAAAGCGATAGCTGCAGCAATTAAGCCTAATCGTTGCGCCCATTCCAATATACTTAAACCGGTTTCGATTAATCCATCCATATAAAACTCTCCCTTGCCATTTGTCTCTTAGTTTTGTGAAGCCGAGCCAGGACTAACGGCTTTTCGTTCCTTCTTTAAAAGATTCATCAACAACGGAATGTTTTCCGCAATCACTTCCTGGTGCTTTTCCTCCAACCAGTCGTCGTAATCTTTGCCGTTATATGCCAAGAGATCCTCAGCATTCGTCTTCAGTTCCTTTTGCTCTTTTGTTGCTGCCATTCATAAAACCACCTTTCGAATTGTTTGGTAGTAGCACACCCTTAAGAACAGTAATGATAGGCGAATTTCTAGCAGGTTCATTCGCTAACTCTATGCAGCTTATAGCTGCAACGCACAAGGTTTTTAGGTAACCGAGAACTATAACCTGGCAACAAAACAACAGCCAATTTTAGGAGACTTTGGCCAAACCATTTCGTCGTATATCCATACCGCAAGTTGCCAGTTGCGACAGACACGTATTATGAAGTTGTTTTTTGTCTTGCTTACTGTTCTTAAGGGTGTGCTACTGAGTGCTTATTTCACTTTTTTGATTCCATTTACTCTCAATAATTCGTCATGAGCGTGCTTTCTTTTAGCCAGAAGCTGTTTGTCTGAAATCACTGATCTTGTTCGATAATAGAGATCCGTGATATGCCGAACGTCTCCGGACTCTTTCTCGACGCCGATAGCGCCTTTCAATTCGTACGTTTTTCCTTCAAACGTTCTTAAACTGGATGCCGATGCTAATTCATATAGATAAAACCGCTCTGTCATCTGATTGCACCTCGTTTCAGTGTTCTTGTTTTTGAACAGTACATGTTCCCAGGGAAAGTTATACATTGATATTCCAAGTGACTCCACAAGCAGCTTTACATTTTGGGCGGAAGGGTTCTCATTCTTCCGTTGCTCCCACATGCTAATGGTACTTTGCGGAATCTGTTTGCCTGTCCTATCGGATAACTCGGACTGAGAAATGCCCAGTGCCACCCGTTGTTCCTTGATCCAGTCGCCAAACCATACTGGCATTTCCTTCCCCTCCCTTCTATCGAATCATGGGGTGTTGTGGTTGATTAGTCAGAGTTTAACAGTATACCGATATTATTACAACAGTATACTGTTAAATAAAACGGTATACTGATACTAAAGTATGGGAAAGCCTTAACATTAGGCTTTTCAGAAGAATCTGTTTATCAAATTTAACAGGGGATATCATCGGATAAGGGAGTTAAAAGTAACGAGTTTTTTAAAATAGGAAGTTCTCGAATGCAAGCATTAGGAAGATACACCCCCCTAGCAATGACCATCTGATCATTTTTAACTTTTGATCTTTTTTCTGGAAAAAGGTCTATTACCATTGTTAGCACTTCTCGTTTGATGGTAAAATATCTTGGATTAAAGATTTCTGAATGACATGCGAACCCTGTCGCGTCTGAAAATTCGAGATATTTATTAGAATGTGAATGAGATGAGGTATTGTATGCAAATTGATGAGGCCGTAACGACTCGTATACAGCAGCTACTAAAAGAAAGAGGATGGACAACCAATGAATTGATTAAACGCTCTGGCGTTAAGCAATCAACCATATCTGAAATCATGGCTGGTAGATCTAAGTTTCCACGGATTAGTACGATTAAAAAGATATCCCATGGTTTTGGAATGACTTTATCGGAGTTTTTTAACCATAAGATGTTTGAAGATTAAGTATGTTACTAAGCAAGAAAAAATTTAAGTCTTAATAAAAGAAAATATAAAAAGGGCTGAGAATCACTTCTCAGCCCTTTTGGTTTGCTCTAAAGTTGCTTTACTAAAAGTAATTTAACTTTATTTCTCACCTTGGCCCAAGTTGAATTTTGCAGAGTTCAGATCTTCTTCGAGTGATATTCCCCTCTCGTGTAGAAAAATCTCAGTCACATCCATCCGATGATAAAAATTGCCAAAGTCGTCAGCATGTATCTATATAAAAGCCCTTAGCGTAAATTTGATTCCTGTGTGAAAGAAGCTGGTTCGATGAATTTTGGACGCCCCAATCTCTATAGTAATCGATGCTGGGCTTGTTATACCAAGTACCAATAGCAATACCATTGCACTACCAAAGGTCGAATTGTCAGCGGCTTATAGAGCCTCAATGTTTTCGGATTGCCTGCATTGAAGGGGTGCGCAGTTATGACACATAATTTGTATAAGATTAGTCTACTTGTAGACTAATTTACAAATCTATAAATCTACAAGTAGACTAATCGAGAAAATATTAATGTTTCCTCGATATTTCATTGTATGTATGGTTTAACAGTGTTAGATTAAATTTATCAGTTTTATTTAGTCGTCTACAAATCTACAAATTGATATAACAATAGTTACCAGATTTTAAATAAGGAGGAGTAAGAATGAACAATTCGTGTACTATAGTTACATTCGGGAATTTTAAAGGTGGTACCGGCAAAACCACAAATAGTACTATGATTGCTTATTGTCTAGCGAATATGGGGTATAAAGTGTTGCTAAGCGATCAGGATCCACAAGCAAATGCCACAAGCCTTTATTTACGAACAAAAACTCATTTGGAGGATGAAATCATTAGTTTCGAAAAGACACTAATGTCTGCTATTCAAAGTGAAGATTTAGGCAGTATTGTTACACCGATTAAAGAAAATTTATACTTACTTCCCAGCTTCAGCGACTTTGCGCTATATCCAAAGTTTTTAGAGAAAAAGTTCCCATCTGAAGTTGATCGAGTTCAATTCTTTTCTTCATTGCTTGAGCCATTAAAGAAAGACTTTGATTTTATTTTTATTGATGTACCTCCGACGTTTTCAATAATTACTGATTCGGCTTTATATGCTTCACAATATGTAGTTGTTGTTTTACAAACACAAGAACGCAGTTTACAGGGAGCTGAGGCATTTACGAAATATCTTCAAACATTAATAGATGACTATGATGCAGACTTAGATATCCTGGGAATATTGCCAGTGCTTCTAAAAAATCAGGCAGCAGTTGACACCTTAACTTTAGAAAATGCTAAAGAATTGTTTGGAGAGCATAATCTATTTCGAGGTATTGTAAAGAATATGGAAAGACTGAAGAGATTTGATATGACAGGAATAACTGAGGATGATATGCATGATCGTAATGTGATTTCTAATTATACCAATGTTGCTAATGAATTTTTAGAGAGATTAAAGGCTGTTACAGATTCAGCAGATTTCCCTACTCCACGGGAGGCGAATATAGATGTCTGACTTACTTAAAAGAAAACCAAAAAAGATTGAACGTAGCCAGACCTTAACTCCTAGAACAATTTTTTCATCAAACGATCTTCCAGAACAAATTAAAGAAGAAGCTGTCGAAAAAAAACCAGTTATTAAAAATACTCCAACTGTAGCAGAAAAAACCACTACAGTCCGTGTGAGTGTTGCAATGAAAAACAAGCTAAATGCTATGGTTACCTTGGGAATCGCCGATACAGTCGATCAGCTAACAGATGTTCTAATTGATGAATACGTCTCGAATATTCTATCTAAGGATGAAAAGAAACAATTAGAGATTATTCTCGATTTATACAAAAGTAAATCAAATAATAAGTAGAGAGAAAATAATTCATATTTTCTCTCTTTTTTAATTTGGTTGCGTATAAAAAATCGTCTACAAATCTATTTGTAAATTTGTATATGTATCTACTTGTAGATTTGTAGATTGAAGTTTTAAGATAAATAGAGATTTATCTACTTTTATATTAGTCTACAAGTAGATTTGTAGATTTTACTTTTATAATACGGTCAAAACTCCTTTATGGCGCGTTTTTTTAAAATCTGTAAAGTCTACAAATCTACTTGTAGATTTGTAGACTTGTAAATTGGAAGAAGAAAATAAAAGTAGATATGTAGATTGATTTATTTGTAGACTTGTAGATTTATAGATTTGTAGATTACTTTGAATAACATTGAAAAGCCTTGTTGTATAAGGGGTTAAGCTCTTCTATAATTTAAAAATAACTAGAATCTTTTATGTAGTTAGCGATTTAGAAGGGAGTTAGAAGAGCATGAAAAAGATTTTCAGTATCATTGATATAGTTCTACATGAGGGTTTAGCTGCCTATAAAAAAGTCGGTTCTTCTGCCTCCCTTCCTCTAATACTAAAAGCCAGTAAGAAAATATCTATACACAAAAAGGGTGCTATAGGAGTAGTTCGTTCTAAGGAAGATCTATCTACATCATCTGGTGTAAAGGGGTATGTGGTTACATCGAAAGAGACTCTCTTGGAGGATTCTTTTGAACTTTCTCATTGGACCCCCAATGTGCATAACTACTTAGGGTATAGCGATAAAGAAAGGCGGCATCTCAAGGGACATACCGAAACGAACCTGCAGCAAATCAATACCTTCGTTGTCGACATCGATACGAAGAAGCAGCCGTATACGGAAATCCTGACCGCTGCACTCGATCACAGCGTGGGAATTCCGACCATGGTCCTGGAGACTCCGAAAGGGTTCCAGGTCTATTTTGTGTTGGAGACGCCGCTGTTCATCAGCAACCAGAACGACTACCGGGGCTTGAAGGTGGCTAAACGCATTTCCGAGAACATCCGGCGCAGCTTAGCCGAGGTTTTGCAGGGCGTGGATCTTTCCTGCAATGACTTTGGCTTTTTCCGTATGCCTTCGGAAGAAAACGTCCGCTGGTTCTCCGACAAGATGGTCTTTTCCATGCACAACCTAATTGCCTGGTCGAAACGGCAGGACGATGACCAGAACCGCGGGCTATTTGTAGTGGAATCGAAAGGGGAGGCGTTTGATCCAACACACGCTGAATGGTTCCAAGAGTTACTGGCTACACGTCACGTGAAAGGAAACTCAGGACAAATCGGACGTGACAACCTGATGTATACGCTAGCACTGGCCTGTTATAGCTCCGGGAAAGGGCAGGGGGAGACACTGGACCTGTTGGATGAATACAATTCCTCTCTGGAAACGCCTGTACGACACAGTGAGGTCCAGAAAATCGTGAAGAGCGCCTACAAGGGCCGCTTCAAAGGCGCAAGCCAGGCCTATATCCAGGAACTTCTAGAGGCCTGGCTACCTGGGAAGAGTGTACCCGTGACGAACCACCTTGGAGGCTGGTACAAATTCAAGAAGGAACGGAAAGATCGTGTCCGTAGCCATTACGACGAATGGGAAGGGGACCTGCTGGCCTACATCCAATCGGAAACTAGTACGGTCCAGCCAATTATATGGACAACACAGAGTGCCGTGTGCGAAGCGGTCGGCATTCCTCGCAGCACGTTTAACGAAGTCATCCGAAAATCCAAGAAACTCCTCATCAAACGAATCGGAAAAGGCCGCAGTGCACAGACCGGCTTGACCTCTGTCGCGGTGCTTCTTCAGTGTGCCCTCGAATACAACCAGCAGCACCGTGCCCTGTACTACGAAGCCATTAACTTAATGAACGGATCGCGTGAGAATGCAAGTGCCTTATGGGAACTTGAAAATCAATTGACGTTGCTGACGAAGTTCTCTGAAAACCAGTCTTTACCTGGAAAAAAATTCAATTCTTCGTAAGTGTCCAGTCTGCCAATACATATCTGTATACGTGTTTTATTTTGGGTCTTTATTTTTAGGTTAGTAATTTTTTTGTAGGTTAGTGTATTGGTTTTGGGAGTTTTCTTTGAACCTGTTAAAATACATATAAAGAAGGGCAGGGGGATGAAGATGTTGTATGGCTATGAAGAGTATCGGTTAAAAGAAGGCATTTCTCCTGGTACGCTGGTGACAGAATTGGAGTTGCTGAAGTCCTTTGTTCGCTTTTTGAACCTGCGGAATAACAAGCAACTGGAGCCGTATGAAATCAAACCTGCCGATGTCCGGGCATATTTGGATCAAGAGAAGGCGAAAGGGTTGAAAGCGAGTACAGTCAAACGGAAATTGTCCCATATTCGCCAGTATTTTCATTATTTGTGGAAGGTCGGTAAGGTGCCGGTTGATTTCATGCCTAAATTTGAATATGAATTGGTAATTGAGAAACCGGTGGCACAGCTTCTGTATTCGGAGTTTGCGTTGGAAAAGAAAAAGGTGCTGCAATATCCGACCTTGATGTTGAATGCGAAGCTTTATTTTCTGTTTGCGATGGCCGGATTTAGAATGCGGGAGATTGAAAAGTTAAGGAGCAGGAATTTTCGTGATTTGGGTGACCGAGTGGAAATGAACTTTGTGACGTCTCAGGCTGTTTTTTGGCAGTTAACTTTCGAGGATCCTACAGAAATAGCGGTGATTGTCCAGGCGATGGAGCGAGCTGTTTTCCGTGAGCATGATTACCTGGTCGCATCGGATAAGAAATACGGACCGGATTATGTGCGGAACAACATGAAGGATATTTATTCTGGCTTAACTGCTCTGTTGCCGAAGTCGTTTAAGACGGAAGAGGTTCGGATTGCTTATATTTACGATCTCTACAAGGTCCAGGAGAAGTCGTTTGATGAAATGGCGGGGTTATTGGGAATTACACCTGCGTCGCTTACATCGGCTTTAAAGCTGGTTTTTGAGCGTTATAAATGAGTGCCGGATTAATTGAATTGAACCCCTAATGGGACACACTTTAGAAAGTGTCCCATTAGGGGTTCAATTCAATTAAAGTAATAGAGGAATGTCAGAACCTAAGGTATTATTCCCTATTAGATTTTTTCGATTTCACTTACTCTTCATGGAATCGTACAATGAAATCCGTATTCATCTCAACTTTAAAAAAATGGGAAATTAAAAAGAGTAGCAAAGCCACTCTTTTTTAAACATATCTATTCAAAAATTGCGCCAATTAATTGTAGAACAACAATATTTTATCTTTGTATGGTTTTTATTCCTTCTTCCATAATTTTTTTGCCTGTTTCTTTATGTTTGATACTAATAGCAATTCCTCCAAGGACCACAGCTGTACCCATTGCACCAAGTGCCAATTTTTCTAACCAATCTCTTTGTTTGTCTGATTCTTTTTCTATTCTGTCATATACTTCAGATAGTTCTTCTCGAATCTTTTCTATTAATTCTTGGTCTTTTTCAGTTTCGTATCTTTTATTTAATGCATCAATTCTTTTTTCAAAGGATCTTATAACATCTTTTCCTAAACTTTGCGGGTTCTTACGCTTTTTTGGGGAAGTCACTTATCACCCTAGTCAAAAATCGGGAGTGTTATTTCAAAATAGTTACCACTGGTAAAGAATTCGGTTCCTCAATACTTGGAAACCAGCTCTCCCGTACATCATACGTTTAATCATTTTTAGACGATTTATCTGTCCTTCTGTCGGGCCATTGCTCCAATCTTTTTCGATGCTTAATTTGATTGCGCTCAAATCCTGGAGGATGCCATTGGCAAAGGATTGGACAAAAGAGAAATCTGCTAACTTTATGTTTGCCAACCAGTCCATCAGATTCACTGTCTTTTTCTCCTTAACCAATTTTCGAAATGAATGAACAAGCTCATCGAGCTCTATGAGTTGTGGAAAAGTCTTCAATATCTCAGGGTGCAGATTGTTAATCCTCTCGAGATGCTTCGCTTTTTCAGTATCCCAAAGAATATGAATGACCTTCTGACGAATTGAAATCGCTATTGGCCTTCCTTTTTTTGCTTGTTTCCGTTCATTGGAAATCATATTATTTAAAGTCGAGATTGACCCATTGAATCCGTTAGAACGACAAGCTTCTTCAATATATCCACTCGGTCGTTTTTCTAAAATCAATGTGCGAATTAAGGGACGAAATTGTTGGAAAGCAGAAGTACGTTGAATTTCTGGCTTTTCTGTATAATCCAGATACTTAGCTACTGTCGCAAACGAAAGACCGAGCTGCCGCTGAATGTCGGCTTTGGAATAACCTTCTTTATAAAGTGATTGGACCTGTTGGATACGGCTCCACTTTTGGTCTTGATTCTGAATGCGTTTCAGTTCATGTTTGCGCAATTTGATAGTTACTTCATCTTGATTGGAAACTGATTCAGCGGTGCCTGGTGGCACCCATTTAGCGGGCAACATCGTACCAATTGTATTCTTAAGCGCGTCGAATAACTGGTGGAGAAGATGCCAGCGATCTGCCACTTGCAGTATGGTTGGAGAAGCTGCTTTAACAGCTGCGGCATAAAGTTTGGAGCCATCACGGGTAATTAACTCAATTTCCGGGTGTTTTTGGAGCCACTCTGTTACTTCAGTAGGTTGTCGTGTATCTAACATATCCACCGGTTTACGCGTCTGTAAATCGATGAAGAGGGTTCCGTAAGTGAACCGTTTTTTAAAAGCAAAATCATCGATGCCCACGAAAGGGCGACGGTGTGAGTTCAACTGAAGCTGCTTTGACTCGTCTGAGCAATGTATCGTGGCTGAGGGGAATGTGCATCGCCCGGCAAACTTTTTCCGCAGTTAAACAATTCGTGGAAAAAGCGATTTTTTCAATCAAATTTTCTAAACGGTCGGTCTTTCTTTTATAAGGTTGAAGCCAAGCTAACCGTTCCGTAAAAACTTTTGTAGAACAATCCGGGTTATCACAAAACCATTTATGAATCAGGACTTGAAAATGAACATGTCGGTCCGTAATGGGCAAATCGTCCACTTTCCGGCAATACCGGCTGTGGCTACGACGAGAAAGCTGATGGCAAACGGGGCATAGGGCCGATAAGGATTGGACTTCAACAATGAAAAAGAGTTCTTCTTCTGTCTGGTTATGATAAAGAAGATGGAGGTTTTCGTCTAAATGGAAAAGGGCTTCTTCCATTGATATCTTCATCTTGTTCAGCGACCTTTCAAGTTTTTGGTATTCCTATACCCAAAAAACAATAAAAAGAAGCATCACCAAAAAAGCGTAAGAACCACTTTGCGATGCTAAATCATTCAACGTTTTCATCATGGTAGGTAGTGCACCTGTAAGGTATTTATAATACTCTTTAATCAAGGTTTCATCTAATACATTATTAGTTGCAATTGCGGAAGAGGGTAGAAGTTGCAATGTTTTTTTTATATCGGACTTGGTAGGATTTTCTGGATTGCTAATTCCTTCTTGTTTTAAATATTCTTTAAATCCTTTTTCCATTAAAACACACTCCATTTTTTAAATTTTTATCTCTCTTAGCAAATTTGCTGAACGTTAACTTTTCTTATCGTGTAATTATTTAAATGACCATGAAAGTAAGCCGTGAATTCACAACTACATTGGAAACATCAAGAGAGTTACTTTGTGTTTTAATGAGTTTCCATATAATATTTGCAAGCCTCAATCATTTCTGTCAATGGGTCCATACTGTTTAATTCTCTCCATGGAAGATTAACTTTCCTGCTATCCACTACAGCTCTTCCTTTATAGGTTTCTTCATAGTTAGCCATTATAATTTCCCAATCCCATGTTTCAGACCATGTCCCATTACCGAAAGGTTTATTTTTTTCAATTTCTACTAATATAACCTCTGTGTTAAAAATTCTATGTTCCACTTTTTACCCCCTCTATAGATTTATTCTTCAGAAATGAAATAAATATCTTTTGCTTCTAAATGCATTATACATCAATCAAAAGTTGTCATTTCATGATTGATAAAGGTAAATAGATAACAGAGGAATAACGGTGTTATCGCTATTTTTACGCGAAGACTTTTATTCGATTTTGCTTACTTCGTATGAAGTTATCCATTGAAAACTACCTTCAATTCGATCTTATAATGAAGAGGAGAGAGTCAAAAAAAGTAGTGCAATATAAACTGCACTACTTAAAAAATGACTATAATTTTAACCAGTCTCTTATTTCTTTTAAGCTGTTATATGTTCTTGACCATCCATTCTTCTCTTTTAAGTAGTTCTCTCCATTTTCTGTTAAATACGCTGCACCATCAATAAATATAGGTCTGTCATCGCCATATGAAAAACCTTTCAAGTAATCTTCTCTAGATAAAAACCCAACAGCTACATCAAACTGTTCTTCAGTAACACCAAAATCATTCTCAGAGATTATTTTATTCCCTCTATCTATCTCCTTGGCTACGGCAAAGCGTAATTTCTCTTTATTCATGAGTATCACCTCCTGACTTCAAATACTATATAGCCACATTTTACAAATAAATGCGAAGACCCAGCTACAATATTTTATGATACTCTTTAAATATTAAGAATATTGGGGGAGTATATATGGAGTTAACGACCCGTCGCAAAGTGATCAATGATCAAACGATTGAACGTGCGTATCATGTTGCTAGAAAAGTTTATCATTTAGAATTAGAAAAAAATCTAGCGATTGAACACCTAGTGGATAATGCACAAATGAATAAAACTTCAGCTAGAGATTACATTTACGTATTCAGTAAAATGATGGAAGGATCAGAGTATAAGCGAACGATCAATCAAAAGGCCACAAAGTTTTATTTAGATGGAATAAAAAGAGATTATGGGAACAACCAATTAACTGTTGCATTGCGAGCAGTTGAAAAACATGTGGCTTATTACGAAGCTTTAGGCAGAGGATCCTTAACTAGTATTAAAAATCTAATCAGAGAATATCAATAGGATACAGTATATTGGACTTAAAGCATAAATGACTTCATTACAATATGTATAAGTAAGAAGTTTCATTTCCTATGAATTATTAATATATTCTTCAAATAGCATGCTTTCGGTTAGAAGAAATAAACAAATCTAACCTGGCGAGAATAAATTCAAAAGGAGGTCATGACATTGAAGTGTTCTAAGTGCAGCAAAGAAAATAATCATTATATGAAAAAATGCAAGTATTGCGGAAATAGATTTGTTCCTTTAGATCAATCAGTAAAAATAATGGGGACCTGTGAATGCGGATGTCCGGTTCCATTGATTAATGGAAGAGGCTATTGTGTAAATTGTAAAGAAGAGGTCTCAAGTTTTGAGATTTACAGTTAATTCAAGATGCGTTCTTGAGTACTTGAAGGAAATGAACAGCTCTAAAGATATAGCCATAAATGTGCAGGAAATCTAGCTCGGGTAATCCGTATTTCTGGAAATTTTACTTTTTTTGAGGTGATGAAATGAGTCCTTTACCTGAAGAAATTCAAGTTTATATAGTTGGATTTGATGTGGAAAAAATGAGTCCCTTCGCAAGAATAGAAAAGATACCTTCGGCAACCGGTCCAGCACAAATGAAGAAAATCAACACAGTACTTGAGTGTGATGGCATTGATATCGTCGACTATAGTGATGATATCGCCATCGTCGTAAGTGATCGCGGAATGTTTATAGAAGGAAAGCCAGTTTTTAAAGTTACAGCGCCTGATGATACGGTGCTCCGTTTAGCGGGAACCCTTCTCTTCGCAAGAAATACATATACAGCTGATAGTGTCGATTTAGGGGAGCTAAGCTTGTCCGAAATCCGGAAGTTAGCAGAAAACCTTAAAATTCAAGTAATTGGAGTCATAAGAGACTGATATCACAACAGAAAACTGTAGAAAATAAAATTTCAAACAAAAGCAAGAAATGACCTTATAAGGTCACTTCTTGCTTTTGTTTATGATTTATTCTTTTGATAAGGCCTAATACAAACGAAAAGAGGAGTGCTTATCAACGTTTCTATTGTACAGAAAATGATCAAACGAGCTGCGATATACCAGCTGATGACGAATTTTGATGAGAAATTGAAGTCAAAAGAAGTCCAGCTGACTCACAGAGACTTGAGCGAGGGAACCGGAAGAGCTGAAACTTGGTTTAACAATTCTTTCCGCAATACGGAAGATCTTCAGATTTCTTCTTTTCTTCGAATTCTTGCAGTCGCGAATGTCAGCCATAAACAGAAAACAGACACCGAAATTGACGGAGCTTTTCTTTCGGATATTTTCACTTCTGATGTACTTGAAACTGCAAGTACGATTAATGAAGTAGCGATGGAAAATGATGCTCATTTCCTCGATTCCAGTTTCATTCAGTCTAAAGAGGTGCTGTTTCAAGATCTAGTTACCTACTGGGGAATTTTAAGCGCCAATAATAAACTGGATGCTTCCGAGGAAGAGGCTTTGAAAGAAATTCGAGCAATCTTAAATTCAGGCAGCAATGCAGAACAGGAGGAAGACAATGAGTAATGAAAGAAAAGTATGGTTTATCACTCGTCCAGAACGTGATCCGAAATTCCACGAGGATGCGTTGCGATCATTGCAGACAGCCACGAACAATTTCACTGTAAAATGGTCTGGGGAGCGTACCTTGCATAAACGCTACGAGGAAGTCCTGGCAAATGACGAACTGAAACGGCAAAACATCAGCAATGACGGTTCCGGCGGACGGACATGGGCCGCCATGCTCCGGACATTCAGCTATGTCTACATTGACGAGACGGGGACACTAAAGCCGACAAAAGCTGGATTGGCGCTATTAGCAGGTGTTAAAGTTCGTGAGAACGTGACCAAACAAATTTTAACTTTGCAAATTCCGAATGCCTACTTCTTAGACAGCGGATTCCGGCCGAAATTTGAAGAGGATTTTCAAATCCGGCCAGCACGTTTTCTGATTCGCTTAGTGAATCAGAAGGAATTGGATTATTACGTGACAAAAGAAGAGATTGTGTTCTTCGCGCTGACAGCTCATCAGGATAAAGACCTCTTCAGCGTGACACAGAAAATTAAGGAATTCCGGTCTGCTGATGCGCTAGCCAAAGAGGAAATGAAAAAGCAAATCGCAGCCGACTTTGAGCACCGGGAACGCTCTGATAAAGCAGCGCGTGACTTTGCGGCTGCCCACGGGGATGTTGCGCATACCTACATGATGCTGTGCGATTACACCGAGCTGGCAGATTATCTTCGAGGAGATGCATTAAGAGTGCCGGCAGATAAGCAAGCACGCACGACGCAGAAACTGCTTGAACTGGATACGCGTTACCCATTCAGCAAGCGCTACTTGATTTCAGCCGAACGTTTTGCTGAACATGCCGGGCTGGATGCAGACAGCTATAAAGCCAGTTCTTTCGGCTCGATTATACCAGCATCGAATTCTGCTAAGAGTCTGCGCATGGTCCATCAGCTTTTAGCGAAATACCCGTTGATTCAGACAATGACTGAAGAGGAAATTACGGGGATTCTGAATCAAAAGCTGACAGAGAGAGAAGCTCAGAAGTATGCAGCGCTGTTAGCTGATCCTCAGTATTCAGCTTTGAATGAAGATTTTGTTGAGTCATATTTGAATGAAGAAAATGACCGGACTTTTGAAGATAAAACCGCAGAAGTTTTGAAGGCAATAGGCTTTGAAGTGGAACTGCGCCCGAAGTCAGTTGGAGAAGGTATAATCACACAGATTGAAATCCTGATACATATAGATCAGGAAAATATCTGTATTATAGATGCAAAAATGTTTCGTCCCAAATTCCCTCTTGCAGCGCATTTGGCTTCTCATATGGGTTCCGAATATTTGCCAAACTACCAAGGCTATAAAGGAAAGAACATTTCTACGTTCGGTTATGTAACAGTAAGTGACTGGAGTGGTGAGCGCAACCTGAAGAAAATCACCGAAAAAGCCAATGTGACAATACCTGGAAGTAATATTCAAGGAGCTTTGATCACAGCAAATGCGCTTCTGGGTTTTCTGGATTACTGTCTCGATAACGAAATTGAAATTGAAGAAAGAAAACGTCTGTTCATGTCTTGTTTCACGAACAAGGGATATCGCACAGCTGCAGAAATGCTTCGCTCGGAAAATTAATAACCAAAAAAGCAAAAAGCCAAAGGGTTTCTTCTTCAGGAAGAATGCTCTTTGGCTTTTTGGATGAACTGGGCCAATTCCTCGGCTGTTTTTTCGAGATCCTCTTTCACCTGATGCTCCCAGATTCTTTTGATGAACCAGCCTTTTTCTTTGTAATATGCCGTTACTTCTAAATCACGCTCTTTATTTCTAGCAAGCTTCTTATTCCAGTAATTCTGATTACTTTTTGGCTGGTTTCCGTGAATTTCGCAGGCATGCCAAAAACAAGAATCGATAAAAATAACAACCTTATATTTTTTAATAGAAATATCAGGCTTTCCAAATAGGGTCCGGTCATTTTTTCGGAACCGATAGCCTTTATTCCAAAGCAAACGGGAAACCTTATTTTCCAGTTTCGACTGAGACCGAATGGCCTGCATGTTTTTTCGGCGCTGCTCTTTGGTGATTTTATCTGTCATAGCCTATCCCTCGCTTGCTAGTACTATTCCCCGTTAGATTAGGGATACACTAAACAGAACCAGGATTTAACTAGAATAAACTGACATAGAGGCTGGGGGCTGCTTTTTTTTCATTAATGTGTATAATAAGAAGCATAGAGGTATGCAAGAACATACTTTCGTATAAAAAACGACCACTAAGGAGCGATTTTCATATGATATTTAAAAAAGGCGAACTTTTTAACGGTCCAGGTGGGCTAAGTTTGGCAGCAAAGAAAGCAAAGGTTATTCATCCGGAAACCGGAGAAGAGTTTCGAATTGAGCATCTTTGGTCAAACGATTACGATGCTACAGCATGTGAAACTTTCCGATTAAATATATGCGAAAATCCAGACGATCCATCTGTACACTGGGGACCTGTGGAAGATTTGCCGATTGGCGACAAATCCATTTTGGGTGATATTGATTGTTTTGCTTTCGGCTTTCCCTGCAACGACTTCAGTATTGTCGGCGAAACAAAGGGACTGGGCGGCACATTCGGGCCATTATATACCTACGGGGTCCAAGTACTGAAGGATTATCAGCCGAAGTTTTTCGTAGCGGAAAACGTCGGGGGTCTTCAAAGTGCCAATGAAGGAAAAGCCTTCATTCAAATCCTGACGGAATTGGAAGACAGCGGATATAAGCTGACGCCTCATTTATATAAGTTCCAGGAATATGGTGTGCCGCAAGCAAGACACCGCATTATCATTGTCGGCATTCGCAATGATCTTGCTGAAGAAGGAATTGAATTCAAAGTGCCGGCGCCGATTACGCTTGCATCAACTGAATACAAAACGGCCTCTGAAGCGATTTTAAATCCGCCTATTCCGGAAGATGCTCCGAACCATGATATGCCGAAACATACGGCCAAAGTAAAGGAAATGCTGAGCTATATACCTCCAGGCAGCAACGCATGGTATCCGGGGATTCCAGAACATTTGCAGCTCAAAGTAAAAGGCGCGCGAATGAGCTCGATTTATAAACGCTTAGACCCGGATCGTCCTGCATATACCGTAACCGGCAGTGGCGGCGGTGGAACGCATATGTATCACTGGGAAGATCTGCGCGCTCTGACAAACAGAGAAAGAGCCCGTTTGCAGACGTTTCCGGATGACTTTATATTTGCTGGAAGCAAAGAAGCTGTTCGTAAACAGATCGGAATGGCTGTACCTCCGCTTGGCGCACAAGTTGTATTTGAAGCTATCTTAAAGTCATTTGCAGGAATAGAATATGATTATGTAGAACCGGCACCGAAGCTTCAGCTTGAAAATCTTCGAGGGAAAAAGAAAGTGGCTATCAAAGAAGTAGTAACAACTATAATTTAATAATAGAGAGTAATTCTCTTAAAAAGATGCAGAGATATGTCCTGCATCTTTTTTTATTTATTCATACAAGTGATAAAAATTACGAAATATATATAATCTTTAAATACAAGTGAAAAAAATAATGATATATAATTCATATATTTAAATATATGAATTATGTAGTTTACATTTAAAAATAAATATGATATTTTATTTAAAAGGGGTGATTATAATGGATGAAAAAATGATGAAGTTTGAAAGAATAGCAGAAAAAAGAGTTTCTGATGTACTGAAAAAAATGCAGTTGATTGGAAATTTAGCCAATAAAAACAACTACGAGTATACAGAAAAGCATGTAAAACAGATTATTGACTCACTAGAAAATGAATTAAAGGTGTTAAAGAACAAGTTTGCTGAAGAAAGCAGTGAAAAAACAACAGATTTTAAATTTAAAAAATAGGGGGGATTTATTATGAGCGAAATCGGATGGGAGCTTCCTTCCACTAATGGAGGAAGAGAAGATGGATTAAACGATTCAGGCATTTCGTATTTTCAGGCAAACCCAGTTAAATCTCTTACCAGAGAAGTCATTCAAGATTCTCTTGATGCTCGAAAAAATACAGATAAGCCAGCGATAGTTGAATTCAAGAGAAAAGATTTAGATAGCTCAGCTATCCCGGGAATAGCTGAGCTAACAGATATTTTCGAAACAGCTACTCAGTACTATAAAGAAAGTTCTAACGACACCTATCTTTTCTTCAAAAAGGGTTACAATGCGTTGCAAAATAAAACTATCTCAGTTTTAGCAATTCGGGACCGAAATACAACAGGGCTAACAAAAGTAGGACAAACCACGGATAGCCACTTTCATCGGCTGACAAAAACTACTGGTGATACAGCAAAAACCGGAACTTCAAACGGATCTTTTGGTATTGGTAAACATGCTCCTTTTGCAGCATCGGTATTCCGTACAATGCTATATGGTACTTTAAATACAGACAAAGAAATGAATAAAGGTTTTCAAGGAGTTATAAAAATTGCTAGTTATAACCGTGGAAATGAATTCCCAACACAAGGTACTGGTTTCTATGGACATAAAAAGGGCTTTTTACCGTTAACTGATTTATCTAAACTGGATTCTTTCTTTAGGAGAGAAGAGGGCGATTTTGGTACTGATAAGTTTATTCTTGGATTTGAGGATAGAAAAGATTGGGAAGAAGTAGTAATAGAAGAGTCGGTCTTAAACTATATGTGGGCTATAATCAATGGTTCACTTGAGGTAGTTGTCGAAGAAACAATTATAAATAGAGATACCTTAAAAGAAGTAGTGGAGAAAATTGCTGAATTTAATCCTGAAAGTACTTGTATGGAATTTTACTTAACCTTAACTTCTCCTGATGCTGTTATTATACCTAAGAAATTTCAGACTGAAGATGGCCAGGAAGAAACTATCAAATTATTTTTATTAAAAGGTAAAGGCTTTAATAACAAAGTTTCCTTAAATAGAGGAACAGGTATGAAAATTTATGAAAAAGGCCACTTTAGAACTCCTGAAGCCTTTGCCGGAACCCTTATTGTTGAAGGGGAAGAGCTTAACAAGGTAGTGCGAAAAATGGAACCGCCTACTCATGATGACTGGGAACCTGGTCTTTATAAAAAGAATCCAAAATATGCCAAAAAATTAAAGAAAGAAATTTACAGCTGGTTAAAAGACGAAGTAAACGCTATAACTCCAAAATATGAAAAAGATTCGCTTGAACTGCCAGGTCTAGAAGGCGTATTACCCAGTTTAAATCAAGAAGAAAATCCTGCTGAAGAAATCGACCTTACTTCTAATAGAGAAAAAATTAATTCTATCGAAATAGTCAGTAATTCAATGAATAAGCGTAATGTAAAGGCTAGAAAACGTAAAAAACGGATACCAAATCCACGTCCAAGCAAACCTCGAAAAGAACCTGCAAATAAAACTACAAAGGCAGAAATTAATAGGATGAGAGCCTTTTGTATAGATGAAAAAAGTGGGAAATATAGATTGGTGGTTAATCCAATAACTTCAGGAGAAGCCTTAATAGAGGTAAAGCTGATAGGTGAAAGTATTACTGAACATGCCAAAATCTATAAGGCAATCGAAGATCAAACAGACAATAAAATTGAAATAAACGAGAATGTTTTGGGGCCTTTAAACTTAATTAAGGGTGAAAATAAGACGATTACAATTAGCTTAGACCAGGTTACTCGATATTCTCTGGAGGTGACGTCAAAATGAAGGTGAAAGCTAGAAACTTTCCTCATCCAGTTTTAAATCCTGTCAGTGATGATTTTCTAAAAGGCTCTTTTAAGGGGGAAATCATTGAGAAAATTCAAGAAAATGACATGTTGGAATTTAAGATTCATTTAGATTTAAACAATCCAGACTTGCAGAATCTTATTCGAATGAAAAAAGCCAGTTTCAATATTCATTTCGAATGTATTTCGACAATGCAACGTTTTACGTTTTCAAAATCTGAACCTGACTTTAAAATTTCTATAGCTAAAGAACTTTTAAATAAAAAAGTAGATGTAAATTTTTTTATTTTAGCAGATCAGAATATTGAGAATTACACAAATACAGATGCACACTCGGATTATACAGGTGTGAAATTTGGAATCCAAAAAGGAGATATCTTAGCATTCAGTGAGTCCCAAACAATTTATATTGAAAAACAGCCGATGTCAAATACGAATAGCATTTTTAAAGTCAGTAAAGCTACCGATCCTAAAGCGCCGTCTATAAGTATCAGTTTAAATGAGAATCAGATAGAGATTGCAATTCCGGAAGCGTCTTATGAAAAAGTAGGGCAGTTACAGGCGTACGGAGATGATTGCAATAAGGTTTTAATATCGATGCTGTATTTACCAGCATTAATTGATACTTTATTTAATATTCAAGATATGGCACAAAACCAAGAATATGAACTAGAAGACATTGCCGGTCTAGATTGGTACAGAACTTTAGAAAAGAGACTGCAAAAGATGGGTTATAACATAGCGGAATTAAACTTATATGATATAACCCGCATTTCCTATGATCTGCTTAATTCTTCTCCAGAAGCTCCTTTAATTTCGCTTGAAAATATCGTCTACAATAGGGAAGGGGATGAAGAGTAATGAATTATAGGATAATGAAAGAGGCAATACTAAATGATTTGAAAGAAAATATTACAGAGAATATAGCTTTGTATAACTCATTTGTAAATGATGATTTTTTAAAAGAGTTACAAGTAGACGATAATCAACAAAACTCTAAATTAGAGGTATCTGACCCTTTAAATAGAAGTAAAGAAGACTTAGAAAATGCAATAAGGCTGTATGAATACTTTGAAGAACTGCCATTGACCTTAGCGTCAGATGAAAAGTTTTGGGCGTACTTAACCCATACTTCATTTTGGGATTATATGTGTAAGAGATGGCCTGCAAGTGCAGCTGAAGGAAATGAAATTGAGTTTATTAAAACCCGTTATTTCTTCAGTTCCACAAATAAAACATTTTATCGAAACGGCCTTTCTAGGCTATGGTGGTTTGTTCATTTGACTCATGATTCCACTAAAGAAGATCCTTATTACTACACTCGCATTATCTTAAGTTATCAAGATTTAGCAAATCTGCTGATAGAAACAACCAGTCTTTCTCGGAATAAGACCGTTTTAAAAGCCATTCTAGAAGTTATTTCGAAGGTTGGAAACCTCGAAGAGCAAAATAAAATACAGAAGATAAAGAATAAAAGAGAGTTTCTGCGAGGAATAGCTAAATATATAAATCTTGTTGGCGGTGTTACTATATGGGATAGATTGAATGAAAAAGAGGCCCACGATAAAACATGGCATTATGTAGAATCTCAAATTGAATATATTAACGACGTCAAAGTTGAACAATATATTTCGAAATAAGCTTCTATAAAATACTAAAACTTATTTAAACGAGTTGAAAAATTAAAAAGTAAAAAATTCTCAAAAACGATGGTTTATAAGAGTCAGAGAAGAAGGCGTCATTTTCCTTCTTTGGCTCTTTTGCATTGTCCCATTACTTTTTTCAAAATCAATTTATCATAAATGTTGCTGCACAATGATTTTGAAAAGAAGTGGGAAAGAAGAATGATAGGCTTCAAATTGGCAATGCATATAGCCATTTAATAGAACCACTTGTGCCACGTTTTAGAACCACCCAGGACACAAAACAGAACCACTTGAGACACGAGAGAACCACTCCTATATAATGAGTTTGCGGAATATTCCGCAAATAAATTGCATAGGAGGTTTTTTATGGTCAAATATCGGGAGATTCTCAGATTGGATTCTCAAGATGTGACGAAACGGGGAATCGCATCCAGCTGTAGGTGCTCGAGGAATACGATTACCGAGGTGCTGGAGAAGGCAAAAGAGAAA
>NZ_JAGGPW010000013.1 GCF_018613655.1 Planococcus sp. ISL-109
CAACCTAGAGGAAGTTACGGGCAACCAAGTGAGATTGCAGAAGTTGTTCTGTTCTTAGCTTCAGACAAAGCATCCTATATAAACGGTGCAGAAATAGTCGTAGATGGCGGCTACTCATTAAAATAAGCGGATTTAGGGGACAGGGACTTTGTCTTAAGACAAAGTCCCTGTCCCCTTGTTCATGCTACTATGATTGGCCTGGACTTTAGGATAGCGTCTATATATGAGTCTAGCATATTTTCTATGTAGGCTGTATGGTCACTTGATGCATGGATTTTCTTTAATGTTTTTGGTAGTTCTTTGCCATTAAAGATGTATTCAATTTACGAAGAAATAAAGATTCTCATGTCTAAGATTAACAAGATTACATGCCAAATTGATAAACTATTGAATGCTCTACTTGATGAGGAAATACCAAAAGAAATTATTAAACCAAAAATGGTCTCTTCTCAGGAACAAAAGAACCAATTGGAAAATCGCCTTAAATCGTTAAATTCTGAAATAACGGAAGCTGATACTTCACCTGTTGATTATGATTCTATACAACGATTATTAGGTGATTTTCAAGGTTCTCTCTCACTGGTTGAACCTGAAAAACAGAAGGTGCTGCTCCGATTCATCATTAAAGATATCCGTATAAGCTTAGAAGCACCACGTGGTATTGGCCGTCATATTACAAGGATCAACCTTTTCTTCGATTTCACAATGGAGTCTATGGAGGACTGCTTTGAATTACTGAAAAAGATATATCCCGACCTCGGACAGCAGCTAAATATTTGGTCAATAAGCTCTATTTCAGCTAATAAATATAAAAGGGACCTGCTAGAGTCCCTTAATAGTTTACCTTTATTTATGATACGGTTCACCGTGATATATCTAAATGAGGTTTGTTATTAAGATTTATTATTTAGAACACGGCCAATATTGGTTTTCCCTAATTTTCGTACCGCTGTCCAATAGAGTGCACCTTGTGCCGTTGACCACATATCTCCATTATTAAAATAATCAAGAAGTTACAATAAATTTTTCCGTATTAATTTATCATATTAAAACTAAACTCCTCAGAATTCTGATAATAATTCGACATTAAAGAAGGTTTTGATTTTAAAAGCCATGAAAGAAAAAACCGCACCTATTAGGGTACGGTTTACTGCAAGCACATATATTTCCTGCTGCATCAGTTGCTGATACTTAAATTCTTGTTCGTTCAATTAGCTTTTTCCGAAACTTATTTTCCTTTATTATCTATTTCTAAGTCTTTTTGATATTTACCATTATTATATTTTGTTAAAGAAGGTATACCAGAGATATAACCAATACCCCCTGTTTTATTAATGCCAATTTGTTCGTCAATAGCTTTAACTAATTCATCTTTGTTAACAGCTGTTATTGACTTACTATCTACTTCATCACCAGGGTGTTGGAAATTACTGAAAATGTATGAGAAACCATTGCGGTCATCTGCAGCAAATAATCCTGTTGCTTCCGCTCCTGCGGGGACAGATAAAATTCGTTCTAATTCTTTCGTGTCAACATTATATGCCCAAACAAAGTTATTTGTGTGAGCACCGCTATCTTCACCAATAAAGAGGGTTCTCATTGCTTCAGAATAACTTAAGTTATCTGGATTCGCTACTTTGTCTACATTTGCAGTGTTTCCATATGCATCAGCTTTAGGAAGATCCTCCCCTACTACCAATCCATGCATTGATGGCGCTACATAAGAGCTATCAATAACTTTTCCTCCACTATCCTTTTGCCCACCTTGCAAATCTAATTCATAAGTTACACCAGCTTTAATTTTTGGTAATTGGATATGGTCTGCCGGTTCTTTTCCTGTTGAATCTTTTTCCATGCCCTTACTTTGATTGGCAATAGCAATATATACTTTTTTATCCTTTTCGTTTAACGTTACACCTTCCATTTTGTTAAATTCAGTAGTCGCACCAAGCATTGCTGCGTATCGGCGTGTTTCAAGGAAGGCCGCTTCTTTTTCTTTACCAGGTTTAAGTTTTAGATATTCTGTTTGACCATATGAATATTGTTTTATCGCTGTAAAACCTTCTTTTGGTACATCAGAAGTTTCAAAAATATCATTGAATGTAATGCCGCTATCAATAATATTTTTCACTTCTTTATCCGTTGCATGTCCTAAATTAACCCATTCTAAGTCTCCTGAACCACCATTCTCAGTTCCTGTTTGTTTAAATTCCGCTGCGTATAGTGTACCCGCTGATAAATCTTTTGCTTTATCGGCTACATACATAAACATTCCTGTATTACCGCCATCATCACCGTAAAATACAGTTTTGTTATCCGGCATTACTGTAGCTAACTCATGGGAGAAACGTCCTGTGCTGTAATGTTTTACAACTGATGCTTCACCATTCTTATCTACAGTAATTTCAGGGGTGTAACCATAGAAATAAGGATTAGCCTTTGCTTTATCTCCAAAATATAATTGAGCAAATGTCTCAACTTGACTTCTTGTTTTTGATGTAGGATCTGCAAATTGGCGAGCATCCGGCTCATATTCTTCTGAACCTAAGTGTGTATTCCAAGGTGATAAAGATCCATTACATGGAATCCAAAGTCCATTTACTGCTGAAAAATCAATTTTTTTAATATTGGCAGCTTTAAGTTCCCCTGTTTTTTTGTCTTGTTCCATCTCAGTTAAAGACATAGATGCTGGAACTAAACCGTAAGCTGATTGACCAGCAGCATCAATTGATTGATATTCATAATGTGTAACCATATATAGTTTGCCGTCAATTGGCATTAATAAACTATTTGCATCCGGAGCATCTGAAACAAAGTATTTTCCATCTGTACTACTTGGATCAACGATTGGATTTCCGTTCACATCAATCGGTGTACCTGCAGGGATTTTTTCCCCTTTAACTGTTGCTACCTCATCTTCTGATTTAAAAAGGTAGTTATAAGACAACGGAAATGTTTTTACTTTTCCATTGCTATATTTCACATCAATCGTTGCAGTTGTATACGTTTTTACCATTTCATCAATAGTTGATGGTGCTTTCATTCCATTAAATTTAACAAATTCTACTTTACTTTTATCCTTAGCTGACACTGCTTCCGGTGATAATGCTGGAACTGCAATAGCTAAAGCAAGAGCTAGAGTAGCTCCTGTTTTCACAAGTTTCTTATTAATCATCTAATGATTCCTCCTAGTAGATTTATATTTACTATTTAATTAAACCAAAACTATATAAAGGGGGCGTTAATTTTTTGTGTTAATATTATTAATTTCATAATTCCGAGCCCTTGCGGCTCTAAGCGTGTAACGGCATGAAAATAGAGCACCTCCCCAAATCCTGTATAATGGTAGTCACCACAACAAACCAAATCAGGAGGGAAAGCGCTCTATTCCTATTATAAGACAAGATAACCTATTTGACATGCATGAATTATTTGAGATGGAACCTACCCACCGATTTAATGCCTTTTTCTCGACGCTGGAACTGGGTCCGCTTCTTCGCATCTTTGACAAGAAGACGCATCGAGGTGCTCCGAGAGAGTTGAACTACGGTGCCATGATTTATTCGTTGATCGCTCGTGTGGTGGAGCGAATTCCAACGATAAAATTATTGGTTAAACGCCTGAAACAAGATCCCTTTTTCCGTTTCGATTGCGGGTTGAATATTGCATAGTGAATGAGCCACGTATGCGAAAAATTAAACCATCAATTGCGGAAGATAGAGCCACCGTTTGCGGAGTAGAGAGCCACAAACATATTTTCACGATAAATACCTCCGGTATACTTAAGGGGCATGCCTAAAAGCATGACACTTGTGTAGAAGGAGGATTTTTTTATGGTTAATTATCGGAAGATTCTGGGGATGGAGTTTGACGGCATAAGCCAGAGGACAATCAGTTCCAGTACCGGCCACTCGCGAAATACAATCGCTGAAGTTGTCCAACGGGCTAAAGAAAGAGGATTAAAGGGCTTAGAGGATTCCATGAATAATCAATGGCTTGGGACTTACTTATTTCCTGAGAAACAAGCAATTGAAAAGGGATACTGCCCTGTTGATTTTGAGTGGGTCCACAAAGAACTTCAAAAGAAAAATGTCACCCTGACGCTCCTGCATAATGAATATGCAAGTGCAGCTAGAGAAGGTGGAAAAGTTCCTTATGCCTATCGGACATTCGCTGAAAAATATGGGAATTTCGCAAAGAAGCATAAGCTGACCATGCCAATCAGAAGAAAGCCAGGCGAGATCTTAGAGGTGGACTGGGCAGGAACGACGCTTAAAATCATGGATAATTCGACCGGCGAGGTTATTCCAGCATATGTGTTCATTGCAACTCTTCCTTACAGTCAGTTGAGTTATGTAGAGGCATTTCTTGATATGAAATCAACTTCCTGGTTGCGTGCACATATTCATGCATTCGAATATTTTGGAGGAGTTACGGAGGTCTTGGTACCTGATAACTTGAAGACGGGCGTGACGAAGGCCTACCGGAGCGATCCGTTGATCAATGAAGCTTACCGGGAATTAGCCGATTATTACCGGGCGGTTGTGGTGCCCAGTCGCGTCAGAAAGCCGAAAGACAAAGCGAGTGTAGAAGGAACTGTCGGATACATATCTAGGCAGATCATTGCATCATTACGCAACTACCAGTGTTTTCATCTAGAGGATTTGAATGCGCGGATCTTTGAAAAGCTGGAAGAAATCAATACGATGAATTTTCAGAAGCGCGAGGGTTCTAGGGTGAAAGTGTTTGAAGAAGAGGAGAAGAGCCACCTTCACCCTCTGCCCCCAACACGGTTCAAGATGACGGAATGGGCAACTGCCAAAGTCCAACCGAACTACCATGTTCAAGTGGACTATAAGTTCTATTCCGTCCCTTATGAATACGTCCGCGAGGATGTCGATGTCCGAATCACTGCGGATGTAATTGAATTGTACTTTAAAGATGTGCGGATTGCATCCCATCCACGCAAACAGAAATCGGAAGATCCGTATGCCACAAATCCGGATCACATGCCAGATCACCATCGACTTTATCTCGACCATAATCCAGAAAACAACCGGAAATGGGCGAAGAATGTCGGACCGAATACGGAACGACTGGTTGAACATATCCTAAAAACGAATGTCGAAAAGAAAGCGTTGAATATATTGAACGGATTGAGAAGTGCAGCTTCTAAAAGAACGGACACAGAGCTTGAGGAAGCGACCAAGACGTTACTGGAGATATCCTCACATCCCACCGTTGCCGTTTTAAAAAGCATCTTGGAGAGACAGAAGAAAAAGCAAGCGGATAAACAGCTAGTTCAGGAATCACAAACAGAGGACTATGGTTTTACCAGAGGCGCTACCTATTTTGGGAGGGATAAAAAATGATCAACCAAGAAACCTTAAGAAAGCTAATGGACATGAAGATGAGTGGAATGGCGGATTTATATCAACTACAGAATGAAAATAAAGACTTCCAGGGCATGGATTTTGATGACCGCTTTAACCTGTTGGTGGATACGGAATATGATCGCAGAAGGTCGAATAAGCTGGATCGACTGATTAAACAGGCTACGTTTGATGACTCGAGCGCAGCCGTTGAACTGATCGAGTATCACGCTGACCGCAAGTTGGATAAGCAGTTAATCTTAGAGCTGGCGTCCGGCACCTATATTCAGAAGCATCATAACATTATCCTCATGGGCGCTTCAGGCAACGGGAAGACGTGGATATCAAATGCCTTCGGCATTCAGGCCTGCCGGCAGTTCTACAAGGTAAAATATATCCGACTGCCTGAACTATTGGATGAACTCGCTGTTGCGAAACATGAGGCGGACGGAAGTTTTCGCAAACTGATTCAAAAATACAGATCGATTGATTTATTGATATTGGATGAATGGCTCCTGAGTGAGCTGTCTCAAGATCAAGTGCTCCATGTTTTAGAAATTATCGACGCGAGGCTCAAACGGACTTCTACCATTTTCTGTTCGCAGTTCTCGCCCGAAGGGTGGCATTCCAAACTGGGACAAGCCCAGGTGGCTGATGCAATTCTCGATCGGATTGTCCATGACTCCTATAAAATACTGATCGATGGCGACATATCAATGCGTGAACGACATAGTCTAGTCGCTCATCGTTGACCATATAATAGAAGAGAGCCACCGGCGAATTTTAACCAGTGGCTCTCTTCTATGCATTCACTGGCCTCATTTTCCGCACTTAGTGGCTCAAAACTCCGCACACGTGGCTTTTTCGTTCCGCAATACTCAGCGGGTTTCTGTTATCAGATGACGTACCATCTGAAGCTTCTTATTCACGCATGATTGCAGCAATCAGTGAAACCGATGCGCTGTCGAAAGTGCAAGACGTTCTTGTGGCTCTAGCGATCCAGGAAGGCTTCATCACGGAAGAATCCCTGGCCATTGATGCCACACATTTTGAAGCACGCGACAAACCGGAAGCGTCTGTGAAAAAGGAACAGCCAGCACCAAAAAACGGGGGCGAAAGCCCAAAGATGAGCAAGCAGCTTGGCAGGTAGCCAAGCAAAAACAGCAAGATGAAAAGACGACCTATGAAAAGGAGATTGTCCATCAATTGGATGTATCAACCGAAACGCTGGTGAACGAGATGCCGATTGCCCCGAAATGGGGCGTCAAGAAAAACAGTGACGGAAAAAATGTGTATTGGTTTGGATACAAGGGCCATTTGGCCGTAAGTACCAAGAGCCAGTATATTGTCCGGGGACTCATGAGTTCCGGTAGCTTGAACGATGGGAAGGCGGCCATTCCCCTACTCAAACAAATCCAGCAAACGATGCCGAGTCTCTTCCGGGCCGGACTCATGGACAAAGGATATGATTACACGCCGATTTATCAACAATTGCAAAAGATGAACCTGTCCGCGGTCATTGGATACAACCCGCGAAGAGAAGGCGAAGTCATTGGTTTTGATGAGCATTTCGCCCTCACATGTGTACGGGAACATTCTTTTCGCTATGACAGTTATGATGCCAAATACGAAACGTTGAAATATTCCCGTCCCAAGGAATGTGCGACGTGTCCGTTGAAGGATGATTCCTTGTGCCAAAAAGTGTATAAGATTAAAAGGTCAGTAGACCTTCGGAAATATACATCGCCCGACAGAGGTTCCTTGAAATGGTCCCTGTACTATAAGCAACGCGCTGCAGTGGAGCGCGTCAACGCCTATTTGAAGGAGTACTTTGATTTGAATAACGTTCGGCATCGTACGGGCAAAAAGCGAAAGTCCATTTTCAACTCGTTACATTGATTTACAACGCATCACGATTGGCGACGGATCGATTAAAAGCAGCCAAGCAAGCCGTTTTAGCGGCCGCTTAAATTCAAAAAAACAGGAAAAATGATCGGTAAAGCTGTCCACACTTTTTTAAAAGAACGATTTATGAAATTGATTCAAGACAATAATGAATTCAAAGAATTAAATACTTTTTAACTTTTAACTAAAAACCTAATTTACTTATGATAAGGCTCTCCGTATTGCAGCTAAGTGAGGTTAATACCAAGTCTCATATTTAATGGAAACTTTCCAAGCATCTCCGCTTTTTTCACTATTACATTCTCTACAAAGCATTTGAATATTTGTAATATCATTAAAACCATATAGATTTAAAGGTACGATATGGTCATAATTTTCTAGATTGCCTATTGCTAAAATCCCACTTAAATCTTTATTACAATGCGTACATCTCCCTCTGTCTCTAAAAAACACTGCTCTTTGAACCCACATAGGAATATTTTTTCTATACAATTTAAAGTTGGTTCTTACAATGTCTGTTAAATTATCAGCTAAAATTATTCTTTTAGCATCTTCTTCATATAAACACCCTTCTAGATAACTTGATAACAACTTATTGAATTTCTGTAGAAACTCTCTATTTAAAAACAATACATAAAATACGTCTTTAGATAATTTATATATAACTTCATCAAAAGCATCTTCTGTAAATAAATATTCATAGTACATTTCAAAGGATTCACGACTAACATTACAGTCTTCCTTTTCACTCCAAACCATAAAGTTCTCGTGATTTAAATCATACTTATTTAATACCACTTCCAGAGGAGTTATATATGTTGGATTGCTGGAATCCCAATTCTTTTTTTCTCTACAATTTATATTGTCTAATTCACTAGCTTCTTCTACAAAAATAGACCTGATTACAAATTCTATAAACTCATGTAATACACTTTTTTTATTAAAAGGCATTATAAAATCTAAAATTCTATATTCTCCACCAAATAAATCATCTAAATTCCTTAAGTAACTAAATGAATTTTCACAAACATTCTGTACAATGTTGGCGTAATAATAGGTGTTATAATATTTCATTTCCATCATAAAAACACACTTCCTTTTGTCAAAAACGAGTAGTTAATAAAAAGAAGACGAGTAAGAACTAATATTCACTATTTCTTTTTTCATCACTTTTCAGTCATTAAGGAATTTATGCTTGAAATTTTCTATCATGTCGTAAAATTCGTCTTGGCTCATGTTCACATACATTTTTTTTAGTTGATGTTTTCTAAAGTATGTTACTTTTTTATATGATAATTTACATGCTTTTATTAGTTCCCACCTATGCATTTTTTTCACTTTCTTATCTTTTACCTCTCTGAAGCTCATCATTATAAATAATTCTTCGTATTTCGATAGAACTGCAAAAGCATAAGCAATTGGAATAAAAAATATTGATAAAACTATAGGGATCAAGAACTTTACTAGCAAATCAATAGTATTCAAAGTGACATAACTCTCAATTGCTACTTTGATTGTTATTCCCACAATTGTAAAACCTACCGCTGTTAAGATAATTGACAATAAATTTTTTACTTTGTACCATTCTTCCTTTGTATTAGATACAGCATCTAACAAAACCAAAAAGGTTAAACATGGTATCAGGATCAACTCAGCAACAATGTTAAACGTAAATGTACTCATTAGGAATTCTATAATGACAATAAATTTTAAATTATTCGATAGTATTCTTATAAAAAATTGATCGTCGTTCTTAATAGTAATAGCTCCAAAACAAACTGGTATACCTGCAAAAATTACCCAGAAAGTTACATTCTTAAGATATACCCATTCCCAAAAGTCCAGGTTCGAAGCCCAGATTACCAAGACTATAGAATAAAGAACTATAACAAGGAACGGAATAAATATTTTCTTAGTTGTTGTTGATATTATCAACTCAAATACTGATTTTCTTAGCTTAGGATTTAAGAGAATAATTACAAGAACGATCGTTAACCAAATTGCACTTGCAATCTCACGACTAGTAAATATGTTCATCATAATTTTTTAGACATTTGACTCTTCAGTCTTTTCGAAGCAGACGAAGGCGAATCATTATATCCTTTACTTGAAGCCTCTTTCTTAGCCTCCTCCAATATTTCTTCGAAACTAATATTATTTAAATTTTCCAAATTAATTCTCATTCGAATTAATGTGCCTGTAATATCACAATCTTCAACACTTTCTTCAGAAAGGTTATAGGTTATAGCTTTATTCCCCGATGCAATACTAAAATAACCATTAGTCTTTTCAACAATTCTTCTAACAAGTGTAAGACCATAACCTGAGTTTTTATAATCTTCAGGAGCATACGCATGATTCGATAATGCAGATAGACCTGGTATCATTGCCTTTTTAATAGCATCTTCATCAGTTGGTTGATCAAACCAACTCTCCTCAATATCAAATGGCACCGTTTTTACTAATCCAACCCCTAAATCAGCGATTGCTACTTCCACACTATTGGTAGCTGGATAGAATTGAGAACCATAATAAAATTGCTTAGTTTGTGAATGGTCAAAAATATTTCTAATCATTTCTCTCACAACGAATTCAAATAAATTTTTAACTTCTTCCTCACTATCCCTACCAAAGTCCTTAAGCATCTTCGTAACAATATCGCTTGAAATCTCATCATAGTAAGTTTCAATTGTTTTGCTTTGGGATTGCAACGAATCAAATAATTCAGTTAAAACTATTTTTGCAGGAGCAATGTAGTTAGGTCCTCTGCTAAATGAACGTGCATCGGAAAGCCCTAATTTTTGAAAAATCCCCATAGTTTCCCCATACGAAATAGCATCTCTATTCAAACTTTCAATTGATTCAAGCTTATGAGCTATATCATCTTCTTTTAATCTATCAATTGTGGAGAGTAGGATAATAGCTCCAGCTGGTTCGATAAAATTGAGCGAAGAAAAATCGAAAATTAACTCTACTGAATCCTCTAGGTAGAAGTTTTTTTCCTTAAGATGCTTTGTCATTCTCATCATATTATCGTATTTCATATTGACTATACTGACCATAATTTCCCCCCTAATTCAAATCTTATTTCCATTTTTTTGAACTTTTTAATTGCATACCAGAAATTTTCTATATTGAATCTTCAATTATTCCGATTACATGGTTAGCAAATTCTTCAGTCAATTGAATCTTGTCTGATCCATACTTTAATCCATTGAGGTTGTTTCCTTTGTTATTTTTCGTTATAGGTACATCGGAATTGTATGATTCTTGTATATTTGAAAGAGTGTTGTCAAAAGTATTCCAGCTTTGACTATAAGCTGGACAAAGGTTTTTCCCTTTAACTTCCCATGGCCATCTACTAGAGGTTCCTTCCAAGTAATAAGGCCCTTCAATAACCTCAAAGTAGCCTAATAACTTTGTCGTTCCCACCCCATAACAGATAAGGATATCCCCCTCCCTTACAGAAGCAGGTCTTTTTTTAGAAAAGTGAAGCTCCTGTATACCAGTCGACAGCTTTCTGTTCTCAGTAAAAGGATCGTCCGATACTCCAACAGGCTTGATAAAGTAACGCTTGTCAGAAGTGTCTACATGCTTTTTTTTACTGAATATATCGTTGACAGTTAAACTTATTTTTGGCTCTTTCTGAACGGGATACATTCTCGAAAAGACATCAATTTTTTTAATTACTTCTTCTAATTCACTTGTAGACAAGCTGCTCCTCTCTACACTTTGAACTTCCTTAATCAACTGCATCAATTGATGTCTATCGTCAATTAAAATTCCCCACTCATGATTGGTTTTTAATCCTGCATTAGTAAAATTAGCAGACGTAACTATACCCTGTAAGGGATTTCCTGATTTTAAAGCTATATATATCTTTCCGTGTAAGTCGTTATCAATATAGACACTATTATTGATATTATTCTTTTGGCAATTCAAGCAAAAGGAATGAAGTGAGTTCGATTTTTTTAATAAATCAAGATCATTATCCTTCAAAGTAGTGGTCAACGAGATATGTTTAATACCCGTCTCGTTCAATTGGTTAAAGAAATCATCAAACGATTCCATTAAGAAGGGACTCACGATTTTAAGTTCATCTGCATCCACAAGAATATCTTTAATATCACTGTAATGATTTGAATTGATTACGGCCACGAATTTTTACCATGTCTGCCATCTTATTTACCACCCAGTGCCGTTCGCTTTACCACCATTTGTCATGCGTTTTACCGAAACAACCACAAAGCCCTACAGACCTATAGTTATAAGTCTGTAGGGCTTACTTTTTCTAACTGTGCCTCGGGCACTGGGTTCTTATTTCTGTCCTAAACCATGGCGCTCGCGCATTGAGACCTCTCCATCAATCATTATCTGGTAAGAATCATGGATAATTCGGTCTAGAATTGCTTCTGCTATCGTTTCGTTCCCCAACTTCAAATGCCATCCACTCGGATCGATTTGGGAACAGTAAATAGTGGAGGCCATTTTATGACGGGATTCGGAGATCTCAAGTAATATTGCGGCCTCATCAGTCGATAAATCGGTCAGAAGCCATTCATCGAGGATGAGTAAATCTACTTTTGTGTATTTTTTGATGAGTCTTCGATAACTGCCATCAGCTGCCAGCTTCGCTAGCGTCAGCTCATCAAGCAGTTCGGGCAATCGAATATATTTCACTTTAAAGGATTGCCGACAAGCTGATACACCGAAGGCAGTCGCAAGATATGTTTTTCCGGATCCTGTCGGACCCTTTAAAATAATGTTGTGGCCATCCAAGATGTAAGCACCACTTGCCATTTTCAGAACTTGCTCTTTGTTCAAGCGGCGATCTGCGTGATATTCGATATCTTCTATGCAGGCATTGGAATTTAAAAAGGAAGCTGCTTTAATCAAACGCTGGAGTTTATTGCTTTTCCGGCGTGAGTGTTCTAAATCGACAAGTAATGAAAAGCGCTCATCGAAATCCATCTTTTGAAAATCTCGGTTGGAAACCTGCTCCTCATAGGCTTCTGCCATTCCATTCAATTTCATTTCATTCAACTTGGTCATCGTCTGCTCATTCATTCTTATCCGTCCCTCCGTAATAGCCAGCTCCCCGTATGAAGCCATAATTTTTGTTAGTGCTTTCTGTCTTTCTTTTCAGTTCCTGTTCTGCATCGCTTTTCTTATTGTTTGCCAATAGTGTCTGTATACTTTTGACCGTAGGTCTAGCAGTCATGGAGATAATCATCTTACACGCTCGCTCGATCTCATATTTGGAATAGCGTCTCTCTGTTTTCTTCAACGAAAAGATCGATTGTAAGGCTAACCTTTCCGGTGCTTTTTCTAATAGATAGCGGACAACTTTTACGGTGTTCTCACCGATGCCCTCCGCCCATTCCTTCGCATTTTCTGGTGTCTGATCGACATAAAGTTTATGGTTGTCGGGCATGTGATCGTGGACTGTAGATAACTGTCCGAACTTGCCATATAATCGTTTGTGAGAAGCGACCCGCATATGGTTGAAGTAAATCTCGACGAGATTATCCGTGAGTCGTATGTCGACTTCCCGATTGATGTATTCGTAAGGAGCTGAATAAAACATACTATCAACGGAGACATGGTAATCTGGCCGTACTTTAGCTGTCTTCCATTCAGACATTTTGTAAAATGTGGTGGGTAGAGGGGAAAGCGCAAATTTCTCCTCTTCTTCAAATGCAGAAAGCCGAGAACCCTGCTTTCGAGTGAAAGCTCTTTGGTTGAACTCCTCTAACTTTTCACTAAGCTCTTTATTCAATTCCTCAATACTGAAACACTGTGTGTTTCTTAGCGCTGCGATGATCCAGGTAGAAATAACACCTACAGAACCTTCGACACTTGGCTTATCTTTAGGAGCACCCACCCGCGCAGGCATGACGACAGTCTGGTAATGATCAGCCATCTCCCGATATGTAGGATTTAGCACGAGTTCACGGAGTGTATGCTTCGTGACACTAGCTTTCAAATTATCTGGAATAATGATTTGTGTGCTCCCGCCAAAATATGCATAGGCATGGTTATGGGCAGTGATCCAGGAAGACAAATTCATGGATAAGGTGGCTTCCGCATAAGACAATTGGCTGCACGGTAAGGTTGCCACAAAGACATATGCCTTCAATTTCTCGCCCGTATCCCGATCAATGATAAAAGCAGTGGAACCTGCCCAATCAACTTCCATAATCTCCCCAGGCTTCCTGCGAATCCGGAGGGTCGCTTTGTGTTTATTCGCATAGTTACTGTAATGGCGGACAAAGCTACGGTAAGAGTAAGGAACTTTCTTATTCATCCGGCATTCCGCCTCATATTCATGATGGAGTAGCGATAGAGTTACATTGGGCTTGGCCAATTCTTGATGAATGTAATCAAAGTTGAGTGGCTGTCTGCCTGAGGCTTCCAGAGATTTTTCAGGAAATAAGAATTCCTCGATCCATTTATCGGTCATCTCTTCCTCTAAAGGTCCTTTCAAACCTTTTTTCTCCGCACGTTCGATTACTTCCGTGACTTTCTGTCTGGAATTCCCAGTACTTGCCGAAATGCTTCTAAGGCTAAAACCCTCCTCCTTTAATCTTAAAATCCTTGAGTATTGAAGCATAAAAAAATACCTCCTATAAAAAATGTCACACCAAAAGGTGTGCACATCAATTATATAAAGGTATCGTTTCAATTGGTAAACATCGTGTCATTTAGTGGTAAATTCCTTGTCACTCCATGGTAAAAAAGATGGCAAGGGCGGCGCATTTTAGTGGCTGTAATCATTGAATGAATGTTATTTAATATTTTCATGATGTCAACTACCTCTCTAAATGGCAATATTACCCTTTACATAAGTATACATCTTTTGACTTCTGACTTTTCAGAAAACCAAAAATTTAAATTATTCGAAAATAAGATTAGCTCTAAATGAAGTTTTCTTTGATTTATTCCCAGACAAAAACAAAAAGAGCTAAGTCAAATGACCAAGCTCTTTTGCGAAGTTGCGTTACTAAAAAAGTCTACTAGCTCTTTACAGAACTAATCTGCCCTTGCTTAATTCGATTTAAAGCCGAACAAGGACACCGCAAGTTCAAAATAATTATAACTGAATTTACATTAATATTCAATATTCCAATAATACTTTAAAAATATCTTACTTGCGTCGAATATAATTTTAAGGAAACGCCAGCGAATATACGATGATGCTATAAGTAAGTTATCCAACTACCTTATATAAAAAACCTCACTTACTTATGATAAGGCTCTCCGTATTGGATCTAAATGAGAAAGACACTCTAAGTACCTGAGTGTCTAGTTAACTTTGTTATAAGTTTATCAATTTTATTAACATAAATAATATATAAGTATATTATCTGTCGAAATTAGAGAGCGTCAAGAATTATGTGTAAATAAGTAAATCCTTTTCTTGTATGTATGATGATTAAGCCTGCTTGAACATCTCAGCCAGCTCTGCGCGAGCTTTGTCGAACCCGATATGGCAACGGGTGGAGAAGTTCTGGTTGTAAATTTCAAACTGGGAAACCAGGAAGCGGTCCAAGGAATCCTCGTTTGGGAATTGCTCCTTGCGCTTGCTGTATTTCTTCACTTTTTTGTTGAACGACTCGATCAGATTCGTGGAATAAATGCTCCGCCAGATGGACTTGGGGAAGTCATAAAAAGTAAAGATAAACGGATTGGCTTCCAATGATTTGGTCACCTTTGGATAAGCGGTTTTCCACTTGGCGACAAACGTTTTGAGCGCTTCTTCACCTAGTTCCCGGCTTTCAGCCCGGTATACCGTTTTGAAATCATCACAAATCTCTGCCCGGTCCGAAACGCGGACTTTGTGGGAGATGTTGCGCGCCAAATGCACGCAGCACGCCTGATACTTGGCATCTGGAAAGACCGCAAAGATGCGGTCGGTAATGCCTTTCAAACCGTCGGAAATAAAGAGAAGCACCTCTTCGACGCCTCGCTCTTTGAGGTCCTGAAGGACTTCTTCCCAAACGAATGCGGATTCCGTCGGTGCCACTGTATAGGCCAGGACTTCTTTCGAACCATCCTCCCGGATGCCAACCGTAATATAGACGGCCTCTTTAGAAATGGTGTCGCGCTTGAGAGAAATATAGGTCGCATCCAAATAGACGCAAGCGTAGCGCTTATCCAACGGACGAGATTTAAACGCTTCGACCTGTTCGCTCATTGCTTTGGTCATATTGGAAATGGTTTGAGGCGTGTAGTGATGGCCGTACATCTTCTCAATCAGATCCGAGATCTCGGACATCGTGACGCCTTTTTGGAACATGTGGATGACAAAAGACTCCAGCGTATCGTTCGAGCGTTTGTAAGGTGCGACCGTCTGTTGGTTGAAGTCACCATTCCGGTCCCGCGGCATCGAAAGTTCCAAATCCCCATACTCCGTATGGAGTGTCCGCGTGTAGGCACCGTTGCGGGAGTTACCCGAATTGAAGCCGCTGCGGTCGTATTTCTCGTAATCCAGGAAAGCTGTTAATTCGGTTTGGAGGAGTGTGTTGACCGCCGTCTCCAGGTGTTTACGGAAAACTTCGGAGATGTCTTCTTTTTTTACTAGAGCTTGCATAATATCTGATGTAAACTGAGTCATAGGGAAGGCCTCTTTTCTGTGAATTGGTTGTGGTGACTTAATTCTACAAGAAAAGGTCTTCCTTTTTCTATTTATTCATTTACACAAGATATTTTACGCTCTCCGAAATTAATGAATGACAAAGTTTTATGGATTTCTCGAAAATCCATCTAACTCCTTTAATAGCAATTCTTTAATTTCAATTAATTTTTCTCTCTTCTCACGCACTATTCTTTTCCTTTCATCAATTACAGATTTATTAAAAGATTTATCAACCGCTTCTTTATATTCTTGCAAAGATTTTTTTAAAACTTTCAAAAACCAATCTAAAGTGTTGTAACGATTATTTAACCATTGCTTATCTTCTTCTGTTCCATTCACCTCATAATTAAGTATTAGACAATCTAACTCTTTTAGAATTCTATCACCGATAATAATCTCCTTAGGCGTTGAATGCTTAAAGTCATCGTTTAAGATTGGCTCATGTCCATATATCAATATTCGTTCAAGAAGAATAGCTAGCCCTGGATCATCAGCATTCGGATCTACTAAGACATAGAATAAAATTTTTTTTGCATTAAATAGTTTAAAAAGCGAGGTTTTCTCATGATTTTTATGTCTACCTTTTATTCCTTCGACACCAGTTGCTTTCCCGACATATATAACCTCTTGGTCTATGTCAATAATTGCATATACTCCAACTTTATTTGGTAAATTATTATGAACTTCTTCGTTCCACTCAAGTATTTTATCTAAAAAAGAGATTTCAATACTTTTTAGTCTATTAGGATGCTTTAGCTGATTTAAAAAATCTCCCTTGCCTAATATATTGATTTGGCTACTCAGTTAATTCACTCTCCAATTTTTATTCATTGAGACCATTCTTTCCAATCGTATTCTTTGTACTCAATACTCAATGATGTAATAAGTTTCTTTTCTATACAGCTTTATCATTCCCCTTTTATAACATCTTTCAATTTTTTGAAGTCATCCTTTTGAATTTGGTTAAACGTGCTCCCAATTTTATCTTTAAGTATATTCATAAATTCACTTGTCGACGGAATAATGGATACCAGTTTTCTTTTGTCGATTGTATATTCCGTAATGTACTCATAAGGAAGATCGGCACTTTTAAGTTTTTCAGTCATTTGTCTATCTTTCTCGTTCCAGTAAATAACGTAATCTAAACGCTTATCAGCATCATAAATTCCAGCTTCCATGTCGTAAACATTGTTTCCTTTGTAGTATTGGACATCTTCTTTATCTACTACTATGAACAGTAATTTCTCACTGAAATTAGAATCCTTCATTGACTCAGTAATCTCGTACATACAGTTTAATGACATCAAATATTTCTTCGTTACGATTGAGACAATGAAATCATGTTGTCTAATTGTTTTCATAAACTCATCTAAATTGTCTCTATAATCATTTACATTAATATCTCTACTTACACTAATGTCATTTTGCTTGTCCAAACTTTCTTCTACTAAATCTGCAAGATCTTTGTCTGCATGAGAATAAGAAAGAAATACCTTACTTACTTTCATTTCTACCAACACCCCATTCTCGTTAACTAAGTAAGGAATTCCTTGAGCTTTAACTAATTCTTTTGATTTATCAATCGACATATAATGAAGTAATGCTCCGTTATAATCAAATTCATTAACTATACAACTGATGTTTATATTTAATAATTTTATTGCTTCTTCTAATGGAATAGAGAATTTAGACTTTTTTATATGTAAGTTAATGCCATCATCATATATTCCTAAAACCATATCTCCACCGTTACCATTTGAAAAAGCAGAAATATATTTAGCTGTAGTTTCGGGTGATATGACCGGATGTATATATACTTTACCTTTTCTATCTTTTTCGCTAATGGCTTGTATAATTTCATCTTTTTTTCTCAACTTTATTACACCTCAGTAACTATATACTATAATTTTTTTAAAGGGATTCTTGTTATTCCGGTTGTCTTAAGAAGTTCTCCCAAAGTAATCTCTTTACAGCCATCGTCTTCTCCGTTATCAGTCCATAACTCATAATTTCCACTGTCCAGTACTTCTAATTCTTCTTCACCATAAAAAATGATCTGGTTGTTATCTGTAGGTCTTATAACAATTATTATCTCTTTTTCTTCTTTCTTAGCAGGAAATATTGTTTCTGAATAACTCCTACCTTTCCATTCTTCCAACGTTTCTGGTACAAAATATTTTTTGGATTCCTTAAGATTCCTATATACATTTTCTACACTTCTTAGTAATAAACTCGCGAAGTATTCTCTCATTTCTGGTGTAGAGGTGACAATATGCTTTAAAAGAGTACGGATTTCTTCCGTCCCCAAATCTGAACTTTCTAAGATATCTTTTATTTTTTGATGGTTGCTTAAATACTCATCTAAATCAATTCCATTACGCTCTACTTTCTCTGCAATGGCCATTCTTCGTAGTGTTTCTTTAGTAGAGGAAACTAACATTCTCTTAGGGAAAACTTTTGGGAAATATTTTTCTGATAAATCCTTTTCTTGTAAGAAAAAGTCATTCAACTTATTAAATATGACTTGTAACTCTTTTGTTCGATCTAAATTTTCAGACGTCTCATCTACTAGAATTTTGTTCACGTTATTATCAATTAATTTAGCAGCCTGCTCAGTGTTTACTCGTTCTGAGGAATCTTCTGAAAAATAATTTTTAAAGGATCCGATACATTGATTTAATAATTTCTTTTCCCACGAAGGTTTTAGCTCAAATAATATTCCCTTAATATCCTCTCTAATATCATCATCGTAATAAACACTTTTAATGTGATTGAAACTCTTGTGTTGTGTTGGTACAAAGACAGATTTAATTACTTCTTCAATACCTTCATCATCAATCCATAACGAATAGAATTTATCTAGCCATTCACACGCCTCTCTTTCATTAACAAAAGTACTATTAAAATCTGTAATAGTCTTATCCTCAAATAATTTATTAACTAGCTTCAGGTGATAGTTTCCACCAAAAACTTTTTTCCACCCCAAAAATGTCTCTTCTGTAGAAGTATTGAGATATATGCCCTCAGAAAAAATTTTCCAAAAAATCGTACTATTTTCTTCTTTTCTTGTTTTTGGTATATAGACTTGAATATCTCCTGCCTCGTTTAAATACGATTTTCGCTCGTAATTAGCTTTGGGCTTATTAATTCTTATTAGAGGACTTCTAGAAATATATTTAAAAATCTGATCGTAGCAATGTTCTTGTAGTCCTGTGTATTGGCGCTTTTCGAATATGCAAATGTTAAATTCATTCCTAGTAAATGTATTATTCGAACAAACATCTATTAAATTTTTATATAAAGAAATCGCTTCTTCTAATAAATCTCTATTTTGTTGATTACCATCTCTAATCGCATCTCGATCTTCCGTTACTCCGAAAAGAGCTGAATTAATTATAATAGGAAAAGCAAAATCCTCAGTTCCAATTAAAGGAAAATCACAAAACAACTTTGGTATATTATCAGATAAAGGCTTAAAAAAAATTAAATTTGAGCCTTTATCGTGTTCCACAGGACATGCAATAAGCACATTGTTTTTACTAAAACAAAATAAACTCTCAATATTGATATTGCTTTCATCTATCGTTTTTATTTGGATATGTGTCAAATTGTTATAAGTTGGATATGTTTTGCTTTGTGCTTTTTCAAACCTCTTACCATTATAGTTTACTGACTGAATAGTTTCGTTAAATGCTAAGAGATAAGGTATGGTTGCTAGTAAATCTTTTCCTCCTTGTTTTACTGCTTGCTTTGAATCTTGATTATTCCCTTTAATGTCATAAATAAATTTAGTTTTGTTGCTTGTCAGTACTTCATTACTACTTCTATCTAATTCTTCTAATTCATCTAACATTTGTATTGTTTGTTCTTTTATTCCGTTATAATCTCTTTTAGTTCGATTGATAGTAAATTTCATATTAGTAGCTGTTTTGTTATTACGAATAAAAGTACCTTCTATTTCTACAACATTAGATAATAAGAATGTAGACATAAAACCAGTACCAAATTTCCCTGTTAAATCTTCACCTGATTCTTCTTTTGTAGACACTTGGGTTATCAAATCTTGAAGATTATTGTAAGTAAATGGTATACCATCATGACTAAAAGTAATTCTATTATCATCAATCTCTAAGTTTATATTGATCGTTGATCCCTTTGGCGTGCAGTCTGAAGCATTTTGTATTAATTCCCATATCCACCTACGCCGAGTTTTGTTATTTTCTTCTTCTGAGCCTTCAAAAATACTATCAAATTCTTTTTTTATTTTTGAAGTACTAGAAGCGAGAGCAATATCTACTAACCTTCCATTGTATTCTTTTGCCATGAAGTACTATCAATCCTCTCTCAACTCATAATTCTGTGAGACTAAATCTTAACATTTCATTTTGAGCTTGTTCTTGAATTCAAGTTCTAGCTCTCTAATTCCATCCTCCAATAATTGAGGGCGTAAAATACCTTGTGTAAATGAATAAGTAGTAAAGAAACGAACAATATTTAGAACTTATTCTGTCTGTATTTGTTCTATAATCTCCTGTAAGTACCTTTCTTTATGGGTTGAAATTCTAGGATATGGGTGGTAAAACATATTTTTACCTTTAGCTTTAACACCGAATACTTTAATATTGGATTCTTCAATTACTGTAAGCCATTGTTCTTTTAACTTCTGTAATGTTGCACCTTTTTCAGTGCTCCAAGCCAGTAATACCCAAGGGTGTTGTTCCAATTGAAACTGGTTTATAATATCTATATTTTTAAGAGTAGCTTCTTTCAACCAGCTATCTTGTTTCACTGCATCTTTTGAAGATGTATTTTGTAAGGAGAAGAGATTATATATATGAAAGCGGCCATCTAAAGGAATTTTACTTGCTTGCTGTAAAATCTCAGCTAAGCGGAGCATAGTTTTATCAGGTACAATTTCTCCTGAAACCTCCCGATCATCTAGCACATGAATATCATCCTTAAAATTTGCCTTGCCCGGATTCAACATGATAGTTGAACCTATCGATTCACAAGAATGACCAAATTGAAGATATGCTGCTTTTCTACATAAATGACCATTGCTTCTATAGTAAGTGCCAAAAGCTTGGACTTCTCTCATTACTTCGCCTCTCCTATCTTAGGAACCTAGTTTCTTCTTCCGTTATTTTTTCAATTCTACGTACTTGAGTTAATTTCATAATTCCGAGCCCTTGCGGCTCTAAGTGTGTAACGCCAAGAAAATA
>NZ_JAGGPW010000014.1 GCF_018613655.1 Planococcus sp. ISL-109
ACGATTGAAAAAACACTGAATATCGACAACCCTTCTGCCGTAAAAAACAATATTTCGTCCCGTATTCCGCTGGGCCGCTATGGCAATATGGAGGAAGTTTCCAAGCTGGTGTTGTTTTTGGCCAGTGATGATTCCAAATTCATCACCGGAAGCCAGTACAGAATAGACGGCGGAATGGGTGCGCGCTGAACCGGCACGGTTATTCAGCTAAGCAGTTGCCGATTGCCCAAGATGATTCAAAGGGCTTGAGGGCCTAAACGAATATAACAAAACGCTATTCCCTGAACTGAACCCCAAATGGTAGATACTTAAAAAAAGTGTCTCCATTTCGGGTTTTTTCTGTCCTCAGACCCCGATATACTGAACATATCTATTCGAACGGGAGAGGTTGACATGAGTAAAATTATTTTCACTGAACATCAGTGTCGACAGTCGGAGGCGAACCCGAATACAGGAAAATCCTTTTACAAAAGCGTAGAGCCAACTTTCGGTTTTCGGTAAAAGTATTTTACGGCGTTTACAACTTGATATACTTATAGTAAAACAGCCAATCAACATACGCAGTGGAACTTACATTTGATGACTATATAGAGGAGCTGGCTTTATGATGGAACTGATCGGAAAAAAGATCTTCATTCGCTTTTTTGAAGATAAAGATGCGCTGGCTTTACTGGACATGCAGCTAAGAAACAGTGATTTTTTCCAGCAGTACGCGCCAACTTTCGGAAATGATTTTTATACGCTCGATGCCAAGCAGCAATATATCAGCAATTGCGCACAGCAAAGACTCGCAGATCAGCAATACACGTTCGGCATATTTTTAAAAGAAACCGGAACTTTGGTTGGTGATGTATCCTTAGCCCGCATCGTACGGGGTCCACTTCAGCGAGGCTTGCTCGGCTATTCATTGGACCAACAATACAACGGGAGAGGCTATGCGACTGAAGCCGTCTCTTTAGCCGTCCAGTTTGCGTTCGATAATTTAAAACTACATCGTGTGGAAGCGGGTGTGATGCTGCGCAACATCGGGTCGATGCGTGTGTTGGAAAAAGCTGGTTTCCATAAAGAAGGCATTGAACAAAAGGGTGTAAAGATCAATGGCCAGTGGGAAGACCACCAAATGTTCGCGATCATTTCAAATAGAAACTGACGCACAAGCTCTGTTTCCTACCGTGGGTTAATCACTTTATAGTAGACTTCCACTTGCTGACTCGTCTCGATGGTCCGCACCTTTTCCAATGCGATTTCCAGGTCTTCCAAATGCTCGAACATCCGGGTTCCTGTGCCGAGCACGGCGATGTCTTTCTCCCCCGCGTCGGCTTTTGCCTGTTGGACCGCGCTTTCGACGCCGTCGGACAACACCGCGAATTGATTGAGTCCGACATCGATGCCAACCGTTTCCCCGCGCTTGATGGCCAAAACGGTGCATTGGAATTTCGCACGAATGTCCAATTCCATCAAAGTTTGGTCATTGAGCTTATTGGAAGCCACCAATTCGATGATACTGTAGTCTTCGGAGAGGTCGATATAATCAATGGTTTTTTCCGAGTCCATATGATGGGCAATGCGGATGCCTATTTCTCTTTCAGGCTGGATAACGCGGTCTGCCCCCACCTTTTCAAGAATCATTTGATGCTGCAAATCCTTCGCTTTGACCCAGACAATCGGAACGCCGATTTCCTTGAGCAGCAGTGTGCACAACACACTCGTCTGCAAATTGTCGCCGATCGCCACGGCTGCGTGCGAGGCGAAGTTCCTAATCGGATCGACACGCTCAGGCGATGAATCGATCGCCATGACATCGTGCCCGAGCTTGTACAGCTCCTTGCAGATGCTGCTGCCAAATCTCCCCAATCCAATTACCACAAATTGTTTCTTCAAGTCATTACCTCTTCTCTATCTTCCATCAAAAAAGCAGTCTCAGACAGAAGCATAGCCCCTGCTCTCGAGTTATGTGTTTTCCTCGTTCATTAGTGATTCAGTGATTCAAAGGCCTATCGGTTACCATTCTCAACAGACTAAAAACTACGCGTGTTAAATTCCATTGTCAATATATTTTCAATAGAAAATATTATTCATTTTTACCCTTAATTTCTTATATTAGGAAATTATATTTTATGTTGATGTCTTTTCTTTTCCACAACACCCTTTATTCTCCGCGCAAAAAAGCTGCACAGAAGTGGCCGAGGCGACTTTTGTGCAGCTCTTATTGCATTCACTTGTCCTGCTCCGTTAACGTTTCGCCATTTCCAGGTTCTTATGGATAATCACTTGATGAGGAAACGGGATTTCGATGCCGTTTGCATCCAGCGCTTCTTTAATGGTTTTGCGCAACTCGCGCTCGACGGCCCATTGTTCGCCGTTTTTCGCTTTTGCGATGATCCGCAAGGTCACATCGGACGTGCCCAACGCTTGCACCCCGATAACATTAGGACCTTCCACGATGATTCCCTCTTCCATCACCATGTTCTCACACGCCGTTTGCATGACCGCAATCGCTTCGTCGACGTTGTCATCGTACGACACGCCGATATCGACAAGCGCCTGCATATTGCCGCGCGAATGATTGCTGACGGTAGTGATGTCGCGGTTCGGTATGTAATTCAAAGTGCCGTCAAAACTGCGGATCTGCGTTGTCCGCAAGCCGACCGATTCGACGATGCCACCGATTGTCCCGACTGTCACGTAATCGTTTACGTCAATTTGCTTCTCGAGCAGCAGGAAGAATCCGGTGACGACATCGCTGACGAGTCCTTGAGCCCCGAAGCCGATTGCGAGTCCTACAATCCCCGCCCCGGCAATGAGACTTGCGACAGACAAGCCGAAGATACTGAACAAAGTCGCGACCAAAATAAAAATCAATGCGTAAGAAAAAACATTCTCCGATAACGCACGCAGCGTCAACGCGCGGCCTCTCGTAATATCGCCTTTCCCGATCAGCTTATCAAAGGAACGATCTATCAACTTCTTCCCGATTGTCCTTACGACCGCAAACGCAATAAGAATCCCGATTATTTGGGCTGTAATGACTCCCGCTCCGAGGAGCAGCGCCTCCCAATTAAAACTAGTGAAATCCAACAAAAAATCATCCTTTCCCGTCATTCTACAATGAAGCATTCAAAATTTCTGTGCAACGGCTATGTATTTTCCTGTTTATTTATATCATATATAATCGATTGATTTCATTTCCGGGCAGCATTTTCAGTCTGATGGCACAACCGCTCCTTTCGTAAAGGCACATTCCCAAAGAAAAAAGGAAAGAACTGTACTTCAGTTCTTTCCCATTCCTATAAACTGATCATGATTAAAAGGGATCCCACGCTACGCCATATACCGATGCTTTCTCAAACTGTTCAGGTTGGCGATTTCCTGCAAGAGTTCTTGGCCGATATTCGTTTCTTTCACTTTTTTACGTTTCAGTTCTTCGTCCACCAAACGTTTGATGGATAAGACGTCGGTTCCGTTCTTCAACACTTCTTCTTTTGAATTGAACAACTGATGGGCGACCAGTTCCATACCGTACGAATTGTAAAGAAGCGTATAACCGGCGATTCCGGTAGTGGACTGATAGGCTTTTGAAAAACCGCCATCAATGACGATCATCTTGCCGTTCGCCTTGATTGGGTTTTCACCGTCAATTTCTTTGACCGGCGTATGGCCATTGATGATGCGGCCGTGCTCCGGATTCAAACCGAACTCCGCGAGCATCTTGCGGCACATGTCCTCGTCTTCGCGCAAATAATAATACGGGTTTTTCCGTTCCTTATGTGTTTCTTTTTCCTGGATGAAATAACGCTCGAACGTCGTCATCTCACGTTTGCCGAAAAGCGAGGAATTTTCGCCGGTCCACTGGTACCACACCATATCGGTCGCAAAATCATCGGTTTCATCCGGATGGGCAAAGGCATAACGGGTATACTGCTCAAATACATCGAGCAGTTCACGGCCGGCGTAGCTTTCGCCTTCTATCCCCATTTTTTTCATATCCCCGTTTTCCTCAAGCGGAATGCAACCGTGGATCAGTAAATTGCCGTTGTATTGCAAATACAGGCTGCCTTTTTTCATCAGGAATTTCATGTGCCGGGCGAGCTTTTCCGAATGCTGGATGGAAAACAGCAATTTATCGATCACTTGCTGTTCTTCCTCGAGCAAGCGGTCCGGCTGATCGGGGTCGATTGTGGCAAAGCAAGTGTTTACAAGATCATAGGTTTTTCCGTGAAGTGTCGCTTCGTTTTTTCCGTAATCGACTTTTTCCAGCAGCAATCGGTCCGTCATGTCAAAGCAGGAACGCCTTTTGATGATCGGGCTTTCCAGCTTGAATTGGATGATCGAAATGGCTTGGTGGATTTTGGTGATTTGCAGCTGTTCCTGCTCCGTCAGCTTTTCATCTGTAATGCGTTTCGGATGAAAAGCCGGGTTGTCGTCGTAGTATTTCTCCGCCAAATTCAGAAGCGGCCGCAGATTGATGCCGTAAACATCCTCGATGATGTCCAAGTTGTTATAGCGCGCACAGATGCGGATGATGTTCGCCAGGCACACCTTAGAACCGGAAAAAGCTCCGAGCCATAGGACGTCATGGTTGCCCCATTGGATGTCGACCGAATGATAATCGATGAGCGTGTCCATAATCTTATGCGGATCCGGCCCCCGATCATAAATGTCGCCGACGACATGAAGATGATCCACCGTCAAACGCTGCGTTGTATACGCCAGCCCGATAATCAGCTTGTCCACTTGGCCCAAGGAAATAACCTGTTCGAGCATTTTCGCGTAATAGTCTTTCTTATTCGCGAACTCGTCGGTCTTGTACAGCAGCTCTTCGATAATGTAGACGAACTGCTTCGGCAAAGCTTTGCGCAATTTGGCGCGTGTGTATTTGGAAGAGGCGTAAGACACCAGCTTCAGCATTCGTTCAATCGTTTCTATATACCATTCGCGCACTTCCTTTTTGCTGCTGAAATGGCTTTTGATCAAGCGCAATTTCTCTTCCGGATAATAAACGAGTGTCGCGAATTCATTCAGTTCTTTTTCCTGCAGCTCACCCTGGAATAAATCCCTGATTTTCACTTTGACATTTCCGGAACCGTTTCGCAGCACGTGCTGAAATGCTTGGTACTCGCCGTGCAAGTCGCTGACAAAATGCTCCGTGCCTTTTGGCAGATTCAATATGGCTTCCAGATTGATAATCTCCGTCGCCACTTTTTCTTCGCTATCGTATTTTTGTGCCAATAAATCCAAGTACTTTGAATTGATCATGCGGAATCCCCCTTCAAGCTTCGTGCTCTATCCTTTAACAACTGAAAGCAACTTGCTGAAAACCATCCATCACATCTATTTTGCGGAAGGAATTTCTCTATATTACCAGTCTATAGTAGTTGCACTGCAGGTCCAATACAAATTGTTGGACCAACTGACAGCTTTTCTGCAGTTGGCATAGGGATGGAGCTTAGATTTCACTCTAGAATGCGCACTACGGGCAGCGTTTATTAAGGGGGCAGTTCGTTTCCCTCATCCTTCAGTATAGAGGGGAATATTGGAAAAGGCTTCGAAAGAAGTTGACCCGCAGACATAAAAAACTGTGTCATGTCCGGTTAAGGTACATGATACAGTTTTTCCAGAACTTCATTGTCAGATCGTCAATTGTCGAATGCAGCCTGTAGCACTTGTTGTTCCGTTGCGCCCCCTAAGTTTTTGGTTACGACACGGCTGGCTTCCATTTTCAACTCGTCCTCGAGCAGCTTCACCGTTCTTTGATGGCCAATCAGGACTAATTCAGACCACTCGTACTCTTTGTGTAATTTCGCAAGTTCAGCTGAAATGTCCCGGTAAAACCTAATGATTGAACACAAAACGGCTACAGCCGATGGTTTTGGCGATCAGCACTTTCTGTTTCTTGTTGGGGTAGAGCCGAAACTTGTACGCTTTGTGGACCATCACGATGGGTCACCTCCTTACCAGCACCACAAATAGAGCATACGTTCTTTTAACCATGAAAACGAAAAAAAAAAGCGATTCATCCCCTACCTACGCAAGGCGTTGAGATAGGCGTCTTCTCGCTAGAAATGATAAACGAACAAAAAACACATTCTGCTCAGGCGAATCCATTAACAAAAAAAGAGCAAGAGCTCATTTCATGCTCTTCCCCTTATGACAAACTACCTTTCTCGAGCAGTTAAAGTTTCTCAATGCCCTGGGGATGTCTTGTTACAAAACACTTGTCATGATAGATTAACGTGAAACTTAATATTTCTGCAGAAAGGAAAATTATGACACAGTCTTTCATAACTTTAGGCCTCATCGCTTTTTTGGTGATCACACATATTCTAGCTTGGAAATGGGCCGCTTATATTCAGGAGAAGTATGCAGCAGATAAAAAAAAGAGACGCATGGCCATGTTTGCGTTATTCATGTCTGTTGCTGCGCTTTTTGGGTCGACAGCGTTCTTTTTAGTCCAAGCTTCTTTTTAAAGTCACAAAACAAAGAAAGAACAGTGAGGACAAAGTTTTGTATCACTCATGGAAAAGTTTTCTATCCTATTGAAAAGCTGCACGCTGATTGAAGTCAGAACTAAACCCCGAATGGTGGCGCTTTTTATAGCGCTACCATTCGGGGTTTAATTTTTGCTCGCTCTATTTCAAAGTGGATGTGTCAAATTCATTTTTCTTCGTCAATACAAAACCCAGTTGATCGATGGCGATTTTCAGTGTCGCTTCCATCTTTTCCCCTTTCAAGGAATGGGCAAAATGCGGAACCTGTATCGCCATGGAAGGCAGAATCCCGGTAATGATCGGTGTAATCCCCATGATTTTCAAGGTTTTAATTAAATTCAGCAAGGGCTGTTCAATACGTGGGTCAATTTGTGTAATCCCTGAAAAATCCATGATTAGAAAATCGATTCCTTCACTCGATTTTATCACCACATCATCAATTAGCTGATAGGCACGTGCCAGTGTGATGTGGCCGATGATAGGCAAGATGGAAATCTCGTCTGTCAGTGGGACGAGAGGTGAGGACAGCGTTTGAATTTCCTTTTGAGCATTCTCCAGTTCCAGGATATAGGTCAGCAAAGAAGACATCATCTCAAACATTTCCTGATGTTCTTTCGTAAATGCAACCGGATGTTTATCCAATCCGCAAATGGTGCCATACACTTCTCCATCTTCATAATAAATTGGAATGCCGATGAACGAGCCATTATCAAACTGGGCTGCGATGCCCAGCTTGGTCGCATTTTCATCTTTTGATATATCCTCAATTAACAGCGGTTCCTGGCCATAATTGATGGTTAGGCTGCAAAACGTCTGATCCAGAGGTGATTGGCTGTCTTCTGTTACCAATTCTTCTTTCCTGTTAAAGGCTTTTTTGATTCTATTGGTGTTCCCATCATTTTCAGCAATGAATAATGTATTAATCTCCATTTGATTGCTCAGCATTTTAAGTATCTGATTGGCTGCATCATTAAAATTCTGAAATTTCCTGGAAGGGCCGATTGTTTTGTATTCCATAATATCCCTCCTCTACTGGAATGTGCGCAACTGATTTTTGCAGCACTTTTTTAAAGATACTATAAGCTGTTTGACAATTGCAATGAGTAGTATGCTTTCCTATCAGTTTCAAACGATATAACACTCAAGTCACTCTTTCCGAAACAAAAAGAAAGCTATTCACCTAGCTCTCCTTGAAATATCTTTACTGGTTTTTATTTTGACATTACCTTAGTGTTCCAATTGCCAAGAAAATCATCATGCCGTGTGTGACACAAAGAATCATTGTGACCGATTTGCTGGCTGTGCCTCCATGCCAGACGCTGTGATTTTAAAGCTCTCAAGTATTTGATCAACAACGGCGTTGCTCAACCCTTTACCGATATCGAACATGATTGCATATCCAGCGCGGTAAGTTTCATAAGATTTGGCATAGTCGCCTGCAAGGTATTGGTATTCGGACAATGAAAAAACGTTTATTAAAGAACACTTCCATTTCATCATCAAGGAATGCAAGTTAAAGCAAGGTTTAAAAAGGGTAAAGACAAGAAAAATACTAACCTGTGGAGGATGAGCTTAATGGAATCAGCCTTATTGTGGGGAGCAATTGCTGGGGCAGCAAACCTGCTCGGCGCAATTATGGTATTGGTTGTTCCATTTCCGCGGCGGTTAATCGCTTATGTGATGGCACTCGGAACCGGTGCGTTGATTGGTGTGGTTAGTTTTGAGCTGTTAGGAAAAGCGATGGAACTAGGCGGCCTAGGGGAAATCGCTCTGGGGTTTTTAGGCGGCGCAGCCATCTTTACAGCTTTTGATGCGATTGTCAGCCGAAACGGCGGCAGGCACCGGAAACGGTCCGGCCACGGCACTGAAAAACCTGTAAGTTCAGAAGAAGGATCCGGCCTTGCCATTTTTATTGGAACGATCATGGACGCCATCCCGGAATCAGCGATGATTGGTCTCGGCATCGCTCAAGGCGGCGGAGTGGGAGTCGCCTTGATTACGGCCATTTTTCTCAGCAATTTGCCGGAAGGAATATCGAGCACGACAGGCCTGAAAAAAGGAGGATACACCACAAAGAAAGTGATATCCATGTGGGTGTTGGTTCTCATTGCATCCGCTCTCAGTTCCCTTTTGGGCTATTCGCTGCTTGACCAAGCCTCAGAATCGACGCAAGCCATCATTTCTTCGTTTGCAGCAGGCGCCATTATTGCGATGATTGCCTCCACAATGATGCCGGAAGCCCATGAAAAGGGCGGCCCCATTGTTGGATTGATTACGGCGATTGGTATTTTCATCACCTTGTTATTAAGGTAAAACAAACTATGCATTCCTGAACAAGAAAAAGTGTTCCCATTTAATTCTAGGAGCATTTTTTTGAGTAGCCTACTTTCTCCTTCCATTTAAAAGGGTTAATTAATATGATGGATGCTTAAAAAAGAACTCCCTGGAATAGAGTAATCCACTAGCGAACAGCAATAAGGCAATGTGCGCTGGTAAAATATGTATAAAGCTCGTGTAGCCAATTACATAGTGGATGAGGATTGCGGCACTGAACGCCGGGATTCCGCCGAACAGGAACGTGTACCACACCCATCTCTGGCCTTCTTGAAAACCCCATAATGCAAGCATCAACACGAGCAATCCGACACTGATCAAAGCACTCCCGAGGCCGGCACGGTCATGCGCGATGACCGGAATCAGCCGCTCATTGATCCCCGCTATTTGTTCCGGGCTCATACAAATATAAGCGATGTCCGTCTGAACGAACACACCGTTGACACCGATAATGGAAATGACAAGCCCTCCGGTAGCGAGCGCAAAACCGAGCGCGACAAACGCCAGTTGGCCCCATAGGCTTTTCTTCCATGCCTGGTGGTTGGTCCGGTTGCGGGAAGCCGAATGTTCTTGATGATGTTTCGTCGCCAAATAGCCTTTCCAGAAAAACGGCAAAAGAATCAGCCACAGAATTCCGTGCAGCCAGTCGAAATAGCCGAATCCGATAAACAAGAGAATGCCGAGAAACCCTAATATACCAGCGATATGGATCGCCCGCTTCGCCCACTCAAGCCCGTGCCGGACGCCGTGGCGCGCCAATTGCATATACAAGATGCCGCCCGATATCATCGTTCCGGCAACCGTCATCCGGTCATGCTGCATAAAGCGGTAGATATTCGGATTGATCGCAATCAGTTCCTCGCGCGTCAGCTTCAAAAATGCTTCGTCATAGGGCATAACGACGATAGTCATGCTGACAAGCATTGCGATCGCACCGCCCAACAGCATGAGAAAACCGAATAGCCAATGCCATACCCATCCGCTGCATATGGCTGGCGACGGCATTTTACTATCCAATAAGCCTTCATTGATGCGTTTGGGCAAGCCGGGGCCGGTCAAAACATAGCCCGCGGACAGCATGACCAAATCCGCTCCTGCCTGGAATAAGGCTAAGGCATCTTTCGGTTCAGCTATGCCGCCGGAAACGATGACTGGCATCTTGCTGTGCTTTCTGACTTCTGATACTTTTTCCGATAAACTGTCCGCCTGGGCGATTTTGTATTTCAGTCCAGCACCCGTGTCCACCCCCTGTTCATCGACAATGACACCGTCTATTAAGCGTTTATTTGCCAAGGCGTCGATATATGGCACGTCCATTTCATCAGCAGGACAGGCATATAATAAGGGCTTATCGATTCCCGATTTCTTCAATAATTGCCAGTCATGGTCACTGAAGCGGTCTTCTACAATAAGCGCCGCTGCGTAACTGGATAACTTTTGCAGCAAAGACAAAGTTTCATCATAAGAACCTGTTTTCCCGATGCGGATAAAGATCGGCTTGTCGAATGCTTTCAGCCGCTCCAGCTTGACGATCATTTGCTCAACACCGAGCGATTCCAACTGGTAAGGGAAAACGAGATTGTCTTTGGGCTGGGTAAACGACGGTGCGCCTCTATCCTGCGCCTCCATGGTGACTGGGCCGACTTCAATAAAACCCATCCCCAAATGGCTGAATGCTTTGGTTCCTGTAAGCTGGGGATCGAGTTTCCCGCTTAACCCAACCGGATTGGAGATCTTCAATCCGAAAACATCAGTTTCCAGCCGGGAAGACGGAGCGGTATGCCCCAAGTATTCGATTAATTTACTTCCACCTGGCACCGTCGAAATCACATGCATGCCCCGGTGGATAAACTCTCTCCCTGTTTTCGCCGGCAACTGGGAAAGCGCCGGTTTGAACATAGTGTGGTAAGTCCAATCCGGCAAAGCCATCACTTCCTAAAACTAGTATGCTATTATTTTACAGTAAAATAGCTGTGAATTATATAATCGAACCATCAACCACCCGTGTCACAACATGGAGATTTAAATCATTTAGAATTATTTCTTTCCCTGTGACGCTTTTTTATAAACCAGTGGAATATCAAGTACTGGACCAAAAACAGCAGCAAGGCAGCCAAACATAGATTGATGTAATACCAAACGCCGTCTCCGAAAAAATCCAAGGGAGATGCGGTGGACGGCCGCTGGGCTAGGTAAAGATAATTGGAACCCATCAGCGGATTCACAAGAAAGCCGATAAATGCCGCGTAAACAAGCAATAAGGCGTAAATGGAAAACACCGAACGGATGTTGATGGTATTAAAAAAAGTTACGCCTAACAGCAAACAAGCCCAAGAAATCGCGGTGTGCTGAACAAAGAATACCCAAAACTGGAAATGCTGATAATCATAGGGCGTTTCGGGTGTCACCAAGGCCAGGATTGCCGGAAAGATTCCGATAAAAAATGAGACCTGAATCCAAAAGGGCCGCAATGTCAGCAAACCGATCATGGCCGTAAGAGAGGCGACTCCGCATAAGTGCAGTGGCGCATGACGGCTGAAACTCCAAAAACCATGGGAAACAGCCCAATACTGGTAGGAAACTTCCGAGACAAAAAGGATGGCAAGCAACAGCCAACGCAGCCATTGAAACAGCTGAGCGTTCACTCCTAACCTGTCTTTCAAGAGAACGATGCAAAGCAATCCAATGAAGGCTATGCTTAACACCACCAAGTGGCTAAAGGAAAAAAGCTCAAAAGGATAGTCGGACCTTGCATCAAACCAGGTCTCCATAGCTGCCCTCCTAACTAATTAGTTATGACAATATTTTAGCATTAAATATCGATGCAAAAAGTTCGATCGTTCTAAAATAATTCAGCATCCATCTTTGACCGACAACCATGTCATCAGCTGTTTTCCTGCTAATGATATTTAGGCATTCGCATCAAGAATAGATTTTTGAAATGCACTTCATTTTCGCATTGATTTTCAAAGCACCCCAAAGTTAACCGTTCACAAAAGCACAATTTCACGAACAAAAAAAGAAGAGAAGATTTGCTGCGAACAGCCTCTTCTCTCCTTTTTATATTCAAGCAGCATCTGATTAAAATTCGACTCTTCGGCTCCATAACAAGTCTCCAAAAAATCATCGACTTACATATTAATGTATATTCCAATTGTGTTGTAGCTCATTTTTCAGTTAACATATACATTTGATACGTTTCCAACTTTTATTACAGAAATAAAACCCCCAAAACCTTAGATTTTAGTCTAACATTTCGGGGTGGGATTACTCTATTTCAACTTTTAGATTAATTATTTTTCAAGTTACTTAATGGTCACTAATCATTCCAGTAATTGTTAGCTGCAGCTACTGTTTGAAAATTAATAGCCACAACTTGGGAAGCAAAAGTTAAACTATTTGCGTCATTTGCATATACCGGACGTAATTTTTTACGTACATTTTCATCTGGTTGAATCATTCCCACAGCTTTACGTGCTAACTTAACTGCTAAGTCGTATCCTTCCTCAGGTGTATCAGTCTTTAATGTTGGTAACCATGATTCTTGACTCATATGAATCCCTCCTACCTTCTTCATATTTTTAGAGCGCCTGCCTGCTACGATCTTTATCCCTACTCAACCATGCTGTCACTTCCAAAGAAGTTACGGAACATTTGAACTGTCGTATCGCGGTTCATAGATGAGATGGAAGTTGTCAAAGGAATTCCTTTCGGACAGGTTTCCACACAGTTTTGGGCCATCCCGCATTCCTGGATTCCACCCGGCCCCATCAGCAAATTCAAGCGCTCATCTTTATTCATGGCACCCGTGGGATGCGCATTCATCAAGCGCACTTGTGAAATTGGGGCTGCCCCTATATAATCGGATTTTTCATTGACATTCGGACACGCTTCTAAGCAGACTCCGCAAGTCATACATTTGGACAATTCATACGCCCATTGCCGTTTGCGTTCAGGCATGCGCGGACCTTCGCCAAGATCATGAGTTCCATCAATCGGAATCCAAACCTTGAGCCTTTTCAATGTATCGAACATGGAGCTGCGGTCAATAATCAAATCACGGACAACCGGAAATGTTTTCATCGGCTGCAGCCGAATAGGGTGTTCTAGCTGATCGACTAGTGCTGTACATGATTGGCGTGCATAACCATTGATGACCATTGAGCACGCACCGCATACTTCCTCCAGGCAGTTCATATCCCATGCAACCGGCGTAGTTTTTTCTCCCTCCATATTGACAGGATGACGACGGATTTCCATTAATCCAGAAATAACATTCATGTTCATCACATGTGGCAATTCGAACTTTTCCCAATAGGAATCTCCATCAGGAGTGTTTCGGCGTTCGATTTCAAAAACAACTGTTTTTTCCACTTTCCCCACAATAAATCAACCCCTTCTTTCATGAGTATAAGAATAATCGTGATTTACAAAGTGAACAAACCCGCCTATGTCATTAACTTCTTATAATTATCATTCGATAATAATCGGTACAATATAATAGTATCATATATTTCTGAATATTCTGAATATATTTTATGGTAAATTAAATTTGTCTTTCTTTCCCTCTAAAAACGTTTAATATTTTTTTAAATGAGTTCAGCATTGTCAGTTGATTTCAGCTTCACTTCGCTTTTACATGAGCATATTTTAATTTTTTTACTGAGAAAACCCTGCTATCTCTCACTAAATAATAATCTATAATATTTCTTCGAAAAACAAGACGTCTATCCATCACCTAAAAAAAGGTGTGAATAGACGTCTTTTATCTAGATGATTATTGATTAGAGTGTTGATTGATGAGCACTATTCATCTGGCTAGATTACGGATTCCTTATGAACTGTTCATTCCACTGTAAATGGGGATGCTATAGCTATTTCAAAGAAGGGTTCATTTTGTGATAAAAATGTCTTTACGAGACGATATTCACCCGGAACAAGTGTTATACCCAGTTGATCAATGAAAAATGTCTGCTGCACTTCACTCCCAGCCAATAACAGCTGTCCAGAGTCATTGAACTGCTGATTATTTAAAAACACAGCGTCGGAATGTGTCAAGATATACCACTTGCCATTTTTGTTCACTTCAATATGATAATACTCTCCAAAACCGTAGTTTTGCTGGCTTTCGTTTTTTATCGTCACTTCAATTAATGAAGGAGATTTTTCATATGCATCTTCTGCAAGAGACATCGATAATCCCGCTTCACTGGAGCGCAGTTCTTGATCGGGCGATGGGTCTGTCAAAGTCGTTACTGACGCTTCGTTACTGCAAGCAGCGAGAAACAAAACGGATAGGAACATGACTATTTTTTTCATGAGAGCACCTCTATCCCTATTATAAGCGTTTAACAATGGAATAACCTTGATTGAAGTCAACATCCCAATTTGACCCACAGACTATTAGACAAAACCTTTCAGAAACGCTGCGAAGAGATGACTTTAATAATCGAATCTTTTCCTGGAAAAGTAGACCTTTGATTAAAGCGTTCGTAACATGATACTTTTCCAGACAAATAAGAAGAGCGATGCTGATTAAGCACCGCTCTTCTTATTTGTACTTTGCTTCAAGCAATAACTTTTGTTCTCAATACCCAGGTAATAGATACTCTGCAGTCAGAGAGAAAAGTTTAACTAAATATGCATAAAACCGTTGCAGCAAGTTTGCACGATTGCCCTGACTAGATTTCCTCAATTGTTGATAATATTGATTTGGCATGTTTTTTCGCTATATCTCTTCTTTCTTGGGTAGTTAACTTGTCGAGTTGTTGATCGTTTGGCAATATTACATAACTTAAAAATACCCCTCCTAGTTGTCTTGCACAAAAGTCGATATCAACTTGCTGATCTTTATGTTGGAAATGACATTCCAATCCTTTTTTTAAACTTGAAAAAATAACTTCTGGCAAGTTAATTTTATCTGTTAAATTCCCTCGTAGACTCTCTGACAAAAGCATCCTTACCAAATCTTTATTTTTCACCAATACTTCTAATCTATCTTCGATAATATTGGTTAAAAATAATTCAGTATCGTTTTCTTTGGAAATTTCTAAAACACGGGAACCGAACTTTTTTTCGAGTACATTCTTGAGAACCGTAGTAAATAGGTTTTCTTTCGTGGAATATCTCCGATATAGTGTCACTTCTGCAACTCCTGCTTCTTTAGCAACTTCTTGCGTTGATGCTTGCATTCCCTTTTTTATAAAAGCAGCAATAGCCCCTTTAAAGATTTGTTCCGTTTTATCCATCAATAGTCTTCGCCTTCTCTCTTGATAAGCTAGTAAAAATTAAGATGTTTGTTTTATTTTCACAAAGCGATCCAAAATAATCAAGACTGGTGGCATTACAATCAGCGTGGAGAATAAAGCAAGTGAAATATTAATAAGTGTCATTAGTCCAAAATTGTTCAAAATCACAAAATCGGATATAAGTAATGCACTAAATCCACCAATTGTCGTAATAGCCGATATTAAAATAGCCTTACCAATATTTTTGTTGGCCATTTGGATGGCTTTCCTGCTATGATAACCTTTCTCTCTTTCCTCATAATATCGTTCCATGATTAATACGGTGAACTCCGTACCAATCCCAATTATTAATGCTCCCAATGTTGCAGTAAGCGGGGTGTAACTCATATCCAGAAAGTGCATGATCAACCCTGACCAACCTATAATGAATGTGATAGGAAACAAAGGAATTAACGCTTTCACAAAATTCCTGTAAATAACTAATAAACTGAAGAACACTAGCCCCATTCCAATCAAGGTCATCTTATATCTACCGGTTGTCAGACCCCGAATCATCTCAACATCTAATACCGATTTTCCTGTGATGGTAGTTTGGACTGTATCTAAACTACTGCTTTCCATATAGACTTCTAAATCATCAAGGAATACGCCTAATTCCTTTGCTTCTAAGTGTTTGATCCCAATCGTGATAACACCTTTTGTCTTTGGTTCGTTTAAGAAGAGTTTTAACTGGTCTTCTGGGACGTCAGCTACCCCTTCCTCGAATGCTTGGCCCACAGGCAACTCATCACCATTCATTTGCTTCAAAAGACTCGTGAGCGAATTTGTGTTAACCACTACATCAGGAAATTCGGTTTTCGCCGATTCTGTCAAACCATCAACCCAGCTATTTACTTGATCGGAAAAAATATCATCGCTTTCATATACAATCGATATTTGATCTGTTGTGCCAAGAACCTCTCTTAATTTAAGAATATCATTTAGTTCCTTCGTATCTTGGGGCATGAAAGTCTCCATGTCTGTTTCCGCTTCAGCATCAAGGTCTACCCAAATACCAAAGGCGGCAGTGCTAGCTGCGATTATGATAATTACCCATCGAAGAGCTATAGTTTTCTTGGTAATCCAATCAAAAACACGATCCGTTGTTGAAGGTTTCTTTTTTTGCAGTTGCTTCGGTTGCAACACTTTATCTTCACTAAAAAAATAATCCCTGGTGAATAGTATAGGAATTAAAAGGAATACCCCCAGAACAAAACTTACGATTAAACCGATTGTTAACATTTTGCCGAAGTCCTGAATCATCGGCACAGGCGAGGCATATAATGAAACAAATCCAAGCGCAGTCGCAATCATTGCAGTTAAAACAGCTGGAGTCATCTTCGTAATGGTTTTCTTTAAACTTTCCTTCGATTTATCTTTATTGTTATTCATTTGAATCCTCCTTTGCCATTTCTTCTGCATAACGGTTTTGGAACTGAATTGCATAATCGATGCCAAGACCAATTAAAATCGGAAAAACAGCCATTGAGACCATCGTAATTGGTATTTGTAACCAGCCCATTAAACCGACCGTTCCGATTACTGCTAAGAGAACGATTACTAATGGCAATATGCGCCAACGGACTTTAAAGAGAATAGATAATACGGCAATCATGATTACTAGCGCCAGTCCCATCATGGCTTGAATGCTTTCCTGCATGGAAGTGCGGGTAGCATTGTCAAGAACAGGTTTCCCGGATACCATGGTTTCTGCTGTATCAATTTCTTCCGCAACCAAATAATTGTTTATCGTGTCAATTACTGCTGTTTTTCCACCATCATCTGTTTCTCCATTAAGCTTTATCATCATAATCATGTAACGATCATCTATAACTAATTCTTTAAACATAGGTCGAAGTTCGTTATTTTCGCCATAAATCATGTTATCCAGTGTCTCCTGGTTGTCAGGTAATCCAGGCTCCATAGAAAACCCCTTCTTAAGCGTATCCGTTTGGCTTTCTACAATTTCTTCAGTAAGCGTCACTGGACTTAAGATGCTGTAGATCGATTCATTATTTTGCAGCGCATCTTCTATGCCTTTCATGTGCTCTAAATGAGCGGGGGTCAATAAATTTTCCGATTCATACATAACAATAATCGATTCTCCACCGAATTCTTTCTCTAACATTAAATTTTCGAGATATACGTCTGAATCAGGTTCTACCAGCGTATCGTTGCCTGTCGCCATAAATACATCTTTTACGCCCACTGCTAAAAGAACAACCATGATTATCATGAGAAAAATAGACTTCATAGGAAAACTGCTTAATACGTGCGCAAGTCTCTTTAATATTTTCATGTGCTTCCTCTCCCTCCAATTAACCCTAAGTGTACGTTAGTGCTAACTTTCATCAATTGAAAACTAAACCGTTTTCAAAAAAAGGCGAACCTCTATGTAAGTTATCACTAACACACATAATAGCGGTAAACTATTTACCTGTAAAGAAGTTGCAACTTTTGCTGCTTATGAAAGGGGGGATATTGAACATTCCTATCCTAAAAGAAATTTTTATTTCCTTAACATTTAGAATAATAACATGAGAAATTATCAATAATTTTCTGTAACCGAAGTGGATTCGATAGCATCTCCGGACAATTATAAAAAAATTTTCAATCCTCTCTTACATCTTCACTTGACCTCGTATGTAATACTCCATACTTTTAATTGAACATCACTCTTGATACTCTCATGATCGATAAATGTATTCTTTCCACTCATTTCTCCATTATTTTCACACAACTTGCGCGTATAGTACATTAGTAAACTCATTGAATGGAGGATGAATGATGAAACTTGAAATCTTTCAGCCGACTATCGAACAAAAAGATGTCCTACGAAATCTGATGGAGTTGTACCAGTACGATTTCTCTGAGTTCGAAGCTGAAGATATAGATGAAGACGGCTTGTACGGTTACAAGCATCTCGACTACTATTGGACAATTCCCACCCATTTCCCGTTTCTCATCAAAGTGGATGGGAAGATTGCCGGATTTGCATTGGTACGGGAGATAGCTTCAGAGGATTCAAATTGTTCATCCTATTTAAAAATATGCGAGTTTTTCATCATGAAAAAATACCGGAAGCAAGGAACCGGCAAACAAGCCGCCTTTTATTTATTCGATCTCTTTCTTGGGGTATGGGAAGTGGCAGAACTTGAAACCAACCTTCCTGCACAAAGATTTTGGCGAAAAGTCATTTCTGAGTATACGAACAATAATTACTCAGAAATCCGGAAAGATCATTGGCATGGGCCGATTCAACGATTTCTGACGACTTAGTTTTTCAGTCCCCCCAAGCAAATTGCCCTAAACTAGAAAGAAAAAAACATTGTATATATCGCTTTCGAACAGCACGTTTCCTCCAACCTGACAGAAGTGATCCAGAATGAAGTTGGCGCAGAGTCAATTGAGTTGCACAATTTAAGTGTTTTGACTCCGGAAGATGAAGACAATGACGAAACTTACTTCACCTTGATGGAAAAGAATCTCGACACTTTGGAAATGATGCTGAAATAGAAAAAGCACCGCAGTTTGACTACTGCGGTGCTTTTTTGTCTTGACTGTAATGTGCTGAAATCGGTAGATTCCGGCCTTTTTTACAATCCACAGCTGATCAAGGTGCTTTCTTTGCTGTAGTTATCAAGACATCGAATACTCATTTGCTGGTGCAACAGCTTCCGAAGCTTCCTGGACGTTTTCATCATTCAGGAAATACTGCTCATACCAGACGCAGAAGCTGTAGATTGTCCATATATACCGGGCGTGATTTTCTTCGTTCTTATAATGCCGCTCAAGATATTCCAATAGTTTAGGCTGATCGAAAAACTCTTGCACATACTCTTGTTGGAATGTTGATTGAATTTTTTTGTAATATTTTTCTTCTCTCATCCAGTGGCGGATAGGAACCGGGAATCCGAGCTTTTTCCGTTTGGCCCAGTCTTCCGGGAGGTTGTTTAGCGCGGCATCCCGCAAAGCGACTTTCGACTTGCCGTAATCAACTCTCATATTTTCCGGCAGCTGTTTTGCCGCTTCAAACACTTTTTTATCCAGGAAAGGCACACGCAATTCAATCGAGTGGGCCATGCTCATTTTATCCGCCTTCAAGAGGATTGCCCGAGGCAGCCATAACTCCAAGTCCAGCGCCTGCATTTTATCGGTCTCGTTTTGATAGTTCATTTTCGAATAATAAGGATCCACCACTTCCTGAACAGAAGGGCCGGCCTGATATTCTTTCTTCAAAATACCGAGTGCATCTTTTTCACTCCATACGAGTGCGTGGCCGATAAAACGCTCTTCAATGGGCTGCACAGCTTTCTGGAAGAATTTTCTGAACTGGTTCGATTGCGGCAAGATGTTCGAAAGCTGGGCAGCCGTATGTTGGACGGCTTTCGGCAAGCGCCGGTAGGAATTCAGCTTTTTAGACGGCTGATACCATTCGTACCCTCCGAACAATTCATCCGCTCCTTCACCGGATAGGATCACGGTCACTTCTTTACTGGCCATTTCGTTCAGAAAATATAACGGAATGATGGACGGATCGGAATGGGGCTCATCCATATGCCACTGGATTTCTGGAAAGACATCGAAACTTTCCTGGGCACTGACATAGCGCTGTTCAATTTCCACTCCCAGTTGTCCAGCTAGATCCACGGCAAGTTTCGTCTCATCAAACATGTCTTCATAATCTTCAAATCCTACGGTAAAGGACTTTTGCGGCTTGAGCAAAGAAGTGATATAGCTGGAGTCGATTCCTCCGGACAAAAATGACCCTACCGGAACATCGCTGACCCGGTGGACGTCGACAGATTCCGCAACGGCCTCCTGAATCTCCTCGATATACTCCGTGTAACTCTTTTGCTGTTCCTTGAACTCACGGGAGAAATAAGCGACGGTCCGGATGTCCTCACCTTTTTCCATCACCAAATATGTTCCCGGCTGCACGCGGTATACGCCTTCGAAAAAGGTTTCTTCCAAGACCGAGTACTGGAAAGTCAAATACGGCTTCAAAGCTCGTTTGTTCAGTGTTTTCACAAATCCCGGGTGCTTCGTGAATGACTTGATTTCAGAGCCAAAGATGAACGATCCGTCGGGTATGTGGGTGTAATATAAAGGCTTGATGCCGAATGGATCTCTTGCTGCGATAAACTTCCCTTTCGGTTTGTCCCAAATCAGAAATGCGAACATGCCCCGCAATTTATCGATGATTTTCTCGCCAAAGTGAAGATAGCCTTTTAACAGCACCTCTGTATCAGAAGTGGTTGAGAACTCAAAACCCAGTTCCACCAACTCCGCCCGAATTTCACGGTAATTATAAATCTCTCCGTTGAATACAAGCACCACTTCATCAGCTTCTAACGGCTGATTGGCGGCACTTCTTAAATCCAATATGCTCAATCTGGAAAACCCAAGGCCCACCTGATTGTCGATATAGACGGACTGGTTGTCCGGCCCGCGATGCACAATGGTATTCAGCATATCGCCCAGTACAGTGTCATGATTTATCCCTTGAGAACCAGGAATATAACCTATAAATCCACACATCCTAAATCTCCTCATTTCTACTTCATTACACATGAGTATAGAAATGAATTATGGAGAAAATATGGAGGGTGAATTCATAGCTCTTTTTCCTATAAAACTTTAACTGTACGCATCAGTTTTTTCAATGCTGTATGGAAGAGTTACGATAAACCGTGTTCCTTTATGCTCTTCGCTTTCCATCTGGATGGTTCCTGAAATCTGCTTGGCCAGCTCTGCGGCAATGGCAAGACCCAGCCCCGTTCCCCCGGTCGCCCGAGACCGTGATTTATCCAAACGATAGAACCTATCGAATATTAGAGACTGATCGTTTTCAGGTATCCCTGCCCCCGTATCTTCGATGATGAATTCAATATTCTGTTCTTTCATCCGGACATAAAGGCCAACCGACCCTTGTTCCGTATAATTTATAGCGTTTTCCAGCAGATTGAGCAGAATCTGTTCAAGCTTCATGCCGTCTGTCAAGACTGCTTTGTCGTTTCCATCAAACTCTACATTGACCACAAGCCCTTTCTCAGTGGCTTTCAAATTCACTTTAGCCTGCAACGTCTGGACAAAGTCCTCTATATCAACTTCCTGGACTTGGAGGGCATATTCCCCTTCTTCCATTTTCGATAAATCAAATAGCTCCTGGATCAGCTTGGCGAGCCTCGATGCTTCACCATCAATAATCGACGCATAACGACCTAGCTCTTGCGGGGTCTCGTACTTTCCTTCTTTTATCAATTTTGCATAGCCGCTTAAATAAGATGTAGGGGTTCTCAGCTCGTGTGAAATATTCGCCAAAAATTCACTGCGTGTTTTTCGGTAATTGTTCAGCTCCACACTTAAATCATTGATTGCGCTCCCCAAAGACCCCAGTTCGTCACGGCTATTCACTTCCACATGCGTATTTAAATTGCCTTTTGCGATTTCGCGAGTCGCCTTCTCCATCTTGACCAGCGGCCTGGATAAATACCAGACGATAAAAAATGTATAGCCTATTGCAATCAATATAGTGGCCACTATCGCCCATATCATCCAGTCTCTCACGTTGTGCATCTTGTTATGCAGTTCATCAATGGAAGAAAAGATCATGACCCCGCCTTCAAACGCACCATTGTCAAAAATAGGCTCCACGAAATAATAGAAGTTTTCCTGGCTGTCCGCATTAAACCTTTCTCCCTCTATAGTTTCTCCATTTTGGAGGCGGGACACCCAGTCCATTGGAAGATGGGACCCTTCATTGAATTCCATGATATTGCCATGCGTTATATGTCCATTGGAATTTAAAAACAGCACTTCGTGTTCAAAAAAGAGGTCGAGATGCTGATAGATTTCCTCAGGGGATTGATCCCTCTCCACCCACTCGACTTCAAGGCTTTGTGCGATGGACTTGACGTTATCGTTCAAATAAATGGAGTAGACGTTCAGGAATATCCGGTCGATCAAGAACGCGAACGGAATCAGTATGCTTAAAAAAAGGGCCATGATCACCAAACCGAGCTTCAAAACAATTCCATTACGCTTCATCTGCCGCATCCTTCAGTTCCAGTTGATAACCTAGGCCCCAAACCGTTTTGATGATCGGCACATCCGAATGGAGCTTCCTGAATTTCAACCGGATGTTTTTAATATGCGAATCAATGGCCCTTACATCTCGAATTTCTGAATAATCCCATACTAAATCAAGAATTTCTTCGCGTGTGAAAATTTTATTCGGAGACCCTGCCAGCAATTCGATGATCGCGTATTCTTTTGCCGTGAGTTCCATTTTCCTGCCACAGAAAACCACTTGCTTGTCCTGTTTATTGACAATCAGTTTTTTATCTTTCAAGACGATCATGGAATCGCGGCCATCTTTACCTTCTGCCTGATCGCTGCGCCTCAGCAGTGCATTTACCCGCGCTTTCAATTCCTCAAAATCAAAGGGCTTCACTAAATAATCATCCGCTCCGAGCTGAAGGCCTTTTACACGATCTTCAATAGCGGACCTGGCCGTCAGCATAAGAATCGGCATATTAGAATTGCGCCTGATTTCTTTGCAGACATCAAACCCGTCCGTAAAAGGAATCATGATATCCAATATCAATAAATCGTATGGCTGCTCTTTTACAAGCTGCAGCGCCTTTGCGCCGTCGTAGGCGAAAACAAGCTCGAACTCGCCTTCCAAATGAATACGGATAAGATCGCACATCAACTTCTCATCTTCAACTACAAGAAAACGTTTCATTGTCTCTTCCCTTCTAAAAGTAATATCCAGGCATAATATACTCCACCAAAGCGCCGCATAGCGACATGGTCTTTCATCCCTTCGGTTAAAGAGTCATCAATTTCCATCAGGATAACATACAATCGAAAAATATTTCCTGACTGCGCAGCCAGCCGGTTTACGCGGCAGACTGGGTTTCAGCTTAATGATTTTTCGCTTCCGCCTTTTTCCGACGTTTTTTTTTTCATTGCGTGTGATTTGAACCTGAAAAACAAGTAGATGGCACGCAACGTAATATCTGCTGCAATCGCAAGCCAAATTCCTGCAATTCCCATTTCCAAATAAATACCCAGAAAGTATATGCCCACAATCCGAACCGCCCACATCCCGATTGCGGTGCTGTACATCGGCGACTTTGTATCACCCAAACCTTGCAGCGCACCGGTCAAGATCAACCCTACTGCCAGCGCCGGTTGGGCAAAGGCATCGATCCGAAGAGCGATGGACACCATTTCAATCGCTTCCGGATCTTGCGTAAACCATGAGGCAAACCACGGTGCCCATATAAACATGACCAGACCGATGAAACTCATAAACACCACACCGATAGCAGCCGTCAACAGCCCGTAATGATAAGCCTCCCGCCAGTTGCCGGCTCCCCAGCTTTGGCCCACCAGCGTGGTTGCTGCAAGCGCCAGCCCGTATCCCGGCATATAGGAAAACATCTCGATATTTCCCGCAATGGTATGTGCAGCAAATGTCTTCGTCCCGATTGCGACAATCAGCCCAAAATAAACGACTTGGCCAATCCGCATAATCATTCTTTCCGCAGCTGCCGGCACAGCCAAATAAACCATTTCTTTTGTATGTTTATCCCATGAAAATAAAGTGAGGAGAGAAACCGCCAAGCTGGACTTCTTCAAGTAGCGCCACAGTAGCCAAGTGCCCAAGACCCGGACAAACAAAGTAGTCCAAGCCGCTCCCGCAACTCCCCAGCCACCCCAATCACCGATGCCGAAAATAAAAATATAATTTAATGGGATATGAACGATGTTGATGATCCACGCTACCTTCATCGGGCTTTTGGTATCGCCGCCCGCCCTGAGTATGCTGCCGATCAAAGTCATCCAAGCAAGGAACAGCGCACCGCCCCCGACAATCTTCAAGTAAATGGCCCCAATCCGGACCACTTCGTCCTCGGCGCCGAACAGTGACATCAGAAATTCTGAACCGAACCACGTCAGGATGCTCAGAATGACAGCTACTACTGTCCCAAACCCGAGCGATTCCTGCGCAACTTTTCTGGCACCGGAAAGGTCGTCTGCCCCTAATTTTCGTGCAACAAGTGAAGAAGTCCCCACCCCCAAAGCCATAAAGAGCGCCAAATAGATGGCTAACACCGCAGTGGCTATTCCCACTGCCGTGACTTCCTGCAATCCGATCCGCGCGATGAACAGCGTGTCCACAAACCCAACCACCGTTTGCAATAAATATTCGACCATTGCCGGAATTGCCAGCAACAGAATGATTTTCACCTTTTCACTTTTTGAACTAGGGCCTTGCAACCCATTTAATTGTTTCATAACGATATCTCCCTTTTGAGAACCTACTACCATTATGTACTTGAGAAGAAAAAAGTGAAAATTGTTTTTTCTGAATTCACTCTTCAGTATTGATCTACTTAAATGAAAAAATGACTATTTCACATTAGCTTATATACTGTTCTTCTCGAATTCTATAAATCTATCGCCTGCTGCAGATCTATACCGTTCGTAAAAGTACCCTTCCGTGAACAAAAAGAAAAGGAACTTCTTATACGAAGTTCCTTTTCTTCCGGGTGGTATGCAAACTAGATTTCTACTTTGAATATTCTCCCTTACTTATACCTACTTAATATTTCTTCTGGAATATGGCAATAATCATTTGGACATCTAGCTAACCTATCTTGATGTTCTTCTGCACTTCTCACATAGTTTGTAAGAGGTAATACTTCGACAACTATAAGGTCATAATCATTTCTCTCACTAAGAAACGCCTTCGCCTCTATTAAGTGGTCAGGATTTTCACTATATACGCCCGTTCTGTATTTCTCGCCAACATCCTGTCCTTGTTTATTCAAACTGTATGGATCAATGATTTCAAATAAATACCCCATTAAGTCTCTCATTGTTACAACTGTCGGATCAAATCCTGTTTTTACACATTCGGCGTACCCATCATAATCCGACTCAAGTATATGACTGGTTCCATTCGCTCTTCCTGCTTCTGTAAACTCCACTCCAGGCAACGTTTTTATAAAAGCTTGTACTCCCCATAAACATCCACCGGCAAAATATACTACTTCCATATCAACTCTCCTCTTTGTTTAAGAATACGAAAATTTCATTACAAGTAAATAGCAGGAAAAAACGTAGTCACCAAGTCTACTACACAGTGAACTACCAACCACTTAACGCTTTTACACGCTGTTTGAAGCGCGGGCTTCCCAACAACCCCTGGACAGTCGGTTCCTTGATTGGAGCTCCGCAGTTCATGCGGTTAGGAGGCGCATAGCCTCACATTTGATATTGATACTTGCGTTCACATCCAGCTCGTGATGCGCTGAACAGGACGGGCAGACCCACTGGCGCAAGGCGGGGCTGTCCACTTCCTTCAGCCAAAGCAGCTCTTTTTTTAACTGGGTCAGCTGGGAGGAACAATGGGTGTAGCCTAAGCCTTTCCTGGTCTCTTCAAAAAAGTGTTCCAGTGCCCAGGAAATATTTGAACACAAAGCGGCTACAGCCGATGGTCTTGGCGATCTGCGCTTTATACGAAGCCCTTCCCTTATGATAAAGTGAGGTTATCTCAACCTAGGATGTACGCCAGTTCAGCGAGTGAATCGATGTTTTTACGGACGGATTATCCAGTTAATATTTAATTAACGGGCCAGGATAGTTGAACAAGCCACTAGTAAAGATAATAATAGCGAGTGAATGGCTAATGTTTTTTGAGAGTAATTATGTATCATTCACTAAAGAGGGATGTAATAAATTCCATCCCTCTTTAACGATCCGTGGATCAACTAACAATCCGCGAGAGATGAGGAATGATTGAAGTGTCTCTTTATACTAACTCAAATAATAGAAAGGGGATAACTCTATGAAAGCTGTTCAAGTGACTGGATACGGTGATGTAGATAAGTTAGAAATAGTTGAATTAGCTATGCCAGAACCTAAAGACCATGAAGTGCTCATTAAGGTAAAGGCTTGTGCCATTAATAATACGGAAATTTGGATGAGAGAAGGAGCTTACGGCACTGGCTCGAAGTCCGGATGGCGACCAGAAGGAGTACACTTTCCCCGCACACCTGGTTCTGATATATCAGGGAGAATAGTAAAGGCAGGGAAACTTGTAGAGGAATCCATGATTGGAAAAGATGTTGTCCTTTTCCCATTCACATCAAGTGGAGATGAAGGATTTGAGCATATTTCAGAAGATATGTCCTTCATTGGTTCAGAATATGATGGTGGATATGCGGAATACGTCGTGTGGAATGCTGACCTTTGTTTTGATATGCCTCTTTCCAACTATACAGAAAGTGGAGTTTTTTCTGTTAGTGGGTTGACTGCATGGCATATGGCAGAACAAATTCAAGCTCAATCTGGGGAGACTATTATGGTAACCGGGGCAAACGGTGGTGTTGGATCTTTAAATGTACAAATTGCCTCTAAAGTATTCGGTGCTACAGTCATTGCAATTGTTGGTGACTTAGATTTGAAAGAAAGAATGAAGGAATTGGGAGCAACACACGTGTTGTCTTATAAATCAAATAATCTTGCTAAAGAAATAATAGAAGTGAATGGCGGTCCGATTGACTCAGTATTAGATGTTGTAGGCGATGCTTTGTTCTCAACCTCCCTTCAGGTACTGAAGAAGGGTGGGAAATTCTGTACATCTGGGTCTGCAGGTGGCCAGAACACAGAGCTTGATTTTAGAACTTTGTATTTAAAACATATTACTCTTTATGGGTCTGTTTTGGGCACTAGGGAAGAATTTAAACGTATGCTTAACGCTATTTCTGAAGGTAAAATTAAACCGGTCATCGATCGGACTTTTCCTTTGGAAAAAGCAAGAGAAGCTCAAATTTATTTTAAAAAAACGGGGAAATTAGGAAAGATTGTCTTGCTGCCAGAAGAATAAGTAAATTCTAAAAGGGTATTCTATTATTATAATTTTATCATATTGTTAAACAACTAAAAACACGAAAAAGAACGTTCGTAAATGTGTAAAAACACTTTACGAACGTTCTTTTTTTCAATCGACATTTACGAACTTCATAGAGCATTAAGCTCGCCTGCTAATTGAAGCAACTGGCTAGGAGCATCTTAACACTTAACAATCGTTCTCCCTAAATGTTCACCATTTTTAATGAATTCAATCGTTTCTGGCACTTGTTCGAGTGAAATTTCATTTGCCAACGTCGTTTGGGAGATGTTCCATTCATTCGCCATCTTCGCCCAAATAGCTTCGATTGCAGAAGATTGATCTGATTGCAAATTAGTCAAGTTTGCATAGCGAGTATAACATTCCCATTTTTGAAAATTATATTTTCATCCTTGATCATCCAGAAGGTATGAAGTGGTAAAAACACGTCACGAGCGGTAACTTTCATCGGCTGCAATTACCTCTCAGAAATTCAAATATGGAAAGATTATCTCTTAAAGAATCTACTAATAAAGTATGCTCAGTATTTGACACTTACTTTACTCTGAAAGATGTGAAATATAAAAACATTCGTAAAATTACACTTCCCTGAACAAAAAAAGAGAAGGAGCTTCATATGACTTCCTTCCCTTCCGATAATCAGGCGATATGTAAACTGTTTTTCGAAAATATTTAATCAGAAAAATTTTATTGCATACTGAATTGTTTCTTTGTTTTTCAGAGAATTCCTCCTCGAATCGTCTGTTTAAGAACTTGAATTTATTTCTTTTGTGCCGACTACTTGAATTCCTCATAAGTCTCCGTGCAGCAAGCGCAAATCTGTATCTAGGAGATATTCTATGAACCAGTGCCTATGTAACTTTGAGAATTTTTTCTTTCTCTTCTTTGTATTGTTTATAGCCTCGGATAAACTCCTTGTACGATTGCAGGACTCATCCTATTTATTTTTTAATTGGTCTTTAAATTATATCGACCACAAATAGTAATAATTACGATTAACATCGTAACTCTTTTATTTGTAGACTACAAGGATTTTTACAAATAACTCCTATTCAACTTAATAGTCAGCGTGTTCTTTCTGGGATATTCCAATTGAAAGGATCATCTAAAGCACTCCAATCCCCATCAAACTCGCCATCCGCCAATAAACAGGAATCCAACTGCGCTATTACTTCCTGTTCATTCATCGCTGTCCCGATAAAGACGAGTTGGGTTTTGCGGTCTCCAAATTCAGGATCCCATTCTTCCGTGAGATGAGGGTTTTCTTCGATAATTTGGTTTTGTTCCAGCTCTGGCAAGCTAGCCACCCAGTAGGATACCGGCTCAATGGAAATGGACGGGCCAGCCTGCGAAACCGACAGGGCTAGATCGTTCCTCGTCGCACACCAGGCAACGCCTTTTACCCTCACTATATTTTTGCCTAGGGAATACATCAATTGATAAAACCGTTCACTGTGAAAAGGCAATTTTCGGTTGTAAACAAAAGATGTGATGCCATATTCGTCAGTTTCCGGCTGATGATCGTTGTGCCCCGTCAGCAGTTCTTTTATCCAGCCTGCAGATTCATTGGCTTTTCCGAAATCAAAAAGCCCGGTATTCAGGATATCGCTTGGCTGAATTTCGCCTTTGCTTGTTCGGATCAGCCTTGCTCCCGGCTGAAGCTTGCGCAGGACCTTTTCTAAATGAACTAACTCCGCTTCCTCCACAAGATCGCTTTTATTGACGATCAATACATCACAAAATTCGATTTGGTCCAATAATAAGTCAGCAATTTCCCGGTCATCTTCCTCGCCCAGCGCCTCCTTTCGATCGAGCAGGCTGTCTCCTGACCTGAAATCATGCCAGAATCGATTGGCATCGACGACTGTGACCATCGTGTCCAGTTGGCAAAAGCGTGTGAGGTCGATGCCGAGTTCTTCATCTATGTAAGAAAAAGTCTGGGCTACTGGTACAGGCTCGCTGATGCCGGTAGATTCGATGACGATGTAATCGATATTTCCTTCTGTCGCCAGCTTTTCAACTTCAATCAGCAAATCTTCACGGAGCGTGCAGCAAATGCAGCCATTTGAGAGTTCCACCAGTTTTTCTTGCGTCCTCTTCAACCCGCCCCCTTGCTTGATGGTTTGTGCATCAATATTCACTTCACTCATATCGTTGACAATAACCGCTACTTTCAAGCCATCCTGATTATGAAGAATGTGATTCAAGATTGTAGTTTTCCCTGCCCCTAAATAGCCACTTAAAACTGTTACCGGTATTTTCCCCATTTACTTCCCCCCCTGCCAGTTTAAATGTTAAGTATTTCCGTTTTTTATCGGTGTAGTTCCCACTGTTTCATTGCCCCTTTTTGTCGACTGTCAATTCAGCAAAGGCATCATGAAGATGGATGGATTCTTCGTTCCGGCATTCTACGCGGAAACGATCGATATAATCCAGTTGATAAAGATCGGCTGCCACCAAGCGCACCATATCCTCGACAAACCGCGGATTTTCGTAGGCCTTTTCCGTTACCATTTTTTCATCCGGCCGCTTTAGCACCGGGTGGATAAGGGCGCTCGCATTCGATTCCGCTGCTTCAAGCAAATCTACTTTCCAATCCGGCTCTTCTGTATATTGGTTGTTAAGTTCGATTTCCATCGTGATAAATCCACGCTGATTGTGCGCACTGTACTCGCTTATTTCCTTCGAACATGGGCACAGCGTAGTAACGGCACACTTAAGAGCAGCCTTTCGAAAGACAGACGAGTCAACCGTACATACGTCCATCGTGGCCTGTGCATGATTGATTCCTTCGAGTTGCGTGGACGGGCCTTTTCTGGTAAACAGAAAGGGAAATTCGACTTGGACACGCACTTCCTCTTGTCCCAACCGCAGAGAAATTTTCCGGCTCAATTCCGCCAGTGCATGAAAATCAGCGGTCAGCTTGCCTGTACGCCTCGCTTCTTCGAGCTGCTCCATAAAGCGGCTCATATTAGTCCCTTTCATGAAACTCGGCAGACTTGCAGTGAGGCTGAATGCAGCCAAAGTTTGCTGCTTCGCTGGATTCAGGCTCGAGGAAATGTCAATCGGATACTTCACATTGCTGACCCCGACTGCCTGGATCGGAAACAAATACTTCCCAGCTTGATTTTGCAAATCTTTCATATTTTCTTTGTCTATTGGTTTTTTTCTAGGGCCCGGCGGTTTGGATCCAAATAAGACCAGCCGTTCAGCTTTACTGGGGAATTTCATTTTTTCAATCCTTTCACTAAGTTTTATGCAGAGATTCCGTATTCACCGCTTTGTGTAAGTGCCAAACCGTCTCCTCTAATTTTCCAGTGGCATCCATGTCCATTGGCCTTCGGATTTCTTCACTTTTCCGAGTCCTGGAAATGGATAATGGCATGCAAAAATCTGTGCTGATTGCGTATAGGCTTGCTGCAAAAAGGACTGGCGAGTCTCCATGCCTTTCTCGGGGTCCAGCTCGGCAGCTATATAGGAGGCAGGATGTGAAAGAGTGACCGGGTCGTTCAGAATATCGGAAGCGGCCAACAAGCGTGTGCCTTGTGATTCAATAGAAACCGTGAGATGGCCTTCAGTATGGCCTGGAGTATGATTAACAGAGATGCCCGGACAAATATGGCAACCAGATTGAACAAAGGTGATGTGGTCTTTTAGTGGAGCCAAGGTCCTCGATTCCATAGTTTCCGGACGCTCTGACCAGTAATTCCACTCCTCAGCCGTAATCAAGTGTTCAGCGTTGGAAAAGACCGGGTTGCCATTTCGGCTTAAACCGCCGATATGATCAAGGTGTCCGTGGGTAATGACGATGGTTTGAATATCTTCTGCTTTTATCCCTTCTTGTTGAAGCTGACGCAGCAAATGCCCCCCTGTCGGCAAATGCTCTTCACCAAAGCCTGCATCAATCAGTATTTTTTGTTTTCCTGTATCAATAAGCAAAAAGTTCAGCGGTGCATGGAATTGGTCTGGAATATGCTCAATCATGTCCTGTGGCGTATTTGCAAAAAAGAAGTCTTTGGATACTGGAAATGCTCCGTCTGATAAGGCGATAAGTTTAAATTCACCAACTTGAAAATGAAAATTGCTACTCGTCTTCATCTGTCTGCCCCTTTTCTATATCGTGGCGCTGCAAAGCACTTTTAATAGTTATTCTCTAGCTGTCCTTGTTTGAACTTGCACAAAGTGATAGATTGTATATGCACTATAAATCGTAATAATTACTATTTATAGTGCATATTATTACTATAAAAACTTAGGAGGTCTTGATGGATGATTCTATCCAATCAATCGATAAAGAAGAAAATGCAGGATCATGAGCTTGAAATTACACCTATTACCGATGCCCAATATCAACCGGCTTCAGTGGATCTTCGTTTAGGCAATCATTTTTTGAGCCTGGACGAATCATCTGTTACCCATCTCTCGCTTGAAAAAGCAGCTGCCTATAAAGAAGTTTTCGCAGAAAGAATACTGATTCCGCCCCATGGATTTATCCTTGGCACGACTCTCGAATGGATCAAGCTCCCTAAAAACGTCACAGCTTTCGTTGAAGGCAGAAGTTCCATCGGCAGGCTCGGGCTGTTCATCCAGAATGCGGGATGGGTCGACCCCGGGTTTGAAGGGAATATTACCCTCGAACTTTATAATGCCAACCAAGTGCCGATTGAATTGATTGCCGGGAGAAGAATCTGCCAAATCGTACTTGCTGAATTGGACCAGGAAGGACCAGCCTATAGCGGCAAGTATGTTGGCCAGAACCGGGCATTTCAAAGCAAAATACATTTGGATGAAGAACTTAATTGAATCGTCATCACAAACAAAGCGCTTTCCCTCGTTAATTTTTGATTAAAAAAGTAAATCTTCAGAAACGGCAAGGCTGTCAGATTAAACTTTGACAGCTTTTTTAATGGTACATATTTTTTTGAAAAAGATGATGCTAAAAAACAAAATAAAGAATCAACGCGAAGGCGGAAACGCTGGCACTGCTTGTTGCCATTTGCTTGCCGGCGATGGCTAAAGCATCCTTTATCGATAGTTCCTTCGCTATTTTCATCAAGGTTACTAGACATGCGGTAAACGTACTGCAGAAAAATACCGCCAAAAACAACTGGGCGGTTGTAATTTGTTCCAGCAGGCTCCCTGATCCTTGATTCAACAGCAAGATGCCATCCTTGCGAAAAATACTTGCGATGAAAGCTGGCGCAACTTGATCGGGCAAGCCGAACAAAGCGAGAAATGGTGCCGCAATGAAACTTAAAGCCGCCATGCCTCCCATCATTTCCATCCCGGAAGCTATCAGGCAAATAAGCAAAAAAATCGGCATTGCTTGAAAGAGGAATTGGCTAATGACCGGTTGAGTCCGATAGGAAATCGTCTTGAGCGAAGGCCTTTGCAGGAAAGACTGATGCTGTTGGAGTTTAGGGATGGCAATTGAGCGGTTCCAGATCTTCACATGAATCAAAGACACCGCCATCAACGCTGCGGTATAAGGCAACACCAGCATGATATTGCCGGAAGCTCCAAAAACCGACAGTGTGGCGCCCATTTGGTAACTGCAGGCTGAACCGAATGAAATGACGGAGATGCAGTTTTTCCTCGAACAGACATTACAGCTGCGAGTCGCTTCCATTGCCACCACATTGCAGCCGAAGCCGCTGATGATCGGTACGAGATCCTGTCCTGTTAATCCGAATCTGCGCATGGCCGAATCAAGTCCATCTGTGATTAAGTCTTTTAAACCGCTTTCTTCTGTGATTGCTACGGTCATCGAAAACAGCAGCACTACAGGAAAAGCCCATACAAAAGAGTAGATGCCAAGCGAAATCAGTCCATAATCCCCTAATGCCAGAATGTAAAGATATTCCGGCAAGCCTGAACCCCAACTCTCCAAATGGGCCAACACATATTGATCGACAAAAGCTTCCGCTCTTCCCGAAACCTGGTAGGCAATAAATATTGGCAGCGCGTACACGCTCATTAAAACTGCAAGAGCGAGACAAGGACCCCAGAAAGGATGGCTGAACAGCGCTTTCGGCTTCGGCGCTTTTTTCACCGGCAACCGCTGAATTTCTTTAAATTCCTCATCAGTTAAATGCCGCGCACTGTCGTTCAATTGTTCCAAAATGCCAGGGTGATACGAACGAGTATCAATGAGACAAAGTGGAAAGCCCCTGCTCTCTTTAAAGCGAATTAGTGCCTCTGTGGAACCTTCATCCATTTTGTCCTGAAATGTAACAATAATTGCTGTCGGAACTTCTTTAACAGGAAACAGGCTTTCGAGCGCCGTCAACTCTTCTAAGAAATGCGTCCCCCTAACGACCAGCCACAGCTGATTCGCTGCAGCTGCCGTTTTTTTCGTGTACTTGCTTGTGACCAGTTCACTCCCCAAACGAACTCCCGGTGTATCGATGTACTGATGGTGCCGCTCTTTCACTTCACCTATCCGTGAAGTGGCGCCTCTGACATTCGATCCCTGGAAAGGATATTTTTCCGGGGATAAGCGATGGAGCAACGTGGTCTTTCCGGAAGACTCCAGTCCTACTAATACAATTTTCATTAAACTTCTCCTAGCATGTACATTCTTTTTCACAGCAAGACAAATCACTCAAATACATGGAAGCTGCTTTATACGAGTTAAAGACTGCCGGATTATGAGCCAGTTGATGGCGATCGAATAGTTCTTCCGCCACAATAGCGAAACGTTGGCGAAACTTGTAAATAAAACAAAAAATAGTGTTGGCTTGGCGAACGCTCGGACCGATTAGGAATACTGAAGGGGCGATAGTGGATTCGTCGTTGTCTGTCAATAACGGCAGGCCTTCTTCATTCCACTCGAATAATTCTTCGAATTGTTTTGCCCCATGGCTGAATCCTGTACAGATGATCGGTTCATTTTCTGTTGTGATACTCGTCCCGTCCTCGAAAGTCACGGTATAGCCCAGCAAATCGGCATCTTGTTCCACCGATACCGCCTTTTTCTGTGAATGCTGCGTAATTTTTCCATCAATGGCTGGAGAACTTATGCGCTCTCTTGTAAAAGGCGATAAAGTTCGGCTCGGATCTACGGCGGTGTCGAACCAGGAATCTGCGGAATAATAGACATCGACCTGTTCACCTTTAGATGCTAAATGGTAGGCAGCATCTGCCGAACTTTCCCCGCCTCCTATGACCATTCTGGTACCTTCCAATTCTCCCCACGAAACCACATCCCTATAATGCAGCCCAGCAGAGAAAGGACGCTTCGGAAACTGGAACTCGCCACAAGCCACAATAATGGAATCGGACAAGTGGCCATCACCCTCTTCATCCGTCTGTATCCAATATCGCTCTCCTCTTTTTTCAATATGGTGGACCATTGTGTGTTCACGAACCGGCAAATCATAATGACCCGCAATCAAATCCAAATAATCCCCGTATTCTTCTCCTGATAAGTGTTCTTTTCCAAATGTGTACGCAGGTGAAGTGTCTGGCAAAATTGCATTCAAATCCAATTGCCCAAATCCGTGAGCGGTAAAGGAAGGCGTAATCAATTTCGTTTCTTTCGGCCATTGAAAAAAAGTCGATCCGACTGTGTCTTTTTCGATGATTACAAAATCCTCCACACCGCTTTGCCTGAGCAGAACACCCATGCCAATTCCAGCTGGGCCTGCGCCAATAATTGTAATCATTTTTTAGCCTCCTTCAATACTGTTGGATTTGCGACTTCAGTTTTGTCGTCATTTTCCAATGCTGCCAATTCTTTTTTTATCTGTTCCTTGTCCAGATTCTCTCCAATAATGACCAGATTCATCGGCAGGTTAATTGGCAGGGCTAATGTGAATGGTTTGCCATATGCCATCTGGATTAAAAAAGTGGGATTTTCTCCAGTGAAACGCAAAAAACCTTTCAATCGAAATAAGCTTGTTGATACCTTTGCCACCCATTTTTCAAAATCGGACCGCTCAATTTCATTCTGAAATGTGTAAGTTAAAGACTGGATCCGCAAATTTTTTACAACATGCATCGTCTCACGGTGCTGACCTTCTGCTGTCTGCTGGGCACGCTCCACGGCAATTAACTCTGTCTTCGCATACAATGTAATCGATTGCTGCGCAGTCGGATTGAGTTCTTTGATGGCTAACTGCAAGGAATTCATTTCTTGCGGAGAAACTGTATCTGCTTTATTCAAGAGGATATGATCCGCATACTTGACTTGCTCTTCCAATAACTTCTGGATTGGAGGGCTCAATTCCCCGCGGTGCATCCACCTTTTTGAATCCACCACCGTGAGGATTGGTTGTACAACCATATATGGCGCAAGGACCGGCGACAGGCAGGCATCCAATATATCCACTGGATGCGCGACTCCGGTTGCTTCTATAAAAATTACATCCGGTTGCTCTTTCCTGTACAGCTCCAACAATTGCACTTCCAGTTCATCCTTCATCGTGCAGCAGATGCAGCCATCTAATAATTCCAATATGGTCAGATCCGAACCGATAATTTCCGAATCCACAGAGTATTCTCCGAGTTCATTCATAAGAACTGCCACTTTTTTCCCTGCCAGCTTTTCCTTCTCCACAAGAATTTTTAATAAGGTAGATTTTCCACTACCTAAAAATCCGCTTAGGATATATAAATTGATGGTTTCTGCCAAGTGAATCACCGCTTTCAAGTATGTAATTATCCATTATTTAGAAATAAGTAGCGTTTTAGGTATCACACAAACAGTAATCATTACGATTTGTATAATAAGTGAATTCCTTGCGTCCGTCAATCATTAAGTATATTTAGAAGATTTTTTCTTATCCCTAATCGATTGTATGCTTTGGAATATCGGTTTCGATTTATTAAGGGTAAATCGAAAGACGTAAGGAGAAGAGCTGAAGAAATGCTGATTAGACTTCATGAATTGATGACGCAAAACATCATTCCGTAGATTTGAATTCGGAAATCGTTTATTACAATTGCTGTTTCTTGAAAATTGTACAAATTTTGATCAATTAAGAGTGCCAGCAATTAGATATAAGGAAATCAAAAGAGGCAAATGTACAAAAAGTCGATTCACCGGATTATAGTCTCTGGTAAACAGTTTTCATTCTTTCTAAGGATCACTTCGTTAATTATGATGTTTAGTAAAACGATTAAAAGGAAATAATATTATCAACAACAAAAAAATACAAAGGAGGTTACTTTATGAGCACCCAACACCATGTACATGAGCATCATGCCCACCAGCATAATCTGTCATGTGGTCACACCAAAATAAAACATGAGGATCATATTGATTATGTGCATAATGGCCATCTTCATCATGAACACGAAGGCCACTGGGATGAATGCAAAATCTCTGTTTCCGATACGAACCCGGATGTTTGTGCACCCATGACTTGCGGATGCAAGCACGATAGCGACTGTGGCCATGAATTGGTTCCACATGGGGATCACGTGGATTACCTGGTGAATGGCCGTCTGCACCATGTTCATGACGGGCACTGTGACGACCATGGCCCTGTTGAATTAGTTACCGTAAAGTAGCGTTTTGGTAAACTAATGACATGTGTTTTTACTTATCTCGGTCATTAAAGCGATAAGAAACTTGTTCATACTGCCATTGTTCTATTAATCATCGAACACTAGCAGCTTTTTAGAACTCAGAATATAAACCGCTTTCCTACTAGCTACAAATAAAAAGATTCTGAAACCAAGAGCTTTTTCTCAACCGAAATGTGTCCTGTTTATTTCGCCTGACCTCGGACTAACAAAATCAACTCCTTCTATTCATATGGTTGTTTCCATTAAAAATTGTTCTAAAAAGTACAACTTCATAAAATAAAGAGGAGGGACAGAAGCTGATATATGTGCTTTTGTCCCTCCTCTTTATTTTTCAATTTATCCATGGCCAGTGAACTACTTCTGATAAACCAATGATATGTAAACTGCATGTCCTTTGAATCTTCTTATTGGAATACTCTCTTCTTAACTTAAATCTCCTACATTTTTTAATTACTCTTAGACTTTTTTCGGTAAAAGTATGGCCCCCAGTCTTTTTCATGAGGAATCACATATGTCCAATTAAAGCCTTTATCCACCACATAGACATCGCAGTATTCGCCTGTTACATTCGACAGATCTTTCGCACTCATGGAAGAAGCGTATTCCACCTGTAAAAAATCTTCTGACTCCTGAAAGAATATATAACAATATTGCTTATTTATACTTTGTCAAAGAATAGAGCTGCTTCTTTCTTCATCAAGCAATCTATTTTTTCAGAAGAAAACAGCTACCATAAAAATTCATTTAAACTTTGATGTTGCTCGAGTTGAGAATCAGAAAAAGCATTAATCCATTTCTCTCTATACCCTCTGCCAATATTTTCAAATTCATTGACGACTATCCCTTTTTTACGAAGAACATTAACTAATTCGACGATAATCACCATCTTTTCTGTCCTTTTTTAAATCAGATAATTTTCTATCATTAGCTTATTAGGTCACAAAAATAGTCTACGAAATCTGACCCTGAATATACAATTAATTTACAGCGTTCACGAAAGTTAACTTTGCCGGACAAAAAAGAAGAAGCTCAACCCTAAGCTTCTTCGCTTCCGATAAGGGGTCGTATGTTAACTGTTAATGCTGTTTCATAATGTCCAAAAGTTGACGGTATTGTTTGTCCAGGAATTGACGGATATAATGTCCTTAATAACTCCGGAGAAAGGAAAAGACGCCTCCCTTTGTGTCAGCTATTACCAGTAGCTCGACGGGAGACGTCCTTCAAAATCATATGATAATCGTCTCTCATTATACCATAGAAGAATGCGCCTCGAAAGGCGTTTTTTGTTCGGTGCGCAGAAGCAGAAAAGGTCTCGAGTCCCTGTTGCGGTCAAATGGAATACAACAGCGTGTTGAATAAGTTGATGACCTTCAATTAGTTATAAGAATGGACACTTTCACCTCATCAAAAAATATGTGAGCTGTTCCAGTGTTTGGAGAAGCGTCCGCTCGACTCCTGTGGACCAGCGAGACGGCCGAGACCCCGCAGACTGAGGAGGCTTGGACGAGAGCCCACGGAAAGCGAGCGGTAAGCTTCGGAAAACACGGTTTTCTGGAGTTTCTCGACAGCCTGGAATACAAGGTCATCGGTTCCCGAGAACGAAAGTTGCGAGATGAGTGTGGCGAGTCCCCACGATTCATCATTCGAAGATTGCAATGTAAGCATTGCGAGAAGATCCATCACGAGAGATAAGCAAATACGAAAGTTCAAGTTGCTCACGCAAACCATTCAGCAATTTCGAAACGGCAGCTTGAGTCAAAATATCAAGATTTGAAGTCGGTTTATCCTAAACGATCAAAGCAGGTTTTACACTGATTGCTCGCGCAATGGATATCCGCTGTTTTTGTCCCCCGCTCAGTTCATAAGGATAATGGTCTATCAGTTTTCAGCGATGTTCTACAGCTCCCACCAACTGCTCGGCGAATTTCTTTCCGTCAGTATAGAGAAAATGGTTTAGAATATCCTCTTTGCCGAATTGCTGAAAAGCCTCTCTTCTGATATTTCAATTTGTTGCTGCAAGAGGCACCCGTCTATTCACATTCATTAGGAATTTTTAACTGCAAAAATACTCGTTTAGAGTCATAAAGTAAAATATTAACTGAGTACAATTCAAAAGCCTTATATTCTTAATTCTCTAACGCCGCATCAACAAGCAATTTTGTATAGCAATGACGTGTTTCTGAAAACAAATCATCTGATAAAAATGAATCAACCAGTACGCCTTCTTTTAAAACAGCTATCCGTTCACACATATATCGGACAGTCGCCATGTCATGGGAAATATACAAGTAAGACATACCGAATTCCCTTTTTAAATCCCCTAACAGATTTAATATTTGTGCTTGAATAGAAACGTCTAGACTTGAGGTTGGTTCATCACATACTAATAATTTTGGCTGAAGACTAATACCCCTTGCAATGGCGACTCTCTGTAATTGGCCGCCACTAAGCTGATGTGGGTACCTATCTAGTAAACTTATGGGTAAACCTACTTTTTCAAGAAGAATACCTGCCATCTTTTTTCCATCATTTCTTACGTCCTTTAAAAACACAGGAACCACTTCTGGATAATTTTCAAGAGGCTCCACTATGGACTTCCATATCCTTAACTTAGGATTTAATGATGCCATGGGATCTTGAAATACAATCTGAACATGGCGTCTTGCCTTTCGAAGCTTCGACCCTTTTAGACTTTGAAAGTCGATACCATTAAGAATAATTTGACCTTCATCAAGCTGCTCAAGACCTACAATCAATTTAGCAACTGTACTTTTCCCACTTCCGCTTTCCCCAATCAACCCTAGACTTTCCCCTTGCTTCATTTGAAAAGAGACATCAGTCAAAACTGAGTTTGACTGATAGGATTTAGAAACCTGTTTAACTTGAAGCAATTTTTTCATCCCCCTCTATATCGACAGCATGACAAGCTGTCCCATGGGAATTCCCTTGGCACCTCATTTCGGGCACTGTTCCGCACTTTTCAAATGCTTTTGGACACCTTAATGCAAATGCACATCCCTGTTTAGCGACAAGTCCTGGTTCCCCCGGTATTACAGCTAATTTCCTTGGCTTTTCCAGACTCAACACAGGTCTTGCCTGCAGCAGGAATTTTGTATATGGATGAGTCGGATTTGTCTGCAGGTTTTTTGTAGGGCCTTTTTCAACAATCTGGCCACCATACATCACGGCCATCGAATCTGTTCTCTTCAATACATGTTTTAAATCATGAGAAATTAGGAGAACTGCACAATTTAGCTCTTTTTGAAGTTCTACCAGAAGATCTAATATCTTTTCACCAGTCAGCACATCAAGAGCTGTTGTCGGTTCATCTGCAATAATCAGCGAAGGTTTGAACATGAGAGCTAAGGCTAGAGATGCCCGTTGCAGCTGACCTCCGCTAAGCTCGTGAGGATAGCTGTTGAAAATCCTCTCAGCTGGCAAGCGTACCCGTTCCAGCCACATCAGAGATTTTTTTTTAGCATCTTTTCTGGTGATTTTACCATGACTGCGAAGTGACTCAATAAACTGTTTTCCAATTTTTATAAATGGTGTAAAGCTTCCCTGATAGTTTTGAAAAATGTAAGCGATCTCTTTTCCACGTAAAGTTCTCATTTCCTTTTTAGAAACACTCATGAGATCTCTATCATTAAACATTATTTGACCTTCTAACACGCCCATCGACTCATGAAGCAACCCTAATACGGCAGTAGCAGTAAGGCTTTTTCCACTTCCACTTTCTCCAACCAGACCTAGCATTTCACCTGGTTTTATTGCTATATTCAATGCATTAACTAGTTTATCCCTTTGTAGCCCTTTAGATCCATTTAATGAAATTGAAAGATTTTTTATTTCCAGCAAAGGCAACGGAAGGGGGATGGATATTTCCTCATTGCTAGATCTTTGTTCTGCATGATCGACTGCTATCGACATACTGCACCACCCTTTGTTTATTAAATGCTTTTCACATCAAGTTTATCTCTTAAACCCTCTCCAATTAAATTACACGATAAGACCACAAGGAAAATGGCCATTCCCGGGTAAATCATTAACTCGGGGATCGTCTGGAAATAGGGTCTGCCATCGTTTAGCATTGCCCCCCATTCCGGAGCAGGAGGTTGAGCGCCAAGGCCGAGATAAGACAGCGATGATATGATTAAAATTACTTTACCGATATCCAGCGTTGCAAGGACAAGAACAGGCGAAATGACTTGAGGAAGTAAATGCTTCGTTATGATTCTCCATGTTGAACTTCCTCCGACTCTTGCCGCTAAAATATATTCTTTTTCACGCTCTGATAATACAATGCTTCTGACAACTCTCGTATAGCTGATCCACTTGACCAAAACTACAGCTATCATTAAATTAAATAAACTTGGACCTAAGAATCCGGCTATTGCAATAGCTAATATAAATTCTGGCAGAGCAATAAAGCCATCAGCCATTCGCATCATAAATGAATCAAAGCGTCCTCCAATATATCCTGACAATAATCCAAGCGGAATACCAATCAAAATAACGGTTGCAACCACTATCGCTGTAATTCCAAGTGTTGTTTGAGAACCAATAACCAGCCTCGAAAAAATGCATCTTCCCATATGGTCTGTTCCTAAAGGATAAGATAGACTAGGTGCAGCCAGCCGTTCTGCCATATTTGCCGTAAAAGGATCATTCGGTACAATAAATGGGCCGATTATTGTAAGCAGAACAATGACCGCCAGACCAATGAAACCTATCAAGGCCAGAGGTTTGTACCTTTTCACTTTAAATCGAGAAAAGGAGGATCTCATCAGCAAAGCATAAGCTGTTTTCAAGTAGTTCCCTCCTCTTTTTGCTTAATGCGCGGGTCAATCCAATAGTACGAAAGGTCAACAAGTAAATTCACAACTACCACTAAAACGCCAGTCAATAGGACATACCCTTGAATGACAGGGTAATCACGGCTGAATATGGCATCAATCACCATGCTTCCAAGTCCGGGCCATGAGAATAGGATTTCAATTACCACAGCTCCACCAAGCATGCTTCCTATGCTTAATCCAAAAACCGTGATTACCGGCAGCAAGGCCGCTCGAAAAGCATGAAACCAAAGAATTCGCCCTTCTTTCACTCCTCTTGCTCGGGCTGCTTGAATATAATCTTCTGATAAGCTTTCAAGGAGTCCCGCTCTGAGAAGCCTTGCATAAACAGCCGATAATGAAAAACCTAAAGAAAATGATGGTAAAATCATGTGAGAAAAAGACCCAATACCTGTCGTTGGCAGGAGTTGCAATTTAAAGGCAAAAAAGTAAATTAGCATCAATCCAAGCCAAAAGCTTGGAATTGATGCTCCTATAAGCGCAAGGATTCTGCTAATTTGATCCGGCCACTTTCCAGGATACCGAGCAGAAATGATACCCAGAGGAACGGATATGCTCACCATCACTAAAAGTGCACCTGCTGTAAGCTGAGCTGTAATCGGCATTCGTTCTGCCATCTCATTAATTACAGGTTTACCGGTCACATAAGATTTACCTAAATCCAACTGAACCACTCCGAGAACCCATTGACCGTACTGAACATAAATAGGTTGATCAAAACCAAGCTCACTGCGGAGCTTGGTTTGATCAGCCTCTGTTACCATCATTTCATCAGCATTCAAAATTGTCATAACTGGGTCACCGGGAGCAAGTTTCATCAAGCCAAATGTAAATAAAGATAAAACAAAGACGACAAATACTAATTGCAAGAGCCGCCTTTTAATAATCGAAAACAATTATTTCACATCCATTTTATGCGTTAAAATATAGTACTCCTCAGCCGTAGGTGTCCAATCAATAATTCGATCATTCATGCCGACAATACTATTCGGATAAACGGCATAGCTATGAGTTACTTCTTTATTGATAATTGCTGCCGCATCTTTCGTTAATTGAGTTCTTTTTTCAGGCTCAGTTGTGGCATTCAATTCTTTAATCACTTCATTTAATTCCGGGCTATTGATGTTCCCAACATTCAACGCACCCGTTTCAGTAAACGCCGTATTCAAAAAGTAACTTCCATCTCCACGCGGTGAAGTATTATTACTATATGTGGCCATGTCCCAATCTGTATTTTCCACTAGATGTGTATCGGCATTTTCAACATTTTTGATTACTATTTCAACGCCTGCTTTTGCTGCATCTGATTGAAACAATTGAGCAATTAATGGAAGTTCTGGACGTGCTTGATATGTGATAATTTCCAGTTTAAGTGGTTTTCCCTCTTTCTCCATGATTCCTTCAGCATTTTCTTCATAGCCTGCCTCGCCAAGCAGTTCTTTCGCTTGTTCAACATCTAAATCTTTCACTTCGTCATTTATTCCAAACGGGAGATTACTGTTAAATGGCCCATTTGCCGGAATCGCATGGCCTAGCAAGATATCGTTGGCAATACTCTTTCGATCGAGCAACACATTTAAGGCCTCTCTCACTTTCACATCTGAAACATTAGGACTTTGTTGATTGAATAATACAAAGTGTGAGCGAAGACCTGGTACTGATTCAACATTAAGTTCTTGATCTTTCTCAATTGGTTCTATGCCTTCTGCCGGAATGTTGTACACAATATCTGCTTCTTTAGACTGCAAAGCAAGAGCTCGGACATTTGCATCTTCATTAAACTTAATGGTTGCCTCATTGATATTAGCTTCTCCGTCCCAATAGTCATCACTCTTCACTACTTGAACTTCCTGATTGGAAGTAAATTTCTTCACCTTAAAAGGTCCTGTTCCAACGGGTGCATCACGAAAAGCCTCTTCACCCATTTCTTTTTCAGCAGCAGTATTAACAATAGAAGTGTATGGGTTAACTAATTCTGACGGTAGTGCAGGATACGGCTCTGTAGTTATAATGGTAAGGTTTTGCCCGTCTGCCTCCATTGATTGGATGTTCAATGATCCTTCAAGAGACGGGTTGACAGCAATACTTCTTTCAAGCGACGCCTTAACTCCAGCCGCATCAAGCTCCGTTCCACCCTGGAATGTCACGCCATCGCGGATTTTGAACTCCCATGTCACGTTGTCAGCCGTTTCCCACTCTTCTGCAAGCCAGCCGTTTATATTCGAATCTTCATCTAACTTCAATAAGGTTTCTGTTATACCTGCACGTATAGGAGTGAATCCCGTATGCGGATCTAAGTCTGCAGCCTTAAAACTGAAAATCATAGTTACCTTTTTATCTTCTTTTCCTGCATTTTCTTGTTCTGTATCCGAGTTGCTTGTTTCATCTGAGCAACCAGCTGCCACTAAAATAAATAAGCCAATACATATTGCAAGTAGACTTTTCAAACTGAATTTATTCTTTTTCATTTTAATTACCCATCCTTTAATAAGTTTTTTAAATCGTAATTATTACTATTTGAAAGATAAATCGTAACCTTCTGCAGTATATTAGTCAATATATATAAATATTTTCCGCCTGATTCACCTATTGCACTGACTTATGCATTCACAGATTTCGTATTCACTATAGACACTTTTTTCGTTTTCCTCGAAAGTAAAACACAGGCCATAATGATTAAAACGCCGCCCACTAAGGTATAGCCATCCGGCACCTCTGCCCAGAACAAAAATCCCCATAATGCATTAAATACAATCCCTATATATCTTGAAACTTCCACTATCACAATATTTTCATGTGTGAATGCTTTTGTAAGAAAAATCTGACCAAGCAAAGAAACCACCCCTATGCAAGCCAAATACAAAAATTCTAGCGTTGTTGGCATCACAAAGTTGTTCCACATAAGTGGAATCGATATGATCGTCCCCATAGCCAAAAAATAAAAGACAATTTCATAAGAATGATGCCGTTTGCTTAAATAGCGGATTGAAGTTGCAGCCCCTGCCGCAAAAAGAGCACTTAAAACTCCCACCAATGCATAGATCGAATAAGATGAAAAACTAAATGGCTTTATCAATAAAATGGCTCCAAGTATTACTATAGGGAAAATATATAATGTTTTTTTTGAAATTTTTTCTTTTAAGAATACAGAAGATAATATAATGACAAAAACAATGGATAAATGAGCCAAAATACTGGCATCTACAAGCGGAATTTTTGAAATGGTATAAAAATAGGCTAATAAATATAAGGCACCGAGTAGCCCTCTTACAAATAGCATTGGTACACCTTTTTTAGAAAATCTGACACGACTATGTTTCATAATAAGATAAATAATGAATGTTCCAATAATGCTTCTAAAAAACATAATTTCTGCAGCCGGAATATTCATGCTCACCGCTTTGACGAGTGCATTCATAACACTGAATATGAGAGAAGATAGAATCGCTAAGTAGACACCATTTTTCATCGGTTCTCTCTGCTATCTATTAATCTATCGTCTAAATTGAAAGCCTCACCATTTGTTCTCGGAGTATAATTGGAAAAACTTATATTGTTTTCTATACTGAATCTGCTAACTTCCCTCTCAAATGTCTGCAATAAAAGTAAGGCCTGTGGCATTTGAATGTTAACCAATTGAGCCAGCTCATAAAGTACTTTTAATTTTTGATAATCCTCCAGTGGAATTCTTGGAATTAACCATCTGCCACTTTTGGCTGCCGACACAGGTTTAAATGGAACAGCAGAGAACTCAAAATACCTCCCCCTTTCATCTGGAGAAGAAAAGGGATCAATGAGTATCGCTGAATATCGTATGTACAACAAAAAGGCTTGTTTTTCTTCGTTAAAGGTCTGGAACTGCTCAATGTCTTCCCGTGAAAGGGTTTTTTCATGAACCGGATAATTATCATCATTCAAAAACTTCAAAAGGTTGATGGGTTTTGCTCCGAAATGTTCCACCACATGGGAAATTTCTTTCCATAACCGTACCATGATACGAATTTTATGCTGAGTGATTGGACCTTCAGGATAAATTTTGTACATGGATTTTAAAGATAGGTCTTTCCTTAATACCTGTTCCATTGCAAAGGAATCTAAGAATAGCGCTGGATGAACATATGTTGTTATATTTTTACTTTCCGCTTCGATAGGTGATGAGACGATACCGCATTGAACGCCTAAGCTTTCAATAAATTCACGTACTACTTTTAGCTTAGTGCTTTTTTCTTTTGATGAAGCAAGATATATCCGTTTTTTAAACGCTTTTGTCAGGACAGTAAGATCGTCACGCTCATCTGCTTCATATTTTGTAGCTGCATAATATGCCGAAAAACTGATGATATCAATATCCCTTAGTTCCATTTTAAAGACACGCTCAATAAGGAAATTCGATCCTATTCCAGGAGATATGAGGACTAGTGTTTTTATTCTCTTTAACTTCCTAATGCACAGACTCTTGATTACTTCGATATATGTGTCACTGGGAGTGCAAATAATAAGTGTGTCCCATTTATCGTCTATTTCTTGAAAATCACCATAAAAAAAGTCAAGCTTTGCCTCACCGCTTAGATCTTGGTTTAGCTGAGACTGATTTCTTGCCTTAAGCACCGTTCCATTCTTTTTAAAACTTTCTTTCAATCGATTTGTATGAGTACCTGCTCGATTGACAAGACCCAGTTTATCGCACCACCCCATAGAGACATGAACAGCAATATTAATTGCGGCTGGTCCTGCACCTACTAGAAGTGTGTTTCCAAAAGGGTTTTTAAAAGTTGTATTAACAGGCATATTTTCTTTTTTTCCTTTCATCTGCATTAAGCACTAGTTTTTTCAATATGACGGTGTCGTAGAAGTGCTCACTTTGCTCAATATTTATATAGTTCCACTCATCGGATAAATCTTGATAGAGAGGATAATTAAACAACGATTTCAGACCATTTCCGTACCTGATAATTACTTTTGTATTTTGAGATATTACTGGACTCAAATCTGCCAGAACCTCAAGTTTATTCTTCACAAGAGAAGCAATCACGACATGTGTAGCCTCTGTTATAAAAGACAACTCACTTACTGTTTTATTGGTAAAAGAAACCCTTGTTTCAAGCCCACTAAGCTCTGCCATGTTTTTGCCTGTCTCAACAGCTTCCAAATCTATATCGAGACACATTATTTCAGCATCGGTTTGTCTGGCAATCGTTAAAGCAGAGATAGGAAATGCACCTGACCCAATAAAAATAATCTTTGATTCTTTATTGAATTCAAAAGCTTCCAATTGTTCACTGACAGAGTCACATAATGTGGACATATACTCCGATAAGTCTGTTTTATTATTTAACGCACAAAGTGAATGATATTTTTCAATTGTACATATCGCATTCGATGAGGCATCTCGAAGCTTCTCTGAATATTTCATGATTTCTGTGTCTCCTTCCCACAGTTGCCACTGTTTATTATTATCTTCACTGACAACAAATCTCGAAAGATCATTAAGCTTTTTTGTGAGAAGTTCATAACAATAAGTACTTTCTTCTACATAAGTTGAAAGCTCGTTCATTTCAAACCCTAACATCTTAATTGAATATAAAAATTCATATTTATCAGACAAATAGTCCTCTCCTTCAAATAGTAATGATTACGTTTTGAACCTTATCATTAACTTTCTCAACCGTCAATTTTCCAGAGATTTTATTGCATAAATGCAGAGCACATCTGAAATACTGAGATTAACAGTGGCATCTGGTGAAATACTGCTTTTATATTTTTACGATCCTTAATAAAGTCCTTTCTAACATATAGAAAAAGCCCCTCTAATAAATCAAAAGGACTCTTTTGGTAATTATTCTCTTCTTATTATATTCATTTCCACTTTCATATAAATACTCATTTTAAATGAGTTCCCACGAACCCTCTTGTTTAAAAACATTGGAAAAAGGAAATTGTAATAATAACAAAAAAATACAACGGGGATCACATCGATTATGTCCATAATGGGCACCCTCTCCATGAGCATGAAGGCCACTGGGATGAATGCAAGATTCCTGTTACTGAGACAAATCCGGATGTTTGTGCACCGATGAAATGTGGCTGCCCGCATGACAACGATTGCGGCCATGAACTGGTTCCACATGGTGACCACTTGGATTACCTAGTGAATGGCCGACTGCACCATGTCCACGACGGGCATTGTGACGACCATGGTCCTGTTGAATTAGTTACGGTACAGTAGGCTACTGATGAGCACATAACAATTTTTCACTATTTTGCAAACTGTAACTAAAAAAATCATTCAAGTTGCTATTGTTCTATAATCAATTGGACAATGACAGCTTATTTTGTTCAGAATACAACCGGCTTCCGTATGTGATGCTGATATATGCATTTTGAAATCAGCAGACGTTTCCTCACACAAAACGAGTTCTGTCTATTACACTAGATTGCGCAACAAAAAAGATCATTTAATTAACATGACAGGTCTTGATGTAGTGGAATTAAATATGCATGTAGAAGATGTGATGACAAGAGCCGAATTTGAAGAAACAAGTAAATTCGAAGAAAAAAATGCCCCTGAAACCGGAGAAGTGACAAGAACACTCGAATAACACCTATAATCAGTAAGAAAAAACAAGCGTGTGCCCAGTAAAAAATTTAAGACCATATAATTGTGTAAATAGAAAAAGGGCTAAAGAAATCTCTTTAGCCCTTTTGTCTATTTTAAATTATTTTGTATTTTTAATTTTCAGTTGATAGCCTTTTTGCTAGACACTAATGATAGTGAATAAACTTGAGTCGTCCAAGCCGTTTTTCTCTCAGCTTATACACAACTATATCGGTAAACACTTTTGTTGCTGCTGGTTCTGCCAAACGTTTTGCGCCATTCTGTTATTATTTCTTCCTCAAAGCTTCTTTTTCGTTTTCGTTATGCTTTTTCCCACTTAGAATCGATTGGTATCCCTGCTGCTTTAAATGTGGCGGAAACAGGACAGCGTGCATCCGTCTTTTCTTTTAGTTCTTGGATGCGCTCAACTGTTTCATCTGTTTTTACTTTTGCGTGAAAGAAGACTTGATTAAAATAAGGCTGAATATCATCTTGGCCCATAAAACCACGAGGATCCAATTCCCCCTTTACATCAAACTCGATTCCTTGCAGATCAAATTCCATCTCTTTTGCGACAAGGTTTGCAATCACGTTTTCACATCCAATCAACGAAGCCAGAAGAGTTAAAAGGGGATCAGGCCCTTGATCGGTGCCCCCCATATTTGGTAGTTCGTCGATTGTCAGTTGATGATTACCCGCCTTAACCTCTGATTTCATTTGGTTTGATATTCCTGTTACTTGAAAAGCCATCTTATTCTTCATATTGTATTTCCTCCTCTGCTAGGTTGATAGCTATTACCTTTGCACCCGGCGCAATTGCTCTCCGAATTGCGTATGAATTTCACGGTTATTTCAGCCATTCATCCGGAAATTTTATGTGAACTTCTTCCGATTCCGCTATTTTGCCATTCAAGTAGACCGCAATCGACCGCGCTTGTTCAAATCCATTCATCAAAAAGAAGGAAGATGACCGTCCAAAGCTTTTAGATCCGATGATATAAAAGTCTTTTTCCATATGGCGCAGCTGTTTTTCGCCGTGCGGCTGCACGACCCCCTTTTTTTCAAAGAGAAGTTGTGCTATCCCGTCGACACATTCAGCGGATGCATGCAAACTGTATTGAATTTCCCGGAACATGTCGATATTCGGTCTCGCACCCGTATTGACGACAATCTGATCAATTCCTTCCACCCGCTCATGGCTAGCTGCAATGATGTCTAACTTTCCATCGGATTCCGTTAAGCCTTCTATATAAAAAGATGAAAAGCAATCGATGCTTTGCTTACTCATGAGCCGCTCAATTTTCTCTCCTAATCGATATTGAGCGAGAAATCGATTTTTGGAGAGCGCTGGGATAAAGGAGAAGTCCGGCTTTCGGATCACCCAGCTGATCAAGAAGCTGCTGGTGTCTACGTTTTTAACCGAGAAAAGGTTGCAGGTGTCATGCTCACACAAAAACAATACGAGTCCTTGAACAGAGAGATAGAAGCACTTTACGATCAGTTGGCTGATTTGATGGCTGAAAACCGGCTGCTGACGGAAACTGTCCCTACTTTCTCAGATATGGAAGTTCGCGGTGCAATCGCAACTGAATCCCCTGTCATTGATGAAGAAGACGGGTGGGAATAACCGTTGTACGAGCTTGAATGGACACAGTATTCAAAAGAAGATTATGAACAGCTTGATGGAAGCCAAAAGATTTTTGTCAATAAAGCTCTGGATCGAATCAAGTTAAGGGGCATGGAAGCCGGCCAATCCCTTCATGGAAATTTGGCGCAGTGCAACAAATTGAAAAACAAGAAAATGGGCCTGCGGATTATTTTCAGAGAAGCCCAAGGCAACATAGAAGTGATTCAGATTGTGGCTATTAGGAAGCGAGATAAAGAAAAGATTTATAATACGGCTGAAGAACGATTAAGCTAAAAGAAGATGATTTATATTCACAAAAGAACCCTGTAACTTAACACGTTTTAACGCGCTGAGTTACAGGGTTCTTTATATTACTCATGTTACTTTTACCGCTCACTAGCGTTACTGCCGATAATCCGGTTATGTAACCTGGAAACATAGTCAATTTCTCTTGTTTTTCACTGCCAATACCAGCATCGCAATCGATATCAAAGCAAAAGCAATAAGTGCTAAAAAGGGCATCGTAATGAAGCCCATCCAGTTTATGTATTCCGCACTGCAAGGAACACCACTGATACAAGGTTTAATCCCAACAAACCCAGGTACTTTTTGTTCCAAGTAGTGAAGAAGTGAAATGGCCCCGCTGTTCCATATCGGATTCCAGTTTCCCCTGATCAATGCTTGGAAATTCAGCTGCCACTTCCAGCACTTTTTCCGGAGTGACCCAAGCTGCATCATGTTTTTGTTCGGGCTGTGCGGCAAATAAGGCTTTATAAAAATCCCAATATGCTTTCGGACTTTGCTGATAAACGGACTCTGCCGCTAAAGAAGCCAACGTGGATTCATCGCCATGGAAGAGGACGTTAATATAGGAAAACTTCACCTCACCTGTATCGACGTAATCTTCAACTAATTGCGGATAAACCGTTTCTCCCCACGCCTTACAAGACGGGCATTTGAAGTCCCCGAATTCGACGACCGTTACCGGAGCTTCTTCTTTGCCAAGATCACAACGACTAAAATTGTACAAGAACCACCCATTTCATTCCTGATTTGTTATTTTTATTATTCATACGATCGCTCTTTTTTGCATTGAGTTTAGTGTAAAAGTAAATTCATGCCCCCTTTATTTTTTCAGCATTTTTAACAGTTAGATATTCATTTGAATATTAGAATTGACAAGCTTTTGAATTCTCCCTACACTGAGCATAATCAGTAAATTCGGGAAAGAGGTGAAAATATGATTGAAGCTGAATCCCCCAAGAAGATGGATACGTGCCAAACATTTTGTTATGACGAAGAAGTCGTCGAGAGAATACAGCCTAAACTTGAAAATATGGATGGAGTAGAATTGATTTTCAAAGCCCTGTCCGATGCCACGCGCCTAAAGGTCGCTTATGCTTTAACGTTAGAAGAAGAACTGTGTGTATGTGATGTTGCGAACATCTTAAACACCACGACAGCCACTGCTTCTCATCACCTGCGGTATTTACGGAATATGGGACTTGCAAAGTATGAAAAACGAGGGAAACTGGTGTTTTACTCCTTGCCAGATAATCACATCCGTAAATTGGTGCAATTAGCAGCAGAACCTAACCTTGAGGTTCGGTAAAAAAAGACTTCTTATTTTTGGAAGCTTCTACAAACAATAAAAAAGCCTTTTCGATTTAAGAAAAGGCTTTTTTATTGTTTATTTTTACAGGAAGCCTTCCAAGAGCCCGCCAAACTGTACTTCTTTTCTGCCAATCCTGATTTCTTTTAATGAATAGTTAAACACGATGCTTCAGTAAAAGAGGGTCTGCAGCTACTTTTGTCTAAGCAATCTCATGCTATTGAGGATAACCAACAAGGCAGCTCCCGTATCGGCCAAAACAGCCATCCATAAAGTTAAAAGCCCTGGGAAAATTAACAGCAAAGCCGCCACTTTCGTCAAGAGAGAAAACCAGACGTTCTGCTTGATGATGGTTAAGGCTTTTCTGCTTAATTTAATGGTGTGAGGAAGTTTCTCCAAGTTATCGGCCATTAAAACAATATCGGCCGTTTCCATTGCCGTATCGGTTCCGGCACCGCCCATGGCGATTCCGAGGTCTGCCGTCGCCAGCGCCGGAGCGTCATTGATCCCGTCCCCAACCATCGCTACTTTTCTTCCCTCTTGCTGCAGTTTTTTAACTGCCGTCACTTTATCCTCAGGCAGCAATTCAGCAAAATACCGATCCACACCCGTTTGGGCCGCAATTTTCTTCGCGGTTCCTTTGTTGTCCCCTGTCAGCATGACCATTTCTTCCATGCCAACCTCTTTAAGCTTTTGAATGGCTGTAACCGTGATGCTTCGAATCGTATCCGCGACTCCAATTATCCCTAAAATTTCCGTACGGGTTCCGACCACAATTAACGTGTGTCCCTCGTTTTGCAAAGTCTGAATGCTATCTGCTACAGACGACAACGAAACATTCATTTCCTGGAAAAGCTTTGGATTGCCAGCAAAATATTCGATTCCTTCGATGACTCCTTGTGCCCCTTTGCCAGGGATTGCTTTGAACGAATTGCCGTGTTTCACTGGAATCTGTTGTTCATCCGCGTACGAAATAATTGCTTTGGCAATTGGATGAACCGAATGTTCTTCAATGGTCCGTGCAATACGGATCAATTCAGCCTCGCTTCCGTTTACCGCGACTATTTCTGAAACTTTTGGTTTACCTTCTGTTAACGTACCGGTCTTATCAAAGGCAATGGCGTTTATCGCCCCAGCTTTCTCCAGGAACGTTCCTCCCTTGATCAAAACGCCATTTTTGGCTGCATTGCCGATAGCGGATACAATGGCCACCGGCGTCGAAATGACCAGTGCACAAGGACAAGCTACCACCAGCAAAGCCAGTCCTTTGTAAAGCCACTCTTCCCACGTACCGAAACCGGTTAGAGGCGGCAGCACCATCACCAGCAAAGCGAGCGCAAAAACAATCGGTGTATATACGCGTGCAAAACGATCCACAAAAGCTTGCGTCGGCGCTTTTTGTTCTTGCGCTTCCTCCACCAGGTGAATGATTTTGGCAATGGTCGTTTCTTCGACCAGTTTGGTTACCCGGACTTCCAAAGACCCACTTTCATTGATCGTTCCGGCATATACAGAATCGCCACTTTCTTTATCGACCGGCATCGATTCCCCAGTGATCGGCGCTTGATTGACACTGGAAGCGCCTGAAAAGACTTCTCCGTCCAGGGGAATCTTTTCGCCTGGCTTGACCACGATGGTATCACCAATCGCCACTTCTTCGACCGGTTTGGAGATCAACTGACTTCCCACTTTTACGATTGCTTCCGAAGGAGCGAGATTGATTAAACTCCGGATGGATTCTCTTGTCCGTTCAATCGAACGATTTTGCAGCGCATTCCCTAAGGCAAATAACCAAACAACCGTTGCGCCTTCGAACCATTCACCAATCAAGGCAGCTCCGATAGCTGCGGAAACCATCAAGACATTCATGTCCAGAGATTTGCTTTTCACAGCATAATAAGCGCTTCTAGCGGGCTTGTAACCCCCAATGATAATGGCCAAAGCATATAAAATGGTCACTAGAGTTTCAGAAAGGCCCACAAAAGACCCGAAGAATCCAACAGCTAGAAGCAAGCCTGATAGCGTTGCGGTGCTTATTCTGTTTTTGTTCTTTTCTTCGGTTTTTCGTTCCTTTGTCACCAGAGAAGCTTGGAAACCGGCTCTTTCTACTTCTTGAATGATTTCTTCGTCTTGTGCAGTATGGAGAATCTGCATTTTTCCCGTAGAGAAATTCACCTTCACATTTTGGACCGCCGGGTTTTTTGAAAGATGCTTTTCAATGGTTGCCGCACAAGCTCCGCAGTCCATCCCGTCTACTCGATAGACCTGCCCATTTTTTTTCGTTTCCACTGCATTCGTCTCAAAACCTAATTTTTTCACTTGCATCGGAATTTGATCGGCCACTGCAGAATCGCTTACCCCAACCGTCATTTTTCCGGCACTGTAATTCACCTTCACCGTTTCAATCCCATTTACAGTATGGAGGCTCTTCTCAATGGTTGCCGCACAAGAGGGACAATCCATTCCCTGAACCTGATACGTGAATGTCTCGATTGATGGTTCAGTCGGCTTTTGTCCTTCAGGATTAGGTGTTGGCTCACTGGATCTGTCCTTATCAGTTTCACAACATGGAGTGGTTTTCTCCAGAACTTTCACCGTTTGTTTTGAGCTTGTACAAGAAGTGTCTGTACAACAGCTTGTCTCTGATGGTTTTTCTGAAACTTTCATTTCATCTCTCCTATCGGCTGTTTCTCATGGAAAGAGAAGCTTGGTACTCATACGAAATGATAAGGCCTTCACTTTCTAACTATGGAATGGATAGAAGCTTTTATAACCAAATCACATAGTTTTACTTCTCATTCACTTCTTGAATAATACTCTAACATTCATTTGAATATTATAATATAGATTAAGTTACTACAGAATATTTGTCAACATGCTCTCCTTTAGTAAAAGTGTTACAGAATAGAACCATTCTCTATTGAATAAGTGTTCGTAAAATTGCATTTATCCATTAAAAAAAGAAGCTCATGTTTAAGCTTCTTCTCTCCCGATAATATTGCGATATGTAAACTTAGCCTTATACACTTATTAACATGCTAATATCCAAACGTTGTCCAATTTATTGGGACTCAGTTCAAGTTACCGGGATGTCTTTAAAATCGCAAGCCGTTATCCGTATTCGACGTGCTCAACTCGGCTTTAGGAATGCATGTTGGCCTGCCGTGTGGAGATCCCGCCAAACGCGATTGATGGTCGAGGTTTCCATGACCGCCTCCATGCCGAAAAGCCGGATCAGTGAATCAGCCGCTTGGATAACCATACTGGCCGCTCGCTTGCTTGTTTCCATGTATTCCTGCAAATCGGCTTCAGCAATTTCCTTACCGGCGACATGGTCGCTCCATACGCTGTCTCCTTTTTGGTGAAAGTCCTCAAGAGCTTCAGCCACTTTTTGTTCCTGTTCCTCTACTTGTACTAGAACAAAATGATAACGGTCCGATTCTCCAGCGGACCAATTATTTCTATTATCTTCCGCCAACGATTTCGCTTCTTCGAAAAAATGATCGCTGATCCCCAGACATACCGCAGCAAAAGAAGCTACCGAAAAAGGCATGAAAGGAAAGGAGTGTACAGGACCGCCAAAGTCATTCTGCTGTTCAAACAAACTGAAGGTCCTGTCTTCCGGTACAAATGTCTCCTGAGTTTTGATCGTATGGCTTCCAGTTCCTTTGAGTCCAAAAGCATACCAATCATGGATCACTTCCACTTGTTCAAGCATGAAGACAAAACTGCGCACATTTTGAACATCCTCCACTATTGCATTGCCGGTAAAAAAAGTCGCGTAAGGAGCACCGCTACAATATTTCCATTCACCGGTGACTTGATATCCCCCATATACTTTCTTAGCGGTACCACTCGGATACCCGCTACCTGCAAGTACGGCTTCTTTTGGGCTGAACAGCTGTTGTGCCCAATGCTTTTGAATAACCGGTACAAACATTCCACCTCCTGAGCCGATGGTGACGAGCCAGCCGAAGTTCCCATCTATGCGGGAAGCTTGCTGAAATACACGCAACGCTTCCGGCAGCGAAAGCATACGCCCGCCTAATTTCTCCGGAACAAACAATTTGAACAATTTTTCTTCATACATAAAATCCAGTAGCTCCGGTGAAACGGTCCTCGCTTCTTCGATTTGTCGTGACTGGTTTCTGATCAGCTGGATTTCTTCGTGTTTGAACATTGTTAATCCCCTTTGCTGCTTTGTCATTTAGTCGTCCTTACCTTTAAGATGTTATAAATATCTTTCTTGTATTGCAGGAATTCCTCGGTCAATGTGATGGCTTCTTCCCTTGGCCTTGGAAAACCTACTTTAAATTCGGCTATGATGTTTGCCGGTTTTTCTGATAACACAAGGATGCGGTCCGCTAAAAAAAGCGCCTCTTCGATGTTATGCGTCACAAACAGAATCGATCGTTTATTGTCCTGCCAAATAGAAAGCAGCCATCTTTGCATTTCCGACCGTGTGAATTCATCAAGTGCAGAAAACGGTTCATCCAGGCAGATGAGCGACTGCGGGCTCAATAAACTGCGAATAAAAGCGGCTCGTTGTTTCATCCCACCGGATAATTGATGCGGGTAAGTTTTTTCATAGCCTTTGAGTCCGGCTTTGTCCATCATCTTTAGAGCTGCTTGCGGATCTTTTTTTCCTGCCAGTTCTGCTCCAAGCAAGACATTTTCCAAAATGGTCCGCCATGGGAACAAAGATGGACTTTGCGGCATATAACTGATCGAGCCTTTTTGACCGTTAATCTTCTTCCCATCCAGCAGGATATCGCCTTCGTCAGGCGTATAAAGTCCTCCGATTAAATGAAACAAGGTGCTTTTTCCGCTGCCGGAAGGGCCGAGAACCGCCACAAATTCATCTTCTTCAATATGGAAAGACAAATTTTCCAGCACTTCATTTCCATCCAAGCGTTTTGTTAAGTTGTCTACCGAAAGTTTAGCCATTGCCATTTCCTCCTCCGCTTGATTTCCATCGGATGACCCGCTTCTCTAAAAAGATGATGCCTGCAAAAAAGACCAAGCTCAGTCCCATGATCAAAAAGATGGCAACGAATACTTGAGCAGTCCTAAATGATGAAGAAGCGAGAGTCATATAGACCCCGATGCCTTCTTGCGCTCCAAGCCATTCGGAGATGACAGCGCCCATGACGCTGTAAGTGGCCGCAATTTTCAGACCGGAAAAGACCGAGGGCATGGCGTGCGGCCATTCCAGCTTCCAGAAAATCTGCCGCTTCGTGGCTCCTGCCATTTTCATATAATGCATCATGTCTGCGCCCGTCTGCCTGAAGCCATCCAACGCAGCAATGGTGATTGGAAAAAAACAGACCAGCACGATGATGACCAATTTCGGGATCATGCCAAAACCAAACCAGATCACCAGCAACGGAGCCAATACAATAACGGGGACATTTTGCGATAAAATCAGCAGCGGATAGAACGTCTCTCTCAGTTTGGGAACAATATGCAGGCAAATGGCCACACCCAACCCGATGCCCGAACCGATCAGGAATCCGGTGATCGACAAACGGACGGTGGCCAGGAGATGGTTGCGGTAATTCGGCCAGCTTTGCCAGCCCTCGATTCCAATTTGTGCAGGGGCCGGCAACAGCCATTCCGGAATAGCAAACACATGGCTCGCCAATTCCCATACGATCAATAAAAGGATGAGGACCGAAACCGGTCTCCATCCTTTCCGCAGTAAGTTCATGACCGGTATTTCTCCGTCAATGCATCCATTGAAGCTCCGCTTGGCTGGTACAGCACTTTGATTTGGGAGATGACATTGCGGCTTCCCTTGCCGATCATCGCTTCGTTCATTTTCTCAACGATTGAAAAAAGCTCGGATAAGTCCCCTTCCATGGTCGTCTCCAAAGGGTTGACTTGATATTTCACTCCGGATTGTTCAATTATGGCGATGGCTTTGTCAACGTACGGAATGACATCTTCCCCATCCTTCGTTTTAGGTATAATCTGAATACTGAGCAATGCGTTTCCCATCAGCTATTCTCCTCCTCTGGCAAAAATTCGTTTGTGTATGCCTGATCGACTTCAAGCTCATCTTCCAGCAAGCCGTTTTCGTACATCCACGTTGCATAGCCCGCCCAAATCCCTTGTTTTTGCTCGCCCCAGCGGGAAGCATCCTCCTGGTATTTCGGCGCCAGCCATTGCTGGCTGGCTTTCACAAGTTCGGGATTCAAATCCGGAACCGCGTCAATCAAGATATCCGCCGCTTCTTCCGGTTGCTCAATGGCAAATTGGTAGCCTTGTGCCACTGCTTCCGTAAAAGCTGCCACGGTCTCTGGATTGTTTTCAATCATGTCTTCATTGGATATAAGAACCGGCGTATAATAATCAAGCTGTTCCGAGTAGTCCGTCAAATATTGCATATTCAATTGTTCTCTCCGCAATTCGGCTTCTATACCGGTCCAACCATAGTATATCCAAGCAAAATCGACATCACGTTCCACGGCTGTGAAGAAATCGGTATTGCCGATATTCAAAATCTCTACTTGTTCCACATCGGCATTTTCCTGTTCCATAATGGAAGTAAGAACCGCTTTTTCGACAGGTGCTCCCCAACCGCCGTAGGTTTTCCCTTCATAATCTTTTGGAGACGTGATGCCTTTTTCTTCCGGTGAAGCGAAACCGGATGTATTATGCTGAATAATCGCAGCGATGGACACAATCGGAATTCCTTGTACTCTCGCTTCGGTCAGACTTTCCTGGGCACCGATACCAAATTCCGCTTGATTTGATGCGACCAGCTGATTTGCCCCGGCTTCCCCAGGCATAACAATTTCAACATCTAAGCCTTGTTCTTCAAAATATCCCTCTGCCTGCGCCACATACAAACCTGTGTGATTGGTGTTCGGTGTCCAATCCAACACCATCGTCACAGCTTTCAATTCCTCTTGTTCTTGAGCTCCGTCATCGTCAGAACCGTTGCCTGTTTCGCTCGTGCAAGCTGCCATCAATAACACAGAAGCCGTTAAAGCCGCCCATTTTTTCATATTGTCTTCCTCCTTTGATTAACTCATAAAATGACGCTTTTAGGAGCTGAAACAAGGGACATATCAAATTACGGATACAAAAAGCGCCCAAGGCTATCGAAACCTTGGGCGCATATCTTCACAAATCATACCGATTTGAATATGTTCCCTCCGCTGGTCTTAACCAGTTCAGGTTCCAAGGGTCAATATCTCACGGATACTCTCTCAACCGGCAACACCGGTTCCCCCACATGTTTATTTATGAAATTATTAGTTTTCTTTCTTCATCTATCTTGTCACACCTCTGGAGATTCTTCAAGTACCGACCATAGTCATTTTTTCATTGAGAACTCTTTCAACGACGCTTCCACTACATTTTCTGTGGCGTTTTCAGTAAAAGAAATACGGATGAATTTACTAGCGCCATCGCTTTCTATCCCGATGGCGCCCGTGGTGGAGATTGCTTCCTCCGAACTGATTTTACAGGCGGTTCCTGTCGAGATGGCGATGTTGTGGCGATTGCATACAGGCATCCTCCATTGCCCTTCGATATGCGACAAGGTCAAACCTCGGATGAAAGTTTCTTTTCAATAGTCTGTAAGATACACCCATCTGAGAAGGTATTAGACGTTTATCCATGTGAAAGGAGAAAAAAATTCAAAAAGCGAAATATCTTTTATGAAAATAACAATGTCTGCCCTTAGAATTTGTAAATTTCAAATACTATAAATGGTTTTAATTCATTTCTTATTATAAGAATAATTCGGTTTGGTTGTAGGGGGAATTCTATCTCCTTGTTTTACATCAACTATATCTTTTTTAGTAGGATTTTTTTGCGTAATTTATTTCTTGCAATTTAAGGTTGGTATCTGCAATTTGTCCTGATTTATAAGATTTCGCCATTTTGCTTTTTGCCTCCTATATCTATCAATATACTATGGGTTATCGATTCTGAATATTTAACAACTTAACATGGAAAGAAAAAATATTTCAGGAAGCGTTCGTAAAAGTACACTTATCCAGACAAAAAAAGAAGAAGCTTAAGCATGAGCTTCTTCTCTTCTGATAACTGGTGATATGTAAACTAATAATGATTGTCTCGCTTTCATCAGCTTTTTGGCTACACTATTTTAACTCTTCAAAGATAAAAACACTTATATAAGCGATGTCAGTTATTAGTTTTTAATAAGAAGGTTTCTGTTTGCCCATTCCACGTTATCTCTGCTTCAATTTCTTCATCCTTCTGGATGATTGCACAATTTCCGCAAACTGTACTTTCGAATTCCGCAGTTCCTCTTTTTATGGGTGATGCTTCTCCGCTATTCCCTGCTGTACTATTGCTGTTTTCATTTTTATATTCGATTTTATAATCGATTGCCTCGGGATCTTTGTTTTCTCCTATATATTTTATGATTCCAGAAGTTTGTTGCTCAATCTCGTCTGTAACTTCAACCGTATAAACCACTTCCCAGTTATCACTGTTTCCTGAAAAGTTATATCTGTCTCCATTTGTACAGCCACTTAAAATGATTGCCATAGTAAACAATACAATAATTTTTTTCATGTTCATCATCCTCCTGGTTAAATTCTCAGTATTGTCCTTTTTTTCCTCTTATTATTCAGACAATAATACCGAGTTTCTTAATTTTATAGAAAAACCCAACCAAAAGAAAAGCGTTCGTAAAAGTACACTTTTACGAACGCTTTAAAAAGAGCTGAAAAACAGCAAAAAGAACGTTCGTAAATGTGTAAAAACACTTTACGAACGTTCGCTTTATTCAACCGACTTACACGAACTTTACAATACAGCAAATACTCCTGCTATTTACTGTTCAGTCTAGTATCTACAAATCACACCTTAACACTTAACAATCGTTCTCCCTAAATGTTCACCATTTTTAATGGACTCAATCGTTTCCGGTACTTCTTCGAGTGAGATTTCATCCACCAATGTTGTTTGGGAAATGTTCCATTCATTCGCCATCTTCGCCCAAATGGCTTCGCGTTTATTAATCGGCACATTTACAGAGTCGATGCCGAGAAGGTTGACCCCTCGCAAGATAAACGGCAATACAGTTGCTGTCAGTTGAACACCGGCCGCATTTCCGCACATGCTCATGCTGCCGCCGTAAGAAATCTGGGGGATCAAGACAGAGGCTACGTCCCCTCCGACGGTATCGACTACATAGTCAAACTTTTGCTTGTTTAACGGTTTCTTCAGTTCGCCTAAGTCATCCAGGAAAATAACGGTGCTTGCTCCCAAGGATTTCGCCACTTCCGATTGATGTTCTTTCCGCACTAAAGCCGTGATGTTTTTGTAGCCGCTTTTCGCTAAAATCTGCAGCGCGACGCTGCCCACTCCGCCCGTTGAACCTGTCACTAATATTTCCGGGTCGTTTTTCGGGTCCATTCCATTGTCCTCTAATGCCATGATGGATAGCGCAGCAGTGAATCCGGCTGTTCCGAACACCATGGCGTCCTTGAGGCTCAAGTTAGCAGGCAAAGGAACAACCCAATCCGCAGGCACTCGGGCATATTCCGCAAATCCGCCTGTGTGGCTCATTCCCATCGCAAAACCTGTCACGACAACTTCTTGCCCTTCTTGAAAGCGGGAGTCTGTTGTATGTAAGATGGTTCCGCTCAAATCAATTCCAGGAATCATCGGATAATCTCGAATCACCCCGCCTTTTTTCTGAACAGCCAGCATGTCTTTGTAATTGATCGAGGAATAGCCCACTTTAATTAAGACGTCCCCGTCTGACAGTTGGTCCTTGCCCACTTTTTCCACACCGTACGTGACTTCATCCTCTTGTTCTTTAATGACAATCGCTTTAAATAGTTCCATGTCAATTATGCCTCCTTCATTATTTCTCCCCGAAATAGTTCTGTAACAAAACTATTTTCACACAAAACCTAACATGGTATTATAATCAATGTCAACTTGGAGGAGATATCATGGAGTTAAAAGAATGTATGAATTTTTTATTAAGTGTCAGCCAGAATAAGGTGTTCAAATATTTCAGCAAGCTTTTGGAGGAGTACGAATTAACGCCAGCTCAATACGGTGTGTTGAATTGTCTATGGAGTGAAGGCCAATTATCCCCTAAACAAATTGGGGAGTTCATGTATTTGGAAGCTCCGACAATTTCGGGGATTTTAGATAAAATGCAAAAAGCCGGATTCATTGAACGTTCGGTAGATCCCGAAAACAGGCGCAATGTGTTAGTGGTAGCTACGCAAAAATCCATGGAATTACAGGACAAAGTAGAGGCAGCGACAGCCGAAATGAATAATGCCGCTCTTCAGAACTTGTCAGCCAGAGATAAAGCCGTACTGATGAAAAGTTTAGATACCATTATCAAATCTGATTTTTAAGTTTTGATTGACATCCTTTTCATACGGGTTATAATGAAAAACAATATCTGCATAACGAAGATCTGCCCGAGCATTTCGGAGTATAAGAACAAAAGCGATGATAAGAACGAGTACCTTTGACTAAAGCAAACAGAAAGCAGCCGGTTGATGAGAGGCGCATGCGGTGTCACGGGGAATACCTCTTTGAGCTGTGTACCGAACCTTTAGTAGGCTACACCGGAGTTGCATCCGTAATCCATGCAGAAGTATCGCTTCGGCCGTACTTTCCAAGGAGCGCTGTGTGAACAGTTCTCGAACAAAGGTGGTAACACGCATTTTGGCGTCCTTTAGGTTTTTTCCTAAAGGGCGCTTTTTTGTGTTCTTATAGATCTTGCGATATGGACTACTCTAAAGACAAGGAGATGTTAGCATGCGACTCACACCAGCAGAACAATTGAAAATCATCGAAAAAGGAGCCGCCGAGTTGATCGAGGAGGGCGAACTGCTCCAAAAGCTCGAACGATCGTACAATGAACAGCGCCCGCTCACCATCAAGCTCGGGCTCGACCCGTCCGCCCCCGACATCCACCTTGGCCACGCGGTAGTTTTGCGCAAAATCAAACAACTGCAAGACCTGGGCCACCAGGCAGTCATTATAATCGGTGATTTCACCGGCCGCATCGGGGACCCTTCCGGCAAGGCAAAGGGACGGACCGCGCTCAGTGACGAGGCTGTTAAGAAAAACGCAGAGACTTACTGCGAACAGATTTTCAAAGTGCTCGACAAAACGAAAACGACGGTGCGCTTTAATAGCGAATGGCTGTCGAAGCTGACATTTGAAGAAGTCCTCAAACTGGCCGCGAGCACGTCCGTTGCGCGTATGTTGGAGCGCGATGATTTCCAACAGCGCTACCAGAACCAATCGCCGATCGGCATTCATGAGTTTTTCTACCCGCTCATGCAAGCTTACGATTCCGTCGAAATCCAGGCAGACATTGAAATCGGCGGCACGGACCAGACTTTTAATATCCTGATGGGACGCACGCTTCAAAAGCATATGGGACAGGAAAAGCAAGCGGCCATTTTCATGCCGCTTATAGAGGGACTTGACGGTGTCGAGAAGATGAGCAAAAGCCTCGGCAATTACATCGGCGTCAGCGAAGCGCCTGAAATCATGTTCAAAAAAGTGATGGAAATCCCGGATCCTTTGCTCCTCAAATACTTTGAACTGGCGACAGATGAACATCCTTTAGCGATTGAATCCATCCTCGACCGGCTCGAGGATGGTGAAAACCCACGCAACATCAAGATGGAGCTGGCGGAAATCATTACGGCGCTTTACCATGGAGACGCCGCGTTGAAAGAAGCAAAAGCCTACTTCGAGACCGCTTTCCAGAAGCGCGAAATTCCTGAAAACATCCCTACTCTTCTTGTGGAAATCGACAAGGAACGCATCGAGCAGATCATTCCGCAATTTGTGGCATCCGGATTCGTCCGCAGCAAAAGTGACTTTGTCCGATTGATTGAACAGAACGGCGTGTTATTCAACGGTAATAAACTGACCAAAGAAGAACTCGACACCGTCGTCAGCAACGGCGATGTCCTGCAAATCGGCAAGAAACGCTTTGTGCGTTTTGAGAAATAAATGATATAAGAAAAACACCCACTCGTTTGCGCTAATCCGCAAGCAAGTGGGTGTTTTTTTCTTCTGTAAATTGAGCTCCTCGTTCCATCGGTTCATGCCGTGAAGATAACTGACTGAAAAAAGTGCAGAAACGATTACCGTTTCCGCACCCTGTTCTATTCCAATATTTACTTCACATCATTTTTATAACGCATGTATACCACTTGAGTGGTAAGGAACTCTTCCATGCCATGCTTGCCGTCTGCCCCACCGAGACCTGATTGGCGCATGCCGGCATGATAGCCTTGAACGGCTTCGGCGTTTTCCCGATTGACATAGGTTTCGCCGAATTTCATTTCATTGACGATCCGCATCGCTTCGTTGAGATCATCGGTATAAACAGAGGAAGACAATCCGTATACTGTGTCATTTGCTTTTTCAACGGCTTCCTCTAAGGTGCTGAATGTGGTCATCGGGAGGACAGGCCCAAAAATTTCCTCTCGCATAATATCCGAGTCATGCGACACATTCGTCAAAATCGTCGGCTTGTAGAAAAAACCCGCTTCCATGTTTGGACGTTCTCCACCTGTAGCGATGACAGCACCTTGTGCTACTGCTTCTTTGACCATGCCTTCGACAGTTTCAAGACGATCTTGGCTAATTAGCGGACCCATGTCCGTTTTTTTATCTTGCCGTGGATTGCCGAGCTTTTTCGCTTCGAACGCTTTGATTAGTTTTTCAGTCAGTTGCTCCGCGACACTTTCGTGTACGCAGAGGCGTTCCGCGTTCGTACACGCCTGGCCGCTATTCGACAGTCTTGAAGTGGTGATGGCTTCAGCTGCAAGATCCAAATCGGCATTTCGGGTTACGATGGCCGGCGCTTTGCCGCCTAGTTCCAGATTGACTTTGGTGATATTTTTCGCTGCAGCTTCCATCACTTTCGTTCCAGCCGGCAGACTTCCGGTCATTGTAATCATCTGGACCTTTTTGTGCGCAGCAAGTGCATTGCCGATTTCCGAACCAGTGCCTGTCACCAAGTTGTAGACGCCGGCAGGAATTTCGTCCATCGCGTCGATGATCTTTGTGAACTCCATGGCTGTATTCGGCGTCTGCTGGCTAGGCTTGATAACAATCGTACAGCCCGTCACCAAAGCCGTGGCGACTTTCCTCGCTAAGATAAACACCGGGAAATTCCATGGGATGATCCCCGCTACGACACCGATCGGCTTTTTATAGACGAAAATGTTTTCGTTCGCCTGGTCGCTCGGCACGATTTCACCTTCAATTCTTCTCGCCCACTCGGACATGTAATGGAAATAATCGATGGCCGAATCCACTTCGCCGCTTGCCGATTCGTAATCTTTTCCTTGCTCTTCCTGCAGCAAATCGATGAATATGTCCCGTTTTTCGGCAATTTTATCGCCCAGTTTGCGGACGATTTTCCCGCGCTCGATGTTCGGCATCAGTTCCCACACCTGTTGTGCCCGGAAAGCAGCCTCTACCGCTTTATCAGCGTCTTCCGCCGTCCCTTTTGGAATTTTGGAGATTACTTTTTCTGTTGCCGGATTGATGATGTCGATCCATTCATCCCCAGTGGATGCTATATATATTCGCCATTCACATACATTTGGTGGTTTTGCAAAGGATCTCCTCCTAATTTTACTTTAGTAGTTTTTTCCCTTTGCACTTGCCAGTAAACATGGTGCTCGGTTAGTAGTGGTCATTTTTTCTGTATATTATATTGGTGAATTTAAGCGTGTGTAAATCGCTAGTGAAGGAGCAAGCAACCTAAATGCTAGTCCGTTTTTGGCGGCCAATCCATATCCGTTCGCTCTTCATACTGGATGTGGTGCTTGGTGTCTTCCTGAAAAGATTGTGTAGACCAGTCATCGCCGTTTCGCCCTGACGTGATGTCATCGTATGGCGTATGCGGAATATAGGGCATCGATTTCTTTTTGGCAATCCGGTAAATCATCCGGCTGACAACAGCAACGATGAAAAGCGTCGCGATAATGCCCATTATATCCCTCCTTATAAAATCAGTTTAAAAAAACAGTTGTGCTCATTGTTAGAAGCTATAAGTTCGTCTACTTCGCTGCGGCTGTCTTCTTTCCTATCTGCTCTGCGTCAGGACAAGGACAGCCATCTTCCAACTCATAGAGCCAGCTTTTCTCTTTCATCTCCCAGCGGTAATAGCAATGCGTGCAGCGCGCCATCACTCTCGACTCGTGTTGTTTTTTTTTGCGTTCATCTTCCCCGAAAGTTTCAGATCCAGCTGAAAATCATTTCTATCCACACCGTCACTTCAAGCTTTCATTCTTTACAAACATTGATTCTCTCTATTAAACTTTATCTATTCAAGATAATTATTGAATAGATAGGAAGTGACTCGGATGGAAGCACGTGACTTCAAAAATTTCGCCTACGGGCATTTCACAAAAATCAGCAAAGCTTTAGCGAGCCCACGGCGTTTCGAGCTGCTCGATTACTTGTCTCAAGGCCCGAAGACGGTCGAACGGCTAGCATCAGAGACCCACATGTCGGTCGCAAATACATCCCAGCATTTGCAGGCACTGCGCGAGGCGCGGCTTGTCGTTTCGTCCAAAGTGAAAAACCACCATTATTATGAACTGGCGGATCAGGAAGTGGCCGAGCTATTGCATATTACGAAACGGCTCGCCGAACGCCGGTTTCCGGATGTCGCGGATGTCCGAGTGATGGAGACAACCGACGGCGGGTCGGTTCCGGTCATGTCGACAAGCCAGGCGATGGCAGAAGTCGAAGCGGGACGAGCCGTATTGATTGATGTGCGGGCGCAGGATGAGTACGACAGCCGTCATTTATCGTCTGCCTTGTCGATTCCGCTCGACAAACTCGAAGAGCGACTTGCGGAATTGCCGGCGACAAAAAAACTCATCACGTATTGCCGAGGATCGTACTGCTTATATGCGAGCGATGCGGTGCGTCTGCTTCGTTCGCGCGGGTTTGATGCGTACCGCCTGGATGAAGGTCCTGCGGATTTCGCCATTTCCCGGGAACGGGCGTCGGATGAACAGGAAGACGCGCGATGAAGCCGGTAAAATTCGGCATTAAAGAGAACATCGTTCAGTTTATGCTGCTTGTTTTGACGAACTTTTTCGTCGGTTCGATGGTTGGACTCGAACGGACCGTTCTGCCGATCATCGGCGAAGAAGAGTTCGGGCTCGCATCAGCAAGCGCGGCGCTGTCATTCATCGTCAGCTTCGGATTCTCGAAAGCGCTCGTCAATTATTTTGCAGGGGCTATCGCTGACCGGCTCGGCCGCAAGAAAGTGCTCCTTGTCGGCTGGAGCGCGGGGCTATTCGTGCCGCTACTCGTCATTTTCGCCGATGCCTGGTGGATGATTGTCGTCGCGAATATTTTCCTCGGCATCAACCAAGGGCTCGCCTGGTCGATGACCGTCAATATGAAGATCGACCTCGCGAAGCCGACAGAACGCGGACTCGCGGTCGGGCTCAACGAGTTCGCCGGCTATACAGGCGTTGCCGTAATGGCAGCTTTGTCCGGCTACGTCGCAGCAACCTTCTCGAACCGGCCAGAGCCATTTTACATCGGACTGGCGGTCGTCGCACTCGGGCTCGGACTGTCGTTTCTCGTGCGCGATACCGGCGAGCACCTGAAGCGCCAAGCAAAAACCGGCACACAGGAGGCGGCATTGTCCGCGAAGGAAGTCTTTGTCCGGACGGCGTTTAAAAACCCGACGCTGTCGACGGCGACTTTCGCCGGCCTATCCACCAATTTGAAAGACGGCATGGCGTGGGGCTTGTTTCCGCTGTTTTTCGCGGGCGTCGGACTGGGCGTTCCGGAAATCGGCTTGCTCGTCGCCTTGTATCCAGCGGCGTGGGGCTTTTTCCAATTGTTCACCGGAGCATTGAGCGACCGCTGGGGCCGCAAATGGCTGATCGCCGGCGGCATGTGGCTGCAGGCTGCCTCGCTTTGGCTCCTGCTCCTCGCCGACCAGTACAGCATGTGGATTTTGGCTTCAATCTTGCTCGGCCTTGGGACGGCGATGGTTTATCCGACGCTGCAGGCAGCGATCAGTGACGTCGCCGCTCCGTCCTGGCGCGCTTCTTCTATGGGCGTGTATCGCTCATTCCGCGACAGCGGCTATGCATTCGGTGCCTTGTTCGCCGGAATTTTGACCGACGTCATCAATGTCGAATGGGCGATCGGCCTCGTCGCGCTGTTGCCGCTCTTTGCTGGCGTGATGGCAGCGCTCAGGATGAAGGAGACATTGCCTGGGAAAGCAAAATAAAGCTAGTAATTGTAGTCATGATCCGCTTCAATGCAAAAAGCCGGCAGGAAATTCCTGCCGGCTTTTTGTGTTTTCTTATGGACTCTATTCAGTGACAAACAGGAAAACCTGTTTGTCTGCCCGGCCGGATTCTCCGACGAAGCAGTCTGTATAGTCGAGCCATTTCGCGCGCTCGCAACGGGCTTCGATCTTGTCGCCGAGCTCCGATTCGATTTTTTGCATCATTTTGGAAACCTCAGCGAACGAGCGATTGAAACGATAGGCAGCTTGCTCGAAAGGTGAGTGGATGGTGAGCAGGCTGCGGAATTCCTCCGCCGTGTCGGCCTGTTCGGCTAAAGCGTCTTCCAAACCCGTAATAAAGCGGTACAATTGCCGCTGCTCGTCTGTCAGTCGCGCCACTTCACTTTTCAGCAAGTAGGCGATCATGCCATCATTCATAGTGCTACTCCTCCATTGGTTTTACCAGCTTGATTTTTTGACGCCAGGGATCTGCCCTTTGTGCGCGAGCTCACGGAATGCGATGCGGGACATGGCGAATTTGCGCATGAAGCCGCGCGGGCGCCCTGTTAATTCACAACGGTTTTTCAAGCGTGTCGGTGAAGAGTCTTTCGGCAGTTTCGCCAGCGCTTCGTGGTCGCCTTGTGCTTTCAGTTCTTTGCGGATTTCCGCGTAGCGCGCTACCATTTCGCGTTGTTTTTTGTCGCGTGCGACTTTTGATTTTTTGGCCATCGGTGTGGCTCCTCTCTATTATGCTATAACTTCCGGATGATTACTTCGTTTCTCTGTGAAGTGTCACTTTTTTCAGGCGCGGGCAGTATTTTTTCAATTCGATGCGCTCCGGATTATTGCGCTTGTTTTTCGTCGTCGTGTAATTGCGTTCGCCTGTTTCTGTGCAGGCTAGTGTGATGTTTACTCTCATATTTATTTCCTCCTAATTATTGAATGATTGGTGTAGCTGGCAGCGGATCAGGGAGTTGGCTCCAGTCCTGCGCCAGTTCTTCTCGCGTCAGCAGGCACCTATCCAATGACTGCGTCATTTCCTGTTGGTCCATCGCAATTCCAATCAACACCAGTTCAGTCATTTTCACACCGTCCGCTTCCCATGCGCCGGCCGTCTCCAAACTCGCGGATGGCCCCGCCTGTGACAGCAAAGTTGCGACCGAATCGCGTGTGGCGATGCGCAAAAATCCTTTAGCACGCACGACTTCCACCGGCCAGTCCATGATCCAGCCAAACAAACGCTCCGGGTGAAACGGCGTTTGGCTGCGGTAGACGAACGATGCGATGCCGTATTCTTCCGTTTCCGGTACGTGCTCTTCGTTCAGTTCCTTGATCCAGCCGGCGCCTTGGCTCGCTTGTTCAAAGTCAAAGCGGCCGGTATTAAGTACGTCTCCGAGCGCCACTTGTGAACGTACCGTGCGGAGAATATTCGCAGATGGATTCAATGCCCGCAGCACGCCTTGCAGCTCATCGGCTTTTTCGCCGTGTAACTGATCGGTTTTGTTCAATAGAATGACGTCCGCGAACTCGATCTGATCGATGAGCAAATCGGAAATTTCCCGTTCGTCGGAGTCTGTTGCCCCTTCTTTTCTATCAAGCAAAGTTTCGCCGGAAGCGAAATCACGCCAGAAGCCGTGGCCATCGACGACCGTCACCATCGTGTCGAGTCGGCACATGGCGGACAAATCCACACCGAGCGTGTCGTCCATATAGCTGAAGGTCTGTGCGACCGGGACCGGCTCACTGATGCCGGACGATTCGATGACGATGTAATCGATATCGCCTAGTCTCACCAACTTCTCCACTTCGACGATCAAGTCTTCGCGCAGCGTGCAGCAAATGCAGCCGTTTTGCATTTCGACCAGTTTTTCTTCCGTGCGGGAAAATCCACCGTTTTGGACGAGCGCGCTGTCGATGTTCACTTCGCTCATGTCGTTGACGATGACCGCCACTTTCAAGCCTTCACGATTCGTTAAAATATGATTCAATAGCGTTGTCTTGCCTGCGCCCAAATAGCCGCTCAGCACTGTAATGGGTACTCGCTTATCCATTATGTAAAACTCCCTTATTATTAATCACTTTTAAATCGTAATGATTACGTTTTATATATTAAAGGAATTTTGCCGATTGTGCAAGTTTTTTTCATAGCATCTTTAGTAGCGCATCAATTAATCCATTCACACGTTCCTTATAGACTTAACATAGCAGGCTCATTTGGATGGTACTTGTTATTTTTTATACCAGCGTGTATGCTATTTTTACCTAAAGCGTAAATATTACTATTTAAATTTTAATAATTAGCTATATGAGTTGAACTAATAAATTTCCACTGTAGATATTCCGCAAAACCACTCCGAAATTGTTAGTGTTCAAGTAGTAGTGGTAATTCACTGATACTTCTTTAGTTCAACTTATATAGAGTGTCATTAATGCACTCGGCTTGTCAGCAAACGAATCAGAGAGGAGAGATGTACGCATGCATACATGGATTATTATCGGCGGCGGGATCCAAGGGATGACGCTCGCGAATTTTTTACGCAAACAAAAAGGGGCAACTCCCGAAGAAATTGCGATTATCGACCCCCATGCAGAGCCTTTGGCCGACTGGAAACGCTGCACCGAAAACATTTCCATGCCCTTTTTGCGCTCTCCCTTCGTCCATCATATCGATGTGGATCCCTTTTCTTTAAACAATCACGCAAAACAAAGCCCGTTCAATGAAGATGCCTCTTTCCTTGGCAGATTAAAGCGTCCATCCCTCCCCCTCTTCCATGAGCATTGCGACCACTTGATCCGCGAACAGGAAATCCACCGCAGTTGGATCCAAGGCCGCGTGGAGGCGATCAAACGCCTAGAAGATGGCTGGCATGTCCAATTGGAGAGCGGAACGGCAGTGTCCGGCACAAACATCGTCCTCGCAATCGGTGCTGGCGAGCAGCTACACTGGCCTCAATGGGCAGTGCAATTGCAAGCGGACTCGCAGGATTCGGTCTTTCATGTGTTCGACCGGGAGCTCCCCGAGTTTGATGCATTACAAGCACCATTTACCGTAATCGGCGGCGGCATTACGGCCGTCCATTTGACTTTGAAGCTGCAGGAGCGCTTTCCTGGGCAGGTAACCCTCATGAAACGCCATCCGTTCCGTGTCCATGATTTCGACAGCGACCCGGGGTGGCTCGGCCCGAAATACCAGCGGACTTTCCGCAAGACACGGTCTTACAAGAGCAGGCGGGAAATGATTGTGCGGGCGCGCAGAAAAGGGTCGATTCCTTCGGATTTGCATGCGAAAATACGCAGACAGCTCCGGCATTTCCCGGAACTTGTCATCGACGGCCATGTCCACCAAGCGGTCCGGCAGAATGGCGGCACGGCGCTCTACAATGAACATGGCCAGCTGCTTCAAAAAGCCGGCACGGTGATTTTGGCTACCGGCTTTCAGCCACAGCTCCCAGGGCGAGAGTGGCTGGCGCCGATCATCAAAGAACTGCACTTGCCGTGTGCGGAATGCGGTTACCCAGTCCTCACACACACTTTGCAATGGGGACCGGGACTTTATGTGATGGGGCCGCTTGCGGAACTTGAAGTCGGCCCCATCGCGCGCAATATTTCCGGTGCGCGTGAAGCCGCTTCCCGCATTATCGCGGCACAGTAAAAGCCCTGCCATTTCGGCAGGGCTTTTTTGCATGCCCTAGACATCAGACATCCGGATTATTTCTTATGCCCGCCGATCAGCTTGGTCCTATCGAGCGCGGTGCCGGCGTCTGTTCCGGACACGCCGCGGTAGATGGCGGTCGGGCCATGCTTGCGCTTGATGGCGTCCATCGCCGCACCGAGACGCCGCCTTTGCCATTTGTCCGCTTCGAACAGGCTCAGTTGCATCGAAGTTTCGTCTTCTAAGTTGGTGATCGACAGCGAAATCTGCCGGACCGGTTTACCGAGGTAAAATTCTTGGAACAGCTCTTTGCACACTTCGTAAATCTTCAAGGTGTCATTCGTCGCTTCATCGATCGACCGGGAGCGCGAAAAGCCGCCGCCGTATGCATTTTTGCTATAGCTCATGCCGAGGTGGATCGTGCGCCCCGCCATCTGTGCTTCCCTTGCGCGCATCGCGACATCTTCGCACATTTCGAGCACAATCGTCAGGATGTCTTCACGCGTTTCGTAGTCGCGGTAGAGAATTTGGCCTTTTCCGAAGCTTTTCTGCCCTTCGATGATCAGTGAACCGAGTTCCGAGTAATCGATGCCGCGGGCGTGCTGATACAATTGATGGCCCATAATGCCGAAGCGGTCTTCCAAGTTTTTGACGTCCGCCCGCGCCAAGTCGCCGACTGTGAAAATTCCCATATTGTTGAGGTTGCGCTCCATTTTGCTGCCGATGCCCCACATTTTGCTGAGCGGGGAAACCGGCCATAATTTCCGCGGCACATCCTTCATCGTCCAGTGCGCAAGCCCCTTCTTCTTGCCTTCAAGGTCCAGTGCCAGCTTGGCCATCAGCATATTCGGCCCGATGCCGACCGCAGACGGCAAGCCGAACTGACTCATGATCGAATCCTGCATGTCGATCGCCGCTTTTTCCGGCGTGCCGTAGACATGCAGAATGCCGGTCAAATCGATAAAGCTCTCATCGACGCTGTAGACGTGGATGTCTTCTTTCGGGACATATTGGGCGAACAGATCAGTGATCGCCATCGAAATCTCCAGGTAGAACTGCATTTTCGGCTCGACCAGCAGGATGTCCGGGTGATCCGGAATTTCAAACAACCGCGTGCCGGTCTTGACGCCGAAACGTTTTTTCATCTCCGGCGACGCGGCAAGCACGACGCTGCCTTTGCGCTCCTGGTTGCCGACGACGGCGATGCACGCTTCCATCGGATCGAGGCCGAGCTCCACCGCCGAACAGCTGGCATAAAAGCTGCGCATGTCAATGCAAGCGATATACCGCTTTCTTTCCACTGACTTTTTCATTACGCCACCCCTATATAGAACGTTTGTTCTTATTTTACTAGGAAAAGCAGAAACCAGCAAGAGGCAAAAGAAAGGTTTTAAAGACGGAATGTTTTGAATTCTGAATAACTACCGGTAAAATGAGTAGCGTAGGAATTAAGTCCTTAATTCAGAGGAGGAATGGTAGAATGGCAAGATTGGAAGGAAAAGTGGCGGTCATTACAGGAGGCGCCGCCGGGATTGGCAAAGTTACGGCGAAGCGCTTCCTGGCAGAAGGCGCAAAAGTCGTGCTCGTTGATATCTCAGAAGAAATGCTTGAAGAGACGAAGCAGGAGCTCGGCGGTGAGGTTGTAACCGTTCAAGCGGATGTATCCAAAGAAGACCAAGTGAAAAAATATGTCGACAAAGCAGTCGAAGCGTTCGGCAAAATCGATGTGTTCCTCAATAACGCGGGCATCGAAGGAAAAGTCGCCCCTCTCATCGAACAGACTGCGGAAGATTTCGACAAAGTCATCGCGATCAATGTGCGCGGCATGTTCCTCGGCATGAAGCATGTGCTGCCGGTGATGTACAAACAAGGCGCAGGCAGCGTCATCAATATGTCTTCGGTCGCAGGCCTCAGCGGATCGCCGAACGTCATCCCGTATATCACATCGAAGCACGCGGTCGTCGGGCTGACAAAAGCGGCGGCGGTCGAAAGCGCTCGCTATCAAGTGCGCGTCAATTCAGTGCACCCGTCCCCGGTTAATACGCGCATGATGCGTTCGCTCGAGGAAGGGCTCGGCACGAGCGAGGCAGAGCTATCGAAGATGATTCCGCTCGGCCGCTACGGCGAGTCCGAGGACATCTCCAATCTGGTGCTGTTCCTTGCTTCTGACGAAAGCACGTTCATCAGCGGTGCGCAATACCGAATTGACGGCGGCATGGCTGCGCTGTAAATAGAAAAAGACGGAAAAACACGAATTGTGTTTTTCCGTCTTTTATTTATTCGCGTCCCGGGATTTTTAAGTCTTCGACCGAATTATGCAAAGTTTGGAAGCCGTCGATCCGGCATTCCACCACGTCGCCGTCACGGATGACGGCCGCCCCCGGCGTACCGGTAGAGATGATGTCACCCGGCAACAGCGTCATGACAGCGGAATGGAACGCAATCAGATCGCGCGGCCGGAACGTCATGTTCGAGACGCTGTTTTTCCGGTGGACTTCGCCGTTTTTGACGGTCGCAACATTCAGTTCGAGCACCGCTTCCACTTCATCCGGCGTAACGAGTTCAGGCCCGAAGCTAAAAAACGTATCGAAGCTTTTTGCACGTGTCAAATAGCGCGGATTTTTCTCCAGAATGTCTTCTGCGGTCATATCGATTATGGTCGTGAAGCCCGCCACTACATCAAATGCATCTTCCGGTGATACGTTTTTGCATTCCTGTCCGATGATGATGCCGAGCTCCGCTTCCGCCGTCACGCGCCCGGATTGCTTCGGCAGCTGGATCACATCACCCGGCCCGATGATCGTTGTGTCGGGCTTCAGGAAACTGGCCGGCTCGGTGTCCGGGGGCACTTCTTTCAAGTCCGCCGCATGCTCGGCGTAATTCAGCCCAATGCCCCAGATTTTCCGCGGATACCGGTACAAAGGCGCGTAATCTGCTTCGGAAAACGGCATGAGCGACTCTTCCAGCGCCCCTTTCGGCATGCGTTTGAATTCTTCACACAGCCACCTTTTCAACAGTTCGAGCTCCCCCGTTTCGATCAATGTAAATAAATCAGTCGGCCAGTTTTCATCGGTGTACTCATTGAGCTTGCGCAGCGGCAAAAAGCCATCCGCCATGACAAGAGCCGCTTCTTCTGTACCGTTCCAGCGAATTGTTGCGAGGCGCATACTATCTCCCCTTCCTTTCCCGTCTATTTCGATTTCCCTCAACTAAAACCCTGCCGAGCGTGCAAAAAAGCAGGCATTCCATTAAAGGAGCACCTGCTGGTTTCAACTATTTTCTTTTAATCCATTGATATATTGTTTCGCTTCGACGAGCGAATAGCCGAATGCGACGCGCGCCGCTTTGACCGCCCGGACTTCTTGTCCCTCGACGATCAAACGGCGCAGTTCATCGTTGATGGCAGGCTCTTCGAAACTTATTTCAGCTTCCAATTGCTCGATTCGTTTCATCATGTGCTTCTGCTCACCTCCACCGCTTTGATCTGTTGATTCAGCAGCAAATACCCAGCGACACCCGATCCATGATACCGTACATCATCAGCGTTCCAGCCGATCGAGAAAGCGCTCGAGCCGCTCAAGGGTAGTCAGGCGGCTATTGCACACCGATTCATCGGCGCAAATATACTGGCCGTGCTTGACGTAACTGTCCGCGCTAGCGCTCGTTTTCGCCGTAAACAACCCGACCGAGCCGTGTTTATGGCAAATCATGCAGATGCCTTGTTTGCGGCTCGCACCGAACTGGCCGCTCACTACCTGCAAACGGCCGTTTCTTTCCGCGACCAAAAAGCGGTTGGTGTTTTCCTGCCAGGCGAGATAAGACAACTCGTGAAAATCAAGTGCCTGCAAATTCGGTCCCTTAAGCCGTTTCGCTTTCGGGAACAGCCGTTTCAAATTGTCTGTGGTGACGGACGGAAACGGGATCAAGTGCGGACGCAGCCCTGCGAGAAACCCTTCCGCAGCGTCACTGTCTTTTATCGCCGTCAGCGGCCGCAATACTTTCTTCTGTTCTTCCGTCAATGCAGGGAACAGCGCGAACACTTTCTCGTGGCTCAAATCGCGCAACACACTCAGCACTTCCGCATCGTTCGCCGTCGCATGCGCCGTCACGAGATTCAACGCCTGTTCTTTGATGAAATTATATTGATGGTTGCGGATGAACGCGTCCGGTTGATCGGAAACATTCGTCCGGCCTGTGGATTCTTTGATGATGGTCATTGCGCTCCATCTCCTTTACAGGTTCTGGTTGTTGTTCCTTTCATCATACTGCATCTAAACGGCTGTTTCCATTATGGCCCATTCAAAAAGCCAGCCACCAGGATGTTCTCCCGGCGGCCGGCTTTCAAAGCTAGCTAATGTTTTTCTTTAAGCGGTAATTGGTTCGGTAATTTTGCCAAACGGTGAACAAGATCGACAATACTGCGAGCACAAGGAATGTCAACGAGATCGGACGCGTCAAGAACAGCGTCCACTCCGGATCAGCCATAACCGCACGGCGCAGATTGACTTCCGCAATCGGCCCAAGAATGACGCCGATGATGGCAGGTGCCAGCGAGAAATCGTATTTGGTGAACAAATAGCCGATGAATCCCATGACGATTAAAATATATAAATCAGTAAAACGGTTGTTTAACACGAATGTACCGACTACACACAAAACGAGAATGACCGGAACAAGCACCTGAACCGGCACTTGTGTCACTTTCATAAAGTAGCGCATGCCGAGAAACTGGGTGATAAGCATCCAAAACGAGGCGACGAGAAAAGCGAAGAAAATCCCGCCGACGACATTCGGTTCATTGACAATCAGCAACGGTCCTGGCGTGATGCCATGCACCATCAAAGCGGAAAGCAACACAGCCGTAACAGCGGAACCGGGGATGCCGAGTGCCACTGTCGGGATCAAATCTCCCCCTACGGTCGAGTTGTTGCCCGCTTCAGAGGCGATAACGCCTTCTTCACAACCGGTGCCGAACTTCTCCGGGTTTTTCGACCATTTTTTTGCCTGGTCGTAGGCTACAATGTTGGCGATACTGCCGCCCGCACCTGGAATCGCACCGATGATGGCACCGATTGCAGAAGAGCCGAACAGCGTTCCCGGCTTTTTCAAGACGATGAGCATCGTTTGGATTGGACGCAGTACAAACTGGACATCTTTCAATTTCTCTTCGGCGCGCTTGGCGTCATCTTTGTCCATTTCTTTGCGCTCGAGTGAAACAAGTAAACGGGAAATCGCAAACATCCCGATAAGGACGACGAGGAACGGAATGCCCGCTCGCAAAGTTTGCAGATCGAACGAGAAGCGCGAGATGCCTGAAATCGGATCGGCGCCAACCGTTGCAATCAAGATGCCGAACAAGCCGGCAATCAATCCTTTAACGATCGAATCGCCCGTGACGCTCGCGATGATCGTCAAGGAGACGACGATGAGGGAAAACATTTCCCATGGGCCCATCATCAACGCGAACCTGGAAATTTGCGGCGCAATCGAGACGAGCAGCACAAAGCTGATGATCGAGCTCAGGAACGAAGCCCAAATCCCAATCGACAGCGCCTTGCCCGGTTCTCCATTTTGCGCCATCGGGTACGCATCAAACGTAGTGGCGATAGACGACGGCGTACCCGGAATTCCGAGCAGTGCAGCCGTGATCAATCCACCGGACATGCCTCCGACAAAAACACCGATCATCGCTGCAACACCAGACACGGGGTCCATTCCAAATGTCAGCGGGAGCGTCAGGACAATTGCCATCGCGACCGTAAAGCCTGGGATCAAACCGGCCAGGATGCCGACGATAACCCCCACCAAAATGATCAGCAAAATCCGCCATTGAAACACTTCAGCAATTCCTAGGATAAACAAATCCATCATTTAGAAAGACCTCCTTTCGGTGTGGGTTAAAAGAAGATTCCAGATGGGAATCGGACGTTTAGGACATTTTCAAAAAAGAAATACGTTCCAAGCGTAACGGCGACAGAGACGATGCTGATGACGAGAATGTCTTTTTTCGCACGCGAGCCGACCAACAAGCCTGTAAAAATGATGAAGGCAATGGTCGATACGACGAAGCCTATAAATTGAATGATGAATATATACACAAGGAAAACGAGCAAGGTCAGGATGACCAGTCTGTATTCCCAGTAGAATTCACGAAACCTCTCGCCCGCGGATGGCTGCTCCCCAGTCGATTTTGACCGCATAAGCTCAAACACTTTTTTAATGACCAGCAAGAGCGACAACAGAATCAACAGCACGGCTACGAGCTGCGGAAAGGAGCCGGCATCGAGATGGACTTCACTGAGCGCTGGAAAATCTGTTGACTGAAAGTAAATGACCAACCCAAGCGCAATTAATGCGAGACCTATTACTATTTCCCCCATGTTGTTCCTCCCCTTCTTCCCGGATTGAAGAAAGAACGCAAAAGGGGTCCATTCAGACCCCTAAGCTTCCTGCTTTTGAAATCCCTGTATTACACTCTTACTCGAGGTCTTGAACAATTTCACTGATGATTGCATCTTGCTCATCAAGGTGGGCACGGTAAGCTTCCGGTCCCATGAAGTCGACTTCGGTCCCAACGTTTTGCACGGCCTCGATATAGGCCGGATCGTTAGAGGCTTCTTCAAATGATGCAGCCAATTCTTCGATAATCGCCGGGTCGGTGTCTGCTAGTGCCACGTATCCGCGGTTCAAACTCATCGTAACATCATAGCCGCTTTCCACGAATGTCGGAACATCCGGCAAGCGTTCGATGCGCTCCGATGTGCCGATTGCTAGAAACTTCATATGGCCCGCTTCCACAAATTCATTGGCGGAAGAATAATCGACAATCGCTGCGTCGATATGACCGCCCGCAAGTGCTTGAATCGCTTCCGTCAAGCCTTCATAACCGACCAGGTTGTATTCGATCTCAAGTGCACGGCCGAGCTGTTCAACCCAAACGCGAGGGATGCCGGCGACCGTTCCGCCGAAGCGTACTTCGTTTGTTTTTCCGTATTCCACGAACTCTTCCAAGTTATCGATGTCGAGGTCGTTCGACACCGCAAGAATTTGATCGGATGCGGACATTGCAGCAATCGGTGCAAAATCGTCGTAGTTGATCGATGTGATACCCGTATGATGCGCAACGAGCAGGCCTTCGTGAACTTGGCCGATGCTATAGCCGTCCGCTTCTCTTTCCATCAAATCCTCCAAGCCGACCGTTCCGCCGACGCCAGGTGCATTGATGACAACAAATGATTCGTCAAAATGAGTGCCTACATGTTCCGCGACGAGACGCCCTTCGATGTCACTGCCGCCGCCCGGAGCCCAAGGAATAATCATTTCCACTTCGCGTTCCGGGTAATTCTCGACGGCTGCGCCGCTGTCTTCTCCTGAACAAGCTGCAAGGCCGAATGCGACTGCTGAGACCCCTGTAGCGAGAGCCATTTTTTTCAAATTGTTTCGTTTCATATTGCATTCTCCTTTTTTTATGAGATTCCGGTAAGGGCGCCGTATAATAAGGCGAGTCCGATTACCAGTGCGGGGTGAAGCTTCCATTTTTCCAGCATCAGGTAGCTGACAATCATGAGGATCGCCGTTTGGACGCCGCCGAGTGCGGCTTCCGAAGTCAGGATAAAGTCGAGCGTCATGACGCCGATCAACACAGCAATGACGGGCTTGACGACTTTTGAAATATTTTTCACTTCGCGTGAATCTTTGTATTTGAAGAGAATAGCCATGAGCGCAATCATCAAGATCAATGACGGAGCAACAGCGCCGAACAAGCCGACGATGGCACCGAGTATGCCGCCTTCGGCATAGCCGATATAGCCAGCCATTTTTGTGGCGATCGGCCCCGGCAAAGCGTTGCCGATCGCCAACACTTCACTGAACTCCTGTGTATTCATCCAGCCATAACGGCCGACGACTTCCCTTTCGACGAGCGGGATTGATGCTGGCCCGCCGCCGTAGCCAAGAATGCCGGGAATGAAAAATGCCAGGAAAATCTGCCAGTAAATCATTTTTGGCTCACCGTCCTTTTAATGAATGGTACAAGAACCATGAGAATCAAACCGGCAATCAGGAATGCCGGATGGACGCCGAGCACTTCAAGCAGAACGATCGACAGGACGATTAATAGAATTGCCCGGCCACGCCCGAGTGCTGCTTCAGATTGCTGGATGAAGTTCCAGGTCAAGACGCCGAGCATAACGGCGACGACCGGAACGACCGCGTTCGACATATTCGCCACCCACGGCAGGTCTTTGTAATTCTGCAATAAACCGAGGAGCAGAATCATCATCGCCACGGTCGGAAGAATCGATGCCGCGAGTGCAATCAAACAGCCGCGCAATCCCGCCACACGGTAGCCGATATAGCCAGCGAGCTTGGTCGCAATCGGCCCGGGCATCGTATTCGCGAGTGCGATCGTATCGCCATAATCGTCATCCGTCATCCAGCCGAAACGGTCTACGACATCGCGCTGCATGATGGGAATAACTGCCGGGCCGCCGCCGAAGCCGAGCATCCCAGCGCGGAAGAACGCCATCGTGAGGTCAATCGATTTGACGGCTTGCTCGTTTACCAAACAGCTATCGCCCCATCCGTCCGGGATTCCGTGCCGCCTGACAGCACCCCTGTTTTCGGGTCGCGCCAAATGATTTGGCCGCGGCCGAACACGCCGCTATCGGCCATCACTTCGACGTCATGCCCTTTGCGCTGAAGCTGCTGCGCGAGATAGTTCGGGAATTCCGCTTCGACGGTGATTTTCTTGCCGCCCATCCACTGCCAGCGCGGCATATCGAGCGCCGCCTGCGGGTTGAGCAGATAGTCGATGGTGTTCGTGACCACTTGGAAATGGCCTTGAGGCTGCATATAGCCGCCCATCACGCCGAATGGCCCCACCGCTTCATTACCTTTTGTCAAAAAGCCTGGAATGATTGTGTGGAACGTGCGCTTACCCGGCTTTAACGCATTCGGGTGAGTTTCATCAAGCGAGAAATCAGCGCCGCGGTTTTGTAGGCCGATGCCTGTTCCCGGGATGACGATACCGGAGCCGAAGCCCATGTAATTGCTTTGGATGTAAGAGATCATATTGCCTTCTTCATCAGCTGCCGCCAAATAAACCGTGCCGCCTTTTGGCAGTTCGTACGCTTGCGGGTCGAGTGCCTCGTCGCCAATTTCCTTGGCGCGGCTCGCCGCATAATCGTCGGACAATAAATGTTCGGCCGTTACCGGCATGTCTTGTTGTTCGGTGATGTACGCCTGTCCGTCCGTAAAGGCCAGTTTCATCGCTTCGATCTGCTGGTGATACGTATGGGCATTCTGCCATAGCGGTTCATCCAGTTGCTTGAAGATGTTAAGCGCCATTTGCGCGACCATGCCTTGGCCGTTCGGCGGGATTTCCCATACTTCGTGCCCTTTATAGCTGGTCGAAATCGGCTTGACCCATTCCGGCTTGTACGCCGCAAGGTCCGCTTTTTTGAGGAAACCACCGTGCTCGGTCATGAAGCTATCGATTTTGTCTGCCAGTTCGCCTTCGTAAAAAGCTTTCGCATCGGTGTCGCCGATTTTGCGTAGCGTGTCGGCGTGGCCCGGAGATTTCCACATTTCGCCGATTTCGGGCGCACGGCCATCAGGAGCGAAGGTTTCGAACCAGGCTTCAAACTCTTTATCGGTGAAGGTTTTTTTGAAGGTGTCATATGCTTTTTTCCAAAACTTGCCGAGTATCGGCGTCAGTGGGTAACCTTCTTCCGCGTAGCGGATTGCCGGCTCTAATGTTTCCGCGAGCGACAGTTTGCCAAAGCGCTTCGATAGCTCCGCCCATGCGGCTGGGACGCCGGGTACTGTAATCGGCACCAATCCGTGTGTCGGCATTTTATCGTAGCCTTTCGCTTTCACTGCTTCGATCGTCAGTTCCTGCGGAGACTGGCCGGATGCATTCAAACCATGCAATTCGCCTTTGACCCAAACGAGTGCGAACGCATCTCCGCCGATTCCGTTTGATGTCGGTTCGACGACCGTCAATGTCGCGGCTGTCGCAATCGCCGCATCGATGGCGTTGCCGCCTTTTTTCAAAATTTCAAGTCCTGTCTGTGCTGCAAGCGGCTGTGATGTCGCCACCATGCCTTTTTTGCCGAATACGGTATGGCGCTTTCCTGGATGCGGATGATTCAAATAATCCATGTGTGTTCCTCCCAAAGTTTTTTCATTCGATTGTATAAAATTTCATGATATCGAATAAAAATGTTATTTTTGTATTATTCAAATTTTACTAAAATCTAATTGATAAGTAAAATTAAATATGTTTAATGGTATGATTAATAAAACTCATCGGAGGTGCATTAATGGACCACAAACTAGCGATTTTCGTCACGACAGCTGAGCAAAAAAGCTTTACCCGCGCGGCCGAACTGCTTCACATGACACCTTCTGCCATTTCCTTAAGCATCAAGGCGCTGGAGAAAAAGCTCGGGGTCCGCTTGTTCGACCGCAGCAATAAATACGTCCAGCTGACCGATGCCGGGCAAGTGACGTATGGACAGGCGAAAGAAATCCTCTTGAAATACGATCAATTAAAGCTTGCCTTGATGGAACTCGAACCGTCGACGGCGATGCCCTTATCGATCGGAGCCGCCTACACGTTCGGCGAATACTTTTTGCCGGCCATCATTTACGCGTTCAATAAACGCCACCCGAACGTCACACCGAACATCACCATCCATAATTCCAAAACAATCATCGAACAAACCCATAAGCAGGAACTCGATATCGGGTTTATCGTCGAAGGGGAAGCGAGCAGTACGGAAGTCGACATCGAATTGTTCACAGAAGAAGAGATGGTCATCATCGCACCGCCGAACCATCCGATTATCCGCAATACGCAAGTCGATCGCCACTTGCTCGAGGCGGAGACGTGGATCATCCGCGAGCCCGGTTCCGGAACGCGCGACGTCACCGACAAACTGTTCGCCCAGCTCGGCATCGCACCGAAAAAAGTGATGAGCTTCGGCAGCTCGCAGACCATCAAAGAATCGGTTGCGCTCGGACTCGGCATTTCCTATCTGTCGGAATCCACCGTCAAAAGCGAAACGAAAGCCGGTACGATCGGCGCCATCTGCCTGTCGGATTTCCCGAACAAAAGCCGCTTCCATTACATCACCCACCGCTCCAGCTTCCATACAAAGGCGGCCCAGCAGTTTCTCGACTTTCTCCAATCCTATGTAATGGATGAGAAAGTGTCGGTGCATACGAAAAAGCGGCTATCGGAATTCTAATGAAGTTTTCTTCTATATAAAGAGAAGTTTAGCGGCGCAAAGAGCATATGGCCCATCTACGCGACATCGTCCAGCTGAAACTTAGTTGATGCAAAAAACCGGAAACTCCCGTAATAATAAATTTTATGATTTTACTATTTCAAAATAATAATTATGACTAAAATAGCATTTATTAAGCCAAAAGAGATAAAACAATGTCTGAAACAGAATATCTTTGAATAGAATAAATCCTAGCAGATTTTCGCTTGAAAACCGCGTAAACACTGGATTCCTCTAGCTCATTTGTCACTTGGACAAGAAATCTCTCCTTCAGATGAGGGAATTTCTCTCTCAGTGAAAAATGAGTAAATATCCCCAATTTAATTCGGATTTTTCTGAAAACGCTTACTTCTTTTTGGTGTAATTCTCCAATTTTCATTGAAAAAGCTAGAATTCTCTCGTTCTGCGGGTAACGCACCCCTCCTACTTTTAACAGAAATATCACTTTTTTATCAAAGCGGTTTGTCTATTCTGAAAATTAGTTTGTCGAAATAGTGAAAAGCGTGTATTCTCGAGGGAACAGTTTTACTAAATGAAGGAGGAATTTCACAATGCATACTAACAAGAACAGATGGCTGATCGCGTTATCCGCCATCGCCATCCAATTGTCGATCGGTGCTGCTTATGCCTACAGTGTTTATACAAGACCTATCAGTGAAGCGATGGGCTGGTCACCGACAGAAATTACATATGCCTTCACTATCATGATGGCGCTCGGTGGTATTTCCGCAGCATTCTTCGGCGGCTTTGTCGAAAAGAACGGGCCACGTAAATCCGCCATGGTGGCAGCAGTGCTGTTCGGTCTCGGACAAGCAGGCGCCGGATTCGCGACACAAATCGATTCTCTCCCACTGTTTCTTCTTACATACGGCTTTATGAGCGGGATGGGGCTTGGTGTCGGCTATATCGCGCCAATCTCCACACTCGTCAAATGGTTCCCTGACCGCCGCGGTTTGGCGACGGGCATGGCCGTTATGGGCTTCGGCGCCGGTGCACTCATCACCGCCCCGGTCGCAGCCAACCTGATCGACTCGGTCGGTGTTACGACGACCTTCTATATTCTCGGAATCAGCTATTTCATCTTAATCTCCATTGGTGCTTCTTATATCGCGCCGCCGCCTAAAGGCTGGATGCCTCAAGGCATGGAAGCGGATATTGCTTCAGGCAAGAAAGTGATGAAAAAAGACTTGTCGCAGATGACAGCAAGAGAAGCGGTCAAAACACGCCGCTTCTGGATGCTATGGTCGATGATGCTCATCAATGTCAGCGCTGGGATCATGATCATTTCGGTCGCTTCCCCGATGGCGCAGGAAATGGTTGGCTTAACAGCTGCCGGTGCCGCGACGCTCGTCGGCATCATGGGTATTTTTAACGGTGGCGGACGCCTAGGCTGGGCAGCGATTTCCGATTACATCGGACGCCCGACTGTGTTCATGCTATTCTTTATCATTCAAATCGTTGCGTTCCTTATGCTTCCGGGCATTACGAACGTCATCATTTTCCAAATCTTCATCTTGCTCATCGTCAGCTGCTACGGCGGCGGCTTCTCGAACTTGCCGGCGTTCATCGGCGATATGTTCGGCACAAGACAGCTTGGCGCCATCCACGGCTACTTGCTGACGACCTGGTCTCTTGGCGGCATCATCGGGCCAGCGATCGTTTCACAAGTATATTCAGCTACTAACAGCTATGTTCCGGTATTTTATATCTTCGTCGTCCTCGTTTCCATTGCGCTCGTCTTATCTCTATTGATCCGCATGGACATCCGTCGCGTCGAACGCAATTACGAAAAAGAAGAAACAGTGCGCACATCGCAACAAACCGTTTCTTCTTAAGCTATACGAAAGCCCTGGAAAAGGATCTCTTTTCCAGGGCTTTTTTTGGTTTCTTCTATACTACAACTTTACTATCCGGTCCGCCGCTTCTTCTGCGAAGCGCTCGAGATGCGTCGTGAACAAAATGGTTTTGCCAAGTGCCCGCTCTTCTTCGAGAATATCCTGCAGCCGGGCAATCCATTCGACATCGAGCGCATTGGTCGGCTCATCGAGCAATAGGAGCGTTGCCGGACCGAGCAGGCATTGTGCGAGATTGAGGCGCTGGCGCATGCCTTTTGAGAAGCGGCTCACTTTTTGGACCCTCACATCATACAAGCCAACGCGCCGCAGCACCCGCTCCTCTTCTGAAGCCGGCAGCTTCTTCAGCGCAGCAAGCAGATGGATCACTTCCCCTGCCCGAAGTTCCGGCGGAAACTGAAGTTCATCGGGCATGACATTGACCGTCTCATCGCCGCACCAATCGATCATGCCGGAAGTCGGCTCTTCTTCTTTTGTCAGCAGTCGCAAAAGCGTGCTTTTCCCGGCACCGTTCGCACCGGTCAAGGCGGTGATTTCTCCAGCTTTCAGCTCCAACTTCAGATCGCGGATGCCTTGCCCGCCTTTATAGACTTTTGTCAATCTGTCGACTTTGAGCCTCATGTTTGCCGTTTCCTCCTTTTCAATACGAACGCCGCGGATGCAAGCGGCAATATAATCCATGCCGCTGTGACCAGCACCGCAAGCAGCATTCCTCCAGGTGAGGTATAAAATGAAGTCAGTCCGTAAAACGCCGGCCCAAGCGCATCACCGTTTCCAGTCGCGAGGAAAAAGCAGAAGCGCACCCATTCGACCGGATTCACATGGATATTCATGATGATGAATGTTTTTACGAGATGTCCCGCTAGATACGTGCCGAGCGCCATCAGTCCATATGGGATGAGCAAAAGCCACGCGGCCCAAAACACCAGCGACAGCGCGAGCGCATGCAGCCGATTTTTCGCTATGGCCCCGATCAGTAACGCCAGTGCCGCAAAAATGAAGATGAGCAGCATGGAGCTCATGAAATATACTCCCATGCCGGCAAGGGGGCCGGCAATTCCGCTGAGCAACAGCACTGCTCCGAGCGCCAACAGCACGATGAGCAAAAATGCAGTCGCAAGCGCCAAGTATTTGCCGGCAATATAGCGGCTCATCTTCATCGGGTAGGTTTTCAACAGCTGAAGCCAACCCGATTCGGCGTCCCCCGCGATGTTCATACTGCCGATTGTCAGCAAAAATAAGGGCAATAGGAACAATTGGACGTTGAACATGGCGGCTGCCTGCCGGCTGAATCCGGCGGATGGCGGAACGGCGAGCTGCTGTATCGTCATGACCGCCGCAAAAACGAAAACGAATAATAAGCCGACGAGTTGCAACCAGCGGCTCCTGAGCATTTGCCGCCATTCAAGCCGCGTAAAGCTGCCGTTCAATGGTGGTTCCCCCAGTCAAAGCCGTACAGATCTTCAAGCGTCAAAAGCTCCCCTTCGCGTCCTGAATCAAGCCATTCTTCTGCTGCCTGTTCGTCTTCAAACGCCAGCACGTGATAAGCCATCGGGGTCCACTCGTCCTTCGCGTAAACATACGCTGCCCGTTCGATATTGAGCCATTCATCCGTCACGGCGTCTTTGATGAAAGCCGCACCTAGCTCTGTCTGGTCCATTCCGTTAATGTGTTCAATGAGGCAGCCCAAATCGTCGAAAACGAAATGGTCGCCGTCCTGTTCGATCAATTGTCCCGCAAACTCTTCGTAAGTAATGCTCATATTGCAGACCGCGCAGACGTCCGTTTCGGCTTGGATGGCGCGCGGAGTAAGATCCGTTTCGCCGCAGCCGGCAAGTCCGATCACTGCGGCGATGATGAGTGCTATTTTTTTCATCCTGCGCTCTCCTTTCTCCAAATAAATGCTGCAAATGCCATGACGGCTGCACCAAGCACGAGCCGCCATAGCGAAACTGATGCCGATGTCTGTAAATCCGACGGCGCTTCCATGAGCGGGCTGTTATCGATCAACACGAGGCTCGTGAGGCGGTTCATCTCACGGTCCATTTCGTTCAATAACACGACAGCCGGCGCTTCGGTGAAGTATTGATAGACCGGCTCCCTCACCATCCACTGCCCATAGCTTTGCATCGCCGTATAAGGTGTGTCGCCGTAGCCATCTTCGTCGAGGTCGAGCAATGCGGCATCGTCGTAATAATTGCCGGCTATCTGTCCGCCTCGGGCATCCGAGCGCAACTGAATGATATTGCCGGTGAATTCATTGCCTTTAGTCTTGTTGGTTTCTGCCGAGTTGATGAATTCCATGCCGATCTGGTTGCCGAAAAAGCGGTTGCCGGCGACTGTTGAGCCGCCCGTTTTTTGCAAAGACAAGCCGAGCGCATTACTGGTGATGCTGTTATCCGTCACTTCGATAGTGTCCGCATCATACAAAACGAGCCCGGAAGCGTTCGGCATTATATGCTCTTCGATGATGTTCGAATGGATCCGGCTATCGTTGCTCATCATGAGCATGACACCGGTGACATTGCCCGAAAAGTGGTTGCCGGTGATTTGTACCTGCTCACTGTACATGAGGTGGACGCCGTAGCGGCTGTCCTGTATGCTGTTGCCGCTTGCACGGAGCCCTTTGGCGTGTTCGATATAAATGCCGTCCCGGACATTTCGGATTTCATTGTCTGATACCTCGATATCTTCACTTTTATATAATGCAATGCCGTTTCCTTTATCGGAATAATGGCCGTCCGGGCCTTCAATCGAAAGCTCGCGCAAGACCAGTTTTTTTGATCGGTGTACAGAAGCCGCTTGATCGGCGCCGATGATGCGGAGCCGTTCGACTGTGACATTGCTGCTGTCTTGAATCAACAAAGCGGTATCGCCCTGTTCGATCTGGACGTTTCGGATGGCCACATTTTCCGTGTTCTCTATGGAAATCGCCGGCTTCTCCCCTTCTACCCGGAACACAGCTCCATCAGCGCCGTTTATCGTCAACGGCTTTTTTATCGTGATTGCTTCATTGTAAACGCCAGCTTCAAGCTCTATTACTGCACCTTCGGGAAGTGCATCGATTTTTTGCTGCAAACTTTCTTCCGCCTGCACTGCGCCAAGCGGCCACGACAAAAACAGCATCAGCAGGAGGAGCCGTTTCATAAAACTTCACTCCGTCCAGCTGAATGCTTCTCCCGCTTATTCGCCGTCATCTTTCATGCCGTCCTCGTCACCATGCTCCATTTTGTCTGTGCCTTCTTCGGGGTCGCTGTGATCGTGGCTGTCGTGGCTATTGCCTTCCCCCATTTTTTCCATGCGCATTTCATGGCGTTCATGCGACATCACATCGACCGCAGCAAAATCGGATAGTTCCGCATCGCCTTGTTCAGCTATGAAAGCTTCGGCAGCTGCTTGGTCTTTAAAAAATGCAAAGCCGTAATTCATTGGGGTTTTCAGCCCGCTTTTGACGATTACTGCCTGTTCGAATGGAATCCACTCGAGCGTTTCATAATCGCGCACGAATTTCTCCATTTCTTCAGCGTCGACGCGCTCCTGGTTGAGCATGCAACCGATGTCATCGAAAAACGCATTCGATCCGTCCGCTTTAATGCCTTGCGCTGTAAACGCGCCGAGTTCATGGGTCGCATCGTAGACCGTCATCTGGCAGTATTCACAAATGGTGTCTTCATCCGGTTCTTCCAAGCGGTCAATCACAGCTGCCTGTTCCGCTGCTATTTCGTTTTCTTCTGCGGCTTGTTGCGTTTCGGGCGATTCGCTGACCACTTCCGCTTCCTCTGTGCTCCCACATGCGCCGAGCACAAGTACGCCTGTGATTACCAATACACTTAAATAAAATGACTTCATATTGTGTTGCCTCCTTTTTCGATACCTTCAGACTACGGGCCATTTGTGAAATAAGTTTGAAATCCTGGTGACTGATTGATGGCCAGGAAAGAGAAAAAGCTTCCCGCTGGTTGCAGAAAGCTTTGGTCAATCAATGCTATTTTGTTCATTCAAAAAACGGATTGCCGTTTTGGCCGACCCACAAATCGCTTTGTTCGAATTGTTTAGCTAGCTGGAGCAAACGGTGCTCTTCGCCTTTTTGCGCCATCACCTGCACGCCGAGCGGCAAGTTTCTTGCGGTGACATGGAGCGGCAAAGACATCGCGGGCTGGCCGGTCAGATTGGCGAGTTGTGTGAACGGCGTATAGCTGAGGCTCGGCAGGAACATTGCGTAAATCAATTCCTGCTGATCCGCCGGGTCGCTCGCCTTGCCGAACGCTTCAAGCAGCCGCCTGCGGGAGTCCGGGGAATGGCTCAGTTCGCCGATTTCCGGTGCAGCATGGGCCGTTGCCGGAGTGATGTAGAAGTCGAAGCGTTCGTGAAGCGCGGCCGTTTTCGCCGCTGCCGCATCCCACGCAGCGAGGCTCGCGGAATACTCGGCCGCAGATACCTGTGTTCCGGCGGACGCGAGCAGCCACGACTCGATCTCCATATCGTCTTCCGTCAGGCGGCGTCCGAGCGATTTCTCGAGATTCATCCGCAGCAGCGCCATTTCCCCGCTGTTCATCAAATAATATTCGCGCATCAATTGGATACCATCGATTCCAGGCGTCACTTCCTCGACCCGGTGCCCTTGCCCCTCGAGCCAGCGCACCGTTTTCAGAACCGCTTTTTTCGCCTCTTCCGATACGACTGTGCCGACTGGAGATTCGACAGAAAATGCGATTGTCAGCGGTGCAGCAAAATCTTGCTCCAGCTGTTCTGTATATTTCCCGGGGAATAGCGGCGCCTGAAACGCCGCTTCCGGCTGCACCACTTGCAGTACATCCAGAAGAGCTGCGCTGTCTTGCACCGTCCGGCTCAGCGCGAAGTCGATCGAAGCGCCTTGCCACTGCCGTCCCGCCCCCGGTCCGACGGGCGTTCTGCCGCGTGTCGGCTTCAAGCCGAACAAGCCGGTGAAAGATGCGGGTATGCGGATCGAACCGCCCCCGTCGCTCGCTCCGGCAACCGGAACAATGCCCGATGCGACAGCCGCCGCTGCCCCGCCGCTGGAGCCGCCTGGTGAATGTTGTACGTTCCACGGATTGCGCGTTGGGCCGAACAGTTCCGGTTCGGAAATATTCTTCAAGCCGAATTCAGGCGTGTTCGTGTGCCCCACTGAAATGAGCCCCGCCGCTTTCAAGCGTGACACGAAATGCGAGTCTTGCGCCGGGCGGAAATCTTCAAGCAACTTCGACCCAGCGCTCAAACGCTCGCCCGCCAGTGCCTGGGATATGTTTTTCAGTGCCATCGGGACGCCCGAAAATATGCCGTTCCTTCTATTAACTGCATCTTCCATCGCTCGCTCACGGCGCGTGGCGGTAAAGGCATGGAGTGCCGGGTCCACTGCCTCCAAACGCCGGAAGCTCAGTTCCAATAGTTCCTTCGGGCTCACTTGCTCGCTGTTGATGAGTTCCGCCATTGCGGTCGCATCGAGTGTCAAATAGGTTTTCATATCCATTTCAATTGCCCCATTTCGCTTGTCTATAGCTTCTATTGTCACATTCAAGTGTAGCATTCCCTACTATTTGACAGTAGATGCAGCGTGATGCGCTCGTTTTCCGCCATATTGAGCTGACTGTTTGCAATTGTGTCACAATTGGCAATGACAGTTGTCATATATTTTATAAATCCTTCCTAAAAGCGGTTGACTTTGTCCTGTCAGTAGCTATAATTGTGAATGAGAATCATTTTCACTTGAATGAGATTCATTTTCAATTGAGTTAGATTCATCACCCATATCAAAGGAGAGACACATCCATGAAGAAATTGCTTTTATCCCTATTAGTGCTCAGCGCCATTCTCGTGCTGGCAGCATGCGGCAGCTCGAACGGCTCGGAAGAAGAACCGGCAACATCCGGTGAAGAAACTGCCGAAAGCACCGAAGTTAACTTATATACAGCCCGTCACTATGATGTAGACGACCAGCTTTACAAACAGTTCGAAGAAGAAACAGGCATCAAAGTCAATTTGATTAAAGGCGAAGCGGACGAACTTCTTGAGCGTATCAAGCGCGAAGGCGACGGCACGCAAGCCGATCTATTCTTGACAGCCGATGCCGGGCGCCTTGACCGCGCGAAACAAGACGGCATTTTGCAGCCGGTTTCAAGCGACCTGCTTGATGAGCAAGTTCCTGCAAGCTTCCAGGATGAAGACCAAATGTGGTATGGCCTGACAAAACGCGCGCGTGTCATCATGTATGACAAAGAAAGCGTTGATCCATCAGAACTTTCTACTTACGAAGCTTTAACAGAAGATGAGTGGAAAGGCCGCGTATTGATCCGCAGCTCTGAAAACATCTACAACCAATCCCTGCTCGCATCATTCATCGAACTAAACGGTGAAGAAGCAGCGAAAGAATGGGCAGCTGGCATGGTCGAGAACTTCTCGCGCGACCCAGAAGGCGGCGACCGTGACCAAGCGAAAGCAGTCGCAGCTGGTGTCGGCGATGTCGCGATCATGAACACATATTACTACGGCCAAATGCTGAACTCAGAGGACCCTGCGGAAGTGGAAGTTGCTGAGGGCCTCGGCGTATTCTTCCCGAACCAGGAAACGACAGGCACGCACGTTAACGTCAGCGGCGCAGGTGTGGTAAAATCAGCTAAGAATAAAGAAAATGCCATCAAATTGCTGGAGTTCCTCTCCGCACCGGAAGCACAGGAAACATTTGCTGCCGTCAATTATGAATATCCAGTGAACGAAGCAGTGGAACCATCCGAATTGCTGCAATCTTGGGGTGACTTCAAAGAGCAGGACATCTCCATGTCCGCACTCGGCGATAACAACGCCAAAGCAATTCTATTGTTCAACGAAGTCGGCTGGAAATAAACCAAAGTTAAAGCCCCTTGCCGCCTAGTGATCGTGGCAAGGGATTTCTTGCGAGTTGGAAAGAGGTGCCTGGATTTTGCAACGCAGATTTGCCAATCTCAATATCTGGACCGTAGGAGCAGTCATCATCATCGTGCTGCTGTTCCTGCCGATCTTGACCATTGTCTCCGGCTTGTTTATGCCGTCCAACGACAATTGGGAACATATGAAAGAGTTTGTATTGCGGCAGTTTGTCACAAACTCCCTGATCCTGACCGCCGCTACGGCGTTCACCACGATCTTGATCGGCCTGAGCCTCGCTTGGCTGATTGCGCAATATGATTTTCCGTTCCGCCGCTTTTTGAAGTGGGCATTGATCCTCCCTCTTTCCATCCCGCCGTTCATCGGTGCTTATACGTATCACGGCATTCTTAACTATACGGGCATCGTGCAGACAACACTTCGCGAAGGCTTCGGAATGGAACTCGACCCGACGCATTTCAATATCATGAATTTGCCCGGTGCAATTTTTATCTACACGATGTTTTTATACCCTTACGTCTATACAATCACGCAAGTCTATTTATCCGAACAATCAGCGTCCTTGATTGAAAGCACGCGGTTGCTCGGAAAAGGCCCGTGGCGCACATTTTTCCAGGTCGTGATGCCGATTTCCCGGATATCCATCATTGCCGGTGCGAGCCTGGTCGTCTTGGAAGTGCTGAATGATTACGGCGTCGTGAAATATTACGGCATCCAAACCTTTACGACCGCCATCTTCCAATCCTGGTTCGGCCTCGGCGATTTAGATACATCAATCAAACTTGCCGCCTCGCTTATGGGCTTTGTCATCATCATCCTGCTCATCGAGAAGCTGTTGCGCGGCAGACGGCAATACAGTTATTTTTCGACGAAAGTCCGCCCGCTTCAGCTCATTTCGCTAAACGGTTGGAAAGGGGCTGCAGCGACAGGCTACGGCCTGGTCATTTTGAGCCTCGGCTTTTTCATCCCGGTCATTCAGTTGATCGACTGGACGATTTTAACGTTCGGCACGATTCCGATGGATGAGTTCATGAGTTATGTGACAAACTCGGTGTTCGTCGCCGGCCTTAGCGCGACGCTCATCGTCATCTTCGCCCTCATCGTCGGGAACTTCGCACGCATGATTCAAGGGCGTTACGTCAAACTTCTGCCGAAACTGACAGTGCTCGGCTACTCGATTCCTGGAGCGGTCATCGCGGTAGCGGTCGTGACAGCGTTCATCGCACTAGACGGTTACCTTGCGCCGCTGTACCTGGCAATCGGGCTCGAGACGACACTCGTCCTGAGCGTCAGCATCGTTTTGCTGTTGTCCGCCTACATCATCCGGTTCTTCGCAATCGGCTATAACTCGGTCGAAACTGGCTATGATAAGATCGGTACGAACTTCCGCGATGCGTCGCGCATGCTCGGTGCCGGTCCGACAAAGACCTTTTTCACAGTCGATGTGCCGATGATGAAAGGCGCTATTATCAGCGGTTTCATCCTGGTTTTCATCGATGTACTCAAGGAGATTCCCTTGACATTAATCCTCAGACCGTTTAATTTTGATACATTGTCAACAAAAGCATTCCAGTACGCCAGTGATGAAAAAATCATGGAAGCGTCACAAGCTTCCCTTTTGATTATCGGTATTAGCGCCTTGGCCATTGTGATTTTCTATAAGATACTCGAGAAGGAGATGGATTGATATGTTTGTCGCCATTGAAGATGTAAGTTTTTCCTATCCGAATACAAAGGCCCCTGCACTTGATCGGTTCACGCTAGAAATCAAAAAAGGTGAGGTCATTTCGATCCTCGGCCGCAGCGGCAGCGGAAAAAGCACGATTTTGCGCTTGCTTGCCGGGCTGGAACGACCGAAAAATGGCCGCCTCGTCATCCAGGACGAAACTTTGTTCGACGATAAAACATTTTTGCAGCCGGAAAAACGCGGAATCGGCATGGTCTTCCAAGATTATGCATTGTTCCCGCATATGACGGTTGCCGCGAACATCATGTTTGGCTTGTCGGGCATGAAAAAAGCCGACAAGAAAAAACGCATGCGCGAAATGCTCGACCTCGTCGAACTCCAGGATTATGAAAAGCGCTATCCACACCAATTGAGCGGCGGCCAGCAGCAGCGTGTGGCAATTGCCCGCGCCATCGCGCCGAACCCTCATTTGATCTTGTTGGATGAACCGTTCAGTAATTTAGATGCCGAATTGCAAGGGAAAATCCGCAAAGATCTTCGGGAAATTTTGAAAAAGGCGAACATCACATCCATCTTCGTGACTCACGATGAAAAAGACGCACATATCCTCGCCGACCGTATTGTTAAGTTGAAAGATGGCAAAATTGATTTTGTGGGACGTCCGTGCGATATGCTCGATACGTTCCGCCAAGAAGCCATTGCCGAATCCGAAGAAGTGTTGAAATCAAAAACACTGATCCAAGTGTGACTTAATTGATAAGCCGTCCCTTCCGTTATGGAAGGGACGGCTTATTTTGTGCGCAAATACTTGTATAAAGAAATATACTTTCCATATCAGCGGACGCTTTCGGTCCTATTTTGAGTAATAGCGTAGGTTTGGAGATTGCGCTGCAGGGGCACGCTTGCCGGGGGGGGGGGGGCAGGCGTCGGCGTCTTTCCGAAACAATATTTCCATAGTCGTATCCTTAAAAAGCTTATCCATAACAAAAACAGGGCAAGAAAAATCATTGATTTTTCTTGCCCTGTTTCATATTTAGAGGTTTTCTGACAGCTACTAATTTTACTTGGTATAGGTGTCCAGTTCTACTTTGAGCCAGCCGCGGACGCCGTTGATAAACCAGAGGGCGTCGAACGCGTGGAGTTCGTCTTTTTTCAGCACTTTCGTTTCGATGCGGCCTTCGTCGAGCAGTTGCTGGCGGTAGGTGCCGGCGAGCAATCCGCTCGATACGGGTGGAGTGTAGAAACGGCCGTCTTTTTCGGCGACCAGGTTGCCGATGGTGAATTCGGTCAGCTCTTCCCGTTCATTCCATAACAAGACGGAAAAAACGGAGGACGCTCTTTTCTGATGCTGTTCGTAGACGCTGCGGTTAGTCGTTTTATGATACAAAAAGGCGTCTTTGCTGTCGACTGGCGTTATCGCGAGTGCGCAGTGGACGGGCTGTTCTATGGGCTTTACCGGAGTTGCTTGTGCTTCGACTTTGCCGCTCCTAGCGACCGTCATGCGGACTTTGAACGTGCCGTGCGGATACTGCTCAGCGAGTGAATTCAAAATATGGGTGACCTGTTCTTCGTCCAGCGGAAAGCGGAAATATGAAGCTGAGTCTTTCAGCCGCTCGAGGTGAACTGACAACAGCGGGTAGTTCCCGGCTTCGAGCTTGAGTGATTCCAGCAAGGAAAACTCAGGCCGCTTTTCGGTCAGTACGCGCGCTTTCGTCAGCAGCTCCTGGTATTCTCCGTCGGATGTGGAATCCCACGTGATGCCGCCGCCTACGCCGTAACGGGCTGTATCGGTTTCGCTATCGATGACGACGGTGCGGATCGGCACATTGAATACCGCGTTCTTTTCCGGTGTGATAAAGCCGATTGCGCCGCAATACACTTCGCGCGGCGTTTGTTCGAGTTCGGCTATATAGCGCATCGTGCTGACTTTCGGTGCGCCGGTAATCGAACCGCACGGAAACAGTGCTCCGAACCAGTCGAATACGGAAAGTTCTGCCGGCAGTTCAGCTTCGACGGTTGAGGTCAGCTGATGGACGGTCGGGTATTTCTCCGCTTCAAAGAGCTTCGACACTTTAACGGTTCCCGATTTTGCCAGACGGCTCATGTCGTTGCGCAGCAAGTCGACGATCATCAAATTCTCGGCGCGTTCTTTTTCCGATTCGAGCAGGACGTCCAAAATTGCCGCGTCTTCATTGCTCGTCCGACCGCGTGGTGCGGTCCCTTTCATCGGCTTCGTGCGGATGCGCGAGCCGTCGATGCGGAAAAACAATTCCGGCGAAGCAGATAAGATCTGGTAGCGGCCGATGTTGAGAAAAGCGCCGTAATCTGCTTGTTGGTTGCGCGCAAGCTGTTGGTAAAACGACTTCGCATCACCCGTAAACCCGGCGGTGAGGCGCTCTGTGTAATTCACTTGATATGTATTGCCTTCTTCAATGGCCTGGCGGATTTTCTGGATGCCTTCTTTGTAACGGGAAACCGACCCTTCGAGTAGCCAATCGGACACTTTATAGCCCGTAGCTTCTCTGGGTTTTGGCATTTCCTTCTGTTTGTAGATGCCGAACCAGGCGAGCGGCATTTCGGCTCCGGCGTGCACGGTCATTTCGGGGCGGAATGCCGGCGCCGCTTCGTACGAAACATAGCCTGCTGCGTAATAGCCTTGTGTGGTGTAGCGATCGACTTCTGTCAGCACGTGTTGGACTTCTGCAGGCGTTGCGGCTTCTAGCACCACTAGCGGCTCACTAAAAGCGATCGCCTCCGGTGCCCCGTCTTCTTTTGCAAAATCAAACTGCAGATAAGGGGCCATCGTGTGCGCCTCCTTTCTTGTGTGCGTTCCAGGCACGGGCATTTTCATAGGCAGTTGACAGCATGGAAAATCCGTCTGTCGTTAAGATCGATTCCGGGTGGAACTGGATTCCTTCGACCGGCAACTCCCGGTGACGGACGCCCATGATGCTGCCGTCCTCTGCCCGCGCGGTCACTTCAAGCAGAGCAGGAAACGTTTCACTGTCTGCAACGAGCGAATGGTAGCGCACGACTGATGTTGGTGAGACGAGCCCTGCAAACACTCCTTGCGCGCTATGTGACACTTGTGACACTTTTCCGTGCACGGGCTTTGCGCCTTTTTGGACTTTGCCGCCGTAAAACTCGACGATGCTCTGGTGGCCGAGGCAGACCCCGAGTATCGGAACTTTGCCGCTGAGCCATTCGAGCGTCTCCCGCCCTGCACCTTCCTGCAACGGCTTGCCCGGCCCCGGTGACAGCACGATGAGTTCAGGCGCCAGCGCTTCGATGTCTGAAAGTGCCGCAGCGTCGTTTTGGAACACTTCAACGCGGGCTCCGAGACGCTCGAAATAATGCACGAGATTATATGTAAATGAATCATAATGATCGATGATGACAATCACGGGAAAAACTCCTCTTCAAATGGAATGTTGCGTAACTCCATTATAAGGGGATGGCGGCGATTAAGCATGGATTATATCGCTTGCTGCCTCGACCATCTGATCAAACTGCTTGAATTACGATGATAGACAGAACTTCAATACGCATGAAAAACCCGGATGCTTAAAGATCCCGGTTTTCTCTATTTAATCAATCTGCAGTAAGGCAGCAGCGAGCCGGGCGGCGAAATGTTCTGGTGGCTCTTCTGCAACAAGGCGCAGACAGACGATATTCGGGTTCGAATCGATGCTTTTCGAATTCTGTCGGCAAGGCGATCGGGAATTGCTGCAACGCTGCAGTAAATGCAGGCAGTTCTTCCGGCAGCAGGAAAATATCCGCTTCGTTCGTTGCGGTGCCGTCCGGTTTCTGCTTCGAGTAAGCTCCCCACACGCTCGGCCAGGTCCATAATGATCGATTCAATTTTCACTTCTTTCCCCTTTCCTATGCAAGCAAAAACTAAAAGAAAACGCCGAAAAGAGCCCAAGTTTGGGTTCTTTTCGGCGTTGGTATCAGCGCTATAGTCTGTTCCATTTTACCAAATTGTTGTTATTCATCTGCGGTGTTCTTGGGTTCGTTTAAGAATCGGAAATGCTATCGTTTCCCGTTCTTTCTCAGTATAAAATACATCGTCAAAAAAGGAAAACTATTGACCGAGCTTCTATGTTCCACAGGCTTAATATCCAGTGTCTTCTTCCATTTCGTCTTCTTCGTCAATTTCCAGTTCGGGATCGGTCTCTTCTACATCGTCATTGCCCGGTAAAACGTCCGTTTCCTGTTCCATTTGGGGTTCATCTTCGTCGCCGCCGCAAGCTGCCAAGATGCCGGTGGATAGGATTGCTGCTGCGCCAACTTTCAACCACTTATGCTGTGCCATCTTCATCCTCCTCCGTTTGATTTGATATTAGCAATATACCCGCTAACAGCATGAAAAAAACGCGAACAGCTTCATGATTTGCTTGTTTCGAGCGGCTGCGTGTGCTCACGGTATTTTGCCGCTACACTTTTTGCAAACTGCCGACATCTCGCATAATCTTGTGTGGACGGCATCTGTTCGACTTTAAACGTCGCCGCTAGAGCCGTCTTAGCATACAGCATATCCCGGAACTGATCGACTGCCCCGCAATAGGTGGCGAAGCAGCGGTCTCCTGTTCCAAAGACAGCTGTAACAGGCGATTTCCCAAGGTTTTCGAATGCTTCAAACAAGCCGTGAAGCTGCTTTGGAATCTCGCCATTCGCCCATGTATAAGTCCCGACTAAAACCATATCGTAACGTGATAGTTCTGCAGAATTGAACTGGTCTGCCCGAAAGCTTTCCGGAAAGACCCCTTGTTCCCTTAATGCACGCTCGACTATTTCAGCGAGCCGCTCAGTATGGCCTGTTGCAGAGGCGTAGACAATCGCGGCGCGCGGCTTATAGTTCATCAAAGCCGTTCGACTCCGATACTTTCGTATAAGCGCGCGATTTCTGTTCGAAGAAATCCGATTTTGTGCTGTTCATCATATCATCGCCGAACACGCGGATCCACGGCATCGGGTTGTCGCGCACGTCGTACAGATTGCCGAGCCCGATTTGGCGCAGCCGTTTGTTCGCCAAATACTCGACATAGTCGCCAAACTCCGCGAGATCGATGCCTTCGATATCGCCGAGGATATGCTGCGCCCATTCTTTTTCGAGCTCAACGGCATGTGCCACTTCTTCGCAGATCCAAGCGGTCATTTCATCAGTCGCCAGTTCCGGGTTCTCCGCAATGAGGATGCGGATAAATTGGGAAACGAAATACGCGTGCTGCATCTCGTCGCGCTGGATATAGCTGATCATCGTGCTCGTCTTGAGCATTTTCTGCTGGCGTGCGAGGTGGTAGAAAAACGCAAAGCCCGCGTAGAAATAAATGCCTTCTAGGTTGATGGAATTGACCGCGAGCTTCAATAAATGCTTGAGATTCGGCTCGGTGCGGAACGCTTCGTACGCGGTCAGAATCCGAGCGTTGCGCTTTCTGACGAACGGATCATTCTTTGCTTCATCAAAGCGTTTGTTTTGTTCATCAAGCGGCACGAGCGAGCTGAGAACGTACGAATAAGACTCGGTATGAACCGCTTCTTGCTGGGCGATGACCGCGAAAATCGACTTGAAACTGGAGTCGCTGACATAGTCCATCACTTGTGTCATCGTCGGTGTCTGCAAGCTGTCGAGCGAGGCGAGCTGCGTGTTGATGCGCAAAAAGACATCTTTCTCGGTTTCACTCAGCGCGTCCCAGCCTTTGATATCGTCCTGCATATTGATTTCCTGCGCTTTCCAGAAATTCGCTAGCAAGGCCTGGTACAGCTCGTACATATGCGGATGGGCAATATCGTTCCAGTTGAGCAAGCCGGAGCTCGCACCGCCGACAATGGCGGTCGAACGGTTCGGTGCGTCTGGGTCCATCAATGGTTGTTTCGTCAAAGTTTGCATAGTCTTCATCCTTTCCTTAGCTTTCGCACGCCTCGCATGCTTCGATTTCTTCCTGTGAGGTGCTGCGCACGTAATAGCTTGTCTTCAATCCACCATTCCATGCCTCGAGGTGCAATTCGAGCAGCTCTTTCGCACGGATTGTGTGCGGGACGTAAAGATTAAAGCTGATCGCCTGGTCGATGTGGCGCTGTCTCGCCGCATTTTGGCGGATGCTCCATTTCTGGTCCAAGACGTGGCGCGCGCGTCGGTAATATTCATAGGTCCGGTGATTCAAATCCGGTGCGGTCACGTTAAAGCGGAAGTTCTTTTTCTCTTCTGCGTATTCGACTGCATACAGCGGGTCGATGCCGTCTGTCGAACCGCCGATTTTCGCGGTCGACGAGTTCGGTGCGACCGCCATCATCCAGCCGTTGCGAACGCCGGATGCTGCCACTTTCCAGCGCAACGCGTCCCAGCGCTCACCCGTGTAACCGCGGCGTTCAAAGTAAGCACCGGTATGCCATTCCGAATCCGTGAATTCGCTGAACGCCCCCTTTTCTTCTGCCAGTCCCGCAGAGGCGCGGATGGTGTGCCACGCAATTTCCTCATATAACGTATCGGCATAATTTACAGCCTCTTCCGTTTCCCAGTGGATGCCGCGAAGTGCCAACAGATGGTGCCAACCGAAAGTTCCTAATCCAACGGCGCGATATTTCTGGTTGGTCACTTCCGCCTGGCCGACAGAAATCGTATTCAAATCGATGACGTTATCGAGCATGCGCAATTGAATCGGGATAAGACGGGATAAGACGTTCGCTTGCACGGCACGCGGCAAGTTGATCGACGACAAATTGCAGACGACGAAATCGCCCGGCTTGCGCACGGTGACCAAATTGCCTTCCTCGTCTTTGTATTCCTTGATGATTTGCGTCGGTGACATGTTCTGTGCGATTTCACTGCAGAGATTGCTGCAGTAAATTGAAGTTTTGCCGATGCCACGCAAGTGCTTGTTCGGGTTGCGGCGGTTTACTTCGTCACGGTAAAACATATAAGGTGTGCCAGTCTCGAGCTGAGACACCATAATACGTGCCATCACGTCCATCGCCCGTCCGGATTTCCGTGCCAATAATGGATGCGCGACCGCTTCTTCGTATTTTTCGGTGAAATATTTACGGTCTGTCTCGTCGTAGAAATCTTCCAGACCAAGCGGCTCGCCGGAATCATCTTTCCAGCCCATCACCTGCTTGACTTCATGCGGGCAGAACATATGCCATTCGCCGATGCTGCGTCCGCTTTCATCCGTTTCCTGCAATTTTTTCATGAACAGATCCGGAATCGCCACGCCGGTGAAAATGTCGTGCGCTTTGCGGCGCTCATCACCGTTATTGGTCTTCAAATCCAGGAAGCCGTTCATGATGTCTTTATGGAATACATCCAAATACACCGCAACCGCTCCCTGGCGCTGGCCGAGCTGATCGACGCTGACGGCGGTGTCGTTGAGCAAGCGGATCCACGGGATGACGCCGGAGGAATTGCCTTTGAACTTGCGGATGTCGGAACCGAGTGCCCTCACCTTGCCGTAATACACACCGAGCCCGCCGCCGTCTTTGCTGAGACGCGCTACATCCCAGTTGTTCTGGTAAATGCCGTCGAGCGAATCAGCGACGGTATCAATAAAGCATGAAGACATTTGCCCGAAGCTTTTTCCGGCATTCGACAAAGTCGGCGTCGCCACCGTCATATACAAATTGCTCATCGCCCAATACGCTTCTTTAATGAGTTCCAAGCGGCGCATTTTCGGCTCTTTTTGCATCAAAGTCATGGCGATGATGAGAAAGCGTTCCTGCGGCAATTCCCACACGCGGCCGTCGTAGTCTTTCGCCAAATAGCGGTCCGCCAACAGGAACAACCCGATGTAATTGAACAACTTGTCACGCTCCGGTGCAATTTCTTTGCCCAATAAGCGGATCTCTTCTTCCGAGTAGGCTTCCAGCAAATCTTTCGAATAAATGCCTAAACGGCTCAAGCCGTGAACCAAACCATAAAAATCATCGTATTTCTTTTCTTCGCTATAGCCGCGTGTTGCCGCTGCCTGTTCGTACAATTTCTCCAAATACAAACCGGCCGCTTCAAACGTCCATTCCGGCTCGTCCATCGACACACGGTTTAAAGCATCTTGAATTTTCCGTTCCCGTTCCGCTATGTTCATCGTCATCTCAGCACAACTCCTTCGCGTATTCATTCGCTTTCATGCGGCGCTCTTTCCGTTCCTGCGCACTTTCAAACAGCCGCCGTTCATTTTCTGTTTCGGGCACGACGCTTGCGACCGGTGTCGGCAGTCCTGCATCATCGACGGCCACCATCGTCAAAATCGCCGTCGTCGTCAAGCTGCGGGCACCGCTCTCAATGTTCTGGCATTCCGCTTTGACGTATACTTCCATCGACGTGCGTCCCGTCGAAATGACGACCCCTTCCAAAATCAACACATCCCCGACCTTCGCAGAAGACAGAAAGTTGACCGTATCGATCGACGCGGTCACCACGACGTTCCGGCTATGCTTCATCGCGGCGATCGCCGCGATTTCATCGATGTAAGCGAGCACCGTACCGCCAAAAATGGTGCCCATATGGTTCGTATCCGGCGGCAGGACGAGCCGGGACTGGATGGTCCGCGACACGCCGGCCGGAAGCTGTTCTCTATTCATGCCGATTCCTCCTTTTTGAAAACGCCAAAAGCCCCCACTCTCCGGAGAGACTGGGGGCATGAACGCAAGTCAATAAGGTGGACACACTCGGGCCACGCAAACCAAACCTTTGTCATCCTTCCCAATTCCCGGAGAAGAGCAAAACGACAACAAAGGCAGGTCTCCTGGCTCGCGCGTCTCTCTCGCCATGCCCTTCCCGTCCATTGGACAGTGGGATCATCATGGTTCGTCTGCGCTTACAGTTGCGGGAACAGCTCCGGTATTTCACCGGATTCCCTATTAAGCCCGTATTGGGCACCTTTGTTGCGGTATCACTATATATGGTGTTGAATTTTTAATTCATCACCAAATCTTGTAGTTTTAACTATAGAACAATTCGGATTTCGCCGCAAGGACTTTCTGGAGGCTTTCTTCAGAAAGCGAAAAAGGGGCTAGTCGCTGGCACATTTCACGCATAAAACTTCTGATTTATAGTTGTTTTTTGACACAAGTTTAAGACACTTTGAGAATGAGGTTCGGAATTCGTGGATGTTACAAATAAAGGGAAAAATAAGCAGGAACTGGTGTGAGGTATATTGATAGCGCTGATTTTATCGTCGCCGTAGGATCTGCAGCCTCGCTTGGGGTAGGCCTCTCGCAATAAGCCAAGAAAACCACTTGTCTCATTGCTTCGGCTCACCCGTAAGCGCGCGGCTGCTTAAATATTTCACTGATTCGAATGTGTAAAAGCTTGTCTGCTCCTATAAGTGTCGTCCGTCTGATAAGGAAAGTATATCTAAAGAAGTGAAAACTGAAATCGGATTTTCTTCTTAATCGTAAAATGAAAATTATTAGCGAGAGATACAGCTTATATTTTCCAAGTTAGAATTTAAAGAAACCTCCCCATGATTATTAAACCAGAGATGTAGCGTAGGCGGCGACGCCTAAGGGAGCAGCGAAGCGACGGGTTTGAGAGACCCCGTAGGAAATGAATGAGCGAAGCTTAGCTGAGTGCATTCATTTGCGACGCATCTGCTATGCAGATGTGGGAGCACACGAGTTTCCGCAGTGACGAGTAGGCTCGATTCCCGCCCCTAGGCAAGCGTCCGCCGGGAGCGCAATCTCAGCTATCCCCCCACTTCTCCTCATATTTCCCGGGAAATAAAAAAACCACGCAATTGTATGCGCGGCTTCTATCATCCATCGACCCATTCAGTTTCAGCTTCTGGCTGCTTTTCTTTTTGGCCAGTGGTTTCTTTATTGTCTTTGCTCGTATACGGCTTGAAACTCTTGGCTTTGTTCTTGCCTTTTTCCCAACGGTTCCAGCCTTTTTTGCCGGTTCCTTTGCCAATGCCGCTTTTCACTTTTGCTTTTGCTTTGCTCATTTCTTTCACTCCCGTTCACACATCGTGACGTTCAGCTTACCACATTCCGCCGCTTTCGTGAACAATCGTGTTTATGCGCCTATCACTTTTTCAATTTCCTTATTCATCGAAGCGGGTGTATCTTTCGGTGCAAAACGCGCCACCACTTCTCCGTTCTGGTCCACCAAAAACTTCGTGAAGTTCCACTTGATGCCACTCGACAGGAAACCTTTCGTATTGGCGGTCAAATGCTGGAACAAAGGATGCGCTTCTTTGCCGTTCACTTTGATGATGTCGTGCATCGGAAACGTGACTCCGTAAGTCATGCGGCAGGAAGACTCGGCATCGGCCGCTTCACCGACTTCCTGGCCGAATTGGTCGGACGGGAAGCCGAGCACGACGAGCCCTTTGTCCTTATACTCCTCGTACAGCTTCTCGAGGCCGTCAAACTGGCCGCGCAAGCCGCATTTCGTCGCGGTATTGACGATGACCATCGGCTGTCCTTTGTATTTCTCCAATTTGTACTGCTGTCCGCTTGCATCTGTGACGCTAATATCATAGATCCCCATTCTTCATCACTCCTGTTTTCATGAATTTTTCACAGGTCCATGTCGCTGAAAAATGCATTCAAGGCTTTTAAGTTTTTCATCAGCTCGAATGCATTTACATCGAGGTAATTGCAGCTGGTAATTTTGTTGTGGATTGCCTGCTCGATCGGCTTTTCATCCGCATGCGACTGGTCGGTCAAGGAAATGCGGAAAGCGCGTCGGTCTTCCGTGGATTGCTTTTTCGTCACGCGGCCATTATCGATCATCCGGTTGATGATCGGATTGAGCGTGCCGGTGCCGAGCCCGAGCTGTTCGCCGATTTGCTTCATCGTCAGCCCATCTTCTTCCCACAAGACGAGCAGTACCAAGTATTGCGTAAAGGTCAGCCCGAATGGCTCCAGAGTCTTGGCATACAGTTTGGAAAAATTGCTCGAAGCTTTATACACTTCAAAGCATAATTGCTGATCCAGTTTTGTCGGTTTGTCCATATGATCACCTGTTTTTCTAATTATCGAATCGCAATCTCCACATCTACCGAATCTTTGATCGCTTTGGAATAAGGGCAATAAGCATGGGCTTTTTCAACATAATGCTGTTTCTTCTCCTCATCCAAGCCTTCGATGTCCACTTCCAGGCGCACTGCAAGCTTGGCTCCGCCGTCCGCTTTGTCGCCGATCAAAGAAACCGTCGCAGTAACTTCGCTGTTCTTAACTTCCACTTTATCATTTTCCAAAACCAAATCCAACGCACTATTGAAGCAAGAGCTATAGCCTGCCGCAAATAATTGCTCAGGGTTGGTTGCCGTGTTCGGCTGTCCGCCGAGCGCGACCGGTTTTGCAACATCAAGATTGAAAATATTATCCGGCGAATAAACGCTGCCTTCGCGTCCGCCGCTATTGATCATTGTCGTTTCAAATAAAGTTTTCATTGTTACATCCCTCCAATATTTAGATCTTACACGATCTATATTAAACTAAATCGTGCGCGACGTAAAATGAAACGCTCAATTTCCGGTAAACAAAAAACGGCCCTGAAATGAATCTTTCGGTACCGTTTTAGATTATTGCCTATGAAATGGTCGTCTTGCTTAATAGATATACGGAATCAGCCGCGCGCGCCGCTTCATCCATTCCTCGTATTCCGTGCCGAATTTTTCAACGAGCAGTGCTTCCTCGTGCTGCATGCGCTTATTGAGCGTAAACGCCAGCAACAACCCGCCTATAACTGCGGCAATCAAACTGGTGAAATAAAGAGCCATGCCGATGCCAATTAAAAACAATCCGGTATACAGGGGATGCCGGAGCTTCCGGTAAGGGCCGCTGCTGACGATGGTGTCGCCTTGCCGCACCGTCACGTGGCGCGTAAATTGCGACTTCAAATGGATAATTCCCCAAAACCGCATGAACACACCAAGTGCGAGCAGCACAAGCCCTACTGGCCTTAACACGGCTGCTACGCTTTCCATTCCGCGCAGTTCCTGCAGCCAAAAAGCGCCCACGATGGTTGCGATCAGCGACAGGAAAATCGCGAAGAAGGTTTTCTTCTCGACCGGATCGCCCTGCCCGGTCTCGCGGTTTTTAAAGACGATAAATTCGACAAGCCACAATACGCTCACCGCGGTAAAAATCCAGTCCATCCACCCCATTGCCTACACCTCTTTCCCTCTAAATATATAGAAAACTCTTGCTCAATACAATTTCCAGCCTGTTCAATAAGCGGGACGACCATTCGAACAAAAAAGGAGGCTCTACTATCATCTGCTAGCGGAACCTCCCTCTGCTATTCTTCGTCCGTCACCGACAGCTCAACAAGCATGACAGTAAAAACGATGAAAATGGCGATTAATGCGAGTGTCATCGTGAACATTGTCCTCAACTCCTACCAAGTGATAAATCCTTTAGATCCAGGCGGTGCGTGTTGAATCATTTGTGATATCGGAATGGCGTAAGCGACGATAATCAATACGGCGGCAATGCCGATCCAGATCCACCAGTTCTCAAGCCATTTCGGTGTGTTGGACATATCGCTTTCCGCCAGCGGGAATTCAACCATCTGCTCAGGCGTTTCAGCTTTTGGTGAGACGAACATCGTCATGATGACGATATACATCAAGATCATCGCCGATAGGAATAAAATGGTCCCACCGATTGCCATCGTCAAATGGTTCGAGACGATTCCTTCAAACCATTCCATAGCAGCCGGGTGGTCGTTATAGCCACTGTAAGCCGTGCGGCGCGGCGCTCCGAGCAGTCCCAACACGTGTTGGGCAGTCGACATGAGCAGCATGCCGATCGACCAAGTGATGATTTGGATAAAGCCGAGAATCTGCATGCGCTTCGTAAAGCGGCGGCCCGTCAAATACGGGATGAGCCAAAACGTCAGACCCATGAACGTCATCGCCACCGGAGTGCCGACCGTAATATGGAAATGGCCGACGATCCACAATGTATTATGGACGACTTCATTCAATTGGAAACTGGCGTTGATGATACCACCTGCCCCGCCGGGAATGAAGAACACCATGGCGATGAAAATCGATGTGAAACGGACATCTTTCCACGGCAATTTCTTGAACCAGCCGAACAGGCCTGTGCCTCCTTTTTTACGTCCGGCAATTTCAAAGGTCGCGAACATCGAGAACGCCGTCATCAGCGACGGCACGATGACCATGAACGTTAAGACCACTTGCAGGAACTTCCAGAAGTTCGAAATACCGGGCTCCGTCAATTGGTGATGGAAACCGACCGGAATCGAGAACAGGATGAACAACACAAACGCGAGGCGCGCCAAGGAATCACTGAACACTTTCACACCGAGCAGTTTCGGCACGATCGTGTACCAGGCGATATACGCCGGCAACAGCCAGAAATACACGAGCGGATGGCCGAAATACCAGAACAGCGAGCGGCTCAGTTCGACGTTGATCGTATCCGTCCAGCCGAACGCCCACGGAATATATTGGAACAGGACCGTCGCAACGACACCGAGGCAGGCGATGATCCACATGACGATGGTGGTGATCGTCATAAACGCAAACAGCGGACTCAACTGTCCTTTATTGCGGCGGCGCCAGCCGAGGTAATGGCCGACCAAAGCGAAACTTGAGATCCATGTCCCGACGATGACGAGCGCAAGCCCGACATAATAAAAGCCGTTTGCTTGCATCGGTGCATAAAATGTATAAAGAACAGACGCTTCGCCGATAATGATGAGCACCGTCGCTATGACGGTACCGAGCAGCGTTACCCACAAGCCGATCCATGAAAACAGGCGGACTTTCGGGCCGAAACTGCCGAGGCTCTTACTCATGCCAGTAATGAAGAATGCAAAAATGAAAAAGGTCGTATAAATAAGTGCGAGTAATACACCGTGCGCCGTCAGCACTTGATAATAATCAAGCCATGCTGGAAGTTCAAGGGAATCATTGCGGACAAATACTTGCAATACCCCCATGAGCGTGCCGATGAGAAAAGCGGTATAGGCCACGCCGATATGCCATAAAGCGATTTTGCGGTCTGAATAGGCGATCATCTTAGTACACCTCAATTTCTGTATACATCATATGGTGGCCGGTCCCGCAATATTCATTGCACAAAATCAAATATTTACCCGGTTCTTCGAATGTATAGGACTTAGTAGTTATGCGGCCTGGAACGACCATCATGTTGACTTTCGTATTATCGATCGTGAAGCTGTGCACGACATCCGTGCTAGTGACTTTAAAAATAATCTCTTTGCCTGCCGGAACCCGTAAGTCCGGTGCGGTGTAGCCGAAAGCCAGTGCGACAATCGCCACTTGATATGTATCTTCATCCAATTGCGTCACGCCTGGGTTATCAAATGGTGCGGTTTCATTCACTTTCTCCGGATCGATCGTTTCCATCCCGCCGGACGGAGTGTGATCTTGCGAAAAAGCACTGACGCCGACGACGCTCAAAAAGACGATGAGGGAGACGATGCCGAAACTGAGCCAAATCTTCTCGTATTTATGTAAATGCATGCTAAATCTCTCCTTTTCTTATCTCGCTACATACATCATATAAACGGCGACCCACATCGCAACGATGATGATGCCGACGATGAACACACTGACGAGCGTCCCTTTTAAATTCACATCATCATGATCCGATTGTTTATTATCCATTATTTTCCACCTCTTTGCTCTTTTTCCGTTTCCTTTAGCATAGGACCTAAGTTTCAGTTTAGCTGTGACAAAAATCACACCTTGCCACTTTTATTTTCTGCTGTACATATTTCTGCCAAAAAAAAAGCCTACGTTATATGCAGGCTTTCAGGTGAGGGATGAAGTTTGGGGAATCGCTTCCTTGGTGTTTTTTATCATTTGAAATGAGTTGGAATTGGATTGGGGAAATGAATCTGTGTTTGTTGGTTCGTCACTTTAGCATTCGCCGACCTGCTCTGGGTTGGCCTCCCGCAATGAGCCAGAAACCCGCTGTCTCATTGCTTCGGCTCACCCTTGACGCGGGCCGGCTGTTGGATTTCATTGAGTTGAATGCATCAAGAAAGCTGGTTGCTTCTATAGAATGCATCCGCTGGTTGGGGAAATTGCTTCCTTAGTGTTTTTCATCAATTGCAATGACTTGGAATTGTTATGCGGAAATGAATCTGTGTTTGTTGGTTCGTCACTTTAGCATTCGCCGACCTGCTCTGGGTTGGCCTCCCGCAATGAGCCAGAAACCCGCTGTCTCATTGCTTCGGCTCACCCTTGGCGCGGGCCGGCTGTTGGATTTCATTGAGTTGAATGCATCAAGAAAGCTGGTTGCTTCTATAGAATGCATCCGCTGGTTGGGGAAATCGCTTCCTTAGTGGTATAGAGCGGTGGAAAACGAGATGGAATCTGCGTGCAAAAATGTGCCGATAATCGTTTGAAGCATCACAAATCGTTTCGCAGTCTCGCTAGGGTGGAGCTTCTGCGGTTAGAAAGGCTATTGAATACAGCAACTCAACTTCACCCTCATCAATATGTCAGCGTGCCTTTCGAGTTTCATTATTAGAGAACTATACATGTTTAGTTGCTGATTCGCGGGGATGGAGAAAATGTTCACTACTACAGTTAGAGATGGAGCGGAAGGGGCCGACGCCTGGGGGACCGAGGGGGACTGGCGAGACAAATGTGGCGCGCCCTTTGCGGCACATTGGCTCGACGCCGGCCCCCGGCAAGCGTGCCCCTGCAGCGCAACCTCGTATACCACAATTGGTCTAGATAGTATTTACCCACCAATCTATATTCTGCCCAAAATAAAAAGACTGCCGTTACGGCAGTCTTCTAAAATCAGTCGATTTTGCATAGATAAATCGGGCATTCTTCGCAATTGATGTCGAATCTCAGTTTCGGGATATTATATAGAATAATCTTGCCGTCCTGCATGCCGATGGTACCTTGTTTGCGCAAATCGCCAAGCATCCGGTTGACCATTTCCCGGCTCATTCCGCAGAAATTCGCCAGCTCCTGATTCGTCGGCGCGACATCAATCAATAAGCCGCCTTCCGCCTCTACGCCGTAGCTGTTGCCAAAGCGGATCAAAGTCGAATACAAAGCTCCTTTTTTGCCATGCAGCATCAAGTCACGGAAACGGGTTTGCGTCTTCTGTTGATCGATGCCCATCCATTTCATGAATGCCATCGCAAGCGCCGGATTTTTCTCCAGCGATTGCTCCAACTCCTCAACGGGAATCTTCAAACAGACAGTTTTCATGAGTGCGCGGGCATCGAGTAAATACGTCGCGCCTTCTGCGAACACCGTGATTTCCCCGACCATCTGCCCCGAGCCGCAAATTTTCAATGCCAATTCGCGGCCGTCGGGGGTCACTTTGCCGATTTGCACTCTACCGGAACGAAGGATATAGAGGCCTTTCACCGCCTCCCCTTCACGGAAAAGGTAATCGCCTTTTTGGTATTCCTTTACGTGGTGGCTGATCGTCAATAGCTTTTCAAGCTCCGGCGACAGCTTGTCGATTTCTGATTCCATTCGGGGTCCTCCTTCCTCTATGCTTGTTGTATTTGTCATCAAGCGTACCATAAAATTTGGTGAATTTGGTTGGGTTTTCACAATACTGCCGCAGTTCATACGAAATTTTCTGAAAAAAAAGAAGGAAGTCCAGCCCATCGTATAGAAATGGTAAGTAGTATAGAAGGAGGAATGGACAATGACATTGAAATATTCCCGAATTATGGTGGCAGTGGATGGTTCGAAAGAAGCCGAGTGGGCGTTTAGAAAAGCTGCAGCTGCAGCTGCCCGCAACAACGCTGACCTCTACCTCATACATGTTATCGATAACCGCTCTTTCGGATCGATCGAAGCATATGACCGCTCCATCGCAGAACGCGCACTTAAACACGGTGAAGAACTGCTTGCTCGCTATAAAGAAGAGGCAGCTTCCCACGGTGTGGAAAAAATCCATCCGATGATTGAATACGGTTCGCCGAAAACAGTCATCCCGAAAAAATTGGCGAATGAACTGAAAATCGACGTCATCGTTTGTGGCGCAACCGGTTTGAATGCAGCGGAACGTTTGATCATGGGGAGCGTATCCGAGCGCATTGTGCGCACGGCTAAATGCGACGTGCTCGTCGTCCGCCGAAACCAAGAAGACATCGACGCAGACGAATAGAAAAGATCTGCTATAAGAAAAGCCTTTCCCGACTAAAGCGGGAAAGGCTTTTCTTCGTCTTTATTCAGATGTTCGGGTTTGCTGGAATGCCAGTGTGTCCCAGAACGAAGTATCCGCCGTGTCGATCGAGCCGTCCGCAATCGCGCGCACAGTCGATTCCAAAGTTGTAACGGTTTGCTTGATCAAATAGCCGTTACTCTTCTGCCCAAGGACATAAGACTCGTAGTAGTGGTCGGACATGCCGCGCATTTCGAACAAAAGCGTCGAGATGCCGTATTCTACTGCGATGCCGTTTCGGCTGATCGTTTCCGCATTACCGCCATTATATTTGCCGAGGTGGCCCCAGCCTTTGGAATCGATTGCGTCAAAGACGATCGATCCAAGCTTTTTGGATCCTTCGAGTACATCCTCATCGACATTTGGACTCGTCGGGTAAAGAATCGATCCGGAAACCAATTCGCCATCGCGCTCGCTATTCGCGCCTTGATGGTGCAAGTCGATCATGTAGTCGATGTCGTATTTGCTCATGACATTTGTGTGCAATGCTTTTGTTTCCGGCTGGATCTTTGTCACGTGGTCGCGGTTCAAATCCACTCCGACTGCGTTAAGGCGTGTCAAATTGCGGTCGCCGGACGCTACGTAATCATCCAGTGAAAAGTCGACATCTCCCATCGCTCCGTCCGGGTTGAGCATCGGCACAATCAGGATGTTGACGTTATCGGTTACGCCTTTCATTTTTCCGGTGCCGAGATGTTTGATAAATTCAAGCGCCCCTTCTGTCGTCAGCTGCTCGTTGCCGTGCTGCTGCGTCAAGAAAAGAATCGTCGGGTTTTCCGGATTGGTCATATATTTCACTAAGTAAAGGTCGCGCCCCTTGACACTTTCCCCGATCACCTCGAGTTCCATGTTCTGCTGCTTCGCTTCCTGCTTTTGCAGATAGTCGGCCATTTCCGAGTAGGTTGTCAAAATGGACGTGTTGATCGTTTCGTTCCCGCCAAAGCCTGGCCCGTTACCGACCGCTTCAACGACAGTAGAGTTCATCGGTACGGCGCTAAAGACCAGTGCTCCCGCCAGTGATAATGTTAGTGCACATTTTTTTAATGCTTCCATCAATCCATCACTCCTTTTAGTGGTTTCCACACCCCTATTTCCTTTTATGTACTTGTCCTTCCTGCCGTTTTTCTGAAAACGTTTCCTTCGTAATGCGAAATAATCACTCAATCCAGACCACAGACCTAACTGAATAAAATGAAAACATTAATTATTCCGCAAAAACATTACTTTCTCCTTATAAAACATTACATTTAAACACCTAATGTTTCGCTTATGACAAAGAAGAAGAAAATTTGATAAGAAACTGTAATAAACAATAGGTTTATGAGGTGGTACAATAAATTTGCTGGATTTTTACCGGCTTTTTTCATGCCTTCAGCAATGTCTTTATAACTGTAAAAAATAATTTTCATATAAATCTACAATAATAATAGTTAGGGAATTTCGAAAGGAGCAAATCACATTGAATACATGGTCCAAATGGCTTGTGGCGGCATTATCTGCTGTTCTGGCGTTATCCATCTTCTTGCCGACAGCAAGTGCTGATAAATTGTCCGACCTCGAAAAGGAAAAACAACAGGTCGAGCAAAATAAGAACAACTTGAATTCCGAAATACAGTCAAAAAATAATGCAATCGTCGAGAACCAGACGGAACTCGAGAAAATCATGAACAAAATTCAGGAATTGAACGGTGAAATCGAAGAAACTCAAGGAAAAATCGATGCGGCTCAAGCCCAGATCGACCAAACGAAAGTCGAGATCGATAAACTGAAAGAATCAATTAAAGAGCTCGAGCGCAAAATCGCTGAGCGCGAAGAGCTTTTGAAAGAGCGGGCACGCGCCATTCAACTAAGCGGCGGTTCCGTTGATTATATTGATGTATTGCTAGGCGCCAACAGCTTTGTCGATTTGATCGACCGTGCTACAGCCGTGAATACATTGATTGAAGCTGACCGCGATATCATGCGCGAACAAGCAGCTGACAAAGAGCTTTTGGCTGAACAAAAAGCAAAAGTGGAAGAAAAACTTGCAACACAAGAAGACCAAAAAGACGAACTCGTGGACTTGAAGAATTCCTTGGATGCTCAGAAAGAAGAGCAAAGCGATTTGCAGGATGATTTGAAAGCAGAACAAAAACGCCTCGCAAAAGAAAAGTCCACTCTTGAAAAAGAACATGCAAAAGCAATGAACATCAGTTCTTCATTGGAAAAGAAAATCGGCAAAGAACAAGCACGACTTGCAGAAGTCGCACGTAAAGCAGAAAAAGAGCGCAAGCGCAAAGAAGCGGCAGCACGTAAGGCAGCAGCACAAAAAGCAGCAGCGTCCAGCGCTTCTTCCGTATCTGTCACACAAGCGGCAGCACCACAATCAAGCTCAGGCTTTATCCGCCCGGCGGCAGGCCGTTATACGTCCGGCTTTGGTGGGCGTGATATCGGTGCAGGAGCCGAGTCCCACTTGGGAATGGACATCGCCAACAGCCCAGGCACACCGATCCTCGCTTCAGCGAGCGGTTACGTAACACATGCCGGTTCAATGGGCGGCTACGGCAACGTCATCATCTTGACCCACTCGATGAATGGCCAAACATATTCGACAGTGTATGCCCACCTGAATACGATCGGTGTTTCTGTCGGACAAGCAGTTTCACAAGGCCAGAACATCGGCGGTATGGGCAACACAGGACGTTCAACCGGACCTCACTTGCACTTTGAAATCCACATTGGCCCATGGAACGGATCCCGTTCAAACGCAGTCAACCCAGCAGCATATATCGGCGGCTGATCGAAACCGCCTCTTATAGAAAGGCAGCACCTAGAGTCTTAGATCAGACTCTGGGTGCTGCTTTTTTGTTTGCTTACATTGTGAATGAAGGTGTTAATTTCTTCCTTTTTTGTGATAGACTGAACGGAATAGACAGATAATTCATCTCTAGATATTCTGCAAAACCATTTCGCTTTTTTGGCATTGCTGTTTTTATTGCTGGGCATTCAATATTTTCAAGCAAACCGAAAGTTTGCAGGTGCGTTTCTGAGTTTGCTTTGTTTTGCGGCCGTGCTGGTCATCTTCACGAGTTTCTAAGCATTTATGCTTTATCGACTTCATAGACGAAAGGAATGAAGAGATGAGAACATTTTTGGAGTTTTTCCGCATCGTTGCTATTTTAATCATGTTAGGGGCAGGCGGCGGAATGATTTTAGCAAGCCTTTATTCGAGTGATTCGGGAACTGAACCGTATACGTGGCTCGGCGGCATTGCCGTTCTCTTGCTGATTTTTGTGCTGTACCGCAATAAACTGCAATTCTCCGGCTGGTATAAGGGAAAAGGCCGTGACAAACTGCCGCGCACCGTCACGATTCTATTGCTTTCCGCTTCTTTACTTCTGCTAGTTTCTCCATTTATTTTTAGCGCTTTATTCAGTGCAGGAGCAATCGAATGAAACAAAAACTGCTGTCTACATTATCTTTCTTACTATTCCTCGCACTGCTGATTCCGCTCGCCTATTCCTCCAGTCGGTTCGGGACTTCTCTATTAGAAGGAGTGACCGCGCTCGGCTTTTACTCGCCGCTGATGTTGGCTGTCATCGGGTTCGCGGCTGCCGCATTCGGTATGAAAGGTGTCTATCGCATGCTACTCATGAACGGCCACGGAATTCTCTTCGTGCTCTATGCTGTTTTGCTGTTCGTCACCCGGTTCGGCTTTCAGCAGCCATAAGGAATAGGATTGGAGGCGATGACATGATACTGATTTTAGCTGCTTATATAGCCTTGTTAAGTGTTGCTGTAAAAATGTTCTCCGGAGACAAGCGTCACCGGTGGAATCAGTCCGGCTATTTCACTGCATTTTTACTGCCGTTTCTCATATATGTTGTCTTCCTCAATATCATCGGCCCTATGGTCGGTTCCGGAATCGGGGTCGCTTTCATCGGCCTGATTTTCGGAATCGCCACATTGATTATCGGTTATACTTCCAAAGCTGTTCATGATAGTTAAAAAGAGGGACTGTCCTTAAGGCCATGAAATGGCTTTTAAGGACAATCCCTCTTTTTATTTCGATCCGCCGTATAATTGCTCGAGCTCTTCTTCTTTCATCGTAAAGTGGTGTTGTTCTGCTGGGAACACGCCCGTTTTCACTTCTTGGACGTATTGCTCAAGACCTTGCTTCATCGCATCACCCGCTTCTGCGTAGGAACGGACGAATTTCGGTACGTGATGCGAACCGTATTTCACCGTGTCATGGTAGACGAGCACTTGGCCATCGGTTTCGCTGCCTGCACCGATGCCGATGACCGGGATGCTGAGTTCTTTTGTCACTTGTGTGGCCAGTTGATGCGGTATGCATTCAAGCACGAGCATGCATGCGCCTGCCACTTCGCACGCTTTTGCGTCTTCGATCAATTGCTTCGCAGCGCTTGCGGTTTTTCCTTGCACTTTGTAACCGCCGAGCACAGCCGCGCTTTGCGGCAACAAGCCGAGATGTGCAACGACTGGAATGCCGGTCTCGGTGAGCTTGCGCGTCACTTCAATTACGTCTCCTGCGCCTTCAAGCTTTACGGCCTGTGCGCCGGTTTCCTGGAATATCCGGATGGCATGACCGAGCGTCCGGTCAAAGCCGCCGTGGAACGAACCGAACGGCATATCGACGACGAGGAACGTGTCCTGTGCGCCGCGCCGTGCCGCTTTGCCGTGGTGAATCATGTCATCGACGGTCACTTTGACGGTCGAATCATAGCCGAGCACAACCATGCCGAGCGAATCACCGACCAGCAGCACATCGACCCCGGCGGCTTCTGCAATGCTTGCAGACGGGTAATCGTACGCCGTCAACATCGCGATTTTGTTTCCTTGTTTTTTCATTTTCATCAATGAGGCTGTATTTTCCATCATTTTCTCCTTCCGGGAAGGAAACCTTTGAAAAAAGCCCGCCGCTTTTGAATGGACGGACAGAATTTGAATGCTTCGGTTTCTCCGTCCCTGTCGTATTTCAGATCAAGGCAGATCTATTCGGTTGGTGAAGATTGTGCAGGTGCAGTTCCGGTAGGATACCGCCCTAGTTTTACTATAGCAGAACCCCCCATTAGCAGTAAGCGCCTGCACATCCGTTTCGCTCATGTCGTGTGCTGAAAAGTTCATAGCGCGTCACCATTTTTCGGGCGTCGTTTTTCGGATTGCTGCTGTTGCCATTCCGGGGCGAGCAGCGAAAAGACCAGTGCGTCGTGCGACTCGCCGCCCTGATGCAAATACCCGCGGAGCCGCCCTTCTTGCGCGAACCCCATCTTCACCAGCAGCCTGTTCGAACCGGTATTCTCTGGATATGTGGTAGCACCGATACGGTATAAGCCGAGCTCATCGAACGCGTAAGCAAGCACCGCCGCCAACGCTTCTTCCATTACTCCTTGGCGCCAGTAATCAGGATGCAGTTCATAGCCGACTTCGGTTTTCTTCGAGCGCAAGTGAAGCTGGTTCAGCCCGATGGTGCCGATCAATTCTTCGCCCCCGTGCAACCGGATGCCCCAGCGCATGCCGCGCATCACTTCGAACACCACGCGAAAAGCGCGGATCATCTCGACCGCTTCTTCTTTTTCCAGCAGCCGGTCCATGCCGTAATAAAAGGTCACATCTTTCCGCTGCAACAAAGCGTAATAGCATTCCGCATCCTGCTCTGTAATTTCCGTCAATCTCAGGCGTTGTGTCTCAAGTATTGGAAACTCCATGCCACCTCTCCTTTGTTAGCACATATACAAGCACGGATTGCCCGCCTCGCATTAGTTTTTTCTCACAGGTCATGCCAATCGCTTCCGCCACTTTGCGGGAAGCCGAATTTTCGGGTTGGATCAGTGAAATCAGCCGATTGCGCCCGTGCTCCCCGAACCCTTCCTGACACAAAACGGCCGCCGCCTCCCGCGCATAACCCAGACCCCAAAATTCCGGCGCGAGCCAATAGCCGACTTCAAGCTCCTTTGTCCCGTCCACGGTTTGCTCGACGAGCCCCGCATGCCCGATGCGCTTACCGTCTTCTTTTCGGACGAGCAGCAACAGGCCATTGCGCGGATGTTCCCGGTACGAGCGGTAAATCCAATAGAGAAACTCCAGCGCGAGATGGCGATTTTTCGTTGTGCCGTCTCCAATATAGCGCATGACATCCGGCTGCTTCACGAGCGAGAAAAGAAATTCAAAATCCTCGTCACGATAACGGCGCAACAGCAATCGCTCGCTTTCCAGCTTCATCTTCACTGCCCCTTCCAAGCGTTTCACGTGAAACATTTTCTAAAATTCAAATTACCGTAAACGGTTGCTGTCAAGTTTTTCCACCGTTTCATAGTTTTTGGATTTGCGGATTTTCACCTTATTCCGTTCCGCAAATTGCACCAATTCGCTATACAACTCGTCCGGAAACAACGCAAAACGCAGGTCGATTCCTTTTTTCACACGGACGATCGCCACTTTCGCTGTCCAATTGCTGCGCTTGAAATCAATGCGCCGGACTTCATCCGCATACACCGTTTTATAGTAAAGCGGCACACTCCACCATTCGACACGGTAGACGATATTGTCTCTGCGGACCTTTACGTGTGCTTTGATAAATAAAGCCAGCACAATCAAGACGGAGATAAACAGTTGAAAATACAGCGCAAACCCGGTCGGGAATGAACCGAGAAAAAGCGGAGGCAAATTGACCGCCAATAACATGAAGACAATCAGCCAGCGCTGTACTTTTCCTTGATGAACCATTCGCTCTCCTCCTTTTTCATTTCATTTTACGGTCGATTGGTTTAATCGTCCTTAAAAAATATTTCGATAAATTCCGGGAAAAATGCAACGGCGCACGTAAACACAATGACCAGCCCAGTCGGCATCTGTATTAATGTAAATTTATAATCATTCGGATTATCGGAATGCTTTTTTTCCATATGAGCGGTGAACAGCTCCTGAATTCCCCCGATGACCATCATCACTGCCAAAGGAACCCAAGGGCCTTGTTCAAAAAATGTAAAAAGCGCTACGAGGGAGATTGCTGCTCCTCCCCAGCGGAAATACCCATCCACTTTCTGGTGGCGGTCATTGACGTAATTCGAAGAATCCGAAAAGAACTTCTTGCGCTCAACCCTCAAAATCTTCCGCAGCATCCAATTCACGACAAAGATGGCGACACCGGTGACAACTAAAAACCCGGCCAATTCCCACATCCAATTGGTTGGCGCTAAATAGTAGCCCACCATTCCGTCCATCCTGTTCATTCCCTCACCCCTGACCGATAGCCTTTGCTCTACTCGCTAAGAATCTTCTATACATACGACTATCGTATCATGAGTTTTTGGGAAATTATAGAATATTTTTTAATTTTTCTGATAATCATCCATCAATAGCATCGTCTTGATCGGTTGCGTGGCGGCGCTGGAATTCATCGATTTCCGCATAGCCTTCTTGCAGAAGCCTGCCGGCACCCAAATAAATCGTCATCAATTCCCGGTACACCTTCGCCGCAGCAGCATCCGGCTCGTGCCGGTAGACTTCCGCTTCCGGCCAATCGCTTTCCCCGAGTTCCTGCAGTTCACCCATAGCATAACGCCCAAGCAATACGGCACCAAGGCAGCCGCTTTCGATTTGTTTCGGAAAATTCACCGGCACGCCGACAATGTCCGCGAGCATTTGGCGCCAAATGGGGGACCTGGAAAAGCCGCCGGACGCTTGAATATGATTGGTTTTGCCGGTCAACAATTCCACCGTCAACAGCACTTCGTGTAAATTGAACAAAACACCCTCTAAAGCGGCCCGGATGAGATGCGCTTTCGTGTGATGGATGCTCAGCCCAAAATACGAACCGCGCGCCGAAGCGTTCCAGAGCGGCGCACGCTCCCCCGTCAAATACGGATGGAACAATAAGCCGTCCGCGCCAGGCGGAACGGGACGCGCCAGTTCCACCAATTGTTCGTAGGACGTGTCGCTGTCGCCGAAGACATCTATCAGCCATCCTAAGACGAGTCCGCCATTATTGACCGGACCGCCGACCAAGAACTGATGCGGGCTGATTGCATAGCAAAAGGTGCGTCCAAGTGGATCGAGCACCGGTTGATTCGTTATCGTCCGCACCGCGCCGCTCGTGCCGATTGTGACCGCTAGCGTCCCTTTTCGCGCAGCACCGAGTCCGATATTCGACAGCGCTCCATCACTCCCTCCAACGATCACACAGGTGCCGACCGGGATTCCCATCGCCTCGGCGAGACGCAGATCCATGCCCGTCAAACTGTGCGTAACCGGGACGATATGCGGCAACTGATCACGGGTGATGCCGACAATCTCGAGTGCTTGTTCTTCCCAGTCCCGTGTCAGCGGATTAAAGAGGCCCGTTGCGCTGGCGAGCGATTCGTCGATGAGCCAAACGCCGAACAAGCGGTGGAGCAGGTAGCTTTTCAAATCGATGAATTTCGCCGTCTTGTCAAACAAATCAGGCTGGTCTTGCTTGAGCCAAAGGATTTTCGTCAGCGGCGACATCGCGTGGATCGGCGTGCCGGTTTTGCGGTACAGCCCGCCGTGTGCCGAGCGGATTTCCGCAGCCGCTTTCTGGCTCCTCGTATCTGCCCAAGTGATGCATTTCGTCAGCAAATCGCCGTGTTCGTCGACGGCGATGACGCTGTGCATGGCGGCGGAGAACGACAGAAAGCGCAGTTCGACATCGCCGGCTTTCTCTACTGCTTCTTGAATCGTTTCCATTAGCGCATGGAAAATTTTTGGTGGATCCACTTCGGCAGTGAACGGATTTGGGGTGTCGAGCGGGTACGAGCGATGCGCTTGTGAGAGCAGCTGGCCGCCGGCGCCGTAGATCACTGCTTTGGTCGAGGACGTGCCGACATCGACACCCAAATAAGCGATCGGCCGGTTCATCGCGCTCACTCCTTCTCCGTGTTCGCTTCTATGGCATGTCCCCTGAATTCACGGCGCATCGCCGCAACCACTTTGCCGGAGAAGCTGTCCACTTCACGCGACCGGTCGCGCATCATGAGCGACATGGCGATGACCGGCGCCGGCACTTCCAGTTCGAGCACGGTCTCCACCGTCCAGCGCCCTTCACCGGATGCATGCATGACGCCTTTAATCTCGTCCAACATGACCGCTTGCATCGAATCTCCTGCTGTATAGGCGTCATAGCCGATTACTTTATAGCCGTGATCCGTTAAATTGTGCTTAAGATTGCTGTCCATTTTTCCTAGTCCTATCAGTCCACTCTGCATAACCGATACCTCCTATCTTCTGTCCGCTATGTTCGTCGCGCGTGTCCCGTTCTCCTGCCAAGTTCCGTTCTTTGACAAAACAAAAAGCTTACGCTATCGTAATAAAGTCAAACCCGACTAAGTTTATAAGGTTTTTAAAAAATATACAGGAGGCGCTTATGAAAACTCTTTGGAAATCTTATGCAAATACATCCCTTATCGTAAAAATCACCATCGCGCTCATCCTTGGCGTCACCGCAGGACTCGTGTTCGGCGAACAGACCGCGGTGCTTGCGCCACTCGGTGATCTATTGCTGCGGCTCCTGACCTTCCTGATCGTGCCGCTGATTTTTCTGACGCTGATTGTCGGCATCAACCAGTCGCGTATCGGCGACCTTGGCCGCATGGGCGGGAAAGTGTTTCTGTTTTATACGCTAAGCTCCGCATTCGCCATCGTCGTCGGCTTATCGGTCGCGAGCATCTTCCAGCCGGGATCCGGCATGCAGCTCGACGGATCGGAAACTTTCGACGTACCGGAAAACCCCGGCTTCACCAGTGTTCTCTTGAACATTGTCCCGTCGAATATCATCGCGGCATTTAGTGAGATGAATTTGCTCGGCATCATCTTCACTGCATTCGCATTCGGCATCGCGCTTTCTTATATGAGAAGCTCTGCGGAATTTAGCGAGCTCGGCAATCATTTGATGAAAACCGTGAACGCTTTAAACGAAGCAACATTGCTCGTCTTACGAGCCATTCTTCAATACGTGCCGATCGGCATTTTCGCCATCATGGCGGAGACGGTCGGTTCACAGGGAATGGCTACGCTCGTATCACTCGGCGGCATGGTCGTCGTTCTTTATATCGCCATCGCAGTCCAGATTGCGATTTACACAGTGGCGATGCTGCTGTTCAAAGTCAATCCGCTGACTTTCTTTAAACATGCACGTACGCCGATGCTGACGGCATTTGTCACACAAAGCAGCTCCGGCACTTTGCCGTTGACGCTTGAAGCGGCGCGCGGCCTCGGCATACCGAAAAGCTTGTACGGCTTCAGCCTGCCGCTCGGCGCGACGATCAATATGGACGGCGCGGCAATCCGCATCGCCGTTTCTGCCATTTTCGCCGCCAATATTATCGGTGACCCGCTGAGCTTGTCCGAAATGTTCCTAGTCGTCCTAATCGGCACACTCGCAACCGTCGGCACCGCCGGCATTCCGGGTGCTGGAATCGTCATGATCGCCACTGTCTTCGTCCAACTCGGATTGCCGATGGAAGCGGTCGCCCTCCTAACTGCGATCGATGCGCTAGTCGGCATGGGCGCCACGATGCTCAACGTCACAGGCGATTTGGCCGGCTCGAAGTTGATCGACCAAAGCGAAAAACGCCGTCGCTCGGCAAATGCTTGATCCGCCTCTATACGGACAAAGTGCGGATCCTTGTGATACAGTGGGAGTATCTCGTATCCCACCAAAAAAGGAGACATGCTCATATGTATATCGTTACGAACCGCATTAAAATGAAACCGGGCTTTGCTGAAAAGATGGCCCCGAACTTCACCCGTCCCGGCGCATTGCAGGAAATGGAAGGCTTCCATAAAGTTGAAGTGACCATCACGCAAAACCTGGAAGAATTCGATGAATTGAATGTCAATATGTATTGGGAAAATTTAGAAAACTATGAAGCGTGGAAAACGAGCGATGTTTTCAAACAAGCGCACAAACGCCCGGAAGCTGACGCTGATGCAGGCGAAGAGAAAAAAGAATCGCCAATGCTCGGCAGTGAGCTTGTCATCACTAAGATTGCTTCGGTCATCGAAGCAGCAAAATAACGAACAACAGGCAGCTTTTGCTGCCTGTTTCTTTTTGCCTTCATTCACCTTTTATACAGGACTTTTGATATAATTGCCATATTCGTTAAAAATGCCTGTTTCGGAAGGAATTCATATGAAACCATTATCACTTAGAAATTATTGGGGCCTCATATTCGCTGTCTTCATCCTGCTGTTTGCGGCCGTTCTCAGCCTCCTCGTGTCCGAAGTGAGCACAAGCCGACTGAAGGAAGAACGCGGCAACGCGCTGTCGAGTACAGCATTCCAGATGAAAGACCGCTTGGATCAATACATGTGGGGACGTTATAGTGAAATCAAAACCTTCGGGGAAATCGAAGAACTCGAACTTACCGCAGTGCCGGAAGAAAGACGTGCTAAAATCGAGTTGCTGCAAAAGCAAGTCCCTGCTTTTTCCTGGATCGGCATTACCGATTCAGCAGGCACCCTCATTGCTTCGACCAATGAAATGCTCGAGGGGATGGACCTATCGGAGCGGCCGGTTTACACTGAAGCCCGAAAATCCGACTTTATCGGCGATGTCCACGAAGCCCTCCTATTGGCCGAACTGCTGCCGAACCCTGGCGGCCGTAATCTTGAATTTATCGACATCAGCGTGCCGATCATTTACCCGAATGGTTCATTCGGCGGCGTAGTCGCGGCTCATTTGAGCTGGGTCTGGGCAGAAGAAGTCATGGAGTTCGTGCTGCGGCCGCTGAACGGCAGTGAAAATGAACTCGAAGTGTTCGTGCTGAGCCCCCGTGACCACCGCGTCATTTTAGGTCCCGAAGAGTATCTCGGCAACAAGCTTTCCAACGATTCCTTTTCACTTGCACAAGGAACGACTGCCGGCTGGGTGTTGGAAGAATGGCCGGACGGCGAATCGTATTTGACCGGCTATACCGGCAGCGACACCAATTGGGATTATCCCGCCTTGGAATGGACTGTGCTTGTCCGCCAGCCGGAAGATACTGCCTTCGCCACAGCTCGCGATTTGAGCCGTTTGATCATGCTCAGCGGATTGGCCAGTGCGCTTCTTTTCGCAATATGCGGCTGGCTTGTCGCCGGACGCATTTCACGTCCGTTGAATGATATTTCCCTAAAGGCGAAAGCTTTCCGTAAAGGACAAGAGCTGAACTTGCCGAAAAATACCGGCGTCCGCGAAATCGAGGACTTGTCGAATTCGTTGGAAAGCCTTGTCGCAACGCTCGGAATGACGGAATCCGACTTGGTGCGCATGCAGGATTTGGCGCAGCGCGACCCATTGACCGGTCTGCCGAACCGCATCGCACTAGAGGAGGCCGCTGACCGAATGATGAAAAAAACGCAGATAGAAAAAGAAAAGTTGGCGTTTTTCTATTTGGATTTGGATGGCTTCAAGAAGGCTAACGATACGTTAGGGCATTTGGCGGGCGATCATGTGCTGCAGAAAGTGGCGGACCGGCTGATAGCGGAACTACCTAAGGGTGCATTCATTTCCAGAATCGGCGGCGATGAGTTTGTGTTGTTGTCCCCTTGCTCAAGCTTTGGCGAAACCCAGACACGCAAATTGGCGGATCGGCTGATCGAAAAATTGAGCATGCCGATTACGGTGGAGGCCGGACACGTAAAGCTCGGCTGCAGTATCGGAATTTCGATTTACCCGGATGATGCGGAGAATTTGTATACGCTGTTGTCGTATGCGGATGCAGCATTGTACGTGTCGAAAGAAAACGGCAAGAACCGGATGACCTTTTATGGGGATATTGCTTCGGGGTGAAAGTGAATTATAATCATTAAATTAAAAAGTGTGTGCCTGGAGATTATGCTACAGTGGCACGCTTTCCGGAGGGCTCGCGGAGTCGGCCACTTCCGCTCCATCTCTAGTTTTTAAGTAGAAATAAGTTTCATCATTTCTTTAAGTTATAATAGAGGGAATGAGCCCGTTGCTAAATCACCAGTAACGACTCATTTTCAAGCCCTCATTCCCCTTTATGTGTCCAGTTACAGTCATGCGCATCGAATAGAAGACGACACTAATTCACTGTCCCCTACCTACCAGCGAAATGTAAAAGCCGCCTCGCGCTTACGGGTGAAGCGAAGTAGTAAAACAGCTGGTCTTCCTGGCTTACTACGAAAGCTCAACCCCAAGCGAGGCGGCGGATTGATTGATGATGAAAAGAATAACCGCGTTACTTTAAAACACCAAAACTCCAGCTGCCAGCACACGGCGCCGCCTATTTCGCGGGCGCTTTTTACATACCATTATTGGACGATACCCCCGCCTTCTGCTACGGTTAACAGATAGATATATTACATACAGATCTATTTTTATGCTTTTAAAGGAGTCTTACATTTGAGTAACAATAAACCTAAATTGTGGACGCGGGACTTTATCGGCGTCTCGATTGTCCACTTTCTGTTGCTGCTGGTCTTTTATTTATTGATTGTGACGATGGCCGTGTACGCTGTAGATGAATACGGGGCTTCGACAAGTGAAGCTGGACTGGTGACCGGGATTTTCATCTTGGGTGCCTTGGCCGGACGCCTCGTCATCGGCCGCACACTCGATATGATTGGACGCAAGCGGGCGCTCATGCTCGGTTCTGCTTTGTTCGTCGGGATGACCGCGCTGTATTTTCTGCCGCTCGGCTTGCCGTTTTTGATGCTCAACCGCTTTTTGCACGGCGCCACACTCGGCATTGCGAGCACGGCCGCTGGGACGATCGCCGCGCAAATCATTCCGCATTCGCGTAAAGGTGAAGGCATCGGCTATTTCAGCATGAGTTCAACGCTTGGCGCTGCGTTCGGCCCGTTTATCGGGTTGATGATGAGCCAGTGGACGAGCTATAACATGATTTTCGCCGTTTGTACGGTGATCGCGCTGTCCGCGCTCATCCTCAGTCGCTTCGTCCAAGTGCCACCGGTGGAAAAACCGCCAGTCAGCGACCAGAAAAGCGGTTTCCGCCTTTCCAATTATTTGGAGGCGAACGCAGTGCCAATCGCCATCGTGATGTTTTTGGTGGCGCTCAGCTATTCGAGCGTGCTGTCGTTCATCAATTTCTATGCCAATGACAAAGGGCTGGTGGAAGCGGCGAGTTTCTTCTTCTTAGTGTATGCTATCGTCATTCTGCTGACACGTCCTTTCACCGGGCGGATTATGGATCTTTATGGCGCCAATTACATTATGTATCCGGCTTTGGTATCGCTCGCCGCCGGGTTGCTGCTATTGAGCAGTGCTGATTCGAGCTGGAGCTTATTGTTCGCCGGGGCTTTGATCGGACTCGGGTTCGGCAATATGCAATCGACGACGCAAGCGGTCGCCATCAAGTTGACGCCTCCCCACCGCATGGGACTCGCGACGTCGACATTTTTTGTTGCGATGGACGGCGGCCTCGGCGTCGGGCCTTATGTGCTCGGCTTCATCATTCCGTTCACCGGATACAGTGCGCTTTACGGCTTGCTCGGGCTTGTCGTTTTCGCGCTGATTGTGCCGTATTATTTCCTCCACGGAAAAAAGGAGCGGGCTCAGCGCTCCGCTTCTGCCCATTGATTTGATTCATAGAAAAGACCGGACGACAAATTGTCGTCCGGTCTTTGTTTTATATTTTATTCTTCTTCCGCTGCATCCGCTTGTGCTTTTGTTTCGTGCACGGTGCTATGCGGATGTTCAGGCGGTGCATAGATGGAATAGATTTTCAGCGGCTTGTCGCCCGTATTCGTGACGTTATGCCATTTGCCTGCGGGGATGAGGATGGCGTAATCGTCTTCCGCTTTTTCTTCGAAGCTTAAGTTGTCTTTGCTGTCTCCCATTTGCACGAGGCCTTTTCCTTCTTCGATGCGAAGAAACTGATCGCCATGTTCATGGACTTCGAGGCCGATGTCATCGCCTGCTGCGATGCTCATCAATGTCACTTGCAAGTTTTTCCCGGTCCAAAGAGCTGTCCGGAAAGTGTCGTTTTGTTTTGTCGCTTCCTCGATATTGACGACAAAGGATTCGGCGCCGTAATCTTTTAATTCCATTTCTATTCCTCCTCCGATTTATTGTACTGTTCTGCTTCTTCTCTACCCTTGAAGCATCAGCCGTAAACAAACCGGTCAGTGCAGCGCTTTCTGTTTCAGCGCCTGGTTGCGTGAGTTGAAAACATCATTATGGGACGACACCATCGCGCTGCGCGCAGCGTCCGGATCGATGAATTGCTTCGCTTTATTGACTGCATTGGCGGCATCTGTGAACGTGCCGGCGATCAAATTAAGCTTGCCTTCGTGCTGCAGGATGTCCCCTGCCGCAAACAATCCGGGAACGGTCGTTTCGCTTGCCGGGGTTCCTTTAATATAGAAGCCTTCCGAAATCGCCAAATCGAGCGGACTGTTTTCCACGAGGCTCGCATCGCGCTCATAACCGTGGTTGATGACGAGCTGATCGACCGCCAGCATACGCCGTTCACCCGTTTTTTGGTTCATGACTTCCACCAGTTCCACGCGGTCTCCTGCGTCCGATGCAACGAGTCTTGTGATGCCTGAGTCGAGCAGGCATTCGGAGTGGCCTTCGAGCAGTTGGCGCACTTGCGCTTCGTGGCCGGTCATTTCGGATTTACGGTGGACGACGTAGACTTTTTCTGCGATCGGCTCGAGTTCATTCGCCCAGTCGACCGCTGAATTGCCGCCGCCTGAAATGAGGACGGTACTGCCGCGGAAGCGTTCAAGTGTTTTGACCGTATAATTGAGGTTCGCCACTTCGAATCGTTCGGCTCCCTCGATTTGGAGTTTTTGCGGTTTCAGGATACCGCCGCCGACAGCGACGATGACCGATTTCGAGTAATGGATTTCTCCGGATGCACAGGCGAGCACGAACAAGCCGTCTTCGTTTTTGGCCATGCTTCCGACTTTTTCACCTAAGCAGACGGTCGGCTCGAAGGTCAAGCCTTGTTCGACCAATTGGGTGATGAGCTGTTCGCAGCGTATTGGCGTCTGTCCGCCGACGTCCCAAATCATTTTTTCCGGATAGACGTGAAGTTTGCCGCCAAGGCGCGGCTGAAACTCGATGATTTTCGTTTTCATGCCCCGAAGGCCACTGTAAAAAGCGGAATACAAGCCGGCTGGACCTCCCCCGATGATGGTTACGTCATAAATGTCGTGATTGGCCATTATTTCCATCCCCGTTCTATAGTAATTCTGATTGACAATGATTCTCAATAGCTTTATAGTATTCATTGTAATGAAATTGATAATCATTATCAATACATATTATTTTTTATTTTTCGGCTGCAAAAATACATTTTCCAGAAAAGGAGGGCTGCCGATGGGACGGCTTTTTACCGAAAACCTGGAAGTCAGCTACGGCGAACGGAAAATCGTCAAAGGCTTGTCCCTGTCGATTCCTGATAAAAGAATAACCGCCATTATCGGCCCGAACGGCTGCGGTAAATCGACGTTTTTAAAAGCGATGACGCGCGTCATCCCGCATGAAGCCGGCTCGGTCATTCTCGACGGCCAGCTAATTGCTGAAGAGAAAACAAAGCAATTGGCGAAGAAAATGGCGATTCTCCCCCAGTCACCGGAAAATTCGTCCGGACTGACCGTTGGTGAGATCGTATCCTATGGCCGCTTCCCTTACCAAAAGGGATTCGGCAAGCTGAGTGCACGGGATTACGAGATGATCGACTGGGCACTCAATGTGACCGGCACGCAGTTTTTCAAATACCACCCCGTCGATGCATTATCGGGCGGCCAGCGACAGCGCGTCTGGATTGCAATGGCACTCGCACAGGAAACGGAAATGATTTTCCTCGACGAGCCGACTACGTACCTCGATATGGCGCATCAGTTGGAAATTTTGGAGCTGCTTCAGCAAATGAACGCAGACGAAGAGCGCACCATCGTCATGGTGCTGCACGATTTGAATCATGCCGCCCGCTTCGCCGACCATATCGTCGCGATGAAAGACGGCCAGATCATCAAGGCGGGCTCTCCAGAACAAGTGATTGTACCGGATGTGCTGCGGGAAGTGTTCCGCATCGACGCGGAAATCGGCCTGGACCCGCGCACGCAAAAACCGATTTGCCTCACATACAATTTAATTAAAGGAGCTTGACCTGATCATGAAAAAACTCATCGTATTGTCTATCGCCTTACTTATTATGCTGGCGCTTGCCGCCTGCGGTTCTACAGAAGAAGAAACAACGGAAGAAAACGGCGGTGCGGAAGGAACTGAACGCGCAGCTGACACAATCCAATACGAATCTGAAAACGGCACGGTTGAAGTTCCTGCAGATCCACAACGCGTCCTTGTTCTGGCTTACGGTGGCAACGTCATGGCACTTGATGTCCCTCTTGTCGGTATTGACGCTTGGTCAATCGATAACCCAAACTATCAGGATCATTTAGAAGGCGTTGAAGAAGTATCAGAAGAAAACCTGGAGAAAATCATCGAATTGGACCCAGATTTGATTATCGGTTATTCTACCATTGCAAACATTGACAAACTCGAACAAATTGCTCCAACTGTAACCTACACTTACGGAAAAGTTGACTATTTGACACAGCATGTAGAAATTGGAAAATTACTTAATAAAGAAGAAGAAGCACAAAACTGGGTGGACGATTTCAAAGAGCGCGCACAAGCGGCTGGAGAAGAAGTCCGCGCTGAAATCGGCGAAGATGCGACCGTATCGGTCATCGAGAACTTTGACAAGCAATTGTATGTATTCGGCGATAACTGGGGCCGAGGAACTGAAATCCTATATCAGGAAATGAAGTTGAAAATGCCTGAAAAAGTCGAAGAAATGGCACTTGCTGACGGTTTCTATGCCTTATCACAAGAAGTTTTGCCTGAATACATGGGCGACTATGTAATCTTCAGCAAAGACTCCGAGCAGGACAATTCATTCCAAGAAACTGCGCTTTTCCAGAACACACCAGCTGTTGAAAACGACCGTGTGTTTGAAGTCGATGCGAAGAAATTCTATTTCAACGATCCAATTTCACTCGACTACCAACTTGATTACTTCCAAGAAAAATTCCTTGGCCAATAATACCAAAGGGGATTCTGCTCTGCTCAGCGGAATCCCTTTATCCTTTCTATGGAAAAGATGATGAAGCATGCGTTATAACGTCCGTTACACTTACATATTAGGAATGAGCTTGCTAGCACTTGTGCTGGCTTTTGTCGTGTCTATGATTTTCGGCGCAGCCGATGTCAGCCTGAAAAACCTTTGGCTCGCCTTGTTTTCCGACAGCACCGGACAGCAAATCTTAGTCATCCGGGAAATCCGTCTGCCGCGTGAAGCGGCGGCTGTCTTTGTCGGCGCAGCGCTTGCTGTGTCCGGGGCGATCATGCAAGGCATGACCCGCAACCCACTTGCTGACCCCGGCCTGCTCGGATTGACGGCTGGTGCCAATGCGGCGCTCGCGGCAACTTTGGCTTTTATTCCGGGAGTCAATTATTTCGGCATTATGATCGCCTGCTTTATCGGTGCTGCACTTGCGGCTGGTCTTGTGTTTGGCATCGGAGCATCCCACCGCGGCGGCTTTTCGCCGTTTCGCATCATTCTTGCCGGTGCTGCAGTATCTGCTTTTTTGACGGCTATCGCAGAAGCAATCGGCTTATTGTTTAAAATCTCAAAAGATGTCTCGATGTGGACTGCGGGCGGATTGATCGGTACCTCTTGGGGACAGCTCCAGATTATCGTGCCGTTTATCTCACTCGCACTGCTGGCAGCGCTACTCTTATCCCGCCAACTTGCGGTACTGAGTTTGAGTGAGGAAGCAGCAATCGGGCTCGGCCAGAAGACCGGGCAGATCAAGGCGATGCTGTTTGTCGTTGTTACGCTGCTTGCCGGCGCCGCGGTTGCGCTCGCCGGAAACTTGGCGTTTATCGGTTTGATGATTCCGCATATCGTCCGCGCCATCGTCGGGAGCGATTACCGTTTCATCATCCCGATGTCTGCTGTAACAGGCGCAATTTTCATGCTACTCGCCGACTTGTTCGGCCGCACCATCAATGCGCCTTTTGAAACGCCGGTCGCAGCGATTGTTGCTGTGCTCGGCTTGCCATTCTTCCTACTCATCGTCCGTAAAGGAGGAGGTGCGTTCTCATGATTCAACAATACGTGATTCGAAAACAACGCATCACTCTTGCTGTACTTGGCGCGTTGATCATCGTAACCGCCATACTCAGCTTAGGCCTCGGCTATTCTACACTCGGCTTTGATCGGATTTTACCGGTTCTGTTTGGCCAAGGCGACTTTAAAGAAGAATTCGTGCTGTATTCTGTGCGGATGCCTCGGCTATTGATCACGTTCCTGGCCGGAATGGCGCTTGCGTTATCAGGTGCTGTGCTGCAAAGCATCACCCGCAATGATTTGGCAGATCCGGGTATCATCGGCATCAATTCTGGTGCTGGCGTTGCCATTTCCGTGTTCTTTTTGTTCATGCCGGTCGACCCGGGATCTTTTACATTCATGCTCCCGTTCGTTGCGTTTATCGGTGCGTTTATTACATCCATACTGATTTACTTGTTTTCCCGCGATCCGCGGACCGGCCTCCAGCCGGTCCGCCTCGTGCTGGTCGGCATCGGTTTTTCAATGGCCTTATCCGGTGTCATGATCGTGCTCATTTCATCGGCCGACCGTGAAAAAGTCGACTTTATCGCGCGCTGGCTGGCTAGCTCGATTTGGGGCACCGACTGGCCCTTTATTCTAGCGTTGTTGCCATGGCTCGTCATCCTCATACCGTTTGTCTTGTATAAAGCCAATCGCCTGAATATTCTAGGGCTCGGGGAACCGGCCGCCATCGGGCTCGGGCTCAACATCGGCAAAGAACGCGCGGTTCTTTTGCTTGCGGCGGTCGCCCTTGCCGCTTCCGCTGTTTCAGTCACAGGAAGCATCGCCTTTATCGGTTTGATGGCCCCACACCTCGCGAAAGCGCTCGTCGGGCCGCGCCATCAATTGTTCCTGCCCGTGGCGATTCTGCTGGGTGGCTGGCTGCTACTGGTTGCTGACACGATTGGCCGCAATATCCTTGAACCGTCCGGCATCCCGGCAGGTGTCATGGCAGCGCTGATTGGCGCTCCTTACTTCGTTTACTTGTTAATGAAAAAATAAATAAAAAACGGCTTGCGCTCACGATGAGCACTAGCCGTTTTTTTATGTCGTTATACTGGTTCACTTTGCTGTGATTCCAGTTCCATGCGAGCTTCACGGTCTTTGATTTTCTGCATTTCCTCATCGCTCATGAATTCAACTTTCCAGCCGAGGAATGCCATGATGATTGCGATGATCGGCACCGAATAGTTCAAGACGGCATACGGCGCATAAGCGAAAGGATGCACGGCAAGCGTCGCGAAGATGAATACCCCGCACGTATTCCACGGAACGAATGGCGACGTGATCGTCCCCCCGTCCTCTAAGGCGCGCGATAAGTTTTTCGAATGCAATCCCTGATCTTGATATGCCCGGGCGTACATCCGGCCTGGCAGGAGAATCGAAATATACTGCTCGGACGCAGTGACATTCGTCAAAAATGCTGATGCGACTGTCGCGGCGATGAGGCTGCCGGCGGTTTTTGCCAACATCAAAATCTTGGTGACGATCGATTTCAGCATACCGGTATGTTCCAACACGCCGCCGAAAGTCATGGCGAAAATCGTCAAGGAAATAACGAACATCATGGAATCGATGCCGCCGCGGTTAAACAGCGAATCGACCATTTCGTTGCCGGATGTGATGACGTAACCGTCATGAAGCGCATTGACTGCATCTGCGATTGAACCGCCCTGCACAAGGATATGGCACAGCCAGCCAAGAACGATGCCGACACCGAGCGCCGGCAATGCCGGCACTTTTCTCATAACCAATACAATGACTGCGAGCGGCACGAGCAGCAATAGCGGCGAGATGACAAAGTTCTCTTCGAGCGACGCCAAGATGGCGTTGATATTCTGTGCGTCGATGGCATTGCCGCCGAACTGGCGGCCGAGGAAGAAATACGCGATCAGCGCGATGATGAGCCCCGGAATCGTCGTATAAACCATGTGGCGGATGTGGACGAACAAATTGGTGTTCGTGACCCCAGCCGCGAGGTTCGTCGTGTCCGACAACGGTGACATTTTGTCGCCGAAGTAAGATCCCGAAATGACGGCACCAGCGACCATGGCGGCAGGAATGCCCATGCTCGCCCCGATGCCCATACCAGCGATGCCGACTGTTCCCATCGTTGACCAGGAACTGCCGATCGCACCGGCAACTAATGCACAGATCAAACAGATTGTGACGAGGAATAAGGACGGCGTAATGATTTTCAAGCCATAATAAATCATTGTCGCGACGATGCCTCCGCCGATCCAGGAAGCGATGATCATCCCGACCATGATGATGATGACCAAAGCTGGAAGCGCGAGGCGTATTCCTTTATAAGCCCCTTCTTCGATCATGTGCCAGCGATACCCCAATCGCCAGGCAATGATGACCGCTACTGTAGTGCCGAGAAGCAAGGGAATATGCGGGCTTCCCTCGAAAATGATGATGGTGATGGCCATCGCCGTCACCATGAAGATCAGCGGCAGCAAAGCGAGCCCAAAAGGCACTTCAATCTCCTGCTGCTTCGGACGTTTTTTCTTCTCTTCCATATGTTTAAGCCCCTTTGTAAAGATAGAATAAATACTTGTATTTATTTTGCCACTATACTGTTTTCTTTACCATAAAAATTTTCAGATTACAGGGGTTTTTCGGGCTTCGGAATAGTCTGAAGCAGGAATAATCAAGTCATGCATCGAAGAGTACCGATATCGCTGTGCTCCCGGCCATAATATGGAAAGGGGAAGATGAACGTGGGAAAATTGACTGTCTCCATGTATGTGACACTCGACGGTATTATGGAAGAGCCGTCATGGACTGCCGCTTACTGGGACGATGAACTCGCCCAGTTTCAATTAGACCAGCTATACGGCAACGATGCGCTGCTGCTCGGGCGTGTCACGTATGATGGATTTGCCGCGACCTGGCCGACCGCCGAAGATAGCCGCGGATTTGCCGATCGGATGAATGAAATGCCGAAATACGTTGTGTCGAACACATTGAAACGAACCGAATGGAATACACGCCTGATCAACCACGATGCAGTAGCCGAAATCAAACGGCTGAAAAAGACCGGCCAGCGCCTGCTCGTCTACGGGAGCGCAGAGCTCATCGATACGCTGATCGCCCATGATTTGGTCGATGAATTGCATTTGATGACGTTTCCGCTCATCCTCGGCGAAGGCAAAAAGCTATTCCGTGACGGCGTCGCGCCGAAAGCGTTTAAGCTGTTGAATAGTTTTGCAACCGACCAGGGCGTCTTGATCGCCAACTACGCCCCCGAACGTTGATTGCATATTTTTCGTTTTTGCGGGCATAATAGTATTGTTACTTCCCTTTGGGGAAAGAACAAACAAGACCTTCTTTTGATTAAGGTCTGCCCGAAAGGAGTCGCCCGCGCGATGACAGAAAATGAAATTTCTTTAGCTTTGATCCAATCTTTAAAAGCAGGCCGCACAAATGATTTCCAAATGATTTTGGAAGAGCTGCAGCCGTATGATATCGCCGTGCAATATCGCAACTTGCCGGAAAAACACCGGGAACGCTTCCTGCTGCACTTGACCATCCGGCAATTGACCGAGCTCATGCAGGAACTTCACCGTGATGATCAAGTCCGACTGCTCGAACGCATGACGGTTGACCAATCGACGAAAGTGCTCGATTTGATGGACAATGACGACCTTGTCTCGCTATTGTCCGATCTCGAGCCGAACTTGATTGAAGAACTCCTATCACGGATGAACCGTGAGGAATCTTCCTATATCCAAAAAACGATGAGTTATCCACCGGAAACAGCGGGACGCATCATGAACAACCGCTACGTCTGGATTCCTCGCTATTATACGATCCGTGAAGCGATTGACAAAATCCGCGATTTCGCGGAAATTGCCGAGTACTTGAACTATTTGTATGTCGTCGATGAAGACAAACAGCTAGTCGGCGTCGTTTCTTATAAAGACTTGATTCTCGGTCAGCTTGACGATGAAATTGAAGAGGTCATGTATACGCGCGTCGTCAAAGTCGATGCGCTGACCGACCAGGAAATCGCGGCTGACATTATCGGCCGCTACGACTTTATCACCTTGCCCGTCGTCGATACTGAAAATCGGCTGCTCGGCATCATCACCGTCGATGATGTCATCGATGTCGTCTTGCAGGAAGCAAACGAAGACATCGAAAAACTTTCCGCATCCGGTAAAGCGATCGACTTCCAGACTCCACCGCTCGTTGCCGCTTACCGCCGCTTGCCCTGGCTTATTCTGCTGTTATTTATCGGACTTATATCCGGCGGCATCATCAGCCGCTTCGAAAATACGCTGCAAACGGTCGTCGCCTTGGCGTTCTTTATGCCGATGATCGCCGGCATGACCGGCAACACCGGTACCCAATCGCTCGCCGTCGTTGTGCGTGGCCTGGTTGCCGAGCAGCCTGACCGCAAAGGGATAATCAAGCTGATTATCCGCGAACTGTGGGTCGGCATCATCATCGGCGTGACGTGTGCGATTTTGATTATGCTCATCGCTTACGTGTGGCAAGGCAATATCGTCCTCGGCCTGGTCGTCGGCAGTTCCCTTCTGTTGACGCTGATCATCGGCACACTCGCCGGCACGATCATTCCGTTGATTTTATACAAGCTGAAAATCGATCCGGCTGTAGCGTCGGGACCGCTCATTACCACCATCAATGATATATTGTCCTTGCTCATTTATTTCGGGCTTGCTTCGCTGTTCATCTCTCGTTTGATGTGAACAGCGTTTTTTCATTTCAACACTTTTTTCTTTATTCCGAGTAAACAACTATGTATAATAGATAAAAAAAGCTCGGAGGTATACATATGACGATTCCAAAACCGCTCGTCCAACTCAATCAAGCTTTCCTCGTCACAACCGCTCTCGCTGGTCTTATCATCCATCCGTCCATCCTGCTCGTTCCGTTCGGGATCGGCGTCATCACTTTGCTGACGAAAAAGAATCCACTCATCGCCAATAGCCGCCGCTTTTTGCCAAAGCCCCCAAGTGCTTATGCTCAGGAAGACCGCGACCAGCAATTATTCAACCAATGGATTGCGACGGTCTGCCTCGGGCTCGCGCTCGCCTTCTTCGCACTCGGCATGCCAAGTTTAGCCACTGTATTTGCAGCTATGGTCATCATCGCTGCAGGAGTGGCGCTCATGGGCTATTGCATCGGCTGCAGCGTGCGCTATCAGCTGCTCATGTGGAAACATCGCCGGACGAAAACGGATTTTTGATCGAACGAAAAACAGCCCCGAAGATATCTTCGGGGCTGTTTTTTTATTGAAAATCCTACTTTTAAACTTACTGATGGTAATGTAAGCTGCGAATGAATGAGCGCGATTTTCTTGCTCATTCATTTGCGACGCATCTGCCTAGCAGATGTGGGAGCAACTCTTCTTTTCTTGCAATTCTCTTACTTTAATAAAAGGCGGCTGCCCCTGAAAGTCATTTTCATGACATTTCGGGACAGCCGCCTTTTTCTTATTTGATTTGTCCGTTGCCTTTAATGATGTATTTTGTCGAAGTCAGTGCCGGCAAGCCCATCGGTCCGCGCGCGTGGAGCTTTTGCGTGCTGATGCCGATTTCGGCGCCGAAACCGAACTCAAAACCGTCCGTAAAGCGTGTCGATGCGTTATGGTAAACCGCTGCAGCATCCACTTCTGTGAAGAACTGCTGGACGCTTTCCGCGTTTTCCGAAATAATCGCTTCGGAATGCTTCGTGCCGTACTGGTTGATATGCTTGACCACTTCACCCACACCATTTACCGTTTTCAGCGCAAGTTCGTAAGCCAAGTACTCTGTACCCCAGTCCGCTTCTTCGGCCGGGATGATGTTGCTCCCTGCCTGTTGCGACGCTTCATCACCGTGGATTTTCACGTCTTTCGCTTGAAGCGCCGAAATCAATTCCGGCAAATGCTGCTCGGCCCATTTTTCATGGACGAGAATTGTTTCACAGGAATTGCAGACAGAAGGCCGCTGGGTTTTAGCGTTGAGTGCGATGTTGATCGCCATGTCTTTATCCGCTGTCTCATCAATATAAATGTGGCAATTGCCTGCGCCGGTCTCAAGGACCGGTACCGTCGAGTTCGCCACAACTGTCTTGATCAAGTTCGCCCCGCCGCGCGGAATCAATACGTCCAAATACTCGTTCAGCTTGAACATTGCAGAAGCTGCTTCGCGACTCGTGTCTTCCAATAATTGCACCGAATCGACTGGCAGCCCGCTTTTTTCGAGTGCACGGTGAATGACCGCCACAATTGCTGTATTCGAGTAGATCGCTGTCGAACTGCCGCGCAGGACGACCGAGTTGCCAGTTTTCAGGCACAAGCTCGATGCATCCACTGTGACGTTCGGGCGAGCTTCGTAAATCATGCCTACGACACCGAGCGGCACACGGATTTTCGACATGTCGAGTCCGTTCGGCTGCTGCCAATGTTCGAGCACTTCACCGACCGGGTCAGCAAGTTTCGTCAATTGCACGAGCGCATCCGCCATATCCGCTAAACGATCCGCGTCGAGCTTGAGTCGGTCAACGAGCGATTCGCTCATCCCATTCGCACGTCCTGCTTCGATGTCTTTCAAGTTTTCTTCCAAAATGAATTCTTTTTCAAGCAATAATTGCTTGGATATGAGTTCCAATGCTTTATTTTTAACGGCCGTGTCGGCTTTTGCGAGTTCCCCCGCTGCCTCTTTCGCCTTTTTCGCTTTTTGAATTAGTTCCGTTTCCAAAGCTTCTTCCTTTTGAAGAACTTCTGTCATCCAATCTTCTCCTTTCGAATTTCCGTAGCTTATGCCAATTCTTTCATTGGTTTTGCAATATACGTACCGTCGCCGTTTCCTTCGAGGATGTCGACGAGCTTTTCACTGCCTTCACCTGTTCCGATAAAGACGTCAACGCCGAAATTGTGCGCTGTTTTCGCAGCTTCGACTTTGGTCTTCATTCCACCCGTCCCGACATCGGACCCGGCACCGGACGCTGCTTCTATCAGTTCATCCGGAATGTTCGCCAGATGCGTGTATTTCTCCGCTGCCGGATTGGTTTTCGGATTGTCTGCATAAATGCCGTTGATGTCTGTCAAAATGATTAATTGATCGGCGCGCACAAGTCCGCTGACAAGTGCTGACAACATGTCGTTGTCGCCGAACGTCAAGTCTTCGACCGCTACCGAATCGTTTTCGTTAAGGACCGGCATCATGCCGCGCTCCAACAATTTCGAAATGGTATCGTTCGCTTTCAGATATAAATCTTTCGTCAATAATAATTGAGCCGAGACGATGTCATGGTTCTTGAACTCTGTCGCATATGCTTGCGCCAGCAGGCTTTGCCCGACCGCTGCGGCCGATTGCTTGTCTACTACTGTATCCGGACGCGACAGATAGCCCATGCTCATGCATCCGGCTGCAACTGCCCCCGAGGAAATTAAAATGACGTCATGGCCTTCTTCTTTTATTCGAGCCAATGCTCCGACATGTTCCCGCAACTTCGTGATGGACAATTTTCCATGACTGTCCGTCAGCGAGCTGCTACCAATTTTTACTACGATTCTCTTCTTTTCCATTGTTACAGTCACCACCCGATTTTTGATAAATAAATGAGTTCTCCCATTAATGATCAAAAGCGGAAGAACTCGGTCTCCGTAAAACGCTAGACAATGGCTGATTTCAGTTTTTCTGATAATAAGAATTATTATGCACTTATATGCATTTTAAGTCAACCTTTAATTCCACAAATACTTACAAAACAGTTTTCAGAAATTGCGAACTTGCATATTTGTGTATATTTATTCAAGTATGCACGTTTCATTTTAACCATTCCTGGTTCCGGAGTCGACACGTGCGAAATAAGTCCATCATCGGCAATATGCGATAAATTTTCTATGGCCGCAACACGCCGATAGTAAGTAGCAAGTGTAACATAACTAGAGGGTATATCAAGTTTAAGGAGGGGATTTCGCCTTATGAAAGGGCTTACATCCATCCTTTTAAATAGGTATAAAGTATTGTTAGGGGTTCAACAAAAGCCCAAACCATAAGGGATTCGGGCTTTTTCCATACGAGTGGCGCTATTTCATTCTAAAGTACCATTAAATAAAGCGCCTTGTTCATCCAGATGAATCAATTCCAAGCGCTGCGTGTCTTTTACGTAGACACTTTTGTAAACTTTTGCTCCCGCCTCGTCCGCAAAGAACAATACGCGGCTTCCGTCGTTATCAGTTTCCACTTCTGTTTCATATTCCGACACATCGATATGCTCGGCAATCCGGTCGTATTCTTCATATTCGTGCAATTTATGATCTTCGCCTGAACAGCCCGCCAAAAACAGTGTCAGCGTCAAAGCAAGTGTGCTTTTCTTCATTAATGCAGCCAACCTCCGAAAGTTTTTTTCATCCTTTCCAGTTTAGCTGAAACTGCATTGCTGCTCCACCGTTTACTGTGGCGGCATGTCCTCGCTCCGGCGCTTCGCTGCGCGGCGGTAGCCTTGGACGATGTCGCTTAACACCCCCGCAATCATAATCACCAGAATGCCGCCGAAAATCCATGTGAGCGCATTCGTGCCGCCGAAGGTATTAGTCAGGAACTCGGAAAACTCGCGGTTGAGCAGTTCAGAATTGGTGAACACGAGAATAAAGACCAATACCGACACTGTCTGAACGGCGGCATTGAATGCAGCGAGCCGATAATTCCAATAGCCTGCGCGCCATTGCCAGATGGCGAGCGCCAATTCCAGAACGATGACGAGCGCAACGAACGGCCAGTAGGATATCAGCACGTCCTGGTTGAAAATTGCCATTTGAAAGCGCAAGCCTTCCCCATCGTCAGTGTAGATGCCGAGCACTTTATCCGCATTGAAGTAGACGGTCGTCCAAATGACCATCCAGATCAAGCTGCCGAAAATCTGGCTTTTCGCCACTTTCGCTTCGACAGGCTCCAATAAACTTTCCTGACTTTCCCATTGCTTCAGATCCTCCGGCGTCCATTCTTCCATCGTCAGCCCGAGCGGCGTCTCTGCCCCCGATTTATCCGCCCAGTCCATAAAGGCGACGACGAGCGTAATCCAGAACAAGGTTTGCATAATCGTATTGAAGATTGCGCTGATGATATTGCCGATGAGTGAGCCGAGCACGTTGAACAGCGTCTCGTCCTGCCCAATTCCTGAGACAATGCCGACGACGGTCACGACAATGAGCGTGATCAGCACGGCGAGTGGAATGACCAGCTTCAATAGCCGGACATAGAGATCGAAATAACGCGGGCCGATCAAATAGCGCCGCACCCTTCCGTACTGCTCCGCCATCAATGCCGGATGGCCGAGTTCCTGGAGCACTGTCCGCTCTTCGCTTTCCGTACTGTCATCCGTCAGTCGCTCCGCTAATTTGCTCCTAAGGTCTGCCTCTGCTTTCTCACGCCTGTCTTTCGGCAGCCGTTCGAGCACCGCGTAGATATACCGTTCACGTAGCTTCATGCCCCCATCTCCTTTGAGGTTTGATTGTCAGTCTAATCATGAAGGATTTATTTGGAAAATTCAACAAAGAGATCTAATAATTCAGACTTTTAAAGACTTAAGTAAATCATTTGTTTTTTAACAGAGACAACCGGCTCCAATAAAGAAAGCCAGTTGTCTCATTTCTTCTATACAAAGGAAGCTGGTGTGCCGATTATTCTTCTTGATCGACAAGTGATTTATTCCGCGGCGCGCGATTTTGCACGGCTTGCATGCGAATGTTTACGATTATGCGCCCGCCAAATGGCTGTTGTATTTGCTGAAGAAATTTGAACAGTGCAAAAAAGCCCGGACAATTGATGTCCGGGCTTTTTTGCACTGTATTTTATTTCACTTCGACTGTCCAGCCGAGCTTGTCTTCTAACTTCCCAGTCTGGATGCCGGTGATTGTGTCATAAAGTTTTTGCGACAATTCACCGATTTCGTGGTTGTTGACGATCATTTTCTTGCCTTGCCAGTTGAGTTCGCCGATCGGTGAAATGACCGCTGCCGTTCCGGTGCCGAACACTTCTTCTACTTTTCCGGCTTGGTACGCTTCGTACAACTCATCGATGGCGATGCGCTTCTCGGTCACCGGGATGCCCCATGAATTCAACAATTCGATGATCGACATGCGTGTGATACCTTTTAAGATACTGCCGGTGAGTTCTGGCGTGAACACTTCACCGTCGATTTTGAAGAAGATGTTCATGCTGCCGACTTCCTCGATATAGCGCTTTTCGATGCCATCGAGCCACAATACATCCGCATTGCCTTCTTTCTTGGCATTTGCTTGCGCCTGATAACCGGAAGAATAGTTGCCCGCTGTCTTGGCCATCCCCGTGCCGCCTTTGACCGCGCGCGTGAACTGGTCTTCGACATGGATGACGACCGGTTGCAAGCCGCCTGTGAAGTAAGAGCCGACCGGTGACAAGATGACCATATATTTATAAGTCGCAGACGGGCTGACCGCCAAATTCGCATCGGTCGCGATGATGTACGGGCGGATATAAAGCGAAGTGCCCGGTGTTTTCGGCACCCAATCCTGCTCGAGCTTGATTAATTGCTTCAGATGCTCCAGCACCAATTCTTCATCGATCGGCGGAATGCTCAAGCGTTCGCTCGACAAGTTTAGGCGCTCAAAGTTCTTCTCCGGACGGAACAATAATATGCGCCCGTCTTCTGTATGGTATGCTTTCATGCCTTCAAAAACCGTCTGTCCGTAATGGAAAATCATTGCTGCTGGATCCAAGGAAATCGGACCATACGGCACAATCTTCGGGTCATACCAGCCTTTTTCGGTATGATATTCCATGATGTACATATGATCAGTGAAGGTTTGGCCGAATGCAATCTGGTCCTGTGCCGGCTTGTCTTTTTTCGTGCTATTCTCGATTACTTCCAATTGATAAGTCGTCATGGTCATATCTCCTTTTATTACAATGATTTTTTCACTATTTCGCATAATCATACACGTGTTTCGGGTCACTGAAAAGGCTGTGAGCGAAATTCACCGAATATCGGACAAACGGCTCAGCGTATCACTTCCATGAAATGCATCAGAATTTTCGCAGTCAGTCCCCAAATGACGCGGTCTTCGTATAAATAGAAAAATTCATCCACTTGGCGCGCACGCCAACTGTAGTTTTCGCCTCCTGCAATCAAATCGTACGGGAAACTCTCTTCCGGCTGGATATCAAAATCGATGCGGTAAACACGCGGTTCATTCTCCAAAAAGAATTTCAGCGGTACCGTGAAGACACTGTCGACTTCCGGTGGGTTCGGCACAAAGTCCGTTTCAGGATCGATAAAGCCTGCAAACGAATAGACGATCATGCCGAACGGCGAAACAATATAATCGAGCGGAAAGACATTGCTGATCGCTGTCTTTTCGATGCCGAGCTCTTCCATCGTCTCACGCAAAGCGGTTTCTTCTTCATCATCGTCTCCGCGGTCGATCCGGCCGCCCGGAAAACAAATCTCCCCCGGCTGCCGCCTCATCTCAAATGAGCGCACTTCAAACAGAATATGGACGCCGTCTTCTTTTTCTATGAGCGGAAGCAAAATGGCGTATTTTGAGAAATCCCGGTTGCCGAGAACTTCCGGCACCCGTCCTTTGACCTTTTTCAAAATCTTTTCCGGTTCCATGCCATCACCTCGACTTTCTTTCCTCTTATCTTACCAAACAATCGGCGAACAAGGCCTATTGTTCGCTCTACCAAAGAGAAAAATTCAAAGTCCTCTCCGGCTCATTGGCGAACCGGTCCCTTAGCCGCTACAATGTAAGCGGAGGGGATAGATTTGAACCGAAAAACCTATATCGACAACGATTCCTATACAGCAGGCATTACCGTCAAAGACCTGCACACAAACAGCCATAACAACTTGGCGCTCCACGCCGGAAGCGAGCGCGCGCATTCACTGGCTAACCGCGAAGCATTGCTGGCATCTCTCGGCTATACGCTTGATGACTTGGTGTGCGCCAATCAAACCCACAGCAACCATTTCCGCGAAGTAACGCGTGCAGACGGGGGAAAAGGCGTGCGCACGACAGAAGACGCGATTCCGGACACCGATGCGCTTTATACTCGGGAAGCCGGGCTGGTTCTCGGGAGCTTCACCGCTGATTGTGTGCCTGTCACATTCTATCACGTTACGGAAGGGTTGGCCGGCACTGTCCATTCGGGCTGGCAAGGGACTGTGAAAGAACTCGTGCCGCGCATGCTTGTGCATTTGACCGGTAGCGAGGGATGCGCTCCTGAAGGCTTCCGCGTGCAGATTGGCATGGCGCTCAGCCAGGAGAAGTTTGAAGTGGATGAAGACGTCTATTTGAAGTTCAAAGCACTCGGCTATGCCGATCCGTTTATCGAGTTTAACGAGGCGACCGGGAAATACCATATCGACAACCAACTGACCGTCAAAACCCAGCTGGAACGCGCCGGCGTCCTACCTGAGTATATCGAGATCGACCGGAGCTGCACTTACATGAGCCCGGACGGCTTCTCGTACCGCGAAGACAAGCAATGCGGCCGGCACATGGCTTATATCGTTAAGAAATAACCTAAAAAGCTCTTCCGCATAGGAAGAGCTTTTTAGGTTTCTTGAGTTGAATTGGATTTGGAAACTTAGTGGACGTAGTAGCTAAAATCCTTTTGGTTATCCGTGACCTCACTGTACATTTATCACATAAGTATCCGCAGCTTCGCTTCACCCGTAAGCACGAGGCTGCTCTGTGGTTTCATTGGGTCCAGTATGTGAAAGGGTGTCCACTTCTTTTCTGTTCGCATGGCTGGAAAACCGCTTTGTTGGTGGAATAAGTACTAGCTACCCCTTTACTGTTCAAAAAGCAGTTGCCAAAATTTCTAGAAAATTTGTGAAGGCGATGAAATTTTCTACTACTGAAAATTTAAAGATGGAGCGGAAGGGGCCGACGCCTGGGGGACCGCGCGGGACTGGCGAAACAATGGTGGCGCGTCCTTTGCGGCAACTTGGTTCGACGCCCCCCGGCAAGCGTGCCCCTAGAGCGCAATCTCACGCCTTCACCATTTCTGCTCTATCAAATCATCAAGATCTCCCGAATGTCTTCTTCGCTCATCGCCTTCACAGCTTCCGACCCTGATTGGATCATCTCATCCACCAAATCCTGCTTACGCAGCTGCAAATCGTACATCTTCTCCTCGATTGTACCCTCCGCCACCAAACGCAGCACCTGCACTTCCTTAGTCTGCCCCATCCGGTGTGCACGGTCCGCCGCCTGCTGCTCGACTGCCGGGTTCCACCACAGATCATACAAAATGACCGTATCGGCGCCCGTCAAATTGAGTCCGGTGCCGCCTGCTTTCAAGGAAATCAAAAATAGATCCTCTTCCCCTTCGTTAAAGCGGTCGCACAATTCCACACGTTCTTTCGGCGGCGTCGCCCCGTCCAAATAGAAGTACGAACGGCCGGAGCGCAACAAAGCCTGCCCGATAAGGCTGAGCATGCCCGTGAACTGTGAAAACACCAGCACGCGCCGGCCGGTCAACCGCGCTTCCTCTAGAATCTCCATCAACTGATCGAATTTTGCCGAACCGCCCGAGTAGTCTTCCACAAACAACGACGGGTGGCAGCACAACTGACGGAGGCGCGTCAGTCCCGCGAGAATACGGATGCGGTTTTTGCGCATACTATTGTCGCGCAGATGCTTCAAGGCTTCGTGGCGCAACTCCGCAAGATAAGCGGTGTAGAGTTTTTTCTGTTCGTCATGGAGCACGGAATGCTCGATGCGCTCGACTTTTTGCGGAACTTCCCCGAGCACTTCCGCTTTCGTGCGGCGCAACAGAAATGGGCGCACGCGTTTCGCGATATCCACATTGCGCATTTCCGCGAATTGGCTGCGGTCCGGCAGCAGTGCCGGAAACACGACGTGGAAAATCGACCAAAGTTCATCGAGCGAGTTTTCGATCGGCGTCCCGGTCAAGGCAAAACGGTGCCGCGCGTTCAACTCTTTGACGGCTTTCGCCGTTTGCGTCGCCGGATTTTTGAATGCTTGGGCTTCATCAAAGAAAACCGTGTGGAACTTCCAATCTTTATACGAGCCGCGGTCCATCCGCAGCGCCGGATACGAGGTGATATAGACGTCTCCCGGCTGTTGGAGCGCCCCTTTCCGCTTCGCTTTCGATCCATCGACGATGACCGTCCGGATGTCCGGCGCGAACTGCTCGAATTCTGCGCGCCAATTGTACATAAGAGACGACGGCGCGACGATCAACGCCGGCTCATCGCTTGCCCGGATGTCGTCTAATACCGACTGCAAAAAGGCAATGCTCTGGACGGTTTTTCCGAGCCCCATCTCATCGGCTAATATGCCGCCAAAACCATACTGCGCAAGCAGGCGGAACCAGCTGAATCCGCGCTGTTGGTAATCGCGCAAAATCGGCGCCAGGAGTGGCGGCAGCTGTTCGGTCCGTGTCCACGGGTCGTGCAAGTTTTTCAGCAGACGCGCAAACTCTGTCCCGGTTTCCGACAGCTCATATTGTTCCAACGTGCCTGCCATGCGCATGCCCTCAAGCAGCGGCACCCGCTGCACACGCTCGAAATTGTCTTCATCGATGTTCATAGTTGTTAAATACTCTTCGAACGCCGCCATACCGGGCGTTTCAAGAGACATTAACGTTCCGTTAGGGATCCGGAAATAGCGCTTTTTCTCTCTAATGGCACGGATGATGCCGCGCAGTTCTTCTTCCGGTATGCCCTGGAGATCGAAACGGAACTCCAGCCAATCGGTCCGGTCTTTCGGCAAATTGACGCGGATTTTCGGACCGGGCAAAGTTTTCTCGATACGCAATTTCACCGAAATCGTCGCATAAACGTCGAGCCATTGTTCCAGCAGCGGCACGGTATCATAGAGAAATTCATATTCCGCTTCCTCGTCCTGCAGATAAAATCCGCCGTCTGTCTGGGTGAGCCGCCCCGATTCCATCAATTTCATGATTGCCTGTTCTTTTGCGAGCTGGCGAAACACTCCCGGATACTGGCGGTATGTTCCTTCCGGCTCTTCGCACGGGTTGATGTTGAGCTGGCCGTAATGAAATTCCAGCCCTGCCAGCAGGCGGTTTCGCACGCGGTCCAAATACAGTTTGGCGCGCAGCGGGGTTTCGCCGAATTTTTCAATTGCCCCTTCCGTCACGATGACCGGGCCGAGCTTTTCCAGCCCCGGCAGCACAGTCTTCATCATATGACCGACTTGGCTTTCGCCAATCGGCAGCTCTTCGCCCGCGTCTTTCATCAATTCCTGGAGTCCCGATAAGCGCTTCATGTCGGTCGGGGCCGGCTGGACAATCGCCTCTTCGGTGATTGCGAGACCGTATTTCGGAAAAATCTGGAGCCGGTCCAAGCCGCGGACGATGAGTCGGTACCCATTGTCCCGGTGATCCAAGCGAAACGACACAGGCAATGCGTCGGTTACACGAAGCGGCAGCATTTCCCCAACCGGATTTTCAAACTTGGCGTGGGCCATTTTCCACAACAGCGGCAGCAGGCGTTCCCAATCGCTTGCGGAAATGATTAAGGCGCCATTGTCATCCGGTTGCGAATTGCTTTTGTGCAAATACTGAAGCACTTCCACGATCGGTTGTTCCAGCGAATGGCGGACCGGGTCATACAGCTCTGAGCCTTGCCCATTTGCCAGTGCAGCGGTAAAGCTCTTTGGGTGCCTGACGTTTTTCAAGATTGCCGTCCCACTGCGAAATCCGAGTGTCAGTTCGCCGTGGCCTCCGCTTCGAACGACAGCTTCGACATGATACGGCATGCGCCGGTCAAAACGGTGCAGACGGGCTGATGGCTTGGCTTCTTCCTGGAACAGCCCCATCATCTGTTCGGCCAGTGGCCGCTCCCGATGCCCGAGTTCTTCTGCGGCGATCATGACAGCGGCGATATGGTGGCAATATGTATGGATAAACCCGACAGGCGGGCAGCTACATTCAGCGCCCACTGTCCCGGCTTGTGAGCGGGTCAATGTGACGTGGAACGAATCGCGCCCATCGACGACGCCTTTGATGCACTGATCGTCAGCTTCTGCGATGCGGACTTTTCCGGCCATTTGAAAAGCTTGGCCTTTTTTATAGGCAGCCTGGCCGCATAATTTGCGGATATGTTTGTCGCTGATCCAAAATTCCATAGCTGCCCCTTTCCACTGAGTAATAGTTTGTTGCCTTCATTATCCGGCATGCCGCGCTTGTCTTCAAGCGGATGGGCTTTACACAAGCAGTGCTTTTGACTTATAATAGACTTAATTTTCAGATATTTTTTACTAGATTGATTCTAAAGGGGGAAACAGAATGGCTCGTGCCCATCAAAGCCTATTTATCCAAGCACCGATCGATGACGTTTTTCAGTTTGCCAAAAAGCCCGAGAACTGGACCAGTTTCTATAACCATTTATCGACACCGGAAAAAATCGACGGTACCGGGGATGCGGGAACAGAGGTCGACACGGTGTTTTCCATTATCGGCTTGCGCTTTCCGGTGGCCATCAACGTAGTCCGCTGCGAACGCATCGGCGATGAAGGATTCTGGGAAGGCATCATCACCGGCAGCTTTATCGCCCATCAGAAGAGCCACTATCGCTCGATGGACGGCGGAACCGAAGTAACGTTCGAACTTGAAATCGACTTGCCCGATAGCGCATTCGACCGCTTCACAGAACGCCTCGTCTACGACCGCTTGGAAAGAAGCACGCTCCGCCACACACTCGAAAACCTCAAAGCCGCCTGTGAGTTGGAGCGTTAACAATTTTCCTTTATGGAATAAATGAAGTTATGCACGCTGCATGAAAAAGGAAGTAGAGCAATCGTCTCTTCTGAAGGACTTTTACGGAATCTCAACAATGAAAAACCATACATTCTATTACTCAGTTAGAAAGGATGAAGCAAATGAGATTAGAAGGAAAAGTAGCCATCGTCACCGGTGCAGCATCCGGCATCGGCAAATCCATCGCCACTTTATATGCAAAAGAAGGCGCAAAAGTCATCGTATCCGATATTAACCAGTAAGGCGCGGATGCTGTCGTCGAAGATATCAAGTCCCATGGCGGCGAAGCGATCGCCGCCGCCTGCAACGTCGTGAAAGAAGAAGACATCCAAAACTTAGTCGACAGCGCGGTCGCACAGTATGGCACGCTTGATATCCTCGTCAACAACGCCGGCATCATGGATAATTTCGAACCCGCTGCAGATATCGAAGACGACAGCTGGGAACGCATCTTCGCCGTCAACACGACAAGCGTCATGCGCGCCACCCGGAAAGCGCTGAAAGTGTTCCTCGAAAAAGGTTCCGGCAATATCATTAATATCGCCTCTATCGGCGGTTTGCAAGGTTCACGCGCCGGTGCCACCTATACCGCATCGAAACACGCGGTCGTCGGGTTCACGAAAAACACCGGATTTATGTATGCCAATAGTGGCATCCGCTGCAACGCGATTGCACCGGGCGGCGTAGAGACGAATATCGGCTCCACGATGACCCATATCAACGAATTCGGCATGGGCCGCACCCAATCCGGCATGGGCGTCAATCCACGCATGGGCAAGCCGGACGAAATTGCTTACGTTGCCTTGTTCCTTGCATCCGATGAATCGAGCTTCGTCAACGGCACCGTCATCACCGCGGACTCTGGATGGATCGCTTATTAATTATATAATTGAAAACCCGTGCGCCGAAATTCGGTGCACGGGTTTTTTTCCATTAAAAAACACCCCAGCCACAAGGGCGGGGTGTTTCGATAGCTGCGGCGTATCAGGCCACGCTCCACAACGTGTTCCCTTAAAAGGGGGGTGCCTGTCCGTCTTATGCAGCTTAGCTCATCGCGTAGTTAACAATAACGGATGGGCGGCATTCTGTCAATCTTTTGCTTTTTCAGTCCTGCTTTTCCCCGGTCTTATCCGATCCTTCCGCTTCTTCCTGCCCGACTTCGCCTTGCTTTCCGCTATCTGTCAAAACTTTAGCGAAATACGCCGCCGGCAACAACAAGCCGATCGCTGCCTGGACTAGAGAGAAAAAGCGCGCACTGCCGACCGGTACAATATCCCCGTAGCCGACCGACAGCATTGTCGTGCCGCTGAAGTACAAATAATCCCAAAAGTCATCCGCCCCGTCTTCCCCTTCTGCAGTCGCGATGCGCAAAATATCGCTTTGAGTGCCGAGTATTTGATAAAGCACCGCAAACCCGAACGTAATGCCGCCTAAAGAATAGAATAATTTCTGAAACAGCGGTGGATGGAAATGGCTATTGCGGAATTTGCGGCCCGTGAAAAAGAACCAGAGATTCGCAAGCATAAACAAAATGGTCAACCCGATCAATAGCGTCGCGATCATACAACCGATCCCTTCTCAATGCTCTGTTTGTTCTTCATGTTAAAAGCAAAAGGAGGAAATTGCCACTGCCCCGTCTTTCAAAACAAGCCAATACTCTCCTTTGTTAAAAACTGACCCCTAAAAATTCTTCATTATTGATACTTTTAACTGGGTCAATTCCTTGCTAAAGTAATCAAAAACTACATGACGTTACTTACAGGCATTTTGCTCAATGAGTGACCGGAAAGAAGGAATCGTTTCATGCAAAGAACTACGACTTACTCCAGCGGACGCACGTATAGCATGATCATCACATCGATGCTCATCGCGCTCGTCTTCGTTGCGACGCTGCTGCTCAATATCCGCCTGCCGATTGCAGCAAACGGCGGCCTTGTCCACCTCGGCACGACGATGCTATTCACAGCGGCGCTTTTGTTCGGGCCGAAAAAAGGTGCAATCGCCGGTGCAGCCGGCATGGGTCTCTTCGATTTGGTGTCCGGCTGGACGCTTTGGGCACCGATCACGATTATCGCGCGCGGCCTTCAAGGTTACCTGGTCGGGAAAATCGCCTGGTCGGGCGGGCGCGGCGGCGACAGCCTAGGCATTAATATTCTTGCCTGTGCCCTGTCGATACCGGTGATGGTCGCCATCTATTATCTGGGCGAAGCGGTCATCTTCAGCAGCTGGATCATCCCTGCTGCATCCATCCCAGGCAACCTCGTGCAAAACGCAGTCGGGTTGCTTCTCGCAATTCCACTCGTCGCGGCATTGAAGAAAACACCATATTTCAGAAACTGATATGAACAAACCCGCTTCCAGAATTCCGGAAGCGGGTTTTCTATTGCGGCGCCAGTCAAGTCTCTTGAAAAGCACCCTCTTTCAAAACTTCAAACCGCCGGGAAATTCCCGGCGGTTTGAAGTTTCTCTTTATTAAATTTGATGAGTCAAATCTTCCGGTGAATGGTCTGCCGGCTTCACTTCATTCAAATCCAGCACTTCTGCTGTATACTTGTGGACATGTTTCAACAGATCCGGGTTGTTCATCAACGATTTGCCGTAGGACGGAATCATTTCCTTGATCTGCGGCTCCCATTTCTCGAGCTCTTCTGGGAAGCAGCGGTTGAGTATATCAAGCATAACGTGGACGGCCGTGGACGCCCCTGGAGATGCGCCGAGCAATGCCGCGATCGAACCATCTGCCGAGCTGACGACTTCAGTGCCGAATTGCAGCGTGCCTTTGCCGCCTGCTTCGGTATCTTTAATGACTTGAACGCGCTGTCCGGCTACGACGAGGTCCCAATCTTCACTCTTGGCGGTCGGGATGAAATCGCGCAGCTCGTCCATGCGCTGTTCTTTCGACTGGATGACTTGCTGAATCAAGTATTGCGTTAAGGACAAGTTTTTCGCCCCGCCTGACAGCATCGTCAACAAGTTATTCGGTTTAACCGAACTGACCAAGTCAAGATATGAGCCGGTTTTCAAAAACTTCGGCGTGAAGCCTGCGAACGGCCCGAACAACAGTGATTTCTTGTCGTCGATAAAGCGCGTATCCAAGTGAGGCACGGACATCGGCGGTGCGCCGACTTTCGCTTTGCCGTACACTTTCGCGTGGTGCTGTTCGATGACTTCCGGATTTTTGCAGACCATAAACAAACCGCTGACTGGGAATCCGCCGATTTGCTTGGATTCCGGAATGCCGGATTTTTGCAGCAAATGGATGCTTCCGCCGCCGCCGCCGATAAAGACGAATTTCGCCGTATGCATATCGACTTTGCCGGTTTCCAAGTTGCGGATCTTCAATAACCAGCGGCCGTCTTTCATTTGTTTCAAGTCCTGCACCACATGGTGGTAGTGGACTTTGACTTGTTCTTTGACGAGGCGGTCAAACAGCATGCGCGTCAACGCACCGAAGTTGACGTCTGTTCCTGTATCGATTTTCGTTGCCGCAATCGGCTCGTTATCTGTGCGGTTTTCCATGATCAGTGGCATCCATTGTTTCAGGACAGCCGGGTCATCAGAGAATTCCATGCCCGTAAAGAGCGGGTTTGCCGCCATCGCTTCAAAGCGGTTTTTCAGGAAACGGACATTGTCTTCACCTTGCACCATGCTGATGTGCGGCAATGGGCGGATAAACTGTTCCGGGTTTTTCAAAAGACCCGTTTTGACCAAATGAGACCAGAATTGCGTCGACACTTGGAATTGCTCGTTGACGTTGATGGCTTTGCTGATGTCCATCGTTCCGTCAGGCTTTTCGGTCGTGTAGTTGAGTTCGCATAGGGCTGCGTGCCCTGTACCGGCATTGTTCCATTCATTCGAGCTTTCTTCGCCAGGACTTGAAAGTTTCTCAAAGACATTGATCGTCATGTCGGGAGACAATTCTTTCAATAGGATCCCCAAAGTCGCACTCATAACACCGGCACCGATTAAGATTACATCTGTATCAGTTTCTCTATTGCTCATATATACCGTCCTTTTCTACGTAAGTATTAGCGGCATTCAAACTCCACCGCTGCCGTTTTAAATCCATCATCTATTGTATGCCTCTTTGACACAAAATTTCTACTACTAACACATAATTATATACCATTGTGCGTACGGATTAAAGAAAAGCAGTCTTTATTCTGCATCAGCCCGCTGAAAAAGCAGATTTGCCTACTGAAGGCATGAAATTTTATCGCACAGGGCAACGGGGAGCTTCCCCGCAACGAAAAAAAGACAGCCTAATTTCCGGCGGCTTTTTCGCTTTTTTATATGGACTGAATACCCTCACCAACTCGGTCTGGATGCAACTTTCTTGTACATCGCGAGCAGGCCCCACAACACTAGCGTGGCTGCCAAAAAACTTAGTCCGTACCATAGCGGGGAAACCGCGTAGCCGAATGCACTTCTGCCTGCAGCACTTGTTCATTGCCGAACAGCGCTTCGATATTCGGCTGATACATCACCGTTTTGACGTAACCGATTAGAAACGCCGTCATCCAATACAGAACATGGACTAAAAATGCCCCGACTACAGCCTGCCACAAAAGTTTCATCCGGCTCACCCCCCTTTTCCATATTTTAGCATAAAGGGTGTTTTCTGAAAAAAATATAATCCAATATTTTCCATATTATTATGAAGGCTGCCTACGGTTCGTTGTATGGAATCGGCAAGTCTTCAGGTGATCATCGACCATGCCGATTGCCTGCAGAAACGAATATGTTGTGACCGGCCCGACGAATTTAAAGCCGCGTTTTTTCATTTCTTTGCTGAGCTGCACCGATAATGGAGATTCAGCTGGAATTTGTGCGTCCGTTTGCCAGTCGTTAATAATCGGCTCGCCATCCGTGAAGCTCCACAGAAAATCGGCGAAACTCGCATAATCGGCTTTTAGGTTTTGCACCGCCTGTGCGTTCGAGCGCACCGATTTGATTTTGCCGGCGTGCTTGATGACGCCGTATGTTTCTTTGATCGCCTCCAAATCCTCGTCCGTCAGAGCGGCACAATAATCGATATCAAAGTCATGGAACGCTTGCCTATAACTGTCGCGTTTTGACAGGACGATCTGCCACGACAAGCCCGTTTGCGCCCCTTCGAGCGTCAGCAATTCAAACAAATAGCGCTCATCCCGGCTCGGCCGGCACCATTCCTCGTCGTGATACGCCTGCATCCGTTCGCCGCCTTTCGGCCATGCACATTGCGTCATTTCAACACCTCCTTCATTCGGTTTCTTTCCCGGCTTCACCTGTAATGCATCGGTCTTTGCATTCAGTATAAATGCAAAGAAGAGGAGCAATTCAATCGCTCCTCTTCTTTCTGAAACTTATTTATCTTCTTGGTTCTTTTCACGCTTCTCCAACTCTTCTACTTCGACATCCCGCTGAAATTCTGCCTGCTGCTTTAACGGTACATCGTCCACTTTTTGTGACTTGCTCTTGCGCAGCGCCATCAAGATGCTGCCGACAAGTAGCCCCGTAATGAGAAGAAAAAGGACAAAGATGATGATTGCTATTGTAATTCCATTAAATTCCATTGCATATATCCCCCTCTCTTCGCTGTTCCCTTGGTTCATTTAGCGCTTGTTTTCCAGCTGCTCCACCCGTTTCTCCAACTCTTCGATGCGGGTATTCGTATCTGCTCCGGATGCTTTCTGTTTGTTGTTCTTTTTACCTGAATTCACGATCATCGTTATAACAACAGCGATTATCAGTAAAAAAAATCCGCCAATTATTACTGTCGCGATGATATCTCCTGTATTGTACGTTGTTATGTCTGTCACAATTATAGTTACCCCTTTTACATGAATACTAACTTCTATAGATTTCTCGGAAACCCTTTTCGGACTTGCACGAGGCATTGCGCACAAAAAACTGCCAATTCAAGCGAACTCCGAAGAAAGAGCTTGTCCTGCTCGTGAAGAACCTATACAGCGGAACATGAATACAAATTCAGGAGGAGATCAAATGGGAAACTGCAAGGGAAAACAGCAGTCATTACAGGTGGCGCTTCAGGAATTGGTGCAGCTACAGCTCAGCTTTTCGCGAAAGAAGGCGCTAAACTCGTACTCGTCGACTTGAATGAAGAAAAAGGACAGGTGTTTGCAGCGGAACTACCGGATGTTTTATTCATCAAAGCGGATATTACCGACGAAGCGCAAGTCCAGAATGTCTACGCACAGGCAATGGGAAGATATGGCCAATCGATATCGTCTTCAACAATGCCGGCATCGGCAAAGTGACCCGTTCGCTCGGACTTGAATATGCGGACCAGAACATCCGCGTCAATGCGATGTGCCCAGGGTTCATCGACACGCCGATCATTACGGAAGAAAGCAAAGACATCTTGAAAGAAATGACGCCGATGAAACGCCTCGGCGAATCGGATGAAATGGCGAAAGCTGTCCTATCCCTCGCATCCGACGACTCCAGCTTCATGACCGGCGCGAGCCTTGTCGTCGACGGCGGCTATACGGCTCAGTAAACGTATACCATTCTAAAATGAAAAAAGCCGAAATCCTGTTTTCCTAAAGGATTTCGGCTTTTTTTTTTGTATTATAAAGCTACTATAATTAACTTCTTAACTATCTTAAGCTATTTCTTGAGCAGCTTGCTTCATTTTCTTTGTTAGACCTTCAAAATCATACTCTTCTTGCCGAATGTAAGGGAACGTCACCGATAAAGTACCCAGCAAAAAATTTCCTTGAGCTAGAATAGGAACACTTATTGAAACGGCCCCTTTTACTCGCTCGCCATAGGTGATGGAATGACCTTGCTCTCGAATTTCTGTAAGCTGCTTTCTTAACTCTTCTTTGGAATTAATAGTGCGATCAGTTATCTTAGATAATTCAATCGCATCTAAATATGACTCAATAAACTCCTGCTCTCGATAGGCTAACAATACCTTTGCTGAAGCACCTGCATACAAAGGCGCTGTATGACCTACAAATGTCAAAGCTGATAATTCATGGCGACTCGCTAAGTTGTAAATGCATCTTCTTTGATTTCCTTCGATAATATTTAAGGAAATGTTTTCTTTCGTTTCTTCATTGAGTCTCTCCATAATTGGAATGGCTTTTGAAAGCAAGGCATCACTCTTTTGAACCATCTGCCCTAAAAACATTAGTTCAAGACCAAGACTGTACTGTTTCGTCTTTTCATTTTTCATTAAAAACCCTTCATAAACTAGTGTATTTACAATTCGCTGTAAGCTAGAAATGGATATTCCTGTACTGCGCGATAACTCCGTTAAAGACATATAAGGTTGATCGACCTTAAATGCACGAAGCACTTGTATTACACGATGAATACTTGACATAGAATAGTTTGTTTTGAATGCTTCTTGCTCCATAGATGCACCTCTTTTAAACGTGTTATCTTCATATTAACTGATTTCGGACATTCAATGAAGAAACACGCTCATTACTGCTCTGTAATTCTTTAAGAATTTCTTCACTATGCTCTCCTAATGTTGGAGGGGCATAACGAGTTTTGATATTAAGTCCGCTATGTTTAAGTGGACTAGCCAATAACTTTACAGTACCATAACTACTTTCGAGCGACTCTACTCCTTCTCTGTAAGAGATTTGCTCTTGTTTCAATGCTTGTTCGATTGTGTTCACTCGCCCTACAGGAACTTTAGCTTCTGCTAATAACGATACCCATTGTTCAGATGATTTTTTTTGAAGCTCAGTTTCAATCATCTCAGCTAATTCATTTTCATGTTTTTTTCTCTGCGCATTACTCTCAAATCTTTTATCATCAGCCCATTCAGGATGATTCAGAGCTATACATAACTTTCTATATAACCCGTCATTACCCGCACAGATCATAATCGGATAATCACCAGTTTGAAAAACTTGATAAGGAGCCACGTTATTATGTTGGTTGCCCTTTCGCTCTGAGATCATTCCAGTATTTAAGTAAGCACTCGCGACATTCGCCATACTCGCAATCTGCACATCCAATAGCGACAAATCAATTGACTGTCCCTCACCCGTAAAGTCTCTTTGTCGAATAGCTGCGACTATACTAAGTGCTACATAAACAGAAGTAATAATATCTGCAATTGGAATTCCTACTTTTGTGGCCTCTCCATCAGGTTGCCCTGTCACATCCATTAATCCGCTCATTGCCTGTATGACTGGATCAAATCCAGGCAACTCACCAAGCGGCCCATTCTGTCCGAAGCCAGTGACCGAGCACAAAATGATTCTTGGGTTAACTTGTTTTAATTTTTTATAATCAATTCCTAGTTTTTTCATCGTACCGGATTTAAAGTTTTCTATTACCACATCGGATTTTTTTACCAATTCAAGAAATTGTTCTCTTCCTACTTCTGATTTCAAGTCGATAACAATGGATCTCTTATTTCGATTGGCACTTAAATAATAAGTGCTTTCCCCATGGAGAAACGGGCCCCAGTCCCGCATGCTGTCAGAACCACCAGGTGGTTCGACACGAATGATGTCAGCCCCTAAATCGCCCAATGTCATGGCCCCTGCAGGAGCTGCATAAACTCTAGAAAGATCAAGTACTCTTATATCATGTAGTGGTTGAATCATAATTTCTTCACCTTACCTCTCTGCAATACCTTCTTTTTTCAGCGCCGTCATTTTTGCTTCACTTCTTTTCCATCCAGTTTTTCGAATATGGTTCACTAGAAGGAGAAACAATAAACCAAACCCAACCAAATCTGTATTTCCTGAAGTATCGATAATCATCAAGCCTGATACGGCAAACAAAAGTCTTTCTATTACAGAAACATAATCTTTCAGATATCCTGCGATTGCAACCGCTAAAGCAGCGCCACCGATTAAGGCGATTATGCCAGCCGCTATACTCTCCCAAACTGAACCCCCATCGAATAATAATACTGGGTTAAAAAGGAAGAAGAATGGAATGATAAACCCTACTGCTCCAAGTCGAACAGATTCTATCGCCACGGCAGTTGGGTTGACCTTCGCTAACCCTGCTGCAGCGTAACTTGCTAGTGCTACCGGAGGTGTAATACTCGATAGTGCTGCGTAATAAAACGCAAACATATGAGCTGCCATTGGCGGGACGCCCATTCTTGTTAAGATTGGGATAGAAATGGTAGCTACAATTATATAGGCAGCGGTGGCTGGAACTCCCATGCCGAGGATGATACTAATAACCATGGTCAGTACTGCCGCAATTAACACACTTTCTCCAGCTAGGTTCAATACATTATTACCAATAGTAAGCCCTATACTTGTCAGTGTGACCGTTCCGATAACAATACCGACGATTGCTGTAGCTATACCGACATTTATAGCTCCACGGACACCTTCTTCAATTGACCTAAGAATGCTTCCTAAGCCCATTCTAGTTGAACGCCTGATCCAAGAAGCAAGAATGGTGGATGCCAAAGCCCAAATCGCTGCGAATAAAGGTGTTACCCCAGTCATCAGCGTACCGATCAATACAATAAGCGGAATTAAAAGGTGTCCACCTTCTTTTAACACTTTCACGGCATTTGGAATATTCTCTTTCGAGATTCCTGATAATCCAAGACGCTTTGCTTCGAGATGAACTACTAGTAACAGTACAGAGTAATATAGTACTGCTGGGATTATTGCCGCTAGCATTACCTGGGAATAAGGAACTCCCAGAAATTCGGCCATAATAAATCCTGCTGCTCCCATGATTGGGGGAGCGAGAAGACCTCCGGTGCTTGCCACCGACTCAACAGCTGCGGCAAACTTGGGTTGATACCCTGTCTTCTTCATAAGAGGAATAGTTACAGCCCCAGTGGTCACTACATTACCGACTGCAGAACCACTCATCATACCCATAAGACCTGAACCAATTACAGCTACCTTAGCAGGTCCTCCAGCCGTTCTTCCCGCAATCGTTAACGCTAAATCATTAATAAAATCAGAAAACCCACTGTTTTTTAGAAATGCGCCAAAAATTACAAATACAAAAATATAAGTAGCTGACACCCCAATGGCCGTACCAAATATTCCTTGTCCACCCCAAAACATCACGGAGATGATTCTTTCAACACTAAAACCGGCATGAGATAATATGCCAGGCAAATATGGTCCAGCAAAGTTATAACCAAGAAATATTAAAGCAATAATAGTCATTGATAGCCCGGTTACTCGACGTGTCGCTTCAAACAAAAGACCAATAGCCAAAGCACCCATTACATAATCAAGCGGAATATTTACCCCATAACGTTCTCTCACGAATACATCATACGTAAACAGGAAATACCCAATGGAAATGATTGAAAGAAGAACCAGTACCATGTCTAGCTTTGAAGGCGCAGCCCTTTTCGATTTTTTAGTCCTTGGGTATAAGAGAAAGCTGAACACAAGCAAGAAACCAAGGTGCCATGCACGAAACTTGATAGCATCCATAACTCCATAACTACTCATATACAGCTGAAAAATTGTCCATACAACCGCTAACACAAGGATGATCCGAGCCCAACTTCCTAGAAAATGACGCTGGCCTTGTTCCTGTTCTGCCAGAATGGCAGCTTGTTCCTGCTTGGTCATACTACCCCTCCTACCCCTCGTTCACATTTGATTATTCTTACTCCAAGACTCCAACTTCCTTATAATAACGTTCAGCTCCCGGATGCAGTGGTACATCAGCCGTTCCTTTCACTGCCTCTTCTATATTGAATTGCTGCACTACCGCATGCCCCTGCTCTAACTCTTCCAAGCTTTCCCAAAGAGATTTTGTCATTTCATAAACAGCATCTTCAGAGATATTTGCGTCAATCGCGATAGAGCTGAACTGTCCAACTGTCCGCACCTCATCTTCTTGCCCTTCGTACGTGCCTGCTTCGATCAGATATTCAAAATTCCATGGATTCTCTTCATTGGTCATTGTTTGAATTCCTTCTTCTGTAAAACTGATCACTTTCGAATCTACTGTCGAAATCAATTCAGATGCTCCAGCAGCTGGTACGCCCGTATAAATATTGACCGCTTCTACTTGTTTATTACGCATTAAATCAACAGCTTCACCAAAACCGACATAGTTCTCATTTACAGTTTCTAAATCAACTCCATGTGACGACAGAATAAGTTTTGATTCAAGTTCTGTCGCTGATCCTGCCGCCCCATAAACGAATGACTTTCCTGCGAGATCTTGAATAGAGTCAACTCCGGCACCATTTAACGCAATAATATGGCTAACGTTAGGATAGAGATTAGCCAAGATTCGAATATCTTCATATGCTCCATCTTCAAAACTATTTTCGCCATTATAAGCTTCCCACATAATATTGACAGTTGAGAGTGCCATTTGGGATTCGCCTCGCTGCATCATTTTCAAATTCTCGACTGATCCATTTGAAGCTTGTGCAGAAACTGACGTTTCACTGCCATTCGTCCAATGCGTCGCTAGCAATGCACCGAGGGGATAATACACTCCACTTGTAGTACCGGTACTAAATGTCAGTTGATCGGAACTAGCATTGGCATTCCCTTCCCCCTCGCCACTGCAAGCGCTTACAACCAAGGCCAAAATTAAAAGATTAGCTAAAAACAAATAAGATTTTTTCATTTGTTTACTCCCCTTTCCCGAAAACCGGAATTCTTTTGTCCATGACGGCTTGCACACCTTCTGCATGATCTTCCTCTTCCATGACAATCGCCATTTTTGAAGAAATATAATCCAGTGAAGAACGTAAATTCATATCTGCACTCTGATTGACTGCCCGTTTGATGAATTGAATAGCTAATTGCGGACCTCCCGCTAATTTTTCGGCATAGTCCTGAACCGCTTGATCTAACTCTTCATCCGGGATTACAAACGTAACCATTCCTCGTTCTAAAGCTTCTTGGGCCGAAATAGCTTCTCCTGTCCATAACATATGCAAAGCCATATCACGGTTCATCAGTCTTGGGAGAAAATAAGCTCCACCATCTCCAGGCACTAGTCCTACTTTTATATAGCTTTCGGAAAGCTTTGCTGATTCAGCAGTAAAGCGAATATCACACATCAAAGCCATATCCAATCCAGCACCAAATGCCGCGCCGTGAATTTTCGCAATCACCGGCTTATCAATTTCTTCAAGGAGCAATGGAATTCGCTGCACTTTTTTCCATAAAGAATTTTTTCTTTTAACGCCTTTAGAAATATTATCCTCATCAGATTTATAAAATCCTCGGCCAGCCATCATTTCCTTTATGTCTCCACCGGAACAGAAACCTTTGCCAGCTCCTTGAACGATAAGAACAGCAATTTCATTGGAGTCTCTCACTTGTTCAAGCGAATCAATCCAAAGGTCCAGCATTTCCCCACTAAAAGCATTCAGTGATTCAGGTCGGTTCAAGGTAATTGTTGCAATATTGTCGTTTACTTCAAATAGTAAATCCGGCATGTACTCGATCTCCCTTCACGTGAGTGATTTGCTCCCAAATATCATGATCTTCTGCCATATAAAGTTCCGCCAAACGGTTTGTCCAATAGGTCTCATTCCCCGCTTCATCTCGCCAAGCCCAGAGACGGCGTGTAAAGTGGTGCAATTCATGTTCATAGGTCATGCCAATACCTGCGTGGAGCTGATGAGCCGCTTTGGCTACCGTATTCGCCTGTTTTGACAATTCCGTTTTCATCATTGCGACATACTGAGGAAAATAAGGCTTTTCGTAAGAGGCAGCAACAACTTGCAAAGTGGAATATGCAGCAGCGTATTCTCCGGCCATGGACGTCAAATGATGTTGAATTGCTTGGAACTTGTGAAGCGGCCGGCCGAATTGTTTACGCTCTTTTGAATAAAAGACAGATAAGTTTAAAACTGCCTCCATAGCTCCAGTCATCTGTGCTGACTTTCCGGCAGCGGTTTCAAGTAAATCTTTCTCTTTCATTTCCTCATAGCTTTCAGGGAGCGATATCCAGTTTAAAGCAGCATTTATGTTCACTGAATCTCGGGGCTCTGCAGCTAAGTTCTCGTGGTGCTTCACGTCCGCTTCAGACAGGTCGAGAAGTGCGAGTGCAGCTGTTTCACCTTCTTTTTTGATTACAACTACTTGCTCTACGTACCGGGCAAATGGAATACGTTCAATTCGTTCAAGTTCAGCTTCACCAATAAAGTGAATGACTCGCTTTTTATCCCCAAATTCCATTCCCTGAGAAGCTAACACTGCGTTGGCTGATAAAACTTCCAGCAGTGGAACCGGTGCGGCATACTTCCCCATCAAATACAAAACGCCAAGCACATCTTCAAAATCCCCGCCCACACCGCCTTGCTCTTCAGAAATCCCTAGCAAGGTCAATCCGGCTTCTTCACATGTATCCCATAACGAACTTGCCCAATCCCCCTCCTCGAAAGACTCACGTATTTCCTTAGTGGAAAGGTTTCTCAAAATTTTTTCGGTAGAATCCATAATAAACTCTTTCATTTCGCTCATGCCGATACAACTCCCTTCGCTACAATGCCTCTAAGAATTTCAGTAGTTCCACCTCGGAGGGTAAATCCAGGCCCATGCAAAATGGATTCTGCCAAAAGTCGAGAGTATGTTACTTCAGCTTCTTTATCTGGCATCGTCGGAATTAGCAATCTTACTACTTCCGCGACATATTGCTCGAATTCATTCCCCAAATCTTTAACGAGTGCAGCTGCAAGGTTTACATCCTTACCTTCTTGAAGAAGGTTTGCAATTCCAATGGACAGATTCCGCAATGACCACATCCTAGCAACAAGACCGGCTATTATGGCAAGCCCGCTATGATCTTTGTTTTCTTTTAAAATCTTTATCGCTTCCTCAAGAAGTGGATAGGTGCTGAGAATTCGCTCTGGACCGCTCCGCTCGAAGGCTAATTCTGTCATCCCTTGAGCCCACCCATTTCCAACTTCACCTACTATGCGATTATCCGGAACAAATACATTTTCAAGAAATACTTCGTTGAAATGATGTTCTCCGGTGAGGAATTGGATAGGTCGGATGGTGACTCCATCTGACTTTAAATCAATAATCAACTGACTCATACCTGCATGTTTTTTTTCTTCTTGCCGGGGGCTCGTTCTGCATAATGTAATCATGTAATGAGAATGGTGAGCACCTGAAGTCCAGGTTTTCATTCCGTTCACAAGCCATCCACCATTCACTTTTTCTGCAGTTGTTTGCAAAGATCCGAGATCCGAACCGGAGTTTGGTTCTGAAAGCCCAATCGAGAAGAAACATTCGCCTTTTGCGATTTGTGGTATAAAGAAGTTTTTTTGTTCCTCTGTTCCAAACTTCAATAGAAGCGGTCCTGATTGGCGGTCTGCAAACCAATGGGATGCGACAGGAGCACCGACTGCCAATAATTCTTCGGTAATGATGTAACGGTATATATAAGACTTGTCCTGCCCCCCGTATTCTTTAGGGAATGTAATTCCAACCCATCCTTTTTCACCAAGTAAGCTTGAAAATTCTGAGCTGTAACCACTTAGCCACGAGTCTGCATGAGTTTTAAAAGTTCCTTTTTCTCTTTCTTCATGAAGAAATGCTCGCACTTCTTTTCGAAACTGATTTTCTTCCTCGTTAAATTCATACGCTGGAAGTTGAAGCTGCCTCATCTTACCCACTCCTTTTACCGATATAGCGTAACGGTTATTGTCAAAAGATAACTAACGACAGAATATATCGAAAATTCAGAGTTGTCAAACACACTTTAAACAAATATGTTGTTTTTTCCAGAAGAAAAGGAAGTTAAAAGACAAACTTATTGCTTCGAAAAATTTTCTAGTAAAACAAAAAGAGAAAGAAACCCTTGATGGTGCAAAGGTTTCTTTCTCTTTTTGTGTAGAATCAAATAACATTTGATTTTACAGTTAAAAATATTTATTTTTATTTAGTTTTTTTGAATATACTTTTTTGATGCCCACCAAATGCAACCGCTCATCTCATCATCTCATTGATGAAATACAACTGGTAAACAACCGGCAACGTGAAGTAGAAGCTCGCAACAAATAGCAGTACCCAAACAATCCCCATCCAACTTCCCGCTCCGAACATTTCCATATTCGACATCCCGGTCTCCCCTTTTTGCAAGTTGCTATGTATAGCTTATGCACCTAGGAAAAAGTCCTGCCACGATACCATGAATAGCAATAACGAAATCACGACAAAGGCATATCCCCAAAATTCTTTCCGGTTTTTCTCGATCCGCTCGAATCCGGCGACGAGCATAAAAATACCTAACAGCAGCATAACAAGCGGAGTCAACACCGTGTTTTGGGTCAATAATACATAGCCCGCAACTCCGACAATACTTATTTGCAAGACGATCCGGATGATTTTCAGCATATCCCGCCTCCTTTCAAACGCAAGCCACAGCTTGCGTAGCCATATATTCCCCCTCATGCTCAACGGGTTTCATTGAAAATCTTTCACTAGGCGCTTTAAATAAGCTTCCGGGAGCGGCACAGTTTCTTTCAGGTGCATTTTGTAATACGTATCTTCAGTTGTCTGGATTTCCACGAGCACACGGTCATCAGAGCCCAGTTTCACCGTTTCGTGGAGCAGGATATCCAACCTGTCGCCTTTTTTCATTTCGAGCGGAAGCTTCGGCACTTTCCCATTCTGCTCATAAGAGAGGCTGGCAGAAGAATCGTAATGGCCGACACTTGCCACAGCCATCTCTTCAGGTGCCGTGAAACTATAACGTAAGGTGAGATCTTCTTCCATCGTCCCTTCAACTGCTTCTTCACCGCTTAAGACGATGAGCAAAGTTTCGTTAGGTGCATGGTTTTCATAAGAAATACTTACAGGTATTGCGTAGCCGGAAAATCCGTAGAAAAAAGCGAGATCCTCTTCAGAGAGTTCAATCTCGTCTTCTCTCAGCTGATAGCCATTTTGCTCGGCAAGTTCTTGTGTCACAGCGGTTTCGTCTGGATAAAATCCACTGCCCTCGACCATGACATCCGTCAAGAAAGTCTTGTCGCGTTTCGTTGTAATATATGACACCGTCATAGTTCCCGCTTCCTCATCCACTTGCGCCGAAACTACCACCGGCGCTTTAACATGCGCTTTCGGCCATAAGCTATAGCCGCCCATTGTTATAACGAGGAGGAGCATAACTAGTGTCCACACCTTCACCATGGTTGCCCCTTTCTATCCATCCCCTATTGTATTAAATTCCCATTTTTTACATACTACCATTACTGGTATACCAAAGAAACGCTTAATGGCAATTTTCATCCATATATTTGGCACCCTTCAAACAAAATTTCCTCAAGTGGAAAAATGCCGGTTCAACTTCGGAATATACAAAGATAGGAAAATCGACCGTCCTGCGCTGAACGCGATGAATGCTAGCCACAGCCCGTGATTGCCAAAGACCGGGACCGCGAGAAAATAAACGGTCAAAAACAATAGCAAAGCGAGAAACATTGATTTTCGGACGGGGGCAGTGTCGGTCGCGCCTGTGAAAATGCCGTAGAAAATGATGCCGATGCTCGTGGCCATCGGGAACAACAACAGCCATACGCTATAGGTTGTTGCGATATCGATGACTTCCGGAATACCCGTAAACAGCCGGATGACCGGTTCGCTGAACAGCCAATACGCTAGCGTCAAAAATGCTGCCGTCATAAGCGCCCACTGGCTTGATAAAGCGAGCGTCTTTTTATACAAGCGGGAATCTTTGGAACCGACCGCTTTGCCCGATAAAATGCTCGAGGCGTTCGAAAAACCGTCAAAAAAGTATCCCATCAAATAATGGATCTGGATCAACACCGCGTTGGCCGCCAGCGTTTCAGTGCCGAACGAAGCGCTTTTGTAGGTAAAAATATTAAAGACCAACAGCAGGCAGACGGTGCGGATAAAGAGATCCTGATTGACGGATACCATTTTTTTCAAAGCAGCTGCTTCGAAGATCTGTTTCGCCGGCAACAGCTTCACGGTAAATTGTGTTCTTTTTACCAGAAAATAAACACCGAGCAGCATCGCACTCACTTCGGCGATCAAAGTCGCTGACGCTACCCCCGCCACGCCCCAGGAAAACACCACGACAAACAGCAGATCGAGCGCAATGTTCAACAGGTTCATGGCGATTTGGATAGTAACGGCCAACTTGATGCGCGACATGCCCATAAGCCAGCCGAGGATGACGTAATTGATGAATGTCACCGGTACTCCCCAGACGCGGATATGGAAATAATCCAGCGCCAAGGCTTCCACGTCCGCCGCCGGGTTGAACAATGTCATGGCGGCTTATGCGATCGAGTTTTGGGCGACCAAAAAAATGAGCCCGATCGCCAAGGCGATGAAGAACGGCCGGATAAACGACAGGGTTTCCTGCAGCTCATCTTTTGCCCCGAGTGCCTGCGCCGCAAACCCTGAAGTGCTGACGCGCAAAAAGCCGAACAGCCAGTACATCGTATTGAAAATCACTGTCCCGATCGCGACGCCCCCAAGATAGGCAGTGGATACAGCTGTCCGACTACCGCTGTATCCACTGCCCCGAGTAACGGCGTCGTCACGGTAGAAAACGTTAAAGGCAAAGCCAAGGCTAAGTATTTTTTATGGTTCATAATAGGCTCCTATTCAGCCGAATAACGAAACCAGTTGTTTCGTATACGGATGCCGCGCTTCGGAAAACAGTTGCGCTTTGTCGAAGCGGTCGACGATCTCACCGTCTTTCATCACCATGACTCGCTGGCTCAAGGCTTGTATCGCGGATAGGTCATGGGAGATGAATAGATAGGACAAGTCGAGTTCATGGCGGAGATTGTCCAGCAGCTTCAAGATCGCCACTTGCGTCAACACATCCAAGCTTGATGTCGGTTCATCGAGAACGATGAGTGAAGGCTCGAGGCTGATGGCGCGCGCAATGGAAATCCGCTGCTTTTGTCCGCCGCTCAATTCATGGGGATAGCGCGACAGCAGTTCACACGGAAGTTCCACCGCTTCCAACCATTGATGCGCCACTTGTTGTTCTGTAGCGTGCTGGAACTGCTTTAAAGCTGCCTGTTCCCCGTATTGGCGAAACGGTTCCATTAAAGAGTGGCGGATTTTCAGTTTCGGGTTGAGTGAAGAGGCCGGATTTTGCATGACGGTTTGGAGGTGGCGCCGGTACGGACGGACTGGGCGCTCTGTTTTATTGTGCAAGGGCGCCCCTTCAAAGATGATTTCTCCCCCGTCGAGCTGCTCCAACTGCAAGATGCAGCGGGCCAGCGTGCTTTTTCCGCAGCCGCTCTCGCCGACCAACCCGAGGCACTCCTTGTTGTTCAACGTGAAATTGATGTCTTTCAACACCGGATTTCCCTGTTTATAAAATTTATGGACATGTTTCAGTTCAAGTACGGTCATCCGACAGACTCCCGGGTGAGCAGATCGATTGCCGACGCCAAGGCGGGTGACGCGGCGATCAATACTTTCGTATAAGGATGCTGCGGGTTTTCAAGGATGGTGTGCTTTTCTCCCTGCTCCACAACGACCCCTTCTTTCATGACGACGATGCGGTCGGCATATTTCCGTACATGCCGCAGATCGTGTGTAATGAAGAGCATCGCGCAGCCGGTTTCTTGTTGCAAATCGGCCAGCAAACGCAAAACTTTAAAAGCAGAAATGCTGTCGAGTGCGGCCGTTGGTTCATCCGCGATGAGGATATCCGGTTTTGCGGGGAGAGCCAGTGCGATCGAACTGCGCTGGAGCTGCCCGCCGCTCAATTGGAACGGATAGCGCCCATACATCTCCGGCTGCAACCCAACCGAACTCGAGCGCTCTTTCCGCCATGTCCTTTCTCTGCGCTTTTGGCAAACGGAAATGAGCCTTCAGAAATTCATCAAAATGGCGCCCGATTGTATGAAACGGAGTAAACGAACCTTGATAATCCTGAAACACATCCGAAATGGACGTGCCGCGCAATCGGCGCATTTTTTTCGGGTGGAGCTGCAGCAAATCCTCTCCTTCATAGAGAACTTTTCCATCAGCTTTCAAGTTCGGGGCGAGCAGCCACCCGATTGCTGACGCCGCGAACTTTTTCCGCTGCCGCTTTGGCCGATGATGGCGAGCCACTCGCCTTTTTGGATATCAAACGAAACGTCTGTCACGAGGGAATGGCCCCCGGTCTGAACCGATAAATTATTCACTGAGAGCAAGGTCATTGCGCCACTTCCTTTTTCACATCAAATTTGTCCCGCAAATAATCGCCGAGCAAATTGGAAAATAGCACGACAGTCACAATCGCGAGTCCCGGATAAATCATTAAGGCCGGGACCGACTGGAAATACGGCCGGGCTTCGTTGAGCATCGCGCCCCATTCCGGAGCAGGCGGCTGTGCACCGAGGCCGATATAGGACAAGGATGAAATCAATAAAATAATTTTCCCCAAATCAAGACTTGCCGGCACCAAAATATGGCCGATGAGATGGGGAAACATATGCTTGCCCATGATGCGCCATTCGCTCAATCCGTTGACTTTGGCCATCGTGATGTAATCTTTCTGCCGTTCCGCAACGACCGTGCTGCGGGCAAGACGGGCGTAATTCACCCATTTGACCAAAACAATCGCCAGCAGCAGGTTCTCAATGCCTGCACCGAGCAAACCGCTGAGGACAATCGCCACCACCGTATCCGGAAATGCCAGAAACGCATCAGCACGCGGTCCACCAGTCCGCCTTTGAATCCTGCGATGACGCCGATCGGTACCCCGATGATTACCGCCATGAGAAGCGCCAGAAAGCCATAACCGACCGTCAGCTGAAATCCGAGCAGAATGCGGGTCAGCATGTCACGGCCCAAATGGTCGGTGCCGAAAGGATGTTGCCAGCTCGCCGGTAGCAGGCGTTCATTCAAGTTCACAAACGATGGATCGTGCTTTAAATAAAGCAATGCATATGACGCGACTCCTGCAATCAGAAGAAGGATGGCGATCAAAAAAAGCATTTTATAACGGGTTCTATGCAAACTAAATCGATTGGTCATCCAGCCTTCCCCTTTTCTTTTAAGCGCAGTTCCGGATTCAAATAATGATACGACAAATCCACTGCACTATTGATCGCAAAAACCAAGATGGCCATGATGAACATATAGCCTTGGATGACGGGATAATCCCTTCCCCGAATCGCATCGACGACCATTTTACCGATACCCGGATAAGCGAAAATCACTTCGATGACGACCACACCGCCGATCAAGCTTCCGAGGCTCACGCCAAATACCGTGATGACCGGCGGCAAGCTGGCTCGCAGGACATGGCTGAAGAAGATGCGCGTGTCAGAAATCCCCCTGGCGCGCGCAGCACGGATAAATTCCTGGTTCAAGGAATCGATCAAACTCGAGCGCAACAAGCGCACATAGACGCTGGAGTTAGCGAGCCCCAAGGTAATAGAAGGAAGGACGGCAGAATGCAAGCCGTCCCTCCCCATTGTCGGCAGCCATCCTAAGCGCACGCCGACCAGATCGATCAATATTAGTCCGAGCCAAAAACTTGGAACCGCCGCACCTACGAGCGAAACACCGCTGCTTACTTGATCGATCCAGCGTCCTCTGTATAAAGCAGCGAGCGAGCCGAACGGCAGCGCGATCAGCACCATGACGAGAAGCCCTCCGAGCGTCAATTCCAACGTAGCCGGAACCCCGCTCCATAACATGTCCATGACCGGTTGGTTGGAACTATACGAGTTCCCGAAATCGAGCCGGACAAAATCCGCAAGCCACTGCCCATACTGGACGAAGAGCGGCTCATTGAATCCCATATCTTCACGCAGCTTTTCCACTTGTTCGTTCGATACCGAAAGATCATCCACTTTCAGGATGGACAGCACCGGGTCACCTGGGGCCAGCCGCGCAAACCGGAAGCTGACAAAGGTGATCAATAGCAGAAAGACTGCCACTTCGACCAAGCGGCGCGTGATAATCCGGATCACTTACTCCACATCCAATTCGTTCGTCAGCATATAGTATTCGCTTCTGGTCGTCGTCCAGTTTTTCACTTTGTCGGAATTATAGGCAACAAGTGTATTCGGATGCAGGACAAATGAGTTGTACATTTGTTCATCGACATAACTGGCGATTTCTTCTGCAATATCCGAACGCTCCGCTTGGTCAACGGCCGCATTCAACCTATCGATCATCGCCGTCAGGTCGTCGTCATCCGTGCCACTGAAATTGAGGGTGCCGTTAAGTTGCTGTAGGTCGTCAAATCCCAGTCCCGGTTGGCTGCCATATGCTCTTCCGGTATTTCGATCTGCTCAATGGTCACATCGATTCCGAGTTGTCCGGCATCCGACTGAAATACTTGGGCAATCAATGGCAAGTCCGCCCGTGCGCTGTAGGTCAACAGCTTCAAGGTCAACGGTTCTCCGTCTTTTTGCATCACGTCATTCTTTTCTGTATAGCCTGCCTGTTCTAATAGAGAGCGGGTTTCTTCAATTCCGCGCTGCTTTTCCGGATAATCCGGCGCAAATGAGAAAGAAGAAGGGAACGGGCCTGTCGCCACTTTCGCATGGCCATTTAAAATCGTTTCAGCAATCATCTCCCGGTCGATCAGCGCATCGATCGCTTGTCGGACGTAGACATCCTTCAAGGCTTCACGCTGAAGGTTCATGGTCATCTGGTGGACGCGGAACGTCGAAGTGGACTCCACCGTCACGCCTTCTATTGCTTCCAATTGCTCGACTGTTTCCACTTCCGGCCGGAACACAATATCCGCTCCTTTAGATTCGAGCGCAAGCGATCGCGCATTGGCGTCTTCGTTAAACGAGAACCTCGCTTTTTCCAACTTGGCAGCGCCATCCCAATAGTCCTCGAACCGCACAAGATCTACCGCTGTTCCTGGAGTGAAAGATGCGACCGCGAATGGCCCGGTCCCGACCGGCTTGTAGATGAAGTTAGTCTCAGTGACGTCGATGATCGATGTGTTCGGGTGAACCAATTCGGAAGGAAATTCCGGAAACGGCATAGTCGTTTTGATGTTCAATTCAGAGCCCTCAACGGCAATTGACTCAATGCGCAGCGCATTATTGATCGCCACGCTATCAGCCATCGCTCGCTCCAAAGAAGCTTTCACCGCTGCGCCGTCCATCAGTTTACCGTTTTGAAACTTCACATCTTCGCGCAGCTTGAACGTCTAGTTTTGGCCGTCGTCACTCGACCAGCTTTCCGCCAGCCACGGTTCGATCTCCAAGGTTTCATCATTCAAGTAGACCAAAGTTTCGGTAATGCCCGCTCTTACCGGTACATAGCTCGTGTCCACGTGGGGATCTAGCAAACTGGTCGCAAAATTGAACAGCAAATTCACTTGTTTCGCTTCATTTCTCCCCTCCTCTACTGATTGATCCGAGCAGGCAGTTAAAAATAAAGCCATAGCGGCTAATATGGTTAATACGAAAGGTCGTTTTTTCATGAAAATCTCTCCTTTTAGGTTAATTAAACAAAGATGGTATGTTGTGCAGATAATAAAAAGTAACCATTGCGATTTAGAAAACGGAAAATTTTTTTGCCCTATCCATTAAGGCACTGGTGATTTTCTATGTACAGACAGCTTTTACCATTCCTTATTCTAGAATTACAAAAGACAAAAAGTAATAATTACGATTTATATCATAATACCTGTGCCGAGAACTGTGCAAGCTTCTTTTGGTCTGAAATGTTTCATGTCCCGTTTAGAAGCCCATTGAAAAAAGAGCATGAACTTCGAATCGAAGTCTGCTCTTCTCACCCTTACCCCTATGCTGCCCTTATTTTCTGCGGAATCATGACTACTTCTGCAGCTAAATCGACAGCTGCGAAACTTGGATCATTGTTTGTCCCGCGAAAAGCAGTTATCGCACGTAAACTCGGCTTCATTTTTCAAATACGCTTGGACCTCCGCAAACCCTTTGCGCTTTGGATAGCGCAAATACAAATGCACCGGCACGCCGCCTTCAATTTCCGAGCCGCATACGCTTGCATATTGGTGAGTTGTTGAACATCTCGCTCCCCTATCTTGGAACACTTATTGCTTCAAGTTCTCTGATAAGCCTTGGTCACTAGTGTAAGTGAACTTCCCGATCTTGCCTTCTTCAGTCGTAGAGAAGAGCACGACGCCTTCCACTTTGGAATGCTGCTCCTTGCCGCCTGCTTGTTGATAGGCGACTTCCGCGGTGAACGAGTAACGGTTATCGACTTGCTCACTTTGTTCGATGTCCACGTCTTCCAAGCTCAAATCATATCCATAAATGTCCGCTAGGCTGATGAAATATGTACCGAATACCCGCATGAATATGTCCAACTCATTTTCCGTGAAATACTGCCCGTAGATTTCTTCCACGTAGCGGTCGAACGTCTCGTTCACTTCCGCGCCATCGACAATTTTTTTATTGGCCGGATTCCACATCGCATCGATCAGCTCCGCATCCGGTCCATTGAATTGAAGCGCCAATACGCTTTCAATCGTCTTCATGTTCGGGTCATCCGCCTGCGCTTTCATGCACCCTGAAATGATGACAGCCACCAGGAGCAAAGCCAGCGCTGCGCCCACCATTTTCACTATGTTTGTTCGTTCACGCATCCCGCTCTCCTCCTTTACTATTAATACGAGGAGCCCGCGAGTAAGTTTCAATTTTCTGGAATTTAATAAACATATCTATAAAAAAATAGCCCCCACCGAATGAACGGCAACCGCTTGGGAAATCAGGCTCCATATGGACAAACATCAGTTTTTCATCAACTTCCCGCAGCGGCCTGGTCCGCTTTTACGCAGTCAATCGCCACAACGAGCGAAATGACGAGATGCTCCATTTCTTCGTCCAGAACCTGGACGCGGTAGCTATCGCCCCAACTGAACCATTGCTTGCTCACAGACCCGATCACTTCGCCGTTTTTCACAATATCAAAGTCCATGTCCCACCAGTTTCCTTGAACGTCGATTCCCGCCGCTTCGATTGCATAGCGTTGCTTCAAAAATGTGAACTCTTTCTTGATCGCCACCGACTCCTGCCCGTCCACTTCGACGAAAAACGTCGGCAAGAAACTGAACGTCTTTTTCGTGATGAGCGCGATTTCTTGGTGTTCTGCATCCAGAATCGAAAAGGTCTTCGGGATTTTCAAAAAACTGCCTTCCACAAAATAAACGTCCTGCTCCTGCTCATCCCGCACCGTAAATTTCTCGCTCAAGCTGAACACTTTCTGTTTAATGTACAATTGTTTCATTCTTGATCCCCCTTACTACTCTATACATGGTTTCAAGACGGCATAGGCCAAGTCCTACATGTTCCGCAAAAAGAACCCACTCCCGTTCCACGTGAAACATTTCTTATACTGTAAATGAAGTATAGCAAGCCTCTCTACTCCTATTAAACTTTCAATATCCCCCGGAAGCCTCTCGCTGCGTAATACGAGTCTGCCCCGTTATGGTAGACGAAAACCTGGTCGTACCGGCGATCGCCGAATATCGCACCGCCATGCTCGCGTATTTCATCCGGCGTTTCAAGCCAATTCGAGGTCTTGAGATCGAACTCGTCCAATGTCTGCAGCAGCCTGTATTGTTCTTCGTTCAATAACTCGATCCCAAGCTCCGCCGCCATCTCCACTGCTGAAGTTTTCGGCTTGTTGTGCTTTCTTGATTCCAGCGCTTTTTGGTCGTAACAAACGCTTCTGCGCCCTTTAGGACTTTCTTTTGCACAATCACAAAACAAAAACAGCCCGGTCTCCACTTCATAGCCGATGACGTCCGGCTCCCCGCCAGTCTCCTCCATTTGATGCAAATACCACAGCTTCTCCGGGTTCTCATCCAGCTTCAGCAGCACATTGTCCCACGCCATCTTCTCGTGGCGCTGATCGTTTTGTTCAAAGCGCTCTTTCAGCGTGTCGAGCAGACCATTTCGTTGTTCTTCAGTTAATTGCTTGGCATTCGTCTTCATTGGAAAGCCTCCTAGTGTTTTTTGCGATTTTTCCAGTAATCCCGTTCCACAGGTTTCTCTGTTCCTTACTGTTTAGACACACTCCCCCCGTTCTCCTTCATTTTCCGCTTTCCGGTGAACAAGCTGTTCTCACTAATAGAAAAAGCCGCTTGTCTAAGCAGCTTTTGGGGAATCAGCAAGATGAGTTTTTTTCGTCTTCCCAGAAGCCCAGCTTTTCGCATAATTTCTGTGCACCTTTGTTTTTCGGCTCAAAGCTCACGTAAATCACGTGGTGCTCCGGATCCAGTCGGAGCTGGATTCATTATTGTGCAGGTTTGTGGCTACCCATTAAACTGAGCCTTGAGTTCTTTGGCATGTTCGGCAATATGAACGTCGCTAGCGAGCAAATTTCCGATCGTTTCTTCCAACAGATAATGAAATTGAGGATCGCTCTCTTCCCGGTAAAATTCCAGATTCGTATCCAATACGTTAAGCACCGTTTCGCGCACAATCAAGTCAGGATGTGTGCTCAATTTCCGTAACTGTTGAAAATACCATTCCTGATTCTCTGTATAAATAAAAACCAGCAAGATCTCTTCAATCAACATGACGTCAGATCCAGCGAATATTGTGTCTGCCTCTTCCTGGCTTACGCTGCCCCCTTCTTCAAAGTCTTCATAAGCACTTTCCTTCGAGAGCTTCGCTAAAAATTCCTCAAAACTGTCCGCAATTGCAAACTTCACATCCGAGTCGATTTCCAGAAATACCACCGGCGGATTTTCCTTACTCGCCGCGTAGTCCAACACAAAAAAACCGCCGCTAGCGCCGCTTATTATGAAGACATCCCCCGGTAAATCCCACTCTTTCACCAAATAAGTACCAGTTACAACCCCTTGTTTTTCAATGCCGTATAGATGGTCAATCTCCAAGCGTTCCACTTCTTCGTCCAGAGCATCTACCGGCACTGAAGAGAAATTCAAATAACCGCCGTTCTGTTCGACCAAACTGCTTTTATATGCAGCAGGCAATCGTTTGCCGATGTTCTTTTCCACATTTTCCAACTCTTGAAGAGTGATGCTCGGCAGTTGGCTTTCTTCGTCTTCGTGTGACCAGATGTTCATCGCTGTTCCTCCCAAACTTCGTGTTTATTTTTAAGAGTTGCGTCGTATTTCTTTTTAATATTTAGGAATACAATTATGCTATCTTCTTATATTTGGAATATTCCCTACTGAATTATTATAACTTTTGAAATATTTAAATAAAACCTCACTTTTTAAATGAACGGGGAACTTCATTTCCACCAAAACTGAAATCTTTACTGATCGCATTCGACTGTCACAAGCTGATTATGAAGCTTTATAATGGCAATTAAATATAAAAAACCAGTACGAATCCTTTACTTAAAGGATTCGTACTGGTTTTCAGTTAGAGACCCATTATTTATTCCGAGTAATAATCGCATACTGCGTCGGCCCGTCTTCTGTATCCGCATAGAAGATGACGTTATAGCCTTCCACATAGAAAATGTTTGCATAATCCTGCGTTTCAGATTCATCAAAGAAGACGTCCTCCGAATTCGGCAGGACCGTTTTAATTTCTTCAAATGTCATACCGACATTGGCTCCGAAAATATTCACATCCGGCCTCGTGATCATGAATCCAGTGACGGTTTCATTGTCATCCAGGAAATAACCGTCCTTCTCATCAAAAACGACGAGGCGGCCGCCCATGAAGAATTCATCGTATGTTGGAGTTCCGTAGTGATCCACTAAATCGCTCAAAGCCGTGCCTAGCGGGAAAGTGGTGCCGATTCCGGCTTGATCTTCAGGGACACCATTGTCCTCTTCTACAGGGGAGTTTGTCTCCGTTTCATCTGTTTCTCCCGTTTCAGTCTCTACTTCCTGTTCAACCTCATCTTCTTTTGGCTCGTCGGAATCACCTGACGAACCGGTATTTTGAACCTCGGCTTCTTCACTTTCTGCGGGTTGTTCCGTTACTACGTCTGAAGTTCCGCAACCGGCGACGAACAAGGCCGAACTGAGAACACCGGCACTCAAGCTCTTTTTATAAAAATTCTTTCGTTTAGGCAAACTAATCCTCTCCCTACAATTTTTTTGAATGAACTATGCGTTTTTTCTTCCTACCTGATACTAGAACCAAAATTGTCTTAGGTGATTGCTCTTGGCTCCATTTTATCATTAAAACAGCAAAGAAATTACATTTTTCCGAAAACTAGGAGCGAACTGGCTATTTCTGGCCAAAAAAATAATCCTAGTCAGGCATATTGCCCTGACCAGGATTATGGATACTTATTTGTTCAGTAGATCGAAACGATCGGCATTCATCACTTTGTTCCAAGCTTTGATGAAGTCGCGAACGAATTTTTCTTTGCTGTCGTCTTGTGCGTATACTTCGGCAATTGCACGAAGAATGGAGTTAGAGCCGAATACGAGGTCAATGCGCGTCGCAGTATGGACGACTTCACCTGTCGTAAGGTTTTTGCCTTCGTATTTATTGAACTCTGTTGGCGTCCATTCGATGTTCATATCCAATAGGTTGGCGAAGAAGTCATTCGTCAACACGCCGACTTTGTCGGTGAAGAGCCCTTCAGTCGCCCCTTGGTAATTGGCGCCAAGTGCACGCATACCGCCTACTAATGCTGTCATTTCCGGCGCTGTTAAGCCAAGTAGCTGCGCTTTATCCAATAGCATTTCTTCTGGGCTTGTTGCGTATTCTTGCTTTTGGTAGTTTTTGAAACCGTCTGAAACCGGCTCCAACACGTCAAAGCTTTCCGCATCTGTCTGTTCTTCGAGTGCATCTCCACGGCCTTGAGTGAATGGAACTTCGATATCCAAACCAGCTGCTTTTACAGCTTGTTCAATCGCAGCATTTCCTCCAAGGACGATCAAGTCGGCGATGCTTACTTTATCCTCAGTGCTTGCTTTCAAGTTTTCGTAGAAGCTGAGAACTTTTTCCAACTCTTCCGGCTCGTTTGCTTCCCACTGGCGTTGTGGAGCGAATCGGATGCGTGCTCCGTTTGCGCCGCCTCGTTTGTCTGAATCGCGGTAAGTGCTGGCAGAAGCCCAAGCTGTTTTCACTAGCTGTTGTGGGTTCAAGCCGCTTTCAAGGATTTCCACTTTCAGCTTATTCAATTCTTTTTCTTTTAATGTGCCAGGTGCTTCCGGTACTGGATCTTGCCAAACCAATACTTCTTCTGGAACTTCTGGTCCCCAGTAACGCGCTTTTGGTCCCATATCACGGTGGAGAAGTTTGAACCATGCACGAGCAAACGCATCTTGGAACTCTTCCATATTTTCGTAATAACGGCGGGAAATCTTTTCATACGCCGGATCCATGCGAAGTGCCATGTCGGCAGTAGTCATCATTGTTTTCACTTTGATCGACGAATCTTCTGCATCAGGCGCCATATGATCTTCTGGTAGATCTTTTGCCGTCCATTGGTATGCACCGGCAGGAGATTTCGTTAACTCCCACTCGTATCCAAGCAATTGCTCGTAATAGCCATTATCCCATTGTGTCGGATTGGCAGTCCAAGCGCCTTCAATGCCACTTGAAATGGTGTCGCGGCCTTTGCCTGAACCGTACGTGCTCTTCCAGCCAAGTCCCAGGTTTTCCATTTCAGCAGCTTCCGGATCGTCACCTACGTGAGAAGGATCTCCAGCACCATGTGATTTACCGAACGTATGTCCGCCTGCGATCAACGCAACCGTTTCTTCATCGTTCATCCCCATGCGCGCAAACGTCTCGCGGATATCGACGGCACTTGCAACAGGGTCCGGCTTACCGTTTGGCCCTTCTGGATTCACATAGATCAAGCCCATCTGAACTGCAGCTAGCGGGTTTTCCAGTTCGCGGTCGCCCGAATAACGGTTATCCTCTAACCACTCTTTTTCATTGCCCCAATAAACGTCTTCTTCCGGTGCCCAAATGTCTTCACGGCCTGCGCCGAATCCGAATGTTTTGAAGCCCATCGACTCAAGAGCCTCGTTGCCCGCCATTACGAGCAAATCAGCCCAAGAAATTTTGTTTCCGTATTTTTTCTTAATCGGCCAAAGCAAACGGCGTGCCTTATCCAAGTTTACGTTATCCGGCCAGCTGTTAAGCGGCGCGAAACGTTGGTTCCCAGTAGAACCGCCACCACGGCCGTCTGTATTCCGGTAAGTACCTGCGGCATGCCATGACATACGGATGAATAACCCGCCGTAATGGCCATAGTCTGCCGGCCACCATTCTTGGCTGTTTGTCATCAAGTCGCGAAGATCTTGCTTTAATGCATCGTAATCCAATTTCTCGAATTCCGCTTTGTAATCAAACTCTTCCCCTAGAGGATTCGATTTCTTGTCATGCTGATGGAGAATATTCAAATTCAGCATATTCGGCCACCAGTCTTTATTTTGCGTTTTGCCTGGTTTGTTCGATGTCGTAATCGCGCTATCACTGTGCCCGCCTGTTACTGGACACTGTCCTTCTCCTGCTGCTGTGTGGCGCTTTTCTTCATTGTTGTTTTCCATCTTTTAAACCCTCCTAAAAATAATGAAAAATAGTGAACTGCTATCTAAAACTATTGATGCCAAATATTGCTAACGGCATATAATAATTCTTACATTAGAATTATACTAAACTGGAGATGAACTGAACAGTAATAAGGATGAAAATTTGGGCAAATCTTTTCTTGCGATGCCTGACCGCAGAAAGAGTTGCCCAAATTTCTTCTCATTATTTCTACTCCTTTGAATCAATGTCATAATCGTCTTTTTAAATGCCTTCCGTGCCATTAGCGGCTGTTTTCAAGCGTTCTACTAAATCGACTCCCTAATAGAACTGGCTAAAGAACGAGGCGAAAATGACAAAGACGATAAGAACAACAACTATCGTGATCAAGATGCCTGGTATCACGACGATGAAAAACCCTTTCCATGTCGAGACGCGATGTGCTTCGCCTACCGCTTTGCAGACGATGATGAATGTCCAAACAGATACTACTGCCATCACCACAGACATGATGACTACAAGCAGATTCCCTTCCACATCAGTCCGGTCCGCAAAGAAAGTTGCCGGTGATGCAAACGCCCAGATGATCAGCAGCGGTAGGAGCCAGATTTGCGGTATCTGCGCTGTGACAAGCCCCTTAAACATTTCCTGGTAGGTCGCCGTACCTTTGAACAGCCGCCCGACCAGCGTCAATATAGCCGCACCGAGAAAATAGCCAAACGCACTCCCTATCGGACCGGTGACCAGTGCCTGGAGAACGGCGGCCCAGGGTGCCATGTCTGCACTACGGGTGTTCATGAACCCAAGCAGGCCGGATGCAAAACCCGTCAAGACAATGAGTAGAATGATGTATTTGACGGATTTGCGCTCAATGACGAAGCGGACGGTTTCACGTGTGCGCAGCCAAATATCGGTGAACGGATTCACCTCGCGCTCTTTGCGTAATCGTTCTTCCCTTACCATGGTTTCTTCCTCCTTTTTTTCGAATTGTAACGGCGGCTGGCAGCGGCATCACCCCATTTTTTCTTATATTTTTTTCAATACCCTTTTCCACCTTGTATTATCGGAATTATTAAATTAACTTAGATATTTAAACAATTATACTAAGGACAATTATCCATATTAGAAAGGATCTGTTCAAAATGGAGATTGAGAATTTGCTTAGCGTTACGACCAGATTGGCTCGAGGAAAATTCCACTACAGAGAAATGTTGCTGGGCACTAGTCAGTATGGCTGAACGACCAGGTGTCATTCAGTATTTGGATGCCGTTGAGGAAGCATTATGTTTTGGCTGGATTGACGGCACACGGAAGAAAATATCAGATACCCAGCAGCTGGCTCAAAGGCTGTCCCTAAGAAAGAAAAAGAGCAACTGGAACGAATTGAACAAAGAACGGGTAAGAAGGCTGGAAAAATTAGGCTGGATGACAGAACAAGGCTTGAAAATCCTCCCCGATATGCACCCTGAATCTTTTACGATCGATCCAGATATTGAAGCCCGCCTGAAACAAGACCAAGACGCGCAAGCTTATGAGAACTTCCTGAATTTTCCTGAACTGTACCGGAGAATCCGCATTGATAATATCCAAGGTTATAAAGAATACGACCGTGACATTTTCAATAAACGTTTGGACAAGTTCATGAAAAACACCAAAGAAAACAAAATGTATGGCCAGTGGGATGATAATGGCCGCTTGAGCGATTATTAAAGGGATTTTCGCATTAATCTACCTTACAAAGGTGGAAATTTCTACTTTTTTAGGTAGAATTTTCGTTAGGAACCGGCTGTATAAGCCTTCGTTTTAGCTACCAAAAAAGGATTCTCTCATGCATCAGCTGCATGAGAGAATCCTTTCTATAGAAATAACCAATTGTTCCCACCTACAAATAGCTTATTGAGAATTTTATCTCGCGAGCCCAAGACGCAAGTGGCGGCAATATCATCAGGCGCCGTGCTGCAACAGCCGCCGATGATTTGTGCTCCGGCTTTGTGCCACACTTTCGAGTTGGCCGAAAAAGCAGTTGCCGAAGGCTCCTCGCTCCATGTTTTGCTTATGGGGTCATATGTTGCACCCGAATTCGGGTACACAATCACCGGTTTCGAAGACTTGCTTGTCACTTCTCGAATCAAAGACTCGATAAACTGCGGCGCTGTGCAATTGATGCCGATTGCCGCCACTTGCGTTTGTCCGTCCAACCAGGCGGCACAAGCGGAAATTTTTTTCCCGTCACTGATGTGGAAATCGTCCTTCGCACTGAACGTGAACCACGCATAGACGTCCGGAAAATTTTGGAGGATCTTCACGATCGCTTTTGCTTCCGCTAGGCAGGGAATCGTTTCACACGCTAAAACATCTGCCCCGGCTTCCGCCAACACTTGGATCCGCTCTTGGTGAAACGCCACCAGCTCGTCTTCGGTCACGGGCGGTATTCGGAGCCGTCAGACAAAAACGCGCCGTATGGGCCGACTGAAGCCGCTACTAGCGGTTTCGGCCTGCCCGACTTATCCTTGAGTCCGCTCCAAAATTCATCGCGCGTTTATGCGGCAAGTTCGACAGACTTTTGGATCAAAGCGATGGCCTGTTGTTCCGCCAAGCCTCTTTCTTTGTAACCTTCGATGGTTGCCTGGTAACTGGCCGTAATGGCACAGTCCGCCCCTGCCTGAAAATAATCCAGATGAACTTTCTTGATCAGTTCCGGGTTTTCCATCAAGGCTTTCGCCGACCATAGGCGGTCATTCAAATCGCAGCCATAGTTTTCAAGCTCTGTGGCCATTGCACCATCAACTATGACGATGGGGAAGTGATGTGAAATTTGCTCGATCGGGTTCACGTTCACTCATCCTTCCGGTATCCGAATTCATTCAGCATCTTTTAATTGGTTCTGATTACTTTACTAAAGATTGCTTTGTGGTTTCAACTTTTGAGTGATTAACTCTGAATCAACTGACCATTAAAACGGGATAAACTTTAAAAAGAGTCTCTCCTATTGATAAAGGAGAGACTCTTTTTCGATGGTGACGACTTGTTTTGTTTCAGCAGCTTCCATAATGCCTAAAATGACTTTCAGCGATTTCAGCGCATCTTCTCCCGTAACAAGCGGCTCATGGTCCAAACGAATCGAATCGATAAACGCGTCAATGATGCCGCTGTTCGTCTGATTATCATTCGTTTGGATCGCTTCCAGCTGATAATTCACTTTCTCACCGGATTGCATGATGATTTCAAGCTGGTAGTCATCGCTATGGTAAATTTTCATAATGCCTTTTTCGCAATACAGGACGGTGCTATTATCTTCTTCGCCGTAATACGTCCAGGAGAACGCGGCATTTCCAAGACGGCCTTTTTCGGTGACCAAGCTGCAGACCAAATTGTCGCATACTTCAATCGCTTCACCGTTTTCATCCACTTTGTGCAAAGCTCCCTGAAACGCACTCACTTGGACGATTTCGTCATCGAGCAAATAATGCAGTAAATCGATTTTGTGGATGCCGAGATCTCCGCCGACGCCGAATCCGGAACGCTCTTTCTTGAAAAACCAAGTGGAATTGGTCTTGTTGATGCCCCAAGCTTCTGGGCCTGCATGCCCGAATGCCGTGCAGAACGTCAATACGTTTCCAAGCTCACCGCTAGCTAGTATTTCTTTCGCTTTTTGGTGCGCGAGCGTAAAACGCTGGTTATGGTCGACCATCAGTTTTTTTCCGGACTTTTTCTGGGCCGAGAGAATTTCCGCAGCGTGCGCCAGCGTCAATGAAATCGGTTTTTCGCACAGCACATGCTTGCCGCTCAACAACGCCTGTGTGGAGAAGTAACGGTGATTTTCATTCGACGAACAATCGCTGATTGCTGTGATATCGGGATCGGCAAACAATTCCTCCACGCTCTGTGCGACCGTTCCGCCGAACATCTCCACCATCGCCTCGGACCGGTGGAGATTGCGGTCGTAAAATACGATGCTATCGACATACGGATTCGCCAAATATTCCGGTGCATGGCGCGTTTTTGTAATGCTCCCACACCCGATAATACCCACTTTTATGCCCATACAATCTCCCCCTTTTTTCTTTCTATCATAGACTAAGCGAGTATAAACTGAAATATGCAGGTGTCAATCAACGAAGGTTTCACACAGAATCTCTGAATGAGATGTACTCCCTTTGCCATTCCGGCTAACTAGCTGAAAGATTACCCAACTCTCCTACTCCTCCAACTCCTCTTCCGCCAACAACTTAAACCCTTCAATCATCGTATCCTCTTCCACTTCGATCAAGATGCAGCGTTTGCCATTGTAATTGACTTCTTTGACGTAGCGTAAGTCTTGCGGGCTGATCGCGATGTCCGCGACTTTCGTGTTGATTTTGATCGATTTGGACGTATAGCTTGGAATGATGTGGCTCGCTTTCATTTCATAGCTTTTATCTTCGACGACGTTTTGGAAAGCCCGCTCCACTTTTTCGGTGCTGACATCTTTGATGCCGCTTGCCTTCAGTACGCGTTCTACTTCTTTTGTATCCAATGTCGGCGTACTGTCTTCGTCGTTCTCATCGTCTTCCGCTATCGCCAGCAAGCTGTTGATTTCATCGTAGACATTGGCAAGCGTCTTCGAATTGACTTCCTCGCCGATGATGCTCTTGACGATTTCTTCAAATACCGCTTTGTCTTCTTCGGCCGTCATGATTTCATCGCCGTTCAACACATTTTCGATAAACTGGAAATCCGGTTTGTTCGCTTTGCCCGCCGAATACAGGATGTGATTGACGTCTGCGGCGTTGTCCGTAAAGCTCGGGAACAAAAATCCGCCGATGGGCGAGGCCAGTTTAATGACGGGGTCGGCCATCAAGTTCGACTTGAATTCCTTCTCGACAAAATCAAACACGAGCGAACTTTTCGGCAGCTCAGTTTGGTTCATGCTGCAAAGGATGAACGGCGTCGTGTACACTTCGTCGCGCATGTCGACTTCCGTTTCATCCGGACTGCGTTTCGTCGTTTTAAAATAAGTTCCGCGAATGAACGTGATGACCATGTCTTTTTCATATTGTTTGTCTTCCACCATCTTCAAGGCCATCGTTTGCATATCTTCCTGCCATTTCGCTGCATCATCTGCATGAAGCCCCGCGTATAACAGGTGCTGCGTATGGTCCGCCTGGTCTTCTTCCGGACGCTGGAACTTCACTTCAAATAGCTTCTGATCCAGCTTCCCACCCAGTACCTTCTTGAAGTTGGCCAGGAACAGCTCTTGCTGCTCGCGGTCCAACATGGAAAACGAGCGGCTCTCCTCGTGAAAAATCTCACTGCTTTCCTGCTTGATGTAGACGTTATAAATTTCAGCGATTTTCAGTAAATCGGTTTCCAGCTTAAAACTTTTGCGAATCTCTGCTATATCTTTTTTATTCATCTCAAATTCCAACTCCCTAACTTAAAATCCGTGTAGTGCGCAAAAAAAGAGCATCCGAAGGCGACTCGCTTTGGACACTCCTTTATTATAACAAGTTTTAAGGTGAAGGCATGGATACAGCCTATTTCGGTTTGAGTGACTTTTGTTCAAGCAAGATAAGCTTCTTAATTTTTTATCGGTTCAAAAATTGTTCATCCCATGCTTTTTTACATAGCAATCCATTTCCCCTATTCTTGTTTCACCTTATAGAATCATCAGTAATACCGGAATCGTGATAATACTGGCTAACGTGCTGACGAACATTGCGCTGGACACCATATCCGGATTCATATCGAATTTTATGGCAAGAAGCGTAGTGGTTGCTGCAGCAGGAGTCGCTGCAGAAATCAGCAGCACTTTTGATTCGAGTGAGCCCCCTGGATACAGAAATGCCAACAACAAAAAGCCGATTGCCGGAAAAGCGATCAATTTAAGTATAGCCGCCGTACCGATAAACTTCAGTACCGTCTTTATTTGAATCGAAGCGAGTGTAATTCCAAGCAGTGTCAGCAACACCGGCACTGCCGCCTGCCCTAGCAACCCGCTGGCATTTCCAATCGCCTCAGGAACCGCTACGTTAGCTATTTTCATAAACAATCCTATCATGATGGCAATAAATCCAGGCATGCGGATTATCGTAATGAAAATATCCTTCTTCGGTGTTTTCTCATGGTTCGATGCATAAAAAACTCCGGCAGAATTCATCAGCAATGATTGCATGACGACATAAATAATCGCAATGGCCATACCTTCATCACCGAATGCAAAAAACACAATCGGCAACCCATAGTTCCCGGTATTCGGAAAAGCACTGGCGAGCATCATCGTATTTTCGTACGACAGATTCCATCTAAAAATAATTCCCAATAATTTGATCAGCAACGCAAAAATCACAAACAACAGTATGGCAAACAACACAATCTTCCCTAAATCGCCGAGATCCAAGGAGGAAGTGGTGACGGAATGGAAAAATAATGCCGGACTGAACACATATATACATAAATCGGAAACCGGCTTTGAATTGATTGTCATAAACTTGCCCACAAAAAAACCGATTCCGAGCAAGATGAAGACAGGTAAAATCACATTGATAATTTCAGTAAGTATCATCGGTGTTCACATCCCATCAGAAAAAGGGAAAGGATTTCTCCTTTCCCTTTAGGGTCATTATATCAAATGAAAAGTGGGATGAAGATGCTGGCCAATAATAAGATCAATGCGCCGCCGAGACGGGAAGAAATTTGTGCAATGTGCATTGCCTCTCTACTACTTAATTAATTCAGCTTCTTGTAAAAATTCCTTTGCAACGAAATCAACCATCATGCCTTCGTTATCCACCTTAGCATTCATGGCTTGCATCGTCGGTTCATCAATTTCACCTTCTAGCTGCTGTAGTACTCCCTCTAATTCGGGATGCTTTTCGAGCGTTTCTTCCAATACTAAAGGAAGGGCGTGATATGGCGGAAAATAAGACTTATCATCTTCGAGTACTCTCAAATCATAGATCTGCAATTGGCCATCTGTTGTGTAGGAATTGATTACATCCACTTCACCTGCATCAATGGCACGATACATCATCCCATGATCCATTCCCTTGACATCTTTAAACTCCAGACCATATTCTTCTTCAAATCCTGGCAACCCATCGGGACGATCAATAAATTCGAATACGGCTCCAAGCGTATATTGATCAGAAACTTCCACAAAGTCACTGAAGGTTTCTACACCCAGTTTCTCTGCTTCTGCCTCGTCAAATGCCAGTGTGTACGTATTATTAAACCCGAATGTATTAAATGCAACAATCCCATCCTGTGCCACAAGTTCCTTCGTTTTCGCTAAGGTTTCTTCGGCCGTTCCGGGGGTTTCACCATAATACGTAATCACAATCGTACCAGTATAATCAGGTATGACCTGTATACTGCTATTCATTAATGCATTCCAAACAACATTAGATCCACCCAGATTTTCTCGATATATTACTTTTATATCTGTTTTTTCTTCAATTAATTGACCCATAATATTTGATAAAATAATACTTTCTGTATTGTTTCGTGAACCAACAGTGACAGAATCGTCATTAGTTAATATGCACCCTGCTAATGGCAGAACAGCAATAAAAGTCAGAGAAAGAAAGATTAATTTTATTCTGTTCATACTATTTCAACCCTTCTGGTGTAGTCCACCGTTCAAGTTTGTTGAAGGAAAATTCAAGCATGATAGCTAACATAGCTGCTGGGATAGCTCCTAGGAATATTAAACCATCGATGCCACGCGTAATTCCGAGGAATATAAAATCTCCAAGACCGCCAGCTCCTATAAATGCTGCCAATGTAGCGTTGCCCACATTAATAACAGCCGCGGTACGGATTCCAGCTATTATAATTGAAATGGATAAAGGAAGCTCAACCTTAAATAATATCTGGCTGCTCGTCATTCCCATTCCTTTAGCTGCTTCTAACGTCGCCTTATCCACACTTTTAATACCTGTATAGGTGTTTCGAACAATCGGTAAAAGTGAATACAAAAATAATGCAGCAATCCCTGTTTTTACACCAATTCCAAAAATAGGGATTAAAAAACCCAGTACTGCAAGACTAGGTATTGTTTGCATAATACCTGTACCACCTAATACTAAGGGTACTAGCGAGGGTACGCGTGTAATAAGAATACCTAATGAAACTGCAAGTATTACTGCCATCAGCATAGAAAAGAATACTAGTTGTATATGAACAAATGTCGCCTCAAGTACCTCAACCCATCGCATTTGTGCTTGTTGAACAATTTGTTCCCATAAACTTAATTTATTCATTAGTTGCCCCCACTTCTGTCCATTGACTGGACAATGCAGAAAGCAACGTTCCACGAGTTACTAATCCTGCGATCCTTTTAGTTTCATCTACTACCGGAATGATTCCGAGTGACGCATTCGCCATCATGACAATTGCATCTTTGGCACTTTGCGAGCTCAAAAGAAACGGTTCATTGGTTAGCATAATCTCTTCAATCGTTTTAATTTCATTCATTTGCTTGATCACATCATAAGCCGATACGATTCCCATCATAACTTTGTTCTCGTCAACGATAACTAACATTGTTTTTTTATGTTTGCGCATCAGTGCAAGCGATTTTTCAGGAGACCGATCTGGAAGAGAAGTTAAGACAGTTTCCGCCATAACCTCTTCAACTGACATGAGTTCAGGGTTTTGAATAATTCGTTCCTTGCCAATGAACTCTTCGACAAAGCCGGATGCAGGTTCTTGTAATATCTTCTCCGGGGTATCCAGTTGAAGTAATTTGCCATCTTTCATAATAGCAATTCGATCACCCAGTTTTAACGCTTCATCCATATCATGGGTGACAAAAACAATTGTCTTCTTAAGTTTTTGCTGCAAGGAAATTAATTCTCCTTGTAGTTGCTCTCTTGTGATTGGGTCCAGTGCCCCGAATGGTTCATCCATCAAGATAAGCCTCGGGTTGGATGCTAGAGCTCTTGCAACACCAACACGCTGTTGCTGTCCGCCTGATAATTCTTTAGGGTAGCGGTTGCTGAATATCTCTGGATCCAGTTCGACCATCTCCAGCAGTTCTTTCACTCGCTTTTTAACATCCTGCGCACTCCACCCTTTAAGATCAGGCACAATCGCTATGTTTTTTTCAATCGTGTAATGAGGAAATAGCCCAATTTGTTGAATCACATAACCGATATTACGTCGCAACTCTGCTGCATTTAATTTTGTAATATCCTTACCATCAATAGAAATAGTTCCAGTTGTATGTGGAATCATTCTATTAATCATTTTCATTGTCGTTGATTTTCCAGACCCACTAGGCCCGATAATTACAAGAAGTTCTCCTTCAGGAATTTCAAAACTGACGGAATCCACTGCTTTAAATCCATCATTATAAACTTTACTTACATTTTCGAACTTTATCATATGTACCTCCCGATTCTTATCATATAAAAAAGCTTCCCTAGGCATAAAGCATGCCTAAGGAACCCCGTTTTTTTACAAAAGGTTTATATGAAAATAACTATATAAAGTTTATATGCCTATAGACTTTGTAATTTTTCATGATGCTCTGAAGAACTGTCTCTTATAAGATAAATCCCGTTAAATATTCTAATATATTTATTGTCAACTAAATCAGCATAACATACTTAGACATAATTAAAGAGGGCTTACAATATGTTATGTCCTTATGTAAATGATTAAATAGAAAAAGGAAGACCTTTCTTGTAGAGCTAAATCACCATAATCAACTCAAAAAAAGACAAGCCATTGGCCTATCTTAACTAATTTAAAGATTTAACTTCCACTCTCTTTTATACCGTTTTTTGTAATAAGGCTCTCCGTAATAAGTTTAAGTGCGGTCTTTTTCGTCTAAGTACATAATAACCAAAAGATGGTGGTAGAAATGCTAAGCAAAAATCCAATCCCTCGAAGCTATTGCTTTGTGAGATTGGATTTATATTTATTAATATTGCATTTTTTTAATATAAATATGTTGATTTAATTTTAATTGTGCCACAATGTATTCAGTGACATGCGCTGGGGCTGGGTGCATATACTGCTTTTTCTTGTCAGTTGGAACTAAGTTAAGTGCATCTGCTAAGGCTATTACATGAATATTGTTACGCATACTTCTGCTGCAAGTGACCCCGTTAAACCGATGACACCAAATTTAGATGCGTTTTCATATGTAACGAATCTTCAAATACTTATTTTTCCCACCAAACGGGAAAAAGTATATAAAAGGCGGAATGACAATGAAAAAATGGTTACTAATAACCGGCCTCTTCATACTAGCTAGCTGTTCACCGCAGCAAGCTCAACCGACCGAGGACACAAGACAATATGCGCACGGTGTTTCCATTGTTGAAAACTCGGTGCTTTGGTCTGAAAAAAGTGATGAACAACGCAAGGGTGGCTGGACACATGATATTTATAAAAAAGAAATCGGACAAACTCAGGTAGAAACACTCGTTGCAGATCCTGAAGCACAGGAACCCGTCAGCGCAAGTTCAACTAAGGAAACACGCATTATCACATATGAGGATGGCTATGATTCAACAAATAACGTTTCCCAACGCTTTAAGCTCTATGATTACAATTGGCAAAAGTTCTATGAAGCAACACTGCTTGACGGAGGACATTCCGGGCACGTGGCCTCGACAAATACACATCACGTCATTTTTTGGTCCCATGGTTGGGTCAACGGTGGCGGTGTCAACGAACTTGGCACCGGCAAGGAAGTTATTGTTTCTACGATTTCAAATGAAGGCGAGATATTGCATGAAATAAATCTTTCACAAGCAGATGACCGCGTTAGCTGGCCAATGCTAGCTGCTTCTGACGACAATGCGCTACTCGTTTGGCAAGATTTCAATGACAAAGCAACCAAGGCAGCGCTCCATTTCGCCGTTTATGACCCTGCAACAAATGCACTGACTGCTGCACCCTCTGAACTTGTGCCGCAAGTAGATTTTTATATATACAGCATTTCTTATGTACAAGCGGCCCAACAATATGTAGTCGCAGCACAGACAAATAAAGGAGGCACCTTACTATTACTCTCAAAGGACGGGGAACTCATTGATCAAATTGATGTCCCCCACCTCGTCAGAGAAGCGACTCCCGCTATACAGGGAAATACACTTGTCTTTCCACAAATGCCCGCTCACTACTTCACCGTTCAAGTTTCTGACAACCAGCTCCAGCTACACCCATCCCACTCATTGGATGTGAAATGGGGAACTTCAGGAACAACAGGCATGTTTTTAGATGCGCATAATATATATTTTGCGACTTTGCATAAGGAGGGACTACAGGAAGTTGTTGTGGAGATTGATGAACAGTAATAATTGATGCATAGAAATAAGGAGGTATCCCTAAATTACTTTTGGGATACCTCCTTATTTGCTATAAATTTCCTTCGAACAATAACACTTTTCTAAGAAAAATCTCGTTCACAAATGCCAACCATTAGCTGAATATTGCCATTCGCAAACGACCATTCAAATCTTACAATAAAAAAAGCAATCAAAGCTACTAGCAATGATTGCTTCACAATAACTTATATTCAGCTTATATTAACAACCATATTTAGGACCTTATCTCAAATTAACTTCTTCCAGATAACGGTCCATCAGAAAACCACCATTTTTGCCAGTATTTTTTTAATAAAACTCGATGATAACGTCATCATGTCCCATAGAGCTTAATAAAGGAGTTAACAACTCCTCTGTTCTTTTGTCTGCTTCTTCCAAAAATCCTTGGCTGATTTTTTCTTCTTCAAGGGTTGCTTTATCAGCATTTATGTCATCAAAAACTTTCTGAGTAGGGGAATCGGAAAATATATTCCCTTTGACATCTTCTATTGTCGTTTTCTCGGTTTCTACAACATTATCGAGTATTTGTGCTTTTGGGACTCTAACTGATAATTGCTCGGATACCTCATCATACGATACTTCAAGTTTTGAAAGATCTGATCCTGCTTTCAAGTACCCAGAATACTCGATTAGCTTTATCGCCTCTGCAAAATTAATATCAGTCAGTGGTATATTTTTATCTGTACGGCTTACTATTGCCTTGCTGTACTCATACTTTAATGTTGTCCACTCTGACAACTCCACTATTCTATCCTGGACTAAAGAAGTTTCAGCGCTGCTATTAGTAGTGATTCCAAACGGTTTTATTTGCGAAAACGCAAATACACCAATTGCCCCTATAATCAATACAAAAACTAAAGTTCCTACTAGCTTTTTCATATGAAAGTTCTCCTCACGTATTGTTCCATCCATATACTAAGTCAGATATTGTATCTCCGGGCTTTGAGATTGAATGAATTTATGTTTGATAGTTTAAATTATCCTGACTTATACTTCCCCTTCTACCATGTACGATAATATCGCAATAAATATGAATGACCACCTTATCAACATTTTTAAATTACGTTCTCAAAGATTCTAGTTATGTCTTATCATCATTATACATATTCAATAACCAATAAATTTAAAAATTGAAAAAAATAACTTAAAAAACCTTATTCACTTATGATGCAGCTCCCCGTGATAACCCTAATGAAGTTTTATATGTTTACTTCTCTTTCCACTTTGATATATGTATTATAAATTCCAATCATTTTCAGCAGATCTGTCTCCCGCTCTATTCCCAACTCTTAGCTAGTAAAATCCATGGTGTGTGCCAAAATAAAAGAGCATCCAAGTCAATTCGCTTTGGACACTCTTTTGTTATAGAAAGATTTGGGATAAAGACCGGGGATACAGGACAGTTTGCAATGTTTTAAGTAGCAATCCCAACAGAAGTATTTTCATATTGCGCATCAGTTAACGCTTTTAAAATAAAATGGGCCACGTCCGCACGCGGAATTGTCTTTGATGTTTCGGGTACAGCCGTCAGAGACTCTCTGTATTCTCCTGTAAACGAATCATTGGTCAATCCCATCGGCCTGACAATCGTGTAGTTCAGTCCATGCGCTTGAATAATATCAACAGCTGCCCGGTGGTCTTTTAGCGCATTCTTCAGCACGCCCATCATTAATTTCCCGCTGATACCTGGCAATTCTTTATCAATTCCGGCAGATGCCGTGTAGACGATCCGCTTCACGTCATGCTTCTGCATGCCCGCCACAATATTTTTCACCATCTCTTGAAGATCGGTCGATTTGTTCATTCCCTGGTTGGAGCCTAAGCATGATACGACCGCATCATGGCCAGCAATGGCAGCCGCAACTTGCTCCTGGTTGAACGCATCCCCTTCGACAACTGTTAAATTTTCATTTGCGACTTTCAGTTTCGCCGACGTCCGTACAAATGCCGCGACTTCAAAACCATTCTCTAATGCCTGCTTCACAACAGATTGGCCTACACCGCCCGTTGCACCGAATACAATGATTTTCATAGCACATCATCCTTCTTTTCTGTCATCAGTTAAGCGGAATTCTATTCTCCAAATGAAAAAAGTCGGTACGGTATAAAGTGAAAGTGAAAAAATTTATTTACTTATGATAAGGTTCACCGTAACGTTGGAATAGGGTAAAACATTAACCTTAGTCAAAAGGCAGTGTGTATGTAGAATGTAGCTATCTACGAACATACTGCCTTCAATTTATTGATATCTATGGGTTTGTTATTTCAAACTGTTTAACCCAAGGGTACCAATACAATCAGCGGTGAATGTAATTCTTGTTAGAGTTCTTACTAAGTTATTACCTGCTTCACTATCCGCATTAATCTTCAGTAGACGAAGATTAGTTTCATCTTCATTTTCTAGGGCTGCAATCATCTCTTTAGTTATTCTACAAAATCTGTGTGGTGTTCTAAACATATACTTATTTACGTAATTCTATCTAGTAAAAGGTTTAGATTCTATAGGACAAGATCCCTGTCCCTATTTATCTGTGAAGTCGTTATTGTCTACAAATCTAATGATATGACAAAATGTAAGAATAACTTTCTTCTGATATAAAAGATTGGGAAGCAACCGTTAAGCGAACTAAACATGAACGGCTCACACATAATGAAGGGAGAAGTGGGGGTCGAATCCTTCATATAAGATAACGTCCATGTCCCCTTAAGTGGTGAGTACCTAGATTTCCTATGGTGATACGAATGTTATATACTGAATATACAGATTTTATGACTTTACTATGATGTTCGGAGGGGATCTCATGATGTTCGAAAACAAAGTAGTGATTGTGAATGGTGGAACGGATGGAATTGGCAAGGAAGTGGTTCGTTTCTTTTGTAAAGAAGGGGCTAGCGTTCATTTTACTGGGAGAGATCGCAACAAAGGCTATCAGGTAGAGAGTGAATGCAACGGGAAGGCCCATTTTCACCAAGTCCATAACGAAAACGTGGAAGAAATCGAAAGCTTTTTTAAAGCACTTGAAACTGATGGGCATACTGTTGATATTCTATTCAACAATGCGGGCGTTCTGTCTGTAGGAATGGGACCATTGTCTCGAGTAAAGCTGGATGACTGGAATCAGTTAATTGCTGTCAATCAAACGGCTATCTTCCTCTACATGAAATATGCCTTAGCCGGGATGAGTAAGCAAAAAAATGGAGTCATTATCAATAATGCAGCCATCCTCGGAAACGACAAGGTCAATCCGATGCTGCCGGCTTATAGCGGGACAAAAGCAGCCGTTGTCGCGATGACGCAAAGCACGGCCCTTCGCTTTGCGAACCAAGGAATCCGAGTCAATTGCATATCCCCTGGCCCTACAGAAACCGACCTAGCCATTAACGCATATGGCGGAAAAGAGAATTATGAAAAACAATCACAGGGACACCCTAGAGGAAGTTACGGGCAACCAAGTGAGATTGCAGAAGTTGTTCTGTTCTTAGCTTCAGACAAAGCATCCTATATAAACGGTGCAGAAATAGTCGTAGATGGCGGCTACTCATTAAAATAAGCGGATTTAGGGGACAGGGACTTTGTCTTAAGACAAAGTCCCTGTCCCCTTGTTCATGCTACTATGATTGGCCTGGACTTTAGGATAGCGTCTATATATGAGTCTAGCATATTTTCTATGTAGGCTGTATGGTCACTTGATGCATGGATTTTCTTTAATGTTTTTGGTAGTTCTTTGCCATTAAAGATGTATTCAATTTACGAAGAAATATAGATT
>NZ_JAGGPW010000015.1 GCF_018613655.1 Planococcus sp. ISL-109
CTGATCAGTAAGTTTGTCACGATTGCTCGCGACTGTATTATTGACGTTTTGCTGTTCAGTTTTCAAGGTTCAAGTTGTGTGCCTCTCTTGGCGACTTGACTAATATAGCACGCCAGAAAAATCGCGTCAAGCTTTTCTCGAGAAACTTTTACACCCCTTTATTATAACGTAATATTCTTAATATTCAACCATTAAATTATTACAAATTTGAAAGGAGGTCTTTCCTTTTCATCCAAAGACTTTCCTAAGATGCCAATCCTTATTAACAATGGATGCAAATTGAAATAAAAGAGAGATTAAGTACTCCTCCTCTTCTCTAAAAAATTGCTTTCCTTCTATATAATATAAAGAATTTACAAAACCCACAGAAAAAACCGCCAACATATTGTTGGCGGCCCCCTGCTAAGTTAAGAAAATAAAATATAAAATGAAAATCAAGAACAGCCCGTACATGATCGGGTGAATCTCTTTTCTTCTGCCCGCAACGAGCATGGTGATTGGATAGAAAATGAATCCGATCGCAATCCCGGTTGCGATGCTATAGCCGAGCGGCATCGCAATCATTGTCAGAAATGCCGGAACTGCGATTTCAAACTTGTTCCATTCGATTTGTCCGAGCGCTGAGACCATCAGGACGCCGACGATGATCAATGCCGGTGCCGTCACCGCACTTGTGATGACAGAGAGAAGTGGATAGAACAGGATTGCCACCAGGAAGAGTATGCCAGTGACCACGGAAGCAAAGCCGGAACGCGCTCCGGCAGCAACTCCAGATGTTGATTCAATGTAGGAAGTCGTTGTCGATGTTCCGAAGATCGCCCCGCCTACTGTTGCAATCGAATCAGAGAGCAATGCTTTTCCTGCTCGCGGCAATTTATTGTCTTTCATTAGGCCAGCTTGGTTCGCAACGGCAACCAATGTGCCCGCAGTGTCAAAGAAATCAACGAACAAGAATGTTAAGACGATGACCAGGAACTGGATCGTCATTAATGAACCTGGGTCATTGAAGATAGGTTCAAGAGCGACACCGAATGTCGGCGCAAGACTCGGAACACTCAAGTCAATGATGGCAGTCGGCAAGCTGACGACTTGGAAAATCATTCCGACGACTGCAGCGATCAAAATACCGAAGAAAATGCCGCCTTTAATTCCCCGGACCATCATGATGACTGTGATGAACAATCCAAAGATCGCGAGCAATGCGGAACCGGTCGTCAAATCTCCGAGCCCGACAAGTGTATCGGGATTTCCTACAACAATTCCAGCGTTTTGCAAACCGATAAAAGTAATATACAAGCCGATGCCAGCACCCACTGCATATTTCAGTTGCGCAGGAATGGCATTGATGATCGTTTCACGGATACCCGTCAAGGTCAACACGATGAAAATGAGCCCCGAAACTAGAACACCTGTCAAAGCCGTTTGCCACGGCACGCCATACGTAAGAATAACGGTATAAGAGAAAAATGCATTGAGCCCCATACCTGGTGCCAAAGCGATCGGATACCTGGCGACGATACCCATCATTAAACTGCCGAGCGCTGCAGCAAGTGCAGTTGCCATAAAGACTGCCCCGTAATCCATGCGCAGTGCCGGATCCAAATCTGGAATCGAATCCATCGTCAGCGTCAGCGGATTGACGACCAAAATATAAGCCATCGCAAGAAAGGTCGTTAAGCCGCCGATAAATTCCTGGCGGTAATTTGTACCCAGCTCTTCAAATTGAAAATACTTCTTCATACATGATTCCTCCGTATGCTCTTGTATAAGTCTACATAAAAAACGCATACAGCGATTGCCGTATGCGTCCGATTATCCCCGTCCAAAAACAGAGAGTCCGCCTATTTGTTTGGGCGGACAAAAAATCGTAGTCGGATCATTTACGGTGAACCGGTAGAGACTCTCAGGCCATATTCCTGAATTTATACGACAAGCTTATTTAATTTCATCAATAGAATACCACGTGAGGTATGAAAAAACAAGACTAAACACGAACAATGTCACTTGATTTTAACAGAAAGTTCGTAAATTAAAAAAACGGCTGCTAACTGCAGCCGTTTGATGTTATTCCCACTCGATTGTTGCTGGTGGCTTGCTCGTAATATCGTACAAGACGCGGTTAATGTGATCGACTTCGTTGACGATGCGAACACTGATTTTTTCAAGTACATCCCATGGGATGCGCGCCCAATCCGATGTCATGCCGTCTATTGACGTGACGGCACGGATACCGATTGCGTAATCATACGTACGGGCATCGCCCATGACACCTACGCTGCGAATATCCGGAAGAACGGTGAAATATTGCCAAACATCTCGGTCGAGACCGGCTTTTTTAATTTCATCGCGCAAAATCCAATCCGACTCGCGGACGATTTCAAGTTTTTCTTCCGTAACAGCTCCCATGATGCGAATTCCGAGACCTGGGCCTGGGAACGGCTGGCGCCAAACAATTTCATCCGGCATGCCAAGTTCTGAGCCTAGTACCCGCACTTCGTCTTTAAACAAAGTGTTGAGGGGTTCGATCAATTCAAATTGCATATCGTCAGGTAGTCCGCCCACATTGTGGTGGGATTTGATCGTTTGGGCTGTTGTCGTGCCACTTTCGATAATGTCGGTATAAAGCGTTCCTTGTGCGAGGAAGTCCATGCCTTCCAGTTTTACAGCTTCATCATCGAAGACATAGATAAACTCATTGCCGATGATTTTGCGCTTCTGCTCTGGATCACTGACGCCTTCGAGTTTTGCCATAAAGCGTTCTTGGGCATCTATTTTAATGACATTCATATGGAAACCGTCGGCGAAAGTCTTCATGACGCTTTCGGCTTCCCCTTTGCGCAGCAGGCCGTGGTCGACGAACATGCACGTCAATTGATCGCCGATCGCTCTGTGGATCAGCACCGCTACGACCGAAGAATCGACGCCGCCGCTAAGTGCGCAAAGGACTTTTTTGTCGCCCACTTGCTCGCGGATTTTTTCGATTTCCAGTTCGATGAAGTTTTCCATCGACCATTCGTCTTTCATGCCACATACGTCATATACAAACTGGCGTAGCATTTCGTTGCCATAGACGGAATGGCGGACTTCCGGATGAAATTGGACGCCATAGAATTTACGTTCTTCGTTTGCCATCGCCGCAATCGGGCAACCCGGGCTAGTGCCGATAACATCAAATCCCGGAGGTGCTGCAGTGACCAGGTCACCGTGGCTCATCCAAACGATTTGCTCTTCCGGAACATCTTTGAAAATGGAGCTTTCTTTCGTCAGCGTCAATTCCGCCTTGCCATACTCACGACTGGAAGATTTTTCCACTTTGCCATCTAAACGCAAAGCCATCAGCTGCATACCGTAGCAAATTCCAAGGATTGGAAGACCCATTTCGAAAATTTCAGGATCGATAGAGAAAGCGTTCTGGTCATAAACGGAATTCGGGCCGCCTGAGAAGATGATGCCCGTAGCGTTCATTTCCTTGATTTCGTCAGCAGTGATCGTATGTGGGTGGAGTTCGCTATAGACACCGATTTCCCGGATGCGGCGCGTAATCAATTGATTGTACTGGCTGCCGAAATCCAGGACGACGATTTTCTTCTGTTCTTTCAACATTGGACTAACTGGCAAATCCTTCACCTCTTCTATTCGATTCAGACCTCAACATAACAAAAGAACGCGAAAAATCACTCCTCGCGTTCTTGTCCTCTACTGCACAAAGACGAATGCGCATGCAAATGCACATGCGTCATCCGCCTTCATAGTCAAGTCATTTCCGGTAACTTGGTAGAGACATCCGAACCGTATCATCGGACATATATGAGAGCACTGTATTCTATAATTTTCTCAATTGTACAGTCTAGACTTTTCAAAATCAACCGCTTGTCCTATTGATTAAATTTTCCCAACTTTCCTGCATTTCAGCCCAATCAACCGACTGTGAATCGCCGCCGTAAACGGATTTTTCATAAACAGCAGTCAATTTGGTCATTTCCTCTGTGCCATAGAACGAATCGACGTATTCGGCGTAAGAGCGTAGCGTTTGCCCCGGTGCTCGCCGGATGCCGTACAACTCTAACTGCTTCAGGAGCCGCAGATAGGCTTTTTCAAACGTTTCCGATCCCCCACCTTTTCGCCGGTAATATGGAATGAGCACTTTCGGCATCCACCTTTTGCGCACTTTGAACACCATCAGCGCGAGCAACAGCAGGCCGAGCGTGGCGACAATCAGTTTTCCGATATTGTCGGAGACAAATTGGATAAACCGTTCACCGATGGTCGGGCCAACTGCCGCATCCGCAGCATCTTCCGACTCGTCAACCGGCGATTCTGGTTCAGGCTCCGGCCGTTCCGGCATTTCATCGGATTCCGGTTCTGAAGTTTCGATTTCAAGATCAAAATCAATGTCCGAGGCTCCGGTAAAACCGATCGTCGGCTCGAACATCATCCAACCAACACCTGGCATATAGGCTTCTACCCAAGAATGTGCATTGTTGTTGGTTACTTCGTAAACATCGTAGCCATCGACAGTATCGATGACTTCACCTTCGTTAAAGCCTTTGACCCAGCGCGCCGGAATATCGAGTGACCTCAGCATGACGACCATCGACGTGGAAAAGTTATCACAATAGCCGCGCATCGTTTCAAACAAAAACTGATCGACATAATCCTCGTCTTCTGCTGGAACCGGGATATCACTTTGGCTGTATTCAAAACCACCTGTACCGAAATAGCTTTCGATTGCACGCGCTTGGTCGTAGACGGTCGTCGATCCCGCGGCAATTTCTTCAGCGAGCTCTTCCACCCGCTCCGGCAGCGCATCCGGCAGTTGCAGATAGCGGTCAAATTCGGCCGGAAGTTCTGCAAGGGCTTCTAGTTCCGTTTCCTGTAGTGCGGCCAAACTATAGGTAGGCTCATTGTAAAACACTTCATAAACATCCGGCTCGAACGTTTCACCTTCCTGTAAGGTATCAAAACGCTGCTGCACCGGATCATAACGGTATTCCAATGTGTCTTCCATTAGAAAAGAAGCCGTCCCGTATGGATACAGGACAAATGGGAATGGCTGCTGTATATCCACCAATGCCGAAGTTTGTTCTCCATCTTCCGCAGGCGGAAAATCGGTCGAGACGACTTCTCCATTGCGATAAAACTGCTCGTCTGCTTTTTCGTCGGATAGCTCCCAGCCTTTCGTCGTGTAAACATCTTTCACTTCAACTTTCCAATATTGCCCGTCTTCGATTTCCGTTCTAAAGACCGTCGTATCATCGGAAACGAATGAACCGCCGAGCTGTGTATCATCGACGCCATAACCGATGCGCCCGACGCTCCCTTGCCCGCTGCCGCCTTGGCCGGAATATGACGTAATATACGGAACCGGATCAGGCCATATCGGATCAGCTTTCGGCAAATAAAAAGCGACCGTGGTTGATGCGATCAATAACAGCAACAAAGGAACCGAATAAACAAGAAGTTTTTCTGTCTTGTCGACCGCACGATGCCGCTCCATCCACCTGGCGAGATGCAATAAGCCTGCCAGAAGCAGCCCAATGACCATGATGCGGACAATCGCTGCATCCCCTGAATAGGGGCTGAATGTATCGAGTACCGCGACAAAAATGACCGTCAGCAAATAAAACAAGAAAATGCTGAGGCGGAAGCTGACCCAGTAATGGATCAGGTAAATGGCCATCCATAATAATGCAAAAAACAGAACGGTGCGGAATAGATCAGTCGTCGCTTGCCAGTTTTGGCTCAGCAATGCCGACAAGCTGGTGCTTGCCTGTTGTGCAATAAAGCCCAAGCTTTCCAGTGTAAAAAACAAATTGCCTGTGTAGACATAAACGATAAACCAAAGAATATACACCAGCTTCAACGGCCCCGTAATCCACCATGGAATTTCGAAAAACGCCATGATTAACCCGAGCGCGACAAAAGCCAGAAATAATTGGTGATGCCCAGTCTCAGTCAAATCGATGACAGGGCGCAGCCACTCAGATAGAAGGAAAAACACCAAAACGTAAAGTAGCCCCATAAATACTTTGTTTTTTTGGATAGAAGTCATGAGCGGCTCCCTTCCATAAACGCCGAAGCGAAATTCTCGGGACCGATCGATTTCACGTGGAAGCCTTTCGACCTTGCATACTGATGAACTTTTTCATCATCCGGGGTGATCGTTTGCCCTTTTTCTGTAACGACCAAACAAAGGCAATGGCTTAAGCCCGTGATGTTTCGGCGGATCTCGTCGACCATTTTGCGCGACAGCGATCCTGTCACATAAACAAGGCTCGACACACGGACCTGCTTCAGATCCTGACCAACGACTGTTTCGATCGGCCGGTCCAGGTCATCCTGAACTTTCGCCAAATGATATAGCGCACGCTGTAATTGCTCATCATTTTGGATCAGCGGGAAAAAAGCTCGCGGTGTGCCTGCGGATAAATACGCGACACTGGCATGTGCCGAGACGACCGAGGTGAGAATGGAGGCGACGAGCTCGACTTGAATTTCGAATACGTCCGATGGAGACCGGTCATCCAACAAGAACAGATCTTGGGATTGACGGTCTTCGAATTCTTTCGTCCGCATTGTCTGAGTGCGCGCAAACGATTTCCAATGAATCCACGATACCCGGTCGCCTGGCTGGTAATCGCGGATTCCGCTTACCATCGTCGTGTCTTTCACTAAAGTGAAAGGCGCGGCAATTGAGCCTTGGTTAAAGCTAGAGCCGATCGGGCGATACATCAGTTCGACCGTATTCGGAAAGACGAGGATAGATTGGCGGACCGGCAGCAGCTGCTGTTTTTTCACCCAGCCGAAAAAGTCAGCCGTTTCGATCGTGACACCTTCTAGCACATGTTCACCTCTTGGCATTTGCTCAATTTCATAAGTCCACGAAAAATCGCGCCGGAAACCCGGCAGCAACATCTGCTGGGCCGATTCCGCCAATCGGGCTTTCAGCCTGGGAGATTGGGCTTGTTCGTAAAGAACGGTATAAAGGAGCGGAAACGGCAAAGTTCGATGGATGGTGACAGTAGCGGAAAACCGATGGCCACTTTTAACGCGGGCAGTATGGACCTTCCGCTCTGCGCGCAAATTCCCGAGTGGATAAAACGACAACAGCACTGAATAGGCGATGAACGGCAAAGATACGTAAAATATGAACCAGCTGACAAAGCCGCCTTGGAACATGGCGAATGAAAAAGTTAAAAAAAACAGGATGAGCACAAAAATCATCCTGCCCGATGAATCCATTATTTGTTTGATTCTCTTCATTGATTCACAAGCCTTTGGACAGGTACGTGCGTCTTCGCAATGATGCGCTCCGTCAATTCTTCAGCTGTGATGCCGTCATAACGGGCTTCTGAACGAAGCATGATCCGGTGGCCGAAAACAAATTTCGCCAAATATTGGACATCATCCGGCGTGACAAAATCGCGCCCTTTCAACATGGCATAGGCTTGCCCTGCTTTCATCAGCGCGATCGAACCGCGCGGGCTGACCCCCAAATACACATATGGGTCACGGCGCGTCTGGCTGGCCAGATCAACGATATACTTGCGGATCGTATCGTCTACGCGGATGGTCCGCACTTCCTCTTGCAGCTTGAGCAATTCTTCCAGCGTCAGAACCGCTTCGAGCTCTTGAATCGGCGGAATGGACTGGGCACGTGTCAACACTTCGATTTCTTCTGCGTGTGTCGGATAGCCCATTTTCACTCTCAGCAAAAATCGGTCGAGTTGAGCTTCCGGTAAAGGGTATGTCCCTTCATATTCAATCGGGTTTTGGGTCGCCATAACGAAAAATGGTTTTGGAATGCGCATGGTTACGCCATCCGTCGTGACTGTGGCTTCCTCCATCGCCTCTAGCAGCGCGGACTGGGTTTTCGGGGATGTCCGGTTGATCTCATCCGCCAGGACAATATTGCCCATGATCGGGCCCGGGCGGAAATGGAATTGCATGTCTTTCGGGTTGTAAATCGACACCCCGACGACATCGGACGGCAGAAGATCCGGCGTAAACTGGATGCGCTTAAAATCCGCTCCGACCGATTTTGCCAGCGCCCGCACGAGCATCGTTTTGCCGACACCCGGGACATCTTCAAGCAAAACATGGCCGTGGGACAATAAAGCGACCAAGCTAAGTTCAACGATTTCCCGCTTCCCGATGATCACTTTTTCAATATTATCTATAACTTTTCCTAGACGCTCTGTCGCTTTCATATTAGTTCCTCCCATACAAATCGAAAAGGTTTTGAATTATCACAATCTTACTGTCATCATATCGGATTACTGCGGATAACTCAACTGAGCCATAAGACAGACCAGGCGAGAAGTACGTTTATACTTCACATTGCACATCAAGGGAAACTTCAATCAGTTGGGGTTCATCCTCCACTGATTGCCAGTCAACCCACTGGCCGTATAAGCGGGATAAAAAAGACGGAGAAAAATGAGGATTTTTCTCCGTCTCGGCTCTTCATTTAGGTTCATGATTTCCAGAAATCATCGAAAATCGTAATCGGCAAATGGCGTTTGTGTTGTGTTTTCAAGTAATAGCCTTCCAGCTTTTCCCGCGCTTCCTGAGGAATTTCCTTGCCCTCCAAATAATCATCGATTTGATCATAGGTCAAACCGAGCGCCACTTCGTCGGGAATGGCCGGTTTGTCATCTTCTAAATCGGCAGTCGGAATTTTGGTATACAAATGCTCAGGCGAGCCGAGCGCCTTGAGCATTTCACGGCCTTGGCGTTTATTCAAACGGAATAATGGCACCAAATCAGCCGCACCGTCGCCGTGCTTCGTGTAAAAGCCTGTGATCGCTTCCGCTGCATGGTCTGTACCGAGGACGATCGCATCATGCGCCGCGGCGACCGAGTATTGTACTTTCATGCGTTCGCGTGCTTTTTCGTTGCCTTTTGCAAAATCCGTCAGCTCGATACCTTGCGCTTCTAACGCACGGTCGCTCGCATCGACCGCTTCTTTAATATTGATCCTATAAACTTTCGTCGGATTGATAAAATTCAACGCATCTTGCGCATCATGTTCATCAGCTTGCTCGCTATAAGGCAGACGCACTGCATAGAAACCATATGTCGCTTCGCCGCTTTCCTCATTCAATTCATCAATGGCCATCTGTGTCAATTTTCCACCAAGCGTCGAATCCTGGCCTCCGGAAATTCCAAGAACAAAACCTTTTAAGAATGAATGATGCTTCAAATAGTCTTTTAAGAATTGGACGGTGCGCTTGATTTCCTGTTGCGGATCAATCGTAGGCTGCACTTTCAGTTCATCGATGATTTGCTGCTGTAAAGTCGACATGTGGATCCTCCTTATTTATTGGTGAATTGCTGCACGGATTCCCGCACTTCCTGGATATTGCGCATCTTGTTATTCCAGCACTTCTCACTCAAGTCCACCGGATATTCTTCGGGGTTGAGCGAACGCTTGTATTCATCCCATAATAGATCAAGCGCTCTGTTCGCATACTTTTGTATTTCTTCAAGCGGCGGGTTTTCGTAAATGACTTGACCCGCTTTGACGACTTGTTGATGGATATTGACAGCTTCAAAATTGGTGACGAATTTCGAAACGTAAGTATGGACCGGATGGAACATTTTCAAACGCTCTTCAGAAGCTGGATCTTCATCGTGCATCACAATATAATCACCTTCTGATTTCCCATTTTCCCTATCTATAATCCGGTAAACTTTTTTTAAGCCCGGCGTCGTCACTTTTTCAGCGTTTCCTGAAATCTTGATCGTGTCGACCATATCACCGCCGCTGTTTTCGATCGATACGAGCTTGTACACTGCGCCGAGTGCCGGCTGGTCGTATGCCGTAATCAGTTTCGTTCCAATTCCCCACGAGTCGACGCGCGCCCCTTGCGCTTTCAAGTTCAAGATGGTGTATTCATCCAAATCATTGGAAACGACCACTTCAGCTTCCGAAAACCCTGCTTCATCGAGCATCTTGCGCGCTTCCTTCGATAAAAAGGCGATATCGCCGCTATCGAGGCGAATGCCGCGGAAGTTGATTTTGTCGCCCAGCTCTTGTGCTACTTGGATAGCGATCGGTACACCCGACTTTAACGTATCGTACGTATCGACGAGAAAGACGCAATCACGGTGGCGCTGAGCATAAGCGTGAAAAGCTTCGTACTCGTCTTTATATGCCTGGATCATTGAATGGGCGTGCGTACCGGCTGTAGGTATGCCGAACAATTTGCCGGCGCGCGTGTTGCTCGTCGCCTCCAAACCGCCGATATAAGCTGCGCGCGCGCCCCAAATGGCTGCATCCATTTCCTGTGCGCGCCGCGTACCGAACTCCATGACCCGCTCCATGCCGACGACTTGCTTGATACGGCTCGCTTTTGTCGCGATCAAGGTTTGGTAATTAATGATATTGAGCATTGCAGTTTCGATCAATTGCGCTTCAATCAAAGGCGCCTCAACACGGATCAAGGGTTCGTTTTGGAACACAAGCTCTCCTTCAACGACCGAATAAACATCTCCTGTGAAACGCACCGTTTTCAAATAATCAAGAAAGTCATCTTTATATCCAAGTTCTTCCCGCAAATAGGCAATATCGCTTTCTGTAAAACGAAAGTTCTTCAGATAGTCGAGCACCCGTTCGAGTCCAGCAAATGTGGCATATCCATTGCCGAATGGCAATTTCCGAAAAAACAATTCGAAAACCGCTTGCCTTTCGTGCATTCCGTCCGCCCAATAGGTTTCCGCCATATTAATTTGGTACAGATCGGTATGTAATGCCAAGCTATCATCTGCATAACGCGTTTCCACAAAAATCCCCTTCTTCCACAGTAATGACTCTCATTATACATCAATTTCTTTTTTTCAAAAACAACATGGGATACTATAAAGCCCTATCATTGACTTATACCCGACATTATGAGATAGTATTCTGAGTTAACTATAAGGTAACCTATAAATTTGATGAAATGGCATTCTACACAATGTTTTTGAAGATACTTATTCACACTGGCGCGATTACAGGATTGCAAGGACGTAAAAGAAGGTAGGGTTTACGTTGCTTAAGTTAGAGAGCACCCAGTGGAACTATTACCGCGGCACTGAAAGCAAACACTTTCAATGGAAATGATTCCCCGTTCGTTACGGGTTAATATTTAAATCAAAATGCATGAAGTTACCTTGCAAAACAAAGGGCTGTCCTCACTTGAGGACAGCCCTTTTCCAATGGATCAATATTTCAACGCGACATTTTTCAACACAGTATAATTGCGCAAAGCTTCAAGCCCTTTTTCCCGGCCAAAGCCGCTTTTTTTATAACCGCCGAACGGCATCTGCACACCGCCGCCCGCGCCGTAATTATTAATGAACACTTGGCCCGCACGGATTTTCGCGGCAACCCTGTGAGCCCGTGCGCCGTCTTTTGTCCAAACGCCGGCAACTAATCCGTATTCAGTTCCGTTTGCCAGGCGTATGGCTTCCTCTTCCGTTTCAAACGCGAAAGCGGCGACGACGGGTGCGAAAATTTCTTCCTGTGCAACATAGCTATCCGGCGATAAGCCATCGATGATGGTTGGCTGGAAAAAATAGCCACCCGCCAGATCCGCCCGCTCCTCGCGCTTGCCACCAGCAAGAAACTTGGCGCCTTCTTTGCGCGCCGTTTCCATAAAGGTCTCGATCCGTTCGTATTGCTTATCGTTTAAAATCGGGCCAAGCTCGGCATCGTCTTCGCCTTTTCCGATTTTGATGGCTGTCATTTTCTCCGCCAGTTTTCTCAAGAAGTCCTCTTTGATCGACTGATGGATCAACAAACGCGAGCCCGCTGAACAAGTCTGCCCAGCGTTTTGGATGATCGAGCGCGTCACCCAATCAAGTGCTTCTTCTTGGTCGCAATCCTCAAACAGGATATTCGGTGATTTGCCGCCGAGTTCGAGCGTGACCGGCTTGACGTTTTTCGCAGCCGCCGCCATGACGCCGGAACCGGTTTGTACCGAACCGGTGAACGTAATGTGGTCGATATCGGGATGTTCACACAGCGCGGCTCCTGCTTCAAAACCAAAGCCTGTCACTACATTAAAGACGCCTTTCGGCAGCGCGGTTTGGCCGATGATTTCCGCAAGCTTCAATGCTGTCAGCGGCGTATCTTCCGCCGGTTTTGCAACGACCGTATTACCAGTGGCAATCGCCGCTGCAGCTGAGCGCGCAATGATCTGCAGCGGGTAATTCCACGGCACGATATGAGCAGTCACACCAATCGGCTCGCGCAATGTGTAATCGAGAATGCCGGGCTGTACAGGAATCGTTTCGCCGAAAATCTTATCGGCCATTCCTGCGTAGTACTCGAAATACTGCGCCGCCGCTTCGACGTCTTTTCTCCCTTGGGTCAAAGGCTTGCCGGTGTCCTGTGTTTCGAGTAGCGCGATCTCCTCCAGATCCTCCCGGAGTGCTGCTGCAATTTTATGCAGTATACGCCCCCGCTCTGCCGGGATGAACTGCTGCCACGCTTGTGATTCGAAACACGTTCTTGCAGCTTTTACCGCCCGGTCAATATCTTCCGCTTTTCCTCGCGGCACTTGTGCAAGAGTTTCGCCGGTTGACGGATTTTTCGTCTCAAGCCACGTCGCGTCCTCACTTTCCTGCCAGTTTCCTGCGATATACATCGGTTTTTTCTTCATTCAATCGCCTCTCCCCTTTAAATTCCACGCCCGCCGTCGACATTGACGACGCTGCCGGTCATCATTTTCGCCAAATCCGAACTCATATATAGAAGTGTGTTGGCAATATCCTGCGGCTGGATTAGTTCGCCAAGCGGCACGCTTTTTCGGAATGTGTTTTCTTTCATATCTTCCACATCGGCTCCAGCTGCTGTGAATTCACCGAGCATCTCGGTGTCAGAAGGCCCTGGATTGATGCAATTGACCCTGATCTTATAAGGAGCGAGTTCGATCGCCAATGCTTTTGTCAGAGAAACCGTCGCGCCTTTAGAGGCGATGTATGCGTTTAGCCCCGGGCGTGGCCGTTCAACCGAAATCGACGCCACATTGATGATGGACCCTGCTTGTTGCTGTTTCATATAAGGAACAGCTGCACGTGAAGTGAGGAAGACCGCGGTCGTATTGATGGCGAATATGCGCTGCCACATGTCTAAAGAAACGTCTTCAATATCGGTAGCCGATTGTGCAATTCCAGCGACATTCGCCAGTACGTCAATGCGTCCATACGTATCGTGGATTTTTTGAAAAGCCGCTTCGACGCTTGCCTGTTCGGTTAAATTGCTGTCGATGACGAGCAATTGGTCGTTAAACTGCTGTTTCAGTTTCTGTAAGGAATCCGTACGGATATCAAGCGCGGCGACATTCGCCCCGCTTTGGAGGAATGTTTCAACCGCTGCTTTTCCCATACCTCCTCCAGCACCTGTGATGACTGCTGTTTTTCCGTTCAATTGGATATCCATTTAACGTTCTCCTTTCACAGCAAGCTGTTCTTTCACGGCTTGTGCGATGGCTGTGCCGAGCTGTTCGGTCGTGGAATTGCCTCCGAGGTCCGGCGTCCGCACACGCCCTTCTCTTAATACTGTTTCAATTGCCGAAACGATCGCTTGGGATAGGTCCGGCCTGCCGAGGTGGTCGATCATCAGCGCAGCCGACCAAATTTGTGCAATCGGATTCGCGATGCCTTTGCCCGCGATGTCCGGGGCTGATCCGTGGATCGCTTCGAACATCGACGGGAATTCCCGCTCCGGGTTGATATTGCCGGACGGCGAAACGCCGAGTCCTCCGACAATCGCGGCGCCTAAGTCAGTCAGAATATCACCGAACAAGTTGGACGCAACCACAACATCAAACGATTCCGGACGCTGGACAAAATACGCGGCAAGCGCATCGATGAAATAGCTTTCGAGTTCGATGCCTTCATAGTCGTTTGCGACTCTTGCTACCGCTTCGTCCCATAATTTCATCGAATGGATGATGGCGTTCGATTTTGTCGCACTCGTCACTTTTTTCCTACCGGCCGTTTGTGCATAGTCAAATGCATAGCGGGCGATGCGTTCGACGCCGGTTTTGGTGATGACCGTATTCTGGATCGCCATTTCCTGCGGTTGGCCTTGGTACAGGCGTCCGCCGATATTGGAATACTCGCCTTCCGCATTCTCACGGAACACGACAAAATCGACAGGTGATTCATTTTTCAATGGCGAGTCGATGCCTGATAAACGTTTGATCGGACGCATATTGACGTACTGGCGGAAGTTTTTTCGGATCGGCATGATCAATTGCCAGATGCTGATTTCATCCGCAACGCGCGTATCCCCGATCGCTCCGAATAAAATGGCGTCAAATGCTGTTAATTGCTCGAGCCCGTCATCAGGCATCATCGAACCATGCTCCAAATAGTATTCACTATTCCAGTTGAATTCCGTAAAGTGGATATCAAAATCAGGATCCAATTCCCGGATCACTTCGAGCACCCGAATCGCTTGTTTCGTTACGTCCGGACCAATGCCGTCACCCGGCAAGACCGCTATAGTGTAGATTGTCATGAACTTCCTCCTATTCTTAATCACCTAATAAGAACAAACTGATTTCTGGGATGAACGACAATATGATGACGTCGATAACCATGACGATGATAAACGGAATGATTGCGCGCAATAAACTTTCGAATTTGGTGCCGGCAATGTTCGCGGCGACAAATAAGTTGATTCCGACCGGCGGCGTGATAAAGCCGATACCCAAGTTGACGATCATGATGATGCCGAAATGCACGAGGTCAATTCCGAGTGCACTCGCAATCGGCGCCAAGATAGGCGTCAAAATAATGATGGCAGCGGAAGTCTCCAAGAAAATCCCACACAGCAATAACACCAGGTTGATGATTAACAATGCGATGATCCAATTATCCGTCAGGCTCAACATCAATTGCGTCAACTCAGCCGGTATGCGCTGGCGCGTCAAATAATAACCGAATACGGACGCGCCTGCGATGATGAACATGATGACCGCGGTCGTCACGACAGCAGAAGAGAAAATCGCCGCAAGATCGGTGAACTTGATTTCGCGGTAAACGAATAGACCGATCACCAGGCCATAGACGACAGCCACGACTGCTGCTTCAGTCGGCGTGAAGATGCCGCCGTAAATGCCGCCGAGAATTATGACTGGCATCAATAATGCTAAAAATGCATCCAGGAATGCCTTGAAGAAATCTTTCGGCCCGAATTTTTCGCCTCCGCCATAGCCTTTTTTCAGGGAGATGAAATAGACAAGCAAAACCAAAGACAACATGACCATCAGCCCCGGCACGATGCCGGCGATGAACAAATCGCCGACTGACACACCAGCCGCGACACCGTACAAAACCAGTGGAACACTCGGCGGGATCATGACCCCGATGGTGCCGCCCGCTGCTTGAATTGCGGTGGAAAAGCTTTTGTCGTAGCCTTTATTGACCATCGCCGGAATCATAAGCGCACCGACAGCAGCGGTCGTCGCAGCTGCAGAGCCGGAAATCGCCGCAAAAAACGCACAAGCGACGATGGAAACGATACCTAGCCCACCTCTGACACGCCCAAAAATTACGCTCGCCAAATGAATCAAACGGTTTGAAATCCCACCGCTTTCCATTAATTTTCCAGCTAATATAAAGAACGGAATGGCCATTAACGGAAAAGAATCGACCGAGTTGAACATGCGCTGGATAATGACGATGATCGACACATTTCCTTCTATGTAGAAAATGAGCGCTGAAGCGAGACCTAGTGCAATCGCAATCGGTACGTTGATCATAAACAGCGCAATCAGCAAAACGAATAATAAGATCGCCATGCTCAGACACCCCCGCTCTTAAAGTCTTGGGCAAAACGCGCGGCCAAATTGATGATCAAAACAGCACCGCTGATCGGGATGACCATATAAATCGCCCCCATCGGTATGCGCAAAACCGGTGAACTTTGGGACATCCCCTGCATCGCCAAGCTATAACCTTCGATCACCATCAACAAAAAGAACATCAAACTTGCAAGTGATGCAACAATATAGAGCGCTTTCTTTCCTGATGTCCGGAATAAATTGACAAAAACCTCCATGCCGATATGCGCTCTTAAAGACATTGCATAGGCTGCTCCTAAGAATGTCAGCCAAATCAGGCTATAGCGCGCCAGTTCTTCCGTCCAAGCGAGCGGCGAACCGAGCACGAACCGGAAAATAACTTGCAGAAAAACAACCGTTACCAATACCCCCATTATTCCATTCAATAGATGCTTGATACCCCAATTCAAATATCCGATCCATTTCATCATCGATTTCCCCCGATAGAAAAAAAAGAGAGAAGAACTCTCTCTTTTTTAAAATTTCTGCAATTTTAACTTATCCCGCTTTAACGGTTTGTAAAAGTCAGATTGTATCAACTAATAACCAGTTGGGGGATGCCCCCCACTGAGATTGAAGTTTCTCTTTACTGAGCGTCCAAAATCCGGTTCAGCAGTTCCTGATGCTCGATTTGATCGTAGACTGGGCGCACCGCTTCCTGGAACGGCGCTGTATCGATGTCTTCGATGATTTCAACGCCTTCATCTTTCAAGGTTTGCAAAGATTCTTGCTCCATTTCGACAATCAAGTCGCGTTCCATCGGACCGACTTTCTGTCCTTCTTCCATGACGATGTCGCGCAAGTCTTCCGGCAATTGGTCATAGGTTTGCTGGCTCATCATGTAAATCGCGACAGAATACACATGGCCCGTCAAGCTCATGTATTTCTGGTTGGCGTCATACAAACTGAATTGGTCCGCAACGATTGCCGGATTTTCCTGTGCATCGACGACGCCTTGCTGAAGCGCAGTAATCGCTTCTGTCCAAGCCATCGGCGTCGGCTGTGCACCTAATGCTTCAAATGCAGCCAAATGGATTTCATTTTCCTGTGTACGGATTTTTAAGCCTTCGAGATCCGCTGGAGTATTGATTGGATGCTTGGAGTTCGTTATGTGGCGATAGCCGTTTTCTCCCCATGACAATCCGATGATGCCATTTTCTTCAAGTTTCGCAAATAATTCATCGCCGATTTCGCCCTCCAAAATCTCCACCGCCGATTCACGGTCGTTAAAAAGGAATGGCACGTCCAAAACTTCCAGTTCCGGGACAAAATTCGTAACCGGCGCGGTAGACGATACGACTAAATCAACGGTGCCAAGCCCCATTCCTTCCGTCAGTTCACGTTCCGCACCGATTTCACTATTGGCGAACACTTCGATCGTCACGCGGCCATCCGTCCGCTCTTCAACATTCTCCGCCATTTCCAAAAACCCTAAGTGATACGGATGATCTTCCGGCAACGAGTGCCCCGCCTGCAAGTTGAATGTTTCTCCGGAATCACCGCCTGCTGTGTCGCCGTCTTCTGAACTACCACACGCTGTTAAAGCCAGTGCTCCCCCAACCAACACGGATGCAAATCCTATCTTATTCATCGCCATTTTGTTTCCCCCTTTTAATTTTTCCTTATCGCATTGCTGCGGAATCACTTGTTTCCTGAAACAGTTTCCCTGGATTCAGTAAGTTCTGTGGATCCATTTTTTCAGTGTCTGCATCACGAATTGTCGGCATTTCACTTTGCCGACACTGTGCCGTGCTGATCGAGAACGACTTCATTCGTCGTCACCCGGTCGGCCGCGAACGCCTATGCAGCTCTTACAGATAACTCATATTCCTGTCCTTTAAAAACTTATCTATTTAAATAATCCGTTACCGCTCCTTTAGACGAGCAAGAAACATTATGTGCGTATTTGCCGAGCACGCCTTTTCGGTGAAGCGGCGGTGCGGTCCATTCACTTCTGCGTTTTTCGAGTTCAGCGTCCGGTACGTCCATGGAAATTTCCTGTAAGTCCGAATCGATCGTGACCATATCGCCTTCTTTCAGTAAGGCGATCGGTCCGCCGGATTGCGCTTCCGGTGAAATATGGCCGACGACCAGTCCGTGCGTCCCGCCGGAGAAGCGTCCGTCTGTCAGCAGTGCGACCGTTTCCCCCATGCCTTTACCGACCAGAATTGCTGAAATCGACAGCATCTCTGGCATACCTGGACCACCTTTCGGACCGACATAACGGATGACCAAAACGTCGCCGTCGTTGATTTCGTTCGCCATGACAGCAGCTGTCGCTTCTTTTTCGTTTTCAAATACGCGTGCTGGCCCTGTATGGCGGTTCACTTTGACGCCGGAAACTTTTGCGACCGCGCCAGTCGGCGACAGGTTGCCTTTCAAAACAATGAGCGGGCCGTCTTTCCGTTTCGGGTTATCGAACGGCATGATGACGTCCTGGCCTTCTATCAGGCTCGGTGCTTCCTGCAAGTTTTCTGCGACCGTTTTGCCGGTGACAGTCATGCAATCGCCGTGCAAATAGCCCGCTTCGAACAACATTTTCATTACAGCCTGGACGCCGCCTACGCGGTGAAGGTCTTGCATAACATATTTGCCACTCGGCTTGAGATCGGCCAAATGCGGAACCGTTTTTTGGAGATGATTGAAATCGTCGATTGTCAAGTCTACTTCCGCTGCATGGGCGATCGCCAATAAATGAAGAATCGCATTCGTCGAGCCGCCGAGCGCCATGACAACCGTGATCGCGTTTTCGAATGCTTCTTTTGTCATGATATCTTTCGGGTAGACGCCAAGTTCGAGCAAATTATAAACCGCTGCACCTGCTGCCGCGCTGTCCGCTTCCTTATATTCGGAGACAGCTGGGTTTGATGAGCTGCCCGGCAAACTCATGCCCATCGCTTCAGCCGCGGATGCCATCGTGTTCGCTGTATACATGCCGCCGCATGAACCGGCACCTGGACACGCGTTGCATTCGATTTCCCGCAGTGCTGCATCATCGATCTTTCCACTATTATGCTGGCCGACGCCTTCAAAAACGGAGACGATGTCGATATCGTGTCCGTTATAGCGGCCGGCCGCAATTGTTCCGCCGTAGACAAACACTGCCGGAACTGCGGAATTGGCGATAGCGATTAAACAGCCCGGAATATTTTTATCGCAGCCGCCGATCGCGACGAGACCGTCAAGGCTTTCCGCACCGACAACCGTTTCAATCGAATCGGCGATGACATCTCGGCTGGACAATGAGTATTTCATGCCTTCTGTTCCCATGGAAATACCGTCAGAAACGGTGATTGTATTGAAAATGAATGGGACAGCTCCGGCTTTCTGAGCGCCTTTTTTCGCGGCTCTTGCCAGCCCATCGATATGTATATTACATGGGGTGACTTCACTCCATGTGCTCGCTACGCCGACCATCGGCTGCTTGAACCCCTCATCTGTCACTCCAACTGCCCGCAGCATTGCCCGGTTTGGAGCTTTCATCGGCCCTTCGCTGAAGACCTTACTCTTGATGCGCAAATCTTTTTTCATAATTATCCTATCCTTTCTGTTCTATTAATTATAGAGGATATTTTTCAGAATTCAATGAATAAAACGATAATTAATAATAATATTTCACAATTTGTCACAGAAGCTTTTCTTGAATGCGTTTTCATATGATATAGAGGTATTTCCACATCGCTCCAAACACTTCTATGTATAAATTTACATAGCATAATATAGCAATAAAAAGCGTGTAGCTAATATGCTACACGCTTTTTCATTTGCATCAGCCTAGTTTAAAGCAGACGACTTTAGTGTCGGTCATTTCCTGGATGGCGAATTTGACGCCTTCCCTGCCGAGCCCTGATTGTTTGACGCCGCCGAACGGCATGGCATCGATCCGGAAATCGCTGCTGTCGTTAATCATCACGCCGCCGACTTCCAATTCTTCGATTGCGCGATGTGCATGATCGAGATTTTTAGTGAAAATTCCGGCCTGTAGTCCGTAGTCTACGCCGTTCGCTTGCTGAATGGCTTCTTCTAGATCGGCTACCTTGTAGAGCAAGACGACAGGCCCAAAGATTTCTTCTTTGGCAATCGCACAGTCTTCCGGCACACCAGAAAGGACTGCCGGCGAATAAAAAGCGCCGTCCCGTTCTCCGCCCGACTCGAGCGTTGCGCCTTTAGCCACCGCTTGTTGTACGAGTTGTTCGACGCGCTTTGCTTCTTTTTCCGTAATCAACGGCCCCATATCGGTCATTTCGGATTGCTTGTCGCCGACGATATAGCGTTCTGTCTGTTCGATAAATTGTTCCCGAAACGATTCATATATGCCGTCTTCAATATAAACCCGCTGGACGCCGAGGCAGTTTTGCCCCGCTGCCCAAAACGCGCCGGATACTGAAGAGGCGACCGCTTCTTCCACGTCCGCATCACGAAGGACGATGACGGGTGAGTTCGAACCGAGTTCCATGCTCACTTTCTTCAGCCCAGCTTTTTTCACAATAGATAATCCGGTTTCGACCCCTCCGGTAAAGCTGATCATCCGCACTGCTGGATGTTCCACTAAAACGTCACCGATTTCACTGCCTCTACCGGTAATGACGGAGAGTATCTTTTCCGGCAATCCTGCATGGGAAAATGCTTGCGCCAATAACAGCGCACTGAGCGGTGTCACCGTCGCGGGTTTGACGATGATGGCATTTCCAGAAGCAATCGCCGGTCCCACTTTATGGGCGACGAGATTTAGCGGGTCGTTAAACGGAGTGATTGCCCCGATAATGCCGAGCGGAAACCGCCGGTAATAACCAATGCGCCCCGTGCCTCCGGGTGATTGATCAAACGGAATCGTCTCTCCGGTGATGCGCCGCGCTTCTTCCGCGCTCAGCCGCAAAGTCTCGACAGCACGCCCGACTTCTTTTCTCGCTTCGCGGATGGTCTTACTGCTTTCTTGAGCGATCGTCCGCGCATACTGTTCTGCGTTTGATTCGATATAATCAGCCGCTTTCCCGATAATCTTCATCCGTTCGAACACGGGCATTCGGGCAGCTGTTTCGGCTCCTGTTTTCGCTGCTTCAATGCACGCTTCCATATCTTCTTTGGATGCAGCAGGCACCCGGTCGACTAGCGTGCCGTCTTGTGGATCGATTACATCAATCCACTGTTTGCCATCTACCCATTCACCTGCCAGAAACATTTTTTTGCCTTCGACATGTGTCGCCATCGCTTCCCCCTCCTTTCATGACTGCACCGTTTCTCTCGCCCTTGCAATCGTCAATAAATCAATGAGCAAAGAAAAGCCGGTTTCTGTTTTCCCGGCTCCTGCGCCGCTCAAAGTCACCGGGCCAAGCAAATCGGTTTCGTAAGTGATGGCATTAAGTGCACCGGAAATTGAAGCGAGCGGATCGTCCAATGACACTTGTTCCGCGGCGACTTTTGCTGTGACGAGGCCATTTTCTTTTTTGGCTGAGGCGATTAGCTTCCAGCGCTTGCCTTCCGTTCGGGCTTGTTCGATATGTTCCGCTGTCAATTGTGAGATGCCTTCACAGTCGACGTCTTCGACAGACAGCGGCATCCCCATGACATGCTGCGCGAGAATGACGATTTTATAGCGCGCATCCAGGCCTTCGACGTCACTCGTCGGATCCGCTTCTGCATAGCCGAGCGACTGTGCTTCCTCAAGCGCAGCTTCATATGACTCGCCTTCGTCCATCCGCATCAGTATGAAATTTGTCGTGCCGTTCAAAATACCGCGGATTTCGGTGATGTCATTTCCGGCAAGCGTGAGCTGCGGCATCCGCAGCGCCGGCGTGCCGCTCATGACCGTGCCTTCAAAACCCCAGGAGACGCCATGCTTTTTCGCTAAGGCCGACAATTCCTGATAAGCAAGCGCGACCGGTCCTTTATTGGTCATGACGACATTTTTCCCACTTTCAAATGCGGCGCGGCAATGATCGATGGCCGGCTGTCCAGTTTTTACGTCGGTATAGGAAACTTCCACAATGGTGTCGGCGTTCGATTGACGGATCGTCTGAAGACTGTCCCAACCGGTAACCAGACCGTCCGTTTTCGGGTAGCTGTCCAATGTGCCGGTTTCTTGCACTGAATCCAGCACAGCCTCAAGATCGAGTCCTTCGGGGTGATACAGCGATCCTTTCTTGAAATCGGATATCGCAACGACTTTTGCTTCAAAACCTTCTGTTTCCTGCAAGCTTTGCCGTTTGTTGCGCAAGATTTCAGCCAGTCCTTGGCCGACTACGCCAAATCCGATAAATGCCAGTTTATGTGTCATACTTCTCCTCCTCTTATCCGTCCTGTTCCGTCCCTTTTGCCAAAAAATCGATCGCCGTATTCGCCAAAATTGCAGCGCCTAGCGGCAAACTTTTCTCATCGATATTGAAATGCGCCGTATGCAAATCCCGCTCGACTCCGTCATCTAAGGCACAGCCGAGAAAAAACATTGCACCGGAAATCTGCTGCGTCACATAGCCGAAGTCTTCGCCACCCATACCGAACGCTTGATCGACCAACCGGACAGACGGATCCGTTTTTTTGATCGCTCTTGCGATTCTTGCGTTTACTCGTTTGTCGTTGACGAGTGCCGGCTCTCCGCGCTGATAGCGGAACGAATAATCACCGCCAAGCTGTTCTGCGAGCGAAAATGCATTTTCGATTTCTTTCTCGAGCAAATCCCGTGTGCTGCCCGAATAACTCCTGACCGTGCCTTCAACTGCGACTTCATGCGGAATGATATTGCTCGCAGTTCCTGCATGGATCTGTCCGACACTGACGACAGCTGGTTCGAGCGCCGGCACTTTTCTCGGAACGATGCCATGGAGTGCTTGCAAGATTATGCCGAGCATCCACGTCGGATCGCTGACAAGTTCCGGATAAGCACCGTGGCCGCCTGTTCCAAGGATTTTGGCATGGAAGACATCGACATTCGCCATGCTGATGCCGTCAGACAACTGGACCGCCCCAACGGATAGCCACGGACACATATGAAGTGCGATCGCGAGTTCCACTCCTTCATACGCGCCTGCCCGGAGCATATAAGGGGATCCTGATAAGGAATCTTCATCGATCGCTTCTTCCGCTGGCTGGAATATGAACTTCACCGTTCCACGCAAGTGCTTATTCCTGAAATGCTCCGCTATCAGGCTCGCAGCCCCAAGTAAAATGGCGGCATGCGCATCATGTCCACAAGCATGCATGACCCCTTGATTCTTTGATCGATAATCGCATTCGTTCGCTTCCTCAATCGGCAAGGCGTCGATATCCGCGCGCAGCGCAATAATCGGTGCTTCCCCTGTTCCGAGTGTCGCGATGACGCTCGTCTGGAGCCCTCTGCCCCGTTCAACTGTGACCCCTTCAATCGCCTCCAACACAGAAGCGATAAAACGTGCCGTTTCGAATTCCAGAAAGCTGAGTTCCGGGAACTGATGCAATGTCCGCCGCCAGTCACTCAGTTTTCCGGCCATTTTTTCCGCTTGTTCAAGCAGTTCGCCTTTCTCCTGCATTTTGTTCACCTGGCTTTCCGCTTAGACGTTCATCACCGTCTTGACGTGCTGGAACGCTTGCTCGAAATCAGCGAGAATATCCTCAATTTCTTCAATGCCGCAAGACACGCGGATCAAGCCTTCTGGAATGCCCATCGCCGCGCGCTCTTCCGGTGTACATTCGACATGACTCGTCGTGCGCGCCGGTCCGACTGTCGTTTCGACAGAACCCAAGTTTGCTGCGCGGTTCGCGTATTCGAGTTTCGGCAACAGGTCGCGTACCGTGTCGACGCCGCCTTTGACCGAAAAGCTCAACATGCCCCCGAAGCCTTTCATTTGGCGTTTCGCGATATCGTGGTTCGGATGGGTTTCAAGCCCTGGATAAAAGACGTCTTCAACGATGTCTTTCGTCTGCAAGTATTGTGCGAGTGCCATGGCGTTTTTGCTTTGCTCGCGTACGCGCAGATGCAAAGTTTTCATGCCGCGCAACAGCAGATATGCCGCCATCGGATCCATCGTCGCGCCGTTGATTTCACGGTAATGATACACTTGCTCGACCAATTCCTTGGAGCCGACCAAGACACCGCCAAGCGCGTCCGCATGTCCTCCGAGGAATTTCGTCGCACTGTGCAAGACGAGGTCGACGCCGTCTTCGAGCGGGTTCTGGTTGATCGGCGTGCCGAACGTGTTGTCGATGATGACGAGTGCACCGGCTTTGTGCCCAGCTTTCGCCATGCGCGCGATATCGGTGATTTTCACCGTGGGGTTAGTCGGCGTCTCCAAGTAAAGGATTTTGCAGCCTTTTTCGAGTTCCGCTTCGATCGCTTCGTGGTCGCCTGTATCGACCAGCGCCACATCAATCTGCTGGCGCGGCAGGAATTCGGTGAAAATTTTATTCGTGCCGCCATACGTATCTTTGATCGACACGATTCGGTCACCCGGAACGAGGAAGGTTGCGAGCGTATTGCTGATTGCCGCCATGCCAGTCGAGAAGCTGGTCGCTGCTTCAGCGCCTTCGAGTAATTTCACTTTGTCTTCAAATGCCTGGACGGTCGGGTTCGTGTTGCGCCCGTAAATATGCCCCTTCTTTTTGCCGATCGCGACATCGTACCATTCGTCCATATCGTCATACGTATACGCGACGCTCAGCACAACTGGCACTTGCGAAGCCCCGTGTACAAGATATTCTTTTTCGCCGCCCCATACGGCTTGTGTTGCTTGATGGATTTTTTTGTTTGTCATAAACTCACTCCTCAGTTTTTTTAATGCTCTTATGGCATTGTTTGAATGCTTATTGCTCTTTTAACTATTGATTATGCGCCGCCTTGATAGCCGATCAAATGCCCTTTCGTAAACAAGCCCCTTGGCATGTTCGCCAGCGTTTCGCACCCGCTTTCTGTCACGCGGAAAGTTTCGCTCACTTCAAAGCCCGAGTGTTCGAACCACATCGCTGGAATCATATGAAACGCCATATTCGGCTCGAGCACAGTGCGGTCGCCTTTACGGATGCTCGCCGTATGTTCACCCCAATCCGGCGGGTAATTCAAGCCGACCGAGTATCCGATGCGCGCTTCTTTTTCGAAGCCATAGCGGGCGATCGTTTTGGTCCACGTGTCGCACACTTCTTCCAAGTATATGCCCGGTTTGATCATCGCCAGGCATTCATTGATTCCTTCTGTCGTCACTTCAGCGAGGTGCTGCAGGTCTGCGTCCGGAGTTCCGATAAAAACAGTGCGGGCAAGCGGGGAATGATAACGCTTATAGCAGCCGGATATCTCCAACGTCACTGACTCCCCTTGTTTGTAACGCTTATCGGTCCATGTCAGATGGGGAGCTGCCGTCCGTTCGCCCGTAGGCAACAGCGGCATGATCGCCGGATAATCGCCGCCGTGTTCTTTTGTGCCCCTCACCTGCACCTCCAGGATCCGTGCCGCGACATCGCATTCCCGCACGCCTTCCCCAATCATTTCCATGCCCGCCGCCATCGCTTTTTCCGAAAAGCGCGCTGCACGTTTCATGTAAATGATTTCGGTGTCGGATTTCACGAGCCTCACCCAGTTCACCAACGAAGTGGCATCGTGGAAACAGGCGTTCGGCAATCCTTTTTGCAGACTTGCAAAGCATTTGGCGGTAAAGTAATAATTTTCCATTTCAACGCCGATTGAGCGCCGATCCTGCCCAATTTGCGTCAAAATCTCTGCCACGAAATCCATCGGGTGGCGCAATTCTGTTTGGACATAGATTTCGGGGTACGCAATGATATTGTCGTGGTAAAGCCAGGTGGTGATTTTCGCTCCGTTCGCATCCATAATACGGCCAACCCATAATGGTTGATCTTCATCCTCAATGACGATGAGCATCTGATGGACATAAAACGACCAAGCATCGTAGCCCGACAGATAATTCATATTTGCAGGGTCAGTGATGAGCAAAACTTCAATGCCTTTTTCCGCCATCCGCTGCTTCGTTTTCCGGATACGCCCCTGATATTCTGCAGTTCCAAACGACATGGGGAATCCCCTCCTTCTTGTACACGAATAAAGTCGAAATAATCAATTTATTCACTGTGTATCCACTATAATTGCTTATTGCCTTTTTAAGCATCCGTCACATTGTATGAAAATGCGCTTAACTCTTCAGTCAATTTTTTCAACACGAAAAAAAGCCTCCCCGGTGGAAGACTTTGGCTTATAATTCGTTTTCTTCTGTAGCATGGATGCGATATGTTCTGACGCATAATTCCAGCAGGAACAAATCATCCGGATCGACGAGCGACAATCCCGTCAAGGCCTCGATTTTGCGAAGGCGGTAAAGCAAAGATTGACGGTGGAGATTCAATGCACGGGCCGTTTGGCTGACATTGCCCTGGTAATGATTATAAGCCGAGAAAGTGCCGATCAAATCCATTTGCCGTTGCCGGTCATAGTCGACAAGCGGTTGGATGGTGGACAAGATGACATCCTTCATCCCTTCTGTTTTCGCCAATTGTAAAAGCAAACGGTCTGCACTGGTATCCCGGTAATCCGTGCGGTGGCCCGCCCCTTTTTTCATTCGGCCGATCTCCAGCGCTGTCAGGGCATGTTGGAAGCTTTCGTTGAATCCTTCAAAGCCTTCAGAAAAATCGCCGATGCCCCAGGAAATGACCACTTCCGGCAATAGATTTCCTAAGCGTCTTTCGATCAAGTCAAGAAAATTGATTTGGTTTTCCTGCTCGCTTTCTGGTGGTTTCTCCAAAAAGATGATCAAGCGCCCATTCGCAAAACTCATCATGATCGTGCGCTTCATGGCATGCGCAGCGTAATATATCTCTTCTTCTATATAAGCGATCATGCTTTTCGACCAATCCGTGTAGGAGTTGTCGCCCGGCGCCCGCTTTTCAAATAATTCACGGAAATTTTCGGGATAGCCCGCTAAGCTGACATATGCAAGGTCCAGGTCGTAGCCGAGTGCACGAGCACGCGAGGCCGCCTGCTCTTTCGAAGAGAATTCGCCATGCGCCAGTTCGCGCACAAAATCCATGCGCAGCGCCGCTTTCGTTTCTTCCACTGCATTCTGCCGGGACAGCCATAAAGAAATCGTTGTTGAAGCGTGCTCGAGCACATGGACCATAAAGACATCGAGCCGCTCTTTTGCCGAAGCTTCCGGCAATTCGACAAACAAATAGCCTTGGGGTTCTTCCGACACTCGCAATACCGGCACTTGGACGAGCTTTCGGCCAGCCATTTCCCCAGTCCGGAATTTTTGGACCATCGGGTCGCGGTTCGACTTGGAACTCGCTTCCCGGATTGGAAATGTTCCCGCTTCGACAAGCTCTTCCCACGCTCCGATTTTTGCATGGGAAAATCCAGCCCCTGCTTGAATCACACCATGGGAGTCTGTGATAAGCAACGCACTTCCCAGCTCGCGCCGGATATAGGCAGCGATTTTCCCCAGCTCTGCATCCGCCAAAATAAGCTTCAACAAGTCTTGCTGCACTTGTTCCGAGCGCTGCCGCTCCTGCTGGTGCAAATCGTTCAAATTGATCATCACTTCTTCAATGATCGTCGAAAAGCGCAGCTCCCACGGCAATTCGACGATCAAAAAATCATGTTCTTTAGCAAGTGCCATAATTTCTTTAGGAATTTCGTAGACGTGCCGCCCCATCGCGATCATTAGTGCTGCTGCACCTGAATCGATGATATCCTTTACGAATCCACGAAAGGTCTCCAAATCATTTTTGCACCCCATTGCAGTCGTCAATACAAGTTCATTGCGGCGCACAAAATTTTCCACCGGCATCTCCATTACCGATACCCAGTGTACCGGGCGGGATTTTGCATAGTCCTTTGCGGTGCAAACTATCGCCCCGTCAAGCAATTCATAATCCAAGACATCTTGCACGGTCAGTTGCATATGATCTCCTCCGCGCCTAGTTCGTTTCTGCAAGTATAGCAAAATCATGCGGTCCAAAAAAGAAAATGGCCGAATAATCAGAACTTATTTTTTATGAAACGGATTTTGCCATTCCATCAATAAAGCATAATTATGTGATTCCCCGTCATCCAAGTAATCCGGCACGACCGACACCGGCATGCGGCCGCAGCTCAGCAAGAAGCCGATGACCGGATCACGCAAGTCACCGCCCAGCACTTTCTCGCTGTATTCTTCCGCAGTCAGTTCCTTTGCATACAAGTGATAGCCCGGCATCCGCCCGCCGCCGATTAGCCGCTCCAGACCGTCCACAACCACCCGTTCATACATCGCTTCCATCAGCAGCCGTCCGAGTTTGAGTTTGCGGAACTTCGGCTTGATGCCAATGTCGACCACGTACAGCGAATCCCCATCCGGGTCATGTGTGCGGATAGATCCTTCACCGGTCACTTCTTCCCATGTATGCTCGGGATGAGCAGGATCGAAATTCGTCAACATCCCAGTCATCGAACCGACAATTTCACTATCGATTTCCACGCAAATCGCTCCTTGCGGATAAAGCGTGATGTGATTTCGGAGCTGCTGTTCGTTCCATAACAAGTCCGGTGGAAACGGCGGCGGAAAGCTCTCGCGCTGCACTTCGATCAAGCCAGCGAAGTCTTCTTCCGTGTACGTCCGTATCGTCACCAATACCGGACATCCGTCCCTGAATACATATTGCTGCTTTTTATACATCGCCACCCCTCCTTCTTTCTACTTACTAGTCTACCCAACTGAGGGGTCAGTATACAAAAGAAGCGACAGCAGATTCTTTTCATTTATTAACTGATGAGTTACAAACTACAGAGCCACATGAAATCATTCGTTAGAAATGGGAAAAGAGATCTGTTTTCACAAAGAAAAACCTGCCAAGGAGGCAGGTTTTTCCATTATCACCTTATTATTAAAGCGGAGGCAACACTTGTGGACCGTTGATTGTAACGGTACCTTGTGTGGTTTCTGTAGCCGCTATTACTTGCGGCAATCCAACCGTGACTGCAAGGAGCATAGCCAATAGAGCCCCCATTACCGCTTTCTTTTTATCCATGTCTATTCACCACCATTTTCTATGAATTGGGTTTGGTAATAATAGGCCTTCTCCCAATCTTCCTCCTCTTTATAATGGAAGGCAAGATCTTCAGATAGCTGTCTCGTATCTTTAATATAACCATATTTTTTGAAAAATGGGAACATTTTATCTTCTTTATAGTTCAAAAGTTCCTGTTGGGAAAATTTCCGTTTCTCATAATAATCACTATAAATCTTAAAGTATTCCTCATCTTTCGGTGTTCCTGCCATGCGTAATTTTCCGGTCAACAGCTTTGTTTCCTCTTCACCCATCGGTTTGACCTCTAATAAATTCACGACTACCGCCTTGTACAAATAACTGCCTGGCTCTAGAGCCTCTTTCAGCTCTTCAAACCATTCTATTGCCTGGCTGTCCTGCTTTTGGCTTTTCAGCAGTTCGGCATAATTGTATAGAACCGTCTGATAAAGCTCATCCTGATGCGTCACCATTGCATTTCGCTTGATGACTTCGTATAGGCTTGCAGCTTGGGTAATTAAATTGCGCCTTGTGTAATTAATCGCCAGCAATAATTGCGCATGCAAAAGGCGGATATAATTGTGCTGCATCTGATATGCACGCACTGCAAGCTCCGCATAATATGCAGATAACTCTAAGCGGTCGAATAATAATAAAATACGTGCTTTTTGATAATAGAACTCACCTTCTAATTTTTGTGGAATGCTGTGAAACCCTTGATCTAATTCGTCCATTAAGGTCATAGCATCTTTATACTGGCCTAGAGAACTGAATTGGATTGCTTGAAAAAACTGGCTCATCCAAAGTTCAGGTGCTGTAAATGACGCCTTCAGCTTGTCGAGCATTTTTTGCTGCTCTTTTGCTTTATCATATTGCTTAGCGTGCAAATAATAGCGGAATTTATACAACTCATATTGAGTGACAAGGTCCGTAGATTGTAAATAACTATCCACTTTCGCGAGTTCTTGATACATTGATTGCAAATTGTCCAGATCATAATGAAGCGAACAGTCGATAAAGCGGCCCAATTGCTGTTCGAGCCTTTTTTGGTGCTCGAGTTCTTTTTTTAATTGCACACCCATTTTGGAAAGCAATGCTTCGTAAGTATCTTCATGGGGCGTGTACGTGTTGGATTCGATTTTACTGAGATGCGATACAGAACAGATGCCATCAGCGAGCTGTGACTGTGTTAAGTTGTGCTTGAGTCGATAGTATTTAATCACAGAACCGATGTTCATAAACTCACCTTTCTTTGGCAGAATATATAAATAATAACATATAAAAACAAGCCCAGCAGTAACTGCTGGGCTTGTTTTTTCGACTGAATTTTATTGTAGGCGGGAGAATCCAAAACCGGAAGCGGCATCGTCTCCATAACCTGCATAAAAGCCTGATAAGATGTCGTTATTATAAGCACGGTTTTGCAAGTCTCCGCGAATTTGCGTATGCGTCGCAGACGGGTTTGCTGCCCAAACTTTTGCTGCAAGGCCTGCTACGTGAGGGGATGCCATGGACGTTCCGCTGATTGTCGCGTAGCCTCCATCATACCAAGCCGAGTACACTGCCGCGCCTGGCGCTGAAACTTCGACATCAAATTTGCCGATGGAATAATCGCCAGCGTATTGTGTATACCCGCGGGATGAGAAATCCGCTACGCGGTGTGTGCCGTTTTGGATAACGTTTTCAAGCGCTGCAACCGCTACTGCATTTTGCAAAGCGCCAGGGAAACCGATTGTTCCAAGGTTGGGGCCAGAGTTACCGGCAGCTGCAATGATCAAGACGCCTTTTCCGTATGCATAGTTCACTGCATTGGTGATCAAGCTGCTTTCAGCTGAAGAGCCGAGAGACATATTGATGACAACTTTTGTGCGCAGTGCAGAAGCTTGGTCCGCTGCGTGGCGGATCGCTTGAGCGATGTCATCGGCAGAACCAGAACCGTTATCGCCCAATACTTTATATGCCCAAAGATCCGATTGCGGTGCTACGCCGTATAATCCGCCGTTGCCGTTAGCCAGTGCAGAACCTGCTACGTGCGTTCCGTGTCCTTGGCGGTCTGTGCATGTACCGTTGCGGACGTTAGTTCCGACTGTAAAATCTTTGCACTGCTCTACATTTGCCGCAAGATCCGGATGGCTTGTGTTGACGCCTGTGTCCAAAACGGCGATGTTAATACCAGCTCCGCCAGTCGTTTTGGTGATGGAGTTATTATTATAAATTGCTTTGATGCCCCAAGGAGTGGACTGGGACGCGGCCATTGTCTTATAGCGCGCCTGTGGTTCGATCGTCGTCGTTTCTACCGTGAACTCCGGAACTTTTTCGATGGAGACATTCTTATTTTTCTTCAGTGCTTCGTATTGCTTTTCCGTCATATTCGTTGTAAAGCCTTCACTATTGAAATCCCAGTGGACGCCGTAGCGGTCTTTCGCTTGATCTTGCTCTTTTTTGCCAGGCATGTCGACGAGCACGCGGATCTTCTCATTATTTTGTGTGCTTGGAGCTTCATTTGCGGAAACTCCCATTGCCGGTACGAGCATGGTTGCTGCGAGTAATGCTGTCGTAATGAACTTAGCCGATTTTTTCATCTTTCGAATCCCCTTTTCCGAATAGATTTTTTATGGCATCCGGTTCATAAGCGGCGTCCCGCTCATTGCCTTGCGTCTTTTGCCATAGTTTAAATCTAGCAGAGAAGGTTAGATTACGTAATTGGGAAAATACGCTTCACCAAAGGGTTCACAAACCATTAATAGGTCTATTTACGTAGGTCTATATGCTTTTTTACGCTTTTTGAGAACAGCCATCTTGTTTCTTACATGACAAAAAGCCGCTCAATAAGCGGCTTTCACTCCAAACGATATACCCTCGCTTCATATGGTTGTAATTTCCCGTCTACATGACTGTCGTAATTGGATAACAGCAATTCGCCTTCAACAGGGCTCCACCACGAACAGGTGTTATCATCCAGATGCGAAACGACCAGGAACCGTTCCTCGCCAAGCTCCCTCGTATAAGCATAGACGAATGGACATTCCAAAAATGTCAGATGTGTACTGCCATAGACGAGCGTTTTGTGCTGCTTGCGCAAGCGAATCATCTTCTTATAAAAAGACAAGACCGATTGTGTGTCTTTTTGCTGTGCTTCGACATTCAACCAGTTAAAATTCGGGTTGACTGGAATCCACGGCGTGCCAGTTGAAAAACCGGCATTTTTTTCGCCATTCCATTGCACTGGAGTTCTAGCATGGTCACGGCTGATTTTTTGGATGGTCGCCATCAAGTCCTTGTGGGGGACGCCTTTTTGGCGGTTATAGCGATACATGTTTTTCGTTTCGATATCCCGGTACATACTAATGTCATCGAATGGGGCGTTGGTCATACCGATTTCCTGGCCCTGGTAGATAAACGGCGTCCCTTGCATAAAGAAGTACATGCAGCCGAGCGCTGTGGCACTTTCCCACCAATGCTCCTGGTCATTTCCCCACGTGGACACGGTACGTGGCCGGTCATGATTTTCGAGATACAAGGAATTCCAGGCAATGCCGTGTGCACTTCGCTGCCAGCGATCGAGGATGATTCTTAAATCGTCGACATCGACCCCTCCCACGCTGTCTTCATCCCACGCTTCATCGTGCGCTTCCAAGTGGAAAATCATATTGAACTTGCCATCCGCTTCGCTGATCCATTCGCCGATTTCATGTGCCCTGATGCTATTTGCTTCGCCGACTGTGACTACATCATATTTCGAAAAAGTTTCTCGCCGCAATTCTGCAAGCAAGTCCTGGATGCCTTCCACATTCGTCATTTTCTCCAACGCCGGCACATAGTCCAACCCATCCGGATTCGGCATGTCGGTAAAATCTTTTTTCAAATGATTGATGGCGTCTACACGGAATCCATCAATGCCTTTATCCAGCCACCATAAAATCATATCGTACACCGCGCGCCGAAGTTCCGGGTTTTCCCAGTTTAAATCGACTTGGTTTTTCGTAAACAAATGAAAATAATATTGCTGCGTCTTCGGGTCGTACGTCCATGCCGGCCCGCCGAAAATGGCTTCCCAATTTGTCGGTTGATCGCGCCAAACATACCAATCGCGTTTCGGGTTGTCACGGGAAGACCTTGACTCACGAAACCACGGATGCTGGTCGCTTGTATGGTTCAACACCAAATCCATCATGATCTTCATGCCGCGTGCATGGATTTCTTCGAGCAGGCGGTCAAAATCTTCCATCGTGCCCATCTCATCCATTATGTCCTGATAATCACTGACGTCGTAGCCATTATCAACATTCGGCGATTTATACACCGGACATAGCCAAATCATATCAACACCAAGTTCCTGCAAATAATCGAGCTTTGCCCTTACACCGTTCAAATCTCCGACGCCATCGCCATTCGTATCAAAGAAACTGCGCGGGTAGATCTGATAGACAACCGCTTCTTTCCACCATGTGTTCTTCAAGCTCATCGCCCTCTTCCTGCTAATTCGGAATTGAAGTGCTCACAAAGGCCCCAAACAACTTTTCTTTCTTTACATTATACGCCCTTTTCCGCGAAATTCCTCTTCTCGAAAACAACAAAAACCGTCCGCTGTTAAAGCGGACGGTTTTCATCAATTATTCCGATAATACTGCTCCATGGCGCTGGCAGAAAACCCTGCGACATAATCACTGCCGCCATTTTCTTCGATCGATTCAATCATCATAGCCAAAATGAAATCCTGCTGCTCGGCGTGATAGGAAACGAAAAAGCCGTTTTCCTGCCCTTCTTCACCGAGCGCACCCTTAAGTTCTGCAGTTCCAGTTTTCCCGGCGATCGGCACCGCATCGATATCCGCCGACTGGGCATAGCCATCGGTGATCACATTGCGCATACTGTCGCGCAGCACTGTTGCATTAGCGTCGCTGATCAAGCCTTCTTTCCACACTGCGCCTTTTTCTTCATCGGCATAGAGGGTCGGCTCATAAATCGTGCCGCCGTTCAGAAAAGGTTCGTATGTCGAGGCGAGATGCAAAATATTGGCGAGCATTTGCCCTTGGCCAAATGAAGTATCAGCCAATTGCCCTTCCGATCCAAGGCTGCCGTCATTAGAGATTTGTGAGCTCTCCAGCGCAATCGCAAACGGCAATTCTTCCCCGAAACCATAGCTCGTCAAGCCATCGATCAAAGTGTCTGTCCCCATATCCAAAGCTTGCCTCGCAAAATAAATATTGTCCGAGTAAACGAGTGCACGGTTCAAATCAATCGGGTTCGGTGCTTCCGGGTGGAGGCGTGATACACGGTATGAACCCCAGGAACTGTCTTTTTGCCACGTCTGCCCGTTAATTTCCAACCCTTGTGCGGGGTCGAGCGTGCCTGCTTCCATGCCGATCGCCGCTGTGACCGGCTTGATCGTTGAGCCCGGTGCATAGCGCGCAGCGAAACGCGTAAACAATGGATTCAGTTGATCTTCCGACAGTTCCGTATAGCGCTCCCCGCTCATCCCAGCGATAAATTCGTTCGGGTCAAAACCTGGCGAACTGATGAGTGCCAATGTTTCCCCATTTTCCGGAGATACGGCGGCTGCCGTCCCCGGTTCGCCTTGCATCGAGTCGTAAACCGCAGTCTGCAGTTCCGCATCGATGGTCAGTTCAACATCTTCTCCCGCTGTCGGTTCCTGTTCTGCGAGCAGGACATTCCCTACTCCTTCCGCTTGCTTTTGAATCATCAGGCGCACGCCGTTGTCACCGTGCAAACGCTCTTCAAGCCGGCGCTCGATCCCTTGGCGACCAATCAAATCATTCGCCCCGTAGCCTTCGCTTTGCAGCTCTTCCAATTGTTCAGCTGTGATGGAACCGATATAGCCGGTCAAATGGCCGAATGCTTCGCCGTATGGATACTCGCGCATCGCCGTTTCACGGTAAGTGACTGCGTCACTTGCATCGACTTCAGCAATCAATTGTTCATCCGATTTTGCCGCTTTGGACAAAGGCACGAACTGATCCGGCTGAACCCAGCTTTGGCTCAAGCTTTCTTCAATCGACTCGACCGTCAATCCCAAAAGCTCAGCCGCTTCCTGAAGATTCCCTTCATCTTCCAGCCGCTCCGGGACAACGCCCAGTTCATAGCCGGTACCGTTGATTGCAAGACCACGGCCTTCACGGTCCAAGATTTCACCGCGCTCGGCCGCTTCTGTCCGCACCACAACTTCATCACCTTCTTCAAGTTCTTTGAAAATTAATGATGGATCCCAGTCGACAAACCAAGTTTCCCCACCTTCTTGCTCTTCATGAAGGAGTGAAATAGAATGGTCGAATTCGACAGGTCCCGCAAGCGTCTCCATTTTTACGTGAATCGGAAAGTCAGCCGGCTCCTCTTCGTCCCACTCGGGATCTTCTCCTGCTGCTGTAAAGCTGACTTCGAGATTCTCAATGTTTAAATCTTCCACCAACTGCTGCTGGCGTTCAACAAAAATTTCTGCCGGAAATGCCTCCCGGGAGCCTTGTGCCAAGAACTCTCCGTACATGACAGTGAAATCTTGCTCATTCCAATGCCCGATATATTCATTCAACCGATCTTCTGGCGACGGCTGCGGCTGGCATCCTGCCATAAATAGCACGCCTGCACCGATAGCCATTCCTATGTATAGTTTCATCCAATAACCTCCAGTTATTTTCTTTATTCCGATTTTATAGCCAGTAACATTGGTTTTAACTAATATTCAGCGAAGGATGATCCCACTAATTGAAGTTCCCCTCTATTTTACCAATAAGTGGCAGCGAAGCAAAACCAAATTCCTCCGTTTTAAAAATAGAGCACTTTTTCCCTTCTCGCCCCTCTTCCTTCATCGCTTTATGGTAAAATCAGTAACAAAAGAATAGGAGGGTGCTTATGGTTAAGTTAACGTATTCTGAAGCCATCGAATCTGCGATGGATCTCAACATGAAAACACGCTTGCAGCAAATCCAGGACGATTTGTATGCCAAAAAAGGAGCCGGCTCGGACTTTCTCGGATGGCTCGACTGGCCGTCTTCGGTGTCGGATGAATTCATCACACAAATCGAAGACACGGCGAAGCGCATCCGAAAACAAGCGGATGTGCTCGTCGTCATCGGAATCGGCGGTTCCTACCTCGGAGCGAAAGCGGTGTTGTCCTCGCTTGAGCCGTATTTCCCGCAAGAAGACAAGCTGGAAGTGCTGTTTGCGGGCCATCAAGTGAGCGGCGAATATCTGAAGCAATTGCTTGCTTACCTCGACGGCAAAGACGTTGTCGTCAACATCATTTCGAAATCGGGCAAAACGACAGAACCAGCGATCGCTTTCCGCTTTCTGAGCGATTACATGGAACAGCGCTACGGTGTCGGTGCTGCCGAACGCATTATTGTGACGACAGACGCAGAACAGGGAGCACTCCGTCAATTGGCCGAAACGAAAGGCTATGAGCGCTTTGTCGTGCCGGATGATGTCGGAGGACGCTATTCGGTATTCACTGCAGTCGGGCTTTTGCCGATTGCCGCTGCCGGACATTCGATCCGACAACTACTAGAAGGCGCGAAGGACGCGGAAACCGTTTACCAAGAAACGGCCATCGAGTCGAATACCGCAATCCAATATGCCGCAATCCGCCACCATCTGTATGTACAGGGCTATACGACAGAAGTGAGCGCCATTTTTGAGCCGAAGCTTTCCTTCGTTCAGGAATGGTGGAAGCAATTATTCGGCGAAAGCGAAGGAAAAGACGGCAAAGGCACTTTCCCGGCATCCGTCGTCTTTACGACGGACCTTCATTCGCTCGGCCAATTCATCCAAGACGGCCAGCGCAATTTGTTTGAAACCTTCCTGCTCGTAAAAGAAGCAAAAGAAGACTTGAAGATTTTCGAGACGCCAGAAGACGGCGATGAATTGAACTATATTGCCGGCTTGTCGTTACAGGAATTCAACCATATCGCCCATAAAGGCACAGCGAATGCCCATTTATCGGGCGGTGTGCCGCAGCTGAGCCTCACGATCGATCGCATCGATGAGCAACAGATCGGCCATTTGCTGTACTTCTACATGCTGAGCTGCGCCTATAGCGCTTATCTCCTCGGCATCAACCCGTTCGATCAGCCGGGCGTTGAAGAATATAAGAACAATATTTTCAAGCTTTTGAAAAAGCCTGGATTTGAATGAAAAAAGCTTTTCCCGACGAGCCTCTTGGCAGGTCGGGAAAAGCTTTTTTTGATTTTGATGAAAGTAACAGAGGAATAGCTGCCCCTGGTGTTTAATTCATTTAGTTGCGCAACTTGTAAACGCGTGCTTCATACGGTTTGAGCTGATGCATATCGCGGTCTTCGTAGTTGGCGAGCAATAGTTCGGCGCCTTCTGGTTCGAGCCATGCACAATCTATTTTTATAATTTTCAACTATTTTTTTCCGATCTTTTTTAACTGTCCAAAACGATCAACGCAGCCCCTAGCATACCGGCATCATTTTCGAATTGAGCCACTTCTACCGAGAGCGGATTTAACAGCACTTTCTCCAACTGGCGCTGCAATTCATCGAACCACGCCCCAGCTGACTCGGATACCCCGCCGCCGATGATGAGCATTTCCATATCGAAAATAGCTTGCAAGGTGCTGATGTAAATCGCCAAATCCTCTGCGAATTGTTCTACAAGCTCTCGCGCTTGTGCGTCTGATGCTGCTCGTTCGAACAGTTCCAGCGGCGCAAGTGACAGTCCGGCTTCTTTAATGCGCCGCTTGATCGCCGTTCCGGAAACATACTGCTCTGCACAGCCAAGCCGCCCGCACCCGCAGCGCGCTCCGTTCGGATATAATACCATATGGCCAAGCTCTGCCGCCCCGCCGTGTGGCCCCCCGCTGATCAGTTTGTTGTCCCAAATGATCCCGCCGCCGAGCCCGGTTCCGAGCGTGATGCAGACAACGCGTGAAAGGCCTTTTGCTGCACCGAACTTCACTTCCGCAAGAGCTGCGCAATTGGCGTCGTTCTCGACTTCCACGCGTTTCCCGGTCGCTTTCTCCAGCAGAGCTCTCACTTCTGTTCCCGTCCAGCCCGGAAGCATATCCCCCGCAAAGACGATGCGCCCGGCTTTGGAATCGACAAATCCGTGCGTGCCAATGCCGATTGCCGAAATGTCCCTGTGCTCTGCCAGAAACAACAGCACTTGCTTTTCCAAATGCGGATACAGCGGAAACTCTGTAGGAACTTGCCGCTCCGCCAGTATCTGTCCGTCTGCATCGATTACGCCCATGCGGATTTTCGTGCCGCCAATATCTACTCCGATTACTGTGTTCATCTATTCCATCCTCTCCTTTCCTTCACCCGTCCAGTCGTTCTATTTCTCGTATGCCGTCGTAAAAACACAAGGCTTCATATGGTCTAAGCAAGACGACATCCTGAATTTCCCCCGGCGGATAATTCCCGATCAACACGCGGCCTGTCGGCACAGGCAACTCGCGTGATGTTTCAGAGAAATTGCAGTAGACCGTCACCGTTTCATCCATCTTTTTGCGCATGTAAGCAAAGATTTCTTCATCTTCCCGATGCAATAGTTCAAAATCGCCTTCCGTCATGACCGCGAGTTCTTTTCGAAGCGCGATCAATCGCCGGTAATAGGAAAACACCGAATCCGGCTCGTGCCGTTTCTCCGCATGGATTTCCCGGTAATTCGGATTGACCGAAATCCACGGCTCCCCTATTGTGAAGCCGGCATTTTCCGATGTATCCCATTGCATTGGTGTTCTCGCATTGTCGCGGCTTTTCATGCGGATGGCATGCATCAATTGTTCATGGGGTACACCTTGGGCACGCTTTTCATTGTACATATTCAAAGTCTCGATGTCGCGGTAGTCATCGATCGACGAAAACGCCACATTGGTCATGCCGAGTTCTTCGCCCTGGTAAATATAAGGCGTCCCTTGCAGGAAATGCAGGCACGTGGCGAGCATCTTCGCCGATTCTTTCCGGTACTGTCCATCATTCCCGAAACGTGAGACAATCCTCGGTTGGTCGTGGTTGTTCCAATACAAGCTGTTCCAGCCGTCTTCAAACAGCGCCACTTGCCACTTTTCCAGATTTTCTTTCAAGTCGGTGAGACGCAGCGGCTGTAAATCCCATTTCCCGGACGGCCCCTGATCCAAATTCATATGTTCGAATGTGAAGATCATGTTCAGTTCTTTGCGGCCTTCCCCAGTGTAAAGTTTGGCGTCATCAGTCGTCGCCCCCGGCATTTCGCCCACCGTGACAATATCGTAATCGACGAGTACTTGACGGTTCATTTCCTGCAAAAACTCATGGACGCGCGGTCCGTTCAAAAAATGTGGCGTGCCATCGCCAGCGACACCGTCCGGGAATGCTTGATTTTTTGAAATCATATTGATGACGTCCATGCGGAAACCGTCGACACCTTTATCGAGCCACCAACGCATCATCCCATAAACTTCTTTTCGCAGCGCTTCATTTTCCCAGTTCAAGTCGGGCTGCTTTTTGGAGAACAAGTGAAGATAGTATTGCTGTCTCACTTCATCATACTCCCAGGCGGAGCCGCTGAAGAACGAGCGCCAATTGTTCGGCTCGTCTTTCCAAATATAATAGTCCGGATGTTCCGTGAACCACGCGTGCTCATCAGATGTATGATTGACGACGAGATCCATGACGAGCCGCATTCCGCGCTGATGTATTTCCGTAAGCAGCTGGTCGAAATCTTCCATCGTCCCGAACTCCTGCATGATTTTCTGGTAGTCGCGGATGTCATAGCCATTATCGTCGTTCGGTGAATCATACACCGGAGAAAGCCATAATACGTCGACACCGAGTTCTGCTAAATAATCGAGCTTGCTGATGATTCCCCGTAAATCGCCGATGCCGTCTCCGTTTGCATCCATGAAACTTCTCGGATAGATTTGGTACACGACCGCCTGCTTCCACCATTCCGTCATGGACTCGCCTTCTTTCTACTGTTATGCGTTTTTCTTTTCATCATACGGAATATTGGAAAAGAATCACAGGGTTTTTTGTGTTAACCTTTTTTAAAATAAGGTTGACTTAAAATAACCGATTTACTATACTCGATTTAGTACATAGTAAGTGGAGGGTAAATAATGACAACTTCAGTAACTAGATCCAGCAATCATTCCCGCACATTAACGCTCGTGCACATCGCCATGTTCTCAGCACTAATGGCCATCGGCGCCAATATTTCCGCATTTTTAGTCGTCGGCGGCGTACCGATTACGCTGCAAACATTCTTCGCAATACTCGCAGGCATCCTGCTCGGCAAACGGCTTGGTGCGGCTGCCATGATCGTCTATGCATTAGTCGGACTTGCCGGTGTTCCCGTGTTCGCACAATTCTCCGGCGGCATGGACACCTTGATTTCGCCGACATTCGGCTTTATCGTTTCATACATCTTTACCGCCTATGCAGCTGGTTGGATCGCCTCAAAAGTTCCTTCCAAAAAAGGCTTTATACTGGCTGCGCTTGTGGCCACCGCAATCAATTATTTATTCGGAACGAACTGGATGTATGCGGCTTATAAATTCTGGTTCGCTGCTCCAGACGGCTTTACTTACGGCATGGCATGGGCTTGGATGGCCGTGCCCCTGCCCAAAGACATCCTGCTTGCAGTCTTTGCGGGTTTGTTCGGGTATCGAATGCAGCCGATTATCCGGAAATACTTGCCTTAAAGGATAAAACCACTTGCCGAAAATCGGCAAGTGGTTTTATTTTTGCATGCTTTGCTCTTCGATGCGTACTTTATAATTTTGTTCGATGACCCGGATCAGATGGGTCATCGCCGAATTGACAGGCGTTTCTATACCGTGTTTTTTTCCGAGTTTGACGATGCCGCCATTGATTACATCGATTTCCGTTTTGCGTTTTTTCAACACATCCATGAGCATCGACGATTTATTGCCGCCGATATCTTGATGGCCCATCCGCAGACATTCTTCGACTACCGCCTCCGCGTCCACGTGGACTGATTCCGCCCGAGCGACGAGCACCGCTTCTTCGATGACAGAACGAAGCAACTCTTCCCCGTCCGGCGTATTGATAATGTCTCCGTTTTTCAGTCGCGCCAAAGCCGTAATTGAATTGTATCCAGCATTGACAAATAGTTTATTCCAAATGACCGCTTGCACATCTGAAGATAGTTCCGTTTTCAACCCGGCATCGCTGAGCTTACGAGAAAAACCTTTAAGAACTTCCGCGGCAGGCCCTTCCGCCACTTTTCCTAAATAATTTTTGCCCCAGCCTCTATGCAAAATCGTGCCATATTCTTCGACGCTCGCCCCGTGCCCCATCGTTCCAGACACGACCATGTTTTCAGGGAACAGCTGTTGGATGGTCTCGGCATTGCCAATGCCATTTTGCATCGTGACGATGACCGTCTCATCCTTGAGTGTGCCGCGCAATTTGCCGAGCACCGCTTCGTTCGCCTGGGCTTTGAGAAGTACGAGGAGCACATCCACACGGTCTTGTGGCGGGAGCTCCTGGATCACTTCCAGTTTAATCTGCGTGACCGAGTTATCTTTTTCGACAATCTGCAGGCCTTGGCGATTGATCGCCTCCACGTGGCCATTGAGCCGGTTATAAAGACGGACCTCTTCTCCTTGTGCCTTTAACTTCCCGCCAACCAAACAAGCCATCGCTCCCGCTCCAACTATTAAAATATTCATCGTGTCCCTCCTCATTATCTTGCCTTTGTTTCCTTCACTATACCAAAAAGGCCTTCTGTCTGAATAGAAGGCCTTTTGATATTCTCATGCGTTGCTTTTTCGGCCTACTTTGCGGATATCTGCCAAGATCAACGCGCCGACTAGAAGCAGACCGAGATAACCGACTGCCGGGTAGAGCCAGTTGACCAATGCCGTAAACCCGAGAAAACTGAGCGCGAATGCTGCGAGCCCTGCAATGATTACGAAAATCCGGAACTTCTTCGTGCCCATTTCCGTAAAACGCGCAGAAAACGACAGCAGCATACTGACAGCGGTATTGTATATCATCGCAAAAATGACGATAGCCATAATGATGCCGAGAAGCGGTGAAATATTGTCCCCAATGGCAAGCATCGGCAAATCAGCTTCGCCGACTACATCCACTTTCGCGAATATTGCCACATAACTGAGCAAAATCAAAAAACCAAATCCAAGTCCACCGATCAATCCTCCACGGGCAGCCACTTTCTCGTCTTTTTCGGCTCCGCCCATGACGAGCGACATCGATGCACCTAGTGCAATCGCCAGCGACACGTAGTTAACCGCCGACAACAGCCAGTTCGGTGTAGCCGACAGCTGTTCTCTCGCGACTGGATCCAATGAAGCGAAACTGCCGTCCATTGTCGCGACGCTGTAAATGGCGATTCCCACGACCATCAAAATCAAAAACGGCGTAATGCTAGAAATGACGGTGATGACTTTTTTGACGTTCATCATGATCGTCACGATGACGAGCGCAATCATGAGCGTGCGGCCGAATGCTGGCGCAAAATCGAATTGCTGGGAAAAAATCGATCCGGCTCCAGCAATCATGACAACTAAAATTCCAAACAAGGTCAAAATCAATGTATAATCGATGACTTTGCCGAGCCATTTCCCGCTGATGCGGTATACTACATCTTCGTGTGAAGTCGTTTGCATCCGGCTGCCGAGACGCGTTAAGATCATTCCGATATAGCCGAACAATGCCGTTGCGACCAGGACGCCTGCCAACCCCCAATAACCGAAACTGGTGTAGTATTGCAAAATTTCCTGTCCTGAAGCGAAGCCAGCACCAACCACAATACCGATAAAGGCGCTGGCGATTTTCAAGCTTCTTTTCATAAAAACCCTCTCCTTTTTCTCTGAAACAAATATTTCTACAATCTATACATATGTTTTTTTAGATGTTTTTTAATACCCTTAAAACAATCACCATCAAACAAAACCTTGCTTTTTTCCTTGCTTTTCCTTGCTTTTTCGCTTATTCTTCCTTATTAGTAAGCAAGATGGAAGGCGGAAAAACCTGTGGATTTAACGGAGTTCGAACAAACGCTCGAAAATTTCATAAACCAGGCAGGACTTTGGGCGCCGCTGCTGTTTATCGTGCTGCACTTGATCAGGCCGTTATTGTTCCTGCCGGTCATTGCAGTATGCATAGTAGGTGGATTTCTTTTCGGGTTTGTTCAAGGAGCCATCCTCTCCTTTATTGGGTTGACGCTCATGAGCTTTGTTTCCTATATGCTGATCAATGAATTTCCACGCTTCCGCACTAAGCTCGCAATTTTAAAAGACAAATTGTTCCCGGACCGCAATCTTACCGTCACTCAAGTGATGATTTTAAGAATCATGCCGTTTATCCACTTTCACATTTTGTCATTTTATCTGATGGAAATGACCCAAACGCGAAGAGAATATATGTATTATTCCGCACTTGGATTGATCGCCCCGGCCATGCTCTACACCGCTTTCGGGAGAGCCATTTCACAATTCCCCTGGTACACGACGTTAAGCATGTTTTTATTGCTTGCTGCTTTGTTCAGTTTTATCGACAAATGGCAAAAACAAAAGGCTAAAACCGAATGAACTCTAACAAGCGCAGACGGAAATCCGTTTGCGCTTGTTATGTGGAGGTATAGTATTCTTATAGATAGAAAAGAGAGGAACAAATTTATGCCCCTATTTAAAGCGAACGATATTGACTTATATTATGAAGACACCGGTCACGGCAGGCCGCTTATTTTGTTTCATGGCCTGACGAGCAGTTCGGCGATGTTTTACCGCGAAATCAATTTTTTCGGAACAAAGCGCCGCGTCATTGCAATGGATTCCAGGGGCCATGGCCATTCGGGCAAACAGGAATCTTATACACTAGAAGACCACATCCAAGATGCCATCGCTTTACTGGATCATCTCCAGCTTGAACAGGCCGATGTACTCGGCATTTCCATGGGAAGTTACATCGCACAAGGACTGGCTGCGAGACGGCCTGAAAGCGTCCGGAAATTATTATTGGTCGCGACCAAATCCTTCGGCGAACAATCTTCCATGACGGAGTTATTTGACCGATATCCAGAAGAATTCGACGGTTTATCGATCCGCGATAAACTAGCAAATGCAGAGAGCTTTATGTACCACCGTTTAACGGCAGTCAAGAAATGGCAGAAAAAGACCGCAGAAAACAGCCTTCAATTGACATTAGAGCAGCAAGGCATCGCATCCCGTGCGTTAGAGAGCTTTGATTTGCGCCACGAACTTCAAAAAATCCAAGCTGAGACTTTGGTCATCAGCGGGCGCTATGATGAGTTGAACCCATCGGACAGCGGACGGGAAACCGCACGACTGACTCCCCATGCCAGCTTTTTGGAATTCAAACGTTCAGGCCATGCCCCGAATGTGGAACAGGTGCGCTTGTTCCTCGGAATCGCCGAAAACTTCTTTGATGAATAAACTTAATCGCCCGCTGTTGACTGCGAGCCAATAAAAGCAAAAAGCACGGCGCATTTAGCGCCGTGCTTTTATTGTGCTGTATAGCCACCGTCAAGAACCGTTGCTTGCCCAGTAATCCCGCGGGCTTTGTCGCTCGCAAGAAACATTGTATAGTCAGAGATTTCCTGGACCGACAGCAAGCGTTTTTGTGGAACCAATGGATAGATGACTTCTTCTAGAACACTCTCGAGTGAAACATTGCGCGTCTTCGCCAAATCGGCCATCTGATTGCGCACGAGCGGCGTGTCGACATAGCCTGGGCACATCGCATTGACGGTGATCCCGTGTTCGGCGCCTTCGAGTGCCGCGACTTTCGTCAAGCCGATTACGCCGTGCTTCGCGCTATTGTAAGCCGCTTTTCCTGCGAATCCTACGAGCCCATTGATCGAGGCCATATTGATGATGCGGCCGGACCCTTGCTTTTTCATGATCGGGAACGCATGCTTTGTCGCGACAAACGGCGCAATGAGCATAATTTTGATGAGCAATTCATATTTTTCTGTCGGGAAATCTTCAATCGGTGAGACATATTGCATCCCTGCATTATTGATTAAGACATCCAGTGAGCCGAATGTTTCGACCGTTTTGTCGATTGCAGCTTTTATATCGTCTTCGCTCGTCACATCACATTTGATGCCGATGCAGTCGAAACCTTGATTTTTCAATTCTTCCGCCGCTTTGTGCACCGCTTCTTCGTTAATATCGGTCAGAACGATTTTTGCGCCTTCTTTTGCGAAGTCGGCGCTGATTTCATAACCGATGCCGCTCGCGGCACCAGTGATCAATACTACTTTCTTATCTACCATAATGAGTCCCTCCAATTAAAATTTTAAAGTCCAAGTCCTAATGTGAACAGGATGATTGCAATCGTCAATCCGATGAGCGGCACGATGACCGTCACGGCACCCATTGCACCATAAGCTGCTCTATGGGTCTCACCACAAATCCCTTGAATCGTCGTTACAACATAACCGTTATGCGGCAAGGAATCGAGCGCACCGGAAGAAATGGCGATTGTCCGGTGAAGTGCTTCTGTGTTGACGCCCATATCGATATAATGCGGCGCGATCAACGGCAAAGCGATAACTTGTCCACCGGATGCAGAACCTGTCAAACCTGCGATGACACTGACCGCCACAGCTCCACCGATCAGCGGGCTTCCTGGGATGTTCGTCATAGCATCAACTGCCACTTGGAACGCCGGCACTGCTTTTGCGACGCCGCCAAACCCAACAACTGCGGCCGTGTTGCCGATAGCAATCAAAGCCCCGATTGTTCCGTCTGTTAATGCTTTTCCAAGATTGATGAAATACTTCATGTTCAATAGATACGTTGTGATAACCCCGCCGAGCAATGCCAAAATCAAAGCAGAAGTTCCAAGAGAATCATGGAAAATGAATGAAACAGCCAATACAACAAGCAATGGAATCAAGCCAGTAATCGGATGCGGCAAATCGCGATCTGTCATTTGAGGATCAGTTGCACGAGATTCAAACTGCTCTCCTTTATTCACTGCTTTATCGATCATGCGCTTCAACCACCAGTAGCCGAAGAATGCCATGAATACAGCTACAATGATACTGACTTCCCAGCCGGCATATGGGCTAGTGCCTAAATATTCAATCGGAATCCAGTTTTGAATTTCCGGTGATCCGGCAGAAGTCATCGTAAATGTTACAGATCCTAAAGCAAGAGCAGCCGGGATAAAGCGGCGTGGCAGGTTCGCTTGTTTGAACAAGCTAAGCGCCATCGGGTAAACCGAGAAAGCAACAACAAACAAGCTAACTCCACCGTAAGTCAATACCGCACAGGCAATGACAATGGCCAATACCGCTCTTGACAAACCGAATTTTCCTACTAGCCATTTGGAAACGCTGTCTGCAGCCCCTGTATCTTCCATAACTTTACCGAAGATGGCACCCAGCAAGAACATCGGGAACCATGAGGTAATAAATCCGGAGAAGCCGCCCATATAGTTTGTGAGCAGATTCACTTCCCCTTCACCTACCATTTGCGGAAACAACGGCAAGCCACTGAGAACCGCGACGAACAAAGCTGATAGTGGACCTGCAATCAGCAAGTTCACGCCTCTCATAGTTAAAACAATAAGTAAAATAAGTCCTCCAACCATTCCAATCATACTTAACATGGTAATTCCCCCTTTTTGAATGTGTTACGGTTTTTTGAACAATTTGGAACCGCTTACTTTTCTCCCTGAAAAGAATTGTTGAATTATCTAAATATTTAGTCCGAAAACCTTTTTTTACTATACAACGTAGTTTACGATAGGTAAAATGAATAATAATAATAGCTTTCATAGATATTCGTTATAGATAAGGAGATTAAATATGGATATTCGACAACTCAGTTATTTTATAGAAGTTGCCAAACATAAAAGTTTCACAAAAGCAGCACAGGCTCTTCATGTCACACAGCCAACACTAAGCAAGATGGTCAAAAACCTGGAACAAGAAATGGACGTATCGCTGTTCGATCGTTCCTCGAGAAAAGTGCGTTTAACCGATGCCGGGGAGGTCGTATTTGTCCAAGCTCAAAAAATCGTCAACAGTTTAGACGATTTGTCTTCTTCTTTGTATGATGTCATGAGCTTGAATAAAGGCAAAATCACAATCGGCCTTCCTCCTGTCATCAGCACCTTGTTTTTCCCGACGATCATTGCCGCATTCCAATCCCGCTATCCCGATGTGACCGTCATTCTTGTCGAAGACGGTGCCAAGAAAGTGGAAAAAAAGTTACTCGAAGGCGAAGTCGACCTCGGCTTTGTCATGTTGCCGGTAGATGCAGAACGCTTTGATGTCCTGCCGTTTGTCGACCAGGAAATCAAACTGCTCGTCCACGAAGACCATCCGCTTGCCGATCAACCCTTGCGCAACTTGATCGATTTCCGCAACGATCCCTTTCTGCTCCTCAGCAAGGAGTTCACGTTAAACAGCCGGACGATTGAATTTTGCCGAAGCGAAGGCTTCGAACCGAAAGTCGCTTATGAAAGCTCGCAATGGGATTTCATCGTCGGCATGGTCGAAAAAAACCTGGGCGTCACCTTGATGCCGAAACTGATTTGCGACCGTGTTCAAGACGGGCCGTTCCGGACAATTTCTTTGACCCAAACATTCCCGTGGCGCCTAGGCATCATCATGGCGAAAAATCGCTACGTGCCCTACGTTTCCCGCGAGTTCATTTCACTCGTCAACCAATTGCCGAAAGTCTGATCCCACTAAAAAAGAGAAGCTGCCCGACTTGGGCAGCTTCTCTTTTTGTTATTTACTTCCGGTCGACGAGCGTTTGGATCATGCTTTTCAGTTCACCAACTTCTTTTCTCAAGTCATCGATTTCAGATGTATCTTCTTTGATTCCTTCCAGCTCGGCTGTTTCTTTATCGATTTCATCCGAAATTTTCTGGGCGTTGTTGACGATTTCCCCGACGATCAAGTTGATCATCAAGAACGTCGAAACGATGATGAATGAAATAAAGTAAAGCCAAGACCAGGGCTCCTCTGCAAATACGGGACGGAAAATACCGCTTGCCCAAGACTCCAACGTGAAAATCTGAAACAAGGTAATAAGTGATAATCCAAGATCCCCAAAGAATTCAGGCTCAATATCCGCATAAAAGAACGTGCCGATTACTGCGTACACGTAAAAAATGATCGACATCAGCAAAATGACACTCGTGATGGTCGGAATCGCCATGAACAGGGCCGTCACGACACGGCGCAGGGACGGAATGGTCGATACGGTCCGGAGCACTCGCAGCACACGGAAAATCCGCAGCACGCTGATGTACGGCGAGTTATACAGAATAAGGCTCCCCATGACAATGATAAAGTCGAAATTATTCCAGCCATTTTTAAAAAATTCCGTCCGGTATGCGAACAACTTGGCAAGAATCTCCAAGACGAAGAAAGCCAGAATGATGATATCCAAAACGAGCAGCCAGGATCCGTAATTTTGTGCAATTTCCGGATAGGTTTCCAGTCCGACGAGAAGCGCGTTAAAAACAATTAAAATGGTGATAAATGTATTGAACCGTGCACTTTCCACGATTCGTTTCAGTGATTCTTTCATAGGCCGACAGACGACTCCTTAATTGATCTTATGTAATATGCTTTTCCGTTCAAAAGTTTCGTTTAATTATAGCACGGCTATTAAAAGGAAACGCACATCAGCTGATCGATTCGCCTCGTTTTGTTTCAAAAATGTGACGGACCATCGGAATCATTTTTATCGTCCTGCAAAAGCTGATTTGTAAATACTGTATATATCGTCGCGCGCAAGCGGCATCGGACTTCTTGCCAAGATGCGCTTTTGTTCGGCTCCGGCGTCCGCTAAACGCTCGAGCGCTGACTCCGGGATGCCGAAGCCTTGCAATGTCGTTTCGATGCCCACATCTTTTACGAGCCGGTGAAGCTCATCGATACAGCGGGTGGACGCACTGCCGGCTGATAAGTCTTCTGTCGAAAAACCGAGTGCTTCGTAGATATCTTTCATCCGTTCTTCGCAGCTCGGCCGGATATAATCCATAACATACGGCAGCAGAACGGCGTTCGATTCCCCGTGGGAGATATGGAACTGCCCGCCAAGCGGGTACGCAAGTGCGTGGACGCCGGCGACCCCCGCATTGAAGAAAGCAATCCCGGCAATAAAACTGCCATAACTCATCGCAGAGCGCGCATCACGATCATTGCCGTCTTGGACCGCTGTCCGGATGGAACCGCTGATCAAACGGATTGCCTGAAGCGCCATTGCGTCCGTTACGGGATTTGCGTTGACGGAAATATAGGCTTCGACTGCATGGGTCAATGCATCGATACCGGTCGCTGCCGTTATTTTCGGTGGCAGGGATAAAGTCAATGCCGGATCCACTATCGCCACGTCCGCCAGCAGCCAATCATGGGCAATGACATCTTTCGTCGTTTCCAAAGACAGCACTGAAATATTGGTCACTTCAGAACCGGTGCCTGAAGTCGTCGGAATCAAAATTTTCGGCAGCCCCTTTTCCTCGATGGCGCGTGTGCCCGATAAATTCAAGTAATCGGCGACAGTTCCAGCGTTTGCGGCCAACACTGCGGCGAGCTTCGCCAAATCCAGCGCACTGCCGCCTCCGAGACCGATGACCAAATCGAACGAGCCGTTCTTGGCGAACGCTACCAGCTTCTCACCCACGGCCAGTGGCGGTTCCGGCACAACCTCCGTATACAGGCTGATTTTGCAGCCTGCCCTTTCAAGCGGGCCTGTTACTTGATCAGCCAAACCCAGCTCTACCAAAAACGGATCGGTCACCAGCAGAATGTGTTTTCCATCAAAACGCGCGACTTCTGCAGTCAATTGTCCCAGCGCCCCCCATCCGGTATAGCTAAGAGGCACAAACGTCACTTTTTCAGCCATTTTCTCCACTCCTTTTTATGAATTGCTTTTATTATCGCAAAGTTAGTTCCAAAAACGAACTGAAAACAGAAAATTCAAACAAAAAAAGACGCCTCCTGCGAAGGAGACGCCAATTCTATTCTTCTGATAGCGTTGCATAAACAAGCAAACGCTCTTCTCTCGTTCCCCGGTCAAAATCATACGTTCCAGAACACGTAATCAATACAAGCTCCGGTGACGACTGATAGCCGAAGACCGATTCTATATCCGCCAAATCAAGCGGGACCGATTCCATGGCACGAACGGTAAAACGCAAATCGCCCTCGTCACCCGCCATCAGAATCTCATCGCCTGGTTCGAGTTCCGTCAAATCCCAAAATACAGCAGGCCCGTCCAAATCATCAACGTGCCCGGCAATGACCGCCCGGCCTCTTTGACCAGGGAGGTAGCCTTCAGAAAACCAGCTAAGCTCATCGCCATTGTCCGGTACTGCCATTTCCCCCGTTTCGGTCATACCGAGATGCAAGACCTCAGCTTCCACACCAATCGATGGAATCGACAGCGTGTGCGGCGAGATGCCCGGGCGCTTCAAGTCATCGAACGGATTCGTGGTCTGCTTGGGCTTGGACTGGACGGAAGGTGTGGTCTGCTCGGACTGGGCAGCGGGTTTTTCCGACCACGCCGGCTGCGCTTTGACCTCGAAGCCAACTTCTGCACTGCGGACGCTCACTTCATCTTCAACTGTATTGGAGCATCCAGCAAGCACGAACACTGCAAGTAACATTACTATTCTATTCTTGAAAACGTTTTCTCCACACTAGCCCGCTTGCTGCAACTAAGAACAATGCGCCACCGATCAACAACCAAATCGATTGTGACTGTTGTGGTGTTCCTAGACCAGTTGTCGGCATGCCATCCGGTGAACCGGCAGCTTCATAGTCAACTAGCGCAATTACTTCAAGCGAATCGACTGTGTTGACTGCAAAGACTGAGTAGACAGTATCTGCAGCAAGTTCTGTGCCTTCAAGCGGCAAGACTTGTGTGCCATCCGGCAAGCGGATTTCCAAATCATAGCTGTCTGGAGCAACTTCTGCATAATCCGTTACTGCTTTAAACTCAGCTCCGCTGAACAAAGCATCTCCACCGATGATGCCAACATCAACTGCTGGAGCATCCGGAGACAAATGACCGACGCGGATTTTCGCTTGGCCTTCTGTTACTTCCATGGAATCTTCAGCGACAACAAACTCAATGGACTCCAATAGGTTCGCAGCTGCTACTGTGTAAGCTTTTCCAGCTTCCACTTCCAAATCAGCCTGCAAGACGCCTTCACCTGCTGCATATTCAGTGCCTGCAGCAAATACTTCTACATCATGTGTACCAGCCGGGACATCCAAATATCCAGAATCCGTTTTGAATGGTACTTCTTCGAGCGTTAAATCGCCATTGACATAAACGTCTACTGCAGGAGCATCAGGTGAAGCGTGTAGAACTCTTACTTTCGCACCGTCACCGTGTTCATCTGCCATGACTTGAGAAGCGAGGAGGGAAAACAGCACCAGCATTGCGACAGAGAGGGATACAGCAATCTTCTTCATGTGGCCAACCTTCTTTCGTATAGTTTTTTGTATAACTTTTGTACACCTTATTTATACACTGATATAAAATAAATATCAATAGATAATAGAATATTCTGATAAATTTGAGCTATATGACATAAAAAGCGATACAAACTTTCATTAAAAGGAAAAAACTGCCAGAAGAATACCTTCTAAGCAGCTTTCATCTCGTTATTCATTTACAGCGTTTATATCGACCAAACTTTCGATAACCGTATAGTTGAGTGCTTGAGTCGCCAAGCGATCCGCTTCGGCATTTTCCTTGCGGGGAACGAATTCGTATTCCGGATGGACGCCGATTTTTTCCAGGCGCTCGTCGATGCGGTCCGCCCACCTGGCAAGCGCTTGTTCCGGTACCGCCCACTCCCCGCTCATTTGATTGACCAGCAGTCGGGAATCTCCGATAAAACGCACCGGCAAATGGTGGACACCGAGCAATTCCAGCTCCTGAACCGCCATCGACAGCGCCGCATACTCCGCTTCGTTATTCGATTCCAATTCATCGATTGCCGAGTTTTTCCGCAACCGGTATTCTTTACCGCTTTGCTTATAGTAAATCACGCAGCCAAGCCCCGCCCTTTTCGTGTGGCGGTCAAAGCCGCCATCATAATAGACGATGACGTCATGCGGCTCGGTTTCGATTTCAGCTACGTAGTTTGTCAGCTCTTTCAAACTCCAATTGCTGTTATGCCGGTCGACAAATTGCAAACGCTTCGTCCTTCCAGTGCTTTCAAGGTCTGCGGCTATTTGAACGGCATCGTTCGCTTCGAGTTCTTCCGAAAGAAACTGCAGCACTTTGTCTTTCGGTGATTTATAAGCCCAATCGATCCGCACTTTCATTTCGTCACCGTCCTTTTAAATCAATCACGCCGGGGCGTGATGTTTCCGGATTCCCCTTTGTGCTTATACAAGGTTTTTTCAGGTCTGATGTTTTCAGCAAGTTTCCGCATTGCTGTCGAAATCATTACAGGCCTTTGGCTTCAAAGCGTTTCAGGTCATCTTTATGTCCCATTGCAATCAAAATATCCCCGGTTTGGATTGAATCTTCAAGTAGCGGCGCGATATTGACATCTTCACCGTTTTTCAAAGCTAGAATCATACAGCCGTATTGCTTGCGGATATTCAGTTCACCTAATGTTTTGCCGATCACCTTTTTGGATGCCTCGAGCTCAATAATGCTGTAATTCGCTGACAAATTAATGTAGTCGACTACTTTTTCCGAATCGACGTGGTGTGCTGTTCGGATACCCATTTCATATTCCGGCTGGATGACCCGGTCTGCGCCGATTTTCTCTAAAATCTTTTGGTGCTGCTGATCGCGTGCTTTGACCCATACTTTCGGGACGCCTAGCTCTTTCAGCATCAGTGTACACAATACGCTCGCCTGCAGATCATCGCCGATCGCCACGATGGCGTATTCAAAATTCCGGACGCCCAGCGACTTCAGGCTGCCTTCATCCGTCGCATCCGCTATTGCTGTATGGCTCGCATAATCGGAAATCGCGTTGATATTTTCCGGATTGGAATCGATCGCCATGATTTCATGCCCGAGTTCATACAGTTCTTTGCAGACGCTGCTGCCGAAGCGCCCAAGGCCGATCACCACTATTTGCTTTTTCATATCGTTTCCTACTTTCTATTGGGTGATTCGAACAAATTCTCGTTACCAAAATAGTACGCTACCGCATCGCATTTTGTCGAAGATTTCATACCGTGTGGCTTATTCAAATGGCCTGGCCTATAAACAGTCTATTATTATAGTAGTTTCACTAATGAGTTTTGTTTGCCGATCTTCCTCCATGCAACTTTTTTCGGCACGGATGTCCCCGCAGTTTAGCACCCGACTCTTTAAAAACAGAGGAAATCTTATTGCTCTAGTTCTACTCCAATCAACTTTTCCAGTAAGCGAACGAACAATCAATTGGCACAGTTTCTTCCTTTATACTACAATGGGAATTAATATCCTTCATACCCGATAGAGAAAGGTTGTTTAATTCAATGAAACCCTATGATTCCATTATCGATTTAATCGGCAATACACCTGTCGTCAAATTGAATCGGCTCGTCCCTGAAGGCGCTGCCGATGTTTACGTGAAACTTGAAATGTTCAACCCGACCAAAAGCGTCAAAGACCGCGCTGCCTATAACATGATACGCGAGGCAGAAGAATCCGGTGAACTGGCGCCCGGTTCGACAATTATTGAGCCAACGAGCGGCAATACCGGCATCGGCCTGGCAATGGTTGCAGCCGCAAAAGGCTACCGCTCGATTCTCGTGTTGCCGGACAATGCGACTCAAGAGCGCATCAACTTGCTCAAAGCATTCGGTTCGGAAGTTGTGCTGACACCAAGTGATGATAAAATGCCCGGCGCGATTCAAAAAGCGCTTGAATTGCGCGAAACGATTCCGAATAGCTATATTCCCCAGCAATTTGAAAATCCGGCGAACCCGGATGCGCACCGCGGAACGACAGCGATGGAAATTCTCGAGCAAATGGACGGACAGCTCGATGCCTTCGTCGCTTCAGCAGGTACTGGCGGAACGATTACCGGAACTGGCGAAACCTTGAAGGAAAAATTACCGAACCTTCACATAACCGTCGTCGAACCGAAAGGATCCCCTGTACTTTCCGGCGGCAAGCCGGGCAAACACAAACTGGTCGGGACAAGCCCCGGCTTTGTGCCGGACACACTCAACACAGCTATCTATGATGAAATCATGGCGATCGAAGATGAAGATGCGATTGATATGTTCCGCCGTGCAGCCCGTGAAGAAGGCGTCTTTGTCGGCCCTTCCGCCGGCGCGACCATTTTTGCGGCGATTGAAATCGCCAAACGGCTCGGATCAGGAAAAAAAGTATTATGCATCGCCCCGGATACCGGGGAACGCTATTTGAGCATGAACCTATTTGAATAAGTTTTGAGTAGTAAAGGAGAGGCCGCGGCCTTTCCTTTTTTTTGTGGAAAAAAGTTTTTCCCAGCATATCTTGACAATCCCTATAAAAATACTATACTTTATTAAAACGATATCCGATTGGAAAGGTAGGTTTTATAGCCGGTGAAAATTTTTGTTTATTGAAATCCAGCAAATCAACAAAATATATACCGATAAGGACAATCGCGCCAACACGGTTTTACAAGATATTAACCTCGAAATCCCGAAAGGCCAGTTCGTCTCGATACTCGGCCCTTCCGGCTGCGGCAAATCCACTTTGCTGGCGATGATCGCCGGATTGACCTCGGCCTCGTCGGGCGACATCATCGTTGACGAGAAAAAAGTAATGAAACCTGGCAAAGACCGCGGCATGGTGTTTCAAGAAGCGGCATTATTTCCATGGATGAACGTGACCGAAAACGTCGTGTTCCCGCTGCGCAAAGAAATGAACAAAAAACAAGCGGCAGAGCGCGCCCGCCATTTCCTGCAAATGGTCCAACTCAGCAATTACGCTGACCATTATCCGCATGAGTTGTCCGGCGGCATGCAGCAACGCGTCTCTATCGCCCGCTCGCTCGCGATGGACCCAGCTGTCCTGCTGATGGATGAACCGTTCGGCGCGCTGGATGAACAGACGCGCAGCCGGCTTCATGGACAATTGGAGAAAATATGGATCGACACGCAAAAGACCATCGTCTTTGTCACCCACAGCATATCCGAATCGATCAAATTATCCGACCGCATCGTTGTTATGGGGACGCGTCCGGGTACGGTGATTGCCGATACCACAGTCGATATCCCGCGTCCGCGGGAAGAGCACAAACAGCAAGTCGCAGCACTTGAAGAACATATTATGGGGCTGTTGAAAACGGAGATCGACAAAGTCATAAACGAGGAGCTTGCGTATGAAGCCCGCCGTTAAGCGCCTCCTCTTTTATAGTGGACTTATTTTATTCTGGGGACTCGGCTCCCATTTCGAATTATGGCACGAGACCATACTTCCTTCGCCATTCAGCGTATGGGACTCACTCGTAGCCGGATTTTCTGATATGACTTTGGTTTACGATTTGGTGGCAAGTTTCCGCCGCCTGTTCATCGGCCTCGTCGTCTCCATTCTCATTGGGACCGCGCTCGGCATCCTGCTCGCCCGCTCCATAACCGCCGATGAAACGATCGGCTCGATGGTTCTGGCATTGCAAAGCGTACCGAGCATCATCTGGCTCCCTCTTGCAATGATGTGGTTCGGCCTCGGCGAAGGCGCCATCATCTTCGTCGTCATTCTCGGCGGTACGTTCGTCATGACATTGAACGTCCGGACTGGCATCAAAAACGTCAATCCGCTCTACATAAAAGCAGCCCGCACGATGGGCTCGAACGGCATCGACTTGTTTTGGAAAGTCATCATTCCCGCTTCTGTCCCGTACCTCGTCACCGGTGCCCGTCTAGCTTGGGCATTCGCATGGCGCGCACTCATGGCAGGTGAATTACTGAGTGCCGGACCAGGCCTTGGCTACACCTTACGCTACGCTTCCGACTTCGGGAATATGGCACTCGTCATCGGCGTCATGATCATCATCGGTGTTGTCGGCGCAGTGGTCGACCAAATGATTTTCCAACGCATCGAGAAAAACGTCCTGAAACGCTGGGGACTAGAAACATAATAATAGAAGAAACCACACATTAAAGGAGGAATTTATTCATGAAACGATACGGACTACTTTTGGCAACACTAGCTGCAACAGGATTTTTGACAGCTTGCGGTGCTTCTAATGCTGCACAAGATGACGCAGAGAAAACTGTCGTTCTTGGCTACTTCCCGAACCTAGACCACGCTACGGCGATGGTCGCAAAAGACCAGGCATTTTATGAAAGCAATTTACCGGAAGGAACCAATGTCGAGTACGTCACATTCGCTGATGGCGCCGACTTCATGACGGCGTTGAAAACCGGCGATATCGACGGCGGGCTCGTCGGACCGGGACCTGCGATGAACAACTACACGAACGGCGCGGATGTCCGCATGATCGCCGGCGGAGCAAGCGGCGGAACTGTCGTTATGGCTCGCGAAGGCAGCGGCATCGAGTCGCTTGAAGACCTAGATGGCAAAACTTTCATCACGCCTCGCGTCGGCTGCACACACGATGTGCAATTCGAAACATTTATGAAGGAAAATGATGTCACCTCGAACCGCATCGGCGGTGAAATGGTTCACCAAACCGGCAACCCGGCTCAATACGAAGCGATGTTTGCAACCGGCAAGATCGATGTCGCCGTAGCACCTGAACCATGGGCATCGGTACTTGCACAAAACACCGGCGCCAAAGTGATCATCGAACCGGATGAAATTTCATTCGGTACATCGCTCCCGGCTTCTGTCCTCGTCACATCCAGTGAATTGATCGACGCCGATCCGGAAAGCGTACAAGGCATTGTGGATGCACACGAAGAAGCAACTGCTTATATCGCAGACAACCCGGAAGAATCAAAGGAAATCGTCATTGCGACAATCGATGACATCACGGGCCAAAAACTTGAGAAATCTGTCATCGATGGTGCCTGGGGCAATATGTTCTTCAGCACAGACATCGACGGCGCTGAAATCCAAGCATTCGGCGACGCTTCGTTTGATCTGAAATTCCTGAAAGAACAACCGGACTTCAGCGAATTGACCGATACACAGTTTTTGAACTAAACGAAGAAACCCCCACCAAAAAACAGGTGGGGGTTTCTTCATGTCCGCTGGGCTTTTTCCAATCGGGCGAAGGCGCGCCAGGCGTGGTATATGAGCCGGTCGAACCATAACAGCGCGTCGACCTTTTTCAAAACGGTCGCAAGTTCTGCTTCGTTTTTGGCGGCGCGCACATAATACTCATTGCGCCGTGCTTTCCGCTCTATAGCCATTTCTTCTGATGCTGCGCTGAATTCCTGCACCAGCTCCGGCAATTGCTTGTCTTCGGTTAATTCTGCCTTTGCTTTGTCCAAGAGAGGCATCCATTTGCCAGAAGTTCTTGGATGCACCAGATGAGCTTCACGGCCAATCGGTTCTTCAATCACCTGCAACAAGCGATCGACATGGTCGAGCGTGTGAAGAATTTGCACGTGGCGCTGGAAGGCTTCCTGCGGCATGGACTGGATTCGGTCGAGAAAAGTGCGGATCTCCATCGCCGCTCCGTGCAAAGTATCAACTTTGTGCAGGTCCACGGTTCCATCGCGCAACACCACTTGCATCAACTGCATCAGTTCCGCTAAGACAAGCTGAATCGTTTGGTGGACGGCTTCAAGCGCAACTTGCGGCAATTTCGCCACTTGCGGGTTTAAATGCCGGACAAACGGATTTCCTTTTGCCGGCACCAGCTTTTCTATCAGCTTGATAAACGGACGGATCAACAATGCAAAGACGAGAACACCGAGCACATTGAACAAAGTATGGAAAATGGCGATACCAAAGGCAGCGTCGAACTCCTCGAACAGGAGATGGCTGATGAACCTTGTCGCCTGCAATAATTGCGGTGTGAATATCAGCGCCAAAAGAGCCGTCCCGATATTGAACAGCACATGCGTCAGACCTGCCCGTTTCGCGGCAGTGCCCGCTCCGATAGCAGCAAGAATGGCGGTGAGTGTGGTCCCGATATTTTGCCCGATGACCAAATAAGCCGCTTGTTCGAATTCAATCACGCCGGAAAATAGCGCCGTCAAGGTCGTCGCCACTGCGGCACTCGATGATTGCATAATAATCGTCATGATAGCACCGATAAAAACGAGAAGAAAAATATTGGTTAACCCTGCGAAAGAAACGGCGTGCTGCAATTCTGCCATCCCTTCCTGCAAGACGCCGAGTCCAAGAAACAGAAGCCCGAAACCGGCAAGAACTGAACCGTAAGCAGCGATGCGCTCCGGTAAAAATGTTTTCAACAATACGCCGAACCCGACAATCGGCAGCGCCCATCCTTGCAGATCCACTTTAAATCCGATGAGCGAGACAAGCCACCCAGTACTCGTACTACCGATATTCGCTCCCATAATGACGCCGACGGATTGCGCGAAACTGAGCAATCCGGCACTGACAAAACCGATTGTCAATAGCGTAACCGCGGTGGACGATTGGATGATAGCGGTAATAAACGCCCCGGAGAAAATAGCGCGCCCCGTGCCTCCCGCGAAGCGGTTCATCCAACCTTTAATGAATTCGCCGGTCAACTCTTTCAAGGATCCGGTCATAGTTTGCATGCCTAAAAGGAACAAGCCGATTCCACCAAGTATCGCCAAAAGCATCGCCATCCCGTCCACCTCCTTTTTTACAGTGTAAACGAAAAAGTGGCGTTTTATCGAAAAAAATTCAAACTATTCTTTACCTTGATGCGATTCACGCATTCAGTTTTTCACAGAATGAAACCAATAAAAAAAGCCTTCTGCGTGAAGGCTTTTTCCGTTACTTCAAATCATGGGCGAATTTGATTTCCTCGCCGCCCCGGTAGCTGATCTCCAATTCAAAATCTTCCACTTCCGATGCGTCGATTGATAATGCTTTGAGCACTTCCGCTTTCATGTCGTCGATTGACCGGTCCATCGTGATGGAAATCTGGCCAAGCAGTTGTTCCATTTCCTCTACAGCTTGACCGTTTTCGCTTTCAGAGCCGTCGCGGCGCTCGATTTCCGCTTCCCGCTCATCGCTTTCGTACTCATAGCTCGCTTCTCCGCCTCCGACAAACTCAAGATCCACCGAGAACTCGTCCACTTCTCCCGAGGTTGCGCCATTTTCTGTGTCATGATCGATTTCGATTTCTTCACCCGAATCGAATTTCACGTCCAGTTCGAATTCACGGGCGCCTGCTTGTTCTGCCCCGACTGCCTCCAGCACTTCTCGCTTGATTTCTTCAAGCGGACGGTCTGTTGAAAACCGGACTGCTTGGAACAACCGTGCAAACTCATCATGAGCTGCTTGGCCGGAGAGATTCTCGTCGCCGTCACGTTCAATGCCCGCTTTGCCGTCATCATCGTAATCGAACTCCCAATCGCGGTCATCTGTAAATTCTAAATCCAGATCGAATTCGCGGATAACACCCGTTTGGGCGCTTGATTCTGAAGCCGAGCTGTCATTTTCAACCGTTTCTTCTGAATCCGCATCGTCGGCTGAATCGTCTTCTACTGTATCATCATCACCGTTCACCGCATCAGTCGTCACTTGCTGCTCGGCACCGCTTTCTGTCGCAGTCCCTGTCGTTTCTGTAGCTTCGTCTCCAGCACCGCATGCTGACAGAAATAATACTGCAGCCATTCCCAATGTCATTTTCTTCATTGTCTAACACCCTTTCACGTTTTCTGTTCTAGTATTATCGTACCCGCACAAGCTGAACACAAGCTGAGAAGAACATTAGAATTCGATGAGAACAAAAATTCACTAGAGCTATGGGCTCCAGTGAATTTTTCACAAAACGGCTGTTTCTTGATTGCGCCAAAACCAAATGACTACCGGCACCAGCAATAATGATAACACCCCACCGGCCAGCGACAGAAACGCAAAACTGGTCCCGGTAACGACCAACCCAGACATGCCGCCGCCCGTCGCTCCGGCAAGTGCGATCAATACGTCCACCGTCCCTTGCGTCTTCGCCCGCGCTTTCGGCTTTGTCGAATCGACAATCAAAGCGGTGCCGCTGATTAAACCAAAATTCCATCCAAGCCCCAGCAGCGCCAGCGCAATGATCAACACGAAGAGCGAATCACCAGGTGCAAATGCCGAGACAAGACCGGCCGCAAGCAAAGTCACCCCTGCCGCGACGACCATGGCGACGCGCCCGACTTTATCGACTAAGACGCCGGTAACAAGAGAAGGCAGATACATCGCCGCCACATGGATGCCGATAACCATGCCTATTGCATTCAAGCTATGGCCGTGATGCCCCATGTGAACCGGCGTCATCGTCATGATTGCAACCATGACGATTTGAGTGATGACCATGACGGTCGCACCGAGAAAAACACCCCGGCTATTGATTGCAGGTCCTGACGCTTCTTCTTGCCCCGCTGCTGTTTGATCAAGCTGGAGCTTTTCGCTGATCAAGCGGGAAACCATGAGGGGATCTGGACGCAATAATGCAAACAATACAATCCCCGCCACCACATATGCTACACCCGCCAAGATGAACGGTCCGGCAAGTGCCGGCACCCCGATCGATTCTGCGAAACTGCCCATGACACCGACCAAATTCGGCCCAGCAAATGCGCCGAACGTCGTCGCCACCATCGCGACGCTGATAGCTGTACCGCGCTGTTTGGCCGACGCGAGATCAGTTCCTGCGTAACGTGCCTGCAGATTGGTCGCAGTTCCTGCTCCGTAAATGAGCAACGACACAAACAACAGAAAGACATTGCCTGATATCGCAGCAAAAACGACGCCGAACGAGCCGATACCGCCCGCCAAAAAGCCGGAAGCTAAGCCTGTGCGGCGGCCGAAGCGCTGGGATAAACGCCCGACGACAAGCGCAGCTCCTGCTGACCCGAGCGTAAAGAGAAAGACCGGAAGTCCAGCATAGCTGTCCGTTCCGAGCATATCGCGCGCGAGCAATGCGCCTACCGTGATCCCGGCAGCTAAACCTGCCCCGCCGAATATTTGCGATAACATGACAATCCATAAAGTCCGTTTATATAATCCCTGTAATTTTTCTGGGGACTCGATATAGCTTTCAAGCGCTTCACCTGCCGCTTGCCCTCTTTCGCTAGCCATCATTCGGCCTCCATTCGTGATTATATTAGCAGATTCATTATAGCGTGTTTCGTTTCACTTTGGAGACGGAAATTTCAACATAAAAAAAAGAACCCCTGTCGGCTCTCTTTCATCAAACAGCTTGTTCGCTGCTGTCTTCATATTCGCGGCGCCACTTTCTGAGCGCACGGCGTTTTCTTGAATCACGCGCTGTAAAACAGTTCGCGCGGCTCAATAACTCCATGCGCTCCGCTTCATGGACCGGATCGACTTGCCCGAGATGCGTCGCCAGAAAATAATCCAAAAAACGGATTGCTTCGAGATGCTCTGTTGAGGAAGCTGGTGTTAATCTGTTCAAATTCCGTTTCATGCGCTGCATGTCGGTTGCTTCCGGTTCGTGGACAACTGAAAACCGTTTGTAGTAGGCCATCATATCAAAGTATAAACCTCGCGTTTCTTTTCGAAGATTGCTTCGGGTGTTAAGCGTGAGCATGATAATCCCCCCTCTTGTCGTTTCGTACGGATGTGCAAGTGTCCCGCATATATGCCGGTGCTAAGCAGTTATAGTTTTGTACCCTGTTTAGCGTTTTGCTACACCTGAAAAGGGAAAGTCCGAAAAGAAAAAACACCCGGCATGAAGCCGGATGTTGGAATATCTTATACGAGCAGGAACCATAACAGCATCGTGAAGATGATCGTCGTGACTCCTTGAAGTAAAGTCGCCACTGTCTGCGCTTTATATGCATCCGTAATGGTCATACCGCTGAATTCTTTGACGACCCAGAAAAAACTATCATTGACATGGCTGACCGTCATCGCGCCAGCGCCGATTGCCATGACGACGAGCGCCAGTGGAACCGCGCCTTCAATGCCCAGAGTCGGAAGCAGTGGCGCAATCAATGTCGACGTGATGACCAGTGCGGCTGTCGATGAGCCTTGTGCCGTTTTCAGTGCTGCGGCAATGAGGAACGGAATGAGCAGGAACAATGAACCGGTCGCAAAATCGCCGAAGTCCATCGCTGTAATCAGTTCCGCCACTCCAGAATTGGCGATGACGCGCCCAAACGCACCACCAGCACCTGTAATGAGAAGAATCGGCGCTGCTGCGACCAGCCCTTCACCGATCCAGCCCGACAAAGTTTTTTCGCTATAGTCCGGAAGCAACAGCAAGGCAGCCAATACACCTGCAAGCAGAGCCACGGTCGGCGCCCCTAAAAAGGCCAGGAAGCTGGCGACACTTCCTCCGTCTCCGGCAAGATTGGCGATCGAACCGGCAGCGATCAAAACAATCGGCAGCAAAATTGGAAGGAACGCATTGAAAGTGGAAGGCATTTTGCCAAACGACGCGACGATTTCTTCATAATCCAGTCCGCCTTCTTCGGTATCTTCAGGCACTTGGATTTTCGATGCAAACTTAACTGCCCACAAGTATCCGACCGCGACAGCCGGAACCGCTACGACAAAACCGATTAAAATGATGGTGCCTAAATACGCTTCCGCGCCGATGTTTCCGGCAGCGGCGATCGGGCCTGGCGTTGGCGGCACTAAAGTGTGCGTCGCGTATAAGCCGGTCGCAAGTGCTACCGACATGGAAGCGATCGCCACTTTCGCGCGTTTTGCCAGCGCTTTTTTCAAGCTCGACAAAATGACAAATCCGGAATCACAAAAAACCGGGATCGATACGATAAAGCCGATGATCGACATCGCCAGCTGCGGGCGCTTTTCACCGATAAACCTTAGCACGACTTCCGCCATCCGGTAAGCCGCACCGGATTTTTCTAGGATGACACCGATGATCGTCCCGAATACAATGACCAGGCCAATGCCGGCCATCAAGCCGCCAAAGCCCTCATTGACGCTGGCGACGACATCTGCAAGCGGCATGCCGGATGCGATGCCGATAAAGAACGCACCGAACAACAGCGAGAGAAACGGATGGACTTTTAATATGGCCGTCAATAAGACGACGAGGACAACACTTAACGCAATAATGAAAAATAACATACACTTACACCCCTTTAGTTTATTTTCTGATAAGCAGCAATAACTTGTTTCGTTTTCTGGCGAAGATATTTTTCAGGATGCAAGAACGACTGCTTTTGGCTAACGGACTCCCCGACAACCGCATGCACTTCTGTAAAATGTTCCTCTAGCGCGTACCGGCTATCCGAGGCGATCATGCCCGAAACGAGAAGCACAGGCTTTTTGTATCGCGCCGCAAGCTCCGCTACTCCATAAGGCGTTTTACCGGACAAAGTCTGCAAATCCGATTTCCCTTCCCCTGTTAAAACCAAATCGCAGTTTTCCACATGTTCCAAAAATCCGGAAGCTTCCAGCACAACATCGATTCCGCGGCGCATCTGTGCCGGGAAAAACGCCAAAAACGCGCCTCCCGCACCGCCTGCCGCTCCTGCCCCCGGATAATCGTGCAGCGCGATACCGGCAACTCTTTCGACTGCATCAGCATAATGGCGCAGGTTATCATCCAAACGCTCGACCATTTCTTCCGTCGCCCCTTTTTGCGGACCGAAGACATTCGATGCGCCATTTGGGCCGACCAGTGGATTGTCCACATCGCTCGCGATCAAGAACCGGCATTCTTGGATGCGCGCGTCAAACTCTGACGCATCAATCTCCGCCAGTCGGCGCAGATCGCCGCCTCCCGGTTTCACCGGCGCGCCTTGTGCATCCAAAAACTTCATGCCGAGCGCGCGCAGCATGCCGGTGCCCCCGTCATTCGTCGCACTGCCGCCGAGGCCGATGATGAATTCACGCATTCCGGCATCAAGCGCATGACGGATCAATTCGCCCGTTCCTTCTGTCGAAGCGATTTCCGGGTTGCGGTCAATCGATCGAATGAGCGGAAGCCCTGAAGCTTCTGCAATTTCAATGACGCACGTCTTTCCGTCGCCGAGAATTCCGTAGCCGGCTTTAACGGATCTTCCGAGCGGTCCGGTAACTTGTTGGTGAGTGATATGGCCACCCGTAGCTGCGACCAGGTTATTCGTCGTGCCTTCGCCCCCATCAGCGAGCGGCAGCTCCACCACTTGCGCGTCCGGCAACACGTCCAAAATTCCAGACTTCATCGCACGTGCCGCCGCTTGTGCGGAGATGCTGCCTTTGAATGAATCCGGTGCTGCAATGATTTTCATCAAGCTCCCTCCTTTTACGTAAACGCTTACAAAAAATTATAATGCTGCAGGATCGCACTTGCATTATACTGAATGTACATATTCCTACTGAAAATAATCAGAATTTTTATACAAGGAGGCGAAAAGATGATCAGCAAACAAGTGGCCGAAGAAATTGTCGCGCAAACGTCCAAACGCTTGAACCGTAATTTGAACGTCATGGATACGAACGGGCTCATCTTGGCTTCCGGCGAGAAAGAGCGCATCGACCGCATCCACGAAGGCGCTGCCCGCGTCGCGGCTACCGGACACGCACTCGCCATCCAGGATCACGAATCGGAGGCGTTCGGCGGAGCAAAGCCTGGAATCAATTTGCCGATCATGTTCCAAGACGAACTGGTCGGAGTCATCGGCATTACCGGAAACCCCGATGAGCTTGCTGAAATCGCCGAACTCGTCCAATTGACGACCGAGATGATGGTCCATCAATCGCTGATTACTAGCCATACCGAATGGATGCGCAAAACAAATGAGCTCGTTTACGAAGAACTCGCAAGCGGACAGCCGCTTTCTCGTTTCGCAAAAGAACGCCTCGCCTTACTCGGAATGGACAATAAGGCGCCGTACACCGTATTGTTAATCGACCTTGGCGAGATGCCGTCACCGGATATCCGGCTTATCGAGCGGCTCGAGGATTATTTCCAACAAGAACGCGCCTTGCTCGGTTATTCCGGGCTGAACGAATTGTTCGTCTTGTTGACCGGCATCGATGATTTGCGAAAAGACAGCCTTATGCTCGAATTGTTCCGGATTCTACAGCGCCCTGCTGCCCGCATCGGTGTCGGATTGCCGGCACAAACGATTTCAACAATCGTCCGCTCAGCCGCGACAGCTTCGAGTGCTTTGACTTTCGGGCGGACGGCGCATCACTTGGTGTATTATGAAGATGTCGAACTGATCGCGTTATTGAAAAATAATCCGCAAGCTGAACTGGACCGCTTTCATAGCCGCACACTCGATTCGCTATCTGAAGAATTGTGCCGGACGTTGAACGCTTTTTTCGAATCTAATTGCTCCGCTTCAGAAGCTGCAGAACAACTCGGTATCCATCGTCATACGCTCAGTTACCGCCTAAAAAAAATCGAAGAAAAAACAGGGCTGAACCCCGCCAATTTCCAAGAAGCTGTTCATTTATATCTCGCTTTATTATTAAAAAATGTTTAAACATAGCAGAAACGTGGTAACAGTTAAAAAGAAGCAATGTACTGAGCTTCCCCTTCACCCCCGAATTTTTGACGGCCCGAAGCAGGCAACTGTTTTGGGCCCTTTCTTTTGCCATAGAACAGAAACAAGCCCCGCAGCATTATGCTGCGGGGCTTGTTGAATTCAAATAATGCCTTGCCAACGCAATATCACTTCGGCGATAAGTGCAGAACCGAGAAACGTGCCGAGGAAAACCGCGATGGCGACAATAAAGCTGCGGAAGCCGAGTTTGCGGAAATCCGCCCAGTTCGAACCGACTGAGATGCCGGCATACGCAAGGATCGGTGTCGCCAGTGCCAATATGCCAATCTCGCTCGTCCAAGCGACGACATAATCAGATCCCGGAAACCACGGCAAGGAAATGACAATTGCAAGCACGCCGATATAGCCTACTGCCGGCATGCGAAACGGCAAGACCTTCTCCAAAATCAACCCGACAAGACTCACTGCGATCAACACGAGCATGCCCGGCAGCGCTTGCCATGGCAATACATCCATGCCGAACCAATTGCCGATCAATGCAGCGGCACCGAAAATGGCCAATACCCACGTCCATTCCATAATACTCTTAATCATTCGGGCCACCTCCTTTCGCAGCTTTCCGTTCTGTTCTGCGGATCATGATGCTGTACAGTTTCTCCGTTAACGGCAAGCCGATGAAGATGCTGAAGTAAAGTCCGGTAGAGAGCGACAGCAAATTGCTCGCCCCGGCAAATGCCACGATCTGCTCTTCGAGTTCCGGATACGCGCCGATCAAGGAGCCGCTCGCCGCGGCCATCATCGATCCCGACCCGACGCCTGATGCCATCGCGAATGATAAGGGATGAAGCGGCGTCGCTGTTGCGAGTAGTCCTGCGATCAAACCAAGAAAGACCGCCCCGAACACCGTCCCGAAAATATAGATTGCCATGACCCCACGGCCTTCCGGAGAAGAAAAACCGAATTTATTGACGATCAAGCCGACATTCGGCTCACGCGCAATCGAATGTGTCATGCCGATGCTCTCGCGCCGGAATCCGAGCAGGACCGCTAGCGGCAGCGCTATAAAAATCGTCCCTAAGTTGCCAAGCTCCTGCAAAAGAAGTGCAGGCCCTGCCTCAATGATCGCCTCGATTTGCGGGCCGATCGTGACACCGATTTTTGCAATGAGCAAAGTAACCCCTAAAATGATCAGCGGTTCTGCGTGCTTGGCGTTCTTTTCAGAAATGACCGGTGTGAAATATAGGATAAGCCCAAGAAAGAATGCATATAACATCGGCAACAATAAAATAACGCCTGGACCTACTGTAATGCTGAACAGGCCGATTGCTTCTGTAATGGCCACCAAGATAAAAGCGACCGCATGCAAGCGCCAATCCTTGATGACATGTTTCAACTCTGTTTTTTCCATCTGTTCTCCCCCGCCTTCTTCGGAAATGACAGCAATCAAATGCAATATTGCTAATCCATAAACCCAGTCTACTCTTTTTCGCGGACGATTCAATAGATTATTTCAATTTCGTTCGTTTTTTCCGATTGAAATCTCATCAATAACATAAGTGGGAAATACTTCAAATCGAATAAAAAAAGCCGAATGGGCATTGTGTGCGATTGCTTCTTCCCGGCGGTTGAGCATGTATACCCCGCTTTTTTTGTTTAGCCATTTTGTCCGCAAATCTATTAGTGCATGCCCATTTTGGGTAAACTAAAAGAAAAGCACCACCCACTTGGCATGAAGGAGGTCCATAACTTGTCACGGCAATCCTATCGGAAAGAAAAAAACCAGCTCATCTATACCCAGCAGCATTTGGCGAACGAGCGCACGTATCTTGCCTGGATACGCACGGCAATCTCCATTGTCGGCGTCGGCTTTCTCGCGACGAGCCTGCATTTCACGATGGGCGTCGTCCGCAATCAGTTCGTCGATTTGTTTACGATCCTGCTGGGCATCTTTGCCTGCATCTTCGGACTCGTCATCATCTTCACAGCTACGCGGACGTACCGGGAAAAGCGCCAGCAAATCATCCAGGAAACCTTCTACTCATCGAATCTCCGCATCAGCATGATTTCAACGATGCTGTCGATCCTGATTATTATGGTCATCATTTATTTCTTCATCATTATGTAATAGATACTGTTCCACTTCATACAGGCTATATCTCATAGGTAATTGAAAAAAAGATAGTGATTTCCTCACAGCTATAGTATTCTAAATATAATTACACAAAGAATATGACAAGCGGATATGTCCATGCTTGTTGCCTGAAAGGAATCGATTCGGATGAACCGGAAACTGTGTTTGTTTTTTGGTGCAGCTGCCCTTAGCCTATTGACCGCCTGTACACCGGTGGAATCCGAGGCGGAAACTTTGCCGCCCGCGGAATTTACAGCACGCAGCACGATAGCCGCCATCACCCCCGAGCGCATCATTCGAAAGCAGCAGGCCACTTTATCGGCAGTCGGGGACGTGCTCATCCACGGTACTGTTTACGATGACGCCAGAACGGATACCGGCTATGATTTTTATCCGATGTTCCAGCCGGTCGAAGGCTATCTTTCGGAAGCGGATATCACCTTTGCGAATTCCGAAAGCATCATCGGAGGCTCAGAAATCGGGGTTTCGACCTACCCTTCCTTCAACAGTCCGTTCGAAGTCGGTGATGCGATGAAACAAGTCGGTATCGATACCGTTTCGATGGCGAACAACCATACACTCGACCGCGGTGTCCGCGCGATTGAAAACGCATACGCCCACTGGAAATCACTCGACATCATTACGTCCGGCTCTTACCTGTCTGAAGAGCAGCGCTTGGCGGTATCGACGATTGAACGCAACGGCATCACGTTTTCCTTCCTGTCCTATACGTACGCAACGAACGGCGTCCCGACACCGAGCGGCCGCCCGTATCTCGTCAACCGGATTGACCGCGAACAGATCAAAAATGATTTGGCACGGGCAAAAGCACAGTCCGACGTCGCGGTCATCAGCTTGCATTTCGGCAACGAATACGAAGAAATGCCTTCAACCGAACAAATCGAACTGGCCCATTTTGCGGCAGAAAACGGTGCGGACATCATTCTCGGCCACCACACACATGTCCTGCAGCCTCCTGCCTGGATTGAGACGAGCGACGGGCGCCGTAGCTTCGTGTTTTATTCACTCGGCAATTTCCTGTCCGGCCAGCAAGGCTTCGAGCGGCAAATCGGCGGCATTGTCCACCTTGAGGCGGAGCTCACCGAAACCGTGGAAGGATCCACTGTCACGATTGCCCAGCCGCGCTTTACACCGACTTTCACTTATAGTGCCGGCTACCGGGATTTTAAAGTCGTGTTGTTAAAAGACGTCAACGAGAAATGGAACGACAATACGAAAACCCATCTGAAGACGTGGATGCCTGAACTGGAATTCCACGAATAAGGGAGAGTTGACGATGCATGACTGGAAAAAAGATGAGCAGAAATTATACGTCCCGCCTGTATCACCCCACGTGATTCATGTACCGAAGCAGTTGTATTTTGTGATTGACGGTGGAGCAACCCAAGAACCGAACGATGTCACAGAGCGGATCCATACGCTCATAGCTTTGTCTGATGCGGTCAAGCATATGCCGGACTCGGGCTATTCGCCGCCTGGGTTCACCGATTACACCATTTACCCGTTAGAGCGGCTCATCCATTCAGACGCAGAGGCACCCGGTTCTGCCTGCAACTGTTCTTTGATGATTCGCCAACCCGATTTTATCGACAACGAAACGATCGACCGCGCATTTACGCTGGTCCATCGCGAACAAAACTTGCCCCATCTCCCGGAAGTCGCTTTTGAAGAATTTGAAGATGCGCTTTCCGTTCAGATGCGCATGCAAAACGAGCGCACCGAGCGGCAAGCGGGACTAGAAGCAATCGACCGCTTTTTGCTGGAGAATGACTGGAAGCGGCGAACGGGCGTTCACAGGGAAATCTATTGCGGCTCGAGCCTTCAAGCGAGCGATGAAATTATTTACCGGGTGTTTGTGGAAGAAGTTCAGTAAAAAAACCGTCCCGAAACGCATCAGCGTTTCGGGACGGTTTTCTTTGTTACATCGGATTTTTCTTATAATTATCGTCTCGCCGGAAATTCCCGACGACTTCCATCGTTTCGGTGATGCTGACGAAAGCATTCGGATCGATTTCCTTGATTAAAGGACGGACAAACGCCAGTTCATAGCGTGTGATGACGCTATGCAGCACTTTCACTTTCGTGCCAGAATATGCGCCTTCCCCATCGACGACCGTAATGCCGCGATACAAATTCGCCAAAAGTTTTTTCTTTACTTCATCGCCATTTGCCGTAACGACCATCAAGCTCAATTTAATGTGGCGTGTGTGGATCCGGTCCACAACGATTCCCGTAATGTAAATCGATGCCATCGTATACATCGCCAGTTCCCACGAGAAAATGAATCCCGAGATAAAAACGACGCCACTGTTCAGCACAAAGACCAAAAAGCCAAGCGGAATATCGCGCTTCATCGTCAACAACAAACCGACGACATCAAAGCCCCCGGTTGAACCGTAAAAGCGGATAATGATGCCGACCGCCGCCCCGATGATGACACCACCGAAAACAGAGGACAATAAAGCATCTGCTGTCACTTGGACAATCGGGATATAAAGCATCGAAATGGACGTGACGGCTACCGAGAAGATACTGTTGGCGATAAAGGTTTTGCCGAGCTTCATCCAACCGATAATTAAAATCGGCAAGTTCAATAAAATCAGCCAAACCCCTGAGTTGATCGGCGTAAGCAAGCCGAAAATCATCGCGATTCCGGTAATGCCGCCTGACAGGATTTCATGAGGCAGTAGAAACATATTAAAAGCAACACCCATAATAATAGAAGCGACAAAAATCGCTACGAGGCGGTAAAGTTTGTCCATTTGAAAGTTCTCCATTCGTTTTAACTTCTCACGCATTGTTTCATGTGTAAAGATAACAAAACAAGGCAGCGCTTTACATTATAGGGGATGCCTACCTTAGAAAGCAAGAAGCTCTGACTGACTTTTTCACTTTCACCCATTCACGGAATATTCCCCGCTTTCCAACGAAATTCTCAAGCAAAGTTTGTATGCTGAAAACATTAAGACTAAAATGGAAGAAGACAGCGCACGGCAAGGAGAGATAAAATGGATCCGTTAGATATCATCGATAATATGGATAAGGTAATGCCGGTTTTTCAACCGATCGTCAGCGCCGTAAGTCACGAGGTCATTGGCTATGAACTCCTCGGCCGCTACGAAGAGCAAGGGGATATCAAATCGCTCGGCAGTTTCTTCAACGATCCGGAAGTCCCGGATGAATTCAAAACAGAAGTCGATCAACGACTATTGGAGATGGCGCTCGACCGGTTGCTCGCAAAAAACAGCAGCTGCTTGTTGTTCATCAACCGCAATGCCCGCCAATTGATGGCCGGAGACGGCGAGGATTTCCTGAAGACCTTGCTGGAGTACCGTAAACGCGGATTTCCGCTCGAGCGCATCGTTCTGGAAATTACAGAACATGACTTTAATGACGATTTCGACACACTCAACCATTTGCTGTTGTATTTCAAAACCTACGGCATCCAAATCGCCGTTGATCATGTCGGCGCCAAAAGCTCGAACATCGACCGCATCCGACAATTGCGGCCGCATATCCTGAAAATTGATATGAGCAACAGCCGCCAACAGCCCGATGCATTCCAGGACATCATTCATTCCTTATCGATGCTCGCCCACCGTATCGGGGCAAAGCTCTTGTATGAGTACATTGAAGACAACCATCAATTGTATTTCGCCTGGAAGCACGGCGGCCATTATTACCAAGGGTATTATTTGGCGCATCCGGATCCCGACTTATTGTCGACTGATTCTTTATCCATCCATATCGGCGAAAAAGTGAAAGACTTCGTCCACCGCGAAAAAGCGATGGTCAGCGGGCGGCTGGCGTATACGGCCCGCTCTGAAGAAAAGCTCAAACGCCTGATGAACAAATGGCATAGCCCGAACGAGGCGGACCGCTTTATCAGTAACTTGCTGGAGCCGTTCGACGGTGAAAGCTTCCGCATCTATATTTGCAATAGCGACGGCGAACAAGTATCGTCCAATTTCCGCAAAACAGCGGGACACTGGCTTTCAGAACCTGATCAAATCGGCTCGCACTGGGCGTTCCGGCCATATTTCCTGGAGAACATGATGCTCATGAAAGCATCGCATAAAGGCCGACTTTCCGATATCTATGCGGATATCGAAACAGGAGAAATGATCCGCACATTTAGCTATCCGCTGTCAGATGAGTGTTTCCTATTTATCGACTTGAGTTATGAATTCATCTCGGAAAATGATTTTCTGCTGTTCCAATAACCTTTACAATTTAAAGAAACCCCAGCAAGCGCCCGAATGGCACTTGCTGGGGTTTCGTCATTCCGCAATCCACTGTTCAAACTCATTGAGTTGGCGATAGCCGATTTCATCACTAGTCGCTCAACTTGTAGTCTCCGAGCAAATCGTGGACACAGGTGGCGATGACTTCTTCGTAATGCAAACGGTTCAATATGCCGATCTGCCCGCGCTCCGGTGGGCCTTCCCCTCATTTTACGGCATTTTCAAACTCTCAGATTTCAGGAAAAAAGTTTAAGCATAGCTTTCGCTACAAAACAAAGCTTTCTTGACTCCCGTAAGGGCATTCAAGAAAGCTTTGTTGAATTTTATTCGTAAGCGATGGATCCGTCTGCTTTTTGCTCGAAGGTGATATTTTCCTGCTCCATAAGCGCGATTAAAATCGCGGCTTTATCGTCCGCCTTTTCTTTTTGGCGGTCGAGGATTTCATCCAATTTCTGATGCGCTTCCTCCATATGATCTTGTTGCAAGATTTCGGTCATTTCTCGCGTCAGCTCAATTTGCGCAAAATGATAGGATTCCAATTCTGCAAGGCGCGGATCATCTGTATCCAATTGCTGCAAAAGTTTTTCCAAATTCGCTATCATTTCTTCAATGTGATTATCGGTCAATGAATTATGGTCATAGAGACGGATGAGCGAATTGCTTGCTTCGTTCAAGGCCTCTTCACTTTTTTCGCTTTGGAAAATATATTGTTGTATTTCATCATGTTCGGCACTAACAGTCGAACTTTCCTCACTCCACGGAGCGACATAACTCGCAAATGAATACACACTCCATAGAAGGAACAACAACAAAACACCGCCCCCGAGTTTCATCCAGAGCTTGCGGCGCTTTCGATTTGGTTTATGGAACTGAGAATTCGACGGTTCAGCACCCATTTCACTGCTTTTTTCCGTCTCGATCCGCTTGGATTCATCCAGCCGATTGCTGTTTGAAAACTGATTGTAATTAGTCATGTTACCCTCCGGACATCTTTTCGTAACACGATTGTAACAAAAAAAGAGGCAAATAACATCATTTTTTTCATTAAACTCTCATATCTCAACAATATTCGACAATTACATGGCAAGGTTCCCGGTTGTCCGGCCGCATTGAAGCCTCGAGTGAATTGTTGGAAAGCGTTTAGCCACTTCATTTTTCCGGGTAAACAAATAATAATACGATTGAAAACCCCTGCCTTCGGATTTTTCTTTTATCCCACTTTAACGGCCATTAAGACTGCCACTTCTAAAAGGGGCAAATACGACTTTTACGGAAAGTCGGTCACATGGGCGTCGCCTCACGATGCGGCGCTCTTAACCTATGTTCCGCTTTTTAGAGTGAACCATTCCGCAGCGCTCGGAAAGAAAGGTGGAGTTCATATGCGCATTTCTTGTATGGGCAGTTTGCTCATTTCAATTATTTTATCGATTGTGCTGACGATTCTGTTGAATTTATTATTTTTCTAGCCACTTTCCTCTCTCGGTTTTCCCGCCTCTTTTCACGGAATATGCGTTGCTGCAAAAGGAGGAGTTTTTGATGACGAGAAAATTTGTGATTTTGCTGATTGTCACGGGGCTGTTGTTTCTCGGGTTCTATTTTGTCATTACGTTCTACAATAGCTTTGTCGGAGGCGTCGAAGCCGATAGCTTCAAAGTTTTTGCGACTGCTATTATTGCCGACCACTTCCACTCCGCCTCCGGGCCTTAAAGTTGTACACAGCCATAACAAAACCCACCGCAAATTACGGTGGGTTTTGTTATGGCTGTGACGGCTCGCCTTTTCGGTAGTCAAACTGCCACTGGACGCCGTATTTGTCTTGAACGACGCCGTATGCATCGCTCCAATAGCTCTCCCCGAATTCATAGATCACTTTTCCGCTTTCCGACAGTTTGTGAAAATCCTCTTTCATCCGCCCCAAATCGCCTGAACGGATGGCGATGTGGAAATTGCTGCCGAACGTTGCCGGTTTTCCAGGCATGGCATCCGACAACAACAAATAACTGTTGTATAGCGGAATCGTTGCTTCCAAAATCAATTCCTTCAAGTCTTCCTCAAGTTTGGAGCCAGGATTGTCCCCGTAATGGATAATCGAGCTATGTTCCACGTCGAACACGCCTTCGTAATAAGACAATACTTCCTGGCAATTGCCATTGAAAACAATTTGCGGATGAATCTCCACATTAATCCCCCCTTACATTGTCCAGTACATTTCAGGTTTTTACAGCCACTTGAAAGCAACCCTTCGATTTATTTCCAAGCAGGCATTTTTTTGATGAAAGAGTAAACAATCGGACCCACAAATACTGCTGCCAAAAAGAGATAAAATGATCCAGAAGCGATTAATACAGTGAAGATGCCGCTGCCTAACGCAGCAATCAAATACAAGATGAACAAAAGGCCAGTCCAAACAATACTAATGCGCAACGCTGCATTTTTCATTCTGACCCTTCTGAGCCACGCCAAGCCTAAAGACAGCAAAAAGGCCGGTATCGCCATCCATAAAAGCGTACGTGCCGCCATTTCGCCGCGCACTTCATCGTTTAATAAAAGATTATCCGAACTTCCTCCAAACACCATCGATACCAAAAGCCCAACCAGCGTAATCAATGCATACAACCCAAGCCCGAATAAGAAATCTTTGACTAGTTCAATCGCCTTCCAATTTTCCAATGTCTTTCCCCCTTTTATTGAGTCAGCACATCTGACAATTTTCATTATGGCTTACCCACAAAAACTTCATATGTTCCGAACAGTTCGCCGCTCACCATCCAATTCCCTGCCAATGATGTGAAATGAATTTATTCCAGCTTGCATAGTGTTCCGGATTTTGATATTTCAATAGCTTAACGATCACTTGTTCACTGATGTTCTACTTTAAGATTTCCCATAAAGGAGATCAACACTTTTCACGAACAAGGTCCTTCAAATTTTGTGCTAATGTGTTTCATGCCCTAAAATAAATAGATAAGTATGATCTTTAAGGAGTGACGAATAGATGAAAGAGGCAATTCGCCCGCTGACCGGCGAAGACTTCCAGGCGCTGCAAGAAATGCAAACCGGCATCGACGACGATTACGTAATCCGTGTGTTCGACCACATCTCCAACGGCCATAACCGATTGTTCGGTTTGTTCCAAGACGGCCATTTAGCAAGTATCGGCGGGTATACGATTTTTGCCGGCAGCTACGTGATGCTCGGCCGCATGCGGAGCGACCTCCGCTTTAGGGGACTCAATTTGTCGACACGCTTAATGGCGCATGTCCGCAATGCTGCTCTTGAACACAAAGGCATCTGCTTTGTCGGCGCCAATACAGAAGAAAGCAATATTCCTGCACAGCGCGTGCTGGAGAATATCGGACTCGCCAAACAATCGGTGCTAGTGGCAGCAACTGCTGCAGATGTGCGCGGACTGGAATCCGGCGCAATACCGTGGCGCAAAGTGGAAAGCTTGGAGGAGAAAATGCGCTGGCTGCAGGCCGTCTATATTCGTCCAGGCCGGATTTTTCCGTTTGAATGTTATTACCCATTCCCGGCAACGGCCGATCTGTTTTCAAAAAATCAGCTGACCCACTGGGATTTCTTCGAGAACCCGGCACAGGACCGGGTAGTGATCGCCAAGCACGATGTAAAAAAATACGACTACCTCCACACACTTTATCCATGGAACGACCTGCTCGAACAACCGGGCCTATGGGAAACTTTACGTGCACCCTTGGAAGCAATTCGCAAAGACTCTCAAGAAGGGGCATTCATCTGGATTGATTTGACTCACGAACAAGTGCACAAACTGCCGGATGGCCATCCATTCGACCTGTCTTCCCCGTGGTTTTTATACGGCACGCAACTCAACTGAGCTTTTTCTCTTTGTGTTGTTGGAGGGCTTGCTTGAAAATGGTTTGATTGGAAACGCCGGGACTCGTTCCTGGCGATTTATTTTCCCTTGGATGTTTCCGCTGGCTCTTTTACAGGTAGTGAATAGAAAGGCCACGGCTCAACGTACTAAAGGAGAACTTACATGAAAACAATCGATTACTGGGTGTGCTTGGCCTTTTCAGCAAACAAATTATACTGATTCAGTTTCTACATGGACACTCCGTTCAGCTGCGTGGACGTATAATCGGCTGCTGTCCATTTCGTCCAGCAATTCATTTTCCAACTGTTTGAGCTTAGCGGGCTTGCGTCCGGTGATGGTAATGCTTGCCCCCATCTACGCAATGGTTTTAGCAGTTTCCCAGCCGATTCCACCCGTTGCGCCCATGATCAGGACGTGCTTACCGGCTAAGCAATCTTTTGCGAAAATACTCAATAGGCACTCCTCCTTTGTGTGCTGTCATTCCCTTTTGCAGACAGCCACAAAACATTGGTTTTAAAAGAAGCGTTGAAATCGTTTATAGTATATACTATAAAAATATGCTTTTGCTCGATTCTTTGTTGCTATGCGTATATGCCTTATCCTACTATGCCACACTGCCATATGAACTAGATGAACAGAGCGACTAATCATCTTCAGGGAGGAACAAGATGAACCAAGAAATGATCAATTTCACTGAAAGCCTGCGCCGAGCTGAAGGCGCACACATTTTTTACCTCACTGAACAAACGGATCTTTACATAGCAAATGCAGTATCTTATATTGCCGATGGCGTCCGACAAGGCGACCGTGTGCTAATGGTTGAAAACCCCAGGATTTATCCCCGCATCCAAAAAGAGCTGCAACAGGTTTTAAGTGCAGACGAATTGGACTTGATCCATTACGTCAACAACTTCGACTTTTATTGGCGGAAGGGAAATTTCCATCCCGAAGCCATTTTGGAATACTTCGAAAAAATCGTTGGATCTTTTACTGCCGACGGCCGTTACTGCCGCACGTGGGGCCATATTGAATGGGGCACCCAAGAAAATATCGAAGAGAAAATCATCATTTATGAATCAGAAATCGACCGCTCCATTCCGAAAGCTCAAGTCATTTCTGTCTGCGCTTACGACTCGCTTCGCGTGTCCGACCAATTGCGCGAGCGGCTCATGCATTGCCACGGCTATTTCATGAAAGACAACAGCATAGCGGCCTTAACATTTTACGATGACTCAAAAGCCCGGAAATAATTTCCAGGCTTTTTTCTTGTGTGTAACTGAGTCTGCTCAATATATGCATACTTCTCAGCCAGTCAGGGAATACTTAAAGCAACTGCTCGCAACTTGCAGGAATGTTTATCTATAATAAGTTGAACTAATAAATTTCCACTGTAGATATTCCGCAAAACCACTCCGAGAAAAGCTTTGCTCAGCTTCCCTTCGCTTATTCATTTCCTGCGGGTGAGCGCCAAAGCCTCCTCAGTCGCTGCGAAAACCGTGTGCTCCCACATCTGCACGGCAGATGCGCCGCACTGTGGGAGCAGTACGGTTTTCTCCGTAGTTTTGCTCCATATCTGTTTGTTTGTTCGCAAATTGTTAGTGTTCAAGTATTAGTGGTAATTCACTGATGTTTCTTTAGTTCAACATATATAGATGGAAGCGGAGGACAAGGCAATGAAAAAAGAAATCAAAGTCGGCGCAGCTGAATTGAAGTGGGATTTGGAAACAGGACAAGTGCTTTTTGATGGAGGCGACGTCGTGTTTTTTTGGGTATCCGCCATGGAAACCTTTTTCGACACCATCCGGGAAATCACCGGGACGGAAGCCACACAATTAGTGCTCGAGACGACAGGCTTCAGGCAAGGCATTGTCGTCGGCGAAGGATTCCGGGATTTGAAAAGCATCGACGCCAACAATATCGTCGAATGGATTTCCAATACGTATGCATCGGCCGGCTGGGGCAAAGTCGCGATTGTCCAGATGGATACTGAACAATACACGTTCACGATGCACATCCAGGATGACTGGGAGTTCAAGATGAATCAGTTGAACCATAAAGGCACCAAAGGGATTTTCGTTCCATCACATTATGCCGGGGTATTAACGGGTTTGTTCGGACGGAACTTCTGGTACCGGACGCTCCGCTACCAAAATGACGAAGAGCCTTACAGCATCGTCGAATATTACCCATCGGATGTAACGGTCCAGCAAAACATCCGTGAACTTGCGAGAAGGCGAGAAGACAAGCAAATTCGCCGGCTTGAAGAAATGGTCGATGAGAAAACGAAAATGCTGCAAACACTTGTGCGCGAGCTTTCCTCCCCGATGATTCCGGTACTCGAAGGCATCATCGTCGTGCCGATGATCGGAAGCTACGATGAGGACCGCACGGAAGATTTGATCACCAACACATTAATTGAGTTGCCGAAACACCAAGCAGAGTTTCTGCTGCTTGATTTGACTGGTTTAAACCGGAACATTTCAGAACATACTGCTCAGTTGATCGATAAACTCGCTGCCGCAGCACGTTTGCTCGGGACGGAAACGATTCTTGTCGGCGTCTCTCCCGAACTTGCCATAATCATCACCAGCACGAGGCAGGACTTATCGAAATTCGAAGCTTTACAAAGTCTGCAGCACGGAATTTATTATGCGCTAGGACGCAGCGGACGAGTGATCAGTGAAAAAAACAAGTGAAGCAATGGGGATTTCCCTATCGTTTCACTTTTTTTTGATTTTCTTTTGTTCAGCATGCCCTTGTTCTTTGCGGAAACGTCCGCCTGTATTCATATAGATCAGCGCAAATCCGGTAAAACCGAGAAACAGCGCGACGCCGATATAGAACATCCAGCTTTTCTCAAGTAGCATGCCCGCAAACCAAAACAGCATGCTGAATGCCAAAGCAAACAATAATTTTCCGACAAACCGAGCCATGGCGGGCCCATCATATTTCGCTTTTTCTTTTTTGGGCATCGTATTATAGCCGGCGATCAAAAATGCGCCTTTTCCCTGCAGCATGTAAAGTCCGAGCAGCACCAATAAAAGTGCCACCCCGCCGATTATAAAAGCCCCTGACTTCATTTCATCCATCCAATCTCCCGCCCTACCATCCAAATTCTTTCTCTTAATTATTTTCATTCGGCAAAGACAGGGAAATCCCTTTTTCCGCACAAGAAAATCCCGCACCCGTCTTACCTGTGCGGGACTCCTTGAAAGCTCATTTCACGCTTTTCGTTAATGTGTCCAATTCTTGAATGAGAATACCATCCCGATGATGACAACAGCAATTCCACCGAAAACAAGCATTGGTAACAACCCGACGATGCCGCTCATCTCAAGGACACCTCCTTTTTCTTTGATCATACGCCCCTATTATTCAAAACACCAGAAAATCGTTAGATTTTTCAGATATTAATTCTTGCACTTGCAGAAAAACAAAACTAAGATGAAAATAAGCACTACTAGTAGGGCAATCCACACAATTAAGCTGATCGGAATCCCTGCATTCATTAGCGCCGGACATTCCTTCTTCAATAAAATAAGGCAGTTCATCGTTTCCCCATTTCTAAAAAGCTGCCGGCATAACCGGCAGCTTGATTACTCAAAACTTATTCAGGACAGCCCGGTAAACTGGCGCCAATACTTTTCGTAACGCTTCTACCGGCGGAACCGGGCTGCGCTGCTGCCACTGTATCCATTCAAGCGCTATCAGGCTCAAGACGAGCCAAATCGTTCCGGCGATATAACCCGCTAATACATCACTAGGGAAATGGGCGCCGAGATATATCCGGCTGATGCCGATCAGCACGATCAGCAAGCCGAGTCCGAAAACTGATACCCATTGCAGCCACGGCTTTTGTTGCGTACGGATGACCAAATACATCAAAAATCCATAGAAAATAAGCGAGCCCATCGAATGGCCACTTGGAAAACTATAGCCGACCGCATCGATTGCTTCATTGATTCCCGGGCGTTCACGGCTAAAGAGATGCTTCAATAATATCGTCAACAGCGATCCGCCGCCAATTGCGACAAAAAAGAACAAGACGCCCCATTTGTCCTGCATCCTTACAGCCAATATCCACAATACGCCGATCGACATCAACACTAGAAACCAGACAGATCCGAGTTCAGTGATGATGAACATGAACATATCCATTCCGCTGCTCCCGATTACTCCCAACAGTTGGATAATGACAGCATCAAAAAGGCCCAGTTCCTGCTCAAGCATCTCGTCCGCCAGTTCTGCAAATAATACAATAAATAATGCCGCAAGCCCAATCCCTATGAGCAATACAATAAAGGCAAAGCCTGACAATTTCGTTTCTCTGTCCATTAAACCGCTCCCACATTTCGTCGATGCTATACGTGTACCCGTCTTTGCACCCAATTATTCCATCTACAGCACCAGTTACAGGATTCAAGAGGACCTATTTAGGGAATATCTCGAATAGCTAGCAATTCATGCAAGAAAATGCCGCTTTCCTTACCTTTTCTCCGGAAGGATGATCACCATGAAACAACTATACCGATTGCTCCTTCTTGCGATTCTCCTGATCCCGCTCGATGCAGGAGGCGGTGTATATGTACCATTTGAAATGGACGGCTATCCAAGCTTTGTGTAGATTGGATCCGACAGCCGACTCACCGAAAAACGCACCGGTCATGTGACCAACTCTGAAGTCCTCGAATTGATGAACTTGATTCGCTAGAAAGGCGGAACAGTCAATGAAGAACGTTTTTTTACCCTTACTTATGCTTTTGCTGCTGATGGGCTGTTCAAGTCCAGCCATTACCGACTCACCTTCCAGCTCTTCTACGGAATCGCGCTTTCCTGACAATCCGAATGAAGAATTGGCATTCGATACGGAAAACTTGGAAGACATCTGGTTTGCCGGCGGCTGTTTCTGGGGCGTCGAAGCCTATATGGCACGCATTTACGGCGTCTATGATGTGACGTCCGGCTATGCTGGGGGAACAACAGAAAATCCTACGTATGAAGAAGTGCTGACAGGCGATACCGGCTATGCCGAAACGGTTCACCTGCGCTACGATCCAGAGCGCGTGACTTTAGAAGAGCTGCTCGACCGTTATTTCCTCATCATCGACCCGACGATTCTGAACCGCCAAGGAAACGACCGCGGCACGCAATATAGGACCGCTATTTTCTATGATGACCCTGCAGCCATAAGTGCCATTCATGGCGTCATTGCCGAGCAGCAAAAAAAATACGATAAACCGATTGTCACCGAAGTGGAGCCGCTCACCCATTATTATTTGGCGGAAACTTACCACCAGGATTACTTGGAGAAAAACCCGGACGGTTATTGCCACGTAGACTTCAGTAGTCTTGAAGAGCAGGAAATCCCACTGGCAATCGACCCGCTCGATTATCCAAAACCGGATGAAGCGGAACTGCGGGCAATGCTGACAGACGAGCAGTACCGCATCACCCAGGAAGACGGCACGGAGCCAGCTTTCGATAATGAGTATGACGCCCATTACGAACCCGGAATTTATGTCGATGTCGTAACGGGCGAGCCGCTGTTCTCCTCTACAGACAAATACGATTCCAAAACCGGCTGGCCGAGTTTCACCAAACCGATCGATCCTGCTGTCGTCACTGAACACGAAGACCGCTCCCTATTTTCAGTTCGGACCGAAGTGAGGAGCCGCGCAGGCGATAGCCATTTAGGACATGTCTTCGCCGACGGGCCGGAAGACGCTGGCGGACTCCGCTATTGCATGAACAGTGCCGCATTGCGTTTCGTTCCAGTAGATGAGTTGGAAGCACAAGGCTACGGCGACCTGTTGGATGCCGTAAAATAAAGAGCATGCGAAAAACCGGAAATCATTCAACTTCGAATGATTTCCGGTTTTTTTGAATATAGATTTTAAGGGGTTATTGGATTTCAGCTTGCTTTTTCAGACGCCGCTCGAGAGTGCTTTCGACGATCACGAAATTTTCGTAACATTTCGGCCGGTAATGCCCTTTGGCGATTCCTTCGATCGTCAACAGGCTGACGCCGTATTTAGTCCCCAAATACGCGGCAGGAAATTCTTCAATATGATAGAAATACAAGATGGTGTAAACGGCTTCATCACTGAGCTTTCTCAACTCGTGGGCTGTTGTCATAGCGCTCACCCTCCTCATCAGGATGCTGCCTGCAATCGGCTTTGTATTCGCGGTACCCTTTGATATATCGCTCATAGCTCCCAGCAAAACTTGCGCTGATCGTTGTCACCTCTTCGTTTTCCCCCATATTGAACACTCCCTTTCAAAATACTTTGCGCTTAATGTGTCTCGACTAAGTATTTTTCAATTTGGTTGAACCCTTTATAGCAATCTTTCCGCACATGTCCATCGAGCAAGTCATCCAGCGATTCGCGGCTAATGCTAAACTGCTGCATCAATTCTGGCGAGCTATAGCCTTTGACTTTCCACAAGTACAGGATCAGGTAAACGTCTTCATCACCCAATTTAATCAGGTCACTCCGATTATCCATTTTAATCTACCGCCTTCCACCTGAGTTCAAAATTTAAGCTGTTTGCTCGAAACAGCCCAGTGCAGCAAACAGCCTTGCCATAAACACTTTCGGCGATTCATGTGAGCGGATCTGCACGCGAAAGCCGTTGTCTTGATGTTCGGCCGTCTGTAAATAATCCGTCGGCAATGGCATAGGGTAGGTAACGAGGGCATCGATAAACAGTGGCAGCTGCTCTGACGTCAGCCAGATGTCCGCTTGGTTAACGGCGCGTCCTTCTCTGTCGTATCCAAGGAAACGAATCGTCCTTGCGATCTTTCCCTCGTCCACACTTAAGCAAGTTTGTTTTAGTACTGACTCTTGCCAAGCGTCCCCCAACTGCTTAACAAACTGTCCGCTTTCATTCATCGCGGTCACTCCCTTTACCTGCGCGTTTAAAAAAAAGCACCGAAAAGACTCCTCAACATTCAGAGGAACTCTCCCGGCGCTGTGCACAGCACTATAGTCTGTCACATTCAACCAATATTTAAGTTCCCAACTGCGTAGAACTCTTGCTTTGCAAGTCTATCGCCCGCCCGGAAATCACCATTCAATTGGCATCTTGCCGTCACTCCCGAAAATGCTAACCCGTTCGGAAATTTCAATTTTGTATAAGATGATGTGATAGTATCAGCCTACAATAGTTAACATTCCCTGTAAACCCTAAATGCCTGAATATTTAAAATAATATTTTCTTATCAATTAACTGTTTATTTTTGATAAAAATAAATTCTTTTAGTATGCCAATCTGACTGGGAGCAATGTAATTTCACACCTACTCAAAAAACTGCCTTGCCCGCTCGAAAAAAACCTAAACAGGCAAAACAGCTTTCAGATCAACAAATTGAACAACAACGAATCGTTATTTATATCCTTATATGGGAATCCGTTTTGCTCCATGCGCTGGACAAGAGGTTCATAATCGGCCGGATCTTTCAACTCGATACCCACAAGGACAGGGCCATGCTCACGGTTATTGCGTTTTGTGTATTCAAAATGGGTGATATCGTCCTGTTCGCCGAGCACATCGTCCATAAATTTCCGCAGAGCGCCTGCACGCTGAGGGAATGTCACGATGAAATAATGCTTCAACCCTTCATAGATCAAGGATTTCTCTTTGATTTCCTGCATCCGCTCAATATCGTTATTGCCGCCGCTGACGACGCAGACGACATTCTTCCCGCGGATTTCATCGCGGTAAAAATCGAGTGCCGCGACTGACAAAGCGCCTGCAGGTTCTGCGACGATGGCGTTTTCATTGTACAGCTCGAGAATTGTCGTACACACTTTCCCTTCTGGAACCGATACAATATCAGCGAGCACCTCCTGGCAGATTGCCATCGACAAATCGCCGACTTGCTTGACTGCTGCACCGTCCACAAAGGTATCAATCGTATCGAGCCGCGTCACTCGCCCTTCCTTCAATGACGCTTTCATGCTTGCTGCGCCCTCAGGTTCCACACCGATCAGTTTTGTCTGTGGGCTGATGCCCTTCAAATACGTTCCAACGCCAGAAGCCAACCCGCCTCCGCCAATCGCACAAAACATGTAATCGACGGGTTCTTGCATATCGTTGAGCACTTCAACCGCGACCGTCCCTTGTCCCGCGATCACCGCGCCGTTATTAAATGGATGCACGAAGGTCTTGCCTTCTGCTGAACAAACGTCCATCGCAGCCGCAAACGCATCGTCAAAACTATCGCCGATTAAAATGACGTCCACATACTCAGCGCCGAAGCGCTTAACCTGCGAAACTTTTTGGCTTGGTGTGGTGAGCGGCATGAAGATCTTCCCTTCGATGCCGAGCGCCTGGCAAGAATACGCCACGCCTTGTGCGTGATTGCCAGCACTCGCACAAACGACACCTTTTGCGCGCTCTTCTTCGGTCATGCTGCGGATGAAATTATACGCACCTCGCAGTTTAAACGACCGGACGACTTGCTGATCTTCCCGTTTCAAATAGACGTTGCAGCCGAAGCGTGCGGATAAAATCGCATTGCGCTGCAAGGGTGTCCGAATGATGACATCCTTCAGCGCCTGATTGGCGACCATAATATCTGCAACCGTCACCTCGTTAGCAACAACTTCTCTTTCCAGCTCTGTGATGTTTTTTGCCATCCCTTTCACCCTCTCGAATTTGATTATTGCACTACTTTAACACATTGAAACGCTTTGTTGTGTAAAAATTTAGACAATTCAATGCCCTTTTCACAAGATTTTTCGGTTTTTCATAATGTATGCGGTTTCATTCTTTAAATGGGGTAGACTGAAGATTAAGAGAAACTTCAATCAGCGGAATTTTCTTCATCTCCACTGATCGTTAGTTGATCCAATCGGACTTTAACGGTCCGTAAGACTCCCACTTCTGCAAGTCGGAGTCTTACGGACCGTTAAAGCGGAACAAATGCTATCAGGGGAGATGATTTTTTGCAGCACATCCACCACAGAATGGCCATCATCACAGGAGGCAATAGCGGCATCGGCTGGGAAGCGGCCAATATGCTCGCCGGCCGGGGATTCTCGATCCTTCTCGCAGTCCGTGATTTGGTCAAAGGCGAAACCGCCAAACGGGAAATCCTCGACTTCCATCCGGAGGCGACGGTTGCTGTATTGAAGCTCGATCTGGCCGATCTCGGGAGCGTCCGCCATTTCGCCGACAATTACAAAAAGCATTTCCATTCACTCGATCTCCTAATCAACAACGCCGGCATCATGATGCCGCCTTATGGCAAAACGAAAGACGGCTTTGAGCTGCAGTTCGGCAGCAACTACCTCGGCCATTTTGCACTGACCGCCCACCTGTTGCCGCTGCTCGCGAAGACGCCGCATTCGCGCATCATCACACTCGGCAGCCTGGCTCATAACCGCGGGGCAATCGACTTTGATAATCTGGACGGCTCGAAAGGCTACCGTGCGAAGAAATTCTACAACCAAAGCAAGCTCGCCAATATGCTGTTTGCGATAGAACTCGACCGGCGACTGAAACAGGGCGGCATCCAAACGATCAGCGTCGCTTGCCATCCGGGCGTATCGGCGACCAATATTTTTAAGATCGGCAAGTACGACGCGCCGCTCGTCATGCGCGATTTCGCGAACCGCTTTCTTCAGCCGCCGGACATGGGTGCACTCGCAACTGTCCACGCAGCAACTGAACCCGGTCTCACAGGCGGCGAGTATATCGGCCCTGCCGGCAAAGGCCGTCGCAAAGGCTACCCGGCACTCGACACTCCTCACCCTTCTGCAGTAGATGAGGCGATTGCGAAGAAATTATGGAGCGTGTCCGAACAATTGACAGGCGTCAGCTTCGACTTTGAAGCAGCAAAAACCGCCAGCCGCCCTGCTGATAAGTAAGCTGCGCAATTATTCTGTAATCCTTTTTGATGAAAAATCCGATTATTGGTACACTTAGCAATGAAAGGCCAAAAGAGTCAAAATTTCTTATTCTAAGGAGCTGAGACAATGAATACCAAACAGTTTGAGGTAATCAAAAACGGCAAAGGCTTTATCGCTGCGCTAGACCAAAGCGGCGGCAGTACTCCGAAAACATTGAAGCTTTACGGCGTTAACGAAGATGCTTATTCAAATGAAGACGAAATGTACGACCTGATCCACGAAATGAGAACGCGCGTCATGACCGCTCCTTCTTTCACGTCGGATCATGTCATTGGTGCCATCCTTTTTGAACAGACGATGGACCGCCAAGTTGAAGGCAAATATACGAGTGATTATCTATGGGATGAAAAAGGCGTTGTGCCTTTCCTGAAAATCGACAAAGGCTTAGCCGATGAACAGAACGGCGTTCAATTGATGAAGCCGAATGCGAATTTGGGCGAATTGTTGAAGCGCGCGGTCGAACGCAATGTGTTCGGCACGAAGATGCGTTCACTCATCAAAGAAGCGAACCCGGAAGGCATCAAGCAAGTGGCCGATCAGCAGTTTGAAGTGGCGAAAGAAATTATTGCAGCCGGCCTTGTGCCGATCATCGAGCCGGAAGTGGATATCCATAGCGCGGACAAAGAGCGCATCGAGAGCTTGCTGAACGATGAAATCCTCAGCCACCTTGATAAGCTTGACGAAAATGAACACGTCATGCTGAAGCTGACGATTCCGACGCTGACGAATTTCTATAAAGAACTGATTGACCATCCGAAAGTTGTGCGTGTAGTGGCGTTGTCCGGCGGGTATTCGCGCGAAGAAGCGAACCAGAAACTCGCGGAGAACACAGGCCTAGTTGCCAGTTTCTCACGTGCACTATCTGAAGGCTTAAATGCAGATCAGTCGGAAGAACAGTTCAATACATCGCTCGAGAAAGCGATCAAAGAAATCTACGAAGCGTCCATTACATGATAGATAGAAAAGCGTTCCCTTTGTGGGGCGCTTTTTTTCTAATTAATCGGATTTATGATGTGGGTGGAGGCGAATAAAAAGTAGTTCAGGGTTTTATGAAGTGGTTGTGGTTGAGATTGCGCTGCAAGGGGCACGCTTGCCGAGGGGCGGGCGTTGAGCCAATGTACCGCAAAGGGCGCGCCACATTTGTCTCGCCTGTCCCGCGCAGTCCCTCCGGCGTCGGCCCCTTTCCGCTTCATCTCCAGTTTTAGAAGGGAAGTATATTTCATCATGCACTGAAACCGGCATGAGCAACTTTGTTCAGCTACTTAAAATGAAATGGAACAGCTTATGAAGCGTCGCCACCACTATCATGTACCACTAAGATTCAACACCCAGCCGACGAAATGGTTCGACAGAGATGCTGCATCATGCAAAAGTTCCAATGGAATCTAATCTAAAAGCCGCACCGCGCACACGAGCTAGCCGAAGCCATGAGACAAGCGTCCTTCTTGGCTCATGGCAAGAGGCATGCCCTAAGCGGAAGACGGCTGTTTGACGAAGAATCATTTAATGAACACCTCATCTCACTAACTTGTCCAACCATCCCTCGCCAAGCGGTGCTGCGGATTTTGGGCTGATATTAACTCCCAGTCGATTCATTTTTAATACTAAACTTAAATCTAGCTAAACACTTCCCTTAAACATCAAACTAACAAAAGGAGTGATTGCATGTGGTATTTCCTGGTTCCGATCGGTTTCGTGGTGGGGCTTGGGTTTGCGATTGACCGGAAACGCCGGGCTTCTATGTATCATAACAAGCCGATGCATCCGGATACGAAGCCCGGGGACAGTTCGAATTATTTGATGGGCGATAACCGCTACACGAGTGGCGGCGAATAATAAATCAAAAGCCGCGGCACCCCTTAATGGGATGCCGCGGCTTTTCATTATGGCCGGTAATTGAGTGTGATGCCTTTTAAGAGGTTGCGCATGAGCTGATCGCCGAGCTCTTTGTAGTTTTTGTGGCCTTCTTTTCGCAGGAATGCGCCGAGTTCACCTTTAGAGACGTTGATGCCCGCCTTTTTCCATAGGTCGAGCACGTCTTCGCTCGTCAGTTCGAGAGCGATGCGCAATTTTTTCAGCACCAAGTTGTTGATGTGCTCCCCTGATACTTCCGGCGGTCCGGAGACACCCGGTTTCGGGCCACGGTTAAAGGTAATCAGGCCATTCAAAAAGCGTTCCAATTGGTCGTTCGTGAGCGGCATGTTTTCTTCGTGCGTTTCTTCGGCGTCGGCGTCTGGGGTTTTCGTCAAGATCAGTGGCACTTCGACCGCTTTCACCTGTTCTCCGCCGAGTGCGAAGATTTCTTTTACGTCGCTATTTTTCAAGTCCAGTGCGTAGCGCAGCCGGATCAAAATGTCGTTATTGTCCATGTTAATATCCTCCTGGCATGTTCAATTCGGGTTCTGTTCCATCATAACACAGGAAAATGGCGCCCCGCAGATAGGGGCGCCATTTTTCAGCGTTCGACGAACGTATAACGGAACCATGTATATTCGCTGATATGCAGTTCCCGCAGTTGGTATTTCAAGATCTTTCCGGAGGCATTGCGTGGCAGTTCCTCCGCGAACCTGAATTTCTTCGGTGCTTTATGCTTCGGCAAATGCTCGAGCAGGTATTCAGAAAGTGAGGCTTCATCAATTGGCGCTTCGCCTTTTGGCACAATGACGACTCCGACGATTTCACCCCACTCTTCTTCCGGTATGCCGACCGTCGCCACTTCTTGGACTTGTGGATGGCGTTTCAGCACTTGCTCGATTTCAATCGAATAAATATTATTGCCCGCCGAAATGATACGGTCGGATTTCCGGTCGACGAGCGTAATATAGCCGTCTTCATCGATCGTCGCCAAGTCGCCGGTCAACAACCAGCCGTCGCGGAACGCTTCTGCGGTTTCCTCCGGCATATTGTAATACGATTTCATGATCGTCTCACCGCGCATGATAAATTCGCCGACTTGTCCCATTGCGACGTCGTTCATTTCTTCATCGACGACGCGGACATGGGTCATGTACATCGACTTTCCGCCGGCTCCTTCTTTATGGGCGTGCTCACTCGGAAGCAGATAAACCCCGCCCGGACCGCCTTCAGTCAAAAAGCATAGATTGTAAAACTGCTGATGGCCGAAAAATTCCATGGCACGTGCCACGAGCCCAGGCGGCATCGGTTCTGCTCCATACATGCATTTCCGGATGGAGCTAAGATTATAGGTTCCGCTTTCAGGTTTTTCGAGAAGCGCGTGGTACATATCCGGCATACCGAAAAACACAGTGCAGCCGTCTCGCTCGATTGCCTCCAGCACCCCTTTCTCACTGAAATCACGCACAATCGTTTGCGGCACGCCGAGCATGACGCCTGTTACGAGAAATAGATTAAGCTGAGATGGGTGGAAAAACGGCGCAGCATGAAGCAAACGGTCATCATGGTTGACACCGGTTCCGAGAATAAAAGACGTACTGACATTGACGATGCGCTGATGGTCAAAAAGCGCTCCTTTTGGCGGTCCGGTCGTCCCGGATGTATAGAGAATTTCCGCGTCGTCCTCTGGTGAGATTTCAACTTCCGGTTCTGAATCGGTATCTTCGAGCATTTCATTCCAGCCCAGATGAGCTTCTTCTGCCGCTTCTGGATAGACGATCACTTGGTGCAATAAATCATCCAATTCTTTCGCTTCTGACACGAGTGTTTCGAATTCGCTGTCGCAAAACACATAAACTGCATCCGATTGGCCGAACAGATAACCCGCTTCTTCGGCGTTCAGCCGATAATTGACCGGCACGACGACACCACCTGCTTTTAATACCGCAAAAAAAGCGATGGCGTAAGCGTCCGAGTTCTTCATGAATAAGGCAACTTTCTCTCCCTTAGCAAGCCCTTCCCTTACCAAACCATTCGCTAAACGGTTCACTTCTGCATTCAATTCCCGGTACGTGTAGGATCGTCCTTCAAACTCTAGTGCTGGCAGATTCGGCTGCCGTGTTGCGTTCATCGTCAAAGACGTCGTAATATTCATCTGTAACCCTCCTTAGTTTGCTCATGAATCTCTCCTTCTAACTGTCGGTAGTCATTTGATTTTATAATATTCTGAAAAAATAGTCAATGTACCAGTAAATGGAAAAGGAAAAAGGCCCTTTCCAGAGCCTCAACAGTTTCCCTTAAGTTATGATTAAATAGATGATGTATAGCGGGATGAGCACGATCGCCATATATTTGGCCAGAACAAGGGAACTGGTCCCGAGGCATCTCATTTTCGACGTCAGCGCTTCGCGGAAATCACCTGAAAATCCTTGCATTACAACGCCCTCCTTCAGGGTATAGTGCTAGTATAGTGTACCAAGCGGACCAGAGAACAGCAGAACGCATTCAGTTCTGTAACTTTTTTCCGCCTCTTGCGGTCTACTGTTTAGAAGAGCAAAGGGGGAGATTCTGATGATGAAAAAGACTGCACTCGGCTGGCTTCTTTTGTTACTGGCTGCACTGGTGCTCGCCGGATGTGGCACAAGCAGCGATGACTTGCCGGAAGATCCCGATACCGATTCAGGGGGTGAGCAAATCGAAGGTGAAATCACATCTATAGTAGAAGATATCGGCGACGGCACGTACCGTTATGTCGTGAAAAACGATACCGATGAAGCCGTCACATTCAACTTCACGAGTGGACAGCGCTATGATTTTACGCTGACTGACGAACAAGGAAACGAAGCATTCCGCATGTCTTCCATCAGTATGTACACTCAGGCGCTAGGTGAAGAAATCGTCCGCCAAGGCGAGGAGCTTCAATACGATTTCCAGATTCCTGAAGCGAATCTCAGCGATGGCACCTATACACTGGAAGTTTGGCTGACGCCGACAGAAGGCACGAACTATCCGGCACAGACCGAACATACGATCGAATAGAAAACACCCGAACCGTACTCGCCGGTTCGGGTGTTTTCGGCTATTTAACTCCCGGCGTTTGCCGGCACTTTTTCCGCCAGCAACCTGAGCAATGAATCCAGCTCCGGCACCGCATGTTTCGGCACGATAAGCGCTGACATCGCGCCATTGTATAGATACACATTGCTCTCGTCCTGACCGTATTTTTCGATGCCCGACCAGCGCACGTGTGTCTCCCCGTTTTTCGTCACTTCCCGCACACCCTCCGCATCGATGAACAGTTCATGGTACCCGAGCAGTCCTTCATTCTTGCCTGCATTGACCATTTTGCTGCTCGTCCGCTTAATGATTCTATAGAAATAAGCCGGGAAAAACACAATCCACAAGGCCGCAAATATCACAAACGGAATCATCAGCCCCCACACAGACCAATCAAAAATCGGCGCCATTATAAATGGCATCGCCAGATAAATAGCCGGTATGAGAAAGCGCTGAACCGTGAGCGAGCGCTTCACCGCCTTTGAATGCTTGGCGTGGTAGAGATTAAAATCAACAAACTGTTGCTCAGTCAACTCATAAGAAAACTCTTGCATCGCGCAGCTCCTTTTGGCATGAGGATTCTACTATTGCCATTTTCTTCTATTATAACGATAGTGTGGTGCGGAATATATTATATTTTTTTGATACGATAGCAATTCATACATGAAGTTAATTGAAAGGAGCGTTCTCTTGGAACTGACACCGATTCCCGATCACTTGAAACCCAATCTCGACATCCTATTCGTCGGCTTCAACCCGAGCATCCGCTCGAGCGAAACCGGCTATCATTACGCCAACCCGAACAACCGCTTCTGGAAAATCCTCTTTGAAGCGGGATTGACGCCGAGAAAATACGCGCCTGAGGAAAATCACGACCTTCTTGAACTCGGCTACGGCTTGACGAACATCGTCGCCCGCCCGACAAAAGCTGCGGCTGACATCACAAAAGACGAATACAAAGAAGGCGCTGCGCAGTTAAAGCAAAAAATCGAGCACTATCAGCCGAAAGCGGTATGCTTTGTCGGCAAAGGCGTCTACCTGCAGTTCAGCAGCAAAAAATCCGCCGACTGGGGCAAACAGCCAGATGCGGTCATCCCCGGCGTCATCGAATACGTCGCCCCTTCCTCCAGTGGCCTCGTGCGCATGAAGCAGCCGGAAATCGTGGAAATTTACGAAGGACTCAATCACTTGATTCAGAATTAACCATTGCCCAAAGAGCATCTACTGCAGGTGAATGAACGGATGCTGGAAATGCAAAAGAAGAAATGAAAGTTAGTCCCATCATGCGCATCTCGCTGCACCACAAGTCCAAATCATGAGGAAAACCCGTCAAGTTGCGGACAACTCTCCCAACATATTTCGTCACGAAATGGACACTTACGAATCGCTCTCTTCTATTGCTATAGTGTTGGAATGGCTGCCGAATCTACGGCATTCATCCAGTCTCTGCTCCGCGGAACAATACATTAGAAACGAAGAAAACCATCCATGCACTTAGACAAACGACTGCCGCATAACAGCAAAGAAGGCCTGCTCTACGGCTCCCTTATATTAACAATGACCGTGCTGCTGATGACCAGCTACAGTGTCCTGCTTTATACGGACCACTTTACGACGGAAACGATGTGGATTCATTCCGATCATGTGTATCATCGCCATGGTCCTAGAAGGGGCTGTCTTCGGGAGAATCGCCGAAGCTTTGACCGGCAAACTGACGACGCATTCCACATCTTTTCATAAGAAAATCCTTTTGCGCATCATTTTCACGGTCATCGGCATGTCGGTTGCGATGACTTTTATCGGCGATGTGGTCGTCAACGTTTTTTCATGGGGCAGTTTTCAGCAACTGGCTCACCAACTGGCCGCGCAACTTCATCATCGTGCTGCTCGCTGAAAGCTTGCTCATCCAACCGCGCACGCGCCTCGCGATGGTCAAGCTGCACGAGTCAAAAGACTGGAAAGCAGCAATCACGCAATAAGCTTCCGCAGCCTTCTTCCGTCCGATTTCCCTCTCCGCAATGCGTGAAGTGGCAAATACTTGCTGGAAATGAAGAAAAGCGTAGAAGCGGGTATCCCGTAATAGTACAGTATTTTAACGTTGACTTCATCCGCATCGGCGACGGCTGCACAAGAACGAAAGAAAAAGGGTTTCGGGAAAATTCCCGAAACCCTTTTTCGTTTCATCCGATGCCTGCGCCGCCGCATACTTTCAATACTTCTCCTGTAACGTATCCCGCCGCAGGTGATGCCAAGTAGGCGACCGCTTCGCCGATGTCTTCTGGCTGTCCCGGGCGTTTGATCGACTGAAGCTCCAGCGGGTATTTGACGCCTTTCGTGATTGCTGTCTCCACTGGACCGGGAGCGACGCTATTGACTGTGATGCCGAACCCCCCGACTTCTTTTGCGACCCATTTTGTGAAGGCAATGATGCCGCCTTTGGACGCTGCATAGGCAGGGCCCGAGCGTCCTTGGCGTTCGCCGTCTTCCCCGTAAGAAATGGCGCCGCCCATCATGCCGGAAATCGAACTGATGTTGATGATGCGCCCGCTTTGTTGGTTGATCATATGGGGATAGATGGCCACTTGCGTGAACAGGAACGTGCCGCGCAAGTTCGTATCGAGGTCACGACTCCAATCATCATCGGTCATATCTTTCAAGCTGAGGCGTGACACGGTGCCTGCGTTATTGACGATGATGTCGATCCGGCCAAACTGTTCAACAGTTTTCCCGATCGCTTCTTCGACTTGTGATCTGTCGCGCACATCGACTTGCTGAGCCAAGACATGGATGCCTGGAAATTCTGTTTCGAGCTGCTGTTTCGCCTCGCTGCAGTCCAAGATGTCGATCAAGACGATTGAAGCGCCCCGTTTCGCGAGTGATCTCGCACAGGCAAAGCCGATACCCCGCGCACTTCCTGTAATTAGTGCTACATGATTATTTAGTACGTTCTCCATTTAACGTCTCCCTTTCCATCTGCACATTCGATTACTGTAATTTCTTTAATTCTATTTCCTTCAACTTATGCTTTTGGATTTTCCCGACAGACGTGCGAGGGAAGTCTTTTACAAATTCGACTGCAGACGGCACTTTGAACTTGGCGAGCTGCTCTTTGCAATAATCGATTATGTCCTGCTCCGTAGCATTTTGCCCCTCTTTTAGAATAACGAATGCTTTCAACGCCTCGTCGTGCATCGCATCCGGAATTCCGATAACGATCGCTTCGTACACGGCCGGGTGCTCCATGATGACATTTTCCACTTCACTCGCAGCCACGTTTTCGCCGGCGCGCTTGATCATGTCTTTTTGACGGTCGACAAAATAATAAAACCCATTGTCCGATTTGCGTGCTTTGTCTCCAGTATGAAGCCAGCCATTTTGCAAGGCTTGGTTGGTCGCTTCCGGATTATTGAAATAGCCTTTCATGACCGTACGGCCCGGTATGCCTGCCAGGAGAATCTCCCCGCTCTGTCCCGGCTCGACTTCGTTTCCTTCTTCGTCGATCAGTTTGACCCGCGATCCTTCGATCGGTTTACCGACGCTCGTATTGTCCTTATCGCCTTGGAACGGGTTCATGAGCGGCGGTGCAATCGTTTCGGTCATGCCGTAGATCTGGTAAAGTTGGGTGTTATAACGCTGTTCAAACGTCTCCAATTCTTCAGCCGTCACGGACTGGGCGAAAATGACGGCGCGCAGTTTATTATTGCGCTCATCTTCCTCATATTTCTGAGCGAGGATCATACGAATCGGTGCCGCAAACAGCGAACCGAGCGTAGCCCCTAAGCGCTGCACTTGACGCCCGTATTGGCTGGCACTGAAACGTTCGGTGATCGCGACGCTGCCGCCGGCAATCAAACTCGGCATGATCAAATAATATTGGCCATTGCCATGGAACATCGGCAGCACGACGAGTGCCCGGTCTTCTTCTGTAAAGCCCATATGCCTAGCCACCGCTTGTCCGGTATAAAGATAGTTGGCGTTCGTAATGAGGCAGCCTTTTGGTTTGGAGGTAGTCCCGGATGTATACAAAATTGCCGCCACGTCTTCCGCTTCGACTTCCACAGTTGGAACATCGCCCGAGAACTGCTCGATCAGATTGGTAACGCTTTCAAATTCACCCGCATCTGTTGTCCGCGTTAGCAGAATGTCCTTCAGCTTCGGTAAATTGCTGCGGATTTCTTTGAATTTTTCCGTATATTCCGCTTCCGTAATGAGCATGACCGATTCCGAATGGCCTATCAAGTATTCCATTTCCGCTCCGGTCGATAATATATTCGTTGGCACCATGATGGCTCCGAGCTTAGCGAGCGCAAACCAGCATACGATAAATTCTGCAGAATTCGGCAAATGCAACGTCACTTTGTCGCCTTTTTGAATGCCGCGTTCGGCCAACACACCGCTGAACCGCTCGACACGCTCCAAAAATTCGCCATAGCTGTATTCCGTCACCTGCTTATCGTTATCTTCAAAAACGAGAAATGGCTTGTCGCTGCTTTTTTGGCACCGTTGTTCTAGTATGTCCAACAAAGTCGCATTTTCGGTAACTTCCATAACCATCCTCCTCAGCTCTAGCATTTTCATAGACCGCAGTCTATAATCTATAGACTATAGTCTAGTCAATCCAGTATCACTTTGTCAATTGTTTTCAAATAATTCAGTCGAATCTTGCATCCATGATATTGGCTTCTCGACTACAGAAAGGAAGGTCGCCATGGTTACCAAAACACTGCGGCAACAAAAGGCACTCGAAACAAAACAACGGATTCTCCGGACGGCTTTAGCGTTATTCAGCGCCAAAGGCTTCGACCACGTATCGGTCGATGAAATCGTCCGGGAAAGCGCAACGTCGAAAGGCGCATTCTATGGCCATTTCGCATCGAAATACGACATCTTCCTCGAAAAGTTCAAAGAAATCGACCAGTTTTACAGCGAGTTCCAACAAAACTTGCCCGATGAGTTGCCTGCAGAAGACAAGATCCGCAAGCTGGCGATCGCCCAAATGATGTATTTACGCGAAGAACTGGGCCGTGACGGCACGCGCGCGCTGTACGCATATGCACTGACTCCATCAGTCGACAATTACCTATCCGATACCGAACGCCCGCTTTATGCGGTTCTCGAAAGTTTCATTTCGGCAGGGCAAAAAAGCGGCGAATTGGCGAGCACGGCATCTGCTAAACGCCTGACAATGCTCCTATCCCGCAGCATGCGCGGAACCCTCTACGACTGGGCGATATTCGATGGCGACTTTGACCTGGCTGCGGAAATCGATGAATGGCTGGAACTGCTGTTCACTGGGCTGCGGGTTTAAAAAACGACAAAAAGGAAGAGAGCGATTGCTCTCTTCCTTTTTGTCATGCTAGTTACTCGACCAGCTTTTGCCCACAGTTCGGACAGAATTTTGCGCCGGTGGTTTTCTCGCCGCAATTCGGACAGAAGTTCGGCCCTTTCTGGTCTCCTCCGCCCGTTGCTTGGCGCGAAGAGTTGTCGTTGCTTGCACTCGATGACTCTTTTTGGTCGTCCATCATTTCTTTTGCGATATTCATTCCCATCATCATGCCAGCCATATCGGATGCGGTATTCGATCCGGAAGATTTGCCCATCGCATCGGCAACGGACATCTGTTGGTATTTCGAAACGTCGCCGACCATGCCGTGCGACGCACTTTTGTTGATCATGTCCTGGATTTCTTTCGGATAGTTAAAGCTCATCACTTGGAAAGCAGTCACTTTCATGCCATCATCCATGATTTCCATGTTCAAGTCGTCCTGGATGCCGCGGCCGATTTCGTGTGAATTCGACTGCAAATTGAACATGTCCTTGCCTTCACGGGTGATCCATTTCATCAGCAATTGATCGAGCCTTGCCGTAATGCGCAGCTGTACATCTTCGACGAGATAGCTGTCGCGCACACCGGCCACTTTATCAATTAAGTTGACGTAATCGTTCACTTTGAAATGGAACGTACCGTTCGCACGGATCGGCATGCCGCCTGGAAGTTGCGGTGCGGGAATATTGATTGGGCTTTTCGTGCCCCACTTGACGGTGAACTCTTTCGTATTGACGAATAGCACCTCGACCCGCATGCCGCTATTAAAGCCGAAACGGAAGCCTTTTAAGGTCGACAGGAATGGCACGATTTCGGAGACGATATCGTACTCGCCTTCTTTCTCGAAAATCCCTTCCACTTTCCCGTTGTTGAGAAAAATCGCGTCCTGGCCTGGCCGGATAATCAAGCGGCTGCCTTTTTTGACTTCTTTATTCGTCCATTTCCAAAAAATCATATCGTCGCGGAATTCTTCCCATTCCACGACATCTGCAAATTGATTGCCGAAAAACACCATTTTCTTCAGTCCTTCCTTCGCTCGATTGCCTAGAATTTGCGGCCGCCGCCGCTGAACGAACGACCGCCGCCGGTCATTCCACCGCCGCCGAAGCCGCCTCCACCCCCGCCTTTGTTTTGCGGAACTTTGCTGCGCGTCACGGTTTTATTGCGGAAACGGTCGTCCTGGCTGCGGACGCGCGTATGGTCGCGGTCGATATACGTACCCGGTGTCGTGGTCACTTTGCCGCCGACATTATAGAGCATGGCTCCGACAATGCCCCCTGCCAATAGCAAAGCGATTGTTACGTGAAACCAAGTTTTCAGGAAAATGCTTTCCGGATTGACGCCAGGCCGGTATTCCATATAATGGCTGGATGTCACGACCGTATCACGGAACGCACCGCCGTAATCGTCTCTTTGCATTTCCGGCATGATGCGGTCGAGCACCAAATCAATGCGCTCTGCGTCAAGCGTCCGCTCGGCTGTCCCGAACCCCGCAAGATACACTTCACGTGAACCGATGTCGATCGTCAATAACACGGCGGCTTCCTGTCCCGTGCTATCTGCGCGTTCGTCAAAGAAATCACCCATATAGCGCTCAATCGACTGGCCTTCTGTACTGTTCGTCGTCAAAAACAGAAATTCGACGTTTTGCTCTTCGCCATAGTCTTTCGCAAGTGCTTCGAGTTCCTGGGCTTCCGCTTCGGTGAGCAATCCGGCCTCGTCATAAATCAATTCGCCGGTTTGCGCTGATGCGGAAAATCCGCCGATCACTAGCAGCATTAAAAAGAGCGAGGCGATGAAGATTCTTTTCGCTGGATTCCTCACCAAAACACACCTCCCACTGCAAAGGAAATGGCCTTCATGACCGCAAAGCTCGATGCGGCGATACCGGTGAACCATAACGCGACTTTCCCTGCGCTAATCGGCGGCTTCCCGACCACTTTGCCGGTTTGGCCATTCATCGCGAATGTGTGCTCTTTGTTTTCAAAATCGTAATAGACCATCCACACCGGAAAAAGCGTGTAATAGACTTTCTTTTTGCGCGCGTCGATCTGCTTGTTCGTGTAGCTGACCGAGGCATAGCCGGAAATGGTCGTGCTGATATACGAGTCGATATACGGCACGATTTTCGACTCGACGCGGGAAAACAATTGATCGTTGTCGTAATCGTATTTCTCCGCCAAATAGCCCGCCAAATATGGCATGCGGAAATCTTTCATTTCACTGTAATCGTAAGGTTCGAGCTTATCCATCAGCTCATCGTCCATTTTCTCGGACGCATCGGCCGGCACTTTCAAATAGCTTAAATCGATTTCTCGGAACACATCGTAAAAATCGGTTTCCGTGTAGATCGTATCGCCGCGCTGATACGTATGGATGCGCGTGCCGATCGCTTTGATGTGCGCTTCGCCTTCAATATCGTAGAGCCAAAACGGCACATACATGCCGGTCATTTTCTTGATGCGGTCTCCGCTCATAAACCCGCGCGGTGTCAAGCGCCCGCCGCGTGTCCATTTGCGGAACGCCGCGACCGCTTCGTCTTTTGTGATGGTGAACGGAATAACTTTGGCAGGCGCCAGATCTCCCGTCAGGCGGTCGGCCAGAACGACCGCCGCCCCGCAAAAGCTGCAATGCGTCGCGGTTGTTTCCGCTTCAGTCAAAATGATGGCTCCACAGTTTTCGCAATGATATTCTTTCGCTTCGCCTTCATCAAACTTCCGCTCGATGTTCTCTTCTGGAAACGTCTCTATGTTTTGCTCATGCCCGCAGCTCGGACAGGATAAATGCCCCGAGTCAGCGTCGAACGCCATGTCTGCCCCGCAATTCGGGCATTTATAGTGGATGACCAAACGAGCTCCCTCCCCTCATGCGACAGGATTTTGTCTGCAGTCCGGCCATTACTCGCTCTTTTTAACTTGGCTTTTCAAAGCTTCGAGCTCATCATCTACATTGATGCCGTTTTTCAAAGAATCGAGCTCATCGTCGACATTCGCGCCGCCGCCGTATTTCTTCGTCAAATCTTGAATGTTTGTCTCTGAGCTTTTGTTTAGTTCGGCCATCGCCGCTGATTCATCGAGCTGCTGGTTGATTTTCTTTTCCATCGCATCGAATGCAGAAATACGCTCGCCCGCTCCGCCGACACTCGATACGAAATCGTTCATGCGCTGCTGCGTTTTCGCGACGGCCGCTTTGCCTTTCAGTTCCTGGCGACGCGATTCGAGCTCGCTGATATCGCTCTCGAGTTTATCGTGCATTTGGCGCATCTGCTGTGTATTGGTAGCCGCAAGTTCCACTGCTGTCTGCTTGTCGGTGTGTTTTTCTGTAAGCTCCGCTTTGCGCTGAAGGAATTTCCGTGCATCGTCTTCATTGCCTGCTTCAAGCGCTTTGACCGCATAGCGCTGCATATCGCCTTGCTCTTTCTGCAATTCGTCGAGTTCCCGGCGCTCGCGCTTTTCTGCCGCCATGATCGCCGCGGTTTCGGATTTCACTTTGCCGAGGTCGCTGTTCAAATCCCGCAAGTATTGATCGATCATTTTCTCCGGGTCCTCCGCCTTGTCCAGCATTGCGTGGATATTGCTCGTCATAATGTCTCTAAAACGTTTTAGGATTTCCATGATCATTCTCCTCTTCCGTAATTTATTAGGCTGCCCAGCAAACCTTCTTATCTGTCAGATTACCCGCTCGGCTTGCCGCTTAACCCTGCCCACCGCATTTGTCCGGAATAGTATACATATGCAGCGAGCAGCGTTATGGTTTCATCCGATGCTCTTTTCATTAAAAAAATCCGGCGCAATTGCCGGATTTCTGTTCAATCAGTTTGTATTTTAGATTTCCATTCTATTAATAGGGTAGATCGGTTTCTGATTTTTTATCCCCGCGCTTTGATGAGGTCACTGACCGCCATCTTCAGGGTGGAGTAGATACGGTCAACGCGCACAGTCGTTCCGCTGTGGACAAGTTTTTGGGAAAGGGCCGGCGTCACGCCTGTCAAAATGGTTTTAATCCCCAATAATTTAAAAGACCGATAGACTTTTTCGAGCGCATCTTCGCTATGGGATAGAATTGCGGTTACACCGGAAAAATCCATGATGACCGTATTGACCCCTGGCATGCTATGGACTTGCAAGATGACATGTTGTTGGATGTGTCGGGCTTTAGCGAGCGTCAATTGCCCAGTCACCGGAACAATCACGGCATCGTCGAGAAGCGGAACGACGGGCATCGATATTCCCAACAAGGCATCTTCTTGATCCGACAATTGCTGCTGCAAAACTACTTCTTTTGAAATGTCCGTTGCAATGCCGACGACAATATCCCGCTCTTCTAAATAATGCAGCTTGCGCCAAACTCCACTCGGTAGTTAATGCTGCCTTGTTCAAATGCTAAACGGTGATGTGTCGTGTTCATTCCGTTTGCTTGTTCATGATGGAACTCCTGCACGTTTTTGCCGATTAGATCTTGCTTCGACAAGTTCCAGTCTTTCAACTTCTCTCCATCAATATCCAAATAGCGCAGTTCTTTATCCACGGCCCAAAGAATGCCGGGAATGTATGGAATATAGTCTATTTGCTCAATCATCAGTTCATTCCCATTGCCTTCATTTACTGTTGCTGCATCCCCGCTTTTCATTTTCCTCACCTCATAATAATTAATCAAGTCAAAATACAAACTCTTTTCTTATATACCCTTTTTCGCTCTCTCTAAGCCTAATGTCACCCAATCCAGTAACACAACCCTAATTCTTTAGTCGCAAACCCAATAAGAATAGCATCAAAATAACAGGGTTAAATTCCTATTTTCGACATTATTCTATCATTCGGTTTTTCATATTTTTTGCCTTCGAAGCAGAGCGACCCGAGCATTCAAATACAATCTATTTTATTTCGGTGAATAAGTTTACAGAAACTTCCGAAAAGGAATTAGAAGAAAGTGATTAACTTTAACTACTAGGAGGAACTCAAGTGGGACATTATATTGAAGTTGAAAATAATGTAAAGATTTATGTGGAAGATATCGGTTCCGGACAACCGGTAGTGTTTTTGCATGGCTGGCCGTTGAACCATAAAGCTTTCGAATACCAGACGAGCTTGCTTGCGAAAAACGATTTCCGCTTTATCGGCATCGATTTGCGCGGTTATGGAAAATCCGATAAGCCGTGGTCAGGGTATGATTACGACACCGCTGCCAAGGACATCAATGCAGTCGTCGAACAGCTTAGCTTGGACCGGTTTGTACTCGCTGGCTTTTCCATGGGCGGACCGATCGCCATCCGTTACCTGTCCAAATTCGGACAAGACAAAGTCGATAAATTATTATTGATGGGCGCAGCTGCACCGCTCTTCACTCAGCGCGACGATTTCAAGGTCGGCTTAAAGCCTGAGGACGTAGACGGCATTATCGCAGAGATTGAAAAAGACCGCCCCGCATTCCTCGCTGGTTTTGCGGAACAATTTTTCGAACAGAAGCATTCCCCTCAATTTCTGACTTGGTTCCAATCGCTCGGCTTAGAAGCAGGCGCGCATTCCACACTCAACTCAGCCGCCTCGCTGCGCGATGAAGATCTGCGCGATGAGCTGTCGTCCATCACTGTCCCGACAGCCATCTTCCATGGGAAAAAAGATCAAATCTGCCCGTACGAACTCGCAGAAATCCTGAAAAAAGAAATTACGAACTCCGTACTTGTCCCGTTTAAAGACAGCGGCCATGGCATAAACGCCGATGAGCCGGAGCGCTTTAACGGCGAATTGCTGAGCTTCCTGAAAAGTTCTGATGTGAAATCTTAACTTATTAAAAAGCGAAACCAGCTTCCCAAAATTTTGGGAGGTTGGTTTTTTCGTTGTTCAATTCTTAGAAGAGTTGGGATTATCTAAATGGACTTACGTAGGTAAAATTTCATCAATGCCTCCGCCAACCGAATCGATGGCGGCCAACCGGATAAATGCTGATCATCCAAACAGCCCGGAACAAAACCGTACTGTTTTTCATTTGCCCTTCAAGTCGCTAGGCATGCATTTGTCCATCAAATCACAGATAATAAGAAAGGTATTTACATAGAGGACGGCTTTTGCGTCCCAAACTGAAGGAGTGTGGAACGATGCAATCAATCAATGGAAAAACCGCTATCATTACCGGCGCCGGACGCGGTATTGGACGCGCAACAGCTATCGCCCTCGCAAACGAAGGCGTCAATGTCGGCTTGATCGGCTTGAACCAGGAAAACCTGGATAAAGTAGCAGCAGAACTTAAAGACGCAGGCGTCAAAGTGGCGACTGCATCTGCGGACGTCTCGGACCTTGCAGCAGTCGAACAGGCAGCCGAAAAACTTAAAAACGAGCTCGGCGCCATCGACATTCTCATCAACAACGCCGGCATCGGGAAATTCGGCGGCTTTATGGACTTGTCTCCGGAAGAATGGAAAAACATCGTGGACGTCAACTTGATGGGAGTCTACAACGCGACGCGCGCTGTGCTTCCCGGCATGATCGAGCAAAGTTCGGGCGATATCATCAACATTTCTTCCACTGCCGGACAAAAAGGCGCACCGGTCACAAGCGCCTACAGTGCTTCAAAATTCGCCGTCATGGGCTTGACCGAATCATTGGCACTCGAAGTACGCAAGCACAATATCCGCGTGACGGCTTTAACGCCAAGTACCGTCGTCACCGACCTCGCGCACGATTCCAACCTGATCACGGGTGATGCCGAGAAAGTCATGCATCCGGAAGATTTGGCTGACCTGATCATCGCGAGTTTAAAGCTGCATCCACGCGTCTTCGTCAAAAGCGCTGGACTGTGGTCGACGAACCCGTCTTAAACCAAAAAATGGAGCTTGAGGATTTTTCCTCAAGCTCCATTTTTTCATTTCGGTTGTTCAGGCACGTCGCGCTTATCGTTTTCTGACACGTGCTTCGAATATTCTTTGGCATCTTCCTGCTGGCCTTTGCCTTTTTCTTCTTCGTAATCCGCCTCATGAGTGTCTCTATCGAGTGCTTCTTTCGTTTTGTTGACAAGTTTATCAACTCCGGACTCGCGCGCACCGACTTGCTTTTCAGGCGTACGTCCCGCTGTTCCTTTTCTAGCCATAACGGTTCTCCTCCTTATCGTGCATTTTGTATATTGTACCCACTCACACAGAACTTACACCTTATTAGATCAAACAAGATGGTTACCCGAGACTATGGGAGTGAAATAAATCATTCATTTAAAACATTCCACTTTGATTGTTATTCCGCCCTGCTTCTCGCCTGGCATCTGCTTCGGCTAATTTCTGGTTTAAAGTCTTTTCCTTTTTATTTAAGCTATATTTTCGTCCAGTCAAAACATCCACAAGATAACTACCTAAAAATAAGACTGCAAAGAAGCCCCAAAAAATCCACATCATCCAATGCATGTATTCCTCTCCCTTTTCATTTCAGTCATCGCTTCCATCGTCCATTAACTCTCTATATTATAATACGATTCGAACTACAATGAGTTTCAATAATCAATATTTTCAGAATCAGAATTCATGTTTTATTCCTATTCGACATAGCCAACTTTAGATAAAATAAATATCAGTATTGTTAAACCGTTCAAGTATGCGTTTACGAACGCTTTTCGGAAATAACGAAAGAAAAAAGTCACGTTCGAAGTAGATTATGGAACAACTCAAATTTGGTTACATACAGCACTGGGAGCTTTTCAACTCCTCCCTTCCCAATATCTTGACCTGGCAAAACCCCAACGAATCATTCGCACTCAAGGGTTAGGCGAAACATTGAGACGGGCGCCCTTTCCGGATCATCGCAAGAGCCACACCCAAGCGGCCAGCGCCATAAATTCTCCTGCTTTTTACGGACCCCGATACCATTACAACTCGGTGCCAATCGCTGGGAGCATTCCAACTCTCTCCGTTTCACAATATCCAGAAAATAGTAAAACCTAGACACATCCACCATACACAACGAATTGCACCAGCTCCGGCGCAGTGTACCAAGCTTCTCTCCGAAACAAGCACATTTCCAAGCCCGCGCCACTCTGTCACTTTGGATGTTGGTTTGCACACGTTTGAATCTTATTTTTCGTATCACTTAAAAATCCTCGCAATCTCTTTTAATAAGGCTGCGAGGATTTGGTTTATTTAACTTCCGATAAGCCCTCATATGAAAACAAATGGACCGTACATTAGGAAACGTTGGATGGAAATATTCACCCAGAAGCCACGATTCATTCCGATCAAGGTTTCCACTATACCCTCCCCGAATTCCAACAGCGTGTGAAGGAACTGGGATTAACTCAGTCGATGTCCAGCCGGGGCAACTGTATCGATAATACCCCTATGGAATCTTTCTTTGGTCATTTTAAAGATGACGTGGAGTTTAAACAGGCAAGTAGTCTCGCCAAGTTGAAAGCAATAGTAGATGATTACATGGAGCAATATAACGGAACGCGTAAGCAACGGAATTTTAAAAAGATGACTCCGGGTACAATACCGAACTCATCTGATGGCAGCTTAGCTGCAGGGTACTTTTTTATAAACTGTCCATTAAATGGGGCTCAGTGCAGTATCAAACTTCTTCTCTTTTCTGTTTATTTGGACAAACACATTAGGAGAAATATTATCATGACCGAACATACTAGCCATGAACACAATCATGCAACTGCAGCCTTTATGGTCAATCATTTAATCGCCAATTAAAATGTCTTATTTGTGAAACTTCACCAATTCCATTGGTACTTGAAAGGACCAGAATTCTTCCTGTTACATGAGAAATTCAATAAACTTTATGAAGAAGCCAATGAATACTATGATGCTTTTGGAGAACGCTTGGTTGCCGTTGGCGAGAAACCCTATTCAATTCTGGGCGAGCACCTGGAACATGCCTTTATCAGTGAAGAATCTTATACCGAGCCGCTTTCTTCCAGAGATATGCTTGGCATATTAGTGAATGATTACCGGATCATTTGGGATGTCACAGTCAAAGCCATCCATCTTGCGGCGAAAGAGAAAGAAGATGTGACAGTGGATATGCTGACCGGGTACAAAGCCAGTCTTGATAACAACATTTGGATGCTGCAGGCTTACCTAAGAAAGGCTGCTTTAGAAGTGGAAGAAGACGAAGAATAGGAGAAAACAACACGCGTGGCAAAAGTATAGTTTCACCTAGTCATCAAACTATCAGACGATAGAGAAGCATTTGTTTCTGGTTTTATTAATAAATTTATTTGAAGCTCTGAACAAGAATCACCACCGTTTCACTCTGATTTCGGTTGGGTATGCAATGGTTGTGAGTATACTCCAGGAAAGGGTGGGTTTTATGGTAGAAAAAACAGCGGAAGAAAAACCGAAACGCAATTTAAGACCGCTTTATATTTTTTTGGCTTTTACCATTTTAATTATCATTGTTTTATTGCCAACGCCGGGAGATTTATCAGTCGTCGGGCAAAGAACGCTTGCCATTTTAGCATTTGCGGTCGTTTTATGGATGACAGAAGCGGTTCCGTATCCAGTCAGTGCCGCCATGATTATCGGGCTTATGGCTCTATTATTGGGTCTTTCGCCAAACCCTGAAAATCCAGGGGAATTGCTCGGAACGAGAGAGGCACTCAGTCTGGCATTGGCGGGTTTTAGTAATTCGGCAGTGGCGCTTGTCGCAGCAGCCTTGTTCTTGGCTGCTGCCATGCAAGCAACGAATTTGCATAAGCGTCTGGCGTTGTGGATTTTATCGAAAGTCGGTACAAAAACGGGAGCCATCGTCTTTGGTGCCATTATCGTTTCAATTGTACTTGCATTTTTTGTGCCGAGCGCAACAGCCCGTGCCGGCGCAGTCGTACCGATTCTGCTTGGCATGGTTGCGGCATTCGGGTTGCCTGTCAACAGCCGCCTCGCAGCACTATTGGTCATCACTGCGGTTCAATCGGTATCCATCTGGAATGTTGGCATCAAAACAGGTGCTGCACAGAACATGGTAGCGCTTGGTTTCATGGAAAGTGAGTTCGGAGAGACTGTGTCATGGAGCGCCTGGTTCCTTTACGCGGCTCCATGGTCCATCATCATGTCGGTTGTGTTGTATTTTGTCATGATGAAACTGATTAAGCCAGAGACGAAAGTCATAGAAGGCGGCACCGAGTTGATTCAAAAAGAGCTGAAGGAATTAGGGCATCTTAAGCCGGCTGAAATCCGGTTGATTGTCGTATCTATGACATTGCTACTTTTGTGGTCGACAGAAGAAATCTTGCATCCCTTTGACACGACAACGGTCACCATCGTAGCAATCGCTATTTTGCTGGCTCCAAAAGTGGGTGTCTTTGATTGGAAGACGGTAGAAAAAATGATCCCGTGGGGCACAATCATCGTATTCGCTGTCGGAATTGCCCTCGGTTCCACTTTATTGAGCACGGAAGCGGCCCAATGGTTGTCCGATAAATTGTTTGGGGCGATGGGATTGGAAAATATGCCGCTTCTTGCGACGATCGCCTTGCTGTCATTGTTCAATATTCTCATTCACCTTGGTTTTGCGAGTGCGACGAGCTTGTCATCTGCGTTGATTCCTATTTTTATCGCTTTGGCAATGACTTTGCAGCTCGACGGCAATGAAATCGGCTTTGTCTTGATTCAGCAATTTGTCATTTCATTCGGATTCTTGCTTCCGATCAGTGCGCCGCAAAACATGCTAGCCTACGGGACAGGAGCTTTTACAGTGAAGGACTTTTTGAAATCAGGTGTGGCATTGACCATCATCGGTTATCTGCTGATATTGCTTTTCAGCGCGACCTATTGGAAATGGATCGGATTAATATAAGAAAGAGAAAGAGGGTATTCCCCCAGTCNNACTGGGGGAATACCCTCTTTTATCTATACCTGTACTGATTTTCGAAATGTGGCCGGGAACCACCGTGACGTTGACGGTCGTGTCTGTGATTTTAAAGCCATGCGTGACATCGGCTGAAGCCAGTGTGAAATGGACCGTCGCACCTTCCGGAATTTCAAGATCGTCAGGCTGAAACGTAAACATTTCCGCAATGATGGCAATTTCATACTCATTTTCGTCAATTCCCTTCAGCTCAGCGTCCGTGAAAATTTCAGAGTTTATAGTTCCAAAAAAAATTTCCGAAAGATACAATCCATGTCAAAAAAATTGGAAATAGTGCTGCATTTTATATTTCTTAAAGCGATATTGCAATGTACGAAGCCAAAGAAGCTGGGCGCAGCACGTATCGCATCCACTATCTGTGAATGGCATTGCATGCTGACGTTCATCTGCGGTTAAAGTGCTACAGCTATAGTGCAAAGGTAAATCATACAGACTATTTTCAATAAAAAGCAAATACGCATCATACCAGAAGACAGAGAAATGAACACTCTCTGTCTTTAATTAAGGAATATTTTTCTCCAAGATAATTCCATTGCTGTTTTTACTAACCTCAGAGACCATAGAATACATTGTGTAAATTAAAAATCTAAATATAGATTTTCCTCAAAGTAAAAACGTTCATAAACGTGTTAAAACACTTTACGAACGTTCGCTGATTTTATGCATTCTCGAACACTATTATAGAAGGAACAACATCAAAATATATTATAATCTTTTGGAACAGAACCCACCACGCCTCTTTACAATGCGGACCACGGTGGGTCTTTTTGTGATTCTGCAGTGGTGGTTTTGTCATGGACATTAACAATGTTTAACGAAAATTCATCCGGACGATTATTAGTCGGACAAATAGATCGAGAAAAGATTAGTTATGAAAAGCCTTCCACTCTATTTCACAAGATGAAATCCTAATTATTGATCCGCTTAACAGTGAACCGCACCCGCGACGCCGCGTCCACAGGCTAGGCGAAGCAATAAGACAGATGCCCTCCCCGGCTCATTGCGAAAGCCATGCCCAAAGCGGCCGGAGCTGGCGAATCAACTTCCACTTCTTTACTCAATCAAATAATATTTTCACAAGCCCCTCCTAAAACTTAAACAGAAGTGCTAAACTAAAAACAAGTAAATAATCATGCAGGAAAAAGGTGCTGATTCGTCAGCGTAACAGGGAATCCGGTGAAAGTCCGGAGCTGTTTCCGCAACTGTAAGTGCGTATGAAATAAGGGATGCCACTGGGGAGACCCGGGAAGGCCTTAGAGTAAATCGATGCACAAGCCAGGAGACCTACCTTTTTCTGAACGTATTTTTGCTCTTCGGAAGATAAGAGGATCTACGGCAACTTTTCCTATGGACAGCTTTTTTGGCTGGATATTCGTAATCGTGCCACTCTCTTCGTTGAGAGTGGCTTTTTTTGTCTCTTTTTGAAGCGATGCGTGTGCTGATATTTACAGATTCTATTCAGGAGGTGAAACAATGAAAAAAGACATGCGCTATTTGTGTTATCCGTTTATGCGGGAAAGCGCGCCGACTGTCGATTTCGAGATCCGCACCGACTCTTTGACGACGCGAATCGGCGAAGCGATATCCGTCACCGACATCCCGCAAGTGATTGAAGACTTGCGCTACCTGCAGCCGATGGTCTATCACTTGAACGGTTCGGTGCGCGGAAAAGTCGCCATCACTGAACAAGACCTCATCGAGCTCAGTGACATTTATGACCGCTACGTATCTGAGGTCAAAGACGCAATCGACCATTTCGTCTTGCCGCAAGGAACGCACGCAGCTTGCATTCTCCACGTCTGCCGCAGCGAAGCGAAAAAATCGGTGCGTGCACTCTATCACGTCACGCTTGTACGCGAAGTGCCGGAACATTTGATGGATTACGCCAATCTGCTCGCCAATGTCTTTTTCGTCATGGCCGTCTACGTCAACAACCAACACGGCGTCGATGAAATCCCGTTCGTCAGCAAATCCTATCCAACTAAACCTATGAAGAAAAAGGAGACTCACTCGTGAAAATCAAACCATCTCTATTACTCAGCATTCCACTCGTCCTGACACTCGGGGCATGCCAAGACGATGCAGCCGAAGAACCAACAGAAGAAACGACCGAACAATCCGTACCCGAAACTGCGGATGACGCACCCTACAGCGTCACCGACGACCGCGGCGAAGAAATCGAATTCGAACAGGCGCCGGAAACGATTGTTTCACTCATTCCAAGCAACACTGAAATCGTCTTCGCACTCGATGCAGGCGATCAATTGGTCGGTGTCACGGATTTTGACAATTACCCGAAAGCAGCTCAATCAATCGAACGCGTCAGTGATTCGGTCGATTTCAACGCCGAGAAAATCATCCAGCTCGATCCCGACATTGTCCTCGCCTATTCGACCGGAGAAACACCACCTGCACTCGCACAGCTAGAAGATGCTGACATCCCGGTATTCGTCATCCAATCCGCCACATCCTTCGATGAAGTATACGGAGATATCGAACAAATCGCAGCTGTGCTCGCGGCAGAAGAAAAAGGCGTTGAAGTCATCGAAGGCATCAAAGCCCAAATCGAAGACGTGCAGGAGCGACTCGCGGCAGTCGAAGAACAAAAGCAAGTGTATATCGAAATCAGCCCATCACCTGAAATCTACACAACCGGAAATTCAACGTTCCAGCAAGAGATTTTGAACCATGCACAAGTAACGAATGTCTTCGAAGATCTGGAAGGCTGGCCGAACATTTCGGAAGAAGAAGTCATCACACGCAATCCGGAAGTCATCTTGACGACCGTCTCCTATGTGGAAGATGCGATCGGAGACATCGCAGCGCGCGACAGCTGGTCTGAAGTCGAAGCCATCCAAAATGGTGAGATCCATTTTATCGACTCTGATATCACCTCCCGCCCTGGGCCGCGCATCGGTGAAGCCGTTCAGCTCGTTGCTGAAACGGTGTATCCGGAATTGATGGAATAAGTTTATTCAGTGTAAGTTTACTGTAGATCTTCAGGCATGGAATGAATGAATAAATTATTCATTCCCTCAAAAAAGGCGTGGCCGAATTACTCGGCTACGCCTTTTCCTATTCACAATCCCGCTTCGTCGCGGATATCCTGTTCAGTGATGGCACCATTTTTCCCAGTACCTTTGACGTCTTCGAGTTTGGCGCCAAGCTCTTTCGCGAGTCTCCGCAGCCTCGGCGACACGCGGGTAAAGCTCGCCTCATCTTGTGCCGCACTGCCCTCTTCCGCCTGTTCGAGATGAACTTTTTCGGAAGATATGGACTGCTCGCTAGCTTGCCCTTTCGGATCAATGACTGCAAGCAACGTACCAGCTTTTGCGGAATCGCCGCGCTTCACGTGGATTCTTTTCACTGTTCCGCTCGCCTCAGCGCGGATTTCCGATACCGCTTTTTCGGTCTGCACTTCGCACAGCACGGTCCCTTCTTCGACGTAATCACCTTCTGATACAAACCATAAGACGACGAGACTCTCGTCGGTATCTTCGGACAGTTTCGGCAATGTTACATCATGCATCCTAACGCCTCCATTCAGGCTTCATCCATCATTTGTTTGACCGCCTCGACGATTTTGTCCGGCCCCGGCAAAACGAAATCTTCCAGCACGTGACTATACGGAATCGGCACATCCGGAATCGCTAAGCGTTTGATCGGCGCTTCGAGTTCGTAAAGCGCTTCCTCAGAGACGATAGCCGCGACTTCCGCGGTCATGCCGTATGACCGGTAATCTTCATCGACGACGACCAGGCGATGCGTTTTCTTCACCGACTTGATGATTGTGTCTTTGTCGATCGGCGCCAAGGAACGAAGGTCGATGACTTCCGCTTCGATGCCATCTGCAGCTAGGCGCTCGGCCGCTTCCATCGCGTAATGCGTCATCATCTGGATGCCGACGATGGTCACGTCTTTTCCTTCCCGCATGACGTTCGCTTTATCGAGCGGCACGGTATACGATTCTTCCGGCACATGCCCGACCGCATAATCCAGCTGGTCCATCCAACCGAGTCCTTGCAAGGATTTATGGAACATGAAGACGACCGGGTTGTCATCTCTTATGGCAGACGTCATCATGCCTTTCAAATCATACGGCGTACTTGGTGCGACTACTTTCATCCCAGGCATATGCGCAAACGTCGCGTACAAAGTTTGCGAGTGCTGCGCGGCGTCGCTATAGCCGCCCCCGACTGCTGTCATGAGCACCATCGGCAAACGCACATTGCCGCCGGACATATACGGAATCTTCGCCATGTGGTTGTAGATCTGGTCCATACAGACGCCGAAGAAATCGACGAACATCAATTCAGCAATCGGCCGCATGCCTTCTGCCGCTGACCCGATTGCCGCTCCAATGAAAGCCGTCTCGGAAATCGGCGTATCAAGCACGCGCTCCGGTCCGAACTTTTCTATCAAGCCTTGCGTCGAACCGAAAATTCCGCCGTATTTCCCAATATCTTCACCGAGCACGAATACGTTTTGATCATTCTCCATCTCCTGGGCAATCGCTTCCGCCATCGCTTTATTGCCCGTCAGCATTCTTTTTTTCGCTGTCTCCATTTCGGATAAGCTCCTTTCTGGATTTAAGATGTAAAGACGTCGTTAAGCGCTGCTTCAGGTTTTGGATAGTCGCTGTCACGTGCGAACTGATAGGCTTCGTCCACTTCTTTTTTCGCGCGGGTTTCAATTTCTTCGAGTTCCTGTTCACTCATTTTCTCCGCGTCCGCTAGCTGCTGGCGCAGTTTCATGATCGGGTCGCGCGCACGAAGGCCCGGCACTTCATCTTTGTCCCGGTACAATTCCGGGTCTCCTTGGAAATGGCCGAGAAAGCGGTAAGTCTGGATTTCGATAATCGTCGGGCCTTGTCCGTTGCGCGCCCGGTTGACTGCTTCTTCTGACGCCTTGTACATCGCGATAGGGTCGTTATCTTTTACGTAAGCCCCCGCCACGCCATACGCTGATGCACGCAGATCGTTCGATTCGACCGAAGTCGACGCCGTTTTCGGCACTGAAATGCCATACGAATTGTCTTCGACGACGACAATGAGCGGCAAATTCCATAGCGCAGCCAAGTTAAGCGATTCATGAAACGCACCTGCATTTGCTGCCCCTTCTCCGATGAACGCGACTGCGACCCAGTCTTTTCCTTTCATCTTATTCGCCATCGCCGCGCCGACCGCATGCGGAATCCCCGCTGCCACAATGCCGCCGCACGAAAACTTTACTTCCGGATCGAACAAATGCATATGGCCGCCTTTGCCTTTTCCGAGCCCAGATTCCTTGCCGAAAATCTCCGCCGTCATTTTCTTCAGATCGACGCCTTTTGCAATGGCGTGGTGGTGCGGCCGGTGAGGTGCGGTCACCGTATCGTCTTTCGTCAAATGCACCATCATGCCTGCGGCGGCCGGTTCCTGACCCGTCGCGAGATGCATCTCACCTGGCACCGGGCCTTCACCGATATTGAACACCGGCGACTTGCCTTCCGTATACGCCTCCACCATCTGGTCTTCGTAATAGCGGATCTTGACCATCTGCTCGTACATCCACGTTAGTTTGTCGACAGACACTGCAGGTTGCTTTTCCTCGAACATAGTCACTGCTACTCCTCCTTTTTGACTCGATCAATTCGGATGGCGTGCGACAAATTTCATAGACCTAAACACTCTCAGTGTACTGCGTTTCATTAAATATTTCAATATTCTGATAATTATTAACTTGATAATTTACAATTGGCTTCGATATTCCGCATTAGTTAAGCCTTTTAACCGTTCTGAATGAGGAGCTTTGTCAGTGAAACCTATAGAAAAAAGCTCAAGACTTATCTAAGCCTTGAGCTTTTATTTAAATCTTACTTATTTCCAGCATCCGCTTGATGATCCGGATTTGGCCCCGGTGGCTGATTTCATCTTCCAGCATATGAAACCAAAGGTAGTAATTATTATGGGCCACCCCATTGTCCCATTTCCTCTCTCGGTAAAGCCATTCATCCTCCGCGTCCTTCATCAGCGTCAAGGTCTTCCTCCTAACCGCGGCCAATTCCTCAAGATAATACTCAAGCGGTTGGTCCCGGATCACTTTTCTTGCCATGCCCCCTAATTCCAAAGGCACCTTCCACTGTGAAAACTCCTCCTCAGTAAGATCTCGGTTTTCAAATGAAATGATTTGATTCACAAATTCAACTGATGCCATATGCAAAAGCAAAGCACCTATTGTATTCGAACTGCCATCCGCTAAATAGTCGAGGCCCTGCACCGTCAGCTCCTCCAGCTCTTCTAGCGTGACTAACCGTGTATATTCCAGCATCGACACCAACTCACCGATATTCGGCGAAAAACCTACTGTTTCTTTAATTCGGTAATCCATTCTTTAGCCTCCTTCTATATTAAGTTCGGATAAAGCACTAAAGAAAAGGGGCAGATTGTCCGGACTCTTTTCTAGATATTCGGTTACTTTTTCATTTACCCGTCAAGCCAAATTGAACTTCTTCTTGATCCGATTCACGATATCCCCTTCTTTACTTTGGATGAATTCGTTGGCGATTTGTTTCACCATTCACTTTGAGGTTGAGCTCACCCTTGTCAGTCTCGAAGTTGCTATAAGTTGCTCTTTCGATTTTTAAATGGTCCGCTACGACCTGCATCGATAATTTATTTTGAACTTTGAGGGCCTTAAGATTTCCGGTTAGTTTCGACATCGTTTTGCTCCTTCGAAAGCGTCATATTTGGTAGTTCAATAAATAGTATTACTGAACTTCTCAATTCAATACAGAAATATCTTTGAAAGCTAAATATGGAAAATTAGATGACATCTAAGAAGTAAGACCCCTATTTTATAATTAAATAGTAACACATTTCCGATTCAGTTATAATGACAATATCACAGATTTTTGGAAATAGACTTTAGGAGGAACTCTTGCTCATGTTGAAAAAAATACTTAATAAACTACTATCCACTCCTGCTAAAGCGGCTCTAGTTGAAGTGCCTGCCGCTCCGGCATCAAAAGTATATTTGTATGAACCGAACCAGGCGGAATTAAAAAAAGTGATGGAGTCTCCCGAAATTCCCGGAGAAGCGCCGGGCTATGTCTATTTTGTCCAAGAGCATATGAACGGCTCCTTCAAAATCGGCAAAACCAAACATGTGGAGCGCTACATGAATCTTTTTGTCGTCAAACTGCCGTTTGAAAACAAGCTGATCCATTTGATCAAATCCGGCAACCACCACCAGACGAAAGCCGCATTTCACAAGCAGTTTACCGGCAAGCGCCTCGAAGGTGAATGGTTTGCGTTGAATCAGGACGACCTTGTATGGCTAAAAGCCGGCGGATATCCAATAGCAATCCAACAGACCATTACCAGTTCACAAGCTGCAACTTCTACAATTACAAATAAAGATGAAAAACCGTTAACACCGAAACAGATTGAATTCGCGAAAACCTTGCTAACTAAGCTCGAAGACCGCTATGAGCTGGTAATCGATTTTTCGAAACTGACGCATAAAGACTTGAACCGCCTGAGCGGTTATTTCCGTTTTAAAAATCAAGGCGCTTTGAATAATCTGGTGTCGGCTGGTGTGTTGAAAGAAAAATAACGAATTTGCCCACACACAAAAGCTCCCAGACCATACCCGTCTGGGAGCTTTTGTTCTCTCTATTTACGCTTCGACTTTCACCATGCCGTAGGACACAATTGCGTTCCACATGGTTTCAGGGATATCGAGCTTGCCGACCATTTCTTGCGGGATGGTTTCGTTGATGTCGTCTTCTTTTCCTTGCTTCACTTTTGTTGTCCATTCCGGATCGACGAGCGCCTGGCGACCCATGACGACGATGTCTGCGCCTTCTTCAAGCGCCGCTACCGCATGCTGTGGCTGTGTAATGCTGCCGACTACGACAAACGGCACGCGGCCGTTGATCTGTTTCGACAGGATTTCGACGATGCTGCCTTGATCTTCCATGCCTCTTGGCGCTTTTTTAAAGTCCATCAGCGACACATGGATATAATGAATGCCGTCTGCGATCAAGCGCTCGGCCAAGTTTTTAGTTTCTTCAATCGTGTAGCCGACCGAATCTTGATTGTTTTCTTCGGGGGACAAACGATAGCCGATGATAAAGCTGTCATCAGCATGTTTCGCGACGACCTGTTTGACTTCTTCCAATACCGCCACCGGAAACTTCAAGCGGTTTTCAAAGCTGCCGCCCCACTCATCGTCGCGCTGATTGAAAGTGGCTGACACGAATTGTTGGATCAGGTATGTGTTGGCGCCGTGGATTTCCACGCCGTCAAAGCCGGCTTCAATCGCGTGGCGTGTCGTTTCACCAAAATCATGGATGATGGCTGTGATTTCTTCTCCAGTCAAAGCGCGTGGCGTCGGCTTGTCTTCCGATTCTGCAATGGCACTCGGTGCGACAGTTTCACCAGCGGCAATCAGATCCGGCTGCCCTTGGCGTCCGCCGTGCTGCATTTGCAGAATGGCTTTGCTGCCTTGCGATTTCATTTCAGTCGCCAATTGCTTCAAACGCGGCATGACGTCTTCCTTAAAACCGATAAATTGGTTCGGGAACGCGATGCCATTTTCTGAAATGGCGATGCATGCGGACACGTACAGGCTGCCGATGCCAGCTCTGCGCTGATAATATTCCAGTTCCGCATCAGACACGGTGCCGTCCGGATTTCCTGAGTATGTAGTCATTGGTGCAACGCCCAAACGGTCGGACAGGACGACGCCGTTCGGCAAGGTGATTTGTTCGAATAATGGCTTGTAATGCGGGTTCATAAGATGGCCTCTCTTCTCTTCGAGTTAGTTATATCAAAATATCATAGGATTAGGCTAACTACAACAATACAGTCTCGGCGAGCTGGAAATTTCACTTTCTTTCTTTGACAATGGTACGCTTTTCTTTGCAAAGCTATTCCAAGGAGGAACTTACATGACACCAACCGCATACAAAGAAATCCAATTGGCGAACCGCCCGGAAGGCACGCCGACAGACAATGATTTTGCTTTTGTTGAAAAAGACATCCCAACACTTAATACCGATGAATTATTGCTGAAAACTTTATACCTCTCGGTCGACCCGTATATGCGCGGCCGCATGAAAGATGCGAAATCCTATATTGCGCCATTTGAATTGAACAAAGCAATTTCAGGCGGTGCTCTGGCAGAAGTCGTCGAATCGAAATCCGGGCAGTTCAAACAAGGCGACATCGTCACCGGCACGCTCGACTGGGCGGAGTACAATGTAGCGAACGCCAAGTCGGTCCAGAAAGTGGATCCGACCGTCGCGCCGATTACGACGCGCCTCGGCATACTCGGTTTGACCGGATTGACGGCATACTTCGGATTGCTTGATATCGGCAAGCCGCAACAAGGTGAAACAGTCGTCGTTTCCGGCGCTGCAGGAGCGGTCGGTTCAGTTGTCGGCCAAATCGCCAAGCTGAAAGGCGCACATGTCGTTGGCATCGCCGGTTCACAAGACAAAATCGATTACCTTATCAATGAGCTCGGTTTTGACGCCGCTGTGAATTATAAAGCCGACAGCTTCCAAGAAGATTTCAAGAAAGCCATCCCGAACGGCGTCGATGTCTATTTCGACAATGTCGGCGGATTCGTCTCGGACACGGTCATTTTCGAAATCAACCGCAACGCACGCGTCGTATTATGCGGTGCGATCTCGGCTTATAACAACCCGGAAGCGGACATTGGCCCGCGCATCCAGTGGAAATTCATCACAACAAGCTCGATGATGAAAGGCTTCACACTCGGCGACTATGCGCACGATTTCAAAACCGGCGCACAGGAACTCGGGAAATGGCTGCAAGAAGGCAAATTGAAATATGAAGAAACCATCACCGATGGCTTCGACAAGACCCCGGAAGCATTCCTCGGTTTGTTCGAAGGCAGCAATCTCGGGAAACAACTTGTAAAAGTGGCGGACCCAGACTTCGCTTCACTGTAAACTCTCAACAAAGACAAACTTCAATCAGTGAGGGTTTTCTTCACCCCCGCTGATTGTTAGTTGATCCAATCGGACCGTGAAAGCGGGATAAACGAACATGCAAAAACCGCTGGCCTAAAATAGGCCAGCGGTTTTTTTCGTCTAAATTCACAACATCTTCTCCAAAGCCATCTTCGCCTCGCGAGCCGTTTGTTCGTCCACCTGGATGCGGTTGAGGACATGGCCTTCCACCAGTTCCTCCAAGATCCACGTGAAATGCGGCAAATCGATGCGGTTCATCGTCAAACACGGGCACATATAAGGGTTCAAGGACACAATATCCCGGTCTGGGAAGTCCTTAATGAGCCGGTTGACGAGGTTCATTTCCGTGCCGATCGCCCATTTGGACCCGGGTTCGGACGCTTCGATCATGTCGATGATGTATTTCGTGGAGCCGGCAAAATCGGATGCACTGACGACTTCATACGTACATTCGGGATGCACAAGGATGTTGCGGTCCGGTTCTTTCTGGCGCAGGTTGTCGACGTGTTTCGGCAGGAAGTTCATATGGACCGAGCAATGCCCTTTCCATAAAATCACTTGCACGTCTTCCACTGCACACTCAAGTTCGAGCTTTTGTTTGATCGGATCCCATATCGCCATGTGCTCAAGCGGAATGCCGAGCTTCACGGCGGTGTTGCGTCCGAGATGCTGGTCGGGCAAGAACAGCATACGCTGCTTTTGCGACAAAGCCCACTTGACCATCTCTTCTGCATTGGATGAGGTCACCGTCGCTCCGCCGTTTCTTCCGACGAACGCTTTGATGGCCGCTGTTGAATTGACGTAAGTCAGCGGAACGATCGTGTCTCCGTACAGTTTCTGCAATTCTAACCAGGCGCGCTCAGTTTGGTCGATATTGGCCATATCCGCCATCGAACAGCCTGCCCGCATATCCGGCAAAATGACCGCTTGATGCGGTGCTGTCAAAATATCCGCTGTTTCCGCCATGAAATGAACACCGCAGAATAGGATGTAATCCGCCGTCTGCCTTCCTGCGGTTTGCGACAATTGCAGTGAGTCGCCTTTGGCATCAGCATAACGGATTACTTCATCTTTTTGGTAATGATGGCCGAGAATATATAAGCGTTCCCCGAGAATGGCACGTGCGCGTTTTGCCCGCTCGTGCAGCTCATCGGTTGATGCTTTCAAATAACTTTCCGGCATGGCGTCGGCCAGTTGCAATTCTTCGAGAAAAGAAGTCATTGGATAAATACCTCCTTATGGGATATGGCAAGATTCATGCTGATGTCGATATTTGATACACTATGGGTCAAAGCGCCGATTGAAATGACATCGACGCCGCTGTCGCGGTAAAGCGCCAGTTTCTCGAGGTCGATTCCGCCGGATGCTTCTGTGCGGATGGTGTCCGGAACGAGCTCTGCCCAGCGCTTGATCGTCTCAGGCGTCTGATTGTCGAACATGATCGTGTCGGGACGTGCGTTGATCGCCTCAATCAATTGTTCTTCCGTTTCGACTTCCACTTCGATCATGATCATATGTCCGAGTGATGCGCGCACTTTTTTCACCGCTTGCGTGATCGAGCCGGCCGCTGCAATATGGTTGTCTTTCAGCATGACCGCATCATACAAACCGTTGCGGTGGTTGAATCCGCCGCCTGCTCGGACAGCGTATTTTTCGAACATCCGCAGTCCCGGTGTCGTTTTACGTGTATCGACGATGCGTGTATGTGAGGAATCCAGTGCTTCCACGCATTTCGCGGTCAATGTCGCCACGGCGCTCATGCGCTGGACCAAATTGAGCATGACTCGCTCACCGGCGAGCAATACCGAAATCGGGCCACTCAGGCGGACAATCGCTTCCCCTGCCTGCACTCGGTCGCCGTCTCGTTTCAGCAGTTCGACTTCAACGGAACGGTCGAGCAAGCCGTAGCCCCAGTCGTAGCATTCGAGCCCTGCGACGACGCCGTCTTGTTTCATGCGGACGATTGCTTCCCCTCTATCCGTTTCATGGAATAACACGGACGACACGTCGCGGTCTCCGATATCTTCCAGTAAAAAAAGCTTTAACGCCTCTTGCGCTTTCATTCGATTCATAGCACTGTCTCCTTGGATTTAATTTTCCGCTCGTGTATCGCTGCGCCGCTCTTCGACAACTCGATGACTTTTCCGGTCCATTGTTGCTTCGGTTCAGGCGAATCGGTCCGATAATGGCCGCCGCGGCTTTCTTCGCGCAGCATGGCGGCCGTCGCGATCAAACTGCTTGCGGTCGAGCGGTGGATTTGTGAAATGATATGGTCGGGATAGTTCCGGAGTGTGACCGGTTTTAAAGGATGCACATCGAGAAATCGCTGCAACTCTTCTGGATTTCTCAGTATGCCAGCCATGCGCGTCATCTGTTCTTTCAGCTCGATTTCATTGACCGCTTCAAACTGGGAAGTTGATTTATCTTGCTGATTTTGTGTCGTTCCTACATCCGGTTCAGGCTGTTCCATAACTGCGCTTATCCGTTCAGCGAGCCGTTTCCCAAACACAATTCCCTCTAGCAAAGAGTTGCTCGCGAGCCGGTTGGCGCCGTGGACGCCGGTCGAAGCGACTTCGCCGACGGCATAAAGTCCCGGAACAGAAGTCTCCCCGTAACTGTCGGTTTTCACTCCGCCCATATGGAAATGGGCGCCCGGACGCACCGGCATTAAATCATCAGCCGGATCGACTCCATAGTTGCGGCAGTTTCCATAAATCGACGGGAAGCGTTCCGCAAATCCCGATAAATGCCTGGCGTCGAGAAAAGCAGGCCCGTTCTTTTGCCAATGCCATTCGATCGTGCGTGCGACCACATCGCGCGGCGCCAGTTCCATGAGCGGATGGATGCCGTCCATGATGCGCCTGCCGTTTCCATCTACTAAAAATGCACCTTCTCCGCGGACCGCTTCGGAAACGAGTCCGCATGACTGGCCATTTAAGGTGAGGACGGTCGGATGAAATTGGACAAACTCCAAATCTTCTAAGATGGCCCCGGCATGATACGCTAAAGACAATCCGTCGCCTGTTGCGACCGACGAGTTCGACGTTTCTCTGTATAGTTGCCCAATGCCGCCAGTTGCGAGCACTACGTGATGCGCACGGATTACGGAGCGCTTGCCGGAGCGGTCACTGACGTGGACGCCTGTACAGCGGCCGTCTTCCATAATCAATTCCTGTGCTCTATGAAAAGCGAAGCGCGTCACTTTATGCTTGGTTTCTTCTATTAGAAAGCGCATGAGCATTTTTCCGGTTTGGTCGCCTCCTGCATGCAAAATCCGGCGCTTGCTGTGGGCGCCTTCCATCCCGAGTGCGGGCAGGCCGTCTTCTTGTGCGTCGAACGGAAGTCCCTGTGTAAGCAGTCTTTCGATGATTTTCGATCCTTCTTGGACTAAAATTTCAACCCGCTCAGCATCTGCGTGATCCGCTGAAGCAAGCATTGTATCTATGGCATGGGATTCAGGGCGGTCACCAGCACTTATGCTCGCGGCAATTCCGCCTTGAGCGATCGCTGTGTTGCCCTTCCCGGCATCTTGTTTCGTAACGACTGCGATGGAATACGAATCAGGGAGCGAACGGGCGAGCATGAGCCCCGCCACGCCTCCTCCAATAATGCAAACATCGAACAAACTTTACACCTTCTTTACAAGTGTCTTGACACTATTAATGACATAAAGATAAAGTGATTACAAGAATAAAGTCCGCTACGGAAAGAAGTTGATGGAAAATGATGATCTACTTGGATTCAGCAGCAACCGTCCCGATGAGAAAAGAAGCAATTGACGCTTATGCAGAAGCAGCAGAAAAAGCCTTCGGCAATACACAGAGCCTACACGACGCGGGATCCGCCGCTGCAGAATATCTCGCTTCGTGCCGGAAATTATGGGGGCAATTCCTGAACGTTCGTCCGGATGGCATTTATTTCACAGGCAACGCATCAGAAGCGAACCAACTCTCAATCCGCTCCTTGTTAAGAGGGCGGCCAAGAAAATGCCGCACGATCGTCACGACAAAACTCGAACATGCATCCGTTCTCACGGTGCTCCATGAACTTGAAAAAGAAGGCTATAAAATCGACTGGGCTCCAGTCGACCAGTTCGGCCGAGTGGATATGGAAACATTCAAAACTAAAGTCAACGAGGACACCGCATTGGTCATCATGCAGCTCGTCAATTCGGAGATGGGCGCGGTCCAGCCGGTCGAGGAATGCGCTCGTATTGCGAACGGGTTCGGCGTGCCGCTCCATTCAGACATCGTCCAAGGGCTCGGGAAGCTCCCGGTCGATATCGGATCGTGGGGCGTAACGTCCGCAGCCTGTTCCGCCCATAAAATCGGCGGACCTAAAGGCGTCGGCATCGCCTATATCAATCCATCCGTCCACTGGGAATCAGTTTACGAAGGAACGACTCACCAGCAAGGTTTCCGTGCCGGAACGATCGATGTGCCGGGAATCGTCTCTGCGACAATTGCCGCGAAGCATGCAGTCAGTGAACAGCCGCACGCTTATGAACACGCACGGCAATTGCAGGACTATGTGTTGGAACACTTGCCGGAAGGGGTTGTGCTGACAGGCAACATAGCGACGAAATCCCCTTTTATCCAAGGCTTGATCTTGCCGCATGTCGAGGGGCAATGGATGATGCTCGCCTGCAACCGCCACCAGATAGCCATCTCCACCGGCACTGCCTGCAAAATCGGCTCTGGCGAAGCGATGTCCGCAATGCTGGCGATGGGCACGGAAAGCGATGCGGCAAGAAAATTCGTCCGCATTTCATTTAACAAAAATACAACGGAAAGTGACGTGGAAGCGTTCCTTCAAGTCGTTGAACGTTCCTTAACAGATCAAACGCATGAAACCGCTCGCCACAACCATTGAGACGTATTGGAATTCGAAAACCACACCGCGTTTAATAGTCAGAAGCCGCAGTCGCTGCGGCTTCTTTTTATGGATCAAATACTATTAAAAATTTCAAATCTGCTTTGTTGACAAAAAATAGCTTACGTTATACAGTCATACACATAAGTGTATAACCGTTATACCCAATCACTCAAGGAGGTGTTTCCATGATCAACCCATCCGATTCAACAAAGCCATTGTTTGTGCAGATCCGCGAATTGATCGAAGACCAAATCGTCAACGATCAATTAAAAGAAGGCGATCAAGCTCCGTCCACAAACCAATTGGTCAATTTCTACAAAATCAATCACGCAACCGTCTCAAAAGGCATCACGCAGCTTGTCGACGAAGGAATACTTTTTAAAAAGCGAGGGATCGGCATGTTTGTAGCAGAAAGTGCGAAGAAAACTTTAGTCAAGCAACGCAAAAAAGCATTTGTCGACAACTACGTCACAGGACTCATCCAGGAAGCCAAAAAGCTTGGAATCTCAGAAGACGAAATCATCGAACTGATCAAAACCTCGAAAGGATTTGCTGAATGAAAACACCGCTCCCATAGAAGGATTCTTCGTCTTCTCGCGCTACTCAGTCAACATCTTCATGCTCACCTGCGGCATCATGCTCGTGTACGCCTTCATGGGACAGCATGTTCAGCAAGGCATCAGCCGAAAAGACTGGTACAAAGGCACAGCGATGGCCGGTGTTGGATTCGCGCTGCTCGTCACCTTGGTACCGCTAGTCATCAACGGCATCCAGTACCGTTCATCAGCTGGCCTATCGAACTTGGCAGCGCCATCGCCTTTACTTCGGCAGCCGGCTGGTTGGCTGTGATTGCCGCGTTTTTCTTCAATGCGCTCACCTATTATTTGATCGGCTGGCTGATCGGCATCGGCTATTACCGATTTGGCTGGATTCTCGGCTTCGGTTTTATCGGGCTCGCTAGCATCGCTTTCACCATCAACGATTACTTCTGGACAGACAACGGGGTGAGTTCGACGATTCCGTGGGTTCTACAAATCACCGGGGATGCAGGTTTTGCGCTCGCATTCATCGGTTCAGTGATTTTAATTACGGCACTGTTTGCCGCGATCCACATACTCACAAAACGTGTGCCGATTAAAATGTAAGTGTGCAATAAGTATCGAGTGCACAAAGAAAAGCTGTTCCAATAGACGATTCACTCGTCTTTGGAACAGCTTTTTGATTTACCTTGTGTTTTTAACGGATCGCCCCGTGCGGCAAAATCGCGTGGACTCCTTTGACGCCGTTGACGATTTGAGTGACGTGCAGGTCGACGGCGACGCTGGCGAGTGCGACTGCCTCGGTTTTCGACAGCGCGTGAAATTGCTGGATCAAACCGACCATTTCATCGAGAGCTGTCGCCGCCGCTCTGTTCAAGTCTTCATCGAAGCCGAATGTCACCCAACCAGCAGGCGTTTTCGCCTTCGGCATGCGGAGCTCCATGTCTTCATGCAGGATGATGGTCAAATTGGCGAAGTCCATCGGGCATTCGATTGCGGTCCCTGAGTTCTCTCCGTCTCCTTGCAGCGCATGGCCATCGCCGAACGACAGGAGCGCGCCTTCTGCTTCGACCGGCAAAAACAGCGAGCTGCCTTTGACCAGTTCTTTGCAGTCGATGTTCCCGCCGGTGCTATACGGCGGTGACGTGCGGTACGTTCCCGCCGTACCTGGTGCCAGGCCGATCAACCCGAGAAACGGCGACAAGGCGACGCTAAAATCCCCGCCGGAAAGTTGGCATGTGCCGGTCATTTGTTCCACGTTCAGCTTCCAGTCCACTTCAAGCCGCTCGCTGTTTGTGATGCCTAGCATCTCATTTTGCCACGCCGGTGTACCGCCCGCCCAGTTGCGCCCGTACCAGCCTGGCACCGTTTCATTGATGCGCACTTCGAGGACCATCCCCGGCTTCGCCCCTTCCACCGCGATCGGCCCGATTAGCGGATGGCCGAGCGTTTCTTCGTTTTCACGAGAACTGTACACTACTCGCTCTTCACCTTCGTGAGCAGAATAGCCCCACTGAATATCCGGTGTTTTCGCCTCGATGGAATCTCCGGATTTTATGGTCAAAATCGGCTTGTAGTCTTTATTGAATGAAGAATGAAGATGTTCGGACTTTAATTCGATTGTATGTATCATAAGTTTCCCCTTCCGATATGTGCAGTTTCTTTTCATTATACCGGAAATTGAAGCTCCGCAAAGCGCGCTTAAGAGCAGATGAAAATCAAAGAACCTGCCAGTGAAAACGGCAAGTTCTTCATTACATTTAAGCGCTGCGTTTACGAAACGCCCGTCTTTCCGCATACAGCACGCAATGCGCACAAACAACTACAGATTGGTTGTGGTCATCAAAATACTTCCGCGGCTCTTTCGCTTTCTGTTTGCACACCGCGCATTTCTTTTTGAAGATCGAGAACATGCCAGTTAAGCTCCTTTAATAGTAGATTCATTTGTAGTGAACAGCTTCAAGGATGTAACTAGCATCCACAACTGCAATACGCCGATATTGGCTCGTTCCACCAGCCCGAAATATGGCCATTGATTAGCAAAAAACATTGCCGCTGCTCCGCCTGCGATCAAAATGAGCAAACCCGTAATGATGGAGTAGTTCCCGTACATCCTGAACCCCTTCACTTTTCTTAGCCCTATTCCAACAAGAAACGGTGCAAGGATTGTGAGCGGGATGATCAAAGCCGTGATGACCAAATGCATCATGCCCGTGAACGTCACCGGCGCTCCTGGCGCGTCTTGCGGAAACAGTCCGTACGTAATGGAAACGAGGTGCATCACGAGGAAAAGAAACATCCCCACTCGGGAAACTTTCGGCGCAAAGCCTTTGACAACTATATAAGCGCTCGCAGCAAAAACAATCGAAAACACCCCATATAGAAACGTAATCGCAGTCAATAATCCCCGGTCCGGTGCCCCTTGAGCCGTCAAGTCGCTGATCGGCTGATGGATATGGCTATACCCTTCCCACAGGAATCCACCCAGAACCACATGGATGACATACAAAAGCACACCGAATGCACCGAAGATCGTCAGTTTCCACACCATACCAACCAGTCCTTCCTTCCATTAACAGATTATCTACTTTCCCTTGTAAGATGGCTATACTTTTAGTCGTTTTCAGCTGTCTATCGTTACAGAGATCCCGGCACAAAAAAAGCGTTCTGCTCGATGCAGAACGCTTTTTTGAATTTCTATTACGAGCCCACTGCTTCCCTGGTTCAGGCTTCGACTTGTTCCTGCTCCATCGCCTCGCGCCATTGTACGATTTCCCGCTCCTCAATCTGCTTTTCGAGCGTTTCATCCCAAGCGGATGTCCTTGTATTCCACACCCGGGCGTAAAAGATATCCTGCTTTTGGTCGTACAGCTGAAACTCGATGCACGGGATAGCCTCGGTGTCTAGCTGTTCACAATCCGTAATGTCCGTGACGATCACCTGGAAACCTTCTTCCGCGCTGTTCTTTTCTGTCGACAGCAGTTCGTGGATGCGCTCACTATCTGCCTGGCCTTCCAATGCATAGCGGTAAACCACCAGCGTGTCATCCAACTCTGATGAACTCTTAACCAACAGGCGATAATCATCATGCACTGCGCTATAGGATATGAGCGCCTCACCCCCGTCTACCGCTTCCTCGAAGATGCCTTTCTCCAAATGCCCGTAGCCTTTATCGGTCAGTTCATAGCCTTTTGAACCGAGCCGGATCAAAAGGCTATGCTGCATTTTGTCGATCAAGTCGCGGATGAACAGTTCTTCGACAAACAGCATATCGGCCAAGGTGGCGGCGCGGCGGATGTCCGCTTCTTGGAATGCGAGCAGCAGCATCTTCATCAAAATGTCCATCTTGAGCCGTTTGACGCGCGCGAACGATGCGCCATAAGTGGCGACCGGCAATTGCCACACCTGCTCGTTTACAACCGACACGTCCATATTCGCCATCAAACTCGTCCGCAAATCATTCTTCAGTTTATCCATCTGCTCACCCCCTCTGCAGCACTTTCACGCCGTTTTTCTGTTCGGCGACGTCCAGTACGTGCTGATACATCCGTTTCGTTTCGTCTTTTTTCGCCCGCTTCGTGAACATGTCCGAACTGCCGATCATCACCAATAATTGCTTGGCGCGGGACAAGGCGACATTCAACCGGCGGTAATCTTTCGCGAAGCCGATATCGCCGCGTTCGTTCTTGTTGTTGCGCACCATGCTCAGCAGGATGATCTCCATTTCGCTTCCTTGGAAGCGGTCGACTGTGCCGGTACGGATCAATAAATGCGGCAAGCGCAGTTCCTGGTCGATCATGCGCTGCAGCCGTTTAACTTGTTCACCGTAGAACGAAATGACACCGACCGTTTTCAGCTCATCCGCATCGATGCGTCCGGCAGCTTTCGCTTCGCCGACTGCATCGTTAAGCTCCACTAAAAGACGGCTGATCTCTGTAAGTTCCGCTGCGTTGTACAAACTTTTCCCGCCGCTCATGCGTTCCTCAAAATACGCCGGTTCATTCGGCAAATCAAGCCACATGAGGTGATTGCTGCGTTTGACGGAAGTCGACTCCAAGAAATGGTCGCGCTCTTTGTCTGAATCCAAAAGCCCGCATTGCAATTGCACATTCTCGTGTTTATAGAACGGCGAAATCGTCTCCATGATGTCTTCATGCATCCGGTACTGGATTGCGAGCATCGTCTTGTTCGTCTCCGGCAAGTTTTTATACAAGCGTTCAAACAAAGACTCTTCGAGAAGCTTCTCCAGTTCGCGTTTTTCCTCGAAGCCGCTATTCTCTTTGATCATCTCTTCTAAAGTTTCTTCCAAAGTGTCATTCCCGAGCAGCGGCGGCAATTGGTGATGATCCCCGACCAAAATGACTTTCTTGCCCTTGAGCATCGGCAAGAGCAATTCCGGCGGTGTCGCTTTCGACACTTCGTCGATGATGACGACGTCAAACACCGGATAATTGTCTTGAAAATCCTTGCGCGCTGATGCGACGCAGGTCGTCCCGATGACGTTGGCGTGCTTGATATACAATTTGCGGATTTCGTCCAAATCGTGGTCGTTCGCCGATTCCAATAACTCCAGCCATTTTTTCTGCACCGACTGCAACAGCGGAAAGTTCTTCTGCTCCTGCTTTAGTGATTCCTTGTCGAACGACAAGCTCGCAAGTTTTTTCGCCGTTTCTGCGTATTCGGTTTCCGGATTCGAAGAAAGGATTTCCTTCAACGACTCTAGCTCTAGTTCTTTGCCTGATAGACGTTCTTGCACTTGCGCCATCTCCGAGTCGGTTTCGGCGATTCTTGCTTCGATGATGTTGAGTGCGTTCATTTCCTCGGTACGCTTTGCCTGTTGCTGTTCCAAACGCTGCGCAGCTTGGTCAAAAGCAACTTTGTCTTGTCCGAGTTCACTCTGCTCGGCTCTCCACGCGACAATGGCTTGTTCGATATCTGCCGGAATGTCGATCGCAACGGACAATTGCTTCGCTTGCTGATTGAACCGGTTCAGGTCCTGGCGTTTTCGTTCCAGCTGCTCAAGCCCTTTCTCATCCAAGGCGAGGTAATGCTGGTGCTGCTTTTCGAGTTCTCCGCTCAGCGCTTTTTTCAATTGCCCGAATGCCCGCTTCGACTCTTCAATATAAACTTCGGAAGACTTGAGCATCGCGCCTCTTCGCCACACATCGTTCTGCCGCTTGTACAGGCCGGTGAGCGCTTTGGCGAGAACGGACGAATCGATCTGCTGTGAACTTTTCAATAAAGCGCGCAGCTTCTCGAGAAACTGGTCGATATCAGCTGAAGTGAAAGATTCCCCTTGTGACAAGGCGCGTTCTTTCACTTCTTCCAATTTAATACCGGAGGGCGCCAGCAGTTTTTCCACATAGCCAATCGCCGCCGTAACGCTTTTGTTGTAGTCCTCGAGCTTTTTTCGCTCCGTCATTTTGTCGCGGATCATGTCCAGCTTACTGATGGAAAAAGTGATGGCGGGCACTTCTTGGATGTTTTGTTCCGTCATCACTTGCATCAAGCTATCGACTTTTTTCATGCTGTCGACGGTGTCAAGCATCGCTTTTTTGCCGGTCGCTAAGGCCATTACTCCATCGCGCTTTTCTTCAATCAACTCCATGTCGCGACGCAAAGACGCCATTTGTTCTTCCAGTTGCTTCAACTGGCGTGCGCGTTCGAGCTGCTGGATGGTTTCTGCAATCCGCTTTTGCTGCGATTCGAACCAGTCGACGTCCTTGCCGCTGTCGAGCAACGCTAGCATCTTGTCGATCGATGCTTGGAGCGTTTCGATCTTCTCGGCTGTATCTTGTTTGCCGCGTGTTGCCTGCTCTTTTTCAAGTTCGGCTGTGCGCATTTGATTGCGTTGTTGTTCTATTGAAGACTGGAGTTCACCATGCTTTTGCTGCGCCGCCTTTTTGTCTTCCACAGTTTTCTTCAAATTCTCAAAGACCGGCTGCAATTCCGCATATGCCTGTTCTGTTGCTTCCAGTTCCTTATCCACTTGAGCTTCACGGATTTTGCGCTTTTCATACTGCGCCGCAATTTCTTTTAAGGTATTGTCTTTCCAATACTGGCCGACATTTTCTTCGATGAATTTCTTGCCGTCTTCTTCGATGCTCTCGGTCCGGCCGACACGAAGTATACGGATGTCTTTATGCGCAAGCAAACGCCCGAGCGCATTGTCGACCGCCAAATTCGACTGCGAAGCAACCAGCGTGCGCAATCCTTTTTTCGCGTTTTGCAGGCAAATCTCCGAAATGACCGTCGTCTTGCCCGTACCCGGCGGCCCTTGAATGACGTACAAGTCTTCCGCCGACATCGCACCGGTGACCGCTTGTTGCTGGAACTCATTCAGCCGGTTATGAAACGACAATTTCTCCAGCTCTTTGAGCGGCGCAACATTCGGCTGTTCTTCAAACAATAGACGATCGAGCTGCGGATTGACCGCTAAGCCCTTCTCGAGATTGGTAAAGCCTTGGCGCAAGCGTCGAATCTGGCTCAGTGCTGCGAAATTGCTGAAGACGACTTCTTTTTTCGAAAGCGCGTGCCCTTTTTCGCGCAGCTGCTTGATAATGTAATTATTGAGCTCGATTTCAACAGTCCGGTTCTTCGTCTTCATGACAGTCCCAACGTCTCCATCGATTCCAGTGAGCCGGACGCTCAAATTCCTCAAGCTTTTCCAGTCGTTATCGTTCATGCGGCAGCCGGTCAATGTGATGCGGCTGAAATCATGGCTGAACGCGAGGTTCGAGTAGCCCGTCTTGATATCCGGAATATCCATGCCTTGTTCTTGGATCTTCAGATAACCTTCCCAGCTCGAGATGCGCTTTTTCACGTAATCCGAGCGCTCTTTTGCCGGCGTCATCCGGTTGATCATATTGATGAACGCAACTGGCACCGGGTCGCGCGAGTTATTGAACACGATTGACTCTTCGCGCTGCCAGTTCGTCCCGAGCGCCTGATACGCTTTTCTGAGCGTCACATTGGTCACCAATAATTGATGGTTCGCGAACACGCAGTGAAGGACAATCAATTGGCCATGTGCCTTATCCGTCAGTTTCGCCGTCTCCTCAAGGCCGAAAAACAGCGCAACCGAAAGAGAACCATCCGCACTTTGCGGATAGCGTTCAATGAACACCTGAAACGGTTTGTCTGCCATAAAAAATGAGCGTTCGCTAATGCCGAACCCTCTCATTTTTTCTGACGCGGTTTTAGTTAAGCGTAAAGACGTTTTATATAGTTTTGTCTGTGCTGCAATCATGTAATCACCTGTTCTGTAGAACTGAAAAGAATCTCAATCCACTCATTCCGTGAAAGAAGTTTGTATCTCATCATATCATCTATGACCGGAAATTAGCTTGCGAACTTGTGAATTTTTAAGAGAGCAACTTTTCAAATATTGTTCTATATGAATCGAGTTGTTCTCTTCAACCCATACAGAAAAACACCTCCCGCTGATACAAGGCAAGGAATACCACGAATCATTAGGAGGTGTTTCTCAATTTTTCTATTGCGCGCTATAGCCGACGTCTTGACGAATAAAATCTCGCCGTCATTCTTCAAATCTTCAGCCGCCTGCTTGCCGCCTTCTTCATTAAAGTCAGCAATGACCACTTTTGCGCCTTTAGCTACGTACGCTTTCGCTGCAGCGAGCCCGATACCGGAAGCCCCGCCTTTCAATACTTCCCCTGCTAAATCCATCCATATCTCCTCCAATTATATCTGGTGTACAACTGTCACTTCATCAGAATTATCTATTAATTAAAAACATTATAGTAACTTCATTAATTCTCTAATTCTTTCATCAACACATAAACATACTTATTTTTTGACGATGGTCTCCTCTAAGCGTAAAGTTACATTAACTGATGAAAAAGGAGGAATTGTTCAATGAATGATATTCCATTAATCGTCACCACCGACTGGCTAGCCGAGCATTTGGATGACCCTAATTTGCGTGTCGTCGATGCGACCGTATTCATGAAATTCCCTGAAGGCGGCGGACCGCCGAATGTAGAATCCGGCAAAACATCCTATGAACAAGGCCATATCCCTGGAGCCGTGTACGCCGACCTGCTCGGGGAATTATCGGATACCGAGTCCGAACTGCCTTTCACTGTCCCGCCGCGGGAACTGTTTATCGAAAAAATGACTGAACTCGGAATCGGCGACGACACGTACACCGTCATTTACGACCAGAATGCAATGGTCGGCGATTCGGTCGCAGCTTCCTACTGGGCATCCCGCCTCGCCTGGCAAATGCGCTATGAAGGATTCGACAAAATCGCCATTCTAGAAGGCGGCTTACAGAAATGGCTGGCGGAAGACCGTGAATTATCAACAGAGAAAGTACATCACTCGAAAGCAAGCTTTACCGGGCTGCGCCGTCCTGACATGTTGGCGACCAAAGAAGATGTCAGAAAAGCGATTGAGGACGAACAAACTATTCTCATCAACAGCTTGTCGCCGGAAGAATTCCACGGAAATGAATCAGACGATCCGCGTGTCGGCCATATCCCAAGCAGCAAAAACGTCTTTTTCGCCTTACATGCGGATGAACAAACAAAAGAACTTTATGCTGATGATAAACTGCGCGCTTCGTTCGAACAGACCGGCGCACTCGATCCCGGCAAGAAAGTCATCACCTATTGCGGGGGCGGCATTGCTGCAACATGGAACGCGCTGCTCCTGAATAAACTCGGACAGCCGAATGTCGCCGTTTACGACGGATCGATGAACGAATGGGCAAGCGACCCATCCTGCCCGATTGTGAAAAGTGAAAATCGTTAATATACAATAAAAAACTCCCGGACAGACTCTTTTGTCCGGGAGTTTTTCCGTTTAATGGATTAAGAGAAATTCTATACAAAATGTGATGTTTATGTCATTTTTTCTTGCGTTTCAGTAGTTTTTTCTTTTTCTTGTCGGAAACAAGCGGCTTTGGCGCCGGGTTGTAGTCATCCGCATACATGCCGGTATAGGCCTGATACCAAGCGAAAAAGTGCACGAGAACCACTTTAATGACCGCATAGGCCGGAATTCCAAGAATGACACCCGGCAAGCCGAATAGGCTCCCTGCCGTCAGCAGCACCGCAATGATGGTGACAGGATGGATATTCAAACTGCTTCCAAGTACGAGCGGTTGAACGACGCGCCCTTCGAGTGTCTGTTCGACACCAAAGACAATCAGCACCTTGAGCAGCATGAACGGTGAATGCAGCACAATCGCGATGACGACGATTGGGATGATTGCGATAAAGGTGCCTAAAAAAGGAATCAAGTTCAAAGCCCCCGCCAAAATCCCCAACGTCAGTGCATACTCAAGCCCAATGATGCTTAAACCGATCCAAAACATCAGCCCGACAAAAAAAGCGACGAGCAGCTGGCCGCGGATATACTGGCTGATCTGCCTGTTCATTTCTCGCATCAGGTGATACGACTGCTCCCGCATATTCGACGGCACAAATTTCATAATGTGGTAAGGCAGATTATGGCCGTCCTTCAGCAAATAGAACAGGATGAAAGGTGTCGTAATCAATGCCAGCACAGACGTCGACACCATACCAAACACATTTCCGATGCCGGTGACAGTCGGACCGAAAAATCCTCCCACCTGCTCAGTGATGGTCGAGGAGATGCTGCCTTCCCCACCGGTCAACTGCTCCTGCAATCCTGATAAAAATTCACTTTCAAAAAAAGTATCAATTTTCGAGATGAAACTGGCCAAGTAAACCTGCCAATTGTTCAGCAAGCTCACTGTCTGCTCGCGGATAATTGGTATTATGGCCGTGATACCCCAAGCGAGCAGCCCGACAATCACCACAAAGACGATTGTAATGCCGCCTAACCTGTTAATTTTTTTCGTTTCCATCCAGTCAATGAGCGGGATCAGCAAATAATACAAGACACCGGCCATGACGAGCGGCAAGCCCATGACGCTGAAAAAAGCGCGCAGCGGCTCGAAAATGAAACTGATTCTTGGAAGTAATAGCAAATTCACTTGAATCAACAGGATAATGACCAGGACGGAGACCGCCTTGTTATTCAGCACCCATTTCACAAACCACGAAGCGGCAAGACTAAACGCATTTTTGTTCTTCTCCTGATCCATCAAAATCCACCCTCTCCAAAAGCACAACTCGTTTTGTCACCTTGAATGCAAAGAGCATTTTACAGTAATTACCGATTTGTTATATATTCTTAAAATACCCGCAATGTGTCATTTTCACACCGCTTTCATAACCTGAAGAAAGCTTTCCGGTTTGGAGAGTTCTTTCCCCGTATCCCCCCGAGTGTATTAAAATCTCCATTGCGGTTCGTAATCAACTTTTCTGCTTCCGGGAATAAGCCAGGATTCTCTTTCCTGCGAGCCAATTCACCAGAATCAATAGAATAATGATCAGTGCGAATACCGCTTTGTTATTCTGCACCCATGTTGGAAACCAGGAAGCTACAAGGCCAAATCCAGTTTTGTCTTTTTCTTGATCCATCAAAATCCACCCCTCTCCAACACACGATTGATTTCGGCATATTTAAAGCTCTATATGTTGAACTGAAGAAATATCAGTGAATTACCACTACTACTTGAACACTAACAATTTGCGAACAAACAAACAGATATGGAGCAAAACTACGGAGAAAACCGTGCTGCGCACTGCGTCGCAAAGGATTGCCCTCGCAAGGTCGGGCAACACCCTTACCGCGGGAAAGCGAGTCAGCCGAGACCCCTGCAGGGAATGAATGAGCGAAGCTTAGTTGAGCAAAGCTTTTCTCGGAGTGGTTTTGCGGAATATCTACAGTGGAAATTTATTAGTTCAACTTATATCTCTTTTTATTGATATACGAAAAAAATTCTCATTTAATTCCATTTTAGCTAATGCTGCCAAAAAGTGAAGTTCATTAGTGTGATTCTCTGGCTTTTCAATAAGCTATAAATCGGTTTGATGAAGGCTGAAGTTTAAAGACAACAAGTCATTCGGGTAAATGAAAAAAGGCTGCCCCAAAAGTCATGAGTCATGAGCTTTTGGGGCAGCCGGTTTTGCAAGTTTATTTATTTTGTTGTTTTTTCGCTTCCCGTTCTAAGCGTTTAAAGCGGCGCAATTCCGATTTGCGGATTGGCGGCGATTCGCCTCGAATCAGCTTCGTAAACGACCAAACCATTAATAACAGCAAGACGGTAAATGGCAGGGCCGATATGAGCGAGGCAGTCTGCAAGGCACTGAGGCCGCCTGCGTAGAGAAGAACTGCTGCAATAGCTGACATCAGGACACCCCAAATAATTTTGAACAAAGTCGGGGGATTCAAGCTGCCGAAGCTCGTCATCGTTGCTAAAATATAAGTAGCGGAGTCAGCTGATGTCACTAGGAATGTGAAAATCAGCAAGATCGCCAGGATGGACATAATCGAAGCGAGCGGCAATACGTCAAATGTTTGGAATAAAGCCGAAGTCAAATCATTATTGACCGCTTCTGCAATGCCCGATTGGCGGTTCAAATCGTACCAAAGTGCAGTTCCGCCGAAGACGGCAATCCACATACAAGCGATTGCCGGCGGAATAATCAAGACTCCGAAAACGAATTCCCGGATTGTGCGCCCACGGGAAACCCGTGCAACGAACGCGCCGACAAACGGCGACCAGGCAATAGCCCAAGCCCAGTAGAAAATTGTCCATCCACGGACCCAATCGCCGTCTGTATAAGGCTGCATGCGCAGGCTGTACTGAACGAAATTGGTGATGTAATCACCAAGTGCGAGCGTGAACGTCTCCATGATAAAGACGGTAGGGCCAGCAAAAAACACGAAGATCATCAAGACAAGCGCTAATCCTAAGTTCAAATTACTCAAATACGCGATTCCTTTATGAAGTCCTGTAGAAGAAGACAAGGTATAGGCAGCGAACATGACGACGATAATCGCCAATTGGATCGGGAAGGCGTTATCGATGCCGAACACAGCGTTCAACCCACCGTTCATCTGTAAGACGCCGAGTCCGAGGGAAGTTGCAATCCCCATGACCGTTGCAATGACCGCTAAAGAATCAATCGTATGCTTGACGATCGGCTTTGAACCTAGAACCGGTTCGAGCGCAGTCGAGACAAGCCCTGGCTTTTTGCGTCTGAACTGCAGGAAACCGATGACCAAACCGACGATCGCAAAGACCGACCATTGGCTGACGCCCCAGTGGAAGAATGCATAGCCCATCGCAACGCGTGCCGCTTCCGCTGTCTGTCCTTCAGTTTCGAATGGCGTCGTGAAGAAATGGCTCATCGGCTCCGCGACACCCCAGAAGACGAGGCCGGCACCGAAACCGGCTGAGAACAGCATGCCGATCCAAGTGAAGAACGGGAACTCCGGCCGATCGGAATCTGCCCCGAGCCGTATGCTTCCGTATTTACTAATCGCTATAACAACTAGGAAAATAACAATGATGAAGACTGCCAGTAAGTAGAACCAACCAAAGTTAAGTGTAGTGAAGTTAAATAAGGTACCGGCAACTTCGCCGAAGCGAACTGGCATAAATGCCCCAGCAAGGACCAACAGCAGTATAACAGTTGTCGATACGATGAATACGGGGTTTTTCAGTAATTTGCTATCCATGATGCCCTCCTTTAGATAATGAATTTTACTTTTCCTATACACTAGACTATCGAAAGCGAGACCTAAAAACCACCTATTTCCCAGAAAAACATAATGAATAAGGAAAAAGTGACCATTTGCATAGCAATTAATACAAAGCAGGAATTATTATTGCTTAAGCAGAAAGCTCACAAGGGAACAAAAAAGGAGTGTTTTAGATGAAGTTGGATCATCTCGTCCACTTTACCCGGACGAGTCCTGCAACAACTAGTCGGTACTGGAACGATGCCGGATTCCATGCCATTATCGGGGGAAGCCATAAAAACTGGGGAACGCAAAATGCTCTGATGTACGGCCCAGATTATTATATCGAATGGCTGACGGTCGAGGATGAAGGCGTTGCAGCGCGCTCAAACCATCCGCTTATAGAACATTTGCGCTATGACCAGCAGGGGTTCGGCACGATCTGCCTGCGTTCTGAAAATCTGGAATTGCTGGCGAAACAGCTCGAGTCGCGAGGATTTCAGACAATTGGCCCGACAGATGCTGAGCGGCGGACCGAAACAGGCGAGCTGATCCGTTGGAAAATGCTTTTTATCGACCAGACGATATCAGTGGCTTTGCCGCTGCCGTTTTTTATCGAATGGGAAGAAGCGGATGAGGCCCGCCTTGCCGGATTGAAAAGTAAAGGAGCCATACAGGAGCTGAATGAGCAATTGCAATTGGACGCACTCGTATTTTCGGTGAACAACTTGGAGCAGAGCGAAGACCAGTGGAAGAAACTGCTCGGCGGTTCGCTCGCTCTCGATAATTGCCGTCTCGTTTTTCAGGAAGGCACGGGAAAAGAGCGGCTGTCGAAAGTCCGTTTTGCGTCTGCTGAGCAGGAGCTCGTTTTTGAACAGGGTGTCTATCAGATGCCGCGTTTTCAATAGGTTTAGATGTGGTATTGTGATAGGATAAAGGGACCAGGTGGAACAGCAGTTCTGCCGAAGGAGGCAACAGCATATGGAACCATTGAATGAAAAAGCGATTATCGTGGGTGTCCAATTACAAAAGGATACTCATTTTGAATACAGCATGGAAGAGCTAAGGAATTTGGCGGGAGCACTTGGAGTTGAAGTGGTCGGCGAGCTGAACCAGAATCTTGACCGCGTCAACCCATCTCATTACATCGGCAGCGGGAAAGTCGATGAGTTAAAAGCGCTTTACGAAGAAATGGACGCCAATTTGATCATCTTTAATGATGAATTATCGCCTTCACAGATCCGTAATCTTGAAGAAGATTTGGAATGCAAAGTGATTGACCGGACGATGCTCATTTTGGATATCTTCTCAAGGCGCGCCCACACGCGGGAAGCTCAAGTGCAAGTGGAATTGGCGCAATTGCAATATATGCTCCCGCGCCTTGTGGGCTTGCGCGCATCACTTGGACGCCAAGGCGGAGGAAGCAGCGGCGGGCTCGCTAACCGCGGTGCCGGCGAAACAAAGCTCGAACTCGATCGCCGGAAAATCGAAGACCAAATCACCAAACTCAGACGCGAACTGGAGCAGATAAAAGATCAGCGCATCACACAGCGTAAGCAGCGCCTGAAAAAAGGGCTGGCGAATGTATCGCTCGTCGGTTATACCAATGCCGGCAAGTCGACGATCATGAACGGCTTGTTGACCAAAACCGGGCAAGATGATGACAAGCAAGTGTTTGAAAAAGACATGCTGTTTGCGACACTCGATACGTCCATCCGCCAAATCCGGCTGGAAGATAATAAAACCTTCCTGCTGTCCGATACGGTCGGATTTGTCAGCCGATTGCCGCATCATCTGGTCAAAGCGTTCCGCTCGACACTCGAAGAAGCGCGCAACGCCGACTTGCTGCTTCACGTCGTCGATGTATCGAACGATGAGCACAATTATATGATGCAAGTGACCGATGCCACGCTGCAGGAAGTGGGCGTCGAAAACGTACCGACATTGTATGTCTATAATAAATCGGATCTTGCCGGAGTGGCTTATCCGAGAGTGAGCAAAGACGGTGTTTGGATTTCGGCGAAAGAAGGCGCAGGGCTGGATGAGCTACTAGAAAGCATACGCGACCGGCTTTTTTCAAATCATGTTACGTGCCGGATGGAAATTCCGTTCGGTCGCGGCGACGTGGTCGCGTATTTAAATGACCATGCCACCATTAAAGAAACGGAGTACGGCGAAGGCGGCACATTAATGACTGTTGAACTGAGTCGTGCTGATTACGACCGCTACGAACAATTCGTCGTCGGCAAATAATGAAAAGCTGGAGAGCTATTCTCCAGCTTTTTATTTTATTAGTACGAAGAATGGGTATTGTTCGATAATTAAACGCTGGCAATCTGGGTAAACTGTGAGTAAGGTGCGTATACTGTATAATGAATCCCAAGTCGCGAAAAGGAGAGTGAACGCCATGACGAAATGGATAGCAGTCATAGGTTCTGTAGTTGTCGCGATCGGCCTCAGTGCTTGCAGCGAAACACAGGCACCTACGACGGAAGAAGGCAGCGAAAACCCTCCGGAAAAAACGCAAAATGCTTCTGAAGTTTACGGCGAAGCGGTGAGTGCCGCGCAGCAAATAGAAAGTGTGCGCGCACAATCAATAACCGAACAAAACATGAAAATGCTGCCGGACGGTATGGAGATCGACATGACCATTGATTCCAACATGGAGATGACATACGCGCCGCTGGCATTTCACCAAACAGGGGAAACGAGCATCATTTCGGATGATATTGAAAATTCCAATCCGATGCTTTCGGAAATGTATTTGACGGAAGAGGGCTTATTCATGCATGAGACTTCTGTAGATATGTGGCTGAAGATGCCGGAAGAAGTGCATGAAGACATGGCGGCGCTCGCCGGCCAGAAATCAGCTGACCCTGCCCGCCAGTTGGAAGAGCTTGAAGGCTTCGAAGAAGAATTCGTGCTGGAAGAAACTGAAGATGCCTATGTGTTGACGCTAGATGCTTCGGGAGAACAGTTCCAAAGTTTGATGGATGAACATTTGCAGAAAACTTTGGGCCAGATGGAAATCGAAGCGCCGCTGTCTTCTGAAGATTTGGAAGTACATTCGGTGAATTATGTGATTACGCTGGATAAAGATAGTTATTTAGCGGACCGGATTGAAGTCGATTTGGCGTTGGATGTGGATGTGCGCGGCGATATGATGGCGATCAAATCGCAGATGCAAGTGGATTATAGCGATTACGATGCCATCGAGCCGATTGAAATTCCACCTGAAGTATTCGAACAAGCGCAGGAAATCGAGTTTTAATAGTCATGAAAAAAGCAGAGGGATTCTTCCCTCTGCTTTTTTGTGTTTGGGATATATGAGATGTATTTTTAGGTTTCTAAAGATTCAATGAAATATTATATCTCAAAGTAGAGGAGTTTAGATTGCGCTCCGGGCGGACGCTTGCCGAGGGGCGGGAATCGACATATCTGTCAACTTAA
>NZ_JAGGPW010000016.1 GCF_018613655.1 Planococcus sp. ISL-109
CGATTAAATTTAAAAAACAGAAAAAATGGTCGGTAAAGTCGTCTACACTTTTTTAAAAGTGCGATTTATGAAATTGATTCGACTAGTTTGAGAGATCAAAGAAACTATCACCCATTATAAATCTAAAGACGGAGCGGAAGAGGCCGAATGAATGGCGAGGGGAAACTGAGCCCATTCATTTGCGACGCATCTGCTTGCAGATGTGGGAGCAACGGTTTTTTGTGATTCTGTTTAGTAAAGGATGTGTGGCGCGTTCTCTGCGCCACCTTGGTTCGACGCCGCCCCCCGGCAAGCGTGCCCCTGAAGTGCAGTCTCATAGCGCCAGCTATTTAAAGATGAAAAGCTAGGACCACTTTCCTTACATCTTAATTATCAAAAGGCAAAAAAAATTCACCTCCTCTAAACCTTGAGACGGAGTGAAAGGGCCGACGCCTGTGAATCGATCCGGCGTCCGCCCGGAGTGCAATCTCAAAGCATTCATTATGTAAAAACGCCGCAAAAAAGACCGCTCGCAAGGCAAGCAGCCTATAACTCCATATTTTATTCCTGGGTCAAGCCCATCTTCTTCTGCGTCCGACGTGCCTGGTACTTGAAATACAATTGCATGAGCACTTCTGCGAATACCAGCCCCATCGCTATCGCTCCTGAAATCATCAGCGCCTGAGCCCCGAAATCAATGGCTTCCATATAATCATTTTCCACGATATTGCGCATCGAGTTATAGGCTCTGCCTCCGGGAACGAGCGGGATGATGCCAGCCACACTGAAAATGATCATCGGCATCTTAAAGATCTTCGCCAAAATATGCGCGACAATCGCAACAATAAAGGCACCGACGAACGTCCCTTGAATCGGATCGTCGAACAGAAAAAGATAACTACGGTAAAACATCCAACCGCTCATGCCGACAAGTCCGCAGCTGATGAGCGTTTTCTTCGGGATGTTAAAAATGATGCCGAATGCGCCGGCTGCCAAAAAACTAAGAAGTGCCTCCAAAAGCCAGTTCATCCGATCTCCTCCTTAAAATGACAGAACTAAGGCAATGCCCGCTCCGATTGCAAATGCCGTTAAAAATGCTTCCGCGCCCATCGACAGGCCCGATACAAAATGGCCAGCCATCAAGTCACGCACTGCATTAGTGATGAGCAAACCCGGCACGAGCGGCATAACCGAACCGATAATGATCGTATCCGGGTCGGTGCCGAATCCGCTGTAAACAGCAAGCACCGCCAAAGTACCGATTGCGACCGCCCCGATAAATTCGGCGAAAAACTTGACCCGTGTTTTAATGAGCACCGTTTCCACAATATAAAATCCGGTTCCCCCGATCAAGAAGGCGAAGGGAATATCCGCCCAACCGCCGCCCATCAAAATCAAGAAACACGCGCTTGCAACAGCTGCGGCAAGCACCTGCATCCAAAGAGGGAACAAGTAATGGTTTTTTTCAATTTCCGACATTTCCTCGTAAGCTTGCGACAAGCTCAGTTGCCCAGCGACAAGCCGCCTTGATACAGCGTTGACACGGGCGACGCGCTCAAGGTCTGTACGGCGTCCGTGGATCCGCACAAAATGTGTAGGCAAATCATTTCTAGGGGAAAACATGATGCCTGCAGGTGTCACAAAGCAGTGGGAATCCATCATATTTTGTGACACCGCCATCCGGATCATCGTATCTTCCACCCGGTACGTCTCCGCGCCGCTTTCCATCATGACTTTACCAGCCAGTAAAAAGCAGTCCAGCGCAAGCTCTCTTCTGACTTCAGATATTTCGGCCATTCTGTGTCTTCCCCCTTTTTCTTCTGTTCCATCATAACTCAGGGAAGCCAAAATTAAAACGCTCCGTCAACCGGAGCGTTTCGGCTTTCCTTATTACGGTTTTAGAATGACTTTTGTGCAGTCATCTTCATGGTCGTTGAAGATGCGGTATGCTTCGCTTGCCTAATCAAGCGGCAAAACATGTGAAATGATTTCCCGGCGATCAAACTCGCCTTTATCGATTTTTTTCAAAGAGCATCGGCATCAAGTGGATGACTGGTGCCTGCCCCATTTTCATCGTCACATTGCGTTCGAATATATTGCCGAGTGGAAATTGATTGTATTTCATTCCGTAAATGCCTGTCAATTGAATCGTCCCGAACTTGCTGACGGCGTCTTTTGCGATATTGATCGCGCTGAGTGTTCCGCCTTGCAGCATCATTTTTTGCTGAGCCGCTTCCGCTGCTGATTTCTTGCCGTCCATCCCGACGCAATCAATGACGATGCGCGCTCCGCCTTGCGTGATTTCGTGGATCAAAGCGCCCGTATTGTCGTGTTGGCTGAAGTCCACAATTTCCACATTATTCATTTTTTTAGCCAGTTCCATGCGGTACGGCAGTTCATCTACTGCAATGACCCGTGCCGCGCCTTTCATCCAGTCAAATTTTTGCGTCATCAGGCCAATTGGTCCGCAGCCGAGGACGACAACCGTGTCACCTTCTTTGACACCGGCGCTTTCCACGCTCCACCAGGCCGTCGGCAACACGTCAGACAGAAACAATACTTGTTCATCTTCAAGCTCCGAAGTTTCCGGAATAACGAACGGCATGAAGTTGCCGTACGGCACACGCAAATATTCCGCTTGTCCGCTGGAATAATCGCCATAGCGTTCCGTGAACCCGAAATAGCCACCGGTGTCGAAATGGGGATTGCCGTTTGAGTTGTCGCATTGACTCTCCATTTCATGTGCACAATAGAAACAACAACCGCAACTCACATTAAATGGCAGAACGATACAATCGCCTTTTTTCACTTTTGTCACGTCAGGCCCGACTTCTTCAACGATGCCCATCGGCTCATGGCCGATGATATAATCTTTGCGCGCTGGCAATGCACCTTGGTAAATATGCAAATCCGAACCGCAAATAGCTGTAGCGGTTATTTTTACAATAATGTCATCACGCTTTTCGATTTCCGGGGCTTTGACGTCTTTGACTTTTATATCTTTCACACCTTGGAACGTTACTGCCTTCATGCTTTCCCTGCCTAAAGATGTCAGAACATTCACCTATTGCCCCTTTCAGTAAATGCAAACGTCAGAGCAGCCTCTCCCTTAACTTGAAAACAAAGAAAAACGTGCATCCGATTGGATACACGCTTGTCATTATTTATTCAACCGCACAGCACCGAGCGGTTCAAAATCGCTCAGCCGGTAGCTGGCCACTTCATTGTTTGCGATAGTAAAAAGCGTATCTTTGGCGTAAGCCAGCCTTTGGATCGAAGTACTCCAATCTTCATACGGCTGTTCGGCAGGCTTTGTTAAATCCGCAACTTGTTCGATGCCATCCGTCGTAATCGAATACAGCAGGGCTCCCTCTGCCTGAAACTCGATATAATTCGTTCCGTCCCCTGTATAAACCGACACCGGAAAACCGAACAGGCTTTGCTGATCATAGCGGAACAGTGCGCGATGATCGTATTGCAGAGCGGAATAAGTGCCAGGGCCGCCGATGATTTCCGTATCTGCTTCTTTCGGATTGGACAAATCACTGACATCAAACAGCGAAATCTTCATCCCGCCTGTAACGATGCGCGGTTCACCGCCTTTGACAGGTTCCGTTTTCGTCTCATAGCCGAATCCGATTAAATGATGGTCCCCGAGCGGATGCAGGTAATTGGAGAAGCCCGGAATCTTCAATTCCCCGAGCACACTTGGCGCTACCGGGTCCGACACATCGATGACAAACAGTGGATCCGTTTCGCGGAACGTCACCATATAAGCTTTATCGCCGATAAAGCGGACGGAATAGATCCGTTCGCTCGGCGCCAAATCTTCCACAGCTCCGACTTGCTCCAGGTTTCCGTCTAATACATATAGATGGTTTTTCGGTACGGAAGTCGGCGCCCACATAACACCTTCTGTCGTCGCCAAGCGGAAATACCCTTCATATTCATCCATCGAAAACTGATTCAATAACGCGCCCGGAACACGCGCCGATGCCAGAAAATCGACGGAAATTCCGTCCAAGTCAAATTTAAAGATTTCCGTATCTGCTTGCTGCGGAACCCACATAATCGAGTCTTCGAATCCATTTTCTGCCGCTTGATAGACAGAAGCAGTCAAATAGAGATGCTCTTCGTTCATATACATGCTTTCACTGCCGCCCAAAAAGCCTTTTGTTGAAACTTCATTCGTTTCCGGCTCATCCAGGCTAATGGCAGTGATGACACTATAGCTGCCTTCCATCGTACCCGGCAAAATGGTCAAGTCCTCGTAAGGCATCGGCATCAGTTTTTCATCACTCTGTGAGTCGAATAAGCGCGGACGCAGTTCCGTGTCTGGCTGTTCTTCCAATACCCAATAATCCGGAAACACGTTGCTGACATAATACAAAGTCGAACCGGCAAGTCGCGCGCTATTGAATGAACCTTCATTGCCGAATTCACGGACCAGCTCAGGAGTTCCAGGCGCTGTAACGTCGTAAAGCGACACAACCGTGATGCCTGAATAAGGCATGAAGCTATCCATACCGGCTCCGTCTTCAGCCTCCATAATCGAATAACGGCTGGACATGACAACAAGCGTTTCGCCTGACAAGAACAGCTCCTGCGGATATGTTTCACGGTCGAACTCCACAACTGCCGTCACTTTCATGTTTTCAGGATTTCGTACATCAGAGACGACGACACGGGATTCACTGATGGAATAAAGGTAATCGCCGTCTGTTTTCACAACGTCGCCTTCGTCTATCCCCGCCACTTGGCTATTGGTCGTCGAGTGTTCACCCCCGCCCATCCCGTTGGATTCTCCAGATGCGCCGTCTTCCGCCTCATCTACCCCTGCGCCGAACCCTCGATAGAACGGATTGTCTTTTTGCAGTTGCAACAATTGCGTGAAATAAGCACGCAGCTCTTCCTCGCCTGCCAAGTTTTCGACTTCGTCTTGTATCGAGAACGCCAGTTGGTCTGTCGGAAGCGTTTTCAGGAAGTTGCTTGCGAGCGCGGACTTTTTAAGGTGAAGCGTATAATCGCCGCTTTGGATTTCAGGAACCTCCAGCGTTCTGTCCCCATTCGTCAATCGCATATCCAAATCAAGCTTTCGCCCGTCCCCATCTGTAATAAAAACAGCCCCTTTTTCAATCGCTTGCGGGTCGAGCGGTGCCGAGAAGTTCGCCCGCCAGCCGAATTCTGAAAGGGCCGTGGGAGAAGCGCTGATCGCCACTTTCTCCGTCAGCAGGAAAAAAGCTGCCCCTGAAAGCACCAAAAGAATCGCCCCTATCCACCAAGCTCTGCTCAATTTCATGAAGACCACGACCTTTCCCGTGCCATTTAATAATTAGACCTTTGACACAAGGAAAAGTTACACCCCCCATTCAGTTTGTGGCGTGAAGCTGCTGGAAAATTTCACGGAAGCGGTCAAACGGGACATTGGTTTGGCCGCCTCCTTGCGCAAGGGCTGGTGTTCCCCCGCCTTTGCCGTCTGTCTCCTCTAACAGCCGCTTCAAAGTTTCGCGCATATCTGATGTGGCTTCATTTCCGCGTGCACAGACAAAGCGCATGCTCCCGTCCTCTTGCGCTGCAAACAGCACGCTGATTGACGGATGCTGTTCGACTGTCAACCGGGCGAGTTGCTGCAATTCTTTTACTGGACGGCCGCCGAATTGTTGGATGATCAAGCCGCGTTCCGGTGCCAAACTCTTCGCCTCCGCCTGAATCAGCTGTTTTTTCAACTCCATTATTTCTTTGTCTGCCCACAGTTTTTCGGCGAGTAAATTATCCGCCGCTTGTGCGAGCTCAGAAAGCGGTGCATGAAGTTTTGCAACCAGTGCATCTGCTGTCTCATTCAAACGGGCGAAATAATCGAGTGCCCGCTCTCCACAAAGGAAATAAAGCCGTGTGCCGCCTTTCGCTTTTTCCGTTCCGACAATTTTCAACAAACCAATGCCGGCCGTATTGTCAGGATGCGTACCGCCGCAAGCATTTAAATCGATTCCTTCAATTTCCACCAACCGGATGGCTCCACTGACCGCCGGTGGTTTTCTTAGCTCCAACTCATGCAGTTGGGTTTCGCTCACTGTGCAGGTGCGCATCGGCAAATGGCGGCTGATCAGTCGATTGGCTTCAAGCTCTACTTGCTGCAACACAAACGGATCGATCGACGCCCTGTGGAGGTCGATGGAAACCCGCTCCGCTCCGAGGTGGAAACTTGTCGTCTGATAGCCGTGCCCGTCTTCCAATAATGCGCTGAGCAAATGCTGGCCGGCGTGCTGCTGCATGTGGTCCCATCTGCGCTGCCAGTCGAGCGTTGCAAGAAACCTTCCTGCACCGAGCGGACGGTTTATGTAATGGCGGATGTCCCCATCATGGCTTTGCACATCGATTACAGAAACATCGCCGATCGTTCCGTGATCTGCCGGCTGCCCGCCGCCTTCGGGATAAAAACATGTTTGGTCAAGCAAGACGTAGTCACCGCGTTCATCTGTTCCGCTCGCGGTTACAGAAACTTGTGCCTGCTGGAGAAATGAATCTTCATAATATAATTTTTCCGTCATATTTACACTCCTTTTCAACTACGCTGCTGTTTGCGTTTACGGGTTCACTTGTGGTGGAATGGATGAGTAACGAAACCGAACGGAGGGCTCAAGCATGTCCGGATTTACACATTCCATATTATTGTATAATGCACAGGCTGGACCGTCCACGTTAGATGCCGTGATGAGTTTAGCAGTGCCGAAACTCGCGACTATTTCAAAAACACTCGAACTCATCAAAACCGATTCGCCGGAAGAGTTCGAGGCGGTCTGCCGCTCTTCTGCGGGACGCGCGGATGCTTTATTTGTCGCAGGCGGAGACGGTACGGTGCATTTGGCTGCACGCGCCCTGGCACCTATTGAAAATCCGCCTCCTTTAGGCATCTTGCCAAGCGGTACGTGCAACGATTTTGCCAGAACGATGGACATCCCGCTGCTCCTCGACGAAGCAGCGAGCAGTGTCAGCCAAGGCAATGTCAAAAAAGTTGACACAGCCACCATCAACGAAGGCACCTTCTTGAATTTTGCAGGTGTCGGGATGATTACGGATGCATCTTTTAATATCGACCCCGATTTAAAGGAACGCTACGGCAAGCTCAGCTATTTCATGAGCGCCATGCAGACGATGAGACAAGCCGAACCGTTTAACGTTTCGCTAACCGTTGATGGCGAAAACTACGAAGAAGAAGCCGTGCTCGTATTGGTCATGAACGGAAAATCGATCGGCACGCACCTATTCCCGCTGCAAAGCATCGACCCCGCGGACGGCTTGTTGGATATCTTCATCATCCAGAGCTCCTCGTTTGCTGCGATTCGGGAATGGTTTTCATTGTCGAATCCGGAGCAACCGCCAGAAGGGCTCGAGCATATCATCCATTTACAGGGCAAGCAGATCGAAATCCGTACGCCGTCTCCGATGGATATCGACACGGACGGCGAAATCTATATGAAGACGCCGGCATCGATCAATGTCCAGCCTGGGAATCTGAATTTGCTCGTACCGAATGTGGACGATGCACTCGTATGACGCTTCGAAACAAAAAAACGCCGGGCAGCTGCCCGGCGATCGAACAGGCGGACTCCATGTCCGCCTGTTATTATTTTTCCTCGAATGGCCATGCAGGAAGCATCCGGTTCAATTCTTTGTCCTCGCGTTTTCCGAGCACGTAATCGGCCTGCATGATCGTATGGATTTCACGCGTCCCTTCGTAGATGACCGGCGCTTTAGAGTTGCGTAAATAACGGGCGACCGGATAGTCGTCGGAATAACCGTATGCGCCGTGGATCTGCACCGCATCATCCGCCGCCTTGTTCGCGAAATTGCACGCCTGCCATTTGGCGAGCGACGTCTCGCGTGTATTGCGTTTGCCGCGGTTTTTCAGTTCGCCCGCACGGTAGACGAGCAGACGGCTCATTTGATAACCCGCTTCCATATTGGCGATCATTTGCTGGACGAGCTGATGCTCCCCTATCGGCTTGCCGAAAGTTGTGCGCGTTTGGCAATAGTCAATGCTTGCTTCCAAACAGGCTTCAATCAAGCCACACGCGCCGGCGGCTACCGTAAAGCGCCCGTTGTCGAGTGACGCCATCGCAATTTTAAAGCCTTCGCCTTCGTCCCCGAGCCGATTGCTCAGCGGAATGCGCACGTCCTCCAAAAACAGTTCACCGGTATTGCCGGCGCGAATGCCATATTTGCCTTTAATCGCTTTGGACGAAAACCCTTCCCGGTCCCGCTCCACTATAAACGCCGAAATGCCTTTATGCGCTAGCGTTTTGTCGGTATAGGCGAAAATCAAAAAATGATCGGCCTGGTCGCAAAGGGAAATCCACGTTTTCTGCCCGTTCAATATATATTCCTCGCCGTCCCGCTTCGCTGTCGTCGAAAGCGCCGCCACATCCGACCCGGCGCCAGGTTCCGTCAGGCCGAATGCACCAATCTTCTCTCCTTTTGCTTGCGGCACAAGAAACTGCTGCTTTTGCTGCTCCGTGCCCCATTGAAGAAGCGACAGTGAATTCAAGCCGGTATGGACAGAAACCGCCGTCCGGAACGTCGTATCGCCGCGCTCCAGCTCCTCGCAGACAATTCCAAGGGAATTATAATCCATACCGCTTCCTCCGTATGCTTCCGGAATGCAGACGCCCATCAGCCCAAGAGCTGAAAGACGCTGCCAGATTTCTTCCGGGAAACTGCCTTGTGCGTCCCAGTCTTTTACATGCGGCATAATTTCTTCATCGACAAACTTCCGGACGGTTTTTCGCAGCATCACTTGTTCTTCGCTATGCTCAAAATCCATGCCTTTCCCTCCTTGCTAGTTCTGATGAGTGGCCCGCTGCACCGTTTCCTTAATGTTCACGCCGCGCTTTGCCATCTCAGCGATATATTCAGCACCCGGCACAACTTCTTCGGGAGGATAAGCGCCTCTTTTTTCGATTCGGCCATCAGCAATCATTTGCGCCACGACGGAAATACTGTAAGCTGTCGCTTGCGCCATCGCAGTAACTCCGGTTTCCATGTCGCGGATTGCCACCATTTCATACTGGTAACTGCATTCTTCGCCGCCTTTCACTCCGGAGACGATGACGCGCAATAACACCGCGTCTTTGTCTTCCCCGAGTTCGGTGATCGGCTCAAGTACTTTTAGCAGCACTTCCCGCAGCGACACTTCATGTCCGCCCGCCGTCACTTTTCCATCACGGCTAGTCAGGCCAAGGTCGACGAGCAGCCGGAATTTGTCAGCGTGCCCACGGTAGCGGATCGTTTTGTATTCCAGCGAGTCGATATCACGGAACGTACGCGTCAATGTCGAGGTGCCGCCTGATGTGTGGAAAGCCTCGAGTTCATCGAAGCCGTCAAATGCAACCAGCTCGATTTCCGACAGCGATTCGACTGTTTTCAATTCTCCGCCGCGGATAACATGGGACGGGTCGGTATAATGGTCAAATACGCCTTCTAAGGAAAAAACACGTTTGTATTCGAGCGGTGGTTCCGGGTGGAGCGGAATTCCGCCGACATAAATCCGCATCGAATCCACATGATCCAGCTGGCTCGCACCATAGCCGGCCAAGATATTGATCATGCCTGGCGCTACACCGAGGTCAGGTATAATCGTCACGCCGTTTTGCTGTGCCTGCTCATGCATGCCGAGCACTTTATCCGTAGCGCCACCGATATGCCCCCCAAGGTCGACAGCGTGGACGCCGCATTCGATGGCGAGCTTTGCCACTTTTTCATTGAAAGTATAGAAGAGCGCGTTGATGACAACATCCACTTGTTCCATGACCGCTTTAAGCTCTTCGTCATTACCCGCATCCATTTTGGCGAGTTCGAGCCTTGGATCGTTCAACTGCTGGCGAAAACCTTCCACTTTTTCAGTCGCCCTGTCCGCCAGAATCACTTTCTCCACCTGATCATTGCCGAGCAGGTCACGTGCTGCCTGCTTGCCCATCAACCCTGCACCAAGTACCGCAAATTTCATATTAGCCGCCCCCTTATACTTCGTTATCAATCTGTGCGCGCTGCAAACGGCCACTGAAATCCACATAGACGCTCTTCCATTCGGTGAAGACATCCAGTGCCGCAACGCCGGAATCCCGGTGTCCGTTGCCTGTTCCTTTTGTTCCGCCGAACGGCAGATGGATCTCTGCGCCCGTCGTTCCGGCATTGATGTAAACGATGCCGGTATCAAGGTCGCGCTGTGCTTTAAAGGCCCGGTTGACATCAGCTGTGAAAATCGAGCTCGACAAACCGTAAATGACACCGTTATTCACCTCGATTGCTTCCTCGAAACTTGCAACTTCAATCAAGGATATGACCGGCCCAAAAATTTCTTCCTGGGCAATGCGCATTCCAGGCGTTACACCTGTAAACAATGTCGGCGCGTAATAGTTCCCTTTATCATAATGGCCACCGCTTAGAATTTCACCGCCTCTGACAACTTCCGCTCCTTCTTGCTTGCCGATTTCGATATAGGAATGGATCTTTTCCAGCGCCTTCTTATTGATGACCGGGCCGACTTTGATGGACTCATCCATACCATCCCCGATTGTCAATTTGTCCATCTTGTCGAGCAAGCGTTTTTGCAGTTGTTCTTTAGCGTCTTTATGGACAATAACCCGGCTGCAAGCTGTGCAGCGCTGGCCCGCTGTCCCGAACGCGCTCCAAAGAATCCCGTCGACAGCGAGGTCCAAATCCGCATCGTCCATGACGATGACTGCATTTTTCCCGCCCATTTCAAGCGACACTTTCTTCAGATGACGGCCACCGAGTTCTGCCACTTTACGCCCTGTATCCGTCGAGCCGGTAAAGGAAATGACCCGGATGCCCTCGTGTTCGATCATCGCCGTCCCCACTTCCGAACCGGAACCGAAGACGATATTTGCGACTCCGTCCGGCAAATCCGCTTCCTGGAAAATTTGCGCCATTTCGTATGCCATCATCGGCGTCTCTGTTGCCGGTTTCCATAAAAAGGTGTTGCCCGCTACGATTGCCGGAAACGATTTCCACGTCGCAATCGCCACAGGAAAATTCCACGGAGTAATCAGTCCGACGACGCCGATTGGAGCCCGTACGCTCATCGCGAACTTATCCGCAAGTTCCGATGGTGTCGTTTCACCGAACATCCTTCTTCCTTCCCCGGCCATATAAAACGCCATGTCGATGCCTTCCTGCACTTCGCCGCGCCCTTCCTCGATGACTTTCCCCATCTCCTTCGTCAACACCGTCGCGAGATGTTCTTTCCGCTCCTTCATTAAGCGACCGATTTCATAGAGATAATCCGCGCGTTTCGGAGCCGGGACAAGCGCCCATTTTTTCTGCGCCTTTTGTGCGGCTTTCACCGCTTCATCGACATCGGCAGCAGTCGAGCGCTGCACTTTCGCCAGTTCTTCCCCTGTCGCCGGATTGACGACTGGCACAAAATCAGTGCCTGCTTCCTGTTGAAACTTTCCGTTCACAAAATTCATTAATTTCATCTCAATACCCCTTCCCATCCCAAGAATGTAAACGCTTTCACTATATAGTACTATTCCATACAAACCTCAAAACTCCTACACCGTTTTCCAAGTTCCTGCAACGCTTTGAAAAAGCCAACAAATTCGTGTTCATTTCGTAAAAAAATGTCTCTACCCGGTTGACACTGACCATTCGTCATAGTCTAATCAAGAGTAGAGGTGATTAATTTGTACAAAGTACAGGAAGTGGCAAAAATCGCAGGCGTCAGCGTTCGGACACTGCACCATTACGACAGCATTGATTTGATGAAACCGAGCAATAAAGGCTCGAATCGTTACCGTTATTACAGCGACGAAGATTTGAAGCTATTGCAGCAAATACTCTTTCTAAAAGAACTCGGTTTCTCCTTGAAGAAAATTCAGGAAATCATCAAAAATGGCTATGACGCCGACTATGCGATGGCACGCCATATTGAACTGCTCGAGCAAAAGAAATTCCGCATCGAGCAATTGATCGGCAACGCACGGACAACACAACAGGAGTTTTCCACAGGTGAAGGCTTGAGCAACGAACAGCGCTTTGCTGCATTTTCGATTCACCACACACCGGACCGCATCGACCTATATCAAAAACCGCAAGTGGAAGTTTTTGTAACAGACGGACTCGAAAATATCACGGAAGAGGCGGCTGCCGTTTCTCCTGAAGCGGAATCCGCTAAACCGGAAAAAGAAGCGGAAAACCCGGAAGAGATCGACCGTGAAGCGAACCGCATTTATCGCGCGGTCGCGAACCTCATGCATTTGCCGCCAAGCGCTCCTGCAGTGCAACAGGAAATGGTCGCTTATTACCATCTGCTCGACCGCTTTTATGAATGTACGCCGAACATGTTCCGGAACTTGGGCAATTTGTATGCGAACGATAGCCGTTTCTCCCAAACGATCGATCAGCATGGGAACGGGTTATCAGCATACTTGAAAGACGCGATGCATATGCACGCGGAAAGTTTGCAGCATGTCTGAACTCATCGGCCCGTGCAGCAATTGCGGTAAAGATGTGTACTGCCGTGACGGTTTTTTGGACGGCGTCTATATCGATGGGGAACTGATCTGCCACGACTGTGCGGAAGAACTCAACAACTGAACAGTGCACATAAAAAAAAGCCTGAACGGAATAATCCGTTCAGGCTTTTTCGATTCAATTTAAGATTGTGTCGTTTCTTTCAACGCGTCAAGGCGCTGCTGTACTTGTTCCCCGGTCAAGCCGTGCTCAAAAGCATAGCGGTTGCGCGGGTGTTCGCGGCATTCATCCGAGCAGGAGCGCATATATTTGTGTTCGTTTTCTTCAGAACACAAAATTTTCGCGTTGCATTCAGGGTTTGCACAATTGACATAGCGCTCACAAGGCTCTCCGGTGAAATGGTCTTTTCCGACGATTGTATGCTCGACCTGGTTGACCGGTACAGCAATCCGCTCATCAAAGACGTACAATTGGCCATCCCAAAGTTTCCCTTGCACTTCCGGGTCTTTGCCGTACGTGACGATTCCTCCGTGCAATTGGTTGACGTCCTCAAAGCCTTCGCGCTTCAACCAGCCTGAGAATTTTTCACAGCGGATTCCGCCTGTACAATACGTCAGTATTTTCTTGCCTTCGAACTGCTCTTTATTGTCGCGGATCCACTCTGGCAAGTCGCGGAATGTTTCAACATCCGGACGAACGGCACCGCGGAAATGGCCAAGGTCATACTCGTAATCGTTGCGTGCATCGATGACGACTGTATCTTGGTCTTGCATCAATTTATAAAATTCCTCCGGCTCCAAATAATTGCCGGTCAATTCTTTCGGGTTGATATCTTCCTCAAGTCCGAGATGGACAATTTCTTTTTTCGCACGGACATGCATTTTTTTGAAGGCATGGCCATCCGCTTCATCAATTTTGAAGACGATATCAGCAAAGCGCGAATCGTTCTTCATCATTTCCATGTATTGTTCTGTTTGCTCAAGCGTGCCAGAGCAAGTGCCGTTGATGCCCTCGTGCGAAATGAGGATGCGGCCTTTCAATTCGAGTTCTTTGCAGGCTGCCAAATGCCCGGCTGCAAATTCTTCTGGATTTTCAAGCGGTGTATAAAGGTAATACAATAAGACATTATGTGTATGATTTTGCATGAATCATACCTCCTGATTTTCGATTTGGCTCGTTCCGCTGATACAGGAAAAACCTAGCCCATTTTACCTTATACAGCCTAATAAATCAACTTTCTCTAAGACACTGCTTTGCGTTCACACAAAAAGCCGCCCCTCCAGCCAGAAGGGGCAACTTGTCTCAGCAAACCCGATTTTTTACCGGCTTGCCGTTAGCACTCGCTTTCAATGCTTCTTTATTCAGTTCCATCATCGCAAACCGGGTCTGCACAGTCGCACTTCCGATATGCGGGGTGACAGTCAAGTTGTCGAGCTTTTGCAGCGGATGATCGAGCGGCAACGGCTCTTCTTCGAAGACGTCGAGCCCCGCTCCCCATATGACTTTATTCTTCAAAGCCTCATACAGTGCCTGTTCATCGACGATTCCGCCTCTTCCGCAGTTGATAAGAATTGCAGAATCCTTCATCAGCGACAATTCGCGTTCACCGACCATGCCTCTTGTTTGTTCTGTCAGCGGCGCCAAAACCACCACAAAATCGGAGCGCCTCAATAAATCATCGAGTTCTGCATACTGCGCCTCTTCAAGACTCTTGCGCGTCCGGTTATGATAAATTACCTCCATATCAAATCCTTGTGCACGCATGCATACAGCTTCTCCGATACGCCCCATGCCGATAATGCCCAATGTGGTGCCGTGGACATTTTGCCCGGTCATCCCCATCGGTGTCCATGCCTGCCATTCACCGTTCCTCACAGTCCTCTCCGCTTCAATCAAGCGGCGGGCTGTGGCAAGCATCAAAGTAAATGTCAAATCAGCCGTCGTCTCCGTCAAGACGTCCGGTGTGTTCGTGGCGATCACTTTATGTTCTCTTGCTGTATCGAGGTCGATATTATCATAGCCGACCGCCAAATTCACCACGATCTTCAAGTTCGGCGCCGCTTCAAGAAGTTCACGGTCAATTTGGTCGCCGAGCATCGTCCACAGCGCTTGAGCTTGCTTTGCCTCTTCGAGCAATTTCTCGCGCGGTGCAGTTTGTTCTTCCTCTGGCCACATGCGAACTTCGTATACTTCCTGAAGATCCGCTACGGCTTGATCAGGCAACTTTTGCGTAATGAATAAAATCGGTTTCATGAAACTCCTCCGCCCTTCTTCAAAATTAAAGTGTTTTGCTTTGCGTTCAAGCTTGTGCTTTCCATATATCCGTCTACCTATATATATTGACGAAAGCGCGGCTTCTTAAACAGTCTTTGCTTTGTCGGATTGCCTGCAGCCTTAGAAAAAAACGCTGCGGACCTTTTTTTCAGCCAAAATCCAGAAAAAAGCCGCGCTTTCGACAGCGCGGCCAGCTTGGTTTCTTAACCTTTCAATTTGCGCAATTCCACGCGGCGGATTTTTCCGGAAGCTGTTTTCGGCAGCTCCGTCAAAAATTCGATAACACGCGGATACTTATAAGGCGCTGTAATTCCTTTTACATGGTCCTGCAATTTCTTCACCATCGCATCATTTTGATCAGCTTCGTCCCTGAGCACGACAAATGCTTTGACGATATTTCCGCGAATCTCGTCCGGTGCGGCAACCACTGCACATTCCTGAACGGCCGGATGCTTCATAAGCGCATCTTCGACTTCGAACGGCCCAATCGTATAACCGGAAGAAATGATAATATCATCGCTGCGGCCTTCAAACCAGAAATAGCCATCTTCATCGCGTGAAGCTTGGTCACCCGTCAAATACCAGTCCCCACGGAATGAAGCTTTTGTCCGCTCGGGATCCCGGTAATATTCACGGAACAGCGCCGGGCAACTCTTGTGCACGGCGATGTCTCCGACTTCACCCGGTGCCGTCGGTGCTCCATTTTCGTTAATGATTTCGACCGGATTTCCTGGTGTCGGTTTCCCCATCGAGCCGGGTTTCATTTCCATATCCTGCAGTATGCATACAAGCAATGTGTTTTCCGTCTGCCCATAGCCGTCACGCACATTCAAATGGAACGCTTCCTGGAATGCATCGATGACTTGTCGATTCAGCGGTTCCCCGGCTGAAACGGCACTGCGGAGATGCGGCAGTTTATAGTCATTCAAGTTTTCGACTTTTGCCATAATGCGGTATTCGGTCGGGGTGCAGCACAGTACATTGACTTTCTCTTCTTTTAAAATATCCAAATATTTCAAGGCGTCAAACCCGCCATTATAGACGAGCGCCGTTGCCCCAAGCGTAATGGTAGAAAGGAACGGGCTCCAAATCCATTTTTGCCATCCTGGAGCCGCCGTCGCCCAAACGACGTCGCCGCTTTCTACGCCGAGCCATTCGGTCGCAGCAGTGCGGACGTGCGCATAGCCCCACCCATGGACGTGGACGACGCCTTTAGGGTTTCCTGTCGTTCCCGAAGTATACGATAGAAACGCCATATCTTCACGGTTCGTGTCGACCGCTTCAAATTCTTTCGATTCCGCAGCAGCCAATTCCTCGAGTGATTTCCAGCCGTCTTCTTTGCCGCCGATGATCAACTTATTGTCCAATGCTTCATAATGCTCTTCAATGGAATTCGTCTCAGCAGTCGTTTTGTAATGTGCGACGATTGCTTTTGCCCCGGAATGCTCCATCCGGTAACTCAAATCTTTTTTGCGCAGCATTTCCGAACATGGAATCGCCACAAGGCCTGCCCGCAAACAAGCCAGATACGTAATATAGGCTTCAGGTATACGCGGCAAGATAATCAACACGCGGTCGCCTTTTGTGAGCCCCAATCCCAACATTGCTTGTGCGTATTGGTTCATTTGGGCGAATAAGTCCTTGTACGATACATCCTCACGGTTGCCTTCAGCATCGAACCAACGCACAGCGAGCCGCTCAGCATCATTTTTATACGCTTCCAATTCGGACGTGATATTATATTGTTCCGGTGCGATCAATTGTTCAATATTCATCTAATTTCCTCCTATTCACAATTAACTTGCAGGGACGATCAAATAATAAACACTAGCTAAAAACAACAATGCGATCATGGCAGAAAGATAGGCTTTCGCTGCTGTGAATCCTTGTACGGCTTGAATAATCTTCGCACTGACCAAATACATCCAAATCACGCCAATAACCAGAAGCAAATTCACCCATAAGGCTCCTTCGCCAAGACCAGCCAAATGCGGTACCCCGAGTAAGCCCGGCAATAGGGCGACCGGCGTTACAACACTAAGCGTGCGATAGCGCGCAGTGCCACCGAATGCTTTTGATCCTGCCCATAATAATGCCGCCATTCCGACTTTCGTAATGAATGCCGTCAAGAGGCCAAAGATGATGAATACTGCCGGTACGATGAAATTCTGCAGCAGTGAAGATTCGAAGCCGCTTATGTATGAGGCTTGTGACGCGATAGAAATCGCGCCATAGCCCACTCCAACGATGAGCAATAAAATTCGGCTCACCGTTTCAGTTTTCGGTAATTGCAGGAATGATCGATAAGATGAATCATCCAGGCTTATCATTTTTCCGACCAACTTCGTCACTCCCTCTGTCATTTACATTCCCCAAGGCATTAATGCCCAAATTGCGATTGCTGCCGACACGACGACAGTGATGCTAGCGCCCAGTGTACTATTGTAGCGATATGCTTTAATATCTTTCCAGCCGTGGATACGCTCGATCAATTCGATATCGGCTTGCTTTGTTAATTTGCCCGAAAGTGAAGGCATACGGTTCGTGATATATGAGATGACAATCAGCAAGATAAAGCTGATCGGCACAGCAAGCATTGCCCCGGAAAGTCCCATGCCGTCCGTGACGCCATGTCCAGTCAAGACAATGCTCGGGAAGACAAAAGGCGAGACGATGATATAGATGATGCCGCCGACGACCGATGCTGCAATGGCACCGAATTTATTGGCTTCTTTCCACCAGACACCGACAATAATCAGCGGCGCATTGGTGACGCCGGCAAGTCCGAAGGCCCAAAGAATACTGACGACCAGGAATGCTGGCGGGTTAATCGCAAGCAGGATACTCACAATACCACCGAGGAAAATTGCTACAAACCCGATGCGCAAGCTTAAACGCTGTTGGATATCCGGCTTCAAAGTCGCAATGATATCTTGTGAAATCAGTGCGCCGATCGCCAGCAAATTTCCGCTCAATGTCGAAAGGCCTGCTGAAATCGCCCCGGCAATAACAAGCGCCGTCACCCATTCCGGGTTATAGACCATATTCAAAATGATCGTCAATTTGTCCGCATCTGCATCCGAAATCGTGACACCTTGTGTAGTTGTTGCAAAAACCCCGACAAAGCCCATCGCATATGTCGCGGAAAAGACCAGTCCAAGAATAAAAGCAAACCATACCATCGCTAAGCGTGCGCTTTTCAAAGAAGAAGCGGTATAAACACGCATCGCCAAATGGGGCAACCCAAGTGCCCCGATGGTTAAGGCCGGAATAATAGAGAAATACCACTTTGGTGAAAACTGGTAATCAAAAAATGTCGGCAAAGCGTCCAACATTGCCGGAACCATATCGGAATAGAGCAATGGAGGGAAATACCAACCGGTTGCCCCGATTGCTTTCATGATTGCAGCAAGCGGAACGATGAACATCAATGCAATGATGACCATCTGGATTGCGGCATTATTCGTTGCCCCAGCCATACCTCCGATTGTAATATAACCAACGATCAAAATACCGAAAATGAATAGCCCTGTAATATAAGGAATACCAAGCAAGGTTTCGAATGTGATCGCGATTCCGATCATTTGTCCGAGCGCATACATAACCGAAACTAAAATCATGAATAATGCCGCAATAATCGATGCCGTAACCCCGTAGCGGTCACGAATGAAATGAGTCGGAGAAAATGCGCCCATCCGACGCAAACTCGTTCCATAGATAATGGTGATAAGTGGAATCGCCAGAATCAGCTGAATCCATAGCATAATGAACGGAACTTGCAATTGCAGAATTAATGCGGTGATACCAAGGAATGTTGCAAGACTCATGTATGTAGAAGCCATAGCTAAACCGTTAGTGATTGCTCCTACGTTCGAGCCACCAACATATAATTCTTTCGCTGATTTACTTTTCCGGTTTGAAAGATAACCGACGACATAAAATAATACGAATATCGCCCCTACGACTATAAGACCAAGTATGGGATTTTCCAGTTGCCAGCTTTGTCCTTCCATCAGTTACACTTCCTTTGCTTCGTCGGCTTGGCCGAGCGCGTCATTTTCTCGTTCGATATCATCGTCAATTCGGTTGCCAATTTTTCCAGCTACGAGTGTCAGCAGGAAAACGCCAAACCAGCCCATCAAAATAGGTACGATGTACATGACAGGAAAGCCGAATAGCATTGCGTCTACCGGAAAGATTGAAAAAATCAACCCAACGTTGCCTACGAGAATAAAAGCAGCGGTCATCCAAATCGTAAACTGCACTTCTTTTTTGTAAGCTTTCATGATTTCCCCTCCATTTGTGTAATTTATCTCTTCATACACCCCAGACTGAGCGATTGCTCAGTTTCGTTACGCGCGCTCCCCCTTCGAAAAATTATTTTCGGAATACCTCCTTTGATTGTAACTGCTTGCATAAACACGAGTCAACTGAATTTTTATAAAATTTAAATAACTATACTAATAATATTTTATGTTCTTTCACTTTCAACCGACATTCAAAATCCCTCCTCTTTTCATACCAAAAACCCTCTATTACGATGAATTTCAAGCGAATCAGCAAAAAAATAAGAAGGTTGAAAAAATATATTAATATATTTTTAATTCGAACTAAAAGCCCGCTTTTTCAAAATAATTTTGAATATAAATGTTTTTTTATGCATTTCGTTGTTTTTATCCCGCTTTAACGCTCAGCAGGGATGAAGAAAACCCCGCTGACTGAAACTTCTCTTTATCTCTTGCAAAAAAACACAAAAAAACTGCGCCTGAAATTTTCAGGCGCAGAGAATATTTCTTACATATTCGGTTTGTTATCTTCTTCTTCCATTTTCTGTTCCATTTTAGCCAATTGATTTTTCGCAAACTCGCGTCCACCGATACCGAATGAGATGGCAAATGCCACGGCAAGCCCTGCAATGATGAACAGGAAGGCAAGATTCACGATGTTTGATGCAAAATTCAACTGATCAAGTGTCATGAAGATGGCGATGACAAAGATCGCATATTTGACGATTCCACCAAGCAATTTGTTGCCCGATACACGCTTGATGTAACTGCCGAGCATGCTACCCCCGATTAATCCTAGCCCCAAGATGATGAGTGAGCTAATCAAAAGCGGCAAGTAAGCAATAATCGCGTTGCCGATCGAATTCAACACTTCGAGTTGCAGAACATTCATCGCTTCAACTACAAAGAAGATGATGATGATGGCCTGGACAACCTTGCCGATGATTTGAGCAATATCAAATGACGGCTCTGTCGTTTTGTCCGGGCTCAAGTAAGTTGAAAAGCGGTTGATGCCTGTGCCGTTCAGCAAGCTGATGAGCAAGTCGCCCACAAACTTGGCGATGAAAACACCTGCCAAGATCAAGATGATTCCGACGAAAATATTCGGGATCATGCCGAGCACTTGATTAAGCATCGAGACAATCGGTTGAGAGATCGACTGGATGTTCAATGTTTCGAGCGCTACAGTCACAATCGGAATCAAGACGATGATGAAGACCACGTTCGCCAAAACTTTCGCCATGGTGTTCTGGTCGCTAGGTGCCACGCGCTCAGTTGAACCTGTTTTATTGGTCATTTTGTTGAACCATTTGTCGATGTTTAAAGCCGAAAGCAAGCTTTCCACTAAACGCTTCACAAATCTCGCAACAAAGTAACCGATCACCAAGATCAAAAGTGCGAGGAACAAGTTCGGCAGGAATGCTAGGAACTTATCCATCATGTTCGAAATAGGCTGCGCGACATTTTGCATATCGAGCGCTTGCAAAACACTTGGAATAAAGAGGATGAAGATTAGATAGTAAAGAATTTTTCCGATAGAGTCCAGTTTGTCATCCGCATCTTCCTTCGTTTTAGCCATATGGCTTTTCACCATGGCGTTGTCCGCACCGATTTTCTTAAGCCCTTTCGCGAAGATTGCTTTGACCACCGTCGCGACGACCCATGCGACTACAAGCAATAGCAGGGCACCGAGAATATTCGGAATATAGTTGATGATAGTATTCCCAACATTCCGGAATGAGTTGGTTAAATCGTTCAAATGTATCATCTCCTTTACAATTTTATAATTCTATTTTATTATCCCCTCTTATAAATTTCCTAAACTTAAATTGTCAGTTTTTCCATCTTAATTAATGGTTTTTTGTGCTCCCATTGCAAATTTTCTCCTGCGCATTACTCCACAAAAAAACGCCAGTTTCACTTCAACTGGCGCAGTAAATCGGATTGCTTCGCATATTATGGTTTCGGCAAGATGATGGTCACTTTAAACAAGTCCCCATCCACTGCCAGTTTCATCTGCCCCCCGTGCAAGTCGACAATGAACTGCGCAATCGCAAGGCCAAGGCCCGACCCTTTAGTCTGCCACGGTGTATCGCCGCGGTCGCGCCAGCAATTCTTCCATCACCGAGTTCATAGCGCGTCACGTTTTTGATGGTCATAACGATTTCTCCTGATTGTTCTGAGAGGGCAATATACACACGGCTGTTCACCAAGGAATATTTGGTCGCATTCAAGATCAGGTTATCGAGAAGGCGCCACCATTTCTGGCCATCCACCGATGCATACAGTGGCTGCTCAGGAGCAGTCACCCGCACATCCAATCGGGATTTCGTGATCGCTTCCTCGTGTTCTGCCAGCGCTTGCGCCAGAAGCTGGTTCATGTCAGGTCTTAGGAAGCCCCACTTCAAAACGCCAAAGCGTTTAAGTGGGGTAGTTCAATGTAGAGTACAAATCTTAAGGGCAACCCACTGAAATTCTGAAGAAATTCTTAAGTTTTGCTTCCTTTGCCGAACGCTAATAACGCAATGCCGCCAAGCAATAAGGCGACCCCCGCCCATGACTGCCCGCTTAAGCTCTCCCCGACTACCGCCACCCCGAGAATCGAGGCGGTCAACGGTTCGGCAAGCGATAAAGTCACCGCAGAAGAAGATGGAATTGTTTTCAGTCCGCTTGAAAATAATAAATAGGCTAAACTTGTCGCCGCGAGGCCAAGATAAGCGACAAGGATCAGATTTCGCGGCTCTGCCAAATAGCCGGTATCCAAGAAAACGAGAAACGGCAGAAGTACTAGGCCGCTCAATGAAAAGATAACAGCCACTGCTGGAACAACGTCCATTTTTGCCAGTACATTTTTACTGCACATTGCATATCCTGCAAATGCCAATCCCGCCAGCAAACCCAATAAAACACCAAGCGGTTCCACCACATAGCCCCCGCTATTCGCAAAAAGTAAAATACAGCCGGTAATCGACAGGATCGTCGAGAACACCCAGACACGTTCCGCCTTACGTTTCATCACGAGCGCTTCCAAGACCCCCGAAAAAGCGGGTGCGCTGCCGATCGCCACGACTGTCCCGATCGCGACGCCAGTCAATTGGACAGCAGAAAAAAAGAAGGGCTGAAATAACGCCATGCACAGTGCAGATAGCCCAACCCACAACCAAGGGATGTGTGCACCGCGCAATGCTCCGGATAGCCACACGAACAGCAGAAGCCCGAATCCGCCGATTGCGAGCCGCGCTGCACCGATCGTCAGCGGATGGGCTTCGCCTATCAGGAAAGTTTGAGCTGTTCCGGTTGTCCCCCACAACATCGCCGCGAACAACACCCATATGTATGCCTTTTTTTGCATGTATTTCCACCACTTTCCTTCTATATATTAAAAAGTTGAATCACTTGTTGATATATATGTTGAACTAAAGAAATATCAGTGAATTACCACTACTACTTGAACACTAACAATTTGCGAACAAACAAACAGATATGGAGCAAAACTACGGAGAAAACCGTGCTGCGCACTGCGTCGCAAAGGATTGCCCTGAGCTTATTCATTTGCGATGCCCGAACGCAGTGAGAATTGAGTAAAGCTTTTCTCGGAGTGGTTTTGCGGAATATCTACAGTGGAAATTTATTAGTTCAACTTGTATAACTTCATTTTTTTGCAGTAAATAAAACCGACTATTTTTCACAATACATAATGAAAAAAATTCCATCCGCTCCGCTAAACATACCACGGCCCAGATAGTTTGAGATAGAGGTAAAGGGGGAATATAATAGATAAAAAAGAGGAGGCGATCGTATGTATATGACAGTCCAGGAAACTGCCACTTTTTTGTCGATGCCGGAAGAACAAGTCAACCGCTATGTACTTGAAGGCCGGATTCGCGCAGTCCATGATGGGGAACAATACATGATCAACACCTCTCAGTTCGAAAGCCATTTCCAACAGCTAGAAATTGCCAAACTAGAGCTCGAGGAATGGCGCACTAAGCCTATTCCGGACGATATCGATATTAAAGACGAGGATTGACGAAGCGCAAAAAAAGATCGGAGCCGACGTGGCTCCGATCTTTTTTAGTTGCTTACGCTAATGCGTGGCTTTTGGCGATCACCGTTTTTTTGAGTTGATTCCGCACATGATGATCCCATTTTTCGAATTCCACCAAGAACCCGTCATGGCCGAAATCGGTATTGATTTTTTCCCACTTGGCGTTCGGCTGGTTTTCGACCCATGGGACCATTAATTCTCCCGGGTATAACAAATCATGGCTATAGGAAATCGAAAGAAGTTCAGCAGATAGTTCTGCTTCCTCTACATCATGAGTGTTCATCGCTTTCAGCAAAACCAGATAGCTGTTCGGGTCAAAGCGGTCTGCCAGCTTACGTCCTTGATAATCCAAATAGGACTGAACTTCAAAATCTTCTCCGCAGCGCGCACGGCCGAAGCGCCCATTGAACAATTGGCCGCTCCGGTACGTGACCATCCCAGCCATCCGCGCAATTTCGAACCCTTTGAGCCGGACATTCGGATCATACTCGCCGTCCTGAAAATCCGGATCGTTCTCGATTGCCTGAATGCCGATATGATTGAACGCGACACCGTAATCCCCGTAATAAGGCGTCACCGCGAGCGCAATTGCCGTGTCCAGAAACTCTGGATATAACCTCGCCCATTCCAAAGTTTTCATGCCGCCAAGAGAACCGCCGATAACGGCTGCAAGATGATCGATGCCGAGAGCTTCCAGCGCTTTCCGCTCCGCTCTTACCATGTCGCGGATAGTTAGCTCAGGAAACGATGCACGGTAAGGGGACCCTGTTTTCGGATTGATCGATAACGGCCCTGTCGAACCGTTGCATCCGCCGAGCACGTTAAAGGTAATGACTTGGAACAACTCGGTATCCACCGCTTTGCCCGGGCCGATCAACCCTGCCCACCACCCTGGCTCTCCTGGAGTTCCCACTGCATATTGGTCGCCCGTCAGTGCATGGCAAATGAGAATTGCCGGTGCCGACTTATTGCCGGCACGTTCATATGCCAATTCCACTTCATGTAAATTGTCATTCGATTCAAGTGTCAGCTGGCCGATGGATACTGTCGTCATCCGAATCCCTCCTTACGCGTTCTCGAGTACCGCCGCTTTGATAGCTTGCTCCAAATCAGCGATCAGATCTTCATGGTTCTCCAATCCTACAGACAAACGGATCAATTCTTCCGTGACCCCGCTATTTTCCAATTCTTCTGCCGTCAATTGCTGGTGGGTCGTCGAAGCCGGGTGGATAATCAGCGATTTGGCATCGCCGACATTCGCCACGTGAGACCATAGATTGACGCCATCGATCACTTTCCGTCCTGCGTCCCGTCCGCCTTTGATGCCGAAGTTTACGATCGATCCATAGCTATCTTTCAAATATTTTTTCGCGAGCTCACTTGATGGATGATCTTCAAACCCGAGGTAATTGACCCATTCCACTTGCGGATGATCTTTTAAATATTCAGCGACTTTTTGTGCATTGCTGCTATGGCGCGGGATGCGCAAGTGTAAGGTTTCCAGTCCCTGCAGTAATGCATGTGCGCTGTCCGCGCTGAGAGATGGACCGAAATCACGCAACAACTGAACGCGCAGTTTCGTTGCGAAAGCAGCCTCCGGCACATCGATGCCGAAGCGGATGCCGTGATACGATTCATCCGGCTCTGTGTAGTTCGGGAAGCGCGGGTTGTCCCAGTTGAATCGGCCGGCATCGACCGCGACTCCGCCGATCGTCGTTCCGTGTCCGCCGATCCATTTCGTCGCGGAGTGGATGACCACATCTGCCCCAAATTCAATCGGATTGCTGACGAACGGCGACGCGAATGTGTTATCGATCAACAGCGGGATGCCATTTTCATGGCCGATTTGTGCGACACGCTCGACATCGAACACGTTCAAGCTCGGGTTTCCGATAATTTCACCGAACAATGCTTTCGTTTTATCGGTAATCGCGGCACGGAAGTTTTCCGGATCGGTCGCATCGACGAACTTTGTCGTAATGCCATAGCGCGGCAAGGTGTTAGCGAATAGATTGTACGTCCCTCCATATAAATTGCTGTCAGCAACGATTTCGTCACCGGCTTCAGCGACGTTTAACACTGAGAATGCGATGGCCGCCATGCCGGATGACAAAGCGACTGCAGCCGTTCCACCTTCTAGCAAGGCGACGCGCTGTTCGAACACATCGACAGTCGGGTTCATGATGCGGGAGTAGATATTACCCGTTTCTTTCAAGCCGAATAAATTCTGTGCATGCTCTGTATCTTTAAATACATAAGAAGTCGTTTTATGGACCGGCACTCCCCGTGAACCTGTTACTGGATCCGGTTCCTGGCCGCCGTGAAGTAGAAGTGTTTCGGGTTTAAAGTTTGTCATTGTCAATTCCTCCTGTTTTCTTGTGATTTTGAGATGTCGAGATGTTTTGAGGAGGACAGAAAAGACCCTCTTCAGAAAGAAGAGGGCCGTAATGTACGGATTTACCTCCTCTCATCTTCCAGCACTGCAAATGCAGAACTGTAGGATTTAGCACCTTTCCAGACATATGCCTGTTGGTTGCCGGGCATCGTAGGGCCTATTCCCTCCGCCACTCGTGATAAGAGTATTCAGCTATTTTTTTGCTTGTGGCAAAGTATAGAGGACATCACTGTTTAAAGTCAAGCATAATTTTCTAAAAATTATAACTACTATAGTGACATTTTCACCAAAAATTTTTTTCACCAAACCCGTTGACTTTTTCGCTATTTCAAAATAGAGTAGGAATCACGAATTGAATAGCTTACATCACTTTCTTATCCAGAGAAACCGAGGGACAGGCCCTATGACGTTTCGGCAGCAGATTCGCCAACCAGCGAAAACTGTGCTAATTCCTGCAAATGCTTCGGCATTTGGAAGATGAGAATGAGATGGTTTCATAATTGGAGCCCTCTTTTTTCTTGCGTATAAGAAAAAAGAGGGCTCCTTTGTTATTTCAGAAAAGTGTTCGTTCGCACTCATTCGAATCGTTATTTGCAGCCACAGGAGGGACACCATGATTCAATTTGAAGCAGTCAAGAAAACGTATGTATCCGGCAAACAGGAAGTCCATGCACTCAACGGCATCGACTTGACCGTTGAAACCGGTGAAATATACGGTGTCATCGGTTTTAGCGGCGCTGGAAAAAGCTCCTTGATCCGGACGGTAAATTTGCTCGAGCGTCCAACTTCCGGACGGGTGTTTATCCACGGACAGGACATTTCAGCTTTAACTGCCAGAAAAATCCGCGACATCCGCAAAGACATCGGCATGATTTTCCAGCATTTTAATTTGCTGAACTCGAAAACGGTGCACCATAATATTGCGATGCCGCTCTTGCTCGCCAAGACGCCGAAAGCTGAAATCGACCGGAAAGTCAGTGAATTATTAGAGTTTGTCGGACTTGCCGACCAAGCTCAAAAATATCCGGATCAATTGTCCGGCGGCCAGAAGCAGCGCATCGGCATCGCTAGAGCGCTTGCGACCAACCCATCGATTCTTTTATGCGATGAGGCAACTTCCGCACTCGACCCGCAAACGACGCAGTCGATTTTGGATTTACTGCGCCGCATCAACAAGGAATACAATATCACCATTTTGCTCATCACCCATGAAATGGGCGTTATCCGGGAAATATGCGACAAAGTGGCGGTGCTCGAAGAAGGACGCATCATCGAACAAGGCAGCGTGTTCGAAGTCTTCACCAAACCCCAACACACCACGACGAAGCGCTTTGTCCGCTCGGTCATGAACGACGAATTGCCGGATTCGCTGCTCGACCAGATCCATCAGAACGATAAGAGCCGGCCGATTTACCGTTTGCAGTTTACCGGAAGTTCTGTCGGCCAGCCATTTATGTCGCGTGTGTCACGCGAATTCCAGCTTGATTTGAATGTGTTGTTCGGCAATATCACTGAACTCCAAGGCATTCCGTATGGCAATTTGATTGTTGAATTCGACGGTGCGCGCGCCGAAATCGACCGTGCACTCGCTTCGATCCGCAACGACAATATTCATGTAGAGGAGGTTCAGCAGCATGCAGGTTAATCAATCACAAATTTTAGAAGCTTTATGGGAAACGTTCTATATGACCGGCGCCTCCTTCGTCTTCTCGCTCGTCATCGGCTTGCCGCTCGGCATCTTGCTAGTCGTCACGAGAAAAGGGCATTTACTGGAAAACGAAGTGGTGTTCAACATATTGAACATTGTCATCAACATATTCCGTTCGATTCCGTTCATTATTTTGATGGTTGCGATCATTCCGTTGACCCGGCTCATCGTCGGCACTTCGATCGGTACCGCCGCAGCCATCGTGCCTTTAGTGTTTTACGCCGGTCCGTATATCGCACGGCTCATTGAAAACTCGCTGCTCGAAGTCGATAAAGGCGTCATCGAAGCGGCCCAGGCAATGGGTGCATCCCCAGGACAAATCATTTTCCGCTTTCTCATTCCGGAAGCGCTCAGTTCACTGGTACTCGCTTTGACTATCGCCATCGTCGGCTTGATCGGGGCATCCGCCATGGCCGGTGCCATCGGAGGCGGCGGACTCGGTGACTTGGCCATCACTTACGGCTACCAGCGCTTCGACACCATGGTCATGTTCTTGACGGTCGCGATACTCGTCGTACTCGTCCAAGGCGTCCAATCGCTCGGCAACCTCATGTCCCGCCGCGTGAGGCGCAGTTAGTTACTCTATAAACACCATTAATTCAACTACTTTAAAAAACATTGGAGGATTTCATCATGAAAAAAATTACAGCTCTTTTTGCAACAGCCGGCTTAGCTACTCTACTCACAGCCTGCGGAGGCGACGACTCTGCCGGCGAAACAACAACCGTCACGCTCGGCATCAGCGGTTCGGATACGACTATCTGGGATTATGTCGGCGACAAAGCCGCTGAAGAAGGCATCGAACTCGACATCATCACGTTCTCGGATTATGTGGCGCCGAATTTGGCACTCGCTGAAGGTGAACTCGATTTGAACGCATTCCAAACAATTTCTTATTTCGATGAATTCGTGGCAGAGCATAATGTCGACATCGTGCCGATCGGCTCTACCGTCATTGCACCGATGGGCTTGTATTCCGAAAAATACGAATCGATCGACGACCTTCCGGAGGGCGCTCAAATCGCAATGCCGAACGAAGCGACCAATATGGGCCGCGCCTTGCTGCTATTGGATGAAGCAGGACTCATCACCTTGTCCGAGGATGCCGGTTTGACCGGGACGGCTGAACATATCGTCGACAACCCGAAAAACATTGAAATCATGCCGATGACTTCCGGCCACACACCGCGCGCTATGGCTGATGTCGAAGCTTCCATCATCAATAACGGCGTTGCAATCGATGCCGGATTGAATCCATCGGAAGACCCGATTGCACGCGAAAGCGATACCGCTAAACCTTACATTAATTTAATTGCCGCACAAGCCGGCCAGGAAGATAACGAAGCGTTCCAGCGCATCGTCGAACTGTATCAGGAAGATGATACCGCTGAATTTGTCGTCGAATACTCAAAAGGTGCACAAATCCCAACTTTCGTATCCGTTGAAGAATTAGTCGATTATCAGTGATCCATTAAGGAGGAATTCAGATGACCATCATTACTGAAGCGCGCGAAACGATTACCGAGTCGATTGAAAACAATCGCGCCCAATACTTGCGGATCAGCCATGCCATCCATGAAAATCCAGAAATCGGCAACGAGGAAGTTTTTGCGAGCGATTTGCTCACCGGTTTGCTTGAAGAAGCCGGCTTCCAAGTTGAAGTGGGCGTCGCGGGCCACCATACCGCATTTTTCGCTAGCAAAAAAAGCAACAAGCCGGGCCCGACCATCGCGTTTCTCGCTGAATATGACGCTTTGCCGGGAATCGGCCATGCATGCGGCCATAATATTATCGGCACGACAAGTGTCGCAGCAGCCATCGCACTTAGTAAAACTTTGGATTCCACTGGTGGACGCGTCGTCGTCCTCGGTACTCCTGCAGAAGAAGGCGGTCCAAATGGCAGCGCCAAAGGCAGTTTCGTCAAACACGGATTGCTCGAAGAGATCGACGCTGCACTGATGCTGCACCCTTCCGGAAATTCTGCGGTCACTGGTCCGTCGCTCGCCGTAGACCCGCTAAGTTTTCACTTTTACGGAAAACCTGCACACGCTGCCGGGTCTCCGGAAAAAGGCATTAACGCACTGGATGCGGTACTTTTGCTCTTTAACGGCATCAACGCCCTGCGCCAGCAATTGCCGGATGACGCACGGGTCCACGGCATCATCACCCACGGAGGTGACGCGCCCAACATCATTCCGGAATTTGCTTCCGCCCGCTTTTACATCCGCGGCAATTCATGGAAGAAGACGGCCGATACCGCGGAAAAAGTCCGTGCGATTGCAGAAGGCGCTGCCCTGGCGACCGGTGCCCGCGTCGAAATCGAGCGCTTCCAAAACGAAGTGAAAGACCTGGTCGTGACTCCAGCACTCGATGAAATCGTCAAAGCGGAACTCGAAACGCTCGGCGAAGAAGTTGCCGCGTCGCGCATTTCTGGACTCGGCTCCACCGATGCTGGCAACATCAGCTACGAAGTCCCGACAGCACATGGCTACATCAAGATCGGTCCTGAAAGCTTGATCGCCCATACCGAAGAGTTCCGCGAAGCGGCCCGTTCAAAAGCAGGCAACGAGGCATTGATCAAAGGTGCAAAAGCTCTGGCGAACACCGGCTACCGCCTGCTGACGGAAGCTTCTTTACTCGAACAAGTCAAACAAGCCCACCAGCAAGCTTTATCAGCCAAACAGCAAGACTAACAAAAACAGTGCCCCGGCGCTGTTTTTTCTATGTATTCCGAATTTCATGGTAAAATTGAAGCATTACATATTATAGGAGGCTTTATAATGATCGAAACTTTGATCGAACGATTGGTCCGTTACGCGAAAATCGACACGCAATCTGATTTTGAAAATGAAGCAACCCCCTCTACTCCGGGGCAATGGGATTTAGTGAAAGAACTGGAAAAAGAAATGAAAGCAATCGGGCTTGAGGAAGTTGAAGTGGACGGACACGGTTACCTATTCGGCACCTTGCCGGCTACGACGGAAGAAACACGTCCCGTCATCGGCTTTTTGGCGCATGTCGATACCGCCACCGACTTTACTGGGAAAGACGTCAATCCGCAGCGCATCGAAAACTACGATGGCAAAGACATTGCTCTTAATGATAAAGTGACGATGAAAACCGCTGATTTCCCAGCATTGCACAATTACATCGCTCACACCTTGATCACGACGGACGGCATGACCCTGCTAGGCGCCGATAACAAAGCCGGCATCGCGGAAATCATGACAGCGATGGAATATTTGATCCAGCACCCGGAAATCGAGCACGGCAAAATCCGCGTCGGCTTTACACCGGATGAAGAAATTGGGCGCGGCCCGCATAAATTCGATGTCGCCCGTTTTGGCGCCGATTATGCGTATACAATGGACGGCGGCCCATTAGGCGAGCTGCAATACGAAAGCTTTAATGCGGCGATGGGTAAATTGACTGTCCACGGAACGAGCGTCCACCCTGGTTCTGCAAAAGACAAGATGGTCAATGCCATCACTCTTGCAATTCGTTTCCAAGCCGAAATGCCTCAAGATGCGGTACCGGAAAAGACGGAAGGCTATGAAGGCTTTATCCATTTGAATAATTTCAACGGTTCCGTTGAAGAAGCGGTACTCCAGTATATTATCCGTGACTTTGATAAAGAACAGTTCGAAGCGAAAAAGAGCCATATGCAACAAGTCACCATGAAGTTGCAAGAAGAATTCGGTGAAGACGCGATTGAACTGGAATTGGACGACCAGTATTACAATATGCGCGAAAAAATCGAACCGGTGATGGAAATTGTCGATCAGGCAGAACGAGCGATCCAATCGCTGGGCATCCAAGCGGACATTCTCCCGGTGCGCGGCGGGACGGACGGTTCCCAATTGTCGTATATGGGCTTGCCGACACCGAATATCTTTACCGGCGGCGAAAACTATCACGGCAAATTCGAATTCATTTCCGCACAGAACATGGAAAAAGCGACACAAGTGATCATCGAGGTGGCAAAAACAGCAAAATAGTTTTTCCAACCGTATTTTCAACTACAAAAGCCCGCTCTCCGCGCAGAAATTTCGCGGAGAGCGGGCTTTTGCTATTGTTAAAAATCAATTTGATCGAGTTTTTCGCCAGCCGATTCGTAGCCTTTCATATACTTGATGCGCCGCTGCACAGCGGTTTCGCTTACTTGTTCATCGGCGTGGTACGACGAGCGCACCATCGGCCCTGATTCGCAATGCTTGAAGCCTTTCGAGAGTGCGATTTCCTTCAGCTCGGCGAACTCATCCGGGTGGTAATAGCGGTCCACATCCAAATGCTTGAGCGTCGGCTGCAAATACTGGCCAATCGTCATGATGTCGACTTTGTGCGCCAATAAATCGTCCATCGCCTGCAGGATTTCTTCCTTTGTTTCCCCGAGCCCGACCATGATGCTCGACTTGGTCGGCACATGCGGCGCGATTTCCTTGACGCGCAGCAACAGTTCCAATGACCGATCATACGTCGCTTTCGCTCTGACACGTTTCGTTAAACGGCGGACTGTCTCAATATTGTGGTTGAAAATATCCGGTTCACTGGACATCAACATGTGCAGGCTTTCGTAATCACCTTTCATATCGGACGGCAGGATTTCGACCGTTGTGGCCGGCATTTTCCGGTGGATTGCACGGACCGTTTCGGCAAACACCGCAGCACCGCCATCCTTTAAATCATCGCGCGCGACCGCTGTGACGACGACATGCTTCAAGTTCATGATTTCCGTCGACTCCGCTACGCGCTCTGGCTCGCCCCAATCCAATTCGTTCGGTACGCCTGTTTTGACGGCGCAGAAACGGCAAGCCCGCGTGCATGTATCGCCTAGGATCATAAAGGTGGCCGTGCGCCGCTCACTCCAGCATTCATGGATATTCGGGCATTTGGCCTCTTCGCATACCGTATTCAAGTTCTTTTCACGCATCAGTTTCTTCATGTCATTATAGGTTTCGTTCGTGTTCAATTTCACTTTCAACCAGTCGGGTTTCCGTTCTCGCTGTTTCGCTTTCGTCATCGCATAAGCTCCCCTTTCTCTTCTCGTCGATAGTTCCATTCTTCACTCGCATATTTCGCTTCCAGTAAACGTACTTCTTCGAGCAGTTCAGTCGGGGGTTCGAATTTCTCCAATCGGATATTAAGCCCTGTCTCGAAACCGCTTTTAAACGCTGCCTGCACCTTGTTGAAGTCTGCTGGCTCTTCCACTAAGTCATTGATCGCTACTGCGCGTTTGCGGAACGCGTTGCGCGCTCTTTCCTTCACCGCTCTACTCGGATAAACAAACAGTTCAAACAAGATGGCTTCATCGAGCGAGAGCGGAATCGAACCATGCTGCAAAATGATTCCTTGTTTCCGTGTCTGTGCACTGCCCGCCGCTTTTTTGCCTGCTACAGTCAGCTCATGCCACGAAGGCTCTTCAAAGCACACTGCAGAAGACTCTTTTTGCCGCTTCGTCTCAGCCGCGAGTTCTGCATGGATCCCTAAGTTCCGGTAGCCTTCGAGCAATCCGCGCGAAATGACCAAATATGCTTCTTTCACCGATTTCGGCATGGATGGATGATGCTCTGGAATCACGACACTATACGTCAATTCCTGATCATGCAGCACAGCTTTTCCCCCGGTCTGTCTTCTGACTAACGGTATGCCTAAGTTCGCTGCCGCTTCGAGATCAATGCTGCCGTTCAGTTTCTGAAAAAAGCCGACTGAAATTCCAGCCGGTGCCCAACTGTAAAACCTGAGGACGGGTGGCATACCGGTTTTGCGCTGCCAATTCATCATCGCTTCGTCCATCGCCATATTATAAGCCGGTGTACAGGGTCCTGATTCGATATAGCTCCATGTTTCCTCCAAATGTCTCGTCTCCTTTCCGCTTATGTGTGACTTCCAGCGCCACAAAAAACACCGCTTTCCCCATGGGAAAGCGGTGTATGCAGACAGATAGAAGCATACGCACCACTTCCCTCCGCTGGCATGGTCCAGTTCAGGTTCAGAGGGTTCGAGCTTTGCTCATCTCAGCCAGTCAATTCCGGCTCCCCTAGTAGTCAGCTATGTATTATTCTTTTTGAGCTTACCATTCCCTTGAAGAAATCTCAATATACAAAATAGTATTTTTTCACTTTTAATTTTTTTCTGAACATCCGCAAACAAAAAAGCAGCTTCGTGATCCCCGTGGAGGATGACTAAAGCTGCTTTGGCTAAACGATCGTTCTGCCGTTTTGAGCTAAGGCAAAATGAATGCCGTGTTGAAGTGTGCGGAAACATTGACTGCCTGAAAGATCGACACCTGTTTCTGTAATGGTCATGCTCATATGCGGTGAGATGCCAACCAGCAAGGTTTCGGTTCCAATAAGGGATGCAGTTGCTGCCAGTTTTTCGATGAGCATCGCTGCGTGCTGATTGAAATTTTCATTCAGCCCTGTCAAATCGAGCAGCAGGTATTTCGCTTTATGCCTCGGTAGATTTTCGAGTGTCTTGATCAACAGCTCTTCAGCCCGCGCTTCATCGTAACGGCCCAAAAGCGGCACAACCACAATACCTTCCAGCACCGGGATAAGCGGCGATGAAATTTCCTGGATCATGTCATGGAGGTCGGCCGTTTTTTCATCTACAAGCTGCTCAAGTTCGCGGATCTTTTCCGCTTCCTTGCGCCGTGCCAGTGAATGGATGTTTTTCTCAATCGTCTGATCCGACGGGAAATAACGGATCAGGCTCTCATCATAGCCTTCGATTTGGTAATGAACCACTTTATACCAAATGCTGCGTTCGAGTAGTGAACTGAAAATGCCCGCATAATGCGCCGGCAAAAAGCTGCCGCCTACCTTTTTTTCTTGCGCGACATTAATTTGATGTTCCCAGCTGTTTTTCAAAGCAACTTCCAACGTACCTGCTCCAACATCCAGATTGTGGATCTTTGCTAATCCCCATCCGGCCGATGCATATGTATTGGTGATGAGTTCAGCCGCTTTAAGAACTGAAATCCCGCCCGCTTTATGGAAATAATCCCCGACAACTTGCCCTTGGCGGAAACCGGTCGTCTCCAACACAACTGCTGCTGCTTCCTCGCCAGATATTTCTTCGATGGAGTCAAAAAACATTTTCATGGCAGTTGAGGTCCAAAACAACACTGAATCCCGTCCTTCAAACAGGAAACGCCCTTCCGAAAGATCCCATTCGAAACTTAAACCGCCTACTGTCATTTTTGATTGTTGCGCCATTGTACAACCACTCTCCTTATTAAATCCCATTAATTAATCATACGATAGCAAGTTTCCACCAGCAAGCTCTAATGTTTTAAAGCACTCCGATTAAGGAATAGATAGACTAGAACGTTAAAGGAGAGGTGCTAATTATGTCAGAAAAAGACCATTTTAACGAAAAAGACCGTAAAACAAGTGATGCGGCTCCAATGGATAACCCCGAGCAAGTTAAGACAGATAAAAAAACCTTACACGAAATGCACGAAGAGGAAATGAACGTCGACGCTATCCCTTTGGAAGACTTGAAGCAGGACATGGAAGATGAAGCCAATCCACGCGAGACAAAGGACAGTTCATCAAGCGACGAAAAATAACCAGATTAAATTTACCTTCGGATAAAAATGCAAAGGAGAGATTGCAATGGCACAACAAGAACTAAAAAAAGCTGCACTTCAAATATTAGAGGACAGCATGATTGGAACATTGGCGACGATCAAAGACAATAAGCCGCATTCCCGTTATATGACTTTCTTCAATGACGAGTTCACTTTGTATACGGCGACCAGTAAGCAAACCCAAAAAGTGGATGAGCTCGAGAAAAACCCGAATGCCCACATTTTGCTAGGCTATGAAGGCGAAGGCGAAGGCGACAGTTTTTTGGAAATCGAAGGGCAAATGTCGCTTCGTGATGACCGCGAAATGATCGACAAAGTATGGACCGAACATCTGCGCGGCTGGTTCGAGGGCCCTGACGACACGAATCTGATCATTCTCGCCATTACACCGTCACGCGTACGTTTAATGAACCGCAAAGGCAAAGAGCCGCAAACAATCGAATTGTAAAAAAAGAGCTATCCCAAAAGCCATGAAAATGACTTTTGGTGATAGCTCTTTTCATATTGAAATAAATCGACTGATTGTAATGGAGGTGGCGATTCCAGCCATACCCGCGGATAGCGTCGACCTCCATTACAATCAGCTGATCTTTCTATGTGCGCAATAAATCGCGCAATCCTTCTTTATTGAATAAGAGATCTTTCAGATTGTACTCATCCAAAACGGATAAATACGCATGCAAGGCTTTACCGAGAACTCCGCGCAGCCCGCAGATCGGAGAAATGGGACATGTGTTGTGTTCAGAACTGAAGCATTCCACTAATTGAAAATCTTCTTCCATCTGGCGCACGACAGTTCCGATATTGATATTCTCCGGACGATCGGCCAAGCGGATGCCCCCACCGCGCCCTCGGACGGTTTCGATAAAGCCGGCTTTACCGAGTTCAAACGTCACTTTCATCAAATGGTTTTTGGATATATTGTAAGCATCAGAAATTTCCTGGATAGTTGTCAGTTTATCTTCTTCTTTTGTTCCTAAATAAATCAGCACGCGCAATGAGTAATCCGTATACATCGTTAACCTCATCAGTTTCACCTTCCCTGCACGTTCATTATACTTGCCGCCCAAGTTTCTGGAAAGGAAACGCATTCGGAAGGATATCGGCATTTCAACAGGAAACTCCATGTGTGACTTTTCTGTGAAAGAAAATGTGTCCAAATTTTAAAGATGTATTTTAAATATATCTTTAAATCATTATCCATTGTATAGTAAGACTATAGAAAACAAAAGGAGAGATTGACTATGTTATCCGAACAAACAAGAACAATCGTCAAATCCACCGCCCCTGTATTAGCTGAACACGGAAAGACTATTACAACCGTTTTTTACAGCAATATGTTCGAAGCGCATCCTGAACTTTTAAATATATTCAACCAAGCAAACCAAAAACAGGGGCGCCAGCAAGCGGCACTTGCCAATACAGTGTACGCGGCTGCTGTCCATATCGATAATTTGGAAGCGATCCTTCCGGCAGTCGTCAAGATCGCCAACAAGCACATCAGCTTAGGTATAAAAGCAGAACATTACCCGATCGTCGGAGAATATTTGCTGAAAGCGATCAAAGAAGTGCTCGGCGATGCAGCGACTGATGATATCATGAACGCTTGGGCAGAGGCTTACGGCGTCATCGCCGATGTCTTCATCAACATGGAGGACGGCATGTACGAACAAGTAGCTGCTCAAGAAAACGGCTGGATCTTCTTCAAGGATTTCACCATTGCCCGCAAAGTCAAAGAAAGCGAAAATATCACTTCTTTCTATTTGAAACCGGCAGATGGCAAAAGTGTTCCATCATATGATGCTGGACAATATATCACAGTGCGCTTGGCGATTCCTGGAGAAGAATTCCTCTTCAACCGCCAGTACAGCCTATCCCAAGCATCACGTCCGGATGAGTTCCGCATTTCCGTCAAACGCGAATCCGACAACGACCCGAACGGCATCGTTTCCGTCTACTTGCACGAAGAACTAAACGAAGGCGACCGCATTGAAGTCAGTGCACCTGCCGGCGAATTCGTGCTCGATGCAAAACGTGGAACTCCTGTCGCATTTGTCAGCGGCGGAGTCGGCATCACACCGATGATGAGCATGTTCGAAACCGTGGCAACCCAAACACCGGAACGCCCGGTTTCCTTCCTGCATGCTGCACGCAATGAAACTTTGCACGCCTTCGACAAAGACATCCAAAAACACGTGGCGTCCATGGACAATGCGAAATACAAAGCATTGTATTCCGACGAACCGCAAGGCTATATCACTCGTGAAATATTGGAAGATATGGTCGATGTAAGCGGCGATGTATACGTTTGCGGTCCGGTTCCATTCATGGAAAAAATGATCAGCGAATTGCACGCACTCGGCATGTCTGATGAGCAGATCCATTATGAATTCTTCGGCCCTGCTGTCGCGCTTCAAACAGTTTAAACTTAAAATGCCTCTTCCTTATTCGGGAAGAGGCATTTTTTCTTTGAAAGCATGTTTAACGAGCGATACTTGGCAGCCGATCTTTCTTCCGTTAGCATGAAGAAAAAGGGGGAATCGAGATGAACTTGCCTGCCGAGGCAAAACACGCACTTCAAATGCAAACGGTCATCGTTGACCGGCCCGCTGCCCTCCCCTTTTCGGCAGAACCGAAACCATTGGTCGAGGAATTAAAAGAATGGTGCGGAACCGAAACAAACGGCGTCGCCGTGTCCTACTTTTTCCGTCAGTTCGCATTGTTCGTTACGGCACAATTTAGCCTGATCCACCAGCATGGCGGCTATTTCAAGACGGCACCTGAAAACCTACGCTTTGGCCGTATGCAAAATTATGGCTTACCGCTCATGTCGTTCCACGTGGATTCAGCTGACTTTATCAAAGTTCCAAAAGAGCAACGCGGAGAAGCGTATCATTATATTCTGGTCGACCAAACAGACGCACTGCTCCAGCAATTGCGGGCGCACGCGAAAATCTCTCCCATCACCTGCTGGGACAATGTTCTTGGCTCTCTTATATGGCATTACGCGACCATGCAGCAACACCATCCGCGCCTGGTAGCAGAAGATGTGGAATGGTTGTCAGATCCGGCAAACTGGCAACCGCTCCGGACTTCTTATTGGCACAAGCTCGTCGGCAACGTACCACTTGAACGCGCAGTATCTGCACCGCTGCGAAAAACTTGCTGCTTGTACAAGGAATTGCCGCCGTTCGGCACGTGCACGTTCTGTCCGCAAGCAAACTAAAAAGCTCCGGCAAATGCCGGAGCTTTTGTTATTTCTCGAATACTTCGTGGAGAATTTTATCTGTACTATTGTTGATAAAGTTTTTATGGATGCAGCTGTTCGGTTTTTGGTTGAGCACTTTTGCGAAGGACTGTGCATGTTCGGCTTCTCCGATGACGTGAATTTCTTCCCAGCGGCGTTCTTTTTTCAGTTTCTCGATCTTCGAGCCCATATCTTTGTAGAAACGGTCCAAATTTTCTTTTAAGCGGTGGTCGAGTTGATCCGTGGGGCTTCCGCCGCCGCTGCCGCCAATGACTGGACTGTTTCCTCCAGCAGCACCGCCGCCTTGAGAGCCTGCAGCGCTTCGTCCTTGGATGCGCCCAGAACTTCTGACCCCTTTTTGCTCTGTCCACACTTCAAGTCCCGCATCGAATTCATAATACACCTCTTCGTTGACGATGCCAACGGATGTATCGAGGACACGGATGCCTTTAAAGCTCGGCAAAATAACACCAGCATACGGATACGCTTTGTAAATATAACGCAATTGATCGAGTGCCGGTTTTGTTTCCCATTGGAAATCGGTTTTGACGGAGATCTGTAAATGCTTCACCCAGAATAGATCATCTTTGGGTGATGCAAAAATAACGACACCCTTCTGGAGGTCGCCTTGATTGTCCGCTATTTCCTTTTCCACTTTTTTGCGCAATTGCTTATACGCTTTCAATTCGTTTTCATTGTTCGAGGCAGTCAAATATTCTTCGATGCGCTTCAACCCATTTTTCAATTGGATTTTCCATGCACCATTTTGAGCTTCCGGGTCCGCTGGGTTTGTATTGAGGTAAACGCTCAAGACGCAGCGATCTGGACACTCGAAATTCTTCAGTTCTTGGATTTCGTCGTATAATGTCATTCAGCCATCATCCTCCTTTAATCCTTACTTGTTATCTGAATACCCCAACCTGCCGTACTTAAACGAAACCTAATTGTTTATTTTTCAATATTCACACGTTTAAAGCATGGAGACAGTGGTAAACAATGAATAGCTGCAAAACGATGAGGAGTGAACTATTCATGGAAAATATCGATAAAAAAGTAGAAGAAAAACTGCAAAACACAGACAGTAAAAAGAAAGAACAAATTTTGGCAGAGTTCTCGACATTCATCGATTACTTAGGCGACAAAGTCGCAATGGGCGAGAAAATGGGATTAAGTGAAGAGCGCATCGCACAGCTCGCAACGAAAGTAGCCGATTATTTGGCGAAAAAAGAAGATCCGAAAAACAGCGAAGAATACCTCTTACAGCGCTTATGGCAAGTCGGTGACAAAGAAGAACAGCATATGCTAGCCCACATGCTCGTAAAATTAGCTAAAGAACAAAATTAAACACCAAAAAAGTCTGAGCTATATGCTCAGACTTTTTTTATTGTCAGCCAACTGTATTACCGGCTGTTCTCTTTTCATATAACTGGAACATCCAGAGATAAACAAACCCGCTGAATACAGCAAACATGCCAAGGATGATGAAGGTCCAACCGAAGCCGAACCAGGCAGTCATAGGGATGGAGATCGGCGCAATCATCCGGCCGATCGTATAGCGAAGGCTTGCGGCAGCAAAATATTGCCCGCGCATCGATTCAGGTGCGAGTTTCGAGATAAAACTTTGCTGCAACCCGACGATCATCAATTCCGCGAACGTGAACACCGCCATTGCGACAACGAACACCCAGAACCAAGACGTCATCGGGAAGATCGCCATCGACATGCCGAACAATAAAGCTGAAAAGAAAAATACCCATTTTTCCGGGAATTTCGTCACCCAGCGTGTAATCACAACGGTCAAGAGCGCGACGATCATCCCGTTTTGTGCAAGCAAAATACCGAATGACGTTTCCCCCGTGACTGACCATTCCCGCCCAAAAAAGTCGAGAATCACTTGGCGGTCGATTGTTTCCTTCAAATAAATCGGGATGACCAGATCCAGTTGCATAAAGGTCTGCGCTCCCAATACCCCTGCAATGACGAACAACAAAAAGACACGGTCTTTCAAAATGATGCCATACTCTTTCAATTGCTTAAACACTGCGCCTCTCCAGCCTGACACCTGTCCTGTCTGCCATTTGTCCAGCACTTCAGATGGCAAAGTCTCATCAGTGAACAAATGCAGTACTAACCCGAGCAACATCGAAATGACCGCTACACCAAGTAAAAGTTCAAAACGGTACGAGAAAAACAGAATGGCACCAAATAACGGACCGATAACGACCGCAATATTCAAGGTCGTGTAAAAAATCGCGAACACATCACTGCGGTATTTCTCCGGTATAACGTCGGCGATCATCGCCTGGCTCGCCGGCCAGTACAATGAGCCGCACATACTTGCCAGTGTAAAGGCCACAAAGCCGAGTTCCGGTGAACTGAGCCATGGTGAGTTCGCAAAGGCAAACAAGGCGAAAGCGAAGCCTTGCGCGGTAGCAGCCGACACAAGCATCCGCTTACGCCCGAAGCGGTCCGCACAATAGCCGCCCAATAAATTGGCGGCTACGGCAAACATTTGAGAGACAATGAGCAACAACCCCGCCATCCCTTTTCCGAATTCTTCTGCAAAATAAATCGCCAGGAACGGAAACACCATCCAAAAACTTGTATTCATGAAAAACTCGCCGACAAGCCGGACTTTCAGGCTGCGGTTCCAATCCCTGATCTTCATCTTCGGCGCCTCACTTTTCCGTCATCGGTCTAACTAATAGCCGTGATAAATATATATTTTCATCTGCCGGCATTCTGAGAAATTCCTTATACTAATTCGAGCAATTGGTATTGCAGGCAAATTTCCAGCAGGAATTCCTTATGCTCTTTAGCAAATTGAATCCCGATTTTCTCTTCGTCAACCTCTATAATCTTGCCGTTTCCGAAGACGCGGTGCCGGATTGACGCACCTATGTGCAGTTCGTCAATAGAGCTGACCGCATCGGGATTATCCGGCATGGTGATCTTCGCTTTCGGAGCTGCTAGAGGAGCAGGCTTGCGGGCTTCTGTTTTTTTCATGTTAGGCAAGGCGATGCGCCGCACTTCCTCTACAAAACGGGACTCCTTATCATAGCTGATCAATTCCAGATGGCGCTTTGCTCTCGTCATGCCGACATAGAAAAGGCGCCGTGCTTCTTCGAGCAAAGCCGGGTCTTCCGCATCTTCTTCTGTCGGTACTACGCCTTCCACCAAATCGATCAAGTATACCCGGTCAAATTCCAAGCCTTTAGAGCTATGCATTGTAGACAATGTCAGCATGTCATCGGTTTTTTCGATTTTTGCTTGGTTTGTTGCCGCCTCAAGCTGTTTCAGGCGTTTTGCAAAATCGGTCATCGTCGGAAGCGGTTCGGCAATTTGTTCGAGCGTGCTGAGGATCTGCTGCAAATAATCGAGCTTCATGCCGAATTTCTCTGCACGGCTCGAGAGCATCTGGTCATAGCCTATATCGCGGCGGATGGCCCGTATCACTTTCACTGGTGTCATCTCTTTCGATGCTTCCATCACTTTCCGCTGCTCTCCTATAATCCGCAGTTGGTAATCCTTCAACTGGATCGCCAGTGTGATTTCATCAAAAGCATGCTTTTTCGTCGCTTCCATACGGCCGAGTTGGCGCAACTGTGATGCAGACCAATAGGCATTCGTTTTGGAAGCGACTTTAGAGTACAAATCCACCCGGTCAGGGCGCAAGATAAAGCGCATGAAATTCAGGACATCCTGGACGACCCAATGGCTGAAAAATCGATTGTCGGCGTCTTTCATATAAAACGGAATGCCGAGTCGGTCCAACTCATCCATCAACAAAGTGGAGGAAGAATTGTTGCGGTATAAAATCGCTGTATCTCCATATTCTTCTAATCCTGAAAGTTCTTTCACAATATACTTCAGCTGCGCTTCCTGCGAGGCAAGCCGGCGTAGCATGACCGGCTCGCCTTCAGGCATATGGGTGAACATGTTTTTGTCATGGCGCAGTTTGTTCGTTTTGATAAACTGGTTGGCGGTGCTGACAATCAGACCCGATGAGCGGTAATTGCGCTCCATCTTCATGATATAAGCATCCGGGTAAACTTCCCGGAACTTCAGTAAATAACTTGGCTCTGCAGCGCGCCACGTATAAATCGACTGATCGTCATCTGCAACAACACATAAATTACGGTGCCGTTCGACGAGCATTTCCACGATGGCATGTTGGACCATAGACGTATCCTGGCTTTCATCTGTCATAACGTAGTCCCATCGCTGTTGATATTTTGCCAGCAATTTCGAATTCTTGCTGAGCGCGTCAAAAGCGACCGTCAGCATATCATCAAAATCCACAAGCCGCGGTTCGTGGTTTTCCTTGAACTCTTCATAGGTCGTGAGAATATCGATGGCACTTGGAAACGGTTCGTCGAGCTGCTTCCATTTTTTCTTCGGCAGCATTTTATTTTTGACAAAACTGATGAAAGACACCAATTCTTCCAATTGATCATCGGTGATCGGCTCATCATTCTCAGTCGCATACATATCGCGCAGCAAGCGCTTTTTACTTAGGCGATTCACATCATTTCCTTCGATCATGATGTAATCGTCCGAAGCTAAATGCTCCCGTGTAATTTGAAAGGCGAGGCTATGGATCGTCGAAAAATCAACCGGCGAAAGCTCGGGAAAAAAGCGTTCGTAACGCTCGAGCATATCCTTGGCGGATGCCCGGCTGAAAGTGATCGCTTTGATGCGTTTTGGCGAGACCTTTTGCTCTTCGATTAAATAGCCGATCCGCATGATCATCGTCGTTGTCTTACCCGACCCTGGGCACGCGAGCAGTAACAGCGGCCCTTGTGTTTTCGTAACAGCTTTTTTCTGTATTTTATTTAACTCGACACCGAGTTGTTGTTTTTTGCGTTCAAAAAAATCGCTCATAATAGACTCCTTTATGCGTTGGCAATCCTTATCATAATAGCATAAAAGCAGGCCCTAGTTAGCGGCCCGCTTTTTGCTTAAATGAAATTCCGCTCCTGCGGTTTGGCGGGATCGCCGGTTTTGCGCTGATCTTTTCGTGCAGCTAAATCTTCATGTACCCGTTCGGCTTCATCTTGCTCTTTGCTCGTGCGGTTCTTTCCGATTCTTCGAGGATCCGCTTGCTGCAAATCCTCGTTTTTTCGCTGCTCACTCACCGCAGATCCCTCCTCGCATTTATTTCCCGCTTAAGATTTCACAAACACGTCCGACTTGCCCATCTTGCAGGCGCACTTTAATGCCGTGCGGGTGCGTTGCAGAATTCGTCAACAAATCCTTTACGACGCCTTTTGTTTTCTTGCCGGTTCGCTGGTCTTGCTTCAAAATGACGTTCACCTCGATACCCGGTTTTACATCGCTTCTTTTTTTCCCGTCCATATACATCCCTCCTAAGAGTCTGTCTTCATTATAGTCGATTTATTTCATGCATACAAAAAAGGCGGGGGATTGCCCCCGCCTTTCATATTTCACATTTTATAATTTATCACGGTTGCGGTCGGTGCGGCTAGTTTCGTCTTCTTCGACAAGGTCGCCATCTTTATGGATGTCGACTTCTTCTTTACGGACCGTCTCGCTGACATGCTCCGTGTCTTGGACTTTATTTTTTCCGATTGCAATTTCTTCAGATACTACGTCTTTTTTTGTAACGTCGACGCGCTCTTCAGAAACCGGTACGTGGATGTCTTCGCCTTCTGTGTAATCATGCGTGCCAGTCGTTGTTTCTTCGTTGACTGGACGGCGCTCGACATACACTTCTTCGCGCTCAACTGGAACTTCCAGCGATTGCTCTTCTTCTACAACATGCTTATCCACATGGACTTCGCCCGTTTGGACACGCTCTTTGTTGACTTGCAAACGTTCTTCATGAAGCTGCAAGCGCTCTTCTTCTGTATCAACGCGGCCTAGGTCACGGTCGATATCTTCGACTGAGCGGTTTGTTCCTGTTGTATCGTGGCCAGCTCCACTTGGAAGTGTCCCGCCAGTGGCACGATCATCTGTTCCAAGGCCGAACCCTGTACCCGTATCTTTTCCGGCACCTGCAGTATCAGAACCTAGTGCATCGCGCTCTGTGTTGTAAGCAACATCATTTTCTTCGTTCGTATCGACAGTCAAGCCGTCGCTTGCAACTGCTGAGTTGTCGACTTTTGTCTGGCTTGTCGTGCTGTCGACATTGCCAGTGGACGTGTTGTCATATGGAGCTTGTCCTTCGTAGTTTGCGCCGAATTCACGGTCAACAAAGAGCAAGATTTTGCCACTTTGTACATCCTCATAGTAGCGATCCGCTTCCTGATCGTCTACTCCCATGTTAGAGAAAGCTTCGCGAGTCGGTTCGTTTCCGGAAAGGAAGCCCATGAACTTATCCATCCAGCCGCCTTCAGATGATTTATAGTCTATATCTGTGCGTCCGCGCACCATCGAAATCTGATCTTCGTTGCGTGCCATGACGTACATGTCTTCTTCACGTGATCCTTGTGCTTTCATTTCGTCAATCTTTTTCAGAACTTCTGTTTCTGTTTCGAATGTTCCCATGAATTTATTGTTAGTCATTTCGAATTCCTCCATTTTTTAAAATAAGTTTTTTGCGTTCTAGTCTTGAAATTCCCAATCATCTATGGTATTAAACATTCCCAGTTCAAAATGTGCCAAACTACTACTTTTCCACCATATTCTTCAAACTTCGCGCGACCAGTGGCGATGGGCTGCAATCGCCTCTACAAAGCTGTCAGCAAAGCTCTTCATGGAATCACCCGTCACTACTCCCGGTTTTCCGGTATAGCCATTTGCGTCCAACCATTTTTTGCCGTCATGCGTTGCGCCAATCGGCTTGAAATGCCCGAATGCTTCCGTCACATAATAAGCAGCTGACCTTGCAAACTTCTTGCTGACGACCGGGCCACCGACTGCATAGATCGCATCGAACAATACCGGATCCGCAGTAGTGAAAGTATGATCGACCTTTAATTGCTTGCCGTCACCGGCGTCCAGTTTGCCTTGCTTATCGCTGATGGTTTCGTATTGCAGGCCTTTCGATTCTAATTGGCCCAATACGTCCATGACTTCCTTGCCGTTAAAGTCCGGCGCAATAATAACTCCGACTTTGCGGGTTTTTGCGGATTTGATCGTATTTTCCTGGCTTAAAGCCGGTGATTTTTTGCTCGTATCGGTGTTGCCGGTCTCAGGCGCTTTTACGCCAATATTGTCGGCGACTTCCTGTGCCAGTAAGAGATTGACGTTCGCATACATGTCTACGACTTGCTGGCGAATCTCTATACTGTCGCATTTGCCCAGCTCAAAGCTGAATGCTTCGATAATATGCTCTTTCTCAGGATCGCTCATGCTATTCCAGAACATCGTTGCTTGCGAGAAATGATCTTTAAAGCTGTCGCTGCGTTTGCGCACTTTTTGGCCTTCCACTTTTTCCTGGTAATGGACAAAGCCGCCGTCTGCTTCACTGACGGGTGCCGGGGTGCCATTTGTAAACGAGCTCTTCTGATAAGAAACTTTTCCTTTATTGATTGTTTGGCGGCCGTAGCCATCGCGCTGATTGTTATGAAACGGGCAAACAGGGCGGTTGATCGGCAGCTCGTGGAAGTTCGGTCCGCCGAGACGGATCAATTGCGTATCGGTGTAAGAGAACAAACGTCCTTGAAGAAGCGGGTCGTTTGAGAAATCGATGCCCGGAACGACATGTCCTGCGTGAAATGCCACTTGCTCGGTTTCCGCAAAGACATTATCGACATTGCGGTTCAAAGTCATCTTGCCGACGATGTGGATCGGGATTTCTTCCTGCGGCCACATTTTCGTTGCATCGAGCAAATCAAAGTCAAACTTATGCTCATCTTCTTCTGGAACGATTTGAACACCCAGTTCATATTCCGGATAGTCGCCGCTTTCGATTGATTCATGCAAATCTGCGCGGTGGAAGTCTGGATTTTTTCCGTTTATTTTCTGAGCTTCATCCCATACAAGAGAGTGTACGCCAAGCGTCGATTTCCAGGTGAACTTCACGAAATGCGATTTACCTTCTGCATTGACGAAGCGGAACGCATGAACCCCGAAACCGTCCATCGTCCGGAAGCTGCGTGGAATCGCCCGGTCGGACATCGTCCACATGACCATATGGGCTGATTCTTGATTGTTCACTACAAAATCCCAAAATGTATCGTGGGCCGTAGCTGCTTGTGGGATTTCGTTATGCGGCTCTGGTTTAATGGCATGGACCAAATCCGGGAACTTGATGGCGTCCTGTATAAAGAACACCGGGATATTATTCCCGACAAGGTCATAATTACCTTCCTCTGTATAAAACTTGGTGGCAAAGCCGCGTGCATCGCGCACCGTCTCCGCTGAACCGCGGGACCCTGCTACAGTGGAGAAGCGAACAAACACAGGTGTTTTCTTGCCTTTTTCAGATAAAAACTTCGCTTTCGTCAAATGCTCAAGAGAGTCATAAGCTTCAAATTCGCCGTGTGCTGCAAATCCGCGCGCATGGACGACGCGTTCCGGAATGCGCTCGTGGTCAAAATGCGTCATTTTTTCGCGGAAGTGGAAATCCTCCATTAAAGTAGGGCCACGGTCACCTGCTTTTAACGAAAACTCATCTTCGGATAGTTTAAGCCCCTGATTTGTCGTCAATTCTTTGCCGCTGTCATCAGTCCGGAACTGCTCTAATTGCTCGTTCTTGCTATTTTCATCAACTTTCTTTTGATCTTTCGACATGGTCTCACTCCTCTTTCTATTTCTCACATTAGTCTTTCTCTACCCACTCACAATGCTTGAAAACAAATTAATAGAAAAATCACAAAAAACGCAAAAAAAGGCCTTGCAGCGAATTTATTCCACTGCAAGACCTTAGTCCAATATTTTTCGGGACTCAGAAAATGCTCAAGTCCCATTCTTTTGAAATTTGGCGCAGCATCATCGTTCCTGCTGCACTGTTTCCTTGGACATCAATCGCCGGACCGTAAACGCCAATGCCAGCACCCGCTCGGAATTCATAAGTTTGCGAGTGCAGTTTCGGCGGGACAGCTCCCATAATGCCGCCTGCGACACCGCTTTTTGCTGGGATGCCAACATGCGCGGCGAAATTACCGGACGAATTGTACATTCCGCATGTGACCATGAGCACTTTCGTCACTTGTGCGATTTCTTCTGAAAAATGCTTTACCTTCGTGACCGGATTATAGCCGTCATAAGCGAGGATTAGCCCGAGCAGCGCCAAGTCCTTAACTGAAACTTTGATAGAACACTGGCTGATATAGATGTCGAGCGCTTCTTCCACTTCAAGTTCAAGGAATTTCGCTTCTTTTAAATAATACGCAAGCGCACGGTTCCGATGGGATGTTGACCATTCCGAGTCGTACACTTCTTTGTCGATTTCGATCGGATGCCCAAGAAGCTCCTCGAGAAACCCTTTTAAATACTCGAACTTCTTTTGCGCATTCTGCCCCGGAAGCAGCGAAGATATCGTAATCGCTCCTGCGTTGATGAATGGATTGAATGGTTTGTTCGGGCGGTGGATTTCAAATGGTATAATGGAATTGAACGCTTCGCCCGTCGGTTCAACGTCCACACGCTCCAACACGAACTCCAGACCGTAATGGTGGCTGAGCGCTACAAATGTCAGCGCTTTTGATATGCTTTGCAATGTAAATTCAACATCTGTATCACCAGCACAATAATAATGGCCGTCTTCATCGATCATGCAAATTCCGAGTTTTCCCGGATCGACTTTCCCTAAGGCTGGAATATACTGGGCGGTTGTACCGAGTATGGCATGCCCTTTGTTTTCTTTTACCCAAGCTTCAAGCTGCTCGGTTATGCGCGTGTTGTTTTGCACCGCCATCTCTCCTCCGGTTCATTTTCTTTAATCATGGCCGAAGCTCCGCCTGCTTGTCAAAACTTAAAGTCGCAAAAGCTCCTCCTAATTTGGAAGGAGCTTTGTTCAGCCTTTTTCATACCATGCTTTTGCTGCTGCAATTTCTTCCATCGCCAGTTGGTGGCCGCGGTGTTCCCAGTGCAGCTCCACGTCAGCACCCGCACCGCGGAGCAGTTTATCCAGATCTTCAGATTCTTCTTTCGGACAGATCGGATCGTTCGTACCCGCACCGATAAAGACGCGCGTGCCGCCTAAATCAGGCAATTCCGCGTTGCGGTCTGGCACCATCGGATGGTGAAGCATCGCCGCTTTTAAGGAATCCTTGTACGTAAACAGCAAATTCGCGGCAATATTCGCACCGTTTGAATAGCCAATCGCGATGACATTATCCCGCTCAAATCCGTATTGTTCTGCGGCCTGGCCGATGAATGCATGCAGCTCTTCCGTCCGTTCGCGCAAGTCCTCCATGTCGAAGACGCCTTCAGACAAACGTTTGAAAAAACGCGGCATGCCATTTTCGGAGACATTCCCACGGACGCTCAAGACGCCTGCTTCCGGATCGATATGGCCGGCAGCCGGCAATAAATCGGTTTCTGTTCCTCCGGTGCCATGCAAAAGAAGAAATGTCGGCTTTGATGCATCTTGTGGTGGGTTATAAATATGTTTCATCATAAAAACTCCTCCCGTTTCAATTATCTTGAATTCGAGAAAATCATATCATACCTCTCCTCTTCATCCAAATCAAAAAGCCTGCGGAACATGCCGCAGGCTTGAAAAGCTTATTGCACCAGCATTTCTTGCAGCTGGTCTTTCGTGAAGATATACGTTTCATTGCAAAAATGGCATTGCGCTTCTGCTTGGCCATCGGTAACAATCATGTCTTCGATTTCTACTGAACCGAGACCTTGGATTGCATTGTGGATGCGTTCGCGTGAACATTGGCATTGGAAATGGACCGGCATCGTATCGAGTGCTTTGACGTTTTCTTTGCCGAGCACTTCTTCCAGAATATTTTCCGGTGTCAAGCCGTCACGCACCATGTTGGAAATGGTTGGAATCATCTTGAGGCGCTGTTCGAGCTGACTGATCACTTCTTCATCAGTTCCCGGCATCAGCTGAATCAAAAATCCGCCTGATGCTAGAATCGTATTGTCAGGGTTAACGATTACTCCGACACCGACTGAAGACGGAGTTTGTTCGGACGTGACGATGTAATGCGTGAAATCATCGCCGAGTTCACCGGAGACGATCGGTACTTGGCCGACATACGGATGCTGCAACCCGATATCTTTGGAGACGGTCAGTGTCCCTTCTGTGCCGACCGCCCGCCGGACATCGAGTTTGCCGGACTCGTTCAAATCAAAATGCGTCTGCGGATTGGAGACATAGCCACGCACTTCCCCTTTGGCATTGGCATCGACTAGAATCGTGCCGATTGGGCCGCCGCCGTTGATTTTGATCGTCAGTTTTTCTTCACCTTTCAGCATCGCTCCGAGCATAACACTCGCTGTCATCGAACGGCCGAGCGCCGCAGAAGCGGTTGGCCATGTATAGTGGCGGCGCTGTGCTTCGCCCACTGTTTTCGTCGTGCGTGCGGCGAAAGCACGAATCTGGCCATCGTACGCCAAGGCTTTCACTAAATAATCACTCATCTATTTTCTTCCTCTCTAAAATGCCATTAGGCGTGTTTCGCTTATTTTAATGCTTTCTTTGCCGGGTGTAACATCCGCTCCAAGTGGGTCGATTACCGTCATATTCGTTACCGGCATCTCGACTTGGCCACGGATTTGGAGGAGATACTCACTCCGGAGCGCTTGCTGTTCTTGTGTTTTTGCATAGGTCAATCCGGAAGGCGTGCTTTTGTTGATAATTCATTAATGCACGGTAAGCTTTTTATCATCTGAATCGCACTCCTTTCTGTGCGGACAGGGACATATCCACTTTCTCCATTTTATATTATCTCGAATTAAAAATAAATAAATGTGCTTGCATGCAAAACGCGCCTGCAGCGAAAAATCGCTGTGCAGGCGCTGTTCTGTTATACCGTTAACCGAAACTGCGTACACGTCACCCCATCCGCGACTTCAAAGGTCTCTTCTTCTTCGAATCCAAACGATTCGTAAAGCTTGCGCGCCGGCGTATTGGCGGTGCCGGTGCTGACAATGAATTCAGCAGGCTTTTTATCCTTTAGCAATTGATCGACCAATTGCCGGGCGATGCCCCGCCGAAATTGCATCGGATCGACGACGAGCCGGTAAATATCGACGATGCCGTCTTGTTCTTTATATGAAATGAACCCTTTTAAATAGCCATCCACGAAGCCCAGGAAGGTCTCGCTGCTTTGCTGGATTTCTTCGACAGTCTCGGTTATATGCGGAATGCCGTCAAACCCCATCAACTCGGCTTCAATCCGGTATGCCGGCCGTTGGATAGACTGAATCGCCTTGGCTATTTTCTCGTCTGTATGGTCTATTGTGGTAATCATCACAAACTCCTTTCAAGCGTTAAGGCCACGGAAGAATCGACAAAGCGTTTGGCACGCGGCACAATCAGTTCTGCATCGCGGTAGCCTTGAATGTACAAGGCGGCAAGCCGCTCCTGGTCACGCTCAATGCCGCGCAAACGGTGCAGGCTGCGCGGGCGGACGATGATGGCGCGCCCCTCTTCTTCAAGCGCTTCAATGTGTGCGAGTGATTCGTTATAGACACGCTGGCGTTCTTCGAGTGCCCGCGCGAGTCCCGGATACTGGCGAGCGAACGTTGGGGCGATCCGAATGAACGGCGTCTGCCGTTTGCGGTAGCTGCCTTCACGCGTCAAGACGATAATCGGCTTGGTGACGCCATCCGACAGCGCACGTCTGATCGGCAACGGATCGGCAAGGCTGCCATCCATCAGCAAGCGGCCGTCGTATTCGACTGGCCGTGACATAAACGGCAATGAACTGGACGCCCGCACGACTGCGAGCAGCTCTTCCGGCGGCAACGGCTTGTGGAAATAAACCGCTTCACCGGTCATGCAATCTGTCGTGCCGACGACAAATTCTTCTCCGGCTGCTCCGAACCCGTTGTAATCGAACGGGACGAGCCGATTCGGAATCTCATCAAAGATCAAGTTCATGCCGAACAGTTCGCGTTTCGTCAGTAAATTCTTGACTGAAATATAATCGGGGTGTTTGACGTAGTCGATCATTACTTCCCGGTTTCTGCCGCTTTGCCGGGAAAGATACGAAACCGCATTGCAAGCACCTGCGGAAACCCCAACGACATAATCCGTAAATAAGTCTTCTTCCAAGAATTTCTGTAAAACCCCTGCTGTATAGACGCCGCGCATGCCGCCGCCTTCTAGAATCAGCCCGCTCTTCATCACTGCACTCCCCTTTCATGTCTAATTTGCTCATCCAATTTCCCGAATCAATTCCGCCCCATTGTTTTTCGGTGAGTTCACAGCTTCCGACGCCGGGTATGCTTGCAACTCTTCCGCATCGTAAGGCTTGATGAGTTCTTGCAATACATGTGGATCCTGCACAGCCGGGTCTAGCCAAACTCCCTCCGCTTGTTTCGATAAAATCACCGGCATGCGGTCATGAATATCCGCCATTAATGCATTCGGCTGCGTCGTTAAAATCGTACAGCTATGGATCAGTTCGCCATCTGGAGCGGTCCAAGACTCCCATAAGCCTGCAAATGCGAACAGCTCATCGGACGCCAAGTGAATCAGCATCGGCGTTTTTCCCGACTGATCTTTTCTCCATTCATAAAATGCATTCGCCGGAATCAAACAGCGCTTTCTCTTGAATGCATGCCTGAAGCTTGGCTTCTCCGCCGCTGTCTCCGCGCGGGCATTGACCATCTTGTAGCCAATTTTTTTATCTTTTGCCCAAGAAGGAATCAGGCCCCACCGCAGCGCACCAAGGCGGTTCTTCTCTCCATCATTGATAATCGCCACAATTTGTTGGTATGGTGCAACGTTGTAGTTCGCTTCATATGAGCTTTGGTCTAGGGCTGACTCTCCTACACTGAACCTAACAAGCAAGGCTTCATAATCCGCATATAATGCAAATCTTCCACACAACAAAATCCACTCCTCACGTGACGGATTTTCTTACCTCCAATATAACAGATTTTTCAGACTTTTCCAGCAATCCGCTGTTCCTACCTATTAGACGGCCCTTACAGCGTTTGAGCCAAAAGAATGGTATAATAGAGTGACTATAAGGAAATGAGGAGGAATTTCATGGCTACTGCGCGCGAAATGAATTTGGTCAATAAGGATCTTTTGATTGAGGAATTGGGCCTCAAACAATTCGGCAACTCAAATGTTTTTTACAATGAAGATTTTTTCGTCCTTTCACCGTCTGTCCAACGATATGAAAAGGGCTTTGATGTCAGTGAATACAATTTGTCAAAATATGATCCGGAAAAACATCAAGGGTTCGTCATCGTCCGTTATATGGACACATTCCTGATGGCTAAACTGGAGAGTTTTATAGATAAGATGTTGCCTCCTGAACTTCAATTGAAGAAAAAGAATGTAAAACCGCATTGGAAGTTTACGATCGTCGAAAACCCGGCCTATCATCTCGTCAACACTCAAAACAAAGAATTGCGCTATCGTCTGCAAGAACCTTCTCGCAAACAAATTCTCGCGTATTTCGATAAGCTTTAACACCTGCCCGCATACTTTATGCGGGTTTTTTTAATCCCTTTCATCCTTACAATATTTTACTGATGAATGGTAGAATGGAAAACAATCAAGCACCGACGAAACGGAAGTGACGCGCTCTTATGGAAAACCGCAAATATACGGTACGTGACCGTGGATTCTGGAAAATCATCGCAAGCCTGCTTTTAGCTTCGCTGTTCATTTTTGCCAATATATACGCTGTCCAGCCGTTGCTGCCGCTTTTTGTGACGGATTTTGATGTGACGGTCGCCACTTCAAGTCTGTCCATGTCGCTGACGATTATCGGATTGATTGCAGGATTGATCATTCTCGGATTTCTCTCTGACCGCAATGGCCGCCGTTCATATATCATCTGGTCGCTGCTCGGTTCGGCCATTCCATTTTTTATTCTTCCATTTGTCGAGTCGTTCACCTTGTTCCTGGTCTTGCGGTTTATCCAAGGGTTTGCGCTTGCCGGCGTCCCCGCCGCTGCACTCGCATACATCAGTGAGGAAATCGACCGCAAAAATATCGCTTACGCTACCGCTTTATACATATCGAGCAACGCACTCGGCGGCATGCTCGGCCGCGTTTTGACTGGATTTTTGACCGATGCGTTTTCCTGGCAGTTTACGTTTATCGCATTCGGTGTAACCGGCATCGCCTTGTTTATCGCCGTGCTTTTCCTGCTGCCGCGCTCACACCATTTTGAGGCGAGCCAGCTAACTTTCTCAAAAGACATCGAAGGATTTTTATTCCATTTGAAAAACCCGGCATTGCTCGTCGTTTTCGGCTTAGGTGCCATTCTCCAAGTCTCTTTCACCGGTGTGTGGACGTATTTGCCGTTTTATTTGCAGGCGCCTCCCTACTCCATGTCGCTGCAAGCCATTTCCTATCTGTTCTTCGCCTACGGCATCGGTGCAATCGGATCGCCGCTCGCAGGAAGAGCCGCCGAGACTTTCGGCTTGCGGCGCGTGCGCATCATCGGCGTGTTCATCCTGTCTGCAGGCATTTTAATGACACTCTCCCCTGTGCTATGGATCTTCGCGCTTGGCTTATGCATTACATGCCTCGGGTTTTTCACTGCTCATTCACTGACCGCCGCTTCTGTCGGCATGCAAGCGGCCCACCATAAAGGCAGCGCTTCGAGCCTGTACTTGGTTTCCTATTATATCGGTGTGGCCGCTGGAAGCTCGCTGCTCAGCCCGATCTGGACACAGTTCGGCTGGGATGTGTTGATCATTCTTTGTGCAGCGTTGCCCATCGTTTACGTGTTAGCCGTCACTTGGTACAGAAAAAGAGCCGCCTCATTTACATGAGGCGGCTCTTTTTTGCTACTCCAGGAATCTGTCAGGAGTGGTCATTAAGTCGATATTCCACACAATCGGCAGGAAGTAATAGACGGCTAGGCCGACAAAGATAATCCCGAAAATATTCAAGATGAACCCTGTACGGGCCATATCAATGATTCTTAAATAGCCGGAGCCGAACACAACAGCATTCGGCGGTGTCGCTACCGGCAGCATAAACGCACAAGAAGCCGTCACTGCAGCGGTCACCATCAATGCATATGGATGGATGCCGAGCGCTACCGCTAAAGAAGCCATGATCGGGAACATCATCGAAGCAGTCGCCGTGTTCGACGTAATTTCCGTCAGGAACAACACGAACGCCGAAACGACAAGAACAATGATCAAGACGTTAACACCTTGCAAGCCGATCAATTGGCCGCCAACCCATTCGGACAATCCCGATTGGGTAAAGCCAGCCGCAATCGCCAAGCCACCGCCAAAGAGCAGCAAGATGCCCCATGGCAATTTCACAGCAGTCGACCAGTCCAGCAAATTATCGCCTAAACGATTTTTCGAAGGAATCGCGAACAAGATCATTGCTGCGATCAAACCGACCATCGCATCGTTCAGTCCAGGCAAAAAGCCGACGAGCAAGAACGAGCGTGTAATCCAGGCAAATGCCGCCAGAAGGAAAACGGCAAATACTACTTTTTCTTCATAAGACGCTTTGCCAAGCTCCCTCTTTTGTTCTTTGATGACACCACTTCCCCCAGGCAACTCTTTTAATTTCTGCGGATAAGCAATTTTAATCAAGTAGAACCAGGCAACCATGATAAAGATCCAGGCAAGCGGCACACCGAACAGCATCCACTGCGCAAATGTGATTTCGATGCCGTAGATTTCATTTACTGCACCCGCAAGAAGCGTATTCGGCGGTGTTCCGATCAACGTGCCGATCCCGCCTAGAGAAGCGGAATACGCAATCCCGAGCATGAGTGCTTTGCCGAACCCGAAGTTTTCCTGGGATGTATCGATCGAGTCATCATCCTTGAGCGCTTCCGATACTTGGTAAATGATCGCAAGACCAATTGGCACCATCATCATCGCTGTCGCCGTATTGGAGATCCACATCGACAAAAATCCTGTCGCTACCATAAATCCGAGAATAATCCGCTCGGTATTTGTACCAATCGCAGAAATGATCGTCAACGCAATCCTTTTATGGAGATTCCATTTTTCCATCGTCAAGGCAATCATAAAACCGCCCATGAACAGGAAAATCGTATCATTGCCATAAGCTGAGGTGGTTTCACCGACTTCCAAGCCGCCTGAAAGCGGAAACAAAATAATCGGCAAAAGAGAAGTCGCCGGAATCGGAATCGCTTCGGTGATCCACCATGTAGCAATCCAAAGTGTACTGGCTAAAATCGCTTTTGCTTCCGGTTGCAAGCCTTCGGGGTTAAAAAACAGCATCGTCAAAATAAACAACAGCGGGCCAACCACTAAGCCGATCAGCTGCGGCCTGTTATAGCTTTTCTTTTTAAAACGTTCATCGTATGTACCTGCATCTTCTGCACGGTCCCGGTCATCCGATTTCGGCACTGAGCCAGGCTTTGCGAAAAAGCGCATCGTATCCTTTGCCTGGTAATGCTTTTCCCACATCCAGTTCCAAGTAGCTGAAATCATAAGAGTCTCCCCATTTCGAAAAAAATGAATTTTTTAACTATTTAACCTGATTAAGTGTAGCGTGTTTCATTTTCCATAACAAGAGAAAAAAGGACATACTTTACAGCTTTTTCGTTATATTACGCAAGCGGATACTGTGTTCCTCAACGCTCCTTCAACAAAAATCCTATTTAATGGTTGGATTCCTGATGGCTGCCCCCATAGAAAAAGAGCCGCCGAATCAAATTCGCGAGCTCTTCCTCTTAATTGGTGATATTTATTTTTCTTCCGATTCGCCGATTGGATTCCGTTCATCGCCCACGCCTGTATTGCTATGGGCGCCTTGTTTTCTCATCTTCTGGCCATCCTCCCGCGATTCGCGGTCGATTCCTTCGAATTCTTCCCGTTTTCTTCGGTCGCCTCCCGAGGATGGATTGGCATCTTTAGAAAAATCATCTCTAGGCATTGCGTTTCCTCCTTTGGGCTATTTTCTTTTCTATTCCCGAAGAACACCGCTTAAAACGTTTTAAGCTGAAATGAACAAATCATAGCCGAAATAAACCGATAGCACCGACAATGCAACAAAGACCAGATGTTCTGCGAAACTTCCCGTCGATGTGGTAATCGGTAGGCGCACGGTCAAAGAAAGCGGAAACAACAGCTTCACGCCTCGCTTAGTTGCCATATCCAGCACAATATGGCTGATCATGCCGACCAAAATACCGGCTGCTAGAGCCTCATTGGGCAACACGGCCTGGAACAGCAGGGACGCCAGAAGCAGAAACAGCAGGCTATGCGTAAGGGTTCGGTGCCCGAAAATAGTACTGATTAGTTTTGACAAAATAGGCAATCTTCTTCCGATTTTGCTGGAGCCGTGGCAAATATCTGGGATCAATGCCCCCGCCACGCCGCCGATTAGTAAAATCGTGGGTTCGTAATTGGTGATTTGCGCAAATGCCAGACTTGCTGCGATGCCGCCTGTGATGTGGGTTTTCCCTGTCATAGCTGTGTGCGCTCCTTTTCTTAATTATGTGAGTTAATTTCATAATTCCGAGCCCTTGCGGCTCTAAGTGTGTAACGCCAAGAAAATAGAGCACCTCCCCAAATCCTGTATAATGGTAGTCACCACAACAAACCAAATCAGGAGG
>NZ_JAGGPW010000017.1 GCF_018613655.1 Planococcus sp. ISL-109
TAAAATGCGCCAGGCACTAGAAGACATCGGCGTACAAATTTTGCATAATGAATCTAGTTTGATCAATGCACAAGGCGAGGTTTTGCCTGAAGGAGAATCCGGGCTTTTCATCGCAGGTGTCGGTTCGAACTGGATGGACCAAGATGACGCGGACCAAGCTTTAGAAGCAATCCCGACTGATGCTCCCCGGGTCGTTATGATGCACAATCCGAGTTCTTTTGAAAAGTTCCCGGAAAATTCAGCCCCATTTGCAGTAGCAGGTCATACACACGGTGGTCAAATTAGGCTTCCAGGATTGTCTGGCTGGTCATGGATGGCTCTCACTTCAGAAGAGGAAGTGCATACCGATGGTTGGATAGACGATTATGGAGCAGACGGCAATCAATTGTACGTTAACCGTGGAATTGGCATGAGCGCCGTTCCAATTCGAATTCACGCCAAACCAGAGCTGACAATATTTACATTAGTTGCAGCAGAATGATAAAACAACTCACAGAAAAAGGCATCCCTTCTCCGATAATTGGAGAAGGGATGCCTTTTTCGTATTTATCTAGTTTCCGACAAATCACGCCTTATATCTCTTACACTTTTCCAACCTCATTTTACGATGCTCACGAGCTAAGAGATTTCAATTGGTTTTCACCTCCCTGTTGGAGAAGTGCTTCAAGTATTTCTCCAGGAAAAGGCTTCGAAAACAAGTAGCCCTGCCCAAGGCGGCAGTTGTTTTGCAATAGGATAGCTCGTTGCCTCGGGGTTTCTATCCCTTCTGCAATTACATTTAAATTCAAGGTCAAACACAGGTCAATAATCGCCTTCATCATGGAGTGATGTTTTGGCTTTTCAATTTCATCGACGAAGGACTTATCGATTTTGATTGTATCAACCCTTTATCTTCACTTTCTACGACTTTCCGAAATCCATTTGGCGCAGCATCTATTCGACGAACCTAATCGAGTCATTCAACAAGAAAGTGAAGAAATACAGCAAGCGCAAGGAGCAATTCCCCAACGAGGATTCCTTGGACCGCTTCCAGGTTTCCCAGTTTGAAATTTACAACCAGAACTTCTCCACCCGTTGCCATATTGGGTTCGACAAAGCTCGCGCAGAGCTGGCTGAGATGTTCAAGCAGGCTTAATCAACATACATACAAGAAAAGGATTTACTTATTTACACATAATTCTTGACGCTCTCAACGCCTAATATGTGCCTTAAAGAAAAAACGGAAAAAGAGTTTCTTCTATTATAATAGGTTACCTGTCTCTTCTTCGAGTGCTTTGACCAATTTATAAAAACTGGTTTTTTTCACTCCGGCTTCCTGCATGGCTTCGACTGCTGTTAACTCCGTGGCTTTCCATTTTCTATAAACCTCTTTGAATTCTTCTGAAACAAAAACTGTCGGTCTTCCAAATTGAATGCCGTTTTGCAGCGCCAAGTCAATTCCTTCACGCTGCCGTTTCCGGATGCGTTCGCGTTCTTCTTCTGCCATCCAGGAAAGAATCTGTAAAACTAAGTCTGCAATAAATGTTCCCATGCTGTCTTTGTATTGAGTGGTATCGAGTAATGGCATATCCAGCACCACAATGTCGGCTTCAATATTTTTCGTCAGGTCATTCCATTCCTGGAGGATTTCTTCTTTATTCCGGCCGAACCGATCTAGCGAGTGGATATACAAAATGTCGCCCTTCCGAATGACACGTTTCAATAATTGATAATTCGCCCGTTCGAAGTTTTTTCCACTTTGCTTATCTAAATATACATCCCGTTCAGTGATGCCCATTTTCCGCATGGCTTCCAATTGACGACCTTCGTTTTGATCTTTGCTGCTGACACGTATGTAGCCAAATTTGCGATGTTTGTAACCGTCAAGTGGAATTGATGAAATTACGACAATTAAGTTTGATGATTTATTTCTGGAAATAACGTCTTCCGATGTTTCATGCGGAGACTGTCCGTATCGCTATAAGAAATGATTTGGCTACGATGCAACAACCGGTCCAAA
>NZ_JAGGPW010000018.1 GCF_018613655.1 Planococcus sp. ISL-109
CTTCCGAAGACGCACGATTCGCTTTGATCTGCACAAGGGCTGATCAGTAAGTTTGTCACGATTGCTCGCGACTGTATTATTGACGTTTTGCTGTTCAGTTTTCAAGGTTCAAATGTTCGTTGTCGTTCCTGACGACTTTTATTATATTAAAGCATGTTTAAATATATGTCAACTCATTTACTAAACTTTTATCTAAAGAACTTTTAAGCTCTAGTAAACTGTTTCATTTCAAAGCGAAAACCTTGCAGATAAAGCGTTTATTCGACAAATCCTAAGAGGAACTCAGACAAAAAAATCCCGCTCCCTGCCGAAGGGGCAGGAAGCGGAACTTTTCTGAACAATCATTTCTTCACTTCTGCTGCTTGTGCTTTTCGCGCTGCCTTACGCGCCTCAAGTTTCAAGCGATCTTCTTCCGACTTCTCGTTATACTTCGGCAAGAGGAGAAGCTGATACGCATTAACTGCAAGCAGTGGGAACAACAGCAAAGTCACCCAGCTGTCGACATTGCCTGCTCTTACCATTAATGCCGGCAACCATTCCAATGTCGTCACGACAATCATGAAGAACAGTGCCGAAATAAATGTCGATTTCGTCGTCCACTTTGCTTTTAAATACGCCGTTACAAATGAAACCGCTAAAAGAATGATCAAGAGCGCTGCATAAAGCATTCCTTGCCCGCTCGTCTCCACGTTCGGGATAAAGCGGAACGCGATCAAGTCGAAGATAACGACCGCAATGATCAGCAACTGCACCCAATTCCATAGGCGCAGCGACCGGAACATATTATGGCCGAATTGGTGAATCGTCAAATACGCGAAGAAGCCCATTTGCGCAATCAGACTCATCGTGAGTCCGACGACGATCATCCATACAAAGCCGGCAATAAATTCTCCCCACTGCCCGTTTTGCACAGCTTCAGCGAAAATATCGTTCCACCGGATGAAAATACCGAGCAACCCTGTAATTCCGCCACCGATCAATAATGCATTTATAGAAAACTTAATCCAATTCCGTATAGTCACGTATATTGCCTCCGTTAATTTGAAATTCCTTTAAATTGTACCAACAATCCGTCTAACCTGCAGAAGGAGTTGTGAACAAACCTTGAAAGTCTCTTTCGACTATATAAAAATCCGGAAACCGAAAGCCGGTTTCCGGATTATATGTCTTATTGCTTGGCTTGCTTATCGGCAAACTGCTTGAGGACTTGTTGTGCGATGTCTCCGTAAATCTTTCCTGTAGGGTGATTTTCCGCATAGACAGATGGCGCAAAATCTTCTTCGTTCCAGTCGGGCTGGCCGAGAGGAATCTGGCCGAGCAGCGGAACTTGCAATTCTTCCGCAAGTTTCGGTCCGCCGCCTTTTCCGAAGACATATTCTTTCTTGCCGGATGCTTGGCTTTCATACCAAGACATGTTCTCGATGACGCCGAGTACTTCGTGATCAGTCTGCAACGCCATCGCTCCAGCGCGGGCTGCAACGAATGCGGCTGTCGGATGCGGTGTTGTAACGACGATTTCTTTGGAAGCCGGCAACATCTGGTGGATATCGAGTGCTACGTCCCCTGTTCCTGGCGGCAAGTCCAAAAGAAGATAATCGAGGTCGCCCCACTCGACGTCGCGGAAAAACTGATCCAAAACTTTTCCGAGCATCGGGCCGCGCCAAACGACTGGCATATTGTCTTCAACGAAGAAGCCCATCGAAATGACTTTAACCCCAAAGCGATCGACCGGAATGATCGTATCGCCTCGCACGACCGGCGCTTTATCGATGCCCATCATGTCCGGCACACTAAAGCCGTATATGTCTGCATCGACAAGTCCGACTTTTTTCCCTGCACGTGCAAGGGCGATCGCCAGGTTAACCGACACGGTCGATTTGCCGACACCGCCTTTGCCGCTGGCGATGGAAATGAATTCAACTTTGTTCAAAGGTGACAATAAATCTTGTGCTTCCGATTCATTCGCTGTTCCGCGGAACTGAGCCAGTGATTCTTGCGGCAATTCCTCAAAGCGAATTCCGACAGAGTCAGCCCCCGCTTCTTTTAAGGTATCGACCACTTTCATCTGCAGCTGCATTTGTTCCGGCGTGTTCGTTTTTGCAATCGCCAATTTCACACTGACGTATTTTTTCTCTTCTTTGATTTTCACGGACACGATGCCGTTTGTTTCTGCAAGCGTTCTATGTAAAAACGGATCTTCTAAAGCTCCGACTGCTTCGCGCACTTGTGTTTCAGTCAACATATCTCTACACTCCTTATAACTTTTGCTAAAGCCAAGTATACCATAGGCAATCCGTTTTTTAATCCATTCCGGCTCGCTTCTTCTGCGGCAAGCTGCATGCTGCTAGTCGCGCGGACCGAAGTCGAGCATATCCTGTTCGTCAAAACGGAAATCGGGACCGTAAGCGACTTCCCAGTGATAACCGTCTGAGTCTTGGAAATACCCGGAATAGCCGCCCCAAAAGACATCGACTGGTTTTTTTGCGATAACCGCTCCCGCTTTTTGCGCGCGTTCCATCACTTCGTCCACTTCACTGCGTGACTTGGCGTTATAAGCTAAGGTAATGCCTGAAAAACCTGATCTAACCGGCGGATTTTCTTTACCGATGTCTTTCGCCAATTCTTCAAGCGGATACAGCTCCAGTTTCGTGCCGGATGTATTGAAGAAAATGATTTCTGGGTTTTCTCTCGTCTCGCCAGTCTGGAAGCCCAGCTGGTCGCGGTAAAACTGGACAGACTTTTCCATATTTCGGACACCTAAACAGATTAAATTGATGCGATTCATTGGCTCCACTCCTTTTCAGTTTGCTATAAGGTTTCGCCAACACATAAAAAAGCACCTTCCGGAAAACCGGAAAGTGCTTTGAAAAGATAAAATTAACGTTTTGAGAACTGTGGTGCACGACGAGCCGCTTTAAGACCGTATTTTTTACGTTCTTTCATACGTGGGTCGCGCGTTAGGAATCCAGCTGATTTTAGTGCTGGACGGAATTCTGGGTCTGCTGTAAGTAGAGCGCGTGCAATTCCGTGACGGATAGCGCCGGCTTGTCCAGTGAACCCGCCGCCTTTTACGTTTACCAATACGTCATAGCTACCAAGAGTTTCAGTAGTTACTAGTGGTTGTTTGATGATTTGCTCAAGTGTTTCGTATGGAACGTAGTCAGATACATCACGGTTGTTGATTGTGATTGTACCGTCTCCTGGTACCAAACGTACGCGAGCTGTTGAGTTTTTACGGCGACCTGTACCGATATATTGAACTTGTGCCAAAGGTGTATCCTCCTCTTAGTTACTGATTATTATCCGCGAAGCGTGTAAGCTTCAGGCTGTTGCGCTTGGTGATTGTGCTCTGGTCCAGCGTATACATGTAGTTTCTTGAACGTTTGGCGGCCCAAAGAGTTTTTTGGAAGCATGCCTTTAACTGCTAGTTCAAGCATTTTTGTTGGGTATTTCGTGCGCATTTCAAGTGCTGTGCGCTGCTTAAGTCCGCCAGTGAATTGTGTGTGGCGGTAGTAGATTTTGTCTGTAAGCTTTTTGCCCGTCAAGTGGATCTTTTCAGCATTGATGATGATGACGTGATCGCCAGTGTCGACGTTCGGTGTGAATGTTGGTTTGTATTTCCCGCGCAAGATTGAAGCGACTTCAGAAGCCAAACGTCCAAGAGTTTGCCCTTCTGCATCGACAACTACCCATTTACGCTCTACTTCGTGACCTTTAGCCATGAATGTTGTACGCATGTATATTGTCCTCCTAATGAATCGTCTCTTTTTTTAAAAACTCAGTTCCAAGTGTTCCCTATTGGTTCCGTTGTTCCGTGTTTTCCTTATCCCTTAACACAAATAACCTTCCGGGGCATATCGTGGGGGTAATGAAAATACCATACATCATCATATAATGGATTCCCTCTTAAGTCAAGGGCATTTAGAAAAACACCAGGAAAAGTTGCTTCACCTTGAATAATGCACTTTTTCCAAGTATAAACCGTGAGCTGCCGCGGTTTTTCCGGCAGCGTCCCGATCGCATGCTGCAACGATTTCCGCCAGTTTTTCCGGCTCTCTTCGATTTAATCCGACTTCGAGCAAAGTACCGGCAATGATGCGTACCATATTATAGAGAAAACCGGACCCTTCGATCACCATATGCAATTCCTCGCCGTGCTCTTCGAAATCGATGCGCCAAATGGTTCTCACTTTATCGACTACATTTGTATTCGCTGCACAAAAACTCGAAAAATCGTGTGTGCCGATAAGCGCTACTGCCGCTTTTTCCATGCGGTTTACGTCGATCTGCTGCGGCACGTGGACGAGGTGGTGGCGGCTGAACGGACTGATGATGGCGCTGCGGTTCCATTTATAGCGGTACACTTTTCCTGTTGCATGATAGCGGGCATGAAAATCCGGTGCCGCTTCTTCGATATTATGGACACGGATATCTTGCGGTAGCCGGACATTCAACGCCCGCATCCACGCATCTTTCGGAATGGAGAAAGACGTATCAAAATGAATCACTTGCCCCGTCGCATGGACGCCGGAGTCTGTCCTTCCGCTCGCCACCACTTCCACCGGCGTTCCTTTATGAAGTTCTTTCAATACGCGCAAGAGCTCCAGTTGCACGGTGCGGGTCTTAAGTTGAATTTGATACCCCGAGAATCCGCTGCCGTCATACGCAATTGTCGCTTTTAATCGTTTCATGATGTCTCTCCTTTATTATGAACGGAAATACCAAAGTAGTGCCGCAAAGCCGACAAGCAATATCAGACTCAGCGAATCGAGAATCCGCCAATCAAGTTGCCGGTAGCGTGTACGTCCTTCGCCGCCTCTATAGCCGCGTACTTCCATCGCCGTCGCCAAATCTTCCGCACGTTTAAACGCGCTGACGAACAGCGGGATCAGTAGCGGCACAACGGCTTTAATCCGTTCTTTGATCGGCCCGGAGCCGATATCTGAGCCCCGCGCCATTTGTGCTTTTAGAATCTTGCCGGTTTCATCCATCAAAGTTGGAATAAACCTTAGCGAGATAGACATCATCAATGCCAGCTCATGAACCGGCAACTTGACACGTTTGAACGGCCCGAGCAGCACTTCGATGCCGTCGGTAATGGAAATAGGTGAAGTTGTAAGCGTCAATATGCTCGTCATAAAGACCAATACCAAAAAGCGAATCGAGATGAATATCCCTTGCCGCAACCCTTCCGCGTATATTTCAATAAAGCCGAATTTAAGGAGCAGTGCTCCTTCTTGTGTAAAGAATAAGTGCAGGAAAAACGTAAACGCCATTAAAATGAAGACCGGCTTCAAGCCGTTTATCAAGAAATAAAGGCGGATTTTCGACAAGTACACTGCAAGCAGCGTAGACCCGAGCAAAATCGCATACGTCAGGGCATTATTCGCGATAAACACGATGGCGATAAACAAAAAGACAAAGAGAATTTTCGCACGCGGATCGAGACGATGCACGAGCGAATTTCCGGGAATAAAGCGGCCGAAAATCATTTTCTCCATCATTTCGGCTCACGTCCTTCCTTCAGCGCTTTAGCAATTGACCGCGAAAGTGCCTCCTCCGTTAACGCAAGTTCATCCAGCACTAAGCCGGTTTTCTCTTCAAACTCCCGCTGCATTCGCAGCGTACGCGGCGGCTCCAACTGGTAATCGTGGAGCTGCTCCTCATTCGCAAAAATCTCCCGCACATCCCCCGTCGCAACGCATTTGCCGCTGTGCATGATGGCGACGCTATCCGCGTAGCGCGCTGCGTCTTCCATGCTATGGGTAACAAGCACGGTCGTTAAGCCCTTCTCCTTATGCAAACGGTAGAACAAGTCCATGATTTCGCGGCGCCCGCGTGGATCGAGCCCGGCCGTCGGTTCATCCAACACCAGGACGTCCGGTTCCATCGCTAATACACCAGCGATGGCGACACGGCGCATCTGTCCGCCGGATAAATCAAACGGTGATTTTTCCCCCACTTCTTCTGGCAAGCCAAGCTGTTCGATTAAAGCGATGGCCCGGCGACGCGCTTCTTCCTCAGGTACGCCAAAATTGAGCGGCCCGAACATAATGTCTTTCACTACAGTTTCATCAAAAAGCTGCTGCTCCGGAAACTGAAAGACAATGCCGACTTTTTTGCGCACATCCCGCAAGTTTTTTGCTTTCGTGCCGGCTTCTATTTTCCGCTCGCCGATCAGCACAGTGCCTTCTGTCGGCTGCAGTAACGCGTTTAAATGCTGCAGCACCGTCGACTTTCCGGAACCGGTATGGCCGATGATGGCCATATAAGATCCGGACGGAATATGCAGCGTGACATCTGTCAATGCCCGCTTTTCAAACGGCGTATCTTTTGCGTAGCTATATCCTACTTGCTTGAGTAGTATGTCCATAGTTCCTCCACCAGCTCATGTTCTGTCATAGATTCTCCGGAAAGCGGCACCCCCGCCTTCTGCAGCAGGCCCGCCATCCGCATCGCAAACGGCAGATCCAGACCCATTCCGGTCAGCTCCTCCCCCGATGAAAACACTTCTTCCGGTGTGCCTTCCATTTGTTTATGCCCAGCATTCATGACGAGGACGCGTTCAGCCAGTGCCGCCTCTTCCAAATCATGCGTGATTGAGAGCACAGTAAGGCCCGTCGCTTCCCGCAACTCGCGAATCGTTTCAATCACTTCCCGGCGGCCTTGCGGGTCAAGCATCGATGTCGCCTCATCCAAAATCAGCAGGCGCGGACGCAAGGCTAATGCTCCTGCAATCGCCACGCGCTGCTTTTGACCACCAGACAAATGGTGGGGTTCATGGTCCATATAATCATCCATCTTCACCTGCTGCAAAGATTCCCGAACGCGTACGACCATTTCTCCATGCGGTACGCCATTGTTCTCTAATGCGAACGCTACATCATCCTGAACCGTCGCCCCGACAAACTGATTATCCGGATTCTGGAACACCATGCCCATTTGCGAACGAATCTCCCATAAGCTGTCTTCAGACATTGTCAGCTCCATTGCCCGCACTGAACCTTGCTGCGGAAACAGCAGTCCATTCATCAATTTCGCGATAGTCGACTTGCCCGAGCCATTATGGCCGACAAGTGCTACCCATTCGCCTTCTTGAATTGAAAATGACAGATCCGAGACAGCCGGCTTGACCGTTTCATCTTCCGGCACATATGTAAATGTCACGTTTTCAAATGACAAAATGGTTCCCTTCACGTGTTTCGGCCTCCTCTAAGCTTGCTCTTCTCTTCTCTACTCAATCAATCTCCTAGAGATCTTCATATAGCACGTTTAATTCGCACTGTTCACATTCCGCTTTCCGGAACATCAACACTATGAATTAATAAAAAAATAAAAAAAGCGCGCACCTCATTCAGAGTATGCGCTTTTCTGTCTCTATAGCTCCCGCGGTTGCTTAAGCCGCCGGTTGAATGAGGTGCGTAGAGCTAGACGAGACGCCGCCTTTCGGCTCGCTCATCATAACACTCTGCTTTTCATATTGTCGTATAAATCATGATGCTAAAAGAAGAGGGCTATGAACCCTCTTCAATTAAATCAAATTAAACCAATTCAATAATTACGATCGGTGCGCCATCTCCGCGACGAGGCCCCATTTTCATGATGCGCGTGTAGCCGCCTTGACGGTCAGTGTAACGTGGTGCAACATCGTCGAATAGTTTCTGCAAAGCAAAGATTGTGCTTTCGTTTCCTTCTTCATCAGTAGAAGTCACGAGTTCACGGCGGATGTATGCTGCAGCTTTACGGCGTGCATGGATATCTCCGCGCTTACCAAGCGTAATCATTTTCTCTACAGTTGAACGGACTTCTTTCGCACGTGCTTCAGTTGTCTGAATGCGTTCGTGTACGATTAGATCAGTTGTAAGGTCACGCAAAAGCGCTTTACGTTGAGAACTTGTACGTTGAAGTTTTCTCATTGAAGTTTCCCTCCTTTGTTGAATAGTTCAAATCCGATCAGGTGATCAGTCTTCTTTACGAAGCCCAAGACCTAGATCTTCCAACTTCACTTTAACTTCTTCAAGTGATTTGCGTCCGAGGTTGCGAACTTTCATCATGTCGTCTTCCGACTTGTTGGCCAATTCGTGGACGGTATTAATACCGGCACGCTTTAGGCAGTTATAAGAACGAACAGAAAGATCCAGCTCTTCGATAGTCATCTCAAGCACTTTCTCTTTTTGGTCTTCTTCTTTTTCAACCATGATTTCAGCTGTTTGAGCCTCATCTGTCAATCCTACGAAGATGTTTAGATGTTCAGTGAAAATTTTCGCGCCAAGCGCAATTGCCTCTTTAGGACCTATGCTTCCATCTGTCCAGACATCGAGGGTTAATTTATCGAAATGAGCGAGTTGGCCCACACGGGTATTTTCCACTTGGAAATTGACGCGTGAAACTGGCGTGTAAATAGAGTCAATCGGGATAACGCCGATCGGAAGATCTTCACGTTTGTTCTGATCTGCACGGGCATACCCACGGCCGCGGTTTGCATACATACGCATGCGCAAGTGACCGTCTTTCGCGATTGTTGCAATATATAGATCCGGATTCAGAATCTCCACATCACTATCGTGAGTGATATCTGCAGCCGTAACCGTTCCATCACCTTTTACATCAATTTCAATGACTTTTTCTTCGTCAGAGTAAATTTTCAAAGCGAGCTTCTTGATATTCAAAATGATAGAAGCTACATCTTCTTCTACACCTTCGACAGTGGAGAATTCATGCAGAACGCCATCAATTTGGATAGAAGTAACAGCTGCGCCAGGCAAAGATGAAAGTAAGATTCGACGTAAGGAGTTACCTAGAGTGGTACCATATCCACGCTCAAGAGGTTCAACAACAAACTTGCCGTACTTGGCATTGGTGTTGATCTCAACCGTTTCAATTTTTGGTTTTTCTATTTCGAGCATTCAGTTTACCCTCCTTCAAAACGTCGGTATTTTCGTTGCATCAAGAATTCGATAGTCACAGACTTTCGCTACGATTCAGAACACATTTAGTAAGTCGTGATGTTCAAAAACTATTTCAATTCAACGATTATACGCGACGGCGTTTTGGCGGACGGCAGCCGTTGTGAGGAACTGGAGTTACGTCTCTAATTGCAGTAACTTCCAATCCAGCAGCTTGAAGTGCACGGATAGCAGCTTCGCGACCTGAACCAGGACCTTTAACAGTTACTTCCAAAGTTTTCAAACCGTGTTCCATGGAAGTTTTTGCAGCAGTTTCAGCAGCCATTTGGGCAGCGAATGGAGTGGATTTACGTGAACCACGGAATCCTAGAGCTCCAGCCGAAGACCAAGATACTGCGTTACCTTGCATATCAGTGATAGTAACAATTGTGTTATTGAATGTTGAGCGGATGTGAGCAATACCGGATTCGATATTCTTTTTCACACGACGCTTACGAGTTTGTTGTTTACGTGCCATGTTAAGAAACAACCTCCTTTACTGATTATTTTTTCTTGTTAGCTACAGTTTTACGAGGACCTTTACGCGTACGAGCGTTGTTCTTCGTGTTTTGACCACGGACCGGAAGACCGCGACGGTGGCGGATACCACGGAAGCTGGCAATTTCCATCAAACGTTTGATGTTCATGGAAACTTCACGACGAAGGTCACCTTCGATTTTGTATTGATCTAGCTGTTCACGGATATTGTTCAATTCGTCTTCTGTAAGATCGCGAACGCGAGTCTCTTCAGAAACACCAGCACCAGAAAGTACTTTCTGAGCAGTATTTTTCCCAACACCGTAGATATAAGTCAATGAAATTACAACGCGTTTATCGCGCGGAATGTCAACACCAGAAATACGTGCCATGTGTGCAATGCACCTCCTTCTTTAATTAACCTTGTCTTTGTTTGTGTTTCGGATTTTCACAGATTACCATTACTTTTCCGTTTCTGCGAATAACTTTACACTTTTCGCAGATTGCCTTAACAGATGGTCTCACTTTCATCTAACCCAACCTCCTTGGTAGTTCGGAGTGCAAAAGATTATTTAAAACGGTATGTGATGCGACCGCGTGTTAAATCGTAAGGAGAAAGTTCCACTGTCACTTTATCTCCTGGCAGAATGCGGATGAAATGCATGCGAATCTTGCCAGATACGTGCGCAAGAATCGTATGGCCGTTTTCAAGCTCCACTTTAAACATCGCGTTAGGCAAAGTCTCAACGACTGTTCCTTCGATTTCAATTACATCGTCTTTCGCCATCGACCCAGTCTCCCTTCTGTATACAAATCAGGTTCTCATCTTCAAACAGTATTTGCTGATTGAATAATTCTTATCCATTCACAAGGAATGCATGAGCGACATTTGAAAGACCTTCTCCGGGTTCCTCACTCCACCTATGACAGTGGAGTTTGGGGGGATCCGGTTGAATCAGTCTGACCCACGTATCCTCGACTGCCCGGACTGCCTTGGATGAGTTCCAAACCCGTTACACAGATGCTTCCACGAAACCCATTATACTACCTGCGGTGCGGAATTGCACGGAGCAACGAGCCTCACCGGTTTCATATAATCAAGCCTTGTTTGCTTTTGCAGCTCTCGAAAATTCATATCTCCGGTGCTCCTTAAAGCCACATGGAGGCAACTAACTGCGCCCGGCGCCGGGACTTAACCTCGGTCGCCCTTTAGAAGAGCATCAATGTCAGCAAATACTTTATCAATGTCCTGCTGTCCATTTATATTGCTCAACACGCTTTTGTCTTCATAGAAGTCCAGAAGCGGCTGAGTTTGTTGCATGTTAACTTCTAAACGCTTCGTGACGGTTTCAGGCTTATCATCTTCGCGTTGGTAGAGCTCTCCTCCATCCTTATCGCACACGCCTTCAGTTTGAGGCGGATTGAATACGGTATGGTAAGCAGTTCCACAAACTTTGCAAATCCAACGACCTGTTAAACGTGCAATCAATTCGTCTTGTTCAACTTGGATGTTTACGACATGCTCGATTCGTTTGCCAAGATCAGTCAGAAGAGACTCTAGCGCTTCAGCTTGAGGGACTGTGCGTGGAAAGCCGTCCAATAGAAAGCCTTTCTCACAATCCGCTTGGCTTAGTCGCTCTCGGACGATACCGATCGTCACTTCGTCAGGTACTAAAGCACCCTGATCCATGAACGACTTTGCTTTCAGGCCCATCTCCGTGCCGCCTTTAATGGCTGCGCGGAACATGTCGCCTGTCGAAATATGAGGGATGTCGTACTTCTGGACAATTTCGTCTGCTTGCGTGCCTTTGCCGGCACCTGGTAGACCCATCAACACAATATTCATACGTTTTGCCCCCTCAGACAATTGGATAAGGAACGCTTGCACGTCCCTTTCCATTGATTATTTCATAAAGCCTTTATAATGACGTTTAACAAGCTGAGATTCCAATTGTTTCATCGTTTCGAGGGCTACCCCGACGACGATCAGCAAACTGGTACCGCCAATCTGTGCAGATTGAGGCAGGTTTGCAATATTGATGAAGAATATCGGCAGAACCGAGATCACTGCGAGGAAGATAGCTCCTACGAAGGTCAATCGGTAAAGCACGCTTGTTAAATAATCTTGTGTATTTTTACCCGGACGGATTCCCGGAATATATGCACCTTGCTTTTTCAAGTTGTCCGCCACGTTTTCAGGGTTTACCTGAATAAATGCATAGAAATACGTGAATGCGACGATCAGGGCAATGTAAATGATCATGCCGACTGGACGCGTATAATCAAACGTATTCTGAATTGCATCCGTAAACGCGTTGGCACCAAAGAAAGAAGAAATGGTTTGCGGCGTGATCATAAACGCCACTGCAAAGATTACCGGGATAACTCCGGCCGCGTTTACTTTCAAAGGTAAATGCGTTTGCTGCCCATTCGAGCTCTGGCCACGGCCAGCTACACGTTTAGCATACTGAATCGGAATTTTACGCAACGCTTGTTGGACGTAAATGACCAAAACAGTAATTGCAACAACTGCGAGTGCGAGCAATGCCATAATGGCAATGTTGATCGGAAGCTGATCGCCAGCTCCTTGAATCTGCTGCGCATATAATTGATTGATTGCTCCTGGTACTGCAGCGACAATCCCTGCGAAGATGATAATCGAAATACCGTTCCCCACGCCTTGTGCCGTAATCTGCTCACCAAGCCACAATAGAAATGCTGTTCCTGCTGTCAGAACGATGGCGATTACCACATAGGTCGCAATTGAATCATCTTGAATCAATGAACCACCATACATTTGGTTAAAGCCGTAAGACATGCCGATCGCCTGGATAAAAGCAAGAACGATTGTAAAGTAACGAGTGAACTGAGCAAGTTTCCGTCTTCCGACTTCACCTTGTTTCGCCCACTCAGCAAATTTCGGCACAACATCCATCTGCAGAAGCTGCACGATGATAGACGCTGTAATGTAAGGCATGATTCCCATCGCCAAAATCGAGAAGTTGGCTAGGGCGCCTCCGCCGAAAGTATTCAAGAAACCGATCAGACCCATCTGATCAGTAGCTTGGAGTACTGACGCATCAACATTCGGCACCGGAACAAATGTCCCGATACGGAAGATGATGAGCATTGCTAAAGTAAAGAAAATTTTATTTCGAATATCAGACACGCGCATAAGGTTAGAGATTGTCTGAAACATTAAAGCACCTCGGTTTGACCGCCGGCAGCTTCAATAGCTTCTTTAGCTGATGCAGAAAATTTATGAGCTCTAACAGACAATTTCTTGTCCAAGCTACCGTTACCAAGGATCTTGATTCCGGAACGCTCTTTGCTCACAATACCTGTTTCGATCAACAATGCAGGTGTAATTTCTGTGCCTTCTTCGAAACGGTTCAACACGTCAAGGTTTACTACAGTGTAGTCTTTACGGTTGATGTTCGTGAATCCGCGTTTAGGTAAACGACGGAACAATGGGTTTTGACCACCCTCGAATCCTGGACGGACACCGCCGCCTGAACGGGCGTTTTGGCCTTTGTGACCTTTACCGGCTGTTTTACCAGTACCTGAACCGATTCCGCGTCCGATACGCTTGCGTGAGCTGCGTGAACCTTCTGCTGGTTTTAATTCGTGAAGTTTCATGTGGTTGGCACCTCCTTCTATAGAAATCAGGGATTAAACTTCTTTAATAGTTACTAAGTGAGCGACTTTATCAAGCATTCCGCGAACTGCCGCGTTGTCTTGATGCTCTACTGTTTGATGCATTTTGCGCAAGCCAAGTGACTGGACTGTTTTACGTTGTGTCGGTTTAGCACCGATCACAGACTTAGTGAGGGTAATTTCTAGTTTAGTAGCCATGTAATTTCCCTCCCTTATCCGAATAGCTCTTCTTTAGTTTTACCGCGAAGTTTTGCAACTTCCTCAGCACTTTTCAGTTGAGTCAGGCCGTTGATAGTAGCGCGCACCATGTTGATTGGTGTGTTGGAACCGAGGGATTTAGACAGAATGTCTTGTACTCCTGCAAGCTCCAATACCGCACGAACAGGTCCACCAGCGATAACACCGGTACCTGGTGAAGCAGGTTTGATAAGAATCGAACCAGCGCCGAAGCGTCCGGTCACGAGATGTGGAGTAGTACCTTTAATCATTGGTACTTCGATTAAGTTCTTCTTCGCATCTTCAATAGCTTTACGGATCGCTTCTGGAACTTCTTGTGCTTTCCCAGTGCCGAATCCGACTTTACCATTTCTGTCGCCTACAACAACCAATGCGGAGAAACGGAAACGACGTCCACCTTTTACAACTTTCGCAACGCGGTTAATCGTAACTACGCGTTCTTCAAGTTCAAGTTTGTTTGGATCAATACGACTCATGTAATGGGTCCCTCCTTCTTTTTAAAATTGTAAACCGTTTTCACGTGCAGCTTCAGCTAAAGCTTTTACACGTCCATGATATAGATAACCACCGCGGTCAAAAACAACTGATGTTAAGCCGTTTTCTACAGCGCGTTTTGCAATCGTTTCGCCGACTTTAGAAGCCGCTTCAACGTTGCCTTTATTTTCAAGAGAAAAATCTTTATCTGCAGATGATGCGCTAGCAAGTGTTACGCCGTTAACATCGTCGATCAATTGAGCGTAGATGAATTTGTTTGAACGGAAAACGTTCAAACGCGGACATGCAGCTGTACCCGAGATTTTAGAACGTACGCGAGCGTGACGTTTTTTACGGGATGCGTTTTTATCGAGTTTCGTAATCACTGAGGTCACTCCTTTCAGCCTGCCTAAGCAGCATTATTTACCTGTTTTACCTTCTTTGCGACGAACTTTTTCGTCTTCGTAACGGATCCCTTTGCCTTTATACGGCTCTGGTGGGCGAGTAGCACGGATGTTGGAAGCAAGTGCTCCGACCATTTCTTTGTTGATCCCTTTAATGATGACTTTCGTGTTGCCTGGTACTTCGATTTCGATTCCTTCTTCCGGAGTGAATTCCACCGGATGAGAGTATCCAACGTTCAAGACCAATTTTGTGCCTTGTAGCTGAGCACGGTAACCGACACCGACTAGTTCAAGTGAACGGGAGAAGCCTTCAGAAACTCCAGTAACCATGTTCGCAAGCAATGCGCGGGTCGTGCCGTGGATTGTGCGGTGATTTTTGGAATCTGACGGGCGTGACAATGTCAATACATTGTCTTCCTGTACGATTGTGATATCTGAGTTAAATGAGCGGTTAAGCTCACCTTTTGGTCCTTTGACCGTTACGTTGTTATCGTTTCCGATAGTGACTGTAACGCTTGCAGGAACATCGATTGGTTTTTTACCTACACGTGACATTCTGTTGCACCTCCATTCGTTTGTTGCTTCTTACCAAACGTAAGCTATAATTTCGCCGCCGACTTTTTTCGCGCGGGCTTCTTTGTCAGTTACCAAACCTTGTGATGTCGATACTAAAGCGATTCCAAGACCGTTTAGTACACGAGGCACCTCATCAGTTTTAGCGTATACGCGCAAACCTGGTTTTGAAATGCGTTTCAAGCCAGTTATGACGCGCTCATTGTTGGCACCGTATTTAAGGAAAATGCGGATCATGCCTTGTTTATCATCTTCAACATATTCTACGTCACGAACGAAACCTTCGCGCTTAAGGATTTCAGCGATGTCTTTCTTCACGTTGGAAGCCGGAAGCTCCAATTTCTCGTGACGAACCATGTTTGCGTTACGAATGCGTGTCAGCATATCTGCAATCGGATCTGTCATTGTCATTACATTTACCTCCTTCCCAATTTAGGGGATTACCAGCTGGCTTTTTTGACGCCAGGAATTTGTCCCGCATGTGCAAGTTCACGGAAACAAATACGGCAAAGTTTGAATTTGCGCAGCACTGAATGCGGACGTCCGCATCGTTCACAGCGTGTGTACTCTTGCACTTTATACTTTGGCGTGCGTTTTTGTTTTGCAATCATAGATTTTTTAGCCACGTTTACGCCTCCCTCACGTTTACTTTTGGAACGGCATTCCGAATTGTGTCAATAACTCACGAGCTTCTTCATCAGAGTTCGCAGTCGTTACAATTACGATGTCCATACCGCGTACTTTGTTAACTTTATCATAATCGATTTCAGGGAAGATCAATTGTTCTTTCACACCAAGTGTGTAGTTACCGCGTCCGTCGAAAGATTTTTTCGAGACGCCACGGAAGTCACGTACACGTGGAAGTGAAATAGCAATCAATTTATCCAAGAAGTCATACATACGCTCACCGCGTAGTGTAACTTTACATCCGATTGGCATACCTTCACGTAGACGGAAGCCAGCGATAGATTTTTTAGCTTTTGTGACGACTGGTTTTTGACCAGTAATCGTCTGCAATTCTTCAACCGCAGAATCAAGTGATTTTGTGTTTTGTACAGCTTCACCGACACCCATGTTGATGACAATCTTGTCAACTTTTGGCGCCTGCATTACTGATGAATACTCAAACTTGCTCACTAGAGCAGGTGTAATTTCGTTCATATACTTCTCTTGTAGGCGGTTCATGTGTGTACCTCCCCTCACTCAGGAATTTTATTTATCTAATTTTTCACCGGATTTTTTTGCAACACGAACTTTTTTGCCATCTTCCATTTTGTATCCTACGCGAGTCGGCTCGCCGGATTTAGGGTCAACTACCATCACGTTAGATACGTGGATCGCAGCTTCTTGGCTGACAATTCCGCCTTGCGGGCTTGCCTGGTTCGGTTTTGTATGCTTTTTGACGATGTTAACACCTTCAACGAGCACGCGGTCTTTCTTAGGTAGAGCAGTCAAAACAACTCCTGTTTTGCCTTTGTCTTTTCCAGAGATGACCTTAACTGTATCGCCTTTTTTTACATGCATTCTGTCGCACCTCCTTGGTATCGCACATTGGGTAATTTATAGAACTTCAGGAGCAAGTGAGACGATCTTCATGAAGTTGTTGTCACGAAGTTCACGTGCAACTGGTCCGAAGATACGTGTTCCGCGTGGACCTTTGTCATCACGGATAATCACACATGCATTTTCATCAAATTTGATGTAAGTACCGTCTTTACGGCGAGCTCCGCTTTTCGTGCGAACGATGACAGCCTTAACGACTTCACCTTTCTTAACAACGCCACCTGGTGTTGCTTTTTTCACGGTACAAACGATTACGTCACCGATGTTTGCTGTCTTGCGACCAGAACCACCAAGTACTTTAATCGTAAGTACTTCACGAGCACCCGAGTTGTCTGCAACTTTTAAACGACTTTCCTGTTGGATCACTTAGGTAACCTCCCTTCGGAACTTATATGATTCCGAACTAATTTGAATTAGATGATAACAGCTTTTTCGACGACTTCCACTAAACGGAAACGTTTTGTAGCTGATAGCGGACGAGTTTCCATGACGCGAACGACATCGCCCATTTTCGCTTCGTTGTTCTCGTCATGAGCCTTGAATTTCTTAGAGTATTTTACACGTTTGCCATAAAGCGCGTGCTTCTTTTGAGTTTCAATCAATACTGTAATGGTTTTGTCCATTTTGTCAGACACGACGCGGCCTGTGTATACTTTGCGTTGGTTACGCTCAGACATACTTGCAACCTCCTCTCGAATTATCAGTTGTTGCCACTGAGTTCTCTTTCATGAATCACAGTTTTCATACGGGCAATCGCTTTACGTACTTCGCGGATGCGAGCAGTATTTTCTAATTGACCAGTAGCCAATTGGAAGCGAAGGTTGAAAAGCTCTTCTTTCAGTGATTTCACTTTTTGTTCGATTTCAGCAGTGGTTAGGTCACGGATTTCATTAGCTTTCATTCGATTCACCACCAATTTCTTCGCGTTTTACGAATTTCGTTTTCACTGGCAGTTTATGAGAGGCAAGGCGAAATGCTTCGCGTGCAACTTCTTCAGATACTCCAGCGATTTCGAACATAATTTTTCCTGTTTTTACAACCGCTACCCAGCCTTCAGGTGAACCTTTACCGGAACCCATCCGTACTTCTAGAGGCTTTTTCGTATATGGTTTGTGAGGGAAAATCTTAATCCAGACTTTACCGCCACGTTTCATGTAACGTGTCATCGCAATACGGGAAGCTTCGATTTGACGGTTTGTGATCCATGAAGACTCAAGAGCCTGTAGACCATATTCGCCGAATGCGACTTCTTTGCCGCCTTTCGCTTCTCCGCGCATCTTGCCACGGTGTTCACGACGATATTTTACGCGTTTTGGCAATAACATATTATTTGCCTCCTTCCTCAGAATTCTTCTTGGTTGGAAGGACTTCACCGCGGTAGATCCATACTTTTACGCCAAGCTTACCATAAGTAGTGTCTGCTTCAGCGTGCGCATAATCGATGTCAGCGCGCAATGTATGGAGCGGAACAGTTCCTTCACTGTAGTGTTCAGAACGCGCAATGTCAGCGCCGCCTAAACGTCCAGATACTTGAGTTTTGATCCCTTTAGCGCCTGAACGCATAGTACGTTGGATCGTCTGTTTTTGAGCACGACGGAAAGATGCACGATTTTCTAGCTGGCGTGCGATTCCTTCAGCAACCAATTTTGCGTCAAGATCAGCTCTTTTAATTTCTACGATGTTGATGTGTACACGCTTGCCAGTCACCGAGTTTAGTTGAGTGCGAAGTACTTCGACTTCGGAGCCACCTTTACCGATTACCATACCTGGTTTCGCAGTGTGGATTGTTACATTTACACGGTTTGCAGCGCGCTCGATTTCAATTCTAGAAACAGAAGCTTCTTTCAAACGTGTTTCGATGTATCCACGGATTTTCAAATCTTCGTGAAGGAGTGTCGCGTAGTCTTTTTCAGCATACCATTTCGACTCCCAGTCACGAATGATTCCGATCCGCATTCCAATTGGATGAATTTTTTGTCCCACGAATTATCCCTCCTTCTTCTCAGATACCACTAGTGTGATGTGGCTAGTGCGCTTGTTAATCGCGCTCGCACGTCCCATTGCACGTGGACGGAAACGCTTCAAAGTCGGTCCTTCATCAACGAATACTTCGCTGACAACAAGATTCTCGACGTTCATTTCGTAATTGTGTTCAGCGTTAGCTGCTGCAGATTTCAATAACTTCTCAACAACAATCGATGATGATTTTTGAGTGTGTTGTAAAATCGCAACGGCTTCGCCAATTTGCTTGCCTCGAATTAAATCTACTACTAAACGGACTTTACGAGGAGCAATACGTACTGTTCTAGCGACAGCTTTTGCTTGCATGGGGAAATCCTCCTCTCAATTAACGTCTTGTTTTCTTATCGTCTGCACCATGACTAGCGTATTTGCGTGTTGGCGCGAATTCGCCTAGTTTATGGCCCACCATGTCTTCAGTCACGTATACAGGTACGTGTTTACGACCATCATATACTGCGATTGTTTGTCCGATGAATGTCGGGAAAATTGTAGAACGGCGAGACCAAGTTTTGATCACTTGTTTTTTCTCAGAGTCCTTCTGTGCTTCAACTTTTTTCATAAGATGATCATCAGCAAAAGGTCCTTTTTTCAAGCTGCGGCCCATGTGGGATCCTCCCTTCGTGATTGCACCACGGTTCTGTTAGCGAACCGTAGCGGAATCAAATTATTTTTTACGACGACGCACGATGAATTTATCGGATTTATTGTTTTTCTTGCGAGTTTTGTATCCAAGAGTCGGTTTGCCCCATGGAGACATTGGTGATTTACGTCCGATTGGCGAACGGCCTTCACCACCACCGTGTGGGTGATCGTTCGGGTTCATTACAGATCCGCGGACTGTCGGGCGATTGCCCTTCCAGCGGTTACGTCCTGCTTTACCGATGTTGATCAATTCGTGCTGCTCGTTTCCTACTGCACCGATAGTTGCGCTGCAAGTAGCAAGAATCAGGCGAACTTCGCCTGATTGCAAGCGAACTGTTACGTATTTTCCTTCTTTACCAAGCACCTGTGCTGAAGCTCCTGCAGAACGTACCAATTGGCCGCCTCCGCCTGGTTTCAATTCGATGTTATGGATTGTTGAACCCATCGGGATGAGTGACAACGCCATAGCATTACCTGGCTTAAAGTCAGCTTCTGGTCCTGACATTAGCTGTGTTCCAACGACTACTCCTTTGGGAGCAAGGATGTAACGCTTTTCTCCATCAGCATAATGAATCAATGCGATGTTTGCAGAACGGTTTGGATCGTACTCGATTGTAGCAACGCGGCCTGGAATGCCATCTTTGTTACGTTTGAAATCGATGACACGGTATTGGCGTTTATGTCCACCGCCGTGATGGCGTACAGTTATTTTACCTTGGTTATTACGGCCGCCTTTACGCTTTACTGGACGTAAAAGCGATTTTTCAGGCTTGTTCGTTGTGATTTCAGCGAAATCCGAACTCGTCATGTTACGACGACCGTTAGTGGTAGGTTTATATTTTCTAATCCCCACGTTGTTTCCCTCCTTCTTTAATAGTCCTTTAAGAACTTATGGAATTAAATTTCAAATAGTTCGATGTCTTTTGAGTCAGCAGTCAATTTTACAATCGCTTTACGGCGCTTGTTAGTGTATCCTGCGTGTTTGCCCATGCGCTTGAATTTGCCTTTGTAGTTCATGATGTTGACTTTATCAACTTGAACGCCGAAGACTTCTTGCACTGCATGTTTAACTTGTGTTTTATTAGCGCGAACGTCCACTTCAAAAGTGTACTTCTTCTCCGCCATTACCTCAGAAGAACGCTCGGTAATGACTGGACGCTTTAGAATGTCACGTGCTTCCATTAACCTAGCACCTCCTCGATTTTCTCTACGGCTGCTTTAGTCATGATGACTTTATCATGTCCAAGCAAGTCCAATACGTTGATGCCGTTTGCCGGAACAACTGTCATGCCTTTGATGTTACGTGCAGATAATGCGACGTTCTCATCAAGGTCAGCTGTTACGAACAATGCTTTTTTACCGATAGATAGGTCATTCACCAATTTAGTGAATTCCTTTGTTTTCGGTGCATCGAAAGCTAATCCTTCAAGTACCATCAAGTTCTCGTTCACTACTGTCGAAGACAATGCTGAACGAAGAGCCAAACGACGGACTTTTTTCGGAAGTTTATAGCTGTAGCTACGTGGTGTCGGGCCGAATACGACGCCGCCTCCACGCCATTGTGGTGAACGGATCGAACCTTGACGGGCACGTCCAGTTCCTTTTTGACGCCATGGCTTTCTTCCGCCACCGGTTACTTCAGAGCGGGTTTTAACTTTATGGTTACCTTGACGCAAAGAAGCACGCTGTGCAACTACTGCATCGAAGAGTACAGATTCATTTGGTTCAATACCGAAGACAAGATCGTTCAACTCGATGTCGCCAACTTGTGAACCGGTTTGATTTAGTAAAGCTACTTTAGGCATTCCTGTTTCCTCCTTTCCTTAAATATTATTATTTTGCTTTGATTGCCGTTTTAACGCGGATCAATGCTTTGCGTGAACCAGGAACATTACCTTTAACTAGAAGCAAGTTGCGCTCAACATCCACTTTCACAATGTGAAGGTTCTGGATAGTGACCGTGTTGCCACCCATTTGACCAGGTAATTTCTTTTGTTTGAATACGCGGTTTGGAGCAACCGGCCCCATTGAACCAGGACGACGGTGGTAACGTGAACCGTGAGTCATTGGTCCGCGAGATTGTCCGTGGCGTTTAATAACACCTTGGAAACCTTTACCTTTCGTAGTTCCTGTTACATCTACTACATCGCCTTCTGCGAATACATCTACTTTGACTTCTTGACCAATCTCGTAATCAGCTAAGTTTACATTGCGAAGTTCGCGAATGAAGCGCTTAGGAGCAGTGCTTGCTTTTGCTACGTGGCCTTTCTCCGGTTTGTTGGAAAGCTTTTCGCGCTTATCCTCAAAACCAAGTTGTACCGATTCGTAGCCATCCAATTCAACTGTCTTTTTCTGAAGCACTACGTTTGGAGAAGCTTCAATTACAGTTACAGGGATCAAATCACCGTTCTCAGCAAAAACTTGCGTCATACCGATTTTTCTACCTAAGATTCCTTTGGTCATGTCGTCACACCTCCTGCAAATTTTTATGTTTTCTATTTTCGGTTACCAATTATAGTTTGATTTCAATATCAACGCCGGATGGTAGATCCAGTTTCATTAGCGCGTCAACAGTCTGTGGTGTCGGGTTAACGATATCGATCAGACGTTTATGTGTGCGCATTTCGAATTGTTCACGAGCATCTTTATACTTGTGGACAGCTCGTAAGACTGTGTAGATTGATTTTTCCGTCGGCAACGGTATCGGACCCGATACGCTAGCACCTGAACGTTTTGCAGTTTCAACAATCTTCTCAGCAGACTGATCCAGGACTCTATGATCATATGCTTTCAAACGGATACGTATTTTTTGTTTTGCCATTATTTTCCCTCCCTTTTCGCCTATTTTTGTTATAGACTTCTCCACGAAAATTTTCCGCACACTCGCCATGGCAAAGCGGCCGTGTGTGTCGGTAACCTCTCGCTTCTTCGCAGTCAAAGACCAACATTCACCATTATACAAAATAAAAAAGAATTCCGCAAGACTTTCCACGAAATTCTTTTTCATTCGCTTTTATTAGTATAGCAGGATTTATTTCACTTTCAACCGATACGATAATAGTCGAAATCTTTCGGACTTAGCCGAGGAACATGACCGCGAGCCAGCCGAAGATGACGAGCGGAATATTATAGTGGAGGAACGTCGGAACGACCGTATCCCATATGTGGTTATGCTGGCCGTCGACGTTGAGACCTGCTGTCGGGCCAAGTGTGGAGTCGGACGCAGGAGAGCCGGCATCGCCGAGCGCTCCTGCTGTCCCGATCAAGGCGATGATTGCGAGTGTCGAGAAACCGAACTCCACACTGAGCGGCACAAAGATGGCGGCGATGATCGGAATCGTCGAGAAGGAAGAGCCGATCCCCATCGTGACGAACAATCCGACGATCAACATGGCGAGTGCCGCTAGTCCCTTTTGGTCGCCGAATAAGTCCGCTGTATTTTCAACAAGTGTTTCAATTGCGCCGGTAGCTTGAATGACTGCAGCGAAACCGTTCGCCGAGATCATAACGAAGCCGATAAACGCCATCATGCGCATACCCGCCGTCAAGACGTCGTCCGCTTCTTTCCACTTCATCGCACCGAAGATGTAAAGAATCAAAATACCGGCGAGCGCACCGATGATCATCGATTCGCTTTCGATCTGCGCATAGAGCGCTGCAACGAGTGCGATGATTGTGACGATGACATCCTTTACAGAGGCTGTCCGTTTTGGAGTTTCTTCTATAGAAGTAGTGGTTCCCACTTCACGATAATCGCGCGGCTTGCGGTAGGAAACAAACACGGCGATGATCAGGCCGAGGAATAGCCCAGCGACAGGGAAAATCATTGCTCGTGGAATGTCCGCCATATCGATCGGCATGCCGGCGAGCGCCATCTGATTGGCGAGGATTTCATGAAAGATCAGCCCGAATCCGTATGGCAATAAAATATACGGCGCCGTCAATCCGAATGTCAGAACGGCTGCGATAAGCCGGCGGTCGATGCGCAACTCATTTAAGATGTGCAGAATTGGCGGCACCAATAACGGGATAAAGGCTATGTGGATCGGGATCAGGTTTTGCGAGAAGATCGCCATTGCAAAAAGTGCAAAGATGATGAGCGCTTTCGCCAAGTTCTGGCGCGTCGCTTCCCCTTCTTTATTGACCAGTTTCAATACTCCTGCAACCAATAGCTCCGGGATGCCGGTGCGGGAAATCGCGACGGCAAATCCCCCAAGCATAGCGTAGCTCAGCGCAATGGTCGCACCACTGCCAAGTCCTTCTGTATAGGAAGTCAGCGTTTCAGTAAAGCTTAGCCCGCCGCTCAGTCCACCTGCGAGCGCTCCGAGCAGCAATGCGAAGACGACGTTGACACGGAGCAAGCTCAAAATCAGCATCACTAACACCGCGATAATAACTGCATTCATTGTTCATTTCTCCTTTAGTTTGCTAAAGCGTTAAAGTACTTTACTAAAATAACAAATCTGCTGAATGATGTCAACATCGCCCGCCCAACAGTGTATCGAACAAAAAAACCGCTCCGCCGCAGCCCTGTTAAGTCGTTTAACAGTGAGCTTTGGTGGAACGGGTATTTTTAGGCTTGTTGCATTTTCTCTTCGTACGCCTGGATATAGGAATCGTATTGGATCGTGAGGGCGATTTCATCCCAGCCGTTCAACAGCATTTCTTTCCAGTACGGGTCGATATCGAACGAATAGCTTACGCCGTCTTCGCCTGTGACGCTTTGTTCTTTCAAATTGACGTCGAGTCGGTACGGCGCCTTGTTGCCTTTTTCAAGCAAAGTACTCACTTCTGCTTCTTCTAGGCGAATCGGCAAAATGCCGTTCTTCACACAGTTATTATAGAAGATATCCGCATAGCTCGGTGCAATGACGACATTAAAGCCGTAATCCTGGATCGCCCACGGTGCATGTTCGCGGGAGGAGCCGCAGCCAAAGTTTTCCTGGGCCACAAGAATTTCAGAGCCTTGGAAGCGAGGGTCGTTCAAAACAAACTGTTCATTCGGTGAACCGTCCGAGTTAAAGCGCCAATGGTAGAACAAGTATTTCCCGAATCCTGTGCGCTCGATGCGCTTGAGGAATTCCTTCGAAATGATTTGGTCGGTGTCGACGTTTTTGCGGTCGAGCGGCGTTAACACACTCGAAATTTCGTTGATGGGTTTCAAATTCAGTTCCTCCTTCCGTTATGCCGAGGGCACAGGCTCTTTCATAAAGTTTCGGACATCAGTCAAATGCCCTTCGATGGCCGCAGCCGCCGCCATGACCGGACTCACCAAGTGCGTCATAGATCCGGCTCCTTGACGCCCTTCGAAGTTGCGGTTCGAGGTAGAGGCGCAGCGCTCTCCTGCCGGTACAGAGTCTTCGTTCATCGCCAAGCACATGCTGCAGCCTGTTTCACGCCATTCAAAACCAGCTTGCAGGAACACTTGGTCGAGCCCCTCCGCTTCCGCTGCACGCTTCACAGTCTCTGAGCCCGGCACGACAATCGCTGTGACGGACGGATGGACCGTTCTGCCTTTGACGATGTCACTCGCCGCACGCAAATCGCTTAGGCGGGCGTTCGTACAGGAGCCGATGAATACGTGTTGGATTGCGATGGACGAAAGCGGGGCTCCTTCTTCGAGTTGCATATAAGCCAGCGCCTGGCGCAATGCATCTTTGTCTTCCTGTTTGTCGTAATCCTTAGCTGTCGGCACGCTTGCGGCAATGCCTGAACCCATGGACGGGTTTGTACCCCATGTAACAAACGGGGATATGTCATCGGCGTGGATAGTGTGCGTCACATCAAAAATCGCGCCTTCGTCTGTCGCCAATGCCAGCCAGCGATCAGCTTCTCGTTCGAACGCTTCACCTTCGGGGACGTTTCTTCTGCCGCGCAAATATTCGATGGTTGTTTCGTCTGGACTGACGAGTCCGGCGCGAGCGCCTGCTTCGATGGACATATTGCATATAGTCATGCGCTCTTCCATCGACAAGTTGCGGATCGCTTCACCGGTGTATTCGACGATATGCCCTGTTCCCATATCGATACCGAACTTCGAGATGACGGCAAGGATGACGTCTTTGGCGGAAACGCCAAAGCCCAGTTCACCGTCGATGCGGATTTCCATCGTTTTCGGTTTGGACTGCCACAATGTTTGTGTCGATAACACGTGCTCCACTTCACTTGTCCCGATGCCGAACGCCAAAGCGCCAAATGCTCCGTGTGTGGACGTATGGCTATCGCCGCAGACAATCGTCTTGCCGGGCTGCGTTAGACCGAGCTCCGGTCCGATGACGTGGACGATGCCTTGGTCCGGATGATTGATCCCCGCGAGCGGCACGCCGAACTCATCGCAATTGTCCTGAAGCGTTTTGATTTGCTTGCGGGAAATCGGATCTGTAATCACTGAGCGATTGCGAGTCGGCACGTTATGGTCCATCGTCGCGAAGCATAAATCCGGACGGCGGACTTTTCGGCCGTTTATGCGTAAGCCTTCAAATGCTTGAGGCGATGTGACTTCATGCAATAGATGCAGGTCGATATATAAAAGGTCGGGTTTTCCCTGTTCTTCGAATACAATATGCTGTTCCCAGATTTTTTCAATAATCGTCTTAGCCATGCGGAGTGCCCCTTCCATTTACACGTAGGAAAACATGATATGTTCTGACACGAATTCCCGTTCCAATTCTTCGATTACTTTTTCTACAAAGCGTTCCGTGGAGATGACTTTATTGCCGCAAGCAGACAAATCGCCTGTGCAATAGCCGTCTTCGAGGACGCTCATGACTGCTTCTTCGATTGTTGCTGCTTCTGACTCCATGCCGAACGATTGGCGCAGCATCATGGCAGCAGACAAAATTGCAGCGGATGGGTTCGCTTTATTTTGCCCTGCGATGTCCGGTGCAGACCCGTGTACCGGTTCGTACAAGCCGAAGCCGTCTGCACGGATGCTTGCAGAAGGCAACATGCCGAGTGAGCCGGTGATGACCGATCCCTCATCGCTCAAGATATCGCCGAACATGTTCTCCGTCACTAAGACGTCGAATGAGCGCGGGTTGGTGATCAATTTCATCGCAGCTGCATCGACTAGCATATGCTCTACTTCCACATCCGGGTAGCCCACTTTTCGCTCCTCAACAACTTTTCTCCATAGCTTACTGGATTCCAGGACATTCGCTTTGTCGACAGAAGTCAATTTGCCGCGGCGTGCGCGGGCCATTTCAAACGCCTGATCGACGATGCGCTCGATTTCTGCTCGTGTGTAGACAAGTGTATCGACCGCTGAGTTTTCATTATGGCGTTTCGGTTCCCCGAAATACAAGCCGCCAGTAAGCTCACGGACGATGACCATATCCACTTCGCGCGCGATTTCTTCTTTTAACGGGGAAGATCCAAGAAGTGCCGGCACCGCTTTTACCGGACGGACATTGGCGAACAAATCGAAATGCTTGCGGATATTCAAGAGCCCTTTTTCCGGACGCTGTTCTGCCGGGTTATTGTCCCATTTCGGGCCGCCGACCGCACCGAGGAGGATCGCATCGCTCGCTTCACACGCTTCGACGGTTTCTTTCGGCAGTGGGCTGCCGGTTTCATCGACCGCCACTCCTCCGATCGCCGCGAATTTCCAATGGAATGTGTGGCCATAGCGCATTGCGATGGATTTCAGCACCTTCACTGCTGCCTCTGTTACTTCTGGTCCGATGCCGTCTCCTGGCAATACTGCGATTGTCTTTTCCATAGTAATTCCTCCTCTGTGGGTTTGTTTGTTACACTGCTTGGATTTTCGTTTTATTTCCTTGTTTCACGAGCTGGCGGTTCACTGCGTTGAAATAAGCTTTCGCTGTTGCTTCCAGAACATCTTGCGCAACGTCGCGTCCTGTGACGGTTTCTCCATTATAGCTCATATTGATGACCGCTTCGCCGAGTGCGTCGCGCCCTTTGCCGATTGAAGTGACACGGTAATCAAGGATGTGCACTTTGCCGTCGACGATGCGTTCGAGTGTATTGAATATTGCTTCCACAGAGCCGGAACCGGTCGCTGCCTCATGAATCGCAGTGCCGTCGGGGCCAGTTGCAGAAGCTGTCGCGGTCGGTATATTGGCGGTGCCATATTGCACTTGTACGCTTTCGAGTTTATAGACCGGTGTTTCGGTGTCGTTGATTTGCTGATCGGTCAACAGTACATACAAATCGTCTTCGGTGATTTGCTTTTTCCGGTCGGCCAGCTTTTTGAATTCGACGAATGCTTCATTCAATTTATTGTCCGGCAACTCGAAGCCCATCTTCACAGCACGGTCACGGAAAGCGTGTCTGCCGGAATGTTTGCCAAGGACCAGTTCTGTTACCGCATCCCCGATTAATTCCGGTGTGATGATTTCATAGGTTAGTGGATTTTTCAGCATGCCGTCCTGGTGAATGCCCGATTCGTGCGCGAAGGCATTTTTCCCGACGACCGCTTTGTTCGGCTGGATGATGCTGCCGGTCAATTGGCTGACCAATTGGCTCGACCGTTTAATTTCATGCAAATTGATCCCTGTCTCGATTTCGTAGAATTGTTTACGGATGTGAAGTGCTACCGCAATTTCTTCCAAAGCGACGTTTCCTGCACGTTCGCCGATTCCATTGATGGTTCCTTCGACTTGTGTCGCACCATTTTCAATCGCCGCAAGTGTATTCGCTGTCGCCATGCCGAGATCATTATGGCAATGCGCGGATAGCTTCACTTTCTCGATGCCCGGTACGTTTTCCGTCATATAACGGAACATCGCGCCGTATTCTTCCGGCGTCGCATAGCCGACTGTATCCGGCAAGTTGATTGTCGTCGCACCTGCTTCGATAACTTTCTTGATAATGTGCACCAAAAATTCCGGGTCGGATCTTGACGCATCTTCCGCTGACCACTGGACGAGCGGGAAGAATTTTTTTGCGTAGCGGACAGACTCGACAGCGATGTCGACGACCTGCTCCGGGGTTTTCATCAATTTATGTTCCATATGGATAGGGGACGTTGCCAAGAAGATGTGGATATGCGGCTGTTCCGCTCCCTTCAAAGCTTCCCATGTCCGATCGATATCCGCTTTCATGGAGCGGGACAGGCCCGTTACGATAGAGTTCTTCACCGTACCGGCAATCCGCTGCACTGCGTCGAAGTCGCCAGGCGATGAAGCCGGGAACCCCGATTCGATAATCGTCACGCCCAGACGTTCAAGCTGGCGGGCGATTTCGATCTTCTCTGCTGTATTCAAGTTGATCCCGGCCGACTGTTCCCCGTCTCGTAGTGTCGTATCGAAAATATCAATTTGTGACATTGGTGACCACCTCTTTTGGTTTTTTGTTTTCATTGACGAACGGCATCATAGCTCGCAACTCGCGGCCGACTTGTTCAATTTGGTGTTCCGCTTCAGCGTTTTCGATTGCTGTGAATTCCGGGCGGTTCAATTGGTTCTCAAGCAACCAGCCTTTGGCGAACTTGCCGGTTTGAATATCCGTCAACACGTCTTTCATGCGGGCTTTTGTATCCGCATCGACAATGCGCGGGCCGGATACGAAGTCGCCCCATTGAGCAGTATCGGAAATTGAATGGCGCATGCCGGACATGCCGCCTTCATACATCAAGTCAACAATCAATTTCAGTTCGTGCAAGCATTCAAAGTATGCGAGTTCCGGCTGGTAGCCTGCTTCCACTAAAGTTTCAAATCCTGCTTTGACGAGTGAAGTTACCCCGCCGCAAAGAACTGCTTGTTCTCCGAATAGATCGGTTTCTGTTTCTTCCTTGAAAGTCGTCTCCAGGATTCCTGCACGGGCGGCGCCGACTCCTTTTGCATACGCTAGAGCCGTGTCTTTCGCATTTCCGGATACATCCTGGTGGATGGCGAACAAAGCGGGTACGCCTGCTCCTGCTTCGAATGTTCTGCGAACGAGATGTCCCGGCCCTTTTGGAGCGACGAGGAAAACATCGACGTCTTTTGGAGGAACGATTTGATTGAAATGAACGTTAAAACCATGTGCGAAAACGAGCGATTTTCCGGCCACGAGATGCGGTTTGATGGATTCTTCATAGATTTGCGTCTGGCGCTCATCCGGTACGAGTACCATGATGACGTCACCCGCTTGTGCTGCTTCTGCTACAGTCACCACTTCTAAGCCGTCTTCTTTCGCCTGGTCGAACGATTTGCCCGGACGGACACCAACTACTACTTTAAAACCGGAATCTTTCAAGTTCTGTGCGTGGGCGTGTCCCTGTGAACCATAGCCGATCACCGCGATTGTTTGTCCTTTAAGTGCCTGTTCGTTTACGTCTTGGTTATAATACATTTTTGCCATTTTCATTTCCTCCTCGAGTTTTGGGGTTTTTTGTTTTTATAGAATGTTCAATTGCGGTGTACGGGCTTTTTGCGTTTCTCTGACAAAAGCGGATACCCCGGTTCTCGTTAATTCTTTGATGCCGTATGGCTTCATCAAATCGATGAAGGCTTCGATCTTTTCAGGATCGCCTGTCACTTGGAAAGTCGTAACGTTTTTGCTCATATCGACCACCGTCGCACGGAACGGCTCCACAATGCTGTAAATCTCACTGCGCACAGCAGGTGGTGCGACGACTTTGATCAATGCAAGTTCCCTCATGACCATCGCTTTATCGGTAATGTCATTAACTTTGAGGACGTCGATTTGCTTTTGCAGCTGCTTCAGCAACTGCTCGAGTTTTCGCTCATCCTCGACGTTGACGACAAAGGTCATTTTGGAAATGCCTGCCTGCTCGGTGTGCCCAACAGAAATGCTTTCAATATTGAATTGGCGCTTCATCAACAGGCCGGTCACTCGGTTCAAGACGCCGCTCTGGTTGATTACCGTTGTTGTGATTACTCGCTTCATTCGCCTTTCACTCCGATCATTTCGTTCAGCCCTTTGCCTGGCGCGACCATCGGGTAGACGCATTCCAACTGGACTACCCGGCAATCGATGAGCGCCGGCCCATCTGACTCAAACGCTTTTTTGAATACTTCTTCCGCTTCTTCCATCGTTTCGACTTTATAGCCGTCGATATCATAAGCCGCAGCCAGTTTGACGAAATCCGGTTGCACCGGCATCATTGATTGGGAATACCTTTGTTCATAGAAGGTTTCCTGCCACTGGCGAACCATGCCGAGGCTCTCATTGTTTAGGATAACCACTTTAACCGGTAGCCGGTACTCCTGTAATAACGACAACTCCTGCAAAGTCATCTGGAAGCCAGCATCGCCGACGACCGCAACGACCATTTCTTCCGGTCTTGCAAACTTTGCGCCGATCGCTGCCGGAAATCCGAAGCCCATCGTTCCAAGACCACCGGATGTGACCCAGTTATGCGGGTTGTTGAAGCGGTAATACTGCGCCGTCCACATTTGATGTTGTCCGACGTCTGTTGTGACGATTGCATCGCCACCAGTCAAGCGGTGAATCAACTCGACCGCTTCCTGAGGCATGATTCCTTTGCGTTCCTTCTGGTGGTATTGAAGCGGATACGCTTGCTTGTATGCATTGAGCTTGCCGTGCCACTCTTGTGTATCTGGACTTTCGAAATTGCTCTTCAATAATTCAAGCAGTGCCGCTTTCGCATCCGACACGATTGGGATTGCTGTCGGAACATTTTTCCCGATTTCCGCAGGGTCGATGTCGATGTGGATGACTTCTGCGTTCGGCGCGAATGCTGCCAAGTTTCCTGTAAGCCGGTCATCAAAGCGGGCGCCGATATTGAGAAGTACATCACATTCGCAAATCGCCGTATTCGCTGCATAAGTTCCGTGCATCCCACCCATTCCAAGGAACAGCTTGTGGTCACCGCCGATAGTGCCGAGCCCGAGCAATGTATTGACAATCGGAATTTGATGATGTTCAGCGAATGTCTGAAGCTCTTCTGAAGCTCTTGCTGCAAGCACCCCAGCACCCGCAAGAATCACCGGTTTTTTCGCACTAGATAATAGCTTCACCGCTTTTTGGATTTGCAAATAGTTCGGCGTCATTGTCGGCTGATAACCCGGCAAGCAGACATCCGCATCCGCCTGCTTTTCTTTTCCGGTAAAGAGCATTGTCGAGATGTCTTTTGGAATGTCGACAAGGACCGGTCCGGGACGTCCTGTTGATGCGATGAAGAATGCCTCTTTGATAATCCGCGGCAAATCCTCCACTTTCTTCACTTGATAATTATGTTTCGTGATTGGCTGTGTGATGCTGACGATATCGGCTTCCTGAAAAGCGTCCGTTCCGATAACCGATGTCGCAACTTGTCCAGTAAAGATAACCAGCGGCAACGAGTCGAGCATCGCATCTGCAATGCCGGTGACCAGGTTCGTTGCTCCAGGGCCGGATGTTGCAATGACCACTCCGGCTTTCCCGGAAACTCTGGCGTAGCCTTCCGCCGCATGAATTGCACCTTGTTCGTGCCGCGCCAAGATGTGCCGAACCGGATTCCGGTGCAAGGCATCATAGATTGGTAGAACCGCACCTCCTGGGTAGCCAAAAATGATTTCTACACCCTGCTGTTTCAAAGATTGAATCAATACGTCCGCCCCACTGCCGGATAATCCTTTTTTTTGTTCTTCTCTGACCTTTACGTTTACTCCCAATCTCTCCGCCTCCTTCTTCTTAAGCCTTCGGCAGTACTAAACAAAAAAGCTTTTTCATCCCTACGCAAAGAAGACATCTTCTTTGCATAGGGATGAAAAAGCTTCATGGTACCACCCTATTTCACTGCGATTTGCAGCCTCTTGGATAATTACTTATCCGTTGATAACGATAACCCTTATTGTGGCAGTTACCGGGAACACCTAAAGGGCCTAAGCCGTTCAGCATTCCACTCAGAGGGGATGTCGCATCTGGCAGCATTGCCGGCTTCCACCGCCCCGGCTCTCTGTAAATGCTGTATTCCGTTTGCTTTAACCTCGTCATTGAATTGCTTTATGAAATTTTAGACAACATTTAAATGTTCGCTATAAACTTTTACGCCGTCTTGCTGGACCAATTCCCGGAAAGACTCGAGCAAATCCTTGGTGACCACTCCCGGCTTGCCATCGCCGATGACACGGCCATCCACCTTGATGACAGCAATGACTTCCGCTGCTGTTCCTGTTAAGAACACTTCATCCGCCACGTAGACATCGTGCCTTGTGAAAACTGCCTCTTCCATCTGGTAGCCTTTTTCGGCCGCTACTTCCATGATAGCGTTACGTGTAATGCCTTCAAGTGCCCCGACATATCCGGGAGGTGTCATCAATTTGTTTTTGCGGACGATGAAGATATTGTCAGCGGATCCTTCCGCCACATAACCTTGATCATTGAGCATGAGTGCTTCCGAAACACCCGCTAAGCTCGCTTCAATTTTCACGAGGATATTGTTCATATAGTTAAGTGATTTCACTTTCGGACTAAGGACGTCTGAGCGGCTTCTTCTTGTAGCGACTGAAACGATTTCGATGCCGCTGTCATACAATGCTTTCGGGAATAAGGAAAGCGGCTCCGCAATAACGATGACATTTGGCATCGCACAGCTGAACGGGTCAAGCCCTAAATTTCCGACGCCTCTTGAGACGACTAAGCGGATATAAGCATCTTTCAACTTATTTTGTCGGAGTGTCTCGACGACCAGCTCCGTCATTTCTTCGGGAGTGTGCGGAATTTCAAGCATCACTGATTTAGCCGAATCGTAAAGGCGTTCGAGATGCTCTTCTAAGCGGAAGACATTTCCGTTGTAGGAACGAATGCCTTCGAACACTCCATCGCCATATAGAAAGCCATGATCATAAACCGAGACCTTGGCATCTTCTTTTTTTACAAATTCACCATTCATATAGATTACTTGTTCAGTCATGATGTCCACTTCTTTCGTCGGAATTTTTTATATGGCGGTATGCCAGTGTAAATGCTTTGTTCTGTTAAATTGTTGCTATCATATCGCCTATTCCAAAGGGTGTCAACAAACAAAATGTGATTTTTTTGCTAGTTCTGAACATTTAAATCATTTGTATCCGTTTACATCGTTGTCGCAGCGCGGTTTTAGAATATTTTTAAAAAAGTTTGAATATTTTATTAAGATGCGATATATTGCGTATAAAAAGATGAAACCCTTTCCTGATTTCCCCATATAACGCTGAAACTGCAGCCTGCACTACAGAGAACCGATAATCACTTTAACAGATCGACCTAAAAAAGAAGGCAATGAATAAAGCTCACCGCCTTCTTGATAAAAACAATAAAAAAACCCCTTAGCTCATTATGAGCTAAGGGGTTTCGCTGGAGCGAATTACTTCTGGATAGAAGCTACAACGCCAGCGCCTACAGTACGTCCACCCTCACGGATAGAGAACTTAGTTCCTTCTTCAAGAGCGATTGGTGAGATAAGCTCAACATCCATTTCGATGTTGTCGCCAGGCATAACCATTTCTACTCCTTCAGGAAGGTTACAAACACCAGTCACGTCAGTTGTACGGAAGTAGAACTGTGGACGGTAGTTTGAGAAGAATGGAGTGTGACGTCCACCCTCTTCTTTTGAAAGAACATAAACTTCAGCTTTGAAGTTTGTGTGTGGCTTGACTGTGCCTGGTTTAGCAAGAACTTGTCCACGCTGAACGTCATCACGGGAAACTCCGCGAAGAAGTGCGCCGATGTTGTCGCCAGCTTCAGCATAGTCAAGCAATTTGCGGAACATTTCTACACCTGTAACAGTTGTAGTTTTTGGCTCTTCAGTAAGACCGATGATCTCAACGTTGTCACCGATTTTGATCTGTCCGCGTTCAACGCGTCCAGTAGCAACCGTACCACGACCAGTGATTGAGAATACATCCTCAACTGGCATCATGAATGGCTTGTCAGTGTCGCGTGGTGGAGTTGGGATATAGCTATCAACTGCATCCATCAATTCAACGATTTTATCTTCCCATTCTGCTTCGCCTTCAAGAGCTTTAAGTGCAGAACCTTTGATGACAGGAATGTCATCGCCAGGGAAGTCATATTCAGACAATAGGTCGCGAACTTCCATTTCTACAAGTTCAAGAAGTTCTTCGTCGTCTACCATGTCGCATTTGTTCATGAATACTACAAGGTAAGGTACGCCTACTTGACGTGAAAGCAAGATGTGCTCACGAGTTTGTGGCATTGGGCCGTCAGCAGCAGATACTACTAGGATCCCGCCGTCCATTTGTGCAGCACCAGTGATCATGTTTTTAACATAGTCAGCGTGACCAGGGCAGTCAACGTGTGCGTAGTGGCGAGTAGCAGTTTCATACTCAACGTGAGAAGTGTTGATTGTGATACCGCGCTCTTTTTCTTCAGGAGCGTTGTCGATTTGAGCGTAAGAACGAGCTTCCCCGCCTGATTTTTTAGCTAGAACTGTAGCGATTGCTGCAGTCAAAGTTGTTTTACCATGGTCAACGTGTCCGATTGTGCCAATGTTAGCGTGTGTTTTAGAACGGTCAAATTTAGCTTTACCCATTAGAAAAATCCTCCTCAAAATATAAGTTAATAGTAGTCGTTTGGAGTACCCATTGTGCAGAAAACTGCATAATGGGCATACAAACTATTTATACTTGCTTAAAGGTCAAAATTCAATTATTGCCCTTTGTTTTTCTTGATAATTTCTTCAGAAATGGACTTCGGTACTTCTGCATAGTGATCGAAGTGCATAGAGAACACACCACGTCCTTGCGTATTAGAACGCAAGTTTGTTGCATAACCAAACATTTCAGCAAGTGGAACCATTGAACGGACGACTTGTGCGTTTCCGCGAGCGTCCATACCTTCTACGCGTCCACGGCGAGACGTTACGTCACCCATGATATCGCCAAGGTATTCTTCAGGGATTACAATTTCTACTTTCATGATCGGCTCAAGGAGTACCGGGTTAACTTTCGCTACAGCGTTTTTCAGAGCCATAGAAGCTGCTACTTTAAACGCCATCTCGTTGGAGTCAACATCGTGGTAAGATCCATCATACAATCTTGCTTTAATATCGATCAATGGATAACCGGCAATAACACCGTTATCAAGAGAGTCGCGAAGACCCGCTTCAACTGCTGGGATGTATTCACGTGGAACGACACCACCAACAACTCCATTTTCGAATTCAAAGCCAGCGCCTTCTTCGTTTGGAGAGAACTCGATCCAAACGTGTCCGAACTGACCGCGGCCACCAGACTGACGTACGAACTTCCCTTCAACTTTTGCAGACTGGCGGAATGTCTCACGGTAAGATACCTGAGGAGCTCCGACGTTTGCTTCAACGTTGAATTCGCGTCTCATACGGTCAACCAGGATATCAAGGTGGAGTTCACCCATACCCGCGATGATCGTTTGACCAGTTTCCTGGTCCGTGTGCGCACGGAAAGTTGGGTCTTCTTCTTGCAATTTCGCAAGAGCTTGGCCCATCTTGTCCTGGTCCGCTTTGGATTTCGGCTCTACCGAAAGGGAGATAACCGGTTCCGGGAAGACCATGCGCTCAAGAATAACTTGGTCTTTTTCATCGCATAGCGTATCGCCTGTAGAAGTATCCTTCAGGCCGATTGCAGCAGCGATATCTCCGCAATATACTTCAGCGATCTCTTCACGGGAGTTTGCGTGCATTTGCAGGATACGTCCTACGCGCTCACGCTTGCCTTTTGAAGAGTTCTGAACGTATGAACCAGATTTCAAAGTACCGGAGTAAACACGGAAGAACGTCAATTTCCCTACATATGGGTCTGTCATTACTTTGAATGCCAGAGCAGAGAAAGGCTCGTCTTCAGATGCTTTACGCAATACTTCTTCGTCTGAATCCGGACGAAGCGCCGTCATTGGCGGTACGTCTAGTGGAGATGGTAGGTAATCAATTACTGCATCAAGCATCAATTGAACCCCTTTGTTTTTGAAAGCAGTTCCGCAAACTACTGGATAGAACTCAACATCAAGCGTTCCTTTACGAATCGCGTTTTTCAGTTCGTCAACAGTAAGTTCTTCACCGCCGAGGTATTTTTCCATCAAGTCTTCGTCAAGTTCAGCAACAGCTTCCACTAATTTCGTGTGCCATTCTTGAGCTTGTTCTTTATACTCTTCAGGAATGTCCCCTTCAGTGATTTCAGTTCCCAAATCGTTTGCATAGAAGCGCGCGTTCATTTCAACAAGATCAATGATCCCTGAGAACTCGTCTTCTGCACCAATCGGCAATTGAATCGGATGGGCGTTAGCTTGCAGGCGATCATGCAAAGTGCCTACTGAATACAAGAAGTCTGCACCGATTTTATCCATTTTGTTAATGAATACAAGGCGCGGAACTCCGTATGTTGTCGCTTGGCGCCATACAGTTTCTGTTTGTGGCTCAACGCCTGATTGGGCATCAAGAACCGTCACAGCACCATCAAGTACGCGCAAAGAACGTTCAACTTCTACTGTAAAGTCTACGTGTCCTGGAGTATCGATGATGTTTACGCGGTGCCCTTCCCATGAAGCTGTTGTCGCAGCAGATGTGATCGTGATTCCACGCTCTTGCTCCTGCTCCATCCAGTCCATTTGAGAAGCACCTTCATGCGTTTCGCCGATTTTATGGATGCGGCCTGTGTAATACAATATACGCTCCGTAGTGGTCGTTTTACCGGCATCGATGTGTGCCATGATTCCGATATTACGTGTATTTGCTAAGGAGAACTCTCTAGGCATATGGTCTTTCTCCTTCCGTCTCGAAATAAGATTTTAAGTTTCGCAAGAAATTACCAGCGGTAATGAGCAAATGCTTTGTTGGCTTCTGCCATTTTGTGGATATCTTCACGTTTTTTGACGGAAGCACCAGTGTTGTTGGCACCATCTAGGATTTCATTTGCTAGACGCTCTTCCATAGTTTTCTCCCCACGAAGACGTGAGAATTTCACTAGGTAGCGAAGTCCAAGAGTCGTACGGCGTTCTGGGCGAACTTCAACTGGTACTTGATAGTTAGCACCACCAACGCGGCGAGCACGAACTTCAAGAACCGGCATGATGTTTTCCAACGCTTGTTCGAATACTTCAAGTGGATCTTTCCCGCTGCGTTCTTTAATTAGTTCGAACGCACCGTAGAGGATCTTTTGTGAAGTACCTCTTTTTCCATCAACCATCAATTTGTTAATCAAACGAGTTACCAATTTCGAGCTATAAATCGGATCTGGCAATACGTCACGTTTAGCTACAGGACCTTTACGAGGCATGTATGTTCCTCCTTTCAACGAAAATTATCGTTAAATCATTCTTAGGTTATTTTTTTACTTTAGGGCGTTTTGTTCCATACTTAGAACGTCCTTGCATACGGCCGCTTACTCCAGCAGTATCAAGCGCTCCGCGTACGATATGGTAACGTACACCCGGAAGGTCTTTTACGCGTCCTCCACGGATAAGAACAACACTGTGCTCTTGAAGGTTGTGGCCTTCGCCCGGGATGTATGCATTGACCTCAATTTGGTTTGTCAAACGTACACGCGCATATTTACGCAATGCGGAGTTTGGTTTTTTCGGTGTCATTGTTCCAACACGTGTGCAGACTCCGCGTTTTTGTGGAGAGCTCAAGTTAGTCTGAGACTTCTTAAAGCTGTTATACCCCTTGTTCAACGCTGGTGAGCCTGATTTAGAGCTTTTCGGTTTACGAGGCTTGCTAACCAATTGGTTAATTGTAGGCATCGATTTTTTCCTCCTCTCAAAAGGTTTTCTAATACCACATATCCAGGTGGTTCATTTTTGGGTAAAAAACAAAGTCTTTGTGATTTCACACAAAAACCGATATCCAGTAATGCCATAATGGCTACATCCAGCAAAGCTGAACGCTTTTACTGTTTTGCTTCGTACCTGACAATCATCTTCCCGACATGCAGAGATCGACAATCATCAACCTTCAATATACTATCATCCTTCCCTTGCCACTGTCAACTGTAATTTAAAAAATCCCCAGAGAGCTGATAGCCCTCCGGGAATTTCATTGTTCATCTTAGGATTCGCTTCCGACGATTTCTTCTCGCTGAGCTTTCTTTTCGCTTTGCTCGATTTCAATCTGACGGTAACGTTGCATGCCAGTCCCTGCAGGAACCAGTTTCCCGATGATGACATTCTCTTTCAGGCCAAGAAGCTCATCGCGTTTCCCTTTGATCGCCGCATCGGTAAGGACACGGGTCGTCTCTTGGAAGGACGCAGCAGACAAGAACGATTCTGTTTCAAGGGAAGCTTTCGTGATCCCGAGGATAACAGGTCGGCTAGTTGCTGGCATATTGCCGGCAAGCACTGCTTTTTCATTCGCTTCTGTGAACTGGTGAATGTCAAGAAGAGAACCTGGCAACAAGTCGGTATCTCCAGCTTCAATGACACGGACTTTACGGAACATTTGACGAACCATAACTTCAATGTGCTTATCGCCGATTTCTACCCCTTGCATGCGGTAAACTTTTTGAACTTCTTTCAATAGATACAATTGAACAGATAGAACTTCTTTCACTTGAAGCAACTGCTTCGGATCGATGGAACCATCTGTCATCACTTCACCGCGTTGAATTGTATCATCTACTTGAACCTTCAAGCGCACATTATAAGGTGTCAAGTATTTGCGGGTTTCCACATCACCTTGAATCGTGACTTCCTTCTGGCCTTCGCGGATTTCCTCAATCTCAGTAATCGTACCGGTGATTTCGGAAATAACTGCCTGGCCTTTCGGATTTCTTGACTCGAAGATCTCTTGGATACGCGGCAAACCTTGTGTAATATCGTCTCCTGCAACACCGCCTGTGTGGAACGTACGCATTGTAAGCTGTGTACCTGGCTCACCGATCGACTGGGCAGCGATGATTCCGACTGCTTCGCCGACTTCCACTTCGTCGCCTGTTGCAAGGTTCGTACCATAGCATTTTTTGCAAATTCCGTGTTTTGTATTACAAGTGAATGCAGAGCGGATCGTCACTTCTTTAAGGCCAGTCTCTATAATGATGCGAGCCAGATTTTCTGTAATGAGCGCATCTCTCTCCACTATCACTTCTTTTGTTTCAGGATGGCGAATTGTTTTCTTAGCATGACGGCCGACAATCCGTTCTTCTAACTCTTCGATTACTTCCGTGCCTTCCATGAGTGCCCCAACTAAGAGACCGCGGTCAGTGCCGCAATCATTTTCTCGGACGATCGCATCTTGGGCAACATCAACAAGGCGGCGCGTCAAGTAACCGGAGTCAGCTGTTTTCAATGCTGTATCGGCAAGACCTTTACGGGCACCGTGAGTCGAGATGAAGTATTCGAGTACTGTCAGACCTTCACGGAAAGAAGATTTGATCGGCAGTTCGATAATTCGTCCAGCCGGGTTGGCCATGAGTCCGCGCATACCTGCAAGTTGCGTGAAGTTGGACGCGTTACCACGCGCTCCAGAATCACTCATCATGTAAATCGGGTTGAGCGTATCAAGAGACGCCATCAGTTTTTCTTGAATGACATCCTTAGCTCTGCTCCAGTAAGAGATAACGCGTGTGTAGCGCTCTTCTTCCGTAATCAATCCACGGCGGAATTGCTTCATCACTTTATCCACATTGGCTTGAGCTTCTACGAGTATTTCGCCTTTATCCGGCAAAACCACGATATCTGCTACGCCGACCGTAATACCGGCTTGTGTAGAATATTTGAATCCAAGGCTCTTCATGCGATCAAGCATGCGTGAAGTTTCCGTAATATGGAAACGTTTGAATACTTCTGCAATGATTTCCCCAAGGATTTTCTTTTTGAACGGCGTTACAAGCTCTGCCTCTTTGAAATATTTGCGAATATCTGTCGTAGTTGGCGCAAAGTACTTCGCAGGTGTTTCCACTTGCAGATTGTAATCCGTCGGTTCGTTAATATACGGGAACGATTTCGGAAGAATTTCATTGAAAATCACTTTTCCGACCGTAGTCAAAAGAAGCATTTTGTTTTGTTCTTCCGTAAACGTCGGGTTGTTGACAGAGCCGGCTTGAACCGCAATACGCGTGTGCAAATGCACATGCCCAGTTTGGTAAGCGATCAGCACTTCTTCCGGTCCGGAGAATGTCGCACCTTCGCCCGTCGCGCCTTTGCGCTCAAGCGTTAAGTAGTAGTTTCCGAGAACCATATCCTGAGAAGGCGTTACGACTGGTTTACCGTCTTTCGGGTTCAAGATGTTCTGTGCTGCGAGCATTAGAAGGCGTGCTTCTGCTTGCGCTTCAGATGAAAGCGGCACGTGAACTGCCATTTGATCACCATCAAAGTCGGCGTTGTAAGCCGTACAAACGAGCGGGTGAAGACGGATTGCCTTACCTTCAACTAGTGTCGGTTCAAATGCTTGGATACCCAATCTGTGAAGCGTCGGTGCGCGGTTCAGAAGAACCGGATGCTCCTTGATGACATCTTCAAGTACGTCCCAAACTTCCGAATGGAGACGCTCGATTTTACGTTTCGCGCTCTTGATGTTATGTGCGAGTCCGCGTTCAACCAATTCTTTCATAACAAAAGGTTTGAACAGTTCAATCGCCATGCCTTTCGGCAGACCACATTGGTACATTTTCAAGTTCGGACCAACGACGATTACAGAACGCCCAGAATAATCGACACGTTTTCCGAGCAAGTTCTGGCGGAAGCGCCCTTGCTTCCCTTTCAACATATGAGAAAGAGATTTCAATGGACGGTTACCAGGTCCTGTAACAGGACGACCGCGACGGCCGTTGTCGATTAAGGCATCAACTGCTTCTTGTAGCATACGCTTTTCGTTCTGAACGATGATGCTCGGTGCACCAAGGTCAAGCAAGCGCTTGAGGCGGTTGTTCCGGTTGATGACGCGGCGGTACAGGTCGTTTAAATCGGAAGTCGCAAAACGGCCGCCGTCAAGCTGCACCATCGGACGCAATTCTGGCGGAATAACCGGCAGAACATCCAAAATCATCCAATCTGGGTTGTTTCCAGAGTTACGGAAAGACTCTACTACTTCAAGGCGTTTAATCGCACGTGTGCGGCGCTGGCCTTGAGCAGATTTAAGCTCTTCTTTCAGTGCATCTGTTTCACGCTCCAAGTCGATTTCCTGCAGCAAACGTTTGATTGCTTCAGCACCCATCGCTGCTTGGAATTTTTTGCCGAATTTATCGCGGTATGCGCGATATTCTTTTTCGGAGAGCAATTGTTTTTTCTCGAGCGGCGTATCAGCCGGATCGATGACTACGTAAGAAGCAAAGTAGATAACCTCTTCCAAAGAACGCGGGGACATATCCAAGATAAGGCCCATGCGGCTTGGAATTCCTTTGAAATACCAAATATGGGAAACCGGTGCTGCAAGCTCGATATGGCCCATGCGCTCGCGGCGCACTTTTGAACGGGTTACTTCGACGCCGCAACGATCACAGACGACACCTTTATAACGGACACGCTTGTATTTTCCGCAATGGCATTCCCAGTCTTTTGTAGGACCGAAAATACGTTCACAGAACAAGCCGTCTTTCTCAGGCTTTAACGTACGGTAGTTAATTGTTTCTGGTTTCTTGACTTCCCCATAGGACCATGAGCGAATTTTATCGGGTGATGCTAATCCGATTTTCATATACTCAAAATTATTTACATCTATCAAGGAGCCTACCTCCCTTTTGTCTCGAGTTTCTGTACGGCTCTTCCTCGGTAATGGCTAGATCGATGAGTTGCCGTCCGGCGTTTTGCCGAACGGTTTCTTCTATATATACTTTATTCAATCGTTCCTACTGTCGATTCTTCATCAGCGATTGGCAAGATATTGAGTGAGTCTGCAGGTTGCAGCTCATCTTCTTCGTCCAAATCGCGCAATTCGATTTCTTCATCGTCGATTGTCAGCATTTTGACGTCCATGCCTAAACTTTGAAGCTCTTTGATCAATACTTTGAAGGATTCCGGAACACTTGGCTCTGGAACACTTTCGCCTTTGACAATAGCTTCATAGGTTTTCACACGGCCGACAACGTCATCGGATTTAACTGTCAGGATTTCCTGAAGTGTGTGTGCAGCACCATATGCTTCTAGTGCCCAAACTTCCATCTCCCCGAAACGCTGACCGCCAAATTGCGCTTTACCACCGAGTGGTTGCTGTGTAACTAGCGAGTAAGGTCCAGTTGAACGAGCATGGAGTTTATCGTCAACCATGTGCGCCAGTTTGATCATATACATGATTCCGACGGATACGCGGTTATCGAACGGTTCACCGGAACGGCCATCATAAAGGATAGTTTTTCCGTCGCGCGGCATACCTGATTCTTCCATTGTTTCCCAGACATCTTCTTCGTTTGCTCCATCAAATACTGACGAAGCCATGTGAAGCCCTAGAGAACGGGAAGCCATACCAAGGTGAAGTTCGAGCACCTGGCCGATGTTCATACGAGACGGAACGCCAAGCGGGTTCAACATGATATCGATTGGTGTGCCATCCGGCATGAACGGCATATCTTCTTCCGGCAAAATGCGGGAGATAACACCTTTGTTTCCGTGACGGCCGGCCATTTTATCCCCAACGGAAATTTTCCGCTTCTGGACGATATATGCGCGGACCAATTGGTTAACGCCTGGCGGCAATTCGTCGCCGTCTTCACGGTTGAAAATCTTCACATCGAGCACGATTCCGCCTGCACCATGAGGCACACGCAAGGATGTATCACGCACTTCGCGTGCTTTTTCACCGAAAATCGCGTGAAGCAAGCGTTCTTCTGCTGTCAGTTCCGTAACCCCTTTAGGCGTTACTTTCCCGACGAGAATGTCGCCGTCTTTCACTTCAGCACCGACACGGATAATGCCGCGGTCGTCCAAGTTGCGCAGTGCATCTTCGCCGACGTTTGGAATATCACGCGTAATTTCTTCAGGCCCGAGTTTTGTATCACGGGAGTCTGATTCGTATTCTTCGATATGGATGGATGTATAAACGTCATCTTTCACGAGACGCTCACTCATGATGATTGCATCCTCATAGTTAAAGCCGTCCCACGTCATGAAGCCGACCAAGACGTTGCGGCCAAGAGCCATTTCCCCGCGTTCCATCGAAGGACCATCTGCGAGAATATCGCGTCTTGCTACACGGTCGCCGACTTTAACAATCGGGCGTTGGTTATAGCTGGTTCCCTGGTTCGAACGGACGAATTTCTGCAGGCGATACGTATCAAGGTCGCCTTTGACTTCATTGCCTTCTACGTTTTCGATGCGGCGAACACGAATTTCTTTCGCTTCAACAAACTCAACGATACCTTCATTCTTCGCGGTCACAGCAGCACCGGAATCACGTGCAGCAAGATGCTCCATTCCTGTTCCGACAAATGGTGCTTCCGGGTTCATGAGAGGCACAGCTTGGCGCTGCATGTTCGCGCCCATTAAAGCACGGTTGGAGTCATCATTTTCAAGGAACGGAATACACGCAGTTGCAACAGACACGACTTGCTTAGGTGAAACGTCCATGTAGTCGATGCTTGATTGTTTGTACACCGTGTTTTCACCACGGAAACGGGCAACCACTTCTTCTTCTATAAATGAGCCGTCTTCGTTCAATCTTGAATTCGCCTGTGCTACGACGTAATTATCTTCTTCATCAGCCGTCAAATAATCAATTTGGTCGGTGACTTTGTTCGTTTCCGGATCAACGCGACGGTACGGCGTTTCGATAAAGCCGAATTTATTCACTTTCGCGAACGTCGACAGCGTGTTGATCAAGCCGATGTTCGGGCCCTCAGGCGTTTCAATCGGACACATACGGCCATAGTGGGAGTAGTGAACGTCACGCACTTCAAAACCTGCGCGCTCACGCGTCAAACCACCGGGCCCAAGCGCAGATAGACGGCGTTTATGCGTCAATTCAGCAAGCGGGTTCGTTTGGTCCATAAACTGGGACAATTGGGAACTGCCGAAAAACTCTTTAATCGATGCAATAACCGGACGGATATTGATCAATTGCTGCGGAACGATTGATTGCGTATCATTGATCGACATGCGCTCGCGCACTACGCGTTCCATACGGGACAACCCGATACGGAACTGGTTCTGCAAAAGCTCACCGACTGAACGCAAACGACGGTTTCCGAGGTGATCAATATCATCGGTATTGCCGACCCCATGCAACAAGTTAAAGAAATAACTAATGGAAGAGATGATGTCAGCCGGCGTTACGTTTTTAATCTTATCTTCTATATATGCGTTGCTGATGACGGTGATTTCTTTTTGCTCTTCGTCATTTGGCGCATAGATTTTAATGGACTGAAGCGTTACATCGTCTTCCAGCACGCCTCCAGCTTGAGATACTGTGTGGAATCCGACGCCGTTTTCCAAGTTTGGAATCAAGCGGTCAAGCACGCGACGGTCAATGACTGTTCCAGCTTCCACCAAAATTTCACCTGTTTCCGGATCGACGAGCGTTTCTGCAATCGTCTGGTTGAACAAACGATTTTTGATGTGAAGCTTTTTGTTCATTTTGTAGCGACCGACATTTGCCAGATCATAGCGTTTTGGGTCGAAAAAGCGAGAGTAAAGCAAACTTTTAGCGCTCTCTACTGTCGGTGGTTCTCCAGGACGCAGGCGCTCATAAATCTCGAGAAGCGCTTTTTCTGTATTCTCAGTGTTGTCTTTATCCAGCGTGTTTTGCAAGTATTCGTTGTCGCCAAGCAATTCGATGATTTCTTGGTCGGACCCGAATCCTAGCGCACGCAAAAGCACCGTAACCGGTAATTTACGCGTGCGGTCGATCCGGACGTATACGACATCTTTTGCATCGGTTTCATACTCCAGCCATGCCCCACGGTTTGGAATGACAGTAGCGCCGAAACCTCTTTTGCCGTTTTTGTCTGTTTTGTCATGGAAGTAAACACTTGGCGAGCGGACCAATTGGGAAACAATGACGCGTTCCGCTCCGTTAATAACAAAAGTTCCAGTTTCAGTCATCAATGGGAAATCACCCATAAAGACATCTTGTTCTTTCACTTCGTCGGTTTCTTTGTTGTGCAGGCGCACTTTTACGCGGAGTGGCGCTGCATAAGTAACGTCGCGCTCTTTCGATTCATCGACTGGATATTTCGGATCTGACAGGCTATAATCGACAAATTCCAAAGATAGATTTCCTGTGAAATCTTCGATTGGTGAAATGTCGCGGAACATTTCACGGAGCCCTTCTTCCAAGAACCATTCGTAAGAAGACGATTGGATCTCGATCAGATTCGGGAGATCCAGCACTTCACTGATTCTCGAAAAACTTCTGCGTTGACGATGCTGACCGTACTGAACTAGTTGACCTGTCAACTTATTCACCCCTCAATAAAACGATTATAGGACTTTGCGATATCTGTAAAATAGTGTATGATATCGAAAAGACAAAAGAAAACGAGACCGCATATGAGCTCATTTCCGGTTTACACATGTTCAAACGGGCCGCCATGCTATGCCCGAAAAAGGGCAAACGACCTCAAAATAATATTTTTTGCATTTTATTATAATATCACAAGCAATTTGTCAAGTCAAATTTTTCTGGCTTCAAAAATAAAGTAACCTTTCTTCTTTTCGGCGATGCGGACGTCACCGAACAACTCCTGCAATTTCTCTTGCGTCGAAGGGGCTCCCTGTTTTTTCTGGATGACCACCCACAACGAGCCGGAACGTGCGAGCTTGCTATACGCTTCTTCATAAAACCGGAATACAGTCTCTTTTCCCGCGCGGATCGGCGGATTCGTTAAGATCGCGGCAAATTCTTGTTGCGTGACATTGACAAGCCTATCACTTTCATAGATAGAAACATTTTCAACACCGTTTAATACGGTGTTTTTTTGTGCGAGTTCAACGGCTCTAGCGTTGACATCAACCATATGAACGTGTCTTTGGGGAAATGCTTTGGCGATGGCCATTCCGATCGGCCCATACCCACAGCCGACATCAAGGACTGATCCTTCTATGCCCGGCTCTTCAAACGCCTCAATCAATAAACGTGAACCGAAATCGACCTCACTTTTGCTGAAAACGCCTGAATCCGTCTGAAACCGGAACGTCTCGCCTCGCAATGTGTTGGTCCACTCTTGAGGATTGCTTTTGGTTTGAGGATTTTTGGAATAATAATGTTGGGACATGCGAAGCCCTCCTTCCATCATGCAATCTCGGCAGTTGCCGGATTGGATTTAAAAAGAAGAAAAAGCCCGTCGGTGAATACTGACGAGCTTTCTTTCTTATAGTTTAGTTAGATTACTTAACTTCTACAGAAGCGCCAACTTCTTCAAGTTTGCCTTTGATTTCTTCAGCTTCTTCTTTAGTAGCGCCTTCTTTGATAGCTTTAGGAGCTTCGTCTACAAGAGCTTTCGCTTCTTTAAGACCAAGACCAGTTACTTCACGCACTGCTTTGATGACTTTGATTTTTTGGTCGCCAGCAGCGTTGAGAACTACGTCGAACTCAGTTTGTTCTTCTTCAACAGCAACAGCACCAGCTGCAGCAACTGGTGCAGCTGCAGTTACGCCGAACTCATCTTCGATTGCTTTTACTAGGTCGTTAAGTTGAAGAACTGTCATTTCTTTGATTGCGTCTAAAATTTGTTCTTGTGTCATTATAATTTCCTCCTATGATAGGTAATTTTTTGTGTTGCTCAGGAAACCGACTGATTAAGCGCCCTGTTCTTCTTTTTGGTCTGCAACTGCTTTTGTAGTAGCAGCGAAGTTGCGGACTGGAGCTTGTAGTACACTGAGTAGCATAGACAATAGGCCATCGCGGGATGGAAGTTCAGCAAGAGCTTTCATTTCATCTGCAGATGCAACATTGCCTTCAATGATACCAGCTTTGATTTCTAGTGCTTCGTTGACTTTAGCGAATTTGTTGATGATTCGCGCAGGAGCAACGACATCTTCGTTTGAGAACGCGATAGCGTTTGGTCCTGTGAAATGTTCGTTGATCGCTTCAAGGCCATGCATTTCTGTCGCGCGGCGAGTCATGGAGTTTTTGTAAACTTTGAACTCGACGTTTTCTTCACGAAGCTGTTTACGAAGTTCAGTAAGTTGCGCAACGTTCAAACCGCGGTAATCGACAACGACAACGGATGCTGCAGCTTCGAACTTGTCAGCGATTGTTTGCACAACAACTTTTTTCGTTTCAATAGCTTTGCTCATATGGGCACCTCCTATAGATTTGTCATTCATACCGTCCGTCCATAAGAAAAGCCTCTGGTCCAGTGCAGACACAGAGGCATAAAATCAGCATCAATAAAGATGGAATCTGAATTCATCATGTCCTCGGCAGGGATTTATTAAGCGGCAAGCCGCCCCTACTGTCTGCGGTACAAATGGTTATTTCACAACCTCGCCAGTATAGCGAAGTTGTGAAAGAATGTCAATATTTTATTTAACTACTACTTTTGCAGGGTCTACTTTAATAGCAGGTCCCATTGTAGTCGTTACGTTTAGGGATTTCATGTACGTGCCTTTAGAAGAAGCTGGCTTCGCTTTAAGAACCACGTCATAGATTGCCTGCAAGTTTTCCGCAAGCTTGTCGTCTGCGAAAGATACTTTGCCGATCGGTGCGTGGATGATGCCGGCTTTGTCAGCGCGGTATTCCACTTTACCAGCCTTGATTTCTTGAACAGCTTTTGTTACATCAAATGTAACAGTGCCTGTTTTCGGGTTTGGCATCAAGCCTTTTGGCCCAAGAACGCGCCCAAGTTTACCAACTTCACCCATCATGTCTGGAGTTGCAACGATGACGTCGAAATCGAACCAGCCTTGTTGGATTTTTTGGATGTATTCAGCATCACCGACAAAGTCAGCTCCTGCTTCTTCAGCTTCTTTCAGTTTGTCGCCTTTAGCGAAAACCAAAACGCTCTGAGTTTTACCAGTACCATTTGGAAGCACGACTGCCCCACGGATTTGCTGATCATTTTTACGCGTGTCGATTCCTAGACGGAAAGCGACTTCTACAGTAGCGTCGAAGTTAACTGTGCTTGTTTTTTTCGCAAGCTCGATAGCTTCTTTCGCTTCGTAAAACTTCGAACGGTCGATCAATTTTGCTGCTTCTTGCAGCTTTTTGCCTGTTTTAGCCATTTTAAACGTCCTCCTTGTTGTGGTCTAACGGATTGAACCTCCCACGATTAAGGGCTGCGCTGTTCGCGTTGAACTGCGCAACCCATCCAAAAACAACTTCTTGAAATTAGTCTTCGATTGTAATGCCCATGCTGCGAGCAGTACCTTCAACCATCAACATTGCAGCTTCTACTGAAGCAGCATTTAGATCTGGCATTTTAGTTTCTGCGATTTCGCGAACTTGATCGCGTTTCACAGTCGCTACTTTATTACGGTTTGGTTCGCCTGAACCTGATTCGATACCTGCTGCTTTCTTTAGAAGAACTGCAGCTGGCGGAGTTTTCGTAATGAATGTAAATGAACGGTCTTCAAATACTGAAATCTCAACCGGAATAATAAGTCCTGCTTGCTCAGCAGTACGCGCGTTGAATTCTTTACAGAAGCCCATGATGTTCACACCTGCTTGACCTAATGCCGGTCCTACTGGCGGCGCTGGGTTAGCTTTTGCTGCAGGGATCTGCAATTTTACGACTTTAACTACTTTTTTAGCCACGAAACACACCTCCTTAAGTCCGTGATGTGGTAATAGGGTTGCCCCTCCCACTCATATCTGTCCGTCAACTTGAATTTTCGTTGATAGAATTAATTGGTTTGTACAGACGTTGCGCTTTGGCAGTCTGACCTATGAAATGATACCACCGTTGCAAAAAAATAGCAAGGGCAGATTCTATACTTTTTGCACCTGTTCGAAATCGAGCTCCATTTTTGTTTCACGCCCGAAGATGTCGATCGATACTTTGACTTTGCCTTTCGTGTCGTCGATTTCTTCAACCTTGCCCTGGAAGTTGGCGAATGGCCCTTCCATCACTTCGACCGTATCCGCTACCGCGAAGTCTATGTCCACTTTGCGCTCGGTCATGCCCATTTGCTTAAGGATGAAATCGACTTCCTCTTCGAGCAGTGGCGTCGGTTTGGCTCCCCCGCCTGACGAACCGATAAAGCCGGTCACACCAGGCGTATTGCGCACGACATACCATGACTCATCCGTCATGATCAATTCGACGAGCACATAACCCGGGAAGGTTTTGCGCATGACGGTGCGTTTTTTGCCGTCTTTAAAATCTGTTTCTTGCTCTTCCGGGATAATGACGCGGAAGATCAGATCTTCCATCCCCATTGTTTCTACGCGCTTTTCCAAGTTTGCTTTAACCTTGTTTTCATAACCGGAATACGTATGGACTACATACCAATTTTTTTCCATAATCGAGCGGACTTAGCGTCCATCCCTCCTTTTTTGCAAATGAAAAAACCCGTTCCATGGAATGACGGGCTATTTTCATGCGTTATTCTGATGACTTATAGCGCTAGGAACCAACGGAATAATTCCGAGATGCCGGCATCGATCACTGCGAAGAAAAGAGCCATGAAAATGACCGTTGACAAGACGACGATTGTATAGCGCGTCAGTTCCTTGCGTTTTGGCCAGCTGACTTTCCTCATTTCCGAAACGACATTTTTAAAGAATTCGCCAATGTTACCCATTATCGTAAAAACCTCCGAATTTCAAAATCACTCTATATCGCCCGGCATTCAAAAGAAAAGTTATTTCGTTTGTTTATGCACGGTATGCTCGTTGCAATGAGCGCAAAATTTTTTGAGTTCCAAACGTGTGCTTGAATCCGCTTTCGCGGGCACCGTGTAATTACGGGATGCACATTTCGAGCAGCTCAACACAATCTTTTTAGCCATTTTTTCTCACCCTGCTCTATTTTACAGCTTTTTCAAGAGTATCATCATCAAAACATGATGTCAATAGTCGTCAGTAGGTCCGGCTTTCACTCGCTTGCAGATGGCGCTCGAGCTTACGCTTGACCCGCTGCAGCGCATTATCGATGGATTTGACATGCCGTTCCAGCTTCTCGGAGATTTCCTGGTAAGACTGCCCATCGAGATATAGAGTCAGCACTTCGCGTTCGAGCTCACTCAGCACTTCGTCCATTTTGCCTTCCATATAGCGGAATTCCTCGTTATGGATCATCAGCTCTTCAGGATCATCGCCACCGCTTCCCGCAAGAACGTCCATTAAGGTACGGTCTGATTCCTCATCATAGATCGGCTTATCGAGCGAGACATAGGAATTCAGCGGAATATGCTTTTGGCGCGTCGCGGTTTTGATTGCGGTGATGATTTGGCGGACGATGCACAATTCCGCAAATGCACGGAACGACGACAGCTTGTCGCTTTTGAAATCGCGTATCGCTTTGTATAAGCCGATCATCCCCTCTTGGATGATGTCTTCTTTATCTGCGCCGATAAGAAAATAAGAACGGGCTTTCATTCGCACAAACGGGCGAAACTTGGTAATAAGAAAATCTAACGCTTCCGTATTGCCACTATGGACAACAGCGACAAGTTCTTCGTCTGCCATTTCAGTAAAACTCCGGTTTCGAACTTGCTCGTGATTTTCCACGGGTGATCCCTCCGATTGGGTGAGCCTCGATATTTCCAGTATACAGGAAGTAAAAATTGAGCGTCAACCGTTCATTTGAGACCCCGGCGCCATTTTTCGAAAATTTCCGCTATTTCCTCTTCAAGCTGAATCTTCGAAATGGAGCGCTGTTCTTGAATCTCCCGCACTTTCTTGGAGATGCGCTTTTCGATTTCTTCCATTTCGATTTCCAGCTCACGCGCGGAAATGCGCAAAGCCCCTTTGGCAAAAATGACCCATTGCTCGGTCGAGTCGGACGTGGCGACATAAATTTGGTCGCGTCGGGTGCTGAGGCTGATCGCCAGCTTCTCAATCCGCTCATCGGCCGTTTCATTGCCGCGAGTGAAAATCACTTCCACGTCGCTGTGCAAATTTTTTGCTTCGATGCCCGGCACGAGATGGGCATCGAAGACGATTATGACCCGCCACCCTTTAAAACTCCGGTACTCGGCCATCCGTTCGATCAGCCGATCCCGGGCATCTGCCAAGCGTTCTTTCTTCAGCGCTTTCAGCTCTGCCCAATCGCCAATGATGTTATAGCCATCCACCAGCAAAATGTTCATGGCGTCACCCGAGCGGATGGCGCTTGCGGTAGACTTCGTACATCAACAGGCTCGCCGCCACCGAAGCGTTCAAGGATGTCACGTGGCCGACCATCGGCAATTGATAGAGGAAATCGCATTTCTCGCGCAAGATGCGGCTCATCCCTTTGCCTTCGCTGCCGATAATGACTGCGAGCGGCAAGGTTGCATCCATCTGCCGGTAATCGACCGATTCTTTTGCATCGGTGCCGGCAATCCAGACACCACGCTTTTTCAATTCGTCGACCGTTTGTGATAAATTATTGACGCGCACGACCGGCACGTGTTCAATCGCCCCGGTTGATGATTTTGCTACGACGCCTGTCAAACCGACCGCACGGCGCTGCGGAATGATCAAACCGTGAACGCCGATGGCATCTGCCGTGCGCATGATCGACCCCAAATTATGCGGATCTTCGAGTTCGTCCAAGATGAGGAAAAACGGATCTTCCTGCATTTCTTTGGCTTTTTCGAACAGTTCCTCCAGCTCTGCATAGTGATATGCTGCGACTGCTGCTGCAATCCCTTGATGATTCGTGTCGGTCAAGCCGTCGATTTTCTTTTTCGGGACGAACTGCACGAGCACTTTTTGTTCTTTGGCCAGTTGCAATAATTCCGCAATGCCTTTTTTCTGGACGCCCTCTGCAATCCAGATTTTGTTCATGTCACGCTTGGCGCGCAACGCTTCGACTACCGGGTTTTTGCCCCCGATGATTTCAGGCGTTTCTTCTGTCATTTGACTACTCCTCTCGGCTCTTCGGCAATGATGATAGCGTAATCGATCAATTCATCCAGCCGCTCCTGCTCTTCTTTTAAGTATAGCCATCCCAGCACCGCTTCAAAAGCGGTACTGAAATTATAGGTCTGGACATCTGTATTTCTTGGTACCGAACCGGATTTCGCATTGCGGCCGCGGCGCATGATGGCCAGTTCCGTTTCTGTCAAGACCCCTTCATCGACAAAGCGCTTCAAGACGAATGCTTGGGCTTTCGCCGAGACGAAAGCAGTCGACAGGCGATGCAGCGTGTTCGGCCGGACGCGTCCGGCTTTCAGCAAATGGGCACGCACTGCCGTCTCGTATACCGCATCTCCCATATAAGCGAGCGCCAGCGCATTCAATTGGTCTACGTCTTGTTTTCGCAACACCATTCGATTTAGCCTCTCTTCCAGCGCGTACCTTGCGCTGTGTCTTCCAAAATGATGCTCTGATCTTTCAAGTGGTCGCGGATTTCATCTGACCGTGCAAAGTCGCGGTTTTTGCGCGCCTCGATGCGTTCTTCCAATAAGGCTTCGACTTCATCATCCAAAAGCTCCACTTGCGCAAACGGCAATCCAAGCAATCCGGCCAATTCATCAAACACATCGATCAATGACCCCAGCACCGATTCGGTTGTTTGCTTTTCGAGCAAATACGTATTGGCAAGTTTCGCAAGGTCGAACAGCTTGGAAATGGCGTTCGCCGTATTGAAATCATCATCCATCGCTTCGATGAATTGGTTTTTGATGGCATCGATTTTCGACAACCAAATGTCATCATGGTCGCCGAGGTCCGCCGAGTGCTCTAAGCGGTACTTGACATTACTGTAGGCGGTGCGGATCCGCTCCATGCCCGCTTGTGCATCTTCCACCAGATGCTTGGAATAATTGATCGGATGGCGGTAATGCACCGACAGCATAAAGAGCCGCAGCACTTGCGGGTCGAGTTCTTTCAAAATATCGTTGACGAGCACGAAATTATTCAATGACTTCGACATTTTTTCGTTTTCAATATTGATATACCCGTTATGCATCCAATAACGCGCAAACGGTTTGCCTGTATAGGCTTCCGATTGGGCGATTTCGTTTTCATGGTGCGGGAATGTGAGGTCTTGTCCGCCCGCATGGATATCGATCGTATCGCCTAAGTGCTCACGCGCCATGACCGAGCATTCGATATGCCAGCCTGGGCGCCCTTGACCCCATGGGCTGTCCCAGGAAATTTCGTTCGGTTTTGCCGCTTTCCATAGGACGAAATCGAGCGCATCCTGCTTTTTGTCGCCTGCTTCGATGCGTGCACCGATTTTCAGTTCATCGACCGATTGATGGGACAACTTTCCATATCCATCGAATTTACGCGTCCGGTAATAGACATCTCCTTGCGATTCGTAGGCATAGCCTTTTGCGATGAGCGCCTCGATAAACTCGACGATCTGCGGCATATGCTCGGTCACGCGCGGATGCACGTCCGCTTCTGCGCAGCCGAGCGCTTTCGTATTGTCAAAATAGGCTTTGATGAAGCGTTCTGCAATTTCCGGCACGTCTTCTCCGAGCTCATTCGCCGCTTTGATCAATTTATCATCGACATCAGTGAAGTTCGAGACGTATTTGACATCAAAGCCGCGGTATTCTAAATAACGGCGCACCGTATCATAAACAATGACTGGGCGCGCGTTGCCGATATGGATATAATTGTAGACGGTCGGCCCGCATACGTACATTTTCACTTTGCCTTCTTCGAGCGGCACGAACAGCTCTTTTTGGCGCGTCAATGAATTAAAAATCTGTATAGTCATAACGGTTTCCCTTCTTTCTGACGCTGATCATCTTGTTTTAATTGGTTTATTTCCCGCTGCAAGGCAGCGATTTTCATTTCCATGCCGTCGCATTTATCCATCACTGGGTCCGGCATATTCTGATGGTTCAAATCCTGTTTTTTCACTCTTACGCCGTCCTGGATGACGACTTTCCCTGGAATGCCGACAACGGTCGAATTCGGCGGCACGTCTTTCAAGACGACCGAACCAGCTCCCACTTTGGAGTTTTCGCCGATTGTGATCGACCCGAGTACTTTCGCACCCGTCGCGACCAGTACATGATCGCCGAGCGTCGGATGGCGCTTGCCGCGCTCTTTCCCGGTGCCCCCGAGTGTCACGCCTTGATAAAGCGTCACGTCATTGCCGATTTCACAAGTTTCCCCAACGACGACGCCCATGCCGTGGTCGATGAACAAGCGGCGGCCGATTACTGCACCCGGATGGATTTCGATTCCTGTGAAAAAGCGGCTGATCTGCGAAATCGCCCGCGCAATGAAAAACAGTTTCTTCTTGAAAAAGAAATGCGCCAAGCGATGGCCCCAAATGGCATGCAATCCGGAATACGTGAACACCACTTCAAAATAGCTGCGGGCAGCTGGGTCTTGTTCAAATACAACATCAATGTCTTCTTTCAGTAATTTCCACATTCGGCTTGCTCCTTTCTGTTCCAATACAAAAAGCGCCCCCGTCAATTGCTTGACAGAGACGCTTTGCTGCGCGGTTCCACTCTGATTAAAAGGGACCAGCCCTTTTCTCTCGAAAGCCTTTAACGCAGGCAAACGTCTGGTCTACTCGATTCGACTCAGCACTCGGAGAGGCATTTCAAGAACGCAGCGGCCCGGGTCACTTACAGCCTGTGATGACCCTCTCTTTGGAGCATGCTTTCCTTACTTGTTCTCGTCGACGTTTTGGTAATTGGTAAATTCATTGTACACGCTTCACCCGATAAGTCAAAACTTTATGCCCCTGCATATTGGGCAACGCGGGCAATCGCTTTGTCCTTGCCGAGAAGCGCGATGGCATCCGGCAATTCCGGGCCATGGGTCTGTCCAGTTGTGACGACGCGGATTGGCATGAAGAGGTTTTTGCCTTTATGACCGGTCGCTTTTTGCACGGCTTTAATCGCCGCTTTGATTTCAGCCGGCTCAAACGCTTCAAGAGACGCCAGCTGCTCTTTAAAGGCAGCCATAACTTCCGGCACCTGCTCGCCGCTCAACACGTCTTTTTCCGCTTCACCGTATTGCAGATCATCGGTAAAGAACAGGTCGGACAATTCCACGATTTCTGCACCGAAGCTTAATTGGTCGTGATACAAGCCAATCAATTCCTCCGCCCATGCAGCTTGCTCTGCGTTTAATTGTTCCGGCAGTTTGCCTGCTTTTTGCAAGTGTGGCAATGCCAATTCCACCGCTTGTTCTAGCGTCATTTGCTTGATGTATTGGTTATTCATCCACGTCAGTTTTTGCTTGTCGAACATCGACGGTGATTTCGACAAACGCTCGGTATCAAAAATGCGGATCAATTCTTCTTTCGAGAAAATCTCTTCTTCGCCTTCTGGAGACCAGCCGAGTAGAGCAAAGAAGTTAAACAGCGCTTCCGGAATATAGCCGAGGTCTTTGTACTGGGAAATGAACTGCAAAATGGACTCATCGCGTTTCGACAGTTTTTTGCGTTCTTCATTGACGATCAAGGTCATATGACCGTAAGTCGGATGTTCCCAGCCGAATGCATCGTAAACCATTTGCTGTTTCGGCGTATTCGACAAATGCTCTTCCCCGCGGAATACGTGAGTGATCTTCATGAGATGATCATCGATGACGACCGCGAAATTATAGGTCGGAATGCCATTCGTTTTGACGACGACCCAGTCGCCGACATCTTTCGACTCAAATGAAATATGACCGCGGACCATGTCAGCGAATTCGTATTTCACATCGGCCGGTACTTTCATGCGCAAAGAATATGTCTCACCGGCCGCTTCTTTTTCTGCGACTTCATCGGCTGTCAGGTTGCGGCATGTCCCACTGTATTGTGGCGCGGCAACACCCGTTGCACGCTGGGCTTCGCGTTCTTTTTCCAGCGTATCCGGCGTACAGAAACATTTGTAGATATCGCCTTTTGCCAACAGCTGATCGGAATATTCCTGGTAAATATCAAGACGCTCCATCTGGCGGTAAGGACCGTATTCGCCGCCCACGTCAATCGACTCGTCGTGCTCGATGCCGAGCCATTTCAAATTATCGAGCTGGGACATAACGCCCGTTTCGATATTGCGGGCCGTATCAGTGTCTTCAATGCGGATAATGAACTTACCGTTCATATGGCGGGCATATAAATAATTAAATAGCGCCGTGCGAGCGCCGCCAATATGTAGATGGCCAGTCGGGCTCGGTGCATAGCGTACGCGTACTTCTTGTGTCATTGGGTTTCCTCCTAAGATTGCCTTGATCCTTTAGTTATTCTATCATTCCGGAACGTCGAGCGAAAGCGGGCGCTGATTCAGCAAAATGACTGCCAGTGCTGCAATTCCCTCTTCGCGTCCGGTAAAGCCGAGATGTTCAGACGTCGTCGCTTTGACATTCACTTGCGAAACGTCCGCCTCGAGAAGCTCGGCGATCGATTCGCGCATTTGTTCGATATATGGTGCGAGTTTCGGCTTTTGTGCGATAACTGTGCAATCGACATTGCCGAGCTCATAGCCCTGTTCTTTTACATGCTGCCAGATATGCGTCAACAGCTTCCGAGAATCGGCATCTTTGAACTCCGGATCCGTATCCGGGAAATGCTTGCCGATGTCCCCGCCGCCGATTGCACCAAGTGCCGCATCCGTAATCGTATGCAATAACACATCCGCATCCGAATGACCGAGCAAGCCCCGATCGTGCTCGATTTCGATGCCGCCTAAAATAAACGGCCGACCTTCCGCCAATTGATGCACATCGTAACCTTGTCCAATTCGTATCATGACTATTCCCCCTGTAATCGACTCGCCAGAATCGCTTTTCCGTAAATCAAATCATCTGGTGTCGTCATTTTAACGTTCTCATACGTACTTTCGACGATTTGCACCGCATGCCCGGTCCGTTCGACGAGCATCGCTTCGTCCGTTCCGAGGAATGCGTCCGCTTGTGCTAAGAGTGCCGCTTCAAGCAATAATTCGTAGCGGAATGCTTGCGGCGTCTGAATCATCCACAAATCTTGCCGGTCCACCGTTTCCGTTATGAGCCCGTCACGCACTTTTTTGATCGTGTCTTTTACCGGCACCCCGGCAATGGCGGCACCCGATTCACTTGCCTGCTGTACCAATTCGCTGATGACAGCCGGACTGATAAACGGACGTGCTGCATCGTGCACCAGCACGATATCGCACGGCTCCACCATTTCAAGTCCGGCGCGCACGCTGTCTTGCCGCTCCGCTCCACCTGTTGCGTAGCCTTTTACTTTTTTGATTGAATACCGCTCAACGTAGTCCTCAATCAGCTGCCGCTCGTCTTCTTTGACCGCGAGCCACATGCCGTCGCAATTCGGATCGCGGTCGAACACTTCCAATGTATAAATGAAAATCGGCTTGCTAGAGAGTTCGAGCAATAATTTATTGCGGTTAGCTTTCATCCGCTTCCCGCTGCCAGCAGCAGGCAGTACGACTGTATAATTCATGACAGACATCCTTTATTTTTTTGATCCATTTTTCTTTGTGGCCAGCCCTTTTGGTTTGGCAAAAATCATGCGCCCGGCAGAGGTCTGCAACACACTCGTCACCGTCACGTCAATCGCTTCACCGATATGACCTTTGCCTTCTTCAATGACGATCATTGTGCCATCATCCAAATACGCCACACCCTGATTTTGCTCTTTGCCGTCTTTGATGACAACAACGTGCATGTCTTCACCCGGAATGACGACCGGTTTCACCGCATTGGCGAGGTCGTTAATATTCAGCACTGGCACATTATGAAGTTCACATACTTTGTTCAAATTAAAATCATTGGTGACGACTTTGCCGCCCATCTTCTGGGCCGCACGCATCAATTTCATATCGACCTCCGCCGTCTCGCCGAAATGCTCTTCGGTGATCATAATCGCACCGATGCGCTCTGTCTGCAGGCGCTTTAGAATATCAAGCCCACGCCTGCCGCGCGTGCGTTTCAAAGTATCCGATGAATCCGCAATATGCTGAAGCTCCGCGATGACGAATTGCGGCACAACAAACGTCCCTTCCATAAACCCGGTCTCTGAAATATCCGCAATCCGACCATCTATGATGACGCTCGTATCGAGCAATTTGTACACCGATTTTTCTGCCGGGTCATCTTCCGGCTTTTTGCCGTTTGCTAACTTCACAGGAGCTAGCATGCTCGTCAGTTCATCGCGCTTTTGGAAACCGACTTGGAATCCTAAATACCCGAGCACCACCGAAAGAATGATTGGAGCGATCGTGGCCACCAGCGGCACATCAATCGTATTGAGCGCAAAACCGATCAAAAACGCGACGACCAGCCCGATGATCATCCCAACAGTTCCAAACAATAAGTCCGCTGTCGGGGCATGGAGCAGTTTGTCTTCCATCCATTTCATAAAATGCACAATCGAATCGACGAATAATAACGACAGGATATAAAAAATCAAAGCACCGACAATTGCAGCTACGTAAGGGTTGTTGATCCAAGGATTATTAAAGATAGAAATAAGTTCAAAAGCATATGGCAAAAACAAAATACCAACAGTAGCGCCAATTAATAAAAACAATAGCTGAATAATTTTCCGAAGCATCCATTGCACCTCCTTCTCCTTGATATTATACACGTTTTATTTATGAAACTCTCTGCATAACCCGACTCCCCAAACAATAGAAAAAAAGAGGCATTGCTGCCCCCCTTATTGTTGCGGGAATAATTCCTTCAGCGCCTCGTTTATAGTTTCCACACCAACGACGCGGATTCCTTCCGGAAAATCCCAACCGCCCATATTCGATTTTGGAATGATGGCGCGTTTAAAGCCCAATTTCGCGGCTTCTTGCACGCGTTGTTCAATGCGCGATACCCGGCGGATTTCGCCCGTCAAGCCCACTTCCCCGATAATGCAGTCATCAACTTTCGGCGCGATGTCCCGGAAACTCGACACGATGCTTGCGAGTACGGCGAGATCGATTGCCGGCTCGTCCAGCTTTACGCCGCCCGCCACTTTAATATATGCATCTTGCGCTTGCAGCATCAGGCCGACACGCTTTTCAAGAACCGCCATCAACAGCGACACCCGGTTTTGGTCAATTCCCGTCGCCATGCGCTTCGGATAATTAAAGCTAGACGGCGTGACCAAAGCCTGGATTTCCACCAGAATTGGCCGTGTCCCTTCCATCGAAGCGACAACGGTCGAACCGGCCGTCCCGCTTGAACGTTCCTGCAAAAACAGTTCAGACGGATTCAACACTTCCTTTAGTCCGCTTTGCAGCATTTCAAAAATCGCAATTTCGTTTGTAGAACCGAAACGGTTTTTCACACTGCGCAAAATCCGGTATGTATGATGGCGCTCGCCTTCAAAATACAGCACCGTATCCACCATATGCTCCAAAATACGCGGTCCTGCAATCTGGCCTTCTTTCGTGACATGGCCGACCAGGAAAATCGCGATGTTTTTCGTTTTCGCGACCCGCATCAGTTCCGCCGCGCTTTCTCGCACTTGTGTCACACTACCTGGTGCAGATGCCACTTCCGGGTGATGCACGGTCTGGATCGAATCGACAATGACAAAATCCGGCTGCACTTCTTCAATCGCGTGATGGATTAGCTCCAAATTGGTTTCCGCGAAAATCAGCAAGTCCCCAGAGACAGCGTTCAGCCGCTCTGCCCGCATCTTAGTTTGGCGAATCGACTCCTCACCTGAAATGTACAGCACTTTCTTACCGCCTTTAGCGAGCAGCGCCGAAACTTGCAACAGCAATGTCGACTTTCCGATTCCCGGATCCCCGCCGATTAAAATGAGTGACCCGGCCACAATGCCGCCTCCGAGCACACGGTTAAGCTCTTCCATTTCCGTTTTTGTGCGTGGCTCATCCTGTGTATCAATCGCATTGATCGGCGTCACTTTCTGGGCAGTCTGCGGTGCACTATGCTGGAACGCCCCTCTAGTGCCTTTCGGTGCAGCAACTTCTGTTTCTTCTGTCATCGTATTCCACGCTGCACAGCCCGGACATTTCCCCATCCATTTCGCGGACTCATAGCCGCAAGACTGGCAGATGAATTTCACTTTTTTCTTGGCCATAACTACCTCCTGTATTCAATAGAAAAAGCCCGCCGGAGAAATATCCGGCGGGCGGGATATCATTACAATTTCTCTGCGGTCCCTTCTTTCATACGGACGACAAAATCATCATCCTGTACGTCGAAAACGATGCGCTGCCCCGCAATTGCCGTACCTTTCAGCACCTCTTCAGATAACCGGTCTTCGACATGTTTTTGAAGTGAGCGGCGCAAAGGACGTGCTCCGTATTCCGGATCATACCCCTCCTTGGCGATTTTATCAAGCGCTGCCTCTGTCAGCTCCAAATCGATGTCCTGTTCTTTCAGACGTTCCGTCAATTGCTGAGTCATCAGTTCGACAATCTTGCGCAAATCTTTCTTTTCGAGGGAATGGAAGACAATCATATCATCGACACGGTTCAAGAATTCCGGACGGAATGCTTTCTTCAATTCCGCAAGCATCTTGCTCTTCATGTCTTTGTAATCTGTTTTCGAATCATCCAAGTTAAAGCCCACATATTTATTGTACTTCAGCTCCTGCGCCCCGACGTTCGACGTCATGATGATCACCGTATTGCGGAAATCGACCCGACGCCCTTTGGAATCCGTCAAATGGCCATCTTCGAGCACTTGCAAGAGAATGTTGAAGACTTCCGGGTGCGCTTTCTCGATCTCATCGAGCAAGACGACTGAATACGGCTTTCTGCGGACCTTCTCCGTCAACTGGCCGCCTTCTTCATATCCGACATAACCCGGAGGCGAACCGACCAGACGAGACGTCGTATGGCGCTCCATGTACTCGGACATATCAATGCGGATCATCGCATCTTCATCTCCGAACATCGATTCAGCTAAAGCTTTCGCAAGCTCGGTTTTCCCGACACCCGTAGGCCCGAGGAAGATGAACGAGCCAATCGGTCGTTTCGGATCTTTCAATCCGGCGCGCGCACGGCGAATCGCTTTGGAAATGGATGTCACCGCTTCGTCTTGCCCGATTACACGACCATGGAGAATCTGCTCCAAGTTAAGCAATTTATCGGATTCCGTCTGCGCCAATCTCGATACCGGTACGCCCGTCCACATCGAGACGACTTTCGCGATATCTTCAACTGTAACTTCGGATTCTTCTTTGCCTTGTTTTTCTTTCCACTCTTTTTTCGTCTGGTCGAGCTCATCTTTCAGCTTTTGTTCCGCATCGCGAAGAGACGCTGCTTTCTCGAATTCCTGACTCTGCACCGCTTCGTTCTTCTCAGAACGCGCTGCTTCGAGGCGTGCTTCAAGCTCTTTCAAATCCGGTGGAGTCGTATACGAACGCAAGCGCACTTTTGAACCAGCTTCATCAATCAAATCAATCGCTTTATCCGGCAGGAAACGGTCGGAGATGTAGCGATCAGACATTTTTGCTGCCGCTACAATCGCTTCATCGGTAATCTTCACACGGTGATGAGCTTCGTAACGATCGCGCAGTCCTTTAATAATCTCGATCGATTCTTCAACTGTCGGCTCATCCACTTGGATCGGCTGGAAACGGCGCTCAAGCGCAGCATCTTTTTCAATATACTTGCGATACTCATCGAGCGTTGTCGCACCGATGCACTGCAATTCACCACGTGCGAGTGAGGGCTTCAAGATGTTAGAAGCATCAATCGCGCCTTCTGCTCCGCCAGCTCCGATCAAGGTATGGAGCTCATCGATAAAGAGAATGACATTTCCTGCTTGGCGGATTTCATCCATCACTTTTTTCAAGCGATCTTCGAATTCACCACGGTATTTTGTACCCGCAACTACTGTTCCCATATCGAGCACCATGACGCGCTTGTCGCGCAACGTTTCCGGAATTTCATTGTTGACAATCTGTTGGGCAAGCCCTTCTGCGATTGCCGTTTTACCGACACCAGGTTCCCCGATCAATACCGGGTTGTTTTTCGTTCTGCGGCTCAATACTTCAATAACACGTGTAATTTCATCGCTTCGCCCAATGACCGGATCCAAGCTCCCTTCACGTGCCACTTGCGTCAAATCACGGGCCAAGCCGTCCAGCGTCGGTGTATTTGCCGAAGCATTCGGGCTAGTGCCAGTTGATGCCTGTTCGTTGCTGCCAAGAAGCTGAAGGACTTGCTGACGCGCTTTATTCAAGCTGACACCGGCATTCCCAAGTACGCGGGCAGCGACGCCTTCTCCTTCACGGATCAAGGCAAGCAACAAATGCTCCGTTCCGATATAGGAATGGCCGAGCTTCCGGGATTCATCGACTGACAGCTCAATCACTTTTTTCGCCCGCGGCGTATAATGAACGATTGGGCCGACATCTTTTTCGCCGACTCCGACAAGTTCTTTGACGCCGTCTTCTATCAATTGTGTATTCACTTCAATGGCTTCTAACGCTTTTGCAGCAATCCCGCCACCTTCACGGATCAAACCAAGCAGGATATGCTCTGTTCCAATAGATTCATGCTTCATGCGGATGGCCTCTTCTTGAGCCAATTGAAGAACTTTTTGTGCGCGTTGTGTAAATCGGTTGAACATCATGCAAAATCCTCTCCTTTTGTATTTATCCCGTTATCGGCTAAGCGCCCCCGGAACAACTCCGCCCGGGCAGCGTCTCGTTCTTTCGCTTCTAATGGCCGTCCCGCATATTGCTGCAAAAATGCAGGCTGCATAAAGACCATCAATTCATTCAAAATAGACATATCTACATCTGTAATCATCGTTAGGTCAATGCCGAGCCGGACATCCGACAAACAAGTAGCGGCTTCTTCCGTGTTCAATAGCCGCGCATGCGTCAGAACGCCCAGTGACCGGTAGACCCGATCTTCCAAGAGAAGAGGGGAATTTGCCTTTAATGCTTCCCGCGCACGCCTCTCCTGTTCAATGATTTGCTCCGTCATATTTTGCAAGTCCTGCAAAATTTCATACTCAGACTTCCCTAAAGTGACTTGGTTGGAGATCTGGTATACATTGCCGAGCGCTTCACTGCCTTCTCCATAGATCCCTCTGACAACCATACCCAGACGGGATATAGCTGGGATGATCCGGTTAATTTGATGGGACATTGTCAAGGCCGGCAAATGAAGCATAACTGATGCTCGCATTCCGGTGCCTGTATTGGTGGGGCAACTCGTTAAATAACCGAATTTCTCATGGAATGCATAAGACAAGTGCTCCTCCAAAAGAGAATCCATCTTATTAGCGATATGATAAGCTTCCTGCAAATGAAACCCTGATTGTAAACTCTGAATACGCATATGGTCTTCTTCATTAATCATGACACTAAGCTCTTCATCGTCCGACAATAATACGGCACTAGAATGTTGGCTATTCGCCAAATATGGACTGATCAAATGCTTTTCCACTAAAACTTCGCGCTGCAATTCACTCAAACCATCAATGCTGATGTGGGTAAACCCATAACCTAACTCTTTTCCCTTATCTACCAAAACAGAAGAAATTGCTTTATCCACCCTTAACGCTTCATCCTCAGAAAAGGCATAAGGGAATTTGAAATCATCCAAATTCCGTGCCAATCGGATTCTGGTGCTCATCGCAATATCGACACTCTCACCATTATTCGCCATCCAACTGCTGGCACGAGGTTGAAGGAAACGGTCAATTGCCATCGTGACCACCCCCTTCAAGCTTCGCATGCAAAGTCTTCACTTCATCTCGCAAACTAGCAGCTTCTTCGAAATTTTCTTCTTGGATCGCGTACTGCATTCGCTTCCGCAACTCTTCAATTTCCTTTTTTATCTTTAGCGTGGTTCCATAAGATGCAGGGATCTTCCCTGTATGTTCTGTATTCCCGTTTTGAACTCTTTTCAAAATCTCCGTTAATTGGGGCGAGAAAGTCTCGTAGCACTCCGAGCAGCCAAACTTTCCAAGACTTAAGAACTTCTGAAAAGTAAATCCACAGGTCGAACAAGTCTGCACTTCTTTCTTTACCGGGCTAACTGCAGCTTGTTGCTTCGGAAACCAATTAGCCAACAAATTATGAATGGCCATTGGATCCTGATCAAAAGAAAAATTAATACTGTGGCTTTCTGCTGCACAAACATGGCATAAATTCCTTTCAGTTACATGCCCTTGAGAGTTTTGTTTCACAATAACTGTCGCAGGCCGCTCTCCACATTGTTCGCAAATCACTTGATCACCCCTTGCCCATTCGACTGATATTGGAGAGTAAATAGCATCGCTATCAGAATTCTCGCCCTGACTTCATCGCGTACCGGAAGTGGCAAAAGAAGTGTCGAACGAGCGACTGCGCTCAAAATCAACTTAGCTTCTCGCTTCGAAATCATCTCTTCATCCAAAAGCCTAAAAACGATATCTTCTGCCATCGTTTGAGAAGCACCTTCTTCAAGCCGTTCAACAATTTGAGCGATTAGATCTGATTTGTTGTGAAGGCGTATTTTCTTAATTCGAATATATCCGCCGCCTCCACGTTTACTTTCCACCAAATATCCACGATCTAAGGTAAACCGTGTATTAATCACATAATTAATTTGCGAGGGAACACATTGAAATTTTTCAGCTACTTCACTTCGTTTAATTTCAATATGATCCTTACCGCTTATTTCGATAATCTCTTTTAAATAACCTTCAATAACGTCTGAAATATTCCGCATGGTTTTCACCTCTTCAGCGTATAAATGCGCAAATGACTGACTTTGACTATATTTGACTTAATTATACATAAGCATTTTATGGATATCAAATAGTTAGATTGCGACAGAAAAAGTCTCGGGCGCATTCTCCCGAGACTTTTATTCTTGATCCATTATTCGTTTCACGAAATCTTTAGTGTGACTAGATACAGACCGTGTTTTCTCCTCTACATACTTCGTCTTCCACCTAGTGCCTTCCTGCCATACTTCAACTACGTCACCTTTGTTTACATCGTGTGTGAAGTCTCCAAGGGGATACGTGTATTGTTCGGCAGAATCATTGAAAGAAACTAATAACGCAGTTCTTTTATCAATTGTTTTTACTTTGTATAAACCTGCTTTCATAGTTTTCACCTCAATTCTTTTTTCCCTTTATATTTAGTTTTCAACCCTATTTTTCGTCATTTCAATACAAAAAAGCCGCTACCGATG
>NZ_JAGGPW010000002.1 GCF_018613655.1 Planococcus sp. ISL-109
GACGTTAAGTTGACAGATATGGGCGGGAATCGAGCCTCCTCATCCGCTTCGAAACCCGTGTGCTCCCACAGGAAAGATAAAGCCGAACTACGTGAGGCCTTATCTTTGCGATGTAATGCGAAGCATTATTGAGCAGAAGGTTTTACGAGCGGACGCTTCTCCAAACCACTTAGATAGCTCACTCAATTTTTTGTTGCATTGAACTGCTACATTTATTCTAGATATTGAAGATAATCAACTTCTTCAACATTCTGATAGTAAACTAGTTCCACCAATTAGCTTTAACACACAAAAAAAGACTGCCGGAGAGCAATCGCTCTCCGGCAATCTTTTCATTACCTTTTGCTTTTTTTCAATTGCCCTTTGTTCGTCACGACTGTGTAGTTGCCGAGTTCACTCACTTCGAGTGTGAACAAATCTCCGTTCAATTCGCCTTGGATGATTTTCCATTTGCCTTTGTCATCCTGGCGTGCACCAAACTGAACTTTCACGTCCGGGTTTGTGAGGAAGTTCAATTCCATCGGTTCGTTGAACGTGATGTCGAGCTCTGTTCCGTCTGCGTCAAGTACAGCAATATCAAGCTGTTGCGCGAGTGCAGGGCGGCTGTCGACTTGAGTTGCGTCATCGACTGCGAGGGCGAGTGTCATACCTTCGCCTGCTGCTTGAGCCAATTGCTTCAAGTTGTCTGCTGTGAATGTGAAGCTTGCGGCTTCGAGTTCAACTGACAAGTCTTTGCCGCTTTCAAGCAATTCATCGATTGTGCCTTGTGTGAATGTGATGTCGAGTGTGCCAGCGGCGTCAAATTCACCGGCTGTGATCGTTGCTTGGTCGCCGGATAGGTCCGGGTCGGCTTGCTGTTCGCCAGGAACTTGCGGCTCTTCTTCTTTATCGAAGGAGATTTGTGCAAGCAATGGATCATGGTCAGATGCGCGGCCATGTTCTTCCATGAACATCGAGTTGATGTGGACCATGTCGAGCTCTGTGCGTTCAGCCAAGTTGTTCGTCACCAATAAGTGGTCGAGCACTTGGGAGTTGCCTTGGTAATAATATGAGTAGCGGTCATCTAACGGCACATCGTCGACTTTGTTCGTCAAGATGTCGCCTTTAAGTGCTGCTAGTGCCGGAGTGAATTCGAAATCGTTCATGTCGCCAGTGACGATGACGTTCAAGTCCGGGTTCTTCTCAAGGCCGTCTGCGATAAAGCCGTTGATGGCTTCTGCAAGTTCTTTGCGCTGTACTTCAGAACCAAAGACTGGTGGCTGGTGCTGGCCCATCAAGCCTTGGTCGCCGCCTTTAGAGTTCAAGTGAGCTGCGATGACGACGACTTCTTCACCTTGGAATTCGAATTGCGCTGCAAGCGGCTTGCGCGTGCTAGGCATGGCAATCGGCTGGATGCGTCCTGGGTTCAAGACGAGGTCGCCGGATTCAGTCCAAGAGTTATCCTGTGTCGCTGTTCCTTTTTCGCCTTCAGACAACGACACGCGTTCCGGGTTGTACAAATAACCGACGCGGATATTGCCGCCTGGCTGCCCGCCGTCCTTGTTGTATTCCGGTGCGATGTCCGTCCATGCGTATTCAGGACCGCCCGCTGTTTGGATGTCTGCGATCAGACGCTCATACGAAGCGGAAGCATCAGAATTGCCGGAAGCGATCGGGCCGTCATTGTCCTGTACTTCGACCATCGCGATGATGTCCGGAGAATTTAAGTCTTCAACGAATGACTCAGCGATGCGCTGGGCCTTGTCGTCCGAAGTATGATCCGGGTCGGCTGAGAAGTTTTCGACGTTATACGTAGAAACCGTCAATTTGTCTTCAGTGTTTTTGATCCATGTCGTTTCAGGCTCTGTGCCGCCGTCGACGATAGCCGGGACAGCAGTTGTGTCTGTCCAGATCTGGTAGTTGCCATAGCCGTAGCCGAGAACGCCGACCGGAGTGTCAGCAAATGTGTCGCCAGCTTTTGCGACGAGACTTTCGTCTACTTTAATGGTGATGCGTTCAGGATTGAAATCATCTTCAGCGAGCAAAATGCCGCCTTGATTGTGGAACTCATTGTTTGTCGCATTTTTCGATACGACAATGACTTCTTCGTATTTCTGCGGCCCGAGGATTTGGGCATCGGCTACACCGACACGCATCCATTCAAGCGCTTCCCAGAAATCGATGCCGTCTTCTTCCGGCTCGAATGCAGAAAGCCCGTCGTTATCGATAATTTGTGTCGGCGGGAAGACATCTTCACCGATGATGATCGGCTCGGGAAGTTCCGCTGTGCCGTTTGCCACGACTTCAGTCGCACGGATGCGCGTCAGCGGCAAATCGTTTTGGCGCATATCGGAATAGCCGCTGTAGAAATGCTCTTCGACTGTTCCAGCAACGGTCACCAAATCGCCGACTTTCAATCCATTCGATGTGCGGTTGACGATGATCGCCTCAGAAGTCGTCCAGTCGCCGTCATCTTCTGTATCTTGGATGACAAAGTTCGCGCCATTGTAGATATGTGTCACCACACCCGTCACATCATTGACGGCTGCGCCTTCATAATCCGAGTAATGGTCTTGGCCTTGGATATCACGGATTTTAAGATCCGTCGTTTTCAATACCGTGTAATCGAATGTGAACACTTCAGATGTTTCGCCGTTAACTGCAATCGCTTTGATCACAGTGTCTTTTGTCAATACAATCGGCTCAGCATACACAGCGCTGTTGGCTGTTGGCGTCGAACCGTCTAGCGTGTAATGGATGGTTGCATCGTCCATACCGCTCGCAAGCGTAATAGCAGTTCCTTCCGAGACAACGCCTGGGAAGACATTGACGTAAACGGCCGGCTTGTTGACGAGGTCAAAGCTGTCAAAGCCGAGTGTTTTCACTTGGTACGTGTCGTTGTATTTCGAAGCGATGCCCGATACGTGGACCAGGTCGCCTTCTTTGTATTGTTTCGTGAACTCTTCGAACGTCAAGCCGTTGCGGTTGTCGTTGCGGATGACGATTTGCTCGCCATTTTCCGCAACCGCTTGAAATTCAAATGTTCCGAACGAGTTAACGGAGTTTAAGCCTGTGATGGTGACGCGTTCTAAGTTGATCCGTTCTCCTTGAGTCTCTTCATTGACACCTGCTGGTGAAATGGTCTGTGCTGTGGGCAATTCATTGCCGGAAGAAAGGACTTCAATATTCGTCGGCTGCAATTGCAATTCGCCGCCATATGTAGACGTCTTTCCTTCCAAGCGGACTATGTCTCCTACAGCTACTGATGCGCTGGTAGTATAGACATAAATTCCAGCCGTGTCATCCTGCACGTAAAATGCATTTCCGCCCCAGAAGCCAGTACCAGTCGTCACGACCGCTTCGACGGAAATCAATTCCCCGTCAGATTCGCGTGCTTCTTGCACATTGTCCACTGGCGTTGCAGCCGGCGGCTCTTCACCTGCTGCTACAATCGTGAAAGCAGTCGGTGAGCGTAGACCAGGAACTGAGAAGTAAGCCGAAAGTGAACCAGTAATTGTCACTTCCGCTTTGAAATTCCCAGGGTTGTCGACAAGGTTCAAGCCGGTACGGATAGATCCCGATGGCAATTGAACAGGCATGATGTTTGCCGGGTTTGTTTCGTCCGGTGAATCAGCTAAGCCAAGATTGGTCGCCGATGTAAATGGCGGCTCTTGGTCATAGTTGGTCCCGCTAGTCGCCGTCCCAACGATAAAGCCTTTTACCGTCGCCGTTCCTGTATTGTTTTCAATGGCTTCTGCAACTGAGATGGTTTCAGCTGCACCGGCAGTCGCCATGTACGGCAAAGCAGCCGAGAAAGCTAAGATCAGACTCAAAAAGATCTTACTGAACGCGCTTTTTGTCACAAATCTTCACTCCTCTAATAAGTTATTGTCATACGAATTCAGTATACTAAATAGTTGTAAACGCTTTATTAAATATTTGTAAATCTCTTTTATTTATACCCAAATTATTTATATTATTCCCTTTTTTATCCTGTAAAATAGGATAAAAAGAAATGGATTCTCTGTTTCTTCATGATAGTTACTCTATTAGCCCTATCATCTTGGCAGATGTGAACTTTTCCGCAACATAATGGTTCGAGGGACGTCTATTGTTATGGTTTCGTGATAAGATAGTTAAATGGAATTTGAAGCTTCTTAGTTTCTTATATAAGGAAAGAATGTGCTCCATTCGATTTACGATGGGCCACTTGTAGAAAGTAGGATTTTGATTTGGGCAGAAAACTCGCTATTACCGGCATTTTGTTTGTCATCGCTTCGCTGTTCCTGAAAATTTCAGGCCTTCTGCGCGACATGGTCATTGCATTCCATTTTGGGGATTCATACCAGGCGATGGCGTATTTCGCAGCATTCACTTTGCCGAATATGTTCATTTTGTTTTTCACTACCGGCATGAAAAATGCGTTCGTACCGAGCTTTATCCATGCGGACGCTGATGGCAAAGGCCATCATCATTTCTCGCAGGTCATACGGGGTACGATGGTGCTCGGCTTTATCGTATCTGTGATTGGCGTGTTGGCGTCACCGCTGCTTTTGCCGATCATGTTCCCGGAACTTCCGGCTGAAGCGATCGAGCTGAGCGTCGCACTGTCGGTGATTTTCTTTATCGCCGTATTCCTCGTGTCGCTGAATTCTGTGTACGAAGCGTATCTCGATGCGGAGAATAAATTCTCCTTGTCGGTCATTTCGCAGATTCTCGTCATCGGCAGCACCATCCTCGGCGCTGTCTTGTTCGCCGACCAAATCGGTGCGTACTCTTTAGCATACGGTTATTTAGTCGGTGCACTGCTATCGTATATCATCAAACGGTTGTGGTTTGTCCCAAGACGCAGCCATAAAGTGTTCGGCAAGCTCGATTGGGAAGAAATCAAACCGTTTTCAATCATCTTCGTTCCAGTGGCCATTACCGTCATGGTCGGCCAAGTGAACTTGACGATCGACAATATTTTCGCTGGCTCATTCAGCGGACAAGCAATCAACTATATCAACTATGCTAAAAACATCGTCCACTTTCCGCAGGCGATCATCGGCGTGACGATCGGGACGATCATCTTCCCGATCCTGTCGAAAGCGATCGCGAACGCCAATGAAAAAAGTTTCAAGCAAGGCATTGAGTATGGCTTGATGCTGACGCTGCTGGTTTTGTTGCCGGCTGTAGCGGGAATGATGTGGCTGATGGAAGATCTCATCCGCATCGTTTACGAACGCGGCGCATTCACAGCAGAAGCGACGGCGGCGACAGCCAGTGTCGGATACCTGTACATGGGATCGGTGTTGTTCTTCAGTTTGCAGAACATCTTGAACAAAGCGTTTTATGCGAAGAAGAAAGGCTATGTCATTTTGCGCATTTCCTTGTTCTCGATCGCGCTCAATGTTGCATTGAACTTCCTGTTCATCGCTTGGCTCGATTCGTACTTGGCGATTCCACTCGCCTCGTCCGTCATGGCGCTTGTCTATTTCGCCCTCAACTGGGTCGTCTTTAACCGCACCCAAGGCAAACTCGATACACGCTTTATCGTCAAAGATGGAGCGAAAATTCTGATGGCGACTGCGCTGATGCTGCTGTCATTATGGGCGGCATCCGGATTGCTCGAAAACTTGAATATGTACGTACGCTTTGGCTTGACCGCTGGAATCGGTGCGATTGTCTATGTTTTGGCCGCACTCGCGCTGAAAACTGAAATCGCCCGCTTCCTCATCAGCAAACTCAGAAAATCATAAGGAGTTTTTTCACATTATGAAACAAGCATTGATGAAAAACGCCACGCCGGTCCTGACGCCGGCGATTAAGGCGTCCTTGAAACGCTTTTATGCAGCTGACAAGCCCGTCACCCCGCTTGAAGCGGCGGAGCGCGTGCTTGTGTTCGCACCGCATATCGACGATGAAACGATCGGCCTCGGCGGAACACTACGGCGCTATGCGGATATGGGCACACATGTAACGATCGCCATCATCACAGACGGCAAAAACAGCAACGCCTCAACGGTCGATGCCGACAAGCTCGCCGATACGCGCAAACAAGAGCTGCTGTCGATTCAGGAGTTGCTCGGATTTACCGACATCCGCTATCTCGATTACCCGGACAGCCAAATCAAACAAGTCCAATCAAGCGACCGAATCCAGAGCTTGATCGAGGACATCCGTCCCGACACCGTTTACGTGACAAGCTTGATCGATGCGCACCCTGACCATGTCTACAGTGCACATCTTGTTGCGTCTGCTTTAAAAAAATCGGCGCACCAACCGAAAATCGTGCGCGAATATGAGATTAATTGCCCTGTACCGCCCTCTTACATTAATTGTATTATGGATATTACCGATCAGTTTCCGGTGAAACAACAAGCGACCGAGGCGTTCAAGAGCCAAGTCATCGCTTTTGACGGGTTTCTTGCACTCGCTAATATTAAAGCATCACAAACAAAGGAAAAAAATGTCCGTTACGTGGAAACTTTCATTGAAAACACAGCTCCAGGCTTTATCCAAGCAGCAGAGCACCTCGCAGAAGGTGACCGCCAGTATGAGCAGCATTTCAAACAAGCGAACCGGACCGTGACTTTATGGTGGGCCATCTTCAAAAACCTGAAACTAAAAAAGGCTATTTACAAGAGCCGCTAATATAAATGCACCTGGAGGGTATTATGAAATTTTTTAGGAACAACAACGAAAAATGGTTTTGGCTCATCGCCTTGATCACCCTTATGCTTATCGGCTATTCACAGCTGCCCATCATCGCTTATGTCCTGACAGCTGCAATGTTTGTCTATGCGTTCTTTAATCCGAAATACGGCATCTTGCTGTTGTTCGTCTATATTCCGATACGGGAATTTGTGACGGCTTATAACCCGGGGCTCAGCTATTTGACTGAAGCGCTCGTGTTCGGTGCATTATTCCACGTCTTTTGGGCAAACCGCAGCTCAATCAGTAAATTATTCCATTTCAAGAATTTCGAATACGCCTATTTCACGTTTCTTGCCATCGGCTCGATTTCAGCGCTCATCATGGGTATCAGCCCGATTTTAATCGCCATGCAATTGCGCCAGTTCGTAGTCTTTTACCTAGTGTATTACATCGTTTACCGCCTGGGCGTCACCCGTAAAGATTTGGTCAACCTTGTATGGATCTTCATCTGGACATCGATTTTGGTCATCATCCAAGCGATAGCGGAAAAGCTGTCGATCCGCAACTTCTTCTTGCCACTAGAATGGCAACAGATGGCCTTGTCGGCCAAAAACCGCGTGCGCATCTACGGCATGCTCGGCAATCCGAATGTGCTAGGCATTTTCTTGATGTTCGCGTTCATCGCCTTCTACTACGCGAAAAACAAATTGCCGGAATTCAACCCGCGCTATATGGACATTTTAAACGTCTTACTTGTCGGGATTCTGGTCCTTACATATTCCCGCGGCACTTGGGGCGGCTTTTTAGTCGCAGCCATCGCCTTCTTGATCATGACGCGCAAACTCGGCATCCTAGTGGATTTCGTTAAATATACGGTACTTGCAATGGTACTCGTCGTGTTGCCTATGAACTTGATGACAAACTTCATCGAAAGCACCGATCTCGGCGCAGAAAAAGTCACCAATATCCAGCAGTTTGATGTCGGTGGACAGTCCGGCTTCCGCGACCGCATCGGCAGCACATTCAGTGAAGACACCGTCACCGGCAGCCAAAGCTCAGGCCGCCTGTTCATCGTCAAAACCGGCTTTGAAGTGTTCAAAGATCATCCCGTAATCGGCACCGGTTTTGCGACATTCGGCGATTCCACGACGCTGTCGAACGGCTCACCGATCTATGAGCGTTACGGCATCGGCCATAATTTCTACTCGGACAACCAATATATCCAGATCATCGTCCAAACCGGCATTCTCGGCGTCATCGCCTTTGCGGCCTTCCTGTTGATGATGCTCTGGCGTTTCGGGAAAAAGCATAAAGAAAGCTATCTCTACTCACTGACGGTGAGCATTTTGCTCGGCGCCTACTTTATGGGCCTTGTCTACAATCTATGGGAATCCGATATCTTCGGTTTGGCGTTCTTTGCCCTGCTGGCTGCGGCATCGCGCCGTGAAGATTTTGCCCTTAAAGACAACGGTGAAACTTTATGATCCGCCTGTACCAACACGGCGACGCTGCTGGCATTAATGAATTGCACGAAAAAGTCTTCGGCAAACAACGATCTCTTGCAGAGTGGCAATGGAAGTTCGAAACTTTTCCAGAGAGCGCATCCATCGTTGTCTCCGAGGAAGACGGCCGCATTAACGGCCACGCCGCTTTCTTGAAAATATGCGCGCGGCATAACGGCAAGGATATTACTATAGGCGAACGGGTCGATATTATGGTCGACCCCGACGCTCAAGGCCGCGGCATCTACAAGCAAATCGTCGCGCGCATGATCCAAGAATGCGTTGCTGAAAAAATCGATATCCTCTACGGCTTCCCGGCACAAACCGCAAAGCAAGTATTTTTGAAAGCGGCAGGAGGAAGCGATCTCGGCAATGTGCCGCGCTTTCTCGCCGTCAATAAACCGGGGGCTTTGCTGGCCTCTAAACTGAGCCCGCTAAAAGCCATCCAGTCGCCGATCAACAAACTCTTTTCCGCATCGATTCCGAAAAAGACTAAGCACATACTGCGCGCCATGACCGGTGAACTAGAACTGGCCGATGAACTTTATGCGCGCTTTGAAGACCAGTACCCGCTCCATGCAAAACGCGACGGCAGCTATCTACAGCGCCGCTTCTTGTCGCATCCGGAGAAACAATACCGGGTCTATGCGCTCGAAAGCAATGGGCAGGCTGACGGCTATTGCGTGCTGCACGATGAAACAAAAGAAAACGGCGTCACGTTCACGACGATTGTCGATCTGTTAGGCGCGAACGATGAAGCGGTCATCGCCGATCAATTGAAAGCGATACGCCGCTTTACACAAGCGGATGCCCTCAATTGCTGGGCAGTGCCGGAGAGCCCGCGCTACCGCGGCTTGAAGAAAGCCGGTTTCTTCCATATCAATAGCCCGATGCCGTTTGTTATCAAAGATTTCACTGGCACTGGCAATTATGATCAGCTCACCGACTGGCATCTGTCCCAGTCGGATGTCGATTCCTATTAACGCAAACCCCCTCCGTTCAGTTTGAGCGGAGGGGGTTTGCGTGTTTTTCATATAATAGAATGCTGGTGGTTAGCTTAAATTATGTGTGAAAAGTTTGAGTTGATTGTTATTAATGTCCTGATTATATCCGCAGACTCGCTTTGGGTTGGCCTATCGCAGTGAGCCAGGAAGACCACCTGTCTCACTGCTTCGGCTCACCCTTGTGCGCGAGACCGCTCGGATAGTTCGTTGGTTCGAGTGAACGTTATATATTCTGCTTCAATATGATTCATCCGCAGTTGGATTAAGCTTATTTGGAATAGAGAGGAAAATATCTGGAATTCGTATGCGGAAATGTTCAGTAGTTCGGTTATTTTATCCTGATTGTATCCGCAGTCTCGCTTGGGGTTGAGCTTTCGTGATGAGCCAGGAAAACCACTGTCTCATCACTTCGCTTCACCCGTAAGCGCGCGGCCGCTTTTAGATTCCATTGATTCGCGAGAGTGAAATGCATCTGCTTCGATAGGATTCATCCGCAGATGGAAAATGCTTATTTGGAATAGGGAAAAAAATGTCGGTAATTCGAGTGTGACGCTGTTGAGCTGTTCAGATTCAGTGTCGCGAAATAAGCCGCAGCCTCGCTTGGGGTTGAGCTTTCGTGATGAGCCAGAAAACCAGCTGTCTCATCACTTCGCTTCACCCGTAAGCGCGAAGCCGCTTTTAGATTTCATTGATTCGCGAGAGTGAAATGCATATGCTTCGATATTACTCATCCACAAATGTTAGATGACTTATGCTGTTTTGTGAGTACTGAATATAAATATTCGTTTTCAGAAATGGGGATTAATGTAGTGAAATTACATTTTGAGATAGCTATAATCTATTTTCCTGTTGCTGATTTGAGAGAATAAAAAAGTTTATTCCCACTATAAACGTAGAGATGGAGCGCAGGGCGGCGACGCCTGAGGGATCAGCGGGTTTGAGAGACCCCGCAGGAGCGCATGGTTTTCGCGCGACGAGGAGGCTCGATTCCCGCCCCTAGGCAAGCGTCCGCCTGGAGCGCAATCTCAACCACTACCTATTTCACATACATATCAATAACAACTTCGCACTTATCTCACCAAACAAAAAAACAAGCATACATCCCTTCCGGATGCATGCTTGTTTCTTATTCCTCGTTAAACGCTTCGTATGTCTCCAATTCATCAGCTTCTACTATATGGCTGATGAAATCCTCATAGCTGATAATGCCGAGCGACAAAACTTCTGGCGACAAGGCGATGATCTTATCGATGCCCTGCGCTTCAAAATGCGCAACGGCTTCTCTGGCCGATTCGGTGTAATCGGAAAATGTTACATCGCCTGGCACTGTCACAGATTCACTGTAATGCGTGATGCCGAATATGCCAATCTGTTCCCCGCTGACAGTTTTCACATAGCCTTTATTGATGCGCCCGTCTACCGGCTTGTCGGTAAAATCGACGTTTGCACCGAGCACCGGGAATCCAGCATTTTTTACGTATATGCTGAGCGGCTTATGATCCACAACGCCTTTGCCGATATCGAATTCATGGTTGCCGAGCACTGCACCTTGATAACCGAGGTGGTTCATGAAGATGGCGTTCGCGAGTGAATCCTGTGCTTTTCTAGCGATGTCCCAAGAAGTCACGTCACCTGCAGATAATAAAAGATGGTTGCTGCTTGACTCGCGAATATTTTCAATCAATGAAGCGCGGCCAGCGATATTGTCCATTACTGTATGTGTATCGTTCGTATGCATCAAGGTCAGTTCAAACGTTTCCGGCTCTTCGACTGCATCCGGTGCAACTTCAGTTGGTGATTCATCTGTGCTGGCGACGGATTCGGGTTGGTCTGGTGCTTCCACATCACCGAAGCCTGCGCTTTCATCTTGTCTGGCCAAATGAAGAATGCCGTCACAGCGATTAAGATGGTTGCCATGAATATTATTGCCTTTTTCATGACAGTCACGTCCGTTTCATAAGAATTTCCCCCACATTCTACTAGAAAATAGCGGGAAGATGGGTATTCTCATAGATTCTTAATCATTCTTTACCCATTTCCTTATAATCTTTACCAAATAATAGTAGTAATCTATGCAAAAATAAAAAAACCAACCGCCAAGGCGGTTGGTTAGAATGGATTTCACTCTTGGTGCAATGCTTTCACTACTTCTGGAGAAACCGCTAATGTCCCACCAGTCGTGAAGACTGTTCCGTAGTAATGAGCGCGTGTCTCGACTACTGGATTGACGCTGTCTTGCTTCACTAGAAGCATCGGTGCGTTGTAAGCTGCCGCTAGGACGTTTCCAGTCAAAGCATCCGGGAAGTTCTGGCCGTTCGCTGCCAAGCCTTCACCAGCACCATCAAAGAGTTGCTCAGCTACTGCAGCTGAAGTCAAGTAACGATCAGCGCCGCTTACGCGTGTTGCGTTCGGCAAGTCAGAAGCTACATCATTCGAAACGGCTTGCGTTCCGCCGATGATGGTCGTTGAAGTATAAGATTCAAGCGCATCTGCAATGACAGCCGGAATGCGGTCTGGACGAGTCAACAGGATCGGCTTGTCGTTGACTGCTGCGTAAGATCCAGCAGATAAAGCATCCGGGAAGTTCAAGCCGCTGACGACAACTGCAGCTGTTGCAGCTGTGTCGAGTTCAGCAGCGATTGCGACTGATGTATCATAGCGCGTCTGGCCGCCGATACGGTCGACTTCAAGGTCCAATGCTTCAAGCTGATCGACAACGTCGCTCGATACAGCCATAGTTCCACCAAGAACAATCGCTTTCGTTGCGCCAAGGCGCTCAATTTCTTCCGCTACGCCAGCAGCAAGGCCGCCAGAACGCGTCAGAAGAATCGGTGCATCATACTGGTCTGCAAGAGGTGCAGCTGTTAAAGCGTCCGCATACTGGTCGCCGCGTGCGATGACCACTGTATCAGCAGAATCCCAGCCTTGTTTCGAGACAGCGATCGCTGTTTCGTAACGGTTTTCACCGGACAAGCGCACTTGGTTGATGCGGCGCTCTTCGTAAGGCTCTACACCTTCATCAGCGAATTTCTCTGCATGTTCCACGAACATTTCCCAATCTGTAAATCCTGGTTCAGAGACACGCCCTTCTGCATAAGCTGTGCCAAACATCTCGTAGCCGTCGCCGCCTTTAGCGGTGAACGAGTTTGTTGCTACTGTATATGTTTCTGCCAAATCGATTTCCAGATATTCTTCACCATTATCGACATAGACCGAAAGAACGCGGTCGCCAGCTGGCGCTTTGCCGTCATAATTGAAGAACATGCCGGAAGCGTGGAGGAATCCGCCATTTTCTGCTGGGAACAAGCGCACGCTATGTTCAAGCGCTTCCCAAATTTCCTGTCCTGTTACGTCCATGATTGCAAGAGCGTTTCCGAACGGCAATACCGTCAACACTTCTCCGTATGTGATCGGTCCTTCTTCAATCGAAGCACGGATGCCTCCGCCGTTTTGCAAGGCAATCGTTGTGTTTGAATTGATTTGCTGCGCTTTTGCGAGCATGCCATCTGTGATGAAATTACCGAGATTCGTTTCGCTTGCACGAATGCCGAATTCTCCGCGCGTCCCGTTCAAGAAGACATTGGCGTCAGCACCGATTTCTGTTTCTTTCAAGGTTTCCACTTCATCTGTATAAGGCTTCAAGATTGCTGCTGCTTCTGCATCGTCCGCAACAGAATCATCGATTGCATGATGCTCACCTACAAAGTTTGTTACATTTCCTTCAGCGTCAAAAGTAAGATCCAATTGGCCGAGGAATTTATTGTATTCGTTCGCCTGGACGATGACCGTGTCGTTTACTTCTTGTGGCGGCAATAGTTTTGTGTGCGTATGCCCTCCGACAATTACGTCGATGCCGTCAACTTCTGCAGCGAGCGTGCGGTCGTTATCAAATGCCGGGTTATCGTCATAACCGATATGCGTCAAAGCGATGATTTTGTTGATGCCTTGAGACTCGAACCAAGCGACTGCTTCGTCTGCAGCTTCCAAATAGTCGGTGAATTCAACATCGCCAGGGCTCGAAATTTCAGCCGTTTCAGCAGTCGTCAACCCGAAAACTCCAACTTCTTCCCCGTCGACTTCTTGGACCACACCGCTGTAGATTTGGCCATTTGAAGCCGTTTTCGTGAACGCTTCACCCGCTACGAGCGGTGCCATATTCGCGTCTTTAGAGAAATCAACATTCGCCCCGAGCATCGGGAAGTCTGCATTGCCGACAAATTCCGCCAGTGCAGAGTGCCCTGCTGCACTTGATCCGAGATCGAATTCGTGGTTACCAAAAACCATCGCATCGTATTCCATGTAATTCATCAATTCTAAATCCGCCTGGCCTTCAAACTCGTTGAAGTACAGCGTTCCCGAGAAGACGTCGCCTGCATCAAGCAAGAGGTTGTTATCCTGCTCCGCACGAATTTCTTTGATCAATGTTGCGCGCTTTGGCGCACCGTCAAGATTTGCGTGTGTGTCATTCGTGTGCATGATCGTCAGATTAAAATCACCTTCAGCTGCTTCTACTTTTTCCGAATCTTGGATCCCAATGACTGTTAGTGCCAGTCCAGCTGCCATTACAGAAGTGAAAATCTTTTTCGGCATTTCTCCACCATCCTATCATTTTTTTTGACGAACGCCTCCCGCTGCTGAACCTTTCAGACTATGTATGAAGGCGTTTATCCCTATAATTCATCATACTACAAAAAAATTCGAAGGTAAGTAAAATTTTGATAAACATTTAGTAAACGTTTACATTTTTTCTTCTATTGGTAAATAAGTTGAATTAATCCCAATAAAAGGAATTCATTTCATGATCCTTTATGCTCTCGCGACACTTGCATTTGTTTATTTAAATCAATTTCCTGATGAGTTTCTACTATTATAATAGTGTTGCTGATGTCTGCCTGATCGAACGCGCAATCCGATATATATAAAAACCGGAGCGCCCTCAGGCACTCCGGTTGCTGCTGCTTACTTATCGTTCAAGTACTCATCCAATTGCTTTAGGATGTCATCAGATACCGCTTTAGATCCACCGATCACTTTCGCGTATTCGACGCCATTCTTCTGCAAATGTTCACCAAGTTCAGCTGGTACGGATTTTCCTACCAAGTAAACGCCAGTGTCTTGTTTCGCTGCCAGCGCACCACCTGCTAGCGCATCGGCAAACGCTGTTCCTGTCGCTACGTAAACTGTATCTGTCGGGCTACCGAAGTATTTTGCCACTTCAAGAGACGTTTCGTAACGGTTCGAACCACTGATGCGGAATGAATCTGGAAGTTCAGAAGCTGCTTTCGCGCTTACTGCCCCCGTGCCGCCGATTACTAGCGTATTTTTCGCGCCCATTTTCACTAGAGCTGCTTTCGTCGCATTCGGTACAGAATCTTTGCGCGTCAGCAAGATCGGCGTGCCTTCTGTTCCAGCATAGCTCGCTACGCTGAGAGCATCCGGGAAGTTCGCGCCGCTTACCACGATGGCAGACTCGGATTTACCGAATTTCTCCGCGATTTTCGCTGCTGTTTCATAGCGGTCAGCGCCGCTGATGCGCTCAACTTTGATGTCATCGGATTTTAATTGCTTCACGACGTCATCAGAGATCGCGATTGTGCCGCCAAGAACGTGAACTGTTTTCGCGCCGAGGCGTTTGATTTCTTCATAAGTTTCAGCCGGCAATTTCGCGGTGCGGGATAATAGAAGCGGTGCATCATGCTTCTTCGCAAGCGGCACGCCTGCTAGTGCATCGGCATAGTTATCGCCGCGCGCCAGTACGACTGTGTCAGAAGAAGTCCAGCCTTCTTTGCTTAGCTCGACTGCAGTCGCGTAACGGCTTTCACCAGAAATGCGTTCTGCACGAAGTTCAGAATCCGAACGCTCGATCTTCACTTCTTTTTCGATTTTGTTGCCAGCGCCGTCTTCAGCGACAACTTTGAACGTGTTCACGCCATGTGCCAGGTCGACTTTCGCTGTAACCGTTTTGCTGATCGGGTCTTTCAACGTGATGACATTAAAGTCATCTTGTACATAAAGCATATCGCCGTCAATCGACAATTTGATCATATTGAAGTTATCTTTCACCGTGATGTCGAATTCCAAAGACTTCTGGTCCTTGTCGACGACTTTCGGTGCATCGATCGCAAGTGTCGGATTTACTGTATCAACGAATACCGGGCGGATGATCGAAGACGTGTTGCCGTTAAAGTCTGTCGCTTCGATTTTCACGTCGTGGCGTCCTGTTTCAAGCTCTACAGTTGTTTCAAAGTCATAGCCTTTTTCACCTTTTGTGAACTCAACTTCTTTGCCGTTGACTTTTACTGTCGCCAAGTTTTCTTCCACTACATACCCCTTGACCGGTACAGTATTTGTGTCGTAAAGGCCAAGAGCAGTTGGACCCTTATCGTCCATATAGATAACTGGCTTCACTGTATCGTTAGCATTCTTTTTAGAATAGCCAAAGTTGTGGGCGTGGTCATATGCAAGTACTTCGATCGTATTGATGTCTTTTGCCGAGACACCGAATTCATCAAGATCGATGGTCGTTTCATCTGCATCAAAATAACCCTTGTCTGGTAAACGCTCATCATTTACATAAATAGCGTAGTACGAAGCACCGACACCCTCATCCGTCAATTCAACTTCTAAAGTATTATCTTCAGTATTCACATCGACTTTTGATTCAGGCGCTACAGTATCGATGTAAACCGGCAATGATTTGCTTTGCCACTCAGCATCTTCATAGTCCACTTTCGCTCTGTATTCGTATTCGTACAAGCCATCATCCGCTACTTTGCCTTTAATTTTCCCGTCCCAAGAACGTGCCCCAATATAGCTGAGGAATGTTCCGCGGCCACCGTTGAAGAAGTTTTTATAGACATCTTTTTCGATGTTCACGGTGCGGACTTTTTTGCCGTCTGCATCGAGAATGTTCGTTTGCAGTTCGCTGGCGTTGCGAAGCAAAGTGATATTTCCGTTGATCGTATCGTTCAAGCCATCACCGTTTGGAGATACAGGATAGACCCATTCACCATTTACTTTAACTAGATCGTAATTGAATTCTCCATCATCCGCGTCTTCAACTTCATAGAAGTCGTAATAGGCTTGGTAGAAAAGCGGCTCGTCTTTTTCTTCAACTCCAAAGGAATCAATGATGTCCGGACGGTCCCATTCACCGTAGAAGCTGATGTAAGGAAGAACTAGGTCTGGATTAGCCGAGCCTGCTTCAGCTGACAGTGTCACGAAGCCTTCAACAAAGACATCTTCTTCAAGCGCTTTTGCGATTTCTTTGCCATCTTTATCAAGTCCTGGCACTTTGCCTTCGCTGATATCGATTGTCACCTTGACATCCGCTTTGCCGTTCGCTGGAACTGTCACGGTTTCAGGAGCAGTTACTTTCGCTCCTTCAAGTGCACCGGATTTCAGCAAGTTCGCTTTTACAGCACCCTTTTCCTGGAACATATCAACGATGACGGACGTATCAACTGAATACGTAGCCGCTTTATTCGATAAGTTTTCAGCCGTCAATGTGAATGTGAATGAATCGCCTGTGAAGTCTTTGACGTTCACTTTCGCTTCATTTGTCGCTTTTTCAGTCAAGATGACCGGAGTCGATACCGCCCCGTTCAACTGCATCATACCAGCGCCTTGTCGGCGTGGAGAGATGATGTCGCCCGATTTGCCGTGCGTAATATCTGCTGTGTTCAACAGCAATACTTTTGCAAGGCGCGTGCGCTCTTCAAGTGAAAGATTTTTGAACTCGTCATGGTTTTTCAAGTATTGCTGAACGAGTGCCGCTCCGCCCGCAACGTGAGGAGCTGCCATCGACGTTCCACTCATGACACCGTATTGATCATTTTCAAGTGTCGACAAAATGTTTCCGCCTGGAGCAGACAATTCCGGTTTGAACTCAAGATCCGGTGTTACGCCCCATGAAGTGAAGTTTGTTGAACGGCCCACTTCCGGCCCTTCTTCAACATTTGTCTGCTCAACGTCAGCGCCAAGTTCGCCATCTTCAGCGAGCGCTGCTTCAAGCGCATCCCCGTCCGCTTTTGTTATTTTCATGAACGGGATATCCCAGCCGCCTTGGTCTTTGAAGAATACCGGGTTGTCGGTGTTATAAACGATAATGCCCGCTGCTCCAGCTGCTGCTGCCCAGTTTGTCTTATCGACGAACGTGTGAGCTCCGCGTGACACGACAACGACTTTGCCTTCTACATCGATTCCTTCATAATCAGCAGCCGCACCAAGAGCAGCCGGGTTGCCTGTCAATTCCTTCAAGGAAACGACTTCGAAATCAGCGCCTGCTGTTTTGAAATCAGTCCAATCATCCACGCCGAAACCTTCTACTGTGAAATCATCGAATTCAACTTCATGTGTAAAGTGGTTTACGACATTTCCTGTCGCCGCGACTTGGATCGTGTCTTTATTCAATCCTGGCGATCCGACCAAACCATAGTCTGGGTTATCATAATGCGGATTATCGAAGCCGTAGCCGATATGCCCAGAGTTGCCGGCAGATACAGCTGCTACGACGCCGTTATTTACTGCGTTTGTGATCGCTTTGTCTTCTGCGCTGTCTGCATCATAGAACGAAGAAGTCGATCCTAAGCTCATGTTCAAGACATCTGCGCCAAGTTTTACGGCATCATCAATCGCTGCCAAGTAAATATCAGAGAACGTAGATGGGAATTTGACATCATTCGAGAACACTTTCATGCCCAGGATTTGGGACTCAGGAGCCACCCCTTTTAGGCCGCCTTCACTTTCATCGCCGTTCGCACCGACTGTACCAGCTACGTGCATACCGTGCATGGAAGCATTTGGCCCGTCATCGTTGATTTCAGCATTTTTATCGTAGTAGTTATACGCATAAGGGACTTTAACGTTTTGATAAGCGCCTCTCAAGCCATCTTTTGACACAAGCCCGTCAACGGTTGATTTCGTCAAATCAACTTTGGACTCATCTGTAATGTTGAAATCTTTATGCTCTGGATCAACACCTGTATCGATAACCGCAACCACCATGCCTTCGCCTTTAAATTTGCTGTCAGCCCAAACTTGGCGGGACTGGATAAAGTCATGGCTTGTCGTCATATCAGGTGTCGCTTCTGGTCTTTCATATTCATTTGCGATATAGACATCCTTAACATTCGGCAAGTCTTTGATTTTCTGGATATCGCTGAATTTTACAACCCCACTGAATCCGTTGAAAGCTGTTGTGTATTCATATTGCGAATTCAGTTCAACGCCTCTTGAAGAAATGGTTTTCTTTACATTATCATGTGATTTCACAAGGTTTGATTCAATTTGCACTTTTTCTGTTGAAGCCAATTCCTTATATTGGACACCTTTTGCAGATGCCACTTCAACTGCTGATTGCCCTTCGATTTCCACAATGACACGAACTTCTTCGTTCGGAGTCAATGCGTCCGTTTGAACCATTTCAGCATTTTGTTTTTTCTTGAGCTGTTTAATGAGTTCAGCTTTTTCGTTTGATAAAACGTTAACCGCCTGCAAATCTTGATCATTGGCTTTCTCTTTATCGCCAGATGTAGCACTTGCAGTCATGGCTCCGTTACTTGCGACTAATCCAGCGATCATCGCAACAGATACAAACTTTTTCCATGTTTTTGAACCGTTTTGCACAATATAGCCTCCCCTAAATTTTTTGGAGAAATCGAGATTTATGTAAATTTCCAACTTATGTACGTATTTCCCCACAACTAAAATAGTAACAATAGTCTCATAATTATGTCAATATGCTAAAAGGGTATACTTTTCAATTGAAAGTATGGAATTTACTTGAAATCATATGAGCATAAAAGATGAGTTAACGAACAATTTGTATCTTCAAATTACATGAGCTGAAGGAACCTTTTTGAAAAGTAAAATTTTCGTGTTCCGAAATATAAAAGGACTTTTTCACTAATTTTTCTCTTCTGATTTTTCAATACCTGTAAACTGAAGACATCATTATAATTGGTTGCTAATTTCTACAAAAAATATTTTTTTGGATTTTTATAGCTATGATTGAGATGAGAATCAGTTTAATTGGTTAGAACTGTGGGTGAAGAAATCTAGAATTTGCGTGTGGATAGGTCGAGATGTTCGATTTCAGTGACATCTAAATAGTCGCCGCCTTGCTTTGGGTTGGCGACTTTTCATTTCCACTGACTCTATACTGTATATGTTGAGCTGCTTTTATATGTTTCGTCCGCGGATGGGCAAATCGCTTCCTTGGTGAAATCGAGCTATTGGGATGAGCCGTAATTCATGTGTAGAAATGTGCCACAGGTTTTTCTGGCATCACCAATGGATTCGCCGCCTTGCTTTGGGTTGGCCTCTTGCAGTGAGCCAAGAAAACCACTTGTCTCACTGCAAGAGGCTCACCCGTAAGCGCGAGGCGGCTGTTGTATTTCATTTAGTTGTATGACTGAAGTTTTTGTGTGCTTCTATAGCTTTCGTCCACTGATGGGGAAATCGCTTCCTTAGTAGGGCGTAGTGTACAGAAAACTGACATAGCTGGTTCAGTGAATGCTGAATTTTTTTCCCCTCTCCAGTTATCAGGAAAAGTGTGCAGCATCATTTTAAGTAACAGAGAGATATCTTCCACTGCTTGCTAGTTTGAGATGACGAAGAAACTTTCAATCCTTATTAACCTAGAGACGGAGCGAAAGGGGCCGACGCCTGGGGGATCGCGCGGGACTGGCGAAACAATGGTGGCATGCCCTTCGCCACCTTGGTTCGACGCCCGCCCCCCCGGCAAGCGTGCCCCTGCAGCGCAGCCTCCTAGCAAAAGCTATTTAAAGATGAAAAGTCCGGGACATATTATCTTGCTCCCTAATTGTCAAAGGACAAAGAAACTTATCAACCACTATAAACCTAGAGACGGAGCGAAAGGGGCCGACGCCTGGGGGATCGCGCGGGACTGGCGAAACAAATGTGGCGCGTTCTTTGCGACACATTGGTTCGACGCCCGCCCCCCGGCAAGCGTGCCCCTGCAGCGCAGTCTCATAGCAAAAGCTATTTAAAGATGAAAATTCTGCAACATCTTTTCATAATCTCTTCTTAAGAGAACAACAAAAAACCATCCGCCCTAAAGGCGAATGGTTTTTGATTTCTCTTTATTCGAAGCTCACAAGGCTGACAACAGATTCTTGCTTGTCGTCGCCATTTGCCACTACAGACTCTTCCTTGATAAATCCAAGACCCGGTGCGAAATAGCGGGTGGTCGTCGTCACTTGATCAGATGCTTCCGACTTCAAAACTTGCTGGACCACAAGCACATCTTCAAATGCGCCAGCCGCTGTCTCCAAGGTTGCGTCTTTCGACGTCACGATCCATTCGCCTTCTGTGCCATTTTCTTCATCAATCATGGCAACCGGCGCATTCATCGGCACAAGGCCTTCAATCGAGATGTCGCGTTCGCCTTCAAGTTCAGCTGTGTCGATCACCATATTCATCGTCGTTTCTGTCCACTCGGTGACTTCGACGTTCGCCGCTTCCCCGAAAGTGATTTCCTCCAGCACTTTGTTGCCGGACACTTCGAGCACTTCGCGGGTGATTTCAAAGTCTTCTACTTGGAAATTCTTGATGAGGCCCATTTCCGGCATATACAGTTGCAGGCCGGTTGGGTCCGTTACTTCGATCGGGTCGTTTTCTGAAGATCCGACTTCAGTTTCTGTGGCTTCGGTTTCCGTGGCTTCGGTTTCGGTTGATTCTGTTCCGCCTGTACCGTTGACGTTCGTGTCTTCGGCAGAGTCCGTCACAGCAGTTCCGCAGCCGCCGAGAATGACGACTGAGAGCAAGAGACCACTGAATTTCTTCATATGTTTAACCACCTTATCATTTTTGCATAGCGTTGATAGTTGTTTTGATCGACGGGTTGACCGCGCCGCCTACATAATACGTGCGGTTGATCAATTTTTCTTTGCTGTTCTTCGAGAGCGAAGTCGACAGCGTAGCCGCCATGGCGCCATCCGGCACTAGGAATAGCGGTGCATTGTAACGGGCAGAAATTGCGGATGATACAAGCGCATCCGGATAATTCGTGCCGGTTGAGACAATCAATCGATTGGAGATGAATTCCTTGCTGTAATGCTCGATGGTCGCAGTTCCTGTGTCATAGCGTGTTGTTCCAGACAAGCGGCGAACGCTGTCTGCGCCAATCTCACGTTTAATGGCTGTTTCCATCGCCGCTGGTACAGCTGCTGTTCCGCCGATGATAACGACTTCATCACCGAATGCCGTTCTGATGCGGTTTGGCACGGCCATGCCGTCTCTCACAAGAACGATCGGCCATTTTTTCACGACCGCGACACTTGCTGCGGTCAAAGCATCCGGGTAGTTATTGCCTGCTGTGACGAACATGCCGTCTGCAGATGGAAGTTTTGCGTTGATTTTTTCGTTTGTTTCATAACGAGTTTTCCCAGACAAGCGTTCGACGGTCATTCCCATGCTTTTCAACTTGCTTTCAACTGACGCCGAGAGCGCGACTGTTCCGCCTACCATAATGATATTTTTAGCTTTCAGGCGTTTCAATTCCTGTTCAACAGCTGGCGTCAAAGTTTTCGTGCTGCTCAAAAGAATCGGCGCATTGCCGTAATGGGCAGCAAGAGGTCCCGCTGATAAAGCATCTGCATATTGCCCAGAAGTTGCAAGGACTACCGTTTTTTGTGGTTTTGCTGAGGCAAAGCCGTTCGGGTAAAGCAATTTCGACACTGCAACGGCTGTTTCAGTCCGGTTTTTTCCTTCAACGTTTTGCGGCGTGTAGGAATATTTCGTCGTATCCGTATTTGTGAAGATTACTTTTTGCGCCCAGACATCGAATAATTCTGAGTTCGGCCAGCTACGCGCATAGTCGCGTGCTTCCTCGCGGTTGTAAAGGTGGATCATTTCGCCTTTGTCTTTCGAGCGGACGATAAAGTTTTTGCGTTTGAAGTTCGACCACAATACATCATTTTCTTGTGTGGATTCATCGATGACGGATGCTTGCGGGAGCTTTCCTGCATGCGCTACCGCATCATCTTCTCGGTAGAACCGTGTGATTTCTTTATCACTGCCGTCTAGGACAACATATTTTTTCGGCAGATAATTCGACCAAAGAACCGATCCTGTCGTTGTGTGGACGACACGTGTGTTTTTCCATTTTTCCGCTTCGTTGACAGCTTCTTGTTCTGTTCCGTATAAATTATTCGCTACTTTTACAGATGGATGATAAATTCCGTAGACGAGCGGACGGACAATCGGCTCAGGCTTTGTTGCGCCTTCAACCGCTCCTGTTTTCTTATGTGCAACATAGCTTCCTGCAACAGTTTTAGCATAGTTCAATGCATCTGTTTTGGATGCGTAATGTCTTAGAGATTTGCCGTTGCGGTCGTTGACGACATAGACGTTGAAGAAATCATCGACTCCTTTAGCTACGTTGGCAGCGACTTTGTTCTGGAACCAAGCTTGCTTGATCATCGCTTCTTCTGTCGGGTTCGACATATAGCCGACTTCAAGCAATACAGCCGGAACATTCGCCGTCCGGTTTACGTAAAAGCTGCTCGCTACTATGCCGCGGCCTTCTTTAACGCCGGAGTTGATGACGGAGCGGTGCGTGTTGGTAGCTAAGCGTCCGCTTTCCGGTGAATAATGTCTTTGCAAAGTAGACGGTGGATAAGAGCTACTTGCAAAATTATTATTGAAGTAATACGTTTCGTACCCACCATATGTAGGTGATCCTGTCGCATTATGGTGAACAGAGATAAAGACGGTGTTGTCGTTATTACCGCTTGCGATCATGCCATTTGCGACTTTCATCCGTTCCACGAGGTCCTGGCTGGATGAAATGCGTGAAAACTGGGCATCTTTCGTTCGTGTCATGCGAACGATAAAGCCCCGTTTTTCAAGTTCCGTTTTAAGCCGGTTCGATACTTCCATATTTGCGTGTTTTTCGTAATAACCTGTACGGTTCCCGGAATAACCTGCAGTTCCTCCGTAAGTCCCTCCATGTCCTGGGTCTATAATCACAGTCGGTTTGCCGGAAGCTGATGCAGTTCCTGAACCAATTCCAATGGCAAGCAGCAACAAGAGCACGAACAAAAGTTTAGTTTTCAATGCTACATTCCCCTCTTTCTGACCTAATAGTACGGGCGGAAATTAGGAGAAACAAGAGAATTTTACAATATTTTCATAAAATGATTCTTTATACAGAGTTTAAAACTGAATTTTTCAAACAAAAAGCCAAAAGACCTAAAAAAATAATAAATATCAGTAAATACCTTATATTGATTAGGTAAAAAGAATTAAACCAGCTTTATAGCCTATGTATAAACCTTGTATTTTCATCCACTGCATTGAATTAATAAAAAAATCCAAGGAAGAGATTAGCTCTCTTCTTCGGATTCTTCTTCCTCGCCTTCGTCCAAGTAATTACTCAACAAGGCATCGGAATGGTCTAATATTTTTAGGGAGTTTGCCTGATTTTGTTCAATGGTCGCGTCGTCTACCTCAATCCGCTCCATCGTATCAAAATCATAATAACGTTCCGGATATCGGGCGTTTTGCCCAAGATACATATTGTCACCTGTTATATACGATCCGCCCGGCAAATAATAGCGCACGGCCAGCAGATTGTTTTCATATTGCAGCATGTTATGCCCAACCATCGGCGCTTCCGGTTCTATGCCCAGCAAGTTCATGATGGTCGGCATCATATCGACCTGTCCGCCGAAATTGGAATTCACTTCCGACTCAAACAAACCGGGAGCTGTAATGATGAACGGCAATAAGAAGCGGTCTTTTAGAGAATACTGATGGCCCAGCAACTCCGACATCAAGTTATTGTCACTTACTTTCATCGGCGTTCCATGAAGACCGGAATGATCGCCATTGATTACAATGATCGATCTATCGTAAATGCCTTCCGCTTTCAAGAAAGCGATAAACTCTCCGATTGTTTCATCGGCGTAGCGGATTGATTGCAAGTAATCCCCTGTGTAGCTGTCCACATATGCTTCCGGCAACTCGAGATACGCATCTTTCTCCGGCATCGTGAATGGCGTATGGCTTGTCATGGTCATCAAATTGGCGTAGATTTTTTTGCCTTCCGCCAGTTGCTGGCGAATTTCTTCTTCGGCAAACTCGAACATGACACGATCAGACGGCCCAATATGGATAAAGTCTTCATTCGGAATTTCGTCGAGCGAATACGCATAATCAAAACCGAGCGCCGGATACAATTCTTCACGGTTCCAATATTTCAGTGCATCCGCATGGTAAGTCGTCGTGTAATAATCCCGGTCATTGAGCAAATCGACTAGCGAAGGCAACTCTTTGCCGTTCAAATAGTTGACCGTCGGATCCAAACCTCTTGTCAACAGCGACATATGAAGCAGCCATTCCGCATCGGAAGTATTGCCTGCGCCGATCTGCTGGAACATCCGATCAAAATACAAGCTGTCCGAAAGCAGCGCATTCATGTTCGGCGTCAGCTCCTGGCCGTCAATCGACTGGTTGATCGCAAAATTCTGCAGCGACTCGACTTGGATGACGAACAGGTGGCGATCTTCCGCAATGCCAAACCGTTCATGTTCCGTAAATGGCACAAATTCATTGCCTTTTAGCTCAGCCAGTTCTTCGTCTGATAATAAATTCATTTGCGCCGATACGCTATTTTGCTGCATCGCCTGTACAAGCTGAGTTTGTGCAAAGCCTTGCTCTTTTGCGAATAAGGTCATATCCAAAATCGGCTTTTGCAACGCGACCGTTGTCGTCACTGCGCTTATGACCAGCAATACAAATGCTGCCACGCCGATTTTTTTGCGGTTTTTCATGGTCAGCGGCCGGTTCCAATACAAGATGAACAAGGCCACGTAAATGAGTATGTCCGCAAAAAACAGGAAATCCAGCGGCGAGTACAATAAACTGACCGTCTCCATTACTGAACCGGCTTGATCGCCTTGCTGTAAATCGAAATAACTCGGGACTGTCTGGAAATAGCGCTCGTACCAAATGATCGACACCATCAAGCCGGAGATGATCAAATTGTAAACAAACGCGACTGCCGGGCTGACCCGCCGCAAGACCACAAACAACACGACCGGCAGAAGCATCCAGATCGGAAAATCAACAATCAACAGCCTCAGCCAGGATACTTCTCCGTAGACTAAGGTACGGAAGACCCCCAACTTGGTGAGTAGTATGATCGACAGAATTGCCAACACTACCAGGGGGGAATTTAATCTTTTTGTCTTTTTCATAGTTAACACCTCATTATCGATGAACCAATTTTAGCACTATTGTGACAATTATTACAACAGTACTAAGCTCATGTAAAGACGCTTTACCGGTTGCTTAGTTGTGTTTACACTGTCCCATTAAGGTTTTCAACGAATAGTTGAGCTTTAATAATTTTTGTAATTCATTTACCTTTTACAAAGCAAGTGCAAATAGAAGCGCTTTGATAAGCAGTAATCAGAGGGTTTCGTTGATAGGTATTTTGAAAGCTGATTCTTGTTCCAATTGTTATCAGCCCTTCGATTCGATTGAGTTAGGCCTTTCACAGTAGGATATGAAAACCATTTGTTTTAACGTTTTTATTTACTTTGAAAGCTCTGTCACCAGTTTGTTTCATTGTGGCTTTGAGTGAAGATATTTGGGCATGGAGCGCGGAATGTTAAGCGGTTCATTTTCAGTGCCATCCAACTATCCGCCAACTCGCTTTGGGTTGGCCTCCCGCAATGAGCCAAGAAAACCACTTGTCTCATTGCTTCGGCTCACCCGTGAGCGCGAGACGGCTTTTCATTTCCGCTGGCTTTAGCCTGTGAAAATTGAGTTGCTTCTATAGGTTTTGTCCACTGGTAGGGAAATCGCTTCCTTAGTGGGGCATAGTGAATAGAAAACTGACTTAGCTGGTTCAATGAATACTGAAATTTTTTCCCCTCTCCAGTTATCAGGAAAAGTGTGCAGCATCATTTGTTCTTACAAAGAGATATCTTCCACTGCTTGCTAGTTTGAGATGACGAAGAAACTTTCAACCCTTATAAACCTAGAGACGGAGCGAAAGGGGCCGACGCCTGGGGGATCGCGCGGGACTGGCGAAACAATGGTGGCATGCCCTTTGCCACCTTGGTTCGACGCCCGCCCCCCCGGCAAGCGTGCCCCTGCAGCGCAGCCTCATAACAAAAGTTATTTAAAGATGAAAAGTCCGGGACATATTATCTTGCTCCCTAATTGTCAAAAGACAAAGAAACTTATCAACCACTATTAACCTAGAGACGGAGCGGAAGGGGCCGACGCCTGGGGGATCGCGCGGGACTGGCGAAACAATGGTGGCATGCCCTTTGCCACCTTGGTTTGACGCGCGCCCCTGCAGCGCAGCCTCATAACAAAAGCTATTTAAAGATGAAAAGTCCGAGACATATTATCTTGTCCCTAATTGTCAAAAGACAAAGAAACTTATCAACCACTATTAACCTAGAGACGGAGCGAAAGCGGCCGACGCCTGGGGGATCGCGCGGGACTGGCGAAACAATGGTGACGCGCCCTTTGCGTCACCTTGGTTCGACGCCCGCCCCCCCGGCAAGCGTGCCCCTGCAGCGCAGTCTAATAGTGCTAGCTATTTAGACATCAAAACTCAGCATCTATCTGGAGCACAATCCCCTCCACCTTTTTTCGTGCAACTAGAATTCATTCCAAACAAAAAAAGCCGCCCTTTTCAGGACGGCTTTTCAATAGCTTATTTTACAAACTTAGATGTGTTTTCGATCGATACGCCTTGATAGTAAAACTTCAAAATCTGCTCAGCGCTCTGGCCTGCTTGCGCGCGGCGGTAAGAGCCCCACTGGCTCATGCCGATGCCGTGCCCAAACCCGCTCCCGTCCAATACAAAACGGTCTGCCGTATCCACGACGTCAAAATCGACACTCTTCAAATTCGCTCCGCCTAGCAATGTCCGGAATGCGGTCATGCTTGGTGTGCTCCCTGCTTTATACGTTACGGACGCACGGTGCTTTTTCAATGACGAACCGATGTATTCATTGCTCGCAGTCTTCAAAGCGGTCGGAATGACCATTTCGCCGCCAAGATAATACGCTTGGTCTTTCGTCAATTTGCTGATTTGCTCCATATGACTTGCAGGTAACCGCAACGGATCCGGGTGAAGCAATAAAATCGGTGAATTCGTTTTCGCTGCGAGCACCGATCCTGCGAGAGCATCCACGAAGGAGTAAGCGTTCCCGACTACTAAATTCTTGCCATTCATCGGCAATAAACGGTTAATCTCGATGCTTGTTGCTACGCGGTCTTGGCCGCTGATGCGGTCGCTCTGGATGCCGCGTTCAGCCAATGTGCCGGCTACCGCTTCCGGTACTGCCGACGTACCACCAATGATCGTCGCTTTTTCGGTTTTTTGTTCTTCCAGGAACGTTAAAGTGGACTCCGGACTTTTCGATCCCATGTGGATGATGATCGGCAATTGATGAGCAGCTGCATAAGCAGAAGCCGACAAGGCATCCGAAGAGTCATCTTTGCCTGTTGCGAACAGTACGGTTTTCATCTGTCCGATTTCTTTTGCAATCAATAGCGATGTTTCCGAACGGGTTTTCCCGGCTAAGCGTTTCGTGTTAAATCCTTTTTTCGTCAAAACGGCTTCGACTTCCGCAGAAATCGCTAAGGTTCCGCCCAATAAATAAATCGTGGCGCCTTGCACGGTCTGTTCCTCGAGGAATTTCTCGACCACTGCCGGTAAACTTTCGCTTCTCGTCAGCAAGACCGGTGCGCCGTGTTTGTGCGCCAGAACCGTTCCGGCAAGGGCATCAGCCGGCACGTCGCCGCGGCCAAGAACGATGGCTGGAGCTTTTTCTGTTGCGAGCGTTTCTTTGGCAATTTCCACAGCAGTTTCATAGCGGCTTTTGCCGGACAGGGTTTTGGATGCTGCGCCCGCTGCCATGTCAAAACTTAACGCGCCATTTTTGCTGTTGCGGACATAATAATCCATATCGAGTGTGATGCCTTTGACTTTCCCGGTATTGCCGTAAGTTTCTGTTTGGATTTGATTGATGGATGCAATTTTAATGGATTCCACGTTCGGATCTTTTGCTTTCGCTTTGGCGAGCAAATCCTTTTTAAAGTTCGTGAACGCCGTTTTACTTTGCTCGTTGACGAGTCCACCGTTCAAGTTATGTTCGGCGGTCGTCTGCCACCAAACTGCCGGCATCATCAAATCGGCGGTTGCCGGCAATTGCTGTTTCAGCCAATTCAACTTCCAGACGACATTGTTCGTATCAAAAGGATCTTTTTGTGAAGTGGACAAATACGGCAATTTGCTAGACCAGTATTGTTCCGGCAGTTCGGTTTGCCCTCCGTTGCTCGATGAGAAATAGGCAGTGACAAAGCCGGTTTGGCCGTTTGCTTGTTTATATGTTAAAATCTGTCCTTTTGTTTCATCGACAGCGCGGTTCGTATGCTGATAAGCGGATTGGTACTTCGGGGACAAGGGATCCCAAATAAATCCTTTATACACTTGAAACGTTGTCGTGTCATCGATTTCGAGTGAGTTTTGGTTCATTTTGGAAAAGACGTAGGATCTGGCGGTGATGGCTTGGGCTTTCAATGATTCCATCCCACCACTCGCGCCCCAACTCGCCGGGCTTTCAGACGGCACGACGCCTTTCAAGTAATCTTCAAATTGCAACGAGTTGACCGGCTGCATCCGTGTCGTGCCGGACATGCGGAATTGAATCGTTCCCATGTATGGGTAGATCGTGCTCGTGCCTGTTTTGTAGAGATAGATATGATTGGCTTTTGAATAGGCGACCGGTTCGACCGTTACGGTAGCGAGTCCGCTTTTCAGCGTTTTGCTGCCTTTTTTTAAGACCAGTTTGCCGGATACAACTTGAACGCTGTAACGGACCCCTTTTTCCAATTGGACTGTTTTGTCTTCTTGAAGCTGCGAACTTCCGCGTGGCGTAAAGTCATAGCTGGTGGCTGTCCCCAAATTATTGGTCAGCCGAACTTTGACCGTAAAATCATCATTGGCTGATGCGTTTGCCGCGCCTCCGATCAGCACACCGATAAACATTAACATCGCTAAACCATTCAATAAGATTTTCACTCTATTTCCCCCTAGTCTTTCATTTGGATGAACACTCTCTATTTTTTAACAGTATATTCTAGATTTTTACTAAAAGGTACATAAATTTTTATAAATTTATGTAAATTATTCTGCTAAACTGATCACTTTCGATTTGATTTTATGATCGTGGAAATCTTAAAGCAAAAAAAAATGGCCGCAGCCATTTTTTAATCTGTATACGAACGGATGGCGACGATTTTTTTGTCCCAATGTCCCCAAGATGTTGCAAGCGGTGTGATGGTCACGCCCGTGCTCGTTCCAGCATGGATGATTTTCCCATCGCCGACATAAATTCCAGCGTGAGATGCTAGTGTCGGTGTGCTTCTGACCAGGTCAAGCAAGACGATATCGCCCGGTTTGACGTTCGCATAGCTGACCGGCTTGCCGGCTTGCGCCATTAACGCTGTTGTTCTTGGAATGCTGATGCCTTTTTGATTGAACACATACATCAAATAGCCCGAGCAATCAAAGCCAGACGTTGTCGTACCGCCCCAGCGATATGGGACGCCCATGTATTTTTTCGCTTCTGTAATAATGTCCGCACGGATATCAACAGACGGTTTGACGATCGGTGTCGGTGTGGCTGCCGGTTTCGGATTCGGGTTCAGCGCTTCTTTGGAAACCGCCACTTCCCCACCGATCACGATCAAGTTGCTAACATTTTTATTGTTGATGACATCTTTGGTCGACGATGGCAAAGCCGATTGGCGAACCAATAGGATCGGTTTTTTCTGTTTTCCACCAAGTGCAGAACCTGTCAAAGCATCGGCGAATTGCTGGCCGGAAGCAACCAATGAATCGGTCACTGTGCCTGGGTATAATTTGGCGACGACGGCTGCAGCTGTTGCGTAGCGGTCTTTTCCTGAAATCCGTTGAACTGCCGCTGTTTCATCGATTTTATCGTAGACAGCTTTGCTGACGGCACCTTCTCCACCAACTACCGTGACAGTTTTATAGCTCTTGAGTGTAGCTTCGACTTCTTTGGATAGTTTATTGCCGGATGTCAGCAAAATCGGCTTGCCTGTTTCAGCAGCATGAGAAGCAATTGCCAAGGAATCCGCATAGCCGGCGCCGCTTGCGACGATGGCTGAGGAGCCGCCTACTTCTTTAGCGATTAATGCTGAAGTTTCGGAGCGGTTGCTGCCGGCAATCCGGTCGACGTTCAAGCCATTCGCTTCAAGTTGAGTGACTACTTTTTTCGAAATCGCGATTTCTCCGCCAAGGATTGTCGCATTCTTTGCCCCGAGACGCCCGATTTCCGACATGATGGAAGCCGGTACGCTATCTTTTCTGACTAGCAGAATCGGTGCATTTAATTTTTTGGCAAGCGGTGCACCTGCTAGCGCATCTGGGTAGTTATCGCCGATAACGATTACCACGTTGTTTGTGCTGTGGTATCCCCAACCTGCACGTGAAACTTGTATTGCCGTTTCATAGCGATCAGCGCCTGAAATCCGATCGAATTTTTCAAACACGCTAGCTTCTGAATTGGAAGCAAATGCGGACATAGATAATGCTGTTGCGGCGATCATTGTTCCGAACCATTTTATCTTTTTCATATGCGTTTTCTTCCCCCTATTATTATCAGTCTGATTTTCTGTATTTATTAGACAATTTATTCATCTTAATAACACAGAGTTTATCACTGAATTTGCGAGAGGAATATTACGTTTGTGTTACAAGGACAGCAAAAAGCCTCTTGAGCGACCACTCAAAAGGCTTACAAATCCGCGCCATGTATAGGCTTAACGGTGTATTTACTGGAATTGGGTTGATTAAAAAAACAGTCTTATTTACCTAGTTTACCTTTAAAACCTTCGAATAAACTGTGTGGATGTCCCGTTGTAGATTTTCGTTGGAAAATCTTTCTTTTGCAAAGCTCCTAAGCTGGTGCCCCATTTCTTCGGTATCGGTCGCCGTGTCCATGGCTTGTTCGATGGCGTACATGAGCGCATCGGCGCGACCCGGTTCGACAATCCATCCAGTCTTTCCTGGATCTACCAGTGCCGGCACACCTCCGACATTTGTTGAAATGACGGGTGTGGCCATATCCGCTGATTCCAATAAGACGAGCGGGAAACTTTCGCTATGCGATGTCAATAAAGATACATCTGCCGCGTACAGCAATTCGTCCACATCATCCCGTTTCCCTAAGAAGGCGACGCGGTCTTGAAGGCCGAGTTTTTCCGCTTGCTGCTCCAATTTCATGCGTAAATCCCCTTCACCGATGACCCACAGTTTCCAAGGCGCTTTACCGGTTTTAGCGAAAGCTTCGAGCAAAATATCATGTCCTTTCACCGGATGAAGGCGGGCGACTATGGCAAAGACAAAGTCTTCTGGATGTGCACCGAGCGACTCACGTATCGCTTGTTTATCAAACGCTGGCAAGGTTTTGTGAAAATTTATGCCATTAAAGACAGAGGTGATTTTTTTCGGTTCTACCCCCATTTGGATGAGCATATCTTTGAATTTTTCCGATACGGCAAACAAATGGTCTGCCCGCCTCATCGCGCGCTGATTGAGCATGGTGAAGATTTTAGCGAGCGGTTTCGGCTGATGCAAAAAGTCCAAAGTCGGATCGCTATGAACTGTGATGAACCACGGCATTCCGAGTTTTTTGTAAATCGAATTGATCAGGAAATTCGCCCGTGCCCCGTGGGAGTGGACAAGTGAAAAACCGCCAATTTTTAAAAACGACAGGATTTTCTTCCCTGTGGACCGGTCGAAACGGCTGCTTTGCCCGATGACGGTGACGGGAATTCCCGCCTTTCGTGCGTCTTCTGCAAAAGCACCTTCCGTCAAAAGCAGCAACTCTGCTTCTACGGGAGAGTTGGTCAAAAGCTGCACTAAATGCTTTTTCGAACCACCTGTTTCTCCGCCACTGATGATGTGCAATACTTTCATCAGCGCTTTCCGCCTTTATCCCGGACTGCTTTCATCAGAAATTGAGGAAGTGCCATTTGGCGCTTGATGCGAGTCGGCTGGCTCAACAGCCGGAACAGCCATTCTGTTCCTGTGTTCAAAAACAGTTTTGGCGCACGTTTAACGTTGCCGCTATAGACGTCGAAACTGCCGCCTACCCCTTGGAAAATATTGACGTTCAGCTTGTTCATATGTTCACGGATAAACAGTTCCTGCTTCGGGCTGCCAAGTGCGACAAATAGGATTTGCGGGTTGACTTCGTTGATCGCCTCGATGATTTTGGCTGGATCTTTCTCATAACCATCCAGCGTGCCGGCGATGACCAGGTTCGGATATTTCGCCTGAATGTTTTGCGCCGCCAGTTCGACAGTCGCTTTTTTCGCGCCGTACATGAATATACGGTGGTGATGTTTATCGGCAAGCTGAAGCAGCGCATCCATCATGCCGATGCCCGTGACACGTTCACGGATCGCGCCACCGCGCATGCGGGAAGCGATTTTGATGCCGACTCCGTCCGGAATCTGATACGTTGATTCGTTCAATAATGCCCGGAGTGCCGGGTCTTTTGAAGCCATCATGACTTTTTCTGGATTGATCGCGACAATGCGTGATTTGCGCCCTATTTCGATATCGGTTTGGATCTTGTCGAGCAGCTGCTTTTCGGTTTCTTGATTGACTGTGACGCCTAGAATTTCTTCCTTCATGTGGATTGTTCCTCCATGCAAAACCGCATTTTCAAAAAATTGAAAATGCGCCGTGTATTTTATTTTTTCGGATTGCCTTTGCCGTCGCCGAGGCGATAAACCGTGAAACCGGCTCTTTCGTAAGCTTCGCGGCTAATGGCATTTTTCGTATCGAAAATGGTTTGGTTGCGCATCGTTTTGCCGAGCGTCTCCGGGCTGTATTGTTTGAATGCTTTGTGATCGGTCAAGATGACGATCAAGTCTGCCCCTTCAACTGCCTCGTCGTACGATTGCGTCTGAAACGGCGCTTTGTTTTCTTTGACATGCGGGTCGAATGAAGAAATGCGCAAGTTTTTCGCTTTCAAATACTCTAGCACTTCCATAGATGGGCTTTCGCGGATGTCGTCGATATTGCCTTTAAAGGCCAGGCCAAATACCGCGACTTTCGCGTCATCGATGTCTTTGAGAATATCGTCGATTTTGTCTGCCGTATATTGCGGCATGCCGTCGTTTGTGTTGCGGGACAGATGGATGATCTTCGAAAGGTCCTTTTCTTTTTCCACAAGGAACCACGGATCGACCGCGATGCAATGTCCGCCCACACCAGGGCCCGGCAAGTGGATGTTGACGCGCGGGTGGTGATTGGCAAGGCGGATTGCTTCCCAAGCATCGACCCCGACGCTATCTGAGATTTTCGCAATTTCGTTGGCGAACGCAATATTGACGTCGCGGTATGTGTTTTCCATGACTTTGACCATTTCAGCAGTCGTCGCATCCGTTAAAATGAACGCGCCTTTAACGAATGATTCATAATAAACTTGCGTGCGTTTTGAAGATTCTTCGTTGATGCCGCCAATGATGCGGTCGTTTTTCACGAGCTCTTCGAATACTTTGCCTGGAATGACGCGTTCAGGGGAATGCGAAACAAACAGTTCTGTCCCGATCTCCAAGTTGCTCTTCACAAGAATCGGCATCATGACGTCTAGTACCGTACGCGGAGGAACAGTCGATTCCAATACGACGAGGTCGCCTTTTTTCAGGAACGGCACGATTGACTCTGTCGCTGCACGGATATAATCCATATTGGCTGTTTTGTCTTCTGAAATCGGAGACGGTACAGCAATGATGAACATTTCCGCTTCGGCAGGTTTTGTCGATACTGTAAATGTTCCTTTTTCCAAAGCTTTGTTCAAATAATCCTGAAGAAACGGCTCTTCGATGTGGATCTGCCCTGCAGACAGCATTTCAACCGCTTTTTCGTTGACGTCCACTCCGTGAACTTCGTAACCGTGGTTTGCGAACATAACAGCTGTCGGCAAACCGATATATCCTAATCCAACTACACAGATTTTTTCCATTTCGTTAATTCTCCTCAATTACCAGTAAATTTTTTATTGCCAGCCCTGATGGCCAGATCGATTGTGAACAAAGACTAGCTAAGCTGAACTTTTACTTTTTACCTATCGAAATTCCGCAAAACCGCTACGAGAGAACTCTGTTCGAGCATCGCAAATGAATGCGCTCAGTGAACTTCGCGCATTCATTCCTTGCGGGGTCTCGGCTGTCTCGTCGCTGAAAAGAGCACTGCTCCCTTGGGAGTCTCCGCAGTTTTGCTCCATTTTTCTTCATCACATTGTGAACTAATGATAGTTCATAAACTATCATAAAAATAAACAGCGATGACAAATGTATTTGTATATTTTTAAACATATAGCTAATATCAATAGTTCATTCTACCATAGCATGGCCTCAGGCAGAAATCGTTTTAGTGTATTTTTCATTACGGTTTCGTTACAGGACGCACCGCAGTCTGGGTGGTTCCCATGAAAAAACCTCTTCCGCAGCAACGGAAGAGACCCGTGATCATTCGTCGTGGCGGTGTTCTTCCTCGCCCCAACATTCGGTGTTCTTCAAGCCAGGGACATTTTTCGCATAAAAGACCGGGTTCTTGCCGGCTTTTCGCTGCCCCATGTAATCATCGAGCACGCGGAAAGCGACTTTACCGAGCAAGGCGATGACAATCAAGTTGATGACAGCCATCATTCCCATGAACAGATCCGCCATGTTCCAGACGACCTCCACTTGAGCGATTGAGCCGAACATGACCATGGCAAGAACGCCAACTCGGTAAACCGTAAGCCACATGCTATGGGCGTTGATAAACTCGATGTTCGTCTCACCATAATAGTAGTTCCCGACAATCGAACTGAATGCGAAGAATGTAATCGCAATCGCAAGGAAATACGGTGCCCAAGCTCCAACGTGGACAGTAAGTGATGCTTGCGTCAAAAGAACACCTTCTTGTTCGCCCGTTCGGTATAGATCTGCAAGAATGATGACGAACGCGGTCGCCGAACAGATGATGATCGTATCAAAGAATACGCCGAGGCTTTGGACAAGCCCTTGCTTGGCCGGATGCGATACGTTTGCGGAAGCTGCGGCGTTCGGGACAGAACCCATACCGGCTTCGTTCGAGAACAATCCGCGGCGTATCCCTTGCATGATTGCAGCTCCGATACCGCCGCCTACCACTTCTTCAAGCCCGAAAGCATTTTGTACAATCAACGTGAATACTGCTGGAATTTCTGTGAAGTTCAAGACCATTATGTAAGCTACAACGAGCAAATAAATAGTCGCCATCACCGGCACGACAATTTGCGTGACGTGCGCAATCCGGCGCACACCACCGAAAATAACGATGGCTGCCAGAACGACCAAAGTTGCCCCAACGACCCAGTTCGGAATGTCTAGGACATCACCGACCGACTGCGCGATCGTATTCGACTGCACAGAATTAAAGATGAAGCCGAATGCCATCGTCAGAAGAATAGCGAAAACGATGCCGAGTTTGCGGGTGCCGAGCGCTTTTTCCATGTAATACGCAGGACCCCCACGAAATTGTTCGCCATCTTTAATTTTGTATACTTGAGCGAGCGTGCTTTCGATAAATGCCGTCGCCATCCCGATTAGCGCCACCATCCACATCCAGAACACTGCACCCGGGCCGCCGATTGCAATCGCCAAGGCAACGCCCGTGATGTTCCCGGTGCCGACGCGTGAGGCGGTCGAAATCGTAAACGCCTGGAACGCCGAAATACCGCCGGTCCCGTCTTTCTTTTCACTGATGACGCGGAACATATCGCCAAACAAGCGGACTTGGACAAAGCGGGTACGAATAGTGAAATATAAGCCCAGACCGAGCAATAGCCCGATCAATATGTATGTCCATAATATGTTATTGCCTTCGTCGATGATCCACGTCAACCCATTTAATATCGCATCCATGATGTTGTCCCCTTTAAAATTCGTTAGTATGAGCAGTGTTCCATACCCTTAATTGCGCACCCAAAAACCAAATGGGGTGCGCAATATTTTTTCATTATGCCAGGCGCAAAGTTTCAGCGAGGACACGGGCGCCGATATCGAGCGCATCGCGATTAAACTGCATATCCGGATGATGAAGCCCTGGCGTTAAATCTGCGCCGACTCCAACCATCGCAGCTTTCAGTTCCGGTTTTTTGATCGTGTAGAAATGGAAATCATCCGCTCCTGTCGTTTCGATCGGCTCGCTGCATGCTTCCTCACCGAGCACATTGCGTATTGCTTGGCCGGCAATTTGCATCGCCTGTTCCGACACTTCGGCGCCAGGTGTGTAATCGTCCCATCTCAAGTCGACATTGACGCGGTGAAGCTCTGCAATAGTCCGTATTCCTTCTTCGAGGCGCGCTTTCAATGTATCCATCAAGCTATTGGACTGAGAACGCACATCCAGTGCGAATGTAGCGCTGCCCGGAATGATGTTCAAGCTTTCTCCGCCGGTCTGGATATTCGTCAGCTTGGCCGAATACGACTCGAACGGCGAGAAATATATCGTTTTGGCGAATTGGTGGATTGCAGCGATGACGTCGATGGCATTTTTCCCTTGATGTGGACGCGCGCCGTGCGCATCTTCTCCCGTAATCTTGCCTTTCAGGAAAATACCGGAGCCGTGATGCAGCGCCGGCGTCACTTTGCCGAACGGCAATTCTTCCTGCGGCCGCAAGTGCACGCCGAATAAATGCGTCACCCCTTCTAATGCGCCGCGTTCGATCATGGACAGTGAGCCGTTTCCTTGTTCCTCGGCCGGCTGGAAAATAAAGCGGATGCGCTTTGACAGGTTCTCGTCTTTTAAGCGCAAAAGTGCACCGAGCACCATCGCCATATTGGCGTCATGTCCACAGGAATGGTTCGCCTGCACTGTGCCGTTCACTTCCTGCCATAGGGCATCGATGTCCGCTCGGACCGCTATCACTTTATCCCCTTCGCCGATTTCCGCAAAAAGTCCGGTAACGTCCTCAAACGTCCGATACTCCACCCCGAGCTCTTCCATGATCTGGGCCAGTTTCTTCGTCGTTTCCACTTCCTGGAAGCTTACTTCCGGATGTGCATGGAAATGGTCAAAATACGATTCTGTCTGCTGTTTGATGTCCATAAAGCGATTCGCTCCTTTTGGTTTCTTATGTTTGAATTGTACCCGTCTTTCAAAGTGAGAACAAACAAGTGGACGAAGAGAAGCCAAGACCATTTGTTTGCGGTGCTCGAGCAAACAGTTTTGCAGAATACCAGAAGATCCAAACTACAGGCATCGTACTTCAAAGGCGCTAATAATCAATCACCCCCACCTAATCTTCTGCCCGTTTTCCGATGTGCAAAATCAGTCCGGCGAGCAGTTCCGGGATTTCTTCGAATGCATTTTTGACGTGAAGACGCTCGGTCCGCTTATGTGGATCTTTGCCGAACGGGCCGATATTGAGGACCGGCGCCTGCAGGTTCTGCATCGCTTGAAACGGGATGCTATAAGGGTCGCCATAGACCGGCGTGTTTTTCTCGTAACTGACCCAGCCGTCCGAAGAGTCTTCGTAATTGACGTAGCTCAGGTCGGAGATGCCATTGAAGAAATGCACTTGTTCGAGCTCCAAATCAAAACGCTCCAGCGCCATTTGTGCTACATGCGCCACACAGTCTTCGATCAGCGGATCATCGCTTGAGTTGACTGCCGGGTAATAGGGCGGCGTAAACAACAGCACGATGCTCGGCGACAATTCCTGGCAGTTGAGCAATAACAAATCGGCGATATGAAACGACTTATCGCGTACATCCCGCTCCGAGTCCATCAAGGTTTTGTGGATCAGTTGATTGAAGTAGTCGATGCCAAACTTATTCTTCGCATAGTCCACCAATTGTTCGAAGCGCAGCACGCGGATTTCATCAAAGCGCGGCTCCATATTGATGTGTTGACAAAAAGCACGGTAATCGTCCATGCACTCTGAAGCCGATTCGTTTGCGAGGCTTTCGAAAATATCCATGACCTGTTGTGCATTTCTTTCCATTGTAAAGACATTGTACATCGCTTTCGTGCGATACGGCGTCTGGACGGAGTATTCTTCTTTCATATCCCCTTGCGTTAGAGTTACTGGAAGCGGCGTTTCTTCGCCGTAAACCGTTTCAGAAAATGCCGGATTCCACTCCATTTTCCGCGTCAAATACGTAGAGATATAGCTTGACGTCATCCCGGCAAGCGGTTCGCCGGCATGGGTTTCCTTGCCGTAGAATAATGCACTCGGCATGATTTTCCCGATGGAGCCGGTGTAGATATAATGCGACTCATCTCCCGGCGATTTCGCAAATACCGGTTCACCGTTTAAAAACACTGTATATTCCAGGCCATGCTGGCGCTCTAAATCGAGCAGTTTGGACACTCCGTAGCGCATGCCCGCCGAGTTGATTTCTTCATCCGGCACCGTCATGAGCAGTAGATTGACCGGCCACTGTTCCAAGCTTGCCCGCTCTATAAGCGCCATATGAATGGCGAGCCCTGATTTCATGTCCATTATGCCGCGCCCGAATACATATTCCCCCGACGCCAAATCGGCTTGCATCTCCGGTTTGAATTCGTCTTTGATTTTTTGGAATGCGGCCTCGAGCTGGGCCGGCTGGTATGCGAGTGGTGCCAAATCGCCGTATTCGTGTACGGCGACCGTATCAAAATGGCTGAGCAATACAACGGTACGTGAGGCTTTTTCATGTTTATAGAGCGCAGTCAAATAACGCCGTTCCCAATTGACCTCCCCAAGCGCCAGATTATCTGGGTTTTCTTGGAAATATTCAAGTTCCATTAGTTTCTTTTCCAGCTTTTCCGGGAATGTCACTTCCCCTTCCGTCAGTCCTTGCGAATCCCAGCCGACCAATAGTTCAGTCAACTCTCGCAGTTGCTCCGGTGTTCCCCAAATACTTTCCATACTGCATTCTCCCTTCTCTATTCCAGTAAAGAAAAAACGGCTCATATTGGGAGCCGTTTTCTGCGTTTTCGCAGTAAATCTTCCGCCGCCCCTGAGCCGAACAATACGCCGATTACGATGAGCACAAGGCCGATCAAATGGCCTGACGTAATCGTTTCACCGAGGATCAAGCTTGCGGCTATGAGTGAAAACAGCGTATTAAGGTTCATGAAAATGGCGGCTTTTGTCGGTCCCGCCTGGCCGATTGAATAATTATAAAGCATGTGACCGACCGCCGTGCCGAGCATCGCGGAGAAAAAGAACGCGACCCAGAATGACGTCGGAACGTCTGCGAACGCAGCGATTTCACCCGGCTCTTGAATAAGCGCGATAATGAGCAAGACAATCGCTCCCGTCACGAGCATATAGCCGGTCAACAGGCGCGGATCAAGTGAACGCGCAGCTTTGGCAATGACGATATAACTGAACACTTGCGCCAAAATGGAAATGAATACAAAGATATCTCCGAGGCTCAAACCAGACGCCGCGTCGCCCCCGACCATGACCGTTGTGGCGACACCACCAAAACCGATAAAGACACCGAGCCATTGCAAACGCGAAGGCACATTGCGCATGATGAGCGACACGAGCACGGCCGTCAGCATCGGGCCTGTCCCGAGTATCAAGCCGGCATTCGTCCCCGTTGTGACCGCAAGTCCCTGCGACAGGAAATAATGATGCGCCACGACATTGAGCAGGGCGCCGAGCAGTATGTATTTCCAATCACTGCGCTTTGGAAAGCGCATCATTCCGAGCGACGCCAAAATGATCAACACGGTGATACCTGCAAGCAATATCCGAAACGCCGTGAGTGTGACTGGATCAACGAAATCCAATAAATACTTGACCGAAGCAAGGTTAAATCCCCACACGATCATGACCGATGTTAAAATGCCATAAACTTTCCATGGAGTCAAAAGTGCAACCCTTCTTCCCTTTTTCGGATATAGCCACTTATTTTACGCTTGTTTTTCGTTTCTGTATAGAACCGCGTGGTAATCATAAGCGCGCCGTTCTATCAGCAAGCTGAACGCAATAAATGCGATGAGCGATAACACGACCGGGACAGTGACCGTATGGACGCCGAACAGATTGCCGTTTGCAATATTGTAGAAATGCAGCGCGATATAGCTGATGATGCCGGTCGCCATGCTCGCGATGGCTCCGTATTTATTGCCCCATTTCCAATAAAGCCCGAGCACAATCGGCCAGATGAACGCCGCTTCGAGCCCGCCGAATGCGAACAAGTTCAAGAAAATCAATAAATCAGGGGGATCAAGTGCCAACAGGAAGACGATCACACCAAGAACGCCGGTGACGCCAAACGACATGCGTTTGATGGCCTTTAGGCTGGCATCCGGTTTGATGTAATTCAAATACACGTCTTTGACGATCGACGAACTGACGAGCAACAGCAGTGAGTCGACCGTCGACATGATCGCCGCCATCGGAGCGGCCAAGACGATGCCTGCAACCCACGGCGGCAAAGTTTCGAGCGCGATGAGCGGAATAACTTTGTCTCCGACGTCAATCCCTGGAAGGATGGGACGCGCGAACACGCCGATCAAATGCATATTGAGCATGATAACGCCGGTGACGATCGTGCCGATAATGAGGGCGCGGTGCATCGACCGGGCATTTTTGTACGACATCGCGCGCACCGCAATTTGCGGCAAGCCCACGACGCCGACACCGACCAAAATCCAAAACGATGATACATAGGCGGCACCGAGATTGCCATCCGCTCCGTACGGGGTGACGAGGTTCGGGTTTTCATTGATGAGGTCTTGCATGATGTTTGAAATCCCGCCGCCGGAAATGATGACCGCGATCAACAGCACCAAAGTTCCGACGAGCATGACGGCCCCTTGCACCGCATCGGTCAAGGCGACGGCACGGAAACCGCCGATCGTCACGTAGACGAGGACGCTGACAGCAAACAAAAACAGCGCCGATTGATAGCTCAGGCCGGTCAGTGATTCAATAAGCCGTGCGCCGCCGATCCACTGCGCCGCCATGGCGGAAAACAGGAAGACGATGATGCTGAAAGCCGATAACAAGACAACCGCTGTGCTGCCGTAGCGGGCTTTCAGAAAGTCGATCATCGTGACGGCTTCATAGCGCCGCGCCATGATCGCGTATTTTTTCCCGAGAATCATCAGGACGAAATAACCGGTGACGACTTGGGTCATCGCGAGCAGCACCCAACCGAAGCCCATCGTATAGGCGGTCCCAGGGCCCCCGAGGAAACTAGAGGCGCTTCCGTATGTGGCGACCATGGTCATCGCGAGGACGAAACCGCCGAGTTCGCGGCCGCCGAGGAAATAATCGCTGATGAAGTTCGAGGAGCCGGCCAGTTTCCTGCTGGACCAATAGCCGATAAAGAAGATGATGAGCAAAAAAGCGATCATCGGGATGAGCACTGCATAATTCATCGGCGTTCCTCCTGTTCTTCGTCAAACGGCACGTCGACGAAGAACAGATTGACGACGACGGTGACAAGGACGGCCATGACGAGAAAGCCGACGATGCAGCTGTAGAAAAACCAGTCGGGCAAGCCGAATATGTAGGTGTATTCTTCGACTGGACGGGAGCCGAGCCCGTAGGCGAAGGCGAACCACCAGACAAAGTTAAAGAGCGCGAGGCCGAGGCCGATCCAGGCTTCCCGGTGCGCGACACGGAAACGCCAATCTGTTTCTTGCATGCTAGTTCACTCCGTTCAAGGGCTGTAATGCGCTTTATCTATCGTACACTAAAGGCGCCTGTAAATTAAGTTCAATTTTAGTTATGGGATGATACAAGAAAAGAATGCTTTTATGTAATAAGCCCATACTGCGAGATTGCGCTGCAGGTGGATGCTTGCCGGGGGGGGACAGGCGTCACCACCTTCCGCTCCATCTCTAGTTTTATAATGGTGGTTAGTTAGCCACTTTTTCACCCATGTATATTTAAGCTCCATTCCCCTGATCTTCTATAATTTGTTCAAAATAGTGTGAGGGATATTACTTTTTTCTTCTTTGTTACATGCTATATAAGTTGAACTAATAAATTTCCACTGTAGATATTCCGCAAAACCACTCCGAGAAAAACTTTGCTCAACTTCTCTTCGCTTATTCATTTCCTGCGGGCGGGCGCCGAGCCTCCTCAGTCGCTTCGAAACCCTTGTGCTCCCACATCTGCACGGCAGATGCGTCGCTGAAAAGAGCGCTGCTCGATTCTCGCTAGCTCAAACCTCGCAAGAAAACCGTTGCCCCCTTGGGAGTCTCCGTAGTTTTGCTCCATATCTGTTTGTTTGTTCGCAAATTGTTAGTGTTCAAGTAGTCGTGGTAATTCACTGATATTTCTTTAGTTCAACATATATAGCTACCCCTTAAAGGCTGTTTTCATTTTCAGATTCAGCTTTTTTTCCACAGAAAAAACCTCCGGTATTACCGGAGATTTTGGTTAGCGGGCTAGTAGGTATTCGACGTAGGCGCGCCATTCTGTGTTTTTGGCGTAGCTGTAGTCAGGCTGGCGGCTTGGGAAGGGCATGAAGAGCCTTGGCCTGCCCGGGTAGTCGTGGAGTTTTTCTTCATTTATGGTGAGTTCGCCTGCTTCCATGCCCCCCGCGAGGATGGTGCGGCCATGTTGTGCAAAGGCGATCTCCACCGGTACTGCGTTCGGGCGGCCGTCGATGTTCAAGACGTAAGCTGTGCCGGTTGTGTCGTTATTGTTGTAGATCCATTTGTCACGAAGCGCGATGGCGTCTTGTGCTTCATTTAATGTGATGCTGGCGTTGACATTGCTGCCGAATGGCATGGTGTCTTTCAGCGGAGTTTCAGGTGTAATCCGCACTTCGTAAAAGGCGATAGGATTGTTTTGGTCGATGCGTCCGAGCTCGCGGTAGGCTTGAAACCATTTGGATTCTTCGGCAGGGATTTCGGAAACGTTGGTGACGGTTCCTGGAATGGCCCCTTCAATGCCTGGTGCTTGAATCATCACGCGGTCTGCTTGTTCGACATCGTGCCATTCATCTTCTAATAGATAGGTGACGAATTCACGTTCATTGTTATAAATTTCAATGCTGAGGGGGGCAGTGTCGCGGTTGATGCTTGCGACTGTCCCTTCAACCGGGCTGATGAGCGCCGGGTTTGCACTGCTTTGTGCGAGCTGCGCTTCGACGACTGCCAGCTCGGAATCGATCGATGCCAGCCGTTGCTGCGCTTGGGCGATCCCTGAAGCATAAGTACCATCTTCCGGTACTTCTACACCGACTGAGACATTCACATCCAGACGCATTTCTTCTTCGATGTCGCCGATCCCAGGATAGGTTGCGCTATTGTTCGTATTATCCGAAAAATTGCTGTTTTGGGACGACCGCGCCTGAAGCAATTCCTGCAGAGATGTCTCGACTTCACCGCGTTCTGATTGCAGCGCTGTCCGTTCGGATTCCCACACTGCGCGTTGTTCTTCGGATTCACTTTCGTTCAAACGGGCAAGTTCAGCACCAGCAGCGACGGCATCGCCTTCTTTGACGAGCCATTGCTCGAGCGCTTCATGGTCTTGGACGTAAATCTCCATCGTATCTTGAGGTGCCGTCAAAGCTTCTTTCGGCAAGGCCTTAGTATACGTATGAGTGAAGGCTTGTTCATATTCACTGACATAAAGCTCTTTGGAAATAATGCTTTTCTCGCCAAACAACAGCAGGAAATTCGATGTTAAAAAGGCGACGATGGCGATGGATAAGCCGACAAAGAAAAAGCGGTTCATAGGATCGGCCCCCCTTGCATAAAGTCGCGAATCATTTCATCGACCGGAATCATGCTAAACAAAGCGACAAATAACGCTGAAGCGATGTGGACAATGATAAGCAGCAGCAAAATAATTTTTGGCGATACGCGCGAAAAGTTTTTAATGAAACGATATTGAATCGCGATGATTAAAGAGGTGAATAAAGTAAGCTGATTGAAAAAGTAAATCAAATATGTGTTGTCCATGAATGTGGCAGCAATCGGCCCGAATGAGAAAGGCGAGAAAGCCATGCTGAAGCCGTTCCAAGCAAAGATTCCGAAGATCAAGCCTTTTTCCAGCACCAACAATGCCGTAACGTAAGCTTGCATGACGAGCATCGCTTTCCATGGTGTGCCGATGATTCGGCTATAGAGAAAGGCGGCGATGTAGAGATGAAAGCTTAAATACAGGCCTCCCCACAGCAATGTGCCGACGAGCGATGTCCAGCGCGCCAATGTGTAGGCGTCAAACATGCCTGCAGCGAGCAGCGGCGTCAAGGATCCGGTGTTCATGCCCCATATTTCCGGCAAGGCAAAAACAAGCAAGCCGAGTACTAGAATGACGGCGAGCCGTTTATTGATTTGTCTCATTTCAGTTTGCCGTAAATTATGTATGAGTTGACCTTGGTTCATAAAGAAATGCCAAAATTTGAAGTCAGATATCATGCGTTTAAGTCCTTTCAGGCAAGTGGCGTTCTGCTTAGCTTTACTTTACCAAAAAAACAAACGCTTTGAAACGAATTATCTGCCACAATTTTCAATATTTGGCGGCTTTGAGCCGAATGGCATATGTATGTGTCCAGTTTGAAGCGGTTTGTTCTGTAGGTGAAGTGTAAGTAGGAGGTGAATGTTTTTTTAAAAATATATATAGCGGTAAAGTAGTTGAGATTGTCGCTAAATTGAATGCTGAGTTTTGATGTCTAAATAGCTTGTGCTATGAGACTGCGCTTCAGGGGCACGCTTGCCGGGGGGGGCGGGCGTCGAACCAAGGCGGCAAAGAGCGCGCCGCCATTGTTTCGCCAGCCCCGCTCGGTCCCCCAGGCGTCGGTCCCTTTCGCTCCGTCCCTATGTTTAGAGTGGTCGATCTTTTATTTATCCTCTTATAAAAGATATCTTAGACTTTTTCATCTTTAAATAGCCGGTGCTATGAGACTGCGCTCCAATGGCTGCTTTCCGGGGGGGCGGGGTGAGCGCCAAGCCTCCCCAGTCGCTTCGAAACCCTTGTGCTCCCACATCTGCACGGCAGATGCGTCGCAAATGAATGCGCTCAGCTAAGCTTCGCTCATTCATTCCCTGCGGGGTCTCGCGGACTCGCTTTCCTGCGGGAGCAGTACGGTTTTCTCCGTAGTTTTGCTACATATGTTTGTTCGCAAATTGTTAGTGTTCAAGTAGTAGTGGTAATTCACTGATATTTCTTTAGTTCAACATATATGAATCAATTTCATAAATCGCACTTTTAAAAAAGTGTAGACGACTTTACCGACCATTTTTTCTGTTTTTTAAATTTAAGCGGCTGCTAAAGCTGCGTGCTTGGCAGCTTTCA
>NZ_JAGGPW010000019.1 GCF_018613655.1 Planococcus sp. ISL-109
GCCAAAGGCGACCCTCGCAAAAGCCGTTCGCACGCCTAAGCGCTCGTGACGTCTTTCGTTGACGTTTTGCTGTTCAGTTTTCAAGGTTCATGTTGTGCGCCTTGTTATTGGCGACTTGATTACTATATCCTTTTTACTTGTCGGTGTCAATACTATTTCAAAATATTTTTTCCGTCTTGTTTTGAGGACATTTATTACTATATACCGCTAGCTTTAAAAAATCAAGCACTTTCTTGAAAAAAGATTCTTCTAAGTTTTTTATAATCCGTTACAAAAAACAGTAACCCAGCAATTACAATGCTGCCTCCAATGATTTGAGTAGTGGTCACCAACTCACCGAGGATGAAATATGCGAGTATTGCAGCTCCAACTGGCTCAAACAAGATTGCTATGGAAATCACATTTGTGCTCACCCATTTCACCGCCCAGTTAAATAGCGTGTGGCCAAGAAGGTTTGGAATCAGCGCTAGCAGAATGAACCACATCCATTCACCGCCTGGATAGGGACCGAATGACTCTCCTTTGGCGATAATATAGAAAAATAGCGTTATCGTACTGAAAGAATAAACAACAAATGTATACGTAACTAACGAAAGGCGCTTCCTGACGTCTTGCCCAAACAATAAATAAGCAGTGATCAACGCACATGCAATGAGCGCGAGTATATCCCCGAACAAAGCACTTCCGCTTATCTGGAAATCACCATACGCAATTACAATACTTCCTGTGATTGCGATTGCACCTGATAACAAAGTCTTAATGGAGAGGCGCTCTTTGAAAAAGAAATACGTTCCGGCAAATGCAAAGAGAGGCTGTAGCGTCACCAAGACAGTTGAACTGGCAACCGAAGTATAGTTGAGAGATTCAAACCAGAGAATAAAATGAAATGCTAAAAAGACTCCAGCAATCGCTGAGAAAATCCAATCTCTTCTATTGAGGTTCTTTAACTCAGGCAAATAGCTATAGAGGAATACAGGTGCCATAAATAGAATAGAAAACAACATCCGATAAAACGCGGTGACACCTGCATCAGCTGTCGTCATTTTCACAAAGATCGCTGACATCGCAACTGAGATAACTCCAATCATAATAGGTATATAAGGATGGATCGCTGGTTTCTCCATAAGGCACCTCTAGCTGAATAAGATTTTCACATCACTTTACAGTTTGCCATTTGCTGGCTCGACATTCAACAGCAAAGTGAAACGGGGGTTTTGATTTTGGAATTTTTAAGCGCACTTGAGCTTTCCTCTTTTGAAACATTTTTAAAATTAATTATTGCAGCTGTTTTGAGTTTAGCAATCGGCTTGGAAAGGGAATTAAAAAGGAAGCCTGTCGGGTTAAAGACAAGCATGGTCATCGCTACCTTCAGTTGTTTGTTAACGATCATTTCAATCGAGTCGGCTTATATAGCGGAAGCCAGCAGCAACGAAGGCGTAAACATTACAATGGATCCGCTCCGTCTCGCAGCACAAATTGTTTCGGGCATCGGCTTCCTAGGGGCTGGAGTAATATTGAAGCGCGGCAATGATTCTATTTCAGGATTGACGACTGCCGCAATGATTTGGGGTGCTGGCGGCATCGGCATCGCAGTGGCTGCCGGCTTTTATATCGAAGCAGTCACTGCCGTGTTAATTGTGCTCATTGGGATTGAATTGCTTCCTCCCCTTCTCTTTCGCTTCGGGCCGAAGCGGTTGCGCCTGATGGAAGCCAAGCTGACGGTTTATGTTTCCGATGAAAACTCTATCGGGAAAGTATTAGAGGAATTAAAGCGCAGTGAAATGACTGTAGAGAACTTATCAATTCTTCATCCCGAACAGATGAACAAAACTCTCTATCATGTACTGTCGATTCGCATGTCTTATCTACAAGGAAAAGAGACGATTGATTTGTACCGGGAAATTTCAGCGATCGAATATGTGCAGCAAGTGGATATCGAAATGATCAATTAAAGGAGGAATTTTTTTGGGAGAGTTTTTTGGGTTATTAAAGGGAGGAAATAAACCGTCACTTTACGCCGCATTAATTAATACCTTCATTGCTATTATGAAAGGTGTCGCTTTCACCTTCACCGGCAACGTCGCTATGTTCGCTGAAACAATGCACTCCATCGGCGATGCGGCTAACCAATATTTTGTATTTATCGGATCTGCGTTATCAAAAAAAGCCCCAACTAAACGTTTTCCGAATGGATTTGGGCGACTGCTGAATTTAGTGCTGCTTGGAGCAGTTTTGATTGTCGGGATCATGGCATATGAAACGATACGGGAAGGCTGGCACCAAATCAGCGCCCCTGTGCAAGCGGAAGGCTTTATCATTAGCGTGGCCGTTTTATCGATAGCTATTTTACTTGAATTATTCGTCATGTATAAAGCCGGAAAAGAAGTATTGCACGAAGCCGGGGTTAAAGGCGGCGCACTTGCTCCATTAACTACTAGCTTCTCTCACTTGGACCGGGCAAAACCGGCCACAAAACTTGTTTTCTTGGAAGATTTGGTCGCGACAGCCGGCGGTATTCTCGCTTTAATTGCCGTGTTGATTGCACATTATACCGGCTTTCTACAAATTGAAGGAGCTGCATCGATTGCAATCGGCTTCATGATGTTCTATGTCGTGACAAAAGTATTTCTGGATAATGCCCGCGGTGCCATCGGCGAAACCGATGAACAAATGGTCAATCACATCGCTCACCTTTTGACCGATCGCCCGTCAGTGAAAGATATCCGCACGCTTGAGGTCGTCAAAGAAGGTGAATTTCTTCATGTCGAAACTTTAGTGGAAGTCGATCCGAAATTAACAGTGAAACAAGCGGATGAATTGCAAAACCGATTGGCTGAAATCATTTTGAGCCAGCCCAGTGTGGAAGATGTAATTGTTTCGTTGGATGCGGATGATGGCGAAACACATTGGGTTCACCTCAGCAACCGCCCCGATTCCTTGAAACAACCCGAATAAAAAAACCCGATGCTTTGGCATCGGGTTTTTTTCTGTATTAAAGTGAAGCTTGCAAGATTTTTTTGACGTCTTCGCCATTTAATTTATTGAAGTTACCGAATTCACCGTAAACGAGCGTTTTGTCCACGATGTCAGAAAAACGGGAATCGTCGATATCGTAATCTTTTAAGCTGCTCGGAGCTCCGATTGATGCCCAGAACTCAGCCAAGCGATCGATTCCTTCATGCGCAATTTGTTCCTCGGATTTATCCGCAGGATCAACATCGAATACGCGAACTGCCATCTGAGCGAAACGGGCTGGATTCACCGGTACATTATGGCGCATCCATTGCGGGAAGAGAATTGCTAATCCACCGGCATGTGGGATGTCATAAATCGCCGATACAGCATGCTCGATGTTATGTGACGCCCAGTCGCCGTTATAGCCCATCTGAAGGAAGTTATTGAGCCCCATAGTGCCGGCAAAAAGAACAGTTTCACGGTGTTCGAAGCTTTGGAGGTCCTCCAACAGCTTTGGAGCGGTTTCAATGACTGCACGCAAAACGCCCTCAATCATCTGGTCTTGCACGGGTGTATTGCTTGCGTTGTGGTAATACTGCTCAAACATATGCGACATCATGTCGACAACTCCATAAACTGTTTGATCACGGGGAACTGATTTCGTGTAAGTTGGATCTAAAATGGAGAATTTAGGGAACGTTATCGGGCTGCCCCAGCCGAATTTCTCTTCTGTTTCTTCATTAGTAATAACAGAACCAGCGTTCATCTCAGATCCTGTCGCTGCCAGAGTCAAAACAGTGCCAAAAGGCAATGCTTCTTTTGGTGCTGCTTTTCGTGTTACGAAATCCCATGCATCTCCGTCGTATTTAGCGCCGGCTGCAATGAGTTTCGTGCAGTCGATGACGGACCCTCCACCCACAGCAAGTAGCATGTCGATGTTTTCTTTTTTGCAGATTTCAATACCTTTTTTGGCTGTTGATAGGCGCGGGTTCGGCTCTACGCCTGCTAACTCGAAGATTTCTACATTCAATTCGTTCAAGGTGGCCATAACCTCATCGTACAAGCCGTTTTTCTTGATGCTGCCTCCGCCATAAACGACCAAGACTTTATTTCCATAATTAGGAATTTCGTTTTTCAATGCTTCTAGTTGATCTTTCCCGAAGATCAATTTAACCGGGTTATAAAAAGAAAATGCGTTCATGTAATTCCCTCCTTCGAATTGCGTTCAGTTTTCATTATGAATTTCCATTCCCGAAAAAGCAAAAAATTGAGCACAAGAAAACCGCTCGGCAATAGCCGAGCGGTTTGAACTTATACCCAACCGCGGAAACGTGATGCCTCTGCGGTTCTTCTTGCACCGACCATATAAGCGGCAAGGCGCATGTCGATATTGCGGTTCACGGAAACATTGTAGACGTTCTCAAAAGCTTCCACAAGTTTCTTCTCAAGCTTTTCGTCGACTTCCTCCTGCGTCCAATAATAACCTTGGTTATTTTGCACCCATTCAAAGTACGATACTGTGACACCGCCAGAACTTGCCAGCACATCCGGTACAAGCAAAATTCCGCGCTCTGTCAAGATTTTCGTTGCTTCTGCAGTAGTAGGGCCATTCGCCGCTTCTACTACAATCGACGCTTTAATGTCATGAGCGTTCTCTTCAGTGATCTGGTTGGCGATTGCCGCCGGCACCAAAATATCACAGTCGAGTTCGAACAATTCTTTGTTGGTGATCGTATTGTCGAATAAAGTCGTAACGGTGCCGAAGCTATCGCGGCGATCGAGAAGATAATCGATATCCAAGCCTTCCGGATCATGAAGCGCACCGTAGGCATCTGAAATGCCGACGACTTTCGCTCCAGCATCGTGAAGGAATTTCGCCAAGAAACTACCGGCGTTCCCGAACCCTTGGATGACGACGCTTGCGCCCTTCATATCAAGGCCACGTTTTTTCGCCGCTTCGTTAATAACGATTGTGACGCCCTGGGCAGTCGCTTTGTCGCGGCCTTGTGAGCCCCCGAGCACAATCGGCTTACCTGTGATGAATCCCGGTGAGTTGAATTCATCAATCTTGCTGTATTCGTCGAACATCCAGGCCATGATCTGCGAGTTGGTGAATACATCCGGCGCTGGGATATCTTTGTTCGGTCCGACAATCTGGCTGATAGCGCGCACGTAACCACGGCTCAGCTTTTCGATTTCGTGCATCGACATTTCCCGCGGATCACAGATGATTCCGCCTTTACCGCCGCCGTATGGCAAATCTACGATGCCGCATTTCAATGTCATCCACATGGAAAGCGCTATAACCTCGTCGCGGTTTACGTCGGGATGGAAACGGACTCCACCTTTAGTTGGACCGACTGCATCGTTATGCTGGGCACGGAACCCCGTGAACACCTTAGTCTTCCCGTCGTCCATCCGGATCGGGATACGCACTTCCAAGATCCGCATCGGTTCTTTCAGAAGTTCGTACATCGAATCTTCATATCCGAGTTTATCCAATGCAATTTTAATGACATCCTGCGTTGACGTCAACAAGTTCAAGTTTTCAGCCATTGTTTAATTTCGCCTCTTTGTATTTTAGTAATTACTCGCATCTAGTGTAACATGGCAAACATCCATTTGCCACATACATTGTTATTTTGTGAACACTTGGTGAATGCGCTCGAGCGCCCAGTCCAGTTCTTCTTTCGAGATGATGAGCGGCGGTGCAAAACGGATGACCGTATCATGTGTTTCTTTGCACAACAAACCGAGTTCTTTAAGCTGTTCGCAATACGGACGCGCTGCTTCTGTCAATTCCATTCCTATAAACAAGCCGCGGCCGCGGACTTCTTTAATAACCGGGTGGTCGAGTTTCTTCAGTTCATCCATGAAGTATGTGCCAAGCTCTAGTGAGCGGTCTGCCAGTTTTTCGTCTTGGATTACTTGCATAGAAGCGATCGATACCGCACATGCCAGCGGGTTGCCGCCAAAAGTCGAGCCGTGTGAACCTGGGTTGAAGACGCCAAGAACTTCGCTGTCCGCAACGACACAAGAGATTGGGAATACTCCTCCGCCGAGTGCTTTTCCGAGAATATACATATCCGGGTCTACGCCTTCCCATTCGCATGCAAACATTTTGCCGGTACGTGCCAGACCGCATTGGATTTCGTCAGCGATAAACAGCACATTATTTTCGCGGCAAAGTTCGCGCGCAGCTTTCAAGAAGCCCTCCGGAGGAATGATGATTCCTGCTTCACCTTGGATCGGCTCGATGAGGAATGCTGCCGTGTTTGGTGTAATAGCATTTTTCAGCGCATCCAAGTCACCGAATGGCACGATATTGATGCCAGGAAGCATCGGACCGAAACCTCTACGGTATTCAGGATCTGAAGAAAGTGAAACAGCAGTCATCGTACGGCCATGGAAGTTCCCTTCGCACGCAATGATTTCCGCTTTTCCATCCTCTATGCCTTTAACGTCATATGCCCAGCGGCGCGCAGCTTTGATTGCTGTTTCCACAGCTTCTGCGCCAGTATTCATTGGCAATGCCATTTCTTTTCCTGAAATTTTGCAGATCATTTCATACCATGGTGCCAATTGGTCATTATGGAACGCGCGTGATGTCAAAGTGACGCGGTCGGCTTGATCTTTTAAAGCCTGGATAATTTTCGGATGGCGGTGGCCTTGGTTCACTGCAGAATACGCAGAGAGCATGTCCATGAATTTATTGCCTTCCGGATCCGTTACCCATACGCCTTCCGCTTTCGAAATTACGATTGGCAGCGGATGATAGTTCTTAGCACCGTACTGTTCTGTTTTTTCAATGATTGTTTGTGATTGTGTCATTCCAAATTCCTCCTTAGTGTAAAGGCGAGACCCGATGAGCTTGAGAGACAAAGAAGCTTAATATTAAGACTTTGATTCGGCTTAACGGTACCTTTTTTTAAAAAAAGGCAGACGCGAAGTCTACCTTTTGTGCATCATTATACCATTATACGAATAATTAATACATCTCAGAAGTTGTTTGTGCTTGCATGTGAAGAACCAGATAGTCAGGACCGCCTGCTTTTGAGTCAGTACCGGACATATTGAATCCACCGAATGACTGATAACCTACGATAGCCCCTGTGCAGCCGCGGTTGAAGTACAAGTTACCGACATGGAATTCTTCGCGAGCATATTCAAGGTGTTCGCGGTTATTTGTAACAACTCCGCCGGTTAACCCGTACTCTGTATTGTTGGCGATAGCAATCGCTTCTTTAAAGTCTTTCGCTTTCATCAAGCCGACAACCGGTCCAAAGATTTCTTCCTGCATAATGCGGGCTTTTGGATCCAGGTCAGCAAAAACTGTAGGGTTGACGAAATAACCTGTTGAATCATCTCCGTCGCCACCTGCAACAAGACGTCCTTCGCCTTTGCCGATTTCGATATAATCCATAATTTTTTTGTATGAGTTTGCATCAATAACAGGACCCATAAACTTAGACTGGTCGACCGTGTTGCCGATTGTCAATTCGCTCGTCAATTCCACCACTCGCTCAAGCACTTCATCGTAAACATCTTCTACGATTACTGCGCGTGACCCTGCGGAACATTTTTGCCCACTGAAGCCGAAAGCAGATTTCACAATAGCTTGTGCAGCAAGCTCAAGGTCCGCTTCTTTGTCAATTACCATTGTATTTTTCCCGCCCATTTCAGCGATCAGGCGTTTCATCCAGATCTGTCCTTCGTTCACTTTTGAAGAACGTTGAGCAATGCGAAGTCCTACTTCTTTTGAACCTGTAAACGAAATGAAGCGAGTGTTCGGGTGGTCTACCAAATAGTCCCCAACTTCAGAACCTGGCCCTGGAATATAGTTGACGACGCCTTTAGGCATGCCTGCTTGTTCCAACACTTCGATGAATTTATAAGCAACAACCGGAGTTGTTGAAGCTGGCTTCAAGAGAACTGTGTTGCCGGTAACCATTGCCGCAACTGTCGTTCCTGCCATGATTGCAAATGCGAAGTTCCACGGGGAGATGACAACGCCAACACCGAGTGGGATATAGTCATAACGGTTGAATTCCCCTGGGCGGCTTTCCATCGGCATGCCGTCTTTTAGACGCAGCATTTGGCGCGCGTAATATTCAAGGAAATCGATTGCTTCTGCTGTATCTGCATCCGCTTCATTCCATGGCTTGCCTGCTTCTTTCGTCAAAAGAGCTGAGAATTCGTGTTTGCGGCGGCGAATGATTGCTGCGGCTCTGAACAATACGTCTGCACGCACTTCAGGCTTTACTTTTTTCCATGATTTGAATGCTTCGTCTGCTGATTGCATTGCTTTTTCTGCTAGTTCTTTATTTGATTTGGATACGCGTCCAACGATTTCTTCTTTATCTGCCGGGTTAAATGAAACGATTTTGTCTTCAGTCGTTACGCGTTCTCCGCCGATGATCAACGGGTAGTCTTGGCCGAGGTATCCTTCAACCGTTTTCAAGCCTTCTAGGTATGCGTTGCGATTCTCTTCGATCGAGAAATCTGTGAATGGTTCGTGTTTGTAGGGAATCATTGGGAATCCTCCTTGATTTTGAGTAAGCGCAAAAAAAATTTGCACTCTTAAACTGTTTCCACTTATAATAATGCAAAAGATTATTGCGTTTTTCAAGTGTTTTAATCTAAAAAGTCAAAATAATTTTGAGGTGCAGGCCATGAACCAACAGCAAATTGACTTGGCCCCTTTCTATAAATTCGCTGGAGAGCATGTGGCTGTAGGGATACACGCCATAGACGGCAAAGGGAAAACCATTTTATATAATCACAAGATGCGTGAAATTGAAGGCTTTGATTTTGAAGAACTCGCCGACCGCTCCTTGCTCGAAATGTTTCGCTTCGACCAAACCCAGAGTACATTGCTCCAAGTGCTGACAAGCGGGACACCGATTCTCAATGTCAAACAAACGTATTGGAACCGCAAAGGACAGGAAATCACGACCATCAATGATAGCTATCCGGTTTATGAGGACGGACGGCTGATTGGTGCCATTGAACTTGCGCGCGATGTGACAACACTCGAGAAAGTTATTTACCAGCCTTTAAAAAAATACGAAGAACCGATTACATTCGCCAGTCTGACTGCCATTTCCACCAGCATGAAGACAGTCATTGCCCGAGCACAAAAAGCCGCTGCGGCAAAACTTCCGGTCCTTCTTGTCGGCGAGTCAGGCACCGGCAAAGAACTGCTAGCAGAAGCGATCCATTCAGCACATGCATCTGGGTTGCCGATGCATGTTTTGTATTGCCACGGCACGGATGGCCGCTTAATTGATGCGCTCGGAGAAGAAATCGAGCGCATGCAGCAAGGTACGATTTATTGCGAGCGCATCGATTTATTGCCGCGCGCTTTGCAATTGCAGCTGCTTGAAGTGGTCGAGCGCCACGCAGCGAGTGACAGTTATTTTATCGCGAGCGTTGGCGACGACCCGGTCGAATTGATCGCTTCCGACATTTTGGTGAAAGATCTGTATTATTTCTTTTCGGCGATGACTATTAAGATCGAACCGCTGCGCTACCGAAAAGAGGATGTGTTGCCGTTCATCGATGATTATTTCTCCCGCCACCGCATGAAAATCGGTTCGGCTGTGCGCGGTTTGGACGCTGAAGTTGAAAAAATGTTTCTCAGCTATAACTGGCCTGGGAACTTGAAAGAGCTGGAACTTTTGCTCGATGAAATCACTTCATTGATTACCACACAAGAAACGGTGACCCCTGATATGCTGCCCTACCATTTCAAATACAAGACACAAGGCGGGTCATTGCAGGCGGAAGACTTTCTTGTCCGCTCTGATAAAGACCTGTTGCCGCTCGAAGAATATTTGCAGGAAGCAGAAATGTATTATTTGCAAAAAGCGATGGACTTGAATGCTGGAAATGTCACAAAAGCAGCGCACGCACTCGGCATGAGCCGTCAAAACCTTCAATACCGTTTGCGGAAAATCAAAAAAAACGCACAATCGACATAATGCCGATTGTGCGTTTTTTTGATTTCTTATTGGCCGGAACGTTTGATCCATTCCTGCATTTTGTCTTTCAATGAGTTGAAACCTTCTGAGTCACTCTCGTTCACGTGTGATTGAAGAGACTGGCGTGGTTTTTCGCTCTTTTGTGCTGCCGGCGGCTGCTCTTGCAACGCGCGGATCGACAAGCTGATTTTTTTCGATTTGTCGTCGACGTCCAATACTTTAACGTCTACTTCTTGGCCTACAGCCAAGTATTCGCTGACTTCTTTTACGTAGCCATGCGTGATTTCTGAAATGTGGACAAGCCCTTGTGTTTGGTCATCCAAAGCTACGAAAGCCCCGTATGGTTGAATTCCTGTTACTTTACCGGAGACCTTATCTCCTGTTTGATACGTTTTTGTCATAGTTAACCGCTCCTAGTCTTTTATCTAAATTACCGTCTACACCTCTTGGCATCTGTATATTATAGCACAGGTTATCTGAAATAGTAAAATCAGTAGTTAGGAAAGTGTTCAAATCGCCAGCCGCTTTCCGTTTCGACCATCTGCAAAAACTCGTACCATTGCTCTCCCGCCTCTGTTTCATAACGGATTTGCAGGTTCCCAACGGTGGTTCCTTGCACATTCAAGTCCGAAGCGGAGAATGCCATCGATTCTATATTTTCGAATCCGGCCACCTGGTGGCTGCTGGCATAATTACGCCAAAAATCCACATCCGTTTCTTCCCCTGAAATCCGCAGCAATTGATTAACGACCTCACCATCTTCTTCATCCACCGCGTGCAGCAATGCATAAACAACTACTAAAGGTGAGGTATCTGCCGGAATTTTTTTACCTTCCTTCAATTGTGTATAGGCATCTCGCCCTTGCTGCTCCAATGCCAAATTACGCCCCTCAACATATTCCCTCTGCTCGTATTGAATCAACCAAATATGGTCGATTTCCGTGACGAGTTTAAGCTGATGCGGATTCGTCTGATGCGTATACTCGGTTTGGCCGTCGTATGCCAAGCTTGGATGAAGCACCACTTTCTCCACGATGCGCTGCTCTTGGTCTGTAATCTCGACCCATAAAACTTTTTCGGTCAGTTCCGGCAGCGCTTCCCAATTAGCGGCATACTCTTCAAGGCTCGGCTTGAGTGCGCTATCGCTTTGCAGGTGCCACATCGTTTCAGCGTCTTGCTGTTGATTGGCATAAAAATAAAGCAGGTAGATATCCATCGGCTGCATACCCGCTAATAGATTACGGTCGTGTGAATCAGCAAAACGCGCGTACAATTGTTCCACGCGCCCATAGTCAAAATCCGTCAAATCCAAGATTTCAGACTCCAGCGGAAAATCGCCATTCGGCAGCGTCGCCTTTAAATCCCCGTTTCGAACAAGATGGTGCATTTCCAGGATCGTTCCGTATTCCAACGCGTCAAGCGTTGCGGAATTCCGCCAATTGCTGTCTTCCATTTCCTCGATCACCGGCAATAAAATCACTGCCGCCGCATCGAACAAAGTGAGAGATCTCCACAGCGTGCGGATTTCCGGCTTTACTTGCCCGTCTTCATAAATCTCGCTCTCCGCACCTTTAACAATCTGCCAAAAGGTTTGCTCATACATCACTTCAAGGTCGGGTTTCAATACACTGTCAGTCGGCTCATCCATAAGAAGGTATTGCATCGTATGCAAACTTTCAATGAGAAAATGCGGCTCCACCAGCCAGCCGCCTTCATCAAAATACGGATAGTTGGTTAATAGCTGCAAATAACGGTTCGCGAAAGAATGCGCATGAAATTGCGGAAGACGCTGCAATAAATTTGTGTTGCGTGTAGTCAAATACAGTTGGTCAGAATTCGCCAATCGGAAATTCAATCCGTATTCCGGCCATGAGGTGAGCAGCTGAGACAATTCTTCGGGGGCGTCTGACATATCATTCAATAATAGCGGCGGATTGGCATACGCTTCTGATTGTGCGGCCAACTGTTGCTGATGGTCTTGCAAAATGCCTTGCGCAAAACTTTGCAGTTCACCAGTCTTCTCTATGTACAGCTGCAAAAAGCGATCCACTTCCGCTGTCAACATGTTGCCGGAATTTTCTACTAGCCCGGCCATGCCCTTCGGTGTTTCGACCATCCATAGCAATTCCTTCACTTGGTTTTGAAAAGCTTCGGCATCGTCTTGCTGTGCTTTCAAATTGCTGGTGCCGAACACGGTTTCTTTTTGACGGTCCGCAGCTGAGACGTATTGAAAACTGCTATATTCGTCTTCCGTTAAACCGAGGCGCTGTTTGGCAGCTTCCCGCGTATCCACATATTGCTGCTCCATGTCTTCAGCCATTTCCGTGGTCAATTGGCCTTCTTGCGCTTGCCCGTCAGACGGCAGGCGAAAGGTATCGATAAAAAATGAAGCCCCGACCATTACAGCGAGCAGCGCGAGAGAAGCCCCGACGAGCCAAATGACCGGTTTTTTCACTTTTTGCTCTTTGTGAGGCGGTTTTTGAACGTCGGCTGCGACAGGTTCAGCAGGCATGTTCAAACTCGGCAGCTTTATGCGCGTATAGGATTTCGCCAAAAACTCCAGGCGCTGCGTAAGTTCTTGCGCGTCTGTTAACGCCAGTTTGATGAGCAATTTTTCATGCGCAGTTTCCACTAACTCGACCGCCATTTGTTCATCCAACTCGAGTATTCGAGCGGCAACGGGAAATGATTTACCGTTAACGAGATGGAGCACAACGAGCATTCGCTGTCGTTGCGGAAGCTCCTGAATTGCCTGATGGGTATCCCGGTCTTCCTGAAAACCGAGCAAAGCCCCGTCGTTCGGCTCTCCAATGTGACTTGATAATTCCGCAGCGGCTTCCTGATATAGCGTTAATGCTGCCCCGTCTCCAGGTGGGACTTGAGTTTTCAACCGCTCAACAATTTGGTGAAGAAAAACGCTCGAATCTTGATCGGCTAATCCATTTTGGTAGCCGAAACGCCATAATCCCTCCATTTCTGACTGCTTGATATGGTCCTTCTGTATCCCGTTTGCTGGCATGCCCTCATCAGCTCACTTCCGCACAAATTTCCTTTTATTTCTATTATACAAAAGAAAATCATTCCCTCTTTAAATAATTCTATTTTTTTTAGGAACGCTCGTGTAAAATAGGGAAATCCAATCGATTTAGGGGGAACTAATTATGAAAGCACGTGAACAATGGACGTCCAAGATCGGTTTTATTCTCGCAGCAGCCGGAAGCGCAATCGGGCTCGGGGCGATCTGGAAGTTCCCATACGAAACCGGAGCGAACGGAGGCAGCGTCTTTATTTTGCTGTTTATCCTGAGCACCGTCTTGATCGGCTTGCCGATTTTGCTCGCTGAATTTGTTATCGGGCGCCGCAGCCAGATGGATGCTGTCAGCGGACTCAAAAAACAAGCACCCGGAAAGCCGTGGTATTTGATCGGCTGGTCCGGATTTATTTTTTCTTTCCTCATTCTGTCTTTCTACAGTGTAGTCGGCGGCTGGGTGCTGTCGTACCTATTCCGCGCCGTCACTTTGCAGCTTTCGGGTCTCGACGACGATAATTTCGCCAATCTTTTCGGCGGCATCATCAGCAACCCTTGGGAAGTGCTGATTGCCCAAGCCGCATTTATGGCCTTGACGGTTTGGATCGTCGAGCGCGGTATCAAATCGGGGATTGAGCGTGCCAGCAAAATCATGATGCCGGCCTTGTTGATTTTCTTCGTCATTTTAATGATCCGCGCGTTGACACTTGACGGGGCCATGGAAGGCGTTCGCTTCATGTTCGTGCCGGATTGGTCATACTTCAATTTCGAAACGGCTCTCGTTGCATTAGGGCAAGCCTTCTTCTCCTTGAGTGTCGGTGTCGCCGGGATGATTACGTACGCATCTTATTTAAAAAAATCCGAGAACTTGACGCGTTCTGCAGTGAGCGTCGTATCGCTCAACATCCTCATTTCCATCATGGCGGGCTTGATCATCTTCCCGGCGGTGTTTGCACTCGGATACACGCCGGACCAAGGACCTGGACTAGTGTTCATCATCTTACCAGCTGTTTTTGACCAATTGTTCATGGGACAATTTCTGATCATCATTTTCTTTATCCTTCTATTGTTTGCGACTTTGACTTCATCGATTTCAATGTTGGAAATCACTGTTTCGATCGCCGTCAAAAACAAATACGACCGCCGTCGCCGCTTGGCATGGATCATCGGCTTGGCCATTTTTGTTGTCGGGATTCCGAGTGCCCTGTCGTTCGGCGTCATGAGTGAATCGGTGTTCTTCGGCTATACATTCTTTGATTTCGTCGACATTTTGACCAGCCGGATCGGGCTGCCGCTCGGTGCATTGTTCATTTCCTTGTTTGCAGGCTATGTCCTGACAAACAAAGATGCACATGACGAGCTGACACAACAGACGACTTGGGTCGAAGTCTGGCGCATACTTGTCCGTTACGTAGCACCGATTGCTATTGTTGTCGTGTTCATCAACGGAATCATCGACATTTTTTCCTAATTCCGTTGTTTGAAAAATGCCACAACTCTTTTTGTAAGCTGGGGCTTCCACGTGGTATGATAGAGCTAGAAGAAAGTTTTTAATGAAAAGGAGTGTATCGCTTTGAAAAAAGATTTGCACACCCAATTGAAAATGCTGCGGGAAGAACGCAACCTGTCACTTGACGACTTGTCTTTAAAGACACGCATCGGCACAGCACGCCTCGAATCCTATGAAAGTGGCGAAGAAGTACCCTCTGTCCAAACCATTCTCGTCTTGTCAAATGCACTGGAAGTACCTGCTTCCAATTTGCTTGACGGACTGGAAGCACCAAAATAAAAAAGCTTCGGCAATTGCCGAAGCTTTTTTTATTTGCCTTATTTTACTACTGCACTCAGTTTCATCTCCACAGCCAAGACTTATAGGAAACGGCCATGCATTTCCCTGACGGAATTCTCCGCGCACTTCAGTTCATTCTGGCAATGTCCATTTGTTTTTCACCTATCATTCCTGGAGCAGAAACCGCTATACTATTTATAGAAACCAAAAAGAAAAGAGGAGATTGCCTTGAGTTTGTTCGAACGAGTGCACGATCGCAGGGATAGCCGCTCGGTTAAATGGGAGCGGATGGAGAAAGTCTATGGAATTGGTGATGCATCCGATATTTTGCCGATGTGGGTCGCTGACATGGACTTCCCTGCGCCACCTGCAGTGACGGACGCTTTGCGCGAGCGATTGGAACATCCGATTTTCGGTTATTCATATATATGCGAAGAGTGCAAAACCGCAGCAGCCAACTGGCAGAAAAAGCGCCATGGCTTATCGATTGATACCGACTGGATGCTGTTCCATCAAGGCGTTATCCCAGCGATGGCGAGCATCATCGATGTGTTTACAACTCACGGCGACAAAGTGCTCGTCACGCCGCCCGTTTATCCGCCGTTTTTCTCTATCCCGAAAAACCTCGGCCGCGATGTGCTGTATTCAGAGTTGAAAGAGCAAGATGGCGAGTACACGATCGACTTCGCAGATTTCGAAGACAAACTTCAAGATGCGCGCTTGTTCATCTTATGCAATCCCCATAACCCGGGCGGGAAACTTTGGACCTCAGCAGAACTGGAACACATCATCCGATTATGTGCACAGCACGACGTATTGATCCTATCAGATGAGATCCATAGCGACCTGATCCATCAAGGCGAAATCCATATTCCTCTGCTGTCGGTCGCCGGCAGTGAGCGCGACCGCATATTCACTTGCCTGGCTCCGACGAAGACGTTCAACTTGGCCGGCATTCAAGCAGCGATGATCGTGGCAGCCGATCCTCATAAGCGCAACTTGCTGGATAAGCATATGCAGGCGCATGGTACGGGTTCATTGAACGCATTCGCTCCGGTCGCCTGGAAAGCCGCTTATGAAGAAGGCGAGCCATGGCTTGACGAATTGCTCGACGTCCTATCCAGCCATATCAGCTTTGCAGTGGAACGCCTTGAGCGTGAAGTGCCGGGCTTGAAAATCAACAAGCCGCAATCGACGTATTTATTATGGATTGATTACCGGGCGCTAGGCCTTTCTGAAGACGAAGCGATGCAGCGTTTGCTAAGGGATGGAAAAGTCGCGCTCGAAGCGGGTTCGAAATACGGGGAATCCGGACGCGGATTTTTGCGTATGAACATCGCTTGCCCGAGAACCACTTTAGAAGACGGCATCAGCCGGGTCATCCGCGCACTGGGCACCGACTACAACACGTAAAAGACTGTATAGAAAAAAGCTATCGAGAACTTCGATAGCTTTTTTCTTATGGCTCGATGATGTCGATCGATTCGATGACGATGTCTTCAAGTGGTTTGTCCTGTGCATTCTTTTCAACAGCGGCAATGGCATCGACGATTTCCAAGCCCTCTTCGACTTGTCCGAAGACGGTATGCGCGCCGTCAAGCCAAGGCGTCCCGCCCATTTCTTGATAAGCTGAGGCAACTTCTTCAGGATAATCAGCGACACTGCCATCTGGAACTGCGCCTGCCTGGACGATAAAGAACTGGCTGCCGTTCGTGCCCGGCCCAGCATTTGCCATGGATAGTGCACCATGGAAATTGAACAGCCGGTCGCTGAATTCATCTTCAAATGTTCCTCCGTAAATGCTTTCTCCGCCACTTCCTGTGCCTGTCGGATCTCCACCTTGCAACATGAAGTTCTCAATGATGCGGTGGAAGATGACGCCGTCATAATAGCCTGATTCTGCATGTCCAAGGAAATTCTCCACCGTTTTCGGTGCAATTTCCGGGAACAGGCGGATGCGGAGCGTGCCTTCTGATGTATGCATGTCCACTAAAGTTTCTTCTGTAACGCCTTCCGTAAGCTGCGGGTAGCTTGCCGGTTCAGAAGAAGATTGTGCTTCTTCGGTTTGGTTTGTTTGGTCTGTTTGGTCTGTTTGCACTTGTTCTTCCGCAGTTCCGCATGCCGCCAAGACGACCGCTGCCACTGCAATGAGCATAATCCATAAAGTTTTTTTCATATCAATTCACCCCGCTTTATTCTAGCATAGAATATTTCGGAATACAGCGGTATTTAATTCTCCTTTTTTCGGATAGCGAACTATTATATAATATAGGAAGAGTTTTGCTTTCAGAAAGAAGGGGTTCCAACTGGATACTCAAAAAAGAAACTTTTATATCATTATGTTCACCAATTTTCTTGTAGCAGGCAGCACAACAATGATCATGCCTTTTTTGTCCCTCTATATCGACTCGCTCGGCGATTTCTCGAGTGAATACGTACAGCGCTGGTCAGGACTGGTGTTTGGCGTCACCTTTGTTGCGGCTCTTATCATGTCGCCGATTTGGGGGCGCATTGCCGATAAATACGGGTTCAAGCCGATTCTCATCATCAATGGCTTCGGCATCGCGGTGAGCATCTTCCTGATGGGGACTGCCGGCTCAGTCGGTGAGTTGTTCATGATCCGTTTGTTCATGGGCATCGTCACAGGCTTTATTCCGACTTCACTCGCCTTCGTCAGCGCTCAAACTTCAAAAGAAACCGCCGGCAAGACACTCGGCACATTGCAGATGGGCAGCGTTTCGGGAACTTTATTCGGTCCGGTTCTCGGCGGGTTGATGGCCGATGCATTCGGCTTTACTTATACGTTTTTGATTACTGCTATAATCATCGGCATCGCCGCGTTGTTCGTCGTTTTCGGCTTGAAGGAAGTCCGCAAGCCCAAACGCAAAGATGCGCATGTCTACGCGCGCAGCACGGTCATTCACGGGATCTTGCATCACCGTTTATTGCTTAATGTGATGATTATCACCTCCCTCATTCAAATCGGCAATTTCAGCATACAGCCGCTGTTGTCTTTATATGTGGCGGAATTGACAGAAGGAACTGCGCAAGTGGCATTTTTAGCCGGTGTCACTTTCAGTGCGACCGGCGTCGGCACTTTGCTGTTTGCAAGACTTTGGGGGCGGCTCGGGGATTCAGTCGGTTATGAGAAAATTCTTGCCTTGCTTCTATTGCTCGCATTTTTGTTCATCATTCCGCAAGCATTCGTCACCGAGCTATGGCAATTGATCGTGCTGCGCTTATTCTTCGGCGTTGCGGTCGGCGGGATGATCCCGACCACTGCCGCTTTGATGCGCCGGGAAGCACCGATCGACATCCAAGGTGAAGTGATGGGCTATAACACTAGCTTCCGCTTTCTCGGCAATATCGTTGGGCCGATGTTCGGAGGCATCATCAGTGGATTCATCGGTATCTCCTCCGTTTTCATCGTCACAGGTTCCTTGTTTGTTCTCGCCTTTGCATTTCTTTGGTATACGAAAAGACAGCCTGAACAGGATTTCGAGGATGTTCTGCTTGAGCAGGAATTGAAACATTCCTAAAGAACAGCTGAAAAACACCCGCTTAAGGAAAAAAACCATCCTTTTGCGGGTGTTTTTATGCCCTATTTTAAATTCGCAATTTTCCGATTGCTGAGTTTCTTCCTATTAGAAAATAAACGAAAACACCACGCCTCTTCCATTCTCCGCAAGGGTGTACGGTGCAAATAAGCTTTCAATGCGTTATACTTTTTAATTAGAAACTCATCATGTATTGCATTGGAAGGAGGATTCAATTGTCTCTCGTATTTCTGATTTTCTTACCGATCCTTGCAGCGCTTTTTATTCCGCTGCTATTTAAACGACTCGGTCAGATCCATACAGGCTGGTTTGTCTTGCTTGTGCCGACAGCCTTGTTCTTATACTACGCCACTCGCCTTCCCTCTGTTATGGAAGGTGGCACTTATGTATCTGAACTTTCTTGGATCCCTTCCCTCGACATCGCCTTTATAGCGTACCTCGATGGATTGAGCTTATTGTTTTCACTGCTGATCACCGGTATCGGCGCATTGGTTGTGCTCTACTCCGTATTCTATTTGGATAAGCATCGTGAACAATTACATAATTTCTATGTTTATCTTTTGATCTTTATGAGCGCCATGCTTGGTGTTGTTCAATCGGATCATTTGATCACGCTGTACTTATTCTGGGAGTTGACATCGATTTCGTCATTCCTGTTGATCGCTTATTGGTACACGCGTGACCGCTCCCGCTTCGGCGCATTAAAATCAATGATGATTACTGTTTTCGGCGGGTTGATGATGCTCGGCGGTTTTGTTTTGCTCAGCATCATCGGCGGCACTTATTCCATCCGGGAATTGATTGCCCAAGCACCGGAACTTGCCGAACATGATTTCTTCATCTGGGCACTTGTTCTTGTGTTGCTCGGAGCCTTTACGAAATCCGCCCAATTCCCATTCTACATCTGGCTGCCGGATGCGATGGAAGCGCCGACACCTGTCAGTGCTTACCTCCACTCCGCAACGATGGTCAAAGCGGGCATCTATTTGGTCGCCCGCTTGACTCCGGTCTTTGCTTTATCTGAAGTATGGATGTGGCTCGTCGCAGGTGTCGGATTGTTCACCATGGTGTGGGCTTCGTTCTTTGCCTTAAAGCAAAAGGACTTGAAAGGGATTCTGGCGTTTTCGACCGTCTCCCAGCTCGGCCTCATCATGTCGCTGCTCGGCGTTGCCGCTGCTGCCTATCACGTTGAAGGTGCAGCTGAAACCTATCTGAAGTATGCGGCATTTGCGGCCATTTTCCACTTGATCAACCACGCAACGTTTAAAGGAAGTCTCTTTATGATCGCCGGAATTGTCGACCACGAAACCGGTACGCGCGACATACGAAAACTGGGCGGCTTGATGAGTTTGATGCCGATCAGTTTCACTGTCGCGTTGATCGGCTCACTTTCGATGGCCGGCATGCCGCCATTCAACGGCTTCCTCAGTAAGGAAATGTTCTTGACGGCGATGCTGTCGCTTCAGGAGTTCAATTTATTCTCGATGGATGTTTGGTGGATCCTGTTCCCTGTAATCGCTTGGATCGGATCGGTCTTCACTTTCATCTATAGTTTATACTTCGTGTTCCATACGTTCGCCGGAAAACACAAACCGGACCAATTGCCGAAACAAGCACACGAAGCACCGGTCGGCATGCTCATTTCACCGGTCTTTCTTGCTGTTCTCGTCGTGTTGATTTTCTTCATCCCGAACGTTATCGGCGATTGGCTTGTTAAACCTGCCGTTGCCGCAATACAGCCGTTCCTGTACGATTCACCGCAGAGCGTGGATATCACCGTTTCGGCATGGCACGGCTTTAACACAGAACTCTTTATGACGCTCGGCATTTTTGCTATCGGCGGCTTGATGTTCTGGACGCTGCGCAAATGGCAGCATTTATATGACCTTTACCCGGATCCTATTTCCTTGAATAGACTTTACGATGAATTGATGGTGCTCAGCGAGAGTGGTGTCAGCCGCTTCTCGAAAATGTATATGACCGGGTTTATCCGGACGTACCTCGTTTACATGTTCAGTTTTGTAATTTTCATTGTATTGTTGACTTTGTTCATGACCGATGCCTTCAGGTTGAATTTCGATAACCTGGCTCCAATTGGGGTTTATGAAATCGTCATTCTGTTTGCCATGCTCGGCGCGACGGTGACGATTCTTGTCTCGAAATCTCGTCTGACTGCCATCATCGCACTCGGTGCCGTCGGTTACTCTATCGCTTTGCTGTTCGTTATCTTCCGGGCACCTGATTTGGCACTGACTCAGCTCGTTATTGAAACCATTTCCGTTGCGTTGTTCTTGCTGGCATTCTACCACTTGCCGCAAATCAGCCGTAAGGAAGAGCGCATGAATTTCCGTTTCGGAAACGCAGTAGTCGCGTTCGGTGTTGGTCTCACAATGACACTGGTCGCCTTGTCAGCGCATTCCCAAAAAGCGCTGCCGTCGATTTCCGAATTCTATAAAGAAACGGTTTACACAGAAGCGGCTGGCGGTAACATCGTCAACGTAATCCTAGTCGACTATCGCGGATTCGATACTTTGTTTGAAATTGCGGTGCTTGCCATTGCCGCCATCGGAATCATCTCGATGATTCGCCTGCGATTGACGAAAAAGGAGGACCAGCATGAGAACAAATGATGTGATGCTTCAGACAGCCACAAAAGTGGTGACTTTCATCATCTTGATGTTTGCTGTCCACATTTTCTTCGCCGGCCATTACACTCCTGGCGGCGGATTTATCGGGGGACTTTTGACGACGACTGCAATCGTTCTGCTCATGCTGGCGTTTGATATTCCGACCGTCAAAAAAGTATTGCCGATCAATTATGTAGTACTGACCGCTGTGGGCTTACTGTTTGCAATCGCCACAGCCAGCGCTTCTATCATCTTTGATGTACCATTCTTCACCCATGCCTATGATTATTACGATTTGCCGCTGTTCGGCGAGACTTCCCTGCACTCGGCATTATTATTTGATATAGGTGTCTATTTGGTTGTTGTAGGTGTAACGATGACCATTATTCAAACGATTGGAGAGGATGAATAATGGAAATAATTATGTCAGTTGCCATCGGCTTGATGTTTATGGCAGCTGTGTACCTAATCCTATCGAAAAGCTTGATTCGCATCATCATCGGGACGAGCCTCTTGAGCCACGCCGCCCACCTATTGTTCCTGACCATGGGCGGGCTTGGCGGCATAGCGCCGCCGGTCGTATCAGACGGCGTCACCGTGAACGATTATGCAGACCCGCTCCCCCAAGCATTGATCTTGACCGCAATCGTTATCGCTTTCGCGGTTACATCGTTTTTCCTGGTGCTCGCCTACCGCGCTTACCAGGAGCTTGGAACGGATAATATGGAGCAATTGAGAGGTACTGAAGATTATGAGTAATTTATTATTGTTTCCGATTATCATTCCGTTACTCTTTGCCACGGTCTTAATGCTATTCCCGAAAAAAGTATATTTGCAGCGTCTGCTTTCCGTCATCGCTGTAGTTCTGACATTCATTTCGGGATTGTTCCTGCTCGCAAAAGTGTCAGCAGATGGCGTGCAAGCAGTTACACTCGGCAGCTGGCCAGCACCATTCGGTATTTCCATGGTGTCGGATATGTTCTCTGTGTTGCTTGTTTTAAGCTCCACGCTTGTTACGCTATTCATTTTGTTCTATAGCATCCCGACCATCGGGATCAGGCGCGAACGGTCGTTTTACTATCCAGCTGTCCTGTTCTTGATGGTCGGTGTAAACGGCGCTTTCACGACAGGCGATATTTTCAACTTGTTCGTCTTCGTTGAAGTTCTCTTGATGGCATCGTATGCGTTGATCGTCCACGGCGGGGAGAAATCCCAAATGCGCGAGTCGATCAAATACGTGCTCGTCAATATCATCTCCTCTGCGTTATTTGTAGTTGCGGTGGCGTATTTGTATTCTGTCACCGGGACATTGAATATGGCCGATCTGGCAGTTAAGATTCCAGAGATCGAAGCCGTTGGAATTTTGACGGTCATCGCTATCTTGTTCCTCGTCGTATTTGGATTTAAGGCGGCGATTTTCCCGCTTTACTTCTGGCTACCAGGTTCATATTTTGCTCCTCCTGGCGCGGTGTTGGCGCTGTTTGGCGCTTTGCTGACGAAAGTCGGCATCTACGCGATCATGCGGACCTATACTTTGTTCTTTACGATGAATATCGGATTTACGCATGAAGTGCTCGCAATCATCGCCATTTTGACGGTTCTCGCAGGCTGTGTCGGGGCACTCGCTTATTTCGATGTCAAAAAGATCATCATTTACAATATCATCATCGCCGTAGGAGTCGTACTGTTCGGCATTTCCCAAATGAATGTCGCAGGTACAGAAGGAGCCATCTTCTATTTGATCCATGATATGCTGATTAAAGCGGCATTATTTCTGCTAGTTGGCATATTGACGATCATCTATGGGACGAGTGATTTACGCAAAATGGGCGGCTTGATGAAGAGCTATCCAGTTCTTGGTTGGGTATTCCTCGTCACTGCTTTCGGCCTTGCGGGCATCCCCCCCCTTAGTGGGTTTCCAGGAAAGTTATTGATTGTCCAAGGCGGCTTTGAAGGTACGCATTTCTGGGGCAGCATCATCATCCTGGCTACCAGCTTGCTTGTATTGCTCAGCGTCATGCGTATTTTCATCTATGCTTTCTGGGGAGAGCCTAAGAAGATTCTTCCGGTCGATAAAGCACGCTATTATGCCATGTTCGTTCCAACTGTCATTCTTGTCGCCTTGACCATCGTGCTTGGCGTCGGTGCGGAACTCTTCATGCCGTTCATTGAGGACGCGGGTGAAGTGCTACTGAATCCATCGCTGTATTATGATGCGGTATTAAAGGAGTAGATTGATATGTCTTTGCAAATCCTATTGAATTTCTTCCTCGCGTTCGTCTGGATGTTCATGACAGTGTCATTTACTCCTTCCGGATTCACCATCGGCTTTTTGATTGGACTCGGCATCATCATGTTGATGCGCCGCTTCTTCTCAAAACGCCTCTACATTTCACGCGTATGGGCTTTGATTTCGTTGTTCCTGCTGTTCTTGCGGGAGCTGTTCAAATCGAGTGTACAAGTATTATCGATCGTTATCCGCCCAAATATGAACATCAAACCGGCCATTTTTGAAATGGAGACTGAGCTGAACGATGACTGGCAAGTGACATTATTGTCGGCGCTTATCACTTTGACGCCGGGTACGCTCGTCATCGGCATTTCGGATGACCAAAAACGTCTTTATATCCACGCGTTGGATTTCGAAGATATTGACGCTGCCGTCTCTTCGATCAAGAATACGTTCGAACGGGCGATTCTGGAGGTGAGCCGCGCATGATGACATTTTATTGGGTATCACTTTTTATTGTCAGCATCTCTTTTACTGGGTTGTTGTTTAGATTGGTGAAAGGGCCGACAGTTGCCGACCGTGTCGTAGCACTCGATGCTATTGGTGTTACGCTCGTTTCGATCGTTGCCCTGTTGTCTTTAATTATCGAGACGGAATTCTTCCTGGAGGTCATTCTTTTGATGAGCATCCTGTCGTTTATCGGTACAGCGGCCTTTGCGAAATTCCTGGAGAGAGGAGAGATTTTCGATCGAGATCCTCGTTGATATTCTCATAATCGTTCTGATCAGCATCGGTGTTTTGTTTAGCGGCGTCACCGCTCTTGGGTTGATCCGCTTGCCTGATGTATATACCCGTACGCATGCGGCTTCCAAAAGTTCGACGCTTGGCGTATTATCCGTGCTGCTCGGGACATTCATCCATTTTTGGTTTAATGAAGGCATATTCAATACACAGATGGTCATCGCCATCGCCTTCCTCTTCATCACCCAGCCGGTTGCGGGACATTTAATCGGCCGCGCTTCTTATATGACGGGCATCAAGTTAGCTGACGAAACGGTTCGCGACGATATGGGCCCTGCGCTGGAAAGAAAGCGCAAACAGCATGAAGAAGCTATGGACCAAGCCCCGGCAAGAAAGCGCACCACTCAACAAGAAGAATTGGAAAACCAATAAAAAAACAGCAGCCGGCGGGCTGCTGTTTTTTTATTGGTTATTCTTTGCTGAAGCCTTCGACGAAAAGCGCCAACGTTCTGACCATTGCTCCGGTTCCGCCTTCCGGTCCCAAATCATGGGCCGAATCAGCATGTGATGTACCCGCGATATCCAAATGGATCCACGGTATATCGCCGACAAACTCCCCAACAAAGCCGCCGCCAAAAATCATATGGCCGTCGCGCCCAGGTGAATTGTTCAAGTCGGCGACATTGCTTTTTCTCAGGCGCTTTTTATCATTTTCGGTGAGCGGCAATTGCCAGACAAACTCATCTGTTTTCTTTGAAGCTTCCAAGAGCTTTCCGTAAAATGCTTCATCGTTTGTCAGTGCACCAGTTTTGTCTTTGCCGAGTGCGACAATCACGCCTCCGGTCAATGTCGCGACATCCACCAGTTCAGTCGCTCCGAGTTGCTTAGCGTAAGTGACCGCATCCGCCAACACTAAACGCCCTTCCGCATCAGTGTTAAGCACTTCAATAGTTTTTCCGCTCATCGAGGTGATGACATCATCTGGTTTGAATGCAGTGCCAGATACCATATTGTCTGTCGAGGCAATCACTGCCACGACATTTTTATCCGGTTTGGTCTCTCCGATGATGCGCATAGCGCCGAGGACAGCAGCAGCCCCGCCCATGTCCCCCTTCATCCCCACAATGCCGTCTTTCGGCTTCAAGGAGTATCCACCGGTGTCGAATGTGATGCCTTTGCCGACGAGCGCTAAGGGTGCTTCAAAGCCCTCTGTTGCTTTGTACTTCAAAATGATGAGGCGCGGTTCTTCGTCAGAGCCTTGGTTGACCGCGAGCAATGCCCCCATGCCGAGCTCTTCCATTTCATTGCGCCCCAAAATTTCCGTCTCAAAGCCATACGCCTCACCTAGTTCTTCGGCATACTCCGCCATTGCAGTCGGTGTCAAAATGTTTGCTGGCATATTGACGAGCGTTCGCGCTTCGTTGACTGCTTCTGCATGGACCGTTCCAATAAATGCAGCGGTGCGGATCGACTCGTCTTTCTGCTCCGTCAAAAAACTCAGCAATTCCAAACGATGGTCTACTTCGTTCGAGCCGGTTTTATAATCGGCAAAGCGATAAGCGCCCATTTGAATCCCTTCCGCTGCTAAATGTGCGACTTGCTCACCCACCAGCGCATCATTTTCAAACGAAGCAGTATAAATGGCAGCATGACCGATTTTTTCTTTTGCTAATTGTTTGCCGACTAACCCAAATGCAAGGCGCATGTCTTCTGCTGTCCATTTCTTGCGATCCCCTATGCCAACAAACAGCACACGTGGAATGCTTCCGTTTAATGTCGGGTAAATGCTCAGCTTTTGTGAATCAAACGACAGCCCCCCTTTGAGCCATTCTGTCAAGCGCCCATCAAACCGTTTCTCCAATTCACTCCAGCCTTGCGCGTTTTCAGGGTGACGGCTCAACCCGACGATTAAAATCTCTGCCTGGCACGGTTCGGTTGGTTTCGTTACATTGATTTCCATGTGATTCCTCCTTTATCCCGCTTTAACGGCCTGTAAGACTCCCACTGCGAAAACTGTAAGATCCAACTGGCCGTAAAAGTCCGATTGGATCAACTAACAATTAACAGGGATGCCCCCATTAATTGAAGTTTCTCTTTATCCTACTTGTTTAGTGTATCATTACTTCGGCTTCCGGAATAGATAGACGACGCGCTCGATTTGCAAGGCGTATGGTATACTTTCTGTACCGACTTTTATGAAGAAAGGATTGCTCGCCGAATGGAACTTTTATCAAATACCCCATTAATGATTGCTTTGTTTGCAATCCTGTTTGCCCAATTCGTCAAAATTCCGATTCAATACGCTGTCACACGGGAATTGAATTGGGGACTCTTTACATCAACAGGCGGGATGCCGAGTTCGCATTCCGCCGCTGTCACTTCCTTGACGACGGCCGTAGCGTATGAAGCCGGTATTTCCTCCACTGTGTTCGCAGTTTCTGCCCTGTTCGCTGTCATCACGATGTATGATGCAACAGGCGTCCGCTTCCAAGCTGGACAACAAGCGTTAACGATCAATAAAATGCGCCAGGACCTCAATTCCTTTATGGAAGAAACGCGCAAGTGGCCATCCAAAAAAGAAGAAGAGAAAATAGAGGAATTAAAAACCCTGCTCGGTCATAAACCGAGCGAAGTGTTTATGGGTGCATTGACGGGGATTGCCATTTCGGTTATTTTCTATAGCATGATGTAAACGAAAAAAGCCGGACTGCTGATTGCAGTTCGGCTTTTTTATGTTGCGTTATGATAATGGATCAAAACATTTGATAACCCATTTTGCGTAAGACTTTCATGACGATCCCTGAAGTTACCGCACCTAAAAACCCAGCCGTAAGCACTGCAACATCACTGCCAGTCAAAGACCGGATCGTATCGCCAAGCATGGAAAACGACTCGCCTGGTGCAGTGAAATAATCGAATACCCCGACATCATCAATGACGAGCAAAATGACGATAGGATAGACGACTGCCATCAGCCACGTCATGCGAAGCAGCATGTTGAGCAAAAAGCCGATTCCAAAAAACATAACATAAAACAGCAAAATGGAAATGATCAATTGGACAATAGTAAATGAACTGTTCATGGACTCTAACCTCCGTTATTCCCTTACTCAGTTTACCCGAAAGCTCAAGTCCTTTCAATGTGAAGAACCAGTATTCATTACTTTGTCACAGACACTCATTCAACATAAAAAAAAGCACCCTAAGCGGCTGCTTTTTTAATCACTTATTTATTTTTTCCGGATCCGGAACAGCAGGAGCACGTTTCAGAACCGCCCAATCGTAATTGGAAATAACCTTGGCCCGCACAGTATGGGCAATGGTTTTCATTTGTTCTTTTCTTGAAGACTGTCATTCGAAACACCTCCTCTGTTGTTTTAATATTCTGAATTATTAGCAATATATCACGTATCGCAATTGCGTGCAAATTAAAAAAAGCATTTGTAAACGGATACAAATGCTTTTTTCTCTAGTATTCTCACTTTATCTTAATAATTCTTACTTTCTTCAAATTATCTGTTAATTCTTTTAAGCTTTTCTATTCTTGCCTGCGGAAAAACAATTTATAATCGGTGTAACCGAAAATCTGCCCTGGGTCGACATCTTCAATCGGCTCAAAACCTTCCTCTACTACATAGGCAGCCATCTCATGGAGCATCACCGAAGCTTCCGGATCCAGTGCCAACTCTTGCGGCGAACGCCACGCAGCATCATAGAGTTCTTCTGCTTGAGGGATGATTTTTTGCCCTTCCACCACCGGCCGGAGCAAAAAGACGGCCATATTATCGCTGATTTTCCCTTTAATGACGCCTGAGCGAAAACCGATCATTCCGAGCAGACGGCAATCAATTCCGGTTTCTTCTTTCACTTCCCGCAAAGCGGTTTGGTCAATGGTTTCGTCCCTTTCGACGAATCCAGCCGGCAGCGACCATTTGCCATGAAGGCCGCCGTAGCGTTTTTTGACGACGAGCCATTGCTGTTTCTCATTCACCACGAGTCCTGCTGCCCCAAGCCAAACATCCCCGCGTTTGCTTTTCGACATCCAAACGCCCTCCTGTCTTCATATGAAAAAGCCCCCCGCACCGGGAGGCTCATTTTTACCAGACTTTAAGTTTTCCTTTTTTCATGACAAGACCGGCTCCGCCGATCATGTACAATGCGCGGTTGTCGATCATTTTTTTCATGAACGCAGCGCGTCTTCCAGTCACTTTTTTGCCGAAGACTACACCAATTGCATCTTCATCACCAAGTGAGCAGACTGTTCCTTTTAGGTCCGGAACGAATTCTTCTGTCGTTCCTTCGCCAGCAAGCGCCTTAATGTTTTTTGCAATGCGCTCACCTTGCTGCATGGCAATTTGCGCAGTCGGAGGATACGGACGATTGATTTCTTCGTTGATCATCAATGCACAGTCTCCGACGATGAAGACATCAGAATAGCCAGGAGCACGCATGTCTTTTTCGACTTTGACGCGCGCACGCATGCTTTCGATCGATGTTTCTTCAATCAATCGGTTGCCGCGGACACCCGCTGCCCAAACCACTGTTCCGGCTTTGATGAATTCGAATTCTTCTTCGCCTTTTTTGATCTTCACGCCTTCTGGAGTCGCTTCCACAACTGGCGTGCCGATAGAGAATTCGATGCCTTTTGATTGAAGATGCCCTACAGCATAATCTACCAATTCCGAATCGAATCCTGGCAACACCATAGGAGCAGCTTCTACACAAATGACGCGGACTTTTTCTTGGGGAACATCAAATTCCTTGCACAGTTCCGGCACACGGTTCGCCAGTTCGCCCAAAAACTCGATGCCAGTGAAGCCAGCTCCGCCGACAACGATCGTCAAACGGCTATCATCTTTCACTTGCTCTGTTGACCAAGTCGCGAACTGGAATTCAATGTGCTCACGGATGTAACGAGCCGCCTTAACGTTGGCGATCGACAAAGCATATTTATCCAGTCCTTCGATGCCGAAAGTTTCTCCTTCATAGCCAAGCCCGATGACAAGGTAATCATATGTAAATTCACCATTGTCAGTTGAAACTTTTTTGTTATCTACGTCGATTGCTTCGACTGTCGCTTGAACAAAATTCGTTTTGCCGCTGTCGATGACGTCGATGATATCATAACGAACATCCTCCGGAAGCATTGTACCTGCTGCTGCTTCATGCAACCATGTGCTTTCGTAATGATATTCATTTTTGTTGATGAGCGTAATGTCTGCAGCGTCTGTCCCAAATTCTTTCTGCAAATTTACAACAGTGGTCAAGCCACCATAACCTGCACCTAATACTAAAATTGACGGTCTTTTCAATACAATCGCAACCACCTTCAAGTCATTTTATGCACCGGAAATCGTCGAACGTTCTTCCAGTAAACACCTACCCTCTATATTAGCCCTTTTGCCAATGCTTTTCAACAGTTGAGTGCCTATCCGGAAGATGGCCGCGAAAACTGAACATGAAGAAACCCGCTTTTATAAAAGCGGGTTTTCATTTCAGCAATTTTCAGGAGTTCCTTCTTTTTTTGCAGTGCGGAAACTGGTGCCGCATCCACAAGAAGCGATGGCGTTCGGGTTATCGATCGTAAACCCGCCGCCCATGAGCGATTGCTTATAGTCGACGATGGTGCCTGTTAGAATAGGCGCATCTTCTTTATTGATAAGTATTTGGATGCCATGCTGTTCGTATTGCTCATCGGCATCCGTCACTTCATGCTCAAAGCCCATGCCATACGTTAATCCGCTGCACCCTCCGCCATTGACGGCCACGCGGAGAAAAGCACCTTCTTCTTCATTGTGGCGCATCATTTCCTTCACTTGGAAAGAAGCGGCTTCTGTAATTTCTACGACTTGTGTCATCTACGTTCACCCTTTCTTTACCATGGATTTGCTCATCCACTTATGTGTGGACAGAAAAGGGACCTGTCAAAAGGTCCCCGAATATTAAAAGACTTGTTCCACTTCTACAATGCCGGGAACTTCTTCGACAAGTGCGCGCTCTATGCCCGCTTTCAATGTGATAGTGGAACTTGGGCAGCTTCCGCATGCACCCAACAGGCGCAATTTCACGATGCCGTCCTCTATATCCACCAATTCACAGTCTCCTCCGTCACGCAAAAGGAATGGACGCAATTTATCTAGGACTTCCATTACTTGGTCTTCCATCATAGCTTCAGTCATTTCTATCGACTCCTTTCATTACAATCATTATAATGTGATTAAGAAGAAAAAGCCAATAATGAATTTTCAGGAGGCCATTATCTATGACAAAAATTCCGACGATCGAAGTTTACGGTACTGAACAAATCTGCGCCAGCTGTGTAAATGCCCCGTCTTCAAAGGATACGTACGAATGGTTAGAGGCAGCTATTTCACGGAAGTACAAAAATCAGCCATTTTCAATAAGCTATATTGACATTGAGAACCCGCAACTGGAGGAACAGCACAAAGACTATGCCGCGCGCATTATGGAGGATGAATTTTTCTATCCGCTTGTGCTGATCGAAGGCGAAGTAGTCGGAGAAGGTTATATTCAGCTGAAGCCCGTTTACCGAGAACTTGAAAAACATGGCTTTAAAGCTGAACAATAAAAAAAGCGCTCCGCGGAGCGCTTTTTCTTATTTAACCATTATGCCATTTGTACATCCAAAGAACACCCGACTTCATTAATCGTGCGATGCGTCCTGTAACAGTGCGGTCAGCGAGATAAGCGAATCCTTGCTTTTTCCCGAGCGAGCCGAGGAAACCTTTGAGTTTGATCTCCGGCATCGTTTCAGGCAGTTCTTCGCCCTTCCACTTCATCCGCAGCACTTTGACAATTTGTTCGGCTTGTTCTTCCGCTAACTGAGCTGAAGGCGCCATCGGCAAAGCTGCACAATCGCCGACAACGTAGACATTCTCGTCCTGCGGCAATTGATGGTATTGGTTGATGATGACACGCCCGCTGCCATCGCATTCAAGATTCAGGTCGCGCACCGGCTTAACAGGCTGAATCCCTGCTGTCCAGACGACGGCGTCGACCGGAATCGTTTCTTCGTGATTATGGAGAAGATTCTGGTCGACTTTGGTGATGTTCGCATTGGAAACAACATCTACATTATTGTTATCAAACCATTTGTTGACGAAATTGCTGAGCCGTTCCGGAAAGTCGCGCAAAATCCGCGGACTGCGGTCAAACAGCTTGATCTGCAAGTCACTGCGGCTCTCGCGCAACTCACTTGCGAGTTCGATGCCGCTAAGTCCAGCACCGACAACACCTACTGTGGCGCCTGACTTCAAGCCGAGAAGAGCTTCATAGGTTTTGCGTGAGTTGCCGATCGTCTGGATGCTATACGTAAACTCATCCGCACCTGGCACTCCGTGGTATTTATCGATGCATCCGAGCCCAATAACCAATTCATCATATTCTATGCGCTGGCCGTCTTCTAAGAAGATGCATTTTTCCTCCAATCCGATTTCGCGGATTTCGCCGTTGACCATTTTCAAGCGTTCATGTTCAGGGAATGGAACGCGCACTTCCTGGTCTGATTCAGTACCGGCTGCCAGTGCATAAAATTCCGTTTTCATGCTGTGAAAAGGTGTTCTGTCGATTAAGATTATTTCCATGTCTTGTGGGAAATTGTTCGGCAAGAGGCGCAGCAAGACCCGCATATTGCCATATCCGCCACCAAGTAAGACTAATTTTTTCATAAAATTCTCCTTTAGCCCGTCATTCTGCTCATGATTCCACATATGAGTATAGCTGATTGTGATAACTTTCACAATCCTTTCGGGACAAAATCAATTAATTGACGGTTGCGCTAAAACACGGTAGGATTTTCTAGTAGTGAGGTGAGCTAGAATGAATCCGATTATTGAATTTTGCATGAGCAATCTTGCCAACGGTTCGGAAGAAGCTTTTGCAAAATTAGAGCAAGACCCGAATTTGGATGTGCTCGAATATGGTTGCTTAAGTTATTGTAGCCAGTGCGCCGAATCCCTATTTGCACTTGTCAATGGTGAAATTGTGGAGGCTGACACTCCGGAAGAGCTGACCAAAAAAGTTTACGAGTTTATTGAAGAAAACCCGTTATTTTAAGCCGCCATTTGGACGGCTTTTTTTTAATGTTCCCAAAACCCGAGATTCTCGAGCACAAAGCTTGCTGGGCGGTCTTTTTCAAGCACTGCCTCCATTGGGGTGACACCGGTATTCACGTGGACAGTATCAATGCCGAAACGAAGGCCGGCTTGGATGTCTGTATCGTAATTATCACCGATCATGACCATGTCTTCTTTACGGAATCCATACTCATGGTGGATCGCTTCGAGCATATGGATTTCCGGTTTGCCGATAAAGACCGGATCAATATCCGTCGCTTGGGCGACCAGTGCTGTAAACGCCCCATTCCCAGGCAGCAACCCTCGCTCTGTTGGAAATTTCAAATCCCTATTAGTCGACAAAAATACCGCTCCGCGCTGAACTTCCAGGCAAGCGCGCGCTAATTTATCATAATTGACTTGTGGGTCGAGTCCCATCAAAACGATATCCGCCTGCTTTTCGACCCGATTGATTCCGTGATCATCAAGCGCTTCCTCCAAGCCTTTCGAACCGACGAGAAAAACGGTTCTATCCGGGTACCAGCGGCGTATGTACTTAGCTGCCGCGATTGCGGAAGACATGATGCGTGCTTTTTCTGCATGAACGCCTACTTTTTCCAGCTTGTGATGCAGTTGGTCAACTGTCATAGAAGCGTTATTCGTAATATAGAACGGTTCAATGCCGCTTTCTTGCAGGCTTGCGACAAATTGTGCTGCTTTTACGACAGGCTCATTGCCGCGGTAAACCGTCCCATCCAAGTCCAAGCAATAAGCTTTATAGCGTTTAATTTTGGCCATTGTCATTCTCCGGAATAAATGCCGAAACAGGGCCCAATTCATGCTCGAGGTAATGGCTCACTTTCGGGCCGAATTGCTTTAATGCATCCAGATGAACATCCATTACCCGTGTAATTTCCTTGTGGTCGACAGCGATGAAATCTCTTACAAGCATTTTGCGCAGCCCGACCACTTCTTTAAACGGCTGATCCATTTCTTTGGTGATGACTTTTTCGTCTACGAGAATGTCGATGATATCTTCGTAGCTTCCCGGATCCCTCATGATAAACCCATCAATCATGGAATTCCCCACATCTATCACGGCCTCAATAGCACCAAGCGACAGCCGTTCAAGCGCAAGTTGGTCTTTCAATGAATTCCAGCTTGCATTTTCTTCATATAATGCGAGCAACGCATCCATATAAACAATAGCTTTTTTGATTTTTCCGCGGTCGATAAAATACATATTGAGTCCCTCCATTTAGCTGTTACTGCTAATGTCATTTCTTCTATATCATATCATATGCACATGAAAAAACCCCCGGCAGGTCAATCTGTCTCGGGGGTTTCCACTTGTTCTTCTTGTTCTTCCACTTGTTCTTTCGTTTGTTCTTCCACTTCTATTTCCGGTGCTCTTCCAGCCTTTTTCAGAATGAAATAGGAACAGCCAAAATTACAGTATTCATATAAATAATCCTGTAATGTGCTGATCTTTGTATCGTAGCTTGCCTTGCTGTTGCTGTCTTCGAAGAAACCTTTCAAGCGAAGTTGCCCGTAGCCCCAATCACCTAAGATATAATCGTATTTGGCCAGAATATCGCTGTACCTGTTCTGGAATGCTTCTTCCTGAAAGCCTTCGCGATGATCCACGTTCACCTCATAGTTCCATTTTTCTATTGTGATCAATATACTCACCATCCATACCTAGTAATGACGCCAGCACCGGAACCGAGCCGCTTGTTACGCATTCCTTTTGCAGCGCATTTCTACAAACTTATCCTCTTTCAAATGTATCACACCAAACCTTTCTGAACAAGCTGCGCTACTGATTGCTAAAGAAAACAAAAACCTCCAGCTGACTAGCAGCCGGAGGTTTTCAATTATTACCCTATATTTTGTTCTTTTGCTTTATTCGCTTTGCTTGATCTTACAGCGTGGAAAATGCTCGCTGCCAATCCTCCCCAGAGGAGGACCATACCGATAATCATGACGACAATAGCACTAACTGACATGTCGATCCCTCCTTATTTCTTTTCTTTTTCTTTCACTGGGTGTTCGGAATGCTCGTCGTAAAAGCGGTAGTTTTTATGCCACTTGCCGAGCGTGAATAATATTCCGAAGAGCAAGGCGCCCCCAGCGACTGCAACGCCGCCGAATAATGTGAACATATTGGAATAGCCTTCATAGTTCCCGGTATCCGTGTCAAATTGCTGGAATATGTTCAAGCGCAACAATCCGAACATCATGTAGCCGAGAACAATCGGCGTGATGATACCGAGGCTGAATTTCCACCAGCCGCCGAGATGGATGTCGGAAACTTCGTTCGCGTGATTCTGCAAATCGCCTGTTTTCCGCAAAATCCAGACGACCATGACAACTTCCACAAGACCGACTGCCGCGACACCGAATTGGTTGATGTAGTAATCGGCGATATCCAAGAAGAACAAACCACCCTGTGTTGCAAAGAGAACGGAGATCAATGCAGCAAGTCCGCCACCGAACGCTACGGCTTTGCGTCTTGAAATACCAAATTTCTCAGTGAATCCTGCGACATAAGTTTCTGTGATCGACATGAGCGATGTAAGCCCCGCAAGTGTCAGCGACAGGAAGAACAAGAAGCCGAAGAGACCATTCATTCCTGGGAATTGATTGATGATTGCCGGGAATACGACGAACGCGAGTCCGACCCCTGCAGAAGCGACATCCGCAACAGCAACATTTGATTGTGTCGCCATGAAGCCGAGTACAGCAAATACCCCGATACCCGCGAGCAACTCAAAGCTTGAGTTCGCAAAACCGGTAATGAAAGCGTTATTGGTAATATCCGATTTTTTCGGAAGATAACTGGAATACGTTATCATGATCGCAAAAGCAATCGATAAACTGAAGAATATGTGCCCATAGGCCGCAACCCAGACGACTGGATCCATTATGGCGTCGAAATTCGGTTTAAAGAATGCATCGAGACCCAACATCGCACCGTCAAGCGTTACAGCTCGTATTACGATGATGATGAAAATGACGATCAAAGTCGGAATGAAAATCCGGTTCGCCATTTCAATGCCGCGTTTTACGCCCGCTAATAAAATACCTAATGTGATGACCCAAACAACGACTAACGGGATGAAGATGCCCCAGACGATTCCCCCTGTCTCACCTGGTGACACGGTCAACTCGAGAAAATCATTGAATAAGAAGGCTTCCGTATCCTCTCCCCATGCCTGATTGAATGAGAACAATGTATAACGCATCGCCCAAGCAATAATGACGGCGTAATACACCGATATGACGAACGAAACAAATATCGCCCACCATCCAAGCCATTCTGCTTTCTTGCCGCTCATTCTAAAGAATGAAAGTGGCGCGGATCCGCGATAACGATGACCAATCGTGAATTCCAAGATTAAAATTGGAATACCGGCCGTTAAAAGAGCAAACAAATACGGAATAAAAAATGCGCCGCCACCATTTTCATAAGCTACATACGGGAATCGCCAAATATTCCCTAATCCTACTGCCGAGCCAACTGCCGCCATAATAAAACCGGCTCTAGTTCCCCATGTAGAACGTTCCATCTCTCTTCCCCCTTTGTTGTTAACTCCCATTTTTTTAACAGAAAAATAGGAAGTTTGTTTATATTCAGATTATTGTGGAATCTAAATTTAGTATAACTAGCACATACCTCAAAGTAAAGATAATTTCTATAAATTTTTCAAAAAAACTATTATAGCAATAATAAAAAGACGGAGATAAAATATCTCCGCCTTTCAGAACTTAGTTTTGAGTGTGTTTTTCCATTAAAGTAGTGCGTCTTGACCAAAAAATGAATAGTATTGCCAATGCAATGGCAACTGCTCCGAGTGCCAGTGGCAGCGAGCCGCTAAAGCCTATGACGATATACCCTATAGACGCCACAGCTGCAGAAGTTAACGCATATGGCAACTGCGTTACTACATGGTCCATGTGGTTGCTTCCCGCCCCTGTCGACGACAAGATTGTCGTATCGGAAATCGGTGAACAATGGTCTCCGAATACAGCCCCTGCCAACACGGCAGATAATGAAGGAAGCAATAATTCAGGCTCTGCCTGGATCATGATCGTTCCGGAAATCGGCAGCAAGATCCCGAATGACCCCCAGGAAGTTCCTGTGGAAAATGCCATGACACCCGCAAGCAAAAACAGCAGGACTGGCAAAATGCTCGTCGGGACATTGCCTTGTGCTACAGCATCTGCAAGGTAAGTACCGGTCTCAAGCGCGCCGATCAGGTACGTCAATGACCAGGCGAAGATGAGGATAAAGACGGCACCGGACATCGATTGAATCCCTGCCCAAATTCCTCTAACGATCCAATGTGCTTCTGCCGCTTCATTGCGTTTGATCTGCAACGCATATAAAATGATTGCCGCAAGCGCACCAATGATTCCCCCCGAAATCAAGGACAAAGGAACATCCGTGTTTTCAAAAATAAGCCAAATGTCGAATACTTCCCCAGCATTGACATAGCCGGTCCAAATCATCGCTGAAACAGTTCCGACAATCAGCAGTACGATCGGCAATACCAAATCACGGACTCTTCCGTGGGAATGGCTCGGAAAGTCTTCCTTCATCTCTCCAGGAATAGTTTTATCCGGGTTGAACAAACGGCCCTCCGTAATGGCCAGATGTTCGTGCTTTTTCATTTCCCCGAAGTCCACATCCCGGAAAGCGACGAAGAAAACAATCGCCAGTGCAGCGATGACATAAAAGTTCATCGGCGCCATCCAAAGAAATGCTTCTAATGCAGAGTAGTCAACAAATGTCTGCCCCGCCAGGATCGTGCCGATGATGCCGATAATTGCTGCTCCCCAGCTCGATACCGGAGAAACGACACAAATAGGCGCGGCCGTAGAGTCGATGAAATACGCCAGTTTTGCACGCGACACTTTGTAGCGGTCTGTAATCGGACGCGCAACTTGCCCGACAGCCAACGCATTAAAGTAATCATCGATGAAAATGAGGATACCAAGAAATACCGTAACGAGTTTAGCCCCCCGGCGAGTCTTTACACGGCTGGATGCCCAGTCCGCAAACGCGTGGCTTCCTCCCGATAAGCTGACAAATGCCGTAATAATGCCGAGCAAGAATAAAAACAAAATGATAAAGACATTGTAAGCATTAAAGCCTCCGTCCCAGAAAATGACGGCAAACGATGTGACCAGTTCCGTCAATGCTTCTATTGGAGCAAAAGATGTCAAGAGAAATGCAGCTGCAATGATGCCGACACCGAGCGACAATAGCACGCGCCTTGTCAAAAGCACCATCGCAATGGCGATAATCGGCGGTAGCACCGAGAAGATTGTGTTTTCCATAATTAGATTTCCTCCTATTCATTGTGATGGTAGGCCTACACGAAAAAAAAGCCGGTTTATCCATTGGATAAACCGGCTTTCTACAATTCGTCTGTGTGCTCAAGCATCAAACAACCCTGTAGCTCTTCATGTGCAGTTATGCAACATGACAGTGGCATTCCTCTTTGGAATGCCCCCAATCGCCGCCCCTTGACCCAGAAGCGGGAATTTCGGCAAGCTTCCCTTTCGAATGCGGTCAACGCGGTCAAACTCGCACATTCTACTGATGAAGGCTGCAGCCTCTACCCATCGATATCTAATTCATCAAAATCATATCCCAAATAAAGCGCGAAATCAACTAACAGTCCATTCCGAATGTTCCTTCTATTTCGCTGCTTTCATACGGAAATAATCTCCGAACATATCACGTAAAAATTCGGGCATAAAGTAGGTTTTCGGTGCTCGCTTCAGCGCAGGGAAAAAATAGCCGAATGTGAAAAGGTCGAGTGTTGCCAGGCGATACATGCGATCCGGGTCAGCCAGTTTGCCGCCCACCATCAACTGATGCCCGTACAACTCCATTCCGCTATGGATCATGCGCCCGAATACTACTCCCCGGAAGCCCATGCCTTTGAGCTCGAGTTGCGGCCAGTCTTCATTTAACGACTGCAAGTATATTTCTTTCAGCTCTGCCCCGCTCAGCTGGATGACGCACGGATTGATCGGATGCGGAAGCATGCGGTGAAAGTCATAGCGCGTCATTTCGCCTTGCGGCATGTCTTCCATAAAAATTCCGGCATTGAAAAGACCACAATCTGCGGAGGCGAACTCGACCAATGCAGATCCAAACAGCTCCGCCATAGGAGATGATTTAAACCATTCGGCTTTTAAATGCTGTTCGTTATAAAAAACCGTTTCCGCCAACTGCTGCTTGCCGATACTGACCAGATGTTCATTGAATCCTTCATCGACTTCCGGCAAGCGATCAGTCTCAATCACTTCAGCGGACATTTCACCTGAATCGATATCAATTTCAATATGCCCCACATAGAAGCCGAATTTCCCGGCAGCACCGAGCAATGTGCCTTCGATTTTTTTGCCTTGATGAAACAGATGATGCGTATGCGCCCCTAAGATGATATCCAGTTCCGGACATTCGGCTGCCAACAGTTCATCATCTTTAATACCCAAATGCGACAAGCACACGACAAAATCGACCGATTGCCGAATTTTTTCGGCTTCCCGCTTGATTGCGTCCCTTCCGCTCGTGACGTTCCAGCCAAGCCGGCGATAAAATGGCGTAAATTCAGCCGTCGCTGCGATCAAACCGATTTTGGTGCCTTGTTTCGTTTCAATAATATGGCTCGGACTTGCCCACTCTGGCTGGTTCCCATCGAGATCCAATAAATTGGCGATAATCACAGAAAAATCGGCTTGAACGTATAATTCATCCAGTTCCTCTTTTGACAGCGTAATGCCTTCATTATTGCCGATCGTCACTGCGTCGTATCCCGCTTCATTAAGCAGTTGGACGTTGCCTTTACCGGCTGTCCCTTCAGTGAAAGGATGCGAGCGGTCCGCGTGGTCGCCGATATCGAGCACCAAACACGCATCCCCCGCTTCTTCATGCCAGCGTCTGCGCTCTGTCAGCAGAGATTTGATGCGCGGCCAATGATCGAAATGGCTATGCAAATCGTTCGTATGATAAATATGAATGGTTTCGCTCATGTACAACACCTCTTATGAACTGAAAATTCCTTCGTAAATCGAGCGAAGCCCGAATAATAATAGCGCGAGACGCAGCAGTACGACCAATGTCTCGGATTTGATGCTCTGGTTGAGTTTGGCACCGATCTTCGCTCCGATATAAGCAGCAGGGACAACCGCCAGCGTATAGACCCACGGTACATTGCCAAGGGAGATATGCGTGACGGAATTAATGATGGCTGATAAAAAGACCATGAACATCGATGTTCCGACCGCAACATGCGGCGGGAACAAAAACAGCAGAATCATCGCCGGCACCAGAATCGATCCGCCACCTATGCCGAATAGCCCAGAGGCGAAACCGATGAAAAAGGTTAAGGCGAGCGCAAACCAAATCGGATAACCGTATACATATTCTTGATCCGTTTTGCGGTCATGAAACGTTCGTTTCTTGCCATTCTCGACAAACCAGCTGACCGAACTCAACCGGTCCCTCAACAGCAAGAGCAGCGAGAGAAACACCAGCAGCAAGCCGAAATACAATTGAAACGATGGGACGTCGAGATTGCGGTTGACCAAAGCCCCGATCACCGTTCCAGGTGCACTGCCCAGAAAGAAGATAAAGCCGCTCCGGTAATCGACTGTTCCCATTTTCATATAAGCAAGCGTTGATGATAAACCGGTGAAAATCATCATGACCACGGACAAACCGACAATTTCTTGCGGGGACAGATCCGGGAAAAAACTGATGGATGAACCAAGGAATAATAACGCCGGAACTAAAATGACGCCTCCGCCAAGTCCGATGAGTGCCCCGACGATTCCGGATGCCAAGCCGACAATTATCAATAGAAGAAAAACCATCAAACCCCGCCTTCAAACAAATCGAGCTGCTTGGGCGACAATCCGTCAAAATGCAAGCCGTTCAATTGCTGGAATTCTTTGGCATTCCCTGCCGCATGCCCGCCGGAATTATTATTGAAGATGACATAGACATCTTCCGCTTGTTTCGCGAGCGACTGCACAGCTCTGCTTATTTCATCGAGCTCTGGACGGTTGTAATCATATAAATAGCGCACTTCCCGCCATTTTTCGGCATTTCCTGGATTGAGCCAGCCGTGAACATTGCGGCCATGCAGACGCAGCAATACTTTGTCTTTGCTGCTCGACTCGGGAACGAGCGGGATCGAGCCATCGCCTGCTTGCGGTTCATCGCACACCGAATGGATCAGCCCATGTTCCCGGAGAAATGCTACAGTCTTGTCTTTCATCTCATTAGCATACCAGGATTGGTGGCGGAATTCGATTGCCAAATCAAACTCCTGCAACTCGTCGATTATATTGCGGATTTCTTGCACATTCTCTTTTTGGCAATCAAACCAAGGCGGAAATTGCAGCAACACCATCGCAAGCTTTCCAGCCTCTTTAAGCGGCCTAACCGATTTCCTGTAGGCATCAAACATTTCCTTCCGGCTGTCGAACGGATTTTCGCCGCGCTGATGGCCTGTCATGCCTTGATAGGCTTTGACGACAAATCGGAAGTTGTCCGGAGTTTCGCGGATCCATTTGCTGATATTGCGTTCAGGCTGCACCGCATAAAAGGAGGAGTCCAGCTCCACAATCGGAAAATGAGCACTGTAATCGGCCAATTTATCTTTTTGTTTCGAACCGGGGCTGTAGACATCCGGATGATCGCCCCAGCCCGTCAATCCAACATAAATCATCGCACTGCCTCCATTTTCGTTATTATTTTATGATAGCATAGAACAAATGGAACGTCCTTTTTTCGGATTTGAATGATTAACGCTCTGAAAATGCCTTCTTGTTATTTAGTTCCCTGCTTCTTCACAAGCTACACCTTCATATAAATCTTTAGGAGATGAATGGAATTGAAACAACAAGATGAATGGAATTGAAACAACAATGGGACTCCCAAGCACTCATCGATCTACTCGAAGCAAACCGCAACCCAGAGCTCGCTGCCCCCATGGGGGCATACATGAGAAACCAATTTCCATTTCTAGGGATTAAAACTCCTCTTCGAAAAAAAACTGCTGAACCAATATTTTTCGGACCACCATTTTCCGCAACAAATACAGTTGAAAAGAGTTGTATGGGAACTCTATCAGTTGCCAGAACGCGAATACCAGTATGCATCCATTGCCGTGCTGGAAGGGATGAAAACACAATTAACCCCTGATGACCTGCCTTTTCTGCGCCAACTGATTGAATCCAAGTCCTGGTGGGACAGCGCGGATGCCATCGCTCCAAGAATTGTCGGGCCTATCGTCATGGAACATCGCAGAGCTGGTACAGTAATGATGCTCGACTGGTCTCAAGCTGACAATATATGGACCAACCGCGCATCCATTCTTCATCAACTGAAGTTCAAACACCATACCGATACGGCTGTCCTCAGTCCCGTCATTTTGGAGCATGTCGATTCTTCCGAGTTCTTCCTCCAAAAATCAATCGGCTGGGCGCTTCGCGAATATGCGAAAACCGATGCGGAGTGGGTTTATGATTTTGTCTCTGTGCATCCGCTGAAACCGCTCAGCAAGCGTGAAGCTTGGAAAAACATTAAAAAATAAGCTTTGGCATACATTTAAGTATGCCGAAGCTTATTGTCTTTTATCTCATATTGCAGATTGTTAAAATAATCCGCCGAGTCCCCCGCCGCCAATCTTGGATTTTGCGAGGTCCATCAATTCGTTCTTTTCATTTTCATCAATCTTTCCATCTTCATATGCCTGCTTGACTTGGGTGATTATTTCTTTCGCTTCTCCCATATCTGCATTGCTGATTTTTTCTTTTAATGCATCAAACATTTGACTCATAAGAAAAATCCCTCCTCCAATTATTCCTTCTTAAGTTGTATACCCTGTACAAAAGTCATAAAACTGTATATCTTCAATTGGCGCTATACTGCGCAATAATTAAAGTTGAATGAAAAATTCCATAAAAATAACCCTTGGCATGAACAATGTCATGCCAAGGGTAATAAAGAGAAACTTCAATCAGTGGGGGGTTCTTCATCCCCACTGATTGTTAGTTGATCCAATCGGACTTTTACGGCCCGCTGATCTCCCGCTTAAAGAAGTGGGAGTCTTACGGACCGTTAAAGCGGAATGAATCATTTATTAACCGATCGAACCTTCCATCTCGAACTTAATCAAGCGGTTCATTTCTACTGCATATTCCATCGGCAATTCTTTTGTGAATGGCTCGATGAAGCCCATGACGATCATTTCCGTTGCTTCCTGTTCGGAAACGCCTCGGCTCATCAGATAGAATAATTGTTCTTCGGATACTTTCGAAACTTTAGCTTCGTGCTCCAAAGAAACATTGTCGTTCAAGATCTCATTGTAAGGAATCGTATCTGAAGTGGATTGGTTGTCCATGATCAGCGTATCGCATTCAATGTTTGAACGTGCTCCGTCGGCTTTGCGGCCGAAGCGGACGATTCCGCGGTAGGAAACTTTGCCGCCCTGCTTCGAAATGGATTTCGAAACGATCGACGACGATGTATTCGGCGCCAAGTGGATCATTTTCGCGCCTGCATCCTGGTGCTGGCCTTTGCCGGCAATCGCGATTGACAAAGTCATGCCGCGAGCGCCTTCGCCTCGAAGGTAAACAGCCGGATATTTCATCGTCACTTTAGAACCGATATTGCCGTCAATCCATTCCATTGTCCCGTTAGCATCAACGAATGCACGTTTTGTGACAAGGTTGAACACGTTGTTTGCCCAGTTTTGGATGGTTGTGTAGCGGCAATAAGCATTTTCTTTGACGATAATTTCAACAACTGCTGAGTGAAGCGAATTTGTCGTATAAACCGGTGCTGTACAGCCTTCAACATAATGAACGCTTGCGCCTTCATCTACAATAATCAGCGTGCGTTCAAACTGCCCCATGTTCTCCGAGTTGATGCGGAAATAGGCTTGAAGCGGTGATTCGACTTTGATGCCTGGCGGTACATAGATGAACGAACCACCGGACCAAACCGCCGTATTGAGAGCGGCGAATTTGTTGTCGGCAGCTGGAATTACGGACTGCCAGTGCTCTTTGAACAAATCTTCGTTCTCTCTTAAAGCGGAGCCTGTATCCTTAAAGACGATTCCCATGTCTTCAAGTTCTGATTTCATGTTGTGGTAAACAACTTCCGACTCATACTGCGCCGAGACACCAGCCAAGTATTTTTGTTCAGCTTCAGGAATTCCCAGTTTATCAAACGTACGCTTGATTTCCTCAGGAACTTCATCCCATGAAGTTTGGCTTGCTTCTGAAGGTTTTACGTAATACGTAATTTCATCAAAATCAAGTGAACTTAAATCTCCGCCCCATTGTGGCATCGGCATGGAGTAGAACAATTTAAGAGCTTTCAGGCGCGATTCGAGCATCCACTCAGGCTCTTCTTTGATTTTCGAGATTTCTCTGACAATGTCTTCTGTCAGACCACGCTTGGATCTGAAGATGGAGACGTCCTTGTCATGGAACCCATATTTATAATCTCCGATTTCCGGCATTTTTTTCGCCATCGTCGTTCCTCCGTTCTATGTTACGATTTTTCTTCGTTGTGCACACCTTTTTCCATGGCTTTCCATGCGAGCGTTGCGCATTTGATGCGCGCCGGGAACTTGGAGACGCCTTGCAGCGCTTCAATATCCCCGAGGTCTACTGAATCGTCGTATTCTTTCCCAAGCATCATATCCGAAAAGATTCCAGACATCTTCAATGCAGTATCAACGTCTTTTCCTTTGACCGCTTGCGTCATCATGGACGCGGATGCCATGGAAATCGAACAACCTTCCCCGTCGAATTTGGCGTCTTTGACGATGCCATCTTCCACTTGCAGCGTCAGATGGATCCGGTCGCCGCATGTTGGGTTGTTCATTTCGATATTGACACTATTTTCTTCGATCGTCCCTTTGTTGCGGGGCGTTTTATAATGGTCCATAATCACTTGTCGGTACAATTGATCTAAATTATTAGAAGACATCGCTAAAATACTCCTTTGCAGAACGCAAACCTTCCACCAGACGATCAATATCTGATTCGTCATTATATAGATAGAAGCTTGCGCGTGCTGTCGCTGTCACGTCAAGCCATTTCATTAGCGGCTGAGCGCAATGATGGCCGGCGCGGACAGCGATGCCGCTCATATCGAGCACTGTCGCCACGTCATGGGGATGAACTTCTTTCATATTGAAAGTGACGATTCCTGCCCGTTTCGCAGGATCTTTCGGGCCGTAGATTTCCAGGCCTTCAATCGCGCTCATCTTGTCCATGGCAATGGCAGCCATGTGATGTTCGTGTTTTTCGATTTCGTCCAAACCGATTTCTTGCAGGAAGTCGATCGCTGCTGCGAGTCCAACTGCTCCGGCAATAATCGGTGTGCCGCCTTCAAATTTCCAGGGAAGCTCTTTCCATGTCGAATCATACAAGCCGACAAAGTCGATCATCTCTCCACCAAACTCGACCGGCTCCATTTGCTCAAGCAAGTGCTTTTTGCCATACAGGACGCCAATGCCGGTTGGGCCGACCATTTTGTGACCGGAAAATGCGAAGAAATCACAATCCAGATCCTGGACATCGATCTTCAGATGAGGAGCTGCTTGGGCACCGTCCACGACCATGACCGCGCCGTGTTCGTGTGCTATTTTCGCAACTTCTTTAACCGGGTTCATCGTTCCGAGTACATTGGATACATAAACCATCGACACAATTTTTGTCCGGTCGGTGATGGCTGCCCGAACATTTTCGAGTGAAATCGTACCGTCTTCTTCAAGCTCGATATACTTCAATACAGCGCCTCGCTCTTTCGCCAGCTGCTGCCACGGAATGATATTAGAGTGATGCTCCATATACGTAATAACGATTTCGTCGCCTTCTTCCACGTTCGCACGGCCGTAGCTTTGAGCAACTAAGTTGATCGCTGTCGTCGTGCCGCGGAGGAAGATGATTTCTTCCGTTGCATTCGCGTTAATGAATTTTTGTACTTTTTCGCGTGCGCCTTCGTATTTTTCCGTTGCCCGGTTGCCGAGCGTATGAACGCCGCGGTGGACATTGGAATTATCGGACTCGTAATACTCTTTCAACGCTTCGATCACTTGTATAGGTTTTTGCGAAGTGGCTGCACTGTCCAAATAAATGAGTGGATGGCCATTGACTTCTTGCTTGAGTATCGGGAAATAGCTCTTAATCTCTGGATTCATTAGCGGACTTTCCTTTCGATAACCTCCGTCAATTGCTTTTTAACGCCTTCGATTGGCAACACGTTTACTACCGGTGCCAGGAAGCCGTGAATAACAAGACGTTCAGCTTCTTGTTTTGTAATGCCGCGGCTCATCAAATAATACAATTGAAGCGGATCAACACGGCCGACTGACGCCGCATGTCCTGCCGTTACATCGTCTTCGTCGATTAATAGAATTGGGTTCGCGTCACCGCGCGCATTCGGGCTCAACATCAGAACGCGTGATTCCTGCTCTGCATTGGCTTTCGTCGCGCCGTGTTCGATTTTTCCAATGCCGTTGAATATGGATGACGCCGAATCTTTCATGACGCCGTGCTTCAAAATCTGGCCCTCGGTGTTTTTTCCCCAATGGATGACTTGCGTCGTGAAGTTCTGTTTCTGATTGCCTCTACCGACGACGACCGTTTTCGTATCGCCGACAGAGTTGTCGCCGATCAGATAAGTCGTGTTGTCGGAAATCGTATCGCTGTCGCTCATAAGACCTAAAGCCCATTCGATGCGCGCATCGCGCTGTGCGACGCCGCGGCGGTTCACATAAGCTGTGAATCCTTCCGCGAGAACGTCGACTGCACCGTAAGTGACTTGTGCATTATCTTCTGCAAACACTTCTGAAACGATATTCGCTTGGCCTTTTGCTTTTGGCACTGTGGAAATATAATTTTCGACATACGTTACCGAACTGCTCTTATCCGCCACGATCAGCGCATGGTTAAACAGTGAAGCATCCTCGTTGTCGTGGATGAATACCGCTTGTACCGGCTCTTCGATTACGACATTTTTCGGCACATAAAGGAAAATCCCGCCATTGACCAAAGCTGCATGAAGAGCTGTCAATTTATGCTCTTCCGCTTTGACCGCTTCCGTCATGAAATACTTGGCGACCAAATCACTGTGTTCACGGATCGCTGTTTGAATATCCGTTAAAATAACGCCCTGCTCTTTCAGCTTGTCATCTAAAGAGATGAATGCAGGGGTGTTATTGTGCTGGATGTATAGATTTTTTTGTTCAAGATCAACAATGGATTTTACTTGTTCCGGCAGCTCTTCCAATGAAGCATAAGTGGAGCTTTCCACTGTGTGGACCGGAAAATCAGTAAAGTTCCAGTTGATGATTTTTGTCTTATCAGGCTTCGGCAAAGGCAAAGCTTCTGCAGCAGCCAGCGCCTGTACGCGCAAATTCGTAAACTCTGCTGGTTCTGAGTGGGAAGCCGAGAAGGAGCGTACATCCTGCTCGGTCATTGTTAGTTTTGTTTCAACCGTCACGTTAGTCTCTCCTTCCAATTATGCTTCTTGTCCGACAGTCTCGTCTTCGATGCCGAGTTCTGTCTTGATCCAGTCATAGCCTTCCGCTTCAAGTTTGTGCGCAAGTTCAGCTCCGCCAGATTTCACAACGCGTCCTTGCATCATTACATGGACTTTATCCGGTGTGATGTAGTTCAAGAGGCGCTGATAGTGAGTGATGATCAGGCAGCCGAAATTTTCGCCTTTCATCTGGTTGATGCCGTCTGATACGACTTTCAATGCATCGATATCAAGGCCGGAGTCAATTTCATCCAATACAGCGAATGTCGGTTTGATCATCATCATTTGGAGAATTTCGTTGCGTTTCTTCTCACCGCCAGAGAAACCTTCATTCAAGTAACGCTGTGCCATGTCCTGCTCCATGCTCAATGTTTCCATTTTGCTGTCGAGTTCGCGAATGAATTTCATCAAGGAAATTTCACTGCCTTCTTCGCGGCGCGCGTTCATCGCAGAGCGCATGAAGTCAGCATTGGTGACGCCGGAAATTTCGCTCGGGTATTGCATAGCCAAGAAGAGCCCTGCACGTGCACGCTCATCGACTTCCATCGCCAATACATCTTCCCCGTCCAATTCGATGGAACCTTGTGTTACTTCATATTTAGGATGCCCCATGATCGCTGACGCCAAGGTAGATTTCCCTGTTCCGTTCGGCCCCATGATGGCATGGATTTCGCTCGTATTAATTGTTAAGTTTACACCTTTTAAAATCTCTTTTCCTTCGATTTCAACGTGTAGATCTTTAATGACCAAAGTTGACATGTAAATACCTCCATAGTGTTATTCAAGAATGCCTGGCACTCTTAATTAGTATCATTCTAATCTTAACTTATATTCACCTCAGTAGCAAATGTTAAAATCGGCCGCAAGCATAGAGCAAAAACCATTTTGAAATCCGGATTTCCTGCTAGCGGCGCCTTTTTTTTGCATGGTACAATGGATTCCCTGCATTTTCAATAAAGTCAGGCTAAATGAGAATGCATTTCAATAACAACCTCATATTGCGCTGCGGATTTCTGTAAAAATCCATCAAAAAACCGGATAGAGAACGAGGTCTCTTTCCGGCCGCTTTCAAGGTCATATGTTTGTGTCAACTAACTTCGACTATTCACGGTGCGCTTGGCGCTCGATTTGTGCCGCTACCGACTGGCCTTGGCGATAATCTTGCTCCCGGCGCTGTTCAACTTCAAGGATTTTTTGCGGGTCATTTTGGTATTCGCTCAGTCCGTACCCATGTACGTCCCTGAATGCCTGTTCCATTTTTTCCGTCTTTTCAAAACCTTGAGAATCAATAATAAACCATTCCTTTCGAGTTGTCGGATTTACTTTTACAAGTATACCCGACATCACTCACCATAAACAACATAAATAATCTAATTTATCTGAAAATAGACCTATCGTCATAGCTAATGGGTAAATATGGATAAAAAAGAAACGCTGTACTTTTTGGACAGTGTCAAGCTTAGTCGATAATTTCACTAGCTTTAATCGCTCGCTTTGTCTGTTCAGCCCAGTCGGCAGCTTGATCGGACTTGCACGTTGCGCGTAGAAAAATAGCCGGAATTCAATGAATTCCGGCCTGGTTCATGCTTTTTCAGATGGTGTGAAGCGGTCGACGATATTGGTTAAAGCACCGTCTCCTGTAACGTTAGCGGCTGTTCCGAAACTATCTTGCGCCATGTACAAGGCAATCATCAGCGCGACCATCGTCGCATCGAAGCCTAGCATCACTTCAAGCAAGCCGATTGCGGCCATGACTGCGCCACCAGGTACACCTGGCGCCGCAATCATCGTCACCCCGAGCATCAAGATGAACGGGAAGAAACTGCCGAATGCAGGCGTTTGTCCTGTCAACAATATGACGCCGACGGCACAAGTGACGAGTGTTATGGTGCTGCCGGACAAATGGATCGTCGCAAAAAGCGGCACCGTAAAGTCAGCTACTCGTTCTTTGACGCCCGTTTTTTTCGCTTGGCGCAATGTGACCGGAATCGTCGCGGCAGAAGATTGCGTACCGAGCGCTGTGAAATACGCCGGCAGCATGATGCGGATCAGGCTCAACGGATTTTTCTTTCTCAAAAGGCCAGCAGCGGAATACTGTCCGGAAAGCATGACCCAATGCAGCGCGATGATTAGAATAAAGACCACGGCAAAGAGCGACAAGATTTCCATGACGGCACCGCCGTATGCCATATTCGCGAAAATCCCGAAAATGTGAAACGGCAATAGCGGAATAATAATGACGGAAATCACTTTCTCGATAATTGCTTGAAACTCTTCAAAGAACGATACCATTGTGCGGCTTCCTGTTGAAGCCATTCCGATGCCGAGCAAGAACGCTAAAATCAATGCGCTCATGACGCCAAACAATTGTGGAATTTCCAACTCGATGAAACTTGAAGCTAAAGCAGTGGCCGGGTCGTCCAAATTATTCAAAGAACCCCCGGTCATTAAATTCGGCAAGATTGTAGATGCGACGGCAAAAGCTAAAACTCCTGCTGTAATGGTAGAAACGTAAGCAACAGCTGTCGCCAGCCCCAATAGTTTGCCGGAACCTTTGCCCAGTTTTGCGATGCCGGGTGCAATAAAGCCGAGAATGATCAGTGGCACGATGAAATTCAAGAACCCGCCAAAGATTCCTGTGAACGTGGCAAATACCCGAACGAGCGCTTCTGGTGCTACAGAACCGATTAAAACGCCGAGCACGATGGCCAGCACAATTCTCGGCAGCAAGCCGAATTTAAACTTCATGATGTTGTCCTCCCTGTGTATACAGTTGTTTATTTGTTATTATCTGAAATTACCATAGTTTTCGAAAAGCTAATAGCTATTTTCTAATACACGTAATATTTTTATTATTCCGAAAAAATAATCACTCGAAATTTTCGCATTCACCTTCAGATTTTATCGTTGGACGCTGCTGCTAGCCCACTATTTCGACGAACAAAAAACAGGACATCCTTTTGAAGGATGCCCTGTTTTCATATGTGTTTTTATTGTTCGACTGGAACGACAGCGCCGCTCCATTCTTCTAGGATAAAGTCTTGGATTTCTTGCGAAGTCAGTGCTTCAACAAGTGCTTGGATGTTTTCATTATCTTCATTTCCGGACTGCACAGCGATGATATTGGCATACGGAGAATCAGAGCTTTCAAGTGCGATAGCGTCATCCATCGGGCTCAATCCAGCATCGATTGCATAGTTCGAGTTGATCAATACTGCATCACCTTCACCCGCTTCATACATTTGCACGAGCAATGCCGCTTCATATTCTGTATCAAACTGGAGGTTTTTCTCATTGTCTACGATATCGCTCGTTTCAGCAGCTGTTTTTTCGATGCCTTCTTCAAGTGTAATCAAGCCTTCCGCTTCCAGCATGGACAAGATGCGGCCATGGTCAGCGATTGAATTGCTCATCAAAATTGTAGCATCGTTCGGCAATTCTTCAAGAGACGCATAGTCTTGCGAATAAACACCGATCGGCTCAATGTGGATGCCGCCTGCACTCACAAAGTCATAGCCGTGATCAGCAATTTGAGAGTCCAAGTACGGTACGTGCTGGAAATAGTTCGCGTCCAAATCACCCGACTCGAGATCTTGGTTTGGCAAAATGTAATCCTGGTATGTTTCTACTACCAGTTCGATGCCTTGTTCTTCAAGAAGCGGCTTTGCTTGTTCCAAAATGATAGCGTGCGGTACGTTTGATGCGCCTACCGTCAATGTGCTGGATTCAGCTTCTGATTCTGAACCTGCATCGCCGTTGCTTGTTTCTTCTTCTGCGCCACACGCGGATAAAGCCAATACTGCTGCAAATGAACCAAATACTAATTTTTTCATTACAAAATTCCCCTTTTCTTCTATATAATATATTTTTGCAAAAACACCGGGCGGTTGAGCGCCCATTTTTTAACAACGATTGATTTGATACGAAACTTTTTAGCGTTTATCGGATTTTCCTGTCAGGAAATCTCCAAGAAATTGAATGGCGAAGACGATGACTAAAATCATGATCGTCGCCATCAGCGTGACATCTTCACGGCTTCTTTGGAAACCATCCAAGAATGCGAGCGTTCCGAGGCCGCCTGCTCCGATGATGCCAGCCATAGCGGTATAGCCAACTAAAGCGATAGCAGTGACGGTGATGCCGGAAATCAATGCCGGCTTGGATTCAGGCAGCAACACTTTGCGGATAATAGTCCATGTCGTTGCTCCCATCGACCGTGCAGCTTCGATGACCCCTTTATCGATTTCCTTCAATGCAATCAGCACCATGCGTGCATAGAATGGCGCCGCCCCGATGATCAGTGCGGGAAGTGCCGCATTCGGTCCACGAATCGTGCCGATCAAAAACTTCGTGAACGGAATGAGCAAGATGATCAAGATGATAAACGGAATCGAACGGAAAATATTGACGAAAGCGCCTGTCAGCCAGTTGACAATTTTATTGGCCCATAATTGATTGGGCGCTGTCAGGAACAAGACGATTCCGAGTATGAGGCCGATGATGAACGTAAACAGTGTAGACATCCCGGTCATGTAAATCGTTTCAAGTGTCGCTTCCCACATATTCGGCCAGTCAACGTTCGGGAACAAAGTCTCAAGCATCGCCCATCACCTCCGTTTGCACGTCATGCGTGCTGAGGTAGGCAAGTGCTTTCCCGATTTCTGCCGAATCCCCTTTTAATTGGAGAATGAGTGTGCCGTATGCGCCGCGCTGGGTATGGGAGATATTACCGTGAACGATATTGACATCTACTGTGTGTTCCCGGATCAACTGAGTCAAAATCGGCTGCTCTGCCTGGTCGCCGACAAAAATCAGTTTGACCAATTGCCCTTCCGGATATTGCTCGCGCAGATGGCGAACCGTTTCTGCAGAATCTTCGGTTTCGGTCACTTGGGCCACGAAACGTTTTGTGATGTTTTCTTGTGGATGCTGGAACACATGCAAGACTTCCCCGAGTTCGACGACACGACCACCTTCCATGACCGCCACGCGGTGGCAGATCTTCCGGATGACGTGCATTTCATGTGTAATCAACACAATCGTCAAGCCGAGCCGCTTGTTGATATCGACCAATAAATCCAAAATCGCATCGGTCGTTTGTGGATCGAGTGCCGATGTCGCCTCGTCACATAACAATACTTCCGGGTCATTGGCTAATGCGCGCGCAATGCCCACCCGTTGTTTTTGCCCGCCGGAAAGCTGGGAAGGATAAGCGCTTTCGCGGCCTTCCAAGCCGACCAGTTCAATTAACTCCTTCGCACGTAATCGCCGCTGCTCTTTTGGAATGCCTGCGATTTCCAGTGGAAACTCGATGTTTTCCTGAACGGAGCGAGACCACAGCAAATTGAAATGCTGGAAGATCATACTGACTTTCTGGCGTGCTTTACGGAGTTTCGGACCGGATATGGCAGTGATGTTCTGGCCATTGATTTCAACTGAACCGCCGCTCGGCTTTTCCAAACCGTTCAACAAGCGGATCAAGGTGCTTTTCCCTGCTCCACTGTATCCGATGATACCGAAAATCTCCCCTGCCGGTACCGACAAGTCGACATGGTCCACAGCGGTCAAATGTGCTTTACCTGTGTCGAATATTTTAGTTAAACCTTTTAACTCAATCATGGTTGGGCACTCTCCTAAATCTTTGAATCGATAAATTAAATGAAAAATGTAATTTTTATACCTATTAATGTGTTGCCTATTCAACTGTTGAAGAGATAAGAAGCAAACCCGCGTAGTAACTGAGATTGCTCCTACAGCGCTAAGCACTGCATCGCAAAAAATCGACCTCGAGTGCCTCGGCCAATTCTTGCCTGCTGAGACCCTGCAAGCTAATACGTGAAGGAAGCTGAATGCATTCGGTTGCGAAGCTCGAACGCAGTGAGAGTTGAGCAGGTAGGTTTTAGCACAGCGACGAAGCAGCTCAGCGCTCGCCCGCGCAAGCATAGAGGTTTTGCGGAATATCGGAAAAACTTACTCAACAAAAAAACCTTTCTGCTCAGATAAGCAGAAAGGCACATGTGGAAACACAATAAACCGTTCTCTCATCTTTCAAAGTTTACACTTTGAGTGACTTGGCACCATTTCATTTTCATGACGGTTGCCGGGCTTCATCGGGCACTTCCCTCCACCTCTCTTAATAAGAGTTACGCTATTAAATTAATTTCAGAAATTAAATTTATCACGGCCTGCTGTATTCGTCAACCGTTTTCAATTTGTCATATAAATACGGCACTGAATGAAACGCGTAAATCTTGTCTGTCACTTTGCCGCCTTGTGAAATGAGCAGGCATGGCACGCTTTCCACCTTATATAATTCCGCCACTTCCTGAACATAATTCAAGTTGGCTTTACCAATTTTAAGATCAGGCAATAGCTCTGTCACCACGCCGAGCATTTTGCTAGCGACTTGGCATGTGCCGCACATCGGCGTATAGAGATAATAAGCCGTGACTTGTTGCGTATTTTTTACTTTGAGCCATTCTTTATGTGTCCATTCGTTCATAACAGTCATTCCTTATTACGTGATTAAAGACTCGCACGTCCGCAGCGATCAGCACGTCGATCAGCTTGCCGAGAGGCGTGGCCGCTACTTCCTTGTAGCTTTTGTCGATATGAAAATGGCGCGCTTCCGGAAATTCACGCTTGATCAGCTTGCGTAATTTGTCGCCGGAACGGTCTGCATCGACCAAGACGATGATGTCCAGTCCTTCAAACGGCAATAGCATTTCCTCGAGTCTTGTTGCACTTACTGTACCATTTGTGCAGAGAATCGTCACGGGTTCTGCAATCAATGGCGCAATCCGGGTTTTGTCGCTGATCCCTTCGACCACTATCACTTTCTCCATACGTCTCCCCCCAAAATCTCGGTGTATGAAAAAAAGCGCCAAAAAACAGGCGCTTTAAAGACTTACTCGTTTGTCATTTCTTTGTATTCATCAGCAGACATCAATCCATCCATGTCTTCTTCAGAAGGGGCTTCCACAACGACCATCCACGCTTTTTCGTAAGGGGATTCGTTGACGAATTCCGGGCTGTCTTCCAATTCGGAGTTGACTTCGACAATTTTGCCACTTATCGGCGCATACAATTCCGATACCGTTTTAACAGATTCGACACTGCCGAACGGCTCGTCTTTTTTCAATTCGTCGCCGACTTGCGGAAGCTCGACAAATACGATGTCTCCAAGTTCGTCTTGCGCGAAATGCGTAATACCGATCCGTGCCTTGCCATCTTCAACTTTGACCCATTCGTGTTCTTTTGAATAGCGAAGCTCTTGTGGTGTGCTCATCCAAACCCCTCCAAATATGTAATAGTCTCAATTTCAGTTTGCCATACTCAAGGATGAAAAACAAGGTGACAAACTTGTCAGCTCCATGTATTTCCATAGGCCTCTTCTTTAAAACCGAGTGTCGCTTTTGTACCGTCCCAGGCGAGCGGGCGCTTGATCAACATGCCGTCCGAGGCGAGCAACTCATATTGTTCAGCGGCTGACATCTCTGGCAGTTTATCTTTCAACCCAAGCTCGCGGTATTTCTTGCCGCTCGTATTGAAAAACTTCTTCAGTTCAATGCCTGAAGTTTCATGGATTTCTTTCAATTGCCCGGCAGAAGGCGGGTTCGTTGAAATGTCGATATAATCAAAATCGACAGCGTTCGTTTCGAGCCATTTTTTGCCATTTCGGCAAGTCGAGCATTTCGGGTAAGCGTAATAACGAATCATCTAGTCTCCTCCTATCATTGTTTTCAGCATATCAAAAACACGTTTAACCGTCGACTTCGAGCAAACCACATTGCAAATGCAAGTATAAAAAAAGCAGGAAGGAGTTTCCCTTCCCGCTTTCCGGCATTGCTTATTACACTATATATTTCTCTGCATTGATTAGTTTTTCAGATGCTTCGCGTTTTTTCACGATCAAGTTGTATGGAGTCGAGCGCGTCAACTTGCGCAGTGCGGACAGCATCATGCGCTGGTTATCGCCTTCGATAGCCGCAATCAATGTTTCTTTCGCGTCTTTTTCGATTTCTTCAAATGCTTCCTGGCAGAAGATCTGCGTATAAAGCAGCTTCTGCTTCGCTTTGTCTTCGCCGCTCGCTGCGATTGCTTTTTCCGTGCGCAGAACGACTGACTCCATTGCGAAGACGTTGCTGACGATGTCTGCAATGTTCACAAGAATTTCCTGCTCTGCTTCAAGCTTCTTGCCGTAAGTCTGTGCAGCAAGTCCCGCTGCTAGAATAGCGATTTTCTTGGCGTTTTTCACCAATGCTTTTTCCTGTGCCAAAGCTTCTGTGCCGACTTCTTCCGGCATCATCATCAATAGCTCTTCTTGCAGGGCTTGTGCGTGCTGAAGAAGTGGCAATTCGCCTTTCATTGCTTTACGCAGCAATGTACCCGGTACGAGCAGGCGGTTGATTTCGTTTGTGCCTTCAAAGATCCGGTTGATGCGGGAGTCGCGGTAGATGCGCTCGATTTCATATTCCTGCATAAAGCCGTAGCCGCCGTGCAGCTGAACGCCCTCATCCACAATATAATCTAAAGTTTCCGTTCCGAAGAATTTGTTCAGCGAGCATTCCACTGCGAATTCTGCAATCGAATCTGCTACGAGTTTGCCGTCTGCCTGCTGCTCATCAGTAAATCCGCTCATGCGGTCTTCGAACAAACCGACCGTGCGGTAAACCGAGCTTTCGACCGCATACAATTTGGAAGCCATCGTCGACAGTTTTTCTTTCGTCAAATTGAACGAAGAAATCGGTGTTTTGAATTGCTGGCGCTGATTCGTATACGGAATCGTCAATTCCATCGCGCGTTTTGAAGCACCGATTGTGCCTACGCCAAGTTTGTAGCGCCCGATGTTCAAAATATTGAAGGCAATGATGTGTCCGCGCCCTGCTTCACCGAGCAAGTTTTCGACCGGCACTTCTGCATCTTGCAAGACTAGCGTACGCGTCGAAGATGATTTGATGCCCATTTTCTTTTCTTCCGGCCCGACCGATACGCCACTGTAGTCGCGCTCGACGATAAAGGCAGAGAACTGCTCGCCATCGATTTTCGCATAGACGATAAAGACATCCGCGAATCCTGCGTTAGTGATCCACTGTTTTTCGCCGTTCAAGACGTAATGCGTGCCCGCTGCGTTCAGTTTCGCGACCGTTTTCGCACCCAGTGCATCCGACCCGGAGCTCGGCTCAGTCAACGCATAAGCTGCGATTTTTTCACCTGTGGAAAGAACCGGTAAATATTTTTTCTTCTGCTCTTCGTTTCCGAACAACACGATTGGAAGAGACCCGATCCCAACGTGAGCGCCGTGTGTGATCGAGAAGCCGCCCGCTTTGGACATTTTCTCAGCGATCAAGGCAGAAGCGATTTTATCGAGTCCGAGCCCGTCGTATTGTTCTGGAACATCCGCACCAAGAAGCCCGAGTTCGCCCGCTTTTTTCAACAGTTTAACGGAATGCTCGAATTCATGGTTTTCCAGCTTTTCAACTAAAGGCATTACTTCCGTGTTGACGTAATCCTCAGTCGTTTTGGCGATCATTTTATGCTCTTCTGTAAAATCTTCTGGTGTGAAGACGCGTGAAAGGTCTGCCTCTTCGACTAGGAAACTGCCGCCTTTGATCAATGTTTTTTCTTGTTCCATTGTGAATTCCTCCTAGTTTTTATTGGTTCGATTACTGATTTTTATAGCATTTCAAAGACGCCTGCTGCGCCCATTCCGCCGCCGATGCACATCGTCACCACGCCGAATTGTTTGCCTTGGCGCTTCAATTCGCTCATCATGCGGATTGTCAAAATTGATCCTGTTGCGCCCAGCGGATGCCCAAGGGCAATCGCTCCGCCGTTGAAATTCACTTTATCGATGTCGATGTCAAGGTTGCGGACAACCGCCAGTGATTGTGAAGCAAAAGCTTCGTTCAATTCCCAGACGTCGATGTCACTGATTGACAATCCAGCCAGCTTTAAGGCTTTCGGAATAGCCACGATCGGACCAATGCCCATGATTTCAGGCGGCACCCCACCTGTCGCGAACGCGCGGAATTTAGCCAAAGGCTTAAGCCCAAGTGCTTCCGCTTTTTCACGGTCCATCACCAATAACGCGCCTGCGCCGTCAGATGTCTGCGACGAATTCCCGGCCGTTACCGAACCGCGGACAGAAAATGCCGGGCGCAATTTAGCCAAGCCGTCGATGTTCGTGCCATGGCGTACGCCTTCGTCCATCTTGAACATGAACGGTTTTTCCTGGTATTTATTGTTTTCATCGACAAATCGTTTGGTCACTTCAACCGGCACGACTTCGTCATCGAACTTGCCAGCTGCGATTGCCGCTCCCGCACGCTCATGCGAGCGGACGGCAAATGCATCCTGGTCTTCCCGGCTGACGCCGTATTTTGTCGCCACTTGTTCTGCGGTATGGCCCATGCCCATGTAATACTGGGGTGCCGTTTCCGCCAATTTCGCATTCGGGCGGATGACGTTGCCCATCATCGGCACCATGCTCATCGATTCGACTCCGCCGGCGACGACCGCTTCAGCCGAGCCGACCATGATTTTCTCTGCAGCGTAGGCGATGGACTGGAGCCCTGATGAACAAAATCGATTGACTGTCACTGCCGGCGTTGTATCCGGCAAGCCGGCCAATGCCCCGATATTGCGGGCGATGTTCATGCCCTGCTCCGCTTCAGGCATTGCACAGCCCATAATCAAATCATCTATCGGACCGTCATACCCTGCCCGGTTCAATGCTTCCCGTACCACCAATGCGCCGAAATCATCCGGCCGCACAGTTGCTAGAGAGCCTTTTGTCGCTTTTCCGACCGGCGTTCTCGCTCCGGCTACAATTACTGCTTCGCGCATATCATTTCCTCCTTTAATATCGAGCTATTAGTTGCGGAGCGGTTTGCCTTTGACCAGCATATGCTGCATCCGTTGTTGAGTTTTCGGTTCAGCGACTAAGCTCAAGAATGCTTCGCGCTCGAGGTCGAGCAAATACTGTTCATCGACCTTCGTGCCGTACGGTAATTTCCCGCCGGACAATACATATGCCAGTTTTTTTGCGATTTTCATGTCGTGTTCGCTAATATAGCCGGACAACAGCATGCCTTCTGCACCTAACAGCATCGCCGCATAGCCCGCTTCTCCTGCAACCGGCACTTTTTCTCTTCGAGGCGCTTGGTATCCAGTGTCATAAAGAGATAATGCCAATTGCTTCGCGTCATGGATCAAGTGATCGCTGTTGACGCTGATGCCATCGACGAAATTCAGGAAATTATTGTCTCGTGCTTCATCGGCGGATGTCGATACTTTCGCTGTCGCGATCGATTCGAATACACCGGCCGCCAAATTGACGTAATCTGCTGTCACGTTATTCGGCAACCCTTTCAATTGTTTCATATACAATTCCTTGTTTCCGCCGCCGCCCGGAATTAGTCCGACGCCCGCTTCAACTAGGCCCATATACGTTTCCATGGAAGCCTGTACACGTGCAGCCGGCAAAATGACTTCCGCACCGCCGCCAAGTGTCATGCCGAATGGTGCCGCCACGACCGGTTTGGAGCTGTATTTCAGTTTCAGCATGGCGTTCTGGAACGTTTTTATCGTAAAATCCAATTCAAAAATATTGTCATCTTGCGCTTCCATCAAAATCATGCCAAGGTTCGCGCCGACGCAGAAGTTTTTGCCTTGGTTGCCGATGACGAGCCCTTTGAAGTTTTTCTCGACTTCGTCAACAGAGAAATTGATCATCTGCATAATGTCCAGGCCGATCGCATTCGAGCGGGAATGGAATTCGAGCAGTGCGATGCCGTCTCCGAGATCGATGAGGCTTGCGCCGGAATTCGATTTGATGACGCCGTGTTTTTTCTTGTAACGCTTCAAGTCGATCACTTTTTTATTGACCGGGACGAGCTGGTAATCCGAACCGTCGAAATAATAGAGATCGCCGTTTTCTTCTTTATAGAAGGAATCAAAGCCCTTTTCAAGCAATGCTTCCACAAATGCCGGTACAGTCAAACCTTGTTGTTTCATCATATCAACAGATTGTTTCACGCCGATCGCGTCCCACACTTCAAATGGTCCTTGTTCCCAACCGAAGCCCCATTTCATAGCGTTGTCGATAGCCACGATATCGTCGGCGATTTCACCGTGCAACTGTGCAGAATACACTAATGTCGGAGACAGGATGCTCCATAATAATTCACCTGTACGGTCGTCTGCATAAACGAGTGTCTTCATTTTTGCAGACAATCCTTTTTGCTGCTTCGCCATTTCCTGTGAAGGCGTTTTCAATTTCTGGGAAGGGCGGTATTCCATCGTTTCCGGATCGAGCTCCAGAATTTCTTTGCCTTTTTTCTGGAAGAAGCCTTGCTTTGCTTTTGCGCCGATCCAGCCGTTTTCGACCATTTTTTTCATAAAGTCCGGCGTTTGGAACACTTGCTGTTCTTCGCCTTGCGTCTGGTCGTAGACGTTTTTCGCGACGTGCATGAACGTATCGAGTCCGACAACGTCAAGCGTGCGGAATGTTGCGGATTTCGGGCGGCCGATGAGTGGTCCTGTGACAGAATCCACTTCGCCGATCGAATAGCCGCGTTGTTGCATTTCGCGCAGCGTTACGAGAAGTCCATATGTGCCGATGCGGTTGGCGATAAAGTTCGGCGTATCTTTTGCCAAGACAACCCCTTTTCCGAGGCGGTCTTCGCCGAATTGCTGCATAAACTCGACCACTTCCGGAGCTGTCGTTTCAGCCGGAATGACTTCGAGCAGTTTCAAATAGCGCGGCGGATTGAAAAAATGAGTTCCGAGGAAATGCTTTTGGAAATCGTCCGAGCGCCCTTGTGCCATTGCGTTGATGCTGATGCCTGATGTATTGGAAGAAATGATGGTGCCAGGCTTTCTGACCGCATCGATCTTTTCATAAAGCGATTTTTTGATGTCCAAGTTTTCAATGATGACTTCGATGATCCAATCCACGTCGGACAATTTTTCGAGATCATCCTCCAAGTTGCCGGGAGTGATCAGCTGTAAATTATTCTTCACTGTCAATGGTGCCGGTTTTTGTTTCAATAGATTCTGAGTTGCAGTTGTTGCGATCCGGTTGCGCACTGCTTTGTCTTCCAGTGTCAGCCCTTTCGCTTGTTCTTCTTTCGAAACTTCTCTCGGGACAATGTCGAGCAACATGACTGGAATTCCGATATTAGCTAGATGAGCTGCGATTCCTGAACCCATGACGCCTGATCCGAGCACTGCCGCTTTTTGAATTTTGTATGACACGAGCAAACCCTCCTATTTTTGAATGAACACTCATTCATTTTCTGGGTAAAAAAAAGAAATACTTTTCTTCTCATTCCTAGTGTAAATTATTTTGCCTATTTTCGCAATATTTAATCTGAAGATTTTCATGCGCTTTAATTCAAGCACTTGGAGATAAAGGAAATAAAGGGTAAACTGATGAAGACTATTAAAGGAGGCAATTTCATGAAATCCCTGAAAACTACTGACCAATTTAACGATACAATCCAAAACGCCAAACCCGTCATTGTAAAATTCCAAGCCGGCTGGTGCCCGGATTGCACACGTATGGACATGTTCATCGACCCGATCATCGAACAATACAATGACTATGAATGGTTCGATGTGAACCGCGACGAATTGCCGGATATCGCCGAGCGCTATGAAGTGATGGGCATTCCAAGCCTGTTGATTTTTAAAAACGGTGAAAAACAAGCACATCTGCATAGCGCCAACGCCAAATCACCGGCGTCTGTCATCCACTTCTTGGAAGAACAAAACGTTTAATACCTGGAGCGTTGGAAGACTTTCGCGAATTATATGAAGCAGAGGTGCAGGAATGGATCAACAACAGGAAATCAAGGAATTATAAAAACTCGTAACATACTACAAAGACGTCATCCACAATATGTCGGCGCCGATCATCCCGTCCATTGTGCCGAACACCATTCTCGTGCCGATTGCCGGATATATCTTCCGCAATCGTTTCGAAACGATCCGGACAAAAGTGCTCGATTACGCCGATACCCACCGCGATGCACAACAAGTCGTCTTCGATTTTACCGGTGTGACGATGCAGGACGTCCAGTCATTCGATTTCAATGAGCTGGCACTCGAACTGAACCCGTTGAACAGTGCACTGAAATTAATGGGGCTGCGCAGCATTTACGTCGGTTTTAACCCGCGTTTTGTCCAGAAATCGTCCATGCAGGCATTCAAGTCAATTTGGAAGTCTATACGACGTTCCGCAGCGCCTTGCAAACCTTGCTCGACGAACGGGGAAAACAATTGCGCTGAACCGCTCCTAAGGAGGATGCGACATGAAAGTGCTGCTGCCTTTTCAAGCAATGAACCAATACGCAGAAGAAATTCCCAAAGCTTTTCGTCCCTCTGCTTGTGGTCCGGTGACAGCCGCCTCGATCCTCAACTACCACGAAGGTCTCGCGCCGGGAATCGGACCGTTATATAAACATCTCGGTGCGACGAAGATCGGCTTGAGCGCATTTTGCCTCATACGCCGTCTGCAAAAGGTGACCGGACCAAGGTACGCTATCAAGCGGACCCGTTCAATCCAACAAGTTAAAGAGCAACTCATTGCCGGATATCCGCTCGCAGTTAAATTCGACCGTTATTTTTCATTGCGCTGGAAAACAAAAACCGCCTTCGCTTATCATTGGGTTCCGCTCGTCGGCTTTGAGGAAACCGGGGATGATATCATCTTGTATGTACACGATAATGGACAAAAAAACCGCCCGAGCAAATTGCGGGCGGTGTCGTTCCGTGAAAACCGGGATGTAATTAGTTTTATCCGGATAACCCCGGTGGCAAAAATTACGTAAACGATTTTTCCAATAGTCTTGCGAGCAGACGGAACTCCCGCTCATCGCATAACTGGACCAAATCAGCAGAATAATTCGGCACTGCAATCTCTTCGAGTGCCACATCCAACTGGAGGTCATCTTTGATGACCGCCAGTTTTTTGGATAATGCGAGCATTTCCCCGTTTTCTTCGATCTTCTTTTTTTGCGCAGGCTTCAACTCATCGATATTGTTGAGCACGCCTTCAATCGAACCATAGCGCTGGATGAGTTGTAACGCCGTTTTCTGGCCGATGCCTTTAACGCCTGGATAGCCGTCGCTCGCATCCCCCATAAATGCTTTAACGTCGGCAAATTGTTCCGGCAAGATGCCGTACTCTTCCCCGAAGCGCACATCCGTGTATACGTCATAGACATGGAATCCTTTTTTCATAAAAGCGATCTGCACTGAGGGGTTCAATAGCTGTAGCATGTCTTTGTCGCCGGTGATGATCGTATAATCCGCCTCATCCGGCCATTGCTTCGTAAACGAACCGATAAAATCATCCGCTTCGATGCCTTTTTCGCCGTAGTTTTTCCATCCGAGCAATTTGGACACTTCCCGTGCCTGGTCGAATTGATGTTTCATATCCGCTGGCGGCTCCGGGCGGTTCGCTTTATAACCATCGAACATTTCCGTGCGGAACGTATGCGCCCCCATGTCCCAGCACACCGCGATATGCGTCGGCTTCATCAAGGATTTCGCCGTAAGCACGTGGCGCGCAAATCCTTGGACGCCGTTCGTCGCAAGCCCGTCCTCTGTGCGGAAGAACTGTCCGACCGCTGCTGTCGCAAAATACGAGCGGAACAACAGCGCCATCCCGTCTATGAGCATGATATGTGGTTTTTCCATAATAATTCCTCCATTCAACTCTATTTCCATTGTCCATTATACATGCTAAGCCATTAAAAAAGGGTGCCGGATTCCCGGCACCCTTCCTTTAGCTTCCTATCGTTTGCGCTTAATCGCTTTGTATTCAAGATTCACAGCTTTATAGAACGATGCCATCATTAACAGCATGATGAACGAGAACGGGAATGCGGCAATGATCAAAGCCGTCTGCAAGGACCCGAGTCCACCTGCAGAGAGCAGGATGACCGCGATGGTCGATTGCGCAATTCCCCATGTGAACTTCACCGCATTCGCAGGATGCAAAGAACCGTTAGTGGTCTGCATGCCGAGCACGAATGTTGCTGAATCTGCGGATGTAATGAAGAAAGTCGAAATGAGCAACACAGCGACGATCGACAAAATCATGCCAAGCGGCAATTCATTAAAGACCGCAAACAAAGTTTCTTCTGTCAAGAGCCCTGTCAGATCAACGCCGCTGCTTTGGACATCGATTGCCGTCGAACCGAATGCCGCGAACCAGATGAAACTGATGAACGTCGGAATGAGCAAGACGCCAAACAAGAATTCCCGGATCGTCCGGCCTTTGGATACGCGAGCGATGAAAATCCCGACAAATGGTGACCATGAAATCCACCAAGCCCAGTAAAAGATGGTCCAGCCGTCAATCCACGAGCGGTTCTCACCGTCGACAGGTGCTGCACGGAAACTCATTTGCACCAGATTTTGGAAATAGCTTCCGAGTGAATCGGTGAACATATTGAAAATCAACAAGGTTGGCCCAAGAACAATGACCAATATGAGCAATGTGCTGGCAAGCACCATATTCGTATTAGACAAATACTTGATCCCTTTGCTGATTCCTGACCAGGACGAAATCATGAACAACACCGTCACCACTGCAATAATGACGATTTGCGTAATCAAACTATCCCCTGAAATTCCATCAAACAAATAAGCGAGTCCGCCATTGATTTGGATAGCGCCGAAACCGAGCGTTGTCGCAACACCGACTGCTGTCGCGAATACGGCAATCACGTCAACAAGCACACCCCATGGCCCTTTCATCCGGTCGCCGAATAACGGGCGAAGCGTAGAAGAAATAAGGCCTGGCTCTCCTTTACGGAATTGGAAATATGCAAGTGACAGGGCGACTACCGCGTAAATCGCCCATGCATGGATGCCCCAGTGGAAAAATGTAAAACGCATGGATTCCCGGAACGCTTCCTGAGATCCCGGCTCTGCTGTGGCCGGGTCAATCGCGAAATGCGAAAGCGGCTCTGCCGCACCCCAGAATACGAGCCCGATACCCATGCCCGCTGAGAACAGCATCGCAATCCAAGTTATGAATGAGTATTCCGGCTTGTCTGTATCTTTCCCTAAACGAATCTGCCCCATCGGACTGACGAGGAAGTATAGGCAAAACAATACCATTACAGAGACGATCAATAAATAATACCAACCGAAGGAAGTAGTCAGAAATGATTTCATATTGCCTGTAACTTCTTCGAAATGCTCTGGAGCAAGCGCACCGTAACCAACCGCTAAAGCAATTAGAAAAATTGCAATCCAAAACACGTTTGTTACTTTCTTCATATAGTCTCCTCCTTTTATTTTTCTTCACAAGATACTACGCTACGGAACAATCGAAGCCTTGTCAACTGTCTGAATTATGTATCAATAGCGCGGTGAAAAGCACTCTATTCAGTACCCCGAGCCTTACAGAACAAAACAATGGGAAAAGTGCCCAGTTAATGAATTCTATTGATCGAACGGTTTTCATGTCTTCCTATTATAAGAGTGTCGCAAAAACCGCCATTATTCAGATGAGATTTTCCGCATATAAACACCCCCACCTTGCGAAATTTAAAGCACAGACAAGGAAAATGACGATGCACAGTTTCACCCTGGTTGTTTGAGAAAACAGGATGGACGGGTAAAGTGTTAAGGTACTTTTATCATTAGTCATTTTTTCATCCAAACATCAAAAAAGAACTGGAGCTGAACTGATATGACAAGTAAAAAAACTGCAATCATTACCGGTGCAAGCAGCGGAATAGGGCAAGCGACCGCAAAGGAGTTAGCGGCTAGGGGATTTCATGTCATGCTCGCTGCGAGACGCGAAGATCGACTGGTGGAATTGAAAAAAGAAATTGAGGCTGCCGGAGGTACGGCGGACTATAAAGTGACCGATGTCACATCAGCAGATGAAATGAAGTCGTTGGCAGAGTCCGCACTTGAAAAAACCGGAAGCATCGATGTGCTGGTGAACAATGCCGGGCTCATGCCGCTATCTTTTATGAACAAACTGAAAGTAGATGAGTGGGATCGCATGGTCGATGTCAACATCAAAGGGGTCCTTTATGGAATCGCTGCAGTTCTGCCAATCATGGAAAAGCAGAAATCGGGCCACATCCTGAACGTTTCTTCAGTGGCTGGCCATATGGTCTTTAAAGGAAGCGCAGTTTACAGCGGCACTAAATATGCTGTCCGTGCCATTTCCGATGGACTGCGCCAGGAAATCGATCCGTCACATGAAATCCGTGTCACCATCGTGTCACCGGGAGCGGTCGAAACCGAATTGACCAACACTATTACCGATGAAGATATACTAAACAGCTTCAAAGGCGCACCGATGAAGATGCTCGAAGCACAGGACATTGCAAATGCCATCGCCTATGCTGTCGAACAGCCGCCGCATGTTGACGTTAACGAGATTTTGATCCGCCCTAGACAACAGCCTTAAAAAAGAATGGAGACGATTTAGATGAAAACCGATTTTTCCAAGATCTATATAAACGGTCAATGGGTTACAGGTTCCAGCGATAGCCAGATGAAAAATACAAACCCTTTTACGGGTGAAGAACTGGTGACCACGCAAGCTGCAGATAACAACGATTTGGATGCCGCCTATAAAGCTGCAGCGACCGCGCAAGCGGCATGGTCAAAAGAGTTGCCCCAGACCAAACAGGCTGTTATGGAAAAAGCACTGAAAGTCATGCAGGAAAACAAAGAGTTGATCATCGATTGGCTTGTCAAAGAAGCAGGCAGTACCGTCACAAAAGCGACGGTGGAGTTCGGGGCATCGATCAACATCCTGAAAGAGGCTATGACATTCCCGTTCCGGATGGAAGGCAAAATTCTCCCCTCTCAGCAAGCGGGTAAAGAAAATCGGGTATACCGCAATTCACTAGGCGTCATCGGTATCATCAGTCCATGGAACTTTCCCTTCCATTTGGCGATTCGTTCCATCGCACCCGCAATCGCAACAGGCAATGCTGTTGTCATTAAACCGGCAACCGATACTCCGGTAACCGGGGGCCTTCTTTTCGCCAGCATATTTGAAGCGGCCGGATTGCCTAAGGGGCTGTTGAACGTAATAGTAGGAAGAGGATCTGAGATCGGCGACGACATCGTGACACATCCAACACCGCGTTTGATTTCGTTTACCGGATCGACGCCTGTCGGCAAACGCATCGGCGAACTAGCCGGCGGCGCTTTGAAAAAAACTGCACTGGAGCTTGGCGGTAACAATAATTTCATCGTACTCGGTGACGCTGATTTAGATCAGGCTGTAGATTCTGCACTATTCGGCAAATTTTATCATCAAGGCCAAATCTGCATGTCCATCAACCGCATTTTTGTCCACCAGGATATTTACGACAAATTTGCAGAGCAGTTCATCGAGCGCGCCGGCAAATTGAAGTTCGGCAACCCCGCTGAACAGGACACTCAAGTCGGGCCGCTGATCAACCGCGATCAGGTCGACCGCATCCTGAAAGAAATCGACGCAACTGTTGAACAAGGCGCAGAAGTTCGCCTTGGCGGAAAGGCCGATGGCAATGTGCTCGAGCCGACTGTCCTGACAGGTGTCACCAACGACATGCCGCTCGCTGAAAATGAAATCTTCGGCCCTGTCGCGATTTTGATTCCTTTTGACAGCGATGAAGAAGTCGTCGGAATGGCGAATGCCTATCCGTTCGGTTTGAGCGGGGCTGTCCATTCTGCAAACATTGAACACGCTACGAACATCGCTCACAGGATCCACACCGGCATGATCCATGTCAACGACCAACCGGTAAACGACGAAGCGCATATGCCGTTTGGCGGCGAAAAAGACTCCGGCCTCGGCCGCTTTAACGGCGAATGGGTGCTCGAAGAATTTACGACCTTAAAATGGCTGTCAGTTCAACACCAGCGCCGTGAATACGGTCCATTTGTTGATAATACTAAAAATTAAAAACTGTTACGCCGGCAGCCTCGGATTTGGTACTGCCGGTTTTTTCTGTCTATTTTTAGAGATTGAAAATAGAATTCTCCCATTCAAACTGCTTCATTTTATTTAAGTCAACTTGAAGATTTTGTTTAATTTCTTTATCTCACTATAATATACAGCTAATGCAAATCTATAATATTGAAGCTCCTACCTGCAAAATATAGCACGAGTGCTGATGAGATTCATTACGATGCTTTTAGACGTTTCTAAGCCTTTAATAATTTTCTTCTTTTACTTTTATACAGCTGGTTGAAGTGTAAGTGGTGACTCCAGCGGAAGAACGGAGTGATGAGACCCCGCAGGAAATGAAAGAGCGAAGCATAGCTGAGTTCATTCATTTGCGACGCATCTGCTTGCAGATGCGTTGCAATCGGTTTTAAAGCTACGAGGAGGCTCAGCGCTTCGTCCGCTGAAAGCGTCCGCCGAAACGGAACTCAGCGGCTTTCTATAATGCACAAAAAAACGCCAAAACCCTTCTAAAAGGATTTTGGCGTTTCGTTTACTCCATAAAATTCTATGGAGACGGCGGGAGTCGAACCCGCGTCCAGAGACTCCGTTACTTGAGCATCTACGCGTGTAGCTTATCTATTGGATTTCGCCGCACAGTCTGCCGATAAGCAGGCTTCCTGAGGGCTAGTTCGAGAATCTCTTCCAGACGGCTCAAACGGCACCGGCTGTCGTATCCCACTAAAAGTGAGCTCTATGCAGCCACATGGGCGATGGATACATAAAGCAGATCCGAGCTTACGCTGCGAATGCTAGGTTGTTGTTAGTTTTGCCAGTTGTTATAAGTTACGTTGGTGACGAAGCCGACCCTCCGACGCGCAACCCAAGCCCAGATCATCCCTGTCGAATCCGTAACGTCCCCTCATTAAAAGAGACACGGAAGATGTTTTGGCTTCGGTGTACTACTCTTATTATAGGACAAGATTGATCAGACTTCAAGCTTAACGGCTGCGTTCTTTCATGGCGCGGTCGATATCCCGCTTGGCATCCTTTTTCTTAAGGTCTTCACGCTTGTCGTATTTCTTCTTCCCTTTACCGACACCGAGCAGCACTTTCGCATAACCGTCCTTCAAGTACATCTTCAGCGGAATGATCGCTGCCCCTTCGACTTTCGATTTGCCGATGAGTTCATTGATCTGTTTTTTATGGAGCAATAATTTCCGTGAGCGCAGCGGGTCGTGGTTAAACTGGTTGCCTTGCTCGTAAGGTGCAATGTGCATGTTCGAAATCCAGGCTTCACCGCCCCTGATACGGACGAATGCATCCTTTATCTGGACTTTGCTTTTACGCGCAGATTTGATCTCCGTACCGAGCAAGACGATGCCTGCTTCGATCGTCTCTTCAATTGCGAAATCAAAGCCCGCTTTTTTGTTCTGTGCAATTACTTTGCCTTCTCCTTTGGCCATTTCTGTTCACCTCAAACTGTTGGAAAAAAGCGGCTCGCGGCCGCTTTTTTTATTTCTTCTTTTTGTGGCTCTGCTGTTTGGCAGCTCCTTCGTAAAACTTTTTCTTTTGGCCTTTCGGTTTGCGGTCCGGACCGCCTTCACCGCGCTTTTTGCCGTCTTTCGGTTTGTCGCTGCCGTTTCTGCCGCTGCGAATCACTTTCGGGCTATCTTTGCGCGTACGGCGTGTGTTTTGCGTCATGCCGACGATTTCAAAATCGATGGACGATTCTTCCGGTTTAACCCCGATCACTCGCACTTCGACTTCGTCACCGATGCGGAACTGGCGCTTTGTACGCTCGCCGATCATCATCATCTGGCGGTCATCAAACTGGTAGTAATCATCGGTCAAGTTGGAAACGTGCACTAAGCCTTCAATCGTATTCGGCAGTTCGACGAACATCCCGAAGTTTGTCACAGACGATATGATGCCAGTGAATTGTTCCCCGACTTTATCCGCCATATACTGAGTTTTCTTCAATGCGTCCGTATCGCGTTCCGCTTCAACTGCTCGGCGTTCCCGCTCAGATGTGTGCGTTGCGATATCATCCATTTCCGCTTCCCAGTGGCGCAATGTCTTGTTCGACAAATCCTTTTCGATCAAATATGTCCGAATCAGACGGTGGATGATCAAATCCGGGTAGCGGCGGATCGGTGAAGTGAAATGCGTATAGAATTCCGTCGACAGCCCGAAATGTCCAAGGCTTTGCGCTGAATATTTCGCCTGTTGCATCGAACGGAGCATCATCGTCGAGACGACAGGCTCTTCCGGCGTGCCCGCGATGGACTCGACGATCTCCTGCAAAGCCTTAGGATGAATTTCATTGCCAGATCCTTTGACGACGATTCCGAAATTCGTGATGAACTCGAAAAAGCGCTGCAGTTTTTCCGGTTTCGGCTCTTCGTGAATGCGGTATAAAGACGGTACGTCCATGCGGTGGAAATGTTCAGCGACGGTTTCATTCGCTGCGAGCATGAATTCTTCGATCAAGCGTTCTGCGACCGTACGCTCACGGACGACGATATCAATTGGATAGCCTTCCTCATCGACAATCACTTTGGACTCCTTAAAGTCAAAGTCGATAGCTCCGCGGCTCATCCGGCGCTGGTGCAACACAGATGAAAGTTCTTTCATCAGTTCAAACATCGGAACCAGCTCAGCGTATTGCTCTTTTAATTCTTCATTATCTTTTTCAAGAATTTCATAGACGTCAGTATACGTCATGCGTGCAGATGTGTTGATGACACTTTGGAAAATATCGTGGGACACCACTTCGCCTTTGTCGTTGAAAATCATTTCACAAGACAAAGTCAAACGGTCGACTTGCGGGTTGAGCGAGCAGATTCCGTTCGACAGACGGTGCGGAATCATTGGAATGACCCGGTCTGTCAAATAAATGCTTGTTGCCCGGTCATAGGCTTCCCGGTCGATTGCGGATCCTTCTGTCACATAATGGCTGACGTCTGCGATATGGACACCCAGTTTGTATGTGCCGTCTTCGAATTTTTTCACTTGAATGGCATCATCCAAGTCTTTTGCATCCGCGCCGTCGATCGTCACGATTTGTTCCGTACGCAAATCGCGGCGGTCATCTAGATCGCTCGGTTCGATTTGGTCCGGCACGGCATTCGCCTGATCCAGCACGTCTTGCGGGAACTCGACGTCGATGCCGTATTTGTGGATAATCGACAGAATGTCGACGCCCGGATCGTTTTTATGGCCAAGTACTTGTGTCACCATACCAGTAGCAGACAAACGCCCCTCCGGCCAGCCGGTGATTTCAACGACGACTTTATGACCGTCGACAGCACCAAGTGTGTCGTCCTTGGCGATGAAAACATCCATATTCATTTTCTTATCATCCGTGACGACAAAGCCGAAGCCTTTGTTAGCCTGGAACGTGCCGACGACTTTTGTCGTGCCGCGCTCTAGTATGCGGATGATGGTGCCTTCACGGCGGTCGCCGGACGAGCCTTCAGAGACACGAATCATGACCGTATCGCCGTTGACCGCTCCGTTTACTTCATTCGGCGGGATAAAGACATCATCAAGACCCGCTTCTTCCGGCGCAAAAAAACCGAAGCCTTTTGCGTGGCCGATAAACTTGCCGCGCATCAAATTCATACGATCCGGCACGCCATAGCGGTTAGAGCGCGAACGCACCAATTCGCCTTTTTCTTCGAGCTTAACGAGTGTTTTCACCAATTCTGTAAATTCATCGGCATCTTCAAAGCCGAACTGTTCTTCTATTTCTGTTACGGTTAATGGCTTGTAAGCCTCTTCCCGCATAAACGCCAATAAGCGCTGATCCAATGACTGTTCATTCTTACCCAATCCTAACTCCTCCTTTTGAGACCGTCTCATACGCTCCAATCGAGCGATTCGAGAAACTCATATATATCCTCGTGCAATTGCTTTTTCTCCTGATCCAGCGTAATGACATGGCCGGATTTTTCGTACCATTTGATGCGCTTATCGGTCGATTCCGCTTCGTCGTGGATGATGTTCGCGGACTCTGTGTTGATGACTTTATCGAGTGAGCCTTGCACGACAAAGAGCGGCGTATAAACATGATCGACATTGTTCCGGACTTCACCGATTAATTCACGCAGCTCTGCGAGTGTTTCCATCGGCTTTTCCTCGAACCTCTTCATCTCTTCTTCGATAAGTTTATCATCTTTTCCTTCATAATTCTTGTATTCGCGGGCATACTTCAAAACACCTTCATACATGAGGTCTGTCGACTTCATATGCATCGGTGCGCACATCGTGACAATGCCCTTAACAGGCTTTGTATACCCGAGTTTCAAGCTGAATACGCCGCCGAGCGACAATCCGGCGACCGCGATTTCTTTATAGCCTTTATCGATCAAGGTTTGATATGCTTCTACTACATCTTTCCACCAGTCAGCCGGTCCCGTCTCCACAAGCTTTTCCGGTGCGACGCCATGTCCCGCGTAATGAGGCGCGATACTCGTATAGCCTTTCGTCTCCAAAAACCGGCCGAGCATCCGCACGTCCGCAGAGTTCCCGGTAAACCCATGCAATAACAACACGGCTCTTGGCCCATTCTCAAAGAAAAATGGTTTCGGTTGTGAAATACGCATGAAAATTCCCTCCAACTATTTCTCGTTACTACAATATTTAAATGAGTATATATGTTGAACTAAAGAAATATCAGTGAATTACCACTACTACTTGAACACTAACAATTTGCGAACAAACAAACAGATATGTAGCAAAACTACGGAGAAAACCGTGCTGCGCACTGCGTCGCAAAGGATCGCCCTCGGAAGGTCGGGCAACACCTTTCCCGCGGGAAAGCGAGTCAACCGAGACCCCGCAGGAAATGAATAAGCGAAGGGAAGCTGAGCTTATTCATTTGCGATGCTCGAACGCAGTGAGAGTTGAGCAATGCTTTTCTCGGAATGGTTTTGCGGAATATCTACAGTGGAAATTTATTAGTTCAACTTATATAGTTCCCAATTCCCACTAAAAGAAAACGCCCAACCACTATATGGTCGGGCGATTTGCTCTACATTATACTTTCGTTACAGCGATAGCCAGAATAAAGAATAAGGCAGCAAGAACGATCGTTACCCGGTGAAGGACAAGATCCAACCCACGGGCTTTTTGCTTGCCGAAAAGTTGCTCTGCTCCACCGGAGATGGCTCCTGAAAGTCCTGCACTTTTCCCTGATTGCAATAGGACGACAACAATTAAAGCTATCGAGACTATAAGAAGTAATGTCATTAACAATGTATGCATAAATACCACCTCCTGAAAAGAACGTTCACAACAAACTCTAGTTTACCAAAAATTGAAACCTGTAGCAATAGAGCCCCTAAAAAATACAAATGGAATGGAGAAATCGGCTGAACCTATCCCCTGCTAGCTCGACAATGCTTAATCCCGAATTGTCACTATACCAAATGAAATTATAGAGGCTGGTGAAATACATTTCAACGCTTCTTAATTAAGCACGCTAGCGGAAACAGAACTAGCTTAGCCGCTTGTAAACTCCTTGTGCTCATACATCCGCATTGTAAATGCATCGCAAATGAATACTCGCCTATTCCTCATCACTCTTATACTCAACACTCCAAGCTAAAAGGAGTTTACAGATGAAGCAAGTTTCGTTAATACTCACTACAATTCGCTGACTTTCTTTCACTACTCCTTTAAACCTGAAGCGAAAGCTCTCCCCGCTTAACACTTAAAAAGGGTTAAGGCCATGCCCACTCCGCGGAAAGCGTACCCTGAAACGCAGCCTCGACCACCCCGCACTCTAACAAAAAACTGCCGGAAAAATTCCCGGCAGCTTGTCATCATCTATTCACTCTTACTTTTTCAAGTTATAGAAAGTTTTAACGCCTAAGTATTTCGCAGTATCGTGCAATTGGTCTTCAATGCGCAGTAGCTGGTTGTATTTCGCTACGCGGTCCGTACGGGACGGAGCACCTGTTTTGATCTGGCCGGCATTTGTCGCAATTGCGATATCCGCAATCGTGACGTCTTCCGACTCGCCTGAACGGTGGGAGATGACCGCTGTGTAGCCTGCACGCTTCGCCATTTCGATCGCATCGAAAGTCTCAGTCAATGTACCGATTTGGTTTACTTTGATCAGGATCGAGTTGGAGACGCCTTGCTCGATGCCTTGTGCAAGTTTCTTCGTGTTCGTTACGAACAAATCATCGCCGACAAGCTGGACTTTTCCGCCGATGCGCTCTGTCAACAATTTATGGCCATCCCAGTCATTCTCGTCCAAGCCGTCTTCGATGGAAACAATCGGGTATTTATTGGACAATTCTTCATACCAGTCGACCATTTCGGCAGATGTTTTCACCGTGTTGTCGCCAGCCAAATTATAAACGCCTTTTTCTTTATCGTAGATTTCAGAAGCAGCGACGTCCATTGCGAGCAAAACGTCTTCACCTGGTTTGAATCCGGCTTTTTCGATCGCAGTCATGATCGTTTCAAGCGCTTCTTCGTTCGATCCAAGGTTCGGAGCGAATCCGCCTTCATCGCCGACGGATGTGTTATAGCCTTTTTCTTTCAGGACGGATTTCAAGTTATGGAAAATCTCCGTTCCCATGCGCAGTGCATGGCGGAATGATTCCGCACCGACTGGCATAACCATGAATTCCTGGATATCGACGTTGTTATCCGCATGCTCACCGCCATTTAAGATGTTCATCATCGGTACCGGCAATTGCTTGGCGTTGAATCCGCCGAGGTATTGGTAAAGTGGAAGATCCAAGTAATCCGCTGCCGCATGAGCCGCTGCCATGGAAACTCCAAGAATCGCGTTTGCACCGAGGCGCCCTTTGTTTTCAGTTCCGTCAAGCTCGATCAACGCTTGGTCAATCGATACTTGGTCAAGAACCGAGTAGTTTTCTTCGAGTTCTTCAGCGATTTCATTATTTACATGCTCGATCGCTTTTAGAACGCCTTTTCCGAGGTAGCGGCTTTTATCACCGTCGCGCAGTTCGACTGCTTCGTGCTCCCCAGTAGATGCGCCGGAAGGTACGATCGCACGTCCGAATGCACCGCTTTCTGTGAATACTTCTACTTCAACTGTCGGGTTCCCTCTGGAATCGAGTACTTCGCGTGCTTGGATATGAGTAATAATTGGCAATATCAACAGCTCCCTTTTCAATGGTTTGATCGGTTTCATGCTTATGTGCAAATTACAATCGATTCTAATAAAGCGGTTTGCCGGTCATTTCTACCGGCTGTTCAAGGTCGAGCAGTTTCAGGATGGTCGGCGCCAAATCGGCTAAAATTCCGCCGCTTCGGAGCACTTCACCGTGTTTCGTCAAAATGACCGGCACTTGGTTTGTCGTATGCGCCGTCATTGGCAAGCCGTCTTCTGTCAGCACTTCATCGGCGTTGCCGTGGTCAGCCGTGATGAGTGCCGAACCGCCTTGGCGGTGCAGTGCTTCGACAATGCGGCCGAGGCATTCATCGACTACTTCGACGGCTTTGATCGTCGGCTCAAGCATGCCGCTATGGCCGACCATATCGGGATTGGCAAAATTCAAAATGATCGCATCATGTGTGCCCGCATCGATTTGTTCGACGAGGCGGTCAGTCACTTCGTAAGCGCTCATTTCCGGCTGCAGATCATAGGTCGCCACTTTCGGTGAAGAGACGAGAATCCGTTCTTCTCCCGGAAAAATTCCTTCACGGCCTCCGCTCATGAAAAATGTGACGTGAGGGTATTTTTCCGTTTCGGCAATGCGCAATTGAGTCATGCCGTTTGTGGATAACACTTCGCCGAGCGTATTCACCAAATTGACGTTGTCGTAAGCGATACGGGTTCTCAGTTCTTCACTGTAAGTCGTAAAGCTGACCAACAGCACATTCATCGGATGGTGGACGCTTAACGGGAAATGTGTGAAATCAGGACGCGTCAAGACAGAAGTCAGCTGAATGGCGCGGTCCGGTCGGAAGTTAAAGAAAATGATGGAGTCGCCGGACTGGATTACAACAGGTGGCTGTGCATCGCTTGCTATTGTAAATGGCAAGACAAACTCATCGACGATGCCATGTGCATAGGAAGCTTCTACACCTTCTCTAGCTGTCGCGGCATTCAGGCCAGTCCCGTCGACCATTGCCCGGTAGGCAAGCTCGACGCGCTCCCATCTTTTATCACGGTCCATCGCATAATAGCGGCCGCTGATTGAAGCAAAGCGCCCGATCCCGATCTCCTGCATCTGCTTCTCAGTTTCTTCTATATAACGGAGCGCGGTTTTCGGTCCAACATCGCGGCCGTCCAAAAATCCGTGAACAAACACTTCGCTCAAGCCTTGCTGTTTCGCGAGTCGCAACAGGGCGAACAAATGCTCGTAATGACTATGGACACCCCCGTCGCTGAGAAGTCCACAAACGTGCAATGCTTTGCCGTTTTCTTTAGCGTTCAGAACGGCATCCAAAAATGCGGCATTTCGGAAGAAATCACCGTCTTTGATTGATTTGTGGATACGTGTCAAATTCTGGTAAACGGTGCGGCCGGCACCGATGTTCAAATGGCCCACTTCGGAATTGCCCATTTGCCCGCCCGGCAAGCCGACCGCTTCGCCGGCCGCCGTCAACAATTCATGCGGGTATTCATTCCATAGACGGTCGAAATTCGGCTTATGCGCTAGTGCAACTGCATTGCCCGCTGTTTCTTCACGGCAGCCAAAGCCATCTAGGATGATCAAGGCTGCCGGATGTGCCGTTTTACGCATGTGAACCAGCCTCCAACAGCTTGACGAACGATTCCACTTCTAAGCTCGCCCCGCCGACCAATGCGCCGTCAATATGCTCCATCGAAAGCAACTCCTGGATATTTTCAGGTTTGACACTTCCTCCGTATTGAATGCGCAGTTTTCCGGCCGTTTCGCCGCTGTAGAGAGCAGCAATTTTCTTGCGGATAATACCGCATGCTTCATTGGCATCTTCGGCGGTTGCTGTTTTTCCGGTTCCGATCGCCCAGATTGGCTCGTAAGCGATGACCAGCTCAGCGATTTGCGCGTCCGTCAAGCCGTCGACTGCCTTTTCAACTTGTGTTTCCACGATGCTTTCCATTTGGCCGGCTTCACGCTGTTCATTTGTTTCGCCGACACAAAGAATCGGCATGAGTTGATGCGAAAATGCCGATTTTACTTTGGCATTAACTGTTTCATCGGTTTCATTGAAATACTGGCGACGCTCTGAATGGCCGATAATGACATAATCGACAGCGAGATCGGCTAGTTGCATGGGACTGATTTCACCCGTGAATGCCCCTTCGCCTTTTTCATGCATCGTCTGCGCACCGATTTTCAAGGCGCTGTTTTCTGCAGAGCCTACTAATTGCGATAAGTATAGAGCCGGTGCACAAATAACAGCGTCGAGCTTATCTGCATCCGGAACCAAGCCATTGACTTTCTCCACAAACTCTTTCGCTTGCGATGCTGTTTTGTACATTTTCCAGTTTCCTGCAATGATCGGTTTTCTCACAAAAACACTCTCCTTATTTATCGCTTAATGCGGTGACGCCCGGCAAATCTTTACCTTCCATAAATTCCAAGGAAGCACCGCCGCCTGTAGAAATATGGTCCATTTTTTCTGCGACATTGAACTTCTCGACCGCTGATGCGGAATCGCCGCCGCCGATGACTGTATAGCCGGATGTTTCCGCCATAGCCTCAGCCACCGATTTGGTCCCGTTTGCGAAAGCTTTGATTTCAAAAACGCCCATCGGCCCGTTCCAAATGACCAGTTTCGACTGTTTGATGACTTCAGCGTAAAGCTTCGCCGTTTCAGGCCCGATATCAAGCCCCATCCAATCGGATGGAATCTCTTCGATTTTCACTGTTTTCGTATCTGCATCTTTTGAGAATTCACTCGCGATTGTCGCATCGACCGGCAAATAAAGCTTAACGCCTTTTTCCTGAGCTTTGTCGATGAACGATTTGGCAAGCTCCAATTTGTCTTCTTCGACTAGCGAATTGCCGATTTCATGGCCAAGCGCTTTAATGAAAGTATACGACAAACCGCCGCCGATCAGCAGATTATCGACTTTGTCGAGCAAATGATCGATGACGCCGATTTTGTCTTTCACTTTAGCCCCACCGATGATCGCAGTGAACGGACGTTCCGGCTCTGATAAGGCTTTACCGAGCACGTCGAGTTCTTTTTCGAGCAGCAGCCCTGAGACCGCCGGCAAATGTTCGGCAATTCCGGCAGTAGAAGCATGCGCTCTATGTGCAGCGCCGAATGCATCATTGACGAAGACATCTGCAAGTGCCGCAAACTGTTTCGCGAGTTCCGGATCGTTCTTTTCTTCCCCGGCATGGAAGCGGACATTTTCGAGCAGAAGGATTTCGCCGGCATCCAGTGCTGCAATTTCCCTCTCCACTGTTTCTCCTATGGATTCATCCAGGCATTTCACGTCACTCCCGAGCAATTCGGACAGTCGCGCACCTGCCGCAGCAAGTCTCATGTCTTCATTGACTTGGCCTTCCGGACGGCCGAGGTGGCTTGCTAAGATCACTTTTGCGCCTTGCTCGACCAAATACTCAATCGTCGGGATCGCCGCCCGAATCCGTGTATCGTCGTTCACTTTACCGCCACTCATCGGCACGTTAAAGTCGACACGGCAAAACACACGTTTTCCTTTCAAATCCAAGTCCTTCATGGTCATTTTCTGCAGCATGAAAATACCTCCTAATTATATTCAAAAAAAATAAGGGGCGGGGTAAATTCCCCACCCCTTTTACCCTCTTTATTATAGAGGTTCATCGGTAATTAAGCTATGATTTTCAGGTTACAGGCCTTTTTTGTACATGTGCACTGCCAAGTCGACGCAGCGTGCAGAGTAGCCGGTTTCGTTGTCATACCAAGCTAAAACTTTGACCATATTTCCGCCTAAAGACATTGTGGACTGTGCATCCACTGTAGAAGAAGCTGGATTGCCGTTATAGTCGCGGGATACAAGCGGAAGTTCGCTGTATGCCAAGTAGCCTTTCAGCTCATTTTCAGTCGCTTCTTTGAGCGCTTGGTTCACTTCTTCGACTGTAGCGTCCATTTCAAGTTCTGCCACAACATCGATCAAGGACACGTTCGGTGTCGGAACGCGAATTGCCATGCCGTCGATTTTGCCTTCGAGTTCCGGCAATACTTTTGCAACTGATTTCGCTGCGCCAGTTGTCGTCGGAATCATGGACTCGGCTGCTGCACGTGCCCGGCGGTAGTCGGAGTGAGGCGAGTCAAGCAGGACCTGGTCGTTCGTGTATGAGTGGATCGTTGTCATCATGGCTTTCTTGATGCCGAATTTATTGTTCAATACTTTGGATATGCCGGCCAAGCCGTTTGTTGTGCAAGATGCGTTAGAAACAACGTGATGCTCCTGGGGGTTATAGGAATCTTCGTTGACACCCATGACAAGCATTTTCATGCCGTTTTTACCAGGTGCAGAAACGATGACTTTCTTAGCGCCCGCCTCAATGTGTTTCGATGCAGAATCTTCAGTGGTGAAAATCCCTGTAGATTCCAATACGATGTCGATTTCATGTTTTTTCCAAGGCAATTGAGCCGGATCTTTTTCGGAGAATACTTTGATTTCTTTGCCATTGACGAAAATCGATCCTTCTTTAGCAGAAATATCAGCATCCAATATGCCATGTACAGAATCGTATTTCAATAGATGCGCAAGCATATCTGCATCTGATAAATCGTTAACTGCCACTACTTCCACTTCATTGTTGTTCATTGCTTCACGGAATACAACGCGGCCGATACGGCCAAAACCATTAATTGCTAATTTTAAAGTCATTTATAATTCCTCCAGTTTTGTTGTTGGATTGAGTATTGCTCTTGCTGCACCTTCATCAGTAATTAGGATGGTGCGTTCCGGCGCCGCTTGAAAATAAGATTCGATGGCACGGGCTTTTGTTTGGCCTCCAGCAACCGCCATGATACTCGGTGCTTTTTGGACCTGCTCTAGTTGAATGCCCGCTGTTGGAATGCGGTAAACTATTTTTCCTGTTTTGTCGAAATAATAACCGAACGCTTCGCTGACAGCTCCACCGGATTTGATCTTTTCGACTTCTTCAGCAGAAGAGCGGCGCCTAATGGCCATTTCTTCTGCATCGCCAATGCCATGTATGACCAAATCAGTTTGGTCATACAACTCCATCATTTCCTTAATGATCGGTTCTTTCACCATCATCTCCAGCGCTTCCGCACTTAAATGTTCAGGCAAGTAAAGCGTGCGGACTGCACCGCCTGCTTTTTCTGCAAAGGAGGAAGCGATCGTATTCGCCTGGTGCAACATTTCTTCACCTAGGCCACCTCTTGCTGCGACAAATTGCAAATCGGGATTTTTTCTCGCCGGCCGGACCTGCGCTGCAACACCAGCCATCGTACTGCCTCCAGTCACGGCAATCACGCGGCACGTTTCGAGCATCTCTTCGACTAGACGAGCCGCCTGGCGCCCGATTGCCGATTTGACCGTTGATAGCCGGTCGCTATCTCCCGGCAATACGACTGCCAGCTTGATGCCAAGTTTTTCTTCGAGCTGTGCTTCTAAAACAGCCGTTCCTGACAATTCCTTGACCAGCTCTTGAAGTTGTTCGAGTACAGTAGCTCCAAGACTTGTCAATGTCATGCCGCTTTTGCTCATCTCAATCAATGCATGATCGCGCAACAAGTCGGTTTCTTTACGGATTTCCCTTTCGGCAGCACCTGTCAGTTCACTAAGCGTGCGCCTTCCTACAGGCTGCTCCGCTTGAATCAGCTCGAGAATGCTATAGCGCTTTTTCAGCAAGCTGGGCAGTTCTGGCAATAAATTCACTTGTGCTTGCAGAACTGAATCCATCGCTCCACCCCTTTGTTGGACGTTTTTAGTCCCGCTTAGTTTTATTTAGTCCCACTACAATCATTGTAGCGGACCAGCTGAATTTATGCAAACAAAAAGAAGCGCTAAAAAACTAACGCTTCCAGTAGTTCGCCGTAGCCGAAATTCCCGTAAAGCAGTATGTGCTCATTTTCTGCAAGCACCGGAATCATCAGCATGTATTTTTCATGTAATTGTTCATCTTCTTCTATATTGACTTCCCGATACTCGAGCGGGAAGTCCTCTTGGAACAGCCGAATCGCAGATTTCGCTTGTTCGCAAAGTCCGCAGTTCGGCCGTGTGTATAGCGTATACATTCAAAGCCCCCCTTTAAAAGCCGCGACCAGCGCCGCCGCCACCGGAAGATCCGCCACCGCCGCCGCGGAATCCGCCACCGCCACTGCCGCCGAATCCTCCGCCAAAGCTGCCGGGACCAAAGAAACCGCCGCGTCTTGAGCTTCTGCCTCTACCACGTTTGCCGCCCCGGCCGCTTCCACCTGTAAATAACAACAGCAACACCAAGACGACGATAAATGTGATGATCAACTTCATGATGCCGCTCCCGCCTTCGTCGGAGGTCACTTCATTGAGCGGTTGCGGGCTGACAGCTTCACCGTCCCAGCCGTATTCTTCCGCGACTTCCTGATACAGAGCTTGATACGTATTAAGCAGCGCTTGATCTGGCTGGTCTTCGCGCAAATACGGAACGGCGTAGTCATCCAAAATCCGTCCGACTTTGCCGTCTGGAAGCGCGCCTTCCAATCCGTAGCCGATCTCGATGTAAATTTCACGATCGCTCATCGACAGCACGACCATCACGCCGTTGTTTTCTTCCTGAGACCCGACACCGTAATGGCGCAAGGCTTCGTTTGCATAGCTTTCAATCGGTTCACCTTCTAGTGAATCAACGACCATAACGGCAATTTGAGCAGTCGTGGCATCTTCCAGTTCCGCACCCAGCTGGTTGATTTGAGCTTCCTGTTCTTCACTGAGGACGCCGGCGATATCCTGAATGTAAATATCATCAGTTAGTTCCGGAAATTCCACCGCCTGAACAGACCCGCCAAAGAATAGCAGAAGAAGGAACAAGCTTGCAGCTTTTTTCATCATTCTTCATCAGTCCCAAAATCTACATCCGGTGCATCTTCCGCTCCAGCATCAGCTTCGAAGTATTCTTTCTCATCAAATCCGAAGATGCCAGCTATCATATTGCCTGGAAAACTCCGGACTTCCCGGTTGAATTCAGTCACTGAAGCATTATAATCCTGGCGTGCTACCGCGATGCGGTTTTCTGTTCCAGCCAATTCGTCGGATAATTGCTGGAAATTCTCGCTCGAGCGGATTTCCGGATAATTCTCGACGACGACCAACAAACGGCTAAGTGCTCCGCTCAGTTCGGTATCGGCCTGCGCCTGCTCTTCGACAGATCCTGCAGAAGCCATAGTTGCACGCGCTTCCGTCACACTATCGATGACAGACTGTTCCTGATCGGCAAAACCTTTTACGGTCTCCACCAAGTTCGGAATCAAATCGAGCCGGCGCTGCAATTGACTTTCCAATTGCGCATACGATTCGTTAACGTCTTCTTCTAATTGAACAAAATTATTATAGCTTGAGCTGAATACGGCAATTGCCACGCCAATCATTCCAACCAGCACAAGCAATGGAATAAGTAGTTTTTTCATCTTTACGCCCCCTCTTCTTTTACAATAGTAATTTCTACGGTACCATCCTGTCCATTTTTGGCAACCATTACTCGTATATTCTACGTATCTCCACTTGAAAAGATTCAACAAAAAACCCGCACAGTCTTATGATAGACTGTGCGGGGTTTTTCATTTTTATGCCCTCGGAGGGGATCGAACCCCCATCTCAAGAATCGGAATCTTACGTGTTATCCATTACACTACGAGGGCAATTTTTCTTGACGACTTTTCTATTATACAAAAGCTTTCCCGTTATTTCAAGCGCCTATTTTCAATTCGTTAGATTTGACCTTCATTGACCAAGATGTGTATGATGAATGTACGGCTGAACGGCGTTTCAGTAGCCCTTACATTTACCCGAAGGAGGAAATTATCTATGAATTTAATCCCAACAGTAATCGAACAAACAAGCAGAGGCGAGCGTGCTTATGATATTTATTCCCGTCTGTTGAAAGACCGCGTCATTATGCTCGGCAGCGGAATTGATGATAATGTCGCCAACTCCATCGTGGCACAATTATTGTTCCTCGAAGCGGAAGATCCAGAGAAAGACATCTCGATTTATATTAATAGCCCAGGTGGCAGCATTACAGCTGGCATGGCGATTTACGATACGATGCAGTTTATCCGTCCGAATGTCCAAACGATCTGCATCGGCATGGCTGCATCCATGGGGGCCTTCTTATTGGCGGCTGGAACAAAAGGCAAACGCTTTGCGCTTCCTAACTCCGAAGTGATGATCCATCAACCACTCGGCGGTGCCCAAGGCCAAGCGACTGAAATTGAAATCGCTGCGAAACGCATCTTGTTCTTGCGCGACAAACTCAACACCATTCTTGCCGAGCGTACAGGACAAACGCTTGAAGTCATTTCACGCGATACAGACCGCGACAACTTCATGACCGCAGAACGCGCGCTTGAGTATGGTTTGATCGACCAAATCATCACACGCAGCAAAATGCCGGAAAACCATCAAAAAGAAGATTGACCTAAACAGAAAAGAGCCGTTTCCACTGCGCTTACAGCGCAGTGGAAACGGCTCTTTTTTTACGGAATAGAAATCCCCTTGCTTTACGCTTCTTTTTCGATCAATTTCGCCAGCGAGTCGACCGCTGCTTCTTCATCTGCTCCATCTGCAGAAATCGTCACGTTCGTACCTTTGCTGACAGCGAGGCTCATGATGCCCATAATGCTCTTGGCATTTACTTTTTTATCGCCTTTTTCCAAGTAAACGTCCGAACTATAGCGATTGGCTTCTTGTACGAATAATGCCGCTTGCCTCGCTTGTAATCCTGTTTTCAATTGCACTTCAACTTGTTTTTCCACCATGCATATCCTCCTCCGGAAACTTGACTCTCTCGCAATCTATAGAAAAGAACAACCGACTAACGGCTGATCGTTTCGCCTTTTCTCAACGACTCGGCAATCTCATCGATTTTCCGAAGTCTGTGGTTGACGCCAGATTTGCTCACTTTTCCTGCCGAGACCATTTCGCCCAGTTCTTTCAGCGTCACATCTTGATGTTCGACACGCAAGCGAGCAATTTCTTTCAAGCGATCCGGCAATTGATCGATGCCGATCACTTGGTCGATAAAGCGGATATTTTCGATTTGGCGAAGTGCAGCGTCAATCGTTTTGTTTAAATTCGCTGTTTCGCAATTGACTAAGCGGTTTACGCTATTGCGCATATCCCGCAGTATGCGAACGTCTTCGAACTTCAACATTGCTACATGGGCACCGGTTAAGTTCAAGAAATCAGATATTTTTTCGGCTTCTTTCAAATAAGTAACAAAGCCTTTTTTGCGTTCGATCATCTTGCCATTCAATTGGAAATGGTTCATCAAATTGACTAAAGACTCGGCATGGTCTCTATAGGAAGAATAAACTTCCAAATGGTAGGAGGACGTTTCCGGATTGTTGACAGATCCTCCGGCTAGGAATGCACCGCGGAGATACGCTCGCTTGCAGCACGTCGTTTCAATGAGGTCTGGTGAAATATCCTGCTGAAACTGAAAGCCTTCCGATAAGATCAATAAATCTTCGAGCACTAGTTTCGATCCCTCCCGCAAGCGGCAAATATAAACATTGTTTTTTTTCAAACGCATCTTTTTGCGGACCAGTAATTCAACCGGATAGGCCTTATAGAAGCGCTTTAGCAATGTATAGATTCTTCGCGCAATCGCTGCGTTTTCCGTCTGGATGTCCAGGCTCAACTGGCGGTTGGAAAATGACAGCGTGCCGTTCATGCGGATCATCGCCGACAGCTCTGCCTTGCCACAGCAGTCATCCACTTCGATCTGCGTCATTTCTTTTTTTGTTTCTGATGCAAAAGACAAACCGTGCCCCCCCTTTCAAGCCCTATGAATAACGGCTCTGCGGCTCGTTTTGCTGTTGGCCGTTTGCATATTCAAAGAGCCACTTCGCCACTTTCATCGGTTCATGCCGAACAGCTTCACCGAAAATATTGGTGATGTCGTGGCGGTATACTTCCAGCCCGAGCTTTCTCAGCCGCTCTTCATCGTATTCCACTGGCCATGCTTGTTCTTTTTTATATTTTTCAGCCACGTCATGCGGCATCTGGACTTTGTCGAGGAGAATAGCATCGAGAAAACCCGCGCTCACATGATTGTATAAAGCAGTTACGTGATCCGAAGCGCTATAGCCGTAAGTTTCGCCCGCTTGGGTCATGAGGTTGCATATATAGATTTTCCGCGCCGTTGCATTCAACAGCGCTTTTTTAATATCCTTCACTAGCAAGTTCGGCAAAATGCTCGTATAAAGCGAGCCAGGCCCAACGACGATGACATCTGCTGATTCAATCGCTTGAATGGTATCCGGCAAGGTTTTGACGTTAGCCGGTTCAAGGAAGACGCGCTTGATCGGCTGCATATAAGCGGGTATTTTAGACTCACCTTTGATAATTGTGCCGTCTTCCAGCTCGGCATTTAATGTCACCAACTGATTGGCAGCAGGCAATACGGTGCCGTTAACATTCATCACCCGGCTCATTTCGCGCACTGCGTGGGAAAAATCACCCGTCATATCAGTCAAGGCGGCGAGCATTAAATTGCCGAGTGAATGCCCTTCCAAATCATGCGAATGCGTGAAACGGTATTGGAACATCTCTGCCACGAGTGGCTCAGCGTCCGATAAAGCAGCCATCACGTTTCGGATATCTCCGGGCGGCGGAATATCCAAATCATCACGTAAGCGACCCGAGCTGCCTCCATCATCCGCAACTGTGACAATCGCCGTCAAGTCGAGCGGAAAAGTTTTCAAGCCGCGCAGCAAAGTGGACAGACCTGTGCCGCCCCCGATAATAACGATTCGCTTTCGCTGCAGACTTTTTTCCATGAGCTCAACCCTTTCTGATTTTCACGTCTCTATGCGTTATGATGACTTTATGATTTTTAGATAAGTATTTACCAAAGTATTCAGCGAGTGTCACGGAGCGGTGCTGGCCGCCTGTGCATCCAAAGGCGATTACAAGCTGTGCTTTGCCTTCCTGCTTGTACTGGGGAATCATGAAATCGAACAGATCTTCCAGCTTGTCGACCAAGGTGCGAGTTTCCTGCCATTTCAAGACATAATCCGATACCGGCTGATCCAGACCGGAAAGCGGATTCAACGCTTCAATATAATAAGGGTTCGCCAAGAAGCGGACATCGAAAACTAAATCCGCGTCGATCGGCATGCCGTGTTTAAAGCCGAAGGACACCACATTGACAGTAAAGACATTACTCGATTTCGTAGAAAAATCCGTTGTAATCTTTTCCTTCAGTTGGCGCGGACTCATTTCGGAAGTGTTGTACATATAATGTGCGCGCCCCTGCAGGTCCTTCAACATATCCCGTTCTTTTTTGATGCCACCCAGAACGAGTCCGCCTGGCGACAGCGGGTGGGAACGCCGTGTTTCCTTATAGCGGCTGACGAGCGGCTGGTTTTCCGCGTCGAGAAACAGAACGGTGATCGACACTTCCGGTTCTTTCGACAGATCGTCGATAGCGTCGACTAAACTGTCGAAAAAGTCGCCGCCACGCAAGTCCATAACCGCAGCGACACGTTTCATCGACTTGCCGGAATCCCGCATCAATTTGATGAATGTCGGCAAAAGCGCCGGCGGCAAATTATCGATTGTAAAAAAACCGAGGTCTTCGAAACTTTGAATCGCTACTGTCTTTCCTGCACCGGACATTCCGGTGATGATGATCAATTCGGTTTCTTCATAGTGATTATCCATGTTGGCGGTTCTCCTCTTCAGTCGATGTTTGGATGTTTTCTTCGAGCAGTTCGAACTCTGGCGTGTAATAAAACGTACCGTATTGAACGCCTTCCTGACAAGCTGCAAATAACAGGTTGGTGCGGTCGCCTTCTGCCATCGGAAGTGTCCGGAGGCTTTCAACCGGATGCCACTCAAGCACTCCTTCACGCGTTTCTTCATACGGGGTTCCGTGAAGTTCGGTCGCACGGAACGTAAAGAGCATCCATTCGTCGACGGTTTTGCCGCCTTCTTGAATCATCATCGTATAGACGCCTTTTAAATGCACACCAAATGGCTCTGTACCCGTTTCTTCCTTAAATTCCCGGATTGCAGCTTCGTAAATGGATTCGCCGCTTTCCATTTTACCGCCGGGTGCCACATACCAATCCCTGCGCGGCTTTTTCATCAGCAATACTTTGTTATTCTTTATAAGCAATAAATTCGCGATTCGCTGCACATTTGCCACTCCGCATCTAATATAAACTAATTTCATTATACATCTATCCCGGCGTGTCATGCAAAAAAACGCAAAAAAAGAGGCCACTCTCCGGATAACCCGAAAAGCAGCCTGTCAAATAAACTTTATAAAAAGGGGGTTGATTTACTATTCATATACTACCTGTTTTGCATGACAAAGCTGTTACAAAGCGATTAAGAAAGCATTAAGCTTGTGCTTTCGCACCGATTTTCTCTGCAAGCTCCTCCACGTAATGCTGAACGCTTTGTGCTGCGATGCTGCCGTCGCCTGTCGCAGTCACGACTTGGCGCAAGGTTTTGTCGCGCACATCGCCCGCTGCATAGATCCCAGGCACTGACGTTTCCATTGCGTCATTCGTTTCGATATAGCCTTGGTCATTCAAGATGCCCAAAGACTCAAACGGTTTTGTCAGCGGCAGCATGCCGATATAAATAAAGACGCCGCCTGCTTCAAATTCCTGTTCGGAATCATCTTCTGTTGAAACCAATGTGACGCTGCCGACTTTGCCGTCTTTGTCGTTGATTTCTTTTACAGTATGGTTCCAGATAAAGTCGATTTTATCGTTAGCGAATGCGCGGTCCTGCAAGATTTTCTGTGCGCGCAATGTGTCTCTGCGGTGAACGATCGTCACTTTATCTGCAAAGCGCGTCAAGTAGACGCCTTCTTCGACTGCAGAATCTCCGCCACCGACAACGACCAGCTCTTTGCCTTTAAAGAAGGCGCCGTCGCATACTGCACAATAGCTGACACCACGGCCGCCCAATTCATTTTCGCCCGGAATGCCCATTTTTTTGTATTCAGCACCAGTCGTTAAAATGATCGCACGGGCTTTGTATTCTTTTGAACCGGCTTTCACCGTTTTAAACTCATCGCCATCGACGATTTCAGTAACATCGCCATATGCATACTCGGCTCCGAATTTTTTCGCATGATCGAACATTTTAGTCGATAAGTCTGGTCCGAGAATATGTTCGAAGCCTGGGTAGTTTTCGATTTCTTCAGTGTTTGCCATCTGACCGCCTGGAATTCCGCGCTCAAGCATGAGCGTCGATAAATTCGCACGGGATGTATACACTGCTGCAGTCATCCCTGCTGGCCCTGCACCGATAATTAGTACGTCATAAACATTCGTTGTTTCTGTCATCATACGCCCTCCTCATTATCACTAGCTAAATCGTAAAGCAATCAACTGCCACCTTCAACTTTTATGCCTAGTTGCCGGAATTCGGCACAAAGCGGCTCAGTTCTTCGACGTATTTGGTCACTGTCGAAGCGGAAACACCAAACTTGGCAGCGATGCCTTTTTTGGTCATTTCCCGTTTTTCCGCGGCTTCAACCATATAACTGGTGGCTGCCGCTAACGCAGCAGGATTGCGGAAGCTGTATTGCTCTTCAAACGCCCGCTCGAGGAAGATGAACCATAACTGGAATACGCCGTCATTACGCTGATCGACCATTCCTTCTTGCGCATACAAACGCTCGGCTGTTTCCATCGCGCGCATAAACGCTTTTTCTTCCTTGACTGATTCGCGGAACGGATGGCCAAGCGCATAGCCGAGCATAAACGTTTCCAATATGGATGGCTGTTCCGTTTTTAGCCAGTTCGGGTGCGAAATGATTTCTTGCTTATGGGAAGACTTGCCGACTAGAAACAAGCCGTACAAGCGCTCACTTAAATGAGGGTGGTCGAGCTTGTGGATCAAAAAATCACGGTCATGCTCGAGTGCATCCGCATGCGGCATGACCGCTTGCTCACCCCACGGCTCATAGCCTTCTTTTGCCGGGTCCATTCGTTTCAGTTGCTCCCACGCTTGCTTGGCGGTTTCCTCGTGGCCGGAATGATATGCGGCATGGGATAGCCAGAAATAAAATGCCGGATCTCCGTCAAATCCGCGCTTTTGCAAGCTTTTCAGCCAACGATAAGCTTCTTTGTATTTGCCGACCAACGCGAAAGTAGCGCCCAATTTATAACGATGCTCGAAAACATACGGCTGGATTTTCTTCAGCAAGCCGAGAATATCTTCCAGCTCATCGTTTTTCTCGTAATAATGAAACACTGCCAAATTGCACAAAGCATGCAGATTGCCTGTGTTTTTTCTCAATACATTGTGGAGAAGCGCTTTCGCCATTTCCGTTTCACCGATATAAAAATACGCCAGCGCCAGATTATTATAGGCTCCCCAGAAATCTGCTTTTTCTTCAATAACTTTTTCGAGTAGCTCTATAGCTTCGGGAAACTTCCCTTGTTCCATCAAGCGGCGCGCTTTTTCCTGCATATAGTAATGCTCGCTGTCTTGCGCTTCCCCTTCATCGTCAAACAACTGCCAGTCTTCTTGCTCGGCGAAGTCGATGATTTCCATCGCTTCTGCTGCATAGCTGCCGCGTGTATCCTTCTCCAAATAGTCTTTGGCGTATTTCCGGGCATCAAAAAACAAGCCCAAATGTGCATGGACTTCGGCCAAAAAGAACAGTATATTCGGCTCTTCCGGATCGATCTTATGCGCAGTCTGAAGCTCATCCATCGCCAGTTCAAACTCTTCCCGCTCCATCAACACCACGCCGTAATGCATGAGAATGAGCGGATCGTTCGGGCTCAGCCCTTTGGCGCGCTGTAAGTATTTATACGCTTTATCGTATTGTTCACGCTGCAATTCCTTGAGCGCTTTCTGGCAGTAAAATTCCCCTGTCGGAATGAATGACACTACATTGTCGCGATTTATCCTTTTGTTTTTCTCCAAAATATGCCTCCGTAACAGGAAAAGGAACGATCGAAATCGTTCCTAACCCTAAATGTGCTGTTATTATAGCATATTTCCCTGTTATTTACTTGTCCTTTTTCATGGCATGACGTTCTTGCAGCACGCCCGTCACTTCTGTGAAATCAACTTTCTGTTCTTGCAATAACACAAGCAGGTGATAAAGAAGATCTGCGCTTTCCGTTGCCAATTCACGGGCATCGCGATTTTTAGCCGCAATGATAACTTCGGCTGCTTCTTCCCCGACTTTCTTGCAAATCTTATCGACCCCTTCTTCGAATAAATAGGTCGTATAGGCGCCTTCCGGCATATCGATTTCACGCTGTTTGATCAATGCGCTCAGCTGCCCGATCATATCAGACGCTGTGTTTGAACGTTCACCTGACAAAGTCTCATGAAAACAGCTCGTCTCTCCTGTATGGCAGGCCGGGCCGTTCGGAATCACTTCATAGATCAAGGAATCCCCGTCGCAATCGATCTGCACCGACTGGACGGTCTGCGTATTACCGCTAGTCGCACCTTTGTTCCACAACTCATTGCGGCTTCTTGAGAACAGCCAAGTTTCTTTTGTTTCAATCGTCCGCTCGAGCGCTTCTTTATTGGCGTACGCCAAAGTCAATACTTGTTTCGTAACTGCATCCTGCAATATGACGGGCACTAACCCATTGTCATCAAATTTTACGCTTGTCACCGGACATTCACTCCTTTTTCGTGCAAATACTGTTTCACTTCTCTGACGCTCGTTTCTTTATAGTGGAAAATCGATGCCGCAAGTGCCGCATCGGCATCCACTTTCTCGAATACTTCTTCAAAATGTTCGCGGCTTCCTGCACCGCCGCTCGCTATGACCGGCACTTCGACTGCATCGCGCACGGCCTTGGTCAGCTCCAGATCAAAGCCTTCTTTTTGGCCGTCGCAATCCATGCTCGTCAGTAAAATTTCTCCCGCTCCTAAAGCGACTGCATGTTTCGCCCATTCGACTGCATCCCATTCGGTCCGGTTGCGACCGCCGTGCGTGTAGACGTCCCAGCTATCGCCGCTTTTTTTCGCGTCGATGGCGATGACGATACATTGCGAACCGAAAAAGTCTGCGCCTTCTTTGATCAATTCAGGCCGATCAAGCGCCGCCGTGTTCAAAGACACTTTGTCCGCTCCTGCCCGCAGCATGCGTTTCATGTCATCGGTCGTGCGGATGCCACCGCCTACCGTAAATGGAATCGACAGTTCAGTGGCGACAATACGCACGACTTCGACCATTGTTTCTTTGCCTTCATGTGATGCCGAAATGTCCAAGAACACCAATTCGTCCGCGCCTTGTGCATCGTAAAACTTGGCGAGCTCCACTGGATCTCCTGCATCGCGGAGTTCAACAAAGCTGACGCCTTTGACGACGCGCCCTTCTTTTACGTCCAGACACGGAATGATGCGTTTCGTCAGCATGACAATGCCTCCTCGAGCGTAAAGCGTTTTTCATACAAAGCTTTGCCGATGATGAGACCGGCGATTGGGCTGTCCTGCGCCGCCTCTTTCACCCGTTTCACATCATCAAGCGTCCCGATTCCTCCTGATACGATGACCTGTGACGCATCATCTGCAACTAACTTACGGTTCGCATCGATATTCGGGCCGGCAAGCGTGCCATCCGTCGAAATATCCGTATAGATGAAATGTCTCGCGCCTTTTGAAGCAAAATAAGCGGCTAGTTCAGAAGCCGGTTTATGTGAAGTTTCGATCCAGCCTTCGGTTGCCGCCATGCCGTCTTTCGCATCGATGCCGATGACGATTTTATCTGCACCAAACTCTTCGATGAACGAGGCGACAAGCTCCGGCTCGCGCACAGCTAAACTTCCGATGATGACACGGGCGACACCGTTCGATAAATAATGCTCGATATCTTCCCGGCTGCGGATCCCTCCACCCACTTGGATGTTCGCCGGAAGCTTAGCTGCTTCGATGACGACTTGGTCGTTGATGCGGCTGCCGTCTTTCGCTCCGTCCAAATCGACCATATGGATCCACTTGGCACCTGCTTCGACGAAGCTTTTCGCCATTTCGACCGGCGAATCCGCGTAAATTGTTTCCTGCCCGTAATCGCCCTGGAAAAGGCGGACACATTTACCGCCCCTCAAATCGATCGCCGGATATATTTGAAACTCATTCATGAAGATTCCCCCTGACATTTGCAATCCATTGCTCTAATAGATAATGGCCGAATTCACCCGATTTTTCAGGGTGGAATTGCATTCCTGTAATCAAGCCGTCGCCGACTACGCCCGGCACTTCCAGACCACCATATTCGGCAGTCGCCCAAACTTGTGAATCGTCTGTATCTGCCGCAAGAAACGAGTGGACAAAATAGACATGCGTATCGGCGAGAATATCTTCCAGCCAGTACGGCTTATGAGCAAAGCGCAAGCGGTTCCAGCCCATATGCGGAATGCGGTAATCGCCTTTTGGAAAGCGGCGGATATGCCCTTTCAATAAACCGAGCCCACGCTCCGGGCGCACTTCATCACTGTCTTCATATAATAATTGCATGCCGAGGCAGATCCCGAGAAGCGGTATATTATGCTCCGGAAGCGATTGGATAAACCGCACTAACCCTTTTTCTTCCAGCTGCTTCATCGCATCCGGAAACGCACCGACACCCGGCAGCAATATTGCATCCGCTTCTCCGAGAATCGCCACATCGTCTGAAGTGATGACTGTGCAGTCAAGCTTTTTCAATGCTTGCTCGACACTGAATAAATTGCCCATCCCATAATCGATGATGCCGACAATCATGTTAAAAGCCCCTTTGTCGAAGGAACGCCTTCTACGCGCGGATCGATCATCGTTGCGTCATCGAGCGCACGGGCAAGCGCCTTGAAGATTGCCTCGATGATGTGGTGGGTGTTTTTTCCGTAATGGACGATAACATGTACATTCATGCGCGATTCCAAAGCGAACTTCCAGAGAAATTCATGGACCAGTTCGGTATCGAATGTGCCGACTTTAGCATTCGGAATGTCTCCGCGGAACTCCAGATGAGGCCGGTTCGAGCAATCGATGACCACTTGCGCGAGCGCATCATCCATGGGCACAAATGCATTACCGTAGCGGCGCAAGCCCTTTTTATCGCCTAATGACTCAAGCACCGCTTGCCCGAGGACGATTCCGATATCTTCTGTCGTGTGGTGATCGTCGATATGCGTGTCGCCATTTGCCTGGATGCGGCCGTCAAACTGGCCATGCTTGATGAATAGATCAAGCATATGATCCATAAATGGAACGCCTGTATTAATATCTGCCTGCCCTTTTCCATCAAGCGAAAAGCTGACAGCGACTTCGGTTTCAGTGGTTCTCCGTGTAATGTCTGATTTCCTCATGATTGACTCTCCTTTTTCCAAGCGCGTGATTCGACTGCGCGGGCATGGGCTTCAAGCCCCTCTAGCCTTGCGAGCCGTGCAATTTTTTCCTGGTTGTTGCGCCACGCCTGTTCGCTGTAATGGACGATGCTCGTACGTTTGATAAAATCATAAACCGATAAAGCACTGGAAAAACGGGCAGTGCTATTGGTCGGCAGGACATGGTTCGTGCCAGCGAAATAATCGCCGACCGGTTCTGACGAATAGCGGCCGATAAAAATCGCACCGGCATGGCGGATTTCTTCTGACATTTCTTCCGCATCACTCGTCATGATTTCCAAATGCTCCGGTGCCAATTGATTCGCGGCTTTGATCAGTTCAGCGCGGCTGTCGGCGAGATAAATCGCCCCGTGGTCACGGATCGACGCAGCGGCAATCTTTGCGCGCGGCAAAGATGCCAATTGTTTCGAGACTTGCGCTTTGACTTTTTCTGCAAGCGCCCGACTCTCGGTCAACAAAACAGCGCTTGCAAGCGGGTCGTGCTCTGCCTGCGACAATAGATCCGCCGCCACTTCGTCCGCATAAGCTGTATCATCCGCAATAATGGCGATTTCGCTCGGCCCTGCGATCATATCGATTGCAACGTCTCCGTTCACTTCGCGTTTTGCGAGCGCGACGAAAATATTGCCGGGACCGGTAATTTTATCGACCGGCTCGATCGACTCGGTACCGTATGCCAGCGCGGCTATGGCTTGTGCACCCCCTGATTTATACAGTTCTTCAATGCCGAGAATATGGGCCGCGGTGAGCACACCGTCCGATAATTTCCCGTCAGCATCCGGCGGTGACATCACGACGATTCGCTCAACTCCTGCCACTTGCGCCGGAATGACGTTCATCAGCACCGACGAAGGATAAGCCGCCGTTCCGCCCGGAACGTAAAGTCCAGCCGACTCAATCGCTGTGACACGCTGTGCGACGTAAGAGCCGTCTGCACGTTCGTGCCGGTAGCCTTGCTGCTTCTGCCCTTCGTGGTAGCTGCGGATATTTTGCGCCGCTTCTTTTAAGTCCTCTAACAGCTGCGGATCAAAACGGTCAGTCGCTTCCTGAATTTCTTCTTTCGTCACGCGCAAAGAGGACAGCTCTGCCTGGTCCCATTTTTTCGCGAAGCGCACCAAAGCGGCATCGCCTTCTGTTCGCACCTGTTGAATTATTTCCTTTACGGCTTTTAATTGAGTCGCCGTGCCGTCAGCTAATTTGCGCCGAATCGACAGTTCGGACGACAGACGCTGAATGTTCATCGTGTCACCTGCTCCCGCAGTTTATCGACGAGTTCCGTTATGCGCTGCTGCTTCAATCGGTAGCTGACCGGGTTCGCGATGAGGCGCGACGTAATATCAACAATTTTCTCATATTCCACCAAGCCGTTATCTTTCAGTGTGCGGCCTGTCGACACGATGTCGACAATCCGGTCGGACAAGCCGATCAAAGGGGCCAGTTCAATCGAACCGTTCAACTCGATGATTTCCACTTGTTCGCCTTTGCTGCGGTAATAATGCGAAGCCACTGCCGGATATTTCGTCGCAATGCGCGGCGTCACTTCATTCATTTCCGTATTCGGCAATCCCGCTGTGGCGATATAGCAAGCGCTGATGCCAAGGTCGAGCAGCTCGTGAACGTCGCGGTCATGCTCGAGCAAGACATCTTTTCCGGCTATGCCGATATCCGCTACACCGTGCTCGACATATGTCGGAACGTCCATCGGCTTCGCGAGAATGAATCGAATCCGTTCTTTCGGCGCTTCGACGATCAACTTGCGCGAGTCATCGAGTTCTTTCGGCAGATCATAGCCCGCTCCGACCAATAGCTCATAAGCTTCTTCAAAAATTCTGCCTTTGGGCATTGCAATCGTCAATTCATCCATTTCGCAGTTCCTCCCCTCTGATAACTTTCGTGAATAGCTCACTGAATTGCTCGAGCGCTTTCACAGCAGGCGCAAACTGCAAAGTTACGCGCTTGCCTTCTGCTCTCAACTGTTTGGCTTTATCAAATGCAATTTGTTCGCTTTGTTCATCGAATAAGATCAATGTATGCGGTTCTTGAGGCTCTTCGACCGACAACGTTTCGATCAGCCGATCAACCCGCAAGCCAAAACCGGTTGCTCCGACTTGCAGTCCGAACTTTTCCAACAAGCCGTCATAACGGCCCCCGCTGCCGAGCGGAAATCCGCTGCCAGCACCGTAGAATTCGAATACCAAGCCGGTGTAATATGTCATATGGCTGCTGAATGACAGATCGAACGTCATGGCATCCCCGAGGCCATTTTGTCCTAGCAATTTCTCTAAACGCTCCATATCTCGGTAGAGCTTTTGCTGTTCCTCATTTTCTTCATTGATCCATGGCTTCCAATCCGACACTGTCGTTGCCTGCATCAATTTGCGGAAAGACGGTTGCTTATGTTCCGGAACCGGCAGCTGTTGTGCCAGCTGTTCAAATCCGACACCATTTTTCGCCACAAACAATTCCTGGACGTTCTCACTTTGTTCCGTGTTCAAGCCGAAATCAGCCAATATCAGTTCGAGAAGGCGCGCATGGCCGATGACGATGCGGCCCGAACGGATCCCCAATTCCTGCAGAATGTCCCAGGCTAAGCTGATCACTTCGGCATCCGCATACAAGGAGTCGTCGCCGATCAATTCAACGCCCATCTGTTCAAATTCCGCCGGACGGCCGCCTTCGCGTTTTTGTGCACGAAAGACGTTGGAGTAATAGCCGAGCCGAATCGGCATTTTTTCCCGCAGTAATTTGGATGCCGCAACCCGGGCGATCGGCGAAGTCATATCCGGGCGCAACACCAATGTTTTGCCTTGGCTGTCGAGCAGCTTGAACAGCGCATCGTCTGAAATCGCCGAGATTTTGCCGATCGTCTCGTAATATTCCAGAGTAGGTGTCTGCAGCAGTTCATACCCTGCCCGCTCGATCTGTTCGGTTCCTCGTTTTCTCAGTTGAGCTTTTTGTTTTGCTATCGAAGGAAAATCGTCACGCATGCCTAATGGTTTTTCAAACATTTCGATGGTCATCGTTAAACACTTCCTATTGTCAGTTATTTCACTTTAGTTCGCTAGAGTGATGAATCAGTAAAGTGATTCTTATTTTAGCGCATGCCACTTTCAGCCGTCAAGCGATGACAATATAAAAAATCCTGAAAGCAGTGAGCTTTCAGGATTTTGCTTGTCGGTCGCCCATTTCTTCAGCTGTGTAGATGATCTTCATCGGATTTCCGCCGACAAAGGCTCCAGCCGGTACATCTTTATGGACGAGCGTGGCAGCGGAGACGATGGCGCCGTCCCCAATCTTAATGCCGGGCAAAATTGTACTGTTTGCTCCGATCATGACACGGTCGCCGATAGAAACATCGCCGAGCCGGTATTCCTCAATCAAGTATTCATGTGCAAGAATGGTGGTGTTATAGCCGATGACCGTATTCTCCCCGACTTGGATGCGTTCCGGAAACATGACGTCCGGCATGACCATCAGCGCAAACGACGAATGTTTGCCGATTTTCATTCCAAGAAAATGGCGGAAAAGCCAGTTTTTCATCGGCAAAAACGGTGTGTAGCGAGCGGTCTGGATAACTAGAAAGTTTTTTGCGACTTTCCAGAACGGCACGGTTTTGTAAATATGCCAAAGCGAATTAGCCCCTTCTACAGGATATCGCTCCGTGCGTCTCATTTGACGCCCGCTTTCGTCAATTCCAATAAGTCGGTAATATGGTTCAGCATGAAATCCGGTTCAAAGCTCGCCAGAAACTCTTCTCCTTTTGCAGCCCAAGCAACGCCTGCTGTCCGGACTCCGGCATTTTTTCCGCCTTCGATGTCATGTGAATTATCGCCGATCATCAGCGCCCCGTCCTGATCAGCGTCAAGCAAGCGCAAGGCCAATTCAAGCGGCTCCGGATGCGGCTTCGGATTTTGCACATGATCCAATGCGACTAAGGCATCGAAGACATCATGGACACCCATCATACGCAAGCCGTGGAGGATCGTCTCTTCCCGTTTCGTAGAGACGATTGCCATTTTCATCCCTCTCGACTTCAAGATCCGCAAAGTTTCTGCCACGCCGTCGTATTCTGAGACAAGCTCGTCGTGTAGCGTCCGGTTCAACCGGCGATACTGATTGCTCAGCTCATCGGCGCGCCCGGGTGCGATTTCCGTAAACGTTTGCTCCAGCGACGGCCCGATAAACTGCAGCACGTCTTTCCGTACGTATTGTCCCGGGAAATGCTCACCGAGTACTGACAAGAATGTTTGGACGATCAATTCATTTGTATCGAGCAATGTTCCATCAAAATCAAACAATAAAGTCGTTATATCTTTGTTCATGTCGACACCACTTCCTTCTGATTGTCTTCAGCCCGCCTCCACAGATATGAAATGAATATCGTCAGGACGAGCGCTGTAATGACGCGAATTAGTAGCAGCGGCCAGATTGGGATGCCGAGCGGAATGAAGATAAGCGTATCCTCAACAATCGCGTGGCAAGCCACCAGGAAAATAAAAGCGAGCGTGGCATCTTTCCTGCTAACCCCATCCTCTTGCACCGCCTGGATCATCACACCTGCCCCCATCGCCAAGCCAAAAATCAACCCGGATGCGAGCGTCAGCGATGTATTTTTCTCCACGCCGAGCAGGCGCGTAAGAGGCCCCATCATACCCGCGATTTTCTGCAGGTAATGTCGATCTTTCAATACTTGGATCATGAGCATGAGCGGAATGACGATCATCGCCAGCTGCAACACTCCGAAACTTGCCTTCTCCAAGCCGAGCAGGAAGATACCAAGCCATGTTTCCGGAGCTGCCGCGACTTCCGGTGCAAAACCGTATTGCGCAATCTCACCGCCGCCTGACCATAATAAATTGATCAAGATCCCGGACATGGCAGCAAGCCCGAAACGGACAACCAGGACAACCCATAAGCGAACGCCGACTTTCAGTGCTACAGCGGTCTCAATAAAGATATTATGAGAAAATGATAACATGACCGCCAGGATAAAAACTTCCTTCACTGTCAGTTCAAGCGATAAAATCCCTGCTATTCCGGCATACAGGTTCAGCGCATTGCCAAGCACCAGCGGCACGGCGGCTTCGCCGCTTAAACCGAAAATCCCCATAACCGGCGCCACAAAATCAATGATAAACGGCAGCACCGGCGTAAATTGCAGCATCGTAATAAGCAAGGTGATCGGAAAAATGATTTTCCCGAGCGACCACGTTGTCTTTAATCCGGCCTTCAAGCCATTTTTCAAAGTCGACATTCGATCTCTTCTTTCCTTCTTATTTGTCCAAATAATGGGGCGGTTTTTTGAGTGCCGTCCGCCGGTAAATGATGAAAGCAAGTCCAATGACAATGGCGATCACCGACACAAACTGTGCGGCGCGCAATTCCCCGATTACATAAAGGCTGTCGGTGCGCATGCCTTCAATGAAGAAACGGCCGACCGAATACCAGATCATATAGAAGAAGAACATTTCGCCGCGCACCAAATTGACTTTTCTAAGCAGCAGCAAAATGACAATTCCGGCCAAGCTCCACATGGATTCGTAGAGAAAGGTTGGATGATAATAAGTACCATCTATGTACATATGGTTAATGATCCAATCCGGGATGAACAAATTCTCGAGAAACTGACGCGACACTTCTCCGCCGTGTGCTTCCTGGTTGATGAAATTGCCCCAGCGGCCGATCGCCTGGCCGATCAAGATGCTCGGCGCCAAAATATCCGCGACTTTTAGAAACGGCGTATTGCGGCGCTTCGTGAAGATATACGCCACAATGACCGAAGCGATCAAAGCGCCGTGTATCGCAATGCCGCCGTTCCAAATGGCTATTATTTCCGCAGGCTGGTCTTTGTAATTCTCCCATTCGAACATAACATAATAAATGCGCGCGCCGACGATGGCGAGCGGAACAGCCCAAATCAGTAAATCGGTCAGGTAATCCGGATGCAGGCCGCGTTTGACCATTTCCTTTTGTCCGACTAAAAATGCGATGACTATGCCGCTGGCGATAATGACGCCGTACCAGCGCACGTCGATCGGTCCGAGTGAAAATGCCACCGGGTCAATCGATGCTAAAATTGAATACATAAAGTGCACCTTCCCATTCGCTTAATTTGTATCTTGTGCGATGACGTCATCAAGCCGCTTGGAAAACTCTTCAGCAGCATTGACCCCCATGCGTTTCAGGCGGTAGTTCATCGCTGCCACTTCGATAATGACGGAAAGGTTGCGTCCCGGACGAACTGGAATGGTCAGCTTGGTCAATTCCGTATCGATGATTTTCATCGTCTCTTCCTCAAGGCCGAGACGGTCGTATGTTTTGTCAGGATCCCATAACTCGAGATCGATGACTAGCGAAATGCGCTTAAAGTTGCGCACGGCACTGGCACCAAACAAAGTCATAATGTCGATGATGCCGACACCGCGGATTTCGAGCAAGTGCTCGATCAGTTTCGGCGGATGTCCGATGAGCGTATCTTCTCCTTCTTGACGAATCTCCACACAATCATCCGCAACTAGGCGATGGCCTTTTTTGACCAGCTCCAATGCTGTTTCGCTTTTCCCGACGCCACTTTTCCCAGTCAGCAAAACACCGATGCCGTAAATATCGACAAGAACACCGTGTACAGCAGTCGTCGGAGCAAGCTGGCTTTCCAAAAAATTCGTCAGCAAACTCGAGAATCGTGTCGTCGTCATTTTTGTGCTGAGCACTGGCACATGCCTTTCAGAAGAAGCGATGACCAATTCTTTAGGCACTTCAACATCGTTGGAGACGATGATTGCGGGTGTATCATCTGTACATAATTTCATCATCCGGTCGAGCCGCTCTTCCGGTTTCAGCATGGCGAAAAAGGAAAGTTCCGTCTTGCCAAGCAATTGCATCCGGTTCGCCGGATAATGAGTGAAATATCCGGCCATTTCAAGGCCAGGCCTCGAAATATCACTGATGGCGATTCGTCGGCCGATGCCTTCCTCGCCGCTGATCAGCTTTAAGGCAAACATATCCATCACTTGTTTCACTGTAACTTGTCCCATATTTTCCCCTCATTCCCCCGGCTGTGCAATTGAAGACTCTAAAAGCCTTGCTCCTGCCAGCGGTTTGTTTTTATTTTAACATGGAAAAAAGGAAATTGAAGGATTTCGTCCCCTTTCTGCCTGTTTCCTTCTATATAAGAAATGAAAGGAGGAATTGTTTATGAAGATACTTATTGATGCTGGACATGGCCCTGCCACTTACGGCAAACGCACACCGGATGGCAGAATGCGGGAATTCCACTTTAACGCCGCCGTCGCAGAGGAGGTGAAAAAAAGGCTTGCTGCAGAAGGCTACACTGTGTTGTTCAGCCACCAGGCGGACCGCGATGTTCCCTTAGTAGAGCGAACCCGTTTCGCCAACCGCACCGGCGCGGATCTTTTAGTGTCGATCCATGCCAATGCTGCAGGGACTGGTGGCTATAACGCTGCCGAAGGAATCGAATGCTTTGTCTACCCTGCCGCACCTGCACGCACACGCAAATTCGGCGAGTTGCTTCAAAACTCGCTCGTTGTGTCGACGCGGCGAAAAAACCGCGGCTTGAAAACAGCCGATTTCGCTATGTTGCGCGATACATCAATGCCTGCAGTGTTAGTCGAATGCGGATTTATGACGAATAAGCAAGAAGCGGCACTATTGCAATCCACTGAATACCGGAAACGCTGTGCCCGCGCAATTACCTTTGCAATCACCTGCATGGAAATTTAACGCCAAAACCCCCATTGGAGAGTTTTCTCCAATGGGGGTTTTGTGTTGTGCACTGATTAATCGATTGTCAAATAACGGACGAGAATCGATCCGGTTTTGGTTTCGCCGTAAACGAGCAACGGTCCACCAGCTGATTCCGTATCCCCGCTCTTCGTGAAATGCATTTTCTTTTGCATAAACTGCCCTTGCTCATGGCTGCTGTCGATATCCGATAGCATAACGTCCATTCGGCCAAGGTTAGAAGAAACCTCGCCGCGCAGCGCCAAATGCTGTGGAATGTAAATTTCCACGTTGCCGGCCAAAGTCTTCGCTTCGATTTTTTTCGCTTGTTTGCTGCGCGTCGTCGCCACGACATTGCCATTGAGCGATTTGGCATCGACGTCTTCAATATCGCCGTCTACATAAATGCGGCCGTTCAACGTCTCCGCTTCGAGCTCGCGGCCTTTCACTTCCATGATTTGAATCGGGCCATTAGCCGTTTCCAGCTCAGCTTCTTCGAATTGAATCGTTTTCAAATCGATTTTGCCGTTTGCTGTTTTGGCTTTGATCAAAGCTGAATCGATGCGTTTCATCGTAAAGCCGCCATTGAACAAGCGGACGACAATTTGCTCGTAAGCCGCTGCCGGCACATACAACACAATATTCACTTGCGTCGTTTTCATATCACTGATGATGCGCAATTTCCGCTCATCCGCAATAAACACAAATTTCTCCAGGAAATCATGTTTAGCCTGTTCCGGTGATTCTGCACGGAACGCTTTCACGCTGCATTCTGCACGTATCGATCCGTCTTGGGAAGGGAAAACTTCCAATTGGCCATTGGCGATGTCCGCAATGATCGTGTGCAGTTCCGCACTTTCCTCCGTAAAAGTATGTTCAAAGCGGATTGCTTCACCAAATGGAGAATCGAATTCCATTGTTTTTAGCTTATCTGCGGATGTTTGCATAAACTGCATCATCCGATCGCCCAGATCATTGAAATCTTTGGACATATTCTTAGAGAAATCTTTCGAAAAGTCTTTAGAGATTCTTTTGAACACATCTTCCGGACGGAAAAATCCTCGCTTACCCCGTGAACTGCGTTGCGTATCACGGCCATAGTCTCTAGAACCGCTTGATTCTCCGCCATCGATCGCCTTTAATAGTTCGACCGCTTCACGTGCCGAAATGGTTCCGTTCTCAACCATGTCCAAAATGCGTTCTTTTTCAGTTTGCATATCGTTTGGCCTCCTCTTCGGCTTTTCTGCCTTCGCAGAAAAGCCTGTTCTATTTTAATGATACGTTTTGACGCGTGGAAAGTTTCACTTTACTTTCTTTTTCTTTGCTGCTGCTTTTCCGATGCGCTCTTCCATCCGTTTGCGGTCGCGCTCGAGAATCGGCTTTAAATACATGCCGGTGTAGGATTCTTTGACATTGGCGATATCTTCCGGCGTCCCTATCGCTATAATAGTCCCGCCTTTGTCTCCGCCTTCCGGTCCAAGGTCGATCAAATAATCGGCGGTTTTGATGACATCGAGGTTATGCTCGATCGTCAACACCGTATCGCCGTTATCCACCAGCCGCTGCAACACTTTCAATAAGCGTGAAATATCATCGGCATGCAGGCCTGTAGTCGGTTCGTCCAAAATGTAGAATGATTTGCCGTTTGAGCGTTTATGCAATTCTGAGGCGAGCTTGACGCGCTGTGCTTCACCGCCGGAGAGCGTGGTCGCCGGCTGTCCGAGCGTAACATACCCAAGTCCGACATCGACAATGGTTTTTAATTTGCGGTTGATTTTCGGGATGTTCTCAAAGAATCCATAAGCATCTTCCACTGTCATTCTCAATACGTCTGCGATGTTTTTATCTTTGTATTTCACTTCCAGTGTCTCGCGGTTATAGCGTTTGCCGTGGCATATTTCACAAGGTACATAGACATCCGGCAGAAAATGCATTTCGATTTTGATGATGCCATCGCCTCGGCAGGCTTCGCATCGTCCGCCTTTGACGTTAAAGCTGAAACGGCCTTTTTTGTATCCGCGCACTTTTGCTTCATTGGTCGAAGCATAGAGGTCTCGGATGTCATCGAACACTCCCGTATAAGTTGCCGGATTGGAACGTGGTGTCCGTCCGATCGGTGACTGGTCGATCTCGATGACTTTTTCCAGCTCTTCGATGCCTTCTACCGATTTGTGCTGGCCAGGCTTGGCCCGGGCACGGTTCAGTTTATGGGCAAGCGACTTATAGAGGATTTCATTGATCAATGTACTCTTCCCAGAGCCTGAGACACCCGTAACGGCTGTGAATAAGCCAATCGGGATGTCGACATCGACGTTTCTCAAGTTGTTCGCCGAAGCCCCCCGAATCGAAATCTTCCGGTCACTCGGCTTTCGGCGCTCAGCTGGCAGCGGAATGAATCTCTTTCCACTTAAATACTGGCCAGTCAATGATTTTTTATTTTTCATCACTTTTTCCGGTGTGCCCGCGGCAACGATTTCCCCGCCGTGCACGCCAGCTCCAGGGCCTACATCGATTAAATAGTCCGCTGCCATCATCGTATCTTCATCGTGTTCGACGACGATGAGCGTATTGCCGATATCCCGCATATTTTTCAAGGTGCTGATGAGGCGATCATTATCCCGCTGATGAAGGCCGATCGATGGTTCATCAAGGATGTATAATACGCCCGTCAGCCGGGAGCCGATTTGAGTCGCGAGGCGGATGCGCTGGGCTTCGCCTCCCGACAAGGTTCCGGATGCCCGATTCAACGTTAAATAATCCAGTCCGACATTGATTAGGAAGCCAACACGCTCCTGAATCTCCCGGAGGATCATATTGGCAATCTGCCGGTCTTTCTCGGACAACGTCAACCCGTCAAAAAATGCCTGTGCTTCGGTAATCGAGTATTCCACAACTTGGCCGATATGAAGATTATTGACTTTGACGGCGAGTGATTCCGGCTTTAGACGGTAACCCGCACACGTTGGGCACGCTTGCTCGCCCATAAATTTCTCCATCATGTCGCGGATATAGTCGGAACTTGTTTCCCGGTAGCGCCGATCGATGTTCGATAGCACCCCTTCAAAATAAATATGGCTGTCTCGGATTTTGCCGTAATCATTTTCGTAGCGGAAGCGGATTTTTTCATTGTCCGAGCCGTGCAGGATAATGTGAACTTGATCTTCCGGCAATTCGTTCATCGGCACGTCCATTTCGATTCCGAAATGGCGGCACACTGCTTGCAGAAGTTGCGGATAGTATTGTGAACTCGTCGGGCGCCACGGAGCAATCGCGTGGTCGGCGAGCGTCACAGTCCAATCGGGAATGACGAGTTCCGGATCGACTTCGAGCTTCAAGCCGAGGCCGTCACATTCCGGGCACGCGCCGAATGGCGAGTTGAACGAAAACATTCTTGGTTCGAGTTCGCCGATGGAAAATCCACAGATCGGGCAGGCATGATGTTCACTGAACAACAGTTCTTCCTGATCCATTACATCAACGAGCACGCGCCCTTCCCCGAGGCGCAGAGCCGACTCAAGCGAGTCGCTTAAGCGCGGGGCAATACCTTCTTTCATGATGATTCGGTCGATGACCACTTCAATGGAATGCTTTTTGTTTTTGTCGAGTGAAATATCATCGTCCAAATCAATGAGTTCCCCGTTGACGCGGACCCGAACATATCCTTGCTTTTTCACATCTTCCAGCAACTTCACATGCGTTCCTTTACGGCCTGACACGAGCGGCGCCAAAATTTGCATGCGCGTCCGCTCCGGATATTCAACCAAACGGTCGACCATTTGTTGCACCGTCTGCGAAGAAATTTCAATGCCATGGTTCGGGCAGATCGGCTTGCCGATCCGTGCGTACATCAGACGGATGTAATCGTAGATTTCCGTTACGGTCGCAACTGTCGACCGCGGGTTTTTGCTTGTCGTCTTCTGGTCGATTGAAATCGCCGGAGATAAGCCTTCAATCAAATCGACATCCGGCTTGTCCATCTGCCCGAGAAATTGGCGGGCATATGAAGACAATGATTCAACATAGCGCCGTTGCCCTTCCGCATAAATCGTATCAAATGCCAAAGACGATTTCCCGGAGCCGGACAACCCGGTCATAACGACCAGCTTGTCACGCGGAATGACGACGTCAATATTCTTTAAGTTATGGGCACGCGCACCTTGTATGCGTATCTCTTGGTTTTTCAAGTTCTATCATCCTTCCGCTTTCAATTCCAGCACCGTGTCGCGCAGTTCGGCGGCGCGTTCGAAATCGAGCGCTTTTGCTGCTTCCTTCATTTCCGTTTCGAGCAAAGCGATCAGCTTCATGCGGTCTGCTTTGTTGAGCTTTTTCCCTTGCACTGCTTTGCTGATATACTCTTCCGTTTCCTCCGCCGCTTCTGTTGCACGGATAACATCGCGAATTTTCTTCTTTATCGTAACCGGCGTAATGCCATGTTCTTCATTATAAGCCGCTTGGATCGTGCGGCGACGATCGGTTTCATCGATCGCTTTTTGCATTGAATCCGTTATTCGGTCCGCATACATAATAACATGGCCGTTCTCATTTCTAGCCGCACGCCCCATCGTCTGAATCAAGGCGCGTTCTGAGCGCAGGAAGCCTTCCTTGTCCGCATCCAAAATAGTAACTAGGGAAACTTCCGGAATGTCTAGTCCTTCACGCAGCAAGTTGATTCCGACAAGCACATCGTATACGCCCATCCGCAACTCGCGGATGATCTCGATGCGCTCGAGCGTCTTGATTTCGGAATGCAGGTAATTGACCTTGACCCCGGCTTCTTTCAAGTAATTCGTCAAGTCTTCCGACATTTTCTTCGTCAACGTTGTCACCAACACCCGTTCGCCGCGTTCTTTGCGCTGCTGGATTTGGTCCATGAGATCATCGATTTGCCCTTCGATCGGCTTGATTTCGATTTCAGGATCGAGCAAGCCAGTCGGGCGGATGATCTGCTCCACCATCTCTGGTGTATGTTCAAGTTCATATGCTCCCGGTGTTGCTGAAACGAATACAGCCTGTTTAATATGCTCTTCAAATTCCGTAAATGTTAATGGACGATTATCCATCGCTGACGGCAGGCGGAAACCGTAGTCAACCAGTACTTTTTTACGCGCTTGGTCACCATTGAACATACCGCGTACTTGCGGCAAGGTCACGTGGCTTTCGTCTACGACCAATAGGAAGTCGTCCGGGAAATAGTCGATCAATGTATAGGGTTGTGCGCCTGGTGGACGCAACGTCAAATGGCGCGAATAGTTTTCGATGCCCGAGCAGAAGCCCATTTCACGCATCATTTCCAAATCATAGCGCGTCCGTTGCTCGAGCCGTTGTGCTTCGAGCAATTTGTCTTCCGCACGCATTTCTATCAGACGCTCTTCCAGTTCTGCTTCAATGTTCTCGATTGCTTTGACCATTTTTTCTTCACGCGTAACAAAGTGGGACGCCGGGAAAATGGCGACATGTTCTCGATCCCCGATGATTTCACCTGTCAGTGCATCCACTTCACGGATGCGGTCGATTTCGTCGCCGAAAAATTCGACGCGCAAGCAGCGTTCATCGCGTGAAGCTGGGAAAATTTCCACTACGTCGCCGCGAACGCGGAACGTACCCCGGATAAAGTTGATGTCATTGCGTTCGTACTGAACGTCTACCAATTTACGGAGCAGCTGATTGCGCTCGATCTCCATGCCTTTGCGCAGCGACACTACGAGTTCACGGTATTCTTTCGGTGAACCAAGACCGTAAATACAAGAAACGGAAGCGATTACAATCACATCATCCCGTTCGAATAAAGAACTTGTCGCCGAGTGGCGCAATTTATCGATTTCATCGTTGATGCTGGCATCTTTTTCTATAAATGTGTCGGATTGAGGCACGTACGCCTCAGGCTGATAGTAATCATAGTAACTAACAAAATACTCTACTGCATTGTCAGGGAAAAACTCTTTGAATTCACTATAGAGCTGGCCAGCCAATGTTTTATTATGGGCCATGACCAATGTCGGTTTTTTCACTTGCTGAATCACATTGGACATCGTATACGTTTTTCCTGTGCCTGTCGCGCCGAGCAAGGTTTGCATTCGCTTGCCCCCTAACACTCCTTCGGTTAACTTGGCGATGGCATCCGGCTGATCCCCGGCCGGTTCATAAGGAGCTTGTAGGTTGAATTCCTTTTTCATGGATGTGTCCTCCCGTAATTTTCACTACTTCTACTTTAACATATGCCCTAAAAATCCTCTAACAAAAAGCGAACGTATGTTTTTTCTTTCTTATTTAATCTTTCCGCCCCTTTTGCATCTAGTTATTGGAGCCGTTTTCAAGTCATATCACCACTTGATGCGCTGAGCGCACTGCAAAAAAATCAAATTATCGGCATGAAAAAAAGCCGCCCCGATTAGGGCGGCTTTTCTTACTCGTCTTCTTCCCGCTTGAGCTCTTGAAGCTGTGCGGTATATGTGTCGAAAGATTTACGGTCGTTATGATCCAGGGCTTCGTCGATGAGTGCCAGCAATTGCGTTTCCTGCTGTTCGCGGTGAACATGCTTCAAGAATAGGTCTAGATAAATCTCGTTCAGCAGTTTTTCCGCTTCCGTGATTTTTTTCGTTTGAGCCATCGCTTTCATGAAGTCAGCATAAGAATAATAGTTTTCCATTCTTCTTCACCCCGAATGCTTTTCATTAGTATACACGACAACGCCAGAAAGAAGCAAGAGTTTTTTGAAAATTACAACGAAATTGAAAAAATATTTTTTTCGAAAATTAGTTATTGTTTATTTTCCATTTTTTATTATAATAATTTATGTAAAGTAAATTTAGGGGGTAAATATACATGGGCAAAAAGAATCAATACCCCGTTTCTTATACAATTTGCAGCAGCACATATGCGCTGTTGCCGTATATGGACGGCCACCGGCTCCTGACACGGGTCATCGAAGACCGCAGTGAATTTCTCGTGGAGGAATCGGTCTATAAAATTGTAGCGAAGTCATGCTCCTTCTACCGCGGCTCCCTCGCCAGCGCTACCCTCTACGCCCAGAAAGCGATCGGCGTAAAGCATAAGCCACCGATCATCGTCGGCGAGTATTACGGCAATCCACTGATTTTCTTTCCCACCCACTCTCCGAAAAACCGTGATTCTGTATGGTTCAATTTTGATGCCATCGATTTGATTGCAGCAGACAACAGTGGACGCGGCAGCCTGGTGTCTCTCAGCAATGGCGTTGTCGTTCCTGCAGACATCTCGCCGATCGCGCTTCGGAACCAGCATTCTTTCACCGGTTCCTTGCGTCGTTATTTCAAAAAAGCGCAGCGCGTCCATAACCACCGGATGAATTATGTGACGAAACGGGCATTTCCCCCGCGCAGCCATCAGCCATTGGATTAAAGCGTTTTGGCCGCAGCAGCCAAATAAAACCGCAATAAATCCTCTACGGTATTTTTCAGACGGATATTCAAATAGCGGCGGTGATCTTCATAGCCGCCATGGCAAAAGATGTATTCCGAGAAATTGCCGTCTTTTACACCACGTCTCAACTTCATGCCGTTTGCCCTCATCAGTTCGATCGTTTCGGCCAGGTCGCTCCTTACGCGTTCAATCGCTTTATCCAGCAATTCCACATAGGGGGCTTTCAGCTTAAAAGCGCTATTCTGGATCCACTCACGATCCCGCTCCAAAATGAGGAGAACCATCGGCAATTCCACCCGCTTCTCAAACACGACCATTTCTGCCCTTGAAATTAGGGCCATCTCCTCACCCCTCCCCGATAGGAACGAGTGTTCTTATTTTAATTTTAACGGGGAATTCGGAAATTGCAAGAGCCTCTAGTAAAATAAATCCATTTTAATTGCCGTGATTCGTTAGGCTCGAACAATTAGCATCGCCCAATCGTTGAGCCATTAAAAAAATCGCCGTTTATGAAATGCAAGTTTCCATGAATGCATTTCATAAAGGCGATCTTTTTATTGAAAAAAAACAGTCGGCCGTATATTTCCTTTAACTACCGGATGGCGCGGAACGCCCACAGGGAACCGACAAAAAAGACGGAAGAAACCCATAGGAATGCTTCGTGCCAAAACCAGACGGATAACGAGATGCCGGTAAAGGACACGAGCGCGAAAATACCGGCAAACATCCGGCTTTGCATATCGCGCTGATGCTCTCTCTCACGGCCTTCTTTATTCTCCAGATAGTTCCGTATTTTCTCCGGCTCTTCCAGGAAATTGATGATTTTTTTCGGGAAAGCTCTGAGAGGCCCAGTCGAATTGAGCACCCAACGCAGCACATCTTCCTTGCCGAAAATTCCTTTTCCTTCGCGTTTTGTCGAAGCCCACTCCAATACGCGCGGACGTGCAAGCGCGAACAGATCGACTTTCGGATCTAGCACGTGCAAGACTCCGACAAAAATCGAAGCGGCCCGTCCGAAGAATGCAAATTCTGCCGGAAGCTGAACCGGCTGTGTCCGGACAATGTCCTGCATATCTTTCAACAGACGCTCGACTACAAAACTATCCATCTGCATCAATTCATTCGATTCGTAAGCGGAGACCAGCCGTTCCACCGCATCTTCCAACAGATTGCGGTCAGCGTGCGGCAATAAGAAGCGCAGATCTTCCAAGCCATCCAGCACCTGCTCATAGTTTTTGAACAGAATGCCTTCAGCAATCAACAGAATCGCCTGCGAGTCGCGCTCGGAAATCGTGCCGATCATGCCGAAATCGATCAGCACGATTGTGCCGTCCGGCTTCAATAAGATGTTGCCGCCGTGGGGATCGGCATGAAATTGTCCGCCGTACAGCACTTGCTCCAAAAACAGGATGAACAATCGCTCGGAAATTTCGTGGCGATCGAGTCCGTGTTCTTCTATAAAGCTGATATCGGTGATGCGTGCGCCTTCGATCCACTCCATGACAAGCACGCGGCGTGTCGTATACTCATCGTAATAGAGCGGAATGTGGACACCGGACATTTCCGCAAAGCGATCCGCAAAAGCACGTCCATTTTGCAATTCTCGGACAAAGTTCAATTCATCACCTATTGTTTCGGTCATTTCAACATACAATTGGTCAAAATCGACTTGTTTCGTAAACGGCGTGAATTTCTTCGCGAGCCAAATGACGACGCGCATCGCCTGGAAATCGGCGCGGATGATGTGGTCTGTGCCTGGCCGCTGGACTTTGACTGCCACTTCGGTGCCATTTTTCAAACGCCCTTTATACACTTCGCCGATCGATGCGGAAGCAATCGCCTCATCAGACAACTCGCTCAAATAATTGGCGTGTTCGACATTCCACTCCTGCTCCAGCACTTCAATGATGTCTTTTCGGGGAACGGATGGCACACGGTCGGTCAAGCCTTCTAGTTCCGCCAAAAAGCTTGGCGGCATAATATCCGCACGGGTCGATAGGAATTGGCCCAATTTAATCATCAGGCCGCCCAGCTTGAGCGCCAATTCCTTGTATTCTTTCGCTTGCCGGGTGACGAGCTCGTTCCAACGCTGCCCCACAACTGGCGTCCACTTGCCCCTATTGCGCCTTTGGAAAATCGACACTTGCAAATAAAAACGAATCGCCATGGAAACGATGCGGTAAATTCGGATATATGTAAACTGGTTCATGTATGAGCTCCCCCCTATTGTCTTCATTATAGAGTTTGGTGACAGATTAGTCCAAAAAGTGGTATGTTTTTAACGGATGGACTCTCAAAGGGGGATGGAAATGGAAACAATTCATTATGAACAAAAAGGCAATCTGGCGTTCGTTACATTAAACCGCCCAGATGCGATGAACGCATTCAATTATGATATGCTCGCAGAACTGGGCCAAGTAGCGGAAGCGGTCCGCATCAATCCGGACATCCGCATTGTTATCTTCACTGGGTCCGGCGACAAAGCGTTCAGTGTCGGTGCCGATTTGAAAGAGCGCAAAACTTTGACGCCAGAGCAAGTGAAGCGCAATATCTACAAAATCGGTGAAGTGTTCACAACGATCGAAAACTTGCCGCAGCCGACGATCGCCATGATCAACGGCTATGCGTTCGGCGGCGGCATGGAACTCGCACTGGCATGTGATTTCCGCCTAGCTGCAGATGATACATTGCTCGGACTGACGGAGACGAGCCTTGCGATTATCCCGGGCGCCGGGGGCACGCAGCGTTTGCCGCGGCTCATTGGCGAAGCGAAAGCGCTGGAATTGATTTTAACCGCACGACGTTTGAAATCAGCGGAAGCACTCGACTATGGCCTCGTCACCCGCACCGCCGCAAGTGAAGATTTGCCTGCCGTTACGGGCGCGTTTGCCGATTCGATTTTGGCGAATGGCCCGATTGCGCTGCAGCAAGCGAAGTTCGCCATCAAAAACGGCATGAACACCGATTTGCAGACCGGCTTGCAAATCGAAAGAAAAGCATACGAAATCACCATTCCAACAGAAGACCGCGTTGAAGCGCTAGTAGCATTCGGCGAAAAACGCAAACCGGAATTCAAAGGACGTTAATCAAAAAACCAGGCGGGAAATTCTCCGCCTGGTTTTTCATATGCCTATTATAGACGTTTCATCCATCCAATAATCTCTTCTAATCTGGCAAAGCGCAAATTCGGCTTGCCGGTGCGCGACAAATTATGGTCCGCTTCCGGGAAACGGACCAACTCCGCTTCTTTGTGCATGCTTTTCAGCGTGATGAACAATTGCTCTGCTTGCTCGATCGGGCAGCGGTGGTCGTTTTCCGAATGCAAAATTAACAGCGGCGTGTTGATGTCTTTTGCGTATTTCAGCGGGGAATGCGCCCATAATTTCATGACGTCTTCCATTCCGACTCCGTGTTGCCAATCGCTGAAATAATAGCCAATATCCGAAACGCCGAAAAATGAAATCCAGTTGGAGATGGAGCGCTGGGTCACGGCCGCTTTAAAACGGTCGGTATGCGAAACGATCCAATTGGTCATGAATCCGCCGTAGCTGCCACCGGTCACTCCGAGGCGTTCCGTGTCGACCCAGCTGTTCGTTGTGATGACTCTATCGAGTGCCGCGAGAATGTCACGGTAGTCACCGCCGCCGTAGTCACCGCGCACCGCATCGACAAAGCCTTGGCCATAGCCATGGCTGCCCCGCGGGTTGATGTACAGGACGCCGTAGCCGTTTGCCGCGAGCAATTGCATTTCGTGGACGAATGTATTGGCGTACATCGCATGCGGACCGCCGTGGATGTTGACGACGAGCGGATAGTTTTTGCCTTCTTCAAATCCGCACGGCTTCATCAGCCAGCCGTGGATTTCAAGGCCGTCTTCACTTGTTAGCGAGACCGTCTCCGGCGCAATCAACTCCGCCTCAGCTAAATAGCTTTCGTTGCAAACCGTCAGCGCTTTGCGTTCCCCTGCAGAAATATCGAGCTTGTACAACTCCCCGGGTGAGACGGGATTGCTGATTGTGGCAAGGGCAAAACTGCCGTCACGCGCAATGTCATAGCCGTAAACATGTTCGTCTTCCGGCGTTGCCGGATATACCGCGCCGTCAAGCGATGCGAAATACAAACGTACATCGCCTTCTGTCGAAACTTGGAAATACAAATGATCGTCTTTTGTCCAGATTACACCCGGCGCATCCGACCCTTGCTGGTGGTCTGCGACGACATAATCGCCGACAGGCGCATCGATGCCTTCCGTCAAGCACTGGCTGGTTTTCCCACCTAAATCATATACATAAACTTCCGCATGAGTGGCATTCTGGTAAGCGCGTGAATGGCCGACAAACGCGATATGCGCATCATCAAATGAAAAGGCGGCGTTGCCGTAATATCCTTCCTCTTCGATAATGGCGGTTTCTTTCCCCGTGTCAAGGTCGCGCAAGAACAGTGATTGGCGAAACACAAAATCGAGGTTTTCTTCTTTTATAGCCCCGTAGACTAATTTCTTCCCGTCGTGGGAAATCGCTTCTAGCCCATATTGATACGGTCCTTCCGTCAGTTGTTCCGCATGCCCCGACTCCAGCTCAACAAATCCGATTTGGCGATGGAATTCCTGCTTCACAAGCCCATTGCCGTCCATTTTGTACTTCATTTTGCTCGTGCGGTATGGTTCGGGGTTTTTCTCGTCTTTGTCTTTGTCTTCCTCTTTTTCCGTAAAGGTGGTGCCGTCTTTTGCCAGTGCATTGACCCAGATCTTCGTGCCGCACGGCGACCAGCGGAAGGCGCTTACACCTTTATCGAAATCGGTTACAGCGCGCGCTTCGCCTCCATCAGCAGACAGCACATACAATTGGTTTTTGTCGTTGCGGTCTGATAAAAACGCTAGTTGGTGGCCGTCAGCTGACCAAGCGGGCTGGCTATTGCGTCCTTTGCCGTGAGTCCAAGCAGTGGTCTTGCCGGTTTCCAGCGAAATATGATGGATATGCGCATGATATGTATTGTCTTCTTCATCCATTTGAGTCTGGACGAATACTGCCCGTTTGCCGTCCGGTGAAATCTTTGGGTTGGCCACGGAAATCAGTTGGAGCAAGTCTTCTATTTCTACAGCTTTTTTCGTCATATGGTCATCCCCTAAATAAGTATTTCGATTTTCGTAATAATTACTCTTCAACTATATAGAAAGTTGTCTGTCTTTTCAATCAAATCCCCTTTGATGAGTTGGTATTGGTTTATTTCTTCCATAGAATACCGAGCCATAAAAAACCGCCTCCCGGTCGAGCCGGAAGGCGGTTTATTCGATTACTTCTTCACTGCTTGATCTTTCAGCGAGCGGCGCAGGATTTTTCCTGTCGTGTTTTTCGGCAACTCGTCGAGAATTTCGATGTTGCGCGGCACTTTGTATTTCGCCAAATGCTCGGCACAATAATTCTTCAGCTCATCGATGGAAACCGACTCGTCTTTCAAGACGACATACGCGTTGACCGATTCCCCGAAATCAGCGTCCGGCAAGCCGACGACTGCCGCCTCGACAATTGCCGGGTGGGCAAACAGCACTTCTTCCACTTCGCGCGGATAAACATTATAGCCCCCGACAATGATCATATCTTTTTTGCGGTCGACGATATAGAAATAACCTTCTTCATCGATTGTCGCCAAGTCACCCGTGTAGAGCCAGCCATCTTTAATCGCCGCCTGTGTTTCTTCCGGCATTTTGTAATAGCCTTTCATGACGTTCGGTCCGCGGACGATCAATTCGCCCACTTGCCCGACTGGAACTTCTTCGCCTAGCTCGTTGACGACTTTGTTCTCGACATTGATGATCGACGTGCCGATCGATCCTGCTTTGCGCGGACGGTCGATCGGGTTGAAGCAGGTGACCGGTGAAGCTTCGGACAAACCGTAGCCTTCTGAGATCCGCACATTGAATTTGTCTTCAAAATTATGAAGCAGTGCGACCGGCATTGCTGAACCGCCGGAAATCGCTAGGCGCACAGAATCAAAATCAGCCGGATCGCCGTCTGGATATTGATACATGAAATTGTACATCGTCGGTACGCCCGCGAAAACAGTCGCTTTCGATGCTTTGATTGCTGCAAACACTTCCTGAGGCGCAAAACGCGGCACGAGGACAATGGTTGCGCCTTGCATAAGCGGCGCATTGACGACGACCGTCAATGCAAACACATGGAACACTGGCAGCGTCGCGATGACTCGGTCATCCGGCGAAATCTGCAGGTAGCCTGCAACATCTCTCGCATTGGAATACAAATTGCCGTGCGTCAGCATCGCCCCTTTAGGCTTGCCGGTCGTTCCCGACGTATAGAGGATGACGGCATTATCATCTTCAACGACATCCACTGTGCCGGTAAATGCTTCGGAATTCGTCAGCATTGCAGTGAACGAGCGTACTTTGTCTTTGACTGCATCCTGCAATTGCGCCAGTTTCTCTCCGGTTGAAGGGTCGGTTTCGCAAATGATGTACGTCTCTACTGCCGGCAGTGCCTGATGGGCTTTTTCCACAAGCGGCAGCAGGGCATCGAGCGCCACAACCACTTTCGCATCGCTATTATTGACGATGTAAGCGATTTCATCCGGGCTATAGATCGGGTTGATCGGAACCGCTGTCGCGCCGATGCGCATCGTAGCATAAAGCGAAATGAGAAAATGCGGGGTATTGCTCAGTAGAAATGCGACGTGGTCCCCTTTTTCCACGCCCAGTTCTTGCAGTGCACCAGCGAATTTTGAAACGGATTGATCGAACTCTCCGTAATTTGTTTCTTTGCCCATGAACGTATAAGCAACTCGGCCTGCTTCTTGTTGTGCGATTTCGTGAACACGTTCTCCCAAATTCATAGATATCCCTCTTTCCATTGAATGAATACTCATTCATATTTACTTTATTCATTATAAAATAAATCTTCAGACAATACAACAGCCACCCAAAAAGCCCCATTCAAAAAGCTGCCGAAGAACTCCGGCAGCTGACAAAAATCAATAGGCTTTCAAATGGGCGATATAGCGCCAACGGATCAAGAAGAAATACAAAATCTGCATGAGCGTAAATCCGCCAAGCACGATCGCCATTTCAGACAGAATCGACAGTTCCGCAAACTCGTCCCACACCACTTGCAGCGAAATGAAGGCGAATGCGCTATGGAGTAGCGCCAGTGCCCACGGCAGGAAGAACAGCGGCACCAATTGGCGATTGACGATTTTACCGAGTTCCCGCTCGGTCATCCCGAGGCGCACCATCAATTGATATTGCCTGCGGTCGCGGTCGAGCCCTGTGTACAATTTAAAATAGATGAAGCTCCCTGCCGCTAGCAGGAACACCGCCGCCACCATCAAGCCGATAAACAGAAGCAGCGCGAATGAAGATTTAAACCAGCGGTATTCGTAACCCGGATTCTCAAAATAATAATTGAGATTGGCGAAGTTGCCGCTGACCATCGCTTCACTGATCGGATAACGAATGGTTTCGCCGATTGTTACCGTTTCGGTCCAATCGGGCACATGAAAAGCGTAATAGCGGAAATCCGATGCGCCGGTCGGAAAGCCCATGAGCGGTTCGTCGACTGTGCGGAAGTCTTCATTGTTCATAATGATCGTATTGGCGTTTAAGGTATGCGCCGGAAACAGGACTTGCGGATATGTCCGGTCGATCGTCAGCTCAACACCGCTTTCCACGAGCTGTGTTTCCGTATAGCTGTTTTGCAACTCCCGCAGCGATTCCTGTGAAAATGGTACGAACATTCCTTCACTTGCTTCCAGCTGTGCCGGTTCGTAGCCGAGTGCGGCGGCGAGCCGGTTAAACTGGGACAAAGACATGATGTCGACATCATTGCCACTCGCACTCGATGTTTGCCGTTTCACTTCCAGCGGCACGAGCGTATAAGCGAGTTGCTCTTGTTCGAGCTCCTGCTTCAGTTGAGCCAATTGCTGCTGCTCTTGTTCGTTTCCGTCAAAAGACACATAAATCAGCCCAAGCGGATTGCTTTGGCGAAATTCAGCGGTATATGACGTGAAGGATGCGAGCGTCCCGACCGCCAAAAACGCCACGGTCGACACGATCGTCACGATAAAGAACATCTGCGCGCTGTCTTTTAATTTAACGGCCGTTTCCGCAAGCGATACGAGCCGCGTCTTATGCCAGTAAATGCTGCGGCGCTTCTTGTACAATTGCAAAAACGTATGGATCGAATGCGTGAAAAATAAATACGTACCAACTGTAGCAAGCGGCGGCACGATGAACACCATAACGTAAACCGTCCGGTCGGATACCGTCGCCGCCAGGAAATATGCGACGCCGAGAAGCACCAAGCCGAACGCCGACAAAGCTGGCGAATACGCCGCTTCCTCTTCTGTTTTCCAGAATCCTTCAAGCAAATCGACAATACGCTTTGTGCGGATAAAGGAAACGCTGATGATGGAGATGATGATGAACAAACTGGCGAATGCACCAATTGTCAGCAGAAACGGTTTCCAGGAGAAATAAAGCGGGAGCTCCTCCAATTGCATGATTTCCCGCCCGATCATGAAAAAGAATTTGGTGAACGCAAAACCGAACACAATGCCTGCTGCTGTCGACAAGCCGCCGAGAATCATCGTCTCGAAAAAGACCAGCTTATTGAGCTGCTTCTTGCTCATCCCGAGATGCATCAAAACTCCGAATTCCTTCGTACGTGCCTGTAAAAATGCACTTAAGGAATAAAACAAAAAGAACAAAGTGAAAATATACAGCACGATTTCCGCAATGAACATGCCGCGCACCGCAAGCACACGGAAGCCTTCTTCTTCAAACAACGGGTGGAAGATAAACATCGAATAAATAAAAAACACCATGACCGAAAACACGCTGGCAAGTAAGAAAGCCGCATAGCTCCGCAAGTTCCTGAAAACGTTACGGAAGGCGAGTTGGCGAAAGGTCATTGACGGAGCCCCCCAATAGAGATAGCACGTTGAGGATTTTTTGATAGAAGGTTTGACGCCGTTCATCCCCGTAGATTTCGTTGAAGAACTCGCCATCTTTGATGAACAGCACGCGGTCGCAGTAGCTTGCGGCAATCGGGTCGTGTGTCACCATGATGATCGTCGTCCCTTCTTCACGGCTCAGCTGGCTCAAAAGCTCCAACACATCCTTTGATGCTTTCGAATCCAAATTGCCGGTCGGTTCATCCGCCAGAATCAGTGCAGGCCGGTGGATGAGCGCGCGCCCGATCGCCGTTCGCTGCGCTTCGCCGCCGGAAATTTCGTTCGGTTTTTTATGAAGGAATGGCTGCAAGTTCAGACGCTCCGCCAATTCCTGCACACGCTTCTCCATTTCTTTGATCGGCATGCTGTCAAGTGTCAGCGGCAGCACCAAGTTTTCTTCCACTGTCAGCATTTGCAGCAAGTTGAAATCCTGAAAAACGAAACCGAGCTGGCGCCTCCGAAAAAGCGGCAGCTCATTCTTGTCTAAAAGATGAGGATTGGTGCCATTGATGAGGATGGAGCCGGAAGTCAGCGAATCGATCGTCGAAATCAAGTTCAATAACGTCGTCTTGCCGCTCCCCGATGGACCCATCACCGCCAGGAATTCCCCTTTTTCCACTTCGAAGCTTAATTGGTTGAGGGCGCGGTGCGTCACTTTTCCTTCATAGACCTTTGTCACTTCATCGATTTTCACTACTGTCATGTTGATCCTCCTACACTTCGTTCCTGATAAGGAAAGACGATGGATACCGTCGTCCCTTCTCCTGGCAATGAGGTGATTTTCAGTTCATGGCCGAGCCGGTTGCACACTTCCTGAGCCAAATACAGCCCCATTCCAGTAGACTCTCCGCTCAAACGTCCATTTTCTCCGGTAAAGAAAGCTCTCGTGACACGCGGCAAATCCGAAGGCGGAATTCCGATGCCTTCATCCTGAACTGACAGCGTAATGGTGCCTTCAACGCAACTTGCCCGGATATAGAGTTTTTTATTTTCCTCGAATGTATATTTGACGGCATTCGTCAGCAACTGCCCGATGATGAACTTCATCCATTTACGATCCGTCGCTACCTGGTAGTGTTCCTCGATATCGATTTCCGGATAGACGCGCCGCGAAATGAACAAACGCTTGTTTTCCGTAACCATTTCTGTGACCATCCCGCGCAGCGATGCTTGCTCGATTTGCATATCCTGCTCAAACGTATCGAGCCGGGCATTCATCAATACCGTATCAAGCCCGGCACGCAAGCGGTCCACCTCTTCGCGAATGCTCGCTTTATCAAGCTCATGCGGTTCTTGCAATAATAAATGCATTACCGACAGCGGCGTCTTCATCTGGTGCACCCATTGGTTGATGAACTGCAAATGCCGGGTTTGCCCCGCGTACAGCGATTGCACTTCATATTGGTAGAGTCGGTATAATTTCTGCATATACACTTCGGTCTGCACCGTCTCAGGCGAACGCCCTTCCCGCTGAAGCGCGTGTTCCATATTCGGCGGATCGCTCAGCAAACGCTCATAATAGCGATAGCGCATCGCGAACCGGATGCCGAGAAAGCTTCCCAACAACAACAAGCTGATGATGAACGAATAGACGGCAGTCTCCAGGTTGCGGAAACCATCCAACCAGTAAAGCAATAAGATAAAGCCGACAAGCAACAGCTGGAACACGACGAATACGGCATGCTCACGCAAAAATAACCGCAGCATCATTGTTCCTCCCTGCCGAGTACAAGCCGGTAGCCCGCACCGCGTACCGTTTCGATAAAACTCTGGATTCCGTAATCCGACAGTTTCTTGCGCACGCGTGCCATGTTGACGTTCAATGTGTTCTCATCGACGAATGCCTGGTCGTCCCATAATTCTTCGAGCAATTGTTCGCGGGTCACCACTTTCGGGTAAGCAGCAATCAGTAACTCCAAGATGGTGCTTTCCTTTTTCTGAAGCGGAATTTCCGTTTCGCGGCAATGCAGCTCAAGCCGCTCCATATACAAAACAAGGCGCCCTGCACGAACAGTGCGTTCTTCCTGCTTCGGTGCATACTCCCCGTAAGCCCTTCTTAAATGACTTCTTATTTTTGCAAGGACGATTTCATAATGGAAAGGTTTCGTAATAAAATCATCGCCGCCGTTCTCGAGAGCGAAAACCTGGTCCATTTCCCCGGATCGTGCGGAAATGAACAAAATCGGGCATGTTGTCCGCTGCCTCAATTGCCGGCACCAATAATAGCCATCATAAGAAGGCAAATTGATATCCAATAGAATCAAATGGGGGTCGAAGGCAACAAATTCTTCTACGATACGGTCAAAATCCGTCGCTGTTTCCACTTGATAATGGTACTTGCGCAATGTGTCCGACAGAAGCGCGGCAATTTTCGCATCGTCCTCTACAATGAATATCCGCTGTTCGCCCATGTTTCTTCCCCCTTCCGTTTCTTTCTATTCTAACAAAAGAGCCTGCTCGAAAGCAGGCTCTACAAAAAACCTTAATAAATCAGCTTGAGGAAATCTTCTGTCGTAATCCCCCCGAGCAGTTTCGGGATGTCAATTTCTTCAATAACTTCAGCAAGTGCGACACGCTCATATTTAGCGCCGGAAATTGCCTGTTCGATTTCCGATACATCTCCGACACCAAAGAAGTCGCCATAAATGTGCGCTTCCTGGACGACGCCCTTTTCCACTTGCAAGCGGACGTCGATTCCCCCGACAGGGAAGCGGTGCGAATGCTTAATATTGAATTTCGGCGATTTCCCGTAATTCCAATCCCAATTGGCGTAGCGTTCTTTCGACAAGTCATGGATATTGCCCCAGTCGTCTTCGGTCAATTCCCAATAGCGGACATTTTCTTCGCCGTCAAAAATCGAATGCAATAACGCCTCGCGGAACTGTCCGACCGATATTTGCTGTTCCAGGAATTCCGAAATGTTCGCCACGCGGCTGCGAATCGATTTGATGCCTTTCGATTCAATCTTTTCTTTGCTTACTTTCAACGCGGACACGACTTCTTCCATTTCAGTATCAAACAATAAAGTGCCATGGCTAAACATACGGCCTCTTGTGGCGAACTGGGCATTGCCGGAAATTTTGCGTCCTTCAGCGAGCAGGTCATTGCGTCCGGAAAGCTCTGCATTGACGCCCATGTCCTGTAGTGCTTTCACGACCGGCTCAGTAAATTTGCGGAAATCCCGGAAGCTGTTGCCGTCGTCCTTAGTAATGAAGCTGAAGTTCAAATTGCCGTGGTCATGGTACACAGCGCCTCCGCCTGAAAGCCGGCGCACGACGTGGATGCCATTGGCGTCGACATAGTCCGTATTGATTTCTTCTGCTGTGTTCTGGTTTTTGCCGATGATGATAGACGGCTCATTGATATAGAACAGCAAAAACGGATTTTGTTCGATATCCATGGTTTTCAGCAAATATTCCTCAATCGCCAAGTTGATGCGAGGATCAGTAATGCCTTTATTGTCTACGAAATACATGATATCTCTCCTTTTTTGCTAATGACTATCTCCATTTTAACGGAATTTTTGAAAAAAAACACGATTGAGGGTTGACGGATTGAAACTGTTATAATACACTGTGTTTATCCCATACAGTACTATAACAAAAAGGAGCTGGAGAAAATGATTGAAAACGTAGTCGAATTTTTCAAAAACCTTCCACCGAAACAATGTGCCACTTGCGGAGATAAAATTGAAGAGCAGCACGAATGCTACGGCAATCATTGCCAGACCTGCAACGAACTATAAAAAAAGCAAAACGGCCGGAGAAAATTCTCCGGCCGTTTTTTTATGAGGTTTTATGTTTTAAAGCTGTACTAGTTAACCTGAATCTAATTACATCAATGACCCATTTTTTCCATAGCATCAGCATCTTCGCTGTCGTCAGGTACGATGGATTCCGGATCAGGATCGCCGACCGTCAATTCCATTTTCGGCATGACGTGCATGCGCCGAGCTGTCGTATGGGCTTGGATGAAATACAGCCCCTCTTCATCAAACGTCCGGCTATGTTCGTAGACACCGCCTTCTGTATGGACAGCTTCCAGCATTTCACTATGTTCACGATCTCCTGATTGCCACACTTCAAACACCACTTCATCGGCATCTTCGATCGCTTCTGCTCCTTGTGTAACCGCAGCAGATAGCATCACTTCTTCACCAGGTTCGGCGGACTCTGCTGTATTGAACTCGACTTTCACTTCTTCGAGTGTATCACCGGTACCAGCTGAAGAATCTTCTTCCGTGCACGCTGCCAACAGCAGCATCAAAAATACCAGCACCATCCATTTTTTCATGTAATCTTCTCTCCTAACGCCCGGATATTCCCGGTTGGATAGCTATTAAAAGCCTATTGAACTTCGGCCGTTTTAAACTCATCCACTTTTTGGATAATCAGTCTTCGTTCAATTTGTTCAAGACGACATTTGCCATTCCGTCGATGAACAATGGATCCACGTTCGGCATTTCCGGACGGCGGTAGGTCGCGCCGATTTCATCACACACGATTTTACATTCATAGTCATTATCGTACAATACTTCCAAATGATCCGTGACAAAGCCTACCGGCGTGTAGACGAATGAGTTATAGCCTTTTTCTTTATGCAAGTCGCGCGTCAAATCCTGGACGTCCGGCCCGATCCAAGGCTCAGGCGTTTGCCCGGCACTTTGCCAGCCGATTTCGTAGTTTTCGACACCGGCAGCTTGAGCGATCAAGTCCGCTGTTTCTTTCAATTGATCCGGGTACGGGTCGCCGTTAGCGATGATTTTCTCCGGCAATGAGTGTGCAGAGACGATCAGGCAAGATTTCGCGCGTTCTTCTTCTGACATTTCAGCAAACGCAGCGCTCACTTTCTCGCTCCAGAATTGGATGAATTTCGGCTCTTTGTACCAGCTCTCCACTGAAGTCAGCTTGATGCCGTGTTTGTCAGCCGTTTCCTTTGCTCGGCCGTTATAAGACTTAACTGAGAAAGTCGAGAAGTGCGGCGCAAGAACGATCGAAATCGCTTCTTCAATACCGTCTTTTTTCATCTCTTCCACGCCGTCTTCCACGAACGGCTCGATATGCTTCAAACCGAGGTACATTTTGAACTCAATGTCATCCTGTATTGCGTTCAAGCGGTCGCACAAATTGTTTGCCTGGTCTTTCGTGATTTTTGCTAGCGGCGAAATGCCGCCGATCGCTTTGTAGCGGTCCTTCAAATCTTGCAGAGCTTCTTCGCTCGGTTTGCGGCCACGTCGGATATGCGTGTAGTAGCGCTCAATGTCATCTTCCGAATAAGGCGTACCATACGCCATCACTAATAATCCCATTGTCTTTTTCATCATGATCACCTCGTCAAAGATTTGTTAGTTCTGGTTTGCTTTATATGCTGAACTGTATTCATGAATAAATGCCGTCAAGCGCTTCAATGTGTCCGGCTTCACTTCCGGGAAGACCCCGTGGCCAAGATTGAAAACATAGCCATCGCTTTGCATGCCCATATCCAAAATCTTTTTTGTACGTTCTTCGATGACGGACCAGTCGGCAAGCAAATAAGAAGGGTCAAAATTGCCCATCAATGCTTTCGTCAAGCCGTTCGAACGCGCTTCTGAAATCGGCAGACGCCAGTCGAGCCCAACGACATCCACCGGAAGGTCGTGCCATTCTTTCGCCAAATGGCTTGCCCCGACACCGAAAATCGTCATCGGTACGCCTTCTTTGCCGATTTCAGTAAATATGCGGTCCATGACCGGCTTGATAAAGATGCGGTAATCTTCGACATTCAATGCGCCGACCCATGAGTCGAAAATCTGGATTGCTTTTGCTCCGGCACGGATCTGTGCTTTTACATACGGAATGATCGTATCAGCCAATTTATCCATCAGCGCAAACCACATTTCAGGTTCTGATACCATCATCGCTTTCGTTTTATTGTAGCTCTTGGACGGGCCGCCTTCGATCATATAGCTGGCCAGTGTAAACGGCGCTCCGGCAAAACCGATGAGCGGCACATTCAATTGTTCTTCTGTCAGGATCTTGATCGTCTTCAATACATAATCAACGTCCTGTTCGGGATTGATTTCCCCTAGGCGGTCGATGTCCGCTTTCGTGCGGATCGGATTGCTGATGACCGGGCCGATGCCCGCTTTGATCTTGACGTCAACGCCGATCGCTGGAAGCGGTGTCACAATATCTTTGTACAGAATCGCGGCATCTACATTGTATTGATCGACAGGAAGCTTTGTGACATAAGCACAAAGTTCCGGCTGATGCGTGATTTCCTCGAGGGAATATTTTTCTTTGATCTTCATGTATTCCGGCTGGGAACGGCCAGCCTGGCGCATATACCAAACTGGTACATGGTCGGTCTTTTCTCCGCGCGCTGCGCGCAAATACGTATCATTAAAAGTCATGAGTCGTTTCATCCCTTCAGTCTTTGCATCTATAGTATATTCGTCATTATCCGTTTATACTATAGACGCTCCGCACCCTATTGTATAGAATCCGGCGGCAATTGTCATAAATTAGACCCGAATGCCTTCACTGTTTTGACACCTTCTGTTTCAAGCACTAAAATTTAGGGAAATATGAGATAGAATTCGATATTTATTTTGATTACTAGGAGGCTTATCCGATGAATGTTTATATGACCACTGGAACATACGAATTTATGAAAAAAATGCGCGACAAACATCCCGATGAGACGATGGTGCTGATGCAAGGTGAAAATACGACTTTGCTGCTGCACGAGACCGAAGGAAAAACCATTTTCCAGACGCCTCGCCGCTATGAAGTCGTCGACGGCACCGGCGAATTCCGCGAAAAAGGCTTTTTTGTCATGAACAACATCCCCGTTGCCGACGAAGGGCGCCCTGTCTTTGAGCACCGCTTCAAAAACAGAGCAGGCGCTATCGAACATGAGCCGGGTTATGTCGCCTTCCGCATATTGCGGCCGCTCCATTCCGATACGTATGTCGTATTGACTGAATGGGAATCCTCCGCTTTCTACGAACAATGGAAAGAATCCCAAGCATTCGCCAAGGCACACGCCGAAAAACCGCAAGATGAAGCTGCCCCGCCCCGCGCAAATATTTTTGCCGGTTCTTCCTACGTGACGACCTATAAGGCCAAGCCAGAAGAAGATCAGTAAAACTGCCGGCAGTTTTGTTATACTATTATAGAAGCAATTTATTTAGGAGGAACTTCTAGTGGTATTCATTTATTTTTTGCTGGCCGCGGCGGTTACCGTGTTTGCCGCAATCAAATTATCCCAATATGCGGATGTCATCAGTGAAAAATCCGCGATGGGCGGGATGATGGTCGGCACATTATTGCTGGCAGGCGCGACGTCTCTTCCGGAAATTTCCACAAGCTTTTCTGCTGCGGCAATTGGAAATGCAGATATTGCAGTCGGCAATATGATCGGGTCCAACTTATTTAATTTGTTTATTTTGGCTGGCTTTGACTTGCTGTTGAATAGACGGCGCATGCTCGAGCGGGCTTCAAAAGACCATACTTATTCTTCACTGTTGGGCACTTTCCTGACAGTGCTGTTGATTTTGGCATTATGGCTTCGGACAGATATCACTGTCCTCGGCATCGGGCTTGACGCATTAGCGATCGGGTTGGCGTATGTCATCGGCATGTTCGTGATCAACAAGCTGCCGAACCTGGATACAATCGATTTGGACGAAGAACCAGCTGATGCCAAAGCACCGAAAAATCCAAGCGCCCATTTATCACCCAAGCATGCAGGCATGCGCTTTGTGATTTTCGCATTGATCATCATGGCGGCCGGAACGGCATTGTCGATCACTGGCGATGAAATCGCTGTCGTGACAGGAATTGGTTCCAGTTTTGTCGGCAGCTTCCTCGTCGCTGCTGCCACTTCCCTTCCGGAAGCAATCTCGGTATTCGTCGCACTGCGCCTGTCCAACGTCAATATGGCGGTCGGCGCTATTCTTGGCAGCAATATTTTCAATATGGTCATTTTGGCATTGTCCGACCCGATCTATCTTGAAGGTTCGATTCTTGCCGAAGTTTCGGGAGCCAATATGATTATCGCCATTGCTGTGCTTGTCATGAGCGTATTAACGATGTTTTCCCTCTTCAGAGGAAAAACATCATCGGCACTTGCCTATAGCTTGCCGTCGATACTAGTGCTGGTGCTGTATTTTATCGCTTCTTATTTGAATTTCACTTACTGACAGAACGGGTCTTTCCCGTTCTGTTTTTTACTGTGATAGACTATAGACAATGCAGAAACCTAGGAAGGATTTGATCAGATGCTTGAGAAAATTTTTGCTGAACTCGATAATGCCTATCCCGAAATGGTGGAAATCCGTCGCTTCCTCCATATGCATCCGGAACCGTCATTCCACGAAACCGAAACTGCGAAATACATTCGCAATTTTTATGAACAACTCGGCGTAGACATTCGCCACGGTGTCGGGGGCAACGGTATCATCGCGACGATCCAAGGCAAAAAGCCTGGAAAAACGGTTGCGTTGCGCGCCGATTTCGACGCCTTGCCGATTCAGGACCAAAAAGACACCAGCTACAAATCTACAGTGCCGAACGTCGTCCATGCGTGCGGCCATGACGGCCATACCGCGACATTGCTCGTCCTCGGAAAAGTACTCCACGGACTGCGCGAAGAACTGCCCGGCACCTATGTGCTCATCCATCAGCATGCTGAAGAGCTTGCGCCGGGCGGTGCCAAGCCGATGATTGAAGACGGTGCGCTTGACGGCGTCGATGTGATTTTCGGAACACATCTTTGGTCGACGACGCCATTCGGGCGCATCGACTACCGGACGGGCCCAATCATGGCGGCTGCAGATCGCTTTGAAATAACCGTTCAAGGCCGCGGCGGCCACGGGGCGATGCCGCACGAAACCGTCGATGCCGTCGTCGCCGGCGCACAATTGGTGAACAACTTGCAACAGCTTGTCTCACGCCGCGTCGACCCGCTGGAGTCTGCCGTTTTAACAATTGCATCGTTCATCGCGGAAAATCCGTTTAATATCATCGCTGACCAATCCAAGCTAAATGGAACGGTCAGATCTTTTACCGAACATACCCGCAGCTTAATGGAACGTGAAATGCAGCGCATTGTAGATGGCACCGCGACCACTACCGGCAGCCAGATCGATTTCAAGTTCTACCGCGGCTATCCGCCTGTCGTCAACCACGAGCGAGAAACCGAATTTTTAAGAGACCTTGCTGTAGACGTTCCGGGTGTCAAGGAAGTAAACAATTGCCCGCCGCAAATGGGCGGTGAAGACTTCGCCTATTACCTGGAAAAGATTCCCGGCACGTTTTTCTTCACAGGCGCCATGCCGGACGGCGAAGTTTACCCTCACCACCATCCGAAGTTCGACTTTAAAGAAGAAGCGATGCTGATTGCCGCCAAAACACTCGGCAAAGCCGCTGTAAATTCCCACGAATAAGCTTTTGATTGCAGAAAGCTTTTGTTTAACAGAAAAAGGCCAGAGAAAACGAATCGTTTTCTCCGGCCTTTTTTCTTTTTCATTTCCATCTATCGATTTCGTTTGGCTGATTTTCTTCTGGCACCGGCGAGCGTCAAGAAAGACACCACACCAATAACCAGCAGCACAATGGCTGATGTGGCAAGCTGTCCGGCAATAGCCAATGTCACGAATGCTGCGGCTGCCTGGATCAGCTGAACGCTGATGACCCACGCCCACACCGCTTTTTCACGGCTATGTTTGCTTAGCGGGAACAATTGATCCATCCGGAAATGCTGCGACTGATTCAGTCCTTGCCATAGCTGGATGCTTGAAGCGAATGCCAAAGCCCCCGCAAACAAGGCGACGGCCAGTGGAAACGGAATCAGCCAAGCACCAGCCAAGATGATGAGTGTCAAACGAACCCACAAAAAGAACAACTCATCAGAGCGGATGAACGTCCGGCTCACCAAGTACAGGTGCGCGTTGGCCGGCTTGCTTTTAATCAATCGGAAAACCCCGTTGAGCCATCTGCGCTCTCTCACTTTTCCTTTCAAATGAGGTACATCGGTGAAATAATTCGCAAACTGATAAAAACGCAGCATACGATTTTCTTCCAGCTCGATAAAATGACCGTACGGAAACGCTTTGCCCGATGCGCCGCGCTCGATCCATCTGCCGTAAAAAATCATGGCAAACAAAAATACCGCCGCTATAAGGATATGCGCTTCAATATACGACCAGACAAATCCGGCGGCGAACAAAAACCGGGCTGCCCGCTCAAGCCACACCCTGTGCCCACTAGCGGATTTCCGCCAGTAGAATTCGCTTCTGACGTTCCACCATTTCACGAGCAGCAGCAAAATCGGAAAACCGATCAAATAAGATGACGGCAAACCGTATAATGCATTAATAAGCGGCAGTGAAACGACGAAAGCCACAATCGGCAAATATAGCTGCGACACATACGTCCAACGCAGCGCGGGCTTCAAGTATTCATCGAGCCTGCTCTCTAACGGCAACAAGTACACACTGTCCGCTTCTTTCAATAATGTCACCGGCGGACTGTAGGCGAGCAGAGCTCCGAAAATAACGGCCATCAGCCAAGCCGCAGGAAAGTCCTGCGGCACATCCTGTACCCACTCGCTATAGGCATAACCGGCAGCTCCGATGGCAAATAACATGACGACCGCAATATGGCCGGTCACAATAAACTTTAAATAATTCTGGACTTCAGCAGTGTAGCGCCGCAGCCGCTTTTCCCATACTTCACGCAGGTTCTTCATTGTCGTCATCCTCAGTCATTGCAATATACAGATCGTCGAGCGCCGCATCCGGCATGCCGAACGCCGAACGCAGCTCAGGCATCGTTCCCATCGCCCGCACGCGGCCGTTGTGAAGCAGGATGATGCGGTCGCAATAGCGCTCTGCTGTCGACAGGATATGAGTCGACATCAACACCGATGCGCCTTTTCGCTTTTGCTCCTCCATCTGGTCGAGCAATGATTTGATGCCGAGCGGATCAAGCCCGACAAACGGTTCGTCGATGATATACAAATCCGGGTCCACCAAAAACGCACCCATGATCATCACTTTCTGGCGCATCCCTTTCGAGAAATGCGCCGGAAACCACTTCAATCGCTTTTCCATGCGAAATTCCTTCAACAATTCAGCAGACCTTTTTTCAAAAGTTTCTTGGTCCAAGCCATATGCCATCGCCGTCAACTCCAGATGCTCCCGAAGCGTTAGCTCTTCATAAAGGACCGGCGTTTCCGGAATATAGGAAAAAGCAGAGCGATATGCATCGATGTCTTCTTTGAAAGTCCGCCCGTTCAAGCGGATGGTTCCCGATTTCGGCTGCATGACGCCGATGATATGCTTGATTGCCGTACTTTTGCCCGCCCCGTTCAAGCCGATCAGTCCAACCAATTCGCCTTTTTCAATCGAAAAACTGACGTCTTTTAAAACAGGCTTGCGGGTATAGCCGCCTGTAAGATTCTCAACTTCCAATATCGCCACTTTCAACACCTCTTTCTTCGTTCTCTATTGTATCAAAACTGACGTGTGAATTCTTTTTGCAAATCCATTTATCCCACTTTAACGGTGAGTAAAGGCTCCACTCTTCAAGCGGGAGATCCACTGGCCGTAAAAGTCCGATTGGATCAACTAACAATCAGTGGGATAGGGAACCCCACTGATTGATGTTTCTCTTTATGGTAAACTGAAAAAAGAACGGCCATTCCAGTACAGAGAGGATGAGTTTATGAGCAATTGCATTTTTTGCAAAATCATTGCAGGGGAAATTCCAAGCGTCAAAGTGTACGAGGACGAACACGTCTACGCCTTTATGGACATCATGCCTTTATCGAAAGGGCATACTCTGCTCATTCCGAAAAGCCACCGCGAGTTTGTGTACGACATGACTTCAGAAGAAGCGGGCCAGTTGTTTAGTGTAGCGCCGAAAATCGCGAGCGCTATTAAAGAAACCTTCGAACCGGAAGGCATGAATTTGCTGAACAATAACGGACCGAAAGCAGGGCAAAGCGTTTTACATTTCCATCTGCATTTCATCCCGCGTTACGGCGAAAGTGATGGATTTGGCGCCAAGTGGATGACCAAAGAAAAAGAATATACAACCGAAAAAATCCAGGAACTTGCCGAGCAATTAAAAACTAAGCTAGCTGAAGCTTGATTTTTCGGACCACAAGAGATAAGATCAGAATACGTTTTTTCGCCGGCGGCCACGAGGGCACGACCGGGAAAACAGCAAATAGCTTGAGCTGAGGAGAGATGAGAAATGAATACGAAAAATCTTGTGTTAATGGCGCTGCTCGTCAGCGTCGGAGCTACCTTGTACGTCATGATACCAGGCATCAATGGTGGGATGAAACCCGACTTTATGCTGACGATGATGTTTATCGGGATACTTCTATTCCGTGATGCTAAGAGCGTCTTTTTGCTCGCGGTTACAACCGGCATTATATCCGGATTGTTTTCAAGTTTCCCGGGTGGTTTTTTCCCGAACATCATCGATAAATTCATAACGGCGTTCGTCTTTTTCGCAGTCGTATCGGTATTGAACAAATACGCGGCTAAACTGCCGGTCGGTATTGCTTTAACGGCACTCGGAACGGTCCTATCGGGAGTCATTTTCCTGTCGGCAGCTATTTTTATCATCGGTGCTGATATTCCATTTACGGTCCTTCTTGCTACTGTTGTCTTGCCGGCCACTATTATGAATGGCGCTGCATTTGCGGTCATGTTCCCAATCATCACGGGACTCATGAAGCGCTCGAATTTCGAAAATTCCGCTGCTGTGAACGTCCGCTAATAGCCAAAAGCCATTCTCCACTCTTGGAGAATGGCTTTTTTATTGAATCGCTATTCATTACATGTTTTAATTAAGTGAAATAAAGGAAAAGAACAATAGAGGACGAAAGGAGCACTCAAACTTATGAAAGTTTCGAATTTTTTTGCAGGGCTTGCAGCCGGTTTGGCTGCAGGCGCGGCAACAGCAATTTTATCCGCACCAAAATCAGGTAAAGATATGCGCAGTTCCATTAAATCAAGTGGCTCGGAATGGAAACACTCGATGAATGAACTTAAAGCACGGATCAACGAATTGAAGGAATCGATCAATCTTTTGACAGAAGAGTCAAAAACTCAAGTACCGGAAGCAGTGGATGGCTTGAAAGCTTCCCTTCAATCATGGCAAGAAGAAACGGCTCCAGCAAAAGAACATTTGCAGCTGGAAATCCAGGCTATTCAAAACTCTATCGAACAATTGCAGGCGACAATCAGCAAAAACAAGGACGATGAAGATAAGAAAACAGAAAAACCGACAGCAATCGACCCGAAAAAAGCGGACGATAAAAAGGATTCCGAAACAGCCTGACCAACTATGGTCGGGTTGTTTTTTTTCTCAGCGAAATTATTTTACTATTCTCACTTTAATTCAGTTTGCTTTATTGCTATAATAAAGAAAATATTCCCGGGGAAAGTTGGTGCTTGTGTGAATGAGAAAGAATATACGATGAAAGAAGCTATGCTGTACAGCCAAAGAATAGGCCAGTTATCAAAAGCGTTATGGAAAGCAGTCGAAAAGGATTGGCAAATGTGGATAAAACCTTATGACCTGAATATTAATGAGCACCATATTTTATGGATCTCCTACCATTTGAAGGGCGCCTCTATTTCGGATGTGGCAAAATTCGGCGTGATGCACGTTTCAACTGCCTTTAATTTCTCCAAAAAGCTAGAAGAACGCGAGCTGCTGTCCTTCTCGAAACGCGATACCGATAAACGCAATACATATGTGGAATTGACGAAAAAAGGCGAAGATCTGATGCAGGAGATGATTGAGCGCTATCACGACACTCCCCATTCTGTTGTAGAAGGTTCCCTGCCCCTGCGCCAATTGTATGGGAAATTTCCGGAATTCATGGACGTCATGGCAATCATACGCAATATTTACGGCGATGATTTTATGGAGATTTTCGAAGCTTCTTTCAAAAATATCGAGAAGCGTTTCAGTGAAGAAAATCACGTTATCTCCGACAGTGAAAAAGCTTAAAATACTATGTTTAAAAAATCACTATAGAAGGTTGCATTCCGTATTGAAACATTGTATGGTATGTATCGACTCATCAACACTACACATTAATGGGAGATACGCATATGCATTGCTGGAAAACCATCAACGTCAAAAAACAATACGGATCCGATCGCTTATTCTTTATTTCTGCACTCATAGGCGGAGCCGTTTTCACTAGCTATTATATGCTGCTCGCCATCGCATATGCAGAACCTTTGTCCGATCAGAACTTTATGCTGTTCACGATTGGCATGCTAGCGATTTACCCTGTCCATAAACTATTGCATCTTGTGCCTTTATTCGGATGCCGCAAATCCCTGAAAATCAGCATCCGTAAACAGCTGAAGCTTTGTCCGATGATTTCTTTGCACGTTAAAGAACCCGTTCGAAAATCCCGCTTTATGCTGTCACTCGTTACGCCATTTGTTGTCATCAATGCAATCATTATCGTTTTGAGCATCATGTGGCCAGCTTACAGCCATTATTTCGCCATTTTGTTGGCTTACCATAGCGCTCTGTGCGTTACGGATTTGATCTATATGCGCAATTTGGCGCGCTCACCACGCCATGCGCTCATTGAAGAAACCGACACAGGATTTGAGATCTTGGTACCGCAACCGATGGCCTGACCTGCATTTTCCTTTCCGATTTGCTATAATGGAAGTTAAGGTCAGAGGGGAGGAAACTCATGATAGTCGCAATCGTTGTGCTGTTCTCCGTGTTTTATGTTTTCCAAATTAATCGGATGACTCTAGCACTTGTTACATCCCGGGAAATTCCCGAAGAAAACCATGAAAAGATTTTTCGTACGATTAATATATTGATTCTTATTTTACTCGTTTCATTATACGTCGGTGTCGAATTCAACCCGTAAGCACTTGCCCTTGCAAGTGCTTTTTTCATGGATTCGACCGCTCCCCCCCCACTCTTTTACGGATTCGCAATTTTTTGGAACTTTTTATTTTTTCTTTCGTTTATGATATAGTAACTACTGAATCTATAGAAGTTGAGCTAAATTTTTTTAGAGTCAATATTTCGCAAAACAGATGAATTCCCACAGCACACACAAATTCAACTTAGATCGAAAGAAAGTTAGGAGCGAATATGATGAAAAAATCAGCCTTTACCTTATCCATCGCAGCAGCAGTTCTTGCATTGTCCGCCTGCAGCGACAACGGTGCCGATAGCGAAGTGCTCGTCACTTCCGATGCGGGAGACATTACAAAAGAAGAACTTTACCAGGAAATGAAAACGTCCGTCGGCAACCAGGCGGTTCAAATCCTCATGATTGAAAAAGTGCTCGGAGCGAATTACGAAGTATCCGACGATGAAGTCGAAGCAGAACTCGAAAGCAATAAAGAAGAAATGGGCGAGAACTTCGAAGAATTCCTAGCTCAAAACAATCATACAGAAGAAAGCTATAAAAAAGTTATCCGCTTGAACTTGCTTCAGGAAAAAGCATTGACTGAAGACGTGGAAGTGACAGATGAAGAAATCGAAAAGCAATACGAGCGCCAAGGAACTGAATTAAACGCACGCCATATTTTGGTTGCAGATGAAGAAACGGCGAATGAACTGAAAGAAGAGCTCGACGGCGGCGCGGATTTCGCTGAAGTCGCAGAAGATAATTCTACCGACCCAGGCTCTGCAGCGAACGGCGGTTCTCTAGACTGGTTCGGCACAGGAGCAATGGTTCCTGAGTTTGAAGATGCAGCATATGCACTCGAAGTTGATGAAATCAGCGAACCTGTCCAGTCACAGCATGGCTTCCACATCATTCAAGTTATGGAAACCCGTGAAGTGGAAGGCCAACAATCGCTTGAAGATCAACGTGAAGCCTTGCGCTCTGAAATCGCCATGGCCAAAGCGGATCAATCCTCTTTATTGCCGAAAGTTGCTGCGTTGATGGAAGAAGCGAACATCGACATTAAAGACGAAGAACTAGAAGGCGCGTTAGACGAAATCCTCAATTCTGAACCAGCTGAAGAAGCTCCGGCTGAATAAACAAAACCCCCGACAGGAAATTGTCGGGGGTTTTGTTTATAGTTTTGGCTTATAGAATGAACGGTTGTCGAGTGCGAAGACGCGTTCCGAGAACTCGCCTTCCTTCGTTTTTCCGAGCACGCGGTCGAGCATCATCATTTTCGCATCGATATTGTCGATATAATGGAGAATTTCCGCTTCTTTCACCATCGGTTTTTTAGGGCTTCCCCATTCTTCCTTGCCGTGATGCGACAACACAATGTGCTGAAGAAGCAGGACTTCTTCTCCTTCGATGCCGAGCTCGTCTGCCGCCTTCGCGATTTCCGTCACCATGATTGAAATATGGCCCAGCAAATTGCCTTCTACGGTATAGGTCGTCGCGATAGGACCGGACAACTCAAATACTTTGCCGACGTCGTGAAGAATGATTCCTGAATACAATAAATCCTTGTTCAAGCTCGGGTATACTTCGCAGATTGCTTTTCCAAGCTTTAGCATCGAGACAACATGATCTGCAAGCCCGGACACATAATCATGGTGATTCCGCGTAGCTGCCGGGAAAGTGAGGAATTGCTGCTGGTATTTCTTCAAGATGTGGCGTGTGATGCGTTGAATTTGCGGATTTTCCATTTCGAACAAGTATTTTGTCACTTCTTCATGCAATTCGTCCGCACTTTGTTCAGCGGAAGGTAAAAATTCAGAGATCGTCAAGTTTTCCTCCGGTTTTGCCGGGCGGATGCTTTTGATGCGCAGCTGATTTTTGCCCCGGTAATTATGGATTTCTCCGCTGACTCTGACAATCGTCTCAGCAGGATATAACCGTTCATGCTCGTCTTTTGTGTCCCATAGCTTTGCTTCAATGTCCCCGCTTTTATCTTGCAGGACGAGTGAAATGAATGGATTGCCGGTAGTCGTTACGCTTTTGAGCGATTGCTTGATCAATAAAAACTCATCAACAGTTTCGCCGACAGCGCGGTGCGTTATTCCTTTTGTCATGCTTGGATGCTCCTCTCAGGATTCGCCACGTCGATTTGCTGTGCCTCTGGCCAAGCGTGACGCATCGTTTCGTGGCATGTGAAATAAATGAACTGATGATTTGTCTGCAGCTCTTCCACCAATTTTATCACTTGCTCTCTTCTACTGCGATCAAAATGAACAAAAGGATCGTCCATCAGAATCGGGAATGGGTGTGATTCTTTCAAAGAAGACGCCAGTGCAAAGCGCAGAGCCAAGTAAGCTTGCTCTTTTGTCGCTTGGCTCAACTCGATTACACGGAAGCACAGGCCGTCCCGCCGGTGCGCCTCAAAGTCCCCTTCCGGCGTCAGCGCTAAGCGCACATACTCGCCGTCGCTCAATCGTTCAAAATAAGATTCCGAAAGCGCCAGGACAGCCGGCAGTTTCGTTTCCTTCAATTCTTCCATCGTCTGGCGGAACGCTTCTACGATCGCCCGGTTGATGGCCCAGTCTTTTGCTGCTTCTTGAAATTCCGTTTTTTTTGCTTCCAATTGCTGAAGCTTCATCACATGGCTGTCATCCGACAGCAGATGTTTTGTCTGCTGCTGCTTGTCCGCCTGCTCTTCTAGCAAGCTTTTGCGTTCGTTTGCCAACTGGCCGAGCGCTAGCTGCGCCGTTTCAAGAAAATGAGCGATGCTTCCAGCTTCTTCATCGAACCCATCCGGCCTCTCCACTTCACCGATTGCCGCGAGCTGCGATTGAATCATCTTCATTTCTTCTTGTGCCGCGGTCGCTTGTTGTGCACGTTTCGCCGCTCGGTAAAATGTGTCTTCGTCTTCGACAGCTGCCCGCCGGAATAAATCGGTTGCAGATTGCGCCAGACTGTCAAGCCGTTCTTGGCATTTTCTGGACTGTTCCGCCAGCTGCTGCCGCTTCTCGCTGGTCTTTTCCAATCGTTGCAGCAGCTGCTGCCGCGCATTCCATTCAGTGCGGAGCGTTGACAGGACGCCCTCAGCGGACACTTGTCGGCCACACGCCAATTGAGCTTCCGTGAGCCATTGCTGTTGCTCGCTCTCTAAATTTTCCAGTTCCCCGCCGATTCGGCTCAACCTCATCGAAACTGCGTGTACATCACGCAATTTATCGAACAGCGTCAAGACGGTAGAGCGCGGCGTCTGCTCTGGAAAGCCGAGCGATTTTACAAACCGCCGATATTCCACCATCGCTCCATCACTGTCAGCCCCGCGCCATGCAGCGAGCTTGCGCTTGCTTTCTTCTAGGGCATCAAGCCGCTCATCCAAGCCTTTATCATACTCCGAGAGTCTCGTTAATAACGCTTCGTATTCCGCTTCCTGTCCCGCGTAGCGTTTGATTAGCGCATCTTCTTCCAGAGGGTTTGATTTCCGATCGCGAAGCCAAAGCCAGAGTGCAGCTCCGACCGCCATCAACGCAAGCATGCCGGTAAATAAATCTGCAGAAACCAGTGAAATAATCAGCCCGACACTTCCGATCGCAGCTAGTAAGTACAAGGCGGTTCGGTTGTTTGCCGCTGTTCCTGACTGCTGCTTATCCTTCGCTTTTGCAAGCTGAAGCTGCGGTGCGATTTCACTCCATTGCTCTGCGCGCTCCCGCTGCTCTTCAGGCGGCTCCGCCTCCAAGTATTGCTTTAACGCACGTTCTGCTGCCATCAGCCGCTGCCGTTCTTCTTCCAAGCGGCGACTTTGAAAAGCTTGCTCTTCTTCAGCTGTTTGGACAGCAGCCAATACTTTTTTCAATTGCTCTTCCTGGACAAGCGACACATCAGCCGACAGCGCTTGTTCTTGGCTCATGCCGCATAATTTCAATATGCGGTCGAGTTCATCGTACAGCCGGTTGCGTTCTTCGCTTTTCAGCTTCAGTGATGAAATGGACTGATGCCATTCGGCTTCACGGTCGAGCAGCAGCGACAAAGCCTGTGTTTCCGGCACGGCGTTCGCCTGCTCCAATTGGCCAAGCTCACTTTTTAAGAACGCCGCTTCTGCCTGCGCTTCGTTTTTCTGGTCGAGCAATCGCTCATACTGGCGCACGCCGCCTTCTGGAAATCTTTGAGTTCGGGCATGTTCAGCGAGCGGCTGTAATTGCTGTTGGCGCGCTAAGAGCGGTTCCCCTTGCTGCCATTTTTCCGCTTGTTTTATATTGTGCAACAAGCTAAGTTCCGATTGTTCGAGTTCACCAAGGCGACGTTTGATTTGCTGAAGCCGCTCTGTTGCCGGAAGGAAGGTTTCTGCACGGCTTTTGGAGTCGCGCAACTCCTTTTCCAGTTGGCGCAATTCCTCGGACAAGCGGTTGATTAGCGGCAGTTTCCCCGCCTTTTTAAACAACTCGCCCATCTCCCGCTCCAGCTGACTTTCCATTTTCCCGGCATGGTCGACACCCGCCGTTCCTGATGACAACAGCGTACGCGTCAGTTCCTGCTCGGTCATCGCATCGAGATCCTGCAATTCGTGGACGGAAAAAGAAAAAATCGCTTCATAAGATGCCCTGTCGTAGCCTCTCAGCAATTCCCCCAGTTCCGCATCACCACCGCGGCGCCCGTCTTCGAACCATACTCTGACGTCACCAGCTGATTTGCCGGCTGTCCGCTCCACTACCACACGGCCGTATGCAGGATCTACTAAATGCAGCTGCCCCCCATATTTGCCGCCTGCTTTCGGTTCATAACGCCTGTGCGCTTGGCTGCGCCCAGAAAACCCGAACAGCATTTGCAAAATGAATTGCTGTATGGTCGTTTTGCCTGCTTCATTCATTCCGTAAAACACCGTGATTGGCGCATTCAACTCAATGGTCCGGTTTTCATGGCGGCCAAAGCCGTAGATGATCAGTTTTTCGAGTTTCATGCTTGGTCCTCCAATGCCATCAGTTTGCGGACTTTCTGCTCAGCGCCTACACGCAATTCTTCGCACAGTTCATCGGTGAGCGGAGGCAGAAAACGTCCGCTTTTCGGATGATTGTAAAGCTCATTAAGTGCATTTTTCCATTGTTGCGCCTCCCAGCCTTCCAGTCGATCGGCGATTTGCTTACCGAATGGAGAAATCTCCGCTATCAGCACATTGCTGTCTAAGTGAAGCTTGGCGATATGGATAAACCGTTCGTCTTTACTGAACGCTTCGCGCAAAGTTTCCAGCAGTTCTACTGAGGGGACGCCTTCGAGCATGCGCAGCGCAGCTTCGTCCAAGTTGCCAAGCTCCAGTTCTGCGACAAGATCGGCTTTATGATCAGCCAGTTGCTCTTTGCATACGGTGAACAGTTCATTCATATGCTGTACCCCGCTGCAATCGATCAAAATCCGCTCAAAGCGGACCGACTCCACAGACACAAACTGCAGGCTTGCATGGCCTGTATCCAATGAGACGTCATAAAACCCTTTAGCTCCGCTTTCTTTCCGGTGGCGGCCTTGCAGATTTCCTGGATAGACTATGGGGGGGTCTTCGGATAACTGCTGGCGTTTGTGGATATGGCCCAGCGCCCAGTAATCGTAGTTTTTCGAAAGCAATTGCTCTTTTCGAAACGGTGCATAGACGGCATGCTCGGTGTCGCTTTCCTCTGAGCCGTGGAGCATGCCGATTTGGATCACACCGGGTTCAGCATCTGGATAAGACTCAATCATCGATTCGGTCACATGCCGGCGGCCATAACTGAAGCCGGCGATTTTGACGCTTGCGCCTTTCACTGTCAGTTCGATATTTTCCACGTGCTCTTTAAATACATAAACATTGTCCGGCAGTTCAAAAGCGGCACCGCCGCCGCTCAGATGGTCGTGGTTGCCGTGGCTCAGAAATACCGGGATGTCAGCTCTCGCCAACTGCTCCATGCCTTGCTGGAATCTGTGCTGGGCACGGAGATTACGGTCTTCCGCGTCGTAGATGTCCCCGACGATCAGCACAAAATCGGGCCGCGTCTCGAGCGCATGTGAAATCAAGCTCCCGAAAGCGCTAAGCGTACTATCCTGCAAAGTTTTCCATTGTTCGGTGCCAAGCCCTCTCATCCCGGTGAACAGGCTGCCAAGGTGCAGATCGGCGCTATGGATAAATCGGATCGGTGCCATAATAATCCCCTTTTATAAGCGAATATTTGTTCTTATCGTACCATTTTTGCAAACGAAAAAAAACTGCTTGCGGAAACTTCCCACAAACAGTGTTGCTGCTATTTTTCATTGCCGAGGCGAATCGCCTTACGGATATCTTTCAATGATTGTGAGGATCCGTACATCAACACACCGCCGCGGTAAACGCGCGCGCCGAACCAGCCGAGTATACCGATCGTCAACAGCATGATCCCGATGGACAACAACGGTTCCCACAGCGGAATATCGAGCAGTCCGACACGCAGAAACATGACTAGCGGCGCAAAAAATGGGATGTAGGAAGCGACCGTAACATAGGTGGCTTCCGGCATGGAGATTCCCGAGAACGCGATGAACGACGCGATGATGATCAAAATCATCATCGGCAGCATCAATTGCTGTACGTCTTCGGTCCGGCTGACGAGCGAACCGAGCAAAGCTGCAAGCACCGCGTAGAGGAAATAGCCAAGCAAAAAGAACAGGATGGCATAGAAAAACGTACTGAACTTCACTTCGGAAAAGCCCATGACGCTAAATACGCCTTCGGTCAATTCCGAGCCTGCGCTTTGGATCGCCAAATATCCTGCAAGCGCAAAAACCATCATCTGCAATATGCCGAGCGTTCCGATGCCGGCGATTTTCGCAAACATATGCTTGACCGGCGAGACACTTGAAATCAAAATCTCCATGACACGCGATGATTTTTCGTTTGCTACTTCCATTGCAATCATATTCGGGTAATAAATAACCGCGATATAAATGACCATGATCAAAATATAGACAAGTCCACGTGCTTGGCTCAGCTCTTCCTGTGATTTGGAAGATTCCACAAGCGCCTCACGCTGCATCTCAACCGGCGCAAACAATTGGGCAAGCTCCGCTTCTTGCAGGTCCAGCTGCTCGGCGACCATCGCCGTCTGCAAGTTTTGAAGAGCGTTTTCGATTTCCATCGCCTGGCCCAGTTCATTAGCCGATTCTGCCACATATCGCGCAGCCAGCCTGTCTTCGGCATCTAGCACGAGATACGCATCAATACTGCCTCCCTCGATGCTCGCCTTCAATTCCTGCTCGGTGAGTTCTGTCGCTTCGAGTTGCAGCGAACTGTCTAGTTGTGTGAGCTGCAACTGCAGCGCTTCCGTGTGATTTCCAGTTGCGTCCACAACAGGAAGGGTTTGTTCCGCACTGTCATCCCCACCGAACGAATCGATGATTTTCGGTAAATTCGCCAGCAGGAAAAAAGATGCGACAACAACCAAAGTGGTAATCAGAAAAGATTTTGTCATCGCTTTTGTTTTAAAGGCTTGTTTGAAAATAATCCAAAAACTATGCATGGGTGCGTCCCACCTTTTCGATGAAGATTTCTTCCAAGGTCGGTTCTTCGAGCGCAAACTGGCGGACTGGCCCCAATCTTAATGCTTCTGCAAGCAACCGCTGCCCAACGGATTCATCCGCAATGCGGAACACTCCCCCGGAGCGCTGCGGCGTAAACTTCTCGATGCCCGGCAACCCGCCGAGTGACGAGATATCTTCATCACTGTGCAGCCGGACATTTTGCTTGCCGAACGAGCGCTTCACTTCCCGGATCGAACCGTGGACGATAAGCTTGCCGTTGTCCAAAATGCTCATATTATCGCACAGTTCCTCGACATGATCCATGCGGTGGCTGGAAAAGACAATCGTCGCACCTTGCTGTTGAAAATCCAGGATCGCTTTTTTCAGCATTTCGACATTGACAGGATCCAGCCCTGAAAAAGGCTCATCAAGAATGAGCAGTTTCGGGTTATGTAAGAGAGACGCAATCAGTTGGATTTTCTGCTGATTGCCTTTTGATAATTCTTCGACTTTCTTATTGGCGTAATGTGGCACTTCAAAACGTTCCAACCATTCCTGTGCACCTTGTTCCGCCTGCTTTTTGCCCATCCGCCGCAAACGTGCCAAATAAACGAGCTGATCCTGCACTTTCATCTTTGGATACAAGCCGCGCTCTTCCGGCAAATAGCCGATATCCGGGCTGTCTGCATAACTGATGCGGCGCCCGTTCCACAGCACTTCTCCTTGTGTCGGCTCCAAAAGCCCGAGCGCCATCCGGAACGTCGTCGTCTTTCCCGCTCCGTTCGCCCCGAGAAAGCCATGCATCTGTCCTTCTTCTACATCGAGCAAGACATTGTCCACAGCTGTGAAATCACCGAATTTTTTTGTTGCATTTCTAATAGATAAGGTCATTGCGTAAATCCCCTTTCATTCTTTCTATACGCAAGCGCACCAGAAATGTTTCAAAATTACAGGACATTTCCGCGTAAACCCTTTATACTTAAAATGAATTACCGTTCAGAAAGGGGTGCCGAATATGAGAACTTATAAACTGACCGCTTTTGAAAAAACCGGCAAATTGATCGTAGAAGAAACCTTCACCGCCGAAACAGATGATGAGGCGAAAGAAAAAGGGCTTGCTTTGCTCGAAGAAAAAGCACTCACTGAAAAAACCCATCGGCTCGCATCTCCAGCCGGAAAATTATTATTGTTCCATTCCTAAAAGCATGGCAGCTGCCATGCTTTTTTAGTTGTCTGCTATTCCCAATGTCCACCTTGCCGATTGCCCACAAAAAAAGAATGGCGAAAAAATCGCCATTCCTGTTATTTCCCTGTGAATTCCGGCTTGCGCTTTCCGATAAATGCCTGAATGCCTTCCAGGTGATCTGCTGTTTTGCGCATCGCCGATTGCCCAGTCGCTTCTCCAGCGAGCACTTCATCCAATTCACCGAGCTTTAAGCCGTGCAGAATTTCTTTCGACTTCAGCATCGCCGCGACCGGTGACGCGAGCACTTCATGCGCATACTTCTCGGCATACTCGAGCCCTCTGCCTTCAGCCGTGACATCGTCAATTAACCCTTTCGACAAGGCATCATGCGCTTTTAGCACTTGCCCTGCCCAAATCAATTGCTTCGCTTTCGGCACGCCGACGCGCTCTTTCATGAAGAAATGGCCGCCGCCATCCGGAATGAGGCCGATTCCGATGAAATTCATCGCCAATTTACTGCTTTCTTCCGCCACGATGCGGTCGCAAGCGAGCGCCATACTGAAGGCGAGCCCTGCCGATGCCCCGTGTATAGCAGCAATGCTCACTTGCGGCAATGTATAGAGCGCTTTCGCCAAACGGCTGACGTCTAGCATGACGGCATCGATATCCATCGGGTTGTCCGGGTTGACCATTTCTTTAATGTCGCCGCCGGCAGAAAAAGCCCGTCCCGCTCCGTGGATAATCAAAACGTCAATCGTATAATCGTTTTTCAAGCTTTCGAAGCAATCCGCCAATTCTTTCATCATCTTGGCGTTCATCGCATTCATTGAATCTGGACGGTTCAGTACAAGGTAAGCCAACCGACCATCTTTTTTCAGCATAATCGTTTCGTACATAAGAAAAAGACACCCCTTCGTAAAAATGAATTATCATTCATCTTTACGTATTCGGTGTCTTATCCTGAAATCCTTTTTTTTGTTGCGAATTACATGCTTTCGTAAAGTGATTGAACCGGCTTGATCAATACGCGGTTCACTTCTTCAATCATTTGGCTAAGGCCCATTTCAGCCTCAAGCATCGTCAAGATTTTGTGGTTTTCCTGAGCCGCTTGTGCAGTCGCTTGAGCGCCCATCATTTCTTCTTCCGAGATTTCTTCGCCTTGCTGCTGCTTTTGCTGCAAAGTGATTTGGAGATCGCGGAAGCTCTTGAACAATTCATTTGCTTCGCTGTCAGCTGTTACTTCTGCAACTGCCTGCTCGAGTTTTTGGAACTCCTCTGTCGAACGGAATGTTGTTTCCAATTTGTTAATATCGTCATAAATGTTTACTGTCATGTAAATCTCTCCTCTACCCTAAATTCAGCACTGTGACGAGCAAACCCTGGAGTATGCCGATAAAGCCCCCCAGAAAAGCGCCCAGTACCGTGATCATTTTGAATTCTCTCCGTGAAATCCCAAGCACCAATTCTTCCAAACGGCTGAGCGGCAGAGAATCGACTTGCTGCCTGACCATATTTTCCATGTCGATTTTCAATATGGTCTCTTCTAACTTCTGCTCTCCCATTTCAAACGCAAAGTCCGTAATGAGAGGCGTAATATTGACACTTGTCCATTCTAACCCTCCAGGCCATGTCTCTGCAAGTGTTGCGTCCAGCCTCCCGGAAATCCCCGCCTGATCGCGGACATATTGTTTGATGGCTGCAACTGCCGGTTCCGCATCGAATTCTTTCAGAATGTCTTCAGCCCGCTTGTCCTGGAGCTTTTCCCATTCCCGGAAAGCCAAAGTCCCGAGCAATTCAAAGGTTTTTGGTGAATTGAGGAATTTGATGATCTCCGATTGGGTTTTGTCGACGATTGAACGGGAATCGCCGAACAAATTGTGCAACACTGTTCCAAAACGGCCGCGGGATACTAAAAATTCATCTAATAAACTTTTGACGGTTTGACGCCCTGCCGGTGAGGCGAAATAATCCGATCCCCGCCCGATGGCGTAATTGACACCGTCTAAAATCTTTTCTTCCGTCCCCGCCCGCCATGTGTCCGGAAGCAGTTCCCGCACAGTTTTTCCGGCAATATACGATTCGACAGCGTGGCGGTTGCGGTCGACTAGGCCGTCGAGTTTCGCTTCAAGCTTTTCATCGACATCTCGTTGCTTCGCCAGTTCCAACCAATCGTTGAACGTTCGGGGCGATGAAAACAAATGCTCGTCCAATTGGCGGTTCAGCCAGTTCGCTGTTTTCTGGTGCATCGTTTCATTGAAAAATCGTTTTTTGAAAGTTTCCGGCGTCAGCAAATGCTCCACAACGGTGCGCCCAAGCTGGCGCGATAACTCATCGCGACGCTTCGGGATCAATCCGGGTGTGAACGGCATGCGGAATTTTCCGATGTATTTTGCCTCGTATGGCCAGAACAACATTTTGATCGCCAAATGGTTGGTCATGCCGCCGATCAAAGCACCGATAAACGCCATCAGCATTAACGTCAATAGTATACTCAACTGGGGTCACTCATTTCTTCTTTGTCTATTGCGTCTCTTCCCCTATAATGGAAAGAGACGATCAAAGGGGGATTCCGATGCTGCAGCATTTTAAATTCAAGCCGATGTTCGAAGACAGCCGGCTGCCCGGCTGGAACATCTCATTTTTTTACCGCAATGAACGGATTCGGGGAGAATATCATCCGGACGGTTCGATTGTTTGGCAATCCGCTCCGCCTCAGGACGAGGAAGCCATTAAAAAAATGATTCACGAGCTTATGCTCTATCATGTATACGATTAAAGCGCCGGTTAGGTTCCGGCGCTTTTTTTCGTCGTTCTCTCCGCGAGCCATAGCTACATTATAAAGACAGAAGCGCTTATTTCACAACCATAGCGATCTATTTATATATGAACGCCCCCAAAAAAGGGAAGCCCTTTACCCAACGTTCTGGGTAGAGGTCATCCCTGATTGAATGCGATACATTTGGCGGTAAATACCGTCGTGTTCCATCAATTCATCGTGTGTCCCGGATTCCGCAATTTCACCGCGGTCAAGCACCAGAATGCGGTCTGCATTTTTGATGGTCGACAAACGGTGCGCGATGATAAACGTCGTCCGGCCTTTTTTCAGCACGTCCATCGCGTGCTGGATGATTTCTTCCGTTTCCGTATCAATATTGGACGTCGCTTCATCCAAGATGAGAATCGCCGGATCGAACGCCAGAGCCCTGGCGAACGACACGAGCTGACGCTGCCCGGAAGACAGCGTGCTGCCTTTTTCCACGACCGGTTCGTCGATGCCTTTCGGCAAATGTTTCGTGACCCGCTCGCCTCCGACAGCAGCGAGCGCCGCTTCGGCTTTTTCACGGCTGACGCGTTCATCTCCGAGAGAAATATTGGATTCGATCGTTCCTGTGAACAAATACGGATCCTGCAGGACGATGCCCATATGTTCACGCACCGCCTGCCTTGGCAGATCGTTGACATTGACCCCATCAATCAAAATCTGACCCTTAGATGCATCGTAAAAGCGGAACAGCAAGTTCATGATCGAACTTTTGCCGGAACCCGTATGGCCGACAAGCGCAACGGTCTCCCCTTGTTTCGCTTCGAACGACAAGTCCTTCAACACATATTCTTCATCTTTATACGCAAACCACACTTTCTCAAAGCGCACATTTCCACGGTAACGCTCAACCCGTTCATCACTGACCGGCTCACCGGGGCGGTCTAGCAGGTGGAACACACGCTCCGACGCCACCAGTGCCTGCTCTAAACGGCTGAACTGGTTGACGATGCCGCTGATCGGGTTGAACAGGCGGATGATGTAATCAACAAACGCGTAAAGCACACCGACCGTCACGATCGTGTTGCCGCTCATCGATCCACCGCCGAAATACCAAATGAACAGCACGAAGATCATCGAGCGCAAAACGCCGACCATATTGTGCGATGCGGCTGCTTCAAGCACCAATAGTTTCTGCTGGAATTTAAAATGCTTCTGGTTGATCTCTTCGAACTCTTCTTTCATTTGTTTTTCGCGGCGAAAAGCCTGGATGATGCTCATGCCTTGGATTGATTCGTTGATCATGGCATTCATTTCACTGACTTTTTCCCGAACGATGTGATTAAAGTTGGAAGCATATTTTCGGTAAATGAGCATCCAGCCGTAAAGTATCGGCACCAGAACAAACGCAATCGCCGCCATGCGCCAATCGAGATAAAACAGCGCCACATATATTCCTGTCATATACATAAAGCTCGTCGCGAATTGCGAAAGAACCGTAACGAACAATTCTCGGATCGCCTCTGTATCATTGGTGATGCGCGCGACCACTTTTCCTGCCGGCAAATTATCGAAATAGCTGATCGGCAAGCGCTGGACTTGCTCAAACACATCCGTTCTCATTTTGCGGATGATGCGGTTGGCTCCTTTCTGCAGCAAAATATACTGCAAATAACGGAACACTGCCGTGACGATTGACAAGCCGAAGAACAACGCCAAAAGCTGTGCAATCGGGCCGAATTCGATTCCGCCTGTAGCCGTTGCGATATGCTCATCAATGATTTCCATCGCAATGAGTGGTGCTGCAAGATCGGCCGCAACCGCGACCGAAAGAAACACTAAGCCCCAAATGATGACACTTTTAAACTGCAATGCATATTGTGTTAAACGTTTGCCTGTTCCCATTATTGCACCTCCCCGATTTGCTGGCGGAGGAATTGTTCATGATACCAGCCTTGTTTTTCCACCAAGTCATCGTGCGTTCCTTCTTCAATGATGCGGCCATCATCCAGCACGATAATCCAGTCGGCGTGTTTTACTGCAGACAAGCGGTGCGTCGTAATGATTGTCGTCTTGCCTGACCGTTCCCGTTGGATATTCTCGATAATTTTCGCTTCCGTCTTAGCATCGACCGCCGATAAGGAATCATCCAAAATCAGAATTTCCGGATTTTTGATGATGGCCCGGGCGATCGAAATGCGCTGCTTCTGTCCGCCGGAAAGTGCCACACCTTTTTCTCCGACCAAAGTTTCCAAGTCGTTCGGCAGCATCGCCAAATCTTTTTCGAAATACGATAGCTTGATGGCCTGGAAGACTTCCTCTTCCGTTGCATCCGGCTTGCCGAACAGAATGTTTTCCAGAATCGTCCGTGAAAACAAAACATGGTCCTGCGGTACATAGCCGACCCAGTCGCGCAATTGGGCTTTGCTCAGCTCGCCGATTTCGATGCCATTCACCGTCATCGACCCTACGCCCACCGGATATTCCTTTAACAGTTGCTTGACGAAAGTCGTCTTGCCGCTCCCGGTTTTCCCGACGATACCAAGTGTTTGACCACTGTTCATCGATAAATTGATGCCTTGCAAATTGATCGATGTCGACTGCGGATACGTAAAGCCGAAATCCCTGAAACCGATCCGTTCCGGAAGCCCGGTTTCCCGTGATCGCTTCGGATCGGCGACATCTTCTTCGTAATCCAGAGTTTCATTGACGCGGTCAATCGAAGCATTGCCGCGCTGAAGAATATTAATCAATTCGCCGATTGCAAACATCGGCCAGACGATCATGCCGAGATAGACGTTGAACGCGACTAAATCCCCTAAAGTCATCGTCCCTTCGGAAACGAGAAATGCCCCGTAGCCAAGCCCGATGACATAACTGACCCCAGTCAACACTTTCGTCACCGGAGCGAACAAAGCATCGATTCGCTCGACTGCCATGTTCTTTTCATAAACATCCTGCGTCATTTCTTCGAATTCGCGTTCAGATGAGCGTTCCTGTACGTAAGCCCGCACGACGCGGACGCCGCCGACCGACTCTAGGACGCTATCGTTCATGTTTCCGAACGCATCTTGTGCCAAAGTGTAGCGCTCATGAATTTTTTTACCGAGCAATTGGACGACAATCGCCAAAATTGGCAATGGCAATATAGCTAAAAACGTTAGTTCCCACGAAACTAAAACACCCATGGCAACTACAATGGTCGCCATATACAAAGTTGAGTCGACAAGCGTCAAAATGCCAAAGCCCGCCGTCTCGGAAATCGCTTTTAAGTCATTTGTCGACCGGGCCATCAAATCCCCGGTCCGGTTTTTTTCATAGAAAGTCGGCGTCATTTTAAGAAAATGCCCCATGAGGCTCGATCGCAATTGCCGCTCGATCACATAAGCGCCTCCGAATAATTGATATTGCCAAATAAAGTTGATGAAATAGGCCAGAACCATCGCGGCCATTAAAATCATGACATACTGCCACAACAGCTCACTCGTCAATTCCTGTTGGGCGATGGCATCAATGGCCACCCCGATAAGCCACGGCGGCACGATTTCGAGAATATTCGCTACAAATAACAAGACCACCGCCATCGTATAACGCAGCCAGTTTTCTTTAAAGAACCATCTTAATTTCCATAATACATCAAACATAATTACGCCTTCTTTCCATTGTCGTTTAGCTAATCGCCTTCAAGCGATTCCTTGATGAGTGCTTTTTTCATACAGCGTTTTTCCATAATACTTCTCTCCCTTATCATTTTTAATTTATTTAAGCAGCCCAAACTGTTTAAACCACAAAAAAGCGCATACCCTTTTTCAGGCATGCGCTCATGAAAATAGGGCTGGATGCACAGACCCGGCCCGGAAGTTTCCAGTCACGAAATAAAGAGAAAATTCAATCAGCGGTGATTCTTTATCCCCGCTGATTATTAGTTGATTCAATCGGACTTTTACGGCCAGTGGGTCTCCCAGTTGAAAGAATGGGAATCTTACTGACCGTTAAAGCGGGATAAATATCAATGAAAAAAAGCAGGAGGGTCTGGCAATACTATGCAATTCATTGTAAAAGCTTTTTGAATTTTTTTCATTGTCCAAACCTCCTTTTCCATTTATTTGATAATTCAAGAGTAGCACTCGTTTTTTTGAATTGTCAAGCTATTTCGAAGTGAAAACCAAATTCAGCCGAAAGTCCGATCCTTGCCCAGCTAGCTGCCTCTCCGGCTGGCGAAAAGGTTTGCCAGTCCGAGATTTAGGGGAACAAAAGAGTAATAGTAAATAAAAGGCGGTGACAGGAAATGTATAAAAATATCGCAATCGCTTATGATGGATCGGAAGGCAGCCGGGAAGCACTCGAGAAAGGCATTGACTTAGCGGCACTTCTGCCGGATTCGAAGCTGACAGTCATCTATGTAAATGACGAAGGGCAGGAACGCACTGGCTATATGGATATCGGTCATGCATCGGCGCCGGTCATCTCAGCGAATGTCGACAGCAATTACGCCCAGTTTATGCCTCCAGGAATCGGCGATGATGGATATCGTCCCCCTAATGATATCGACACTGGGCGCGCGACGGAATACTCGAAGCATATGCACAATTCGATCCAACAGCAGCTTGACGCCAAAAATGCACAAGCATCGGTATTGGCGCTTGAAGGATCGGTCATTAGAACGATCACCGGTTTTATTGAAGAGCAAAAAATCGACTTATTGATTGTCGGTAACAGCGGGAAATCCGGACTTCAAAAGTTCTTTGTCGGCTCTGTCAGCAGCAAGCTTATCAAAGACTCGGATTGCACAGTTCTTGTAGTGAAATAATCCCCCTCAGGATGCGAGATTCACATCCTAAGGGGGATGTTTATTTTTATGACATATTTTTGACATAATTTGATGAATATCGTATATTTATCTGTTTGTCTTTCATGCTACCTGGGTAAAGAATACTAATTAACTAAGCTGGAAAATTCAGAAAGGAAGAAGGGGTCAGCCATGCCGAGACATACTGTATATTTTTTATCTTCACATCAACATCGCGGGCTAATGGCTGAAATTTGGGCTAGCCGCTTAATGTTGCCGGACTGGGAAATCAGAAGTGCGGCATGGAAACAACCATCTTTCAATGACATTCCCTTCGAGGTTCTGAAAGAAATCATTCTCGAGATTCCTCCGGTCGAGCAACGGCACTACGATCCGGAAGAGGTCAAAGAAGCGGATTTGATCATTGCCTTGCATGACGGGGAATTTGAACAACATGACATTCCTTCCGATTTACCGCTTCAAAAACTTGTGCGCTGGGATATCCCGAATCCAGAAATCCGCAGCACGGACATGAATGAAAAGTGGGCGCTATATCAGGAAGTATGTGATGTCATCGCAATGAACATCAAAGAAATGGAGCCATATCTACGATCGGAATATGCATAAAGCAGACGACACAAACCCAAACAAAAAAGAGCCAAGCATCCACAAACGGTTGCTTGGCTCTTTTCTTACGATTAGTCAATAGTTTTTATTCCGTTTTAAAGAGGTTCTTCCGAGATTCCTCATCTTTTATG
>NZ_JAGGPW010000020.1:0-410 GCF_018613655.1 Planococcus sp. ISL-109
GGAATTATGAAATTAACTCATATAGTAAGCAGTGGAAGATATCTCTCTGTTACAAAATTCAGGTCGCACAATTATTTACGACAATTGAAGATGCGAAAATTATTTTCAGCATCCACTGAACGAGCTATGTCAGTTTTCTGTTCACTACGCCTCACTAAGGAAGTGATTTCCCCACCAGTGGACGAAAGCTATAGAAGTACGCAAAATTTCATTCATTCACCTTAATGAAATATAACAGCCGCCTAGCGCATACGGGTGAGCCGATGCAGTGGGACAGGTGGTCTTCCTGGCTCACTGCAAGAGGCCAACCCAAAGCGAGGCGGCGAAACCATTCGTGACCGCGCTAAACCAAACAGCAGCACATTTCCACACCCCAATTCAGCCATAACCCGCTCAACCCCACCAAGGAA
>NZ_JAGGPW010000020.1:532-37994 GCF_018613655.1 Planococcus sp. ISL-109
ACACAAAAAATATAGCCACACGAACCAAAGAAATCTAACAGCCGCCGTGCGCATACGGGTGAGCCGACGCAGTGAGACAAGTGGTTTTCTTGGCTCACTGCAAGAGGCCAACCCAAAGCGAGGCGGCGGCTAGCCAGATGTGCTAAAACTAGCGGTATAACTGTGTCACATACCGACTCCACAGATTTCAATTCAGGCTATTTAACGACATAAAAAAAACCTCCGCAGCGGCGAAGGTTTTACTTGTTTCTTTTTATTGATCTGCAACGATCTTGTATTTCTTATGTGAAATTACGGTCATATTGGAAGGAGCGCCGATTTCCTTGGCGTCTTCTGGTGAAATCTCGACGATCACCGAGTTGTCCATAATTTTGAAGATGGTTCCGTTGACGTCGACGCCGTTGCGGGTGAATGAAATCCATTCGCCGATTCTGCGGGCCGCTACAAATTCAGATACTTCTTTTTCATGGGGTTGAAATGCCATAGTTATCCACGCCTCTCTATAATGAAAACCTTATTTTTTTATTATAGCATAAATTTGTGGTAATTTCACCTGTAATCCTTTACTCATATAAATGGCAAGCGACGTAATGACCGGCTTCTTTTTCCTGCCATACCGGCTTTTTCTCGGCACAGACAGACATCGCATGCGGACAGCGCGTGCGGAATACACAACCGCTTGGAGGGTTGATCGGGCTTGGTAGTTCGCCTTCCAAAATGATACGTTCACGCGCTTCTTCGATGTCGGGATCCGGAATGGGGATGGCGGAAAGCAGCGCTTCTGTATACGGGTGAAGCGGTTTTTCGTAAAGCTGCTCCGCGGTCGTAAGTTCCACCATATGGCCGAGGTACATGACGCCGATGCGGTCGGAGATGTATTTGACCATGCTCAAGTCATGGGCGATAAACAAATAGGTCAGCCCTTTATCTTTTTGCAGCTTCTGCAAAAGCATGACGACTTGCGCCTGGACCGACACGTCGAGCGCTGAGATCGGCTCGTCTGCGATGATGAAGTCCGGGTCGAGCGACAAGGCGCGGGCGATGCCGATGCGTTGGCGTTGTCCACCGGAGAATTCATGGGGGTAGCGGTTTGCGTGGTCACGGTTCAGCCCAACGTCTTCAAGCAATTGATGGACGCGCGCCTGCAGTTCTTTTTTGTTTTTGTAGAGTCCGTGGACTTGCATCGGCTCGGCAATGATTTCAAATACTGTTGAGCGCGGGTTGAGCGATGCGTACGGATCCTGGAAGATCATTTGCATATTGCGGAGATAGTCGAAGCGGTCTTTACCCGACATTTTGTGGATGTCGACGCCGTCGTATTCGACTTTGCCATCTGTGCTTCCGTATAGCCCCATGATCGTCCGGCCGGCTGTCGATTTGCCGCAGCCCGATTCGCCGACCAGCCCGAACGTTTCCCCGCGCTTGATGTCGAAGGAAATGCCGTCGACCGCTTTTAAAGTCGTGTCTTTGCCAAGGTCGAAATAGCGTTTGAGTTCTTGTACCGATAATAAAGTTTCGTTCGTCATGTTGTTTCCTCCTGTGCAAATCTACGGACGGCGCATAATTCTTTTTCATAGACCGTCCCTTCAAGACGGATGATTTCAATGGCTTTTCCGGAAGTCGGCGAATGGATCATCAGGCCGTTGCCGTAATAGATGCTGACGTGATGAAGTTTTCCGAGCCCTTCTTCGTACGCGAAGAACAACAGGTCACCCGCTCGCCATGACGCTGCGTCGTGGCGGTCGACTGCTGTCCCCTCTACTGACTGGTCGCCTGCATCGCGGGATATGTATAAACCGTTCGCCTTTAGCATATGATGGGCGAATCCGGAACAATCGTAGCCGAAACTCGACATGCCGCCCCAGAAATATTGCAGCCCTAAAAAACGCTCTGCCGACTCACAAATGGCTTGCCCGCTCCCGAGTGGAATCTGATCAGGCGAGGGAACAAGCTGGACGTGGCTTGATTTTATGTAGGCGTCGCCGTCCGGTGTATGGACGCAGATCAGGGATTCCGTTGCGTCTTTTACCGGCAGCAAGGTGTTGAATGGCAATATGGAGACCGGCTCGTTGTTTTGTTTCCATAATTGGGTTTTGTCGACAGCTACCCGCGCATAGCTTTGCTCGTCGAGTGCGCCGATTTCTTTTAGATGGCTGAGCGGCACCCAGCCCGGATAGCCGCGCTCGTCTTTATTCGACGGCTGCCACAGCGAGATGATGCTCGCCCAGTCTCCATCGATTTCTTCAATCAATACCGGCTCGCCGTATAGCAGCTGCGTTTGCAGGCGATGGCTTTCGGTTAAGTCTTTGTTTTGCTGTTTGTCCATCGCTTCGCGCCATTTGTTCACATCGGGCGTGTCGGTAACGCCCTGTGCATCCACTGTGCGTACTTTTTCAGGAGAAGTCCATAAGCTCGTCACCGGAACGCTGCAGACCCACTTCGTCGATTCTGGCTGTGCCATTTTATCCTCTCCGTTCGCGTAAGATTTCTAGAAAGCGCTCGGCGTCGATGCCAAGGCCCGGCTGTTGTGAAAAGCTGATTGTCCGGCCGCTATAGAGAATGCCGCCTGGCAGTAAATCCTCTTTCAACATAAGCGGTGCATCAAAATCGAAGCGTGTAATGTTCGGTTGGCTCGCCGCGAAATGGGCTGCGGCAGATAAGCCGAGCTTCGTTTCGATCATGCTTCCGGTCATGCAGCGCACGCCGTAACTTTCAGCGAGCGCATTGATTTTCAATGCCTGATGGATGCCACCTGCTTTCATCAATTTGATATTGATCAAATCGGCTGCGCGCAGCTCCAGGACACGCCTGGCATCGACCAGTGAAAAGACACTTTCATCAGCCATGATCGGCGTCATTGTGTGGTCTGTGACGAATTTCAAGCCTTCGATGTCTGATGCTGGAACCGGCTGCTCGATCAGTTCGATATCGAGCCCTGCCTGTTCCATTTTATTGATGATTCGCACCGCTGATTTGCGGTCCCAGCCTTGATTGGCGTCCAAGCGAAGCGTGACCTTATCTCCCACACGCTTGCGGATCGCTTTGATTCTTTCGAGATCGTTTTCCGGCGTATCGATGCCGACTTTCACTTTCAAAACAGAAAACCCGTCTTTTTCATAGACAGCTGCATCATCTGCCATTTCTTCTGGGGCATTGACCGAAACCGTGTAATCGGTTTCGACCGATTCACGGTAACCACCGAGAAATTGGGTCAGCGGTAGATTGGCGTGCTGCGCGATGAGGTCATAAAGCGCCATATCGACTGCCCCTTTGGCACTCGTATTGCCGATGAGCGTTTTATGAAGCTTCTCAAATAGCTGTTCCCTGTGCCGTATGTCGAGGCCAATCAGCTGAGTTGCGGTCAACTGGACCGCCCGCTCAATCCCGTCCAAGGTATCACCAGTGATGACATGTGTCGGCGGCGCTTCACCGAAACCGGAACGGCCGTCAGTTGTCGACAGGTGAACGATGATCGCTTCCGCCGCCACTACCGTCCGCAACGCCGTTTTGAACGGCTTTTTCAATGGGACGGAAATTCGGTATGTCTCACAGGAAGACAGAACGGTCATATTACTTGACCCCCGGCAGAATGGTCAATGTTTTTTCGTCTGCGTCGAGCCGTGCCTTCACACCGAGGGGCAGTGAGAAATTCGGTTCGCAATGGCCGATTTTAAAGCCCTTGACAACAGGCACATCCATATCCTTAAAGTAATCGTCGAGCACTTGTGTGAGTGTCCACGATTGTTCCGGCTTTTTCGGTTCGGCGTTTTTGAAGTCGCCGATGACAATTCCCGCGACTTGCTCGAACTTGCGGGCTTGTTTTAATTGGTTGAGCATTTCATCCACTTGGTACGGCTCTTCCCCTGTATCTTCGATCAATAAGATTTTCCCTGCTGTATCGAGTTCGAATTTCGTGCCGAGGCTGCCGCGGAGAAGCGACAGGTTGCCGCCGACCAGTTCACCGTCTGCTGCGCCGCCTGATAATGTTTCAAGCGGGGAGATGGTTTCGTCATAATGCAGTTCGAACGGCTCGAACAGCTGCCCGAACATGCGGCCGCTACGTTCATGGAATTCCGGCTTGCCGACATCAGACGCGAGCATCGGCCCGTGGAATGTCACTAATTCCGCATACATGCCGATTGCATTATGCAAAAATGTGACGTCCGAATAGCCCCAGAACACTTTCGGGTTGTCTTTAATTAAGCCGTAGTCGATGCGGTCCGCGAAACGAGCTGCCCCGTAGCCTCCGCCTGCACAAATGATGCCTTTCACTTCCTTGTCTTCAAACATCGCGTGAAGATCTGCCAAGCGCTCTTCATCCGTACCGGCCAAATAGCCGTTTTTCGATTCGACCGATTTGCCCATCTTTACTTTTAGTCCCAGTTCTTCCAAAAACGGCAAAGCCTTTTTCAAGTTTTCCAAGTTCGGTGGGCTTGACGGTGAAATGACGCCGACCGTATCCCCTTTTTGCAAACGCTTCGGTATTGTGCGCATATTGCTCACTCCTCTAGTTTTCTGTTCTTCATTCATTAAAACTACCAGTTTTCCTCAATGAAAAACAGAAAAGCGCGGCGCATGGCCGCGCTTCTGTCTTTTTCATGCGAACTTTTCCGCTGAACGGGGGCAGTCGCTTTTAGTTTTATCCAGCTTCTGCGGCCTGTCTCTCGGGTCATAAGCCAATTTCCCTGTGCGGCATAGAGCGCCGCTTCGGGAACTCGGCTTATGCCTGTCGAGCCAGAACGGCCGCCTCAGCTTTTAGTTTTATCCAGCTCTCACGCCCAACTCCTCGGGTCATAAGTCAACCCAGCATTGCGGCAAAGTCCGCCGCATTGCTGGTCTGCCTTATGCCTGTCGGAGCTGAACGGGCGTGATCGCTTTTAGTTTTATCCAGCTCTCACGCCCAACTCCTCGGGTCATAAGTCAACCCAGCATTGCGGCAAAGTCCGCCGCATTGCTGGTCTGCCTTATGCCTGTCGGAGCTGAACGGGCGTGATCGCTTTTAGTTTTTATCCGCTGCTTTTAGGTCGATGTAGCCGACCGGGTGGCGGAGGATTCCTTCGACGCCTTCTTTTTGCAGCTGGACTTGGTTATAGAAATGGATCGGGAAGATCGGCATTTCGTCCATTAGGATTTTTTCAGCTTCGATGAGTGTTTCCCAACGTGCTGCAGAATCTGTTTCTGCTTTTGCTTCAGCAATCAATTGATCGAATTCTTCGTTGGACCATTGTGTACGGTTCATGGAAGAATCTGTGATGAAGCTTTCAAGTGCATTGACCGGGTCAGCGTAGTCATGAATGAATGAGCTGCGTGACAATTGGTATTTGAATTCTTTTTGTTCAGATAGGAATACGCTCGCTTCGACGTTCTGAAGTTCCACGTCTACATCCAAAGCGGTTTTAAACTGGTCTTGCAATGTTTCTGCGATGTTTTGGTGAGTATCGCTCGTTGAGTACGTAATCGTAACTGGCGGCAATTCGTCCCAGCCTTCTTCTTGCATGCCTTCTTCGAGCAATTGTTTCGCTTGTTCTGCGTCGAATTTCACCAATTCACCGGATTCGTCGCGGAATTCCTGGCCGTTCGGGCCTTCAAATCCGTAAGATACGAAGCCGTATGCTGGCTTTTCGCCGTTTTTCGTTACGTATTCGACGATGTCATCCTGGTTGACCGCGTAAGCAAATGCTTGACGGACTTTTTTGTTCGTGAATGGCTCATCTTCTACGTTATAACGGTAGAAATACGTACCTGCTTGGTCCATGACCATCAGTTCCGGAGAATCCTGCAGTTGCTCGGACATCTCGGATGGAACGCTTGATACGTCAAGCTCTCCTGCTTCGTACATTTGGTATTCAGTATTCGGGTCGTTGACCATTGCCCAGTGGACTTGGTCTAAATTGACATTGTCAGCGTCCCAGTATTCAGCGTTTTTCTCGAAAACGAATTCTTCGTCATGGCTCCAAGAAGCCAAGTTGAACGGCCCGTTGCCGACAAAGCTGTCCGCTTCTGTGTGCCATTGTGGATTTTCAGTTGCTGTCGCTTCGTGGACCGGGAAGAAGCTTGGGTTTGTGATGATGTTCAGGAATGCTTCTGTCGGTTCTGTCAGTGTCACGACGAATGTTTTGTCGTCTTCTGCAGAAATTGCGATGTCTTCTGCAGAACCTTCTCCGTTATTGTACGCTTCCGCTCCTTCGATAAAGTAAGCAAGGAATGCCGCTGGAGAAGCTGTTTCCGGGTTCAGCATGTGCTGCCAAGCGAAAACGAAATCGCTCGCTGTTACCGGTTCGCCGTTTGACCAGTTCGCGTCTTCACGGATGTTGAACGTATAGGTCAATTCATCTTCAGAGACGTCGATCGATTCAGCTGTCGCTTCGACCGGCTGAGACGAATCATCAAGGCGCGTCAAGCCTTCCATCAAGTTGTTGAGTGCGCTCCACGATACAGCGTTAAAGCCGATCGATGGATCGAAAGATGTCGGTTCTTCCGCGTTGTTCATATACAATATTTTTTCGCCGCCGGAATCAGCGGTGCCTTCTTCACCTGATGCATCGGTCGTGTCTTCCCCTGCGTCGTCGCTTGCTGTACAAGCTGCGAGAACGAACACGAACATCGCCATCAGAAACAATACGAGCCATTTCTTCATGTGATTTCCCCCTAGAGTTGATTTTATGTGAATGCGCAATTGCGCCCCCAGCCAAAATTATCGTGCAAATGCACGTTCTTCAATGAGCTTCTGAGCCCGTGGATCCTGAAGCCAGCAATCCACGTTATGCGTTTTGGATAATGCCGTTTTCTCTGGATAGACATTCGTGCAGACGTCCATCGCAAATGGGCAGCGTGCTGCAAATGGGCAGCCCGCGGGTGGTGCGAATAAATCCGGCGGCGTCCCGTCGATCGGCTTGAGTTCTCCTCCAGCCAAATCAAGGCGCGGAACGGAATTCAACAAGCCTTGCGTGTAAGGATGTTGCGGCGTATAGAAAATTTCACGCTTGTCGCCGGTTTCGATCACTTTGCCGGCATACATGACAGCGATGCGGTCGGCGATTTTCGCAACGACGCCGAGGTCGTGGGTGATCAAAATGATCGAGACACCAGTTTTCGCTTGGATCTCGTCGAACAATTCCAAGATCTGCGCTTGGATGGTCACGTCGAGCGCTGTCGTCGGTTCGTCCGCAATCAATAGTTCCGGCTCGCAGATCAAGGCGATTGCAATGACGATGCGCTGGCGCATCCCGCCGGAAAATTGGTGCGGGTATTGTTTCAGTCGTTCGTCCGGGTTCGGGATGCCGACCAGATGAAGCATATCGATTGCGCGCTGCTTCGCTTCACTTTTGCTTAAGTTCTTGTGCTGCTTGACGCCTTCTGTCAATTGCTCGCCGATCGTCAAGGTCGGGTTGAGCGCGGTCATTGGATCCTGGAAAATCATCGAAATGTCGACGCCTTGGATTTTACGCATCTCTTTTTTCGACAGCTTCGTGAGATCCTGTTTTTTGAAATGGACGCCTTTTGAGCTTATTTTTCCGGGCGGCTGCTGGATCAAGCCCATAATGGCGTTAGAGGTGACGGATTTTCCACAGCCCGACTCCCCGACGATCGCCAAGGTTTCCCCTTTATACAGCTCGAAGTTGACGCCGCGCACGGCTTGGACGGTGCCGCCGTATGTACTGAACGTCACATGGAGATCTTCTACGGATAGAATCCGCTCATCGGTCACCGTCTTGTGCTTGTTGTTTTTAACGATTTTTCCTCGTTTGCCGAAATGGTCGACGGGGTCGATATCCGCCCCGTCTTCGAGGCGTGTACGTGCCAACTCTTCAGCTAATTGCTTTCCTGTCATGTCTTCACTTCCTCATCTTCGGATCGAGCGCATCTTGCAGCCCATCCCCAAGTACGTTAAATGCGAACATCGTCAATGAAATAAATAGCGCCGGGAAGAATAAGCGCCACCAGTCACCTGAAATGATGACCGGCAAGGCGTCGTTGGCCATTACGCCCCAACTCGCAAATGGTGCTTGAATGCCGAGGCCGAGGAAGCTTAAGAAGGCTTCTGCAAAAATGGCACTTGGCACTGTCAACGTCATTTGCACGATGATCGGGCCCATCGAGTTCGGAATCAAGTTCTTGCGGATGATGCGCGGCGTTTTCGCGCCGAACGATTTCGAGGCGGTAACGAATTCATAGTTTTTCACTTGCAGCACTTGTCCCCTGACGATGCGCGCCATGCCGACCCAACCGGTGATGGTCAGGGCGAGTATGATGGTCCAAAGAGACGGCCCCATCACGACAAGCAGCAAGATGACGACGAGCAAGTACGGCAAGCCGTAGAGGATTTCAATGATGCGCATCATAAGCGCATCCGTTTTGCCGCCTTTATAACCGGCGATGCCCCCGTAGATGATGCCGATGACGAAATCGATGAGTGCAGCCATCAAGCCGACAAACAGAGAAATCCGTGCACCGTACCACGTACGGGTGAACACATCGCGCCCTGCTTCATCGGTGCCGAACCAATGCGTCGCACTCGGCGGCTGGTTTTGATTCGGCAAGTCTTGCGTCGTTACGGAATGCGGCGAGAATACGGGTCCGAAAATCGCCATCCCGGCGAGCAACGCCAGAAATACCAGTCCGAACATCGCCAATTTGTTTTGCTTGAGCCGGCGCCAAGCGTCTTTCCAATAGGATAAGGACGGGCGGACGACCGCTTCTTTATCGTCTTCACTTTTTTCTAACGGGCGGAACCATTCATCACGGACCTGAGTCATCACACATCACCTTCTTTCTTATGAAGCTTGATGCGTGGATCCAAAATGCCGTAGACGATGTCGACCAAAAACAACATGAAAATCAGGAAAGCACTATAGAATACTGTGGTCCCCATAATGACCGGATAATCCCGGTTATTGATCGAATCGACAAAGTATTTGCCCATGCCCGGAATCGCGAAAATCTTCTCGATGACGAATGTTCCGGTCAGGATGCCGGCGAGCAGCGTGCCCATGATCGTCACGACCGGCATGAGCGCATTGCGAAGCGCATGGCGCAGGACGATACGCATCGGGTTGATGCCTTTGGCGCGTGCCATTTTAATGTAATCCTGCGTCAACACTTCGAGCATGCTCGAGCGCGTCAGGCGGGCGATGATCGCCATCGGCCCGGTCGCCAGCGCGAACACCGGCAAAACCATATGCATCGGGCTTTTCCACGTCGCTGGCGGGAACAAGTTGACGTTGACCGCCAGCTGCTGGATCAAAACTGTCGCGAGTACAAAGTTCGGGATGGAGATCCCGATGACGGCGAAAGTCATCGCAGCATAATCGATCATTTTATTATGCCGGAGCGCCGCGAACGTACCGAGCAAAATCCCGGAGATGACCGCGACGATGATGGTGATGATCCCGAGTTCGAATGATACTGGGAATCCCCGTGCCAGCAGTTCATTGACGGTCCGGTTCGGGTCTTTGATCGATGGCCCGAAATCGAAGGTCGCGACCGATTTCATATAGCTAAAGTATTGGATGTGCATCGGCTGGTCGAGCTTGTAAAAACGCTCGAGGTTGGCTTGCACCGTTTCGTTTGTATTGCGGTCGCTTTCAAGCGGCGACCCCGGCACGGCGTGCATCAGGAAAAAGGTTAATGTCGCGATGATGAAGATCGTCACGAGCATCATGAAAAAGCGTTTCATTATGTATTTAGCCACAGTGGCTTCCCCCTAACAGAACTTCGCTTGCATCGCCAGTTCTGTCATGACCAGCATGGCGCGATAAGCTTCCAGTATGTTTTGTGCTTCGTAACGGACGATCGTCGAATTTTCTTCCATAGTGGTGCCGGGCATCATCGCCGCCAGTTCTGCTTCACCGTAATTGGTGAATTCCATACGCAGCGTCGGATGCTCAGGCGGTGCGAGCGGCTGGACTTGCTCTTTTTGCAGGATCGCTTGCTTGGTCTTTTCCCGCAGCAAACGCTGCGCTTTTTTCGGATGCATTGTTTTGACCGCTGAGCGCGTCAATGTTTCCTTGACGGCGACGGTCGTGACGCCAGGGATGAGCGCTTCCGCTTCACGGCACGCGCAGTCATCGCCTGCAACGAGCAGCACGGGCACTCCGTGGTAGCCCGCGACATAAGCGTTCAAACCAAGCTCTCCGATTTCGACATCGTCGATCCACATCGAACGGACGCTGAAAGTCATCGCGTGGGACATAACGCCTTTTTGTCCGGCGCGCGCATGGTACCCGGCAAAGAATGCACCGGCAAAGCTATCATCCAGACCCTCCACCATAGAGAACGCTTTGACGCCGCCCGTAATGAGCTCCGCTTCTTCGTGAAGGTCTTCCGCAATTAAATTGTTCATTTTGGAATGGGAATCGTTGACGAGAAATGACTCAGCCCCTGCATCGAATGCACCGTGGATGACAGCATTGGCATCTTCAGTCATCAGCCGCCTGCCGCGTTCGTAGTTGGCTTCGGATGAATCCACATATGTATAATCCGGTAAGGCCGTGACACCTTCCATGTCCATCGATAAGTAAAATTTCATGATGTAGAATTCCCCTTTGTTTGTCTTTTTCGGAATTTTTTTGAAACTTTGTTTAAACTAATGTATCAATATTGTAAGAATATTTCAATATAATTTTTTATTCTTATTTACTCACCAATTATACAAAGAAGTCGGTAGATAATTAAAAAAAACCTCATTTGTATTGAATTTCTCCAGCACCCTTCTGCATAATCTATGCATAATAAAACGACGAAAAAATTCCGGCTATACTTCTTCGAGGCTTTTTTCTCCTTTTCAACCTATTTTTTCGTTTTCCGATCCAGAAAAACCCCCATTTCCCGAACAGCCAGAAAAGAGTTTTCTATATTTAATTAAATTTTTAGAATATTTGGTAATTTAGTCTCATGCAATTTTTTACAGTTCCTTTTACACTGGTAACAAGTTATAAATAGTTCAATAGAACACTATAGCTGGCAAATAGGATTTCCCAACAATCAGAGAAGGAGCGGATCATCATGAATAATTTCGACAAAGTGCTGGAGATGGAGTGGGGAGATCTTGCGCTGGGCGTGACGGGTTCTGCCGTAGTAATGTTAATCATCAATTACTTCATGCTCATGTAGAAAGGAGAACCATATGATTTCCGAACATACGTGAAAGCCCTTTTCCGATTCAGACGGAAAAGGGCTTTCTGCTTGTTTTTTCGCATACAAAAACGCCTGCTCTCATACTTACGGGCAGACGTTTCTTATCCATAGGCTGTTTTATGCTTCATTATAGACCTCCGTCATCAAGTAGTTGTTTTTGCTGGGACAGCAGCTTCTCAAACAGTTCCTTATCCCCCGCGGCAAGCGCCTGGTCAATCATGCGGTTGAAGTTTTCCTGCTCCAGGAACTGGATTGCTTCGGTCGCTTCTTTCTTAGTTTGTTCATTCACTTCGATCAATTCCGCCCTTTCTTCCTTCAGTATGCTTTGAAGGTGTGTGTGGATATCTGAGACCAGCAGCAATTGGTAGAGCGGCAAACGGATAAAACGGTTTCCTTTTTGGAATACAAAGACTTCGGAAAGGTTTTCCACTTGAAATGTATTCAGATTGACGATGATTTCCTTCCCTTCTACAGGGATGAAATGAAAGACTTCATCATCTTTCACAATCGAAAAATATTGATAAGCGAACACAAACTTGATGCGATGCCCTTCTCTCTTTGTATAAAACGGCTTCATCAATTTTACATGCAACATCTGACTCCCCTCCCTTGATTTCAGAATATTCTGCTTACAAGAATCATACCATATAATGGGCAAATCCGATAGAAATAAGTGTGTAAAAAACGTGACAGTTTCCTTCTATTTTTCCTTCTTCATTTACTGTCATGCCCAGAAGACGTATAATAGAAGGAAATGTTTTTATTTGGGGCGATGCAGATGGCTACGGTTCTATCCTTAGCGAAACAATACGAAGAAACCATCCACAATTATATGGCTGCTATCGACAACTCGCTTCATCCTTCCCGTGCTTCGGATGAAGAAATGGTTCGAAAAGCAGTCTTTTTAGTGCGCCATGACGGCGTTCAGGTCCACTCTTTTAACGAAGAGCGCCTTTTGCTTGAAGCCAGCGTAAAAGATGCCCACTCGGTAAAAGTGGTACTCAACTTCGCAAAGCTGACGTCTGTTTGCGCTTGTCCGCAAGAAGTCATGTGCCGGCACCGGTTGGCAGTGATTTTTTCGCTGTACCAAAAAGTCGGTTCGCTTTCTGAATGGGTCGGAAAATGGCGCGACAAAGAAAATGAAGAACTCTCACCACTTACGAAAAAGCGCTCACCTGAACAATGGGAAGCGTTGATCCGCAGCACGTGGCGGGAACCGATCAACGATTATGTCACACGTAATTATTTCTATTTCGAGCAATTGTATGAAGGACGCTTGAAGAACGCGCTGTCGTTCATGCCGATTGAACGGGAATGGAAGACTCTTTACAAAACTTATGCCCATTTGATCTCGCTGATCGAGGTATGGGATACGTTCAGCGCCGGAACAAAAGAAGTGCATCATTCATTCTTCAAAACTTGGTTTGCGGATGAGCTTCATGCACTTCGTGATATGCTCGGCCAATTGCGCGGTTTGCACCGGACATTCGAATCGGATGCCTTTTTCACTCATTTGCGCGAAGTGGTCCGGGAGTTTGCCGAAACGAGCGATAGCTCGTTTTCGGAACGCTTTGAAATTTACCAGTTGTTTTGGACGGAATTATTCGTCAGCCGCCGCGAACGGATGGAGGGCCTCGAAGATTTCCGCCGTTCGGACGAGCGCGTCAAAGCCTTTTTCGCTTTATTGCTAGGGCTTGACGTCACACCCGGAACTATTCGCGCAGACGCGGCAGCCGATTGGGTCAAGCTTGCGGTGCTCGCGGAAGAAGAGGGCCATGAACAAGGGCTGACCGCGATTTTGATGGCGATCAAACCGCATGTCCGCACATTCCTGTTTGACGGCTTGTATACGCAATACCGCCACCATTATGTCCGGATCTTAAGCCGGCTTTATTCACTGATTGATTTGACCGAAGAAGACTGGGAAGATCTGTTTACGCAATTCGGCCATTACGGTTTGCCTGCCTATTCCGCGTACTTGGTCGAAAAAGGCATGTACAAACAATGGGCCGAGCTTCACCAACTGCACAATTCACCGCTTTATTTTGCGGAGGAATGCGGCTTGAAAGAAGTGCATAACGCCGCTCCCGATTTTGCGCTGCCGCTTTATCATCGCTATGCCTTGCAGCATCTTGATGAGCGCAGTCGGACAAGCTATAAACAAGCCGTCCGTGTATGGAAAAAGATGAAATCCGCTTGTAAAAAGAGCGGGCAAGTCGCGTTTTGGAACGCTTATATGGCGGAAATCCAAAGTCGTTACAAGCGATTGCGCGCACTCCAGGAAGAGATCGAGAAAGGAAAGCTTATATGAATCAATTCCAAACCGAAGGAAGCCGGACCTATTATTTAAAAATCGATCAGTCGGATCTGTTCCGGCTGCAAGCATATAACGAAAGCGGCAACCGGATCCCCCCCGAAATCTGGTCCCAGTTCCTATTTTTTGCCGACAAAGATAGTTTTTTCGGCATGAACGCTCAAACGGACGGCTTGGATTTATTATTGACTCCTGCTGATTTTGTCCGCCTGTTTCAGCAAGAGCCACACCACTATGTCCAATTCTCGGGGCGCCGCCTGCAAGATGAGGCGTGGCTGAAGCTTGCAGCTCGTGTCGCAGATTCATTGAACGATCCGGCGCTGTGGCAGAACGTGCGCATAGAGGAGGACCAAATTTCCATTGACGAGGCATATGGCGACGCGGAAATCCGCGCTTTTTTGACAGACACCATCGATCATCAATTGCGCCAAAAAGGGTTGACCTCGACTCAATTGCCGTACATTCTTCATTTTGTGGAGCATGCCGGATGGGATGGCTTAGAGCCGGCGAAAGATTACGTACTTGCGATGCAATTGACCGAGCCTGACGATAGCGGCTTATGGACGTTCCGAACAGCGCTGCGGACCAAACGTGGCAGTGCGTACTGGACGCCTTCGAAACGGCGCGAAACCGAAGTGATCGATAAAGTCCTGCCGGAGAAGTGGCGTGCTCATGCCGCGGAGATTCAAGAGCGTCAGAGTTTGATACTGAGCTTATGCCCTTCTGTCGAACGCTACGAAGACGACCGGTTTTATATTGCACACTGGACCGATGCGGAAGTGCTGAACTTTCTCCGCAGCGACGCCGACCTATTGCAGGCGTTCGGTGTCGAAGTATCGATTCCCTCATGGCTGCAAGCGGTGCAGGAATCGAAAGTGCGCGTCAAAGCCAATGTTACGTCCCCTGCGAAAAAAGCTTCTGTCGTCGGGCTCGACCAGATCATCAGCTTTGATTGGAAATTCTCGCTCAACGGCCACGATCTGAGCATGCAGGATTTTGAGCAGCTCGTAACGGAAAACCGCGAATTCATCCGCGTCGGTAATGAGTGGGTACGTGTCGACTCGAACCTGTTGATGCAGCTGCGGAAGATGATCGAAGAAGCGGAAGACGCCGATTGGACGCTGAAGGATATGCTGTTCCATAATGTGCCGGATATCATGCTCGAGGAGCCGGCCGATGAAGACGATCCGCTCGTAGAGTTTCATTTGAATAAATCCTTAAAAGTCCTGCTAGATAAACTGCTAGATAAACGCGACTTGCCGGAAACCCCGCTCCCTGATAATTTGAAGACCGAATTGCGCCCTTACCAAAAAACCGGCTTTGATTATTTGGTGTTCATGCGCGAGGAAGGTTTCGGCTTATGCCTCGCCGATGACATGGGGCTTGGCAAGACCGTGCAATTGATCACGTACTTGCTGCACGTCCACGGACAGCGACCGGCACAGCCGTCGCTCATCATTTGCCCGACATCCGTACTCGGCAATTGGCAAAAAGAATTGGAACGTTTTTCGCCTGATTTGAAAGTGGTGATGCATTACGGTCCCACCCGCCCGAAAGGCCAGGCATTCTTGGATTACTTGGCCACCGAACAGCCGGATGTGGTGCTGTCGACATACGGCATCGCCTCTTCTGACAGCGAAGAGATCCAAGCAATCACATGGACCAGCATTACGCTCGATGAAGCACAGAACATCAAGAATATGTATACGAAGCAATCACGAACGATCCGCAAATTCAAAGGCCAGCATCACATCGCTTTGACGGGGACGCCGATCGAAAACCGCTTGTCTGAACTTTGGTCAATTTTCGATTTCATCAATAAAGGCTACCTGTACCGCATCAAGCAGTTCCAGGAAGCCTTTATGGTGCCGATTGAACGGGACGATTCCGAAGAAGCAAAAGAAAAGCTACGGCAGCGAATCCAGCCTTTCCTCTTGCGCCGGACGAAAAAAGATCCCGAACTTCAGCTTAATTTACCGGAAAAACTGGAGCAATTGGAATATTGCCCATTGACGCCGGAGCAAGCCGCGCTTTACGAGGGGCTTGTCCAAGATACGGTGCAAAAGATGGGGACGCTCACAGGCTTCGAGAAAAAAGGCCTCGTATTGAAAATGCTCAGCAAGCTGAAGCAATTGTGCAATCACCCGGCACTTTATTTGAAAGAGCCGTATACGACTGCAAACGAGCTATTGCCTCGATCTCAAAAATTCGAGCGTATTGTGACACTTGCGGGGGAAATCGCGGAACGCGGGGAGCAATGCTTGATTTTTACGCAGTATATCGGGATGGGCCATTTACTGCAGCAGGCGCTGAATGAATTGTACGGCCATGAAGTGCCGTTTTTGACCGGCAGCATGCCGAAAAATCAACGCGATTCACTCGTCGCTGCATTTCAAAATGGCGAGTTCCCGATTTTCATCCTGTCTTTAAAAGCAGGTGGAACCGGGCTGAACCTTACGGCTGCGACGCACGTTCTCCATGCAGATCGCTGGTGGAACCCGGCTGTGGAAAACCAGGCGACCGACCGCGCGTATCGCATCGGCCAGACTCAATTTGTCCACGTCCATAAATTTGTGACGATCGGTACAATCGAAGAAAAAATCGATGCCTTGCTGACGCAGAAGCAATCGATGTCGGATCAGTTTATTCAATCCAGCCAGTGGATGACCGAACTGTCCGATGACGAACTGAAAGATTTGTTCACGTATAGCTTTTAAAAGATCCGGCCAGGACCCCACCTGGCCGGATTTTTCCTTTTGGACAGCGATTGTCAATTTTTTTCTTTCGCAGCAAAGACCCGTTTCAATTCAGACAGCTCCCGCTCCGCTTCAATCATTCGCTGATGGAGTGAAGCGGTCAATTTGATCAATTGCTCCATATGGACTTCCAATTGGAGCTGAAGTTCTTTCGGCATTCCACTTGCCTCCTTGTATGGCGTCAGCCATTCACCTGCTCAGTTCCGGGTGGCTGGAAATCGAAATCCGCAACGGGATCCGTTTCCGTCCGTTTGGGGATGGTATCGTCTGAGGGTTTTCGTTTATCGAGGAAACGTACTTGGTCACCAACCACTTCCGTTACGTATACTCGTGTGCCGTCTTCCCTGTCGTAATGGCGCGATTGGATTCTTCCTGTAATGGCAACCAGTGAGCCTTTCACACAATACTTGGCAACATTATGCGCCGAGCGCCCCCACGTTGAACATAGAACATAATCGCTTTCGATTTCCCCTCGCTGATTTCTGAAGTTGCGGGAAACCGCTACGACGAAAGTGGTATGTACGCGCCCTTCCCCCACCACCCGCATCGCTGGATCTTTCGTTAAGCGTCCGACAATCCCGACTTGATTCATCGATTCACCTCCTTGCCGAAAGGCTGACTCAGCCGCTGTTATTGTTCGCAAGCAGCTGTCCTACCGGTATTGACAGCATACTAATACCGCTGTTACCTTGGCAATGTACGAAATTTAAGATTTGGAAGAAATTGCGCCGTCATTTGCCGAATTCGAAAAAAGCAAAAAAAAAATTGCATCTGTCTCCTATAGTGAAATTCGGCATTTTCAAATGCTCTGCTGAGATGCGAAATCCCTATTTTTGTTGCGGTATATTTTTCTTTTTTGGCATTCACCGGTCATTTCCGAGCTATGCTATACTGAAACAAAGCCTTGTTTGGGAGGAATCCGCATGAAGACCTTTAAAATGCTATCGTTAGCCGTTGCAGAAGGGGAAGAGCTGATCGAATACCCTTTGCATGACGGACTCATTATCAATCAGGAAAACTCCCAGCGGTCCTGGGTGCTCGAGATGCTCGTAGACCAAAAACACGAAAGCAAGTTTCTCGACATGAAACAAAGTGGCGACATTTACGACGTCAAAGTCGTCATCTCCTATCCAGGAAATGAACCGGCCGCTTTTGAAGTGATCATCCATGACGTCAAACAGATTGGCGAGCACGTATCGGTCCTCATGAAAGGCACCTTGAAACGGGCCCGCAGAAAATACGCGGAGACTTTACTGTCAGAGCTGCTAGAAGATGGGCTGGCAGGTCAGGAATTGCTCGAGCGTTTCGAAAGCGATATGCGAGAGCGTCCGGTGCTGCGAAAAGACGAAGCAAAATCAGCTAAAAACTAAGAAAACGCCTGCTTGTGCGCGGCCGTCGATTGACGGTCCATGCATAAGCAGGCGTTTTGCGTGTTATTTCTTTTCAGCTACTGGTCCGAGCGCAAACAAAATATCGCATTCACAAGCGATTTCTCCGTCTACGGTCGCAATGGCGTGCCCTTTGCCCATTGAACCGCGCAGACGTGTCAGTTCCACTTCAAGGCGCAACTGGTCGCCTGGCGTCACTTGGCGTTTAAAACGGCAATTGTCGATGCCTGTGAAAAATGCCAAGCGCCCTTTGTTTTCTTCCATCTGAAGAACTGCAGCTGCACCGACTTGGGCCAATGCTTCTACGATCAAAACACCCGGCATTACCGGATAGCCAGGGAAATGGCCATTAAAATAATCTTCGTTAGCGGTGACATTTTTCAGGCCAACCGCTTTTTTCCCAGCCTCGATTTCAAGAATCCGATCGACCATTAAAAATGGATAGCGGTGAGGCAGAATTGCTTGCAATTGCTCAGTTGTCAACATAAAATCCATTCCCTTCTACACTATGTGCATTTACGTTTCGCCGCGCATAATATCTAAAATATGCTGCCACGTTTCCCATTTGAGGGCATCGCCCGCATTGCCCTCCCCAATCACGCCATAGCCCACCATAACGCCTAGAACCGCCATCACTACTAGAAGCCCAATAACGAGGAGAACTCGCAGCCATATCGGAAATAAGCGAATTTGTACCCAACGCGTCTTTTTTTGCGGACGATCCGCTTGTGTATTCGGTTTGTCTGACTGGGAAGAAATATTCTTTCGTGATTGTGCCATTGCTATGTCAACCTTTCTTCTCTAAATGCCCTATGCGCCTGCTGCCGGCATTAGGATTCACTACCTGCCATTATACTAAAAAGCGCAGGCTGTGCGGGCAGGATTTTGAATTTTATCGTTTCGTACGGAAAATATCTTGTTTTGCTTCGAGCATTTTGCCTGTACCGAGAACGACACATTCTTTCGGATTGCCGGCGACAGCGATCGGAATGCCGAGCTTTTCTGCCAATAAGCGGTCTAATCCGCTAAGAAGCGCACCGCCCCCTGTCATAACACCACCGCGGTCAATAATATCCGATACTAGTTCAGGCGGCGTCTTCTCAAGCACAAGACGGACGCCTTCTGCCACTAATTCTGCAGAGGCACGCAATACTTCGGTAATCTCGCCCACTTGCAAGGTAACCGTCCGCGGATAACCTGTCAGCATATCGCGTCCGCGAATGCCCATCGTTGCCTCTTGTGTGTCGGTAAGCGTCCCTAATTCAACTTTCAATTTTTCGGCTGTCCGTTCGCCGATCAGCAATTTGTACTGCTTCTTTATGTAATGAAGTATATCTTGATCAAAATGGTCTCCTGCCACTTTCAAGGTTTCACTTGTGACAATTTCCCCCATCGACAGAACCGCAATATCGGAAGTTCCCCCGCCGATATCGATAACCAAACTCGCATCCGTCTGGTAAATATCAAGGCCGGCTCCAATCGCTGCCACTTTCGGTTCGACTTCCACATACACTTTCCGGGCGCCCGCTTTTTCTGCGACCTCACGGATGGCTTTCTGCTCGATGCTCGTTATGTTCGCCGGGCAGCAAATCAAGATCCGCGGCTTGAACATAAAGCCTTTGAGCTTCAAGACGTGAATGAAATGCTTCAGCATAAGTTCAGTAATATCAAAATCATGGATGACACCATCTTTTAGCGGACGAATCACCGAAATATGTTGAGGTGTGCGTCCCATCATTTTCTGAGCTTCTATTCCGACAGCAATCAGTTCATTACTTTTTTTATCGATAGCAACGACGGACGGCTCGTTCAAAATGATGCCTTTTCCTTTTACATAGATCAGCACATTGGCTGTTCCAAGATCGATGCCGATATCTTTCGAAAACATTTTCCCGCCCCTTTTCTATTTCTATCTATTCAGCAATTGAACAAAAAACCAGTTTCCCCCCGCCGCAATCATGCGGCCTCCCGATTGTTGAAATGAATATAACAACTCTAGCTAAAATTTTATCATATTCTTGCAACAGTTGACAAAATTCCCCCAAATTACTTCAAGTACTCTTTTCCGAAAAAAAGCCTGCCGCACATATTTGAGCGGCAGGCTTTGGATAATATGAAGTATAATTCCTGATGAATTAGACCAATTGCTCTTGTTTGACTTCGCTTGTTTCAGTGGAAACACGTTCGATGTCGGCACCTAAGGCTTCAAGCTTCAAATGGAAGTCGACGTATCCACGGTCCAAGTGATACAACTCATGGACTCGTGTGATGCCTTCTGCAGCAAGGCCAGCTAAGATTAGTGCAGCAGCTGCACGTAGGTCCGTCGCAGAAACTTGTGCACCTTGCAGTTTAGAAGGGCCTTCCATGATGACTGAGCGTCCTTCGATTTTCACTGCCGCATTCATACGGCGAAATTCTTCAACGTGCATAAAACGATTTTCAAAAACTGTTTCAGTCAAGATGCCGTTTCCTTGAGCTGTCAACATCAATGACATCATCTGGGACTGCATATCTGTCGGGAATCCTGGGTGAGGCATTGTTTTGATGTCAATTGAACGAAGCGGACGTGTTGCACGAACGCGCAAACCTTCATCTGTTTCTTCAATAATGACACCCATTTCACCCATTTTCGAAATAAGGGCTGCCATATGTTCCGGAACAGCGTTTTCGATGATGACATCACCTTCAGTAATTGCCGCGGCTACCATGAACGTTCCTGCCTCTACACGGTCCGGAATGATCGAATGGTCTGCACCGTGCAGCGACTCAACACCTTCGATGCGCATTGTGTCAGTACCGGCGCCTTTGATGTTTCCGCCCATTTCGTTGATGTAATTCGCAAGGTCAACGATTTCCGGCTCTTTCGCCGCATTCTCGATGATCGTTACACCGTCCGCAAGCGCTGCAGCAGACATGATGTTCTCAGTCGCGCCTACACTTGGGAAGTCGAGATAGATTTTAGCACCGAGCAAGCGGCCTTCTGTTTTAGCTTCGACAAAGCCATTGCCGAACGTAATGCTCGCGCCCATCGCTTCGAAACCTTTTAGGTGCTGGTCGATCGGACGGGATCCAATTGCGCAGCCACCTGGCAATGCAACACGGGCAAAGCCATTGCGGGCTAGCACAGGGCCCATTACCAAAATTGATGCGCGCATTTTGCGGACATATTCGAATTGTGCTTCGCTCGACAATGTCGCGGATGCATCGATGTGCATCTCATTCTTTTCCGGGAAATATTCGATGTCCACATTCAAGCTTTTCAACACTTCTTGAATGGTGTAGACATCTGCCAGGTTCGGAACTTCAGTGATTAGGCTTTTGCCTTCACTTGCAAGCAATGCTCCTGCCAATACCGGCAAAACCGCATTTTTCGCTCCTTCAACCCTTACTTTTCCTTGTAGCCTTTTCCCGCCTTTAACGATGATATGATCCAATGTAAAGCCCTCCATGTGTTTAATAATCCTTTATATACAGCGTATCAGTTAGTTTTTACTGTTCATCTGTCATTTGTTGGTTGATAATAGAATAAATTTGAAAACCTTATCTATAATACCCTGTTTTTTAATAAGAAACAAGCATTACCGAGATTTCTTATCAAAAAATCAATATACCTTAAGTTATTCGTTCACATATTCTTTTTTATGACCGTCGCCAAAAAAGAAATATTACAAAACGATTACAGTAAATGATTTCCCCACTACATTAGAATTAAACCCATTGCCAGTGAATATTCCCCGGGAAATAGTAAAACATTGCCGGCTTGCCATAGAAATGACCTGCATTGCCATGGCAAACCGGCAATGCTAGAACAAATAAGGCAATTGCCGAGACCAAGCTGAGATTTCCAAAAAGAATGTCGATACGGTAGTGCCAATCACAATGCTGAGAAATATGTACAAGATTTGCGCTTGCAACACATGGTGCTTGCGAATCCATTTATCGAACATGACGGACCGAAGCGCATAGAACGAAACTCCTGTAAAAAAAATGTGGCTAATGATCGAAATTAACGCCTGCTGCCCAATATACATTTCCACTTGTAGTTCTCCTCTCGCCTTGTTATACAAGAATTCTCCAGTATATTACCATTATCCTGCTGTTAGTATAGCCGTTTTTTTGCGTAGCAGCATAAAATCCATGAAGTTTCCGATGAATCTCGGAGCTCACTTAAAATATAAAGGACGGACGAAAGCGAATCGCTTTTGTCCGTCCTTTTTTATTAAATGTTACCCTCATAAACGTTGATACGATTCATCGCACGTTTTAACGCCAATTCCGCGCGTTTATAGTCGATTTCATCTTTTCTTGCATGAAGAAGTGCTTCAGCACGCTTCGCAGATTCCTGCGCACGAGCCAAGTCGATCTCGGTCGCACTTTCTGCGGATTGAGCAAGAATCGTCACTTTTTCAGGGCGGATTTCAAGGAACCCGCCGCTCACAGCGACCAATTCCGTCGAGTTTTCTTTCTTTAACCGGACTGCGCCGATTCCAAGAGGAGCTACTGTCGGAATGTGACCGGGCAAAACACCCATCTCACCGGTTGCTGTAACTGCAATCACCATAGAAACATCTGAATCGTATACTGGGCCGTCGGGAGTGACAATATTGACTGAAATGGTCTTCATTTTTTTCCCTCCTGGTCCCTGATTTTAGACTTCTACGCCCATGCTTTTCGCTTTTTCGATAACTTCTTCGATGCGTCCGACTAAGCGGAATGCATCTTCCGGAAGATGATCGTATTTGCCTGCAAGGATTGCCTGGAAGCCTTTGATCGTTTCCTGAACTGGCACATAAGAGCCTGTTTGGCCTGTGAACTGTTCAGCAACGTGGAAGTTTTGAGACAAGAAATTTTGGATACGGCGAGCGCGGTTAACGGTCTGCTTATCCTCATCACTCAATTCATCCATACCAAGGATTGCAATGATATCCTGAAGCTCTCTGTAGCGCTGCAAAGTTTCTTGAACCTGGCGGGAAACACCGTAGTGCTCAGCGCCGACGATTTCAGGAGACAATGCGCGAGACGTAGAAGCAAGCGGATCTACCGCTGGATAGATACCCATCTCAGAAAGTTTACGCTCAAGGTTAGTTGTCGCATCAAGGTGGGCAAACGTAGTTGCTGGAGCCGGATCCGTATAGTCATCGGCTGGGACGTAGATCGCTTGGATAGACGTTACGGAACCTGCACTAGTTGTCGTGATACGCTCTTGCAATTGACCCATTTCAGTTGCAAGCGTCGGCTGGTAACCTACCGCTGATGGCATACGGCCAAGAAGGGCGGATACTTCAGAACCTGCTTGTGTGAAACGGTAAATGTTATCGATGAACAAAAGAACATCTGCGCCTTGATCATCACGGAAGTATTCTGCCATAGTCAAACCTGTCAAAGCGACACGCATACGTGCGCCAGGCGGCTCGTTCATTTGGCCGAAAACCATTGCTGTTTTCTTGATAACGCCGGATTCGCTCATTTCGTGGAACAAGTCGTTCCCTTCACGAGTACGCTCACCAACACCTGCGAATACGGATAGACCACCGTGTTCTTGTGCGATGTTGTTGATCAATTCCTGAATCAAAACAGTTTTACCTACACCGGCACCACCGAAGAGGCCGATTTTACCACCTTTGATATAAGGGGCAAGCAAGTCAACAACTTTGATTCCTGTTTCAAGGATTTCAACTTCTGTGGAAAGATGCTCAAATGTAGGAGCAGAACGGTGAATCGGGTCGCGGCGTTCTGTTGCCGGGATTTCCTCACCCAAGTCGATTACTTCACCAAGTACGTTAAATACTCGGCCAAGTGTAGCTTCTCCAACAGGTACAGAAATTGCTCTGCCCATATCGGTTACTGCTGAACCGCGCTGCAATCCATCAGTGGATTCCAATGCGATGGTACGAACTGTATCGTCGCCGAGGTGCAAAGCTACTTCAAGAGTCAAAGTAGTTTGTGCTTGATTGGGACGATCAATATTAACAGTTAGGGCGTTGTAGATAGATGGAAGTTGGCCATTAGCGAACTTAACGTCTACAACCGGACCCATAACCTGAAGAACGTGTCCTGTGTTCATGCTGTTCCCTCCTGTCTTACTTTTATTGAACCTATTTAAAGCTCGAGCGGCTTGAACAGCCGCTTGTGCTTTTCTTTGGTGTCTAGTCTTCGGCAGCCAGATTCTCGGGTCGTAAGCCAATTTCCCTGTGCGGCATAGAGCGCCGCTTCGGGAACTCGGCTTACGCCTGTCGAGGCAAAACGGCCGCTTACGCTTTTCTTATTCTTGTGCTGCGGCTCCGCCGACAATTTCAGTGATTTCCTGAGTGATTGCCGCTTGGCGGGCACGGTTATATACAAGGGTAAGGTCGCCGATCAATTCTGATGCGTTATCGGTTGCGCTCTTCATCGCTGTCATAGAAGCAGCATGCTCACTTGCTTTGCCGTCCAGCAGTGCACCAAAAATCAAGCTTTCCGCGTATTGTGGAAGAAGAACTTCCAAGATCGCTTCTGCTGATGGGTCGAACTCGTAAGAAGCAGTCGATCCTGTTGCCTGAATATCAGTCAACGGCAGCACTTTCTTTTCGGTAACCTCCTGGGCGATGGCAGAAACATAATGGTTATAGTACATATAAACTTCGTCATATGAACCTTCTGCGAACATACCAACAGCTTTGCGCGTTATTTCCTTGATATCCGCGAACGTCGGATGGTCCGGAAGCCCGATAGAGCTTTCGATAATGTTAAAGCCTTTCTTCGCAAAGAAGTCACGGCCTTTTCGCCCGACGCTAAGGATGACAAACTCGTCATTTGACGTATGGCGCTCGTTGATTCTGCTCATGACAGTACGCAAAATATTACTGTTATAGCCGCCAACGAGTCCACGGTCAGATGTAATAACCAAATATGCCGTTTTCTTAACAGGACGTGCCATCATCATAGGATTACTCACGTCGTTAGAACCCGCTGCGATCGAAGCAACAACATCCTGGATCTTCTCCATATAAGGAACAAAAGCTTTCGCGTTAACTTCCGCTTTGTTCAATTTAGAAGCAGAAACCATCTGCATCGCTTTGGTGATTTGGCTTGTTTTCTTGGTTGACGTAATTCGTGTTTTTATATCGCGTAAAGATGCCACTGGTATTTCACCACCTTGTTATTTTTTCTTCCAATCCTGCCAGGGAGCTTATTCTGATTTTGCGAATGTGTGTTTGAATTCGTTGATTGCAGTACCGAATTCTTCGTCAGATGGCAATCCCTTAGTTGTACGGATGGTATCCAAAACGCTTGTGTGGTGGGTATCCAGCCAGCTAAACAATTCAGCTTCGAAACGAGTAATATCTTGTACAGGAATATCGTCGAGGAATCCGCGAGTCAATGAGTAGAAGATAACTACTTGTTTTTCAACTTTAATCGGGTTGTTCAAGTCCTGCTTGAGAACTTCAACAGTACGTTTCCCGCGCTCGAGTTTTGCAGCTGTTGCTGGATCGAGGTCAGAACCGAACTGGGAGAAGGACTCCAATTCGCGGAAAGCTGCCAAGTCAAGGCGCAAAGTACCCGCTACTTTCTTCATCGCTTTGATCTGTGCTGAACCACCTACACGAGATACAGACAGGCCAGCGTTGATCGCTGGGCGAACACCGGCGAAGAAAAGATCCGATTGAAGGAAGATCTGGCCATCCGTAATCGAGATTACGTTTGTCGGAATATATGCAGAGATATCGCCTGCTTGCGTTTCAACGAACGGCAATGCAGTGATCGACCCTGAACCAAGTGTTTCGTTCAGCTTCGCTGCGCGCTCAAGAAGGCGTGAGTGAAGGTAGAAAACGTCACCTGGGTAAGCTTCACGGCCTGGAGGACGACGAAGCAAGAGTGAAAGTTCACGGTAAGCAGATGCTTGTTTTGTTAAATCATCATAGACGATCAAAACGTGCTTGCCATCGAACATGAAATCTTCAGCCATAGTGATACCTGCATAAGGAGCCAAGTATAGAAGTGGAGCTGGCTGTGAAGCAGATGCCGTTACGACGATTGTGTAATCGAGCGCACCGTTTTTACGGAACGTCTCAACAACGTTACGGACAGTCGACTCTTTTTGGCCGATTGCCACGTAAATGCAGATCATGTCTTGGTCACCTTGGTTCAAGATTGTATCGATTGCGACAGAAGTTTTACCCGTCTGACGGTCACCGATGATCAATTCGCGCTGTCCGCGGCCGATCGGCACAAGTGCATCGATCGCTTTGATGCCAGTTTGAAGCGGTTCATGGACGGATTTACGTGCCATTACGCCTTGTGCTGGGCTTTCAATTGGACGGGATTTAGTCGTGTTGATTGGTCCTAGACCATCAACCGGCTGTCCCAGTGGATTTACTACGCGACCGATAAGTTCTGGTCCTACCGGTACTTCCATAATACGGCCAGTTCGACGTACTTCATCGCCTTCTTTGATGTCTGAGAATGGCCCAAGGATGATGATACCAACATTGTTGGCTTCCAAGTTTTGTGCCATACCCATTACACCAGTGGAGAATTCTACAAGCTCTCCAGCCATGATGTTGTCGAGGCCATGAGCGCGAGCGATACCGTCACCAATCGTGATGACTGTACCGACTTCGTCAACTTTCATCTCTGATTGATAGTTTTCAATCTGTTGCTTAATCAGATTGCTGATTTCTTCAGCTTTGATGCTCATGTATGTCACCCTCTCATAATTTCATAAATTAGCCGATCAATTGACGCTGCAAGCGGGCAAGTTTTGTGCTGATGCTGCTGTCATAGATGCGGTTACCGATTTGAAAGCGCAATCCACCGATTAGTGATGGATCGATTACGTTTTCAATTCGTAATGATTTCTTGCCGATGCTTTTCGCGAATGCAGTGGAAAGTGCCTCTGTCTCTTCTTCTGTCAATGGACGAGTCGAGTAGACTTTAGCATCTTCAATTCCCTGTTCTACGTTTGAAAGTTGGATATATGCCTGTGTCAGATCGCCGACTTCATTCATGCGTTTGCGCTCTGCCATCAATTGAAGCGTGTTGATCAAGTAAGGATTAGCCCCTTGGAACACTTCATTGATCAGGTTTGTGCGTTTTTCAGATGAAAGTTTCGGGGAAACGATCAATTGGTAAAGTTCAGGAGTCATTTCGAAAACCTTACGGACTTCACGAAGATCCTGCTCGATTTCCAAGCTTACGTTATGTTCTTTCGCGATTTGGAATAATGCCGATGCGTAGCGCTCAGCGACTTGGCTCATTGCACTTCGCCTGCCTTCGCAATCGTTTCGTTAATCAACTGACGGTTGTCTTCCTCAGAGATTTCCTTTTCCAACACTTTCGTAGCTGCTAGCAAGGACAACGCCACAACTTCTTCACGCACTGCTGCGATTGCTTTTTCGCGCTCGTTGGAAATTTCTGCCACTGTCTGTTCTTTCATGCGCGCAGACTCAGAACGAGCTGTCGTAACGATTTCCTCACGAGAAACTTCGCCTTGTTTCTTAGCATTTTCAACGATTTCCTGCGCTTGGTTGCGGGCATCCTTCAAAAGGGTACGCTGCTCATCAAGCATTTGCTGTGACTCTTGACGGCTTTTTTCAGCAGTTTCGATTTCACTTGCAACGAGATCTTCACGCTGCTGCATAATGCCCATCAATGGACCCCAAGCAAATTTTTTCAACAAAGCCATCAAAAGCAAGAAGATGACCAAAGTTGCGATGATGTCTCCAATATTTAAAAACTCCCCGGTTGCACCGAGTACGAGGTGATCAAAAGACACGATTGTTTCACTCCCTTCAAGAGCCTAAAATACTTTTTCTACTATTAATATATATTTCTTAAAATCATTTAGATGTGCTGTCGAATTCCCAAATGCATCATACAAGCATAAATGGCGAAAAACATGCCGAAGCATTCCCGCCATTTAGCTTATTGTATAAAGTGCTGAAGACTACTGGTTCATAACGATGAACGCGATAACTACAGCAATGATCGGCACTGCCTCAACTAGCGCTACACCGATGAACATTGTTGTTTGAAGAACCCCGCGAGCTTCTGGCTGGCGAGCGATACCTTCAACTGTTTTTGAAACGATAAGTCCGTTACCGATACCTGCACCTAGTGCTGCCAAACCTACTGCGATTGCTGCTGCTAATAAACCTAATGAACCTGTCATTGTAATGTGTCCTCCTCAGGATAGTTGTTTTTTTGTTTGCTCGATGAGCAGTTTATACTCAATGGTCTTCGCTGACTTTATGCGATAGATAAACCATCGTTAACATAACGAAAATGAACGCCTGGATAGTCCCGATAAAGATCGAGAAGCCTTGCCATGCCATCATCGGCAAGATTGCACTTGCAAATCCTAAGATGCTTGCTCCGGCGAGACCTGCCAACAAACTAAGCAAGATCTCCCCTGCGTAAACATTACCGTAAAGACGCAGACCGAGTGTCAACGTATTTGCGAATTCTTCAATGATTTTGAGCGGGAAGAGGAACGGCATCGGTTTCAAGAAATCCGAGCTATAGCCTTTCAAGCCCTTCAGTTTAAGTCCATAATAATGGCTCAAAAGAATGATCATTGCAGCCAAGGTCATTGTCACGGTCGGATCGGCTGTTGGAGATTTCCACCATACGTCGCCATTGACAATTATAGAAAATGGAAGCCCGAGCATGTTCGAGACAAAAATGAACATGATCAGCGTAATTCCAAGCACATGGAATCGCCCGCCATCTTTCCAATCCATGTTGCTTTTAATGATTCCTTTCACGAAGTCCATAATCCATTCCATGAAGTTCTGCATGCCAGTCGGCTTCAGTTTCATGTTTCGTGTGGCAATGAACGCGATAAGGAAAACGATAAGAGCGGCTACAAGCAGCATCATAACGTTCGACAAGTTGAACCATATCCCGAACAGTTGATACATAGGAGCGCCATGATCCACGATAATTTCACCTCTCTTTCAGCTTTCTTTAATGGTGTTTCATGTGATGAACGATCCGCTCCACCAAAAGGAGACCATAGGGGATCATCAACCCGATTACCGTACTGATCAAGTGAATGTGCTCAGCGAACAAAATGGCCATCGCCACAGCCGCAACACCTGATGCAAATCGTAATGCCGTTCCAAGCGAACGAACCCTCGAGCCTTCTGCTACCGCCCGGTCAAATTTTTCCATCCGACGAACCAAGATCCACATATTGTAAATGCCGAACAGAGACCCGATGATGAGGCCAGCGAACACTTCCGGATATGGAGTAAATCCCCATCCGATCACGAACGCTGCGAGGATGAAATACATCAGCCTCTTCAGTCTATTATAGATCTCTCTAAGTCCATCCATTTTCTACATGTCTCCTGAATCGAATTTTCGCACGGTTTGAAGCATCGCCCAAACACCGGCACTAAGACCGACTAGCAGGCAGATGATCAAAAAAAGCGGGGCGGTTCCGAATTGCTCATCAAGCCACATTCCTGCAAAGACTCCGATAAGAACGGACCCGACAAGTTGTGAGAGAATGGCAGAATAAATCGCCATCGCTTGTAAGGGACTTTTTTTCGGGTGCATGATAAACCCCTCGAAATTCATAATGATTTGACATTGAACTCTTCAACAGAGTAGTCGCATCAGGCTTTCAAAAGCACATCCATTATGTATGAAAACCTTCTCATGCAGACCCTTTGTAAGCATACAATAGGGTCAAAATCATGTCAATTGCATGTAGTGAAAAACTTCACAAGCCAAAATCCACCGACATACGATCGACAAATTTATAACAAGAAAAGCGAAAGCGGCCGTTTTGCCTCGACAGGCGTAAGACGAGTTCCCGAAGCGGCGCCCTTTGCCGCACAGGGAAATTGGCTTACGACCCGAGAGGCAGGCCGCTGACGCTAGACACCAAGAAAAGCGAAAGTGCATTGCTGAAACTCGCCTTACAGCTCTTCGAAGTACTTATGCAATGCTTTCACAATCCGCTGAGAAGCTTTGCCGTCGCCGTATGGGTTCGATGCTTTCGACATCGCTTCATAGACAGTTGGATCCGTCAGCAACTCTTTCCCTAGACGATAGATTGTTTCCTCATCAGTGCCGGCAAGTTTCAATGTGCCGGCGTCGATGCCTTCCGGGCGCTCTGTCGTATCACGCAGCACCAAGACAGGCTTCCCGAGAGAAGGCGCTTCTTCCTGCACGCCGCCTGAGTCGGTCAAGATGAAATAGGATTGGGCCGCAAAGTTATGAAAATCCAATACTTCGAGCGGTTCGATCAAGTGAATACGCGGGTCACGGCCAAGCACTTCATCAGCAACTACCCGCACAGCCGGATTCATGTGGACCGGATAGACGACTTGAATATCATCGTGTTCTTCGGTCAAACGCTTGATGGCACGGAACATATTGCGCATCGGTTCGCCCAAATTTTCGCGGCGGTGCGCGGTCAAAAGAATCATTCGGTCGCTGCCGATCTTATCAAGTACCGGGTGAGTGTAATTATCCCGCACCGTTGTCTGCAACGCATCGATCGCAGTATTCCCAGTAATGTAAATCGTTTCTTCTTTTTTGTTTTCATTAAGCAAATTCTGTGCAGACTTTTCAGTCGGCGCAAAATGGATGTCCGCCATGACACCGGTCAGTTGACGGTTCATCTCTTCTGGAAAAGGAGAATACTTATTGTGGGTGCGAAGTCCAGCTTCGACGTGGCCAATTGCAATTTGGTTATACAAAGCAGCTAAACTTGCGGCGAATGTTGTCGTCGTATCTCCATGAACCAATACGATATCCGGCTTCGCCTCTTTCATCACTTCGTCCAGTCCTTGCATAGCACGCACAGTCACATCGCTCAATGTCTGCCGGTCTTTCATGATGTCCAAATCGAAATCAGGGGTGATGCCAAATGTATCCAGAACTTGATCAAGCATTTGGCGATGCTGTGCTGTGACCGTTACAAGCGGTTCGATCGTTTCAGGATGCTTTTGCAGTTCCAGGACAAGAGGCGCCATTTTAATCGCTTCTGGACGCGTACCGAAAATCGTCATCACTTTCCATTTTTTCGTCACTATTGATTCCCCGCTTTCTTATTTTGTTCCGAACAAGCGATCTCCGGCATCGCCGAGACCTGGCACGATATAGCCTTTTTCGTTCAGTTTCTCATCAAGCGCTGCAATATAGATATCTACATCCGGATGTGCTTTTTGCAAAGCTTCGACTCCTTCTGGCGCTGCGATGATGCACATGAACTTGATTCTGGTCGCTCCACGCTTTTTCAGTGAGTTGACGGCTTCAATCGCAGAACCGCCTGTTGCAAGCATCGGATCGACAACGATCAATTCGCGTTCGGAAACATCTGAAGGCATTTTGAAGTAATACTCCACTGGCAGTAAAGTTTCAGGGTCGCGGTACAAACCGATATGGCCAACTTTAGCAGCCGGAATCAATTTCAAGACACCATCAACCATTCCGATGCCCGCACGCAAGATCGGCACGATGCCGAGCTTTTTCCCAGCGAGGACTTTTGATTTGGCGACTTGCACCGGTGTTTCCACATCGATTTCCTGAAGCGGCAGTTCGCGCGTAATTTCAAATGCCATCAAGGTTGAAATCTCATCAACCAATTCACGGAATTCTTTTGTTCCAGTTGATTTGTCGCGGATGTACGTCAGTTTATGCTGAATCAGCGGATGATCAAAAACGAATACTTTTCCCACAGTATATCTCTCCTTTATTCATACATTTTCCTAAACAGTATAACAGAAAATCATGTCAGCGAGAGCTCACCCCTAGCATTGGCACAATTCAGTCATCTTTTAGGCAAAATAAAAAACCGAAGCTGAATGCTCCGGTTATAATAAATGCGCTTCATCGATCGGCATCGGGCGGTGGAACAAAAAGCCTTGGGCAACGGTGCAGCCCATTTCGAGCAATTGGGTGCGATCCATTTCTGTTTCGACCCCTTCTGCTACAGCGCGCAGCCCTAGGTTATCCGCCAGCTGAATAATGGTCCGGATGACAGCACGCGTTCCCCGCTCATCTATATTAGAAATGAATGAACGATCTATCTTGATTTCTTCCACAGGCAACTTCTGCAAATAGCTGAGCGACGAATAGCCGGTACCGAAATCATCAATGGAAGTTGCGAAGCCATATTTTTTCAATTGCGCAAAGACAGTGCCGGCTGTATCGATATCGACCACACCGATACGTTCTGTAATTTCGAGTTGAATCCATTTCGGGGAAATGCCCAAGTTGGTCGTTTCATCAACGAGATATGGAACGAATGAATGATGGAAGAAATGGTCTGCCGATATATTAATCGCTACTTGGCGCAAGGGCATACCCTGGTCTTGCCGCTTTTTCAGCCAGGACAAAACTTGTTCGATTACATGCTGTTCGAGTTGCCGGATCTTCCCGTTCTTCTCCGCTGCCGGGATGAAAATGGCAGGTGAAATATCGCCAAGATCTGGTGACTTCCAACGCGCGAGAGCTTCAAAGCCCAGTATTTCGCGGCTTTCGAGCGCGACTTTCGGCTGCAGGTACACGCTGATCTCTTTGCGCTTGAGCGCTACAGTCAGTGCATTGGCTACGCGGAGGTCGCGCATCATGGCTTCATCTTGCTCGTTCTCGAAATAAAAGATCGATTCCCCGATACGCTCTTTTGCTTTCGATAAAGCGCTATCGGCACAGCGGATCAGCTCCTCCGCATTTTGCTGCGCGGGGGTGACGATGGCTACACCGACTTTAATCGTCAAGAACAAATCCATCTCGTTGATCGTCATCGGTTCACGTAGGCTGCTTAAAATATGTTCAAGGTATTCAGGAGCATCCGTTAAAGGAATCGTACTATAGAATGCCAGCCTTGAATCGGAAAAGCGCGCGACCAGCTTTTCCCCTGGGCCTCCTGCCAATACGAGCCTGCGGCCAAGTTCGCGGCTCAAATCATTGCCTGCGCGATGTCCGTATTGATCGCTGATTTTGAGAAACTCATCAGCCGAGAGAAAAGCTACAAACCCTTCCTTGCCTTGCTTTAACAACTCATTGAGTTCTGTCCGGAAATAATGGCGATTCGGCAAGCCCGATTCTTCGTCAATATAAGCGAGACGCAAAACTTCTTCTTGCTGACGGGAAAACTTCACCGCCAAGGCAGCAATCGAAGCGATTTCTTCCATAAACGATAAATCATTTTCCTTCGGCGTATACGGTGTTGGGAAATAAATCCCAAAAGATCCGATTGCTTCGTCTTTGCCATTAAAAATCGGCATAGACCAAATTGCTTTTATATTAAACTGGGCTAACATATCTTGTCGTTCTTTTAAAAAGTCACTTTCGTATACGTCTGCTACGATTACCGGCTTTTGATGAAGATAAGCTGCTCCGCATGGGCTGGCATCCGCATCTACCGGCAAGCCACGCATGCTTTCAATAAATTCTTCAGGCATCGACTTCGCCGCAGCTACCTGGAAGCATTTCGCCTCGTCCACTAACAACGCTGTGCACCGTGCACCATCAAGGAAAAATGATTCTGCCGCTTCACAAATATTTTGCAGCAACATACCGAGCATATGCCCTTTTTCAATGCCTTTATATGTTTCCTTTTGCAGTTCGATCAAAGTTTCAGCCCGTTTTCGGTCGCTAATATCCCGCTGAAGCATCAACGTGTACCGCAGCGACCTTTCAGGAAATAACAGCGGCTGAACCGTTATTTCATTCCAGAATGGCGTGCCGTCTTTCCGGTAATTGACGATTTCAAAAATACCGGGCTTGTCTATTGCCGTCGCTTCACGGATTTGGCTGCCGATACCCGAATCTGTCTTAGTCCCATGGAGAAATTTACCATTTTCCCCGATGACTTCTTCTTCGATATAGCCGGTCATCTCAAAAAACGCATCGTTCGCATATGCAATCGGGTGGTCGGGAACTTCCGGATTCACAACGACAAAACTCGTATGGAATTCGATTCCGAGACGGCGCAGCCAGTCTATAATCACTTTTCGGTCTTCTTGGATTTCAAATTGATGCATACGCGTCCCTCCCGATTTTTAAGTTTATGTATGGAAAAAAAGCCGCCAAGCAAGGGGCGGCTTTATTCACTTCTATATTCATCTGAACCGCGCTTATTTATACAAAGGCAGACTTGCTGTTAACTTCGCCGTCCGCTCTGCCGCTTCCTTTTTCACAGCTTCATCTTCTGGATTTTTCAACAGAAGTGCCATAATCGATGCGATTTCTTTCATTTCTTGTTCTTTAAAACCGCGTGATGTGACCGCTGCTGTTCCAAGACGGATGCCTGATGTGACAAACGGGCTTTCCGGATCAAATGGAATGGTGTTTTTGTTTGTTGTAATACCGACTTCATCCAACACATGCTCTGCCACTTTGCCTGTCAAGTTCAGCGAACGAAGATCGAGCAGCAACAAGTGATTGTCGGTACCGCCAGAAACGATGTTGACTCCTTCTGCGGTCAAGCTCTCTGCTAAGACATCTGCATTTTTCACGACTTGGTCGATGTAATCCTTGAATTCCGGCTTTTGTGCTTCGCCGAACGCGATCGCTTTCGCTGCGATGACGTGCATCAACGGGCCGCCCTGGATTCCCGGGAAAATGGTTTTGTCAATTTTCTTCGCAAATTCTTCCTTGCAAAGAATCAAGCCGCCACGTGGGCCGCGCAATGTTTTATGGGTAGTGGAAGTAACAAAATGGGCATGAGGCACTGGGTTCGGGTGAGCACCAGTGGCGACAAGTCCTGCGATATGCGCCATGTCGACCATAAGGAGAGCGCCGACTTCATCTGCGACTTCACGGAATTTCGCGAAATCCAACGTGCGTGAATATGCGCTCGCGCCGGCAACGATCATCTTCGGCTTGTGCTCAAGAGCTGCTTGCCGCATCGCTTCATAGTCAAGCAATTGCGTGTCTTTATCGACACCGTACTCGACGAAGTTGTATTGCATGCCGCTGAAATTAACTTTGCTGCCGTGCGTCAAATGGCCCCCGTGATTGAGGTTCATGCCAAGAACTGTATCGCCTTGTTCGAGCATCGCCGTATAAACAGCCATATTCGCCTGTGAACCGGAATGCGGCTGAACGTTTGCATGTTCTGCGCCAAAAATTTCTTTCAAGCGATCGCGTGCAATGTTTTCGACTACATCCACAAATTCACATCCACCGTAATAGCGTTTGCCTGGATAGCCTTCTGCGTATTTATTGGTCAACACGGAACCTTGTGCATCCATAACTGCTTGGGATACAAAGTTTTCCGATGCAATCAATTCAATATTCGCTTCTTGGCGTTCTTTTTCGGCGTTCATCGCTTCATATACTGCCTGATCCTGTGCCTTAATTAATTCCATCTGTCTTTCCCTCCCGTGATTGAAGTACATGGCGTTCATAGCTGGCCCGTACCCCGCCGATCATTCTCGGCCGGGTCGTCGCACTTGATACGATCGCTTCCCCTACTAGTTTAACAGAAGTTCGCACCGGAACGGCGACTCTTTTTAAATGCATGCCGATCATTGTCTGCCCGATATCCACTCCGGCGTGGGCGGCAATTTCTTCGACGACGACCGGATCACTCATATTCATAAAGGCGTAAGTACTCATCGAACCTCCGGCTTTAACTACTGGAATGACCCATACCGGCTCTAAGCCGTACTTCTCTGCAGCTGCCCGCTCAATCGTGAGCGCACGGTTAATATGCTCACAGCCTTGGAACGCCAAAAACAAACCGTGGCGCTCTGCAAAAGCCCGCAGCGGCTCGAACAAACTTTCTGCTATATCAAGGCCGCCGCCCGTACCGATCCGCTGTCCAGCAATTTCAGAAGTCGAGCAGCCTACAACAAACAATTGCCCTTCTTTGAATGCAATCTGCTGCTCCAATTCATTCAGAATTTCTTCAAGCTGCAGTTGCCACAAGGTTTGCATGCTTACCCCTCCTTATTTTTCGAGTTCGGTAATCTTTTTGACACGCTTTTCGTGGCGCCCGCCTTCAAATTCGGTCGTCAGCCACGTTTGAGCGATTTCCCTCGCCAGTCCAGGACCTATCACACGCTCGCCCATCGCTAAAATGTTCGAATCGTTGTGCTCGCGGGTTGCCCGTGCGCTGAATACATCGTGAACCAATGCGCAACGGATGCCTTTTACTTTGTTTGCGGAAATCGACATGCCGATTCCCGTACCGCAAATCAAGATGCCTTTATCGTATTCTCCGGTTGCGACACCTTCTGCTACCTGTTTTGCATAATCCGGATAATCGACAGAATCATCTGTCTGAGGCCCGAAATCCTTGTATTCAATGCCTAGTTCATTCAATAAATTGACGATTTCTTTGCGCAAATTATTGCCGCCATGGTCTGATGAAATTGCTATCTTCATGAGTAACCCTCTTTCCATTATCTTTTTGCGGCTAAATACATCCTAAATCCACCGCTTTTATTTAATTCTAACATTTCCGAACAGTTCCATGTTACTTCCTAGTGCGTATTTTCCGCAACAGGATTTTCGCTCTTTTCCAAAACAAAGTTTATGCGCCTTGCTTTACAAAAAAAGCCGACCCGAAGCGCATGTGTTTATGCCCGGGTTCAGCTTTCCACCATTAGGCAGTGCCCGTTTGCTGGAACAGCTTATCAATCAACTGCTCTAGTTCTTTAAATGTTCTCCGGTAATCGCTCAAGGAGCCGCCGAACGGATCGCTAATATCCCCCGTTGTTCCATCCGCAAATTCTTTTACCGTATGCAGCTTGGCCGCCACTTCCGGATAATCTTGCATGAGCATCATTTTGTGGGAATAAGTCATCGTCAAAATAAGCTCGGCCCATTCCACATCTCGCGGATTCAGCGGCTTTGAAGTATGGTCAAATTCAATGGACTGTTCGTTGAGCACTTCGCGCGCATTCGCCGAAAGCGGTGCTTCCCCAGCGAAAATACCTGCCGAGCGCGCTTCCATCCCCTCGATCTTGCGTGCATGTACAATCGCCTCAGCCATCGGACTGCGGCACGTATTTCCCGTGCAGACGAATAAAATCTTCATCCAATCCCCCCTCATCTACGATTCGGTATCCACATCTTGCTCTGTCTTTGTGCTGCACAGAATGATGCACTTCTGGCTCTTATTATACCTCATCCCTGACAGTTGATGCATTGATGTGGATTATACTGATATGTCTGGAACACATGGGGAGTTAGACGGAGTTTTGGTGCGGAAAGTTTCAGTGGGGCGTGTTCAGCATCTCCAACTATCAGCTGCACTGCTTGGGTTGGCCACTCGCAATCCAGTAGATTTTTAATGAAATAAGTGAGTGTTAAAATCTAGAATTTGTGTGCGGAAAGTTTAAGCGGTTTGTTTTAAAGATCATCTAGATATTCGCCGCCTTGCTTTGGGTAGGCCTCTTACAGCAAGCCAAGAAGAACACTTGCCTCACTGTATCGGCTCACCCGTGAGCGCAAGGCGGCTGTTAGACTTCGTTAAGATGAACATCTGAAATTCATGTGTGCTTCTATAGCTTTCTTCCACTGGTGGGGAAATCGCTTCCTCAGTTGAGCGTCCTGAACAGAAAACTGACTTAGCTCGTTCAGTGGATGTTGAAAACTTTTTTCGAATCTCCAATTAGTCAGAAGAAATATGCTGCATCGATTGTGGCAATAGAGCGATATCTTCCACTACTTACTAGTTTGAGAGAATGAAGAAACGATCCATCTATCTAAACCTAGAGGCGAAGCGGAAGGGGCCGACGCCTGGGGGACCGCGCGGGACTGGCGAAACAATGGGGCGCGCCCTTTGCGACCCTTGGTTCGACGCCCGCCCATACCTGTCAACTTAAGAAATTCCCGCGGATTTTTCGCGGGAATTTCGAAGTGGTTTAGGTTTGGTTTTGTGTGGAACTGGCAATAGAAATAATTAAGAACGC
>NZ_JAGGPW010000021.1 GCF_018613655.1 Planococcus sp. ISL-109
TTATTAGTTCAACTTATATAGGACATTTTGATTTTGCAGCAATTTGAGCATTTTCATTCGACTCGTTCTTTCCACATTTTCAGTACCGCTTTTTCTTTTTCGGCATCAAGGCCCTCCTTCCTTTCAAGATACGCATGTGCTAATTCCCATACATGCCTATCGCGAATCGTTTCCGCTAACGGCCGGAACGAGAATCCCGCTCCCAGTGCTTTTTGAATGTCGAGCGCGAGGAAACCTTCCATCTTTTCGCGGTCCGGTATCCATAGCGGCAGTTCCGACCAAAACCCGACGCCTTTCGCCAACAGAAACGATTCGTTTGCCCATACCAATTCGGCGTCCGTTTCTAAAGTTGACTGGCATTCCTGCAGCAAGTCTTCCATCGTCAACGCCGTTTCCGGGCCTGCCGCATTGAATGTTCCGGTGACGTTTTCTTCGACCATGCTGACGATCCATTCCGCCAAGTCGCGAACATCGATTAACTGGACCTGTTTACCTTTGCGCCCAGGCGCCAACACTTCACCGCCTTGTGCGATGCGGTTCAACCAATAGCTGAAGAAATCATAAGGCGACAATCAGCCCCGGCCGGACGATGAGGCTCTGTTGCGGGAAAACTTTCTCCACTTCCTGCTCGCATAAAAACTTCAGCTCGCCGTAGTATTCATTGTTCACCGGACCCGCCGTTCCTTTTGTCATTTCTTCCGCCTCTTCAAGCGAAAGCTTGCTGATTGGATGCTGTTCATCGATTCCTGGCTGCTCCAATTCATCATAGACGGAGGCGCTGGATATGAAGGTATAATGCCCGGCACTCCTTGCGAAAAGTCCCGCCGACTGCCGGACAGCCCGCGGCACAAAGCCGCACGTATCAATTACCGCATCCCACGTCCGCCCCTCGAGCGCTTGTAAAGCGCCGTTGCTGCCAGAAAATGTCCCAAGAAACGGGTGCCTCCAAGAATTAAGATCTTCATATCCATCCCCTCGTTCTTTTTCTTAGACAGTTATGGAAAGGTACAATGTTGAGGAAGTCTTTTCACAGCATATTCGCTACAACTTTTCTAAAGTCCTTCATGCGACGATTCCCAACAAGAATTCTTCATTACTAAATAAACTGATTTTTCCAAAAATATCTTGCTATTTAGTTGAAATAGCTGTATACTGGAGGTGCTATATTACGGAAAAGAATTTTCATTTTAGTAAAGAACATATTGAAGATCGTGATATCATTCGATTTCTCAGCCGCAAAAACTGAGAAAGTGGACAAAACCAAAGCAAGAAGGTCTTCTGTTTGCTGTTATTTGTCAGGATACGTCTTTAAAAGAATGTTTGCAGAATTGGCGATTGGATTGCACATTTTCATCAGTTGGAGAGAAAGGCAGTCAAAGTTCCCACATGGCAACTGAAACACGAGCTAAAAGCTAACCGAACATCACAATCCCGTACCCGGATGAAAATCTATTCGTTCACCCAATGAGGAGGAACATGGTATGTGGAATATCAAAAAGAGTATCTACATTGACCGGCCGGTTGACGAGGTTTATCATTACGCAATCGACCCTACTCACTGGTTCCAATGGTATGTCGGTCTTTCAGAGCCTGAAAATTTAGTCGGCAAAGGGGAAACCGGAACTACCATGGACCTGAAATACACCATGCTGGGAATGCATTTGCCAGTTGCTGTCGAAGTGGTCGAAACATCCAAAGATGGAGACAGCTATTCATGGAACGGCACCGTCAAAGGAGCAATCAATTCCAAGCAGTTCTGGACATACGCTCCAGAAGGCAAGGGCATGGAAATAACTCTCGACATGAACTATGAACTGCCCGGAAAACTGGTTGGGAAAGTAGCCAATACGCTCATCATCAAAAAACTGATGGATAACTCCATGGAACAAACCTTGAACAATCTGAAAGCCGTTTGTGAAACGTCTGACAAATACAGCATGAAGTGAATTCAACAAAATTCCATTTGAAAGACCAACTGATAACCGCACAATCGTCAATTTAAAACAGCCGCTCTGATGGATTCCATCACAGAGAGCGGCTGTTTTTTTGAACACTGGAATATATAGGAAATCTTACGACTGGTAATGATTCTTGTCCGGATCCCAATCGTAGGTTATCGGGCTGCTTGGGAATTCGGGCTGCTAGATTTGTGTGCGCTGAATGATATAAGCATCATCTATCCACTCAAAAATGATGCACCCTACAATTGGGGGGTAATGTGCGGGTGGGTTACTTCCACTATCCATGTGCCGACGAAAAAATCTAATCGCTTCATTATGTCTTTACGAGTTGGTGGTTTCATAGAGCACCCTCCAGTTCATTCGGATTTCATACTGATAGCTGATTGATTCTCTCCTAGTTGTTCATATGGAATCCCTTCGCTCGCTAACACATTCTTCAACACTTTATCAATTCCCTTTCTCAGCTTCCCAGTATATGGCATACTAAAAGCACAAATGACAAGGGGGAATTTTTTATGGCAGAATTAAATGCAATGATGGGGTGGACATTCGTCCAGGAAATTGATGTGCCGGAATCGGTCAAAGACTTGCTGGTAGACGGAGAAGTTGCCAAAGTTGCATACAAAACCGTTCGAGACACAGCAGTAGTGACGAACAAACGCATCATCATTTCCGATAAACAAGGAATGACCGGCAAAAAAGTCGAGGTCTACACCATCCCGTTCAAGTCGATCAATATGTATTCGACGGAAAACGGCGGCACTTTCGATATGAACAGCGAAATCGAACTTTGGACAAAAGCCGGCAAATTCAAACTGAACTTGAACAAGAAAGTGGATATCCGCAAGCTCGATAAAATCATTGCGGAAGCGATTCTTTAGATTCAAACTGACAGCCCCTTTCCTAAAATGAAAGGGGCTGTCTTTGCATGCACTCAAAAGGTTCAAGCAAGATATATCAGTGTCGACAAAGAACATCAGTAATCATCATCGATTCCTCTCAACACTTCACCCGCACGCCACATATTCTGGTCGTGCTCAGTCATTACGCCCGGTTCTCCTTGGATATCCTCGATAACCTCTACAGGAATGCCTGCTCTTTCTCTTATCTCTTCAGCATAGGCTTTCGCTTTAGTAATAAGTTCGGGCTTCATTTTTTCGACTTCCTCGGTAAGCAGCCTAGTTGCCTTATCGGCTTCTTCACTTGTTTTGATACGCTCCAAATTCACATCGCCTATCATTCTGGATTCTTTGATAAAGCACATTTCGCCAAGTTCAATGTTTTCTAAAGTAAAATCAACACCTGTATCCAAATCCAAAAATCCAATAATAACCATGGGATCCTGAGGTAGACATATGATTTCAACTTCACCAGACTGTACACCCAATCTTTTAATGGCCGTAATATTTTCTTGTGGCATCATTTTTTACTCCCCCTGTTTCTCATTTTTTCTGACATGTATAAATGTTGGAAATCACAAGCGTAGTATAAAATCACCGAATTTTTATAATAATCAAATAAGTATTCTGGCTTCCATTATACTATTGCATATGGCGCTTCATCACACTAAATTCTTCTGCACTTTACAAAAAGGAAGCCATGACGTTTTGAGCAAATGACATCCACTTGTTTTCGAACCTGTTTGCATCTGTAACATAGCGTTATATGTACATATTTTAGAATCAACACATCACTAAACAAAATACCCCCAAGGAGTAATCCAATGACTAAACGATCCATGACAAAAATGCTGATGCTTTTCTCCATGTCCCCTTTTCTCCTACTGGCTTGCTCCAGTGAAGAATCTGGCGCTCAAGATACACTCATTTTCGCCCGCGGTGGCGATACCGTATCCCTAGATCCTTCAGAAGTGACGGATGGTGAATCTGAAAACGTCGCGCAAAGCATTCTCGAAACATTGACGACGTTTGAAGAAGGCGGAACGGCGACAGAACCGATGCTTGCGACCGAATGACAAGAGTCGGAAGACGGTCTGACCTATACGTTTACGCTTCGTGAGGGCGTGAAGTTTCATGGAACAGATTTTAACGCGGACGCGGTCGCCTTTAATTTCGACCGATGGATGAACGGCAGTGGAGATAAATTCCCGATGTACGGCACTGTTTTCGGCGGTTACATGTCACTTCAGATGCTATCTTGCACTTGTTTTAAGCGTTATTTTGCGTAAAAATTTAAAAACCCCCACACTCTTTGTTTGAAAGAATGCAGGGGTTTGTTAGATTTGTTTAACTTCCGATAATCTCACAATATGTAAACCTGAGTTTTATAATTTAAATTTCTTTTAATTGATTGCTTCCTTCTTTTTCGCTCTCAGAAGGATACTCCATACTTTACTGATACTCATATAAACGAAATAGCCAAGAAGAGCGCCAATCGTATTCAAAAGTATGTCATCGATGTCAAATTGGCCAAGTTGCAGAAAGAACTGCAAAAGCTCGATGGACACAGTAATTGTAAACCCAATCATCATTACTTTAGGGAAGGTTCTGAAACGACTGAATGTGAACGAAAGAAAAATGCCTAAAGGGACAAAAATTAGAATATTACCGATTGTATTGTATAAAATAATATCTAAGTTAAAATGCTGACTGCCCATTAGATAATTGTATGTATTCTGGAAAGGAATGATATTCGTATTTAATTTCCAGACTTCTGCACTGAAAAAGCTGGAAGTTCCTTCGGGATACCAAAAATACCGGTTAAATGAACCCCAATTTACGAGCCGATAGAGTATTCTTTCAAACAGCAAAAACCAAAGTCCGATGGCCGAATACAAACCAAATAAAACCCAACTGATACTTGTAAGGATTTTGTTGTTCGGTTGTACTGTATCTTCTAATCCTGATCTGATGGTTTCGACATCACCGAAATCTTTTAAAGCCAGAGCAACTGCCTGATCTGAAGTAAATCCTTTTTCTTCATACTCGCGAACCAACAGGGTTAAATGGCCAGAAAGTTCTTCCGTAATGTTTTGCTTTTCTTTGTTGCTGCAATTCAATCCGCTTACGATTCGTTCAAGATAGGTTTTGATGTCTTGTCCCATAGTTTCCCCTCCGTAGACACGTTAATTAACTCACTGACTTTTTTCCATTCGTTCAATTTTCGGTTCAACTCTTTTTTCCCATCTTTTGTGATTCGATAATATTTTCGTCTTGCTCCCGTTGCTGATTCTTCCCAATATGATTCGAGAAATTTTTTGGATTCCATTCTTTTTAGTGCTGGATACAACGTGCCTTCGCTCATACTATAAAGTTCTTCACTGTTCTCTTTTAATTCCTTGACCATTTCATAGCCATACATGTCCCGTTTGTTCATTAGGGAAAGAAGCAAAATATCAATGCTCCCCTTCATAATTTCCTTATCCATCAACTCACCCTCTCATTTAACTATTATATACATCGTATAACAATGTATATCGATTTACAATGATTATTTAATACAAATTCTCTTTTTAAAAAAGCGTTTGTAAAAATACACTTAAACAGAAATAAAGAGAGTGAAAATCTGCTTTGAACAGCCTCTTCACTCCCTTTTTTATACACGTAGCTTCCGATAAGCCGTCATATGTAAACTAATTGAATAGCAAGACGGCTTAACTAAAAGCCTTTGATTGGCATTTCAACTCTCTTCTGTACTAAATTGTTTATACCCGTCCCAATCGTAAATTACCTCTTGTTCTTCACCGTTTACTGTGTAGTTAATTCTTGCAGCGCGATGCGGATCTTCTGCTACCTCACCAAGTCTAAGAACCAATACAATTCTTCCTGTATCGTCAATCTCATACCCACTGATATCTTCGACAGCCCCTATGTTATGATCCTCTGAATAAACGCCAACTTGCTTTAGAGGATCAGCCCCATAAACTTCATACGCCATTCCATCTTCATCAAACGTAACTGGTTCATGATTCTCTTTCACTAAATCGAAAGAATTAATGGTAACAGCCTCTTCCCCTGTCCACTCAATTTCATGAATCATGGAATAAGTGGAATTAGCTTCAACCGAATCCATATAGATACTGTCTAGAAAAAACTCACCGCTTTCTGCGTTTTCAACATCTTTAGACTCACTGCAAGCAGCTAATATCATTATTAAAAATAAGGCAGGAAATACAGCAAATCTCTTCATGGAATACATCTCCCTCAACTTGTTGTGGCTGCTTTCTACTTTCTACTTTCTGCTTTCATTTTTTGCTTAAGGCAGTTTCTACTGATTGATGATATCTAAATTCATTACTAAATGAGATTTCTTTAATCAATCATAAATTTTCTTTGCAATTTATTTTAGAAGTAATCTTAAAAGCTGGTTGTACTTACGCATGAATATTCAATCCATTGTTTGATTTTGTAACAGGGTTTTTGTATGCCATAGACTGATCAAATTAAAAAAAGCTAGCAACTGTTTCATGAAGATTACTATTACTGTACCTATAACTTCTTGAAGAATTCACGTCGTTGTTTGGAGAAGTAAAGCTGACGCTGTTTTCGCTATTATATAAATGTACGTGATAAACTTCTTTTGAATTAGTTTCAAGGAAAATTACATATTGTGCATCCGTTGGACGATTGGCTGAAAATAAATTGACCCTTTGAACTTCCATCCTTTTTAACTCATCAATGATTGTTTGCTTCTCCGAATCCTCTAATTCATCGAGCATTCCAGCAGGTGTATTCGATTCAACAATAGCAATTTTTTCTACAGTATTAAGGTCTATTTCACTTAAAATATCATTTTCAACGGAAGAAGTATTTAAGTAGAGGAATAAAATTACGCCTATACCTGTGAGCAGAATGAAAACTGGAATATAAATCTTCTTCATAAAATAGTACCACTCCTTTGCTTAATGCGGCCTTTTAACCTCATTCCCTAACATCGATTAATATGCTTACCCGTTTCTTTGCTTCTTCTTATCCACTAAAACCCGAATAAAATATGCAGCAATTCCTACGATTAATAATGATGTCGGTACCAGTTGCAGTTCGTATGGCAAAAATATATACATTATTATCGCTACTATAATTAGCGGGATCACTGTAGCAAAATACATTCTTACCCTTTTATTTTTGAAACTCATATCAAAACGATTCACGATATCTCCCCTCTCCTACTACCTTAACAAATTAATTGAATAATTGAAAATTTTCCATATTATGTTACATTCCCACTGCATTAAAGCGTTCGTAAAAGTACACGTTTACGAACGCTTTGAAAAGGGCCAAAAATGACCGAAAAGAGCGTTCGTAAACGTATCAAATGACTTTACGAACGTCCGCGAAATTGCATACACTTTTACGAACGCTTTTCAGGTATAATGAGAGGAAATAATCGTTTTTAGAGGTGAATTATGGAACATCTGTAAACGTTAAAATAGATTAATGAGATTTCAACAAATAAGTTTGATGATTTTTACTCAGAAAAATAGCTCTCCTGTAAACTGAAAAAGTAGTTACAGGAAAGCGAGGAAAGTGGAGTGAAAAAGAAGAATGACTTATTATCAAATTCATCAATTGAAAGAAAAAG
>NZ_JAGGPW010000022.1 GCF_018613655.1 Planococcus sp. ISL-109
CATGAAGAAAGTCGTTACCGTTACCGTTACCGTCATCGGTAGCGGCTTTTTTGTGTTGTTTTTGTAAAAATGCAGGACGCCTTTTCGAAAGGGAGCTGTGTTCGGTATAATGAACTATGAATGAAAACGTGAGGATGTATGAGCTATGACGCAAAGACGTCCCATTGTGGATGCATTAGTGGAATTTCAAAGAAACCGGCCGACTTCGTTTCATGTTCCTGGCCATAAAAACGGACAGTTATCAGGGTTGCCGCAAGAATTGAAGGCTGCCCTTTTATACGATATGACAGAGTTGGAGGGGCTTGATGATTTGCATGCTCCAAAGGCAGCGATCAAGGAAGCGGAAGCGTTGCTTGCACATGCATACGGTGCCGAAAAAAGTTATTTTCTCGTTAACGGCTCTACAGCAGGTAATTTGGCGATGATCCATGCTGTCTGTAGAGAAGGCGACCGAGTTATTGTGCAACGCAATTCCCATCAATCGATTTTTCATGCGCTGGAGCTTGCGCGTGTAAGGGCGATTTATGTAGCGCCGGAGTGGGACGAGACATCTAAGAGTGCTGCCGCTGTCTCTCTTTCCTCGGTAACTTCGGCTTTACTGGAATATCCGGATGCAAAAGCTGCCGTATTGACGTATCCGAACTATTACGGAATGGGATCATCCGAACTGACAGCGGTTATTGAACTTTGTCATGAACAAAGTATTCCGGTTCTGGTCGATGAAGCTCACGGTGCCCATTTCACAGCTGGTGCACCGTTTCCCGTGAGTGCCCTGACCTGCGGAGCCGATGCCGTTGTACAATCTGCCCATAAAACCTTGCCGGCGATGACGATGGGCTCGTATCTTCATATACAAGGAGAGTTGGTGGATGAAGGGGCAATCCGGAAATATTTACGAATTTTTCAATCGAGCAGCCCTTCATATCCGATCATGGCTTCACTTGATGATGCACGGGCATATATTCAAAACTATTCAGCGTCCGATAAACAGGAGTTTCTTGAAAAGCGCGAGCACTTTGTAACTAGCTTAAAACGTATTCCTTTAATTGAAGTGGTTGAATCTACTGATCCGCTGAAATTATTGCTGCGAGTGGAAAAGTGTGGCGGTTTTCAGTTGAAAGACGCGTTGGAAAAGGTAGGCATTTATGCAGAGTTAGCAGACCCATTTCAAGTGCTGTTGATTTTGCCGCTGATCAAACGAGGATATGCTTATCCATCCGCTGAAATCTGCAGTCGCATCAAAGAAGCTGTAGCCAGTCTGAGCCATCAAGAAAGCGTTATTCCAAACTTTCAGCCCCGTCAGCAAAACCCAGTCGTCGTACCTGAATTGACGTTTGAGGAAGTTGACTTGTCGGCACGGAAATGGGTGCCATATACACAAGTAGCTGGGCGGATTTCGGCTGCGATGGTCACGCCTTACCCACCAGGCATACCACTTGTCGTGGCGGGTGAGAAATGGACCATCGATAAGGTGGAGGTATTGGCGGATTACGTGGCATCAGGCGCCGAAATCCAAGGCGAACACCGGCTGGCGCAAAAGCTGGTCTTGGTCATCGGCAGTGAGTAGAATAAACGCCCGGGTGGTATACAATAGCATATAGCGAAAGCGAGAGAGTGTGGGGATAATCATATGGAACAAGAAAAATACGCAATTATCGATATCGGCTCAAACACCATCCGTCTGGTCATCTATACACGGGACAAGAGCGGACGCTTTTCGGAAAGCGAGAACGTCAAGGCTGTTGCCCGTCTCCGTAATTATTTAGCGGAGGACAATACGCTTTCCGAGCAAGGAATCGGCGTATTGATCGATACGTTAACAAGCTTCCAGGAAGTCACGCGTCATCATCAGCTCGAGGCAATTAAATGCGTCGCGACGGCCGCTGTCCGGCAAGCGAAGAACCAAGAAGCCATTATTCAACGGGTAGCAGATGAAACGGATTTCACGATGCGCATTTTATCGGAATATGAGGAAGCGCATTACGGCTACTTGGCAGTGGTCAATTCGATGTCCTATAAAAGCGGCATCACCGTCGATATCGGCGGTGGTAGTACTGAACTGACCTTGTTCGAAGACCGGGAACTTGTCCATTTCCATAGTTTTCCGTTTGGTGCATTATCACTAAAAAAGCAGTTTATTGAAGGCGATACCCCGAAAGCGAGTGAGCTAAAGGCGCTGCGTGAGTTTTTGAAAAACCAGTTCCTGACGCTGGACTGGCTAAAAGGGCAGAAAATGCCGCTGATCGGCATTGGTGGCAGTGCGCGAAACTTGGCGCAGGTTCATCAGGAAAAAGTCGATTATCCGCTTTCCGGCGTCCATGAGTACACGATGGAGCGAAAAGAAGTGGAAGAAACAAACAAATGGCTTGTGTCTATGGAATTCGACGACTTGCAGCGCGTGGAGGGATTGTCACGTGATCGCGCGGACATCATCATCCCCGCAGTGGAGGTGTTCCGCTGTTTGATGGACTTGATTGATGCCGAACTGTTTGCCTTGAGCCGAAAAGGGCTTCGTGACGGGGTCTTCTATGAGGAGATGACCAAGGATTTCGAGATGCCGGTCTTTCCGAACGTCATCGAAGAAAGCTTTTATGACCTGGCAATCGACTATGACATCAATTTGACACATGCGATTCATGTTACGAACAGTTCGCTGATGATTGTTCGGGAATTGGAAGAGGAGGGGCTGCTCGAACTGACGAAAAAAGACTTCCAGTGGGTCCGCCTCGGCAGTTCGATGTATAATCTCGGCAGCTATATCGATTCCGAATCAAGCAACCAGCATACGTTTTATTTGCTGGCGAACCGGACGATCGACGGGCTTTTGCATCAAGAACGCATCATTGTCGCCTTGATGGCTTCCTATAAAAATAAAAATCTCTTTAAACGTAATGCCGCGCTTTATGAAGGCTGGTTTTCTGCGCAAGAGCTGGATAAATTCCACACGATCGGTGCGGTCATTAAATTTGCCTATAGTTTGAATGCGACCAAACGCGATATTGTCGAAGACATTCAATTAAAGGTTCAGAAAGAGGAACTCGTTTTCTCCATCAAGTGCCGGGAAGATTGGAAGCCGGAACAATATCAAGTCGAGAAGCAGAAAAAGCATTTGGAGAAACTATTGAAGAAGACGATTACCGTTGATTTTCATGAATGAGTAAAACCTGAGGGGGGAGTCTTGCCGTGGGAAAGAAAAAAGACGAAGCGACACAGTTGAACAATCCTTCTTATTATAATAACCGTGAGCTCAGCTGGCTGGCGTTCAATGAGCGGGTGCTGCAGGAAGCACTCGATCCACGCAATCCGCTGCTTGAGAAGCTCAAGTTCCTGGCGATTTTCAGTTCGAACTTGGACGAGTTTTTCATGGTCCGGGTAGCAGGGCTGCAAGATCAGGTAAAAGTGGGCTTTAATAAGCCAGAGAATAAAGCCGGGATGACGCCGAAGCAGCAATTGCGGGAAATCGCCTTGAAAAACCATCAATTGGTTAATTTGCAATACGAAACGCTTCGTAAAGCGCTGTATCCAAAGCTGCAAAAAGAGAGTGTTCATTTCCTGAAAGTCCGGGAGCTGAGCGATTCGCAGCGTGAGTCGCTGGAGACACATTTCGATGAGCATATCTTTCCCGTGCTGACTCCGATGGCGATCGATGCTTACCGGCCGTTTCCGATGCTGCTGAGTAAAAGCATCAATTTGGCGGTTGTATTGGAAGATAAATCGAAAGAAGCGGATTCCGAAAAGCGCAGACGGACTGCAATCGTGCAATTGCCGGCGATCCTTGAGCGGTTTGTGCAATTGCCGGAAAATGGTGGGTTGCATAAGTTATTGCTGCTTGAAGACGTCATCGGTTTCTTTATCGGCAAGCTGTTTTACGGCTATGAAGTCAAGGCAACGACCGCATTCCGCATTACCCGCAATGCGGATATGACGATACACGAAGAAGGCGCACGCGACTTGCTCAAGGAAATCGAGGAAGAGCTGAAAAAGCGCAAATGGGGCGCGGCGGTTCGGCTGGAAGTGCAGAAGGATGGGTTAGATCCGAGCATTCTTGATTATTTGATGGACGAGCTCGAAGTGCATCCGAAAGACGTGTATGAAATTGACGGTTTTTTGGATTTGACGGTATTTTTTGATTTTTATAAAAAGATGGCGCCATTATGGGAACATTTGGTATATGAAGGGAAGGTCTCTCAATTGCCGGCTGGGATGGAAAACGGCAAAGCGATCTTTGCGAAAATTGCTGAAGAAGATGTCTTTTTGCATCACCCTTACGAATCATTTGAGCCGGTCGTCGAGTTTATTTCGGAGGCGGCCGATGATCCGGATGTGTTGGCAATCAAGCAGACATTGTACCGTGTCAGCGGCGATTCGCCAGTCATCAATGCGCTCAAGCGAGCGGCGGAAAACGGCAAACAAGTGACGGTGCTCGTTGAATTGAAGGCGCGTTTTGACGAAGAAAACAACGTGCACTGGGCAAAGGAACTGGAAAAAGCGGGCTGCCACGTTATTTATGGCATGACCCATTTGAAAACTCACAGCAAGATCACTTTGGTCGTCCGCAGAAAGCAAGGCCACATCGAGCGGTTTGTCCACCTCGGGACCGGCAATTACAATGACCAGACCGCGAAAATCTACACCGATATGAGTTTGTTCACGTCTCAAAAAGAAATCGGCATCGATGCGACGAATTTTTTCAACTATTTGAGTGGATATACCGAAAAGCCGGAGTTCCATTATTTATCGGTCGCGCCATTTTCAATCCGTGAGGACATCCTCCATTTGATCGACTCGGAAATCCGCTATGAAAAGAAATACGGCACTGGCCGGATTGTTGCGAAAATGAACTCCTTAACCGATAAAACCATTATCATGAAGCTTTACGAGGCGTCACGTGCTGGTGTGAAGATTGAGCTGATCGTCCGCGGTATCTGTTGCTTGCGCCCGGGGATTCCTGGGGTGAGCGATAATATTCGTGTGCGGAGCATTGTCGGCCGTCTGCTCGAACATAGCCGGGTCTATTCTTTCCACCAGAACGGCAAACAGAAAATCTATTTGTCTTCTGCGGATATGATGACGAGGAATCTGAACAACCGCATCGAAATCCTGTTCCCGATACTCGATAAGCGTATTAAAGCACAAGTGTGGAGCATACTCGACCTGGCATTAAAAGATAATGTCAAAGCCCGCGAGCAGGACGAGAACGGAAATTACGGTTATATCCGGCGCTTGGAAGGGCAAGCGGTGATCGATAGCCAGATGGAGCTATTTGAGCGAGCTTACCAAGTGGCGGAAGACGAGGAATAAGTGTCTTTGGGCGTTTGTAAAAGTGGCGCCGCTTGCGGTATAGTGGATGGAGTTTCAGTAAAAAGATCAGGAAAACAGGTGAGAACATGAGTTATTTTATAACGCTTGAAGGCGGCGAAGGTTCGGGCAAAACAACGGCGCTTTCTAAGCTGGCGGAAAAACTGGCGGCTGCTGGTTTTGAAGTGGTGACGACACGCGAACCGGGTGGGATTGAGATTGCGGAGAAAATACGTGAGGTCATCCTGGACCGGTCGCATACGGCGATGGATGCCCGCACGGAAGCGTTGTTGTATGCAGCTGCGCGGCGCCAACATTTGGTGGAACGGGTTCTCCCGGCACTGCAGCAAGGCAAAATCGTTTTATGCGACCGCTTTGTCGACAGCAGTTTGGCGTACCAGGGACATGCACGAGGGCTCGGCTTAGAAGATGTGCTCGCCATCAACGAGTTCGCCATCGAAGGCCATATGCCTGATCTGACTTTGTATTTTGACGTCAACCCGAAAACGGGGCTTGCGCGCATCGACCTCGACCAAGGCCGGGAATTCAATCGGTTGGACGAAGAGTCGTTGGCGTTTCATTACAAAGTGCGAGAAGGCTATTTGTTATTGCTCAGTCGTTACCCGGAACGCATCCAGCTGATCAATGCAGAAAATGAACTGGATGAAGTGGTAGCGGATGCGTTCGAAACTTTGCAGCGCTTTCTGGCTGAAAAATAATAAAATGACTGCAACAGCCCTGTTGGTTCAGGGCTGTTTTTTCATGGGATGGAACAAACATAGTCCTGTGCATATTGTCATGAATTTTTCGTATCGCTTATAGGAAAGTTATGACGAGACGTTCTCCGTTCGTGCTATACTAATACATAGAGAAGTAACCAAAAAGGAGTGAGTGCTGATGAAACTTGTCGTTGCAGTGGTACAGGATCAAGACAGTAACCGCTTATCCAATGCGTTGACGAAAAATGATTTTCGGGCTACCAAACTTGCCAGTACTGGAGGGTTTTTGCGCTCAGGAAATACCACCTTTTTGATTGGGGTCGATGATAGCCGTGTACCGAAATTAATGGATTTGATCCGCGACAATTGCCGCTCACGTGAGCAGATGGTGGCGCCGGTTTCCCCGATGGGCGGAAATGCGGATTCATATATACCGTATCCGGTCGAAGTGGAAGTGGGGGGCGCGACGATTTTCGTCTTGCCGATCGAACAGTTCCAGCAATTTTAAGCAGCAGCTAGAGCCGTCTCGGCGACAGCTGCTGCTTCGTCCGCACTACCCGTGATCCATCTGGAACACGGGATTTTTTACAAAGTTTGAAGGTGGAATCATGCACAAGACAATTGAGGAATTGCAGGACATGCAGCCCGTCGTAGTAAAGCGGATGCAAGGGGCTTATGCGAAAGACCGTTTGGCTCATGCCTATTTACTTGAAGGGCCTTCGGGGTCCGGAAAAAAGGAACTGACGCATTTTTTCGTCAAATTATTATTATGCGAAACACCACGTGAAAATGTTCCATGTGAAACATGCAGAAGCTGCAAACTTTATGACAGCGGCAATCACCCGAACATTTTATTCATAGAACCAGACGGCCAGAACATCAAAATCGACCAGATCCGCGAGTTGATTTATACGATGAACAAAACCGCCCTCAAAACCGGGCGAAAAATCTACGTGATTGAGAAGGCAGACCGGATGAATAATTCATCTGCCAACGCCCTGCTGAAGTTTTTGGAAGAACCGGAAGCGAATGTCACGGCAATCCTCTTGACGGAGCGCTTGAACGCCATCATGAGCACGATCCGCTCGCGCTGCCAGCTGTTGTCGTTTCAGCCGCTGTCACGGCCGAAGCTGATGGAAAATCTGATGGCGGACGGCATGACTGGTTCGATGGCTGCTACCGTGAGTATGCTGACGCAAAGCGGGCAGGAAGCGAAGCGGCTAAGCGAAGAAGAGCATTTTGCCGAAGAGCGGAAACTCGTTTTGAAGTTGGTGGAGACGGTAGGGGACAATGTCCACGAGGCATTACTTTTGGTTCAATCTGACTGGTTGCCGTTGTTCAAAGAGAAAGAAGATGCCGAAAGAGGGCTCGACATGTTATTATTTGCATATCGGGACATTGCTACAGTGAAAGCGGGTCTTGAAACTGCACGCACATATCCGGACATGGAAGAAACTTGGAAGCAGATGGCGCTTCAGCGTTCGTTCGATGTATTGTCCAGGCAGCTGCAGGCAGTGCTACAAGCCAAACAGCAATTGCCGCGCAATATGAACCGGACACTGTTGATGGAGCAATTAATGCTGAATCTGCAGGAGGGGTAAGCAATTGTATAAAGTAATAGGAGTCCGCTTCAAGAAAGCGGGTAAAATATATTATTTCGATCCAGGTGAAGCTGTGATCGAAAAAGACGATTATGTCATTGTGGAAACAGCGCGCGGCGTCGAGTACGGAAAAGTGGTCGTGCCCGTTAAGGAAGTCGGCGAGAACGATGTTGTTCTGCCGCTTAAGCAAGTCGTACGGGTCGCAACCGAACGCGACCGCCTGCAAGTGGAAGAAAACCGTTCGGAAGCGGAACGCGCTTTTGAGGTCGGTACGGAAAAAATCGAATCGCACCGACTCGATATGAAGCTGGTTGAAGTGGAATATACATTTGACCGCAACAAAGTCATTTTCTATTTCACCGCTGAAGGCCGCGTCGATTTCCGCAATTTGGTGAAAGATTTGGCGTCGATTTTCCGCACGCGCATCGAGTTGCGCCAAATTGGTGTACGGGACGAGGCGAAAATGCTCGGTGGTATCGGGCCATGCGGACGCATGCTTTGCTGTTCGACTTTCCTCGGCGATTTTGAACCGGTGTCGATCAAGATGGCGAAAGACCAGAACTTGTCATTGAACCCGTCGAAGATCTCAGGACTATGTGGCCGTTTGATGTGCTGCTTGAAATACGAAAACGACGAATACGAACAGGCGAAAAAAGAAATGCCGGACGTCGGGGCACGCGTCGAGACGCCGGATGGCAATGGCCGCGTCGTCAGCTTGAACTTGCTCGAACGGGTATTGAAAATCCGCCTGTCAGAGCAAGAGCAGACGCTGGAATATACATTGGATGAAATTATGAACCAGGGAACGAGAGCGTGAGGTGGTTTCAGTGAAGGATAAGAATTTTTTGGATACGGTCATGGATTTCGAACAGCAATTGGAATCGATGCAAGAACAGTTCCGCGACCTGAAAGTGGTCGTGGCGCGGACGATGGAAGAACATCACGCGCTGCAATTGGAAAATCACCATTTGCGTGCTCGACTTGATGAGCTGAATGCAAAAGTGCCGGAGCCTGAAAAAGTTGATCCGGTCAAATTGAAAAAAGCCGTCATGGACATCGGCGAAGGCTACGATAACCTGGCGCGCCTATACCACGAAGGCTATCACGTCTGCAATGTCCATTTCGGCAGCTCCAGAAAAGGCGACGACTGCCTGTTCTGCCTATCGTTTTTAAACAAGCAAAATTAAAGAAGAAAAGCGGAGGCAGCCGTTTAGACCCGACAAGCACAAGCCGGTTTGCCGCATAAGCAAAGTGGCTTGTGACCTCGAGGGTCTGGCTGCCGCAGCTAGACAACGAAGAAAAGTCGAAGCGGCAGTTCTGGCTTGACAGGCGTAAGCCGAGTTCCCGAAGCGGCGCACTTTGCCGCACAGGGAAATTGGCTTACGATTCGAGAGCCAGGCCGCTGAGGCTAGACACGAAGAAAAGCGAGAGCGGCTGTTCAGCTCCGACAGGCATAAGGCCCGAGACGGCAGGCGCGATCATGAAAAAGTACCAAAAGGCTTCCGACACTCCGTGTGGCGGCAGCCTTTTATTATGGCAGGAGTGAACGATATGTTAACAGATGACGAACGGTTGGATTATTTATTAGCGGAGAATTTGCGCATTATCCAAAGTCCGTCGGTATTTTCATTTTCTTTGGATGCGGTGCTTTTGGCACGTTTTGCGTATGTGCCAAAAAAACGCGGCAGAATCGTTGATTTGTGTACAGGGAACGGGGCCATTCCGCTGTTTTTGAGCGCACGCACCGAATCACGCATTACGGGTGTCGAGTTGCAGCCGCGGCTTGCAGGGATGGCACAGCGCAGCGTGGAATTTAATGAGCTGACTTCGCAGATCGACATTGTCGAAGGGGATGTGAAAGAAATCCCGGCAAGCCTCGGCTACGAGAAATTCGATGCTGTTCTATGCAATCCGCCGTATTTCCCAGCGCATGAAATGAGCGACAAAAACTTGAGTGAGCATATGGCGATTGCGCGTCATGAACTCCACCTGACACTCGACGAAGCGGTGCGGTCTGCGAGCCAGTTGTTGAAACAAGGAGGCAAAGCGGCATTTGTCCACCGCGCGGGCCGATTGATCGACATCATGGCGGCGATGCGGGCAAACCGCTTGGAGCCGAAGCGTATCCGGCTAGTGTATCCGAAAGCGGGAAAAGAAGCGAATACTTTATTGATCGAAGGCATCAAAGACGGCAAGCCTGACTTGAAGGTGTTGCCGCCGCTCATCGTCTACGGAGACGACGGCGAATACACCGAAGAAGTGCGGGGCTTGTTGTATGGAAACGAGCAGTGAGCATTATTTTTACGTACTCGAATGCGGGGACGGCTCGTACTATGCGGGCTATACAAACGATTTGCTAAAGCGCTTGGCCAAGCATGAAAGCGGCAAAGGTGCCAAGTATACGCGCTCACGCGGCCCGCTAATATTACTCCATTCCGAGCCGTTCGACACCAAGCCGGAAGCAATGAGGGCGGAATACGCCTTCAAGCAATTGAGCAAGGCGGAAAAAACCGCCTATATTCGGAACAGAAAGGCGGAACGTACATGAAATCACAAAAAAGCTTCAGCGGTGAACAGCCGACGCTTTATTTGGTCGCGACGCCGATCGGCAATTTGGAAGACATCACGGTCCGCGCACTTCGGCTCTTAAAGGAAGTGGACGTCATTGCGGCGGAAGATACCCGCAACACACGGAAACTGTGCAATTACTTCTCCATCGAGACGCGCTTAGTCAGCTATCATGAGCACAATCAGGAAAGCGGCGGCGAGAAGATTTTGGCATATTTGGCAGAAGGCAAATCGGTCGCGCTCGTGAGCGATGCGGGCATGCCGTGCATTTCCGATCCTGGAGAAGACATCGTGAAAAAAGCAGTCGATGCGGGTTATCCCGTCGTGCCGGTGCCCGGTGCGAATGCCGCACTCAGCGCATTGATTGCGTCCGGAATTACGCCGCAGCCGTTCCTGTTTTATGGATTCCTATCGCGCAATAAGAAAGCGCGTCTTGTGGAACTCGACAAGCTGAGCCAAAAGCAAGAGACGCTGCTGTTCTATGAAGCGCCGCATCGTTTGAAAGACAGTTTGAAAAGCTTGGTGTCGGTGTTTGGCGGGGAGCGTCGGATTGTGTTAGCGCGGGAAATAACGAAGAAGTTTGAAGAGTTTCTGCGCGGAACACTAGAAGAAGCAGTCGTTTGGGCGGAAACGAATGACATCCGCGGCGAGTTTTGCCTCGTCATCGAAGGCAATTCGGAGCCTGATGAGGTAGAAGTGGATGAGTGGTGGAAAGAACTGACAAACGAAGAGCACGTCAATCAGTTAATGGAAGAAAAGCAGTTATCTTCAAAAGAAGCGATCAAGGAAGTGGCAAAAGCGCGTGGTGTCCCGAAGCAGGAAGTGTACCAAGCCTTCCATCAGGATTGACTGGATTCCATAAAAAAACCGGTGTGCACAAGCACTCCGGTTTTTTTATTTCTTCAAGTTGTTTTGGATTTCTTTCACAAGCAACTCGGCGCCTTCTGAGCTAAGGATCAATTTCCCGCCAACCAATTTCATGTTTTCGTCCGAAACTTCTCCAGTTACGGCACATGTCATATTTGGCATATATTTTTTCAAAATAATTTTGTCGTCGTCGACGTAAATCTCCAACGCGTCCTTCTCTGCGATTCCAAGCGTACGACGCAATTCAATCGGAATAACTACGCGGCCCAATTCGTCTACTTTACGCACAATGCCAGTCGATTTCATAATCATTAGCCCCTTTCAATTTTAGCGGCAGAATTCGTCAAAATTCGACATTTACCACTTCTTGTCATAAATCATACCAAGTAATGTCAATTGGGTCAATAAAAAACTATAGATTTCATAATAAATTTTGGGTTTTTGAGGAAAATGCCTGTTTTCCCGCCATTTTTCTGCCATCTTATTTCCTGTACTTCTATTTTTGGGAGTATTCACCAATTAGTATAAGGCTCCGGTGACTCGTTGGAAGGAAATATTGTACAAAATTCGTGACTTCGTTAAAATGAAGAATATACAAACAAACTGGAGGAATTTTTCGTGACTGCCAACAACAAGACATTTTACCTGACCACGCCCATTTATTACCCGAGCGGAAAATTCCATATCGGGACAGCTTATACGACCGTAGCTTCCGATGCGATGGCGCGCTACAAACGTCTGCGTGGCTTCGACGTCCGTTTTTTGACGGGTATGGATGAGCACGGCCAAAAAATCGAAGAAAAAGCACAGGAAGCCGGCCAAGAACCACAAGCCTATGTAGACGACATGGCAGAAGCAGCGAAAAAAGTCTGGGAAGTTATGGACATTAGCTATGATGACTTTATCCGCACGACGGAACAGCGCCATAAACAAGGCGTCGAAAAGATTTTCCAGACATTCCTCGACAATGGTGATATTTACAAAGGCGAGTACGAAGGCTGGTATTGCACACCGTGTGAGTCTTTTTATACAGAAGCCCAACTCGAAGACGGCAATTGTCCGGACTGCGGACGCCCAGTCCACAAAGTGAAAGAAGAATCGTATTTCTTCAATATGAAGAAGTACGCAAACCGTTTGCTTGATTATTACGACAAGCATGTCGAATTCATCGAGCCGGAATCGCGCAAAAATGAAATGGTTAATAATTTCATCAAACCGGGACTTGAAGATTTGTCCGTGTCCCGCACGTCCTTCGACTGGGGAATTCCGGTTCCGGGAGATCCGAAGCATGTCATTTATGTTTGGGTCGACGCCTTGTCGAATTACATCACGTCACTCGGTTACGGCTCTGATGATGAGTCCGATTTCAATAAATATTGGCCGGCGGATGTGCACGTAGTCGGTAAAGATATCGTACGATTCCATACAATATACTGGCCAATCTTCCTTATGGCCCTTGATTTGCCGTTGCCGAAAAAAGTATTTGCACACGGCTTCATCATGATGAAGGATGGGAAAATGTCCAAATCGAAAGGCAATGTCGTCTATCCGGAAATGCTTGTCGAGCGCTACGGACTCGATGCAGCGCGTTATTTCCTATTGCGTGAGCTGCCGTTCGGTTCAGACGGCGTGTTCTCACCGGAATCGTTTGTCGAGCGGACGAATTACGATTTGGCGAACGATCTCGGGAATTTGCTGAACCGCACCGTGTCGATGATCAATAAATACTTTGACGGCAAAGTGCCGCAAGTCGATGGTATTAAAACCGATTTCGATGAAACTTTGCAGAAAGTCGCAAAAAATACGGTCGCTGTCTACGAGGAACATATGGAGAAAATGCAGTTCAGCCTCGTGTTGAGCGAAGTGTGGGCATTGATTTCCCGCACGAATAAATACATCGACGAAACACAGCCGTGGGTGCTGGCGAAAGACGAAGCCGGGCGTGAACAATTGGCGTCCGTCATGGCCCATTTAGCCGAGAGTTTGCGCATGACCGCTGTCATGCTGCAGCCATTCTTGCCGAATGCGCCGAAACAGATCATCGAACAGCTGGGACTCGCTCCAGAATTTTTGGAATGGCACACACTTGAAATATTCGGTGCGATTCCTGCGGATACGTCCGTCGTTAAAAAAGGCACGCCGATTTTCCCTCGCCTCGAAGTCGAGCCGGAAGTAGCGTATATCCGCGAACAGATGCGTGGCCCAGTCGCTCCACAAGCGGAGCCTCAAGCGCCAACTGTTCCGGAAAAGCCGGATGTCCCGGAAATCACCATTGATGAATTCATGCAAGTGGACCTGCGCGTTGCAACGGTCACTGCATGTGAACCGGTGAGGAAAACGGATAAGCTGTTGAAGCTTCAAGTGGATATGGGCTATGAAGAGCGCCAAGTAGTCTCCGGCATTGCCGAGCATTACAAGCCGGAAGAGCTCGTCGGACGAAAAGTCATCATTGTCGCCAACTTGAAACCGGTAAAATTGCGTGGCGAACTGTCGCAAGGCATGATCCTCGCCGGGCAGCAGGATGGTTACTTGACCATTGCCTCGGTGGATCAGAAATTACCAAACGGCACGAAAGTTAAGTAAATATTCATGTGACAGCCTACTCAGTCGAGTAGGTTGTTTTTTTGCGTTCAAGGACTTATCGACTAGAAAAATCGCAAATTCCGCCCAAATGTCTTCAAATCATCATGTTTTGTAATCCAAATGTAATATTGCTGTGAAGAAAGAAATGACTGTAACCCTTACAATGAAATCTATGTGAAGGAGACTGATGAAGATGTATATCGATACCCATGTTCATTTAAACGCCATTCAATACGACGAAGATTTACAAGACGTCATTGATCGCGCGTTAAAAAGCAAGGTGGAGAAAATGGTCGTCATCGGTTTTGACCGGAAAACGATCACTCGTGCCATTGAATTGGCCGAACACTACGATTTTATTTATGCGGTCGTTGGCTGGCATCCTGTCGATGCGGTCGATTGCACAACAGAAGATCTCGAGTGGATCGAACAACTAGCTGCCCACCCGAAAGTGGTCGGCATCGGCGAAACGGGTCTTGATTACCACTGGGACAAATCGCCGAAAGATATTCAACAAGACATATTCCGCAAACAAATCCAGCTCGCAAAACGTGTCGGCTTGCCGATCATCATCCATAACCGGGAAGCGACAGAAGATGTGCTAAGCATTCTCCGAGAGGAAGATGCACAGGAAGTCGGCGGCGTCATGCACTGCTTCGGAGGCAGCGTCGAAACAGCCCGTGAAAGCATCGACATGAATTTCATGATTTCACTCGGCGGACCCGTGACTTTCAAAAATGCCAAAAAACCGAAACAAGTGGCAGCTGAAATTCCATTGGAATATTTGATGATCGAGACGGATGCCCCTTACTTGGCGCCGCATCCACACCGTGGAAAGCGCAACGAGCCTTCGTATGTGCCGCTTGTCGCGGAAGAAATCGCTCGCCTGAAAGAACTGCCGGTCGAAGAAGTGGCAAAAGCGACGACAAAAAATGCTGAACGATTCTATAAATTTTCATAAATGCCGGTTAATTGAAAAAACGTATCCATTGACACGGAAGATTGAGGCACCTATAATCACTCAGGTGTACAAAGGAGGAGTTATTTTTGACAAAAGAAACAAATACTGCCAATTCAAATAAATCATTTACAGGGAAATCGGTGGCTGTCAGCATTGCGACTGTCTTATTATTCGCAGCGGTTCTCGCGTTCGCGATTTTCGAAGGAACGAAAAACATGGTGACGATCACTGCAAATGGTGAAACCGAAGAAATCCGCACGCACGCAAAAACGGTCGGGGATGTCCTCGATGAGCAAGCGATCGAAGTAGGGCAAGATGACTTTTTAAGCCATTCAGCCGATACCGCGATTGAAGAAGACGCTGCAATCGAATGGGATGAAGCAGAACAATACACAGTCACAGTAGACGGCGAAGCCCGTTCGGCTTGGACGACTGAAAATACCGTTTCCGCTATTTTGGATAAAGCGGAAGTTGAAGTAACAAAGCATGATAAAGTAAGCCCGGCACTTGATGATACAGTCGCTGAAACAACTGTAATCGATGTCGAAAAAGCATATGAAGTAACTATCGTTGATGGCGGAAAAGACAAGAAAGTCTGGTCCACTTCGACTACGGTCGCTGACTTTTTAAAAGAGCACAAAGTGAAAGTAGGCAAACTCGATCGCGTGGAAAAGGACATGGATGAACTCGTTCTTCCAAACACGAAAGTCGAAGTTGTGCGCGTAAAAAAAGTCACCGATGTAGTGGAAGACGCTGTGAAATACGCAGTGGAAACGAAGAAAGACTCTTCTCTTTTGAAAGGCAGCGAAAAGCTTGTTCAAAAAGGACAGAACGGATTGGTTAAGAAAACGTACGAAGTTGTGACAGAAAACGGCAAAGAAGTAAAACGCGAATTGAAAAAAGAAAAAGTCGTCAAAGAACCGAAAAAGCAAATTACAGCTGTCGGAACGAAAACTATCGTGGCGAGCGTATCACGCGGCACTGCGAAAAAAGAAACAGCGACACCTGTCAAGCAAGCATCTAGCGAAAAAGCGGCAACACCAGCGAAGAAGGCCGTTGTGAAAACAGCTTCTAAGCCTGCCAAAAAAGCAGCAGCAAAAGCACCGGAAAAAAAGCAAGCTGCTCCTCAGCCAGCGAAAAAAGAAGCGCCTTCTGAACCAACAGGCGGCAAGGAGTTCTACGTATCCGCTACAGCGTATACGGCAAGCTGCACAGGCTGCTCCGGCATCACTGCTACAGGCATCAACTTGAAAGCGAATCCTGGACTTAAAGTGATTGCAGTTGATCCGCGCGTCATCCCACTCGGCTCGAAAGTATGGGTGGAAGGCTACGGAAACGCGATCGCTGGCGATACAGGCGGCGCCATCAAAGGCAACAAGATCGATTTGTTCATGCCAAACCGTGCCGACGCGATTGCATTCGGACGTAAGCAAGTGAAAATCAAAGTATTAAACTAAGCGATATTATATAGAAGAAAAAGCTTTCCCGTAGTATAGGGAAAGCTTTTTACATGTTTGCCTAAAGCACGGTAGAATGGACAGTACTTGCAGAAACGAGGGAACTAGCGATGAACATGAACATAAAAGAAGTGATCGTCGTCGAAGGAAAAGACGACACCGTCGCCATCAAGCGGGCAGTTGGAGCGGACACGATCGAGACGAATGGTTCGGCCATTTCGAAAGATACGCTGCGCCGCATCCTTCATGCCCAGGAAAAGAGGGGCGTCATCGTCTTCACCGATCCCGATTATCCGGGCCGGCGGATTCGTGCTATTATTGAAGAGCATGTGCCGCATGCCAAGCACGCCTTTTTGCCGAAAGAAAAAACGATCGCCAAAAACGGCAAAGGGGTCGGTATTGAGCATGCCTGCGATGAAGACATACGCACCGCGCTATCCGCAGTTTATACGCCGCTAACCGAAGCGCGGCCGGTGGAGATCACTTTAGAGGACTTGATCGATGCCAAGCTGATTGCCCATCCGTCGGCGAAAGCCCGCAGGACAGTGCTCGGCGAAACGCTCAATATCGGCTATACGAACGGCAAACAGCTGCAGAAGCGTTTGCATGTGTTCGGCATCACGAAGCAGCAGTTTATCGAAGCGGTGCAAGCGTTAACCCAGGAGGACAGAAGAATATGACCAAAGATATAGCAACACCGATCCGCACACAGGAAATCATGGCTAAACACGGCTTGACGTTCAAGAAAAGCCTCGGCCAGAATTTTTTGATCGACCCGAATATTTTACGCAAAATCGTCGCCCAGGCTGGCCTGACGAAACAATCGGCAGCCATTGAAATCGGCCCCGGCATCGGTGCGTTGACCGAACATTTGGCGCGTGACGCAGGGAAAGTGCTGGCGTTTGAAATCGACCAGCGGCTGCTGCCGGTGCTAGCTGATACATTGTCCCCTTACGACAATGTCAAAGTGATCCACTCCGATATTTTAAAAGCAGACGTCGAACAAGCAATCCGGGAAGAACTTGCCGGTTTCGACGATATCATGGTCGTCGCCAATTTGCCGTATTATGTAACGACGCCGATCATTCTTAAATTATTACTCGAAAAGCTGCCGATCCGCGGACTGGTCGTCATGCTGCAAAAAGAAGTGGCAGAGCGCATCACGGCGAAGCCCGGAACGAAAGCATACGGTTCTTTGTCGATCGCCATCCAGTATTACACGCAAGCTGAATTCGCAATGACGGTACCGAAATCGGTGTTCATGCCGCAGCCGAACGTCGACTCTGCGGTCATCCGTATGATCAAGCGGACGGAACCGGAAGTGACAGTCATTGATGAAGACTTTTTCTTTACCGTGACACGCGGTTCATTCGTGCAGCGGCGCAAAACCATCCTTAACAATCTGCAAAGCGCGTTGCCGGATGGAAAAGCCAAAAAAGAGCAGATTCTCCAAGCGTTAGAAGAAGCTACCATCGACCCGACGCGGCGCGGTGAAACGCTTAGCATCAAGGAATTCGGATTGCTTGCCGATAAATTATATCCTCATTTCAATTGAATGTTGAAACTGTAACAGTTTCGGCACAGTTTGATTCGGAAGTAGAATATTTCGGATAAAAAACTGTTGCAATTCCTGTAGCGCGCTGTTAAAATTTAAAATTTGATTGACTCCAAAGGCATTTTATGATAGACTTTAGACTATAGTGAGGTGTAGACAAAATGCCCAAAACTTTGGCGGAGATTAAAAAGTCATTAGACCTGCATTTAGGTAAAAGGTTGCTGTTAAAAGCAAACGGAGGTCGCAAGAAGACGGTCGAACGTGCCGGGATTCTGCGTGAAACCTATCACTCCGTGTTCGTGATTGAATTAGATCAAGATGAACATGCATTTGAACGCGTTTCTTATAGCTACGCGGACATCTTAACTGAAGCAGTGGAAATCACTGTCTATGAAGGAACAGAAGACGCATTAGTCGTTAAATAATTGAACTTCATTTTATACTTATTGCATAGCCCGCTTTCGGTGAATCTGCCGCAAGCGGGTTTTTTCTGTCGTTCCGGTTCTTCCGAAGCGCTGCGACTGTGTTAAAATAGTTTTCATTAGAACAGAAAAGGAGGCAGTGGAATGCTCTATGTAAAAGCACCTGCCAAAATCAATTTGACGCTTGATGTGCTGTACAAGCGTCCGGATAATTACCATGAAATCGAAATGATTATGACCACCGTCGACTTGGCGGACCGGATCGGCCTGCAAGGCACAGCAAAAGGCATACATATCCAGTCGGCGGACCGTTTCGTGCCGAACGACTCGCGTAATTTGGCGTACCAGGCGGCACAATTGATCAAAGATACATTCAACATCAACACCGGCGTCATCATCTCGCTCGACAAGCAAATTCCGGTAGCTGCGGGACTTGCCGGGGGTAGCAGCGATGCTGCCGCGACATTGAAAGGGCTGAACCAGCTATGGCAATTGAATTTGTCGCTCGATGAACTGGCGGAGCTTGGTGCAAAAATCGGTTCTGACGTATCGTTTTGCGTTTACGGCGGAACGGCGCTTGCCACAGGGCGCGGCGAGATCATCGAAGAATTGCCGGCCCCGCCGCATTGCTGGGTCATTCTCGCGAAACCGTCCATTGGCGTGTCGACCGCTGATGTCTACGGAGCGTTCAACCCGGAAAAAGTGGATCATCCGAATACGCAATCCATGATTGAGGCATTGCGGACGGGTGATTACGATGCGATGTGCCAAAACCTCGGCAATGCGCTCGAGAGCGTAACGATGAATATGCATCCGGAGGTTGGTCAAATTAAAGAGCAAATGATCAAATTCGGCGCGGACGCTGTCCTCATGAGCGGAAGCGGGCCGACTGTCTTCGGTTTGGTCAACCAAGAAGCGCGCATCCCGCGCATCTACAACGGCCTGCGCGGTTTTTGTTCGGAAGTTTACGCCGTACGCTTGCTCGGCGACCGTGAGCCTCTTGCTTAAAGACGTATATTTATGGTAAGTTTTCATTATAATATTCGTGTTTAGGAGAGGGTAGCAGTGAAATGGAAGCGCAGTGAACGCTTGGTCGACATGACGCATTATTTATTGGAGCATCCGCATCAATTGATTCCGCTGACATATTTTTCAGATCTGTACCAATCGGCTAAGTCTTCCATCAGTGAAGATCTTGGGATTGTTAAAGAAACGTTCGAAGAAAAAGGTATCGGGCTGCTGAAGACCGTGCCTGGAGCTTCGGGCGGCGTGAAATACGTGCCTAGATTGCGGGATGCAGAAGTGCGTCAAGTCATGGAGGAATTGATCACCGAGCTGAGCCAGTCTGACCGGCTGTTGCCGGGGGGCTATTTGTATATGACCGATGTGCTCGGCAATCCGCAAATGATGAACCGTGTCGGCAAAGTGTTCGCTAGTGCGTTTGCGGGGGGAAAAATCGACGCCATCATGACGGTGGCGACAAAAGGCATTCCGATTGCCCACGCGATTGCGCGGCATTTGAATGTGCCGGTCGTCATCGTCCGGCGCGACAGCAAAGTGACGGAAGGTTCCACGGTCAGCATCAATTATGTGTCCGGCTCCACGCGTCGCATCCAGACGATGGTGCTGTCGAAACGCAGCATGAAGAGCGGCCAGCGCGTCCTCATCACCGATGACTTCATGAAAGTCGGGGGCACGATGAACGGCATGAAAAATCTGCTCGAGGAATTCGACTGTACGCTCGCCGGTGTAGCGGTGCTTGTTGAATCAGAGCATCAGGATGAGCGGCTCGTCGAAAAATATTTATCGCTCGTCAAATTGGCGGAAGTCAGTGAAAAGGACCGGACCATCGCACTCAAGGCCGGAAACTATTTTGAACATGGAGGCAACTAATATGAAATACGTAGCGACAGACAAAGCAGCAGCGGCAATCGGGCCGTACTCACAAGGCGTCATTGCAGGGGATATGTTCTATAGTTCCGGACAGATTCCGCTGAAAGCGGACGGAGAGCTCGTACAAGGCGGCATTACCGAACAAACGCATCAAGTGTTCGCCAATCTGCAAGCTGTCTTAGAAGAAGCGGGATCGTCCCTGGCGCATGTTATCAAGACGACCGTGTTCATTAAAGACATGAACGATTTTACGGAACTCAATTCCATCTATGCTTCTTATTTCGGAGACCATAAACCGGCGCGCTCGACTGTCGAAGTGGCACGCCTGCCAAAAGATGTGAAAGTGGAAATCGAAGTCATTGCAAAAGTTGCACAGTAAAACCACCTTTTTAGGTGGTTTTTGTTTATTTTTCATTTATTAAGTAAATTTTCTAATAAATTCTGTAATTTTTGAAGGAATTTAGTCCTCCCCCCCAGAATACAAACAAAAGCGCCAAAAAATTACAGCAAGAGAAGGGGAGATTTGAGAATGGAAGTAACTGATGTAAGGTTGCGCCGGGTCCAGACCGATGGACGTATGCGGGCGATCGCCTCAATCACACTTGATAATGAATTTGTTGTTCACGACATCCGCGTCATTGATGGCAACGATGGGCTGTTTGTGGCAATGCCAAGCAAGCGGACGCCAGACGGTGAGTTCCGTGACATTGCACATCCAATCAATTCCGGTACACGCAATAAATTGCAGGAAGCGGTACTATTCGCATACGGACAAAGTGAAGAGCAGGCCGTTCTTGAAAATGCTGGCATCTGATTACCCTGAAGAACCTTCAACTTTAGAGAAGGTTCTTTTTTTATGGACGAATAGTGGAGTGCTTGCTGCAGGTTTTCGGTGGGCGAAAGGCACAAGGCGTAAAAAAAAGCGGTGAATTGCGCTCGTTTCGGGCTTTGTCATGGGATTGTCATGCCTTGGAACCTTGAAAATCAAGGGTTTTTCAGCTATAGTCAATAAGGAAACGTGAAAGTGGCATTTTTTTGTCTTGCACGGCTGGCGCTTTTACCAGACAATTAGTTTTTCAGTTAATCAAAGTGCAGTTGATTACAGGAAATGGAGGGATTCGACCGATGGACCATACATATGCGGTAATTCTGGCGGCCGGACAAGGCACACGAATGAAATCGAAGTTGTATAAAGTGCTTCATCCAGTATGCGGCATGCCGATGGTAGAGCATGTTACTGGAAATATCCAGCGCCTCGGCGTTGAAAAAATCGTGACAATCGTCGGCCACGGAGCGGAAAAAGTGAAAGACCAGCTCGGGGACATGAGCGAGTATGCGCTGCAGGAAGAGCAGCTCGGCACAGCCCATGCGGTGCAGCAAGCAGCACCGCTCATTGAAGGCAAACTGGGAACGACATTGGTCGTTTGCGGGGACACGCCATTGATCCGTGCGGAAACGATGCAGGCGCTGATTGACCACCACAAGGAAACCGGAGCGAAAGCGACGATTCTGACAGCGATTGCAGGGGACCCGACAGGTTACGGCCGCATTATCCGCGCCGCTTCGGGAAGTGTTGAGAAAATCGTCGAACAAAAAGATGCGTCGAAAGAAGAACAGCAGGTCAAAGAAATCAATACGGGAACCTATTGCTTTGATAACGAAGCGCTGTTTGAAGCATTGAAGAAAGTTTCAAACGATAATGTCCAAGGCGAATATTATTTGCCGGACGTCATTGAAATTCTGCAAAAACAAGGCCAGATAGTCGCAGCATACGCAACCGATAGTTTCGAAGAGACGCTCGGCGTGAACGACCGTGTAGCGCTCAGCCAGGCAGAGACCTTCTTGCGCCGCCGCATCGCTGAACAGCATATGCGTGCAGGCGTGTCGATTATCGACCCTTCAACGGCTTATATTAGCGCCCAAGCTAAAATCGGTGCGGATACCGTCATCCAGCCGAATGTTACGATCGAAGGCGCGACAGTGATCGGGGAAGATTGCGTCATTACTTCTAATACGCGCATAGTTAACAGTACGATCGGTGAACGGACAGAAATCCGCAGTTCGGAAGTATATGACAGCACGATCGGAGACGACACAGCTGTTGGCCCGTTTGCACACATTCGCCCGCAATCGGCACTTGGCGATAAAGTGAAGATCGGCAATTTCGTGGAAGTGAAAAAATCTTTGCTTGGCACGGGCAGCAAAGTGTCTCATTTGAGCTATATCGGTGATGCGTTGGTCGGCAGCGGCGTCAACATTGGCTGCGGCACGATTACCGTTAACTATGATGGCAAAAACAAGCATCTCACGACGATCGAAGACGATTCATTCATCGGCTGCAATTCCAACTTGATTGCACCGGTGACCATCGGCAAAGGTTCTTATGTAGCGGCAGGATCGACCATCTCGAAAGATGTTCCAAGTGACGCCTTGGCGATTGCCAGAGCGCGCCAGGAAAACAAAGAAGGCTACGCAAGCAAACTAAACCGCAAATAATAGGAGGGTTTCCCCCAATGGGCATTCAAAATACTAACACGAAGTTGAAAATCTTCTCGCTGAATTCGAATAAAGATCTAGCTGCGGAAATTGCAGAACAAATCGGCTTGCCGCTTGGCAAAAGTTCCGTCACGCATTTCAGCGACGGCGAAATCCAGATCAATATCGAAGAAAGCATCCGCGGCTGTGATGTGTTCATCGTCCAATCGACTTCACAGCCAGTCAACGAGAACTTGATGGAACTGTTGATCATGATCGATGCCGTGAAACGTGCATCTGCGCGCACTGTGAACGTGGTTATCCCTTACTACGGCTACGCTCGCCAAGACCGCAAAGCGCGCTCACGCGAACCAATCACAGCGAAACTCGTCGCAAACTTGCTCGAAACAGCAGGCGCAACGCGTGTGGTAGTTTTGGATCTTCATGCTCCGCAAATCCAAGGGTTCTTTGATATTTTGATTGACCATTTGGTAGCTGTCCCACTCCTATCCGATTACTTCCTGAACGAATCGAACATCGATCTTGAGAATGCCATTATCGTGTCGCCGGACCACGGCGGCGTGACGCGTGCGCGCAAAATGGCAGACCGCCTGAAAGCACCGATCGCCATCATTGATAAACGCCGTCCGCGACCGAACGTCGCGGAAGTGATGAACATTGTCGGGAACGTCGAAGGCAAAACGGCCATCATCATCGACGACATCATCGATACAGCGGGAACAATCTCCATCGCAGCAAGCGCGTTGATCGAAAGCGGCGCAAAAGAAGTATACGCATGCTGTACGCACCCGGTATTGTCCGGTCCTGCTGTCCAGCGCATCCAGGATTCCGTCATCAAAGAATTGATCGTCACGAATTCGATTGCGCTTCCGGAAGAAAAGAAAATCGGCAAAATCAAGCAATTGACTGTCGCACCGCTTCTTGCGGAAACGATCATCCGCGTTCACGAACAGAAATCCGTCAGCACACTGTTTGATTGACCCTGACTTCCGGCGTTACAGCCTTTTAGGTTTCGGAACGTTGTAAACAGGGTAATAATAGTTTATGCTTATTAATATAACTGGAGGTTGAAATAATATGGTCAAAATGACAGCAACGAAAAGAGAAACAGGTAAGGCACAATCCGCATTGACGGACTTGCGCGGAAAAGGACATGTACCAGGTGTCGTTTACGGCTATAAAACAGAAACAACACCGATTGCCGTAGCGGAAATCGATTTGATCAAAACTTTGCGTGAATCAGGACGCAACGGTGTTATCAGCTTGGAAATCGGCGGCAAAAGCACGAACGTCGTATTGAGCGATTATCAAATGGATTCCTTAAAAGGCAGCTTCAAACACGTTGACTTCTTGGCGATCAACATGTCTGAAGAAATCGATGTTGATGCTACGGTTCACTTGATCGGCGAATCACCAGGCGAAAAAGAAGGCGGCGTCGTAACGCAGCCGAACCGCGAAGTGCACATCCGCGTCAAACCGAGCGATATTCCGGATTCTGTTGACATCGATGTCAGCGAGTTGCAAATCGGCGACTCTGTGTCAGTCAGCGACATCCGTGATAAATTCAGCTTTGAAATCTTGAATGACGACGATTTCCTTCTAATCTCTGTAACAGCACCACGTACAGAAGAAGAGCTAGAAGAGCTTGAAACGGTTGAAGAAGGCGCAGAGCCTGAAGTCATCGGCGGCGAAGAAGACGCAGAAACAAAAGAATAAGTTATGCATTGTCCAAAACAGGGACTGTCCAATGGCAGTCCCTGTTTTTTGTACGGGCGTATATTATGGTAAAATAGTTGGCAGTGAAGAGGCAAAGCGGAAAAAAGGAGTTTGCTATGAAAATGATCATCGGCCTGGGAAATCCGGGCAAAACATATGAAAAAACACGCCACAATATCGGCTTTCAAGTGATCGACCAATTGGCGAATGACTGGAATGCACCTTTGACGCAGTCCAAATTCAAAGGCATGTACGGGGTCGTCCACAGGCCGGAAGGTAAAGTGATGCTCGTCAAGCCGCTGACGTATATGAATTTGTCCGGTGAGTGTATCGGCCCGCTCATGGATTACTACAATGTCGACATCGAAAACATCGTCGTTATCTATGACGATCTGGATTTGCCGACAGGACAGCTGCGCTTGCGCCAAAAAGGCAGTGCCGGAGGACATAACGGCATCAAATCGCTCATTCAGCATCTAGGCACCCAGCAGTTCAACCGCATGCGCATCGGCATCAGCCGCCCGTCGGCGGGCATGAAAGTGCCGGATTACGTACTTGCCGGCTTCGGGGAAGAGGAAAAGCCGTTTATGGCAGATGCGGTCGCAAAAAGTGCGGAAGCGTGCAATTACTGGCTATCAAAGCCGTTCGTAGAAGTCATGAATGAATATAACGGGGCATAATCGCTTTGGCGCATAAGGCGTCCAAGGCTTTTTTCCGTTTCCTATCGTTTTTAAAAGGGTAAGGTAGCCATCAAACGGTTTTATTTTGGACAGGAAGGAGGAATCTTCATGAAGCACATCTTACAGACATTTTTAGGGGATTCCCATACACAACGATTTATCACCGACCTTGAGAAAGGCCAGGACCACCAGCTCATTTCAGGGCTTTCCGGCAGCGCACGGCCGATTTTCTACCAAACGGTATTTGAGGCGCTGGGCAAGCCGCCGCTGCTCGTCGTTACGCCGAACTTGCTGCATGCCCAGCGCGTCTATGACGACCTAGTGCGGCTGCTCGGAGAATCGCTCGTGCATTTGTATCCGGCAGAAGAGACGATTGCAGCAGATGTGGCATTTTCCGGACCGGAACTTCGCGCACACCGTATTGATACACTCGATCACATGAAATCGACTGGGAAAGGGATTTACGTCACGCCAGTTTCCGGCTTGCGCAAACTGTTGCCATCTCCTGCCCAGTGGGACGGTGCGACATTACGCGTTGAGGGCGGCGATGAAATCGACACGGAACAATGGCTTTTGAAGCTGGTGTCGATGGGCTATTCCCGTACGACAATGGTCACCTCACCAGGCGAATTTGCGTTGCGCGGAGGAATTTTGGATGTCTATCCACTGCATTTTGAGCATCCAGTACGCATCGAATTATTCGATATGGAAGTCGATTCAATCCGCTTGTTTTCTGCAGAAGACCAGCGCTCACTCGAGAAGGTCGACTCGCTGTGCATTTTGCCGGCCGTGGAACTTGTGCTGTCGCCCGGGCAAAAGCGGCTGCTCGCAGACCGCTTAGAAGACCGGCTTGCTGCCAGCTTGAAAAAACTCAAGAATGACGATACAAAAGAGTTGATGCTGCAGCACATTCAACACGACATCGATACATTGCGGAGCGGCGATGAACCGGAACAGCTCGCCAAGTACGCGGCACTCGCCGATTCGCAATCAGCCTTTCTCGGTGATTATTTCCCAGGGGACGGACTGGTGTTTTTCGATGAGCTCGGCCGCATCCAGGAAATGACCGAAACATTGGAGCGCGAAGAAGGCGATTGGATCGTCTCACTGCTCGAAGAAGGCAAGTTTCTTCACGACGTACCATTGGCTTACCCGTTCCGCGACGTGCTTGCGAAACTCCAGCAGCCGGCCAATTTTCTGTCGCTATTTACGCGGACATTTCCGCTTGTCAATATCAAGAAGTCGATTGCCTATTCCTGCAAACCGATGCAATCGTTCCATGGCCAGATGAATCTATTGCAAGCGGAAATGGAACGCTGGACGCTCGGCAAATTCCGTGTGTTCATCGTCGCAAGCGGCGAAGAGCGCTTGCAAAAAGTCCGTTCGGTGTTGGAAGATTACGAGATGGATGCAGAAATCATTACCACGGACACCGAATTGCAAGACGGCAAAGTGTATCTCGTCGACGGCGAATTGTCGAGCGGCTTTGAAATGCCGCTGCAGCGCATGGCGCTCATCACGGATGCGGAACTGTTCAAAAAGCAGCCGAAGAAAAAGACCCGTGCGCAAAAGCTAACCAATGCTGAGCGCATCAAAAGCTATTCGGAAATCAAACCGGGTGATTACATCGTCCATATCCACCATGGCATCGGGCGTTTTGTCGGCATCGAAACGCTGGAGAACGCCGGTGTCCATAAAGATTATCTGCATATCGTCTATAAAGGCGAAGATAAGTTATTCGTGCCGGTCGATAAAATCGACCTCGTCCAAAAATACATCGCCTCTGAAGAGAAAGAGCCGAAGCTTCACAAGATGGGCGGGGCGGAATGGAAGAAAACCCATACAAAAGTATCGGCTGCAGTACAGGATATCGCCGATGACTTGATCAAGCTTTATGCCGAGAGGGAAGCACTCGAGGGCTTTGCGTTCAGCGAAGAGCAGGACATGCAGCGCCAGTTCGAAGCGGAGTTCCCTTATGAGGAAACCCCCGATCAACTGCGCTCGATCAGTGAAGTGAAAAAAGACATGGAACGCAAACGCCCAATGGACCGGTTGATTTGCGGCGATGTCGGCTACGGTAAAACAGAAGTCGCCATTCGCGCTGCATTCAAAGCGGTGCTCGACGGCAAGCAAGTGGCATTTTTGGTGCCGACGACGATTCTCGCCCAGCAGCATTTCGAGACGATGAGCGAACGCTTTAAAGATTATCCGCTCGAAGTCGGCTTGATGAGCCGCTTCCGTTCGAAAAAACAGCAGGCTGAAACCGTCAAAGGCTTGAAAAACGGTTTGGTCGATATCGTCATCGGGACGCACCGCATCTTGTCGAAAGACGTGCTCTATAAAGATCTCGGCTTGTTGATCATCGATGAAGAACAGCGTTTCGGGGTAACCCATAAAGAAAAGATCAAGCAATTAAAAGCGACGGTCGATGTGTTGACGCTTACTGCAACACCGATTCCACGGACTTTGCATATGTCGATGATCGGCGTGCGCGATTTGTCCGTCATCGAAACGCCACCTGCCAACCGTTTCCCGGTGCAGAGCTACGTCATGGAACATAACGGCGGGCTCGTGCGCGAAGCGATTGAGCGTGAAATGGCGCGCGGCGGCCAAGTGTTTTATTTATACAATCGGGTAAGCGACATGACCCGCAAAGTGGACGAAATCCAACAGCTCGTCCCAGAAGCGCGCGTCGGCTATGCGCACGGGCAAATGTCGGAAACCGAACTCGAATCGATCATCCTCGGTTTCCTCGACGGCGAGTACGATGTATTGGTGACGACGACGATCATCGAAACCGGTATCGACATCCCGAACGTCAATACGCTCATCGTCTACGATGCAGACCGCATGGGCTTGTCGCAACTGTATCAATTGCGCGGCCGTGTCGGGCGTTCGAGCCGCGTGGCGTATGCGTATTTCATGTATCAGCGCGATAAAGTGCTGACCGATGTAGCGGAAAAACGCCTAATGGCAATCAAGGAATTCACCGAACTCGGCTCCGGCTTTAAAATCGCCATGCGCGATTTGTCGATCCGCGGGGCAGGCAATCTGCTCGGTTCCCAGCAACACGGATTTATCGATTCGGTCGGTTTTGATTTGTATTCGCAAATGCTCGAAGAAGCGATTGAAGAGCGCCGCACCGGCATGAAAAAAGAAGTTGTGCCGGAAGTGGAGATCGTGCTGACAGAAGATGCTTATATTCCGGATAGCTATATTGGCGATGGCTACCAGAAAATCCAAATGTACAAACGCGTCAAAAATATGGAGACAGTAGAAGAAATGGCCGATTTGCAGGACGAACTGATCGACCGCTTCGGCGATTTGCCGATTGAAACCGAGCAGCTGCTGCGCATCGCTCGGATGAAAGTGTGGGCGCGCGAAACCGGCGTCGAATCGATCAAGCAGCAAGGACAACTCGTCAGCATCAAACTGAGTGAAGCGGGCACGCAATCGATCGACGGCGGCAAAGTGGTCGCGGCGTCGGGCGTGTACGGACGTGCTGTCGGCTTCACGCTGGCCGGCCAAGCGCTCATCTTGACTGTAGATGGCAAAAAGACCGGCAAGCATCATCCGTTCGATGTGCTCGAAGGCATGATGGAAATTTTGTCGAACTCACTTAGGGAAGAAGCCTCTGTCGGGTGACGGCGGGCGTGAAGAACCAATGACGACGCAACATTCGATGGCCAGCTTTCTCAAGGGAGCGGCACTTCTGACGCTGGCCGGTTTTTTCGTCAAGCTGCTGAGTGCTGTCTACCGCGTGCCGTTTCAAAACCTGGTCGGCGACGAAGGTTTTTATATTTACCAGCAAGTGTATCCGTTTGTAGCGATTTTCGGCATTTGGACGTCCTACGGTTTTGCCGTTGCGGTCTCTAAGCTGTTAGCGGAACACCCGAACCGTGAGCATGCGGGAATTTTGCGCACCGCGTTCTGGCTCATAGCCGGCATTTCCGTTCTGACTTTTGTAACGCTTTATACGGGCGCTGGCTTTTTTGCGGATAGGATGGGCGACCCGGAACTTTCGGGCTTGCTGCGGGTAGGGGCGTTTGCGGTTGTCTTCATGGCGCCGCTCGCCATTATGAAAGGGCGTTTGCAGGCAGACGGCAAAATGGCGCCGGTCGCTAGCGCCCAAGTCACAGAACAAGCGGTGCGTGTCGCGGTTATTCTGATCGGCAGCTACGCGGCAGTCAGCTCTGGCTTGTCGCTTTATGCGGCCGGGCAAGTGGCGATTGCCGCTGCGGGCGCTGGCGCTTTCGCGGCGGTAATTTTGCTGATCCGCTCGTATAAAAAACAAGGTCCACTTGCGGCAGGCACAACACTCAAAGGAACGGCGAGAAAACTTCTCGTGACAAGTCTCGGCATCAGTATGAGCTCGCTTCTGTTAGTGCTGTTTCAACTGGTCGACTCATTTACGGTGTACCGTCTGCTTGCAGAACAACTCGGCGATATGCAGGCGATGGTTCAAAAAGGGGTCTATGACCGTGCGCAGCCGCTCGTGCAGTTCGGCATTTTGCTGGCGACTTCCTTGACGCTGTCGCTCGTGCCACTCATTGCACGCACGAATCGGCAAAAAGCAGGGCGCCCTCCGGAGCTTTATGCGAGTCTTGCGTTCCGCGTCTCTTTATTGTTTGCTGTCGCCGCAGCAGCGGGTTTGACATTGGTTATGCCGTATGTGAATGAAGCGTTGTTTAAAACACGGGACGGCTCGTTCGCACTCATCATTTTTAACTGGCAAATTGTCTCGATGTCGCTCGTTTTGGTGCTGACGGCTATTCTCTATGGGTACGGCAAGGTCCGTGTGCCGGCGCTGCTGTTAGTTCTTGGACTGATGCTCAAGCTGGTCGGTAATTTACTGCTTGTGCCAACTTACGGCATCACCGGAGCGGCGCTTGCTGGCAATATGGGCTTAGCGTTTATTGCGATAGCACTCATTTGGTATTTCAAAAAAGTTTGGCCGTTGCGCTTTGCGCCTCTCCGTTTTTACGGCTGGCTCACCGTTGCTATAGGCGCGATGAGCATCGCGGTGCTCGGCTTTGAAGCGTTCATCGTGCCGCTGGTTTCAGGCTGGCCTGACAGGCTTGTCGCTGTGTTCGTCACTTTGACGGCCGTACCGCTTGGCGGGTCTGTCTTTTTGCTGGCCGCTGCGAAATCACGGCTCATTACCGAAAAAGAATGGTATATCATACCGTTCGGCCGGCGCCTTGCTGCTATGCAAATTGCAATCAATTTACGAAAGAAAAGGAGCTAGACGATGCATACTATTCATATACTTGGCCTTGGAGCTGGGGACCTTCTGCAATTGCCGCTGGGCGTTTACCGTACGTTAAAAGGAGCGGATCCGCTTTATCTCCGAACGGCTGATCATCCTGTCGTTGAAGAGCTCGAGACAGAAGGTTTACGTTACGAGAGCTTTGACGCTATTTACGAAAAGCATGATGACTTTGCGCCTGTTTATAAGGAAATTGCCGAAACGCTCATCGCACACGCCGAGAACGGGCCGATTTATTACGCGGTTCCGGGCCATCCGCTCGTCGCGGAGCAAACGGTGCAGTTTTTGATCGATGCTGAAAAACAAGGCCGCTGTGAACTATCGGTATCCGGCGGACAAAGTTTTCTTGATGCGATATTCGGTGCCTTGCGCATCGATCCAATCGAAGGATTCCAGCTCGTCGACGGCATGGGTATCGACAGCGACCGCTTGAATATGACCGAACACCTCCTGATTGCGCAAGTATACGATCAATTCAGCGCATCGGAAGTGAAGCTGTCGTTAATGGAGAAATACCCGGACGATTACCTGGTGACGATCGTTACGGCCGCAGGATCTTCTTCGGAACGTCTGCGCACCGTGCCGCTTCACGAACTCGACCGCTCAGCGGAAATCGATAATTTGACCACCGTTTATGTACCGCCTTCCACTGAGCAAACACAGCGCCTGAAAGAATGGCAGACTTTCCGCGAAATCATTGCGAAATTGCGCAGTCCGGAAGGCTGTCCGTGGGACCGGGAGCAGACGCACGAATCGCTGCGCCCGTATTTGCTTGAAGAAGCGCATGAACTTTTGCAGGCGATCGAGGAAGAGGACGACGAGGCGATAGCAGAAGAACTCGGGGATGTGTTATTGCAAGTATTTCTGCACGCACAAATCGGGCAGGACAGCGGTTATTTCCAGCTCGAAGATATTTTGCAGGCAATCAGCGATAAAATGATCCGCCGCCACCCGCATGTGTTCGGCGACTTGGACGTGTCATCTGCTGATGAAGTCGTCAACAATTGGCAGGAGATTAAGCAGCAGGAAAAACCGGCGGGCGCATCACTGCTCGATAGCCAAGACCGCAGCAGCTCATCGCTGTTGACTTCGTATAATTACCAGAAGAAAGCAGCGAAAGTCGGCTTCACATGGAAAGATGCAGAAGGCGCATGGGCGAAGTTCGAAGAGGAATTGCAGGAGTTCCGGATTGAAGTGGCGAAAGGTTCCAAAGACCAGCAGCTCGACGAATTCGGCGACCTGCTGTTCACGCTCGTCAACATCGCGCGCTTTTACGGCTTGTCGCCTGAGCAGGCGATGGTCCAGGCGAACCGCAAATTCCGCACGCGCTTTGCTCACGTCGAACAGCGCGCCAAAGAAGGCGGCCGCTCGTTTTCTGATTACACATTAGACCAGCTCGATAGCTTCTGGAACGAAGCAAAGACTGGACACGGAGAGGACGAAGACCATGAGACTCGATAAATTCCTGAAAGTATCACGCTTGATCAAGCGCCGCACCTTGGCGAAACAAGTAGCCGACCAAGGCCGCATCCTGATCAATGGCAATAAAGCGAAAGCCAGCACCGTCGTCAAAGAAGGCGATGAACTGCAGATCCGCTTTGGACAGAAAGTGGTCACCGCCCGCATCGATCAATTGCGGGAAGTTGTCCGTAAAGAGCAGACAGCGGAAATGTACACGATCTTGAACGAAGAAAAGCTTGAAAAAGTGGACCCGACGTTTATCGATGACGATGCATGAAGAGTGAAAAAGAGCCTAGCCGGTTAACGGCTAGGCTCTTTTTGTGTTGTAGAGAAGTATGGGGATTTTACATTTTATTGGGCTGCTCATTGAACATTTGGTGTGGAATAGTGATAAGTGGGGATTGCGCTGCAGGGGCACGGGGCGGGCGTCGAACCTTTGCGGCGAGCCGCAAAGGTTTCGCCAGTCCCGCGCGATCCCCTAGGCGCCGGCCCCTTCCGCTCCATCTCTAGGTTTAGAGGGGTAATTAATTGCGTCATCTTCTTAAATCAGCAAGTGAGAAAATAAAGTACACAGTTATTTGAAACGATCAGTTCGCTAAATTTGTTCAGCACTCGCAATACCAATTAAGCATCATACCCAAAAGCGGACGAACCATACAGAACCGGAACCATCTCACTTACTCGCATCAACGAAATGTAAAAGCGGCCATGCGCATACGGGTGAGCCGATACAATGAGACAAGTGTTTTTCTTGGCTCATTGCGGGAGGACAACCCAAAGCGGGGCGGCGAGTACGAAAGTGATGAAAAAAACAAAGATTGCCACCGTGTTACACTAGAACTCCAACTATTATCTACACTTTCCAGCATCTAAAAGAGCCTGACCGGCAAGTGGTCAGGCTCTTTTTTCAGTATCTGTATCGATAAGTTCAATCTCCCATCAAAGTGACGAGCACCGCTTTTTGGGCGTGCAGGCGGTTTTCCGCTTCTTGGAAAATGACCGAATGGGGCCCTTCCAAAATGTCGGTCGTCACTTCTTCTTCGCGATGGGCCGGCAAGCAGTGCATAAAGATGTAATCGGCTTTGGCATGCTTGACGAGTTCCGCATTCACCTGAAAGCCAGCGAAATCGTTGAGGCGCTGGACAGTTTCCGCTTCTTGGCCCATGCTCGCCCAGACGTCTGTGTAGATTGCATCGCTGCCTTTGACTGCAGCTTTCGGGTCATCGGTAACCGTAACGAGCGCGCCGGTCTCTTTCGCGATGGCTTGCGCGAGCTCGACCATTTCCGCGTTCGGTTCATAGCCTTTTGGCGCGGCGATAGTGATGTCGAGGCCGACTTTCGCGGCGCCGATCATCAAGGAATTGGCCATATTGTTGCCGTCGCCGATATACGCCAGTTTGCGGCCTTTCAATTCCCCGAAATGTTCGATGAGCGTCATGAGATCAGCGAGCACTTGGCACGGGTGATAATCGTCGGTTAAGCCATTGATCACTGGGATCGAGCTGAATTGTGCCAGTTCTTCGACAGCGGATTGGTGGAAAGTGCGGATCATCAGTCCGTCCAGGTAGCCGGACAACACACGGGCGGTATCTGCGATCGATTCACCGCGGCCGAGTTGGGTATCTTGCGAACTTAAGAACATGGCGTTTCCGCCGAGCTGCAGCATGCCCGCTTCGAACGACACGCGTGTACGGGTCGAGGATTTCTCGAAAATCATGCCGAGTACTTTTCCTTTTAGGAGCGGCAAGTATTTGTTTTCAGGTTTTTTCAGTTCAATCGCCAAATCGAGCAGGTCAAGAATCTCCTCAGTGCTATAGTCTTTCAAAGATAGAAAATCCTCCTGGGCAACGGTCGGGGCAAGTGGCATTATCATGGTCATTGGGCAAGCACTCCTTTCAAGCGTTCAGATTGTATTTTTAGGCTTATGGCAAAAGCAGCGGCAGTCTCAGGGCGCGACCAAGCGTGGAGACGGTGAATCGCCGCTTGCGCCATACGTTTGGTGTCGGGTATTTCAGAAAAATCAAGGTAGGCGACGGCTGCTGTCGACAGCAGCCAATCGTCAAAAGAAACCTGGTCTTCCGTGACAACGGTGAACCCAAGTGCCTGCCAAGCAGCGAGTTCGCTGGAACCGGCACTTTCTGTGGCGGCGAAAAGCGTTGCGCCTTTTTTAAACTGGGCCAGTTGGACAGAAGAACCGATCAATGCTTTTTCGAGCGCTTCTTCAAACAGCGGTGACGTGCCGATGACTTCGCCTGTCGACATCATTTCCGGCGACAGGATTGGAGACAATCCCGGCAGTTTGATATGGGAGAATACCGGTGCTTTAACCGTGAAGTCGGGCTGTCCATTATACATGTCTTCAATGCCGAGTTCTGCATACGGCACACCCAGCAATAAAGCGGTGGCGTGCTGAACGAGTGGGACATTCGTCACTTTCGAGCTGATCGGCGCAGTGCGTGATGCGCGCGGGTTGATTTCCATAACGTATAATTGCTCGTCTTCATAAACAAATTGGATATTGAAAAGGCCAGTGTAATCGAGTTGTCTCGCGATATGTTTTGCAGTTTCCACCAGTTTTTGCTGCTGCATTTCCGTTAGCGTCACAGGTGGTGTGCTCGCGATGCTGTCTCCGGAATGGACGCCGGTGCCTTCGATATGCTCGAAAATCGCTGATACCCACACATTTTCGCCATCGGTTAAAATATCGGCTTCTGCTTCTTTGCCGGTAACGAAATGGTCGACCAGGACGGGGAACGCTTGTTCAGCGCTGCCAAGCCAAGCGGTTAGTTCGGCTTCGTCATGGAGCACAATCATGCCGCGTCCGCCGATGACATAAGATGGGCGCAATAACACCGGGAATCCGAGCGCCTCGGCTGCTGGCAGCACGTCTTCCGGCTTGTGGGCAGAAGTTCCAGGGATGGTGGGCAAGCCGATCGATTCGAGAAACGCATAAAAGCGGTCGCGGTCTTCCATTTGATCGAGTAAATCGACCGATGAACCGAGCACCGTGATGCCGGCTTCTTCCAATGCTTTCGCCATATTGAGTGAAGTCTGGCCGCCGAACTGCAAAATGACTTGGTTGATGCCTTCAAATTCCAATACGTTCAGCACGTCTTCTGCTGTGATGGGCTCGAAATAAAGCGCATCGGCCACTTCGTAATCAGTGCTGACGGTTTCGGGGTTGTTGTTGATCATGACGGCTTCATAGCCGAGCTTTTGGGCAGCCATGACGCTATGCACGCAGCAATAATCAAATTCGATGCCTTGTCCGATGCGGATCGGGCCGGATCCGACGACCGCCACTTTTTTCGAGCCTGTTGTGCGATCGACGTCTGGTGCTGTGCCCCATGTCGAATAGAAATAATTTGTGTGTGAACGGAACTCTGCAGCACATGTATCAATCATCCGATAAGAAGGGGTGATGTTGTAACTTCTGCGCTGTCCCCAAATTTCGGCGCATGGCACATTCCAAATATCGGCCAATTGCTGATCGCTGAAGCCGAGTTTTTTTGCCTGCAGCAAGCGATCCGGAGTGATATCGTTCCAGCTCATTTTGCCCAGGTCTTGCCATTCGGTCACGATATTTGATAAAGCATATAAGAAATAAGGTGTGATGCCGGTGATGGCATGCAGTTCATCGATGGTTTTCCCACGGATAAGCAACTCGAACAACACGAACAAACGGCGGTCGTCCGGGTTCATCGCCAGTTCCTGCAAATCGCTTGTCGACAGGGCGGCGACACTTGGAAGGCGGAAGCCGTTCGTCGGCAGTTCGAGTGAGCGGATCGCTTTTTGCATCGCGGCTTCCATGCGCCGCTCGATCGCCATTACTTCGCCGGTCGCTTTCATTTGCGTGCCGAGTGAGCGGTTCGCCCCTTGGAATTGATCGAACGGCCAACGCGGAATTTTCAAAGCGACATAATCGAGTGCCGGTTCAAAGCTGGCATAAGTTGTGCCGGTTACCGGGTTCTTCAATTCATCGAGCATATAGCCGATGGCAAGCTTGGCCGCGATTTTCGCGATCGGGTAGCCGGTCGCTTTCGAGGCGAGCGCTGATGAACGGCTGACACGAGGATTGACTTCAATCAGAAAATAGTCGGAGGTTTCCGGATGGAGAGCGAACTGCACGTTGCAGGCGCCGATGATGCCGAGCGCTTCGATGATGTTGATGCAAGAGGAGCGCAGCATGTGGAAATCCGGATCATTCAAAGTTTGGCTCGGAGCGACGACGATGGAATCGCCGGTATGGACGCCGACTGGATCCAAGTTCTCCATATTGCAGATGGTGATGCACGTGCCGTTTGCGTCGCGCATCACTTCGTATTCGATTTCCTTGTATCCTGCTATGCTCGTCTCGACGAGGCATTGCGAAATCGGGCTAGCAGATAAACCTTGTGTGACCAGTTTTGTATAAGTCGCTTCATCTGCTGCGATGCCGCCGCCGAAACCTCCGAGCGTATACGCGGGGCGGACGATGGCCGGGTAGCCGATCCGCTGTGCAAAAGCCAGCGCCCCGTCGATCGAATAGACGATGTCACTGTCCGGCACCGGTTCGCCGAGCTTGTTCATGAGCGAGCGGAACTGGTCGCGGTCTTCGGCTTTTTTGATTGCCGTCATATCAGTGCCGAGCAGCTGGACGCCGTATTGGTCCAGAATGCCGGCGTCCGCGAGTGCCATCGCCAAGTTCAAGCCGGTCTGGCCGCCGACGGTCGCAAGCAGGCCGTCTGGGCGCTCTTTCTGGATGATTTTAGTAGCGGACTCGAGCGTCATCGGTTCGAAATACACTTTTTCTGAGACGCTTTCATCGGTCATGATCGTCGCTGGGTTGTTATTAATGAGCACCACTTCGATGCCTTCTTCTTTCAGTGCCAGGCACGCTTGTGTGCCGGAATAATCGAACTCGGCTGCCTGCCCGATGACGATGGCGCCGGAGCCGATAACGAGTACTTTTTCAATAGAGTCTAATTTAGGCATGCATTTTCACCTTCTTCATATCATTGGCGGTCTCTAAGAACTGGTGGAACAACGCGAGATGGTCCGCGGGTCCTGGGGCTGCTTCCGGATGGAATTGCACAGTCGTGATCGGCAAGTGCGGATGGATCAAGCCTTCGATGCTCCCGTCATTGACGTTTTCATACAGCACGTCGAACGGTGTTTCTTTTAAGCTGTCCGCTTCGACAACATAGCTATGATTTTGGGAGCTCATGCTGACACGTCCCGTCTTTTTATTTTTGACCGGATGATTGGCACCTCGGTGGCCGTAAGCAAGCTTGGTGGTATTCGCACCGAATGCGGCAGCGAGCACTTGATGACCGAGGCAAATACCGAACGACGGGTAGCGTTCCGCCCAAGCGCGGTAGACTGGCAGGCGGCTTGTCAATGCTTGTGGATCTCCTGGGCCGTTCGAGAACAGCAGTCCGTCGACGCCGAGAGACTCGGGAAGCTCGGCAGGTGCGTTGTAAGGAAGTATGCTGACCGTGCAACCAAGGGCAAGCAATTCTTTTAAAATGGAAGCTTTATAATGGAAGTCGACTAAGCCGATATGCAAATGGCCTTCACCGACCTGCTTTATATCCATATTTTCACCGGCTGGGAAAAAGTCGGCCGTCAGCAATTGCCACGGCTGTTCAGGCATTTCCTTATGGAGCAGCTGTGCGGGCATCGTTCCGGTTTCCCGTACGGTTTGGATAACTGAGCGCGTATCGATACCGCTGAGGACCGGCACACCTTGCGATTCGGCGAAGTGCGCTAAAGAACTTGCCCGTTTCGGCAGCGGCCCGTCGTACAGTTCAGCAACGATGATGCCGTTTACTTGGATTTTCTCGGATTGTGCATAAAGCGATTCGATGCCGTACTGGCCGATCAATGGATAAGAAAAAACGATGACTTGTCCTTTATAAGAAGGATCGGTGATGACTTCCTCATAGCCGGTCATGCCGGTGAAAAAAACGACTTCGCCTTGCACCGAGGCTGGTGTGCCGTGCCAGTTTCCGTTAAATGCTTCGCCATTCGCCAAAATTAATTTACCTGTCATTCTCCCAACTCCTTTAATGAATATATATGCATGATAAGTAATTTTTATAACAAACGATGTGTCCTGTATTATAGTGTTGCATAAAAATTAAGTCAACAGTATTTTTATTAATTCCCGGGTAGTTTGGTTAAATTCCGGTAAAATGCAGGAAAAAAAGGAGAAAGGGCTTACAGAAAATCTTTTTATAGTGAATGTTTTTCATGTATAATAATGACAAAATCAGTTGGAAAGGGGCGCGAACGGAATGAAGAGAGAGAAAAAGTGGGAGCAGCAAGGGGTGACTCCACTCCAAAACGACTTTACACGTGCAGCAGAAATTGAAGGCGCGCGAAAAAAGGCGCATCACATCCGTCTTTACCGTCGGCTTACTGTATTTGGATTGATTATTCTGCTGACGAGCATCTGGCTCGGCTCCACCATTTATGCGCAATCCCAAACCATTGCGGGAAAAGAGCAGCAGCACGAAGAAAAGCTGGTGCAGCTTGAGGTAGTGGAAAAGCAGCAAAATAAATTGGAAGAGCAGATTCGCCTGTTGAATGACGATGATTATTTATCGAAGCTAGCACGCAAAGATTACTTCCTGTCAGATGAAGGCGAGATCATTTTCACTATGCCGAATGATGCCGGAAAATCTGCAGAAGATGGCAAGAAATAAGAGTAGTCGGTTGACACTCTTTTTTTCATTGCTATAATTAAAGGTGGGAGTAGTCCCACAAACTGTCAATTTGGCCCGAACGTGGAGTCATCTTAAATTTTAAGGAGGAGCATTTTTTTTATGTCGATTGAAGTAGGCAGCAAGTTAGAAGGAAAAGTCACGGGTATTACAAACTTTGGAGCGTTCGTTCAGCTTCCAACCGGTGCAACAGGCCTCGTGCATATTAGTGAAGTCGCCGACAACTATGTGAAAGATATTAACGATCACTTGAAAGTTGGCGAAATGGTAGAAGTGAAAGTAATGAATGTAGAAGCAGACGGGAAAATCGGTTTGTCGATCCGCAAAGCGAAGCCGCAGCCGGAAGGCGCTCCTAGCCGTCCTAGCCGTCCGCGTCCGAGCAATCGTTCTTTTGACCGCGCCCCTAAGGAAACCTTCGAAACGAAGATGGCAAAATTCCTGAAAGATAGTGAGGATAACCTGTCAACGTTAAAACGAGCCACAGAATCTAAGCGTGGCGGTCGTGGTGCAAAAAGAGGCTAACTTGCTAGCTGTTTTAATAGCATAGAGAAATTGCTTCAACGTAGTTGAGAATTAAACATGGAACGCTTCTCCCTTTGGGGGAGGGCGTTTTTTTATCGACTGGAAAAGCCGCAGATGGTAGGGAAAAGCGATGCGTTTGTCTAAGTAATTACATATCAAGCCTGCAGTATGCAGCGGAAAGGTGTGAAAAGGATGGAACAAAAGAAAATTCTCCAGGTATTCGAAGAGTACGAAGTTTATATGGAGTCGCTTCTCAAAACCTTGTCCGAATCAAGTGACGCGCATAAGCCGATTGCAGACGGCAAATGGTCGATTGCACAAATGGTTATGCATTTGGCGGAATGGGACCGGTTTATCCGCAGTGAGCGCTTGCCGCACATGAAGGCGGGTGCTCATCTCGATGCGTTGTCAGACGTCGATGCGTTCAACCGGCAAGCGATCGACAAAGCAAATACGCTCGGATTTCCGGAAATTGTCGGCCAGGCCATCCAGGAGCGCCGTGCTTTAAAGCAACAGCTCTCGGCGGTGGCGCCGGAACAATGGAGTGCAGTGTTTTACGTCGGCCAAAAAGAAATGACGATGGGCCAGTATTTCGCCGGAATCACTCAGCACGATGCGCATCATTTCAAACAGATCGATGCTTTTTTAACATAAAAAAACAGCGCCCTCCATTTTGGAGGGCGCTGTAAATAAGATGGCGGCAGAGGGGATCGAACCCCCGACCTTACGGGTATGAACCGTACGCTCTAGCCAGCTGAGCTACGCCGCCTTGTTCAAGCGAACAGTTAACAGCATACTATCCCGCCGCACGCGTGTCAATTGGCTTTTGGTGTTTTTTGTTAATTTATTTTATTCGGACTGGCAAGCCGGCAGAACAGGAGGGACGAGCCGTGAAACAATATGAACAGACGATGCTCACATATCTCGCTGAGCATGAGCTATTTGAAAAAGGAGATCGCCTCGTTATCGGCGTTTCGGGTGGCATCGATTCAATGGTACTCTTGCATTTTTTGTCGAGCAAGCGCCATCAGCTCGGCATCACCATCACCGCAGTGCATATCGATCATATGCTTAGAGGCGACCAGTCCGAACAAGACCGGCGTTTCGTTGAACAGTACTGTGAATTGTGGAGCGTCCCGTTCGAAAGTTTTGCGGTGCCGGTGCCTGCCATTTTGGAGCGGGACGGCGGCAACCCGCAGCACGTCTGCCGAACGGAGCGCTACCGCATGTTCGAGTGGGTAATGGCAGATACGGCATCGTACGTTCTCATAACGGCGCATCATGCGGATGATCAACTAGAGACGGTTTTGATGGAAGGCATGCGCGGCAGTTTGAAAAATGGGGCTTTTGGCATGCGCATCAAACGGTCTTTCGGCGGCGGCTCGCTCGTGCGTCCGCAGCTCGCCGTCACCAAAGCGGAAATCGTCCGGTACGCAAAAATGCACCAAGTGCAGCATCGGGAGGACCCGAGTAACTCAAGTGAAACCTACACACGCAACCGGATCCGCAAAGCTATTGTACCTGCAATTATAGAGGAAAACCCTCGCGCAGCGTTACACTTTGCAGAACTCGCGGAACAAATAAACGAGGATGAAGAATTTCTCCAGAACCTTGCCGAACAAACGCTTCGGGAACTCCTGGCTTGTCCGGATGAATTGGTTGTTTCTGCCGAAAGTTTCAGAAATCATGCCGTTGCTTTACAAAAAAGGATGGTTCTACTACTATTAAACTATCTGTATAATCAGAAGCAAGTGTTGATAACAAGCCAATTGGCGGAACAAGTGCGCGAGCTGCTACAAAGTTCTTCGGGCACTGTTTTTTTACATTTGCCGAAAAATTATATGATGAGACGCCAGTACGACCGGGTTTTCTTCGAAAAAGCCAAAGAACAGCAGGAATACATTCAGGCGGATATCGGCCTTGCATGGTCGCCACCTGTGAAAGGTGTCCGTTACTGCGTCACGGCTGTCGGTGAAGAACCGGAAGCGGCGGATGCCGCCTTCTGGTATTTCCAGTCGGCGGAGACAAAATTTTGTCTTCGCGGGCGAAAGCCTGGCGATCGGATCGAGCTCGCTGGCATGAGCCAGGAAAAAAAACTTGCTCGGCTCATGATTGATGAGAAAGTTCCTGTCCAGGAGCGGCAAAACTGGCCAATCATTGTTGCCGGAGACGATCAAGTATTACTAGTGCCCGGTTTGCGCACGGCTGCGTGTTTAAGTCGAACAAAGCGTGCGGGGGACAATCGCGTATTAGTTGAACAATGCACAGACTATGCAAAACGAGGAAGAAACTAGGAGGCCCACCATGCTACAAAAGGACATTAAAGAAGTATTGATCAGTGAAGAACAGCTGCAACAAAAAGCGCGCGAACTCGGAGAAACCTTAACCCGCGATTACGAAGGGAAATATCCGCTGGCAATCGGTGTATTAAAAGGCGCAATGCCATTTATGGGCGATCTTATGAAGCGCATCGACGGCTATATCGAAATGGATTTCATGGACGTTTCAAGCTACGGCAACGCCACGATTTCTTCCGGGGAAGTCAAGATCGTCAAAGATTTGAACACGAGCGTTGAAGGCCGCGACCTGCTTATCATCGAAGACATCATCGATAGCGGACTGACGCTTAGTTATTTAGTGGACTTGTTTAAATACCGCAAAGCGAATTCCATTAAAATCGTTACCTTGCTTGATAAGCCGACTGGACGCAAAGTGGATTTGAAAGCAGATTATATCGGCTTTGAAGTGCCGGATGCATTTGTTGTCGGCTACGGCCTGGATTATGCGGAAAAATACCGCAACCTTCCATATATCGGCATTCTCAAGCCAGCTGTTTACAGCGGCGAAGAGGAATAGTCAAGAAACGTTCAAAGAACCGATGATTTAACCATGCCGTAAAGGCTTTTCATTGTATGCATTTTTGTCCCTGTGTTAGTATTTAGTATAGTTTTGGGAAACTTTGTGAGGAGGCGCGGGATGAATCGAATATTCCGATACACCATATTTTATCTACTGATATTCCTAGTCATCATCGGTATTCTAGGGACTTTCAATAATAGCAATCAACCGACGCAAGAAATTAATTACAACCAATTTTTGGAAGCGCTAAACGCTGGCGAAATTTCGGAAGTGACCATACAGCCGGATGCACAAGTGTATGAAGTAACCGGCCGGATGGCGAATTACGAAGAAGGCGAATCGTTCGTGACCAACATTCCAATTGAGAATGAAGCATTGGTTACACAGATTGATGAAGTCGCGACAGCGCAAGATGGTGTAACAGTTGAGTTTTTGAAAGCTCCGCAAACGAGCGGCTGGGTTCAATTCTTTACGGGCATCATTCCATTCATCATTATCTTTATCTTGTTCTTCTTCTTGCTTAACCAATCACAAGGCGGCGGTGGCGGCCGAGTGATGAACTTCGGGAAAAGCAAGGCGAAGCTTTACGATGACCAGAAGCAGAAAGTTCGTTTCGACGATGTAGCGGGAGCGGATGAAGAGAAACAGGAACTTGTCGAAGTTGTCGATTTCCTGAAAGATCCACGCCGCTTCGGCGAAGTCGGTGCACGCATTCCGAAGGGGATCTTGCTTGTCGGACCTCCAGGTACAGGGAAAACCCTGCTTGCCCGTGCAGTAGCTGGCGAAGCAGGCACGCCGTTCTTCTCGATCAGTGGTTCTGATTTCGTGGAAATGTTTGTCGGTGTCGGAGCTTCGCGTGTTCGTGATTTGTTCGAGAACGCGAAGAAAAACGCACCATGTATCATCTTCATCGATGAAATCGATGCAGTTGGCCGTCAGCGCGGCGCCGGACTTGGCGGCGGGCATGATGAGCGGGAACAAACGCTCAACCAATTGCTCGTCGAAATGGATGGCTTCGGCGCGAACGAAGGCATCATCATAATTGCTGCAACCAACCGTCCAGACATCCTGGATCCGGCACTTCTGCGTCCTGGCCGTTTTGACCGCCAGATTACAGTTGGCCGTCCGGATGTTAAAGGGCGCGAAGAAGTGTTAAAAGTCCATTCGCGCAACAAGCCGCTTGATGAAAGTGTCGACATGAAGGCAATCGCTCAGCGTACGCCTGGCTTCTCCGGTGCAGACCTTGAGAACTTATTGAACGAAGCAGCTCTTGTAGCCGCTCGCCGCAATAAAAAGAAAATCGACATGTCCGATATCGATGAAGCGACAGACCGTGTTATTGCCGGTCCGGCGAAGAAGAATCGCGTCATTTCGAAAAAAGAACGCAATATTGTCGCTTATCACGAGTCAGGCCATACCGTTATTGGCTTGATATTGGACGATGCAGACATTGTCCACAAAGTGACAATCGTACCGCGCGGCCAGGCTGGCGGATATGCCGTCATGCTGCCGAGAGAAGACCGTTACTTTATGACAAAACCGGAACTTCTCGATAAGATTGCCGGCTTGCTCGGCGGACGTGTTGCAGAGGATATTGTCTTCGGCGAAGTATCCACTGGCGCGCACAATGACTTCCAGCGTGCGACAGGGATCGCCCGCAGCATGGTTACTGAATACGGGATGAGCGATAAGATCGGCCCAGTCCAATTTGGCCAATCCCAAGGTGGAAATGTCTTCCTTGGACGCGATTTTAATTCGGATCAGAACTATTCCGACGCCATCGCATTCGAGATCGACCAGGAAATCCAGCGCATCATTAAAGAGCAATATGTCCGGACTAAAGAGATCCTCACTGAAAAGCGTGAGCTACTCGAACTCCTCGCCAAGACGTTGCTGGAAGTGGAAACATTGGATGCTGCTCAAATCCAGCACTTGAAAGAACACGGCACATTGCCGGAGCGTTCGTATGAAGCCTTGAACGGCAACTACGAAGACGAAGGAGAAAGCGAAACGGATCAAGACGCCGTCAACCCGGATGTTACGGGAGCGCCGAATGATCCATCATCAGGCGATTTGCCGGAAGAAGGCTCATCGACTGATTCGCAAGGCCCGATCAAAGAAGACCGCAAATAATCAAAAGCCGGTGCCGGCCCTCTCAGGGGCTTGGCACCGGCTTTTTGGTTTCGTGAAATTATGGTATGATGTGTTGGAAATTCAGCAGATAAATGGGGAGAAACTATGATCTTAGTGATGGATACCGGCAATACCAATATCGCCCTTGGCGTATATGATAATGACACACTTCTGCACCATTGGAGGATGGAAACTGATCGCCACAAAACCGAAGACGAATACGCCATGCAAATCAAAGCGTTCTTGAATCATGTCGGTCTCGGTTTCGACGCAATCGACGGCGTCATCATGTCATCGGTCGTCCCGCCGATCATGTTCGCGTTGGAGCGCATGGCACAAAAGTATTTTCATACAAAAGCGTTGGTCGTCGGACCGGGCGTTAAGACCGGCCTCAATATCAAATACGAAAATCCGCGCGAAGTCGGCGCGGACCGCATCGTCAATGCTGTCGCAGCTATCCAGGAATACGGCGGCCCGCTGATCATTGTCGATTTCGGCACCGCCAACACGTTTTGTTATATCGATGAACACAATCATTACCAAGGCGGCGCGATTGCCCCCGGCATCCAAAGCTCGACCGAGGCGCTTTACACGCGCGCGTCGAAATTGCCGCGTATCGAAATCGCCTGCCCGGACTCAGTCGTCGGCAAAAATACCATTTCAGCGATGCAGGCGGGAATCGTCTACGGATATGTAGGCCAGGCGGAGGGCATTATCGTGCGCATGAAAAAACAAAGCAAAGAGCCCCCGAAAGTCATTGCGACTGGTGGCCTCGCACCGCTCATTGCGGCAGAGTCGGATATGATTGACCTCGTCGATCCATTTTTGACATTGAAAGGTTTACATTTTATTTATAAACGCAATCAAGCGTAAAGGAAGGAAGAACTATATGGCAGATTATCTAGTACGCGGCCTCGGCTTTAACGGCCATGTCCGCGCATTTGCAGTGAATACGACAGAGACGGTCGGCGAAGCGCAGCGTCGCCACCAGACGTGGCCTGCCGCAACAGCGGCACTGGGCCGCTTAATGACAGGAGGCGTCATGTTCGGCGCGATGTTAAAAGGAGACGACCGCGTCACCTTGAAAATTGAAGCAGGCGGTCCAATCGGGCATCTATTGGTCGACAGCGATGGCAAAGGCAATGTGCGCGGCTATGTGTCCAATCCGCAAACTCATGTCGATAGCAAGGGCGGCAAGCTCGATGTAAAAGGCGTCGTCGGCACGAACGGCATGCTGTCGGTCGTCAAAGACCTCGGCATGCGCGATTATTTCACTGGCCAGACGCCGATTGTCTCCGGGGAGATTGCTGAAGATTTGACCTATTATTTTGTCGTTTCTGAACAAATCCCGTCATCAGTCGGTCTTGGAGTGCTCGTGGATACCGATAATTCCGTGCTCGCGGCCGGCGGGTTCATCATCCAGTTGATGCCGGATACTGATGATGAGACCATCACCGCCATCGAAAAGCGTTTAGCTAAAATAGAACCCGTGTCTTCAATGATCAAGCGCGGACTTTCGCCGGAAGAAATTCTGGAAGAAGTACTCGGGCATGACAATGTCCAGATTCTCGGGAAAACACTGGTGCAATTCAAATGCACTTGTTCCAAAGAGAAATTTGCTGAAGGGCTGATCGGGCTCGGAGCGGCGGAAATCCGTGAAATGATCGAAACAGACGGACAAGCAGAAGCGGAATGCCATTTCTGCCACGAGAAGTACCACTACAACAAAGAAGAATTGGAAGCGTTGCTCAATGAAATCGAATCGAACTAACACAATACCCCCGCAACAGAAGCGCCATTTGAAAACGAAACCGGTACTCTTGATAATCGGCATCTTGCTGCTGGCCAATTTGCTATGGTTTATCGCTTGGCTCATCCCGAACGGCAGCAGCGCAGCTAACGAAGAAGTCGCAGCGGTCGACGGGGAAGAAGTTACCCGCGCCGAGTGGATGGCAGCTATGGAAGAACAGCATGGGCGCGGGGCATTGCTCGAACTCGTCAACGAAAAAGTCATGTCCGCAGCAGCGGACGATTACGGAATCGACGTATCCGACAAGGAGATCGATCTGGAACTCGCGATGCTCCGGACCGCCCAGGACGGAACAGAAGAACTACTCTATGCGAATGACACGGAACGCCAGCGTGAGAAAGTGAAAGCACAATTGATTTTGGAGAAAGTACTGACGAAAGACGTTCTGATTGAGGAGCAAGCTATCAAAGATTTCTATGAAGACAATAAGGTGATCTATGAAGTCAAGGATTCATACCGCACGAGCATGATCGTCTTGAATTCCAAAGCGGAAGCGGAAGAAGCGATCAAGGAGCTGGAAAGTGGATCAAGCTTTGAAGCGCTGGCGCGTGAACGCTCTATCGATAACGCTACAGGCAATCTAGGGGGGGACATCGGTTTTGTTTCGCCGAATCAACCATCGATCGACCAGCAGATTGCCGAAACGGTAGGTAGCCTCGAACCTGGAACTTGGTCATCACCGCTCGCGCTTGATGACGGCCGGACGGCCATCATTATGGTGAAAGAAAAAATCGAAGGCCGCAAGTTCAGCTATGACGAAGTGCAGGAGCATATCAGCCGGGAACTAGCACTTGAGCAATTGCCGCAATCCGTTTCTCCGGAAGCATTTTGGCAGGAATTCGACGCGGAATGGTTCTACGGGGAATGAGTTGCTCTCTATAGAGCCTTTCCTCTAAAGTTTGACAGCATATATGACAATTGCTAAGATAAATTCATACAAAGTCGATAAAAACACTAGGGATTAGGAGTGGTAAGCATGGCACGAGTAGGAAATTCGATTATTGACTTGATTGGGCAAACGCCGATTGTTAAATTGAACCGGCTGACAGGACCTGAGGATGCGGAAGTTTACGTGAAATTGGAATATTTCAACCCTGGCTCAAGCGTCAAAGACCGCATTGCACTCGCGATGATCGAAGCGGCTGAAAAATCCGGTGACTTGAAATCCGGCGATACCTTGATCGAGCCGACAAGCGGCAACACGGGCATCGGCCTGGCCATGATTGCGGCAGCGAAAGGCTATCGCGCCGTGCTGGTCATGCCTGAAACGATGAGCATGGAACGCCGCAATTTATTGCGCGCCTACGGGGCGGAACTGGTCTTGACGCCAGGCCCGGACGGAATGAACGGCCCAAACGGCGCCATCAAGACAGCCGAAAAGCTTGCAGGGGAAAACTCGTGGTTCATGCCGCAGCAATTCAACAACCCGGCAAACCCGGAAGTGCATCGTTTGACGACCGGTCCTGAAATCGTGGAAGCGATGGATCAATTGGATGGATTCATTTCCGGTATCGGAACAGGCGGCACGATAACAGGCGCTGGCCAAGTATTGAAAGAACATTTCCCGAACGTCCATATTGTGGCCGTTGAGCCGACTGATTCCCCTGTCCTGTCCGGCGGAAAACCAGGGCCTCACAAAATCCAAGGCATCGGCGCTGGTTTTGTTCCAGCCGTATTGAACACAGAAATCTACGACGAAATCATGCAAGTGAGCAACGAGCAATCCTACGACACGGCACGCAAAACGGCGCGTGAAGAAGGTATTCTCGGCGGTGTTTCATCCGGAGCGGCCATCTATGCTGCACTCGAACTCGCCAAGCGTCTCGGGAAAGGCAAGAAAATATTGGCGATTTTGCCATCAAACGGCGAGCGCTACTTAAGCACTCCGCTTTATCAATTCGACGAAAATTAATGAGGGGTTTAACAGGGTCTGCTGACAAGCGGGCTCTTTTATTGTGGCGAAAAGGCATGGGTTCGCGATAAGATAAAGGCAGTTTGAAAAATATTATTTCCCAGGAAATGACCTGTTTCTTTATTCCATAGATGGACGGTGAACTACGATGAATCTAAACTTAAACGAAAAAACGCGCGTTATGGGCATTTTGAATGTGACGCCGGATTCTTTTTCCGACGGCGGGCAATTCGATAATGTTGAAAAAGCTGTCGCCCGTGCCAAGCAAATGATTGGAGACGGAGCGGAAATTATTGATGTCGGCGGCGAATCGACGCGTCCCGGGCATACACAGATCTCCGATGAGGAGGAAATTGCGCGAGTTGTTCCGGTCATCAAGGCGCTCAAACAACAAGCGGATGTCCTTATTTCCATTGATACATACAAATCCGGCGTCGCCAAAGCGGCCATCGAGGCAGGCGCGCACATTATCAACGACATATGGGGCGCAAAATACGACCCTGAAATCGCCAAAATCGCAGCCGACAAAAAAGTGCCGATCATCCTCATGCACAATCGGACTGAGGCGGTTTACGAGGATTTTTGGCAAGACGCCAAAGAAGATTTATTGGAAAGCATCCACATCGCACGTGCTGCGGGTGTTCCAAACGAACAGATTTGGCTGGATCCCGGCATCGGTTTTGCCAAAACACTCGCACAAAATATCGAGATGATGCACCACCTCGACCAACTCGTAGCAATGGGTTATCCGGTGCTTCTCGGCACGTCACGCAAATCGTTTATAGGGAAACTGCTCGATGTCCCGGTCGATGAACGTTTGGAAGGGTCTCTCGCGACGGCAGCTTACGGCATCATGAAAGGCTGCCAAGTGGTCCGCGTCCACGACGTCAAAGAGACTGCAAGAATAGTGAAAATGATGGATTTCTTGAATGGCAAGACCAAGATGGAGGGGTATTGATGGATTATATTCATTTGAATGATATGGAATTTTATGGGTATCACGGTGTCTTCCCAGAAGAAACCAAGCTCGGACAGCGCTTCCGAGCGACGGTGACATTGGCGGTTGATTTAAAGCGTGCAGGAGAAACCGATGAACTGGAGCATACAGTCCATTACGGCGAAGCCTACGAAACATGCCGCGAAATTATTGAAGGAAAGCCGAAAAAGTTGGTGGAAGCAGTAGCAGAGACAGTAGCCGCCGAAATCCTAAGCCGCTTCCCGCTCGTCCAAGGAGTGCGTGTGCAACTAGTCAAACCAGATCCACCGATTCCGGGCCATTACAAATCGGTGTCGATTGATATCACTCGGGGGAACTTCTAATGAACACTGCATATTTGTCGCTCGGTTCGAATTTAGGGAACCGGAAAGCGCAGCTTCAGGAAGCGGTGCGGCTGCTTCAGGAACATCCCGGAATTTCTAATGTGAAAATTTCTTCTATCTATGAGACGGCTCCCGTCGGCTTCACCGAGCAGTCGGCGTTTCTGAACTTGGTCGTTCAATTGGAGACCACGCTTTCCGCGCTCGAATTATTGGATGCGTGCCAGGAGATAGAACAGGCACTGCACAGGGAGCGCATTGTCCGTTGGGGGCCGCGCACGGTAGACCTTGACATATTGCTTTATAATCACGACAATATGCAAACGGAGAGGCTGGTTATCCCGCATCCCCGTATGCAGGAGCGGGCTTTTGTACTCGTCCCGCTGCGCGACCTCATGCCTTCGCTGCTTCTTCCGGAAGATGTGGAGGCGCAAGAGGTAGCCTTACAGAAAACCTATAGCGACACAAACGCTTTTCTGCGTGATAACGACTCATCGCAGAAACTTTGAACATCTATCATGGATTTTTATAGAGACCAATAGAACCGCATGAAAACAAGTGGCAAACGAGAAGACGTTTCAAAAAGAGCTAACGGTACCTTAAGTAGTGTAAATTGAGATAAAAAGCTGCCACCGAACATTGGCAGCTTTTTCTTATGTAGCAGCAAGAGAAATTGTGTACAATGGATAAATACACGAAAGCACGTGGTTTTAACATAAAAGGAGTGTAGGACATGTCAGAAGAATTGAATGACCAATTATTGGTGCGCCGTCAGAAAATGCAAACTTTCCGTGATCACGGACTGGATCCGTTTGGTAAGCGTTTTGAACGCACGCACCTTTCGCAAGAGATCGTTGAGCAATACGACCAATTCTCCAAAGAAGAGCTAGAAGAAAAATCCGTTGAAGTCATTATCGCCGGCCGCATCATGACCAAACGCGGTAAAGGAAAAGCCGGCTTTGCGCACCTGCAAGATTTGAAAGGCCAGCTTCAGATCTACGTCCGCAAAGACGCAATCGGCGAAGAAGCATACGAATTCTTCAAAACGGCAGATCTGGGCGACATTATCGGTGTTCGCGGGACTGTTTTCAAAACAAATGTCGGTGAACTTTCTGTCAAAGCACGAGAAGTGGAATTCTTAACAAAAGCCCTTCGCCCGCTGCCGGAAAAATTTCACGGCCTAAAAGACGTAGAACAGCGCTATCGTCAGCGCTATCTAGACTTGATCGTAAGCGAGGAAAGCAAAGAGACGTTTATCCTCCGCAGCCGCATCATCCAATCGATGCGTCGCTACCTGGATAACGAAGGCTTCCTGGAAGTCGAAACACCGATGCTTCATTCCATCGCTGGCGGAGCGACAGCACGCCCATTCATGACTCACCACAATGCATTAGATATGCAGTTATATATTCGCATCGCCATCGAGCTTCATTTGAAGCGCCTCATTGTCGGTGGGTTGGAAAAAGTTTACGAAATCGGCCGCGTTTTCCGCAACGAAGGGATTTCAACGCGCCACAATCCGGAGTTCACGATGCTCGAACTTTACGAAGCATACGCTGACTATAACGACATCATGGAACTTACGGAGAACTTGATTGCCCACACAGCACAAGAAGTTCTCGGCATGACTACAGTCCGCTATGGTGAAGAAGATATCAACCTTGCTCCGGGCTGGACGCGTCTGCACATGGCAGATGCGGTTAAAGAATATACAGGCGCCGACTTCTGGAAGCAAATGTCGAAAGAAGAAGCTCAAGTGCTCGCTAATGAGCATGGCATTGAAATCAAACCGACGATGGAAGTTGGGCATATCCTAAACGAATTCTTCGAACAAAAAGTCGAAGAGCAGTTAGTACAGCCAACATTCATCTACGGACATCCAGTTGAAATTTCCCCGCTGGCTAAGAAGAATCCAGAAGATGAGCGCTTCACGGATCGCTTCGAGCTATTTATTGTACGTAGAGAACACGCAAACGCCTTTACTGAATTAAACGACCCAATTGATCAGCGCAAACGCTTTGAAGCTCAACTCGTAGAGAAAGAGGAAGGTAACGATGAAGCGCACGAAATGGATGATGATTTTATCGAAGCGTTGGAATATGGTCTTCCACCAACTGGAGGCTTAGGCATCGGAATCGATCGCTTAGTCATGTTGCTAACAAATTCCGCCTCGATCCGAGACGTATTATTGTTCCCGCAAATGCGACCAAAAGAATAATAGAAATAGAAATCCAGATAAGCTATCCAGCTTATCTGGATTTTTTTAAAGAACTCTCTTGCGCTCACGTTAAATAGATGATAAGATACTTCTTGTCGCGTTTTTAGAAAATGCGTGTTATAAATAAAGGCGAAAAAATTCGCTCTTGACTCTTAATTAAGAGTTTGGTAATATAGAAAAGTCGCTGTCATATAAGCGTATTCAAAACTTGAACCTTGAAAACTGAACAGCAAAACGTCAACGAAAGACGTCACGAGCGCTTAGGCGTGCGAACGGCTTTTGCGAGGGTCGCCTTTGGCGATCACCGCACAGCTTTTCGATCATCTCGGTGTTCGTGACTTAACTTACTGATCAGCCCTTGTGCAGATCAAAGCGAATCGTGCGTTTTCGGACGGCGATACGCCAGCAGTATTGAGCAATCAAAT
>NZ_JAGGPW010000023.1 GCF_018613655.1 Planococcus sp. ISL-109
CACCGAACAGGCAAGAAAGCGAAAGTTCATTTTCAATTCGTTACCTTAATATACAACGCATCTCACTTGGCGAGTGATCGATTGAAAGCTGCCAAGCACGCAGCTTTAGCAGCCGCTTAAATTTAAAAAACAGAAAAAATGGTCGGTAAAGTCGTCTACACTTTTTTAAAAGTGCGATTTATGAAATTGATTCAGTTAATTAAGATAATTTAGACAGGAGGCATATCATTGGAATTTTCACAGCTCTTTTCTGGACCTTATAGTTTAATAACGGGATTCATTTTTTTGTATCCTTTTGCAATGGCCCTTTTCTGGATGGCTGGTTCTATTCTGTTCCTTAGAACCAAAGAATCCAAAAGCGATTCTTTAAACATCGAGGATTTTGATTGGCCAATGGTCAGTATACTAGTTCCATGCCATAACGAAGAAGAAACCATTGAAGAAACCGTCCGGAATCTTAGCGGACTTTCTTATCCCAAAAAAGAAATTATTTTGATCAACGATGGTTCGACAGACGGAACGAGTGAAACAATCAAAAGATTGTCAGAGCGATACGGCAATGTCAGAGCCATTCAGCTACATGAAAACCGCGGCAAAGCGAACGCTTTGCAAGTCGGCTTATTCGCTTCCAGAGCTGAATACCTCATCTGCGTCGACTCGGATGCCATGCTTGCCGATACTGCTCCCTATTATTTGATTCGTCAATTCTTTGAACAGGGGGAAAGGGTTGGGGCTGTGACAGGCAACCCCACTATCCGTAATCGCAATAATCTGCTTAGCCGGATGCAGTTGGTCGAATATGCTTCTATCATTGGAGCGATTAAGCGGACACAAAGGCTGCTCGGAAAAGTAATGACTGTTTCTGGAGTTGTGGTCGCTTACCGCAAAAAAGCGCTCGTAGATGTTGGTTTATGGGACCGCGATATGATTACTGAAGACATTGCGGTCAGTTGGAAACTCCAAAAGCGCTTTTGGGATGTCCGTTATGAACCCAATGCCATTTGTTGGATGCTTGTTCCAGAAACCTTATCTGGCATTTGGAAACAGCGCGTCCGTTGGGCGCAAGGCGGCCAAGAGGTCATTCTCCGCCATTGGAGAGTCTTGTTCAACTGGAAACAGCGTAGAATCTGGCTTATTTATCTCGAACAATGGATCAGCATTCTTTGGGCGTTCAGCTGGCTTTTCGTCACGCTATTGTTGCTGTTTACGGCTACCAGGCTGCAAGAAATGCTTCTTTGGTTTACATTCAGCTCTTTTGCGTTAGTGTTCATCTGCCTGGTTCAATTATTTATTGCACTCTTAATCGACTCCCGCTACAACCCTAAATTAAAATACTATTTTTGGGCAGCGTGGTATCCGGCCGTTTATTGGATGATTAATACAGCCGTCGTCATAGCGGCCATCCCACGCGCTATTTCATCACGTCTGAAAGGAGGTTACGCTATATGGAACAGTCCAGACCGCGGCATAAAGAACAAAACTTCCTGATTGTAGTCAACCGATCCTGGTTTTATGTGTTGATTGATTTCATTTTTTCACTATTTTTTTGGTTATATAGTTTGGTAGTGGTCTCATTTATCTTGTCGGCCACTTTCGGGTTCAATAATACTCTAACAAAAGTGTTGAATGCTTCCTTTAACATGACAAATCAAGATATCCGCACTATGTTTATCGCAGCCATTGTCGTTTTCCTTCTTTTTTACGTATTGCTTTATATAAACCATGTATACAATAAAAAGAGATTCGGCACATTAAAAAGACGAAGCTATCCCGCTCCAGTCAGCAATACCGAACTCAAGACATTAGGATTAATGGATATAGAAACAATTGAGAAACTGCAAAGTGAAGATTATACCGTTTTTGATACAAATCCTATCGTTCCTCTTGGAGGTGAAAAGCGGTGAACAAAAAGATATATATTTGGATAACCGTTATCGCATTGATTAGCCTGTTTTTCTTATCACGAAAAGAACTTTTCACCGAGGCATTCTCAGCAGATAAACCGGCCATGTCATTCCCAAAAGAGTTGAAGGAAAATGGCTGCCTCGGATTGAATTATCACCGGGTTCAAGACGATACCTTGCTGGTCAAATCGGCTCGAAGCTTGCTTCAATCCGATGAACTTGTGAAATACAGCGTGCTGCAAAGTGAATTTAAAGAGCAGATTGATGCATTGGTGGAAGCAGGTGCCGTCTTTTTGAATGAAGAACAACTATTAAAGGCAAAGGCTGAAAATGCTTTCCCAGAAAAATGCGTATGGATATCATTTGATGATATTGACCGCTCGGTTTATGAAAATGCCTTTCCTATTTTAAAAGAAGCACAAGTCCCTTTTACAATGTTCGTTATTGCAGGACATGTCGGGAGTAAAGACTTCAGCAATCTGGAGATGTCCACATGGGATGAACTTCGAGAAATGAAAAAAAGTGGATTAGCTGATTTCGGCTCGCATACCTTTGACATGCATCGGTTCGAAGATGAGATTCCTGTCTTTCTAATCCCCGACCAATTGGAAGGATTTAAGAAAGACCTGGAAAAAAGCGTAGATAAAATAGAATCGGAACTGGATGTCACAATCAAAAGTTTCGCCTACCCTTATGGCAATACCAATAAACGGGTCAGTCGCACGTTAGAAGAGCAGGGGTTCGAAGCCGGATATATTTTAGCTCCTCAAATAATCCGGCCACATGATGACAACTTTTGGATCAATCGGATTGTCGTTAACCAAACAACGTTTGATGATGTGCTGCTTCCTTACCTTGAAAAATAATCCTTACATTTGGAAAGAACCGGCCAATAGTGAACACTTTAACGCTGCACCCGATACCCCTTTAACCAAGAAAAGCACAACCGGCTAGGGAGCAGCCGGTTGTGCTTTTCTTGTTATGGACATTACTTTTCTTGAGTGCGTTGTGCGGTTCCCAGGGAGCTACACAACTCACTCTCTTTTTTTCATAGAGCTTTATCCAGCGCGAACACGGACTAGGCGACGAATAAGAGGTGTTAACCACAACCGGCAACACGAAATTTCAACTAACACAGTTAAACTGAAAAATGACCGGTGAATGGATCGTATTTACTGTAACCATTCATCAGGGAATTTTATTTGCACTTCTTCAGCTTCCTCTATTTTTCCATTCAAATAGGCCGCAATCGAACGTGCTTGTTCAAATCCATTCATCAGAAAGAATGAAGATGCACGTCCAAAGCTTTTAGATCCGATGATATAAAAGTCTTTTTCCATGTGGCGCAGCTGTTTTTCGCCGTGCGGCTGCACAACCCCCCTTTTTTCAAAGAGAAGTTGTGCTATCCCTTCGACACATTCAGCGGATGGATGCAGGCTGTATTGAACCTCCCGGAACATGTCGATGTTCGGTCTCGCGCCCGTATTGACGACGATCTGATCAATTCCCTCAACCCGTTCATGGTTGGCGGCGATGACATCTAACTTTCCGTTGGATTCCGTTAAGTCTTCTATATAAAAAGATGAAAAGCAATCGATGCTTTGCTTGCTCATGAGCCGCTCAATTTTCTCGCCTAATCGATATTGAGCAAGAAACCGATTTTTAGAGAGCGCTGGAATAAAGGAGAAGTCCGGTTTTCTGATCACCCAGCTGATTGTCGTCTCTGGTGCTTGTTTTTTCAACTCTCCCAGCTGGATGACGGTATTAATGGCCGAGTGTCCACTTCCGACAACTAAGGTATGCTTGCCTTCATAGCGCTCTTTGCCTTTCCCTAATACATCCGGAATGCCATACATAATAGCGTCCTTCGCCTGCTCTTCTGCTTGGGAATAATACCCTCCGGACATAAGCGGGTTTGGGGTTTGCCACGTACCGGAAGCATCGATAACCGCCCTTACCTCATACGTCTCTAAAGCTCCATCTTGGATCGCTTTGATGACAAATGGATGGTCTGACCGTTCCGCCCTCTTGCTCTTATCTATATGTTTTCTTCCGATGGAGACGACTTTGGCATTCAAGTGGATATGCGGTTCCAATTCTGACGTTTGAGAGAGTGGGTGCAAATAATCGGTATATATATCCCCTGCATATGGAAGCCTCTTCTCGACCGGTTCCGTCCATCCGTTTCGTTTCAATATCTCTCGGCTCGCCGGGTCGACATTGAACTTCCAAGGTGAGAACAGCCTGACGTGTTTATAGTCCAAGAAGTTTGACCCTACATGGCTGCCTGCTTCAAATACATAAAACGGCAAGCCTTGTTCGTGCAGATGTGCAGCTGCTGCTAAACCGATCGGACCCGCACCAATGATTCCGATAGGTAGTTCTTTTTGATCCGTCGACTTCATCTTCAAACCCCCAAGTTCAATTTGTGATTGTATTTCCAAAATAGTTTAAAGCTTTTTCAGCATCAGCGTAAGATAATTTGATCAAGATCGTAATTCTTCTTCACAATTCGTTTTCTCCTTAAGGTGACAACTTACACTATATATAAGCATATCATTATATGTTTATGGATTAAAGCGTCTGAACGTTTTTTTCTTGTTCATGAAATGAATTATTCGGTCCACCTCCGTTCTGACATCTCTGCTTTGCGCTTTGATTAAAGCGATTACTAAAAACACGACAACGACACAGCTCATCATTTTTGCCGTGCGGCCCCCACAAAAGGCCCACCGCTCAATACTGTCGCCGGAGGCAATCCAGCAGTGTTCAATAAGAACATTAAAAGGCAATGAAAACTCGCGACTATTCCAAACGATTCTTTTTGAGCCGCCAACTTAAAAATATAAGAAAAAGAGAGCAAATAAAATAGATTTGTTCCTTTTTGTGTATATAATTTCCTAACAAGAAAAGGATAGCAATTCAACACAAGGGTCCTCCCCTTCTAACAGTTCACTCAACAAAGTAAACAGGAATTTTTGCGACATCATCCCACTTCACTAGTTCAACAAGGACTTTTTCAGCTGATGATATGTAAGAAAATTCCTATTATTTTATACAAATGTATCAAAAACCACTATCTTACTGCGTTCCCATATATTAAACTTAAAAGACATGTGAATTACTGCCTTTTCTATATGAATGTCCGAAACCACAAACACCGTTTAATCGAAAAGCTTATCTTTATTTTTCAAAAGGAGATCGATAATGATGAACTACTTTCCAAGAAAAACAGGACAGGATATTTTTAGTTCTACAGATCTTTTTGATTTGATTCAAGACCCCATCTTTTTGATGGAGGATGACCATGATTCTTTTCGGTATATCTACGCCAACCCACCAGCTTTAGCCCTGTTGCCGGGCCAGGAGATTATCGGCAGCCGGATCGAAGAGGTGCTGTTGCCGGAACAAAGCCGGACCCTCCTCCATTATTATAAAAAAGCGCAGTCTTCTCAAAGCTCTTTAACGTTTACCGAAACGGTCGAACTGCCGAATGGTGATTTCGCAGGAGAAACCATGCTCCATCCGGTAGTGACCGAAGACGGGAAATGCCACTATATATTAGCTACTGTAAAAGACATTACTGAAAGAGAGCGTAAAAAGCGCGACCTTCAAAATACAACAAGAGACATTGAAATAGAACGAAAAAAGCTGGGTTCTTTGGTAGAACACAATGCCAGTGCAGTATTTGAGGTTGATCAGCAACGGAAAATCATCCGTGTGAATAAAGCGGCCATTGAAGTTACGGGTTTTAGCGAAGAACAACTGCTCGGCCAATCCTTTCTTTCCTTAGTAGCCGATAGCTCCTTGGAACAGGCGCTGTCGTATGTTGACCAGGCATTCACTGGGGTTTCCGGTGAATTTGAGACGAGCATCTATACCGAGGATCATCAGCTGGCCATCTTTCAAGTGAGCACGATCCCTATCATTATCGAAGAAACTGTAACCGGCATTTACGCCATCGCCAAAACCATTACGGAACAGAAAAAGACGGAGCGACGGTTGCGAGAAAACGTACAGCGCTATAAATCCTTGTTCGATAACCACCCACATGGAATATTCACTTTTGACCGGACAGGGACTTTGGAGAACATCGCTGCAGCAACAGAAAGCATTATCGGTTATTCCCTCAAGGAATTGCAGGACGAATCGTTCCTGTCGATTATCCCACCCGAGGACATAGAAAAAGTAAGGAACCATTTTTACAAAACTATTCACGGAAAACATACTGAGCGCTATGAATTGGCTTTCCGCCATAAAAACGGGCAGCTCATCGATCTTCAAGCGATGAATATCCCCATCATCGTGGATGGAGAATTGGTAGGGATTCACGGCATTGTGACCGATGTCACGGAAGCCAACCGAGCGCAAAAGGCTTTGACTGAAACGAAAGAAATGCTTGAAATTTTCTGGGAAAATTCGATTGACCCCATTTTTTCTATTGATACAAAGGGAGACATCTTGAAAGTGAACCCGGCCTTTGAAAAAACGTTTGGATTTACGGAAGAAGAAATGGTGACTGGGCAAGGTACCATTATTCCACCGCATATGAAGTCCGATCAAGACCATATCGTGGAAAGGATTTTAAACGGAGAAACGGTCAATTCCCACGATACTTTGCGTATAACCAAATCAGAGAAACCGCTGAACATCATCTCATCCTATTCACTGATGCGAAATTCGGACAAAGAAATCATCGGCTCCACCATCATCTACAAAAACGTGACGGAACTTAAGAAGGCCGAGCGGGAACTGCAGAAAAGCCAGGAGAAATACAGGCTGATTACAGAAAGCACATTCGACATCATTACACTGATCAACCTTTCGGGGTTAATCGAATACGTATCGCCTGCAAGCGAAAAAATCCTGGGATATCCCGACCAAGCTTATATTGGAAGCCCCTTTACTCAAAATGTCCACCCTGACGATGCATTTGATTTGATCGAGAGTGTGGCTTCTCTCATGAACGGCGGCGAACCAGCCACTGTTGAAGTGCGTTTTGTACATCAGGATGGCCATCATATCTGGATGGAGGTTTCCCCTACACCCGTCATGGTGAATAACGAAGTGGTCCAATTGTTCACGATTGCCAGGGATATCACCGAACGAAGAAAGCATCAGAATGAAATTGCGAAAATGGCTTTTTACGACCATCTATCAGGCATTCCTAACCGCCGTACGTTTGACGACAAGCTGCAAAAGGCCATTCTCCAAGCAAATCAGTCCGGCAAGAAAGTCGCCGTATTGATGCTCGATGGGCGTAAGTTCAAGCAAATTAACGATCAGTTTGGCCATGATGCCGGAGACGCTGTGATCAAGGAAATGGCCAAACGGCTCCAGTCCTGCATTCGCCCTATCGATACGCCTGCCCGCTTGGGTGGTGACGAAATGGGAGTTATTTTTCCGGAACTCGATTCCATAGAGGTCGCTGAAAACACAGCAAAACGGATTCTCGAATCGTATGAAGCACCCGTAGTCTTTAATGGTTTTGAAATAACAATGGGAGCTGAAATCGGTATTGCGATTTACCCCGATGACGCCATTAACGAAAAGCAGCTGATCAAGTGCGCCGACACGGCTCTGTATGAAGCGAAAAAGTTGAATCAGGACGATTACCGAATCTATAGTTAGTGTGAATCGCATCAAACGGATAGAGAACATCAAAAGTCTGGCAGGAAACCATTAGACGGTTTCCTGCCAGACTTTTGTGCTTATGCATTCCCATCTGAAAGTAGGTTGTGAAAGACATTCATGCGCCAGGTTCTATGCTCTGCGTTGGAACATCTTCTCAATGGCTTTGTAATTGTCATAGCATTCTCTCCGGTAGCGCCCTTCCAAAAAACCTAGAAGTTCTTCTTGTTCGATTGAAAACTGACGCTCTAAAGTTTCCAAAGAGTTCCCCTTATTGTGGTAAAGATACAGCATCGTATAGACCTCTTCGTCTCGGACATTAGCCAAATATTTACTGGATACCATCTGAGGTCTCCTCCTTTTCACTAGCGCCCCACTTATTCTTCAGTTGCTTGTACAATTGGTACCCGGCGATGTATTCCTCATAACCGTGCATCTCCTGATCGAATGTATCTTTTACTTCCGCAGATTGATATTTTCCCATGAAATATTCCTCCTTTAGTTTAAGAATTCGGATTACTCGAACCATTGTTGTTATGGGGGAATTTATTCTGCTTTAACGGTTCAGGCATTCTAAAGAGAGTCAGAATGGAATGATGGTTTTACAACTTCATTTAATCAGACATGAAATTCTCAACTACAGTTTCACCATCAATTTTTTCTGATTTTTTTATGATTTGGCCTTTTTCATACATGGAGTAAGCTGTCTTTTTAGAAAGGGTTTTTTTGTATTCGTTGTCCATGAAGCCGATAGAAAACCATTCCCCGTCGGCAGTTTGAACAAAGTCTAGAAGCTTGAAATTCACTTCTTTTACTAACATGTTGGTTACCTCCCGTTTCATTATTATCTTATCCAGCCGCTCGTTTAGGCGCCTTCTCTTGCAGATAATTTTCTTTTCGGGATATTCTTTAAATACAAGCACATCCACTCTTTCTTGCATGCCAATAGGGCATAACTGCAAATCAAGAATTTCTTGTGATGACCGGAACTTGCTGTTCAAGAACCACCAGCGCCTCATAAAGACGTCCTACAAAATGTTCAGCGGGTTCAAGCGATTCGAGTTGCAGACAGCACAATCCATGTTCCATCGTCATCACCTGCTGCAAGTAGTTTGCCGGAAATAAGAAGGCCTGTTGTTTGAGCGCTGACGTGATAATGGGAACTTCTTCAGGCAGCAGGAAAACTTCAGCCATGTTAACGGCAGACCCGCCTTCTAAAATTCCATAGAAGGATACATCTATATTCAGTGAACAGCAAAAACCCGATGTGCGGTTCTCCAGTTTGACTGCTCGTTTCTTCCTGAAACTCCATATTCCCGAAGTCCATTCAACTTCTGTGTTCAATTAACTTGCTTATCTCCACTGCTTCTTGTCCCAATGAATCTGTTGCTGCCACTTAGATCAACCCCTCCGCGTTAACTTTACAGAATTGATAATCGGCGCTTCTTTCTAAAGTGCATAGCATATGTTCCGCTATGCTGGATCAGAGATAGCGAATCTTCGGTTCAATGTTTTTTAAAGTTGTCGGCATTTCTCAACACCTTAGGCCTTCACTGTTTAGTGCACAGAGCAGTTTTTTCCATTTTGTATTGTTTATAGCCGCTGATAAATTCCTCGTAAATTTGCAAATAGGATTTAGCAAGCTTATCCATGCTTTTTTCTTCCTTTACAATAGCAGTCATCTGATTCACCCTCCTCAGTATTGTTCCTCACAATCATTAGTCACACAGCAAGCTGTCCACTCACTTCGTAGAGACAGTCTTTCCTGCTTTAATGCCGGCGCGAGAAGAGTAATTATTCCGACTTCTTATTTGATTAAAAAATACAATTAAAAATAGATTCTGCTCTGGCCCTTTATGATTCGATTTCAGGTAATGAATTTCTTGCGTGTGGACTTCCGGTGATAGGGCGTGATACAAAACAGCTCTTCAGGACAACTGTTAGATAATTCATATAAGTTATAGAAGACACTTTGTGTGAGTTCGTATCGCTGCATGCAATCCGGTAATGCTCTTACTTTTTCAGATGCGTGCCCGAACATCACCTCATCTATGTCCACCCATACCGACTGAACCTGGGTCTGTACCTTCCCTTCTTTTCTAAAGGAAGTTTCTCTTGTCAGGCGAACAAAGAAAGTGATAAAAGCAGATCCATTTTCAACATGCACATCTTTGGATCTGAAAAAATAATAGCCAACCGATTGTTGAGGCAATTGCTCCATCTTTTTCATTCTCACTTCTCTCCTCTTAACCAAGCATTATCGTACGTAATTAAGTTATATGATTTTCTTGCGTTTCTTAAAAATTAACAATTCAGCCGAATAACCTTTCAGACAATACAATAAATACTATTCACTTACATGTAAAAAACATAAAACTTTTTACATGCAATAAACTTAAAATTACTATTTTATTTCCATTTGCCATTACAATAAACCTATAGTATAACCGGTAATATGTAAAGATATTTTTAATATTCTTATAATTAAGAATTTGTAAATGTTTTTCTTATATACTTTTAGTCGTAATGAACTTAGATTTAAATAAACGAAAAAAGAAGATGCATGAACTTCCACACCTTCTTATCTTTTGAGATTCAATGATTCAGATATTTTTTTGTCAAAGGTTGCTAAAGTGTTATGAGTTTCCCATTTCCATTTAAATTGAAGTGGAACGCATTACAAATTAACGGGTGGAACGATGCTCTTTTTTGGCGGCCAATTATCGTTGCACCTAGTGAAACAACTTCTGCTGTTTTCGCAAAAAAATTATTAAAATAATAGTTTTAAAAAGAAAAGATTTTAACCACATGTGATTTACAGTTTCTGCTCTTTTTGAGTTTTATCATCTATATAGAACAACATTGCATACGCTATATTGATTTCAAATTCCGCTTCTTCTACAAGGATTTCATCGGCCTAGTAATTCGAATTTGATCTTATAGCTCGACATCCGTGCCGATATCTCTGCTTTGCGCTTTTCGGTAGACGCCTTTTGCGACGGCAAGGTCGAAGTATGCCGCTCCGACGCATTTGAAGAAGGTGATTTCCTCTTCGCTTTCACGGCCCGGCCGCTCGCCTGCGACCAATTCCTCCAGTTCGGCGTGGAGCTCTTCGAACGACCAATTGCCGCTGTTCGCGGCATGGATCAGTTCCCCCGCCTCGCCCTGGACGCCTATGATATCGTCAGCGACGATTTTATCCGCGCGCCGAATCGTCGTTTCGTCCATTTCGCGCATATGCGGCAAATACGAGCCGACGCCGTTGATATGGGTGCCGGGCTTTAAATCGTTGCCATCGAATACCGGTTCCACAGAACGCGTCGCACAGACGATGACGTCGGCTGACTCGACAGCTGTTTTCGCACTGTCGGCTACATGAATCGCAACGTCCACACCGAAGGCTTCGAGCTGCTCTTTAAAGCGAGCGGCTTTTTCTGGGGTGCGGTTGAACAACAGAATTTGTTCGATATTCCGCACAGCCAAGACACCAAGCACTTGCTCGAACGCCATGGCGCCTGTTCCGATGACGCCAAGTGTCCGGCTGTCTTGTCTTGCGAGATGATCAGTCGCGATCGCGCTGAGCGCCCCGGTACGGAGACGCGTCAAATACGATGCCGTCATCATCGCAACATGCTCACCGTTTGTCGCGTCGGACAATACAATGACGCCTTGAGTCGTCGGCCTGTGCTGTTTCGGGTTGTCCGGAAAAATCGTCACGATTTTGATCCCGGCGATTTCTGCTTTATTGTCGGCGCTTGGCATGTACAAAGCGGACGCCTGCCGATCCGGAAAATCGAGCACGGTGCGGTGCGGGTTATTGATCTGTCCACGATGCTTTGCAAGGAGCAGTTTTGTCACGTCCTGGATGGCATCGTCCATTTTGTAAGTTTCCTGGATTTGCTGTTCATTGATAATTCGCATGAGGCCCCCCTAAAAAGAGTTGTTTATCCCGCTTCTTCAACTGGGAGATCTGACTTGCCGTAAAATCCCGATTGGACCAACTAACAATCAGCAGGGGATGAAGAACCCCGCTGATTGTTAGTCTCTCATTAATATAGACATCATCTCTCGGAAATTAACCAAGTATTACTGGATGGCATCTGAGGCTTGCTCTTTTTCAATGGTACCCGACTTTTTCTTCAGTTGCTTGTACAATTGGTACCCAGCGATGTATTCCTCATAGCCGAACGTCTCCCAATTGAATGTATCTTTGACTTCCGCAGATTGATATTTTTCCATGAGATATTCCTCCTTTCGTTTAAGAATCCGGATTTATATTCCTTTTGTGCCGGCTACTTGAATTCCTCATAAGCCTCTCCATGCAACAAGCGCACATCAGTGCCTTGGAGACATTCTATGAATCAGTGCCTATGTAACTTTGAGGAATTTTTGTCTTTCTCTTCTTTGTATTGTTTATAGCCTTGGACGAACTCTTTGTATGATTGCGTGCGCCGCTTATTCACATGCATCATTTTCATAGGACTCTTTACTCCAACACCCATTCTGTCCATCTCCCTTTGCGCTATTGCCGTCTGAGGATTTTTTATGCTGACTGCCTACTCACTGGCTCAGGCAGTTTAAAGGCAGTCAGAATGCAATGGTTTTACAACTTCATTTAATTAGATATGAAATTTTCAACTACAGTTTCACCATCAATTTTTTCTGATTTTTTTATGATTTGGCCTTTTTCATACATGGAGTAAGCTGTCTTTTTAGAAAGGGTTTTTTTGTATTCGTTGTCCATGAAGCCGATAGAAAACCATTTCCCATCGGCAGTTTGAACAAAGTCCAGAAGCTTAAAATTCACTTCTTTTACTAACATTAGAATTACCTCCCGTTTCATTTTCCATCTTATCCAGTCGCTGGTTCAGGGGCCTTCTCTTGCAGTTTTCTATCAACACTTTTCTATCCTTACTATCAGTCTATGCTATCCGCTTGACTTGTACTGTGACATTTCTCACGCCTGGAGAGAATTTGTGAAAGATTGACAAACTTCTGACAAAAACCAACCTCCTGCACCAGCCACTCAAACCAATTCTTTCGCTTTAACTGTGAAAAATTGACCATCGGTGCATCGCGCTATAAAGCGACATTAGTTCGGGTTTCCAGGCATCCATCTTCCAAAGAAAAAATGTAAGTATTCATAAAAATAAGATTATATTTTTTGGTAAAATTTTTTTAACCCAGAATTTATTTTCTATAACTGTGAAAAAAGTATCATTAATTTTCTAAAATGCCTTACTAAAAGACTATACCAATACCCAATAAATGTAAAGTATATTTAAGATTTCTTTTTATTCGGTTTTCTTAGATTCTCCCTAATATCTTATTTCATCTGAAAAAGAAAAAAATATCCTCATGAATAATGTATTAAAGACATGGCGATGCTTTGAAAAAGGGGTATTCACCCATTTCAAAGATGAGGTTTAGTTCAAACAGGTGACAAGCCTTTCCCAACTGAATAGGCTGGATGACACATGGGAATATAGCAGCGGGTCTCGCAAGCAACAGAACCTAAAAAAAGATGACTCCGGGCACAATCCCCGAAGTCATCTTTTCACAGTTGAATATAGTCCAGAAAGACCAGCCGCAAATTTCACATGAAAAATACTACTCGTCTTCTAGCAAACCGTTTTCAACAAGCCACTCATGCGCTACAACTGAAACGCTTTGTCCTTCAATATCCACTTTATAATTCAATTCTATCATAATTTCATTGTTTAACTTTTCAGCTAAACGGGCAGTGATTTCTTCAATTTCCGGATATTCATCAAATACTTCTTGTCTTATTGAAACAGCTGCATAATACGGAGGGAAGAACTTTTCGTCATCTTCCAAAGCAACTAAATCATAACTTTTGATGGTGGCATCCGTTGAAAATGCTACCGAAACGTCCACTTGCCCATTGTTTAAAGCACGCTGGGTCAACCCCAAGTCCATTTGGTTTACCTGCTCCGAACCAAATTCAAATCCATAAGTTTCTTCTACACCCGGCAAGCCATCTGCACGATTGGCAAACTCGGCATCAGCTGCCATTGTTAACTCGCCAGGATTGTCATTGATGTAAGCAGCTAGATCAGTGATGGATGTGAGTCCGAGCTTTTCAGCTTCTTCCCTTTGCATGGCAAGCACATAAGTATTGTTGACTTGCGACATATTCAACCAATGGATGCCATTCTCGCTGTCATTGGCTTTGACTTTTTGAAAAGCTGCTTCCGGTTCAGCGATGGGTTCTTCTCCCATATACGTAATGAGTGCTGTCCCAGTATATTCCCACATCAAATCGACTTGTCCATTTTCAAGTGCCGAGCGGACAATACTGCTTCCGAGATTGTTCATTTGGTTTACTTTAAAGCCTTCTTCCTGCAATAAAAACGCTGTCATTTCAGACAATAAGTATTGCTCGGTATAGTTTTTTCCTCCTACAGTCACTTCTTTTCCTGCAATCCCAAAACCGGAACAGGCTGTTAGGAGAACTGCCATGATGATTAGAGGAAAAAGTTTGAATGATTTATACACAGCACTTGTGCCTCCTGTCTTTTAATCCTCTATTTTCCCTGTGCGTCTTGCTCCTTCTGGAACAACCACATATTCAAGTTTTCTTAGTAAATAATCAGCCAGGATGGCCAATAACGTTACCGGGATAGCCCCAGAAATCAGAAAGCCATTATCGAACAAATTAATTCCAGTAAATATCCATACTCCAAGGCCCCCGGCTCCAATTACGTAAGCCAGAGCGGCTGTGCCGATATTCAAGACGACCGCTGTCCGGATGCCTGCCAGAATCGAATAAGCAGAATTTGGAAGTTCAATGCGGAATAAAATTTGATATGGCTTCATGCCCATCCCTTTTGCAGCATCAATCATATTTTCATCAATGGTATCAATGCCTGCCACTGTATTTCTGAAAATGGGCAGAATTGAATAGATGAACAGGGCAAAAACAGCAGTTTTAAACCCAATTCCCAAAAGGCTGATCATTAATGCCAGAACTGCTAGACTCGGAATCGTTTGCCCTAAGTTGGCGATATTGGAAAAAATCCATTCCGCTTTTCGGAACTTAGGCCGAGTAACGAGAATGCCTGCCGGTACCGCAATTAAAATGGCAAGCAAGGAAGACACGACAACAAGTACAATGTGCTGCCTTAAAAGGATTAGAAAAGTTCCCTGTTGAGTGAAGATATAATCGAAATAGCTGTTGGCAATCGCCCAAATGAAGAATGCGGCGACTAGTGCATAGAGTGACAATCTTACAATATTGGCTATTAACTTTTGTCTTTTCACCGGCTCATCCTTCCTGAGAAACGGACAACTTCCCTTTTATTTCGAAATGCAAATATTTCTGTACGAGATCAATTGTAATTGAACCAATTCTCTCGCCTTCGTCATCCGTTACAATCACTTGATCGGCTTCCTGGTTCATCAGCATAGACAAAGTATTGCGCAAATCCTGATGCACATTGATTGTTTTAGTATCTTGGATAGAATCATCTACTTCCCCAAGTCCGATTATTCCCTGTAAGTCTTTCACAGTATGCAAACTTAAACTTTTAATTGCCCGATCTTTGCCGAAAAATTGAGAAACGAATTCATTTTTAGGATGCGCCAGCATTTCTGAAGGCGTATCAAATTGCATAATTTCCCCGTCGCGCAACAGCACTATTTTATCAGCCATTTTAATCGCTTCATCAATGTCGTGGCTGACAAAAAGAATCGTTTTTTTGACTTCCCGCTGGATCTGCAAAAATTCATCCTGGATTTTTTCCCGGATAATAGGGTCAAGTGCGCCGAACGGTTCATCCATCAGCATGACGGGAGGATCGGCTGCAAGAGCTCTTACTACACCGATGCGCTGTTGCTGGCCACCTGATAATTGATAAGGAAAGCGTTTCCCATATTCTTCTGGATCCAAGCCGCTCAGCTTCATCAAATAAGTAAACCGTTCACGTTTTTCTTTTTTGCTCCATCCGAGAAGATCCGGTACCAGCATGACATTTTCTTCAATAGTCATATTCGGAAAAAGCCCATTGCTTTGAATTACGTATCCGATTTTCCTTCTTAATTCGATGGCATCCAAATCCATAGAATTCTCACCATTGATAATGATTTCACCATCTGTAATCGACTCCAGGCGGTTAACCATTCTTAAAAGAGTTGTTTTTCCGCAGCCAGATGGTCCAAGCAAGACCACAATTTTCCCTTGTTCAACGGTAAAGTCGACATCATTGACCGCTATATTTTCCTCATTGTATGCTTTTGTTACATGTTTAAACGATATCATCTTTTCACCTCTCTGCTGTTACTTGACTATATCCTTTGTTCGTAAAAAATTTCTGGATCATCAGTAAAAACGCATCAGCAATAATTGCCAAGATAGCTACGGCAATAGAACCACTGATGATCAAATAATTGTCACCTCGGCTGATTCCTTGTGTTATGAGAACACCCAGTCCACCAGCCCCAATATAAGCTGCGATGACGGCTATCCCAATATTCAATACCACCGCTGTCCGGATACCCGCCATAATGACCGGCAAGGCATTTGGAATTTCGACGCGCCATAAGCGCTGATGGGTTTTCATCCCCATGCCAATCGCTGCATCGCGCATTTCTGGATTGACATTTTTAATGGCCGTATATGTATTGCGGATAATCGGAAGCTGCGCATACAGCACGAGCGCAACAAAAGCCGGAAGAAAACCGATTCCTTGGCCAATAAGAGAGAAAATAGGAATCATTACACCAAACAGTGCAATACTCGGAATTGTTAATGTAATTGAAGCGACTTGAAGAACTACGCCAGCAAGGTATTCATTTGTAGTCAAATAAATTCCAAGCGGAATGCCAATTGCTAATGCCACAACAATTGCTAACGTGACGAGAATAGCATGATCCACCGTCAATTCCAAAATCCGAGATGCATTCACCTCTAGAAAATTTAACCATCTTTCCACTATTAATCCCCCCCTTCAAAGTTGGAAAAGTAAATTAAAATCTTACTTTTACTTACGAGCTTTAATCAAAATTAAAGAGCTATTAAGCTCTTATATCCTGGCTGCTCTATTTTTTTAACTATTCCAAGTATAACACAAGGTCTATTCTCCCTTAAAGAGTACTAAAAATGAGGAATCAGAAGCGAGTCGAAAGTTTCTGGTACAATCAACTGAGAAAGAGCATGCGGCTCATTTAAAACGCAATCGCTATTACATTACGGACGGCCGGATTGGAGGGTTTTTTACTTGAAGCGATTATTCAAAAACATGACAGCGATACAGCTCTCCCTGTATGCGGTGCTGTTGCTCAGCTTTATAGGCTCCATGTATTTCATCAATTTCAATTATGGATTTTATGACGAGCCGATTGCGAAAATCACAGAGGCCACTAGCGAGGAAACGCGGGAGCTCTCTGACATATACGGAAATGAAGATGTGCTGTTTACGCAGCAGCTCCGCGGTGAAATCCAGAACGGTGAATACAGGGGTGAGTTGATCGAGCTCGCCAATGAGTATTCCTTATCCGGCGCAAACGACCACGAGTACCGCGTCGGACAAGACCTGTTCGTCTTTATTGACGGTCCAGCAGTCGATGGCGCAGCGCTATCGGGCACCATCGATGATGTGAAGCGGGATAAATACGTTGTCGCGCTTACGTGGATTTTCATTTTCGTGTTGCTGGTCATCGGGAAAAAGCAGGGCTTCTACTCGATCGTCAGTTTGGCGCTCAATGCAGTCATCTTGTCGTACGCTTTAGATATTTACATCAGCACGGAAAATGCCAGTTTGCTGTTGATTGCCAGCGTCAGCATCCTGCTGTTCACGGTCACTTCGCTCCTGCTAGTGAACGGGTTCAATGAAAAAACCTATGCGGCGATCGTCTCGACGATGGTCGGCGTTTTTGTCGCGCTGCTGCTCGCTTTTTTTGCGATATGGGCGTCTGGTGGGAACGGCTTGAACTACGAGGAAATGCAGTTTCTTTCCAGGCCTTATGAAGTCGTGTTCATGGCGGGCTTATTCATCGGGTCGCTCGGTGCGGTGATGGACGTCGCCATTACAATGTCTGCATCGATTTTCACTTTGTACGAAAAAGACCCGGACATATCCATCGAAGCGATGAAAACGTCCGGCATCGAGATCGGCAAAGACATTATGGGTACGATGACCAATATTTTGTTTTTCGTCTATATTAGCGGGTCGATCCCGATGTTGCTGTTGTATTTGTCGAACGGTGCCGGCTGGCCGTTTTCGTTTTCGATCAACTTGTCCTTGGAAATCGCCCGTGCGCTCGCGGGTGGCCTCGGCATTGTCCTAACGATTCCGATCGGCATCTACACCTCCATTTTCTTCATTAAGAGAAAGAGGGCGGCACAATGAATGTCCTCATTCTGTTAGCCATCATGTTATGTATGGCCATGGTGATGATCGGCGGAAAAAAAGGAGCGATCTCTTTTCTCAGCCTGTTCATCAATTTTTTGATCTTGCTATTTACCGTATATATGATGTCCAATCCGGACAATGACCCGATTCTTTGGGCCATTATCGCGTGCGTCGCCATCAGCTGCGTCAATTTGTTTTTCATCAACGGCGTCAACAACACAACCGTCGCCGCGTTTTTGTCGACGGTCATTACGATGATCGTGCTGCTGTTTTTCATCCTCATCACGACCGACTTGACGATGATCAACGGATTCGGCGAGGAAGAAATCGACGAACTGAGCATGTTCTCGCTTTACATCGGCATCAGCTTTGTCGAACTTGCCGCGGTGGTCATCATCATCAGCACGATCGGGGCGATCACCGACATCGCCATCTCCATCACTTCGCCGATGCGCGAAGTCCATTTCCACAATCCCGGAATCAGCCGCCGCGAACTGGTCCGCGCCGGTTTCGCCATCGGCCGCGACCTGCTTGGTACGAGCACTAATACTTTGTTCTTCGCCTTTTTCGGCAGTTATTTAGGCTTATTAATTTGGTTCAAGGACCTGTCCTACTCGCTCGGTCAAATCGTCAACTCGAAAGTCTTCACCGCCGAAATGATCACCATACTGTGCGCCGGCATCGGGATTGCGCTGGTCATCCCGATCGCGTCTTGGATCACCGCCTATTTGCTGACACGGAAAAGCGGTTCGGTGAAATGAGTTGGGTGTGCTTCAATGGGGTTTTTTATGAGAGAACGGCACTGCAAAGTAGAATAGCTAAAAGCCAGGCGGACTAATCCAAGTCCGCCTGGCTTTTTATATTAGCTTTATATTGGATTCTATAATCAAAAGACTATTTGAAGTTTCGTCTTTTTTTCTTAACTTCCTGTTCATCGGGCCAGTCTAATTTAACTAAGGCAAAGCCTAGTTTCATCAAAAGCAATAACATGGCTCCTACTCCGACAATGAGATAAACCATAGTAAACACTTTGCTGATAGTAGCTTCCGGGACCAGCCCCGTATCGACGCCTGTTGGAATCAGACTGACAAACGCGAAGTAAAAGGAAGCAAACAGTGACCATCCTTCTATTTGATAATAGAACATCGTCCCCGAAACTAAGATGATGGTTAATGTGAAAAGCAACGTTTTAAACAATGGTTCCTTTCCAATCCGGAAAATTGCCGACAGTAATCGCCTTAACGTCAGGACTAATGAAATTATCTTGCCCCCTCCTCTTTGAATACTCAAAAAGCTATCTGCCCTTCCTCTAACTAGTATATATGAAATCCAAATGAGGTTATGAAACTGACGAACAAAAAACGCTGGGGGAATTAGGCTGGCCTGGCGATAGATGGGCGCTATAAAACACCTTTTACAGGTTGCTGTTTTTTTCAAAAAATGCGTACATAAGATAAAAACCGCCGTCGAAATCGCTGATGATTTCGTTGGCGGTTTTCTCTTAGCTTTGTGCTTGAAGCACTTTTTCTAAATGTTTGATGGTCGGAGTCAAGTTCGCAAAGAAATAAGCTTCCCGCAAGCGCCGCGACGGTGCACTGCCTTGGATATACCCGGCACTGCCGTTGTGGAGCATGCTCGCTTGGACTGCGTCGAGCGTCAAATAGACCGCTTCTAGGCGGAGGCCCGCAATATCTTTCCAGTTCACTTTTTCCTGCTTTACTAAACTGCATAATTTTTCTTTTAATACAGCTTCTTTTTGTTGTAGTTCGTCCGACTGCATCTGTAAAAAGCGATTGCAGCCATTCTGTTTTTTGTGGACCTTTTCGATTGATTCAATAGAAGCATGAGTTACTCCGAAACCTAGTGGGATTTGGTAACTAAGAAAAGCAGGACGGATTTTCTCGACATAGCTGCCTGCATCCTCAGCGACTATCCATTCATCCGGAATAAACACATTATTGAATGAACATGCATACGTAGCGCTGCCGTTCACCGCTAAATAATCCACTTTTTCTTTCAAGCTTATTCCCTTAGCCTCACAAGGAATAAAGCACATGATTGGCTGTTTGCCCTCCACATTTGCAATGATGCCCATCCAGTGGTTTTCGCCAAGGTTGGACACCGAAGGCAGGACACCGGAAAGCGTATACCCTCCGTCTGCCGGTTGGGCCTGGAGATGCAGTTTTTCAAGCCCCGCTAAATGCTTCATCGGATTTGATAGGCCGGTAGCGCCAAGAATTCGGCCATTTTCCAGAGCAGGTAATAACTTCTTTTGAAGCTCGTCATTGCTTGTGTTCCGAAGATACGTTAAAGCAGCGAGGTGGCACCAAAGACAAAAAGCGGTTGTCATGCATACTTTTGCGACGCTTTCCACCAATTCCATTTCATCCAACAAAAGATCTTGTTGCGATTTTCCATCTGAAGACAGCCATCCGGCCTGCCCGATTTTTTTCAGGAAATCTTCGGCATAAAAAGCTTCCGCGTCGATTCGCTTCACATAAGGTTTCAACTCCTGCTCAATCAGCTGTTCAAGTGTTGTGCCTGTTTCCAATCCGCTGTTCACCATCGTAACCAACTCCTGCTAATTGTTTTTTCTTAGTTTGACTGAATTTCCGTAATCGAATCAATTGGTGTTTTGACTGCTTCGCGAGCACGTTTAACGGCAGCTTCATCTGGCGCATCATAGAAACACAAGCATTTGGACATATCTTCACAGACATACGTTCTCGAGAATGCCACTTCCGGAACTTCTTCGTAATGAACCGAATTCTTTTTCTTTCTCGCCAAGTACTGATCCATCGTCAAATCTTCCGGCAAATTCCACTCCACCAAATAATTGATGACGTCATTTCCTGATTTCACATCATCGAGTTCTTTGCCGACCAAACGGACATCTTTCACAAGATCTGCAGAGATGCCTGCATTTTTCAAAACTTCAACTGCTGTCTTCTCATCAGCGCCTTCAATGATGAAGAACGAGCGTGCATAGTCGTTTGTTACTTGCACTTCAATCAACTCAGATGTATGTTGCTTCAATTGTTCTTGGAGTGCAGCCACCTTTTGCTCCAATTCCTCTTTATTCGAAACGATTCCTTTTAATGATGCTTCAATAAGATATAATGTCATGCTGATCCCTCACTTCGTTTTTTTAGAAGATCCTCTCTTCTAGTAAGTTATATTATTATACTTAGTTAACTAAATCAACCTTGTTCATTTTTATATAGGCTATGTTAAAATATAGGCTAAAGGGGTGCTGAACTATGAAAACGAGATATAATCTACCTTGCAATATTGCCCAAACATTGAACATCATCGGTGATCGATGGACTTTACTCATAATCCACGAGATTCTAATCGGTCAAAACACTTTTAATAACATCAAGAAATCATTGAACGGTATTTCCTCCAACCTGTTATCCGAGCGATTAAAAGAGCTTGAAGAACAAGGCCTTGTCGTATCTGAACTTTACTCCGCCCATCCACCCCGCTACCAATACACCTTGACTGAAAAAGGAACAGAATTGGAACCTGTCTTCAATTCCCTCCTCATCTGGGGCAGCAGCCATTTGGAGCCATGCTATAAGAAATTGATTGACCCGGCTACTGGCGAAGAGCTGGAAATTGGCTATTATTCGAAAGAAACAGGCAAGCGCGCGGAATCCATACAAGTCCAAACAGTTGAATACGAATTGCAGCAGAGTGGAGATTGATCATCTCCATTCTTTTTCATTGCGCTTTTACTGTCAGTGAGGGATAGCGCCTCCACTGATTGAATTTTTTCATGCCGCCATTCCATAATGTTTGCCGACCCAACGCTCCAGGACACTGATCATGCGGTCCAATAGGAAGCCACTGACTCCGATAAAGATAATGCCTGCCAGAACATAATCGAGATTCAATGTATTTCTTGAATCGACAATCAGAAACCCAAGTCCGGATTGCGCCCCGATCATTTCTCCGGCAACGAGGAAGATCCAGGCTGTTCCTAATGCCAGGCGCAAACCGCTCACAACGGCCGGAAAAGCTGCAGGGAAAATGAATTTGTACATCAATTCCCAATTGCGGATTTCCAGGTTTTCTGCAATTTTCAAATACGAAGGATTGATTTTTTTGACTCCTGCGACAGTCGACAGCAGGACAGGAAAAAATGCGGCAATAAAAATAATGGCAATCGCCGGCATATTGCCGATTCCGAACCATAAGACTATAAAAGGGGACCAGGCTACTGGCGAAACCGGCCGCAGTACTTGGACAATCGGATCGATTACTTGCCAGACTCTTGGCGATCTGCCGAGAAACATACCCAATAGGATGGCAGGTATGACAGCCATCAAATACCCTACCGCAAATCTTCCCAGACTGACCTGCAGATGGACAAAGATGATGCCATCGACAATCAAATCAATAATTGCTTTTCCGACACTCCAAGGTGACGGAAGCAGTGCTTCCTGATAACCGCCTAGCCAAATAACCACTTGCCAAATGATGACTAGAATCGCCATTCCAATCCCAAAATTCATGAGCTTCTTCGTTAGATTCATCTAAAATCACATCGCTTCATCAATATAAGTATTGTCTACAAAGTCTTCAAAAACCGGTGGATTTTCCATCAGTTCCATTTCAAGGACAAAATCACGCAATGTATTGTACTCAGTTTCTTCAATACGCAGATCTTCAAATGAAATCCATTCTAAGGAAAGTTCGAGAACCTCCCTTTCCACCATCATGTATTGACTAAAGGCTTCAAAAACGGCCTCATCTTTTTCCTCTGTGTGCTCACCCGACTCAACATATTGGGTGACCAGCGATTGCGTAGCTTCCGGCTGACGGTCCATAAAGTCCTGGCGCAGCACCAATACACAGCAATAGGAATCTGCCCATATTGCATCCGAATGATGAAGCACTTTGCCGATGTTATTTTTCACCGCCAAAGCGCCGAACGGTTCCGCCACTACATAGCCGGAAATCCGCTGTTCCGATAATGCTGCCGGCATTTCAGGAGGCGCCATTTCCACGACGTTGACATCTTCGAGCGAAAGCCCTTCATTTTTCAGCATTTCATACAGCAGGATATTATGGCTCGAATACGTATGGGGAATCGCAAATGTCTTTCCTTTTAAGTCCTTGGCACTTTCAATTTCCTCGGATGAAATCACGACATTTCCATCTTTATGCCCGAGTGCCACAGCTTTCAGGTCGATACCTTTTTCCTTCGCCTTCATCGCTAGTTCGACCAATACCGATGCACCATCTATCCTGCCCGTATTCAAAGCATCCATAAGGTCCGGCCATGAATTGAACTTGACCATTTCCAGTTCATACTCCCCGTATTTCCCCTCTTCCATGTGTTCGTCCATATAAAGAGGGCCGGCATGCGTTATCGGTAAATAGCCGATTTTAATGACGGGTTTGTCGACTGCCGCCTGCATGCTCTCTTGCCCGCAAGCCGATACGAATAGCAGTACGATTGATACAAGTAACAATAAGGCTATTTTCCTTTTTTTCACGTCCACGCCTCCTTCTGTTAAATATTGTATTCCAGGTCCACTTGTTCCGTGCTCAAGTAGAATTCGTCCAAAATTTTCTTGCGGAAATACTGGAAGTCGGCATGTGTGCGGTCCCGCGGCTTCATCTGGGTGATGGCAATTTCCTTTTGAATCCTTCCCGGATGAGAACTCATGACCATTACACGGTCTGAAAGATAGACCGCTTCGTCAATATCGTGTGTTACCAAAACAATGGTCGTATTCTTTTTTTCCTGAATGCGCAACAGTTCTTGTTGGAGCTTGTAGCGATTAAACGAATCCAAAGCTGCAAATGGCTCATCCATCAATATGACATCCGGCTGAATAGCTAGAGCACGCGCAATTGCTACACGCTGCTGCATTCCGCCTGACAATTCATGCGGGAACTTATCCAGCGACGTTTCAAGTCCGACCAATTTCAAGGCATCGATGACGCGTTCACGCTGTTCATCTGCAGGCAACTTCTCTCCTTCAAGCCCCAATTCCACATTTTTCAACACCGTTCGCCAAGGCAATAAATTGATTTGCTGAAAAAGCATGACACATGATTTAGTAGGCTTTAAAACAGGTTCTCCGTTATGCAGGACTGAACCCTTTTCCGCTTTTTCAAAGCCTCCAAGGATATTCAGCAATGTACTTTTCCCACATCCACTTTTCCCGAACAAGGTGACGATCTCTCCCTTTTCCACTTGAAAACTTGCATTTGAAAGGACTTGCAACTTCTTCTCCCCAACGCCGAATGATTTCTCGACATTCTTTACTTCCATCATATTAACGGACATGTGCAGTCTCCCCTATCCTTAAAACTAACAATACCAATCAACTTACTATACTTTAAGTCATCTTAATATACTGAATACAAAAAAACAACCTATTGTTCTCTTTTTTTCTGAAAATTACTGCAATGGATTCAGGAATATTAAACCTACCAGTGATTTTCAAATCCCTCCCTTTTACAACATCGTTTGTGCAGTATATAAGCTTCCAGACACACAAAAACGCTTGGAGTTTTGGCTCCAAGCGTTTTTGTGTCTTTGTCTTCAACTATGTGCGATGGCTTCAAAGGTGATGGCATGTTCAGCATTTTTCGGGTATTGCCCGTACTCGTAACCCGACGACACGATGATGTCCTCAAAGTTTTGGCTGGCGAGCAGGAACTTGAATTCTTCGACGCCGTACCAGCGCATCGGGAAACGCTCGAGTTCGGTTTGGATCAGCTTGCCGTTCTGCCATTTCTCGTAGCGGTTATGCGACACAGAACATTGCTTGATCCAGTCGACTTCAACCGTCTTGCTCTCGAGCGTGATCACTTCGCCTTTTTTTGTCTGCCACGTCCGCGTTTTCGGCTGGTCGATTTCAAAGCCTTGCGGGACGTACAAATCAATAAGCAAACGTCCGCCCGGTGCGAGATGCTTGCGGAAGTTTTTCAGTGCTTTGATCGCCTGCTCGCGTCCAGCGAGCAGCTGAAACGTGCCGGCCGGCAAAATGATGGCGTCGTATTCAACATTGATGCGGAAGGTTTCCATGTCCGCTTCGAACAACTTCGGATGCAATCCGCGTTCTTTGCAGTGGGTACGGCAAATGTCGAGCATTTCCGATGAACTGTCGAAGCCGTCAATACGCAAACCGTCTTCGAGTAATGGAATCAGCAAGCGCCCGGTGCCGGATGCGGGTTCTAAAATGCGTCCTTCGTTGGAAGCGAGACGCTCCCGGTAAAATTCCACATCGCCGAACGATTTGCCGACCGGCTTGTCGAGGTCATAAACTTCTGCGGACAACGAACTGTAATAGCTGAGCATGACATCCCCTTCTTTCCTCTTAAGAAAGTATGAACAAGCCGACGAGTGCCAAGGCGAGGTTCGGTAGCGCAAACAGCACAAGGTTTCTCACTTTGGCGTTGCGTGCCTGCTGTGCCCGGCGGCGCTCGGAACTTGTGTTGAACGATGATTTCACTTGCTTGCTCGCTGTAACGGACGAGATGACCGCCCATACGAGTGCAATGACCGCAACGGCACCGGCGATCGGGAACAATAGCGTCCAATCATCCGCCAGGAAAGCGATTAACGCGATAAGGCCTGCAACAACGAGGCCGAGTAGAAAATGCTTCATAAAGTAGTATTCCTCCTGTGTTTCTAGTTTCCTTCTTATTTTACTAAACCAGCAAGCTTGTGGGAAACATTGCGTGAAAAAAATCCATGAGGCGGTGCGAAAATTTCATTTTTCGTTCAATGATGTCCATTCCGATTTCAACATGCCGTAGACGACGCTGTCGACAAAGTGGTCATAGAGCCATTCTCCTTGGCGTATTGTGCCTTCTTCGGTGTAACCGAGACGGACCGGGACGTTGCGGCTTTTTTCGTTACCGACCGCAGCACGGATTTCTACCTTATTGAGCCCGCGCTCCATCAGTGCATAATCGGTCAAAGCTGACGCGACGCGCGTCATGATGCCTTTCCCTTGGTATTCCCGATCCAGCCAATAGCCGATATAGGCGGTTTGTTTCGCTTCACTGATTTCATTGAACCCGGCAATGCCGGCCAGTTCCCCTTGGTAGACAATCGCGCAGTTAAGGCTTTTGCCTAAGACGAAATTGCTGGCGCCTGATTCGATGAATCTTTTCGTGTCGCCGACAGTTTGCGTGTGGTCGAGCCACGGCAGCCATTCCCGCAACATGTCCCGCGAGCGGTCGGTCAGCTCAAAAATCCGTTCGGCGTCGCTCGTTTCGACCAGTTTCAATGCCAATTCTTCATCTACTTTGTGGACGAACATCCAAATTCACACTCCTTGAAATCACCTCCTAGCGTAGCACAAACTGCGCCTTCTGGGAGAAGCTATTTCCAAATCGACTAAACGTCATTTCCCGTCTTTTTATAGTACACTAAATGAAAAAGAACCGAACGGAGTGAACGCTGATGTCCGGGCTAGTTGTTGTCATCATCACGTTGATGGTCGTACTCATCCTCCTGTGCCTCGTGTTGTTTTACGTCCGCCATAAACCGCATAAACTGCCGCCGCCCCATCACGAAGCGCAACTGTTGAAAGAGCGCTATTCGCGCGGGGAGTTATCGGAAGAGGAATACCGCAAACGCGTGCAGGAACTGGGTTGCCCGCCGCCAGTGAAGGACACGGACGATCGCTAGAAACCATTGTTTAGTTTCCTGTAGGTCGGGAAATCTAAAGAGTAGTGAACGACATTAAATTACGGGAGGTTTTACACGATGGTGGAACATGCTAAACACGCACAATTATCCAACACACTCCACGAATGTATGGTGGCGTGCAATCATTGCTTTGATGCTTGCCTACAAGAAGATGACGTGAAAATGATGGCCGAGTGCATCCGGCTCGACCGGGAATGCGCAGACATGTGCAGTTATTTGGCACAGGCGGTCGAACGCAATTCACCGTTCATATCAGAACTCGCGAAAGTGTGCGCCGTGATTTGCGAAGCGTGCGGCAACGAATGCAAACAACATGACCATGATCATTGCCAAAAATGCGCGGAAGCGTGCTTCAAATGCGCAGAAGCGTGCAAGCAAGTGGCGTAATTTACACGCGCCCGGCTATTGCCGGGCGTTTTTTCATGGAAGAAATGAGGGGATAGGATGGCAAAGCGGGTATTGGTCGTCGGTGCCGGAATCGGTGGTTTGACGGCCGGCTCTTTACTTTCAAAAGAAGGCTTAGACGTTCTCGTGCTCGAAGCGTCGGCAGAACTTGGCGGCTGCGCCGGAAAATACAAGCGGTATCCGTATTTGTTCCCAGTCGGAGCGACACTCGGGATGGGACTTGAACCCGGCGGCATCCATGAGCGGGTGTTCCGCCATCTCGGAAAACCGATGGATATCGAACCGCTCGAACGCGTCATGGAAATGGTCCACCCGACAGGCGTTTTCACGTTCCATAAAAACCGCACAACGCACGTACAGCAACTGGCAGGCCATTTTCCTGAGCATCGAACGGCGATTTTGTCGTTTTACGCAGAACTGTACCGGACCGCACGCATCACCCGGACGCTTATGGGGCCGCTCCCTGCCTTACCGCCCGCAAACGCACGGGAATGGACCGCGCTCACTCTAGCGCTGCGGCCTGTGCATACACGCTTATTGCCGCAATTCCGAAAAACGCTCGGGCAAGTTTTGAAAAAGCACGGACTCCATGAACTCCACGAGTTCCGCCATGTGCTCGACGGCTTGCTCATCGACAGCATGCAGACGACGAGCGAAGATGTGTCGTATTTGCTTGCCGCGGTCGCGCTCGACATATACCATGAAGGCGCATATTACGTGCCGGGCGGCTTGTACCGCTTTGCGGAAGTAATGGCACAGAGCATCAAGGAAAACGGCGGAAACGTGAAAAAGCCGCGCACCGTCCAAACGCTGGAATACCGAAACGGCATCTGGCACGCGGCCGACCAGCGCGGCAATTCCTACGAAGCGGATGCGGTCGTTTTCAATGCGCCGATCCAGCTGTTGCCGGAACTACTGCCGGCGCCGCTGCATCATCAGCTGAAGCGCCCGCTGCGCGACGGCATCGGGACGGCCACGTGGACGACTTTGACTTTGTATTTGGCGATCGACACCGCTAAACTCAGAAGCTCGCTGCCTGAATTCCGCCAGCTCTCAAGCGGCGATGCGATGGATGAAGGCCATCATTTCTTCATGTCGGCTTCCCGACCGGACGACCGGCTGAGAGCGCCCGAAGGCCATCAAACAGTGACGATTTCGACGCATTCCAATCCGGATTATTGGAACAGCAAAGAACAATATGAAGCGATGCGCACGCAATTGTCCGAGCGCATGTTTGCCTTGATCGAACAGCATACCCCCGGATTCCGCTCTGCGCTCGTCCATTCTGAAAGCGGCGCGCCGCTCGCCTGGCAGCATTATACCGGACGCCCGAACGGCTATGTCGGCGGCTTTGCGCAGACGCTGGATGCAGCTTTATTCAATGCCATTTCGCACCATAGCGGCTTGCCTGGCCTGTATGTGTGCGGCGACCATATCTTCCCCGGCGGCGGGACGATCGGCGCCGCTGCGAGCGGCATCCACTGCGCACGCTCGATATCCGGAAAAGCTTTGCTGACCTAAAAAACGCCCGGCCTCAGTACCTGAGGCCGGGCGTTTTCTGTTAAATATCCTTTAGCGGCAAAAAGATGCGCACCTTTGTGCCGCGATCGATTTCAGATTCAATTTCAAGCGTGCCGCCGTGCAGTTTGACGATCTCCTGCACAATCGACAAGCCGATGCCTGCCCCGCCGCCGGTTCGGACGCGGCCTTGTTCGGCGCGGTAAAAGCGCTCGGTCAAATACGGCACATGTTCTTTGGCGATGCCGTGCCCCGAATCCGCCACCTCCAATAGCGCGCGGCTATTGTCCGCTCTTAGGCGGATTGCGATTTCCCCGAGCGGTTCGGTATGGGCAATGGCATTATCGAGCAAGTTGATGAGCACTTGCAATAGACGGTCGCTATCGCCTTCGACGAGCAGTTCTTCGTCCAGTTCCGCGCGGACGGTGAGACTTTTGCCGCGCCATTTCACTGCGGTTTTCTCCACCGCTTCACGCACCACTTCCGCGAATGCGAGCAGTTCCTTATTCAATTGCCCTTCCCCGCCCTCGAGCCGCGACAAATCAAGCAATTGATTGACGAGCCGCTCCATGCGTTCCGATTCCTCGTACAGGATGCCGGCGATTTTCATCTGATCTTTTGCCGGTGTCTGGAGGAGTTCGCTATAGCCTTTAATATAGCTGAGCGGCGTCCTCAGTTCATGGGAAACATTTTGCAGAAACTCCCGTTTGTTGTCGTCCTCTGCCTGGATCGAGGCGGCCATTTTCTCAAACGACCGCGCGAGTTCCCCGACTTCATTGTCGGCTGTGACACCGGTCGCTCCGCTAAATCGGCCTGACGCCATGCCATCTGCTGCTGCGCCGAGCACTTCGAGCGGACCGGTATATTCCTGTTGGATGCGCCGACGGATCAGCAGTAAGGCGATGAGCGCCAAGACGCCGGCCGCAATGAGTACCGGCAGGACATTGAGGAATGCTTGCGACAGATCCGACACCGGCCGGTAGACAAGTGCGACCGCTGTCAATTCTCCGCCCGTTACAACTGGAACCGCGGCACCGATGAGGTCATCGCCGAGATAAGCGTTCGCCCGCTCGATGATCACCATCTCGCCGCTAGCCAACCGTTCGCGTTCTTCGAAAGTGATGATGACGTCTTCTTCCGGCGCCTGCAGCGGCAATGCCGAACCGAGCACCATCGGGTCATCGACGGTGACAGCTTGGATACCGGTGTTGTCCAAGTAATCATGGACGGTCGACAGCGCTTCGGGATCGTCCTTGCTATAGGCGTCCGCTAAGGCGGATGCCATATCGGTCAGCTGTTCGCGCTCACTGTCGACGTATACCGCGTCGAATACAGAAACTGTGACAAATGCCAATAAAGCAATACCCGCTATGCTGATGCCTGCGAATAGCCACCATAACCTTGCATTGATACCTTTCATGATGACACCAGCTTATAGCCAAGGCCCCATACCGTCTCGATTGCCGAACCGCCATCGCCGAGCTTGATGCGCAAAGTTTTGATGTGCGTATCGACCGTGCGCGTCGTGACATTCAAAGCCTGTTCGCCCCAAAGCCTTTCCATCAATTGCTCGCGCGAAAAAACTTGCCCGGGATGTGTCAGAAACAACGCCAGCAAATCAAACTCCTTGCGCGTCAAAGTGACCTGTATGCCATCTATCGTGACACGCCTCATCGTTTCATTCAACATGATTCGCCCGTTGGTCAGAACCGGGTCAGGTTTGGCGAATCCGCCTTTGGTGCGCCGCAAAATCGCTTCGATCCGTGCGAGCAACTCGCCGCGGCTGAACGGTTTGATCAAATAATCGTCAGCGCCGGCGCGAAGCCCCTTCACTTTGTCCGCCTCGCTGCCCGCGATCGCCGTCAGCATCAATATCGGCACGTCCGAAAACTCACGGACTTTCCGGCAGACCGAAAAACCATCCTGTCCTGCCATCATAATATCCAAAATGACAAAATCAATGCCGCCAAAGCGCAGCCGCTCGATGCCTTGTTCGCCTGTCGGCACGCTGCTGACAGTGTAGCCCTCACCCTTGAGTGTACGCGCCAATAAATCGCGCATCGTCTGTTCGTCGTCGATTACGAGAATATTCATCGCTGCGCCTCCCTTATGGCGATCGCATGAGGGCCGGACGACACCGGAATTTCCGATAGCTTTTCAAAGCTTTCAGTATCGATGACCGTCACCATATCGCCGTCGAGGCTGCTGACGTACAGCCGATTTTCACGGATGGCGCCGTAATACGGATTGTCCGCGACCGGCAAACGCCCCCGTTCGGCGAGGTCTCCACCGAGTGCGACGACTTCGTGCGAGCCATGGTTCAGCACGAAAAAGCTATCGCCGTCCGCCAAAATTTCGATCGGCATCAAACCGATGTCGATGCGTTCCGTGATTTCCTGTGTTTCCAGCGAATAGTCCACGAGCTCGCGGTTCAATGCGCCGCTCGGGCCATGCCCCCCGACCAATAAATGGCCGTCTGTATAGGCGATGCCGTTCGGCCGGTCGATGATGCTGTAAGTTGCAGTGACCTCAAGCGTTTTTGCGTCCAACTCTTGTACGCTATGGCCGTAGACATTGGCTACAAAAACTATGCCGTCCCCGATTGTTAAACTTTGCGGGTGGGCATCGGTCGCTGCGTATGCTTCCACTTCAAATGGTTCGACCGAGATTTTCGAAACCCGGTCTTGTGTCGCGTGCGCTGCGTATAATGTTTCGTTCGCTTCCAATAATTTCGAGACGCCGAGACCGACTTCACCGATTCCCTCAAGTGCCTGCGTATCAAAATCAAATGCATACAGCTGTTCTTCCTCTACCGACGACAGCAGGAGCCGGCCATCGACAATCGCCAAATCCGATGCGACAAACGGCAGTTCGATCTCACCGACGATGTCTTCTGTTTCTGCGTCAATGACGGTCAACAGCGGCTCTTTCAAATGCGCGACAAAAAGAAGTTCGCCTCCGTCATCCGGAAAGACGTATAATTCTTTATCCGCACAGCCTGAAACTATGAAAACGAGCAGCAGCCCGACGATCCAACGCTTCATGTTCCTCACCCTTTTCCATTGCTGATGAAAGTATACACCGAAATTGTGAAATCCATTTGAAATCCGCATTCCAAAAAACGAGAAACCGGAAGGAATGCCTTCCGATTTCTCGTTTACTGTACTTGTCCCGCATCCAAAATTTGCGCCCACTCGCCTCCGGCATCCTGCGTAAGCCACGCATGGCCTTGTGCCGTATAAAGAGCGAGCTCTTGCGTATTTGCCGGATGCTGCGCCATATAGACGACGCCGTCTTCAGTCATTTCCGGCAGCGGAATTTCTTCCTCTTCACCGGAAAGTGCCTGTTTCATCAGTTTTGCTGCTCCATCGTATGTTGCGTAAAACAACGCATCTTCGCTAAAGAACACTGTCGTTCCAAGCTCGCCTTCGGTTATGCGCGAAAAGCTGTCCCCGCCGTCTTCCGACAAAAAGATCCCTTGATTTGATGACGCTGCAATCATCATTGAATCGTCCGGATGCATCGCGAGATAGGCCACTTTTCCATCGAGCCCATCCGCTGCAGTTTGCTGCCACGATTCGCCGGCATCGTCGCTGCGGTAAAAGCCGGTGTCCATTTCGGAATTCGGCTGTGGATTAAAAACGAACAGATTGTTGCTATTGTAACCAGCTGCCATTTCATGGAAATCAGTTTCCCCTTCGAATCCGAGATTATCGAAATTTGCCCCGCCGTCCGCACTGCGCTTAATGCCGAGCGGATTTTGCATGCCGGATTGCATATCCGGGTGTCCCGATGTCACGAAACCTTCCGCCGTTGCATTAAAGCCCATAAAATCATGGTATTGCTTTTCAATTTCAGTCCATTCATCGTTCCGGTGAATTTTCAAGCCGTGATGCGAAGCGAAATACAAACCGCCGTTTTCTTCTATATATCCCATGCCGTGGACGTGATCGATCGAACCGTCAAACGGCACTTCAAGTTCCACCGCTGCACTGTCCACCGCTGTTTCTGTTTGTTCGGTCGTTTCAGCTGTGTTTTCTGCCGTTTCATCATTTTGCTCTGTAGAATCCGCGCTGCAGGCTGAGACGATTAATCCCGCTGCCATTACCGTCCATAACCAGTTCTTTTTCATCGCTCGATCTTCCTCTCGTGATGTGCTGCTTCTATAGTTTCATGGTATGAAAAAAAGGTCAACTATTTACCCAAAATGAGCCATTCAAGCAAATTCATACATGTGGGGACGACATTCAGGTTATACTATATGAACGACTATTTTACGGAAGAAGGAATTTCATGATTAGAAAACGAGTCCTATTCGCAAGCATCATCATCGCGATGATTTTCAGTTTAGGTGCTTGCTTTGATGGAGTCGGAGAAGACACCACTCAACAAGATGAGCCGGTACAACCCGAATGGAGCGGGCAAACCGACCTTTCGAATTCCGGCGGTAATCATACTGAGATGGAGCATTCGAGTTCCGGCGAAGTGCCGGTTGGCCTGGAAGAAGCGGTGAATCCAACTTATCCAGTCGACAGCACAGCTACCATCCAAGCAGACCATATGCCCGGCATGGATGGCGCAATCGCGACGATTTCCGGCGCTTTTGATACAACTGCCTACAGCGTCAGCTACACACCGGTAAACGGCGGCGAGGCTGTCGAAAACCATAAATGGGTGATCCACGAAGAATTGGAAAAAACCCAAGCCTTTCCATATGCAGAAGGCGATGCGGTCATGCTTGATGCAGAACATATGACGGGAATGAAAGGCGCGAGCGCAGCAGTCGACTCCGCTGAACAAACGACCGTTTATATGATCAATTTCGAAGACACCAAAATCGGCGAAGAAATCACCAACCACCAATGGGTGACCGAAAGCGAACTGACAGTTGAATAACGAAACGTCCGGGGATTGATATCCCGGACGTTTTTTCAATTTTTATTAAAAGCGATTTCGCCGCGGCACAGTGTCAGCTCTACTTCCAAACTTTGCGTAAGCATCACCAAATCCGCATCCATCCCTTTTGCGATACGGCCTTTTTTTGACAATCCAAGTGACACCGCCGCATTGTTGGAGCTCATACTGACCAATTCCGTCAATTCGCAAGCTGTAATTTTTCGGATGTTCCGCAGCGCAGTGTCCATCGCCAGCACACTTCCGGCAAGCATGCCATCATTAAGGCGTGCTCCGCTTGTACCGACCGACACTTGCTGTCCCCCAAGTTCATAGTCGCCGAACGCCAGCCCTTTCGCGCGCATCGCATCCGTCACCAAAATGAGCCGCTCTGGACCGATCTGCCGGTACGCCAGCTCGACCGCTGCCGTGTGGCTATGGATTAAATCCGCAATCAGCTCGACGCGTAAACTGGAATCGAGCATCGCCGCTCCGACAACCCCAGGTTTCCGGTGATGAAACGCGCTCATTTGATTGAACAGATGCGTCACATGGCGCGCACCCGATGCAATCGCCTGTTCATAGCTAGCATCCGAATGGCCGATCGACACGATGACCCCTTGTTGATCCAGCATTTCAATGAATTCAGGGGCACCTTCCAATTCCGGCGCCAGCGTCACGATGCGGATCTTGCCGGCGCTATGCTTTTGCCATTCTTCAAACCGTTCGATGTCGGGCGCTTGAAAAAATGCCGGATTCTGCGCGCCCGCTTTATCCCGAGACAAGAATGGCCCTTCCAAATGAATGCCGAGCAACTCCGCTTCACCCGCCTCACTCTCGTAATTTCCTGCCGCTTGAATAGCGTGGGCAACCTGTTCGCTCTCCTGCGTCATCGTTGTAGCCATGAACGCCGTCACGCCTTCTTCCGGCAGCGCACGTGCCATCCCGGAAAGCGCAGAAGCATCTGCATCCATCACATCAAACCCAGCCGCACCGTGCACATGAATATCGATAAAGCCCGGCATCAAGATCTTCCCGCTACCGTCAATTCGCCGAGCACCAGACTCAAGCTGCGAACCGACGTCTATAATGCGGCCATCCGCCACCAACACATCCGCCTGCTCCGCTTTATCCACATTGACCACTAAAACATCCTTAAACAATAAAGCTTCACCCACATAAATCCCTCCTCACCAAAAAATCACCAGTTTTTATTCCAGCATCTACCACCAGTCATATGCAGAACCACTATCTTTAGTTTGTATTATACACGGATAGCGCTGCTTTCAGTTTTTCCTTTTTGGTATTCCTAGCTTCAGGAATATTGAATGCATTGTTCTTTTGTCTCCAAACGTTCCGCAGCTTCGCTTCACGTAAGCGCGAGGTTACTTTTCTAAATCAATACTGCAAGAATCCTAGGATATGTCCGGTTTTGATCGGTTCATTTGATTGGATAACGAGCTTAGTTAGATGAGCGGATATTTTAAGTAGCTGGATATTTCCAGCGAAAAGAAATACCGTTCATTTTTTCATGCGCAATGGATTCGCCAACTCGCTTTGGGTTGGCCTCTTGCAGTGAGCCAGGAAAAAACGTCTGTCTCACTGCCTCGGCTCACCCTTGTACGCGAGGTGGCTTTTAGATTTCATTGGTTCGAGTTGGTAAAATTTTATGTGCTTCTGCAGGATTCATCCGCTGTTGGGGGAATCGCTTCCTTAGTGGAATGACGGAAATGAGCTGAAGTTGCTGTGTTGAAATATGCTGTTGCTTGGTTTAGCATCACGAATGGATCCGCTGCCTCACTGCTTCGCTTCACCCGTAAGCGCAATGCTGCTTTTATATCTCATTGAGTTGAAAAAGTGAAAATGTATCTACTTTTACATAATTCATCCACAACTTAAAAATCAGCATAGCTGAATTTCATGAGTAACCGATCACTACTTTTGAGATGAAAACAATTCAGTGAAATTGCTTTATGACATAGCCAAGATTTTTTTCTGTTGCTGATTTTAGAAAACGAAGTTGTTTATCACAAATATAAACCTAGAGATGCAGCGGAAACTGCCGACTCCCTCGGGGACCGAGCGGGACCGAGCGGGACAAATGTGGCGCGCTCTTTGCGGCACATTGGCTCGACGCCCGCCCCCCGGAGCGCAATCTCCCCCTTCACAACTCAACATTCAACAAAAATTTCAAAAAAAAGCCGCCGAGAAAATTCTCGGCAGCCTACTTTCACTTATCAAGCCGTATTCGGCGTTTGATTTTCTTTCCGTGCATGATAATAATTCAAAGCGAAAATTCCCAGCACAATCGCGAGTCCGATTGTGTCCGTCAACGGCTCAGGGAAAATCGTCATCAATGCACCAACACCAAGCAGAATCCGCGTCACTACATTCATGCGCGTCTTAAGATAGCCCTCTGCCGTAGCACTCAGCGCAATGATCCCGATAATCGCCGTCACCGTGATCAGCACAATATCGAATATCGGCGGCAGTGCAAACTCCGTTGCATTGACCGCAATATCGGTCGTATCGATCATCAGCATCGCTGGATTATAGACAAACAGATACGGGATAATGAACCCGGCGATCGCGAGCTTCAAAGCGTTGAAGCCGGTGCGCATCGGATCCCCCCCGGAAACACCCGCGCCCGCAAAGGCCGCCAGCGCCACAGGAGGCGTAATATTCGCGAAAATCCCGAAATAGAATACAAACAAATGCGCAACCAGAACCGGAATGCCGAACTCAGCAAGTGCCGGTGCTGTCATTGTCGCTGTGATGATATAAGCCGGGATGGACGGCAAGCCCATACCGAGGACAATCGATGCGATCATCGTCAGGAACAGCGTAAAGAACAGGGAACCTGCGCCAAACGCTGTAATCGCAGACGTCATGACCGTTCCGAAGCTTGTTAGGCTTACGACGCCGATGATGATTCCGACGACCGCACAGGCGATCATAACGGAAAGGGACTGGCGTGCGCCGTTTTCCATCGCCTCTAAAACATCACGTGGACCCATGCGCGTCGATTTGCGGAATGCCGCAACAACGACCGTCAAAACAATCGTATAGAAAGCAGCATACGCGATCGGCATGCCCGTATAGAGCATGAACACCAAACCGACGATCGGCAAAAGCAAATGGCCTTTTTCTTTCAATACTTCTTTCGTGCGCGGCAAGTCGGCTTTCGGAATGCCTTTCAAATTATCTTTGCCGGCGCGGAAATGGACTTGCATGATGACGCCGAGGAAATACAGGACAGCCGGAAGAAGTGCGGCTAGCGCAATCGTTCCGTACGCGATGCCCGTCGTCTCGGCCATGATGAAGGCACTGGCGCCCATGATCGGCGGCAAGATTTGCCCGCCGACCGAGGCACTTGCCTCGACGGCACCCGCGAAGTTTTTATTGTAGCCGATTTTTTTCATCAACGGGATGGTGAAGGCACCGGTTCCGACCACGTTGGCGATTGCAGAACCGTTGATGCTTCCCATGAAGCCGGAAGAAATGACGGCAACTTTCGCCGGTCCGCCTTGCTTGGATCCGGCGAGAGCCATCGCCAAATCATTGAACAGCTGGCCCATACCGGATTTTGCGAGAAACGCACCGAACAGGATGAACAGGAAGATAAACTGCAAGGAGGCGGAAATCGCCGTCGAGTAGAGTCCTTCCGTTTTCAAGTACAGCTGGCCGAAAATATCGCCGAGGTCAAACGGCCGCGTCATGAGCATATTCGGCATCCAGCCGAAATGGCTGATGAACGGATAGACCAAGAACACGAGCGCGAGTATCGGCAAGATGATGCCCGTTACGCGGCGTGCCGCTTCTAGGACGAGCACGACTGTCGCGACGGCCATGATGATGTCGAGCGTATTCGGAATCCCGCCGCGCGTCGTCATGATCGCTTCGTATTCGTAGATCAAATAGCCGGCAGTCGCCAAACTGAACAGGAACAGCATCCAATCGTAGAAAGGAATGCGCGTCCGGTCCTGTTTTCTAAACGATGGATAGACGAGGAATACTAGCCCCATCCCGACCGCTACGTGAATCGAGCGGGCTTGAAGCGCCGGCATCGGATTGAATGTCACCCATAGGTGAAAGACAGAGTAGGCGATTGCAATCGCCGCGATGAGAAAGGCGAAGTTGCGGTTTTTCAGCTTCCGGACTTTCGCATCCGTGTCGTATTTCTCCAACACTTCCTGGTTGGCGGATTTGTCATCGTTATGAGCCGAGACGCTCTCGACATCCAAATCCCGGTTGTCTTTGGTCATAATGTCTTCCCTCCTACGTAATTCCATAAATGAATGTAATCGACCGAAATCCGGAATGTTTCGTAATCATCGATCAATGCATATAACTTAATCTCACGGCCGCCGGTACGGATAGTCGTTTGGGCATTTTCCGAGACCGTCAAATTGAGCTCGTCCATTACGCGGTCGATCCGCATATGGACAAAGCCATCATCGGACGGCAAAATGATGCCATCAGACGGCACACCGGCACCGAAAGTTTTGAAATGGGTTTCCGTCAATGTGAGCGTTCCCCCGTCCCGTTCGTAAAACTCGCGCCATTCTTCTTTTTCGACCGAATGGATCCACGACAATTCGAACGCCTTTTCCTTCAAATAAAACTGCTCCCCATCGGTTTCAAATGCGATGACCGGCAGTTTTATCAGCAGGAAAAAAAGGAGCACCATCAAGAATGCTCCCCCTCCCAAAAGCTTATTGTTCACTGTAGAAACGTTCAGCACCTGGGTGCAATGGCGCTACAAGGCCTTCTTGGGCTTCTTCTAACGTGATGTCAGTCGCAGCTTGGTGGGAATTCCCGAGTGTTTCAAGGTTATCAAAGAACGTCTTCGTCATTTTGTAGACATCGTCTTCGCTCATGTCCGAGTGGACGATCAAAGCATTCATGATCGCTGCTGTCGGAACAGCTTCCTCGTTACCGTATGTGTCTGCAGGGATATCAAGCGCGACGAAATAGCTCTTGTCTTGTGCGATTTCGGCAACGTCTTCAGGATCTATTGCAACCATGCGGATATCAAGTGTTTCAGACAATTCGAGCAGTGATGCGTTCGGCAAGCCGCTCGTCAGGAATGCTGCGTCCAATTGGCCGGCGCGCAGTCCATCTGCCGCTTCTGCATAGCCGAGGTAATCGACTTGGATATCATCATACGTGATGCCGTGGCCTTCAAGAAGCGTACGGGCATTCACTTCTACGCCGGAGTTTTGGTCACCGACCGCGATGCGTTTGCCGACCAGGTCATCGAAATTTTCGATGCCGGAATCAGCTGTCGTGACGATCTGGACATAGTTTGGGTAAAGTGCTGCGATTTGACTGATTTTGTCCGTCGGCTCCGTGAAGCTTTCTTCTCCTTCTACTGCCTGGCTGACGACGTCGCTCATCGTGAACGCCATTTCGATTTTGTCTTCTTTCATCAAGTTGACGTTTTCCACTGAAGCTCCTGTCGTTTGCGTACGGGAGTTGACACCGTATTCATTGCTGTAAACGTCCGCAAGTGTTGAGCCGATGATATTGTAAGGGCCTGATGCACCACCCGTTGCGATCGTGACGATGTTCGTGTCGAGGCCTTCGCCACCGCCCTCATCACCGGATCCGCCTTCTTCACCGCCGCCACATGCAGCAAGCGTCATCGCCCCAGCTACTACTGCTGTGAAAGCGCTTAATTTATATTTGTTCATATCGTTTCCTCCTCTTGGTTTTTTACCATTATAAAGGACAATTTCCTCAAATAAAAGGCAATATTGAATATTCTCAGGCTTTATAATGTTTTCTGAATTTTTATTCACCTAAACTATCCCAATATCAGGGAAAATTTAATAGATGCGGCCTGATATTGGATATTTTTCTTTCTTTTACTGCATTCCGAATGCATCTGCTAATAACCGTACGGTGTTCATACGGTGGATGTGACCGGATATATTCGGGATGATGGTGATTTCGTCAGCGCCGAATTCTTCTGCGACTGTTTCGATCTGTTGTTTCACTTGTTCAGCGGTGCCGACGAGCAAGCGGCTGCGGTTTCTTGCGACGCGCTCTTGTTCCGATACGCTCAAACGGCGGGCATGCGCTGTATCGACCGACGGGTAATACGGCGGTTGGAAATCCGACTCGACGAATAGCAGCCATAAATCAAAGGCTTTCGCGAGTTGTTCCGCCTGTTCCTCTGTTTCGCCGACAATCGCAAAGACCGCGACCGATACATGCGGATGATTCCGAATGCGCGAAGGATTAAAGGCTTCGCGGTAGTGTTTAACGACCTCGATCCCCGCTTTTTCGGGACGCGCAAAATGGGCATAAGCGTAAGCCATGCCGCGCTCGGCCGCAAGTTTCGCCGAACCTTCGCCGGTGCCGAGCAGCCATAATTCGGGAGCTGTGCCGGTGATCGGCGTCACTTTCAGTTTTTGGAAGCGGTGCTCACTGTCCACGTCATCAGTAAAGTATTTTTCCAAGTCGATGAGCTGCTGCTCATACGGGACGCGGCCTTTTGATTCGTTGAGTGCCTGGTTGACGAGACGGAAGCTCGGGGAACGCCCCACCCCAAGATCGATGCGGTTCGGATGCAAGGCTTCGAGCAGGCGGAAATTCTCCGCCACTTTATAGGCGCTGTAATGCGGTAGCATGACGCCGCCTGAGCCGATACGGATGCGTTCGGTGAGCGTGGCTATATGCATCATAAGCATCTCCGGCGAACTGCCCGCGACCGAATACACTTGATGGTGTTCTGCGACCCAGTAGCGGTGATAGCCGGAGCTATCCGCGAGTCGGGCGAGCTCTGCTGTAGACGCGAGCGCTGAGGCGGCCGTCTCGCCTTCATCGACCGGCGAATAATCCAAAATGTTCAGGACCGTCATAAGTCCGCACCTCCTAATTTTCTCTATCTTAAATCATACCACTTGAGCGCATAGAAAAACGGACCGAGGTTCACCGGTCCGCTTCCAGAGAATTGAATAAGTCACAATCTTTTAGTTGAAAAAAGTTAGGAGCTTTATTGCTTACCAATCATCATTTAAATATGAAAGTGGTTTGTAAAAGTACATACTTAACGCTAGTAAAGTGGAAGCCGGCGACACGAGCCGAAGACCCTGTAGCAGCGTCAGCGACTGTGCCTGGGCAGCTAGACGCGACGTCCTGTCGCGCCAGCTGCATGAGCCACATCCTGTGGGCCCGAAAGCGTCCGGCTGGAACGGAACGAATAAGCGGATGAGGTTTCTCGGCAACCTAAAAACGGACCGAGAAATCTCCCAGTCCTCTTCTAGCTTGCTGAAAAAATTAATGACTTTCAGTTTCGGGCTAATTGAATAGACACTTCTATTAGTGAACCTTCAGAGTGGTTTGGAGAAGCGTCCACACGACGCCTGTGGCATAGCGAGACGACCGAGACCCCGCAAATGAGGAGGCTTGGGCGCGAGCCCACGGAAAGCGGGTGGTAAGCTTCGGAAAACCACGGTTAACTGGAATTTCTCGACACACTGAAAAACGGACCGGGAAAACTCCCGGTCCGTTTCCATTATTCCACATTAAAATAGCGGGCATCCGGATGGGCGAAAACAATCGCCGATACCGATGCCTCCGGGTCCATCATGAATTCTTCCGTCAAATGGACGCCGATGTCTTCCGGTTTGATAAGATTAAACAACTTCGCCTGATCTTCCAGATTCGGACAGGCTGGATAGCCGAAGGAAAAACGCTGCCCTTGGTATTTCGCCGCAAAGCGGTCGCGCATCGAGAAATCCGTGCCATCGGAAAAGCCCCATTGATCGCGGATTTCCTGGTGTATCCGCTCAGCAAAGCCTTCTGCGAGTTCGAGTGCCGTCGCCTGCAGCGTATGGCTCTCGAGGAAACGGCCCGCTTCTTTCAAGCGCGTCGCCTCTGCACGCACGCCGTGTCCCGCCGTTACTTGCATGAACGCGACATAATCCATTTCACCGCTCGCGGTCGATTTCAAGTAATCGGCGAGGCATAAGAACGGCGCTTTTTGCTGGCGCGGAAACGTGAAGCGTTCGATTTCCGTCTTGGCGTCTTTCGGGTCGTAGATGATGACGTCGTCGCCATCGGACTGCGCCGGGAAAAACTGGTACATCCCTGCCGGCTTCAAAAAGCCTGACTGAAGAAAGCGTGTCGCGAGTTCGTGCAATTCGACTGCGCGCGCATCGCCTTGTGCGAGCGTTTTTTCGCTATAGCCGCGCAGCCCGAGGTGATGGCCGATGAGCGTGCGCATATTGACGTACGGATACAAATGCGCCACCGAATAATCTTTTAGCACATGTCTGCGCAAATCGTTCGGCACGTAAATAGGCGCATCTTCGCGCACCGTCTTGACCGGTTTTTCCAAAGTGGCGACGGTGCCTTTTTCTGAGCGTGCCGCTTCCTGCAGCTGGCGCTTTTCCTGCTGGGCGCCGAGTTCTTCTAGCAATACCGCTTTTCCGGCACCGCTTTGCAGACGGTTTGCGAGGTCAAGCCCTTGCATCGCGTCTTTTGCGTAAATGACCGGGCCGTCGTATTCCGCAGCGATTTTCGTCTCAGTGAAGCGGCGCGACAAGGCCGCTCCACCTACAAGGATCGGCACATCGATATCCGCTTCGCGGAAATCCTGCGCCGTCAGCACCATCTGCTTGGCGGATTTGACGAGCAGTCCCGACAAGCCGATGATGTCCGGCTTCTCTTTGCGGATAACTTCGATCAATGCCGCCGGCGTCACTTTGATGCCGATGTCGATCACTTTAAAGCCATTGTTCGACAAGATGATATCGACCAAGTTTTTGCCGATGTCGTGGACGTCGCCTTTGACGGTCGCGAGCACCACTTTGCCTTTGCCGCTATCGTCCGCTTTTTTCTCCATGAAGTTCTCCAAATGCGACACGGCTGCTTTCATGACGCCGGCGCTTTGCAGCACTTCCGCGACGATCAATTGGTTGTCGTTGAACAATCTTCCGACTTCCGCCATGCCTTCCATGAGCGGGCCGTTGATGATCTCCAGCGGGGTGTCGTACATTTCCCGTGCTAGTTCGAGATCCGGAATGAGCCCTTCTTTCGTGCCTTCAAGAATATAATAGGCCAAACGTTCCGGCACGGTTTTCGGAATATCGTCCACCGTTTTTTCTTTTTTCTTGTCGCGGTAGAAGGCTGTGAAGTCAGCCAAGTTTTTGTCGGTCGTATCGAACAATAATTCTTCCGCCATTTTCACTTCTTCTTTCGGAATCGAGGCGAAGCGTTCCAGCTTCTCGGTATTGACGATTGCATAATCGAGCCCGGCTTGTGTGCAATGGTATAAATACACAGCGTTCAGCACTTCACGGCCGACCGGCGGCAAGCCGAACGATACGTTCGAAACGCCGAGTATGGTCAATGCTCGCGGCAACTTTTCCTTGATGAGGCGGATGCCTTCGACCGTTTCGACAGCCGCTCCGATGTATTGCTCATCCCCTGTTCCGACCGGGAAGACGAGCGGATCGAAGATGATGTCTTCCGGTGCGAGCCCCCATTTTTCCGTCAGCAATCGGTATGAACGCTCCGCGATTTCGAGTTTGCGCTCGCGCGTCACGGCCATGCCGACTTCATCGATTGTTCCGACGACGACAGCGCCCCCATATTTTTGGACGAGCGGCATGACCGCCTCGAACCGCTCTTCGCCATCTTCCAAGTTGATCGAATTGATGATCGCTTTTCCTTGTGAAAACTTGAGCGCCATTTCGATGACCTCTTCATCGGTGGAATCGATGACGATCGGCACTTTCACTTTTTTCACGACTTCCTGCATGAATGCAGCCATGTCGTCGAGTTCTTCACGGTCCGGATTCGCCAGGCAAATGTCGATGACGTGTGCACCGTTCTTCACTTGCGCTCGTGCAACTTCCGCCGCTTCTTCGAACTTTCCTTCTATAATAAGGCGTTTGAATTTGCGTGAACCGATAACGTTCGTGCGCTCCCCGACAAACAGCGGGCGCATCGATTCGTCGTACTCAAGCACTTCGATACCGGATACTGCATGTCCGTGGCTTTCCGTATGGCGCTTACGCGGTTCGATATCAACAACCGCTTGCCTTACTGCCGCAATATGGGCAGGCGTTGTACCGCAGCAGCCGCCGACAACATTGAGCCAACCTTTTTCAGCGAAGCCGCGCAGTTTTTTCGACAAGGATTCCGGCGTCTCGTGGTAATGCCCTTCCTCATCCGGCAGTCCAGCGTTTGGATAGCAGCTGACATAGCCTGCCGACAGTTCAGAAAGCGACCGCAAATGATCGGTCATGAATTCAGGCCCGGTCGCACAATTCAAGCCGACAGATAACGGCTTGATGTGTTCGATGGAAATATAGAACGCTTCGATCGTCTGTCCGGCGAGCGTCGTCCCCATCGGTTCGATCGTTCCGGAAATCATCACCGGCAGTTCTATACCGGTTTCTTCGAAGGCATCGCGAATCGCGATCGTCGCCGCTTTGACGTTGAGCATGTCCTGGCTGGTCTCGAGCAGCAACAGATCGGCCCCTGCTTCGATCAAAGCTTTCGCCTGCACCCCGAAATCACGCTTCAATTCATCGAACGTGATGCCGCCTGTCACCGACAAAGTTTTTGTCGTCGGCCCAATCGCCCCTGCGACAAAGCGCGGCCATTCCGGCGTCGAGTATTTCGCCTTGCTCCGCTTGGCGATTTCCACCGCTTTTTTATTGATGTCAGCTGCCTGGTCTCCGAGATCGTATTCGTCAAGCACGACGGGCGTTCCGCCGAATGTATTCGTGCAGATGATGTCAGCGCCTGCTTCAAGGTATGCGTCGTGCACGCCTTCGATGACGTCTGGCCGGACAATATTCAAGTATTCGTTGCAGCCGTCAAATTCCTCTCCGCCGAAATCTTCCGGTGACAAATCCGCGTTCTGGATCATCGTTCCCATTGCACCGTCGATGATCAAAATGCGCTGTTCTAGCTGTTGTTCAATTAGATGTTTTGACATATTGGCCATCGCTCGCTTTCTCTATATCTAGTTGGCGGATGTAGCGGATCAATTCCACCGTCATGTCGTAGCGGACAAACGGCGTGATCAAATAAATTCCGTGGAACAATTCCGCCGCCGTATCAATCAGTTCTTTGGCGATTTGGATGCCTTCTTTGGTCGCTTTGTCTTTATCTTCGCCGCATGCGCTCATGCGTGCCAGCGCATCTTCCGATAGTTTGATGCCCGGCACTTCATTATGCAGAAAGTCCGCGCTGCGTATGCTCGTCAGAGGCATGACTCCAAGGAAAATCGGCGTTTCCAAATGCTTTGTCGCCTCATAGATTTCAATGATTTTCTCTTTCGTATACACCGGCTGCGAAATGAAATAATCCGCCCCCGCTTCGATTTTCTTCTCGAGCCTTGCGACTGCACGCTCGACGACGCGGACGTTCGGGTTGAACGCTGCGGCGACCGAGAAGTTCGCTTTTTTGCGCAACGGCTTGCCGGAGAAGGAAATCCCTTCGTTGAGCTTTTTGATGAGCTGGATCAATTCCATGCTCGATACGTCGTAGACGCTTGTCGCGCCGGGGAAATCGCCGACTTTTGTCGGGTCTCCGGTCACGGCGAGAATGTCGTGGATGCCGAGTGCGTCAAGCCCCATTATATGCGATTGCAGGCCGATCAAGTTGCGGTCACGGCATGTAATGTGCGCAAGAGGTCTGACGTCTTGCTTGTGTTTTAAAATCGAGCCCATCGCCATATTGCTGATGCGCGGCGAGGCAAGCGAATTGTCCGCCATCGTCAGTGCATCGATGCCTTCTGCGTCGAGTGCTTTCGAGCCTTCGAGGAATTTATCGATGTCCAAATGGCGCGGCGTGTCGAGTTCGACGATGATCGTCCGCTCGGTTTTCGCTTTTTCGTGCAAAGGTTTGTCTTTCAACACTTCCGCTTCCCGGATGACGATCGGCCTTTTCTTTTCGACTGTCTTTTCGGTCACCGGCACCATATGGCCGATGCGCTTTTTCACCGCTTCGATATGTTTCGGCGTCGTGCCGCAACAGCCACCGATTAGGCGTACGCCTTCTTCGCGAAGCAGCAGTGCTGCACGCCCGAAATAATCTGCTTCCGATTCATAAACGATGCGCCCGTCTTCAATGTCTAAGAGTGAGGCGTTCGGATACGCCGATAAAAACGCTTTTTTCGGCAGTTCCACTCCTTCAAATGCCTGTATCGTATGGTGCGGGCCTAAACGGCAATTGACGCCGACGATTTCTGCACCGAGCGCTTCCAAACGGTGCAATCCTTCATTCAAGCTCATGCCATTTTGCAAAATGCCCGGTTCGTGCATCGACAGCTGTGCGATGAGCGGTGCATCGGTTAAAGTTTTCAAGTGGCTGACGGTGGCGGCGAGTTCTTCAAAATCGTAGTAGGTCTCGAGCAACAAGCCGTCCGGATCACCCGACAATAAGTGCTGCGCTTGCTGATCGACCATCGCGATGATTTCGTTCAAAGTCGCATCGCTTTTGCGGATGCCGCGGATGCCGCCGATCGTGCCGACGACGAATTGCCCGCCGTCCTTTGCAGCTTTGTTGGCGATGGTGATGGCCGCTTTATTGATCAACTCGACTTGTTCTTCGAGGCCGTAGCGCGCCAGTTTATGGGCATTCGCTCCGTAAGTGTTCGTTTGGATAATATCCGCCCCGGCAGCGATATAATCGCGGTGGATCTTTTCGATCACTTCCGGGCGCTGTATGTTCAATTCCTCATTGCAGTATTCAATGCCGTAAGAGTACAAAAGTGTTCCCATGGCCCCGTCTGCCGTCAGCATCCGTTTGTTCAGTTCATCTAATAACATGGTTTGTCCTCCTCCGGTTTGGTTTCTGCCTGTTGTCAAAATGCATCGATATGAAATAAAAAAAGCCTTCCATGAAAAAGAAGGCTTTACGATATCGGACTCGTTCCTTTTCATCTGCCAGGCTTGCGCCTGCTGGAATTAGCACCTGACCAATGAAGGCTGGTTGCTGAAGCGTCATCGGGCCAGTCCCTCGACTTCTCTAGATAAGAATTCGCTATGCAATTTTCAGTATTCCCACATGATACCCCCTAGAGCGATAAGGGTCAAGGCGATTAGTCAAAAAACAATGAACTTTCTGTCACATTTCCGCTATCGTCACCATGAGGCTGGCACGCGCGGATTGATTTCGGCATCTTCCACCGTAAATTTATACCAGGTGAACGGCCGGCCATCGAGTAGCCATGTAATATCGGCGCGCAGCGGAATTTCAATGCCGTCGACGTGCTGCCATTCGTGCACTTCGGCAATGCACGGCAAGCGCACCGCCTCTTCATCAACTTCTTTGTAGCGCATCGCCCGCGCGCGTTTCATGCGCCCTTCCTCGTCGAACTCAAACGTCACTTTAGCTGTCGACCCGTTATAGGTCATTTCCGCATCCACGGAGCGCGCGCTGCTTTTCGTAAACTTCACGTACGGGCTGAACACCAGTCCCGGACACCACACCATTTCCATCAAAAACCGCTGCAGCGCCGACTCGTTCAGCTTGCCATCCGGCACCGACCGGCTGATCGGCACGAGTCCTGCAAAACGGATGCGCATGCCCGCACGCCCGTCACGGAAACTGTCAGAACCGGTCACCGACAAGCCGTCCATTTTCATCCGCGCTTTCCAGTAAAACGACGGCGGCTCGACAAAGCTATATTGCTCTGCTTTAGACTCCGCCCACTCCGTCTGTTCGGGCTTGGTCTTCATCCAGCCCGTTTGTTTGACGTACACACCCATCACTTGCTCGCGGCCAATCGCCCCGATTTTTCCGAGCCACTGCGCAACCGGCTCTGGCAGATTGTCCACCATCTCCTGCGTCACGGCTCCGGCGTGCCGGACTTCCGGCCACGTCGGCTTCACCGCCCGCGTCAAACTTTTGTATTTCCGATAAGCTCCAAATGCGCCAACCATACTAAGCGATAACCCAAGAACCGGCCAAATGCGTTTCATGTGTCATACCCCTTTCCGTTTCGACTGCGCTTTCCACAAATCTTTCCTGCCTATAGTTTTCGACACAGGAAGGCTTTTCCCTGCCGCAACGCAGCAATAGAAAACGCCTCCGCTAGTTGCTAACGAAGGCGTTCAGGATTATGAAGGGTCTTGCAAAGCCGGTTCGAGCTGTTCTTTCAATGCCGGCCCTAAAGTTTTGGAATAAAGCGTCGTCAAATGGTGGTGATCGCGGTAGACGAGCACGTTGCCGACGACCGGTGAACAAGTGGTGCCTGTACAGAAATATTCGGACATGTCGGCAAACGATACATTACTCGATATGCCATCCGTATTTTCCCACGGCACGACATCGGATAAAGCCTCACTGCGCTCTACCGAACAATTGGCGATGCTCAACTTGTCGAGGCAAAGCGTCGGGTCGACCTTCATGCGAGGATTATCACGCACGGCGAATATATCAGCAACTCCTTCAAAGCGTTGCCATTTCTCGATATACCCTCCTGGTACGGTATCCCCTTTATCCACCGTGGCGGTCGTAAAGATCATATCCGGCGGTTCTTCCATCAAATGTTCTTCCAGGTTATCGTTCCATTCCATGCATGATTCGGTCAGCAACTCATCAAAATCATCTGCGGTAAAGCGACACGCATCTTTAATGTAGACGTCGATGCGCATATTCAATTCTTCCGCGATTTCTTCTAGCGCCGGGAACCAATGCCCCGAATGCGAACCGCCGACAAGCGCCACAACATGTTCAGGGTTTTCCGTCACGCCGAATGAACAGTCTTTGAGATCTGTGCTTGTGCCGCCGTTTGTCGTGCAGTCATCCGCGCCGTAAAACGTCGGCAAGTCTTCTTTTGCTGTCAGGAAATCCGGCTGAATGTCCGCTCCGCGTGTCGGCTGAATACCTTCTGACACGGCGCGGGCGCCTGGATTATCTTCCGTCGTAAAGCTTCCGCCTGTGCTTGCTTGGACAAATGCGCCCCACGACAAGCCGACTAAAAGCGCCGGCAACATCAAAGTCATGAGCACTGTCGACAAACGCTTTTTCGACTTTTTGACCGGCAACTGCCTCACCGGCGCTTCAACGAGCCGGATGGAGACAATCGACAATACGAAGGTCAGCGCCAAAATGCCCAAGCCGCCAAGGGTGGAAACCGTTTCGGTGTTGAAATACGCATAATAGAAAACGAGCAACGGCCAGTGCCATAAATAAAAGCCATAGGAAATGCTGCCGAAATATTGGAACGGCTTCGAACCGAGCAATTTTTGCACGCCGAATGCCTGGCCATTTTCAGCTGCGATGATGACCAAGATCACCCCACCGGTCGGAAGCAAGGCCGCAAATCCAGGGAATACAGTAGATACCGGCAGCACCATTCCGGTGAAGGCGATAACTGCAAGCCCCACCCACCCCATGATGAGATGGGCGCGGCCTGAAAACTTCAAATAAGGCAGCAATAACGCCAATATTCCGCCGAGGCTGAATTCCCAGACGCGTGCGAACGTATCGAAATAGGCCCATGGCTGATTGACCGCAGTAATATAAACCGAATAGCTGAGCGAAGCGATAAAAATAGTCGATAGCACAGCCAGCAAGGTTTTGCGCACCGGCGTCTTCAATATTTTCGTCGCGAATAAATAAACGAGCGTGATGATGATCGGCCATGTCACATAAAACTGGCCTTGAATCGACAGCGCCCAGAAATGCTGAAACGGGCTCGCCTCATTGTTTTGCCCCAAATAATCGACTGCGCTATTCGCCAGCTGCCAGTTCTGGAAATAAAACATCGACGAAAACAATTCCGCAATCGTCTGGCGCCATGTACTCATAGGCAACAAGAAAATCGAAACTACTGCGGATATCGCCATCACCGTAAACGCCAGGGGAAACAACCGTTTTGCGAGCCCCAATAAATTTTCTATATAATTGATGCGGCCATCCCGCACAATCCGTGACAAAAGAGATGTCGTAATCAAATACCCCGAGACGATGAAGAAAACATCGACCCCGCCTGAAACCGAACCGATCCAAATATGATAAACTGCCACTAAAAGAGCTGCGACCGCGCGGACTCCTTCCAACTCCGGCCGAAAACGCTTTTCGGGCAAACGCAAATCAGTCATTTGCCATACCTCGCCATTCTTTAGTTTTGTGATAATCAAAGTCCGAAAGCATTATTTCATGCTGTATAAGTTGAACTAGAGAAATATCAGTGAATTACTACTTATTCCTATACGATGATAATTTGCAGACTAAGAAATAGACATGGAGCAAAACAGCGCAGACTCCTTGGGGAGCAGAAACGGAGGAGGTTTTCCAACTCCGTTCAGCGCGAGCCCCAGGAAATGAATAAGCGAAGGGAAGCTAAGCTTATTCATTTCCGATGCTCGAACGCAGTGAGAGTAGAGCAAAGCTTTTTTCGCAGCTGTTTTGCGGAATATCGTTGGCAGTGGACTCTTATATACGAAATTATTCGTTCAACTTATAATAGAAAGAAAATTTTCAAATTGTCAAAATCCATTCCTTGCCACTCTCAAGTGTAACGTAATGAAATATAAGTCTCAATAGTATATCCGATAGTCGAAATATTCTTATCGGCTTTAATCAAATCTTTTTGACAAATCCTCAATTTACTATAAAGTTATAATATATAGAAATTTCTGATAACAGGAGGCGATCTATGAATTCGACGCCCGGTTAATGGACAGCACAGCCTATAAGTTTTTGCCACGGGAATTACCTACTATTATGAATGGGGTGAACAGATGAATATCCACCAAGTTGTTATTGTTGGCGGCGGGACGGCCGGCATTACGGTCGCCGCCAGATTGAAGCGTTTAATCAGCCATTTGGATATCGCCATTATCGAACCGTCCAAAAACCATTATTACCAGCCGATCTGGACACTCGTCGGCGGCGGCGTTTTCGACAAAAGCGTCTCCAAGCACGCTGAAGCCGAACTGATTCCAAAAGGCGTCAAATGGTATCAGGAAGCAGCCGACCAGTTCCAGCCCGAAAATAACCTTGTCATCATGAAAGACGGAACGGAAATCCACTATAAATATTTGGTCGTCTGCCCTGGCATTCAGCTCGATTGGAATAAAATCGAAGGGCTCGAAGGTAATGTCGGCAAATACGGCATTTGCAGCAATTACTCGTATGACCATGTCGATTATACATGGGAAACAATCCGCAATTTCAAAGGCGGACGCGCCATTTTCACCCACCCGAATTCGCCGATCAAATGCGGCGGCGCACCACAGAAAATTATGTATTTAGCAGAAGAAGCCTTCCGCAACCAGGGCGTCCGAGACAAGTCGGAAGTCGTCTTCGAAACGGCGAATCCGACGATCTTCGCAGTCAAAAAATACGCCGATACATTGAACGAAATCGTTAAAGAACGCGATATCCACGTCAATTACCGCAAAGACCTGGTCAAAATTGACGGCCCGAACAAAAAAGCGACGTTCAAAGATTTGAATACGAATGAAGAAGAAACGCTCGATTATGAGATGATCCATGTGGTGCCGTATATGAGCGCACCGGAATTCATCAAAAAGAGCCCTTTGGCTGATGCTGCCGGCTGGGTCGAGGTCGATGCGTTCACTTTACAGCATAAACGCTATGACAATGTATTCGGACTGGGCGATGCGTCAAGTGTGCCGACGTCCAAAACAGGCGCGGCGGTCCGGAAACAAGCGCCTGTCGTCGTCTCGAATTTGTATGCCTTGTTGAAAGACAAAAAGCCGTGGCGCAAATACGACGGCTATACCTCTTGCCCGCTCGTCACCGGCTATCACTCGCTCATCATGGCTGAATTCAAATACGATAATGTCCCTTCTGAAACGTTCCCGTTCGATCAAAGCAAAGAACGCCGGAGCATGTATCTTATGAAGAAATACGGACTTCCCGCAATGTACTGGCAAGGCATGATGAAAGGCCGGATGTAACCCTAAGCTGAAAACGGAGATTTCCGTTTTCAGCTTTTTTGTGCTTCCATTCCCACGAAAAAAAGCTTCGCCGCTAATCGGCGAAGCTTTTTTTCAAAATAGAAAACTGAACATCAAGCCGATATACATCGCGGCGACAAATCCAATTCCGAAAACGAATGCGAGCCATTCCGGCAATTGTTTGCGGTAGCTGAGCCACTGCAAGCCGAGACATAATAGGCTGATCCCCATCAATAAAAATCCGTCGATATTCGGTGTCCATACGGCATTTATCGGGATATACTGCGGCCCGACCAGCCATTCCGAAAACGGGGCCACGCCTTCTAAGCGGAAGGTTTCGTTGACGTTATGCGGGGGCGCCAGTTTGCTCATAAACGCCGTGATCAACAGCACGAGCAATAAGAGCCAGCTCTCCACTTTGAGCCACGCCCGGTTCGGCGCATCCCCCTTGGATAAAATCGCATTGATCAAAGCTGCGAGCAACAGCGGCACGACGCTCAAATGCTTGAGCAATAATAATTGCCCGTACGGCAGCACCCATGAACTCGCGTAATCTGTTGGTGCAACAAAGAACAGCATGAGCCAAATTCCTGTGCCGACCAAGACAACCATCATCGCCACGGAAAATGGCGTAAACCAGCGGAGAAATGATCGCCAATTATCAGCGCTTTTCAAAAACCACGCGATATGGATGAGCACACCCGCCCATAACACGAGCGCAAGAAAATGGATCGTGTGGCCGATAAAGCCTTGCCACTCGGCAATCGATGCCGCGTGGCTCGCATAGCCGACGTTCACTACGCTGAGCACAAGCCAAAACGCCCTTACGGCTGCAGAACCGCCGCGCCACACTGTCATAAACCACGCGACCGCGATCAAGATGCCGAACACATAGCTCTGGCCAGTGCGGAATTTTACCACGACATCAATGGCTGCTTGCGGCAAACCATATGCGTCGGACAGCAACAGCACAAGCTGAATGACCGGTGCAGCCAGTAAAACCGGCACGAGTGCGAGTGCGATAAGCACTAGCTTTTTCGATACTCTAATGAGCGGCTTTCGCTCTTTTTTGATAAAGCGCAGTACGACGTCCCCTGCCAAAAATGCCAATACGGCATAAAGCAGGAAATCCGACAGCGCAATGAACCAGTTCATCGTTTCTTACGCATCAATATGACTGCACCGATCAGCAGCACAATTGCGAGCCCAGCAATGATGAGCGTCGTATTGCTTCCGGACTGTTCTGCAGGAGCTGCCTGTTCACTTGCCGCAGCTTCTTCGGTCACTTCCGATTCCACCTCGGACTCTTCCGCAGCTGCCTCATCTGTAACTTCTTGTTCCGCTGCTTGGTCTTCTGCTTCTTCGGCTGCTTGTTCAGTCACGCCGGTTTCCAACTCAAACGCAAGCGTCCCTTCAATCGGGTGGCCATCTTCACTCAGTACGGCATATTCCACAATATACGAACCATCAAACAACTCTTGCGCCGGCGTGCCGATCAATTGATCGTCCATCACTGCCACTTCACTAAAGTCGACCGCTTCGCCGTCTGCCGTCATGCTCATCGTGCTGCCTTGCTCGATCCCGGCACTGAAATCCAGCGCAATCTTCTCGATTTGCTTTGTCACGACAGCTCCTTCGGCCGGAATGGACGCTTCAAGTACCGAATGCGCCTGGGCTGACGTCGGCAAAACGAGTAATGCACTAAGTAATAATAATGTTTTTTTCACTTGATAATTCCTTCTTTCTCACTGGATCATATTCGCTGGCGAATGCGCTTATACCGCCAATCGCTCTTTTCAGCCTATTGGATTTCATTATAAGAAACAAGAGCAGTGAACTTGGAATTTTGAAGTTTTCCTGAAACTTGGGAGGGAAGGCAAAAAGCTCCGAATGGCTTCGGAGCTTTTTGATGAACTCACAATCCCCTCACAGCTTCCTGCGCCATTCTTTCCCGCTTCTTCAGCGCTTCAGCAAGCAGACTAACCGAAATCATCGACCCGAAACCGAGGATGGAACTGAAGAACATCGCTTGAAAGACGTGCTCGATGATGCCGGTGCCAGTCAAAATCATATAGCAGCCTGCCCCGCTAACAACGGATGCGATGGCGCCGGATTTGTTGGCGTGCTTCCAGATATAGCCGAGGCTAATCGGCGCTGCGATGCCGCTGATGATGGCGGATGTGCCGAAGTTGGTCAACAGCGCCAAGGATTCCGGGCGGTTCATCGACATATACAGCGACAGCAGCCCGATAAAGACGAGTGAGATTTTCGATGCTTTCAGCACTTTGCCGTCGAGTTCCTGTTCCGTTAAGTTTTTATTTTTATACAGAACCGGAACGGCCAGCACTTTGAACAAATCGTTGCCGATGCTGTTAGTGATACCGAGATATAAGCTGTCGGTCGTCGACAAGATTGCCGAGATCAGCCCCATGACGAGAAGCGCGACGATGACGACCGGGAATGCTTCCATGATATACGCCGGAATGGCGCTGTCCGCAGAAGCGAGTCCCGGCAAGATGATACGAGCAGCAAGTCCTGCAAATACCGAGAAGATCGACAGCGTAAACAATGAAATGCCGGCGGACAAAGTGAATGTCCGGAGGTCTTCTTCTTTTTCGACCGTCAGCACTTTGTTCATCAAATGCGGCAGCAGGACGAATGAAAACAACAGCCACTGTATGCTCAAAACCGCAAAGCCGCTATAGAACGGCCCGCCTGTCGACAGTGGTGCGACGAGCGCCGGGTCGATTGCACGGAGTTCCGACTGCAGCGTACCGAGCACATTCCAGCCGCCGCCGATCGTCCAAAGTAACGAAACGAATAATAGAATCGACACCGCCCCCATCGTGATGCCTTGGATGCCGTCGCTGACAATCTGTGCAAACGCACCACCAAGGCTCACATAGACGACCGTAATGAAGACGCCGATTGCGATGCCCCATAAATAGGGGATGCCGATGACCGTCTCGAACATCGTCGCCAGCCCGACGTTTTGACCGACGATATAATAGACATTGAATAACACTAACAGCGCGACGAGTACTTGCAATACTTTGCTGTTGTAGCGGTTGCCGAGCCACTGCGGCACCGTCAAGCTGCCGCCATTTTTCTGGCCGTAGCGCCAAAAGGTTTTTGTGAACAGCAGCAGCCCGAGCCATGTGACCCCGAAGCAGCCGATTGTATACCACAGCGTCGACAACCCGTATGTATAAGCCCAGCCCGGCACACCGAGGAATAAATTGGCGCTCGCATAGGAAGCGCCAAAACTGACACCGACGATCGCGGGACTGACTTTTCCTCTAGCGATTGCGAAGCCTTTCATCGAACCGCTATGGACCGCTCCTTTTTTCCCGAGCCAGGTCGTGAAGGCGAAATAGCCGACGAGCATTACGATGATCAGCGGCAAGAGCCAAGCAGTTTCATCACGCATTGCGCTCGCCTCCTTTAGTTTTCGGTTTCGGGTACAATTTGTTCCATAAAGTCAGCCCCGCTATCCAGAAGACAACGACGCCGATCCAGTAAGCTGTCAGCATACCCATTCCTCCTTTATTTCCCGACTACTTCATGCAAATCCTTGAAGCGGATGCCCGGGTGATCTTCTTTCAAATGCGCTTGGTTCGTTCCAGAGACTTTTTCGCGGTATGTGCCTTCCGTGTATTCTGTTTGGACAAGTCCGCGCTCCTGCAGCACCGGAATGACCAGTTCGACAAAGTCTTCGAAACTGCCGGGTGCCAGTGTGTAAGCCAAGTTAAAGCCGTCGACGCCGGTCTCATCTCTCCAGCGCTCGACTTCATCTGCCACTTGTTCCGGCGTTCCGACCGCGACCGGCCCTCTTCCGCCAATGCCGACAAACGTGGCCAGCTCGCCGATTGTCCATTTGCGGTCCGGGTCCGCGCGTGTGAACACTTCGACCGCTGACTGCATCGAATTGCTTTGGATATATTCCAGCGTGTCATCCGGCTCGTATCCGGAGAAATCGATGCCTGTCCAGCCGCTGAGCAGCGCCAGTGCCCCTTCGTAGCTGACGTAGCTTTTCAGTTCTTCGTATTTCGCCTGCGCTTCTTGTTCGGTCTTGCCGACGATCGCGGTGAATGTCGTATAGACGAGCACATCTTCCGGATTGCGGCCGTTCGCACGTATGCGTTCGCGCAATGCGTCGACGCCTTTTTTCACGACCGGAATCGTCGGCCCTGCAGTAAAAACGGATTCGGCGTGCTGTGCCGCAAATTCCCGGCCGCGCGGCGATGCGCCTGCTTGGAACAACACCGGCGTGCGCTGCGGTGACGGTTCCGCTAAATGGGCTCCCGGCACTTTAAAGTATTTGCCTTCGTGGCGGATGTCGTGGACCTTCGACGGGTCGGTATACACTCTCGACTGTTTGTCGCGGACGACCGCGCCGTCTTCCCAGCTGCCTTCCCATAATTTATAGCAGACATCCAAATACTCCGCCGCAAATTCATAGCGTTCGTCGTGGCTCATCTGGTCTTCCAGGCCGATATTGAGTGCTGCGCTTTTCAAGTAGGAAGTGACCACGTTCCAGCCGATGCGCCCTTTCGTCAAATGGTCGAGAGTCGACATGCGCCGCGCGAACGTGTACGGATGTTCATGGCTCACGGACGCCGTCACCCCGAAACTCAAATGCTTTGTCACCGACGACATGAGCGGCACGACCAATAATGGATCGTTGACCGGTGTCTGCACCGCATTGCGGAGCGCCGCATCACGCGTGCCGCCATAGACGTCATATGTGCCTAATACATCTGCTAGGAACACCGCATCAAACTTCCCTTTTTCCAACAGCTTCGCGAGTTCGATCCAGTATTCGCTGTCCTTGTACGTATGCGACCGGTCGTCCTCGTGGAGCCATAATCCCGGCGACTGATGTCCACCTGCACACACCATCTCAAAAGCATTCAAATAAATTCGTTTTTTCGTCATCGTCTTGTTCCTCCTCCTGAAAATCGGTAATTTACGCAGCCCTCAGGTGAAAATAAAAATAGCCCTCTTTTCTCATCAAACGAGAAAAGAGGGCTATCTGAATTTGGACGGGTCCGCTCTCTTATCTCCCAAGGAATTGAATCCTTGCTGGAAGTAGCACCTTCCTGATACATATCAGGGGTTGCTGAAGCGTCAACGGGCCAGTCCCTCGGCTTCTCTGGATAAGATTATTAAATTAATCCCTATCTTATTACTAAGGAATCAAGAAGTCAACCAAATATTTAAAAAACTTTTGATATTTTAAGTGGCAACTTATAGCTTTTCTGTCGATATTCCACAAAACCGCTGCGCTTTCCTGTGGGCGAGCGCCAAGCCTCCTCAGTCGCTCCGCTCCCTGCGGGGTCTCGTCTGTCTCGCTTTCCCACGGGAGTCTCCTCGGTTTTTCTCCATTTTCCGAAGTGTTAAACTGTTTATAATTCACTTAATCAATGAATACTAAAAAAGCGCTAATTTCCAATTTAGGAAATTAGCGCTTTTTTCAATAAATGTTGACTCAAATCATTTAATCCGCAATTCCGAATCTTTATCAAAGAAATGCACTTTGTTCATATCGAATGCCATGTCGATCGTCTCGCCGGCTTGGACGCTGAAACGGGCATCGACGCGGGCAACGAAATTCTGATTGTCGACGGCCGAGTATAGAACGATTTCTGCCCCCATCAATTCTGCAACTTCAATGTCCGCACGGATTTTCGTATGCGGGGAATGATCGATAAACACCGGCTCGTCGTGGATGTCTTCCGGACGGATGCCGAGCACCACTTCCTTGCCGTCATAATCCTGAGCGCGCAGCATTTTCAGCTTGCCTTCAGGGACCAGCACGCTGACCTCGCCCATGATAAATTGGTTGCCTTCAAGACGGCCATTCAGGAAGTTCATCGCTGGCGACCCAATAAAGCCGCCGACGAATATATTGTCCGGTTCGTCGTATACTTCTTTCGGCGAACCGACTTGCTGGATAAACCCGTCTTTCATGACAACTAGGCGTGTCGCCATGGTCATCGCTTCTGTCTGGTCGTGCGTGACATACACTGTCGTCGTCTGCAGACGGCGGTGCAGCTTCTGGATTTCCGTCCGCATTTGGACGCGCAGCTTGGCATCCAAGTTGGACAAAGGCTCATCCATGAGGAATACTTTAGCGTCGCGGACAATCGCGCGCCCTAAAGCGACACGCTGGCGCTGGCCGCCCGACAATGCTTTCGGCTTGCGTGTCAAAAATTCTTCCAAACCGAGGATGTTCGCCGCATTTTCCACACGCGTCTTAATGTCTGCTTTTTTCATTTTGCTCAGTTTCAAGCTGAACGCCATATTGTCATAGACGTTCATATGTGGGTATAGGGCGTAGTTCTGGAAAACCATGGCGATGCCGCGGTCTTTCGGAGACACGTCATTGACTCGCTTGTCACCGATGTAGAGGTCGCCTTCCGTAATTTCTTCAAGCCCGGCGATCATCCGCAGCGTCGTCGATTTCCCGCATCCGGACGGGCCGACCAATACGAGGAATTCCTTATCCCGGATTTCCAAGTTGAAGTCTTGCACAGACACGACGCCTTTATCGTATACCTTTTTAACGTTCTTTAAAGTTAAACTGCTCATTAAATGCCCTCCCGCAATAGTTATTTACTGGCCTACACCGTGGCTTCTAGAACGATCAATTCTTTTCCGCTTTCCACAAACAACGCTTCCCCGTTATGGGTAAAGCTCAGGCCTTCCCCTTCGACGAGTGTGTAGATGGTCGCTTCACGCGTCTTGTGGACTTTCAGCACTCTCGCTCGGTAGCGCAGATGAAACTTGAACGAATTCCATTCTGACGGCAGCACCGGAGACAGCGACAGTCCATTTTCCTTGAGCCGGAGCCCTGCAAATCCATAAACGATTCCGAGCCATGTGCCGCCCATATTGGCCATGTGCAAGCCGTCTTTTGTGTTTTTGTGTGTGTTTTCCAAATCCAACAGGGCGGTTTCGTTGAAATAGCTATAGGCTTTTTCCGAATAGCCGAGTTTTGACGCCATGATGCTGTGGACACAAGATGACAAGGAAGAATCGTGTGTTGTGATTTCCTCGTAATAATCATAGGAATTTTTAATCGTTTGCACGTCCTGTTCGTCTTCGAGCAGAAAATGCGCCAACACCGTATCGGCTTGCTTTAATACTTGGTGACGGTACAAAGTTAACGGGTGGTAGTGAAGCAATAATGGAAACTTCTCGCGAGGCGTTTTCTTCATGTCCCATCTGGATTTTTGTAGGAAGCTGTCGTCTTGCGCGTTGATTTCCAAAATTTCATCGTACGGCAAATACATGTTTTCGCCGGCGCTCTTCCAACCTTCCACTTCCGTTTCGGTCAACTCCAGCCGGCTCGTCAATTGCCTCAAATGGTCGCCGTCTTGTTCTTCGAGCATGCGGTAGACTTTTGCCGCCCACAGTAAATTATGCTTGGCCATGACATTCGTATAATAATTATTGTTGACGATGCACGTGTACTCATCCGGTCCTGTCACATCGTCTATGCGGAACTGGCCGTTTTGCATATGGCCGGTGTCTTCCCATAAACGCGCCGTCTCAAACAACACTTCCGCCATGTAGTTTTTCAGGAACGCTTGATCTTTCGTCGCCAAATAAAATTGGATATAGCTGTACGCAATGTCTGCGCTGATGTGGTATTGAGCAGTTCCAGCTGGGAAAAATGCTGAGCTTTCCGTTCCGGTAATGGTGCGCCAAGGGAATAAGGCGCCTTTTTCATGGCCCAATTCCTTAGCGCGCTCTTTTGCATGGCCCAATGTCGAATAGCGGTGCAGCAATAAGTTTTTCGCGATTTCCGGATTGGTCATTAAAAATACCGGGAAAATGTAGATTTCCGTGTCCCAGAAATAATGCCCTTCGTATCCTTCGCCCGATAAGCCTTTCGCTGCAATATTGCTCGCTGTGTCTTTCCCGACCGATTGCAGCAATTGATACAAGTTGAAGCGGATGCCTTCTTGCACACGCTGGTCGCCTTCGATCTCGACGTCCGATATGGCCCAGTAATTATCCATGTATGTTTTTTGTTCCGCCAGCAACTGTTCAAAGCTGTTGTCGTGAACGCGGTGCAGCAGGACCTTTCCTTCGTCGATCAAGTCTTCGCCGTGGCGCAATGTATCTGTGAAGATATTAAGCTTAGTGAAATGGATCGCGCCGTCACCTTCGCACAGATACGTTTCTTCGATAGCGGAATCGCTCAGCTGGCTGGTGTATTCATAGCTTTCCGCTTGCAGGTTGGAAGACGAAATGCACGCCACTTCCAGATTTGTCACATAAGTCGTATCTTTGACGATTGCGAACGAGGCTTCCTGGCTCACTTCGGTTACGCGCAGCCGTTTTGCATGGCCCGACGCTACACGCGGGTCTTCTTTGTCGACATAGTTGGCAACATCCCCGTTGATGGTAGAGACGATTTTCACCGTACCGACCGGCGTAATGGTCTCGACTTTAATGTCGAGCGCAAATAATTCTCTTGTGGCAAAGGAAACGATCCGCCTGAAATGGATTCTTACTTCTTTGCCTCCAGGCGATACCCAGTGAACGTAACGTTCTGCGAATCCTGCATCCATGTGCAAATTGCGTTCAAACGCCAGCACTTCCCCTTCGAATAACGAAAAACGTTCATCGTCCAAATAAATTTCGACGGACTGAGCATCGATGACATTCAATAGCTTTTGCTGTGTTTCCGGGAACCCGTACAATTTCTCTCCGTAACTGATTTCCGTTTCGTCATGAAACGCATTAATGTATGTACCGCGGATTGATTTAAATCCTTCGGTGTAGCCTTCTTCAAAATTCCCTCTGACCCCCAAATACCCGTTTCCTAAAGACAACAGGCTTTCGTTGGTCAATAAATTCTCGTTATCCAAATCATATTTCGTTAATTTCCAGCTCATGTATGCCCCTCCTTTCCCGTTTTTCGTTTTACTTTAAGCTTTATACTTGTCGTGGAATCGTTGGATGATGTCTTCAAAAATCAATTCTTTCGTGTCGTTCACCCGGTAATGGGCGTGCGCCAGGTGAGCTTCATCTCCGACAGCGACCGAGAACATATTCGCTTTGTTTATCGCTTCGACTCCCGCAGCCGCATCTTCAATCCCGATGCAATTTTCGTAAATGATTCCAAGGGCATCTGCAGCTGTAGTGAAAGTTTCAGGATCTGGCTTGCCTTTTTGTACTTGTGCGGCATCCACTACGCAATCGAAATAATGGCTGAGACCCAGTTTCTCCAAAATGATTGGCGCGTTTTTGCTGGCAGAGCCAAGGGCTATCTTTATATTCGCTTTTCTATTTTCCTGTAGTAAAGCCGTTATCCCCGGCAAGATATGGTCCGGATTAATCGCTTCGATCAACTCCAGGTAATAGCCGTTTTTCCGTGTGGCGAGCTCAAGTTTTCCTTCATATGATAAGGACATAGACGAAGAGTCCAGCGCGAGAATCCGGTCGAGGGAATCCATACGGCTGATTCCTTTGAGCTGTTCGTTGAAGTGCCGGTCAATCGTGATGCCGAGTTCTTCGGCGAGTTTTTTCCACGCCAAAAAGTGGAATTCCGCCGTATCGGTAATGACGCCATCGAGATCGTAAATAATAAGTTCTGGGGAGTGTGCCATGAAGTTAAGTCCTTTCTGTCTAGCAATCAAGTACTTGCTAATGTTTTTACGCTGTCCCGTTCGATCAGCTGATGCTCAACCCAAACATCTTGCTGTTTGTTTTTATGCTCTTTAATATCTTGAAGCAATTGCGCCGCAGTTCTGCCGATTTCGACAAAATCCTGGCGAATTGTCGTCAGCGCAGGCTGTGTATAGCTGCTGAACACCAAATCGTCGAATCCGGTAATCGAAATATCTTCCGGTATTTGCAATCCCGCTTCTTTGATCGCTTTCATCACGCCGATTGCCATCAAATCGCTAAAGCAAAGAAATGCCGTCGGCTGATGTTCCTGCAAATACGCTTTTGCGAGCGCATAGGCTTTGTCTTCAGAAAAGCCCGCGTCCAGTACATCGACATCATCCAACTCCATGCCATATGCATGCAGCGCTTGTTCCACGCCTTTTATCCGTTCTTTGTTGACGTGGGTTTCGGCGGTGCCCGCGATAATGGCGATGGCGCGATGGTTTTTCGCGAGCAAGTACGCAGCGATTTCCTTGCTAGCTTTTGCGTTGTCGATGGACACCGTTCCGATCAGTGCATTTGACGTGTCGTTCATAATATCCAGCACGACACACGGCAGGCTCGTATCGATCAATTCCTTGTAATACTGATCATCCGTCCGAATGCCCTGCAAAATAGCGCCGCCGATATTGCGCTCGCGGCAGTACTGGACATAGCTTTGCTGTTTCTGCTTCTGGGAATCGATAAGGTAGATAGATAACTCAAAGCGGCTTTCCGAGATGGCCTGGTACACCCCTTTGAATATATCGAACGCATTATTGTCTTTTTCGTTGTCATTGAGCACGCCCGAGGAAATCAACCCAAACGTCATCTGCTTTTTTGAAGACAAGTTTTTCGCATTGATATTCGGTGAATAGTTCAATTCGCTCGCTACAGCCAATACGCGCTGGCGGGTTTCTTCTTTGACATCTTTGTAATTATTGAATGATTTTGAAACGACACTGACAGATACATTCGCTTTTTTCGCCACATCTTTGATCGTCGCCACGTCTGGATTCACTTCCTTGAGTGTTGAAAGATGGTAATTCGTGCTTCACGCCGTCGTATTAGACGCCGCTTTTCCAGTGATTTTTACGGTTGCCTTGTGGAATGCTGAAAACGACACGAACGCAATCAACGAGCACACCAATAGCGGCAACAGCCATAATAGCTGGAACAAGCTGATCCACAGCAACACTGCGCTGCTCGCGAGAATAGAAAGGCTCGTCAACGGCCGCCCTGCCGAAATGAAAAAGGCATTTTTCATTCGTGCTTTGCTGCTCATGTCGTAATGGGCGCTGATCGACAAGAAATTGACGGTGAAGATAAACATACCCAATCCGATGATGAGAAACAGGAACGCAACACTGTTTTGTTCACTGTAAAAGTAAAAATAATTGTAATACCAGACAAGCCAAACCAGCGCAAAAAGGGCACCGGTTTTAATGCTTGCTTTATAATCCGATTTCAAATGGTATATATACTTTTTGAATGCAGAAGAATAATCCTCTTCCACGATCCAACTCCGGGCTACAGAAAACACAGCCGCCGTAGCCGGGAAAAACAAAAAGGTGACAAACAGCCAAGCCGCCAAGCCGAACCAAATCCGGCCGGCGGAATCGCTCATGTCGATTGCCACAAGCAGCGTAAAGAACGGCAAGCTCAATATGAACCACATCAAGTTGACGGCCGACAACCGCATAATCCATTCGCTCACCGTATACAGCACACCTGCGATTCCTTTCAGTTCCAGCATAACTACCCCTCCAACAGAAAAGGGCTTATTTTACAGCACCTTCTCCAATTCCTTTAATAATGTATTTCTGCGCGATCATATAGAATATCACAACAGGAATAATGGTCAACGTCAGGCCAGCCATCGCCATGTTCCATTCAATGGTGAACTCGCCGAAAAAGTAAAAGACGGAAAGCGGAATGGTGCGCAAGCTTTTGTCGATCAATGTCAGAGACGGCAACAGGAAATCATTCCAGATCAAGATGACATTCAAGATTGCAACCGTCGCGGTAATCGGTGTCAAGATCGGGAAAATGATGCGCCAGAACACGCCGAACTTCGACGCGCCATCGATGGTCGCCGCTTCTTCGAGCGAAATCGGAATCGATTTAATAAAGCCGTGATACAAGAAGACAGACAGAGCCGCATTAAATCCGATGTTCATGAAAATCAATCCGCTAAGCGAGTTGTAAAGCGGAATGCCGGTTTCTCTCGTAATGCCGGTCACCAATTGCATCAACGGCATCATGATCGTTTGGAACGGGATGAGCATCGTCGCGATCATCGTCATGAAAATCACGGTGCTGATCTTATTGCCGGACCGTGCGAGCATCCAGGCGGTCATGGAAGACAGAATGATGATGAACACGACCGATACGACCGTGACATACATGGAGTTCATAAAGGCGTTGAAGAAATCCATCCGCGCCATTGCCGCTTCGTAGAACTGCAAACTAAACTCCTGCGGAAAGGCCAAGGTGTTTTCATAGAGCTCTTGGCGAGACTTGAACGAGTTAACAAAGATGATATAGATGGGAGATAGGAATACTAGCGCCATCAGTAACAGCAGTATTTCTTTCGACCATGTGCGTATGATCTTCATTACATTTCAACCTCCCGCTTTTTCGTAATATACACTTGAGTCATGGTGATTGCGGCGATGATGATAAAGAACACAATCGCTTTCGCCTGGCCGTAGCCATAGTTTCCATAACCGAAGATTTCATTGTAAATATTCATGGCAAATAGTTCCGTCGCGTTTGCCGGACCGCCGCCAGTGAGCGACAAGTTGACATCGTAAATTTTGAAGCCATAGGAAAGTGTCAGGAACAAGCTGATTGTGAACGCCGGCATCAAAAGCGGTGCCGTGATGTTCAAAAACCGCTGCCAAGAGCTGGCGCCGTCAATTTTCGCAGCTTCGACTAATTCTCCAGGAATGCCTTGAATGCCCGCAATATAGACGATCATCACATAACCGGCCATTTGCCACGTAAAGACAAATACTAGCGCAAATAACGCGAACGTTTCATTGTTCAGCCAGTTGAAGAAAATCGATTCGAATCCGGTCACTTCCCCCAGCAAGGTGAAAACATCGAGGAACACGAACTGCCAAATGTAACCAAGGATAAGCCCGCCGATCAAATAAGGCATGAACAGCATTGTCCGCGCCAAGTTCGCCAGCTTCAGCTTTGAAGTGACGAGAAGCGCAAATGCCAGCCCGACCACATTGACCGAGATGACCGACAATACCGTAAACAGCACCGTCAACCAAGCCGAGCGCAAGAACCGTTCATCCTCGAGCAGTACCCTGAAATTTTCCAATCCGGTAAAGACCATCGGGTTCGCACCGATTCCATCCCAGTCAAAAAACGCATAATAAATGCCGATCACAAATGGAATGACAACAACTATGGTAAAAATGACCAATAACGGAACTGTAAACAACAGATACCAGCCGATATTTTTCCTATTCTTCACGTCCATCCCTACTTTCTTGTCATTGCTGCTTACTCTTCATATAGAAAAAGCAGAACACGCCAATACAGGCGTGTTCCTATTACTTTTTTTATTGAGCAGCGTTCTGCCATGCGGCTTCTAGCGCTTCAATCAGCTCATCACCTGTCATATCCTCGTTCACGAAGAAGCTTTCAGCTGCTGGCGTGAAGTCATTCGGGATAACATTGGCAGGGTAGTAGTTATGGGACCACGGAATTGTTTCTCCACTATTTGATGCTTCCAATACTGCTTGTGACAACGGATCCAAATCTCCAGCTTCGATATTCGTCATTGCCGGGATAAATCCAAAATCTTCGACGATGAATTTCTGGCCAGTTTCACTTGTGTGGAGCCAGTCAAGAAACTCGATCGCTCCATCGATCTCAGCTTGGTCTTTATCTGAGTTTACTGCCCAGTTGCTTCCTACGCCGACAGCAAGCTGGTCATTTCCTGCGAGCGGGAATGGAGCCATGCCGACTTCGAAGTCCACTTCAAACTCATCAAGCATACCGGATGCCCAGTTGCCTTGGTGGATCATCGCTGTTTTGCCGGCAGCAAAATCACCGACTTGCGTATCATAAGTCGTGCTTAACGGACTTGGTGTGTTCGCACGGATTGCTTCCATCGCCTCGCCGAACTCCCCGAATTCCGGAGTATCTGTCAACGACACTTCTCCATTAGTCAATTGCTCCATAAACTCAACCGGGTTTTCCTGGAGCGAGAATGGATAGTTGCTGATATGCCCGATCAGGAAGTACGCTTCAGACGATAGCCCGAATCCGTTGATTCCTTCTGCATTGAATCCTTCAAGTGTGCTGACAAAGGAATCCATATCCGCGATATCTGCCGGGTCGACCATTTCTTTGTTGTAGACGATGCCGAATCCTTCAACGCCGTAAGGGATGCCGATGACTTTATCGTCCAGCGCCAATTCCATATCCGGTGCGATGTTTTCAACCATGTCTTCATTGCTCAAATCATACATATAAGATTCCAAGCGCTGTGCTACTTGAGCGTTCTCGACACTGAAAATAGAAGGGCCTGTTCCGTTATTCAAGCGAATCTGCAGTTGTTGTGCATAGTCATCCCCAGTCGTCCCGATCACTTCCACGTCCACACCTGTTTCTTCCGTATAGGCTGCGGCAGCAGCTTCGAGCTGTTCAGAAATTTCGACCTTAGTCTGGAAAATCGTAATGCCTTCAGCCGCTTCCCCCGACTCTCCATTCGATCCTTCATCACTGCCTCCGCCGCATGCAGCGAGAACCGACATCGATGCAGCAAGTGTCATACCGGTAACTAATTTTTTATTGAACGCCATGTGTGTTGCCCCCTTTGATTAGTGGAATGCTATAGCAAACAAAATGATTGCTCATTTTGGAACTATCTTTCTTATTGTGATGATAGCGACTCTTTATGATTGAGCGGTATTTTCAAGCGGTGGCCCACTTTGTAAACTGTACCGCCCGTTTCGAACTCAACCGGCGTGTCGCCGATTGCCTCGATCTCCATGAAATCATGGCTAATATCGAGCTGCAGCTGCAGCCCTTGCCAATAAATCGGAAAGCGCATGCACTGCCAGTTTTTCGGAAGCCGCGGGTTGATCCGCAGCTTGCCATCTGCTAGCCGGACGCCGGCAAAGCCGAACACCGCCGATTTCCAAATGCCGCCGATAGACGCGGCGTGGATGCCTTCGTCCGAAGTTTTCATGTCCGGCCCCATGTCGATGTCGCATGTTTTCCGGAACAGCCCGTAAGCCAGCTCCCGCTCCCCGATATCATTCGCCATGATGGCATGGGTCGCTAGGCTCAGTGAGGAATCGTGCAGCGTCCGCGCTTCGTAATATCGGAAGTTCGCCTTTTTAGCTGTTTCCGAAAAGCGCGGATCGTCGCGCAGGAATGTCTGGTCGATCAAGTAAAACAACAAGACCGTATCCGCTTGCTTTGTCACTTGGATGCCGTTGATTTGCTCGGCGTTATAATCCCGGTAAATCGTTCTCACTTTCGACTGGTTCTTATATTTCGCGAGGTCGATTTCCGGCAGCTGCAAATACGTATCGTCCTGCGGCATCACCAGATCTTCAACACGCGGTTCCGGCAAATAAAGCCGGTCTGCTTTCTCTTGCCAGTCTGTGTAGTCGGCATCCAAGCCGAATGCTTTCCATAGATCCGGATGTTCTTGCGACAGCTTGTCCGCATAACGCATCGCCAACTTCAAATTGAAATACGCCATATGGTTGGTGAAGGCATTGTTGTTGATGTGTTCTTTGTATTCATCCGGGCCGATGACACCATTGATGTGATAGTGATTGTGCTGGTCGTTCCATTCGAAACGGCTCGCCCAGAACTTCGCGGTTTCAAATACCATTTCGTAGCCGCAGCGCTCCATGAATTGCTGATCGCCGGTGATGTTTTCGTATTGGTAAACCGCAAACGCGATGTCCGCCGAAATGTGCTGTTCGATAAAGCCCGACCAAATTTTCGTCTGCTCGCCGGTGACGATATCAATATCGCCCCACACCGGCGTCACTTCGCCGTCAGTCGGCCACGCCATTTCCCACGGATACATGGCCCCCGCATAACCGTTGCCCACAGCTTTCTGCCTGGCTCCGGCAAGGCCGTGATAGCGGTATGTCAGCAAAGATTTTGCCGCTTCCGGGTTCGATAGGATGAAGAACGGCAAGATGAAGATTTCCGTATCCCAAAACGAATGCCCTTTATAGCCTTCTCCGCTTAACGCTTTCGCACCGATGCCCATGTGTTCATCGTGTGCCGGCATCATGGCGGTCAAATGATAAAGCGAGAACCGGAGCGCGAGCTGGTCGACCGCCTCGCTGCTTTCCACTTCGACGTTGTAAGCGCCCCATACTTTTCCCTGCCACGCACGGCGGTGAGCTTCAAATAATGTTTCGTAGCCCTGTGCGTCATGGGCTTTCAGCTGTTCGAGAGACTGTTTGCGCAACTCCTGCAGATCGTATGGCCCGGGATTTTGATCCGAGTCTTTGCTCGTATGCACCGTCGACAGCTTCTCCATGACAAAGCGGTCTTGCGGACGCAGCTCGATGTTATACGTCATCCATGCTTTTCTGCGTGCCATGTCTTTGTCGGCTTGCGCGGTGATTTTTTCGCCGTTGAGCTTTAATGTATGTACCGTATTATGGACAATATCAATTCCGGATTCGCCTGTCGTCTGAACAAGCTGAATGAATCGCTCATCCAAAATCCGCCGTTCGCCTTCTCGGAAATGCTGAACACCTGAATTGGTCATTTGCGCATTAATGCCGCTGTCAAAAGACAAAGCCACATCATGCGTCAAGCTTTCCACTTCCATTTTCATGCCGATCAGGTGCAGTTCATCCAAAGACACGAAACGGCTGAAACAGAACCGCAATGTCTTACCTTTAGGAGAAGTCCAGTCAAACGAGCGTGTCAGCTCGGCTTCTTTCATATTGAGTTGTTTTATGTAGTTTTCTGTTTCTCCGAATTCCAATGAAAAGCGTTCCCCGTCTACTCGGATATCCAGGCGGGTTATATTTGCGGCGTTCGGCAGTTCTGTCACTTCATTGGCTTCGGCCTTATTGAATGTCCCGTTGATGAAGAGGTTGCGCTGTTCCGTTAAATACGGTTCTTCATTGTCTGAACGGAGCCCCATATAGCCGTTGCCGAGCAGCATGACCGCTTCGCTTTTGCCGAGCGTATCAGCTGAAAAAGCCGTTTCCGACAGCAGCCAGTTTTTGTATTGTCCTGTTCCGAGTGAATAATTCATCATCCAATCCCCCCTCCTTCAAGAGTTTTTCGAGTTTTCGAAAACGTTTTAGTTTTTCTCCAAAAGAGAAAGATGGCTTATCTAGGTTCTTTTGGACTTGATAAATCGCCTATGAACCTTACCATCTCTGTGTTGTCTGAGCCAATTACGTATTTTGTTTTCTGAATATTAAGCGCTTTCATTATAGTATAATTCCTGCTTTTTTAATAGTCAAGGAAGACCCCGTCGAACGAGCAGTACACTCTGGCTTTTTTGCCCATATCTCGGACGCGATTCCGGCCCGTTTTTGAAAAATGCGGATGCGAAAAAGCGCCAATTCCCAATCACAAGAATTGGCGCTTCTATATTATTCTTCTTGCCCGCGAGACACTTTCGGCCGCTGGCATTCATCACATTTACGCTGATTGTTTTTGTTGAACTTCGTAAATTGCAGCGTCTTTCCAATTCCTCACTCCCATCTACAGCACAAAACCGATAACATGTAAAAGCCTTATTGGCAGCCAAGGCTTCTTTTCAAGCTCGAAGTTTTTCGTTGCGTGGAAGGCTCGGTTCCAATTTGGTATTTACATATGAGCACAGGGATACATTGTATTTTTATCGCGGATTGTTCTTAGCGTTTACTCTCTCCCATAAATTTCTTCTTCCGAATGAAATCCGTCTGCGATGATGGTATCCCGTAAATTATTGTTGTTGACTGCTATAGGTTTGAGCAGCACAGCGGGCACTTCACTTTTTCCATTGTTTATACTTACGGTCGGTTTGAAGTCTTTGTCTTGTGCAAGATGGACAGCAAGTTCTGCTACCCGCTCAGACAATTCTTGGATCGGTTTATAGACAGTCATCGTTTGGGTTCCATCGACAATGCGCTGGACAGCAGCAAGTTCTGCATCTTGGCCTGCTATAGGAATTGCTCCCTCGAGTCCCTGGGTTTCCAAAGCCTTGATGACCCCGCCGGCAGTTGCATCGTTTGCTGAAATGACAGCATCAATTTGGTTATTGTTGATTTCTAATGCTTCCGACATATGCACAAAAGCTTTTTCCGGATCCCAATCTTCCGTCCACTCATCATAGATGATTTTGATATCGCCACGGTCGATTGCCGGCTGCAGAATATTAAAAACTCCTTTTTTCAGCAGATGCGCATTATTGTCTGTCGGTGCGCCGCCGATATAGACGTAATTGCCTTTCGGAACCAATTTCATCATTTCTTCAGCTTGCAGCTCGCCCACTTTTTCATTATCGAAGGAAACATACAAATCGATGTCCGCATTCTTCACTAAGCGATCGTAAGCGATGACTTTAATGCCTGCTCCGTGGGCTTTGTGGACAATAGCAGCTGTTGCTTCAGCGTTATGGGGAACAATGACCAGAAGATCGATGCCATTTTGGATCATTTCTTCTGCTTGGGCAATTTGCAGCGCATCATCTCCATTTGCTGCTGCAATCTCCACTTCCAAGCCATGTGACTCGATCGCTCCCTGAAACAATTCCTTGTCTTTCAACCAGCGTTCTTCCTTCAACGTATCCATTGCAAAGCCGATTTTCAGCGGCTCATCATCCGCTATCAAAACATCTTCTTTGAAAACGGCTTTTTCCGGAACCTCGATGGTTTCCTGACAAGCCATAAGAAAACCCCCACTAACTATCAGCAATAGCATCCTCTTAAGCAGCTTCATGTTCCACTTCCTTCTGCTTTTCCAGCATTCAGCAAGGTCATTCGGTACTCTGTAGGAGATATATCATTCATTTTCCTGAAAACTTTGCTGAAGTAGTTCGGTTCATGGTACCCAACCTCAAGAGCAATTGCCTTCAGGCTTATTTTCGGATCAGCCAAAAGCTTTTTCGCTTTTTCAATCCGGCATTCCGTCAGAAAATCGATGTAATTGATGCCGAGTTTTTCTTTGAACATTTTGCTGATATAAATTGGGCTTAAATCCACTTTCCGCGCCAGTATATCAAGTGAGATATCTTCATGTGAATGCTCTGTGATGAATTGCTTGATTTTGTGGATTTTATCGAATTCCATCCGGCTAGACTGAGTCATATAGATTTTTTTCAAGCCGTTTATCATTTCGAGCGTTTCAGACATCAGTTGCCGATAGTCCTTTGCTGGAATCGAATAAAGTGGCGTCTCCGCTTCTATGCCTATTTCCGCCATGACCCGGGTTGTCAGCCATAAAAATTCAAGCGAACGTTGCTGTGTTCTCAGCACTTTTTCCCCTGCATGCTCGAGTTGCCGGATAACATTGAGCACAAGGCCTTCCACCGCTTCCCACTCCCCCAGCCTCACAAAGTCAACCAATCTCTTTTCCTGTTGTTTGATGAACACCGGTACGTCCGCTTTAATAGGTTCAAGTTCATCCGAATAAAACCGATAGCGTGAAGGTGCTTTCAGATCCAGCATGGCAATGAGTGATTTCTGATAGGAATTCCGTACGTCATCGAGCGATTCACAAATTGTCCCAATTCCGACAAACCAGCCTTCATTCCTATCTGTCAACGCCAATATTCCGTTGGCGAGCGTGATTGCTTGGGACCGCAAAGACTGGAGCGGATTGCGAAAGACGATGAGCGGCAAGTGATTGTCATAGCACGCACCCATCCAGACATTATTTCCCTTGCTGATTTTCTCTTTTATGTCAGCATAAAAATGTTCCGCTCCTTCTGGAACGTGAACCGTCATGACGAATTTTTCTTCTGCTGGCTGGGTTTCCAGCATTTCAACGAGCAAATCGATATGCATTTCATGGACATGGTCGAACAATAATTGGGTGACAATATCTGTTTCAACAATTGCCAGTGCTTTTTGAAGCGCTTCTTGTTCCTGCTGGCGTTGGGCTGATTCCTTTATTTTCTGTTTCAGCTGCATGAAGAGCTTGTCGGCAGTTGCAACGATTTCACCCGCCTTGCTGGGTTTCAGCAAATAATCTTTAACGCCAAGCTTGATGGCTTGCCGCGCGTAATCAAAAGTATCAAATGCAGTCATCATGACGAATTCGATTTCCTTGTCGGTCTGCCTGATTTCTTCTATCGCTTCCAAACCATTCATGGTGGGCATCATAATGTCCATAAAGACCACATCGGGCTTCCACTGGGCTACGATTTCCACAGCAATTTTGCCATTTTTCGCTTGTTTGATTTCCATGTCCTGGAATGCATGCTGCAGAATCGCCTGCATGCCGTCACGTTCAATCGGTTCATCATCAACGAGCAGGAGTTTAAACATAATTTTCAACCTCCATCACTTTCGGCAATTTCAAGATGATTTTCGTTCCTCTCCCTAGTGTGCTTTCGATTTCCACCACATCTTCGCGGCCATAGAACAAGTGCAGCCGTTTGGTGACATTGGCAAAGCCGATGCCTGTCGCATGCCCTTCTTGAGGATTGATGCCGCCTGAGCGCAATTTCTCCATGGTGGCTGCATCCATTCCCAGGCCATTGTCTTCAATTTCAATAACTATATGTTCCGCTAAGTCTTTAATGCGGAACCATATCTGGCCACCATCCTCATTCGGCTCAATTCCATGGATCACCGCATTTTCAATGAGCGGCTGAAGCGTCAGGCTTGGCATCTGATACACTAATGCAGTTTCGTCTAGGTCGACGTGAAACTTTAAACGATCGCTGAAGCGGGCTTTTTGTATTTCCATATACTGCTTTAACACATAAGCCTCTTCTTCCAGCGTCACCGTATGGTCCAGGCGCTTTAAATTGTAGCGCAGCAGGCTAGCGACACTGACCAGCAAATCACTGGTATCTTGCGCACCATCCAAATAAGCTTTCTTCGATAAGGTGTTTAATGTATTAAATAAGAAATGCGGATTAACCTGACTTTGCAAATGGCGCATTTGGCTCTGTTGCAATAGCAGTTTACTTTCCTGCAATTCGCTTTCCACTTGCGCTTTTTGCTGGATTTCCAGGATAAGTTTATTGATATTGACTCGCATATGATCGAAGGTTTTTGCCAAAAAAGAAATTTCATCATTGGAATTCACTCGAATCGGATGATCAAAGCGTCCTTTTGCCAACTCGTTCGCCGCTTTTGTCAATTGATGAACAGGTTTTGTAATACTTAGCGAAAACAAATAGGTAAACAGTAACAACAGAACGCTCGTAAGCGACAATAGCAAGACTCCCATCGTGTCCAGTTCCTTTGACTGTCGGATAATGTCACGGTAAAATCGCTCGTAGGTTTTGAGTTCTGAATTGAAAATGGATAAGGTCATTTCGGAAATATAGATGGATATACGACTAGCTTCTGTAAATTCGGTTAGGGCAGTTTCGTTTTCACCTTGTTCACTGAAAGCAATAGAACGTTCCACGGTTTCCATAAAGCTTTCAATCATATTGCTGTAATTGGTCAACGTAAATTCGTTTTGGGCATTGCGCAATTCAATAAGAGAAGCTTGAGCATCCATCAGCCGCTGCTGGCTTACTTCCAATCTATTGGCGGTCCGTCCTGTCGGCTCGGACAAATACTCATTTAGATTTGTCACCGTCTCCTGGCTTGAAGCTGACACTTCGTGCATCTGCAGATAGCGCTGCAAGATATCATTGTATTGGTCCTGCGTTTTCTGATTATAGAAGGTCAATGCCAGCCATATGGCAAACATCATGACGATTACCGCACCGGCGAGCATCCAAATCTTTTTTTGGATTGTATTCACGGCAATCCGCCCTTTCCCTCTACAATCCGGATGTCGGTAATATAGCCTTCTGAGTTGAGTGGAACCACTTCGTTGCGCAGCCATTGCATCATTACTTCAACACTCGTTTCCCCCATCTGTTCTGGTGATTGCTCGATGATGGCATCCAGTTTTCCTTCCATTAAAAGATCGGAGGCATCGGAGCCGTCGTCGAAAGAATAAATATAAAATGGCTCAAGTTCGGTGCGCCTGCTGATTTCCTGCATCATTGTCCCGGCCTGGCGGACATTGAGCGCAATGAATGCATCGACATTCGGATGTTTATTGAGTGCCTGCTGCGTCGCAGCAGCCCCTTCCTCATCAGAAGATCCGCTCTCGACATATACGGAGTTGATGCCCGGGTGATTTTCGAGGCTTTCTTCCATCCCCTTCAAGCGGAGACGCTGGCTGTATTCCAGGTCCAAGTCCCCAAGCAGCACAACTTCCCCTTCTTCGCCCATATCACCGACCAACTGCTCTATCAGCAATTTCCCCGCTTCATAATGGTCTGAGCCCACATAGGTTTTACGCAGGCTTTTCTCGACCGGCACATCATTTGCAACAGTAATGATCGGGATGCCGTATGAAGCGGCCTTGATGCGGGTCAATTGCTGGAACTCTTCCGTATCATTCCCCTGGACAATGACGCCGTCAACTTTCGAATGAAGTGCAATTTCAACTTGTTTCAAAAAATCTTCCTGGTTATTGCCGTAGCTCCCCCAAAGTTCGAAGCCGACACCCTCTTGTTCCGCCTGCTTGGCAGCGCCTACGCCTACCAATCTCCAAAACGGTGTATCAAGTTCCTGGGTGATCAGAACGATACGGAAGCGATCTTGATCAGTTTTTACAGCGGAAGGCAATTCCCACTCGGAATGCAAAACCTTATTCACTGATAAAACTGTAAAAAAGCCAAGCACAGCACATAGTGAGCAAAGGGCAAAGATGACTTTTCTTCTCACATTTCGATCTCCTTTTTTGTGACTAAACTATTTTCATCTTATCACTTGGTGGAAAATTCTCAATACTCTTAATATATAAAGAAAGCACCTCCAAATTGGAAGGCGCTGTTCTGCAATTATAGGGATCGATTTTAGCTACGCTGTTTGCGCGTCATTACATCAAAAATGACAGCTGCGGCCAAAACTCCTCCGCGAATCATATACTGATAGGAAATACCGACACCCAGCAAGTTCATGCCGCTGGATAAAGAAGCCATGACGATTGCTCCGATGATGGCACCGGTGACTTTACCTACGCCGCCCGCTGAAGAAACCCCGCCGACATAAGCTGCAGCAATCGCATCAAGTTCGAATAAAGTTCCTGCCGTAGTTGTGGCAGACTGCAGGCGTGCTGTGAAAAGGATGCCGGACAATGCGGCGAGCATCCCCATCGAACCGAAGACAATCATTGTGATTTTTGTAACATTGATGCCACTCAGGTGTGCCGCTTCCGGATTGCTGCCGACTGCATAAATATTGCGCCCAAGGACGGTTTTCGTCGACAGGAAATGATAGACAACAACGACTAGAAGCATGATGACGACCGTCCACGAAAAGCCGTTGTAACCTGCGAGGACCCAGGTGATATAACCGATAATAAAAGATACGAATAGCAATTTAAAGATGAAGATTTGAGGGGAAATCACATCGAAACCATACTTCACTTTATTGCGGCGAGTTGATATTTCACTGTAAATATAAAGAGCGATGCCGATAAAACCAACAAGCAGCGACAAGAGATGCAGCCCGTTCACTTCTACCAGCGAGGGGATAAAGCCGTTGCCAAGTGCATTAAATAAATCATCGTTTACGATGATGGTGCCCGTGGATTCCGTAACATTCAACAGTGCCCCACGGAAAATCAGCATGCCGGCAAGCGTTGCCACGAAGGCTGGAATGCCGATTTTCGCTATCAGAAAACCATTGAACAGTCCGATGATGATGCCGAAAACCAATACGATCGGGATGACGAGCCAGACAGACATGCCCATCTGCGTCAGGAAAATCGCTGCAACCGCGCCGAGGAATCCAGCGACAAAGCCCACCGACAAATCGATGTGGCGGATAACGATGACCAGCGTCATCCCGACTGCAAGAACAGCGATATAGCCTGCTGAATCGAGCAGGTTGCTGATGTTGCGGGATGACATGAATAAGCCGTCAGTCATAACGGAAAATGTCAGCATGATGACAAACAATGCAATATACATTCCGTAATCGCGGATATTTGTTTTGATCAGGAATCTCGCTTCATTTAAAAAACTCATTGATACATACCCCCTATTGCGTTGCCAGTTCCATAATGGCTTCTTGAGTCGTTCCTTCTCTCGATAATTCGCCGGTAATTGCCCCTTCTGCCATAACATAGATCCGGTCACTCATACCGATAATTTCGTTCAGTTCAGAAGAAATCATGATGATACTCATGCCTTGCTTGATCAGTTCGTTCATGATGGTATAGATTTCAAATTTTGCCCCGACATCGATGCCGCGAGTCGGTTCATCGAGAATCAGAATTTTCGGCCCTGTAAACAACCATTTGCCGAGCGACACTTTTTGCTGGTTGCCCCCGCTTAACTTGCCGACTGCCAGTTCGAGTGAGCTGGTCTTGATGTGCAGGGATTTCCTATACTCAGACCCTACTTTCACTTCCTCATTCAAATTGAGCACTCCGCGATGAGAGATTCCTTTCAGGTGGGCTGCCGTTATGTTGTTCTTGATATCATTGATCAAGAACAAGCCATTGCCTTTACGGTCCTCGGTAACATAAGCGATGCCCGCTTTGATCGCGTCGCTCGTATGCTTGAAGTGAACCGGCTGGCCATTGATCTTCATGTCACCTTGCAATTTGTATTTTTTCGGGTTTCCGAAAATGCTCAGCGCCAATTCCGTCCGGCCGGACCCCATCAGCCCTGCGATTCCGACAATCTCCCCTTGTTTCACGTGGACATTCGCCTTCTTAACCATATGGCGGCCAAGTTGGGAATCATATGCCGACCAGTCACTCAATTCGAGCACCGTCTCACCGAATTGATGATCCAGGCGCTTCGGATAAATGTCGGCGATTTCCCGGCCCACCATATTTTTAATGATGATAGTTTCGGATATTTCACCCTTATGGGCATCCAACGTACAGATCGTTTTTCCGTCTCTTAAAACCGTCGCTTTATCGGCAATGGAAATGACTTCTTTCAGTTTGTGGGAAATCATAATGCACGTAATGCCCTGTGATCTCAATTCCTTCAGCAGCTCCAATAGGTTTTCGCTGTCATTTTCGTTCAAGGCCGCTGTCGGTTCATCCAAAATCAGCAGTTTCACATCTTTACTGAGTGTTTTTGCGATTTCAACCAACTGTTGCTTGCCTACACCCAAATCTTTGATCAATGTTTCCGGATCCACATTCAATTTCACCTTTTTCAGCATTTCAGCTGACCGGACAATCGTTTCATTCCAATCCACAAATGGGCCTTTTCTGATTTCATTGCCGGCAAAAATATTTTCATACACTGTCAAATCTGGAAACAGCGCCAGCTCCTGATAAATGATGGCGATTCCTGCTTTTACACTGTCGTTGATTTCATTGAATTGCTGGACTTGTCCTTCGAAGACGATGTCCCCTTCATATGTACCGAATGGATATACTCCACTTAGCACTTTCATAAGGGTCGATTTCCCTGCTCCGTTTTCCCCGATCAAGCAGTGAATTTCTCCACGTTCCACTTTAAAATTCACGTCATCCAAAGCCTTGGTTCCTGTGAACTCCTTTGAAATTCCATTCATTTCTAAAATATAGTCGCTCATTTTTTCGCCTCCCTTACGAAAACGTCAAGGAATGGAGAAATAGTGATAGAAAGTTCTATCACTATTTCTAAATCCTATTGTTTTTACTCGATTCCTGTAAATTCGCTTGCTCCATAATATTCGGTGTCGATCAATTCGGATTTCACATTCTCTTTGTCGACAACAATGACGTCAGTCTGCTTCGCTTTTACTTCACCTGCTCCATTATCGTAAGAACCGGTTGTTTCCGGGTCGTTGCCATCTAGAATCTCAACTGCCATGCCCATTGCATCTTGTACCAGGGTGCGGACATCCTTGAACACAGTCATCGATTGCTTGTCGTCAATAATGTATTGAATGGAAGCTTTCTCAGCATCCTGGCCAGTGATCGTGTAATCCGTTACAGCAGAGTCTGATGCGAATACATCTGCAATCGAACGTGCAGTGCCATCATTTGGAGCAAGAATCGCAACATCGCCTTTCAACTCTTCACTTACTGAAGTCAAATGCGTCTGGGCTTTGTTCTTGGATTCGTTTGAATCCCAGTTTGTTGTAACCTGGCCGATAATTTTGCTCAATTGATTGCGATCCAATTCTTTTGTATCTTTCAAAGTTTCCGCTTCACTGGAATTGGCGATTTTGAATGTACCGTCAGCAATTTTCGGCTGAAGCACTTCCCATGCTCCCTGGAAAAACAGGAATGCATTATTATCAGATGAAGCTCCTGCATACAAGTACAACGGGATATTCGATCCTTCTGCATTATCGATTAAATATTGGGCTTGCGCCGCGCCTACTGCCAATGAATCGAATGTTACATAGTAGTCAATTGCGTCCGTGTCTGTGATCAGCCGGTCGTAAGCAATAACTGTGACGTCATCCGCTTTTGCTGCCTCAACTGCCGCAGCCGCTGCAGGACCGTCATGTGGTGTAATGATTAATACTTTAATCCCTTTATTTAATAAAGCTTCAACGTTCTCTTTTTCTTTTGCCGAAGAGCCCTGGCTGAATAAAATCTCAGTCGAATAATCCGAGTCCGCTAATGCATCTTTAAAGCGCTGTTCATCCTGTACCCAACGTGGTTCATCTTTCGTCGGTAGAACGATTCCGACATCCACCCCTGAGCCTGAACCCGCTGACCCTTCGTTGCTACATCCTGCTGCAACCAATACGAACAATGCCATGACCACCAGGAACATAAATCCTTTAAAATTCTTTTTCATATCTTTTCCCCTCTCCCTTTGTAAATATAAGTAATTACTCTTTAAGTATAAATTCCGAAAACTTTAATGATAGCGCTTTCACTAGCACTCTTTTAATATCACCTGTACTTTTTTAACTTTTGATGTCTACTTTGTTTACTTTTAATACCTCTAAAAGAATCCACCTTCTACGGGGGTTAATCGACTTGCTATGGAGCAGAACTTAAAAGGGACAGTCACTCATCAATTTACTCTCAAACTAGCAGATAGTTAGTGCCGGTTTACACTTTTTTAAGCAATACAAAAACGCCAATCCCCGGCATGGGAATTGACGTTCAGAATGTTTAATAAGTCTAAAACCTTCTATAAGTTGTAAGAAGTGGATCCTTTTACAGCATCCACCAATGTGTGAGCTATTTAAGTGTTTGGAGAAGTGTTCGCTCGACTCCTGTGGTATCAGCGGGTTTGAGAGACCCCGCAGAGAGCGCAGCGAACGAGGAGGCTCACTTCCCGCCCCACGGAAAGCGAGCGATAAGCTTCGGAAAATACGGCTACTTGGAGTTTCTCGACAGCCTTAACGCCAATCCCCGATATGGGAATTGGCGCTTCTATCATTTATTCTTCTTGCCCGCGCGACGCTTTCGGCGGCTGGCACACATCACATTTACGCTGATTGTTTTTGTTGAACTTCGTAAAGGTCTTCTCGAAATTATTGCCGCATGCACATTTAAACAGCAGCTTTTGGGAAAACCCGTGATATTCTTTCGACAATAATTTGCTATCGGAATTGGTATTGACGAATGCTCTGATTTTATCGATCGTCCATCGTTTATTCATTTTGTTACACCTCCATATTTGAATGACTGGAGGCTGTTCAGGCTTCCATTATATTAAGAAAAACGCATCGTTATCCTAAGTTATTTATTATAGCACGGGAAGGGCTATTTGTAATAAGCTGAAGCGCTGCATTTGTGATGAGCATTAGGCAAAAAAGCGCCAACTCCTTTATAGAAGTTGGCGCTTTTTCTATTCCGGATTCAACTCTGGTCAGTACCGCTCGCGACCAACTGAAAGGCATCAAGCAATGTACGCACTTCGTCGGTCGTCTCGGTATACATCAAATCATTTCTCAATTCACCGACTCCACGGATTCCGCGGACATAAATTTTGAAGAAACGGCGCAGCGGTTTGAATGAGATCGGCCCGATTTCTGTGGAGTATTTATCATGAAGGTCCAAGTGCAGCCTCAAGAGGTCGAACAATTCCTGGCTGCTATGTTCTCTCGGCTCTTTTTCAAACGCGAAAGGATTATGGAAAATCCCGCGCCCGATCATGACGCCGTCGACGCCGTATTTATTGGCGATCTCCAAGCCTGTTTGGTGATCTGGAATATCTCCATTGATCGTCAGAAGTGTATCCGGCGCTATTTCATCACGCAATGCCTTGATCTCCGGAATCAGTTCCCAATGGGCAGGCACCGCGCTCATTTCTTTTTTGGTGCGCAAGTGGATCGATAGGTTGGCGATATCCTGCTCCAAAATATGGGTCAGCCACCCTCTCCACTCGTCCACGGAACTGTAGCCGAGGCGCGTCTTGACGCTGACAGGCAATCCGCCAGCCTTCGCTGCCTCAATGACTTCTTCTGCATTGTCGGGATAGTTGATCATGCCGCTGCCTTTTCCTTTTGAGGCGACGTTCGGCACCGGACAGCCCATATTGATATCGATCCCTTTAAAGCCTTGCTTGGCCATGCCGATGCTCATCTCCCGGAAATGCTCGGGCTTGTTGCCCCATATGTGAGCCACCATCGGCTGTTCATCTTCTGTGAACGTCAAGCGTCCACGCACACTGAGTATGCCTTCCGGGTGACAATAACTTTCCGTGTTCGTAAACTCTGTAAAAAACACATCGGGCCTAGCCGCTTCAGCTACTACATGGCGAAACACAACATTCGTGACATCTTCCATCGGCGCTAATACAAAAAACGGTCGTGGCAACTCACGCCAAAAATTCTCTTTCATATCCCAATTCCAATCCTTTCATTACGGGATGAACGGCCAGCCCTTCATCCAAAAATTCTTATTTCATTTATATTGAATTCAAAAACATCTGCTGTAGTTGTAACGTCATCTCATTTTTTCTTAACCTTATACAGTTTACATGATTCCCGTGTTTGTGGAAAGAGAGGTGCTTTGAACAAGGAATTCATAAGTGTTTATCCCTTATCCGATCTGTCACTTTTTGGCTACCATTCGGACCCATCTGCTTATCAACAGCCGGCATCCTCCAATTATTTTCTTCTATACAACAAGCGCCAGCTCCCATCAAAGAGTTGGCGCTTGTTCTATTTCAAAAAACTTATAAGCGTTCTTTCCTGCTGTTTTTGCGCGATATAAGGCTTGGTCTGCATTTTTAAGAAGCGTTTTTAAATTGTTCTCACCATCGGCAGGATAAGGTGCAATTCCAATACTTGCAGAGAGTTGATATTCGGCATTCCACGAACTCAAGGTGGCGAGTAAATGTTCCGCTCGCTTACTCATTTCCTCTCTGCTAGATAGCTGAGGGAAATTAACGATGAATTCATCTCCCCCTAATCTAACCGCAAAAGCATCATCGTACTCACCTGCAAAGTTTTGAAGCCTTAGAGCGACTTCGTTTAACACCAAGTCCCCTGCATCATGGCCGTGAGTATCATTGACCTTTTTGAACCCATCCAAATCAAGGAAGAAAATCACTCCTCCCATATTAGAATGGCTATCAAAATACTTTGATAGATAATGCCTGTTGTATAGATCAGTCAAAGAATCCCGATAAGCACACCGCTCCAGCTCCAAATAATAAGAAAACATCCTGACAATCCGTTGCAACAACTTTACGCTCTTGCTATCGTAATGGCTTTCTTCATCATGCACTACACATAATGTACCAAACTTGTCCCCATTGATATGAGAAATAGGAATCCCCAAATAAGACTTAATATTGGCTGCTTCGAGTACTTTTCGTAAATCGTCCGAACCAATTTCTTCCCGGATATTCTCGTAAATTAATGGTTGTTTCTTTTCGAAATCAATTCGATTGCAAACAGTTTCATTCAAATTGATGACCATTCCTTCAGTCACGAGAATATTTGAATCATCATTTGAGAGCTTCAAGATAATTTGCTGCGTATCGCTGACAGAGCTTAAATAAATCAATTGGTCCGGCATGATTTCTTTTGCAAGATCAAGTACATCTCTAGCCAGCTCATCAAAATTCTTATACCGCTCTAATTCTTCCAACGCTACTGCCATAAAGCACCTCGATTATCATCATAAATTAGTATTATTGGTCCATCGAAACATTAAAAAAATATGTATAATTTTAAATACAAAAGCCCTAAGTATACATCTATATACTCTTATTAATTACAATATTTCACTATCTTTCCTAAAGTTTATCATAGATAATTATAGGATGTTCAACAATCTGGCTAGTTTGTTGAAAACTAGTGAAAAGTACTCTGCAACTGACTGCCCGTAAGTTGAAGAGTCAATATGCCTTTTGTATAGACTACCCCTTCTGATGCATAGAAATTCAAAAGACCGCTAACTCCATGATAGAGTTAGCGGTCTTTTTTATTGCTTCTATTCAAACTTTGAAATAAAAATTAATAAGCAACCCAGCTTAATCCTGTCGTTCCTTCACCCGCATGAACGCCCACGCAAACACTCAGTGGGACAACTTGTACTTTTAAATCCGGAAACTCTTGCAAGAGCTCGTTCTTCCAGGTTTCTGCGCCAGCGGCATTATTGCAATGAATAGCCGCAACTTCCGGTACAGTGCCGGTCTCCATATCCTTACGAAGTGCAGAATTCACGCTATATTTTGCCCGCTTGTTTGAACGGACTTTTTCTTTCATAACTGTTTTTCCATCCACAAAAGTAATGACCAGTTTAATGTTCAAGATATTACTTAAGAATGTTTGTGTGCCGGAAACACGTCCACTTTTATGCAATTGGTTCAAGCTCGAAGGAATAAAGGATAAATGCGATTTAGTTGTCATTCTCTTGATTGTTGCAACAACTTCTTCGGCATCTTTTCCTTCTGCAAACAGTTTATCGCCGATTTCTATCATTTTCACCATCGGGAAAGAACCGATTTTCGAATCAATAGGATACACTTTAAAGTCAGCCATTTCCGCAGCCGACTGCGCGCTGTCAAATGTGCCGGAAAGCCCACTTGATAAGTGCAAAGCAATCGCAAAATCGTAGCCTTCCGACTGCAATTTTTCATATAGAGCAAGCATCTCTCCGATTGCAGGTTGTGAGGTTTTAGGCGAAACTTTCGCTAAGCGTAATTTATCGTAAAATTCTTCCTGTGTAAGGTCGATGGACTCCCTATATGACCCTTCGTCAAAAACAACACTAAGGGGCAGGACATGTACATTATGTTTTTCGATGAAAGCTTCGTCTAATTGCGCAGCTGTATCCGTAATCCAAGCTATTTTCTTCATTCAAAAATTCTCCTCTAGATGCATATTTCTTATTGAAATTAGCTATTTACTCTCCCTAATTTACGGGAGGTACCAGTGAGGGGCTAGTGACAGGTGTCACATAAGGGTAAGTTTATGTAAGCGCCGACATATTTTGAACTTATATGACTTATTGTTTTTATCTTTGTAGATTATCATATTAAGTCGAACGGTTAGAAAATTCCGAATTCTTCAGTCAAGCAACTTATAAGGAGTTCAATTTAGACAAAAAAAAAGAGAGAAACCTTTATACCACAAGGTTCTCTCTTTTTTAGTTAGCAAGAATTACATCATGCCGCCCATACCGCCCATGTCAGGCATGCCGCCACCTTGTCCTGCTGGTTCTGGCAAGTCTGCCACTACTGCTTCAGTAGTCAGGAACATAGCCGCAACGGATGCTGCATTTTGAAGTGCTGAACGCGTCACTTTAGTTGGATCGACGATGCCCTGTTCGAGCATGTTGACCCATTCGCCTGTTGCTGCGTTGAAGCCGATGCCGACTTCTTCGGATTTTAGGCGGTGAACGATGATCGACCCTTCAAGACCCGCGTTCGTTGCGATTTGGCGTACCGGCTCTTCAAGTGCACGAAGGACGATGTTGATGCCTGTCGCGACGTCGCCTTCTTGATGCGTCGCAAGTTCCGCCACTTGGTTATAGATATTGATCAAAGCGGTACCGCCACCTGCGACGATGCCTTCTTCAACGGCTGCACGCGTTGCGTTCAATGCGTCTTCGATGCGCAATTTGCGCTCTTTCAGTTCTGTTTCAGTTGCTGCGCCGACTTTGATGACTGCCACACCGCCCGCAAGTTTCGCTAGGCGCTCCTGCAGTTTTTCGCGGTCGAACTCAGAAGTAGTTTCTTCCAACTGGCTGCGGATCTGTGTCACACGCGCGATGATTTTCTCAGAGTCGCCGTTGCCTTCAACGATGGTTGTATTGTCTTTAGAGACGACGACTTTCGATGCGCGGCCAAGCTGCGAGATGTTGGTGGATTTAAGGTCAAGACCGAGGTCTTCTGTAATCACTTCAGCGCCAGTGAGTGCCGCAATGTCTTCGAGCATCGCTTTTCTGCGATCGCCGAATCCAGGAGCTTTTACTGCCACTGCGTTGAATGTACCGCGCAATTTGTTCACGACGAGTGTCGCAAGCGCTTCGCCTTCAACATCTTCCGAGATGATGAGAAGCGGTTTGCTTTGCTGAACAACTTGCTCGAGCACTGGAAGGATTTCTTGGATGTTGCCGATTTTCTTGTCAGTTACAAGAATGAACGGGTTTTCAAGAACCGCTTCCATTTTATCGGAATCAGTGACCATGTATGGAGACTGATAACCGCGGTCGAACTGCATACCTTCAACGACATCAAGTTCTGTCGTGAAGCCGCGTGATTCTTCCAAAGTGATGACGCCATCGTTGCCGACACGCTCCATTGCTTCCGCGATCAATTTGCCGACTTCCTCGTCGCCAGAAGAAATCGCCGCTACTTGTGAAATCGATTCTTTGCCTTCGATTTGCTGGGAAATGGACTGCAATCCTGCGACAGCGCTTTCCACTGCCATTTCGATCCCGCGGCGAATGCCTACAGGGTTCGCGCCAGCTGTAACGTTTTTCAAGCCTTCACGGATCATTGCTTGCGCAAGAACCGTCGCAGTCGTTGTACCGTCACCTGCGATGTCGTTTGTTTTTGAAGCAACTTCCGCCACCAATTTCGCACCCATGTTTTCAAAAGCGTTTTCAAGTTCGATTTCTTTGGCGATCGTTACACCATCGTTTGTGATAAGCGGCGTACCGAATTTCTTCTCAAGTACAACGTTGCGCCCTTTTGGCCCAAGCGTCACTTTTACCGCGTCCGCTAATTTATCTACACCCTGCAGCATCAAACTACGTGCATCTTCACTGAACTTAATTTCTTTTGCCATGATTCGGTTCCTCCTATTGAAAAGAATTTATGGTTAATTAACCGACAATCGCGAGAATGTCGTTTTCACGTAAGATCAAGTATTCTTTGCCTTCGTATTTGAATTCTGTGCCCGCGTATTTCGAAAAGACGATGCGGTCTCCTTCTGCTACGTCCAGCTCTGTGCGCTGTCCATCTTCACGGATAAGGCCATTCCCTACCGCAATCACTTTACCTTCCTGCGGCTTTTCCTGCGCAGATCCTGGCAAGACGATTCCGCTAGATGTCTTTTCTTCCACTTCAACGAGCTCAATGATGACACGATCTCCTAATGGTCTTAACAATTGAAACACCCTCCTTAAATTAACTAGCTATTAGTTTCTTAGCACTCTCTACTCTTGAGTGCTAACCCATAGATAAGTTTAATAAAATCTTCAGTCAATTGCAAGCAGAAACCCTGTCTCATCTTGAATTCTTTGCGGGATTTTCTGTTAAGCCCTACAATAAAAGAAGTACTTGAAAAGAAAGGAATTTGACTACATGACCACAACACATAAAACCGCTGCATCCTTGAAAGCGAAAGGGCACAAACGTAAAGGCATGCGCACCCCACTTTTAGTCCTGCTCGTTTTCATCGCCGTGCAGCTTTTGCCGATTTTCTTCATCGGCCCGACACTCGGCTATTTCCGTGACCAAGGACTCGACGATGCGACAGCACGCGCGTCCACTTCCGGCTGGCTCATCTTCCTGACGATGGGCATCGGCTTTCTCGTCACGATGCTGCTCATATTGCGTGACCGCAACTTCTTCAATATATGGAAAGGCCAAAAATCGAGCATGGCCGCTGCAATCGGCTGGGGCATCTTCGGCTTTCTGCTGTTGATCATCGGCCAATCGATTGCCGCCATGATTGAAATGGCGATCGGCATCGATCCTGGCTCTGAAAACACCCAGACGCTCGTCCGCATCGCAGAAGTCGTCCCATACGCGATCATTGCCGTCGTCTTATTCGGGCCAATACTCGAAGAGCTCGTCTTCCGCAGAGTCGTCTTCGGCTCCTTGAACCAAACGATGAACTTCTGGTTTGCCACGGCCATCAGCGCACTCGCCTTCGCGCTCGTCCATATGGAGTTCACGCACCTATTGCTATACTTTACCACCGGCTTGATCCTGGCAGCCCTCTACCAGCGCACGAAGCGCATCATCACACCGATCATCGCACACATTATGCTCAACGGCTATGTCATGCTCATCCAACTCAATATGGACAAAATCGAAAACTTCCTGAAACAAATGGAAAACTTGCAATAATACTAGTAAACGCCGCTCCTCGGTTGGAGCGGCGTTTTTCTTTCTTCAAAATTAATTTTTAGTTGAGGAATCACTTCCCTAGTCAAGGTGTAGTGTTTGTTAGTTAAAGTATGCGGAAAAGTTCACGGTATTCACCTCGGCGTCATCTTGTGATTTCGCCTCCCGCTTTGGGTTGGCCTCTTGCCATAAGCCATAAGCCATAAGCCAGCAAAGGCACCTGTCTCATGGCATCGGCTCACCCGCAGCGCGGTTCGGCTGAGTAATTTCTTCGGTAACTGTTAGTTCAAAAATTGCCGGTTCTGGAAACTGTTCCGGCTAGTTGGGGAATCACTTCCCTGGAAAGCTAGGAGATGAACTCACAATATATCTAGAAATATAACAGTGTGTCTAACACTTACTCTTAGCGATTTAGCGGTTTTAATGTCTAATTTAGTACCACAAGCAAGCTCCTCCGTGCGACGAAATTTAGAGACGGAATGGAAGGTGGTGACGCCTGAGGGATCAGCGGGTTTGAGAGACCCCGCAGGCAATGAATGAGCGAGGCATCGCTGAGCACATTCATTTGCGACGCATCTGCTTGCAGATGTGGGAGCAGCGTTTCAAGCGACGAGGAGGCTCGATTCCCGCCCCTCAGCAAGCATCCACCTGGAGACAGACCGCAAGTCATTTACATTTCTTTTCCATTCTCAAAACAAAAAAACCCTCCACCATCACTTCGGCGGAAGGTCTTCTGTCTGTTCTTCAATTGCCTGCTGCTGTTCTGCCCGCAGGAACTTGCGATAGCCGATACGTGCAATCACCACACTGAACTCATACAACAATATCAGCGGCAAGGTCACAATCAAATGCGACACGATGTCCGGCGGCGTGATGAAGGCGGCAATCGTCACCAGCGCCAAATACGCATACTTGCGGTACTTCGTCATCATCATCGGCGTCAAAATCCCAAGACGCGTCAAAAACAGCATCAACACCGGCAGCTGGAAAATAAAACCGAACGGCAAGGTAATCTGGAACAAAAACTGGAAATACTCATTGATACCGATCGTCTCTTGAATCTCCAAGCTTTCCGAAATATTGAGCATAAATCCGATCACATACGGAAACAAGATCAAATATGAAAACGCGATGCCGCCGATAAACAGCGACACGGAAAATGGAATGTAACTGAGCGTCACTTTCCGCTCCCTGTCATGAAGCCCCGGGCTGATGAACGCCCAAAACTGATACATGATCAATGGCGAGGTGATGATCAATGCCAAAATCATCATCACTTGCATGTAAATTTTGATCGGATCGGTTATCTTGAACGCGTTCAGCGTCAAATTCCGCGCCTCTTCGCTGAACTGCAAATAGCGGATCAGCGGCTCGGCAAGGAAGAATCCCGCAATGAGCGCCAACAGAAAGAAAACGACTATCAAGGTCAGCCGTTTTCTGAGTTCACCTATATGTTCAACTACCGTCATTTCATTTTGTTGAGTCATCGGACAAACATCCTATCGGGTTACTTGTGCTCGTCTTTCTTGTCTAGTTGGTTTTTCTTCGCTGCTTCGACTTTCTTGTCATCTTCGTCGTCATCCGCCAACCCTTTTGTGGCGTTTTTGAACTCGCGCAGGGAAGAACCGAATGCTTTACCTAGTTCCGGCAATTTTTTCGGGCCGAAAATCAGCAATGCGACAACCCCGATAACGATTAAACTTAATGGACCTGGCATATGAGGCACCTCCTGTAGTATGCTTCTAGTTTACATGAAACGCGGCCTTTTGGCTATTTCCAAAGGCCTTTCAAATGTGAAGGTTTTATGTTAATCATGCTTGATCTGGTAGATCAAAGTCTGCAGCTCGACCGACAAATCGATCGTCTGGACACGGATATGGTCGGGCACTGAAATGCGCACCGGCGTGAAATTGAGTATACCTTTTATGTCCGTTTGCGCGAGCCGGTCAGTCACTTCCTGCGCCGAGCGCGACGGCACGGTCAAAATCACCACTTCAACTCCGTACTCCTTGATCTTCGCTTCGATCAAGTCCGGATGATACGTATCGATGCCGCTGATCTTTTGTCCTTCGTGCGGGCTGTTCGTATCAAAGGCGAGGATGATTTTCGTGTTGTGGTTGCGGTGAAAATTATATTTCAAAAACGCGCTGCCGAGACTGCCGACACCGATCAAGGCGACATTGGTCGCTTCGTCCTGATCGAGCGTCTTGCGAAAAAACTCCAAGAGCTCCTGGACATCGTAGCCGTAGCCTTTTTTCCCGAGCGCACCGAGATGGGAAAAATCGCGCCGTATCGTGGCGGAGTCGATTTTCATCGCTTCGCTCAACTCCTGGGAGGAAATGCGCTTCTGGCCGGCGTTGGCAAAATTCTGGAGAAACCGGTAATACAAGGGCAGCCGCTTCGTTGTTGCTTGTGGGATTTTTGGTGATTCGTCAAGCATGTGATCGCTTCCTTCTGAACTGTTGTCAAATCGTTTCAATCTTACATGACGAGCCTAGATATGTAAAGGCTTGCTCAATTGCGAAGCTTACTCCCATCAGCTACACTTAGAGAGAATAGAGGTGACCCTAATGATCGTATTGCAAGTTAATCAAATCCATAAATCATTTGGTGCTGAGGAAATTCTTTCCGGTGCCAAACTCGAAGTCCAGCACCGCGACCGTGTAGCTCTCGTAGGCCGTAACGGTGCCGGAAAATCAACATTACTGAAAATCATCGCTGGGGAAATGTCCTACGACAGCGGCGATTTGATCATGCCGAAAGATTTATCAATCGGCTATCTCGAACAGCAAACCGACTTGAACTCAGACGCCACCGTATGGCAGGAAATGATGAAGATCTTCGTTCATTTCCGCGATCAGGAAGCGCAGCTACGTAAGCTTGAAAACGCTATGGCAGACCCTGATGTCTATAATGACCCCGAACGCAACGCCAAGGTCATGGAAGAATATGATTTGCTCCAGACCAATTTCAAAGACGCCGGCGGCTATCAGTTCGAAGCCGACACGCGTGCTGTTCTCCACGGCATGAAGTTTTACCCGGAAGATTTCGACAAAAAAATTGTCTCACTGTCCGGCGGGCAAAAAACCCGTCTTATGCTAGCGAAGCATTTGCTTGCCAAACCGCAATTACTCATTCTCGATGAGCCGACCAACCATTTGGACATCGAGACACTGAGCTGGCTTGAGAACTTCTTGAAAAATTATCCGGGCGCTTTGCTCATCGTGTCGCATGACCGCTATTTCCTCGACCAGGTCGTGACACTCGTCTACGAAGTGTCGCGCAAAAAAGTCCGCAAGTATACAGGCAACTACAGCCGCTATTTGAGCGAAAAAGCGAAGCAATATGAACTCGACAGCAAACATTATGAAAAAGAGCAAGGCGAAAAAGCCAAGCTTGAAGACTATGTTGCCCGTAACCTGGTCCGCGCGTCCACGACGAAAATGGCACAAAGCAGGCGGCGGGTGCTCGAGAAAACCGATTGGATGGATGCCCCAGAAGGCGACGAAAAATCCGCACGCTTCGGTTTTGAAATCAAAAAGCAAAGCGGCAATGACGTCTTGAACATCCAGTCCTTATCAGTCGGCTATGGCGATCAAGCCGTGTCCAAAAACGTCTCCCTGAAACTCTATCGCACCGAAAGCTTGGCGCTTGTCGGACCGAACGGCGTCGGCAAATCGACGCTGCTCAAGACCATCATAAAAGAACTCCCTGCACTCGCCGGTGAAATCCATTACGGCACCGGCATCCAGTTCGGCTATTATGACCAGGAACAAGCGAATTTAAAAGGCAATAAGCTAGTCCTCAACGAATTATGGGACGACTATCCGCAAGTGAACGAAAAAGACATCCGCGGCATTCTCGGCCGCTTCCTGTTTACTGGGGACGATGTGTTGAAACCCGTCTCGACTTTATCCGGTGGCGAAAAAGCCCGCGTGGCACTCGCCAAACTGATGATGCAAAAAGCCAACGTGCTGCTTCTCGATGAGCCGACCAACCATTTGGACCTCGACAGCAAAGAAGTGCTGGAGAACGCATTGATCGATTACCCGGGCACGCTGCTATTCGTTTCGCATGACCGCTACTTCATGAACCGGATCGCCACGAAAGTGGTCGAGTTGTCACGTGACGGCACAACCGAATACTTGGGCGACTACGATTATTACGTGGAGAAAAAGCTCGAAACCGAAGAACTCGCAGCACTCGATGCCCTAGAAGCCAAAGCGCAGCAACCAGAAGCCCAAACAAACACGTCGACTTCCCAAATAGACAAAGAAGCGAAAAAACTTGAGCGGCAATTGCTGCGAAAAAATACCGAAATCGAGCAGACGATGGAAACGCTCGATGAAGAAATCACCGCATTGGAAGAACAATTATGCGAACCCGACATTTTCCAAGACCACGAACGCGTCATGCCATTGCAAGCGCGCCTTGAAGAGCTGAAACAAATACACGAACAAACAATGACCGACTGGCTGGAACTGCAAGAACAGCTGGAAGAAATGAATTCTTAAACCGCATACTGGGTATGCGGTTTTTTCTTTGTCTACATATAGGTCAATACCTTTTCAGGAAATATATATTTCCACAGATTTGTACACAATAGAGACATGATAAAATCAACTGTCAACATAGTTATACACATTATCCACAGCACCTTTTTCTTTTATCCACATAGTTTTCCACTTCATTACCTACAATATATAGGAAATCGACTGTTTATTGACGGGTTATAAACAGGTTGTTCACAAACTGTGCATAAGTACAAATGTTCTCTATTGACAGGAAATATCCGCCCTTGTCCTTGTACTAATTGGATCTTTCCGTAAAAAAAAGCAACTGTGTCGCAATTCAGGAAGAATTGCGACACAGTTGCTTGTTAAATCCACGAACTTAGAGGCATCCCTGGATGGCCGTTCATTGCCATATTTCCGGTTAACCCTTTTTCATACATGACCGTTCCTGCCGCTGCGATCATTGCCGCATTATCCGTACAAAGCGGCAGGGGCGGAATATAAAATGGCAAGCCTTCTTTTTCAAATACTTCCGTGAGCGACTTGCGCAGGCCTTTATTTGCTGCAACACCACCCGCTGCAATCACTTGTTTGACGCCGAATTCCCTTGCTGCGCGCAAAGTCTTCTCGGTCACTACTTCCACGACACTGTTTTGGAAACCGGCTGCGACGGCTTGCGGCACAGGGGTCTCCCCGCGCTGCTTCATATTGTGCATATAGTTCAATACCGATGATTTCAAACCGCTGAAGCTGAAATCATATGAGCCTTCTTCAAGCCAGACGCGCGGAAAATCGACCGCTGTTGTGCTTTCGTGCGCTAAACGGTCAATGTGCGGTCCGCCTGGATAAGGCAAGTTCAAAGTTCGCGCCACTTTATCGTAGGCTTCCCCTGCGGCATCGTCGCGGGTCTCGCCGATGACTGTAAAGTCGCCATGTTCTTTCATAACAATCAGTTCTGTATGGCCGCCTGAAATGACCAATGCCAAAAGTGGAAACTCCATTTCCTGCTCGAGGCGATTCGCATAAATATGGCCGGCAATATGGTGCACACCGACTAACGGCAAGCTATGCGCAAAAGCAAATGCCTTTGCCGCATTGACGCCGACAAGCAGCGCACCGACAAGCCCAGGCCCTTCAGTGACCGCCACTGCCGATAGCTCAGACGGCGCCAGATTCGCCTGTTGCAGCGCTTCTTCAATAACAATTGTGATTTGCTCGACATGATGCCTTGATGCAATTTCCGGCACGACGCCGCCAAAGCGCTTATGGCTCTCGATTTGCGAAGCGACGACATTGGAGATGATCTCCGTACCGTTTTTTACGACAGAAGCCGCCGTCTCATCACAGCTTGTTTCTAGTCCTAATACGTATTTATCTTCATTCATCAAAATTCACCCACATTATTATGGCATCCTCTTGGTTATCCGTATAATAGCCTTTTCGGATGCCACCATTTTGAAATCCTAACTTCTTGTATAAATTGATTGCGACCACATTGCTGACACGCGCTTCTAGTGTCATCAACTTCGCCCCTTGTGCTTTTGCTGCTTCTATTGCTGCCGTCATCAATGCTTCCCCGATCTTTTTCCCGCGCTGCGACGGCGAGATTGCGATATTCGTAATATGCGCCTCATCTATCACAAGCCACATACCGCAATAACCGACGATCCCTTTTTCGGTCTCCGCCACGACATAATACGCGAACTCATTCTTCAGCATTTCCTGCTCGAAAGCTTCTTTTGTCCAAGCGAGCGTAAACGACTCTTTTTCAATTTCATAAACCGCATCCACATCGTCCAACGTCATTTTTCGAAATGCTACTTGTCCGTTCATCGGCTTGTGCCTGTATCGGTTTTCACCAAATTTGCTTCCGCTTCAGTGATCCGTCGGTATTCAGGCACCGCGTGATGCACATCTTGTTCTTGCTCATCTGCTGCCAAAGCAATCAAATTTGACGCGCGCGGAAGTCGGTTTTGCATCGAGGCAAAACGAGCCATGCCCCCAAGCATTTCTTCAATCAACGGACGGTGGATTTCAAGATCTATTCCCGTAAATAATACCGGCCGTTCGTACGTACGAACTTGTTCCAAGAAATTTTTGAAATCACTGTGCTGGTCTGGCACAACCACTTCTAAAGTATCCCCGTCATAAAGCGCTGTAAAAACCGTTCCGCGTCTGGCATCCATCACCGGGCAAATCAGCCCGTTGAATCCTAGGGCATTCGCAGTCAGTACTTTTAAACTCGACACGGTGACAAGCGGGATTTTTAACGACCATGCCAAAGTTTTCGCAATTGTAAGTCCGATGCGGACTCCTGTATAAGAACCAGGCCCTTCCGCTGCGACAATTCGGGTCAAGTCGCCTGGGACAACCTTTGCTTTTTTCATTATTTCCTCCACCGCAGGCATAGCTGTAAGAGAATGGTTAATTTTCAAGTTATGGGTTTCTTCTATTAATACTGTATTGTTATTCACCAAAGCCACAGACAAAGGCGAATTTGACGTATCGATTCCTAAAATCATCGCATTAGCTCCCTGCATAGATTTTCATAGCGGACACCGCGTGGTTGAAACTCCACTTCGCGCCCCTCTTCAGACAAACGGCGAATAACGATACCCAAACGCTCATCCGGCAAATAATCCTCGATAAACTGAGCCCATTCGATTACCGATACGGCCTCTTCTGCGAACAGTTCATCAAACCCGATATCTTCATCGCTATTTTCCAAGCGATACACGTCAAAATGATTTAATTGAAGTGTTCCTTCATATTGCTTGAGTATGTTAAAGGTCGGGCTATTGACGGTCCGTTCGATACCGAACCCTTTCGCCAATCCTTTGGTGAACGTGGTTTTCCCAGCACCAAGATCCCCTTCTAGCGTTACGATATCGCGTGGTTGCAAAAGTCCAGCTAGGCGCATGGCGAGTTGTTCCGTTTCTTCGGGCGATTGCACCTTAATTGTAAAGCTCATATCTTTTCACCTCGTTTGAGTCTTTCCATAGTTTAGCGGAATACCGCTTCAAATCAAAATATATTGTTTCCATAGAAAAAGAGCACAGCGGGTTCGCTGTGCTCACTTTTGGGAATGACGGTCCCGACCGGGATCGAACCGGCGATCTCCTGCGTGACAGGCAGGCATGTTAACCGCTACACCACGGGACCAAAATTATAAGACCAGCGACGTCCTACTCTCAC
>NZ_JAGGPW010000024.1:0-20319 GCF_018613655.1 Planococcus sp. ISL-109
TTCTTCCTGCCAATAATTGCTCTGCTCGCACAGTTCCTCATATTCGCGCTTGAGGATGCCGACGATAATCCGGTCATAGTACCGGTTCTTCCTGAAGGCATGCTCGCGTACTCTGCCTTCTTCTTGCCATCCGCATTTTTGGACGTAGAGATTATAAGAAGGCACATTATGTTCGACGATATCGCCATCCAACCGGTGCAGCTGCAGTTCTTCGAATGCATATTTCATGGTCGTCATCACCGTGTCCCGGCCATACCCATGGCCTTGCATATTCTTTTTTCCGATGATGATGCCATGATACGCTGAGCGGTTTTTAAAATCGATATTCGTTATCGTTGAAATGCCGATGAACCCATCGAGCGGGGTCTCGATTGCAAAACGCAGGTGCTGGCCGTCAAATGCTAAGCCGTCAAACCATTTATTCTGCTGATCCGCCGAAATGGGGTGGGACCAGCCTCCGAGCAAGTGGCCGATTTCCGGATCGTTATGAAAACTTCTCAAGCTTTCCATATCGGATCTTTCCAAAGCACGCAGCGTCACTTTTTTTCCCTGAATATTCATCTTTACCACCTCTTCCCAATTATTATGGAGCGTTGCTCAATCATTTCATCCATTCTCAAACGCTTCGGTATGACGGGAAATAGCCTTCCGCTAAGCGGGAACGGCTTGCGGCCATTTCGGTTAACTCCGCGTAAATCTGCGGGTTATAAATACGGGTGCCCAAATAATAATCGTAATTATTATTATTGGTGAAAGATGCTTTGTATTTGAACAAACTGTCATTTTCCCCGTAACCGCCGCCTAAGTGCAATAAGTTACAGTTCAATTCTTTGGATATGATTACCATGAAGTCGAAGAGCAAATTATTCGGCCGCAAGTCCAGATGGTCTTTATCCGAGGCACCCAAATGGTAATGGGCAAGATGTTTTGTCGTATAGAGAATGGCTGCAGCTATGACTTTTTCGCCCAAGTAGACAAATAACAGATGGGATTTCGAGACGGCTGTATCCATCAGCTGTTGTTGGATGGATGAAAAGCAGAAGTAATAACTATCGGCAGCTGATTTGCGGTTCATCGTTGCCTTGTACAAAGCCAAGAAAGTTTCAATATTGTCGTCGCTCTTACTGACTTCTTTGCAATAGAGGTTATTGGATATAGCCTTCTTAATATTCCGCTTGGTCATCTTGCTGTACTGGTGCTGGATCTGCGGCAAGCTTTCTGACAACTCCACCGCAGTGCTCTTTCGGATGTAAGTTAAATCGCAATAGCCGTTAAGGTAACGGGCGTTATTCAGGAGAGGGTGCAGCCGGACGACTTCTGAAACAATGTTCGTTTCCAAACAATAACCACGAAACAGCCTAGTGAATTCCTCGAGAACTTTCTCATCTCCGGAAACGAGCGGCCCCCCATAACCATAAGGCGTGGTGATGTCGTAGATCGGCTGTTCTGTATAGTGGTCTATTCTTCGCAGGATAAAAGGATAAATGACGCTTCCCAAGCTGTTTTCAAAAAACACGAGCTTTGCCTGTCCCTTCTCTTTTTCCGCATTCCACTGACAATACTCGTATGTGTAGTAAACATCATTCACAGGAAATTCATTAACTACCTTATCCCAATATTCCTTTGTTTCAATGATCGTGATGTTTGGAATTTGGGTATCGATCATCATGATAAATGCCCCCTTCTCTAGACTCAAATTTATGTTAAACACCCGCTGTTTATAATTTGATTATTACTACTCAAAGTTAAAAGCACGTTAAACTTTTTAATTTCCCCTAGAAGCAGAGTGACATTTTTCATTTTTAAAATTTCTGCAAAGTAGGGACCGTTATCACCGCTGAAAGAAACAAAGCATGCTACGCAAATGCTTTATAAGCAGCTATATCGTCTGTAAAAACAGACCATCGGGCGGAGCTCCACAGATATCAAAGAACTCTTGCGTTTTCGGTATCCGCAACGTGGAGAGCATCCGTCGGTACTTAAACAGGCATGTCTGAGCACGGCCAAGTGAAATCTTAAAAACCGCTTTCTTGTTTACAAAAAACCTAAAGGAACTGAAGTTACCAAGAGAATCGAATTATCTGATATTTTTTTCAAACTGATTTAGATTTCTGAACCAAAAAAAAAAAGGACTCAGCACAATGCTGCGTCCTTTTCTCGTTCAATATAAAATCGGTGCACGGTACAGGCCATTTGGCTGTTCCAAGTATTTGTCCCACACTTTTGTTGCCTTGTCGGCGGGCAGCGGGCGGCTGAAATAATAGCCTTGCCCGATGATTTCGTATTGCCGCATCAAGGTCACTTGTTCGATCGTCTCCAAGCCTTCGACGACGACTTCCGCGCCTAAATTCTTGCCGAGCTCGATGATGGTCGCGAGTATCGCCATGCTGCGGTCGCTGCCGAGCACTTCATCGACTAGGGATTTATCGATTTTCAGCGTATCGATTTGGATTTTTTTAACCGCATTGAGCGACGAATAGCCGGTTCCGAAATCATCGATCGCCAGCTTGACGCCGATTTCTTGCAGCTCCTCCACTAATCCTGCTGCAGTATCGAGGTCGAGCATGACGCTTTCGGTGATTTCGATTTCGACATACTCAGCCGGCACATTCGTTTCAATCAAAATGCGCGCAACTTTCTCGGCAAACTCCGGATCCCCGAACTGCTTCGCGGAAACGTTGACCGATACGTGGATGTCAGGCCGTCCCTCACGGCGCCATGCATTCAGCTGCAGGCAAGCTTCGCGCAACACCCATTCACCGATCGAATGGATGGCGCCGCATTCTTCTGCGACGGGAATGAATTCTGACGGCGAGACGACGCCAAGCACCGAATTCCAGCGGAGCAGTGCCTCGAACCCGATGATCCGGCCATTCAATAACTCCACTTGCGGCTGGTAATAAACCATGAATTCCCCGTTTAACAGCGCCTGTTGCAAAGCGGCGGTGATTTCCTGTTTGCGGATCGAGCTGTCCAAAAGTTCCGGCGAGAAAAATTCATAGCTTTCCTTGCCGGAGCTTTTCGCCATAAACAGCGCCAAATCCGCTTGCTTAATCAAGCTTTCTTCATTGAGCTCGGCGACTTTCTGGCAGCTGATGCCGATGCTGATTCCTGATGCCACGCGCCGCTCACCGATTTGAATAGGCTCATGCATAACTGACAGAATGTCCCGGCACAACTGCTCCAGATAAGATTTTTTCGCATTCGTCACCGCAAAGACGAATTCATCGCCCCCGAGTCTGGCGAGCTGGACCGTTTCCGGCAGCACCGCCTTCAAGCGGCTGACAACTTTTTTCAGAAATTGATCGCCGCCGTCGTGGCCGAGCAGTTCATTGATCGATTTAAAATCATCGAAATCGAGCAGCACGACACCGATCGATTCGATTTTTCCATCCGCTGAATCCAGAAGCTCGCGGAAATGCGCGAAAAACCAATGGCGGTTTGGCATCCCCGTCAATTGATCGGTATAGGCGAGCGTACGGAAACGGCTTTCGCTTTCTTTCACTTGCTGCAAAAGCCCTGTCTCTGTGCGCAGAGCACGCAAATCGACCAAAGCCAGATTCGCCGATGACAAGAGCAGCAAAGTGACGATCGATGCGACGACAATTGCCGTGTTGATCGCCCACATGCCTTCTGTCGCGGGCGGCGGAAGCGGCGTATTCGCATAAAAGGTTTTCATCGATGTGTAATGAAGTAGCGACAGCACGACGCCCATAATGACTGCATTGCGGATGCGCTTTCCTTCCGTCGCGTTTTGAGTAGTTGTTTGCAGGATAAAGCGGAAGCCGAAATAACAAATGGCGAGCACCATAACCGCAGACAATAAATAGTAGCCTGGAGAAATCGACCCGAAGCGCACGTTCAACATCCCTGATAGGCTGAGAAAATGGGCAGCCTTTGCGAAGAAAGTCGTAATAAGAAGACTTTGCAGCATTTCACGCCGGCTATGGATGCCTCTCGTTAGAATCCGCAGCACATAGGCAGCCGTCAAACAAGCCGAGATGAGCGACAAACCGAGCAGCCAAAACCTGGGTGCAAAGCGGTATTCGGCCATAAACGTCAAGATTCCGATTAAATGCATCCCGAAAAACCCGCTGCCAAGCGCTACCACACCGATCAGCCGAGAACGCTGATTAACTGCAGCTTTGCGCTTTTTGACGTATTCCATCAAAATCAAAACCGTATAGCTTATGGCAACTGACACGATAATGGATAAAAAAACCAAGCTCATATGTGGAAGCATAGACATGGCGTAACCCCCCTGACCTAGCGAACCGGAAAATACTACCGGTTAATGAATAACTATTGTGATTTTGCAGAAGGAAATCCCTCTAAATAAGGACTTTTTAACCAGCATTTATAATAAATAATGATTCATATAACTCTTTTTAATGGAATATAGTAAAGATTATACCTGTAATTCCCTTATCTTCACATAGACCTTTACACCTGCACAAAATATTAATTCTGCTAAAAATCTTAAAAAAAGATGCTGATTTACCTACAAGTCATACCAAGCTTTGCCTTTACCCCACATTTTTGGGAACAAAAAAAACGCTGCACCGGCAGCGTTTCCAGCTATTTTATTTCTTTCTCAGTTTCTTTCATGCGGCCTTTCTTTTTCAAAGTCACGGTCATGCCGGCTTCTGCTTTTCCCGCGATGATAAACTGCAAAGCGCCGCCGGTTTCGATGCCGCCAACGACGTTCAATTCGATTGTCTCCACTTCATAGCCTTCAAAGCCGCGCACCATCTCCTCCAAATTGTCCCGCGAAATCGGAGCGTGTTTGCGAAATTCGCCTTGCCCCGCTGCCCGGAACTCTTTGCCGGTGATGCGCTTGTCCTTAAATTGAACGTCTTCCTCTTGTTGTTGCGTCACGACTGGAATCCAGATAAACGGATCTCGAGAACTGCCCACAGTCATTCCTCCTCTCGCACTCCCCCCTTATATTCCATATTTTCTGCCAATTTCCTGCCGTGGGGTGACCAATGCGCTTTTTTCCCTTAGAATGGAAAGAGACACATCAAAACGCATCAAGGAGGAAATGGCATGCCAACTTTAAGCGATATCGCGCTATCGGATGATTTAGGGCAATTTGAAATAAAAGAAATTTACAGTGCGACCCACCAGCTTCTGCAGGAATTGCAGCAAGCAAAAGCGGAAGCCTACCCGGGGCGCATCGATTCGATGATCAATCATTTGAAAGAACGCCTCAAAGGAAAAGCGGCATACCCGCTCGTCGTCCTACTCGAGACGAGCCACCTGTCGATTCGCCACCAGCAGCAAAAAGAATGGAACTCGGAACTCAAGCAGCGCCAATTGTATTTGTACGACAATACACTCGAAACCTACCGCGGCCGCATCCCGCCCAGCGTCTGGAACCAAGTGTGCTTGAACTATGCCGAAACGCTCGTCCATACCGGCCGTTCAATCGACGCCCAAGCGGTGTTGAAACAAATGGTCAAAGACGACAAAGACCCGTCATTCCAACGTTTGAACGGCGAGTACGGCTGGACCTTGATCTTCTACTCGACGTTCTTGCCGGTCAAAGCGGAACGCCTGCGTGCTTTGGAAAAAGCACTCGAATTGTTCCATGTCGCGCAAACCGACATCCAAGACGACAAAGGCAAAAAGCTCTACGACGAGCGCATCAAACTAGCCGAGAACATGGTCACCCAGCTCGGTGAAGTGGAACCGGTGAAACTGGCCGACCAGCCCGAACCGAGTGAAACCGAACAGCGCTACTTGGACTGGTGTGCCCAACAGCAATTGTTCTTGAACAGCGGCAACGACATCGAGCCGGATACGATGGCGAAGCGCGATTTGCCGCTGCGTATCCAAAACAATGCATTCCTCGGCAATTACTTGGATTCGTTGACGCATGAATTCACGTCGATGCGCCGCTCGCTGCACACAGCTTTGTCTGCTGAGGAAGTGGCAGATGACCATAAGATGGACGGCGACAATACAGTTTATACGCAGCGCCACGAGAACTTAAAGCAAGTGTATCGCCAAGCATATTCCTTGTTCGACAAGATGGCACTGTTGATGAACCATGCGCTGCAGATCGGCGTCGAAGAGCCGCGCGCGAATTTCCAGCGCATCTGGTTTGAGGAAGAGAGCTTGAAAAAGCCGCTCAAGCCGTTTATCCAGACGACAAAGAACGATGCATTGAAAGCTTTGTACTGGCTGTCGAAAGAAGTGTACGGCTACGAGAAGTCCGAGGAGCAAAGCATATTAGTGAAAAAAGCCTTGCATATCCGCAACCGCATCGACAATAGCTATTTGCAGGTGGTCAAACAGGCCGAGCCGTTTGACAAAGAGAGCGCGCGTGCGCAAAGCCATCATATTACAGAAGCTGAGCTTGAGCGCCTGACATTGGCGATGACGCAAAAAGCGCGCAACGGCTTGATGTATTTGCAGTTCGCCTTGGCGATCGGCAAAAAATAAATACTTGAAAAAGCCGTGCAGCTACACGGCTTTTTCAGCTTTTTGAGAAACTAAATTTTTATTTGTCATGCTCTCTGTTTGGTGGCGAAGTAAAAAAGGAAGCCAGTAGTTTTAGGCCCTTCTGCTAAGCAGAAGGGCTATTTTTTTGATATTCTGTGCGGCAGCTGTCATATGGGCCTGCTCCTAGAAATACTTGCGCCCTCGACGCCTTGCTTAGCGGAGACCATGGAGTTCTTTCACATCAGCGTAACTCCGTTCGGTGGTCAAGATAAAAAAACACGTGGCTTGTGGTCGTGCATCAAGAAGCCACTGTCGGGATCCGTTTTACTGACACGCGCCAGCGACGAAGCGGCTGAGGCCGTGCCCGCGGAAAGCGTCCGGCTGGAACGCAAAAAAAGCTGCCGAGGTTTCTCGACAGCCTGTGAGAACTCCTCTTACTTTGTGAGAGGAGTTTTCTTTATGGAAAGGTTTAATTCATTCATGAAGAGATTAATGCTCTCCGTCTGGCTCCGATTCGACCGGAAACTTCGTGAAAAAGATGGTGCCTTCGGGTCCTGTTTCGATGTTGATCGTCGCATTATGGCGTGCCGCCACTGCGTAACAGATGCCCAGACCGAGTCCTGTGCCTTCTTCTTTTGTCGTATAGAAAGGCGTGCCGATTTTCTCGATGATTGCGGGATCAATGCCGCTGCCCTGATCCTGCACTGCCAGCACCACGCAATTTTCGTTTTCCAGATAGGTGCCGATTGTCAGTGTCTGCCCCTCATCGATCGCTTCAAGTGCATTACGGTATAAATTGATGATCAATTGCCGGATTTCATTATGATTCAACAACAGTTCCGGCACTTCCTGCGTGTAAATGCAGATTTGTTTGTTCTGATTGGATGTATCGACTTTTATCAATGGTGAAATATCCTGGAGAATAGTGTTTAGGCTCATCATTTTCATGTCGGAAGTCCGCGTATTGCCGACCGACAGAAATTCAGTGATGATGGCATTCGCCCGGTCCAATTCATCGATCATCAAATTGAAATGCGCAGCATGCGGCTCCAATTGCTCATCGGTCATCATTAGCTGCAGAAAACCGCGCACCGTCGTCATCGGATTGCGGATCTCGTGGCTGATCCCCGCCGCCATCTGGCCGATCAGATCCAAATTGGCCAGCCTTTTCAGTTCTTTCTCGTATTTCTTCTTTTCCTTGATATTTTTCAACATACAGCATATGCCGTCATCAAACGGATAGGCGGTAATTTCATACCAATAATCATCCGCTTCGGATTGTGCCTCAAAGCGCACCGTCACCCGGTCGTTCATGGCGCGATGGAACTCGGTATAGATGATCGTGTCGACGGTTTCCGGAAATTCATCCCAAATCTTATTGCCGAGCACCTCTTCCGGTTTTTTCCCTCTCGGCAAAAACTGATGTTTGTTAAGATAGACATATTCCCAATCTTGATTGAGCGCGAAAAAGCCGTCCGTGATACTTTCAATCACACTGTTGACCCGTTTGTTTGCGGCATACAGTGCACTCGTCCGCTCTTCGACCATTCCTTCCAATTGATCCATGTACAATAAATTCGAAAAAACCGGAGCGGTGGCATCGATAATTGATTGTGCGAAAGGAATCTGCAAATCAATGGCATTTTGTGCTGCTTCACTGCTGCATACCGCAGCAACAACGCCATGCACTTTCCCCATAGAAATCATTGGAAGAAGCCACAACTCTTGGTGAGCACCCATGTCAGTACGGATTGGCTCTTTCTGTGATACGGCATGTCTGACCAGTTCCGCATAACTTTTTGTTAAACCCATTCTGGCGAGATGCTCATTCCATTTCTGTTCGGCCATTCCATCGGCTGCGTGAAACTTTATCGGCGTGCCGCCTTTAGCGCTCGATGGTTTTATGATGTGTGCGGCAAAATCCGCGTCGTCAAACGCCAGTTTCAAATAGGCGAAGCAAACTTTCAGGCTTTCTCGGATAGTCGAACAGAAAGACAGTTCACGGGTAAGGTTGAGCAGTAATTGCTTTTCCATCAACAACTTCTCCTTTTGATTGAGGGTTTTCGCGTTTTGAATCGCGACCGCTGCCATGTTTACGTAAGCTTCAACGCTTTCAATCTCTGATTGCATCAAATTCATCGGTGTGCCGTAATCGAACAGGAACACCATACCGATAAATTCCTTTTCATAGGAGATCGGCAGCGCCAATAAGGAATGGATTTGGAAGGCTCCCACCGCCTTCAAGTCCGGCCGGTTATCTTTTGAAGTATCCGCTATATAAATGGTTTTCCTTGTCTCTATCAATTCCGCTGCCAGAGGGTCTGTTTCCGGATCGATAATTTGCGATTGCAGCGTTACTCCGCTCATCATCTCCGGCTTTCCCGCAAAACCGCGGTAAGTGCCATCGCCTTCTGGCAAAAAGATTCCGACAGAATCGCATCGGACAATTTCCTCGGAAATTGCCATCGTGACCTGCTGCAGAACTTCATGCAAATCCAGTTTCGTATTTACAATGCGTGTTATGTTCGCAAGCCTCGAATACCTCGATTGATCATTAACCATACAATAACTCTCCATTCTCGCCAACTGATAGTTGTTATCCATCTGCAAGTACCTTCAAGAAAATTCTTTCCAAATCACTTCGTTCTTCTGTCTACAATATTACTATATATGTTTAGTTATAATCCCTTTATTTGTTAAACAATATTTATATAAAACACTTTTCTTTTGAATATTGAATGGATTCCCATATCTTAGAGGCTCAGGTCCAATTCCAGCGGAAATCGTCCGGCTTGAACGGAATGCTAGTAGAAGGTGAAAGGTTTCCAGGCAGTCCGAAAAAAGCCGTGCAGCTGCACGGCTTTTTTCTGTGTACGAGGAATAGTTAATAGGCTAGTAGTGGAGATTACGCTCCAGGAGGACGCTTTCCGCGGAGTGGGCATCGAGCCTCCTCGTCACTACGTTCCTGCGGGGTCTCTCAAACCCACTTATTCCGCAGGAGTCGCCTCCTTCCGCTTCATCTCAAATTATAAAGGGATAAATTTCGAGCATTCGATTTTACTAACGATAGCTAATAATTTCATTGATATCCAGCTTTTGAAAGCCTACGCTTCTTTGAAATCAGACATTCTCTTGCCCATCACCAGCAGCAAGGAATATAATAAAAGACGTTAAGATAGCTCGTCTTTCGGGAAGATATATGACAGAAGATGATAGGAGTGGTGTAATGAAAATCCAGCAAATCCGCAATGCGACTTTATTGCTTACTTATGGCGGCAAACGCTTTCTGGTGGATCCGTTTCTTGGGCATAAAGACAGTTATCCGCCGTTTGGCAATTCGGCGCGGCAGGACCAGAACAATCCGCTGGTCGACTTACCTATTCCGGTCGAGCAGCTTACTGATGGGTTGGATGCGGTCATTATCACCCATTTGCATTTGGATCATTACGATGCAGCGGCGAAGCATGCATTGCCGGAAGATTTGCCGGTCTTCAGCCAGAACGAAGCTGATGCGGCCGCACTCAAAAATGACGGCTTCACGAATGTCATAGTGTTAACTGAGGATGCAGCGTTTGGCGATATCCGCCTCTCCAAAACGACCGGCCAGCACGGGCGCGGTGAGGTTTTGAAACGCATCGGCCTCGTATGCGGCGTTGTGTTCCAGCACAAGGAAGAAAAAACACTATACATAGCGGGCGACACAGTCTGGTATGAAGGAGTCCAGGAAGCCATCGACCGCTACCAGCCGGAGATCATCGTCTTGAATGCAGGCGATAACCAATTCACCAAAGGTGGCTCGCTCATCATGGGCACACAAGACGTACACCACACGCACCAGGCAGCACCCAACGCGTTACTAATCGCGAGCCATATGGAAGCCGTCAACCACTGGGGCTTGTCCCGTGAACAACTGAAAAACTTCGCCACGGAACAAGGATTTGCCGACCAACTTCGGGTCCCGCAAGACGGCGAAACACTCGAATTTTAAACAGCAAAAAACCAGGAACCGGGATTCCTGGTTTTTTCTTTATCTCTACGCAATAGAAGCCGCTTTCTTCTTCTTGTTGCAACGCTGGCACCGATACCAGTACATCGCCGGTATCTCCGCGTCGCGCTCCAGCCGCACATAACGGTGAAGCCCGATCCTGTCCTTATTCCCGATCAGCTGCGAAATGATCAACAAAACCACTCCAGCACCAATGACATAATAAGCAAACCCACTAAACGCCACCAACACCTCAGCCGTTGAAAAAAGCAGAACAACCCCCGCCAAAATAACAAAAGCTGCCACAGTCTTCATTCCAACACACCTTTCAAGTCTAAGTACCCTCCAACCCTAACTACGCGACAGTGTTTCGACATCTTCCATACTTTCCAATATGTATCACTTATAAGCCTCTCATTCCTATACGGACATTCGAAAACACAAACACTATTTTTCGAACTAAATACAGAGAGTGATAATAACTTTGCCAAAATCTAAACCTAGAGACGCAGTGAAAGGGCCGACTCCGGAGGGAGCAAGCGGGTTTGAGAGACCCCGCAGTGAGCGTAGCGAGCGAGGAGGCTCGATTCCCGCCCCTCGGAAAGCGTGCCCTGAAACGAAGTCTCATAACAACTATATAATTACACAAAAAGCCCTCTCTCCATTCAGAGAAAGGGCACATTCTACAAAGTATTGCCTTCTGCCGGAATCGGCGTGTTCTTCAACATGCTCGCCAAATGGAACGTATTATAGGCAAGGCGCTCGATCGCCGCTTTTGAGAAGTCGTTGCCTCCTGTTTCCAAATACGACGGCCCAGGGCCCGCTTCCCCGACCCAATACGCATCCACATTCGGCGGAATGACAAAGCCGATATGCGACAAGCCGTACAACAACGACGCCGCCGCATGCTTCGCGCCGTCTTCATTGCCGGTGATGACCGCTGCGCCGACCTTATTATAGAACATCGCCTGGCCTTTATCATTCGTCACGCTGCTCGAACCGTACAGCCGCTCGATCGTCTGCGTCGCAATCGAACTTTTCTCGCCGAGCCATAGCGGCGTTCCGACGATGAGGATATCTGCATCTTTCACGAGCTCCAGAATTTCCGGCCACTCATCGCCGTCTTCCATATCTTCTTCCACGCCCAACGCGATGTAATAATCCGCCAGCCGGATGATCTCCGACTCGACGCCGAGTTGATTGTAATGCACTTGCACATCTTTCATGAAGCCTTCGGTATTGGATTCGTCTTCAGAACTCTTCAATGAACAATTGAGAAATATTGCTTTCAATGCCACGTGAACACGTCCTTTCGCTTTTCGTCTCCCTCTAGCTTTCCCTGAAAAAGCGCTCGAAAAACATCACTTTAAATCGTCGAATTCACGCGCGATGCGCTCCATCGCCTGTTGGATGAGCGGGCGCGGCGACGGGATGCACATGCGCTGGAATCCGGCGCCTTCTTCGCCGAACATCGTGCCGTCTTCTAGCACGACGTTCGCTTTGTTATAGATACGGTCATGAACTTCCTTGTCGTCGATTCCGTATTCGCGGAAATCGAGCCACATGACATAGGTGCCTTCTGGAATGCGCACTTTCACTTTCGGCATGCGCTCAGCTAAGAATTGCTGAACCCATTCGAGTGTGCCGTCGAGGTAAGTATTCACTTGCTCAAGCCAGTCGTCGCCTTGTGTATAGGCGGCAATGAGAGCAGCGACCGTAAACGGCGTCGGCAATTGCATGCCGAGTTCTAACGTGAACTTCTCGCGCAATTTTTCATCTTCAATGATGACGTTCGTGCAATGAAGCCCCGCGACGTTGAAGGTTTTATTGATTGCGGTGCACGTAATGATGTGGTCGGTCGCGTCTGCCGCGAGCACCATCGGCGTAAACGTTTCGCCGCTGCGCACAAGATCGCCGTGGATCTCATCGGCGATGATCGTCACATTGTGGCGCTTGCAGATGTCAGCTAACCTTTTCGACTCTTCCGGCGTGAACACGCGTCCCGTCGGATTGTGCGGATGGCAATGGATAAACAGTTTCGTGTCTTCGTCTTTTGCCAGTTCCTCAAACTCGTCGAAATTAATGGAATAGCGGCCGTCTTCGCCTAAAACGAGTGCATTGTTTTTCACGACACGCGCGTTGCCTTCAACGGCGGATGTGAACGGCGGATACACAGGACGCTGGATGATGACGCCGTCCCCCTGTTCGGTGAAAGCTTTCACCGCAATGTTCAAGGCATGCACCGTGCCCGGGCTGAAGACGATCTGTTCTTTCAAAATGCCCCAATCATAGCGCTTTTTGAAGTAATGCTGGATCGCCTCAAAATAACTGTCCGGCAAGATCGTATAGCCGTAAATCCGGTGGTCGACCGTTTTATGGAGTGCATCGACAATCGGCTGCGCGACCGGCAAATCCATATCCGCGGTAAACAGCGGAATCGTGTCCTCGTCAAAGCGGTCGGTGATGCCGAACTGCTTGATCAATTCCGCTCCGTCCCATTTCAGTGAATATGTACCGCGGCGTTCGACCGCTTCGTCAAAATTATAATGCATGCAAAAACTTCCTTTCTCAAGTGGATTCAACACCCCTAGTGTAACGCTCCTGCCTGGTGAGTTGGTGAATTTTGCTTGGCGTCAGCGCTCGAACTTGTCGAGCAGATTGCCGCGCAGCATATCATCGGACATCTCGAGCTCTTTTGTCCCTTCCAAGAACGGCTCTTCGCAAGCCTCGACGCCCACCGCTTCACCGGTCATGCGCCAGAAGCAGCTGCCGTTTTCGTACAAGCCGTCGGATGATGCGATAAATGACAATTCATTGGTGATGAACGAACCGTCGCGGAACGTCGCCTGAGCGTCATCGGTGTTCCACATGTCGCGGCCGATGAAATGATGCGCCGACGGATCGCCCCCAAGAATGTCCAGTAAGGTCGGTGCCAAATCCAGCTGGCTCGCCACTTGGCTGAAGGTATTCGGCTCGACTCCTGGAATGTTCAGGATAAGTGGCACGTTTTTATTCGCTTCAAAATACTCGAATGGATCTTCCACGCCCGTGAATTTGTTGAACGCTTCGGTATCGGGCGTCATGCCCGTGCTGTGGTCGCCGAAAATCGCCAGCATCGTATGATCGAGCATGCCTTTTTGGTCGAGGCCATCGACAAACTTGCCGATCGCCTGGTCGACATAATGGATCGAATGCAGATAATTGCGGAAATGGCGGTCATGATAGCCGCCGTAGCCTTCCGTGTCGAGCACCTGCAGACGTTCCGGCATTTCGAACGGATGATGGCTCGTCAACGTCACGATATGCGAGTAAAACGGCTCCGGCAAAGTCGCCATTTCAGCGAGCGACTGATCGAGCAGCGCCTCGTCGTTGATGGCCCAGCCGATCACTTCGGCTTCGTCGAAATCTGATTCACTATAAAAGCGGTCGATGCCAAGCCTCGGATAGATGAGGTAGCGGTTCCAGAAGCTCGGCTTGTACGGATGGAACACGCTCGTCTGATAGCCTTGCTCTTGCAATACGGCCGGCAGCGCATCAAAGGTGTTTTCCGCATACAGCATATAAGCAGAACCTTCCGCTGTCGGGTACAAAGACGTATTGAGTAGAAACTCGGCATCCGACGTCCTGCCGAGCGCCGTCTGTTCGTAGAAATTCGGGAAATACAAGCCTTCCCGGATGAGGCGGTTCAAGTTCGGCGTGATCTCCTGGCCGTTCACTTCCGCGTTGATGACAAACTGCTGCAGCGCCTCGACTTGCAGGACGATGACATTGTGGCCGGACGCCGCCCCGCTATAAGGCCCCGGTATGCGCTGTGCATTGCGCTCATCGAACCAATCTTGCGCCGCTGAAATTTCGTCCGTACTATACACTTTGCGGTTGATCCAATTGTCTTCGACATAGCGCGTAATATTCGCGCCGTGGAAGCCGAGCAGCCCGGTGAAATTATACACCCGCATATTGGAAATCAATTTATTGAACTGCCACTCGCCGCCGTTTTCCATCGATTTATTGAACGGCACCGCGGTCATTTGCCAACCGATCACCAGCACTAAAAGCGCTGTGCCGACTTTCGCCCACGGGGACGGCTTTTGGATAGCCGTTTTCTTGCGCGCAATGACCACGAGCAGCACCGCCATCAATAGCACATCGACGACGAGCAGCGCATCGCTCAAACGGAACAAGGCGAGAATGCTGTCACCGACATCACCCACTTGCCCCATCTGCATGAGCACCGTCACCGAGATGATGTCCTCGAAATAACGGAAATACACCGTATCCGCCAAAATGACGAAACTGAGGACGATATTGGTGATTGCCATCCAAAACAAGCGTTTGCGCCCGCTCAGCAATAGCAGCCAAAACGTGCACAATAACAAGGTTCCGACACTGATCATCAGCACCCCGTCAAAAACCTGCTCGTTGCCCGCCCCGAACAGCCGAGCGGCAAATCCGCTGACAAACTCAACTGGCCCGAGCGTCGCAAATAAATTCCCGCTCACTTTCGAAAAATAATACACTTTCCCCAACAACAGCAACACAAACAATGCATAATCCCATTGACCGAGCACAAACTTGCCGGCCGTCTTCAACTTATCCAAAATATAACGCCCTCTTTTGTTTTTACATAATATTACCATAATCAAAAAAGAATGGTTTATTCACTAAAAAGTTAGTTGGAATTATTTTTCTGCTGGCAGTTTGCTATCCATATTTCCTGACGCTATTTGCATATATGCCCGAAAAAGGGGGTAAACATCCCTAACACTAATTCTTTATTAGGAGGGATTCCGTGAAGCACCTCATCGCGCTCGCCATCAAATTCGTCATGGTCACCATCGTCCTGGTCGTCATCTTGACTTGGGCTTTCGACGTCAGCTTCACGCATACGCTGCTCATCAGCCTCGCGCTCACCGCGCTATCGTATGCGACCGGCGACATGCTCATCTTCTTGAACGCTGGCAAACCCGAAAACCAATACAACCGCAATACCATCGCCACTGTCACCGACTTTTTCATGGCCTTCGCCGCCATCTGGCTCATCGGCTGGCTGTTGACCGGCGAAAGCGCCGCCATGGTCGTCCCGGCACTCATCAGCGCAGTCGTCCTGTCCGCCGGCGAATGGTTCTTCCATCAATACGTCGACCACAGCGTCGTCCCTTGGTATAACGACTATAAGTCGGTGAAGAGCTAACCAGAAATTCAAAAAAAGCTAGCTCATTTTAAAATAGGCTAGCTTTTTGCGTTTTCAGTTCTAGGCATGAGCAATCATTAAATGCGTCGTCTAACCAGCATATTACTTCATAGCTAATCTCACTAACTTTACTAACACCTATTCAAACAATAAAACGCCAAAACGATCAATCTGATCGCTCCGGCAGTTTATCTATCACGCATTCACTTGGTATTCCCGTTCCGATTGTAGCTCCACTTCGCTTGTTGTCGCCACCGTCACCTGGTTGCGGCCCGCTTTTTTCGACTGATAAAGCGCGCGGTCAGCCCGTTCGATCAATTCATCAAGCGGCTGCTCCGGCTCAGAAATGCCGGCACCTAGCGAAACGGTCAAACGCCCGCCCGGCTGCTGGTCGCCCCCATAAAACGCATAGCTCTCCACCCGTTGTCTTAACGCATCCGCCAAATCAAACGCTTGCTGCTCTCCGCGCACACCGGTAAAGCATAAAATAAACTCTTCCCCGCCGTAACGGGCGATAATATCTTCCGGGCGTGCCGCTTTTTCCATCAGGCGGCCGATCGTCCGCAGCACGCCATCGCCTGCCGGATGCCCGTGCGTATCATTATAGTTTTTAAAATTGTCGACATCCATCATGACAATCGCCATCGGCACACCGCGGTATTTCAACTCGCGCACCCGTTCATGGAAATAGCGCAAATTCGGCAAACCCGTCAACGCGTCATGCGTCGAATCATGCTCCAGCGTTTTCCAACGGATGATGTTGCGGTGCGTATCATTGACGATCCAACCAAGCGCCAGCACGCCGATCGCGGCCATCAAAGACATGACAATCCCCATACTGGCAGTTGCCGGTGTTGTTATTACCATCCAGATGGATTTGATCACTTCAAATACCGCAAGCCCGATCATCAACCGCGGAATTTTGACCAAGTTGAACGGTGGACGGTAATTTTTCCTGTCATGGAACAAACTACCGATCACCACAGGCAGAACAATCGCTTGAGTGACGCCGAGCCATACTGTCGGCCCTTCCAACACGATGCGGTAAATTAATGGAATAATCATCGCTATGATTCCTGGCACCCAACCGCCGATAAATGCGATGAAATATAAAGGCACTTCTCGCAAATCCAAGCGCATACCTTCGTAAAGAAGCGGATTGTACATAATTGCGAACGCTAAAAACCCGGTCAAAACACCGTTCAAAATCGGCGCTTTTTTCGAGCTCGCAAGCTTCGGCAATATATACTCCCGGGCTTTCAAGCCGAGGTACATCATCGCTATAAGCAACGCCATATTCTCCAGAAAATAAAAAAAGATTTCTTCCATATAATCACCCTACCCCACTCATTGTCCTAAGTTTAGCAGGAAATCACTTTAGATACGCAATTTTTGGAAGTAAATTATAGAAAAACAGGTATTTCTATTTATTCCTTAACAAAAAAACCGCAAGTTCCCTGAATCTATCAGGAAAACGCTGCGGTGCCGGGCTTATATATCCAATAATAGCTTCGACAAGCGGTGCGACTGCTCGTCCAGTTCGTCGTGTTTCGTGACGAGATCTCCGAGCTTGCCTTTCAACGCGTCGACGTCTTTGTCGTCTTCGAATTGTTCGGTGATATCTACCTGCTCCTGCAATACTTGGATCGTCTGCTTGAGATTTTCGCGGTATTCACTGCTGATGGCGAACTTTTCTTCTTTGTCATTGAGTTTGTTTTTCATTATGATCCACCTCCTGCTCTTTCTATTCCCGTTCTTGTGTTACAAAAACCACCATTTCAACAAGCAAAAAGGCCGGTCATATTTGCGACTCGGCCTTTTTCTGCTGTTGCCACTTGAAGAAAGACACGACTCCGTAAACCACGAGCCCCGCTGCCGCCCCAGCGCTATCGATCAACACATCGCGCATTTCGCCGCTGCGCCCCGGAATGAACAATTGATGCACTTCATCAGACACCGCATACACAGCGCTGCCGACAAACGCCCATACGAAAGCGCGCGTGACTCCAACACCGCTTTTTCTCAGCGCACGGACGAGCAAAATCGCGAGCACGAAATACGCCAAGAAATGCGCATTTTTCCGCAGCAGCGTATGAATCGTTTCGAATTCCACAGGGACGACCGGTTCAACCACTTCAAATAATTGCCGCGCAAGGCCCGAGCTGATGCCGCTCGAGACACCCGCTGGCTGATGCGACAAATAAAAGATCAGCGCCATCCATAACACCGGCGACAGCCAAATGAATACTAGTTTTTTCATTTCCAAAATCCTTTTAAACAGTCATTCCTCTATTATAGCGCAAAAGGCTTAATCGACAAGCGCCCTCGAGTGCCTTCACTGCTGCCGCATCGATCAGCCCTTCGGAATCAACGACGATCAACGATTCGTAATCCGCGAGTTGCGCCAGCAAATCCTTCGTCACCCCACCGTCTTCGACTAAATAAAGCGCGCCGTTGCGCTTAGCTGCCGCAGTCGCCGCTGACAGTGCATCTGTGAAGCTCGATGCCGGAGCGAGCACTGCGAGTCTTCGCGGCTCTTCAGCGGCTAAGCGTGACTTCAAGGTCAGGCGGTCACCCGCCAAGACGATATCGCTGCGCCCCGCCATCGCTCGCAGCGTCTCACTCGGCATGCGGCTGCCTTTTGCCAGCAAAATGGGATAGTTCTGTTGAGCGGCAAAAACCGATGCTGTCGATACGTCTTTAAACGTTAAGCCGTCCGCAACAATCGCCCCGTCCGAATCCATGCGCTGTGCGACGAGTGCTGCCGTCGCATAGCGGTTGGCACCCCCGATTCGCTCAGACCGCACTCCGATTGCCTCGAGTTCATGCAGCTGCGCATCCGAAATGGCCGATTTGCTGCCGAGAATAATGGCATTTTCCGCCCCGAGCCGTTCGATTTCCGCTTTTGTCTTAGCGTTCAATCCGCCCTGTCCCGTAAACAGCAACGGCCCGCCTTCCTGATAGGCAAGCGGTGCTCCGGACAACGCGTCCGCAAAGGATTCACCCGTTGCGAGGACAACCGTATCCGCCGAATCCCATACCGCAGCCGACAACAAGGCGGCCGTTTCATACACGTCCGCTCCACTGATTTTCTCGACTGCAGCGGATTTCGGTTCTGGCTCTTCCGTCAATGCCGCGATGCCGCTGCCGCCAAAGACATATACTGCCCCGTCCTGCTGCAGCAATTCTCCGCTGCCGTCCGGTACGGTTTCGACCATTGTTTGATTTCCTTCGGAGTCATAGAACTTCAATTGTTCAGCGCCGAGCACTGCCGCTGCGCCTGACGGATAAAGCGTTGCGGCTTCTACCGAATGCTCCAATACTTTCTGGAACCCGCCTTCATCTGTTAGCACCTGCAGCGAACCGAGCTGATACGGATTGCCGAGCGCACTCGTCCCTTGTTCGCGAAGCATCAATAATTGGTGGTCCTGCTGCTGCTCAAATCCGAGCTCATATTGCGTGATGACCGGGCGGTAGCGCTGTTCCATCGCCTGAAAAGCCGCAGAACGGAGCGGTTTGCGCATACGCTCATCGCCCTGCTCGTCGAAAAACGCCCATTCAGCGGATGCCGCCATTTCCGCGATCACCCCGTTGTCATCCACACCCGAAAGCTTGACTTCATCCTCCGCGGGCAAGGCTTTTTCATAAAGCGTTTGTTCCCGCACAAGCGAACGCGCGACCAAGACGAGCGACTCGACTTCTTCCGTCTGCGCTTCCAAATAATAAATGATGCCATCCTCTCCCAGGACATAAGGCTCCAGCACCCCTGGCGACCGCCATTCCTTTCCGCCGGCCAATAAGCGCCCGTGGAGCACCGAGCCGTCTAAATACACCAAATGCCCGCTTGAAATCGCTGCTTGGTGGATATTTCCGCCGGAGACATCCGCCGCGAGCGTGCCATCCAGCTTATGCACCCACAAACGTGAGCCTAGATTGCCCGTGATGAGCAAATGCCCTGATTCGATGGTAACACTCGCCCCCGAACCGCTCATCCGGAATTCATCGGCAAGCGAAAACGTGCCGGTCTCTTCTCCGTCCTCCAGAGAATGCACCGCCACTTTGTTTCCGGAAACGACCACAAAGGCCTGCTCACCAATCGCATACTGCGCACCACTCAGCTGTTTGCGCCATAATTCCTCGCCATCCAAGCCGTAACCGATGACTGCTTCGGCTTCAAAGCGGCTCTCAAGCACCGCCACGATTTGTTTTTCGTGGATCATCAAATTGCTCGCCACTAGTCCGTTCGGCAGCTTGACGAGTTCCTGGTATTCCGCATTCGCCGCCGCCACGTCAAATGAAAGCACGCCGGCACCGCTCGCCGCAATGAGCAACGCAAGCCCCATCTCGTTTTTTATCCGTTTCATGTGCCTCCCCCTATCTTCTAGCTGTATAGGGATAGCCTACTTTCAAAAGGTTAAGGGAAGGTTAAGAGACGAAGAAAAAGCACTGTTTCAGTTGGTGGAATTGTGTGCTTAAGTTTTTCATTTAGGTGTTAGAAGTTTAGTGATGGTGTGTATTATGAAGAGCTGTTTGAGTTTTTCATCATCACAAAACGCAGCTGGGCGAGCATGCCTTTCGCTATGAGCCAAGAAGACCACTTGTCTCATTGCTTCGGCTAGCCCGTGTGCGCTCGGCTGCTTGGAGATTTCTTTAGATTGGTAGAGTGAAATGAATCTGCTTTGGTTCAATTTTC
>NZ_JAGGPW010000024.1:20341-20990 GCF_018613655.1 Planococcus sp. ISL-109
GGTTAGGTGGAATCGCTTTGTCAGAGTTTTTCAGCTTGGCTTCAGAAGCTTAGGGTTGGTGTGTTTTTGGTGATTTATGTTGGTTTTTTCATCACAAAAAAAGCGCAGCCGGGCTTTGGGCGTGCCTTTCGCTATGAGCCAAGAAGACCACTTGTCTCATTGCTTCGGCTAGCCCTTGTGCGCTCGGCTGCTTGGGGATTCCACTAAATATGTAGAGTGAAATGGATCTGCTTTGGTTCAATTTTCCGGTTAGGTGGAATCGCTTTGTTAGAGCTTTTCAGCTCGGCTTCAGAAGTTTAGGGCTGGTGTGTTTTGGGTGGTCTGTTTTAGTTTTTCGTCACAAAAAAAGCGCAGCCGGGCTTGGGGCGTGCCTTTCGCTATGAGCCAAGGAAACCGCTTGTCTCATTGCTTCGGCTAGCCCGTGTGCGCTCGGCTGCTTGGAGATTTCTTTAGATCGGTAGAGTGAAATGAATCTGCTTCGGTTCAATTTTCCGGTTAGTTGGAATCGCTTTGTTAGAGCTTTTCAGCTCGGCTTCAGAAGCTTAGGGTTGGTGTGTTTTTGGTGATTTATGTTGGTTTTTTCATCACAAAAAAATCGCAGCCGGGCTTTGGGCGTGCCTTTCGCTATGAGCCAAGAAGAACACTTGTC
>NZ_JAGGPW010000024.1:21035-27947 GCF_018613655.1 Planococcus sp. ISL-109
GGTTAGGTGGAATCGCTTTGTTAGAGTTTTTCAGCTCGGCTTCAGAAGTTTAGGGCTGGTGTGTTTTGGGTGGTCTGTTTTGTTTTTCGTCACAAAAAAAGCGCAGCCGGGCTTTGGGCGTGCCTTTCGCATTGAGCCAAGAAGACCACTTGTCTCATTGCTTCGGCTAGCCCGTGTGCGCTCGGCTGCTTGGAGATTTCGTTGAAACTTTAGAGTGAAATGGATCTGCTTTTGTTCAGTTCGCCGCTTGGTTGCAATCGCTTTGTTAGAGTTTTGACTACTGAAATTCCGCTTCATTCATTGACAGTGAAATAGAAAACAAGTAAAAAGCGACGCTAACCACTTTCTCATCGTTTTGAAAAAGTGAACATAACTTATCAACTTTTTCAAACTAGAGATGAAGCGGAAAGGGGCCGCCCCCCGGCAAGCGTGCCACTTGAAGCGCAATCTCAACCATTATCCAACTCGGCACAAAAATCTACTTCTTCATTACACCAATCACGCGCCCGTTTATATAGACATCTTCACTGCGCATCATGATCGGCTCGAATTCCGGGTTCTCCGCAACCAATAAAATCTCACTGCCCATCGACATATACTTCTTCATCGTCGCTTCTCCGTCGATTACCGCGATGACGATATCGCCGCTTGAAGCCGTGTTCTGCTGGTGTACGACCACGACGTCGCCTTTGTCGATGCCGGCGCCATTCATGCTCTCGCCTGTCACCGTCAGCGAAAAGCTGTCTTTCGGCGACAAGAGCCATTCGCGCGGCAACGGATATGACGTCTCGTAGTTCTCGGTCGCAAACGCGGGAAGCCCGGCTGCGACATTCCCGATTAATGGCACCTCAACCAATTCGTGTACTTGAAGCAAAACATCTTCTCCAGCTTCCCGTACTTCAATATCCGCGTCCGTCCCTTGTTCCTGTGCGTATTCGTAATCGCGCCCGTTCTTCAAATTCTTATACAGGCTGAGCTGTTTCGTATCCAACAAAAAGCGCGCCTGGCATTTCGGCAAGTCGGGTACTTCTTCGCCGTGCCGGTCGATGATCTTCAAAGAGATTCCGTCTGTCGCAATGCCGTAAAGCGCCTTGCCGTCCGCATTCAAATAGCTCTGCAGTTGATTGACCGCATCGTCAATCCCGCTCCCGAAGCTTTTCACTTCGGCGATGATATAAGGGCGCTCTTCACCGTCCGCAAAGATCTTCACGGCGATATCACAATAGCCTTTTTTTGAAAACTGTTGGACCGGATACTCGAGTTGGATGAGTTCATGCGGATAGCCGTAGGTTTCATGAAGTTCACGGATAAGCCATTGCCGGGTCACTTCTTCTTTCGAATGCAGGTCGACCAATTGATCTGTCAGCGCGTAATGGGTCATGCTGATCGATTCGAACGGCCGGAGCGCAGTGTCTTTTCGCATGCGCAAATGCTTACGGTCGATTTCTGCGATGAATTTCGACGCCTTGCCCACCGACGTCATGTACAAGAGCTCACTGGCACGCGTCATGCCGACGTACAGGAGCTTTCGCTCATCGGAATCCAAAGTCTTCTGGTCTTCTGCGTCGTCGTAAAGCTGCTGCGGGATGACACCACTGTTCAAATCGATGAGGAAAATGACTTTGAACTCCAGTCCTTTGATCGAATGCATCGTCACAAGCTTGACTTTATCCGACTCAAAATCCGGCTCCTGGCTTTGCAGGACTTCACACTGTATACCCATCTCCGACAGATCAGCCGCCGCACTTTCAACCGATCGCTTGCTGCGTGCGACGATGCACATCTCCGACAATTTGTAATCCGATTTTAAGCTCTCGATTTCTTGTGCGAGAAACTTCATTTGCTGTTCGGGCTGCTTGAAAAAATCATAGATCGGCTGATGGCCGTGGCGATCGATGAGTGCCGGCTTAACAAAGTCGACGTTTCCTTGGATGGTCTCGTCCGCTTCGATCAAATCGAATGCTGCCTGCGAAATTTCCGTCGTCGTCCGGTAATTTTTACTTAAAGTCCGTGCTTTCCCGCTCATATCATAGCCGATTGTCGTATACGGACGGCCTTTTCCAAGCCATGACTCCGGATAGATGCTTTGCGTATTATCCGCTACGAACATCAGCGAAGAATAGGTTTTCACCTTATAAAGTTCCTTCAAAAACTCCAGCTGCACACGCGTCAGATCCTGGCTTTCGTCGATGATGATATGCGTGTACTTTCCGCCATTCGAACGGCGAACCTCGGAAAGCGCCAACTCATTCATCCTTTTGAATGACACAAGCCCATCATTCTCAAGAAACTTCACGTACATGCGTGCCACTTCGAAAATCGCTTCCCGTGTCGCAGAGTTTTTCAAAAGCTTCTGCGGCGTGCCGCTATTTCCCGAAGCCCGTCCGATGCGGTCGGCCGACTGGTAATCGGCTAAATCCGTCATCGCACAAGATGAAATCCAGTCCGCTTCCGCCATGAGAAACTTGCTGTTGTTCGCCGATAGCAGTTTGACGTCCGGATACACTTGCTTCACTTCATCGATCGCCCGTGTCAGTGCCTGCATCATCTGGCCTTGCTTCGCAATCGACAGCTGTTGGTTCGTCCGCCGGAGATATTTCATGAACTCCCCGTACATCAAGGAGTCGATCGTGGCGATCTTCACTTCCGCATTTGACGCAAACATCCGATCCGACTCATCCGCTTCCGCCAAGCGCCCGTATTGAAATTTTATGTAATTCAACAATGTCTTATTGTAAGTCACCAACAAAATTTGGTCGTCTTCTTCGTGACAATGATGATCCATCAGAAATTGGATCCGGCGAATCGCCACCGTCGTCTTGCCCGATCCCGCTACACCTTTCACCATCATCGGCCCGCCTGGCTCAAGTTCCACAATGCGCCGCTGCTCCATATTCAATTTCATACCCAGCACCCTCTCTCTATTTACAACTTATACCTATATACTAAGAATATTGTCATATAATAGCAAGGTCATACTACATAGATCATGGGCTGGATTCTAAATACGAACAGAACTGATTGTTCACGATCGCATTTAAAAACGTCCAAAAGAGTTACAATAAGCCTTATTGAAGAAGTGATTCTAATGATGATGAAAATATTGGATGTTCCGACAAAATCGACCTCAGAGGTGAAGCGTTCGCCGCTGGAAATTTTCCAATTAGCGCAACAAGAAGGATCAGGTGTTTACGTTTTCAACGAGGAAAAAGTAGCAGGTGTTATGATTTCCCAAGAGCAATATGAATCTTTGAACAAAGAAATTGAATATCTCCACGATCAACTTGCATACTTGCTGGCGGAAAAGCGCATATTGGATCAAGGCATTAATAATCAGGATTAAACTCGATAACCTAAAAAAAATCACCGCATCTTCTATTCAGAAGACACGGTGATTTTTCATTTGCCGCAGCATTTCTTGTATTTCTTCCCGCTCCCGCACGGACATGGGTCGTTGCGGCCGACACGCGGTCCGCTCGGAAACTCGATGACCTTACTCGGCAGGGGGCGCAAGTTTTCTTGTGGCAGGAGTTCTACCGGCTGATGGCCGCGGTTCGTCCACAGGCGCAGGTGATTCGCGAAGTTCATCAGCAGATCCAAATACTTTTTCATGTCCTTTTCTGACTCGCCTTCAAAAATTTCAAAGAATAAGTTCACGTACCCCATCGGCGAATCAGTCCATTGGATTGCCAGTTTTACTTCATGTATCGCTTTTTCAAAACTCAAAGGATGCAGTTTCGTGTGCTTCGGCTGCAATTCTTTCCGCAGCGCGATGTATTCTTTCGTCGGTTCTACATACAGTTCATCCGCATACTGGAACAATTCGTCTTTTTCCGGGATGTACCAGTTTTCACCTTATGCTTGTTAGTTTTCTCGGTCTTTTTCCTTTTCCTCATCCCAACGAATCTCATCTGACGAATCGACGATTTCCAGCTTCAGCTGGAAGCCTTCATAACTCATTAATATTTTCCCGATTTGATCCCAACTATACGGCTCGCCATCCACGATGATTAGAGGGGTTTCTTGATCTTCCCCATTCCACGCAACGGTTCCGCCCAGGCGGTCTTTATCCATTCTCCGATAAATGTGGCCACTTGGCAGCCGGTCTTCCACGATATAGTTTTCCGCAAGGCCTTTTTGCACTTTTGACAGCAACTTCGACAAGAGCTGGTCCTGATCGCAATCCAAGTCATCCAATACTTCAAAATTGAAACCTTGCTCTTTGCGCTCGTCCGCTTCCATCATGATACCTACAGGAAGCAATCGCTTCCGGATCCGAAATGAACGCATAACACCTTTTTGATCCCGCAATGCCATACCTTCCGGATAAGCAGTCGCCTTTACACCGAGGCTCTCTTCCATTTCATCATTAAAGCAAGCCGAACAAATCCGTTCTGTTCCTAACAGAATATACGCATCACTGCGGCTGCAACGCTCACAAATTTCCACTTTCAATCCCCCTGTACTCTATATTTTCAACTTCATGTTAATAGCAAAAAGCTTCGATAACCAAGGTTTCATCTTCTAAAAAAACCTGCGCCCGAAATGCAAACTGACTTCCTCCCCGATTTCTGCCCGGTGATGCCCCTTGTAACGCCACATCCGGTAATGGTTGGCGAAATCCACAAACAAATCGATGCGCGTTTGCAGATCTTTTTTATCTTCTGTTCCGAACATCATGACAAAAATAGGCAAAGCGTCCTCAAGTGTAGGGCTCACCTGTAGCGACACACGCATCTCATACAAAGCTTCATCCAAATCATATTCAGCATCTGTCGGATAGCTTGGTTCCACATAGTTTTTTAGCGCCACATATTGCTCAGTCGGCTCAGCATAGAAATGATCTGCATAAGGAAGCAATTCTTCCTTCTTCGGCATATACCAATCCTCATCCGCCCCCATCATCGTGATTTCCCAAACAATCTCCTCAATCAAGACGTCCAGATGCGCAAATCCCCCATCCAAATCATCCAATAACGAATCTTCTAGCCATTCTTTCCATTCCGGCTTTTTCCTCAAACGAAGGACATCCTCTTTTTTAATAGACATCCCTGGGTTATGGTCCATGAACAGTTTTATCACCTGATCGATCGTCACCACCCCGTACAAATTCGTGCACGCTTTTACATACTGCCAAAACAACTCTTTATCGAAAGTTTTCATGCCCATCCCACTTTCTTTAATTACTTGTTCTGTTTTTCAAATTCTAGCACATGAAACAGGTAATCTGTCTAGAATCTCCTTGCATCATTCAGGCAAACCAAAATATAACCAGATATTTACATCCTCAACCTATTCCTCTAACTGGATAATAAATGGGTTTTTCATGATATAGTGGTGCTATTGAAATCTCCAGCCCCCAGCGATCTGTACGAACAAGAAAAGAAAGTCAGTTGAAGAATTCATCCCTAATTTTCTAGCCTTCCAGTTATTCGGGAAAGCTCTCTTGATTTACTCCCAATAATTTGGATTACCAAGAAAATCCAGGGTATACAAAAGTATAGATCCACTCAGCTTTATACAAGAAAGGAGCCCACCCATGCCACATTGCCAGAACTGCGGAACCCAATGGAGTTGGTTCGATACCTTCAAAATCGGCTACAAAGGCACGAGAAAATGCTCACATTGCAAAGAGCAGCAATACGTCAAACCGAAGATCGACTTCAAACTCTACTTTCTTGCCATGATTCCATTGCTGATTTTGATTGCCTTGCGCATCTATCTCGGCTTCAGCATCCCCATCTTCATCGTTTTCGTAGCCATATATATGGTTATTCTGAACATCATTCTTCCTTTCACTATCAAGCTCTCGAACACACAAGAAGCACTCTGGTAAAGACGATGTCCAGCTTTTTCAGTGGCTTATGCTATAGCTGAACTAGAAAGGAGTTCACCATGCCACACTGCCAAAACTGCGGAACCAAATGGAACTGGGCCGATTCGATGAAGCTCAGTTTCAAAGGAAAGAAAGAATGTCCGAACTGCCATAAGAACCAGTATGTTTCCAGCAAATCAACCTTCTGGGGCACCTTATTATTTTCAATGCCTTTTGTTTTTTTAATGAGTTATCTGCGTTCATATTATGAAGTCGGTTTCCCGGTTATCGTTCTAGCCTTCATTATTTATATGCCGCTAGTTTCTTTGCTGATGCCTTTCATCTTCAAACTGTCGAGTACCCGAAAACGCTTTGGCAAAACGGTCGACTAGCGGGATAAACCCGAACAAAAAAACGCAACCTGAGGGCTGCGTTTTTTTGTTTTGCCTATTCGTGTCTCCTCAGCTCTTCAATCAGCCCATCCAAATACGAACTTGAAAAGATTCTCTTTTCTTACAATTTATTGGAAGTACGTACTAGGAATCACTTTGTCAGAGATTATCCAGGTCGATAGAAAGTAATTTAGTGTTAGCTTGTTTCAGTGTGAATGGTTCGTATTTTTCGCCGCTTACAAACCGCAGCCGGGCTTTGGGCATGCCTTTCGCAGTGAGCCAAGAAGAACACTTGTCTCATTGCTTCGGCTAGCCCTTGTGCGCCCGGCTGCTTGGAGATGCCATTGGTTGTAGTAGAGTGAAGCGGATCTGCTTTGGTTCAGTTGTCCGGTTGGTTGGAATCGCTTTGTTCAAGTTTTCCAGTTCATCTTCAGAAGTTTAGAGTTGGTGTGTTTTTGGTGATTTGTTTTAAGTTTTCATCACCCAAAAATCACAGCCGGGCTTTGGGCATGCCTTTCGCAGTGAGCCAAGAAGAACACTTGTCTCACTACTTCGGCTAGCCCGTGGACGCTCGGCTGCTTGGAGATGCCATTGGTTGTAGTAGAGTGAAGCGGATCTGCTTTGCTTCAGTTGTCCGGTTGGTTGGAATCGCTTTGTTCAAGTTTTCCAGTTCATCTTCAGAAGTTTAGAGTTGGTGTGTTTTTG
>NZ_JAGGPW010000024.1:28105-28576 GCF_018613655.1 Planococcus sp. ISL-109
TCACAGCCGGGCTTTGGGCATGCCTTTCGCAGTGAACCAAGAAGAACACTTGTCTCATTGCTTCGGCTAGCCCTTGTGCGCCCGGCTGCTTGGAGATGTCACTGGGATGAATCGAGCGGAGATGGATTTTTTTCTGTACACGTTGCCGGTTTGTTGGAATCGCTTTGCTGAAATTCAGACAGCTATATTCATTTCATCATCCAGAGTAAATGAGATTGTAAAATGAAATAATCTCCCCAATTTCGTCTCACAGTTTTGAGAAAGCGAAAAAACTTATTCCCCTTCTAAATCTAGAGATGAAGCGGAAAGGGGCGACTCCGGGAGGATCAGCGAGACAATTGAGACCCTGGAGAGCGCGCAGCGATCGAAGCGGCTCAATGCGAGCCCTCCGGAAAGCGTCCCCTTGAAGCGCAATCTCATCCGCATTCAACTTCCTATCTAAAAATCGACAACAAAAAACATACTAAGATT
>NZ_JAGGPW010000025.1 GCF_018613655.1 Planococcus sp. ISL-109
GACGTCCGAAGACGCACGATTCGCTTTGATCTGCACAAGGGCTGATCAGTAAGTTTGTCACGATTGCTCGCGACTGTATTATTGACGTTTTGCTGTTCAGTTTTCAAGGTTCATGTTTGCTGTCGTTCCTGACGACTCTTACTATACTAAAGCACAGCTTTTATAAAGTCAAGGTTTTCAGGAAAATAAGTTATACTTAAAAACCTTTCTCTATTACACTTGTTTTTCATCAAACAAAAAAAGAAGTTGATCGCCCGCCGAAAAACAACAGATTAACAACTTCCTTCTATATAATGCTTCGTTTAAACTTCGCGGAAAAATTATACAAATATCATTATTCGTCAGAATTTTCTCCATTTAACCAGCGCTTAGAAAAGTTCACGCCGTCCTTCGAGCGCCTTGGAAAGCGTCACTTCATCCGCATATTCCAAATCGCCTCCGACCGGTAGGCCGTGGGCAATACGCGTCGTCCGAATACCGGACGGTCGCACTAGCCGCGAAATATACATCGCGGTCGCTTCACCCTCGATCGTCGGATTCGTCGCCAAAATCAGCTCTTTCACTTCCTCGTCCTGAAGACGCGTCAAAAGTGACGGCACGTTGATATCTTCCGGCCCGATTCCATCCATCGGCGAAATGGCGCCTTGCAACACATGGTAAAGGCCTTTGTAATCGCGCATTTTCTCCATCGCGATGACGTCTTTCGGATCCTGAACGACACAAATCATCGACCGGTCGCGGCTGGTATCCTGGCAAATCTGGCACGGGTCGACATCGGTAATGTGGCCGCACACTGAGCAAAAGCTCAAATTACGCTTAGCGTCGACCAATGCTTTCGCAAAATCAAGCACCGTGTCTTCTTTCATTCCGAGTACAAAAAATGCCAGCCGGGCCGCTGTTTTCGGCCCGATTCCTGGCAACTTCATGAAACTCTCCATCAATTTGGAAATAGGTTCCGGGTAGTGCATTCTCGCTTACCTCCTAGAACATGCCTGGGATATTCATGCCTTTCGTGAATTTCCCCATTGTGGAATTCGCATGCTCGTCCGCTTTTTTAAACGCTTCGTTTGTTGCAACGATCAATGTATCTTGCAGCATTTCAACATCTTCCGGGTCCACGACTGCTGGATCCAATGCGATATCAAGAACTTCCTTGTGGCCGGATACAGTCACTTTGACCATTCCTCCGCCAGCAGTTCCTACAAACTTCATTGTGCCGAGCTCTTCTTGAGCTTCCGCCATTTGTTTTTGCATTTTTTGCATTTGCTTCATCATGCCTTGCATATTTCCTCCACCACGCATAGTTGGTTCCTCCTCAAATTTTGTATTCGTTAATCATCATGAACTTCGACAAAATCTTTGCCGAAGAGCCGCTCCGCTTCTGAAACGAACGGATCTTCTTCCGGGCTTGCGCCTTCAGCGGAAAACGGATTCTCTTCCTGTTCATCCAACTCTGGTGCATCCGCTTCATTTTTGGAGCTGCTGTTGCGGATAAACTCTTCACGGATTTTCAGCCAATTGGCGTCCGGCACGTAAACAGGGGTATAGGCCTTACCTGTATACTGCTCAAGTAATTGGCTAAATGCTGCCGCAAAGGTCTGATTTTCAGAAGCCATCTGGCAATGAATATCATACTTGAATTTTAACACAAAAGCATCCGGGGATGCCGCTACCGGCTCTGCATCATTGAGCAACGCCGAATGCGAGCGTTGCAATTGCCCCATCACCGTTGCCCAGTTTGTTTTGATCGCTTGGATGTCCGGTTTTGTCGCATTCTTCAGTACCTCTTGGATGCGGCCAGTCGGTATTTTAAAGGCGTTTTGTGAGCGTTGGCGCTTTTTCTGTTCCGCCTGCGGCGTAGCGGCTGCCGCTGCGCCCCCTTCTTTCATTTGCTGCTGCAGTTCACGCACCAATTGTTCAAGGCTCGCCACTTTTGCTTCGAGTTCCGGAGATGGGGCACCGGTGCCGATCGTTTGAACCGGTGCATCGGCCTGTACCATTTTCAGGAGTGCGGTTTCCATATAGATTTTCGTATGGTTCGAGAAGCGCATTTCCTGCTGGGTCTTCGCCAAAACCTCGATCCAATTATAGAGCGTGGCCGCTTTGAACTGCGCCGCGAGTTCTTCAAAACGCGGCTCGAATGCTGCGAGCTCCAGCATATCGCGCAGTTCCGGCGCAGTTTGGATCAACAACAGATCCCGGAAGAACGTGATGAAATCTTCGACGAGGCGCACCGGATCTTTTCCGTCGCGCACCAATTGCTCAAGTAAAGTCAGCGACTGCCCGACATCTTTTTTCAGCAAGGCTTCGGCAATTCCGTAAAACATGTCCTGGCTGATGGAGCCGGTGACAAGCAGTGCATCTTCTACGGTCATTTCATCTCCGCTGAACGACACAACCTGATCAAGCAAACTGAGCGCATCGCGCATGCCGCCTGCTGCCGCCTGGGCAATAATCTTCAGCACGTGCTCATTATATGGAATCTTGGCGTCTTCTAATACAGTAATCATACGCGCAACAATGTCTGCCTGTGTATGCGATTTGAAATCAAAGCGCTGACAGCGGGAGATGATTGTCAGCGGCAATTTATGCGGCTCGGTCGTCGCCAAAATAAAGACGACGTGTTCCGGCGGTTCTTCCAATGTTTTCAACAGCGCGTTGAATGCGCTGTTCGATAACATGTGCACTTCATCAATGATATACACTTTGAAACGGGAATTAGCTGGAGAAAAACGCACTTTCTCGATAATGTCCCGCATTTCCTCCACTCGTGAATTGGAAGCCGCATCAAATTCGATGACGTCTGTATTCGAACCTTCGTCGATGCTCCGGCACGAAGAACATTCATTGCACGGTTCTGCTGCCGGTGCTTTTTCACAATTCAACGCCTTGGCGAAAATTTTCGCCGCACTCGTCTTCCCGGTTCCCCGGGGGCCTGAGAACAAATAGGCGTGGGTCGTCTTATCATAAAGGAGAGCATTCTGAAGGGTTTGTTTGACATGCGTCTGGCCGGTCATTTCCGAGAAAGTCCGCGGTCTGTACACACGGTAAAAAGCTTGATACGCCACCTTGTTCTCCCCTTTTAAAAAGTCTTTGTTCCGTCCTTCCACTATACCATAAAGAGAGCCCGCCCCCGAATCATTTCACCGAGTGGTGCGCTCTCCAAACAGAAAAAACCTGTCCGCAAATTGCGGACAGGTTTGGATCTTTAAGTTATGCCGTGCACCTTTCTTCGACTGCTGCACACAAGCGTTACCCATGTCGCTGGCTCGATCTAGGCGATCCCGCGGCACATAAGAAGGACCACTTAATGCTGCTTCCTTCCGGACCTGACATGGTTCATGGGTTCTCATTGCGCAGGACCCAGATGTCAACACTACGTGCATGAGGCAGGCCTTGCATACAAACAGCCTCAGAAAGGAATTCAGTCCTGCTAGAGCGGATTGCAGGTTACAGGACACCGCTACCTTCCCACCTAGCACGGCATTTACTAGTATACGGATTAGCTCTGAGAAAATCAAATATAAAGTGAAAGTCGATGCAAAACAACTTTGGATACGGCGAGCCAGACTTTACTATTCTGCCTTTTCATCCCTTCTTAAAGAAAAATGTGATTTTTTCTCCCGAAAGTATTGACGCTTTTTGAAATCCGTGATAAATTGTTTCTTGTCTGATACGGAGGAATACCCAAGTTTGGCTGAAGGGATCGGTCTTGAAAACCGACAGGGGAGTCAAATCCCGCGGGGGTTCGAATCCCTCTTCCTCCTCCATTTTTGAATACTACGCGCATGTAGATAGAGATTGATTCGTTGTAAAAGCAACGAATTTTTCTTCCCGTCGATATGTCCGAATATTTCGACACAACTCACAGTGTACTTCCTGTGAGTTTTTTTATTGCCTTCATTTCCCGGGAAATATAAAAGACCGGAGACAAGTCTCCGGTCTTTTATCTGCGCAATACTGCGGTTTGCTGCATGAATTTGCCGATCCGTTCGATGATTTCCTCCGTACAGTCCGGATTGTTCATCAAGTCGTAATCGTTGATGTTCAGGCGCAGCACTGGGCAGGCATTGAATGAATCAATCCATTTTTCGTAGCGTTCGTGCATTTCCAGCCAGTATTCGACAGGCGTTTGCTGTTCCATTGCGCGTCCGCGCTCTTGGATGCGGCCTAAGATGTCGTCAATCGACCCGTCCAAATAAATCAACACGTCCGGATGCGGGAAATATGGTGTCATGACCATCGCTTCGAACAGATTCGTATATGTTTCGTAATCCACAGCGTTCATCGTGCCTTTTTCCTGGTGCATTTTCGCAAAAATACCGGTGTCTTCGTAAATTGAGCGGTCCTGGATAAAGCCGCCGCCATATTCGAACATGCGCTTTTGCTCTTTAAAGCGCTCCGCGAGAAAATATACTTGCAGGTGGAAGCTCCATTTCTCGAAATCATCGTAAAACAAGTCGAGATACGGGTTGGCGTCCACTTTTTCAAAAGATGTGCGGAATTGCAAAGAATCCGCGAGTGCTTTGGTCATCGTCGATTTGCCGACGCCGACCGTTCCGGCGATTGTGATGACGGCATCTCTCGGAATGCCGTGCTTGTCACGTAAGTTCTCGTTCATATCGATAAGCTCCTTTTTTCAAGCATCCCGTCCACATGAGTGAGAATCACTTGGAGGTCGGAACGATTTTGCACAAAATCAAGTTCGTCGCCGTTAAAGCGCAGTACTGGGATTTCCGGATGTTCGCGCTCGAACCGTTCGATGAATTCGTGGTAATCAGCAGACAACTGCTCCATATAATCCGGCGTGATCATCTGCTCGAATTCACGGCCGCGCAGTTTGATGCGCTTCATCAATGTATCGAGGCTCGCATGCAAGTAAATGACCATGTTCGGCTTTGGCATATCGACCGTCAAGATTTTGTAGATTGCTTCATACTTGGCGTATTCTTCTTCCGGCAACGTGCGCTTGGCGAAAATCAAGTTTTTAAAGATATGATAATCCGCGACGACCGGCTCCTGGTTGGAGATGAATTTTTTTTGGATATCACTCAATTGCTTATAGCGATTGCATAAGAAGAACATTTCCGTCTGGAAGCTCCACTCTTCGATATCCTCATAGAATTTATTCAAAAACGGATTTTCATCCACGATTTCCTTCAGCAATTGAAATTGGTGTTGCTCCGAAAGTGCTTTCGTCAGCGAGGTTTTCCCCACTCCAATCGGACCTTCTACGGTGATGAATGGCACCGGCACAAGAAGTCCCCCTTCTTCGATTCAAGTAAAATGCAATGCCATTTATTTTACCATATCCAACAAACTAAAAGTAGAGTCAAATGACGTTCAAAATTGCGGACAAGCGGTAGTTCTTTGTCTGGATGAAAAGATGGTACACTAAAAGCTGAGGAGCGATGAAACATGAACGGAATGGAAACAGATCATTATTATATGGGACTTGCCATTGAAGAAGCCCAAAAAGCGGCAGCAAAAGGAGAAGTACCGATCGGTGCGGTCATCGTCTGCAGGGACCGCGTCATCGCACGTGCCCATAATTTGCGTGAAACAACACAAAATGCAGTCACCCACGCCGAACTTTTGGCCATCCAACAAGCGTGCGAAGAGCTCGGCAGCTGGCGTCTCGAAGACACCAAGCTTTACGTAACGTTAGAGCCGTGCCCAATGTGTGCTGGGGCGATTTTGCAATCGCGCATTCCTCATGTCGTCTACGGTGCACGTGACATAAAAGCAGGATGCGTCGATTCGCTGTACCGCTTATTGAACGATGAGCGCTTCAACCATCAATGCGAAGTGACGGAAAACGTCTTGGCAGACGAATGCGGCGGTTTGCTGACTCAATTTTTTCGCGCAATCCGTGAAAACAAAAAGAAGAAAAAGCGGCAGCTATAAAGCCGCTTTTTCTTCTTTTAAAAACCGCCCGATAAGCAGGTTCAGGATATACGCCTGCTCATGATGGACCCAGTGGGTCGCTTCCCCGATAAACACCACTTCACCATCTTCGCAAAAATCCAGGCTTTCCTTCGCGAGCATCGGCGATAGGAACTGGTCCTCCACTCCCCAGATAATACGCACAGGCACCGCAATTTTATGATTCGGCGTCTGCAGCATACTGCCTTGGCGCATCGCCCTGTACCAATTTAGCATTGCCGTCAAGGCGCCTGGCTGGTCCCACGCCTTCTTGTATTCTTCCATTTTCTCTTTTGAAAACGCGCCTGGCATGCTGGACGATACGAGACTGTTTACCATCGTTTTGAAATAGTTTGCCGCCAATACCTTTTCGGGCAAATCCGGCAGCTGGAAAAAGGCCATATAAGAACTTTTCGCCCACTGCAGAGGATTTTTTGCCAATACGCGCAGCATCGCTTTCGGATGCGGGACATTGACCGCTATCAACTTCTCGACAAATTGCGGTTTTGTCGCCGCCAAATGCCAAGCGACAACACCTCCCCAGTCATGGCCGATGATTATGGCGCTGCCTCTGCCGAATTGCTTGATCAACCCCGCCACATCGTCCCGCAGCAGATCCAGCGTGTACTGACCGATGCCCTCAGGCTTATCGCTCAGATTATAACCGCGCTGGTCGGGCACTACGACACGGTAGCCTTGTTCCACAAGCGGGCCGATTTGACTCTTCCAAGCCCCCCAATATTCAGGGAATCCGTGCAGCAGCACGACGAGTGGACCGTCTTTTGGCCCCGCGGCAACCGTATGCAAGGTGATGCCATTCGTATGGATCGATAGATGTTCCACCCTATCACTTCCTTTCCGAAGTCCGTCTCCTTCTTTACCCGTTTTGCAAAAAATAAAAAATAGCCTGGAAGCATGATGCTTCTAGGCTGTTCTTTTAACGCCCGATAACGTCTTTGCCGCCCATATAAGGACGCAATACTGCGGGAATGGCGACAGAGCCGTCTTCCTGCTGGCAGTTCTCGAGAATTGCTGCAACCGTGCGCCCGACAGCAAGACCGCTGCCGTTGAGCGTGTGGACAAATTCCGGTTTGCCTTTTGCTTCGCGGCGGAACTTGATGTTCGCCCGGCGCGCCTGGAAATCTTCAAAGTTCGAGCAAGAAGAAATTTCGCGGTACGTTTCCTGGCTCGGGATCCATACTTCGATATCGTATTTTTTCGCGGCGGTAAAGCCGAGGTCCGCTGTACACATTTTCAAGACGCGGTACGGCAAACCGAGCAATTGCAATACTTTTTCTGCATGACCCGTCAGCTTCTCTAGCTCATCATAGGAATCTTCCGGCTTCACAAAACGCACCAGCTCGACTTTATTGAATTGGTGCTGACGGATTAACCCGCGCGTATCGCGTCCTGCGGAACCCGCTTCAGAGCGGAAATTCATGCTATAAGATGCAAAGGCTTGCGGCAGCATTTCCGCTGCCAAGATTTCGTCGCGGTAGAAGTTCGTCACCGGCACTTCAGAAGTCGGAATGAGGAAATAATCTTCCTTCTCGATCAGAAATGCGTCTTCTTCGAATTTCGGCAATTGGCCCGTGCCCGTCAGGCTCTCGCGGTTGACCATATACGGCGGCAGCATTTCCTCATAGCCATGCTGTTCTTGGTGAAGATCCATCATGAAGTTGATGAGTGCGCGTTCAAGTCGTGCACCGAGTCCGCGGTAGAACACAAAACGGCTGCCGGTCACTTTGGCGGCGCGTTCAAAATCAACAATGTTCAAATTGGTCGCAATGTCCCAATGCGGCTTTGCTTCAAATCCGAATTGCGGATGATCACCCCAAGTGCGGATTTCTTCATTGTCGTCCTCGGAATCGCCAAACGGTACGCTGTCGTGCGGAATGTTCGGCACCCGCATCATGATGTAGTCGAGCTTTTCTTCGACTTCACTCAGCTCGTCGTCGATTGCTTTGATTCCTTCCCCCACTTCGCGCGTTTTCGCAATCGCTTCGTCCGCATTTTCCTTGTTGCGCTTCATGACGGCGATCTGCTGGGACGCCTCATTGCGCTCCGCTTTCAATTTCTCGGTCTGGACGATGAGTTCACGGCGCTTCTGGTCGAGCGCTTCAAAATCATCGAGTACGGAAATATCTTCTCCGCGCTTTCCGAGCTTCGTTTTCACTTCTTCAAAATTTTCCCGTACAAAACGGATATCCAACATAGAAATTCCTCCTTAGTCATTCGTCAAATAAGAAAAAACAACACAAAAATAGCCCCCGTCCCCTGGTAAAGGGACGAGAGCTACCCGCGTTGCCACCCTGATTGATCGGCATAAGCCAATCCTCTTCATCACATAACGGCATTTAAACCGGCTCTGGCTCATCGCCATGCAACTCCGGGGTGGATTCGAACGCGTTTCACACCGGTTCGCACCAAACACCGGCTCTCTTTGGAAAAACTGCGCCTTACTATTCCCATCAACGTTTCTTCTTTGAAATTACTCATATTTTACTATAATGCGCCTCAGTTGGCAAGAGTGCCTCATCCTCCACCATGTCCAGGAACAGCTTCATGAGTCGATGATCACCAGTCAATTCCGGATGGAAAGAGCAGCCGAGAAACGGGCCGCTCTTAGCTAAGACGATGCGCCCATCATACTCGCATAATACGTCCACTCGCGTTCCTGCATTTACAATATGCGGCGCTCGAATAAATACTGCTGGAAACGGTGTCTCGATACCTTTAATATCGAGATCCGCTTCAAAGCTGTCCACTTGCCTGCCGAACGAATTGCGTGCAACCGTAATATCCATCACCCCGAGATGCGCATCTTCCTGTCCATCGATTTTAGATGCGAGCAGCACCAGCCCTGCACACGTGCCGAACACTGGCTTGCCGGCGTAAGCGAACTGTTTTAATGGCTCTAACATGTCCGCGCGGTCGATCAGCCTGCGCATCGCCGTGCTTTCGCCGCCCGGCAATACCAAGCCGTCGAGTTCTGCCAAATCGGCTGCTTTCTTCACCACAACAGCCTGTGCGCCGCACGCCTGAATCGCCTGCACATGCTCACGAACCGCTCCCTGCAGCGCCAATACACCGATTTTCATTGTTACCAGCCTCTTTCCTGCATGCGGTCTGCCGTTCCGATCGTCGCCATTTCCAAGCCTTTCATCGCCGGCCCGAGATTTTTCGATAACTTCGCAATCAACGCGTAATCCTGGTAATGCGCCGTCGCTTCAACGATGGCACGCGCAAAGCGTTCCGGCTGTTCTGACTTGAAGATGCCGGAACCAACAAAGACGCCGTCTGCACCGAGTTCCATCATGAGTGCCGCATCAGCCGGTGTCGCGATGCCCCCTGCTGCAAAGTTGACGACCGGCAAACGGCCAAGATTCTTCACTTCCTTTAAAAATTCATACGATGCGCCGAGATCTCTCGCTGCTGTCATCAGCTCATCTTCGCCCATCGCCACAATATTGCGCACTTCCGAGTTTACTTGGCGTAAATGGCGCACCGCTTCAACGATATTTCCGGTACCGGGTTCGCCTTTTGTCCGCAGCATCGACGCCCCTTCCCCGATCCGTCTTGCCGCTTCTCCAATATTTCGGCAGCCGCAGACGAACGGCACGGTGTAATCGTTTTTCAGCAAGTGAAATTCCTCGTCCGCCGGTGTCAGCACTTCGCTTTCATCGATATAGTCGACGCCCATGGCTTCTAAAATGCGTGCTTCTGTAATATGGCCGATGCGCGCTTTCGCCATAACCGGAATCGACACCGCATTCATCACTTCTTCAGTGATGCGCGGGTCCGCCATGCGTGCAACCCCGCCTTCTTTACGGATATCGGACGGAACGCGCTCGAGCGCCATCACTGCCGTCGCACCTGCCGCTTCTGCAATTTTCGCCTGTTCTGCATTGACCACGTCCATAATGACGCCGCCTTTTTGCATTTCTGCCATGCCTCGTTTAACTCGGTCTGTCCCTTTTTCACTCATCTGAAAATTCCTCCCTTTTCTTGGTTGTTTCCAGTATAATAAACTGTGACCATATAAAAAGACTCAGTTTGAAATATTTTAAAAGGTCAGATGGAGGGCCGACGATGGACATGCTCATGTTTCAATTGCAAAAACATTCCACAACCCCGCTTTACAAGCAACTTTACCGCGAAATCCGCATAGCAATTACAGGCGGCAAAATCGTGGTTGGTACGAAGCTTCCGAGTAAGCGCAAACTGGCGGATTATTTGCAAATTAGCCAGACGACCGTGGAACTAGCCTATGCTCAATTGGTCGCGGAAGGCTTTATCGAACCGCGACCGCGCAAAGGTTTTTACACAATGCCGGTGGAAGAACTCGCTTATTTGGATGTGCCGCAGGAAGAAACGGCAATCCGCGATATGCCGAAACCGAGCTATCTGTATGATTTCAATCCGGCCCGCATCGATACACGGTCGTTCCCATTTCCCACATGGCGTAAAACGGCCCGCGAAGTAATCGATGAAGAAAACCATGAATTGCTGCTGGCGGGGCATCCGCAAGGAGATGAATCGCTGCGCGCTGAAATCGCCCGTTATTTGTATCAATCCCGAGGCGTGGTGTGCGAAGCCGAACAAATCATCGTCGGCTCCGGAACCGAGCAATTGATGCCTTTGTTGATTCGGCTATTCGATAAAAACTTGAGTTTCGGCTTTGAAAACCCGGGCTACGCTTTAACCCACAGTATTTTCGAACACGACGACAGGCGCGCTTTCCCGATAGCCGTTGACGGGGAAGGCATCGACGTACAGGAACTCGACAGAACCGGTGTCGATATCGCCTATGTCACACCTTCCCACCAGTTCCCGACAGGCTCTATTTTAAGTGCAACACGCCGCGCTCAATTGCTCAATTGGGCTGCTGCCAAGTCTGAGCGTTACATCATCGAAGACGATTACGACAGCGAATTCCGCTACACGAGCCAGCCGATTCCTGCGCTTCAAAGCATGGACGTCGGTGGGCGGGTCATCTACATCAGTACCTTCTCAAAATCGCTCATGCCGTCTTTGCGCATCGCCTATCTCGTATTGCCACCGCGGCTGTTGAACGCCTACCGCAAGACTTTTTTGCATTACACGTCCACCGTCCCGCGCATCGATCAGCAAATTGTCGCGATGTTCATGCAAAAAGGCCATTTCTCGCGCCACCTGAACCGCATGCGCAAACTGTACCGGAAAAAACTCGAATGCCTGACACAAGCACTCGCCCCATTTCATCCGGCAGTCACGGTATCCGGTGAACAAGCGGGCATGCACATCGTTTTGACCGTGAATACCGATCGTTCCGAACAAACTTTAGTCGACCAGGCAAATGATGCAGGCATCCGCGTATTTGCAATGCAAAACTACGATCTGTTGAAACAGAAATCTACATTGCCGAAAATCGTGCTCGGCTTCGGCGGCTTGAATGAAGCCGAAATCCAGCAAGGCATCGACCAGCTCATGCAATGCTGGCACATACAGAATAAAACCAGCTCATCCGCGAAGGAATGAGCTGGTTTTATTTAAAACAAGCTTTTAATAAAATCCACTGCGCCTTTCATGGAAAGGGTAAACCAATTGGCGCGGGCGACAGCTTCCGCCGCGACGACATCCGCCGCCGGTTCCACGCCGTTCAAATACATAACTTCCTTGCCTTCAGGATCCAAAATCCTCACTTTACCTAGAAGTTGGCCTTCCTCTACAGCCGCTTCAATCGGCGCTTGTTCCGACAGCTCTAACTCAGTCCTGTATGCTCCTTGTTCAGTCGCTTTGACCATCAACTGGATCGGCTCTTTGATTGCAATCGCGACTTGTTCCTGTTCGCCTTTTGAAACTGGCAGCGTTTCCTGGCCCATGAATTGCTGATCCGCTTTCATGATCTCGACTTCCTCGAATTCATCAAAACCGTAATCCAACAGTGAACGTGTCGCATCAAAACGTGCTTTATACGAGCCATTTCCTTCCGCATCGACCGCCTTCAGGACAACAGCAATCAACCGCCTGCCATCGCGTTCTGCCGTGCCTGCAAACGCATGGCCCGCCAAATCCGTCGTTCCTGTTTTCAATCCATCAACGCCTGCGTATTCATAATCCATGCCTGGAAGCATCGTATTCCAGTTGACCATGCGGATCTGATCGGACGTCCCTTCTCGGAACATTAACTCTGGAATTTTCGCCGTCTCCAAAATTTCTGGATAGTCATCGATCAGTGCTTTCGATAAAATCGCCACCGAACGGGCAGACATGGTGCTTTCGTCATCTTCTGCTGTCCCTTCCGGATGCATGCCGAGCAAGAAGGTATTATTAAGCCCTGTCGAATTGACGAACTGCGCATCCATAATGCCCATTTCTTTTGCCTTATCATTCATCATCTGGACAAAATCTGTTTCGGTTCCAGCAATCATCTCCGCAATGCCGATCGTCGCGGCATTCGCCGAATAAATCGCCATCGCTTCATACAATTCTTTGATTGTATAAGAACCATTCGGGCGAAGCGGGACGTTGCTCAGGCGCAAATCCTGCGAAATCCGGTAAGTGTAATCCGTCACTTCGTATTCATCGTCCCAGCTAATCTGTCCTTTTTCAATCGCTTCAAACATGAGGTATTCACTCATCATTTTACTCATAGAAGCTATGCCGAGTACTTCTTCATCATTTTGCCCATACAAAATCTGACTAGTATCGGCATCTACCACAATCGCTGCATCCGCCAATACCGGCATGGTTTCTTCCGCTTGCACTTGCTGCGGAACCAAGAGCGCCGCCACAATAACGACTATTGTCAATAATTGAATCCATTTCATAAATCTTCTCACTCGCTTATCCTCCATTATTTCATTCCTTTTGCTATTTTATCACATTCTTTAGAATCAAAAAGAAAAAACGAAAAACACCTTCCCAAGAAAATCCTGGGAAGGTGCTTCTCATTATAGCGAGTAGTTGGGTGATTCTTTTGTAATTTGTACATCATGCGGATGGCTTTCGATCAGCCCTGCCCCTGTCATGCGGATAAACTGAGCTTCTTCGCGCAGCACCTGCAAATCCTTTGTTCCGCAATAGCCCATTCCGGCACGAACGCCGCCGAGCAATTGGTGGATCGTATCGGTAAGCGGCCCTTTATACGGCAAACGCCCTTCGATTCCTTCCGGCACCAATTTTTTCGCTTCGTCTTGGAAATAACGGTCTTTCGAACCTTTTTCCATGGAAGCAATCGAGCCCATTCCACGATATGTTTTGAAGCGGCGACCCTGGAAGATTTCTGTTTCCCCCGGGCTTTCCGTCGTTCCAGCCAGCAAGCTGCCGAGCATGACGACATGTCCGCCTGCAGCGAGTGCTTTAATGATGTCGCCTGAGAACTTGATGCCGCCATCAGCAATAATCGCTTTGCCGTGCTTGTGTGCTTCTGTAGCGCAATCATAAACTGCTGTGATTTGCGGAACGCCGACACCTGCTACGACGCGTGTTGTGCAAATAGAGCCGGGTCCAATACCGACTTTAACGACATCCACACCGGCTTCAATCAGCGCTTTCGTTCCGCTGGCAGTGGCAACATTCCCCGCAACGATCGTCAAATCAGGATACGCAGCGCGGATTTGGCTGACCATAGTCAGAACACCTGCTGAATGACCATGAGCCGTATCGATGACAATGACATCAACATGAGCTTTGACCAATTGCTCAACACGCCTCATCGTATCGGAAGTGACTCCAACAGCAGCCCCAGCAAGCAGACGCCCTTGTGCATCTTTTGCCGCAATAGGAAATTCAATCACTTTTTCGATATCTTTGATTGTAATCAAGCCCTTTAACATGCCAGCCTGATCCACAATCGGCAATTTTTCTATTTTGTATTGCTGAAGAATCTTTTCAGCATCTTCCAAAGTCGTCCCGACAGCAGCCGTCACCAATTTCTCTTTCGTCATCACGTCTTTAATTTCCAAAGAATAATCCTGGATAAAGCGGAGGTCGCGGTTCGTAATAATACCGACCAAAGTAAGATCATCTTCACTTTGGACAATAGGTACACCGGAAATCCGGTACTTGCCCATCAAATGCTCAGCATCGAACACTTGATGCTGCGGAGTCAAATAGAAAGGATCCGTAATAACGCCATTTTCAGAACGCTTAACAGTCACTACTTGTTCCGCTTGCTCTTCGATGCTCATGTTTTTATGGATGATGCCAAGGCCGCCTTGGCGCGCCATGGCAATAGCCATTTTCGCTTCTGTAACAGTGTCCATGCCAGCACTGATGATTGGAATGTTCAGCTTGATTTTCGGTGTCAGCTCAACTGATAGATCAATATCTTTTGGCAACACTTCCGAATGAGCTGGCACTAACAAGACATCATCGAAGGTCAGTCCTTCTTTAAGAAATTTCGATTCCCACATAATTGACACGCCTCCTGCTTCCTTTTGAATATTATTGTAAGGTTATCAGCGGTACCGGGGGGTGTCAAGAAACTGTAAAAAGTAAAACTATTCCGACTAATGACTCACAAAACTTTCTGTATGTCTTCTTCCATTTTCTGCGGCGACGTCTGCGGCGCATAACGCTTGACGATGTTGCCTTCCCGATCAATAAGAAACTTCGTAAAATTCCATTTGATACCTTCCGTCAACAAACCTTTCTTTGAAGAACTCAAATATTTAAAAAGCGGATCTGCATTCTCCCCTTTTACATCTACTTTCGCAAACATAGGAAAGCTGACGCCATAATTCATCTGGCAAAAATCCATCGTTTCTTCTTGTGAATGAAATTCCTGATCATTAAATTGCCCGCTCGGGAAACCGAGAACTTCCAAGCCTTGGTTTTTGTATTTCTCATATAATTGCTGCAAGCTTTCGAATTGCGGAGTAAAGCCGCATTTACTCGCTGTATTGACGATGACCAGCGGTTTTCCTTTATATGTTTCCAGTGATTCCATACTTGCGTCCGCCCGCTTAACTTCATAGCTATATAATTTGCTCATTTACCTTCCGCCTTTCTTTTCATTTAAGCTTAGCGCTGAAAGACAAATTTCACAAGAAATACGAAATTCCCCATAATCGAGTAGGAGGGAGTGATTAACTCCCGACCTCTCACACCACCGTACGTACCGTTCGGTGTACGGCGGTTCAATTAAGATGAATAACGCAAAGTTTCATAACGTGCTACCAGACTTTTGAGCCCTTGGGAACTCCAGTAGGAGTTTCCGAGGACTCTATGCAATATGGGACTTTTTGAAATCCGCCAGTAACTTTTGCGTGAGTTGCCCCATTCGTAAGCCTTCTCTTTCGGGATGTCCAATCCAATGAGTTTCCTCACTTTTGTACTTGGCTTCTTCCACATGCACATGCGAAGCCTTCTTCGAATCCACGATTCGAGGTTCTTCAATACACTAGGCGTATCTGCCAATGCAAAATAGCCGCACCAGCCCGTCAGGTATTGGTTCAGCTTCTAGATTCGCTATTCCATCGAATACGGTTTGCTTCGGGAGGTGATGTCCCGGATTTTGTCTTTCATCCAGTTTATGCTCACTTTGGCAATCCGCACCTTCGGCTCTTTGTGACTCGTAAAGCTGAACCCGAAGAACTTTCGTGTCCACGGTCGGTCAACGGCAGATTTATTCAGGTTCACTTTCAGCTTACCTTCAAGATAGGAAGTCACCGACTTCATGACCCGATTTCCTGCTTTTGGTGTTTTCACATAAATATTGCAGTCATCGGCGTAGCGGACAAACTGGTGCCCTCTTTTCTCGAGTTCTTTGTCCAATTCATCCAGGACAATATTTGAGAGCAGCGGACTTAAGGGACCTCCTTGCGGAGTGCCTTCCTCACTGTTCATCAGGACTCCATTTATCATGATGCCGGTTTTCAGATACTTACGGATGAGCTGAAGCAGACGCTTGTCCTCGATTCGCTTGGTGAGTTGCCCCATGAGCTTGTCATGGTTCACCCGGTCGAAGAATTTCTCCAAGTCGATGTCGACCACCCAGCGATTGCCTTTTCCTATAAACCCTTTCGCTTTCTTGACCGCATCATGGGCGCTCCGCTTTGGGCGGAACCCGTAACTGTGGTCGGAAAAAGTGGGGTCATAAATCGAAGACAACACTTGGGCAATCGCTTGTTGAATGAAACGATCAATCACGGTAGGGATGCCTAAAAGACGCACACCGCCGTCAGGTTTCGGGATTGTGACCCTGCGGACCGGCTGCGGCTGATAAGTTCCCGACAGAAGTTCCACTTTCATGGTTTCCCAGTGTTCAAGGAAATGCGTTCGCAGGTTTTGTACGGGCATTCCGTCAACACCGTGGCTCCCTTTATTTTGTTCCACCCGCTTGAGGGCGGAAAGCAAATTTTCCCGTGATAGAATCTGTTCCATTAACATCTGTTATGCCTCTTTCCGTGAACAACGGTTCTTCTTTCTCCAGTTCTACTCCACCCTCTTGATGTCCCCTGTGGAATTCACCACGTCCTCCATTCAAGTAAGCCCTCACGGGTTGTCTGTGTTCACTGCAGAAACTGCCTGTCAAGATGTTGTTCTCTCTTAATTGTTCGGCCCTTCCCACCCGCCTCGAGACGAGGTGGTACTATGGCTTCTGCTGACTTCTGATGGTTCAGCTACCTATCACTAGGTAGGTTACCAAGGGTACTTGGCATGCCAATCAGATCTCCCCGGGTAAGAACGCAATCTTTCCCTCCACCTATCTGCTTCATTTACTGCGTGCGACCTTCGGCAGAAAGGGCTTTGCCTTGTTTGGCAGACTCACCCAATCGCACATAGCCTTCTATGAAGTTCGTGTTCCTCAGACCGGAGGTTTGCCGCCCGCTTCCTTCAGATTCCACGTCGCCGTGGACACCCTTGCGCTTGGCTAACTGTTACTTCTGCCTTCACTAGTTCGGGACTTGCACCCTATAGATTACGCCCATGCCGGGCACAACAAAAAAGCCGCTACCGATGACGGTAACGACTTTCTTCATGTGCCCAGCGACGTCCTACTCTCACAGGGGGAGACCCCCAACTACCATCGGCGCAAAAGAGCTTAACTTCCGTGTTCGGGATGGGAACGGGTGGG
>NZ_JAGGPW010000026.1 GCF_018613655.1 Planococcus sp. ISL-109
AGTAGAAGAACCCAAAAAATCAGCCTCCCGCCCGGAGGTTTATTTGGCGTTCTTAATTATTTCTATTGCCAGTTCCACACAAAACCAAACCTAAACCACTTCGAAATTCCCGCGAAAAATCCGCGGGAATTTCTTAAGTTGACAGGTATGGGCGGGAATCGAGCCTCCTCGTCGCGCAAAAACCGCGCGCTCCTGCTGGGGCTCTCAAACCCGTCGCTTCGCTGCTCCCTCAGGCGTCGCCGACCTGCGCTCCATCTCTATGTTTATATTGGTTGGTATTTTCTTCAACTTTTAAATTAGCAACCAATAGCAAAGATCTCACTGTTAATAAAATCGACACTTAATAAGATTTCCAAGAAAAGGTGTCGCAAAAGTTATTCTGGTCATTCACTGTGCAGGTTAAATCAGTTTTCTGTTCACTACGCTCCACTAAGGAAGCGATTTCCCCACCAGTGGATGAAATCTATAGGAGTAACGCAATTTTTACAGGCTAGAGTCAGTGGGAATGAAAAGCCGCCTTGCGCTCACGGGTGAGCCGAAGCACTGAGACAGGTGGTTTTCCGGGCTCACTGCAGGAGGCCAACCCAAAGCGGGGCGGCGGATATCTAGATGATTCTTAAAACAAACCGCTCGCACTTTTCAACCTTCCACTCAAAATCTCATAACCCCCACATCTAGGTGGGGTGAATAGAAAAAGCTCCACGAATCCGAATAAACGGTGAACATTGTGGGGAAAAAAGTCTGTTGAAAGTGATTCTCAATTAACCCTTAACGCTATTTTTTATACTGCTATACTAAAAATCAGTTAATAACTGATAATAATTATCATTCTTAATTATATGGAACAGCGGATAGGGAGCATCATTCATGAAAAAACGTATTTTAATACCAATATTGATCGTCCTGTCTTTAGTTTCCCTGTTTGTTGGGGTCAGCAGCATCAGTCCGGCAGATCTTTTGGATTTCACTTCAGAAGAAACACAGATTTTCCTTGTCAGCCGCTTTCCGCGACTCATCGCGATTTTATTGGCGGGGCTGGCATGAGCATGGCTGGGCTCATCATGCAGCAATTGAGTCGCAATAAATTCGCCTCTCCGACCACTGCCGGTACACTTGATGCGACGCGGCTCGGCATTCTCGTGTCGATGCTTCGGTTTGGCTTGGCGCCATAATGCCTCGCTCGATGTGTTGTCGCTCGGTCGGGATACGGCGGTCAATTTGGGTGTCGAGTACGATGCAATCGTCAAGAAAATGCTCGTGCTCGCGGCGGTGTTGATCGCCATCGCGACAGCACTCGTCGGGCCGATCACGTTTTTCGGCTTAATCGTGGCGAATTTGTCTTACCAGTTCTTTAAATCATATAAGCATTCCGTGTTGATCACGGGAGCGAGCGTCATCAGCATTTTGGCGCTGGTCGGCGGCCAATGGGTCGTAGAGCGCGTCTTCGCGTTCAATACGACGCTCAGCGTCATCATCAATTTCATCGGTGGTATTTATTTCATCTATCTGCTATTAAGGGAGAGTCGGTCTAAATGATCCAAGTTCGGGAACTGACAAAATTGTATGGCAAGTAACAAGTTGTGGAAAATGTATCGGTCGATATTCGGCAAGGGCAAATTACGTCGTTTATTGGACCGAACGGCGCGGGGAAATCGACGCTATTGTCGATGGTCAGCCGTTTGTTGGATGCAGATACCGGAGAAGTGCTGATTGATAATACCAACAAGAAGCAAATGAAGTCAAAGGACTTTTCGAAGCGTGTGTCCATTTTAAAGCAGTCGAATTTCATGAATGTGCGCTTGACGATTCGTGAACTGGTATCGTTTGGGCGCTTCCCATATTCGAGAGGCCGTTTGAATGCAGAAGATGAACAAATGGTCGACCAGGCGATACCTTGGAGATATGGAAGATTCTTATTTGGACGAGTTGTCGGGCGGCCAGCGCCAACGCGCCTTTATCGCGATGGTCATCGCACAGGACACGGATTATGTTTTGCTCGATGAACCGCTGAACAACTTGGATATGAAACATTCGGTGCAGATTATGAAAATCTTGCGCCGCCTCGTGGACGAACGCGGTAAGACGGTCGTCATCGTATTGCATGACATCAATTTCGCCTCCGTTTATTCGGACCGGATTGTCGCATTGAAAAACGGCCGTGTCGTCAAAGATGGCCCGACAGAAGAAATCATCCAATCGGCCGCTTTAAAAGAAATCTACGATATGGACATTCCGATTCAGCAAATGAATGATTGCCGGATTTGCGTGTGTTTTAATTCGTAAAGGCTGATTGTGATCCAAACAAGGAAATATGGAACCTGTGTGGAAGTTTACTTCTATGCAGGTTTTTTTGTTTCCTAAAGGGTATTGGTATAGTAAGACTTTCCAACAAGCCCTATGATCAGGTAGCGCTAAGGAAGAAGGTGTAGGGAATGAAACGTATTTTTTATCCGCTGGCAATGGCTACGCTGCTCGGATTTTTCGGTATTTTGTTCTATTATCAGCAAGAACCGGTGCGGGAGCTGGACGAGCGGGCAGCCTCCCTAATAGGTGGGATCGGTTGGCTCGATGCGATGTCCTTTATCGGAGACCAATGGGTGATCTTCACTGTCAGCTTTTCGCTTCTGCTATTTCTTTGGATTTTCCGGAAAGATTACAGAGGAATGCTATTCGTCTTTCTCACAGTCGGTGCAGGGAACGCGCTGAATCATTTGCTGAAAGAATGGTTTGAGCGGCCAAGGCCGGATTTTCCTCAAGAACTCGCGTCTTATAGCTTTCCATCCAACCATGCAATGGTCGGGTTATTGTATTTATTCACACTCGCTTATTTTCTCGGGGGAAGAGCAGCGAATAAATCGACACGGCTATTGATTTGGGGAACTGCCATTGCCCTGTCGGTTGTGGTGGCTTTGTCCCGCGTTGCGGGGGGCGAGCATTATCTCTCAGACGTGTTGGCGGGCATGTTCCTCGGCTATACATGGTTTGTGCTAGTTGCCATTTGGTATGAGATGCGGGAGCGGCAGTTCCGCAAGCGCAGGCAAGTGCAGAGCGAAGAGGCGAGCGTACGGGAATTATAAAAAATGAAAAAACCGAACGGAGAAGGACGCTTCTCTGTTCGGTTTCTATTTTTATTATGACCCCTATGTTTTTTCTCTCTATTATACTTTCCCGGATACGGGACGTTCGTCTCCCAACTGATTCAGCCGGTCGGCAAAATTGTCTGTTCGGCCGGATGAACCGCGCAACACGTCTTGCATCGAATAAGCTTGGGAACCGTGTTCCGAAAAGTCTAATCCGATTTCTTCCTCTTCAGCTGTCACACGCAGCGGCGTCACGACATTGATGAGAAAGAGCACAGCTCCTGTAGTGACGGATGCCCAGGCGACGACGGCCAGTATGCCGACTGCTTGGATTCCGAGAATTTCAGCACCGCCTCCATAAAGAAGCCCGTTGTTGACATCGAAGAAACCGATTGCAAGAGTTCCCCAAATCCCAGCAATACCGTGGACGGATACAGCCCCTACCGGATCGTCCACACGAATTTTCGTATCTAATATATGAACAGCTTCAGTCATGATGATCCCAGCTAGCAGTCCGATGACGATCGCGCCGAGGAATGATACGTTGGCAGCTCCGGCGGTGATTCCGACGAGACCTGCAAGCGCGCCGTTCATTGTAAGCGTGCCATCAATCCGGCCGTAGCGGAAGCGGGTGTAGAGCGCCGTCGCCAAAACGCCGGCAGATGCGGCAAGCAAGGTGTTGGCGATGACTGGCGGGACAAGCGCAGGATCTGCTGCGAGCGTACTGCCTCCGTTAAAGCCGAACCAGCCGAGCCACAGGATGAAGACGCCGAGAGCGCCGAGTGGCAAGCTATGGCCGGGAATCGAGTTGACGGTTTTCCCGGAGTATTTCCCGAGGCGCGGTCCGATTTTCCATGCTGCGACAAAAGCTGCGACAGCTCCTGTCAAGTGGACGACGGTAGATCCGGCAAAGTCGATAAAGCCGATTTGAGACAACCAACCGCCACCCCATACCCAGTGTCCGACAATCGGATAGATGATGGCTGTCATGGCTACAGTCAGCAAAATATAAGCGGTCAAATGCATGCGTTCGGCAACGGCACCTGAGATGATCGTCGCGCATGTGGCGGCGAAAACTGCCTGGAAGACGAAGAACCCGATGTCTGTTACACCTGACAACGCGAATCCTTCTGTTCCGATTAACCCAAATGAAGATGGACCGAACATAATGGCGTATCCGACAATGAAGTAAAGAATCGATCCAAGTGAAATGGTGATCATGTTTTTCATTAAAATATTGAGGGTATTTTTAGAGCGGGTAAATCCGGTTTCCACCATAGCGAATCCGGCGTGCATGAAGAATACAAGCATTGCTCCGAGCATGACCCACAGCATATCGACTGAACTTTGTACAGCTTCCATAATAATCTCCCCTTATCCAATCGCGACAGCGCCGCGTTCTTTTGTTCTGATGCGTATGGCTTCTTCCACAGGCAAGATGAAAATCTTTCCATCTCCGACTTTCCCGGTGGAGGCGTAATCGAGCAGCGCTTGGATGATGTCTTCGACTTTGTCATCCTCGACGACCATCTCCAATTTTAGTTTTGGAGAGAATTCCATGCGGTAAGTATTTCCACGGAACAAGCCAATGCGCCCTTCCTGCTTGCCGATTCCGGCGATTTCCGTTACGGTCAAGCCGTCGATTCCTTCTAGAGCTAAGGCTTGCCGAACATCTGCAAAAACCGAAGGGCGGATAATAGTCTCAATCTTTTTCATGCTTCTTCCTCCTCGTGTTAGGTTTTCTAACATGAATCTTTTATGTTAGGTTTGTTAACATATTAATCAATATTTTCTGACAATGCAAGCATTATTTTTAATTGATGTTAGATTATCTGACATGGAAACAACGAAAAAGCTACTAATAACGGCGAATAAGGGGTTATTTCGCAATAAAAAAAGAAAAGGTGATGACGATGTATCGAATTCCAGAAGATTTGGCCGAATGGGGAAAACAACGCATAGCGGAATATGCAGTCGAAGGCTTTGTTTGGGGAAGTGGTCCGGAAAAGCCCGCTTTGATGCTGGTCGGGGAAGCGCCGGGCGAGAACGAAGTGGAGACGGGCATCCCGTTCACGGGCCGCGCCGGAAAAGAATTGATGGCGTCGCTTGCAGACATCGGTTTGTCGAGAGAAGACGTCTATATTACGAGTGCGGTCAGAAGCCGCCCGTATAAATGGGGAGAAAAACGTAAGCGGAACGGTGAAGTAGTGGAGCGGAAATACAACCGCACACCGAATAAGAAAGAAATCATTGCCCATGCGCCGATATTGGATGAAGAAATCCGTGCGACGAAGCCGCCTTTGATTGTGACGCTCGGAAATATCGGCTTGCAGCGGCTTGTCGGCCCAAAAGCGAAAATTACGCAATTGCACGGAACTTTAATCGAGACGCCGATTTTCTATTGGGACGAGGAAAACGCTTCATTCGAAAAAACAACAGAGAGCTATCATATTTTTCCGACCTTCCATCCGGCGAGTGTATTCTACAATCCTGTTGTCCGTGAATATCGGGATTCGGATTGGGAAAAAATCGGGCGATTGATCCGTTCATAAGCTGCATGAATAATGGGAAAACTTTCCGTGTTAAAAAAAGTTGCACGAAGGAAACTTTTGGCGTAGAATAACCTTATTCATTAGAAACGGAAGGAAGTTGGCTTTATGGACAGTACGGTGTTATTCGCGCTGGGCTTAACTGTTTTCGCTGGACTTGCAACAGGGATCGGCAGTTTTATAGCCTTTTTTGCTTCACGTACCAATACGAAATTCCTGTCTGTGTCACTCGGTTTCTCAGCAGGTGTAATGATTTACGTATCAATGATCGAAATTTTCTTTAAATCAAAAGATGCTTTGACGGCTGCCCACGGGGAAACCAACGGCTATTGGCTGACGCTTCTAGGCTTTTTCGGCGGCATGATTTTCATGGCAGTGTTGGATCGTATATTGCCTCAACTGGGAAATCCGCATGAAGTGAAAACGGTTGAAGATATGGATGACGGCCCGACGAACGACGAATATGCACGGCTCCGGAAAATGGGGATCTTCACGGCCTTGGCAATTGCCATCCATAACTTTCCGGAAGGCATTGCGACGTTCATGTCCGCAATGCAAGATCCGGCGCTCGGCATCGCGATTGCGATTGCTGTAGCAATCCACAATATTCCGGAAGGCATCGCGGTTTCTGTGCCGATTTATTACGCAACCGGCAGCAAGAAAAAAGCTTTTAAGTACAGTTTTCTTTCCGGCTTAGCCGAACCGTTCGGCGCGATTGTCGCGTGGCTATTCTTGATGCCGTTTCTCAGCGACACTTTATTTGGCATCGTCTTTGCCGGGGTGGCGGGCATCATGGTATTCATCTCACTGGATGAATTGCTGCCGGCAGCGAAGCGCTACGATGAAGCGCATCTGTCGATTTACGGATTAATTGCCGGGATGCTCGTAATGGCTCTTAGCTTAGTTCTTCTTGCATAACTTGAAACTTTGCGCCTCCTTGACCGTACAAACGGTCAAGGAGGCGTTTTCTATGGAAATAAAAAAGATCGAAGAAACGTTTGAGCAAGTGTCTAAAACGCTGGGCTAAGCAAGTCGCGCTCGCTGTCACGATGATTTACCTGAGCCGCGGTCGCGCATTCGATGCGGACATCCATAATAAAGCTTCCCAATTGATCAAAAGTACAGAAGGATTCGCTTCGCCGCTTCGTGCACATCTTCATCACATTGTTGTCGCTTATCTGGTGTTAGAGGATGAACCGGTGGCGCAAGGCTTGGTGCGCTTGAACGCCAATCAGCAGGCGCTGGTGCAAGAGAAGTTTTGGAAGAGTGCGTATACGTATCTTGGCGGTTTGGTGATGGAAGCGCCGGAAGAAGCAAAGAGGGCAAGGGGATTGTATGATGCGATGAAAGCCCAGCAGCCGTTTTTAACTTCAAGTGAAGACATTCCGTATGTGGTGCTGCTTGGAAGGCGCGAAGGAAACCTGAAAGAACGGGCTTAGACGATGAACCGTTACTATACCGAACTGCGGCCGCAAGGGTTCTCGCCAGGAAATCATCTGCAATGGCTCAGCCAGGCGATGGCGTTTGATTCGCCTTCGTTTCAGCCGGAGGGGGCTGGGCGCGTCGTGGCAATCCGTGATTTTTAAAGGCGGAAAACATAAAGGTCCGCTCAGCGCATTATCCGGTTGTCGGCTTTTTGGCGATCGCTAAAGCGGACGGGGCTGCACTGAAGTCTGTCGCGGAAATGATGCGCGAACTGGAAGGGTCAAAACTGTTCCGCTGGTACAAGAAATGGGCATTGCCTTTTGCTGTGCAATTGGTCATGGCCGAATCAGTGGAGCTTCGCGACAGTGAAACGGCGATGTTTGCGGCTTCTGTTGAAATGCTTCTGCAAGCGCAGCAAGCGGCGATGCTTGTCACGACATGCCTAGAGGCGTATAGTGAAGCTGTAAATAATCTGTGACAAGTGTCAAGACAAGGGGAAAGTACATGACCATCACAAATGAGAAAACGACAAAAACAATTTCACAACGCAAACTATTGGGGGTAGCTGGACTCGGCTGGCTTTTCGATGCCATGGATGTCGGGATTTTGGCTTTCGTCATCGCCGCACTCCATCAAGACTGGGGCCTCACTTCCCAGGAAATGGGCTGGATCGGTGCCGTCAACTCCATCGGGATGGCTGTCGGAGCTTTCGTCTTCGGGGTTTACGCAGACCGTGTCGGCCGCAAGAAGATCTTCATCATTACTTTATTGCTCTTTTCGGTGGCAAGCGGCATTTCCGCCTTTACCACCACGCTAGCAGCTTTCTTGATCCTGCGTTTCTTTGTCGGCATGGGGCTTGGCGGGGAGCTGCCGGTCGCAGCGACGTTAGTGTCTGAGAGCGTCCCGGCAAAAGACCGTGGCCGCATCGTAGTTTTGCTGGAAAGTTTTTGGGCAGCCGGTTGGTTGGTGGCTGCGATCATTTCGTACTTCGTCATTCCTACGTACGGTTGGCGGGTCGCGCTGTTGCTGACGGCATTGCCGGCGTTTTACGCACTTTACCTGCGCCTCAATTTGCCGGATTCACCACAATTTACTGCGAAAAAGAACGTGTTGCGTTCAGTTTCCACGAATGTCCGTGAAGTTTGGTCGAAAACGTATCGGCGTCCGACGATGATGCTGTGGATTGTCTGGTTTACCGTCGTCTTTTCCTATTACGGAATGTTCCTATGGTTGCCGAGCGTCATGGTGATGAAAGGATTTCCGTTGATTCAAAGTTTCCAATATGTATTGATTATGACGCTGGCGCAGCTGCCAGGGTATTTCTCGGCGGCTTGGCTGATCGAGCGCGCCGGCAGGAAGTTCGTTCTGGTGACGTATTTGATCGGAACTGCCGGGTCTGCTTTAGCGTTTGGCAATGTGGAAACTGTGACGGGGCTTCTCGTCTCAGGCGCATTGTTGTCGTTCTTCAACCTCGGTGCGTGGGGAGCGCTTTACGCATACTCACCCGAGCAATACCCGACCGTCATCCGGGCGACCGGCACAGGAATGGCCGCATCTTTTGGGCGTATCGGTGGAATTTTAGGGCCGCTCCTAGTCGGCTCGATGCTGACGGCGGGCTTTGGCATCAATATCATATTTGCGATTTTCTGCGTCTCGATTTTGATCGGTGCTTCGGCAGTTGCTTTTCTTGGAACCGAAACAAAACAAATGGAATTGGATTAACGAAACGCGGGCCGAATGAGCCTGCGTTTTTGTTTTCTCAAAAGCGAAAAGAGGAAATGAGTAGGATTTAGCTAATAAGTATTAATCAAATGAATTTAATGGAAACGAGTGTGGAGTCATGGAATGGAAATGGTATCAAGATAGTAGTGCGTATGCTGAAGCAGCGTGGGCGTTGCTGTCGAAGAAGGAAGATCGTTATAGTTTATTTCTCGGCGTTCTGGCACAGATTAAAGAAGGGCGCTATGAAAAGTTCGTAATCGGCCTGGCGGAAGATGTGGAAGGCGTCGCAGCGCTTGCTTTAATGACGCCTCCACATCCGCTGCAACTGATTGTCTTGCGTGAATCCGCGGGAGCTGAAGCACTGGTTGCGCAAAAGTTCCATGAGGCGGGCCTCGTTGTCCCGGGCGTCATCGGCGATAAAGCAGCGGCGCAGAAATTCGCGCAGGCATGGAGCGGCTATACCGGTGAACAAGCTAATGTCGCGATGGACCAGGGCTTATACCGCATCGATGCGGTGCGGAAAAAACTCCCGAAAAGCCCCGGCAGCTGGCGTGTGGCGAATCGGCTCGACGCCCCGCTGCTGATCGATTGGTATCTGTTATTCGGGGAAGAGACGGGCAACGGCAGTCCGGCGCAAGCTGAAGCCGAAGAAAAAATAGCCGATTTCATCAACCGGAAAGAAGTGTTTCTTTGGGAGCATGAAGGCCGTACGGTGTCCTGTGTAAAGAAAGCGCGACCCTCCAAGCATGGTATTACCGTATCGTTTGTATTTACGCCAAAAGAACTGCGGAAAAAAGGCTATGCACGCTCGTTGGTTGCCGAAGTGACCGAAGAGCTTCTAGAAGAATATGATTTTGCCATATTGTACACTGACTTAAGCAATGGAACGTCGAATAAAATTTACCAGGAAATCGGCTATGAGCAAATCGCCAACCCTGTACACTTGAAATTTGAAGCAGTGCCGCAGGAGTAAAGGCCTGTGTGAAAGGGTATAGGGAAACGACCGATTGAAAGGGGGAGAGGCGGATGATCCGCTTTGACAAGGTCACGAAACAATTTCCGGATGGTACAGAAGCGTTGAAAGATATTTCGCTCATCTTGCCTGCGCGACAGCTGACCGCTATCATCGGCCCGAGTGGCTGCGGCAAAACGACCTTGATGAAGATGGTGAACAAGCTCGAGAATCCGACGGCAGGAGCCATATACATAGACGACGAGCCGATTACCGAGATGGATGAAGTGAAACTGAGGCGGTCAATCGGCTATGTCATTCAGCGGATCGGCCTGTTTCCGCACATGACCATTAAGGAAAACGTCTCACTCGTTCCAAAGTTGTTGAATTGGCCGGCAGACAAGACAGAAGAGCGCGCCAAAGAATTACTGCAACTGGTCGGGTTGGACCCGGCCATCTTCATGGAGCGCTACCCACTGGAGCTAAGCGGCGGGCAGCAGCAGCGAGTAGGCGTTGTCCGGGCGCTTGCGGGAGATCCGAACATCGTCTTGATGGACGAGCCTTTTTCGGCGCTTGATCCGATTAGTCGCGAACAATTGCAGGACGAGCTGCGCCATTTGCAGCAGGAAATCCATAAAACGATTGTTTTTGTTACGCACGATATGGATGAAGCTTTGAAAATTGCTGATACTATTGTAGTGATGCGAGATGGGCAGATTGAACAAATCGGCACGCCGCAGCAATTGATCGACGAGCCGGCGAATGAATTTGTCCACAGCTTTATCGGTGCTGAACGCATCAACCAAAAACGTTCGTTCGGGGATCGCCGCTTGAAAGAGTTTTCGTTCCTGTTGGACACTGCGTGGGCAGGAGAAGCGGAGCAGGTAGAGGCCAAAATGACCGTCAGTGAAGCGCATCAATTGTTGGAGAAAAGCGGAAAGCCGCGTCTTGCAGTTGTGGCAAACGGCGAAGTGATCGGCTTTGCCGGAGAGCGGGAATTATTAAAAGCAGCGCTTCATGAGGAAAAGGAGGCGCTCGTATGATGGAATTTATCGATACGCTCATCAGCCGCCAAGATATGATCCAAAACGCATTTCTCGAACATATTTATTTATCGTTTGTTGCGGTGGCGATCGGCATTGCAATCGCTTTGCCGACCGGTATCTTGATTGCACGCTACCGCCGGTTTGCTGAGCCTATTATCGGGGTGACTGCTATCTTTCAAACGATTCCGAGCTTGGCGCTGTTCGGTTTTCTCGTGCCGATTCTTGGCATTGGGTCGCCGACTGCTTTAATCGCACTCATTATTTACGCGCTCCTGCCGATTTTGCGCAATACATACGCTGGCATCGTTGGAGTCGACGGCTCGACGATCGAAGCCGGTCGCGGAATGGGCATGACTAGAACGCAGATTCTGCGCCAAATCGAATTGCCGCTGGCGCTGCCGTTCATCATGGCGGGTATCCGCACAGCGACCGTCTTAACGGTCGGCATTGCCACTCTGGCGACATTTGTTGGGGCGGGTGGATTAGGTGATATCATCTACCGCGGTCTGCAATCGTACAATAACTCGCTGGTGCTTGCCGGTGCATTGCCAGTCGCATTGCTGGCCATCGGCTTTGATTTCATTTTGAAATCGATTGAAAAACGCGCAACGCCAAAAGGCTTGAAAACCTAAAGCCAAAATGGAGCGGTTACGCAATCCCGACCCATTGGGTTAGAAACAAACAGCTTTTGGGCAAAGTCATTATTAAGGGGGAATTATTGATGAAAAAAACAGCAGTTGGAATGTTGATTGGCACATCCGCTTTGCTTGCCGCTTGCGGCGGAAGCGGGGATTCGGAGCCGATCGTCATCGGAGGGAAACCTTGGACAGAGCAGTATATTTTGCCGCATATCATCGGGCAATATATTGAATCGAATTCGGACTATAGCGTTTCTTATGAAGACGGATTAGGAGAAGTGTCGATTTTGACGCCGGCACTTGAAAACGGAGATATCGACCTGTACGTCGAATACACCGGCACTGGGCTAAAAGACGTCTTGAAGCGCGAGTCGACTCCGGGACAGTCTTCTGAAGAAGTGTTGGAAGAAGTGCGGGCAGGCTATGAAGAAGAGTTGAATGCGACGTGGCTCGAGCCGCTCGGTTTTGAAAACGGCTATACTTTAGCGTATACCAAAGATTATGATGCAAAGACGTACTCTGACCTTGCGGAAATCTCGCAATCAGAAAACATGCGTTTTGGTGCGCCGCATCCGTTCTATGAACGGCAAGGCGATGGTTTTGATGATTTAGTGGTGACGTACCCATTCGAGTTTTCCGCAACGGAAAGCTTTGACCCGGCAATTATGTACGAAGCGGTCCAAAGCGGCGATGTTGATGTCATTCCTGCTTTCACGACAGACAGCCGGATCCAGTTGTTCGATTTGAAGACAACAGAGGACGATTTGTCATTCTTCCCGAAATACGATGCAGTACCGGTCGTCCGGATGGAAACGCTCGACGAATATCCGGAACTTGAAGAATTGCTAAACAATCTGGCTGGCCAGATTACAGAAGAAGAAATGCTCGCGATGAACGCGCGTGTGGATGTGGACCAGGACATCCCGAACGAAGTAGCGCGGGAGTTCTTGGTGGATAAAGGATTGATCGAAGAATAAAAAAACCTCTGCGGCGAATGCTGCGGAGGTTTTTGCTATATTGTGGCAAATGATTTTCATGCATTCTTTTTCAAGTAGTATTCTAATGGATGTTCTTGTACAATAAAGCTAGATGAGTGAATAGTCATTCAATTCAGTTTAATGGAATCGATTTCAATTAGGGAGTGAATTATATATGAGAGAAGTAGTTATTGTAGAAGCTGTGCGTTCGCCGATCGGCAAGCGAAAAGGGCAATTCCGGGAGACGCGTCCCGATGAACTGGCGGCCGCCGTGCTTGCGGAATTGGTCAAGCGTGCGGGCGTCGATAAAGGAAATGTGGAAGATGTTATTCTCGGCTGCGTGTCGCAATCAGGTGAACAAGGCGGGAATATCGCAAGGACCTCAGCGCTGATTGCCGGATTCCCGGATTATGTGCCTGGTGTGACGATTGACCGCCAGTGCGGATCGAGCCAGCAAGCGGTCCATTTCGGCGCGCAGGCGATCCTCTCGGGCGATATGGACATCGTCATTGCAGGTGGAGTGGAAAGCATGACGCGCGTTCCGATGTTCTCCAATACGCAAGGTGCAAAACCAAGCAAAAAATTGACCGAGCAATACGAGATCATCAACCAAGGCTTATCGGCAGAGCGGATTGCGGCGAAATGGGGCTTTACTCGTGAACAGCTAGATACATATGCCGTACAGAGCCATAACCGTGCACAGCACGCAATAGACGCAGGCCGCTATGACAAGGAAATCGTGCCGGTTGAAGCGGCAGATGAAGAAGGCCGCTTGCAAACCGCCACAAAAGACGAAGGACCAAGACCCGGAACGACAGAAGAAGTGCTCGCTGGATTAAAACCGGCATTTGATGAAGGGGGAGTCATCACTGCGGGTAACGCCAGCCAAATGAGCGACGGGGCGTCCGCAGTTCTGTTGATGTCGAAAGAAAAAGCCGATGAACTGGGATTGAAGCCGAAAGCGCGTATACTCGCCCGTACCGTTGTTGGATCTGACCCGACACTGATGTTGACAGGGCCGATTGCCGCAACGAAAAAAGTATTGGAGAAAGCGGGGCTGACCATCGAAGACATGGACCGCTATGAAGTGAACGAAGCGTTTGCGCCGGTGCCGCTTGCATGGCTCGCAGATATAGGGGGAGACCCTGGCAAGCTGAACGTTAACGGCGGTGCGATTGCACTCGGCCATCCGTTAGGTGCGACCGGCACAAAACTATTGGTGTCGCTCGTGCATGAATTGGAGCGTTCGGATAGCCGCTACGGTTTGCTTGCGATTTGCGAAGGCATGGGCATGGCCAATGCGACCATCATCGAAAGGCTTACGTAAAATATAGAACTGGGCAAAGGGGAGAATGAGATGGATTTTTCTAAAGTAAAAGCAATTGTTACAGGTGGCGCATCAGGGCTCGGCGAAGCGACGGTGCGCCATATCGCAAGCAGTGGCGGACAAGCGGCGATTTTTGACCTGAACGAGGAGCGCGCCAAGCAATTGGAAGAAGAGTTTGGCGGTGGGAAAGTCAGTTATTTCGGTACGGATGTCACAAATGCTGCGCAAGTAGAGAAAAATATCGAGCTCGCAGTGGAACATTTTGGGGCCATCAATCTCGTCGTCAATTGCGCCGGCATCGGCACGCCTGGAAAAGTCGTCTCGAAAGGGCAGCCGCTTGCGCTGGACCGGTTCGAAAAAGTCATTCAAGTCAATTTGATCGGCAGCTTCAACGTCTTGCGGGTCGCAGCAGCCGCTATGCAGAAAAACGAGCCGAATGAAGACGGTGAAAGAGGTGTCATCATTTCGACTGCTTCTGTCGCAGCTTTTGAAGGGCAAATTGGACAAGCCGCTTACAGCGCGTCAAAAGGCGGTATCGTATCGATGACTTTGCCGATTGCACGGGAATTCGCACGCGCCGGCATCCGGGTGATGGCGATTGCGCCGGGACTCATGAAAACACCGATGTTTGACGGTTTGCCGGAATCGGCGATTGAGTCGCTTTCTGCTTCAGTGCCTTTTCCGGCGCGTCTCGGAAAACCTGAAGAATACGCAAAACTCGTGGAAAGCATTGTCGAAAATCCGTTATTGAATGGGGAAGTGATCCGCCTCGACGGCGCAATCCGCATGCAGCCGAAATAAAGAAAGAAAAGGGGGATGGGGAAAATGGCGAGATACCGTTTTGAAGAAGAAGAGCATATGATGTTCCGCAAATCCTTGCGCAAGTTTCTAGAGAAAGAAGCGGTGCCCAACTATGATCAATGGGAAAAAGACCGGCTCATTCCGAAATCGTTTTGGAAAAAGATGGGCGATATGGGCTTTTTATGCCCTCAAGTAGAAGAGCAATACGGCGGTTTGGGCCTTGATTTCCGCTACGGCGTCATCATCGGAGAAGAAATGGAGCGCGTCGGGGCAAGTCTGACCGGTGTCGGGCTCCATAATGACATTACCGTTCCTTATGTCGAATCATACGGGACAGAACAGCAGAAACAGGCTTGGTTGCCGGGCTTCATCAGCGGAGACTCGATTACCGCCATCGCGATGACCGAACCAGGAGCGGGATCGGACCTGGCGAATATCGCCGCCACGGCGGTCAAACAAGGCGATCATTATATCGTCAACGGCCAAAAAACCTTCATCACCAACGGCATCAACGCGACGCATGTGCTCGTCGTCGTTAAAACCGACACGAAAGCGGAGCCAAAGCACCGGGGCATCTCCCTGTTGATGGTTGAAGAAGGCACACCGGGCTTCGTGAAAGGGCGCAAGCTCGACAAAGTCGGGCTGCACGCGCAAGATACATCAGAATTGTATTTCGAAGATTGTAAAGTGCCGGTTGCAAATCTCATCGGGGAAGAAAATAAAGGATTTACATATTTGATGGAAAAACTTCAGCAAGAGCGGCTGGTCGTCGCGCTTGCCGCGCAGATCGCGTCAGAAGATATGCTCGAGATGACGATCGATTACGTGAAATCCCGTAAAGCGTTCGGCAAGCCGATCAGCGCTTTCCAGAACACCCAGTTCAAGTTGGTAGAGATGGCGACCGAAATCGAACTCGGCAAAGCATTCCTCGAATCCTTGATCGAAGAACATATGGCCGGCAAAGATATCGTCTCAAAAGTGTCGATGGCGAAATACTGGCTGACGGATACGGCGAAGAGAATTTCCGGCGAATGCATGCAATTGCACGGCGGCTACGGTTATATGGAAGAATACAAAATCGCCAGGCGTTACCGCGACATCCCGGTGGCAGCGATTTATGCCGGCTCGAATGAAATTATGAAAACCATTATCGCCAAGCGGATGGGCCTGTAGGTGAAAGGGGCGCTGACAGGTATTCGCGTTCTGGATGTGACCTATTACGTGCCAGGTCCGTTTACCGGGATGCGGCTCGCGAGGCTTGGTGCGGAAGTCATCAAAGTCGAACCGCCAAACGGCGATCCATCGCGCGGAATGGGAGGCGGGCTCGTGCACCAGGCGCATAACGCCAATAAACAGATCGTTCATTTGGATTTAAAGTCTGAAGGCGGAAAGCGGGAGATGCTCGACTTGATCCGTTCTGCCGATGTGTTGGTTGAAACCTTCCGTCCGGGTGTCATGAAAAAGCTCGGCTTGGACTATGAAACCGTTAAGCATTTGAAGCAGGATATCATCTACTGTTCATTGTCGGGCTATGGCCAAACGGGGGAACTGGTGCATCTTGGCAGCCACGACCTCAATTATTTGGCGCTGTCCGGTGCACTCGATCAGCTTAAGTGTGAAGACGGCCGACCGGTGCATCCGACCAATACGTTAGCGGACTATACTGGGGGCTTGCTCGCTAGTGAACAAATCCTTGCCGCTTTGATCCGCAAGTTCCGGAGCGGTGAAGGGGCTTATTTGGATATCGCACTCGCGGAAGTGATGGCGGAATTTTTGCCGAATCACGATGCCTATCATGCAAGGGGATTATCGGATCACGGCGTTCCGGAAATCGGCGGCGGACGCATCAGCTATGCGATTTACGAAACAAAAGACGGGAGATATGTCACACTTGGTGCTCTGGAAGAGAAATTTTGGCATAATTTTTGTTCGCTGGCGGGGCGTTTCGACTGGCACGCTTGGGCGGAATATGCGCCGGGAACGCCGGAGCATAAGGAAGTCGCCGCGTTTTTCAAGACCAAAAGCTGGCAGGAGTGGTACGCTTTATCACTGACTCATGATTGCTGTTTGGCGCCGGTATTGAGCGCGAGCGAGCGGCATGCCCATCCGTTTTTCCGGGACCGTGCGGCTAAGCTTAAAGAAAGCGAAGCGCACTGAGCAGTTTCGTTTGGGCTTCAGAAAGAACGGGAATTATCGTTTAACACTTGACAGAATATACAAAACCTTTTAGTATGAAGAACAACTTGTTGAACGAGCGGCAAGTCTATTCGAGAGCAGAGCCAGAAGAGATGAGAACAGAACAGTGTAAATCGAGGAATGAGACGAGTAGGCAGTGGCATCTATTTAGAGAGTCAGCGGCTGGTGGGAGCTGATTGGGTGTGCTGTGCGAATGGACTTAGGAGAGCCAGCCGGAAAGCGGAAGCGAGTATGGCGGACGTACCCCTGCGTTAAAGGGAAAGGCGTAAGCCTTTTAAGTGAGTGCAAAATTGCATTAATGCGTGGTGGTACCGCGGTTTAAAACCGTCCCCGCAACCGGAATAGATTTCGGTTGCGGGGATTTTTGTATTCTAAAACGAGACGAGGAGAGATTGAGATGAGCAGAGTAGAGAATATGAACGAACAAACAATGAAACATCAAGCATTGAAATTGCTCGAAGGACGTATGAACCCGCAACAAATGAAAGAGTTTTTGAGTGCTTTGCATACAAAAGGCGAGACGGCCGATGAACTGGTCGGGATGGTCCTCGCCATGCGGGAAAAGGCAGTGAAGCTTCCCGAAATAAAAGGTGAGCTGGTGGATGTTTGCGGCACAGGCGGCGATAAATCCGATAGCTTCAACATCAGCACATTGACGGCATTTGTCCTGGCGGGCTGCGGCATGAACGTCGCCAAGCACGGCAACCGGAGCGTGTCCAGCAAAACCGGCAGCTCGGATGTACTCGAAGAGCTCGGGATTTCGACAAAGCTGTCTGTCGCGGAACTTCCGACACTCGTCGAACAAACCGGCATCGCCTTTTTGTTCGCACCAGCCATTCACCCGGCACTCGGGAGCTTGCGGCAAGTGCGCAAGGAAATCGGCACGCCGACCATCTTTAATCTGGTCGGGCCGCTTGCGAATCCGTTGCCGATCACCATTCAAATGAGCGGTGTTTACCGCCCTGATATGATGGAGCCGATGGCCGATGCGCTTATGCGGCTCGGCAGAAAAAGAGGAGCGATCGTCCACGGCGCAGGAGGGCTTGATGAACTGTCCCTTGTCGGAACGAATCAGTTGATCGTCTTTGACGAAAACGGAAAACGCAGCATGACGGTCCATCCGCATGAAGTCGGACTGGATGTCGCGCCGATTGAAGCGATTCGCGGAGGAGATTCGAAGCGCAATGCCGAGATCTTTGAACAAGTGGTCAGCGGCATACCGAGCGCCTACTTGGACACGGTGGCACTCAATGCTGGAGCGGGCCTTTATGTGAGCGGCCGTGCTGAAAGCATTGCACAAGGCGTACGCCAGGCGAAAGAGTCGATTCTCTCCGGGGAAACGGCGCGCGTATTTGAATTGCATCGCTTAGCATCGGGGGTGCTCGTATGACCATTCTAGACAAAATCATGGAAACGAAAAGACAGGAAATCACCACATATGAACATGCTTACCCGCTAACCGAGCAGTATCCGGCAAAGCCGAAACTCATCGAATCCTTGCGGAAAAGCCGCGGAGTCATTTCGGAAATCAAACGCGCTTCCCCGTCAAAAGGCGCCATCCGCATGGAAGTGGATGTAGTGGAGCAGGCGGAGAAATACGCAAGCGCCGGTGCAGCCGCCATTTCCGTTTTGACGGATGAACAGTATTTCAAAGGTTCCATCGAAGATTTGCGGAAAGTGGCGCGTGCAGTATCGGTTCCGGTGTTGTGCAAAGATTTCATGGTCAGTGAAATACAACTTGAGCGGGCACAAGCTGCCGGTGCAACGATTATTCTGCTCATTGTCGCGGCGCTTACGGACGAAGAACTAGAGCGGTTATTCCGCTATGCGGATGATTTGGGCTTGGAAGTTTTAGTAGAAGTGCACGATGCGGCAGAACTTGAGAAAGCCGTGGCGCTCGGTGCACAGCTGATCGGCGTCAATAACCGCAATTTGAAGACATTCGAAGTGTCGCTCGAACGCACGGCGGAACTGGCGAAAAAATTCCCGTTTCACAGCAGCGCGGTGTTGATCAGCGAAAGCGGCATGAACAGCGCGGCGGATGCGCATTATGCTTATGAACTCGGTGCAAAAGGCGTTTTGGTCGGAGAAGCCTTAATGCGTTCAGAAGATCCGGAAACGTGGATCCGCCGGGCCACAGGGCAGGAGGCAGGACAATGACGCGTGTGAAAATTTGCGGATTAATGGAAGAACAGCACGTGAGAGCGGCATCGCCAGCGGATGCGATCGGTTTTGTTTTTGCGCCGAGCAGGCGCCGCGTATCGGTGGAGCGTGCGGCGCAACTGTCCCGTCTCGCACCGGAAGCGGTGGAGCGGATTGGTGTGTTCGTCAATGCTTCCTTCGAAGAAATCGCAACAGCGGTCGAGATGGTTCCGCTGACGATGGTGCAATTGCACGGAGACGAACCGGATGAATTGATCAGGCGCATTGATGTGCCAGTGATCCAGGCATTCTCAATCCGGACGCAAGAAGATGTTCGAAAGCTTGAAAGTTCGATTGCGGACTATGTATTGGTCGATGCGCCAGGGACCGAATACCGCGGCGGGAGCGGGCATGTATTTGATTGGAGCCTTCTCGAAAACACCAACTTGGATAATAGCCGCCTGATTTTAGCAGGTGGATTGAATGCAGATAATATACAAGCAGCAATCAGCCAGACCAATCCGTTCATGGTCGACGTTTCGAGCGGCGTGGAAACGGACGGCCGAAAAGACGAAGCAAAGATCCAGCAATTCATACTACAGGCAAAGGGTGATTCGATGGAGAGAACAAAAGAGAAAACAATAGACCCGGTAGGATTTTTTGGGCGCTACGGCGGCCAGTTTGTTCCGGAAACTTTGATGAAAGCGGTCAAAGAGCTCGAAATAGCGTATGAAGAAGCGAAGAACGACCCTGAGTTCCAGAAAGAATACCATGATTATTTGCGCGAATATGTTGGCCGTGAACAGCCGCTGACCTTTGCTGCCCGTATGACGGAAGCGTGGGGCGGACCGAAAATTTACTTGAAGCGCGAAGATTTAAACCATACTGGAGCGCATAAAGTGAACAATGCCATCGGCCAAGCCTTGCTCGCACAACGCATGGGCAAGCGCAAAATTGTCGCTGAGACCGGAGCCGGCCAGCACGGTGTTGCGACGGCTACGATTTGCGCCTTGTTCGATTTAGATTGCGTCGTTTTCATGGGCGAAGAAGATATCAAGCGCCAGCAGCTGAATGTCTTCCGTATGAAACTTTTAGGTGCGCGTGTGGAAAGTGTATCAAAAGGAAGCGGGACGCTGAAAGATGCCGTGAACGAAGCGTTGCGCTATTGGGTGACCAATGTCGAAGACACCCATTATTTGATCGGTTCGGCACTTGGGCCCCACCCGTTCCCGACGATGGTACGGGATTTCCAAAGCGTCATCGGCAAGGAGACGAAACGCCAGATCCTTGATAAAGAAGGCCGTCTGCCGGATGCAATCGTCGCATGCATCGGCGGCGGCTCAAACGCCATCGGCATGTTCTACCCATTTGTTAATGATGAAGCGGTCCGATTGATCGGTGCTGAAGCGGCAGGAGAAGGCGTCGATACCGACCGCCACGCTGCGACTTTGACAAAAGGTTCAGACGGAGTGCTCCACGGAGCCATGATGAAACTTCTGCAAGACGATGCGGGGCAAGTGCAGGAAGCGCATTCGATTTCCGCAGGCCTTGATTATCCGGGTATTGGACCGGAGCATGCACATCTTGCAGACATCGGACGTGTCACATACGAAGCGATTACAGACGACGAAGCGCTCGCTTCAGTCGTCGAAATGTCCCGTTTGGAAGGCATCATCCCGGCATTGGAATCAGCTCATGCTGTAGCGGAAGCGAAAAAGCAAGCGCAGGCAATGGGGCAGGGAGACATTCTCATCATTTGCGTATCCGGCCGCGGCGACAAGGATATGGCGACATACGCCGAAAGATTGGAGGGGCTGTCATGAAAAGATTAGAAGAATTAAAAGAAGCGGGGCACAAAGCTTTCGTCGCTTATATTATGGCCGGTGACGGCGGACTCGAAAAACTAGGTGAGCAAATCCAGTATCTTCAAGAGCGCGGAGTGACCGCCATTGAAGTTGGCATCCCGTTCTCCGATCCTGTAGCGGACGGCCCGACGATCGAAGCGGCCGGAAACCGGGCGCTCGCGGAAGGTGTGACGCTTGAGAAAGTGCTCGCTGCGATGAAAGGTTTCGAATTTGAAGTGAAAGTACCGCTCATCATCATGACGTATTTGAACCCGGTTCTCCGATTCGGCGCAGAGCGTTTCACGGAAGAAGCAAAAAAATCCGGAGCAACAGGTATCATCATTCCGGATTTGCCGTTTGAACACCGGCAATTGATCGAGCCGTTCGCTAAACAGCAAGGGCTCGTACTCGTGCAGCTCGTGACTTTGACGACCATCGACAGCCGCTTGAAAGAAATTCTGAAAGAAGCGGAAGGCTTTGTTTATGCGGTGACGGTGACCGGGATTACCGGAACCCGTGATGATTTGGCAGAAGAAGTTGGCGCGTTCACACGCAAAGTCCGGGACTTGAGCCCGGTACCGGTGTATGCCGGGTTTGGCATCTCGAAAGAAAGCCATGTCGATATGTTGCGGGAAGATGTCGACGGTTTTATTGTCGGCAGCGCAATTGTCCAGGCATTTCACGAAGGCCGCATCGCAGACATCGAACCTTTGATTGATGCAGTGACCGTCCCGCATTCGGTATAATGCCGTATAGGAGGGATTGTCATGTTTAAACCTTTGGATGCGATTTTTTTTGAAGCGCCGACGCTTGATTTGTCGCGCGATTTATTAGGGAAAATACTAGTCCATGAACTACCGGACGGAATCGTTGCAGGCCGTATCGTTGAGACTGAAGCTTATATGGGTGCGGAAGACCGTGCTGCGCACAGTTTCGGTAACCGCCGCACGAAAAGGACAGAAATCATGTTCGGGAAATCCGGGCTTGTTTATACGTACCAGATGCATACACATACGCTATTGAACGTCGTCAGTGGTCCGGAAGAAACGCCGCGCGCCATTCTCATCCGTGCCATCGAGCCGGTCGACGGAATCGATTTTATGGCAGAGCGGAGAGGGCGGCATATGCCGATGAAGCAATGGACAAGCGGTCCAGGAAAACTGACGAAAGCGATGGGCATCACGATGGACTATAACGGCCATCATTTCACCGAGCGCCCGCTTTACATTGCAGAGGGCGAAGCGGTCCGTGCGGTGTCGAAAGGACCTCGCATCGGCATCGGCAATTCAGCAGAAGCGGTCCATTTTCCATACCGCTTTTGGGAGACGGAAAATCCGTTTGTCTCGAAATTTCGCCCGTAATCCGGATGTTTAAGGTTTCCAATTCGTGGAATACTGATAGGGAGTATTTAAACAGAAGGAGTGAAGGAAAGTGGCGAAAATTGCAACTTTAATTACAGACATGTTCGAAGATGTGGAGTATACAGAGCCAGCAAAAGCCTTTAATGAGGCAGGCCATGAACTGATCAATATCGAAAAAGAAGCAGGCAAGAAAGTTACGGGTAAACAAGGCGAAGCGGTTGTCACGATCGACAAAGGCATCGACGAAGTAAGCCCGGATGAATTTGACGCATTGCTATTGCCGGGCGGATTCTCACCGGACCAATTGCGTGCTGATGAGCGCTTTGTGAAATTTACGAAAGCGTTCATGGATGCGAAAAAACCGGTATTCGCAATCTGCCACGGGCCGCAGCTATTGATTACTGCGAAAGCTTTGGAAGGCCGTGATGCAACAGGCTACAAATCGATTCAAGTCGATATGGAGTATGCTGGTGCAAAAGTCGTCGATGAAGAAGTGGTCGTGTGCCAAAACCAATTGGTCACGAGCCGCCAGCCGGATGATATCCCGGCATTCAACCGTGAGTCCTTGAAATTGCTTGAAAACAAATAACAACAGCAAAAACCGTTCCCATAAAGGGAGCGGTTTTTTCGTTCCAAAAAATATAGGAAGAATTTCAAATGTCCCCTTGCATACATAAGTAAACACTTATATAATGAACCCATTGTCAAAAAGAGGTGACGTAAATGGACTATAAACAGATGGAACAAAGTTTGAAAGCAGTGAGTGATGAAACCCGTATGCTGATTTTGAAATACCTATCGAAAGAGGCATTGTGCATTTGTGAATTTACGGAACTGCTCGATATGACGCAGCCGGCCATCAGCCAGCATATGCGGAAACTCAAGCAGGCGGGCCTTATCTGCGAAGAAAAGCGTGGGCGCTGGACAATCTGGTCGTTAAATAGGGAGCATGCGCTTTTTGCTGTCCTGACATCGCTTCTTACGATGCTGCCGGAGCCAAAGCGCACAGTCGAGTCACTCATTGCTGAAGGAAAAAAAGTGAATTGTAGTTAAGGAGCTGGAACTGAAATGGATGTTTGGTTAGCAATTATTATTTTTCTCATTACCCTTATTTTTGTCATTTGGCAGCCGCGCGGGTTGTCGATCGGCTGGTCGGCCATCGCCGGTGCAATTGTTGCCTTATTATTCGGCGTCGTTGATTTTGGCGATGTCTGGGATGTAACAGGGATTGTCTGGAATGCGACATTGACCTTTGTCGCGTTGATCATCATTTCACTCATTTTGGATGAAATCGGCTTTTTCGAATGGGCAGCGCTTCACATGGCGCGGTTCTCCAAAGGCAGCGGGTTGCGTATGTTTTTACTTGTCACGCTGCTTGGTGCAGTCGTGGCGGCGCTGTTCGCCAATGACGGAGCGGCACTTATCTTGACGCCGATCGTTCTCGCTATGGTGCGGGCGTTGAAGTTTAGAGATACGATGATTTTGCCATTTATCATGGCATCAGGCTTTATCGCTGATACTGCGTCATTGCCGTTTGTCATCAGCAACTTGGTCAATATCGTCTCAGCTGATTTTTTCGGCATCGGCTTTACGGAATATGCACTGCATATGTTCGTGCCGAACTTGTTCAGTATAATTGCAAGTATGGTCGTGCTGTTTTTATTCTTTAGAAAAGACATTCCGGGCCGCTTTGATCCGAGTGTTTTGAAAAAACCGGAATCGGCCATCAAGGACATCCGTATTTTCCGCTTGTCTTGGGTAGTCCTCGCTGTTTTGCTGATCGGCTATTTCATGAGCGAGTCGCTCGAGATACCGGTATCCTTCATTGCCGGTTCGATTGCCATCATCTTTCTGGCGATTGCGCGCAACAGTAAGCACGTCGAAACGATGACGGTCCTAAAAAGTGCGCCATGGGCGATTGTCTTCTTCTCGATCGGCATGTATGTCGTCGTCTACGGTTTGCGCAACGTCGGCCTGACTTCTGTTTTGGCACAGGCGATTGAGTGGACGGCAGGGCATGGCCTTTATGCCGCGACCATCGGAATGGGCTTTATCGCAGCGATTCTGTCTTCCGGCATGAACAATATGCCGACCGTCATGATCAATGCGTTAGCAATCGCTGAAACGAATACAGACGGTGTCATGCGCGATGCTTTGATCTACGCCAATGTCATCGGTTCCGACCTTGGCCCGAAGATTACGCCAATCGGCTCGCTTGCGACGCTGTTATGGCTTCACGTATTGAAGACAAAAGGCGTTGAAATCAGCTGGGCCTATTATTTCAAAGTCGGCATCATTTTGACAGTCCCGACTTTGTTCATCACCTTGACCGGCTTGTATTGGTGGCTGACGGTGCTGAATTGATTTCATGATAAGTGCAAAAAAACGTCCGCCATTCGAAAATGAATGGCGGACGTTTTTATTGTGTCAGGCGTTTAATCCAAAAACTTGGCTAAGTAGATTTCATCATGCTCTTTGCCGTTGATGATCAAGGAGCGGCGGCGTGTTCCTTCTGCTTCGAATCCTGCTTTTTCATACAGTTTGCGGGCTCGCTCGTTGTCCTCGACGACCGTCAACTCCAAGCGGGTAATTTCTTTTTGCTTGGCCCAGTCTTCCGCTTTTTCAAGCAATGACTTGGCGATGCCTTTGCCATGTGCTTCCTTCAATAGGCCGATGACCAGTGCAGCGCGGTGGGACGCACGCTTTGCATCGCTGCCGATGACCATCAAATAGCCGACGTGCTGGCCGTTTAATATGGCGATGATGAACGCCGAATGGCCGCTTTGCTTCCATTCAATGATTTGTTTTCGGACGCGCTGTGTGGACAGGGAACGCTCATCTTTACCATACAGCATGAAGTCGGACTCGCCTTCCACTGTTTTTTGGAGCATCGCCAGCGAGCGCGCATCCCCGTGCTCGGCGGTGCGGATCAGCAGGATGTCCTTATCCTCGGCATCTTTATCTGCGGCTTTGTTGTTGGTGTCCACTTTTTCAAAGACAATATAGCGATCGGGTTCGACTTCCGTTACGCGGTAGCCGGCATCCATCCATGCATGGAAGTGTTTTGCGGGCGGCTTCGATTTCTTCCACCAGCTTCTGTTCAGGTAAGCGGCGTTGGGCAAGTTCTGCCCCATGATTTGTTCAATCTCCGAGAAGTTCAAACGGATACGGGAATTTGTGGCGGCTTGAAAATAATGGGATAGAGGGATGTATTTCTTTTCCAGTAATATAGTCACTATCATCTCTTCCTTCCGAAAACATAGAATTAGTTAGTCATATAATACCATTAGTATATGCTAAAGTACATAGTTATATATAAAATTACTGACAATTCTAAAATCATCTCTATACATTGTTGGTGTTATGCTGTTTTTGACTAGGATGTCAGTCGCAGGTTTTTTCTAGTTCGGCAACTTGTGATAGAATAATCACAGAAACTACACAAGCCAGGAGGCTATTACCCATGTCAAAAATTTTTGTACTAGGCCATAAAAATCCAGATACAGACTCAATCTGTTCAGCGATTGCTTATGCTCATTTGAAGAAAGAGCTCGGAATGGACGCTGAAGCCGTTCGCCTCGGCGAGGTAAACAATGAGACGCTGTATGCGCTCGAGCAATTTAAAGCACAAACGCCTCGTCTCGTAGAGCGTGCGGCAGACGAAGTAGAGCAAGTTATCCTTGTCGACCATAATGAACGCCAGCAAAGCATTGACGATATTGACGACGTGCAAGTGATCGAAGTAATCGATCATCACCGCATCGCCAATTTTAAAACGGCAGATCCGGTTTATTTCCGGGCAGAACCTGTTGGCTGCACAACCACGATTCTCCTGAAGCTCTACAAAGAGCATGGGGTTGAGATACCTGCAGAAATTGCCGGCTTGATGCTTTCGGCAATCATTTCCGATTCGTTGCTCTTCAAATCTCCAACCTGCACAGAGCAGGACGTCCAAGCAGCGAAAGAGCTCGCGGAAATTGCCGGCGTCGACGCGCAAAAGTACGGACTTGCCATGCTGAAAGCTGGAGCGGATTTGAGCAATAAAACATTGGAAGATTTAGTTTCACTCGATTCGAAGGAATTTGAAGCGGGCGGCCACCGGTTCGAAGTGGCGCAAGTGAACGCCATCGATGTATCCGAAGTCCTGAATCGCCAAGCAGAGTTGGAAGTGTTGATTCAGGATCTAGTGACTACAAAAGGTCTGGACTTGTTCGTGTTCACGGTTACCGATATTTTGAACAATAACTCAGAAGCTATCGTCATAGGGCGCCGAACCGACATTATTGAAGGGGCTTTCGGGTCCGCAGTCACCGGCAACCGTGTACTCTTGCCTGGCGTCGTCTCCAGAAAAAAACAAATCGTTCCGTTCATTACGGAAGCTTTGAACTGATCCCCATAGAGGGGGTCAGTTTTTTTGATAGAGGAAATTGGCAATTCTTTTCAAGCAAAAAAATTGTGACGCCTACCGGTTCATTGCTATAGTAAGTGGCGAGGTGAATAGTTATGAAAATTGAAGTCTGGTCAGATTACGTTTGCCCATTCTGTTATATAGGAAAGCGCACACTAGAACAAGCGCTCGAGCGCTCGGGCTATGCGAACCAAGCGGAGATTACATTTAAAGCATATGAACTGGATGCGCAAGCTCCAGTTGATTCCGAAAAGCTCGCTTATGAACATTTAGCGGAAAAAATGGGGCAAAGCCTCGAACAAGCGAAACAAATGACAGTCGGTGTTGCAGAACATGCCAAGGCATTCGACTTGAATTACGATGTGGAAAATATGCCTCACGCCAATACATTCTCTGCCCACCGGCTCGTTAAATGGGCCGAAACCCAAGGCGGGGAATATCAATTGACAGAGCTGTTGATGCATCATTACTTTGAAAAAGCGCACAATATCAGCAATGCCGAAATTTTGCTGGCGATCGTGGAAAAAGCGGGTCTCGACCGGCAACAGGCAGCGGCCGTTTTGACATCGGATCAATTCCAAAGCGAAGTCGAACAGGATATCCAGGAAGCCCGTCAAATCGGTGTGCACGGCGTCCCGTTTTTTGTCGTCAACCACAAATACGCCATTTCCGGTGCTCAGCCGCTCGAAGCATTCATTGAAGCGCTGGAGCAAATCGGGGAAGAAGAAGGCGTGCGCCCAGCGCTCAAGCCACTCGGCCTCGGCAAGAAAGAGACGAGTTTCTGCACAGGAGATTCCTGTGACGGAGACTAAGCCGAGCAAGCTGATTGACTTTCGTTCCCTGATTATTTATTATTAATAATTCTTGAATTAAAGAATAATAATGATAGCGTAAAAGGAGTTTTACAAGTGAAAAATATTTTAGTCGTAAAAGCAAATAACCGTCCAGCTTCAGAGGGCATTTCAAGTAAAATGCACGAAGTATTCATGCACAACTTGGAAACAGACGCAGTCGTCAATACCTTTGATGTATTCCAAGAAGATATGCCGTACTTTGGCCAGGATTTCTTCGATGCAATCCAGAAATCCGCTCAAGCCGAAGAATTAACGGATTTGGAGCAGCGCATTTTGACAGCTGCCAATAAAGCGATGGACGCATTCATGGATGCAGACGTTATCGTTTTTGCTTTCCCACTATGGAATATGACGATCCCTGCACCGTTGCAGACGTTCATCGACTACATCTACCGTGCAGGCATGACGTTCAAATACACGGCTGAAGGCCCAGTTGGCTTGGTTCCTGAGAAAAAGGTCATCATCTTGAATGCACGCGGCGGCGTCTACTCGACTCCAGAAATGGCACCTAGAGAAATGAGCGTCAACTATGTCCGCGCAATCATGAATTTCTTCGGCATTATGGATATCGAAGAAGTGATCATCGAAGGGCACAACATGTATCCAGACCGCGCTGAGCAAATCATCACTGATGGCATGGAACGCGTAAAAGAGTCTGCAGGTTCACTTTCTAAAGTAAGCGTAAACGCATAAGATTGAATTGGTTAAGACGGAAACGCTTCGGCGTTTCCGTCTTTTTTGTTTTTAGAATAATTGGTGAGAGATTGATTTTAAAAAAAAGTGAATGAATTTTGATTGTTAGTGTGAAAAAGTAGGGCTTGAGATTGCGCTTCAACTGCCGCTTGCCGGGGGGGGGGGGGGGCGTCGAGCNNTGTCTCGCCAGTCCCGCGCAGTCCCCCAGAAGTCGGCAGTTTCCACTCCATCTCTATTTTTAGAGGAGTATTAAATCTCCTCATTGTCTCGAATTAGTAAGTGAAAAATAGATGGATACACTCTTTGGAATCGTCATTTCATTCACCTGGATCAATGTGCGATGCTAAAATATATTGCATCATCTTTTCGTGCATAGATCCCAGTTCAATTTCTAGCATTCTCCATCACTCAGGAAGCGATTCCCCCAACCGTGGATGAACCCTGCAGAAGCACATAACAGTCTTTACTAACTCGAAATAATGAAATCTGACAGCCACCTCGCGCAAGAGGCTAACCCAAAGCGAGTTGGCGAATCTATTGCGGATGAAAAAATTAAATGGACTTTCTTGTGAAAAAGATTCAACTATATTTACCCTTCAGATATTTGCTCGACTTTCGCCTTGCTCAAGCCTCGTGCATTCGTTGATTAATGATTTCCCGATAGGGGTAGACAATTAATAAGTAAAACATTTTATAAAGGAGGGGCAGCATGCCGCATAATGAACAGCAAAGCCGTATTCCCGAGTCGAAACAGTCTTTTTGGAGAGCGTATAAAGAGTTGCCGGATTATCCGGCCTTTACAGGCAATAAGTCCACGGAAGTCGGGGTGATCGGTGCAGGTATTGCAGGGATCATTACCGCGTATTTGTTAGCGAAAGAAGGAAAGAAAGTGACGCTTCTTGATGCCGGGAAATTGATCGATGGCGTCACGGGTTATACGACCGCGAAAATTTCGGCGCAGCACGGCTTGTATTATGCACCGCTGATCAAGCTGGCCGGTGAAAAGCAAGCAAAGTTATACTATGAAGCCAATATGGAAGGCTTGAAGTTTATTGAGGAAACGGCAAAAGAACTGAACATCGACTGTGATTTCTCGCACCAGGACGCATTCATCTATTCGACGCAAGATTCCAGTGCCAAGCTGGTGAGAAAAGAAGCAGAAGCTTACGAACAGCTAGGCATCGAGGGCGGATTGGCACGCGAAGAGTCGGAGCTGCCATTTCCTGTGACGGAAGCGCTTGTCATGCGCAATCAAGCGCAGTTCCATCCGGTGAAGTTTTTGGCGGGTCTTGTGAAAGAGCTGGAGAAAATGGGTGTGGACATTCACGAACAAAGTCGTGCGGTGAAGATTTTGAGCAAAAAAGATCCCGTCATCCAGACGGAAAACTTATCGCATTTATCGTGCGACAAAGTTGTCGTCGCTACGCATTATCCGTTCAACGATTTTGACGGCATGTATTTTTCCCGGTTGTCGGTCAACCGCTCCTATGCCATCGCGGTCCGGGCAGAAGGGAGGATTCCTGAAGGCATGTACATCAGTGCTGACAGCCCGTCCCGCTCGATCCGCTATACGCCAGGCGAGAATGGTGAAAAGCTTTTGCTGCTTGGCGGCGATGGACATGCGGCTGGCCAAAGTTCAGTCGATACGATGGAGCATTACGAGAACTTGGCGAAGTTCGGCGAGGATTATTTCGGTCTAACGGAAATTCCATATCGCTGGTCATCGCAGGATATGACGACTTTGGATAAAATTCCATATGTCGGCACGATTACTGCCGGCTATGAGCATATTTTAGTCGCGACCGGGTTCCATAAATGGGGAATGTCGAACGGAGCTGCGGCAGCACGGATTTTAACGGATCAGATTGTCGGTCGTGACAACCCTTATGCTGCGCTGTTCGATCCGACACGCCCGAAAACGAAAACGGCCGATGCGGCTAGTTTCCTGAAAGACAATGTGTCGGTTGCGAAAGAACTCGTGACTGGAAAACTGAAGAAACCTTCGAAGACCGTTGATGATCTGGAAAAAGGGCAAGGCGGCCTCGTGAAAGTGGATGGCAAAAAAGCAGGCGGGTTCCGCGACGAGTACGGCCAAGTGCATCTCGTCAAACCGACATGTACGCATATGGGCTGTGACGTAGCTTGGAACAATGCTGAAACATCCTGGGATTGCCCGTGCCACGGCTCGCGCTTTTCGTATACCGGAGAAGTATTGGAAGGTCCGGCAGTGAAACCGCTGAAGAAGTTGGAAGGCGGAATGTAGTTTAACGCACAAAAAAAGGAAGCAGCCTCGGCTGCTTCCTTTTTATTATGGATTATGCTGGGTTTGCTTGGATTTCCAAGTTCAATTTGACGTCTTCGCCGACGAGGACGCCGCCTGTTTCAAGTGCTTGGTTCCATGTCAAACCGAAATCTTTGCGGTTGATTTTGCCGCTGACGCTGTAAGCAACAACTTCCACGCCCCAAGGGTTGGTGGCTTTGCCGCCGTATTCCGCTTCGAATTTCGCTGGGCGTGTAACGTCTTTGATCGTCAAATCACCTGTCAGCTCGTATTCGTCATCGTCTTTTTTGCGGATGTCTGTAGCGTTGAACGTAATATGCGGATGCTGTTCAGCGTCGAAGAAATCTGCCGAACGCAAGTGGTTGTCGCGGTCTTCGTTATTTGTGTCGATGCTTGTTACGTCGATTTTGAAATCGATCAACGCGTTTTGTAGATCGTTTTCGTTTGCTTCCACCTGTGCTTCATAAGAAGCGAAAGAGCCTTTTACTTTTGAAATCATCATGTGTTTAACGGAAAATCCGATTTCTGAGTGCGCTTGATCTACTGTCCATTTTTTCATGTGTAATTCCTCCAATTTCTAATGTATTACCTTTACTATAAACAGTTAATATCTCGGAGTCAATATATTTTAATTAAAATAGTTTTAATTAAAGATAAAATTACAAAGACTTTAGTCCCTAACAGGACAATATTACTTGTCAAAACATGATGAAAAATGGATACTATTAAGAGCGAAAAGTTTAGAAGGGATTTGCTTGGAATGATGAAAGAAAATTGGTTGACGGATTTGCGCCGCTTTGTGGTTGAAGATCACGTCAAAATGGATGAGCCGTTGCACTTGCACACATTGACGAAAATGGGCGGGCCGGCTGACATATTTGTAGCACCGACAACAGAAGATGAAGTGGCTTATACTGTAAAATATGCATATGATAATGATATCCCGCTGTTGATGCTCGGGAATGGATCGAATATGGTCGTCCGGGACGGCGGTGTCCGCGGAATCGTGCTGACTTTTAAAAAGCTTGACGGAATCATGATCAATGGTACGGCAGTCATTGCACAAGGCGGTGCGGATATTAAGAAAGTATCGCGCACAGCAGCAGACCGTCAGTTGACAGGGCTCGAGTTCGCTTGTGGAATTCCTGGATCGATCGGCGGCGCAATGGCGATGAATGCCGGCGCATACGGCGGAGAAATCAAAGATGTGATCGTCCAGGCGACGGTGTTGACGAGAGAAGGGGAAAAGCTTGTGTTGTCGAAAGACGAGCTGGAACTCGGCTACCGGAAAAGCATCATTACGAAGAAAGGCTTTTACGTCTTGTCTTCCGAGTTCGGCCTTGAAATCGGCGAACAGCGCATCATCAATGCGAAAATGGATGAATTAAGGTTCCAGCGCGAAAGCAAGCAGCCGCTTGAGTTTCCGTCTGCAGGCAGTGTCTTTAAACGGCCGCCGGGCAATTTTGCCGGTAAGCTGATCCAGGAAAGCGGGTTGCAGGGCACAGGCTTTGGCGGGGCGGAAGTGTCAACAAAGCATGCCGGGTTTATCGTCAACAAAAACAATGCAACTGCAAATGATTACATTCAAACCATTGAAATGGTCAAAAAAGCGGTCTCTGAGAAATTCGGCATCGATTTGGAGCTTGAAGTGAAAATCGTCGGCGAAGATATGGCTTGATTTTAGCAGCAGCACTCCTTTCCTGGAGTGCTGCTTTTTTAATTGGCGCCATTATTATGGTATAATGAATTCAAAGTAATTTGGGGGCGGTGGTCAATATACAAGATTTTACTGTAGATGGCGTGATCCTCTTCGGCGGAATTTTCCTCTTAGCCGGTGTTTTGATGACGAAAGTATCGGCCCGCGCCGGTGTCCCCTCTCTCGTCTTGTTTATGTTCCTCGGTATGCTCTTAGGCAGTGATGTTTCCGGACTTATTTATTTCTCCAATGCAGAAATTGCACAGATGGTTGGAATTGTCGCCCTCATCATCATTCTCTTCGAAGGTGGCTTGCAAACCCAGTGGACGCATATTCGTCCAGTTCTTGGCGCATCGCTCATCTTGGCGACACTCGGGGTCTTGATCACGACAGGCATTGTCGCTGTAGCAGCTTATTATGTCTTTGATCTGACGTGGCTCCAGGCGCTTCTGCTTGGTTCGATTGTCGGATCGACAGATGCTGCAGCGGTGTTCTCGGTTCTTGCGGGCCAGAACATCAAATCCAAAATCTCCTCAACGTTAGAGGCGGAATCGGGGACGAATGATCCGATGGCGATGTTTTTGACGATCGCCTTTGTTCAATTGATCATGATTCCGGATGCATCGGTCTGGTCGATGCTCGGCAGTTTCCTTCTTCAAATGGGTCTTGGCGCGGTACTTGGCCTGGCACTTGGCTTTTTCGCGTCGTGGACCATCAACAGGATCCAACTCGATGCTTCTGGCCTTTATGCGGTACTCGCGGCAGGCTTTGCGGTGTTTATTTATAGCTTCACGGGAGTCCTTGGCGGGAGTGGCTTACTTGCGGTCTACTTAGCTGCACTTGTGATCGGAACGCGTGATTTGACGCATAGCTATTCGATTATCAGTTTCCATGAAGGGTTCGCGTGGTTGATGCAGATCCTCATGTTCATCATTCTCGGATTGCTCGTTTTCCCGAGCCAATTGGCGGAGTGGGAACTGATTTGGAAAGGGCTTGTGCTTTCTTTCGTCTTGATTTTTATCGCGCGCCCAGTTGCCGTATTCATCAGTACCGCTTTCTTTGATTACGATATAAAAGAAAAGCTGTTCATGTCCTGGGCAGGGCTTCGCGGAGCAGTCCCGATCGTTTTGGCGACGTTCCCGATGCTTGCCGGGGTGGAAAACAGCATTCTGTTTTTCAATATCGTTTCATTTATCGTGTTAACTTCTGCCTTATTGCAAGGTTCGACCATTCCATTCATTGCGAAAAAACTTGGATTAAATGGCCGTCCGGTACCGAAGCGCATCCACTCGCTGGAGTTGGTGTCGATGGACCGGGCGAATGCAGAAATGCTGGAAGTGGAGTTGTCGGAAAAATCACCGTTCGCCGGTCAATTGGTCCAGACAATCGGTCTTCCAAACCAAACATTGATCAGCGCCATCATCCGTTCCGGGAAATTGGTCATGCCAACCGGAACGACACGGCTCAAAAAAGGCGATGTGCTGTATGTCCTCACCGAAAAGAAACAAGTGCCAAAAGTGAAATTGGTACTCGGCGAAGAAGATTTCGTCAACTAAGCTTGCCTATAGGGCAAGCTTTTTTGTATAGAGGAAGGATTTTCCACCGAATCAGTCGAATGGAAAGCAAAAAGGGGGAGTAAGGATGAAGAGAAAGAAGTGGGGAAAATGGTTGCTCATTGCAGTAGGTGCGTTGTTGGTGCTATCAGCAGGTGCGCTCTTTTTTGCAAACGCTTACATATCGAAATCGAAGCCGGTCATTGAAGGGGAAGCATCGGTGCCGATTTTGGATGAAGAAGTGACGGTGACGCGGGATGAGGTCGGCGTGCCGCATATTCAAGCGGCAAATGATGCCGATCTTTACCGGGCGCAAGGCTACGTCCAGGCGCAGGACCGTTTGTTTCAAATGGATTTGTCGAGGCGCCAGGCAAGCGGGCGTTTAGCGGAAGTGATCGGTGAAGCGGCGGTCGATACCGATAAATATTTCCGTACATTCAGCTTGCGGGCTGCTGGCGAAGCTTCGTGGCAAGGCTACGGGGATAATGCCAAGCAGGTGCTCGAATGGTATGCACAAGGCGTCAATGCATATATCGAGGAAGCACAAGAAGATGGGCGCCTCAGCTATGAATTCGCACTGCTCGGCTATGAACCGGAACCGTGGACGCCCGTGGATTCGCTGGCAATCGGAAAATTCATGGCGTATGATCTCGGTGGGCATTGGAATTCTTTGGCTGTCAGGCATTGGGCGCTCAATGAATTTCCGGAAGACAAAGCGCGCGAACTGTTCATCCGCTATCCGGAAGAGGCTCCGGCCATTCTGAAAGCGAACAGAAAACAGCCAGTCACAGTTGCCGGTGCATTTGATCCGTCATTGATCCCGCCGGAATTCAACGGCAGCAACAACTGGGTCGTGTCGGGTAGCAAGACCGAAAGCGGCATGCCGCTGCTGGCGGATGATCCGCACCTCGGCCTCAGCACACCATCGATTTGGTATCAAATGCATCTCCAATCACCCGAGCAAAACGTCAGCGGCGTCATTTTCGCGGGCATCCCGGGTATTATCCTCGGCCATAATGAAACCATTGCGTGGGGCGTGACGAATGTCGGCCCGGATGTGCAGGACCTCTATATTGAAATACCGAATCCTGATAATCCGACAGAGTTCCGTTATGATGGCGAGTGGGAACAGGCGCAAGTGCGGAAAGAGCCGATCAAAGTGAAAGACGGAGAAACAATCGATTTTGAAGTGCTGGTGACGCGTCATGGACCCGTCGTGTCGCCGGTTCTGTATGAAGAGGAATCACCGTCAGCAGTTTTTTCCATGCAATGGACGGCGCTTGAACCGACGCTCGAACTGCAGGCGGTATTAAACTTCAACAAAGCGGAAAACTGGGAACAGTTTGAAACCGCATTGGAAGATTTCCAGGCACCTGCGCAGAATTTCGTATTCGCTTCCACCGATGGCACAATCGCCTATAAAGCAAACGGGCGCATCCCGATACGCAAACAAGGAGATGGGCAATTGCCGGTGCCGGGCGATTCCAGCGAGTATGGATGGGATGGTTATGTGCCATTTGATGAATTGCCGCGCTCCGTCAACCCGGAATCCGGTTTTATCGCCACGGCCAACAACCAGGTGGTTGACGACAGCTATCCGCACCACATTACGGACTTTTGGGCACAGCCGTACCGCTACGAGCGCATTGCACAAGTGCTCGGGGGCAGCGACAAGCTGACGGCGGAAGATATGATGGCGCTGCAGATGGACCAGCGGAATTTGTATGCCGCTGAGTTTCTCGCCCCGATGATGGCAGAAGTGGCAAATGTGACCGATGAGCACGAAGAGCTGTTCGCATTGCTTAGAGAATGGGACCAGGTGGACGGAACCGATCAGGCAGCGCCGTTCGTTTTCCATATGTGTATGCGCCAATTGCCGCATACATTATTCGAAGAACAGTTTCCGGAAGATGTGTACGGCATGCTGTCCGGAAAAAATCACATTACCGATGAATTATTGCGCCGCTCCTTCCGCGGCGATGAAGGGGCGTGGGTCAGCGAATACGGCGGCACCGGTAAATGGCTTGCCGACTCGCTCGGCCTGGCGCTCGCTGATATCGAAGAAACACAGGGAGACGATCCTGCAGACTGGGAATGGGGCGCTTATCACCAATTGACGTTCCCACATCCGGTCGCCGGCGCATCGCCGATTCTCGAACGCTTTTTGAATCCGGGCAAAGTGCCGGTCGGCGGCTCGAACATCACCGTCCAAGCTGCTGCTTTCAACGATGACGGCGATGTGGACCATGGCGCATCCTGGCGTTTTGTGGCGGATCTTTCGGACTTGTCGAAAGCTTATCATATTGTCGGGCCGGGGCTCAGCGGCCATATCAAATCCGACTTTTTCCATAACCAAGTCGATAAATGGGCGCAAGGCGATTTCCATGAAACGAGCATTACAGGCGACATAGATGGAGCGACGTTAACGTTGACCGCCGAGTAGGGTATACTGAAGAAAAGTATTCGGGGGATTTTATGAAAAATATACTCGCTGTAGGATTTGGCGGAATGATAGGGTCATTGCTCCGGGCGGCGGTATTTCAATTCGCCGGAGCAGGGATCGGTTTATGGCTGGTGAACATCCTTGGCAGCCTGGTTATAGGCATCGTTGCCGCCCGCTTGTTGAACCACTCTGCAGAAACCCGCCTGTTCGTCTCGACCGGGTTAATCGGCTCTTTCACCAGCTTTTCGGCGTTTTCGGCACAATGGTTCGCACTGCTTGAATCGTCCTTACCGGCAGGCATTCTTTATGCATTCGGCATGACCACAGCTTCCATTGCAGCAGCGGCTTTAGGGCTGTGGGTCGGTCGCAAGGGAGCCAGTCGATGATCGGCATCGCAGTGTTCGGATTTTTGGGGGCTGTCACCCGCTATCTATGCTACGTTTTGGCAGAAAGTCGTTTCAAGCAGCCGAAGCTTGCGACTTGGTTTGTCAATAGTAGCGGTTCGCTTGCAATCGGGCTATGCTTGGGCGGAGGGGTAGCAGCGGCTTCGGGAATCTTCGGTTTTCTTGGCGCTTTCACGACTTTTTCCACGATGGCGCTCGATTGCGTGAAAGATTTCGAAGACGGCAAATGGAGACAGGCAGTTATGTATATTTTCGCCACGCTCCTTGCGGGCTTGCTGCTGTTTGCTGTTGGTTATTACGCAGCATCATCATTTTAAGAAAAGCCATTCCGCTAGTTGGCGGAATGGCTTTTCTGGTTTTTGCATTATGGAAAGCTTCCTTTTTCGACGGTGCGTCCCATGCGCCCAACCGTCGTGTCGGCGTGGAATAGCGATTGGTAGACGGCTTCTTCAGTTGATTCAATGACGCCTTGGAACAAAAATGCCATCAGTTCGTGGTCATCGCGCAATAACTTCATCTCAGTAAACGGCGCAGCTTGTTTATGAGGAATCGTATAGGCAGTTGAGAAGGCAATGATGATGTCGCCGCTGCCATTATGTACGTGGGTGCCGGTACGGCCAAGGCCGATGGCGGCGCGTTTCGCGAGCCGCTTTAACTGGCGGCTGTCAAGCGGTGCATCGGTCGCAGCGATAATGATGACCGAACCATCCGGCCGTTTGTCGTTTGTGCTTTCGGATTGCCAGTTGGCGATGGCGATTTCTTCTTTGCGCCCGAAATTCGTTAAAGCGAGAACTCCTGTTGTGAAGCGTTGGTCTTCATATTCTGCGATGCGGGAGGAAGAGCCGATGCCGCCTTTGACACCGTAGCAAATCATTCCTTTTCCGGCACCGACCGACCCTTGCTCGAAATCGGTGGAGGCCGATTGGATAGCCTGTGCGGCGTGTGCGGGTTCGACCGCCATTCGCCTCATTGAATTCAAATAACTGTCGTTGCATTCGCCGACGACAAGGTTCAAAGAGCTGGTGGAGTCGCCGATTGCCGGATTTTCCGCGAGCATATATTCCATCGTCCCCTGCAAAACCGCCGCGACGCTGAATGTATTCGTCAACATGATTGGGGATTCGAGGACGCCGAGTTCATCGACTTGTATGAGCCCCGCCGTTTTCCCGAAGCCATTCAGCACGAATGATGCGGCTGGCACTTTTTGTTCGAACCAGTTGCCGGTGTGCGGAAGGATGGCGGTGACGCCGGTGCAGACAGATTCATTTTCATCGACCTTTTCATCGAGTGTGACATGACCGACCTTGACGCCTGGCACGTCAGTGATGGAATTCAGTTTTCCTTTTTGCATCATAATCCCCATTTCTGTTTTCTTGCATTATAGCAAGAAGCCGCCCGGTGGAAAACCGGGCGGCTGGTGATTTATCCACTTTAACGGTCAGTGGGGATGAAGAGCACTGCTGATTAAAGTTTCTTATTTGACGATCAGGACGGGCGCTTTCACACGTTTCACCACTTTATGGCTGACGCTGCCGAGAACGAACTGTTGGACCGGGTTCAAGCCGCGGCTGCCGATGACGACCGCATCATAGCTGTGTTCATTAGCGTGGTCTATGATTGCAGGGGCTGGAGAACCGTTCAGGACGACGGTCTTTGAAGTGATGCCCTCTCTCTGGAACAGGTCTTCGAGCGGCGCCAGAAATTCACGTCTCGCTGTTGCTACTTGTTCATTGGTCTGCCCTTTGCTAATTTCTTTTTCCGCTTTATCATAATCGATGGCGTAAACAATCGTCACTTCGGCGTCAGGCGTTTCCTTGACGAGCTTGATCGCTTCTTCAGCCGCACGCTTGGAATGTTCAGATCCATCCATTGCTACTAATAGGTTTCGGTACATAATCATTTCCCCCTGTCTTATACTGTAATCGCTTTCATCTAATCACAGTATAGCACAAACCCCTAGGGGTATATCGTGGAATGCTTAATTTTTTTCATTCAAACAAAGGTTTGACTGATAGATGGGATGGACGTATACTGAAATCAATCAAATGAAGGTTTGAATGAAGGGTGTGAGCAGGATGAAAGAAGTGTGTGAAATTACAAAAGTCCATCCCGAAGCAGTCGAGCGGGTGCAGCGGAATATGGTGGGACTCAAAGGCGTAGCGGCACTATTCAAGGCGCTGGCGGATGAAACACGGCTGAAAATCGCTTATGCACTGACGGTCGAGCCGGAAATGTGCGTCTGCGATATCGCGGCGGTGATCGGTTCTTCGACGGCGACGGCTTCTCATCACTTGCGTTATTTGCGCGAGCGGGATTTGGCGAAATCTGAGCGCAAGGGCAAGCAGATCTATTATTCGCTGTCGGATGACCATGTGCGGCAGCTGGTGACCATCGCAAACGAACATGCGAAAGAGGGTGTTTCCGATGAGCAAAACCTATCGTCTTGAAAATCTGTCGTGCACTAGCTGTGCGGCGAAGTTCGAGCAGAACATACGCAATTTGCCGGAAGCAAAACACGTCGAGCTGAATTTCGGTGCATCGAAATTGCGCATCGACGGCAATGTCTCGATTGAAGAACTGGAAAAAGCGGGGGCATTCGACCATATCCGTGTCTATCCGGAAAGAGAACGCGTGCCGCATGTGCCGTTCCATAAGCGGCGCCAAACGATTGAAACGGCGATTTCCTTCGTCTTTCTCGTAGTTGGAATCATCGCTTCATTCCAACTTGGCGAGACGAATCCATGGTCGATCGGCCTGTTCGGTGCCTCGATGCTCATCGGTGGCTACCATATGTTTACGACCGGCTTGAAAAACCTCAGCCGGCTTGAGTTCGATATGAAAACCTTGATGACAATCGCCATCATCGGTGCGGTCATTATCGGGGAATGGCGGGAGGGCGCAGTCGTCGTGTTCTTATTCGCCATCAGTGAAGCACTGGAATCGTTCTCGATGAACAAAGCGCGCCATTCGATTCGCGCGCTGATGGATCTTGCTCCGTCACGTGCGCTCATCCAGCGCGGCGGCGAACTGATCGAATTGGAAACGGACGAGATCCGCATCGGCGATGTGTTGATCGTCAAACCGGGCCAGAAAATTGCGATGGATGGCGATGTGCTTCGCGGGGAATCCTCCGTCAACCAAGCGGCAATCACCGGGGAATCGCTCCCGGCGATGAAACAGCCGGGTGATGAAGTGTTTGCCGGCACGATGAACGAGGAAGGCGCGCTGGAAGTGACCGTCACCAAACGTGCGGAAGATACGACCATCGCGAAAATCATTCATCTCGTGGAAGAAGCACAGGCAGAAAAAGCGCCGTCCCAGCAATTCGTTGACCGATTCGCTAAGTTCTACACGCCGGCGATTATCGCTGTCGCATTTATGGTCGCACTGATTCCCGGTTTCCTGACCGGCAATTGGGAATTATGGGTTTACCAGGGGCTTGCAGTGCTCGTTGTCGGCTGTCCGTGTGCGCTCGTCGTTTCGACGCCTGTCGCCATCGTTACGGCCATCGGCAATGCTGCGCGCCAGGGCGTACTGATCAAAGGCGGCATCCACTTGGAAGAAACCGGGCGCATACAGGCAGTCGCGTTCGATAAAACCGGCACCTTGACGAAAGGCTATCCGGAACTGACGGACGTCTTGCCGGAAGAAGGCTACGAGCGAGATGAAGTCGTGAAGCTCGCCGCGTCGGTCGAAGCGCTGTCGCAGCATCCGCTTGCGCGTGCGATTACGAAGCAAGCCCCGGAACGCTATCCGTCCGAACGCTTCTATTCTGTGACCGGAAAAGGCGTGCATGCAGAAATCGGTGGCACGATAGTTCGGGTCGGCAGTTTGAAATGGGCAGAAGAGCATGGCTTCCACGTGCCGGAAGCGGCGTTCCGTTTGCAGGAAAATGGCAAGTCCGTCATGGCGATATTTTCCGATAAGCACTTGTTCGGTGTACTCGGCGTGGCAGATGCCATCCGGGAAGAAAGTCCAAGCATTATCGAAACATTGAAGGGAATCGGCATCGATCGGACGATTATGCTGACCGGCGACCATCCGGCGACCGCACAAGCGATCGCTGCAGAAATCGGCGTTACGGACATCCGCGCCGGGTTGATGCCGGAAGATAAACTCTCCGCCGTGAAAGACTTGCAGGCGAAATATGGCCGTGTAGCGATGGTCGGCGATGGCATTAACGATGCACCGGCGCTTGCCGCGGCGGATATCGGCATCGCGATGGGCGGGGCAGGTACGGATGCGGCGCTAGAAACGGCGGATATCGCCCTGATGGCGGACGATTTGGAGAAACTTCCTTATACTATTCGACTAAGCAGAAAAACTTTGCGTATAATAAAGGAAAATATCATCTTTGCACTGGCACTGAAAATCCTGGCTTTGTTGTTGATCATCCCGGGCTGGCTAACATTGTGGATCGCAATCTTTGCGGACATGGGAGCAACGCTATTGGTCATTTTGAATGCATTGCGCTTGGTGAAAGTCCAGAAGTAAGGGGCGTTTGGGGGTTTTGATTTGAAGTTAACTGAATGGACTATGGAAGAACAAGAGAAATTGATCGAGTTTATGACGACCAACTCGTGGCCCTATCACGGCCATGAACATCCGGTACGTGCATTGATCGAGAAAACGATCGTAGAGGGCGGTTATAAATCGGATCAGGTCAAAACCTTCTGGATCGAAAACGATGAAGGCGAACAAGTGGGCTTGGTTAAGATTTTTGATTTGCAGGATGAAATTCCGCTGTTTGACCTGCGCATCGCCGATTCGTACCGTGGCCAAGGCTACGGACCGAAAGCACTGCGCATGATTGCGGATTTTGTTTTTTCGCTGACAGAGAAGAAAATTAGGCTCGAGGGCCATACGCGCCACGATAATTTCGCGATGCGCAAAGCTTTTGAACGAACCGGATTTGTCAAAGAAGCGCATTTGCGCCAAGCGTGGTTTTCACCGAAACAAAACCGTTATTATGATGCGGTGACATACGGCATGACCCGTGAAGACTGGCAAGCGGGTGTGACGACGCCGGTTATGTGGGACGATGGTGTGAAGATGGCTGCTGAACCGCCTTTCAATCCACTGTTGCTGGAGTTTCCCGAAGCATTCGAGTCGGAGCGGCTATTGATCCGTGCTCCGAAAAAAGAAGATGCCATGCTCAGTTTTGAAGCGGTGCGCCATTCACTCGCAGCACTGCGCCCGTGGATGCCATTTGCTCAAAAAGCGCCGGATCTAACAGAGATGACGGCGAATTTAATCGAGGCTGCGGCTGATTTCGAGCTGCGCAAAGATTTGCGCCTTCATTTTTTCGATAAGAAGAGCAAACAATTCATCGGTTCGAGCGGTTTGCATCGCATCGACTGGGAAGTGCGTAAGTTTGAAATCGGTTATTGGGTAGACAGTCGCTATGAGGGCAAAGGCTATGTGACTGAAGCGGTAGAGCGCATTACGCGCTTTGCGTTTGAAGAACTAGAGGCGAACCGCGTCGAAATCCGCTGTGACCCGGATAATGTGCGGAGCCGTGCGGTAGCCGAGCGCCTCGGCTTCGACTTAGAAGGAATATTGCGTAAAGACAGCATATCCAGACACGATGGTAAAGTGCGTGATACTTGTGTTTATGCAAAAATCAGGGCATGAAAAACCCCCGTGGAACAGAAAACTCTGCTCCCACGGGGGTTATATTTAGGCGTTTAATATCTAAGCACCCTTCCTACCAGTAACCAAGTTCACGATCAATACGATTGCTGCGATAATCAAAAGAATATGAATAAGTCCGCCTGCTACGTCCATTAAGAATCCGATTACCCATACAGCAAGAATTACTACTAAAATAATCCAAAGAATACGTCCCATTTATTTCCACCTGCCTTTCAATTTCATGTAAATTTTGTATCATATCTATACAATACCCTGCACGAAAATAACTTAAACCTACATAAAAATGAATTGAGCGGATTCTTCTGTTTTAAACGCGAAATCGCTCGTTGGTGCAAAATCTAGTATGGACAGAACGCCTGCCCTCAGTTGTTTGGGGGCCGCCGATATAGTAAACTGAACATAGTGACGTGAGGGAGGAACGGAATTTGCCTACTCCAAGTATGGAAGATCATATTGAAATTATTTATTCATTAATTGAGCAAAAAGGCTATGCGCGCGTCTCGGATATTGCGGAGGCGCTTTCTGTGCTGCCATCGTCCGTGACGAAGATGGTGCAAAAACTGGATAAGGATGGGTATTTGATCTACGAACGCTACCGCGGCTTGATGCTGACGCCAAAAGGGCAGAAGCTTGGAAAGCGCCTCTTGCAACGCCATGATTTGCTTGAGCAGTTTTTGCGGCTGATCGGTGTTGAGGAAAGCAAAATATACGAAGACGTTGAAGGCATTGAACATCACTTGAGCTGGAATTCGATCGACCGCATCGCAGATCTCGTCCAGTTATTGGAAGAAGACGCAGAAGTCGTAAAAAAACTCCAGCTCTTAAGCAAAGAACAAAAAAAACAGTGAAACGACATAGAGGAGGTTTGCAATATGGCTTTGCATCCAGGATTAAAAGCGACATTGCGCATTAAGGACCGGTCAACATCCCAGTGGATTTTGACAGACGGCTCCGGCGATGAAGTAATGATGAACGCATCTGAAATCGAAGAAGGACAAGAAATCGGCGAACAAATCGAGGTCTTTTTATACCGCAATCGCCAAGGCGGCATTTCGGCGACACCGATGATTCCGCATATTTTGCCAAGTGAATACGGCTGGGCAAAAGTATTGAAGATCTCAGCGCGCGAGGGTGCTGTCGTCGATATCGGCACGACGCGTGAAGTTTTTGTATTGCCGGCCGACTTGCCTCAAGTGCAGGAATTATGGCCGCAGCCAGGCGATCATATTTTCATGACCTTGCGCACAGACCGCTACGGAGATTTATACGGGCGTTTGGCAACGGAAGAAACGGTATTGGAATTATGCGAGTCGGCACCAGCGGAATTGTACAATAAGGATTTGAAAGCACGGGCATACCGCCTGTTGCCGGTCGGTTCATTTATGCTGACAGTCCCTGAGATGTACCGTGTATTCGTCCATGAAACAGAGCGCGAAGCAGAGCCGCGCCTAGGCGAAGAAAGATCCGTGCGCATCATCGATGTTAAAGACGATGGCACGCTGAACGGCTCGCTTTTGCCGCGCAAGCAGGAGCGCCTGTCGGACGATTCGGCAGAAATTCTCCGCTATTTGGAGAATGCGGGCGGCCAGATGCCGTTTACGGATAAGTCTTCACCGGATGAGATCATGGAAATGTTCGGTATGAGCAAAGCGTCATTCAAGCGCGCACTCGGCCGTTTGTACAAAGAACGTCGGATTGTTCAAGAAGAGGGCTGGACAAAATTGATCGGCTAAGGAACCTTTCTGCTGCAAATGCGTACTAATTTGGAGAAGGGGGCTAAACATCATGAAAAAAACAATCACACTTGCCGCATTGGCGATCGCCTTTGTGCTGGCTTTTGCCGGCACGACTTCCGCTAATGTCGGGATAAATGAAAAGTTCGGCTTGCCGATTGTCGTTTATGGCGGCAATTTATCGGCAGATGAAAAAGCGCAAGTCGCTGAAAGCCTGGAAGTGGCTGAGGAGGCCGAAGTGGAAGAAATCGAAGTGACGGGGCAAGATCTGGTCAAATACATTAAAGATGGCGATTCCCGTGCCCGTATGTTCTCTTCAGCTAAAATCACCCGTACAGAAGAAGGTGAAGGGCTAGTCATTGAAATTGCCACACCTGAAAACATTACACAAGTCACGACCGATATGTACGCCAACGCGATGTTGACGGCGGGCATCGAGAACGCGACAGTGGAAGTTGCTGCACCGCGTGCGGTGACTGGCCACTCGGCGCTGGTCGGCATCTATAAAGCTTACGAAGTGAACGGGGAAGAATTGGACCCGGAACGGACGGACGTTGCAAACGATGAATTATCTGTCGCGACGGAGTTATCCGAAGGCGGCGTCGATGACCAGAAAGTCAGCGAATTGCTGACGGAAATCAAAAAGCAGATCGCCGAGCAAAATCCGGCGAGCCGTGAAGATGTCGAACAGATTGTTGAAGAGCAATTGGACCGTCTGCAAATTGAACTGAGCCCGGAAGATCGCGAATTGCTAGTCGATCTGATGGACCGCATCCGCCAGCTCGACATCGATTTTTCGAAATGGTCGACTCAACTGGAAGACTTGGGCAAAACAATTGAAGACAAAATCGGCACCATCGTCAACGATGAAGGCTTCTGGGAAAGCGTGAAACAGTTTTTCCGCGACCTTGCCAACACCGTACGTGGCTGGTTCAACTAAAGTATTATTGCAAAACAAGTTATATTGAGGAAGAGGTTGTCCCAAAAGGTCATGAAAATGACTTTAGGGGCAGTCTTTTTTTATTTTGGTAGTAGTCGCTGGTGGTAATGGAAGCGGACATTTTCTGCTGGGTCGTGCAGCCAGATGCCGCTTCCATTACCACCAGTCAATAGATGAAGACGTATGAAAATTCGTAAATTCTTGTAGGGTAAAGCTAACACTTAAGACATAGTCCAGACCTTATGTGTTCTAAACAGCTCTCTTGTAGAAACAGCAGAGGAAATGATAAACTGAATGTAATAATCTCGAATCCGAGATAATGGGAAACTTCAATCAAATGGGGCTTCCCCTGCTGATTATTAGTTGATCTAATTGGGCTTTTGCACTCAGTCAAGCTCGCACTTGAAGAAGTGAAAGCTAAAGCAGGATAAAAAAGAGAGGGTGTTTCTTCATGCAAGTAGCAGGCATTCATCACGTTTCAGCAATCACCGCCAATGCAGACAAAAACCATGATTTCTTTACGCGTATTCTTGGCATGCGCCTCGTCAAAAAAAGCGTGAACCAAGATAATCCATCTTCTTACCATTTGTTTTATGCCGATGCAGTCGGCACACCGGGAACGGATATGACCTATTTCGACATCCCGATGGCTGGGCGCACTTATCCGGGCGTCACATCCATCAGCAATACCGGATTCCGTATCCCGTCTAGTGAGGCATTGGATTATTGGCTCGAACGTTTCCGCGAATTCGATGTGCCGTATGGTGAAAAAACCGAGCGTTTCGGCCGTGAGACGGTGGAGTTTCAGGATTTCGAAGGATCCCGCCTCATGTTAGTTGTAGATGATGGCACAGGCATCGGCTTCGGAGTGCCTTGGACCAAAGCAAGCGTGCCGGAAGAGTTCGCCATTCGCGGGCTTGGTCCGGTCCGTCTGACGGTCAGAAAAGCTGAACGGACAGCTAAAGTGTTAACGGACATTCTCGGCTTTAGTGAAATCGGCACATACACTCCAGAAGTGGAAGCCCAGCCGGAAATTATGGTATTCTCGACAGGAGAAGGCGGCCCCGGCGGCGAAATACACCTAGAGGAACGCACCGACCTGCCACCGGAACGCCCCGGGCGAGGCAGTGTCCACCATGTAGCGTTTCGTGTGAAAACATTTGAAGAATATGATAAATGGAATGAATATTTGCGTTCCAATGGCTTCCAGACGTCCGGTGAAGTCGATCGCTATTATTTCAAAGCGATTTATTTTCGCGAACCGAACGGCATTCTATTTGAGTTGTCGACAGATGAACCCGGATTTGCGACAGATGAAGCAGGGGAGACGCTCGGAGAAAAAGTGGCTTTGCCGCCATTTCTTGAGCCGAGACGCTCTGAAATTGAAGCGTCGCTTCGGCCACTGGAAATCAATAATTGAAACCAAGGAGGAATTAAACCGATGGAATTGAAATTTACAGAACTCGGGCAGGACGAATTCGCTTTTCGGGATGCAACTGGGGACCAAGTGAAAGCGGAAATTACGTGGACACAGATGGCTGATTTGATGGTCATGGAGTATACGTACGTCGAAGAATCCCTTCGCCACAAAGGGCTTGCGAAAAAGTTAGTGGACCATGCAGCAGCCTATGCCCGCGAGCACCAATACAAAATGGAGCCGGTATGCTCTTATGTAGCCGATGTATTTGAACGCTACGATGAATACAGTGACGTTAAAGCATAATAAAGAGAAACTTCAATCAGTAGCGGCTTTGGATCCCCACTGGCTGTAAAAGTGAGATAAACACAGAAAAAGCAATCCGTTTCCTCCTCTGGGAATGGATTGCTTTTCTATTCATTAATGAATGCTTGGCTCATAGTGTCACCCATTCTTACAGGCTAGTCATGAAAAATACGATGGCCGTCAGGATAGATGCGCCGCCTACTCCGTACATGAAATCTGCTTGATTAAAAATTAGTTTATTTTCCATTATTTAGAACCCCTTTTAATTTATGTTATTTGTCTTGCTGATAGTATTAAAATACCCAGCTTAACAAAACTTAAACAAGTTTTAATAAGTTTTTAAAGGGAATTGGAATAATGCGAAACCAACACGATGGAAGAGCGTATGATAGGGAAGAAGCAATCATTATTAAAAATTAAGGAGCGTCTCAATATACTCGCATATTTTTCAGAATATGCCGGACCGCTCCGAAACTGAAATGGGAGGATTTTTATGAACCAAACACCAGAATATCGTGGCACCCTGAATCGGACAGGCGAGAAAGTGCTCGGCATTATCGGCACAATCTTTAATGTGCTCGGCATCATTTTCGCGATTTTCGTGATTACGAGCTTAAGTGGTTTCGAAGGAAGCGAAATGCATAACCAGATGGAGCAGGACTTGCGCAATGATCCGATGATGACGAGTCCACAAGATGCCGAAATGGCCGTAGACGCCTTTAATGCATTTGTCCAAGTCTTTGATGTCGTCGGTTGGATATTGGTCGCCTTGCTTGCTGTGAGTACCGTTTTTGCTATTTTGGCGATAATTAAGCTGAAATCGGTCGAATCCGTCAATACGGCCGGAATCTTCTTCATTATTGCCGGCATCTTTGCCGGGATCTTATCGCTGACGTCCATCCTATTCTACATCGCGGCTATCATGTGCTTCGTGCGCAAGCCGCCGATGCATGAAGATGGACTGATGGGGCGCAATGAACCGATAGCGCGCAACGAAACAGTGGCGCGTGAAGACGACACGCCATATCGTCCGCTATAATTCCGAAAAAACCCCTACAAGCCGATTTGGCTTGTAGGGGTTTTGATGTTCAGTTCGATTTGGAAAATTGCTGCAGTTCGCCCGTCTCCAGGAAAACCTATTTATTTGGTGCCGTTTGTCAAATCGAAAACGTATTTGGCGGTTTGAAGAGGATGGCCTTCGAACAACTCTTCAAATTCTTCGAGCAACTGAAAACCATTGGCTTCATAGAAATTGCGGCCTTTCGTGTTTTCGCTTTCAACGTAAACAAATAGCTGCTGTCCGCCTTTCAAGTGTGACAAACCGTCCACCAGTAATTGCTTGCCGTAGCCGGAACGCTGGTGCTCCGGCTTCATATACATTGCAATCAATTCAGCATCGCCGTCTTCATCCACTTTCGTGAAATTGGCGAAGCCAATCGCTTGGCCATCTTGTTCAGCCAGCAAAAGAAGCGTCCGCTCCATGCGCATTTCAAGCATAGGCGTCGAATAAGATTGTTCCAAAAACTTTTGTTGTATGGGAGAAGGAATGATCCCTGCGTACGTATCATTCCAACTGATGTGAGCGATTTCCCTTACAGATGCAATATCTGCGGGAATACCTTTACGAATCATGCAATCACCTCTGGAATTATTTTCGTTATCATATCAAACCCTAGCCTAAATAGCCATTGATGTGGAATAATGAAATTACAGGAGGCGATAGATTATGGCATGGAATAGTTATCGATTTGATGAATTCACAGCACAAGAATTATACAATATTTTAAAGCTGCGTGTCGAAGTATTTGTCGTGGAACAAAATTGTCCGTACCCCGAACTCGATGGCCTCGATGTGGGATCTACCCATATCGTCTATCAAGAACAAGGCGAAGTCCTTGCCTATTCACGTCTCGTGCCGGCTGGCGAGAAATACGAGCTGCCATCGATTGGGCGTGTTATCGTACGAAAAGAAGCGCGCGGCCGCGGATTGGCGAAAGAATTGCTCGAGCGCAGCATCCGCCACATCAACGAACAATGGCAAGAACCTGAAATTCAATTGCAAGGCCAAGAATATTTGAAGGAATTTTACGGCTCCTTCGGTTTTGAAGCAATTTCAGAAGTCTATGACGAAGATGGGATCCCGCATATCGACATGAAACGCTCGATCAAACTGGCTGCGGATGAAACATGATTAGCTTTTATGAAATAGGGTAAACTGAAGCTAAGAATAGATGTAAAAGGAGTGCTGCAAATGGCGAAGAGAAAAGGTGGCGGCAGAGGCCTGCTTTTAGCAGGACTGGCAGCCGGTGCATATGCATATTTCAAGAAACCGGAAAACCGCGAGAAAGCAACTGTTGCATTTAATGACGTGAAAGCGAAGGTGAGTGAGTATATGGAATCCCAAAACTTAGATCAGAACAAAAACAAGCAAGATGAAAAAAGTGAAGGCTTGGACCAGACAGACCTGCAGGAAAACAAAATGACTGCAGAAGGCGGCACACAAGCAACTGTCCAATATTACAATGAAAAAGAGCAAAAAGAAAAGGATGAAAAAAAAGAGGATGTTAAATTGTCTTCAAACGATGACAGCGAAGAAAAGGCTGAAAACACGCAATCCGTTTCTTCAGAACCGCGTTTGAACACGGACAAGCTCTAATTTTTTAAAAGGCCGCCCCGGCGCATTCAATTGCCGGGGCGGCCTTTTTGTTAGCCTTAACATACACAATAGCAATTACCGCTTGTGCACGAATAAATTGGATAAGGCAATGATCCACAATAATATACCTGTAAACAGAAAACCACCATCTGAACTGAGCGCTAGTGCACCTGTCACACTTGAACCCGCGACAACGCCGAGTGAGAAAAAGGCGTAGAAATAGCCGTAAGCACGCCCCCGGGAACCGGGGGTTGTCGCATCGACCAATAAAGAATTGATGGAAGGGAACAATAAGGCAAAGCCGAAGCCGTATGTGCACATCGTCGCGTATAGCAAAGCTTCAGTCGAAACATTCGCAAGCGCCAGCATAGAGGCGCCCATGATGGAAAAGCCGGTGATCAAGGTAACAAGCGGTTGCACAGCGTCAAATAGCCGGTTAATCGGCAGCAAGAACACAAGAATGGCCGATAAGCCGAAAGCACTCAGCAACAAGCCGCTCAGCTGCGCAGAATAGCCAAGCGCTTCGACTTTCAGCGGCAGCATATAAGCGAGCACGCCTTGTGAGAACATCAAGAAGAACGCGCCGGAAAACGAGCGCACAATTCCTGGATTCCAATGGAACGCGGCGCGCTGTTCTGCTGTTTTCGGAGGATTCTTTACTTGGTGGTTGCGCAGAAAGAAAAATGCCGCAATGGCGATGAAGGCAATCAAACTGCCAGTCAGCGCCATGGTTTCCGGAACGCTGCCGCGGCTCGTATAAATGGCGCCGTATGCTGGGCCGATAATAGCTGCAAGGCCGACAAAAGCGCCTGAAATAGCCGCGTTTTTGCCGCGCCGGCTATGGTCCGTGCGGTTCGCCAAATACGTAAAAGCTGCCGGAACCGTCAATCCAGCGGCGAAACCATGGACAAAACGGATGGCCAAGAGGCTATATGGGCCTTCGGCAAATCCGTAAATGAATAACGCCGCGCTCGTGGAGGCGAGTCCGATCAATAGAATGGCAAACGGGCCTTTACGATCCGAGAAGATGCCTGAGAGAATATTGCCGAATGTATTCGACAAGGAATACATGCCGACAGCGAGCCCTGCCAAGAACGGGCCGGCACCGAGCGACACGGCAAACGGACTAATGATAGGCAATTGGGCAAATAAGTCGAAAAAAGCGAAGAATATGATGACGTAAATAAAAAAGCGCAACGGGTTCCCCACTTCCTGTGAATGAATATATTAAATTGACCATGTGGTTATAGTTGATGATATTCCAAAAAACGGCTGATTGCTCAAATTTTTATTTAGTCGAGCTTCGCAAAAAAATTGCGATGAGGTGGATTACAAAAGCTAGTGGTTAGGGTATTGAAGCAATGTGAACTTATTATAGCACCGGAGGGAAAAAGATGAAAAAAGCGATGTTCATTTGGAACCCTTCCTCAGGGAAGGAACAGGCAGCGGATTATAAGGACTTGGCAGAAGAAACATTGGGGGAGATGGGGTATGAAGCCGATACCCGTGAAACGACAGGCCCTGGCGATGCCACCCAGTTTGCCGAGGAAGCTTGTGAGAAACAATATGATCTAGTCGTCGCGATGGGTGGGGATGGCACGATCAACGAAGCGTTATCCGGCCTGGCGGAAAAGCCGCACGAACCGCTGTTTGGATTGGTTCCGCTCGGCACAGTAAATGACTTCGCCCGTGCACTCGGCATTTCGCTCAAGCCGGACGAGGCGATTGAAGGCTTGAAGACCGGGCGTGAAAAGCGTGTCGACATCGGCAAAGTCGGCGATCATTATTTCATGAATATTTTAGCAATCGGCGATATCGCTGAATCGACCTATGAAGTAGAACCGGAACAAAAAACAAAACTCGGGGCTTTCGCTTACTTTGTCGAAGGCATCAAAGCGGCGGCTTCCGATCAAGCAACCGAATTTGTCATCGAACACGATCACGGAGCGTGGCAAGGGGAAGCAAAACTCGTTCTCGTGGCATTGACCAATTCGGTCGGAGGCTTTGAAAAATTGGCGCCTGAAGCGTTGACCGACGATGGCCTGCTGCATATGTACATCGTTGAAAATTCGGCGCTTCCTGCATATGCGCGGATGGCGGCAGCATTGGTCCGTGGGAAGTTTGAAGAGGACCCGGCTGTTGAAGCCATTCAAACGACGCATGTATCAATCCGCACCAGTGAGCCCTTATCCTGCAATATTGACGGGGATGAAGGAAGCACCACGCCTTTTGATATTGACATTTTGCCGCGGCATATCCGTGCTATCGTGCCGGGAGAACTCGAATAATAGCGGCTAGCTGCAAGAGACCGTTCGGTTATGGCGGTCTCTTTGTTATTTTCTGTAAAATTACTGGGAAATGAAACTTTTCCATCGCTGAATCGTACTGATAAGTGTATAATTGGCTTTATATGTTACTGATGTCATATGTTTGTAAAAAAAATTAGAACAATATGCTTAAAAACTTGTAAAATTATCTGTAAAACGCTATTATTATTATTTATTCAGTAGTTATTTAAAAGAATAGATTCAATAAATTTTTTGCATAGAAAGCCGGGGAGAAGATGAATATACTCGAAACACCATCCATTCAGGAAACTATTTCCAGAATTTTTATGAACGAAACTGAAAAAGTCGCTCAGCTCGAGGGACTCGAAAGGTTCTTTGAAGTGGAAACTCAACTGATGCATGAAATCCACAACTTGGAGAAAGATCGTGCGAAAGAAACTTTGCGTGAATTAATCGACATGCTGGCCCTTCATGCAGGAAAAGACATTATCCGTACTGTGCGTAATTATTACATTATTTTGTCATCTGTCATGGCGCGAAAATTATATGAAATGCGAGTGCCGCCGAAAAAAGCTTTTGCCTTCAATGCGGCTTGTGTCGAATTGGTCGACAAGCATATGAACGATTCCGAGTTCATGTACGTAGCTGATGAGTTGATCGAATTTTTCACATCCATCATTTCAGAACGCAAGCAACCGTCATTCGGCCACCAAACCGTCAACAAAGTCGTGATCTTCATCAACGATGAAGTCGAGCGGGATTTATCGGTAGAGGAAATCGCCAAGCATTTCAATATTTCGACGAGCCACTTGTCGCGTATTTTCCGTGAACACGCCGGCATTACCTTAGTTGAATACTTGAATGTACGCCGTGTCGAAGAGTCCCAGTACTATTTGCGCCACTCCAATAAAGGGATTTCAGAAATCTCCAAGCAGTTCCATTTCTGCAACCAAAGTTATTTTACACGGATCTTCAAAAAATATACTTCGGTGACGCCGAAGCAATTCCGCGATAGCCAGCACATTCCATATTTCCGCTATACGTTGCCGAATGCTAAATAAAGACAAGCTTATAGTCCGTGGGGGTTCAACTCCTGCTTGAAGAAGAAGTAGTCTTACGGGCCGATGAAGCGAGAAAAAGGAGAATGGTTTCTCCTTTTTCTTATGCCTAATTTCTGTCACAAAAATGAAAAAAGCGGCTAGTGTCTAGACCGTGCATTGAAATTTTGCAGTCATATCGTTATACTTCTTAGTAGTCCAAAAAGGTGAAGGTGACAAACGTGAAAAAGAAACTTACATTACTACTCATGCTTGCGGCAACGATCGCGTTCTTGAGCGGCTGTTCAGCTGTTGAAAACAAAGAAGGATTTTTCTACACCGTTTTTGTAGCGCCATTTGATTTCTCACTCGATTATTTAGGGAACCTCTTCGGAGGAAGCTACGGGATGGCGATTGTCGTCATCACCATCATCATCCGCCTCGTCCTGATGCCGTTCATGCTGCGCACATATAAGCGCCAGCAAGGAATGAAAGTGAAGATGGATAAGATGCGTCCAGAAATGGAAGACATCCAGAAGCGCTTGAAAGAAACAAAGGATAAAGAAGAGCAAACGAAACTCCAGCAGGAAATGATGGGGCTTTACAAGAAGCACGACGTCAATCCGCTCAATATGGGCTGTTTGCCCGTTGTGATTCAGATGCCGATTATCATGGGCTTGTATTTCGCGATTCTCTACTCGCCGGATGTGCGTTCGCATGAATTCCTCTGGTTCAGCCTCGGATCGCCTGACATCGCGATGACTCTGATCGCTGGTGCAGTCTACTTCTTCCAGGCGAAAGTGTCCATGTGGACCATGCCGGAGCAACAGCAAAAGCAGATGAAGTTTTTCATCTACCTATCGCCGATCATGATCATGTTCATCTCATTCACGTCCATGGCCGCTTTGCCGGTATACTGGGCAGTCGGAGGGGTCTTGTTGATCATTCAAACGTTCATCGGCCGGAAATTCTATTCGGAGCACCCGGAAATAGCGTTGGAAGCAGTGGAAGAGAAGGAAACAGATGAAGAGAAGGAAACAGATGAAGAGAAGGAAACAGATGAAGAGAAAAAATAACCACAAGGGCCGGCACAAATGCCGGCCTCTTTTTTAGGAGAGATGTTGATGAGTGCGAAAATCATACAAGGTGTTTTGATTTTGTTTTTAAGTATTATCGCTATTGCCTTTTTGTTTATGGGCAGAATGGAAATCGCTGTATTGTTCATGACGCTGCTGTTCGTTTTGACGAACACGTTCCGCTATAAACAAATGAAAGAACGCGGCATGGACCGCGAAGCAAAATGGATGAAGGGGATGGCGATCATCTTCGCTATTTTGTTCTTCGTCGTTCTTGGAACCATCTTCATCTAAAGAAAAAAACAGCACGGGCTAATTAGCCTGTGCTGTTTCTGTATAATGGTGTTTATCTTTTTTGCGTTCTTCGAGCAGAAAGTCCAACTGACTCATGAGGGTCAGGATGTCGCACTCTGATATTTGTTTCAAAAGTTCCCAGCTCCCTTTCACAATTATACCAAATGATTCGTCGCGTTTGGCAACAATGTGGGGGTCGAAACATTATTTTTAAATATTATTAATAGCCGAAGCGCTTGCGCGTCAATAAGACAAGCACAATAGCCGGGAATGATGATGCAGCCATGCCGAGGAATGCGTAGCCCGGATCGATTTCGTATAAATAGCCGCCGATGAATGTCAAAAGCGCTACACTGAGACTCATGCCAAGCGCTGCATACATCCCTTGCGCGGCGGGAATATACACGGGATCGAGCTTTTTAAAAATATAGCGGATAAAGGCGAAATGCGCCACGCCGAAAGATAACGCATGAAGCGTCTGTGCCAGGATGAACACCCAGACGGATGGGAACAGGAAAATCAAAATCCAGCGCACGGTCGACCCTACTCCCGCAAGCAGGAACATCGAGGACACCGACCATTTCTCGAACAGTGTATCGGCTTTGACGAAAAAGACGATTTCGAAAATGACCGCCACATTTAAAATAAGGCCAATATAGAAGCTATTGACACCGATGTCCTGAAGGTAAATAAAACCGTAATTATAATAGGCGGCATGCGCCCCCTGGAGCAGGATGGTGATGATGAGTATCGTCAAAAACCCTTTTGATTTCAGCAGTTCCATCGTCGTGCTAGGCCCTTTGGACTGTCGCCGTTCGGGCTTGGTCTGAAGCGGTACCGGGGAGGCTAGTGACTGGGTGACCGCCATAAAAAGAAGCCCTAAAAGCATGGTCCATAAAATTGCGTTTTCCTGCCATATGGCAGTCGCCGCACCAACAATCAATAACGCGATGGTATAGCCAAGAGAACCGTAAGACCGGCTTTTGCCATAATGGATGCGGTCCGTCTGCATCAATACCGTCGCACCACTTTCCATCGCGGGCAGCAAATTCGGATACACAAAGCTAAAAGCGAATGTAATGATGAAAAGCATTGTATAGGAGTTTGCCGGAATGTAGAAAGCCATCATGATAAACGACAGGATGGCCAAGATCTGCATCAAGCGCCCGAGTGAAAACAGGCGTGTCAGGAGCGGAAAGAAAAACAAAGTCGAAAGCGAACGGGCGATCATGCCAGCGCCCATAATCACACTGGCAGCCGAGACGCTGAGTCCTTTTTCATTCGTCAACCAGCCGGTCCAGTAAGGCAAAAAGACGCCCCATGTAAAGAAGAACGCAAAAAAGTTCAATGAAAGCCATTTTTGATTGTTCATGAATAAATCTCCACTCTTTTCAGAAAGTCTTTTTAAAGTATACCGAAATATTTTCTCGCTAGGGGAATTTCCAGAAAGAAAATGATAGAATGGAAAAGGAAATCATAGGAAAGTTGGCCAGCCAATGAAACCTCAAAAAAAGAAAATCGAATTCGACAGGAAATTTTATATAAAATGGATGGTGATCGCAATGACAGCAATATGGGCAGCACTTGCCGCAGTCTGGCTCTCTATGCATAACTGGGATACGGAAGAAAGCATGAAAGCATTAGCGCAAGCATTTACCGAACAACCAGCAGAAACCGAACAGCAAGTGCCAGACGAACAGGAGGAACCGGCAGTGAGCGAAGAACAACAAACCCCTGAAGAACCAGCCGAACAGCCTGCAGCAGAGCCAAAAGAAGAAGCCCCTGCAGCACCGGCACCAAAAGACGCAACAGTTTACCCGGACATCGACCAATTGCCGACAGAACCGACCATAGTGGGCGGCATCTTGCTGGCAAACAAACAGCACCCGCTGCCTGAAACTTACGCGCCAGGTGAAGATGCAGATACGCGCGCCGCATATGACACAATGGCTCAAGCGGCCGCTGACGACGGGTTGCAGTTGGTCGCATTCAGCACATACCGCGGCTTTGCGAGACAAAAAGAATTATACGAAGGCTATGTTGCTAAAGACGGCCAGCAAGCTGCCGACCGCTACAGCGCACGTCCTGGCTTCTCCGAGCACCAAACAGGAATGGCTTTTGACATCGGCGAGGCCGGCCAGGAACAGCACTGGGCATCCGCATCCTTCGGCGAAACAGCCGGAGGCAAATGGGTGAAAGAAAACGCCCATAACTATGGCTTTATCCTGCGCTACCCGGAAGGCAAGGAACAAATTACCGGCTATATGCACGAATCCTGGCATTTCCGCTATGTCGGCAAAGAAGCCGCCACCGCGATCTACAAGCAAAACATCACGCTAGAAGAATATTTAGGTATTTGAATCAATTTCATAAATC
>NZ_JAGGPW010000027.1:0-2500 GCF_018613655.1 Planococcus sp. ISL-109
CTTTTTTAAAGTTTTTCATATACTGTATTAATTTGAAAGACAAGATTCATTATATCAATAATACCGATTTTTTTCAAGCTTTTTCTCAAAAAATCTAATCTTATTCTTTCAAAACTGGATAAATCGACATTGTGAAACGCAATCAATATTTTGGTTAAGTCCTCGATCGATTAGTATTCGTCAGCTGCACGTGTCGCCACGCTTCCACCTCGAACCTATCTACCTCATCGTCTTTGAGGGATCTTACTTGCTTGCGCAATGGGAAATCTCATCTTGAGGGGGGCTTCGTGCTTAGATGCTTTCAGCACTTATCCCGGCCACACATAGCTACCCAGCGATGCTCTTGGCAGAACAACTGGTACACCAGCGGTGTGTCCATCCCGGTCCTCTCGTACTAAGGACAGCTCCTCTCAAATTTCCTGCGCCCGCGACGGATAGGGACCGAACTGTCTCACGACGTTCTGAACCCAGCTCGCGTACCGCTTTAATGGGCGAACAGCCCAACCCTTGGGACCGACTACAGCCCCAGGATGCGATGAGCCGACATCGAGGTGCCAAACCTCCCCGTCGATGTGGACTCTTGGGGGAGATAAGCCTGTTATCCCCGGGGTAGCTTTTATCCGTTGAGCGATGGCCCTTCCATGCGGAACCACCGGATCACTAAGCCCGTCTTTCGACCCTGCTCGACCTGTACGTCTCGCAGTCAAGCTCCCTTATGCCTTTACACTCTACGAATGATTTCCAACCATTCTGAGGGAACCTTTGGGCGCCTCCGTTACTCTTTAGGAGGCGACCGCCCCAGTCAAACTGCCCGCCTGACACTGTCTCCCAAGCCGCTAAGGCTTGTGGGTTAGAAGTTCAATACAACCAGGGTAGTATCCCACTGACGCCTTCCCCGAAGCTGGCGCTCCGGGTTCTCTGGCTCCTACCTATCCTGTACAAGTTGCACCAAAATTCAATATCAGGCTACAGTAAAGCTCCACGGGGTCTTTCCGTCCTGTCGCGGGTAACCTGCATCTTCACAGGTACTATAATTTCACCGAGTCTCTCGTTGAGACAGTGCCCAGATCGTTACGCCTTTCGTGCGGGTCGGAACTTACCCGACAAGGAATTTCGCTACCTTAGGACCGTTATAGTTACGGCCGCCGTTTACTGGGGCTTCGGTTCGCACCTTCGCTTGCGCTAAGCACTCCCCTTAACCTTCCAGCACCGGGCAGGCGTCAGCCCCTATACGTCACCTTACGGTTTTGCAGAGACCTGTGTTTTTGCTAAACAGTCGCCTGGGCCTATTCACTGCGGCTCTCTCGGGCTGTAACACCCTACCAGAGCACCCCTTCTCCCGAAGTTACGGGGTCATTTTGCCGAGTTCCTTAACGAGAGTTCACTCGCTCACCTTAGAATTCTCTTCTCGCCTACCTGTGTCGGTTTGCGGTACGGGCACCTCCCGCCTCGCTAGAGGCTTTTCTTGGCAGTGTGAAATCAGGGACTCTGAGGCATACGCCTCTTGCCGTCACCGCTCAATGTTTAATAGAAATGGGATTTGCCTCATTTCTCATCTCACGGCTTGGACGTGCACAACCAACGGCACGCTCACCTTATCCTTCTGCGTCCCCCCATTGCTCAAACGGCGGGGAGGTGGTACAGGAATATCAACCTGTTGTCCATCGTCTACGCCTATCGGCCTCGACTTAGGTCCCGACTAACCCTGAGCGGACGAGCCTTCCTCAGGAAACCTTAGGCATTCGGTGGACGGGATTCTCACCCGTCTTTCGTTACTCATACCGGCATTCTCACTTCTAAGCGCTCCACCAGTCCTTCCGGTCTGACTTCAACGCCCTTAGAACGCTCTCCTACCACGGACATCTAAGATGTCCATCCACAGCTTCGGTAATCCGTTTAGCCCCGGTACATTTTCGGCGCAGTGTCACTCGACCAGTGAGCTATTACGCACTCTTTAAATGATGGCTGCTTCTAAGCCAACATCCTGGTTGTCTAAGCAACGCCACATCCTTTTCCACTTAACGGATATTTGGGGACCTTAGCTGGTGGTCTGGGCTGTTTCCCTCTTGACTACGGATCTTATCACTCGCAGTCTGACTCCCAAGCATAAATCACTGGCATTCGGAGTTTGTCTGAATTCGGTAACCCGGGATGGGCCCCTAGTCCAAACAGTGCTCTACCTCCAGGATTCTTATCTTGAGGCTAGCCCTAAAGCTATTTCGGAGAGAACCAGCTATCTCCAGGTTCGATTGGAATTTCTCCGCTACCCACACCTCATCCCCGCACTTTTCAACGTGCGTGGGTTCGGGCCTCCAGTAAGTGTTACCTTACCTTCACCCTGGACATGGGTAGATCACCTGGTTTCGGGTCTACAACTGCATACTCTGTCGCCCTATTCAGACTCGCTTTCGCTGCGGCTCCGGCTTATAGGCCTTAACCTTGCATGCAATCGTAACTCGCCGGTTCATTCTACAAAAGGCACGCTATCACCCATTAACGG
>NZ_JAGGPW010000028.1 GCF_018613655.1 Planococcus sp. ISL-109
AAAAAAGAAAATCCAACTAGGTTCCAATGATATTAACACGGCAAGAATAACAAATTGCTTCAATATATACGAGGAACCGAGGATACAGGAGTCGGAAAAAGGAAAGCCATCTTCTTTGGAGGATGGCTTTTTACGTTCTGAAATATTGATGTAGACAACAGAGGAATATCTACACTAATAAAAATATAGAAGCTAACCCAGTAGGTTTGCTTCTATATTTATAAAAATGTAAAGAGAGCGTAGGATTTCATTGGGCAATCCCTACCAAAAAGATTCCACATTTTAAACATAAAAGCAAAAAAGATTGCATCTATGGGTTTAGGGAAAACGAGGATCAATAATATGAAGGTGAGCATCGAATATTTTATGCATAATCTCATTTCTTTTCTTGGGATTTTTTCTAGAGGTCTTAATTTCTGCAGGTAATGTATTCTCTAAAATGCCTACCGATTAAAGGTAAAGAAAAAGGTCTTAAGACAGAAATTTCCTTATCTAATAAGAAAATTCCAATAGCCGTGCCTGTTTATGCTTTTACGCTAGCTGTTCATCAATATAAGACTTTGCAGCTTCAGGATTACCAATTACCTTTTGTTCCCGCAAGTTGTCTTTTTGCAATTTATCAATTGCTTTCTTCAGCACTTCTTCCTCCAGCTCTTGAGGAATTACAACTACCCCATCAATATCTCCCTTGATGATATCTCCTGGACGAATCACTGCATTTCCACAAGAAATCGGAACATTCGTTTCTCCCGTTCCGTGTTTGTCACTTGCAGCTATGGTAGTTCCCTTGCAGAAAACAGGAAAGTCCATATCTTGTATCCCTGCTAAATCTCTAATGGCACCATCGATTACAATCCCACCTAGGCCTAGGGTTTGAGCTAAACCAACTATAAAATCACCGCAAGAAGCGTTTTGCAAGAAGCCTTTTGCATCTATTACTAGTATATCTCCTTGATTTGCTTCTTTGATTGCCTTTAACACAACCTTATTGTCCGCTGCTCTAACCTTAACTGTGTAGGCTCTTCCACACAGTGTGAGATTTTCTTTAACCGGTTTGATTGATTGGTCCATATTTGTTAATCCAGATAGAGCATCCGATATACAAGTTGTTGGGAGATCTTTAAATTCTTCTGTTTTTGAACTCAATATATACACCTCATTCGTCAGTTTTTTTAAGATTCTTCTAATCACTAGAGTTGTTTATACAAAACTATCTGAGGGTCAGGAAAACATTTATATGTCATCAAAGTAATTCATATACTTACTTTCTAACATCTTAATTTCATCTCTTCCGCAGAAACAATTTGCTTCCCATCAAAATGGCCACACTTTTCGGTGTTAATTGATCTTCTAATTGAATAGTTGATACACTTGCTTTTTTAGATTCTGTCACTGTCCGAACCACGTTAACCGCGTCTCCAAGCCCGGTATCCCCATCTGCTATAATCAGGATTTCAACTGCATCACAAATATATTTAACTTGATCTAGTACTTCTTTGAACGAAATCAATCCTACATCCGCCACACCTAACATTTTATTGGATAACCCCGAACCGGTTGTATACACAACAGGAAATGCTGCCTCCTCAATCAGCCTAGCTGTTATGACTTTTGCTGCTCCAGGAGCCACAATAATTCCCCTAGATTTTTTAATCATGTAGATTATCATATTAAGTCGAACGGCTAGAAAATAAAAATAGCTCAAGTGGGTACACTGTAGTTAACGCGAATCAACTAAAGGAGTGTCCCCAAATGAGCTATGCCCATATCGTATCACGGGAACGTGTGATAATCGAGAGTTATTGACTGGAAAACAAATCGCTGTCCTATATCGCCGCGAAGTTGAAACGAAGCAAGAGCACCATCAACTATGAACTGAAACGCTGTCAGCCGTATAACGCCCTTTTGGCGCAGGCTGACTACGATATCAAGCGAGAAAATTGCAGCTGTAGACGATCCGTCAATTCAGAAGACGTCGACTATATTCTGGCCAAACTCAAGCTGGGCTGGTCGCCTGAAAGCATCGTGGGCAGGTACTGGAAAACGCACAAGAAACCCTTTCCCCTCAGTATTTCAAGTATTTACCGATACGCAGCGCTCGGCCTGTTCAACCTGTCCCAAAAGCTGTTGATCCGCAAAGGGAGAAAGCTGAAAAACAACGTCACGGATACCCGGGGCAAGATGCCCTATCTGAAAAATATTCATGCGCGCCTGGCGCCTCGAAGCCAAGTGGGGCACTGGGAAGCCGATACCGTCATCGGCAAGTCGCACAAGAGCCAGATCCTCACCTTGACCGAATGCACCACCCGATTCAAGATTGTCTACAAGCTGTCGGCGAAGACGGCCAGTGAAACCGCGCAGGCCATTATCCAGGTGTTGAAAAACCTGCCAAAGAAAGTGGTGAAGTCCATCACCGCCGACTGGGGCAAGGAATTTCATCTGTGGGAAGAAGTTGAGAAAGGACTGGAAGTTCCGTTTTACTTCGCCGATCCTGGCGTGCCGGGCCAGCGCGGCACCAACGAAAACAGCAACGGTCGCATTCGCTGCACGTATTCCAAAGGAACCGACTTCAGCCGGATGACCCAGAAGGAGATCCTGGACTTTCTCTTGGTCTTCAATCAGGTCCCCCGAAAAGTACTGAACTACAATACGCCGTTTGAGGTATTCATGAGCTACTTGCCGTGTTCGACTTGAATTGACAATTTACGCATACTTAATTTTCTTTTGAGATCTTCAAAGGTTTTTGCAAAGTCGTTGATGATAGGAATATGTTTAGTGTATATTTCTCTTGCTTGTTGTTCGATTTGACTCATTTTTCTTCCTCCTATAGTTCTGTAAACCTAACCTTTTTCAAGGATTTATTAATGTTCTCTTTTATTATATCTTAATACCGTTATTATAAATCGCCGATTGTAAAATTAAGCTAGACAATTAAAAAAGCCATCCGTGGTACACTCAACATGTATTTTCCGACCAAAGAAAAACATAGGAGTGACCACGAATGACCTACACCCATCTTACCACGGACGAACTGGTGATGATAGAAGCGTACTATCATCAACATACACCTGTAACGAGAATAGCTGAACGCCTGAATCGTTCCAGGCAGCCGATTTATAATGTCATCAACTTCCTGAAATCAGGTCACACAGCCCTCGAATTCTACACACAATACAAGAAAAATAAGAAGCGCTGCGGACGACAGACAATCGTCTTGCCGGAGAAACAACGGGCCTATATTCAAGACAAGGTGGCTCAGGGCTGGACACCTGATGTCATTGTTGGCCGCGCAGAGACGGTCGTTGATTGTTCCATCCGCACGCTTTATCGGATGTTCAAAAATCGTGTCTTTGACGAAGACACACTCCCGATGAAAGGGAAAAGAAAACCCAATGGCCACCAGGAACGCCGCGGAAAGCAGGCGTTCAAACGGCATATCTCGGAAAGGGAATCCGATTATCCTTCTTTCCAAAAGAGTTCGGGCACATCGAAGGCGACACCATTGTCGGCGCCCGCCACAAAAGTGCGGTGATCACGCTGGTCGAAAGGCGTTCGATATTGAAGTCGCTTTGAACCAGTGGTTTCAAGGAGTCCCGAGAAATCTGTTCAAATCCATCACGTTTGATTGTGGGAAGGAATTCTCCTCCAATTGGAAGCCGCTGTGCAACCGGCACGATGTCTCGATTTACTTTGCGGACCCCGGGACGCCTTCTCAGCGCGCCTTGAATGAAAATTCCAACGAGCTCCTTCGAAAAGACGGCTTGCCAAAAGAAATGGACTTCAACCAGGTGGAGCAACCGTTCATTTCCTCGGTGGCTGACAAGCGGAATCACATCCCACGGAAGTCGCTGGATTACCGCACACCCTTGGAGGCATTTTTGAGTCACCTGAATGGAGTAGATTTGTCTAGCTTATATTGACAAACGGAAATATTAGTAAGGCATGTCTGAGCTTAATTTGAAAATACAATTTATAAATTATAATCCCTATCAAAAACGATGGTTTATAAGAGTCAGAGAAGAAGGCGTCAATTTTCTGTCACTTTAAGTGCTATTTTGCGCCTTATTTAATCGTTATTTTGCATAAAAAAGCTATCTTTCCTCTTTTGTGGGAAGATAGCTTTCGTGTTTATTTAACACCGATGACTAAGCTGTCACGTGCAGCTTCGACCACTTCTGTTGTAATTGAAGTAAGCTGATTGATTTCTAGGATTCTTTCAATTTGTGTAAAAAGCCGTTGAATGAGCCGGAAATTCCCGTTTGTAATTTTGATAATACTGGCTAAGGCTTCATAATCTGCAAAATCCTCTAATTGAATGTCTAATCCAGGTTCCTTCCATTTATAGGCTAACAAATGGTGCGTTTCATCTTTACTTAATCGATCAAATTCATGTGCAAATCCGATTCGCGAGTATAGCTGAGGATACCGAGACAATCTTTTTTCGATGCCCGGCATACCGATGAATATCATCGCTATATTGCTTTGATCGTAAATATCCCGAAGTTGTTCTAAACTCTGCAGTTTTAGACGATCAATTTCATCTATTATAAGTAAGTTGATGCCCTCAAAAGAATTGGCCGTAAATTGTTCCTCTTCCCCGGTAATCTTAGAACGATAGACAGACTTCACCATATTTAATTTACTATCCATTAAACCAATTGCATTTGTCATTTTAGAAGCACTTACTGCAGGTGCCGTATAAAAAAGCGTATGGCAATCGAAAATTTTTTCATCCGCATGAACGCCAATTGACTCGCTGCCCCCATAGCTGATTTGCTTCTCTAAGTAATCCCAATTCGCATAATAGCGAGAAGAAAGGGTCTTTCCTACACCTGGTAAACCGTAACAGACGCCCATATATTGATATTTGATACAGGCATCACAGAATTCAGCAAAGCGCTTGTATTCCTTCGTTTCAATAAAAGTGGGTGTATTATTCATTGAAATACCTCTTCAATGACAGTTGTCTCCGGCTTAAGATGCCCTTTCAGTATGCATTTACGTTGATTTCGGGCAGCAACAATTTCTTTGAGGTTGACTGTATACCCGGCAATTTCCGGACAGATGGCTGTACATAAATAACGATCCTCATAAAAGACTCGGATTTCAGCGAGGTCACGTGGATCGTAACGAATCACAACCGATTCACCGACATAGGCAGCAAGATTGGGATCGATGAAGCGTAAGGCTTGAAAGTGAATTCCATCTGAGTGAACTTTTCTGGCTTTGGCAACATGCAGCAGCAATAAATCAAGGCTTTCTAAACTCTCCGGCATGTTCGGCAAAAAGCCGTCAGCATTCCACGCAAGAATCGGTGCTTTTTTCGTTGTGCTATGAAGGCGGTGATGATAAGTGTAAACGATAAAATTACCTACTTTTTCATCAAGCTCTTTCATAGTCAATAGATGAGTTTCATGGTCATTTCCCAAATAACCCGGCAAATCTTGCAGCAATAATTGGTTGATGCTCAAAAAGAAACGCTCGATTTTCCCTCGTCCTCTTGGTTTTCCAATGGCCGAGAACACAAGGTTAATCTTCAAGTCAATTGCTACTTGCTCCAAGTGATTCGATGTAAAGTCGCTGCCATGATCCGTATAAAATTGCTCGGGAATCCCACAGATGGACCAATCTTTGTTTCTTTTACGCCAGATTGCTTGATGCAACGCAAGTGCCGTTTGAATAGCTGAAGGGGCTTGGAAAGTAACGTAATAACCGGCAATAGCACGACTAAACTCGTCTAAAATAACGGTTAACCAAGGTCGCTCTGGCTTTCCTTTTTCATTCATTACTAGAATATCGAGAAGTGTATGGTCGGCTTGCCAAATTTCATTGGGATAGCTGGCTTCTCTGCGATGGATTAAATCAAACTGGTTTTCATATGTTTTTTGACCCTGATGAGCCAATACTTTCAAACTTTCCGAGAGCGACTTTGAAACCTTATCAACTTGATAATAACTTGGTTGTTGCCAGTCTTTTTCCTGGCATTGCACACAGATCATTCGATGAATGGATGTTAGTGAATTTCTTCTATACTTCAAAATCAATCGCTCAATTGCTGCGACAACTTCGGGACTGAGCTGTATAGAACCTGAATCGCTTCTCGTTTTTCGGATTAACCCTCTCAATCCGAATTGGTCGTAATCTTGAATCCAATAATGCAACGTTCTTTTCGCAATACCCGTTTCTTCTGCAATGCTCGACAAGGTTTTCTCGAATTGAAGATACGGCGCAATGATTTGATACTTGGCCATGGCTGTTTGTCGTTGTTCTTCTGAAGAACCAGTTAATGGAGGTCGCACGTTCTGCATAAGCAGCAACCTTTCCAATTTACTGTTTTTCCAAATAACGATAAATGGTGGTTCGGGAAACATTCCATTTTTCAGCCACATCTTTGATTGGTGTTCCATTATTAATTAAAGAACGCATCATCTCAATATCTTTTGTTCCAAACTTCTCCGGTCTTCCTCCAAGACGCCCTCTTGCTCTGGCAGCTGTTCGTCCTGCCGCCGAACGTTCCTCAATCAAGTTCCGTTCAAATTCGGCAAATGCCGCAAATAAGTGGAACATCAATTGTCCTGTTGCATTGCGTTTATCCATCGTCAAATTTTCCTGTAAACTATGGAAGGCCACACCTCGTTCATTTAATGCATTCACCAATTGAATCAAATCCTGCATATTTCGCCCCAAACGATCTAATCGCCAAACGACAATCGTATCTCCTTCACGTGCATAGTGAATTGCTTCCTCTAAACCGGGACGTTGTTTTTTCGTTCCACTCATTTTGTCGTGAAATGTTTTATCGCAGCCGTAAGCTGTTAAGGCATCCATCTGTAAATCCAGATTTTGTAATCCTGTTGACACGCGCGCATATCCAATTAACACCCAATCACTCTTTTCCTCTTTTTCTATGAATTGATTGTACAATAAGATAAAATTCGAACGGTTAGTGAACATAGAATAATGTACAGGGTTTTATTACGTGAAAGGTACAAAAAAAGATCCTTTTCTAATCGGCCAGTGCCGTGTCCAGAAAAGGACGAGTTTTGGAACAAATAATAACTTCTACAAAAAATAGAATTTTATTTATGAACTACAATAACAGATAGCAAATGTGTGCTTTTTTATTTTGTTCAGCAATCGGGCCAATTGTCGATAATCACTTGGTAGTAAGATATTAGTTAGTATAAAGATTGTATATATTTCACTCAAACTAATTCAATTTCAGCTGGAACAATGTGAAGGAGAAAGGTTCCCTGAATATGATAAAGGAATACATGGGAAGGATTATCGACTTCGGGATTTCCTGTAATTATGCTGGAAGAAAAAATGACCGCGTGTACTTTGTACAGTAATTCATTTATTTTTGTAAGATATTTGAACTTATCGCGTCTTATATGTAAGGAGGTGAAATGGTGACACAGCTTGAGGATATTTATAATAAATATTTTAAAGATGTATTTTTATATGTGTATAGTTTATCTGGTGATAAGCATATCGCCGAAGATATCACGTCGGAAACTTTTATGAAGGCATTAACATCGCTAGACAGTTTCAGAGGGGATAGTGATATCCGTGTTTGGTTATGCCAAATCGCCAAAAACAGTTATTATTCTTATTTGCGTAAGAGGAAAAGCTTTGTAGATTTAGAGTCCCTTCCAGAACAAGCTAATGAAGACAATGTAGAACAAGAAATAACCACTTCAGAATCGTCTATGAACGTACATGAAATTATCCAAAATTTAAAAGAGCCCTATAAACAAGTATTTACGCTCCGTGTATTTGGAGAACTGTCATTTAAGCAAATTGGCAAATTGTTTGCAAAAAGTGATAACTGGGCTTGTGTTACTTATCACCGTGCTAGAGAAAAAATTAAAGCGCGATTGGAGGATTATCGATGAAAATCAGCTGTAATGTGATTAGTGATCTACTGCCTTTATATGTCGAGAATATGACAAGTCAAGATACTAGAGAAATCGTTGAAGAACATATTGCTTCTTGTGAAAACTGCAAAAAACAACTTGGAGAAATGAGACCGCTTGAAGAACTGCCAATAGATACCGACATAGCTCCCTTAAAAAACATACAAAATACATTGCGAAGGGAAAAGCTACAAACGATTATTCTTTCAGTCATGCTAACATTGGTTTTAGCAATGATTACGATGGCTTATCTGACAGCGCCAGCATACATTTCTTATAATGAAAATGCGGTTTCAATCATTGAAAGGGATGACGGAACTGTACTCTTGAATTTTAGTGAGGAGGTCTCCGGATTCCATGTAAATCAACATCCAGCAGCAGACAATTCAGGTTATGTCTATGATATAACTACATGGGAAACGATTTGGCACCAGAAAATAAGCAAAAACAACCTAGAGAATACTGTCTTAAACCCTAATGGAGAAACGGTCGCCTCAATCTATTATTACAATACCGATGGAAGTGAAAATATTTTAATGTATGGAGATCCCATAACGGATGGTTCTATCATTACGTTACCTCGGCTAGTTTTAAACTACTATGTGATGTTTGCTATAGGATTTTTACTTATTTGTGGAATTGGATTGGCCATATTCCGTAAGAATGAAAAAATAAGAAATGGACTAGAAAAAATTATTCTATTACCTTTCTCCTACCTGTTTGCTCACTTACTTATAATGGGTTTTCACTCTACATCTTACCTTGCTGGACGAGACTTTTATGCAACATTATTAGTCGCAATTTCTTTATATTTTGCGTTGATAGCTGGAAGGAACATATTAAAAAAATTATCAATCAAGAAGCCGAAAAGCACTTTATAATAGTCGTTGCTTTCACTGGTTTATACTAGACTCACCAATCAGTAATTCTCTTCTTAATTTCAGTTCTATTTTACTTTATACGAAAAGGTTTAATGATGATGGATTCAATTTCTAAAACATGGCCAAAAAGGATCCTTTAAATTGGTTGAACACCCAAATACTACTGTTCAGGGTAAGTTGCAGAGATAAACTCATTATTTCTTATTAATGAGTCTATCTTCAACAAACAGGCGCTATTGCTGAACAATGAGCAGTCACTTTTTCACTAAATGGATTAGAATAGTTCTAAAATAATTAAGTAACCTAGCTAATCTTCTCATGTGAAGGTAGCTAGGTTTAAAGTTGAATGTGCAAAATAACAATTAAAATAAGCGCAATTTATCGGTCAAAGTGACAATTTTCTTCTCTGGCTCTTTTGCTTTGTCCCAATACTTTTTTCAAAATCAATCTATCATAAATGTTGTTTCACAATGATTTTGAAAAGAAATGGGGAGGCAGAAAAATGACGGATTTCAAGTTGGCAACTCACCAGGACACTCTGGAGACTCAGAAACGTTACCACAACAGAAAAATTCATATTGAAAAGAAAATGGAGGAAATCCCAAAACAATATGAGGGCGATATTCGGAGATACAAGAACTATTGCTGCAACACAGCCCAAGTAATTGGCGCAGAGGCGATGCTTGATTATTTGTACATCTAACTGACTGATCAGCAAGTTAAGAAAACAACGTGGGAACGCCGGCTGGCAGCTATTAGAAAGTACTTGAGTGTCATCCATAAAATAGATCTCAAAGGACAGGCTGGTGTGGCATATGAGCTTTCGGGGATACGGAAAATGTACCAGGAAGATCAATATGCTCATTTGACACAAGTTCGAGGAAAGTCGGCCCTTGATAAGAAAGAGTTGATGGATATGCTCCATTGTCTCCCGATAAGAGCAAAGGCGATTTGTTTAGTCAATCTAGTAACCGCTAACAGACCTAGCGAAATGGTGCGGTTAAAAATAAGTGATTTCGATCTGAACAACAAATGCGTGCATGTTTATTTGAAAAAGCAAAAAAGATGGCATACGAAACGTCTCACGCAGGAAGTTACCCAGGCAATCGACGGTTACATACGCGAATACCATCTGAAACCAGATAATTACTTTGTGGGAGGGTGTATAAGAATGGACGCTATGAAAGCACAGCCATCAGTGAAATCGGGTACTATAGTTTTTTGCAGCGTTGGACGGGGCTTACCGGGTACAACTTCAGGAAAAGCCAAGTGGTAGCGATGCACGCCGCCGGTGCAGATCTATCAACTATCGCGCAACAAACGGGCCATCAATCGCTGGATCTGAAGGAACCATTGATAAATATTTATAAAGAAATGCATGATCAAAATGAATTTTAGAAAGTAAAAACAGGAAGGGGCTGTTGCTTTTTGTGGCAGTTCTTTTCTGTTAATGCTGTTTCATAATGTCTAAAAGTTGATGGTATTGTTTGTCCAGGAATTGACGGATATAATGTCCTTAATAACTCTGGAGAAAGGAAAAGACGCCTCCCTGAGTGTCGGCTATTACCAGTATCTCGACGGGAGACGTCTTCCAAAAAAACACTTAAATAGTGTTCTGCCAATTGCTCCTCGGTCATCTTTCTGGAGTCGCGCAACAGGGCGTCATAGCGTTTTGGAAAACCGATCGTCTTTTTT
>NZ_JAGGPW010000003.1:0-25587 GCF_018613655.1 Planococcus sp. ISL-109
ATATAAGTTGAACTAATAAATTTCCACTGTAGATATTCCGCAAAACCACTCCGAGAAAAGCTTTGCTCAACTAAGCTGTTCACAGGCACTGGATGTTAAGCAAACCGGATAAATCGCCTCATGATACTGGACACAGCGTGAGAAATCCACATATAAAAAGGCTATCCTGAGTTATCAGGATAGCCTTTTTTTAATGTTACTTTTTATCTTCTTGAATCAAACGGACTGTTTCATCGAATTCTGCATCGATTTCAGCATTTGGCTTGTACGTCATCAAGCTGACAATCCACGTTGCTAACCAACAGAGGATAAAGCCAGGAATGATTTCATAGACACTGCCCATGAAGTTCGTGAGCTCAGTGGCTCCTGCTTCATCAGGTGCAGTACCCATAAGATTCCAAATGATAACGGTGACAGCACCGATGATCATACCAGTGAGCGCACCTTTAGCAGTGAGCTTGCGCCAGAACAAGGAAAGCAAAATGATCGGCCCGAATGCGGCACCGAATCCGGCCCATGCATAAGCGACTAAACCAAGAATGGTATTGTTCTGCTCCCATGCAAGTGATGCAGCAAGAACGGCGATGACAGCTACGGCAATGCGGCCGAGCATGACATAGGCTTTGGCGCTCGATTCTTTCTTAAAGGCGATTTTGTACAAGTCTTCGATCAATGCTGACGAGCTGACGAGCAATTGAGAAGAAATCGTACTCATGACTGCTGCCAGAACCGCCGCCAGAACGAAACCTGCGACTAGTGGGTGGAACAATACTTGGCTCATGTCCAAGAATACCGCTTCCGGATCAACTAATGTCGCTGTCGGATTTTGCTGGAAATAAGCAATCCCGACCAATGCAGTACCAGTGGCACCTAGTAGGCTAAGAATCATCCAGCCCATACCGATGCGGCGGGCAGTACGAACTTCCCCTAAAGTTTTAATGGCCATAAAGCGGACAATGATATGTGGCTGGCCGAAGTATCCAAGCCCCCACGCTGCGGCAGAAATAACGCCGATTGTGGATGCACCCGATACTAGATTCAGCATGTTCGGGTCGACTTCCCGTATGCTTGCTGCAGTTTCTTCCAATCCGCCGGTAACAAAAATCCCGACAGTTGGAACTGCAATAAGCGCCAGGAACATCATAATCCCTTGCACAAAGTCCGTGTAACTGACGGCGAGGAATCCGCCGAATAAAGTATAAGCGACAACTACCACCGAGCCTATTACGAGGCCAAGGTGATAATCCATTCCGAATGAGCTCTGGAAGAATAATCCAGAAGCTACCATGCCGGATGAAACGTAGAATGTGAAGAAAATTAAAATGATAATACCAGCAACGATTCGCAATAGACGCGAACTGTCTTTTAAACGATTTTCTAAGAAGCTTGGAATGGTGATGGAATCACTCGTGACAAACGAGTAGATCCTCAGGCGTGGCGCAACAAAGAACCAGTTCAAGAAGGCACCGACCGTAAGTCCGATGGCGATCCAGACTTCCACAAGACCTCCGAGATAAATTGCCCCCGGCAACCCGAGCAAGAGCCATCCAGACATATCGGAAGCCCCGGCACTGAGCGCCGCAACCGAAGGCCCAAGTCCCCTTCCTCCGAGCATGTAATCGGATAGGTTGGCTGTCTTCTTATACGCATACCAGCCAATGAATAGCATAGCTGCAAGATAAATGACTAAAGCTATAATTTGATAAATTGTATCTGTCATGACATCTCCTCCTTATTAAACACTTTAACATATTGAGTTTATATGAAAAGGGGGGGGTTGCGTTTTATTTCCTATTTAAATGGGGATAGAGGGGCAAGGAGGCGATAAATATGCCATGGAATAAGAAGGATTATCCGGATTCTTTCAAAAATTTGGATCCAGACATTCGCGAGAAGGCGATCGACATTGCCAATGCACTGTTGCGGGACGGTTACGAAGAAGGGCGCGCTATCCCCATTGCACTCGATCAAGCACGCGAAACAATCCAAGGTAATAAGGAATCTCCAATCTATGAAATCCGCAAGCATTCAGAAGGCTGGCAATTGAAGAAAAAAGACAGCAAAAAAGCCATCCTCATCGAAGAAACGAAGGATGACTTGATGGGGGAAGCGAAACGCTATATCCAACGCCATGACGGCGAACTGCATATTTACGCGGATGACGGTTCGCTTCAGGAAAAACTATATGACTGATGCAAAACGGCAGAACGCGAAAAGCCAGTACTTTTCCGTCCTGCCGCCTTTGCATTTCATCCTTTTTCCCGGTAGCGGGCAATGGCTTCGATGCGGTTGCTCGCTTCCAACTTGTCGAGAATTGTGGAAATATAATTTCGCACGGTGCCGGTCGTAATGAACAGTTCTTTCGCAATCTCTTTCGTGCTGCGTCCTTCCGCAATCAGCTCCATCACTTGCCGCTCGCGCTCCGTCAGCGGGTTGCTGTCCGCATAGGCAAGATCCACGAGTTCAGGTGCATAAATACGCCGTCCATCCATGATGGTGCGGATCGATGTCCCAAGCTCCTCGCTTGGGCTATCTTTCAATAAATAGCCGCTGACTCCCGCTTTTCTCGCCCGCTCGAAATAGCCGGAACGGGCGAACGTCGTCAGGATGATCGTTTTGCACGGATGGTCCTTCAACGCTTCCGCCGCATCCAATCCGCTTTTGATCGGCATTTCAATGTCCATGATGCAGACATCCGGATTCAACTCCTTCACCAAACGGACTGCTTCCTCCCCGTTCGGCGCCATGCCGACCACTTCCAAATCTTCCTCCAAATCCAGTAATGACCCGAGCGCACCAAGCATCATGCGCTGGTCTTCTGCTAGTACAATTCGAATCATGAATTTCTCCCCTCCGCTTTTTGATAGAGAATGACGTTCGGCACCCGAATATTCAATGTCGTGCCATCCATGACTTCAATGTCCACTTGACCATTGACGAATTCGAGCCGCTCCCTCATGCCGGCAAGCCCATGTCCTTGTATAAGCGGGTTCCCGTCCGGAAACCCGATGCCGTCGTCCTGCACTTGCACGAGGATTTCACTCGGCGATTGCTTGATCAGCACTGTACAACGGGTTGCCGCGCTGTGCTTGACGACATTGGTGACCGCTTCTTTCAAGCACATGCTCAGTACATGTTCCATCAATAACGGTGTATTATCGAGTTTGGCACTGCCATAAAAAACAAAATCGATATCGGCCGCTTTTAAAATTTGCTGGATACGCAGCAGCTCATCTTCTAGTTTGGTGCCGCGCATATCCGTCACCAGTTCCCGCACTTCTTTTAAGGCGGTCCTGGCCGTCTGGCGAACATCATGAATTTCTGCAGCTGCCCGCTTTGGATCCTTATTGATTAGTTTTCCCGCTAAATCACTTTTTAAGCCGATTAATGACAATTTCTGGCCGAGCGTGTCGTGAAGGTCGCGCGCAATCCGCTCGCGTTCTTCAATCAAGACAAGCTGGGAAATTCGTTTATTGGCATCTTCAAGCGCGCCTTCGAGCTTCTCGCGTTTGTGTCGGTTATACGTATTGAACGGCAATAGAATCACGCCGAGCACACTTAAAATGATAAACGGCAATTGTGAGATATATAACTCAAAATCAATGAGCAGCCCATAGGTGATCGCGGCAATGGTGGTGCCGATATGCAAGCCGTAGATGATGAAAAAACCGACTTTGCTGCGGATATTGCCGATGAAGAACGCAAGAAAAATCGCGAGATAAACATATCCGAACAGGAATATCATAGCGATGTTGATGGCCATCTCCACGCTGACCCACAGGTAGACGAGAAAAGATCTCGAGCTGAAGGACAAGCGGTATGCGACAAAAAATGCAACAAGCAACAAGATGCCTGCAACGATTTCAGCTGAAGATGAAGAACGGAAGATGAAAAAGAACGGCAAAACGCAAAATATCGTCCATGCATAAATGCTGAGCCAGGTGTTGCGGGGGAAAATTTGATACCAGTTTTGCATAACTGCCTCCTAAGATTTCTTTCCTTTCATCATACCAAAGCTTATGCGCAAAGAGAAAAACTGTATTTGTTTTAATGGGAATAAATCACTGCACTCTGTCTTGAACGTGTAGTTACGACAAAAAACTGTTCCAGCCACGCATAATGCGAAGCTGGAACAGTTAACCTTTATTGTTGCGATGTCCGGGGGTTGTCAAGCAAATGCTTGATGGCACCGAACGTCACAAAAGTTTTATTTTCTTCATCGTATACTTTATATTTCAAGGATTTCAAGCTTGTCTTCAGGTTGATTTTAGTTGCTTGCTGAAGAGGTGGTGCTGAAACATGCGCTTTTTCCAAATTGTAGTTCGGAACACGCGGGCTCAAGTGATGCACATGGTGGAACCCAATGTTTCCGGTAACCCATTGCAGCATTTTCGGCAATTCGTAATACGAGCTGCCATCTACTGCCGCTTTCACGTAATCCCATTCGCTTTCGTCTTCGAAATACGCATCTTCAAACGTATGCTGGATGTAGAACAACCAAATGCCGAGCGCACCAGCTGTGAACATGATCGTTCCCTGAATAAGCAGGAATGCCTGCCAGCCAATCGCCAAAATCATCAATGTATAAAGGACGACCAATGAGATGTTGATCAAATACGTATTGTTGCGTTCTTTTTTGCGTGCATCTTTGCGGTTGAAACGGCTGGAGATCAAGACAAGGAATAACGGGCCGACCCCGAACATAACAAGAGGGTTGCGGTACATACGATATTTGAAGCGTTCCCATTTGGAAGCTGCCACGTACTCATCGATTGTCATAACCCAAATGTCGCCGACTCCGCGTTTGTCGAGGTTGCCGCTCGATGCGTGATGGATTGCGTGCTCGCGTTTCCATTTTTCGTAAGCGAAAAGCGTTAATATGCCGGTAATCGTTCCGACGACTGCGTTCGCTTTTTTGTTTTTAAAGAACGACCCGTGTGTGCAATCATGGAAAATGATGAACGTACGGATGACAAAGCCTGCAGCGAGGATCGAAATTCCGACAGTCAACCAGACCGAAACACTAAGTGCCTGATAAGCTAAAAACCATAGGATTAAAAAAGGTGGAATTGTATTGGCCATTTGTTGAATGCTTGATTTGACGTCAGCTTTCTCAAAAGGGGCGACAAATTTGCGTAATTGCGCTGTTTTCTCTCTACTCATATCTTGTCTTCCTCCTAAAATGGGGCGTGCCCATTTATGTACTTGTTACATATCATATTACGCCCTCTCCACTTTCTCCATAAGACATAAACGTCTGTTTCTCAGCATGACACTTGTCATGGTTTGCACGATTTCCGCTTCTTTCTAAAATCAAGCAAAACATGTATACTTAACCGTACACAGAATAATCAGAATAGAGGTGAAACTTATGACGGGACTGGTCGCTGTCATTATGATTTTCTCCATCCCCCTAGTCGCCATCTTATCGGATTTTGTGCTTAAACAGAAAAAAATGAAGCAAAAGACGCTTCAAATGGAGTTGGAACTTGAAAAGCTGAAGCATGACAATTATGTCATCGAAACGCAGAAGCTTCGCCTTGAACTCGAGCAGATGAAACTTCAAGACGCGTTGAACCATCAAAAACAACTGGCGGAATAACAAAAAGGCGCACCTATAATGGTGAGCCTTTTTCTCTCGCCTCATTTTCATACTGTGCCTCGAAACTGGCTAGACGAATATTTCCTCTTCTATTTTTTTCAGCCCGTAGAAATAGCTTCGGCGGCCCATCAGTTCCGCATATGTGCCGCTTTCGATCAAGCGGCCGTTTTCCAGCACGAGAATTTGATCCATCGCTTCAAGCCCGGCCAAGTCATGGCTGATGACGACGAAGCTATCGTCTGCGTGCCGTGTGAACAATTCCTTGTAGATGGACTGTGCCGTCAATCCGTCAACGGAAGAAAACGGTTCATCTAACAACCAAAGCCGTTCCCTTTTCAAAAAGGCACGCGCCATCGCCAAGCGCTGCTTTTCGCCGCCGGATAAATTCCGGCCTTTTTCAAGCACAGGGGCAGACAACTCCAAATGCGCGAGCCGGACCAACTCTAGTGCTTCTTGCAATTGTTCGGGCCTTGCTTCGCTGCTTGCGATGCGCAAATTGCTTTCAATCGTTCCGGCAAAGAAATGATTGTCTTGCAACACGACATTCATGCGCTGCCACAAGCTTTCCGGCTGCGTGGTCGCAAGCATCGAGCCGCCGATTTGTACACTGCCTCCATCCGGCTCGATAACTTTCAATAACAGCAGCAACAGCGTCGATTTCCCTGAGCCGCTCGGTCCGACAATCGCTGTTTTGGAGCCTGCCGGCAAGTGGAAACTGATGTTCTCAAGCGCCAAGCGGCCATCACTCGGATAGTGGTAGGACACGTCATCCACGGTAATGTCAGGCAAGCCTTGTTTCATCAGCCCGGTGCTGTTATCCGGAGACTGGTCTACGACTTCTTCCAAGCGGCGTGCAGCAATGCGGCTTTCTTCAAAATAAGCTGGCAACGCTGCAAGCGGCCCTGTATTTTCAAACGCCCCTAATGATACCATGACGAGCATCGCCAAATACAAACCGGATAATTCACCCGTCGAGACAAAATACGCGCCGATCGCCAAGACAAAAAAGGAAGTCAAAAAAGCAAAAAGTGCATTGATCGATTGGACCCGATTTTCTTCGAGCCCTTCTTTTTGCTGTGCTTGTTCATAACGGTGCGCCTGCTCCTGCAAGTCCTCACTTTTCCGGTCGAGCGCCAAATGGATCTTCAAATCACGGAAGCCGTAAAGAAACTCAGCGGACGCCGCCGCAAACTCACCGCGGCTCGCTCTTGTCGTATGGCTTTTGTTGCGTCTCCGGTAAGCAAAAAACATAGGCAAGATGACGACCGAGAAAACCGCGCCGCCCAAAATGACGATTGCGACCGGCAGCGAGTAGAAGGACGTAAAGAATACCGTCGCCAACAGGACCATCCCCACGACAATCGGTGGATACAGAACGCGCAGCAGAAAGTTCTGCAAACTTTCCACATCGCCGACAATCCGAGACAACAGGTCGCCGCTCTTGTACCGCTGGAAAATACCGGGCGCTAAAGGCGACAAGCGTTCAAAAAGATTGCCGCGCAAATGGCCAAGCATCGTGAACGTCGCCCGGTGGGAAAATAACCTTTCACCGTAACGGGTGATGGCTGCTGCAAAACCGAACAATTTCAGCGACGCCGCCATGACGACCAAGGTGGTCATTTGTGCCGTCAATGCCGCCTTCGAAATCAAATATCCACTCGCACCGAGAAGTGCCACACCGGCAAGCCCTGCCAGGAAGCCGAACAACACAGCAAGTGCAACATCCCTTTTTTCCTTCAGCGTCAGCCAAAAAACGGCCTTTAAGTCACTCATGGATTTTACCTCCTTGCTGTGCATCGATCATGCGTCGGTAAGGCTCAAACTTCACTAGCAGCTCTTCATGCGTGCCAAACGCTGAGATCTTCCCGCCATCTAAAACGACGATGCGGTCTGCTTGCTGGATCGTATGAAGGCGATGAGCGATGGTGATGACCGTCGCTTCTTGCGAAAGCTCCGCAATCGCCCGCTGCAGCACTTGTTCCGTACGAAGATCAAGCCCCGCGGTCGGTTCATCGAAGAACACAAGCGATGGCTTTTTCAAAAAGGCACGTGCCAAGACCAAACGCTGCTTTTCACCGCCCGACAAACCGCGCCCCGCTTCTCCTACCAATGTGCTGAAACCGTCTGGAAGCGACTCCACAAGTTCCATAATCCCGGCTTTTTGTGCGGCACGCGCCAATTCCCCATCCGCCACTTGGCCAGTTGCCCCGATTACTATATTTTCTTTGATGGTACCGGAAAACACGTACGGATCTTGTGTGATGTAGCTCAAATTTTGGTACCATGCGACTTCACTGACTTGTTGCTGCGGAATGCCATTGATTAATAGACGCCCCTCGCTCGCCGGCAACAAGCCCGCCATTATGTTCATCAAGGTGCTTTTCCCGGATCCACTTGCGCCGATCAGCGCAGTTGTGGCCCCAGCACGGATATCAATGCTTATCGGCGACAACTGAAAACCGTCTCCGTATTGAAAGCCCACTCCATCAAGTGCCAAATGTACGGGTGCTTGTACGGGTGCACTTCCCCATTTAACCGGCTCCTGCTGCTTCGTGAGCTCTGCTTGGAGCAATTCCGAAGAGGAGATGCTTCCTCTTGCGGTATGGAATGCGCTGCCGAAATCCTTTAACAAATTAAAGAAATCTGGAACGAGCAACAGCACTAGAAAAGCCGGAAAAAAAGCGATGTTGTCGAATACGACGAGTCGTATCCCGATTTCGAGCGCCACGATGCCGATGCTGAGCATCGAAATGTATTCGAGTGTCAATGAAGACAAAAACGCCGATTTCAATACGTCCATTGTCGAATCGCGGAACTTCAAGCTATTGTCCCGGATCAGCTGGCTTTGCCGCTTTGCTTGCCCGAACAAACGCAATGTGGTCAAGCCTTGCAAAACGTCGAGGAACGTACCGGAAAAACTTGCCAGCTGTTCAACTTTCTCATCGGCCTTTTGCTTGGTGCGCTTCCCGACAATCGCCATGAATAATGGAATGAATGGTGCCGTTATTAAAATAATAAGGCCCGTCGTCCAGTTGAGGTAAAAAATGACCCCCAGCAGCATGAGTGGAATCGTATAGCTTTGAATCATTTGCGGGATGTATTTACTGAAAAAGCCGTCTGTCTCATCGATCGCTTCTAGCAACAGGCCGATTCGCCTGCCCGACTGTCCGGCAATCGATGCTTGCAGCGGATTTTCTTTATATGAATGAATGACATCACGCCGTAGATTGCGTCTCGCTTCTATTGATAGCATGATCCCGAGCCGCCCGATCCAATAGCTCGCGCCTGCACGCAGCAAAATCACCAACAGCAAGGCACCGAGCAACGGCAGCACTTCTTCAAAAGATGCCGCTTTTAGAAAGACCGCATCTGCCACCCAAACAAAAAACAAAGCTTGGCCTATCATCGCCAGCCCCTTCGTGAGTGATGCGAGGAACAACAAGCGGATGCGTTTGTTTTGCCGGTAGGCCAATTGCTTTAAATTCTCCATTCCCATCGCCCTTTCTTTCACTTAGCTCCATTATAAAGGAGGGGCTCCCCGATTCCTTTCGGGACGCCCAAGCAGCGTCTAGTTTTCAGAGTAATTGTTACAAATCGGTTCACATTTCCCAAAAAGAAAAGCCTTGCAGTGTGCCTGCAAGGCAGTAGTCGTAAATGATTGTTTACGGCTGTTTTCAGCCGGCATCGCATAAAACGACCGACTTCAACCATAGTGCATCTTCTTGAATTCTCTTCTTTAACCGACTTTCCGCACATTTCTGGTACTCATCCGTCAATTTCTTGATTTCGTATTCGAAAACCACTTTTTCTTCTTTTGTGATCATGCTAATCACATCACCTTTCGACTTCGGCACTTGCAAGGCTGCACGTGATTTAGTATGTAATTCTATACCCTTTTTTCGCAAAGCCTACTCATCTTTTTTCAAATCAGCATCATTTATTTATTTAAATGAACAAGAAAATTGCAGAATAAATGATTAATCCTATTTCAAAAGAACTTAAATCTTTCCCCACCCCACTGCATGCGCCCCCCAAAAGTATATCTTTGCCGCTATTTATCGCTTCGAACTCTTGATCAATTGCCCTAAAACGCAAAAGATGATGAGGCTTGCCATAGCGACAAAAGATAGGTTTTTCAGGAAATCTCCCCTGCGCCCGACGCAAAAATACCAGGCGAATGAGTGGCTTCACCTGGTTTCTTGTGTCTATTAAGCTTTGTTCAACTCCCCCTGCGTTCAAGCATCGAAAACGAATCGCCTTAGCTTCCCTTCGCCCCTTCGCTTAACGCGATTTCTTCGGACATTTCGCGGAGTTTGAACTTCTGGATTTTCCCCGAGGCGGTCATCGGGTACTCTTCGATGAATTCGATAAAGCGCGGAACTTTATGGTGCGCGATCTTCCCGTGGCAATAGGCTCGCAGTTCTTCCGCGTCGAGCTTTTCGCCGTCTTTCAAAATGACCCACGCCATCAGTTCTTCTCCGTATTTCGGATCCGGCACGCCGACGACTTGTACGTCCTGGACAGAGGGGTGCTGATAGAGAAACTCTTCAATTTCGCGTGGGTAAATATTTTCCCCGCCGCGGATGACCATGTCTTTAATGCGGCCGGTGATGGAAATATAGCCGTCTTCGTCTTCGATCGCAATATCGCCGGTATGCAGCCAGCCCTCGGTATCGATTGCTTCTTTTGTCGCCTCTTCATTTTTATAATAGCCTTTCATGACTAAATAGCCTCGTGTGCACAGTTCGCCTGGCAAGCCTTTCACCACCTGTTCGCCGGTTGCCGGATCGATGATTTTCACTTCCACGCCGTCATGTGGTTTCCCGACGGTCGAGACGCGCTTTTCAATCGCATCGTCGGCACCGGTTTGGGTAATGACCGGCGATGATTCCGTTTGCCCATAAGCAATCGTAATCTCGCTGGCGCCCATATCGCTGATGACTTTTTTCATGACTTCGATCGGGCAGGTCGACCCCGCCATGATGCCGGTACGCAGTGTCGAAGTATCGAATGAGGCGAATTCCGGATGGTTCAATTCAGCAATGAACATCGTCGGCACGCCGTGAAGCGCGGTGCATTTCTCATCTTGCACCATTTGAAGCACGCGCTTTGGTTCGAATTGCTCGGCAATGACCATCGTTGTTCCGTGCGTCACCGCTGCAAGTGTTCCAAGCACACAGCCGAAGCAATGGAAAAACGGCACCGGAATGCACAAACGGTCGGTTTCATTCAAGTTCATCATATCGCCGACAAGGCGGCCATTATTGACGATGTTGCGATGCGTCAGCATAACGCCTTTCGGGAACCCTGTCGTCCCGGACGTATACTGGATATTGATGACCTCATCCGACTTCATCGAACGGAAGCGCTCTTCTAGCTGCTCATCCGCCACTCTTTCGGAGAAGGCTTCAAACTCACTCCATGTATAGATGCCCGGGTACTCATTGTCGCTCATAACAATGATGCGTTTGAGATGCGGCAGCTTCGGTGAGTCGAGTTGGCCTTTTCCAGCTTTGGCCAGTTCCGGACAAACTTGATTTAATACGTCAATATAGTTGGTGCCTTTAAATTCTTCACCTAAGATCAATGTCGTAGAATCCGATTGCTTCAATAAATATTCCAATTCACTCGCCTGGTAACTTGTGTTGACTGTTACCAGCACGCCGCCCATTTTACCTGTTGCGTATTGGCTCAAAAGCCATTCCCGCTTATTGTCGGACCAGATGGCGATATGCTCGCCTTTTTCTATGCCGAGTCCCATGAACGCTTTGGCCAGCTTATCGGTTTCCTGATCGAATTCCGCGTAAGTTTTGCGGATGCCTCTCTCTGGATAGACATAAGCTTCCGTGTCCGGAAAATTTTTCGCTTGCTCCCGCACAATTTCGCCCACTGTTTTATCGAGAATTACCATTTCACTGCCCCCTAGTTGAAAACGTTTTCATCCCACGTATATTATCGCAAAATTCCAAATAAAAGGAAAGCACCTTCTCCGCCTTGCGAACTCGCCCCAAACTGCGAGGCGTGATAAAATGGGGCTATCATAAAGACGGAAGGAATTTTCCATGGAACTCCAAACTATGCACGAGCAATTTGCGGAAAAACTGCAGAACCACACGCTCATCAACGCCACCATCAGCCAGCCGCGCCAAAAATCAGCAGACTTAAAACGGGTTAAACTTAAACCGGTTGAACTGAAAGAAGGCTACCGCATCCAGTTCGAATACCAATATGAACAGATTTTGAAGCATCAAAACCTGTCAGTCGAACAAGCCGCTGCTGAACTTGAACGACTGTTCACCGAGTTCCGCCAAGGCTTGTTCCAGTTCACCGACGAAAAAGTCCAGATCCAATTGACCAAAAAGTTCAAAGTGAGCTTCAAATCCGAAGCCGCCGAGCGCCAGCCCGCCGACCTGTCCCACAACCGGAAAAAATCCTATTTGCTCGAAGACGGCATTGCGTATCCGTTCCTTGTGCGGCTCGGCGTCCAGTCGCCGGATGGCAAAGTCAAAAAACAGAAATACGACAAATTCCGCCAGATCAACCGCTTCATTGAATTTATCGACGACGCACTCGACCACCTGCCAAAAGACCGGCCGATCCGCATACTCGATTTCGGCTCCGGCAAATCGTATTTGACCTTCGCGCTGTATCATTATTTGCGCATCGAAAAAGGCCTCGACCTGCGCGTCACCGGACTCGATTTGAAAAAGGGCGTCATCGAGGACTGCCAGAACATCGCCCGCGACCTCGACTATGAGCAGCTCGAATTCCTCGTCGGCGATATCAACGATTACGACAAAGACACCGCAGTCGATATGGTCGTCACCTTGCACGCCTGCGATGTCGCGACCGATATGGCGCTCGCCCGCGCCGTCAAATGGAACGCCGGTGTCATATTGAGTGTCCCGTGCTGCCAGCATGAACTCAACAGCCAAATCAAGTCCTCGCCGCTCGATGTCATACTCCAGCACGGCTTGATCAAAGAACGCTTCAGCGCACTCGCGACCGATTCGATCCGTGCGGAACTTTTGTCCATGGTCGGCTACGAAACACAGTTGATGGAATTCATCGACATGGAGCACACACCGAAAAACATTTTGATCCGCGCCTATCGCACGAATCGAAAGCCGGCTCCCGGACAGCTTGAGCGCTACCGGGAATTCACCAAGCTGTTAAGCGCTAAACCATTTCTTGAAAACGAATTGAAGGAGCTCTTATGAAACGCAAAAATCTTGTAAACGGCATGATTCTCGCTTTTTCCGTCATCCTCATCCGCTTTATCGATGTCCGCGTCTACGACATGCCGCTCATTGTGACACTGGTCCTGTTGATGGCTTTAATCTACGGCGGCATAAGGCTCGTCGAACGCTTCCCAGCACTCGATGAACCCGTCAGCAAGAAAATGTCGTTCATCACCAACACTTTGGTTATCATCACCATATTCACGGCGTTCTTTGTGCTTGAATTGTAAATAGAACTGCGCAAAAAGGAATCAATGATCCTCGTTGATTCCTTTTTGTTATGTATTTTTTGCGTGTAAGTTGATGATTGGATCTCTAGAGTCAACGGAATCACCATTCATGCAGTCGTCACAAAAGATCCGCTGCACACTCCCGTATTGAGCCAGAAACCCGTGAGCGCGCGGCTGCTTTGACATTTTGTTGGTTTTTTGTGTCCTAGGATGCTACCGCTTCAGTACGATTCATCGGCTGGAGTTCAAGCTTTGGAAGAATAGTGAATCCCAAAAAAAACTTCATACATTTACAAATTCGGATAATCACCTCACTACATAAAAGCAGACGCTTTACTCATCACATTATTTGAAAGAGTAATTAGGTTAGCTATCTCACTAAAGCTAGAGATGAAGCTCCTACCTCATACTCTCTGTACACATCTCTCTTTTAAACTATAAAAAAAGCCGCCCCTTTAGAAGATGGCGGCTTTTTATTATTCACAATATCCAGTTAAGGCGCGTTGTCGTTCGGCTTTTCTTCCGCCTGTTCTTTCACGACCGACTCGATATAAGTTTTCACCGGCGCAAGCGTCAGCTCAAGATGGCTCGTCTCCAAATTCTTTTGCAAATAATCCAGTTGATGATCTTCCACGGCATCCGACTGCAGATTCAGCACATTGTTAATATACAGCATGCCTTCGTTGGTCGCCATCGGAGTGTCGACGCCTTCTTGCTCTTGCTGTTCGACAGCCTCCAATCCGCGCACCAACCCTTCTGCTTTCAACTCTTCCATCGCCTCAGCATAGCGCTCTTCACTGATTCCTTCTGACAAACTTGCATCGAGTTGTTTCACCTCTTCGAATGTCGCGCCTTTATAATACTGCGCGTAATATGCCATGAGTACTTGTTCTTTCTCCTGCAACTCTTTCATATACCTAAACCCTCCATATATTCATTGTTAATTCCTTTATTCCCCGTTTAGCAGTTCTTAAGCATCTCGGATTTCCAGAAAAACGAAACTTTCCAGGCGTCCAATCGTTAGTACTGAAGGATACATAACGGAAAGAAGGTGGCTCTCATGAGCAATGAAAAAATTGTCGAGATTCGCAAGCTCTCGAAGACGATCGGCAACAAACAGATCATCAAAAATTTGAATTTGGATCTCCATAAAGGGGAAATCATCGGATTTCTCGGACCGAATGGCTCCGGTAAAACGACGACGATCCGGATGATGGTCGGACTGATGCGCCCGACAGAAGGCGATGTTCTAATCAATGGCAAATCAGTTCGCCATGATTTTGAAGCAAGCATCGAAAAGGTCGGCGTCATCGTCGAAAACCCAGAAATGTACAAGTATATGTCTGGCTATAAAAACCTGGTACATTTCGCACGCATGCATAAAGGTGTCACGAAAGCTCGCATCGATGAAGTGATCGAGCAAGTTGGCATGCAAAACCGCATCAAGGAAAAAGTCGGATCGTATTCACTCGGCATGCGCCAGCGGCTTGGGCTCGCACAAGCCCTTCTCAACGATCCGGAGTTTTTGATTTTGGATGAGCCGACAAATGGCCTCGACCCTTCAGGCATCCGCGAATTCCGGATGTATTTGCGCAAAGTCGCCAGTGAAAACAATGTCGCCATTTTCGTCTCCAGCCATTTGCTGTCGGAGATTGAATTACTGTGCGACCGGATCGCCATCATTCAAAATGGTGAACTGATCGACATAAAAAATGTCAACGAACATCAGAAATCCCGTTATTACATAGAAGCAAAGCCTGCAGAACAGGCAAAACAAGTGCTCGAAGAAATCGGTTTTTCCGTGCAGCCCCATGACCGCGGCTATTTGATTGATACTGAACCTGAACATATCCCAGGCGCCGTCAAATTGCTCATTACCGCTGGTATTGACTTGTACACGATCCAACCGCACCGCACGACACTTGAAGATCAATTCCTGGAAATGACTGGAGGCGGCGAAATTGCTCAAGCTCATACAAAATGAATGGATGAAATTATGGAGTAAAAAAGCGACATGGGTCATGGCCGGACTGCTCATCGTTCTCCTTTTCGCCAGTGCGGGCATCACCAAATGGATCGGTTCCACATCCCCGGCACCTGAAGCTGACTGGCAGGAAATGGCTACGATGGACATGGTGATGTATCAGGACCAATTGCAAAACCCGGATCTCGGCGCGGCCCAGACGGATTTTTATGAACAGCAAGTTGCCATTACCGAATACCGCTTGGCGAATGATGCGGCACCTTTCGAAACCGAGAGCCTGCAGCAGCAAGTGCTTGACTCCCATTTGATGTTGTCGCTCGTGACATTGTTCACTGTCATCGTCGGCGCAGGAATTGTCGCTGCCGAATTCTCGCAAGGGACGATTAAAATGTTGCTGACACGTCCAGTCAAAAGATGGAAAATACTTACATCTAAATATGTTACCACGATGCTCTTTGCTTTATTGTTTGCGGTGATAACGATTGCATCGACCGCTGTTGCGGGCTTGATATTCTTCGGTATTGGAGACGGCACGTTCTTAGTATGGAACGGTTCGGAAGTTGTCGAAGGCTCTTATTGGGCAGAAGCATTAAAGCTTTCAGTGCTCAGTCTGGCTAGCACTTGGATGATCGGGACTTTCGCGTTCATGCTCGGGACGGTTTTCCGTTCCAGTTCACTGGCAATCGGTGTCTCGATTTTCCTGATGTTTGTAGGTGTGCAAGTCGTCTTCCTCCTGCAACGCTTTGAAATCGTCAAATATTATTTGTTCACCCATACGGATTTAACTCAATTCTATACTGGCTTTATGCCGGTTCCAGACATCACGATGACGATGTCATTAATCGTATTGACTGTTTATTTCCTCATCTTCATGGTGATCAGTTATTGGACATTCGCAAAGCGCGATGTAACTGCATAATACGCAAAACGGCCCTTGAACATAAGTTCAAGGGCCGTTTTTTCAATTCAGTAAGCAATACCGACACGGCTTTTCAGGAAGTCATCGGATTCCAGTTGCTCGTAAGCGAACAACGCGGTATCGCCTGCCGTAATTTCTTTGCCGTCTTCCGGCAAGTAATTTTTTTCAAAGCGGAAATAGCCTTTCGGTTTCCCGTCCGGCAAATACGTCGGACAGACGATCGTCCAGTCCAAATCACTTTGTTCCAGCGTTTTATAGGCTCTTTCATGCTCTTCAGCGGCAAACGTCAATTGACGCTTGGAATCGCCGCCTTGATAGCGGAGCAATCCGGGGCTGAAGCGGCTATTTAGAATGCCAGCTGTGCCAATTGTAATCACGCGCCGCACCCCTTCCGCTTCCATCGCCTGGACGATGAGCGGTGTCGCATCCGATAAAGTGGTCGTACGATCGGTTCCAATCGCGCTAATCACAGCATCCGCTCCTTGTACCGTTCGCCGGATATCCTCTGCATTTCGGACATTCCCGACGATGATTTCAAGGTTGTCGTGAGGATCGAAATCCGCAGTCCGCACAAGGGCCTTCACTTCATTCCCGTCCCGAAGTGCCATTTTGATGATATATCTTCCTACTCTTCCCGTGGCCCCGAATAACGCAATTTTCATCACTGATCACCCTCCTCTAAAGTAACAGCCAGCATTTGCCACTGCATCTATTTGAATAGATAGCCGCGCTTCGCCAATACTTCTTTAAGGTCCGGGCGATGCGGTTTTTTCAGGAACGCAGCCATTTGTTCGCTCCATGTTGCCATTTTTTGGTTGCTCGTGCGTCCCGCGTAGTATTGCGTAACCGTCTCATCATAAGCAGGCAAAAGTTCTGCATATTTTGTTTCGTCGTATTCATTTTCATGGAGAATGGCTTCTACTGGAAGGCGCGGCTTGACTTCATTTGATTCATTCGGAACGCCGACAGTCAATCCGTATACAGGAAAGACGCCTTTTGGAAGACCCACAAGTTCGCTGATCTCTTCCATATTATTGCGGACGCCGCCGATATAGCAAATGCCGTAACCTTTAGATTCGGCAGCAAGCACCAAGTTCTGCGCAAGCAGTCCGACGTCCGTTACAGCGACCAATACGTTTTCCGCCTGATCGAATACAATTTCTTCACCTTGCATTTTGACGGCATGCCCGAGGCGGTTATAGTCCGCGCACATAAGGAACACTGCGCCTGCCCCTTCCATCTGTTTCGGGTTTTTCGATAGCTCACCGAGGCGTTTGCGCTTGTCTTCGTCCGTCACCCAGACGATTGAATACGCTTGCACGAAATGGGAAGTTGCCGCATGCTGTGCCGCTTCGATCAATTCACTGACTTGCTCCCGCGTCAATTGCTGTTCTTTATAATTGCGGACCGATGCATGTGATTTCATCAACTCTATGACCATTATGTATCCCTCCAAAGAATCTGTTTCTCCTATCGTACCAAAAACTCCCGCCGGATACTTGCTTAAGGTTTTTTGTTACAATTATTTTATGAGGTGAAACCATTGAAAACATTCCGCACCGTTTTTTCCCTGCTGTTCCTCTTTATATTAGGTGCTTTTTTATTCGTGTGGATCGAGCGCGAAATGGAGATCCGCAAAGAACGCGCAGAACGCCCCCTGCCGACCGCTCTCCATCCGATTGTCGAAAACAAACGCGATGAGCTGATTGCTCGAGCCGACGACATCGGCATCGACATCGGCATCACCGATGGGTTCCGTTCGACCATTGAACAGGACCAACTTCACCAGCAAGGCCGCTCCGCCAACGGCAATATTGTCACTTACGCAGAAGGCGGTGAATCGTACCACAATTACGGCTTGGCGATCGACTTTGCTTTACGTCTGCCTGATGGTTCAGTCGTTTGGGACATCGAACGGGATGACAATGGCAGCGGGCGCCCCGACTGGTTCGAAGTCGCAGACATCGCCAAAGAGCTTGGCTTTGAATGGGGCGGCGATTGGGTCCGCTTTAAAGATTATCCGCATTTGCAGCTGGACTTCGGATTATCGATCCGCCAGCTACAAGAAGGCTATCGCCCCGAAGACGTTATCACGGATTGAACGTATATCTTTACGGAAAAACCTCATTTCTTCTCCTATGGAAACAGGCAATTCCGAATGAGCGCGACTAAAGCACCGGAATTGGGGTACTGTGCTTATATAGAATATATGCTCTATCTAAATGATTTCTGGTTTCAGAAATGGAAAGAGGTTGCCTGTGAATCAATTCGCCCTTGTCATTCCGGCTTATAAACCGGAGGAAACGTGCAAACTAACAATTGAAGAAGCGATTCAAGCCGGCTTTTCCCGGGTCATCGTCGTCAATGATGGCAGCGGGCCGGCTTTTGAAGGTTTTTTTGACGAGATCAAAGAAATTCCGGAAGTGACCTTGTTGCATCACGCCATCAATCAAGGAAAAGGACGGGCACTGAAAACCGTCTTCCATCATATCCTTAATCAAAAATTGCCGATTGAAGCCATAGTCACAGCCGATGCAGACGGCCAGCACTTGGTGTCGGATATGGTGAAAATCACTAAAGAGCTCGAAGCTTCACCAAACCACATCGTGCTCGGAGCAAGAGATTTTTCAAAGGCCGATATTCCGTTTCGCAGCCGCTTCGGCAATCGGTTTACGCGTCTATTGTTCCGCTTGTCGACCGGCTCGGTATTGACAGATACCCAAACCGGCCTCCGGGGCATTCCCGTAAAGTATTTACCGCGCTTGCTCGATGTGCTCGGCGAACGCTTTGAGTACGAAATGAATATGCTCGCCGCATTAAAGAAAAACTACATCCCGGTGTCGGAAGTGACGATCGAAACAGTGTATTTGGACGATAATAAATCATCCCATTTCCATCCGCTCCGGGATTCCTTTCATATTTACAAAGTGTTTTTATTGTATGGAATATCAGGGGCTGCTTCTTTCGGTCTCGACATCGGATTATTTTGGCTGTTCGTGCAGATTTTGCGCGAAGAATCACCCGAGATGTTCATCATCATCGCCACTGTTGCGGCCCGCATTCTGTCATCGCTGTTCAATTATTACATCAACCGCAACAAAGTCTTTAAACAAGGGTCGAAACAATCCTTGCTGCGCTATTATGTTTTGGCCGCCTTTATCATGACCGCTTCCGCCACTTCGGTTCACTTGCTGTATGCAGAGTGGCTCGGCCGCGGCGAAGTCATCTTGAAGGTGGTAGTCGATACCGTCCTCTTCATCTTCGGATTTGTCGCCCAGCGTGCGTGGGTATTCCGCAAAGAGTGATGGGCAGCCCTTATCAAAAAAAATCAAAAAAAGAGCGATAGCCGGAAGCTATCGCTCTTTTTTTTAATGCTCCGGACGTTTCGTTTCGGCCGGATCGGTGCGCCAAACTTCACCGTCTTTATATGTCATGCCTTCTGGGTAGCGTAAGTCCAGAACTTCTTCCTGTGCTTCTTTCGTCGGTGCTTTCGTCGCTAATGAGACGACAATGATCGTAATGAACGCTGCTGCTGCGCCGAAGACGCCTGCCCCAGTGTCAATGATGCCGAGTATTGTGAAGCCGCCATATTTAGCAGCGAAGATATACCCCAATGTGACGGTCAGGCCGACCAACATCCCGGCAATGACGCCTGGTCCGTTCGCACGTCTCCACCATACGCCGAGAATGAGCGCTGGGAAGAAGGTACCGGATGCGAGCGCGAACGCCCACGCAACGATTTGCGTAATCGCGCCCGGTGGATTCAATGCGACAATACCTGCCGCAACAGTCGCGACGATGATCGATACACGCCCAACGAAAAGACGCTTGCGCTCAGTCGCTTGCGGGTTGATCGAGCGGTAGTAAATATCCTGTGACAAGGCAGCGGAAATCGCGATCATCAGGCCGCCCGCTGTTGAGAGCGCCGCAGCCATCGCGCCGGCTGCCATTAAACCGATGACAAAGACGCCGAGGTTGGCGATTTCAGGCGTCGCCATGACGACGATATCGTTGCTGATGACAATTTCTTCCCATTGCAGAATCCCGTCTCCGTTCGTATCTGCAACCGATAAAGAACCGGTATTAACCCAAGATGCGGTCCAAGCCGGAAGATCTGCAATGGAAGAACCTGCCACTTGCGTCATTAAGATGAAACGAGAAAATGCAGCGTATGCTGGAGCTGACAAGTAAAGCAAGCCGATGAACAAAATCGCCCATGCTCCGCTCCAACGAGCCGCTTTCATTGTAGAAACAGTGTAGAAACGGACAATTACGTGAGGTAAACCGGCTGTCCCAGCCATCAAAGTAAACATAAGTGCAAGGAATTGCCATTTAGTTGCTTCCGTAAACGGAACGATGTATTCAGAGACACCGAGCTGCTGATCCAATAGCTGGAGCTCTCCGACAATTTGCCCGTAAGACATCCACGGAATCGGATTATTCGTCAGCTGCAAGGACATGAAAATAACAGGGATCAAGTAAGCGCTGATCAGAACCAAATATTGCGCTACTTGTGTCCAAGTAATCCCCTTCATCCCGCCAAGTGCCGAATAGAATGCGATCAAGACTACCCCGATGATTGTGCCCACCGCTGTATGTACTTCTAGTAGCCGTCCGATGACGACACCAGAACCCGATAGCTGGCCGATGGCATAGGTGAAACTGATAAGGATGGTAGCTACTGCGGCGATTAAACGCGCCGCGCTGCTGCGGTAGCGGTCACCGATGAATTCCGGAACCGTATAACGTCCTGATTTTCGGAGCTGCGGCGCCAGTAAAAAGGTCAAAAGCAAATATCCGCCAGTCCAACCCATAATATAGGCAAGCCCGTCATATCCGAGCAGCATGACGGTTCCCGCCAGCCCGATGAAGGAGGCAGCGCTCATCCAGTCCGCACCGATTGCCATCCCGTTGAATACTGCCGGCACGTTGCGGCCGGCTACATAGAAATCAGAAGTTTGCTTCGCCATATTGTAGACGGCGATGCCGATATATAATCCGAAGGTCACCAGGATTAATACAAGTGACACGAGAAATTGTGAATCCACTGCGTCTCCCCCTTTGTAAGTACAGGAACTTTGTATGGTCTTTCAATTATAAGCCGATGCTATTGCTTCTGGTCTTGGTCCAGACCAAACTTCTTATCGACCCGGTCATTGACGATGGCATTCACAAACAACAGAATAATGAAGATCAAGATTGCACCCTGCGCCCCCATAAAGTAATGGAACGGCATTCCATTGACGGTGAACCCTGATAGCTCTTCTGCAAAGAACACCACAACGAATGATGCCACAAATCCGATTAGTAAATAGATGGTGATCAATATAGTACGGATCCGAAAATAGGAATCCGCCTGTTTTTTATCGATTTTCCTCAACTCTCCCACCCCTTTGTCGATTTTGAAATCGAGTCATCTTTCCGCCATCATCCCCTTAACTGGAAAATAAAGCGGACCGTATCCACGAAAGGCAACGGCACCATAATGACTTTGACGAGCATGAATGTAAAAAGCGAAGCTACAGGAACTAAGAAATATAAAGGCTTCCGCTTTCTCAGCCCTGCGATTACTGACAAGATGGTGATGAGGCTCAAAGAAAGAACCCAAATCATCTACTCACTCCTTTTTTGAAAACGCTATCAAAACTTCATAACAGTAGACTAGACCTATGTTTCATCGTGAGCAAGCTTTCCTCCTTCCTTTCCATTTTAAGGATAACAGAAGTTTTCTTTTTCATTATTCTAAAACTTCTGCTAATTGTCAATGCATTTTTATAATGAGATTCAAATAAAATTTCTCTTGAAGCCAAAATGTTACGGTCAGAAATCTTGCTTACCAGTTGATTTGACGCGGAATTTACGCAAAAAAAATGAGCGTTCATTCATAAAAGAATGCACGCTCATTTTATTTTATTTTTTATACAGCTTTGTTGAACAGGCATCTTAATGAAGAAAAGCTGCTGTTTTTTTCTAATCAAACGTGCAAATATCAAATCCTTACAGACTCTCGCAACTGTCTAGTGGTCAGTCGAATGCTTTTATCAAATTGCCCATTTCGACTGCTGAAACGGCTGATTCATAGCCTTTGTTCCCGGCTTTTGTGCCAGCCCGTTCAATCGCCTGTTCTATCGTTTCCGTCGTCAGCACACCGAAGATGACCGGAACACCTGTCGACATGCCGGCTTGCGCGATGCCTTTTGCGGCTTCGCTGCAGACATAATCATAATGAGTCGTCGCTCCGCGTATTACGGTACCGAGCGCGATGACCGCGTCGTATTTTTTCGTTTCCGCCATTTTCTTCGCGATAAGCGGCAATTCAAATGCTCCAGGCACCCACGCCGTGTCGATGTTTTCTTTGCTGACGCCGTGACGCACCAAACCATCTACCGCGCCGTCCAATAGGCGGGATGTGATAAAGTCGTTGAATCTCCCCGTGACGATTCCTATTTTTAAATCCGAGCCGATTAAATTTGCTTCGTATACTGTTTCCATTTATGAACACTCCTCAGTCAATGATATGATGCATCCGATGTTTTTTTGTCGCCATATATTGTGTGTTGTCTTTTGTCGGTGGAATGATCAGCGCGAGCCGCTCTTCCACTTCAATACCGTATTCGACCAACGCATCGGTCTTTGCCGGATTGTTCGTCAGCAACCTCACACGCGATACCCCTAAGTCTTTCAGCATCATCGCGCATAAGGTATAGTCGCGCATTTCTGCCGGAAAGCCGAGCTGTTCGTTCGCCTCGACCGTGTCCAAGCCTTGCTCCTGAAGTTCGTACGCTTTCAGCTTGTTCAACAAACCGATGCCGCGCCCTTCCTGCCGCATATAAAGAATAATGCCTGCGCCTGCCTCTTCGATCAGCTCGAGCGATTTGCTGAGCTGGGCACCGCAATCACAGCGACGGGAATGGAAAATATCCCCAGTCAGACACTCCGAATGGATGCGGACAATCGGCGCTTCTTCTAACTCTGGATGGCCTTTGACAATGGCGACATGTTCTTCTGTATCCAGCCGGTTTGAATAGCCGACCATCTTGAACTCGCCGAAATCAGTCGGCATGTGGACAGTCGATTCGCGTTTGATGAGCGAATCTTTTTCTGCCCGGTACGCATATAAATCTTCGATTGTGATGAGCTTTATATCGAACTCGGCAGCCATTTTTTCCAAGTCCGGCATGCGTGACATCGAACCGTCGGGGTTCATGATTTCACAAATGACCGCTGCGGGTTCACTGCCGCTAATTCTTGCCAAATCGACTGATGCTTCTGTATGACCTTGGCGCTGAAAGACGCCTCCCGCTTTAGCGACGAGCGGAAAAATATGGCCCGGACGCTTGAAATCTTGTGGCACCGCTTTCGTATCAAGCATCTGCAAAATGGTGCTAGAGCGCTCGAATGCACTGATGCCTGTCGTCGCATCTTTATGGTCGATGCTTACAGTAAACGCCGTTTCGTGATGGTCGGTATTATTGCTGACCATTTGATCGAGCTTCAAGCGCAATGCAATGTCCGGCGAGACCGGCGTGCAAATAAGCCCTTTGCCGTGCGTGGCCATAAAATTGATGTTTTGCGGTGACGCATGCTCCGCGAGGCACACGAAATCTCCTTCATTTTCCCGTGATTCATCATCAACCAAAATAATGATTTTTCCTGACTGCAAATCCTTTACTGCTTCTTCGATTGTGTTTAGCATCGGTTTGCTCCTTTAAAATCCGTGACGCCGTAAATAATCGGCGTTCATCGGTTGTTTTGGCGCATGTTCCATAAAACGCTGCACATATTTTCCGAACATGTCGGTTTCGAGATTGACTGAATCGCCTATTTTTTTCCCGCCTAAAGTCGTTTCTCCAGCGGTATGCGGAATGAGTGATACCGTCAAATGGCTTTCACCGAGTTCAAAAATGGTTAAGCTGATGCCATCGACCGCCACTGACCCTTTAACGATGGACTGCGCAATGAGTTCGGCTGGCGCTGTAATATCGATATACAGTGCATTTTCCTGAGGCCGCTTGCGCAGAATCTTTCCGACACCATCGACATGGCCGGCAACAAGGTGGCCGCCGAAACGCCCATTTGCGGCCATCGCGCGCTCCAAATTGACGGCACTCGAAGTGCTTAAAGAAGAAAGCGTTGTTCCGTGATAGGTTTCCGGCATGACATCCACCGTAAAGCGGTCACTCGATAAAGACGTTACCGTCAAGCACACCCCTTCAACGGAAATGCTGTCGCCAATTTTTGTATCTTCAAGCACAAGCTTTGCACGGATGATCATTTCCATACTGGACGTGCTGCGCTTTGTGCCCGCGAGCTGTCCTGTTTCTTCGATAATGCCTGTAAACATCTCTGTCACTCCTTCAAGGTGGAAGTGATTTTCAAGTCGTTGCCGATACGCTCCACAGTCTGCGTCTCCAGCCGGATGCCGTTTTCTGCAGCACCAGTCTGAAGGTCGCCAAATACGGAAACGGTTCCCGCGTCGCCGAGAATGACGGGAGCAATATAAGTGACGATTTCATCCACTTGCCCGCTTTTTAAAAATGCGGTATTGATTTTTTGTCCGCCTTCCACCAAGACAGACAAAACATTGTGCTCAGCAAGCAATTTCAATGCCGCCGCGATTTCAACGCGCGAACCGTCCACTTGCAGAACGGTGACATGCGCCGGAAACTGCGCTGCACGATTTTCAATATCGGCATTCGAGCCGGCAATGATCCAAGTAGGGGCATCAGGCACTTGGATGATGTGGCTTTCTAGCGGAATACGCAAATCGTGATCCAACACAACGCGAATCGGCTGCTTCTCGGAATCAGCGAACCGATTGGTCAAGCGCGGGTTGTCGAGCGCCACGGTTTGTGCGCCGACTAAAATGGCATCGTGCAGAAAACGCAGTTTGTGGACATCCTGCTGTACTGCGGGTCCTGTGATTTTCTCGGAGCGTCCGCCACGTGTAGCGATTTTACCATCCAATGTGATGGCGTGTTTCAATGAAACAAAAGGGCGATTTTTGCGGATAAAGGTAAAGAACATCCGGTTCAGCTCGAGTGCTTCAGCTTCACAGACACCGATCTCCACTGTAATTCCGGCGGATTTAAGCTTCTTGACACCATTACCTGAAACGAGCGGATTCGGATCGAGCACTGCGACAACGACACGCCGAATGCCAGCGCGGATAATCGCATCTGCACACGGCCCTGTCCGGCCGTAATGGCTGCAAGGCTCAAGCGTCACGTATAAATCCGCATCTTGTGCCGCACTTCCTGCCATACGGAGCGCATGGACTTCTGCATGTGCTTCGCCTGCTTTCAAATGGGCGCCCATACCGATAATGCGGCCATTCTTGACAATCACCGAACCGACGAGCGGATTAGGGGATGTTTGCCCGGCGGCTGATTTCGCCAAATCAAGTGCTTGCTTCATGAATTGCTGATCGTCCACTGAATCACCTCTTTTAAAAATAAAAACCCATTGACTGATCAATGGGTTAGAAGACAATTGGAAATAAAACTATAGCGAATACTATAATTTCCGTGTTCTTCCTTCTCCCATCCAGACTTTAACTGTCGGCTTTGGACTTGCACCAAATCCTGCCCCGAAAGGCTCACGGGCTTCGA
>NZ_JAGGPW010000003.1:25779-157576 GCF_018613655.1 Planococcus sp. ISL-109
GAATTTCACCCGACCCCGAAGAACGCTATGAATGATTATCTGTAAGTTTAGCGTAAGGCTCCGGAGCTGTCCAGAAAAGAATCTCACGTTGCTTTCCAACATCTAAATTAAGTGATGTTCACCACATCGGGCCGCGTTCGTCCGTCAGTTCGATAAAGAAAGGGTATATGCCCATAATAAATAAAAATGACAGTCCGAATAATGCGAGAGAAGCGAATGGTTCAATGCCAAAAGCGACCGAAATGAACATAATGAGGGGTGCGGCAAAGACAAATAAGCTGGTCTTTTTACGGGCTGCCAGCGTCAAAAATTGCTCTTGCTGGCAGAACGGACATTTCAAACTATCTCCGAGTGTAAACAGCCGGAGCACAGTTTGTCCCCATGTCCACTTATCCCCGCAATTTTGGCACTTTGGCATCGCACTTCCCCCCAATCTATCAGCTATCTATACATACGCATGAAGGTGGAATAAGTTCCCAAAACAGACCCGAAATGTGAGATTTTTGTTTAGTTACCGCTTCTTTCAGCAAAAATGCGCATCGGACTTACCTGTTCGCCTGTAAGCGGCATATGATGCAGGCGCAGCATCCTGTCACCCGGCGATTTTTGCAGGTCTTCATAAATTTCCTGCGATTTCCCGAGTCCTGCTGCGACCGCTTCATCAATCGTGCAGCAGTATATAATTTTTTCAATGCCTGCAAAATACATCGCCGTCAAGCACATGGGACAAGGTTCGCTGCTCGCATACATGATTGTGCCCGGAAGCTCCGCCGCCTGAAGTTCCTCCTGCGCACGCCGCACAGCGAGCATTTCCGCATGCCCTGAGACATCATGTGCTTTGTGCAATTCATTGACCCCTTCGGCAATGATTTCGCCGTCTTTCACAAGCACCGCCCCAAAAGGCTGTCCTCCTTCTTCAACGTTCATGAGTGCCAAGCTCACAGCCCGTTCCATAAAACGATCCATTTTGCCCCCTCCCTTTCCATTGATTGTTCTTCTGTAACTTATACCCGCTTGCAAAAGAAAAGAGCACCGCTCTGTTTTCGAGCAACGCCAGTTTCGTTCATAAATATTCTTTGTCGATCTTCTGTGTGCTGCGCACCGTATCGATCGGCCGCACCATGCTTTCGATCTGCTCACGCTTCGGCTCCAAAAACGGCGGCAATGATAATTTCTCACCGAGCGTTTCATACGGCTCGTCGCCTAAAAAGCCTGGACCATCCGTTGCCCATTCGAACAACAATCCAGAAGCTACACGCGCATACAACGATTCGAAAAAGAAACGGTCGACGTATCCGGAAGTCGAAAATCCGGCTTGCTCCATATGTTCAATCCATTCGTTCAAAGCTGCCCGGTCAGCGACGCGGAATGCCGCGTGGTGAACCGTGCCGAATCCTTGTGTACCGGAAGGCAGAACGGCATTGTGCTCGACAATCACTTGTGCGCCGTTTCCGCCTTCGCCCATTTCGAATAAATGCACATCGCCTTCACTAGCGACTTCGCGCATATGCATCGCCTTTTCCAACACTTGCTTCAAATAATCGAACTGTCCAATGCGGATATGTATCGGACCAAGCCCTGTGATGGCAAATTCGAGCGGAACCGGCCCGTCTTGCCACGGCGTACCCGTTGCGACTCCCCTATTGTTCTCATCCGAGACGAGCATGTATTGCTGCTCGTCAAAATCCGAGAACGACAGAGTTTTGACGCCGAACTGCTCACTTATCACGCTATGCTGCACTTCATATTTATCGAAACGCTTTTCCCAATAACTAAGCGCTTCATCTGTCGGTACACGAAAAGCCGTTTTGTAGATTTCGTTCGTGCCATGGGTTCCTTTTGGGATGCCCGGAAAGTCAAAAAACGTCATATCCGTTCCTGCAGACCCTTTATCATCTGCAAAAAACAGATGATAGGTTTGGATATCGTCTTGGTTCACCGTCTTTTTCACTAAACGCATGCCCAAAACATAGGTGAAAAACTCATAACTCTTCTCAGCGCTGCTGGTGATCGCCGTTACGTGGTGGATTCCTTTCAACTCATTCATGCATACCGCTCCTCTTCTTCGCTTTTTCTACTCCGTCGCTTTCCTGCGCTTCGTAGCCGACTTTCTTCAATGTCCGGATCAATTCCGCCACTTCCTCCTCAGTGAGTCCGGCAAATACTTTATTCATTTGCAGCTCATGCTCGGGGAAAATACGGTCCATCACGTTGTGTCCGTCTTCTGTCAAAAGCGCATACGTCACGCGGCGGTCTTCTTTGCACGCTTCGCGTTCGACATACCCCTTATGCATCAATTTATCGACAACATACGTGATGCTGCTGCTTGCAATGAGCACTTTCTTGCCGATAGCCTGGATCGGCTGGCGGCCTTGGTGATACAGCAGTTCTAGTACCGAGAACTCTGTCGCATTCAATCCGTAGTCGGCGACGTCGCGCTTGATGGCATCATGCACCGCATCGGCTGCCCGAATCAAGACGGTGACGGCTTTTAAATTTTGATTTAGCAATTCCATATTGTTAGCTCCTTTATTTCGAATTAAAATATCTTTAATTAAAAGTAATTATATCAAGCCTATATCCAAGGGTCAAGAAATCGAATTCCATATACACCCAAACACAAATGCTCCCTTCCGCATTTCGCGAAAAGAAGCATTTGTAAGATCACAATTTAAAAGTGCCGGTACTATATGCCAGCAGTTCGTCTTGGTCGCTGAGCACGCGCCCTGTCAAAATGGCGGTGCTATTCGTTTGGTGCAGCACTTCTGCATGAAACGTAGCGGTTCCTTCCGCCAAACTCTTAATGAAGCGGACTTCCATTTGAATGGTCGACACCGCATCACTCCCCAGTGAACGCGAAGCCAGCCCCATGACAATATCCAGCCCTGACATGATCGCTCCCCCGTGCAGCATGTTTTGCATATTATCATTTTCCGGCTTTCTCGCCAGCCGCATGACAGCTTTGCCATATTCGACTTTTTCGATTTCGAAACCGAGCAGTTGGAAATACTGCCCGCTCTCAAATTGCTCGATTAATTGTGTGTATTCTTTCAGCTCTTGCACATAATCCCCTCCGGTTGTTAATGCTTCCATTAGTATATCATCCATCTTCCATGCGAGAAGATGGCAGGGTTTTTCTGAATTAAAGCGAACTACTTTTATAGAATGATCTTAAAGGAGGTTTTTGGATGACGCAAGATTTTAATATACTCCCCGGCGCTGAACCGTTTATTGCGGAAGGAGGAAAAACAGGAATTCTCGTTTCCCATGGTTTTACCGGCACGACGCAAAGCATGCGGCCACTTGCAGAAGCGTTTCACAAAGCAGGTTACAGCGTTTACGCGCCTCGTCTGAGAGGGCATGGCACGCATTACGAAGAAATGGAGCAGACGACATATCAAGACTGGATCGCTTCTGTCGAAGAAGCCTACGCTTGGCTGCAGGAGCGCTGCGACACAATTTTCATGGCCGGCTTGTCGATGGGCGCTACGCTTGCGCTCTATATGGCGGCGAAACATCCTGAACTCCGTGCGGTTTCTTTAATAAATGCCGCAGTCGAGGTACCATCGATGGATGGTGTCAAAGAGTTGCAGGACGTCCGCTTTTTGGACGCCATCGGATCTGATATCAAAAAATCAGGAATAACGGAACTCGCTTATGAGAAAACTCCGGTCGCCTCAGTAAAGGAAATCCTGCATCTCATGGAAGAAGTCCGTAAAAACTTATCGGCTATCCATTGCCCGGCCCTCATTTTTGTCTCAACAGAAGACCATGTCGTACCGCCTGATAACGCACAGTTCATTTATGACCACATTTCATCAAGCGAAAAAAACATCGTCGAAATGCCTGACAGCTATCATGTCGCGACACTGGATAATGACCAGCAACGGATCATCGATGAAACGCTCGCTTTTTTCCGAAAATTCGAATGACCGGACCGGACAGCTTTCACGAAAACAGCAGAAGGACGAACCGCATTCTCTGCGGTTTGTCCTTCTGCTGTTTTCTTAACTGTTGATAAGAGCAGTCCATCGCCGATCGGCAATATAATCGACTCCAATTGCAGATGGCTTGCTGCGGTTTTATTGAACTTCTTCATGATGCCAGTATGGCGACGCTGGGCATCCGCATGTACGAACACTGCCCCGCACCAATACATTATCGGCTACGATGAGTGCCCCGTCTTGTGCAAGTTCCAAGCAGGCATTCAAATAATTTTCATAGTTTTCCTTATCGGCGTCGATGAAAAAGAAGTCGAATGTCCGACCGCCTTTTTTGAGTTTTTTGAGGCTTTCCAGCGCCGGGCCTGTCATATAGTCTACTTTTTCGCCGAATCCGGCTGTTGTGAGATGCGCTTTTGCAAGTTCAGCATAGTCTTGTTCCAATTCCAAGGACGTCAAGTGCCCGTTGATGCCGAGCCCCCGCGCCAGGCAAATGCCGCTATAGCCGCCAAGCGCACCGATTTCCAATACATTCTCCGCATCCGACATCGCGACAAGCATCGTCAGCAGTTTACCCGACGCCGGCGACACAGAAATCGGCCGTATGCCTTTCGCCTCGATCACACCAAGGACACCCTCTAGCAATTCATCTTGTCCTGCAAATAATCCATCAATATACGCATTGATTTCCTTCATCCTGACTTCACTCCCTGTTCAATTAAAAGCGCCTGCCCGGTCGACGTGGCTATGGGATGCTGCAAGCCTTCGGGATGCCCCGCAAGGAACTATTGAATTTCTGGAACAGAGAAACATCAATAAAGCTTATGTTCAAATTAACCGATTGCTCTCTTTTGCTGTGTATGGAAGCTTTATCAAATCCGCAAAAACTTCAGGAGTCCAAGTGTATGCACTGGACGGGGCGGACTGGTAGCCCCGAAAGGCCATTAATCGCTCATTCAGCTATATTGGATTGGCTCGAACGCTTTCAGCAACAGCACGCTCCTTCCCAGCAGTCTTCAGGCACCCATCTCGACGTCGAACCGTATCTTTACACAGCTGGCGCAAAAAAAGCTGCCAGAACTCATTCGATCGAGTTCCGGCAGCTTTTTCTTTATCAATTATGCCATTTCAGATTGGCCACTTCTATCATTCGATTTCCAGTACGGTTTCAGCGATATTGACCGCGTGATCGCCCACTCGTTCGAGGTTGCTGACCATGTCGGTAAAGATAATCCCAGCCGTACCCGTGCATTCGCGGTTAGTTACACGCAAAATATGCTTTTTGCGCAAGACACGTTCCATCCGGTCGATATCATCTTCTTTTTTCGCTACTTCTTTCGCTTCTTCAATATCATCTGTATCGAGTGCATGGATCGCCTGACGCAATGTCGATAGCGTCAGCGTAAACATCTCATCGATATCGGAAATCGCATCTTCCGAGAACACCACTTTGTTTTCGCGCTGATAATCGACCAGTTCCATAATGTTTTCCATGTGATCGCCTACGCGCTCCAAATCACGCACCGTGTTGAGCAGGACGCTATGCGTTTTGGAATCGTGCTGTGTTAAGGAATGCGTCGAGATTTTAGTCATATATTCCGAAATGCTTTCATCCAAACTGTTGATGGCACTCTCGTATTGGATGACTAAATCGCGGTGTTTGTCTTTTTTCGTATTGAAATACGCAATGACTTCTTCCAAGCCTTCGCCGGCAAGCTCCGCCATGCGCAATACTTCTTTTTTCGCTTGGCCGATTGCAATAGAAGGCGATTGTTCGATAAAGCGGTCATCCAAATGTTCCGGCCTGTGAGCAATGGCTTTATCATCGCCAGGAATGGCCTTGATGACGAGCCAGGCGAGCACAGCGACAAACGGCAATTGGATCGCTGCGTTGGATACATTGAAGATGCCGTGTGCAAAGGCAATCGTCATTTCCGGATTCAAATTGAGTCCAGCTTGGATATATTCGATAAGCGCTGTAAACGGAACGAGCAACAGCAAGACGACAACCGTCCCGACAACATTGAATATGACGTGTACCAACGCTGCACGCTTTGCGGTCACCGATGCGCCAACCGCTGCCAGAACTGCCGTAATTGTAGTGCCGATATTATCCCCGAACAGGACCGGCAAGGCGGCGTCCAACGTCATCGAGCCTTGTGCAAACAAAGTCTGCAGCAGACCGATTGCTGCTGAGGAGCTTTGGACCGATACAGTGAAAATCGTTCCGATCAATACGCCTAGCAAAGGATTATTACTCATGCTGATCGTCAGTTCCTGGAACAATGGTGCATCGCGCAGTGGATACAGGCCGTCTCCCATCAAATTCAAGCCGAGGAATAGAGCACCGAAGCCGAAAATCGCCCGGCCATAGTTTTTTATTCTTTCATTATGGAAGAAAAACAGTAGTAAAGTTCCCAAAGCGATAATCGGAAACGCATATTCCGAAATCTTGATTCCGATAATAAACGCGGTAGCCGTGGTCCCGATGTTCGCGCCGATGATGACGCCGATTGCTTGGCGCAGCGTCATGAATCCAGCGTTGACCAGACCGATTGTCAGTACCGTTGTTCCGGTACTTGTTTGAAGCAAAATGGTTACGACGATACCGGCAATCATCCCTTTGATCGGGTTGGTCGTAAAACGGTCCAATAGATTGCGGAGCCCGTCTCCTGCAATTTTTTGAAGGTTATCGCCCAAGGTTTTAATGCCGAATAGGAAAATCCCTAATCCACCTATGAATAAAAATACTAACTGTTGAACATCCATTCCATTTCCTCCTAAGCCATATGTATGGGTATTGCCATTTATTTATCGCAATCAATTCTGTGTCCCTTTTTTTCTAACTCGACAAGATAATGATTTTTCTCTGGCAAAAGCTGTAAAATACTGAATACCATTTCGGCATTTTCATCATCCCGCTTTAATGAATAAAGTACCCATTGGCCTTTGCGGTTTTCTTCCACTAATCCAGTGTCCTTCAACTTCCGAATGTGCTGGCTGACAGCCGGCTGGCCACTCCCAAAAAAACTCCAACAAATCCACAGACACAAAAGGCTCTGGCTTGTAAAAGCTCAATCATCGTCAAGCGTGTTTTATCGCCTAATAATTTCAAAGTTAAACTTGCCTGCTCCAAGCTAAATTCGTGATTTTCTACAGTCAGTTTTCATCTCAAACGATTTTAGTTATTATTTTTGACACAGCCACATAAACATATCACTATGCCCTTATGTGTTCAAGAACAAATTAGTTTACGTTAATTTTACAATTTGATTATTTTCATCTTTTTGTCACAACATTTACAAATCCAAATCACATATGGCCTTTTCCGTTCTGCAAAGCTCGATAACTTCATTAACTTTTGTACTTCGCTTATGAGGTTTCCCTGTACTTTCAGGTATAATGGAGCCGTTCCAATCCAACGGACAAGGAGGCGATTTTTTGGCTAGCCGAATATTTCTTTTCTCATACGAATGCGGCTCGGACAAGCAATGGACAGAGCGCTGCATCAATGAACGGATGGACCGTTTATATGACATCAAACAACTTCACGGCTCATTGTACTTAATTAAAACGACTGACCAAGTGGACTTATTGGAAACGCACATAAGCGGATGCTTTGATCACCGGGATAGCTATTTCCTCGTCGACATTACCGATCAGCCTCATGTCGGGCAGAATTTAACCGCCCCTTCCATTAAAAGCTGGATGAATAATATATAGGCCGCGAAGTGGCGCCAATGACTTTGTAATACGCTTATCTTTTTCGGCTGCTCTTGCTTATCCAAAAAGACAAAAAGCCAGCCCTTCATTATAGAAGGGCTGGCTTTTATTCATTCATATTAATGAGTCGGTAGTTTCGCGTTCGAGCTTTTGAAAATCGCCAATTGATCGATGAGTTTCTGGCTTCCTGCATCCAAGCCGGTCACTTCCACTTCATTGGCGTTTTCACGGAATTTCAGCACGACCCGGTCGACGGCACCGACGCCGGAATCATCCCAAATATGGGCGTCCGTGAAATCGATGATGATTTTTTCGTCTTCGACATCGAAATCGAATTTCTCGAGGAAGTCTTCGACAGATGCGAAGAACAATTGCCCTTCCACGCGGTATTGCGTTGCATCAAGCAAACGCTTCTCCACTTTGATCTTCGAAATTTTCGAAACGAAGAAAATCGCGCTGAGCAAGACACCGGCAAGTACACCGATCGATAAATCATGTGTGTAGACAACAATTGCAACAGTTGCAATCATAACGATTGAATCGGTTTTTGGCGCTTTCTTCAAGTAATTGAATGAAGACCAATCGAAAGTTCCGATCGCTACCATAATCATAATCCCGACAAGAACCGGCATTGGAATCTGCACGACAACGTTGCCGAGTGCGATGATCAAGAACATTAGGAAAGCACCCGCAACTAGTGAAGACAAACGGCCACGGCCGCCCGACTTGACATTGATGATCGATTGTCCGATCATCGCACAGCCCGCCATACCACCGAAGAAACCAGTGATGAAGTTGGCGATCCCTTGACCACGTGACTCTTTGTTTTTATCACTTGGCGTACCGGTCATATCATCGACGATATTCGCCGTCAACAAGGACTCGAGCAAACCGACAATCGCTAATGCTAATGAATATGGCAAAATGATCATCAATGTCTCCAAATTCACCGGAATATCCGGCAATAGGAAGCTAGGCAAAGTTTGGCTGATCGCCCCAAGATCGCCCACTGTACGCAAGTCAAAGGAAGCATAGATTGCGACTGCCGTCAGCAAGACAAGCGCAATCAGCGGTGCTGGAATGGCTTTGAAAAAGCGCGGCAAAATGTAAACGATCGCTAATGTAACCCCAACGAATATATAGGTCATCGTGCTGATGCCAACAAAATGCGGAACTTGCGCCATGAAAATCAATATAGCGAGCGCATTGACAAAGCCGATCATCACGGCGCGCGGAATGAATTTCATCACTTTCGCGACCTTGAAGATTCCGAACAGAATTTGAATGACACCAGTCAAAATAGTGGCCGCAAGCAAATATTCTACTCCGTGATCACGGACTAGCGGAACCATGAGCAAAGCCATAGCACCAGTTGCTGCTGAAATCATGCCCGGGCGTCCGCCGACAAAGGCGATGATGACCGCGATGCTGAAGGAAGCATACAACCCGACCATCGGATCGACCCCCGCGATGATTGAGAAGGCGATAGCTTCAGGGATAAGCGCTAAAGCTACAACAATTCCGGCCAAAACGTCACCGCGGACATTTCCGAACCATTCAGTTTTAATAGTTTGTATCACGTTATCGTACTCCTCTTTCAGTAATTTGAAAGTTCCAGTGATCCCGGAAACCTTATTTTTTCACAATGAAAATAGTTTAGCACCGCCGCTCCACAAATGGAACCTTTTTGGGTCCTTTTTTACAAAAAAAATATGTTATACTTAGTTTACATTGTACAAGTGAGGAGTTTTTTACGTGCGAATCGGTTATGCAAGAGCAATAGCAGAGGATATAGACTGCCAAAAGCAGCGCGCTCTTTTCGAAAAGTTCGGCTGTGATGTCATTCATATAGAAACTCATAGCGCTCCTAAACAGCGGTCAGAATTAAAAAAGATGCTGGCAGAAGTTAAAACAGGTGACCAAATCATTGTGCTGAAGCTGCATGTGCTGGCAGATTCCACCCGGCAATTGGTTGATTTAGTGGAGATGCTCGAAGAAAAAGAAGCTTTTCTCCATTCGGAACAAGAAAATATTGATACCGCAAAAGGAAAGTCGTTTTCTTTCCTTGAAATCACAAAATGTTTAGCCGACTTTCAAAGTGATGTCATCAGCGAGAAAACGAAAGCCGGTTTATCGGAAGCCAAACAGAAAGGCATGCATGCAGGCAGACCGCGGAAAGCCGATGCCAATGTCAAAAAGGCGATTGAGATGTATAAAAGCAAATCGCATAGCTTGGCGGAAATCAAAGAACAGACCGGTATCAGCAAATCAACTTTGTATCGTTACCTAGAGAATTGAACCAAAAAAAGAGCGCCTGAGCGCTCTTTTTTTTATTATCCAGTTTTCAATTCTTCTTTTACTGGTGGTTTCGCGAGGACTGCTGCGAGAATCGCTAAAGCCGGCATGATCAGAAGAAAACTTAATGCCTCATCATAGCCACCGAGAAAATCATAAAACAACCCGAACGGCAAAGGCCCAAGCGCAGACCCGATGACCATGATTGCCATCGCGATCCCACTTATGCTGCCGATGTATTGCCTGCCGTAATAATTGGGCCACACAATGCTTAATGTGACCCGCTCAATTCCCGATACGATCCCCCAAACAACACCAAAAAGAATGGCTAAGGAAAGGACCGTCGCTTGCTGAAGCAGCAGAATAAAAATGATTTCCCCTGCAAATAAGGCGACGAGCATCCAACGCACTTCGATTTTATCCAACAAATAACCCACAAGGAACGTTACCGGAAATCCGACGACCGCCATCAAACTGAGTACCGTAGCGGCCGCTTCGGGTGTCAGCGATTGCTGAGAAAAAATCGAAACAAGATGGAAGGTTATTCCTGTATTCACCAATGCGGGCGTTGCGACACAAAATAACAGTAGCCAAAAAGCGCGGGTTTTCTGCGCTTCTTTAACGGTCCAGCTAATATCTGCCGACAAGCTCTTGTACTCGGTTTCACCTGCAGGTATCACTTCCCCGTCAGGACGCAGGCCGATGTCTTCCGGCTTATTGCGGATCAGCAAGAAGGCGAGCGGCGTGAAAATGGCCAGCACAAACGCGCCGAGCAAAATCCATGCAATGCGCCAATCGAAAGTCTCAATCAGCCAGACATTCAGCAAAGGAAAGACAGCAGAACCCACCATCCCTCCAAGCGCCGCCAAACTCAACGCCCTTCCCCTTTTCGCGATGAACCATTGGGGCACTAATGATTTCGGCGTCAGTGACATCGATCCTTGCCCGAGCAAACGGATTAAAAAGAACCCAATGAACAACATGAATGTATTGACGATCAAACCATTGAATAGACAGGCAAGTCCGAGAAGAATGGAAATGATGACGGCCATCTTTCGCGCTCCCTGGCTATCGAACAGCCTTCCGACCACAAAGATCAGAAATCCCGCGAGCAATGTGGCGGCAGAATAAATCCCCGAAACAGTGGAGCGGCTCCATCCGAACTCCTCAATGTAGTAATCAATGAAAATGGCATTCGAAAACGTTTGTCCAGGCCCCGAAAAGAAATACGATAGCGCCGATATTCCGACGATTACCCAACCATAATAAAATGGCGTATGAATTGGCGCATTTTTCCCCACGTTCTTTCCCCTTTTCTTTCTTTTACTTCCTACAGCAAAAGGGCTCCACTAGGGAGCCCTTTTTTTACTTGACAATCAATACTGGACAATTTGCGCGTTTGACTACTTTATGGCTGACGCTGCCAAGAACCATTTCCTGCACGGAGTTCAATCCACGGCTGCCGATGACCAGCACTTCAAATTCTTCTTTATTAGCAAAGTCTACAATGGTAGGACCTGGTGTGCCACGAAGAATTTCTACACGGTATTTGATACCAGCCGCTGCCATTGCTTCTTCCACAGGCTGCAGTTTTTTACGGCGCTGTAAATCCAACTCCGCTGAACTGCTGCTATGCAACACTTCGTTTTTTGCACTATCATGATCTGCTACAAAAACAATGGTAATCTTTGAACCCTCAGATCCTTTTGCTAATTTCACGGCTTCTTTAGCCGCACGGAGTGAATGGTCGGAACCATCCACGGCAAGTATAATCTTCTTGTACATGTCTCAACACTCCCTTTTAATGAGTCGGTAGTTTTGCATTATCGCTCTTGAAGATTGCTAACTGGTCAATTAATTTCTGGCTGCCCGTATCGAGTCCGACAACCTCCACTTTATTGCCGTTTTCCCTGAACTTCAGAACAACACGGTCCACAGCACCAACACCAGAATCATCCCAGATATGGGCGTCTGTGAAATCAATTACGATATCTTTATCTTCCACGTTGAAATCGAATTTGTCCAGGAAATCATCAACAGAGGCAAAGAATAATTGTCCTTGCACTTGGTAATGCGTTGCTTCAAGCAGTTTTTCCTGCACTTTAATTTTAGAAATTTTGGCTACGAAGAAAATTGCGCTCAAGACGACTCCAGCAATAACACCCTGCGACAAATCGTGCGTATAGACGACGATTGCAACAGTGGCTACCATAACGATGGAATCGGTTTTTGGTGCTTTTTTCAAGTAGTTAAATGATGTCCAGTCAAATGTACCGATGGCTACCATGATCATGATACCGACCAATACCGGCATTGGGATTTGGATAACCATTTCTCCCAACACAATAATCAGGAACATCAAGAACACCCCTGCAAATAAGGAAGACAAGCGAGTGCGTCCGCCTGATTTGACGTTGATGATCGCTTGTCCGATCATCGCACAGCCTGCCATGCCGCCGAAAAACCCGGTAACAAAATTGGCGATGCCCTGTCCGCGTGCTTCTTTGTTCTTGTCACTCGACGTGCCAGTCATGTCATCTACTATGTTCGCCGTCAGCAACGATTCGAGCAAGCCGACAATGGCAAGTGCGAATGAGAACGGCAAGACAATCATGAATGTTTCGAAGTTAAACGGTACGCTCGGAATGAGGAAAGATGGGAGCGACTGGGTAATGGTGCCGAGATCCCCAACTGTCCGCAGCTCAAAGCCGCCGAAAATCGCTGCACCTGTCAAAAATACCAAGGCAATAAGTGGCGCAGGAATTGCTTTAAAGAATCTCGGAATAATGTAAACAATTGCTAGTGTCACAGCGACGAAAATATAGGTCACCATATTGATTCCGAGGAAATGAGGAACTTGCGCCATAAAAATGAGAATCGCTAGTGCATTGACAAAGCCGATCATAACCGCGCGCGGAATGAATTTCATGACCTTGGCTACTTTGAAGACGCCGAAGAGAATTTGGATAACCCCTGTCAGTACAGTCGCTGCCAACAAATATTCAACGCCGTAGTCTCTAACAAGCGGCACCATAAGCAATGCCATGGCACCAGTCGCCCCAGAAATCATTGCGGGACGTCCGCCCACAAAGGCGATGATGACTGCGATGAGGAATGATGCATAAAGCCCGACCATCGGGTCGACTCCTGCAATAATCGAGAAGGCAATTGCCTCTGGAATCAATGCCAAAGCGACTACGATACCAGCAAGGATATCCCCTTTAATATTTGAAAACCATTCTAACTTAATTTTTTCTATCATGTTTTTCTCCTTTATATTTTATTTTATATAGCTTGAAATTAAATAAGAAGCCAGTTGATTCACAACGAGAATTAGCTTATCATCTTTCGCCCCATAATGTAACCTTTATGGGAAAAAATCTTTTTTTATGCTATCATGAAGGGAATCTTCAAAATGGAGGATTGGTCATGGAAATAGGATATATGAGGCTTGTATCTCATAAAACGGAATTGACGCAAATAGAGTCGTTACATCAAAGAAACTGCAGAGATATTCGAAAAGATTATTTTTCTTCTACTGGACATCGACCAGAGCTATGGCGCCTGCTCGAAGAAATGAAGCAAGGTGACTACCTCATCGTTTCCAACCTGCAGACCATTGCAGATTCACTGATGCAATTAATCGATGTACTGAATAAGATGGACAGTCGTGAAATTCACCTGATATCTATTGCGGAAAATTTGAATACTGCGAAAGAACAGCAATCCTCTTTCTTTATAACTGCCGCCCTTCTTGCCGAATTCCACCGCAAAACCATCAGCCTGAGCACAAAAGCCGGCCTTTCAGAAGCACGCAAAAAAGGTGCGAAAGTAGGCAGGCCAAAGATTTCTTCCCAAAAAATCGAGCAGGCCTTAGATATGTACAAAAGTAAACAATACACATTCGATGAAATTAAAAAACAAACCGACATTGGGAAAACGACAATCTATCGTTATTTGCAAAAATGCTGATTGCTGCCCCTATTTGATTTAAAGGAGCTCACTTATGTTAAAGAAAAAATACGCACCACACCATATTCTCGCCATCGCCATTTTAGCCACTTGGCTGAAAACATACATTGTCTATAAAACAGGCTTTTCCATTACCATTGATAATCCTATGCAAGAGTTTATCTTGTTTCTCAGTCCGCTGAGCTTCCTGTTATTTGTTTATGGAGGTTCCTTGTTCTTCAAAAAACAAAAGGCCCGCCATATTTACTTAGTTGCTGTTGCAGCAATCAGCTCTTTTGTCTTATATGCGAACATAGCGTTTTATCGATTTTTCTCAGATTTCATCACGTTGCCGGTTCTCATGCAAACCAATAACTTTGGTGATCTTGGATCGAGTGCAGCAGCGAGCATTTATTTTAGCGATATTCTTTATTTCGCCGATGTCCTCATCATCCTCTTGGCGATTAAGCTTTTATCCGTTACGGATACTCAACTTGCAGCTCCTGCTGGGCGCAAATCCTATTTCGTCCTTTCGGCAGCTGTCCTGTTCCTGAACCTAGGCTTAGCAGAAGCTGAAAGGCCGCAGCTATTGACGAGAAGTTTCGACCGCGAAATGCTCGTCAAAAATTTGGGCATGTATAATTACCATCTTTATGATGTTTACATTCAGTCGAAATCCCAGGCGCAGCGTGCTTTTGCAGATAGTTCCGAATTAGTGGAAGTGAACAGCCATGTCCGCTCTCATCAAGTTCAGCCTTCTGAAGACATGACCGGAATCGCTGAAGGGAAAAACCTGATTGTCGTAACATTAGAATCCATGCAAACCTTCACGATCAATGAACAGATGAATGGCGAAACGATTACGCCTTTTATGAACGAATTGACTGAAGATGAAGATACGATTTACTTCCCGAATTTCTACCATCAAACCGGGCTTGGAAAAACAGCCGATGCCGAGTTTCTATTGGAAAACTCCCTATATCCGCTAGGCGGCAGTGCAGCCTTTTTCACCCATGCCGGCAACACGTATAACGCGATGGCAGAAAAATTGGGGCAGCACGATTATACGAATATTGTCCAGCACGCCAATAATAAAAGCTTTTGGAACCGCGATATGATGTATGAAGCCCTGGGTGTCGATGCGTTTCAGGATATACAAAGCTACGAGGTCGCCGAAGGGCAAGCGGTCAACTGGGGCATGAAGGATATTCCATTTTTCGAACAATCTGTCCAGCATATGACAGAGTTGCCCCAGCCATTCTATAGCCGATTGATTACCTTAACGAACCACCACCCATTTACATTGGATCCGCAAGACAAGCTGATCGAGGAATTCGATTCGAATTCCGGTACGCTGAACCGCTATTTCCAAACGACGCGTTATCTCGATGAGGCTCTCAAAGAGCTGTTCCAGGAATTGAAAGATAACGGCTTGTACGAGGATTCCATCATTGTTCTATACGGAGACCATTATGGCATTTCCGAAAACCACAATGCGGCAATGGCACAATACTTAGGGCGTGACATTACGCCGTATGAGTCAGCCCAGCTGCAACGTATCCCACTCTTTGTCCACATTCCCGGATATGGACAAGGCTATACGGATGAAGAAATCGGTGGGCAAATCGATCTGCGCCCGACTTTGCTCAATTTATTAGGGATTGACACCAAATCCGACGTGCAGTTCGGCAACGACTTATTCGCTGAAAACCACGAGGAATTTGTGATCTTCAGAGACGGCCGATTTGTAACGGATGAATTCGTCTACGCTGGAAACATGTGCTATGAAAACGGTACTGGAGAAGAGATCGAACAAGATAACTGTGCACCTTATATTGAAGAAGCCTTTGCGGAGTTGGGTTATTCAGATGCATTGATCATCGGGGATTTGCTCCGGTTTTATGATCAAGAAACTGGCGAATTACTGGAAACAGAATAGCAACCAGCAACATCCTGATTTTTGAAAAGGAGTGAGAGTACAATGTTTCCATCCGGATTAATTTTGGAAGGCGGCGGAATGCGCGGGGTTTATACTGCAGGAGTCCTCGAATACTTCATGGAAAAAGATCAATATTTCCCTTACGTAATCGGTGTATCAGCAGGTGCCTGTAATGCCGCTTCTTATCTTTCGAGACAAAGAGGCCGCAACCGTTCTGTCACTATCGATTATGTGGGTCACCCTGACTATATTTCTATATGGAATTTTTTTCGTAAACGCGAATTATTTGGGATGGATCTGATTTTTGACAAAATACCAAATGAGCTCGTTCCCTTTGATTTTGAAAGGTTCCGCGCTGCAAAAGAGCGATTTTTCATCGGCACGACTGATTGCTTAACCGGCGACTCTGTTTACTTTGAAAAAAGTGAGTGTGTTGATGACATCTTGCCTATTATTCGCGCTTCAAGCTCATTGCCATACATGTCTCAAGCTATGTACCATGGCGATCGGTACTTGATGGACGGAGGCATCTCCGATCCGATCCCTATCCGTAAAGCGCTGGCAGATGTTGTGGATAAAGCAATTATTATTCTGACCAAAGAAAAAGGGTATCGAAAGAAGCCTTCGCAGTTCACTAAAACAACTCGTTATCTATACCGCGACTTTCCCGGCCTCACTCAAGCTTTAGAGCGAAGGTGGCAGCTCTATAACGAAACACTGGAAGAAATCGAGCAGCTTGAAGAAGAACATAAAATTTTTGTAATACGCCCATCGCAGAGCTTTAAAGTAAGAAGGGCTGAGCGGAATGTTGCTAGACTTGAACAGCTGCATGAACTCGGATACAGTGATGCTGAAAACACTTACGTTCAACTTAGAAAATGGATCATGAACTAATGATCTGTGACCATATTAAAAGACTGATTTCGAAAATCGAAATCAGTCTTTTTTTCTATCTCCGTTTGACTTTGGAACTCAAACTTTCTTATTCAGCGTTTTCCCGCGCCGGATTTTCCCAAAATTCTGCTCAACAAACAAACCAGTTCCTTTACAGACCTCGCAATTCCTCTTGAACAGCCGATAGCTTAAAATGTAGCCCTGGCCGTTGCACGTACTGCAAATCATCCGTAATGCCATGGCTTGTCCTCCAGTTCTTTGTTATTTTTTACATACCGCAATTCCTATCGGATAATGGATGTCATTGCGTTTTGGTTCAATCAGCACACCACGTTGATAATAGAATCTTTGATTTTCATATTTTGCGAACAAATTGTGAAATTCTTTCCAGTTCAGTTGATGGACGTGAAAAGGAGAACCGCACGGCTCGCCCCGGCCATTGCCAAACGGCGTCGATAGGATCAGCGTCCCCCCGGGATTAAGCATGTCATAAAGCGATTGCATGAAAACCTCTTCTTCCTGAAGATGTTCTAAAGTTTCAAACGAGATAATGGCATCAAACATGCCTAGTTTTTGAGGAAGTTCGAGGTCCAGTACATCAGCTTGCACATAACGCACTTTGGGGTGGTAATATTTATGTTTCGCATACTTGATCGCTTCGATATCCAGGTCGACTGCAAGCATCTCATCCATTTTATGCTTTTTGGCTTTCGCCACTAATTGTGCCCCGTACCCTACACCTGTAGCGATATCCAGAACACGGCCTTGTACATAATCCATCGCAAACTGATAGCGTGCGATATGCTCCAGCAATAAGCCGTTCATTGGGCCCATCTCTTCTGGAATAACCCGTTCACCTGTATATTTCAGAAACTCTCCCCCTTTCTTATTTTACTCCTGACTTAAGTTTACCAAAGAAACTTTCTTCTTTGTAATAAGTGCCCTCAGGCGCGCTATATTTTAATGGCAAGACATAAACCCGCATTACCCAAACATCACTGGCTCGATTTAAAAAACCTGCACATGGAAACCATGCGCAGGAAGCTTTCAGTTATTCTTTTGGAACATCTTTCGCTTTTCATCCGTTCGGCGCATGCTCATTTCTAATCATGGCCGTGTGCCCACGAAATGCGCGGATCGATTTGGCGCGACATGCGAACCATCACCGGTTGAAAGCCCATCCGCGGCCAGAAATAAGATGCCAATTGATTCGGCGTATGCCAATCGGCAAAAATATAATCAAAGCCTTCTTTCTTCAATTCACTAAAGCAGTGGTTCGCAAGTGCCCGTCCGATTCCGCGGCCGCGCAGATCCGGATTGGTGGAAGCGGCAGGCAGTTCAACGCAATTGTCCGGCGTCACCAAACTTAAACGATCTTCTTTGCGGAAATAGACATGGAAGCCGGCAATTTGCTCGCCTTGGTCCGCAAGCCATAAATACGCTTCCTGGTCTTCCGTCATCGCTTCGTAGCTCTTCTGGACATACTCCATCGTTTCCCGCGTAATCGGATGCCATGACGGCGCAGCCGCCTGGTGAATGCTGTTCCACACCGCCATCTTCTTCAACAGCGGCGCATCAGCTTTCGTCCCGCGGCGAAACTCGAGATGCGGCAAAGTTCCGTTCTTCGGTTCAAAATCATCCAGCGACAGAATACCGTATTTCTGCTCAAATGAAAACCCCTGGTCCTGCCATTGCTCAAACACCATCTCATCTCCGAGCGGCGCCATCAATACATGATGGAAGTAGCCGTGCTTGACCCATTCAGCGCCTGCATCGGCATACAGCAATCGCAATAACCGCGGATGCTCGTGCTCACTGATGGCGACCGACTCATAATCCATCCAGACGTAGCGGCCGCGGTGGGCTTCTTCCTTGAATTCGTAAACCAGATAACCGATAACGTCGATGCCGCGGACAGCGACAATTCCACCGACATACGGACGCTCCAGCAATTTCCGGATAACGCTTTCCGCTTCATCGATTTCCTCGAATGCATTCGGCAAATACGGGAAAATCTTTCGCTCACGCTCTTGGCGTTTCGCTAACAATGCGGACATTTGCCGAATATGCTTTTCTTCTACACTGGTGAACTGGATCATATTCCATCACTCCTCTGATTGAAGTTTCACTTCGAGCATCGCGTACTGGCCGTTTCGCGCAACATCTCCGAATTCCACAGGCAGCGGTTCAACAAAGATCGGACCGTCCACCAAGGTCGTATGGAATTCCCCTTCTTCGCCGCAGGCATCGATGCCAAGTGCCTCCAGCTCTTCAATCAACTCATGCGTGAAGATCCGCCCGAGAAACTCTTCTCCGACACGGCTTGTGTCCACTACCGTGATTACGGCCTTGAACTCTTCATCGACCAATTCCGTAAGCAGCGACCGGCGCGCTTCTTGCCACAGCGGATGCAAAACCTCGAGCTCCGCTTCTTTACTGACTTTCTCCACCCACATGCGGTGGTCTTCCAGATCAATATCACCGTAAACGCCCAGTTCGATGCCTTGGGTTTTGAAATTTTTCAAATGGTGGATGAATTCTTGCTCATAGCCTGCCCAGTCGGATTGGCCGATGACCAAAGGCAAGCCCATCCGTTCCGCTTGCGCTTCGAATATTTGTTTTTTCAGTCCGTGGGATTTCGAGCGCTCTCCGCCTTCTTCAAACATCGTGAACAAAGCAATCGGCACGTGCCCCTGTTTCACCGCTCTAAAAAACGCCAAAGCGGAATCTTTTCCGCCGCTCCAGGATGTAATAAATGGTTTTTGCATGCTGCACCTCTTCTGTAAATTACTTGGGCTTACATTTTTTGATTCCTTGTTTCCTCTACTTCTATTTCTCCCTGCCAAACTCCTTGTTGCACAAAAAAACAGCCGGGAGATTTCCCGGCTGTTTGCATTATTTTCCTACCATATTTTCTGGGCGTACCCATTCGTCGAATTGCTCCGACGTCAAATGGCCGCTCTTTACCGCTGATTCTTTTAATGTCGTGCCATCAATGTGCGCTTGCTTTGCAATTGCTGCCGCGTTTTCGTAACCAATGTGCGGGTTCAGTGACGTGACGAGCATCAAGGAGTTCTTCACGTGATTCTCGATCACGTCCAAGTTTGCTTCGATGCCGATTGCGCAATTGTCGTTGAAAGAAACAAGCGAATCCGTCAACAGACGGACTGATTGCAGGAAATTATACGCAATGACTGGCTTGAAGACGTTCAATTCAAAGTTCCCTTGGCTTGCTGCAAATCCGATTGCTGCGTCATTTCCCATGACTTGCGCCGAAACCATCGTCAATGCTTCACTTTGTGTCGGGTTGACTTTCCCTGGCATGATTGAACTGCCTGGCTCATTTGCTGGAATCGTGATCTCGCCGATGCCGCTGCGCGGGCCGCTTGCGAGCCAGCGCACGTCGTTGGCGATCTTCATCGCATCTGCCGCAAGCGCTTTGATTGCGCCGTGCACGTAAACCATTTCATCATGGCTTGTCAGTGCGTGGAATTTGTTTTCAGCCGATGTGAATTCTGAACCAACCGCTTCTTGGATGAATTCCGCAACGTAGCCGCCGAATTTCGGATCTGCGTTGATGCCCGTACCGACGGCAGTTCCGCCGATCGCCAGTTCACGCATATGCTCTACGCTTTCTTTGATCATGCGCTCACTTTTCTCAAGCATATGGCGCCAGCCGCTGATTTCCTGGCCCAATGTGAGTGGTGTAGCATCCTGAAGATGCGTACGGCCGATTTTGATGACTTCGTCGAATTTCTTCGCTTTCTCATCGAGTGTCGCTTTCAACTTCTGAACCGCTGGGACCAATTGTTCGTTGACGGCAAGAACTCCTGCAACGTGCATCGCAGTCGGATATGTATCGTTCGAGCTTTGGGACATATTGACGTCATCGTTCGGGTGAAGTTTTTCGTCCGACCCTTGTTCAGCCAAAATTTCGTTTCCGCGGCGCGCCAATACTTCGTTCATGTTCATATTGGATTGTGTGCCGCTTCCTGTTTGCCAAACGACGAGCGGAAAGTGGTCGTTCCATTTGCCTTCGATCACTTCGTTTGCTGTCGCTTCAATAGCGTGCATTTTCGCGTCAGACATTTTACCTAGCTTATGGTTCGCTTTAGCTGTCGCTTTTTTCAGTTGGGCAAATGCCATGACAACTTCGTGCGGCATACGTTCTGTACCGATTGCAAAGTTTTGGACGCTGCGCTGTGTTTGCGCTCCCCACATTTTGTCAGCTTCGACTTGAATTTCACCGATCGTGTCTTTTTCTGTACGATACTGCATTCCATTCACTCCAATTCTCATTCTTTAAGTAGCTTCTCTTCTATATAAACACATTCCATTCGAGAAAAGCGACTCCTGCAGTTAAAACTTCCCGGTTTTGCTGGAAAAGAACGCTGCGATAATCTCTTCGTCCGAATGGGGAATGTATTCCCCATTAACAATCTGGCAGCCGTTGATGCAGCCGCTCGACAATAAGATAATGTCTTCCGGGCCGCTTTCCTCAAGCGCTTTTTCCACTGCCTGCTTGCGTGTAGGAGCCTTCAGCACCTTTTGCTGATACGGCTCGCTGAAGCCCTTGATGACTTCCGAGATGACATCTTCAGGATCATGGAAGCCCGGATGGTCGACCGTGACGACCAGCACATCGGCTTTGCCTTCAGATGCTTTGGCCATTTTCGGCATCTTTGCGAAATCCCGGATGCCGATGCCTGCGATGAGCGCAATCAGCCGGCGATGCGGCAATTTCCGAGCTTCCGTCAGTACGGCATCGATCGCGACCGGCGTGTGGGCATAATCCAGAATGATGGTCCGACCTTCAGGGCCTCTGATTACTTGAAAGCGTCCTTCCACTTGCGGCATTTCAGTCAAAACAGCAATAATCCGGTCCAGTGAATGGCCCGCGTGAAGTGCCGTCCCGACCGCTGCCGTTAAATTAGCGGCATTGTAATCGCCGAACAGCGGAGCTTCCACAATTTTCTTATCGCCTTTATAATTCAATTCAAAGTGCATTCCTTGTGCAGATGCGCTATAGTTTCCCCAAATGAGATCGGCACCGCTCGCCGGGTTATGGCTATATGTCAATACCGGATAATCAGCCATCGCTAAAATGGCCTCGCTCAAGCCAGGGTCATCGAGATTGACGACCGCTGCTTTTGCCCGCTCGAACAACTTCAGCTTGGACTCCCGGTAATGTTCAAAAGTTTTATGGTATTCCAGGTGCTCTTCGGATAAGTTCGTGTGAATCGCCACATCAAAGACAATGCCTTCGACGCGCTGCTGATCAAGCGCTGTTGAAGACACTTCCATCGCGACCGCTTTTGTTCCAGCATCCCGCAACAAGGCGAAAATCTGATGGATATCCGAAGCGATCGGCGTAGTCGGCGTGCTTTTTTCAAACGGAACTTTGCCTTCAGCCGTCTCGACGCCGGTCGTGCCGATGAATCCGCACGGTGTACCCAGCAAATTGAATAAATTTCGCACATACGTAGCCGTCGTCGTCTTGCCGTTCGTGCCGGTCACTCCGACTTTGAACAATTCGTGCTGCGGAGAACCATGAAAGAAATCCGCAATGTGCGCCAATGCATTCCGCACATCCGCCACGAGCAGGAAATGGACGCCCGGATATTGCTCCGCCTGTTTTGAAAGGATTTCCTCATTAGAGCCGATAATCGCCTGCGCACCGTTTCCAATCGCTTGCTTTATGTATAAATGGCCGTCCGTGTTTTCTCCAACCACACAAAAGAAAGCAGAACCGTCCCGTGCTGCTGCGGAATTATATACGAGTGACCCGACCTCTGTCGGCTCCGGGCCAAACGATTTTAAAATGCTCACTCCGGGAATTTGTGCAAACTGCAATTTCATATTGTAACTCCTCTTGAAGATAAATTTATGTGGATTGTTGATAATTTTACAGGAAAGCGCTTTATTGTTCCACAATCATGTACGCTTTTTCGGAAATTATACATCAACTAAGAGGTTTAGCGAATTGCAGTGCATGAAAGCCTTTGACCATCTGAAAGCCGATTCCAACATACCCTTCATGTAATAGCTCTCTCTGTTTCTTCAAATCATCTATTCCGACTGTCACATGATCGCCGTAATCTGCATATGGCTGTTCCAAATCTTTTACGAGAATATAACGTTCAAGTCCATCATATTTTGTTTTCAAGGCGGCAATATGCATGTGCTGAGTGAACTTGTCCTTTAAACTCGGAATATTCATCGGAGCTACAGTACATGCCACATAACGGAATTTTTTCTCCAGCTTCGCCAGTTCTTTCATAACCACTTCAGCCAGTTTTTGCTGAAGCCGGTTTCCGCGATAATCCGGAATCACTGCTGAAATTTCCTGATAAATCATATCACCGATTTCATCACCCTTGAGCCCGATATCCAATCCAAGATGCTCTTCATCAATTTCCGGAACGAGCAAAGCACGAAAAGCGACTAGCTCCCCTGCTACAAAAGCGCCGGCGACGAGACCGTTATCATTCAAGATAAACAAAAATTCTTCAGTCGATAATGGCTGCAGCGTATTTTTTTCTGGCAGCGAGTCGAGCACCGTTTGTTGGACCCGTTCAATTTCTTCTAAATCTTCCAAGTACAGGCGCTTCATATACATTGGCACCTGTTTGTGCAAACGCACATTGGTCAGCGTACCTTCATATAGACGGTCTCTCAAAACCCATTCCCCCCATCTCTTGCATAGTTACAGAATACCATGTTCCATTTCTATCGTCTTTAAGTTTTTTCAATTGACTGTAAAATTGAAACTATTTACCAATACCCGACAGAAAGCGGTCGATTTCCCGCTGTGAGCAAAGAAGAGAGACACGCTTCTCCGGGTATTGTGCGGAAAAACTTTTCATCAATTTCTGTTGTGAGCGTTTGCGATCATGATAAGTTGTTACTATAATAATTCAAAACGCGCGGTCCAATTTTTCCGGACAGCCCGCCGCCATATCCGGCCGCATCTTTTTCATATACTGAATCCTTCTTTTCGTGACGCGCCACAAACAGCGCCAAAGCGGCAGCTCCAACTGAATGAGTGTATCACAAGCAGACAAGCGCATATCCATGCTGCTGCTGTAATTCCCTTCAATGATCCAGCGCGGCTCCATTACCAGTTCCATCTGCGCCTGCCGAAATTCTTTTTTTGCTAGCCTCAATCTATCCCGGCTTCCAATAATACGCATCTAAATGATACACGAGCAGATGCAAGGATCCTCTTAAAAGCCTTGAAAACGTTGATTTTCCGACTCCTGCCGACACATCCATCACCATGATCCGCTGCATTAACTCTCCCCATTTTCCTGTTCTTTTAACAATAACTAATAGCGCTAAAAAGTTCTATCTGAACTTAACCCTTGCATTCTTCTGAAGACCATGCTATTCTAAGGAAGAATTATTTTTGTTCGATGGCTTTTCACTAAGTATCAGATTTAATCTGAAGGATTTGAGCAAGGATAGTAATACAATGTATGCAATAGCATACGAGGAGGATATACACATGGAACAAGGTAAAGTAAAATGGTTTAACTCAGAAAAAGGATTCGGCTTCATCGAGCGCGAAGGCGGCGACGACGTATTCGTTCACTTCTCAGCTATCCAAAGCGAAGGCTTCAAAACTCTTGACGAAGGTCAAGAAGTTACTTTTGATATCGAGCAAGGCCAACGCGGTCTTCAAGCTACTAACGTATCAAAAGCTTAATCAACCTTTAAACTTTCAATGGACTCTTCTTATGAAGAGTCCATTTTTTGTTGCCTAAAATTACATACGATCAGGCTTTTTTTGAGTGAAATGGGTACAATTCGTTTTCATCGGCCACAAATACGCCGCTATTCGTTCGATTGTCTTGAAATGAGCTGGACTTGATGTGTGGAATTGTATCGCACGCTGTTTGAGCATCGTTAAACTATTCGCCGCCTCGCTTTGGGTTGGCCTTACGCAATGAGCCAGAAACCCGCTGTCTCATTGCTTCGGCTCACCCGTTTACGCGAGACGGCTATTAGCTTTCTTTGATTCAAATGAGTGAAATTCATTTGTGCTTCTATAGGATTCATCCGCTGTTGGGGAAATCGCTTCCGTGGTGGAGTAAGTGGTGGAAACAAAATAGCATTTCACTTTTCAGGAACTTTGAAAAGAACAATGAGCATGTAATATAACGGCAGCTCTGTATGACTCCATTTGCAAATGTAAGAAATGACGAAATATAATACCATTATAAAAATAGAGACGGAGCGGAAGGGGCCGACGCCCGCCCCCCGGCAAGCGTGCCCCTGCAGCGCAGTCTTAAAAAACAAGCTAATTAGACATTAAAACTCAGTGTTAGCCCGGAGTGCAGTCTGCAGCTTTTACTTTTAATATCCTCTTATACATCTCTTAACAAAATATCTGCCATTTCTCAACCACCCCATTTTAATTCCACCAAAAAAGCCGCCCGAGGGCGGCTTTTTTCAATTCAGGATAAAATACAATTGGAAGACCACGAAAATGATTGCGACCAACAGGAGCGTTCCGACCAACACGCTCATGGCCAGTTTTTTTCCGTCCATCCTCTCACCCTCTCAGTTTTTTCTCGCGTTCAATTACTTTCACTATATCATATGCGCCTCTACTTGCATTCGACAACACTGTCAAAACTGTTTCGTCCTCCGGATAATAGCCCGAATGAAAACTGACGCCCGGGTCGTACCCCGTCACGTGATACTTGATCGGCTGTTCGTCCTTGCGGTCAATCCATACGCCGTAACCGTATGCTTTGTCACCGCTTGATGCATGCACGGTCAGCAGGCGGTCCCGCATCGGCTCCGACAATAAAGTCCCATCCAATAGATGGCCCCAGAACTTCGCCATGTCCCCCGCTGTGGCAAATACGCCGCCATCAGCGCCGCCGCGCACCGGAATCGCATATTGATTGGTACGCCAAGAAGACCCTTCATCGATATAGCCATATGCGCTATTTCTCGGCAATTGATCCAACCGGAAATAGCCGGATTCTTTCATGTCCGCTTTCGCCAACACTTCTTTTTCCACATAATCGGCAAACTCCTGGCCGCTTATCTGCTCCACAACGAGCCCGAGCGCAATATAGCCGGCGTTATTGTAGCGGAAACGCGCACCCGGCTCCTCCACTGGTGGGAGGTCGCGGAACAGTGGCACGAAATCTGCCGGCGTTTGCATCCGGTACATCGGGACGCTTTGCCACAATTGCTCGAAATCTCCCATCGTTTCCTCATCGTAATAATCCGGAATGCCCGATGTGTGGCTGAGCAATTGGTGGATCGTCGCATCGAAATGCGGGAATGTTTTCGGCAGAAGCTCAGAAAGTGTCGATGAAAGCTCGAGCTTGCCTTGCTCCACTAACTGCAAAATCGCCACTGCTGTGAAGACCTTGCTGCCCGAAGCGATTCCAAAGCGGCTGTCTACTGCATTCGGCCGTGCGTCTGCACGGTTGGCGAAGCCTTTTGCCCGCGCCCAGCTTTCCTTACCGCTTAAGTGGGCGACGCCGGAAAACGCCAGCTCATCCATCTGGTCCGAAATCGGGTTCACTGCTTTCTTTTGCTTCACAAAGCCTTCTTCATCGATTTCAATCATCCGGCCATCCGTCAGCTCGATCGCCAGCGGATACGCCTCACTTTTTAATTTCGAAAAAAACCATGTGCGCTTTGGTGGAACGAGGACAATGAAATGCGGATCTTTCCCGAGGAAATTCAACTCTTTCGGATCGATCCCCTTATTGCCGCGGACCGGGATGTCCATCGCTTCCAGCCGTTCGCCGACTTCTTTGACATGTGGTGTCGAAATGCCCACTTCACTGATGTCGAGCAGGGAATCAATGGTGAAATCATCCATAATGTCGACATGGCGCCTCGCGATAAACTCCACGATGTTGCCTGCCGGGTCTTGGAAATAAAACGCATCGGAATTGAAATTCGCGTAATAGATTTCATCCATGCCTTCCTGGCGGTTCAACTCCACCCGTGCACGTGCCCAGAATTTCGCCAGCGTAAACTGATTGCCTGGGATATTGATGGCATAATGATAAAAAGCCGGTTTGTCTGATTCGCGGAACTCCAAGACGGAATTTCCGATGGCCAGTGCAAAACTTGTTTCATCTTCCTCAACGATCCGGAAGCCAAGCTGGTATTCATAAAAACCTTTCAGTTCATTCAAACGGTTTGTATGCAATGTCACTTTCTTGAACATGTCCTCACCTCTCCCTTCAGCATACCGAAAATGAACAGAATTTTCCTCTTTTTGCATCGCTTGCGTACGAGTTTGCCTAAAAGAAGCTTCGTAAACAAAGAAAAAAGCGAATGCAGTGGATGCATTCGCTTTTGCTATTCATTACTTCCGCTCGCGGAATCCTTGATCGAGCAGGTAATCTTCCGCATCATCAAATGTGCCGAAGCTTTCTTCCAAGTTCTTGCCCGTATAGACATTCCAGAACGGCTCTTCAAACACCAGATCCAGCTTTTCTCCATCTTCGTTGATCCAGCGCTTGTCGTAAGGCGGTTCCGCTTCTTGCGACAAATAATCGATCGAGTCGGCGACGATACTGCGTAATTGGCCGGCTGAATAGTCGCGTATGTTAACCAATCCGCGATTATCCGTTTCGTAATGCGGCAAATCGCCAACGAATACAAAGCCGTTGCCGTTCGGGTGGAGATGATAGACGACAATCTTCTTATCGTAGAGGCTTTCTTCAAAATGGAAGTTGACGCGTTTCATCGAGACTTCTTTACGTGTCAGTTCCGGAAATTTTTCAATCACTTCAAGTTTTTGTTCAAATGTCAGCACTACTGGACATCCCCATTTCTTCTTTTGATTTTCTGTCTCCATTATAGCATGCTTCCCATGCGCTTCCTCGTTTGCGAAATAATAGAAAAAGGGCTACTGCTGTCCATTCCGGCGGACGCTTTCCGCGGGCGGTCCGTGAGCCTCCTCGTCGCTTCGAAAACCGTGTGCTCCTACATCTGCACAGCAGATGCGTCGCAAATGAATGCGCTCAGCTAAGCTTCACTCATTCATTTCCTGCGGGGTCTCACCTGGACCCGCTTTCCCTGGAGTCGCCACCTCCATTCCCAGTAGTAAATTTAAATTACTCAATTGACTGATATACGTCTATTACTTTATCAAATAACTAAAGAAAAACAAAAACAGTAAGAGAAAGTCCATGATTTCTCTCACTGTTTTTCCAAAGGTTTTTGATATAAATCACCAATCTATTTCTTCTTTTTCAATCCAAATGGCCACCAAGCGCCGCCGGCAAATGACACCGTAATGGCCGGCACAAGGAGCGGCAAGACGATCAAACCGTATAACAGCAATCCGGTGATGACGATCGTAGCAATCTGCATCAGGCTCAAAACACCAGACGGCAACATGGCGCCGAATGTTCCGGCAAGCAAAATGGCTGCGGTGATGATGACCGTCCCCATTTTCGCCATCGAACGGCGCATCGCTTGCGTGAAGTCCGCGGCCGTCAATGCTTCTTCACGGTAGCGATCGAGCAGGAAGATCGAGTAGTCGATGCCGAGCGAGACGAGCATGACGAAGCCGAAGAATGGCACGGCCCATGTAATGCCATCATAGCCGAGCGCATTGACGAAGATTAATTCCGTAATGGCGATCGAGCTGTAATACGTTAATAGGAGTGACGCGATCATAAATAGCGGCATAATGAACGAGCGCAAAAGCACCGCTAGGACGACGAACAAACTGACCAGCATGATGCTGACCGTGCGCGTGAAGTCGCTTGCGGAAATATCGTTCAAATCACTGTTGATGCTCGGAACGCCGCCGTATGCGATTTCCACATCTTCGAGTGGCGTGCCGTTAATGCTTCTCGCGGCTGCTTCTTTGAGATCCGTGACAATGTTGATCGCTTCAGGTGAATACGGATTTTCTTCGAGCACGACTTCCATCAACATGCCTTCCCCATCCGCAAATGAAAATTGATCGAGCAGCTGTTCGAACTCTTCTTCTTCAAGCGTCCCGGGTGGCAGGTAAATGCCGGTTCCGCGTACTGCCTCGCTGTCGCTAATGCCGGTCAGTGTTTCGGCGATTTCAGTCAAGCCGTCATTGATTTCTGTCAAACCTTCCGCTGAAGCTCCAACTCCTTCAGACAGTGTGACGAGTCCGCTCGCCAGTTCATCGTATTGCGTGGCTCCGCTGCCCAGCCCTTCTTCGATTTCTGTGAGTCCGGCGTTCACTTGAGTAAGTGCGCCGATGGTTTGTTCAATATTGCCGGTTTGCTGAAGGCCGCCTGAGATTTGTGCAAGTTGCCCGTTCACTTGCGCAAGCCCTGCAGCTGCCTCACGCAGCCCGTCGCCTCCTGCCTGTTCACTGATTGCGGCCAGGTTCGTTTCAATTTCCACGAGGCCCGACTGGACTTCATCGACGCCCACGTTCGCTTCTTCAAGACCTTCTGCAATGAGTCCGAGCTGGTGGTCGACGAAAAATTCTTCAATGACCGAACCGGTCGGCCGTGTGATGGCGCGCACCATATCGACGCCTTCAACTTTCTCCATATCCTGCGCCAACGCATCCAAATATGGGATCGTTTCTTCCGCAGTCAGACTTTCTTGCGCTTTGATAACCACTTGCACAGGCATCGTATTGCCTGCACCGAATGCTTCTTCAATTGCATCCAGCCCCTTAACCGATTCATAATCGGAGCTGATTTCATCTACAGTATTGAATGATAGGTCGTTATTATACGAAAACAGCAACGGCACGGTTATCAATGCAACCAAGAGCATTGACCACAGCGGGCGGTTGACGGACAATTTCCCGATCCAGACCCATAGTTTGCTGTCTTTATGGGAAGCCGATTTTTTGCTCGGCCAGAACAATTTGTCTTTCAATACCGCCATGAAGAATGGCATGACCGTGAACAGCACGACGAGCAGAACGCCGATTCCGACAGCGACGGCAACAGCCGATTTGAAAATCGGGAACTCTGCAAAGCCGATTGCCGCAAATGCGATTAAGCCGGAGAAGCCGCTGATGAATAAGGTTTTCCCTGCTGTCCGGTATGTGTTCAAAATCGCTTCTTGCACTTCTTTTCCTTCAGTTAGTTCTTCTTTATAACGGCTCAATAACAAAATACAATAATCGGTTCCAAGGCCAAACAAAATCGCCACAAGGAAAATCTGCGTGTAATTCGATACCGGGAATCCGAACCAATCAATAAAGAACGCAACGAGCGATTGGCTGAGTAAATAGCTGAGGCCGACCGCGACAAGTGGAATGATTGGTGTGACGAACGAGCGGAATACCGCGAGCAGCAAGCCGAAAATCAAGATGACCGTAATGATTTCAGTTTTCTTCAAGCCTTCCTGCGCACTCGTATTGACGTCCTGATTAATGATCGCTTCACCCGTCAAATACACCGTCAGACCTTCCGGCACAATCGTCTCGCGGATCTCACCTGCTAATGCTTCAACTTCTTCATCGCTTCCTTCTACAGACACCGGAAGCAGCACTGTCTGCCGGTCTTGTGAAACCAGTTGCTCTTCCAGCTCCGCGCTTTCAAACGGATCTAAAACCGTCGTCACCGGATCTCCGAGCGCTTCAATTTCTTCCCTCATCCCGGTGATTTGCTGTTGCGCTTCTTCACCTAGCTCCGAATCAAGCTGGATGACGAGGGAAATCGTCTGGCCGGAAACGTCCGCCGCTTCCAAAATGGATGACGCCCGCTGCGAATCCACTTCTTCAGACAACTGGAATGATCCAGCTTCTTCCGCCTGTTCCGTTAAATTCGGTGCCAATAAAAACAAGGCGACCGTCAAGATGACCAGCCCGATTGTAATCGGCCACTTCAATTTTAATATCGTCTGCATGCCTTACACTCCATCCGTTTTCATGATTGCACTTAGTTTCCTGAAGATTGACAAAAATTGATCGATTTCCTCGTCGTTGACTTGCTCCGACATTAATTTTTCCAGATACTCCGCTAAAATTCTATCCGACTCTACGAGCACTTCACACCCAGCATCGGTCAATTCAAGCAACTTCTCCCGCCGATCCGCTGTTTGAACGACTTGGATCAGTTCTTTTTGCAAAAGCTTTTTCGTGCGGTTCGATACCGCACTTTTATGTACACCCTGTAAAATCGCAAGCCTCGCCGATGTGATCTGCCCTTCCTTGCTGATGAGTTTCAGCGATTGCATCTGCTCAGGGGAAAACTCCTCCCATATCGGGTTGTCGACGGAACGGATGACCCGCTCCGTGCCATAAAACAACACTTCCTGAAACAACTCCACTGCCTCTGTAATGCGCGTATCCATAAATGGTTTACCCCCTCAACTAATAGTAATAGTTTAGGGGCTGAACTTTCTCCCGTCAAGCAATTCGCAAAAAAGTCCCGCAGCTTGGGCTGCGGGACTTGATCATACTTCTTTTGTTGCAGTAGAACGGATTTCCCGTCTTCTTGCATAGATATTTGTCACAATCGTCTTCACTACGGCATAAAACGGAATCGCTAAAATGATTCCCCACAATCCGGCAATATTCCCTGCAGCAAGAAGCAAGGTAATGACCGTTAACGGATGGACATCAAGCGCATTGCCCATGACGTTCGGCGTAATGAAGTTGCTTTCGATTTGCTGGGCTATCAGCATGATGATGGCCACATAAACCGCCATGATCGGATCTTGCACCAAGGCGATGATCATCGCCGGAATGACGGCGATGTACGGCCCGAGAAACGGAATGACGTTCGTCGCCATGCCGATCAACGCCAATAGCAAGGCGTAATCCAAACCGATGATCAAATAGCCGATCAACAGCATAATCCCTACTAAGAAACTGACAAACAGCTGCCCTTGTATATACGAGCGCAAGGTATGGTCAATGTCTTTCATCGTTTTGATGATCCACAGTTTCCGCTGCCCGCTGAAGAATCCGGACACAAACGGCACAAACTTGTGATAATCGATCAGTAAATAGATTAAGAAAAAAGGAACGAGCACTAGGCTGATAACACCAGAGATAAAGCTCGTCAGGAACGACAGAATCCAGCCGCCGACGTCGCCGATGCTGTCGCCTATCTGGCCGCTCATATCATTCAATTGCTCCTCAAAAGAAGCTGGCAAACGCTCCCGCTGGTCGAGTGCGTATTCCGTATACCCTTCGATATCCTCAATAATTTCAGGTGCATTATCGACGAGCGAATTAACTTGATCAGTAACCATTGGACCGATCATGACAAACAGCAGATAGAAGACGAGAACGATCAGCAGGACTATGATTAAAATCCCGGACCATTTCGGAAATTTTCGATTTTCCAAGAAATGCAGCAAGGGGCGCGTCAAGTAAAACAGCACTCCCCCGAGAAGCAATGGAACGAAAATGGTTCCGGCGATGATGAAGAGCGGATCGAATATCCCCTGTACTTCTATAAATAGACGAATGATGACTAATGTCAGGATAATTCCGACGCCCGCCTGGAACCATAATTTATTTGTCAATGAGTTCACTTCCTTTCTTTCGTATGTATACCCAATTTATCACGATTATATGGTATTATATGTTTTTATGTAGAGCGAACTTTTTCATAAAATGAACGTCTCATGTTGATAGCAAGTGAATGACTAGAATTTGGAGGATTTATACATATGGAACAATTATGGCTCACGATTAAGTTTTTGCTGCTTGGCCTGTTTCAAGGGCTTACCGAACCGATTCCGATTTCTTCGAGCGGGCATTTGCTCATCGCCCAATACTTTCTCGGCGTGGAAATAGAAGGCAGCACGTCAACTTTCGCACTTCTCGTCAATACCGCCTCTTTGGTTGCGGTGCTGATTATTTACCGCGACGACATCAAACGGCTCGTCATTAACGGGTTTAAGTTTTTCAAAGAAAAAACCCCGGAAACGCGCCGGGATTTCATGTTTGTCGTTTATTTGGTCGTGGCGACCATCCCGGCCGCCATCATCGGCTTGCTGTTTCAGGATACGATTGACGCGCACCTTTCGACTGTTGTGACCGTCGGATTGACATTAATTGTCACCGGTATCGCCTTATGGCTGATCCGCAATATGCGCGGCCAGCGAAAAGACGGCAATATGACGATGAAAGATGCCTTGATCATCGGTGGTGCTCAAGCGGTCGCCTTGATCCCAGGCATCAGCCGAAGCGGTGCCACGATTGTTGCGGCCATGGCACGCAGCATCAATCAGGAAACGGCGCTGCGCTTTTCCTTCCTGCTGTTCATTCCGATCAGCTTGGGTGGCGCGGTATTGAGCTTTTCCGATATTCTCAGCGATGATAACTTAGCCACGATGGCCATACCTTATATGATGGCGTTTATCGGCTCGCTCGTTGCTTCGTATTTCTCGTTGAAATGGTTCATGAACATAATGGCAAAAGGCCAGCTGAAATATTTCGCAATCTACTGCTTTATCGTTGGGCCACTCGTGGTCCTTGCCTGGTTCTTATTGAACTAATGAAAATCCCTCTATCGCCTTTGTGCAATAGAGGGATTTTTTTATCATCAGCGATTAAAAAAGTTCGCTGTGAAATAGGGTTGTTTGTCTGAGTTGAAAGCGACACCGACGCCGAGAAAGCCGAAATCGGGTTTGACGATATTTTCACGGTGGCCCATCGAGTTCATCAGTCCTTCATGCGCGAACACCGCACTGTATTGGCCATATGCCAGGTTTTCACCAGCGACAAAAAAGCTGATATTGTCTTCTTTCATCCGATCAAAAGGCGACTGCCCCTGCTGGTTAGTATGGCTGAAATAACGCTCATCGGCCATATCCTGGCTATGCTTGCGAGCAGTTCCCATCGTTTCGGCGTCCCATTTCAACAGCGGCAACTGGCGCTGGATTCTGGCGGAGTTAGTCAATTCAAATAACAGGAATTCGTAGCCTTCCGTTATTTCAACAGCCGGATCTGCATAAATCTCGCCGCGGCTTTCTTCGAGTTCCTTGCCGATGACTTGAACAGCCGTCACTGTATCCTCTTCATGGACGTCATAGAAAACGGTCGTATAGGAGTCCGTTGTTTCGAAAAGGTCATATTCGTCCCGGGAATCAAGAATGTACTGCACGCGCCCCTTTTGCAAACTTGTGAGCGGCGTACCGAACAAGCCTTGCACTTCCGCTTTCGAAGAATCCATCGAGAAGCCTTCTGTAGAAGAAATGAGGTCTTGGTTGGTGAACATGCCATTGACATTCCCTTGCTCATCGTAAGACAGCAGCACGTAATTCTGATAATCCTGGTGATAACTATGCCAATCGGTTCCGTATTCATTTTCCATCAAGCGCAGCGGCAGCCCTAATTTTTGCTGGGCTTCGTCTTTGCTCATTCCGAGCGTGACGTTATGGACCGCTACTAAAGAATCTGTCTGTGCAAGCTCCGGTTTCGCGACTACTTCCGGCAGCACGGCCGAACTTTCTGTCACGATCGCTTGCAACTGATGGCTAATGCGCGTCGTAAAGTATTTGGCTTCATCGAGCGCTTTGGAAACATCCGTGTCGTCTGCAACTTTTCCTACGGCTTCATCGACAGTATCCAAAAAGCTCAGGTCGACATAATTTCCGACCGGCTCCTCCCATAAAGGCCGGGCAAAAAACACCAAAACCATTAGAAGCAAGATACTAAACACTTTTCGCACACGCATCACCTCTTTCTCTTCGTTTCAGTGTAATCCCAAAAACGAAATACGAAAAGCAAAAAGCATTTTTTTGATCAACTTTCAAAAATAAATAATAAAAAACGGACAGAAAAAGGAATCCTTTTCACTACCCGCTTTCATTTTTTCATCCGAATTACGCTTCTACGTTATGTTCGCTCGTAATGTCTGTTTTCTTCGGTGAGCTGAACCACAAGGTAAACACGAGGCCTGCCGTGAAAGTACCCAGGCTGGTGAACAAGACGACCGGATCTGCAGAAAATCCTGGGAACACGACAAACAGCGAGCCAAGGATCAATCCGATAATTGCCGCATACGTCACATACGTGAAATGCTCGAGCAAATAGGTGATCGCTTTACTGCTGACGACAAACCCGATCATTACGCCAGCTCCGATTGCCATGACAATCGGTAAGTTTAACGTTGACAAGGCGTTGATCGCCGTCGAATAAACGCCGATCAACAGCAAGATGAACGATCCGCTGATTCCCGGCAGCAGCATCGCCATACTGGCAATCCAGCCCGAGAAAAACAACAGGAAGAACGTCGGCACGCTGAGTTCGGTAATAGGCGCTACATTATCGCTTGTTTGGATAAATGCCATAGAAGCAAGTGCTGCTCCGATGATCAGCAAAATAACCAAATGGCGTGCCGTGAAATTCTTCTTCACTTCCGCTTGCTTCATGATGTATGGCAATACACCGAGAATCAAGCCCATGAAGAAAAACTGCGTCGCTTCGTAATGATTGGACAGTAAATATTCGATAAATCGACTGAACAATAATAAGGTGATGACAATCCCCATGCCAAGCGGCACTAGAAAGCCGAGCTGCTTTTTCCACTCTCTGCTGAAAAATCCGCTGATCGATTCAAGCAGCCGGTCATAGATGCCAAGGATAAAGGCAATTGTTCCTCCACTAACTCCTGGGATCAAATCACTGATGCCCATCAAAATACCGCGGTATATATTTTTCCATTCCATGCGTATAATCTCCTCGTCTCAAAATCACTTGTACTAGTATAGCACGGGCACACCCGAAACTCGAGCCGCGCCCTTACACGAGCGCTTGCGCTTGCTTCATCATCAAATCCACAATATCCGCCGCTCTTTCTTCGCGGATCAGCTTTCTCGTAGCCTGCCCTGCCCATAATGACATAAATTCCGGGTTGCCTGTCTTTGTGGCAACGCCGCGGATTTCTTTCGTTACTGTATTATGGGACGGAAATGGCAAGGCTTTGGTTCCCGCTGACTCAAATAGTTCGATAAAACGGTTATTGATGCCGCGTGCCGGACGGCCGGAGAAACTTTTCGTGACAACGGTACTTTCTTCATTGCTGTCGAAAATCGCTTGCTTGTATGCGGCATGCGCACCGGATTCCTTCGCTCCGACAAAGCGCGTGCCGACTTGCACCGCCTGTGCGCCGAGTGCGAGCGAAGCGACTAGTCCTCGGCCGTCCACAATGCCACCTGCTGCGATAACGGGAATGGTGATCTCATCCACCATTTGCGGGACGAGCGCCATCAAGCCAACTTGTGCCCCCATCGGATGCTGCTCATATGAAAAACTGCCGCGGTGGCCTCCTGCTTCACTGCCTTGTGCTACTATGGCATCAACCCCTGCCGCTTGCGCTTCTATCGCTTCAGCTACCGTCGTAGCCATCGTGATGACCAACACACCGTGACCTTTCGCAGCTTTCATTTGTTCAGGCGACAAACAGCCGAACGCCGTGCTGATGATCGGCACATCCAGCTCCAAACAAAGGCGGAACTGTTCCTCGCCATAGTCAGGAGACTGAAAGGATGAGCCAGGTTGTTCAATGCTCAACTCCGCATAGGCGGGGCGCAGCGCTTCTTGCACTTCTGTGAGGCGTGAAAAATCATCTTGTGGATTATCGGCGAATAAATTTACAGCGAATGGCTTATCGGTTTGTTCCCGAATGCTCAAGATTTCTGCACGCAGTTTCTCCGGTGTCAAATAAGCGGCGCCAAGAGTGCCTAAGCCTCCCGCTTCCGAAACTTGCGCTACAAGTTGTGGGGTGGTCGGCCCACCTGCCATACCGGCTTGGATAATCGGAAACTCGATCTCGAGCAAGCGGCAAATATCTGTGTTCAATGTAATCATGACTTGTCCTCCCTATTATATTGTTACTTATCAGTATCCCAGTCTTTTGGATTTCTTCAACCGGGAACCTTTTCCCGGCCGTCTGCGTTCTTAATACCAGCATCTAGGAGAAGGCGGGATTGCAGCATGAAAGGCTTTCTTTCGTTAGTCACTATCACGTTGATCGCTGTTTTTTGCGGATTGATCATTTTGGCATTTTACAGCGAACCATTCGAAAATTGGCAAAACCAAGAGCGGCTTCAAGCCTATACAGAAACAAGGGAAAACACGGTTCCGCAGCGGCACGGCAAAGTCCGGCAAGCGGGAGCTACTGAGGCGTCACAGCCCATCACTGCCTATACGGCATCTGTCCGTTCGTGTCCGGCGCCGTAACGAAAAAATCCCCCAACCGCAAAAGCGTTTGGGGGATTTTCTTATGCATAGACGATTTCGATTTTGTTGCCAGATAAATCCCATTGCCACTGCCGCGCCTTCTGTATGAAGCTCAGCTCCGTAAGCTTGCAGGCGGTCGTGCATCGCTCGTTGCGCTTGTTCATCGGATACGCGGATTACATAATGGGACCAGCCTGCTGCAGTGTCCGGCAATGCAGGAATTCCCGTACCGCTCCAAATGTTCAACCCGATATGGTGATGGTAATTTCCGTCGGATACGAACAGCGCTTGGTTGCCGAGACTTGCCACAAGGCCGAAGCCGAGCACCTCGGTGTAAAATTCACGCGCTGCTTGGAGATCAGAGACATGAAGATGGATATGCCCAAGAACCGCGCCGGACGGCATGCCACTCCATTTCTCCCCTGATGCAGCATGTGCGACGGCTTCTACATCAAGAGGAGCGACTGTCATATGGACATGCTCTCCCCGCCATTCCCACTCGCCCGCTGCGCGGTCCCGGTAAATTTCGATGCCGTTTCCTTCTGGGTCCGAAAAATACAAAGCTTCACTCACCTGGTGGTCGGAAGAGCCCAGCGGAATTCTTTGCTGATGGAGATGCACTAGCATTTTTCTAAGCTCCTTGCGATTCGGAAGCAAAATGGCGAAATGAAAGAGTCCTGCGTAGCGCCCCGTTTTCAGCTTCAACTCTGGTGTGTGTTCAAGAATCAAAATCTCTTGCCCAGCGACTCCGAGAATCGTTTTGTTTGCCTGTTCCTCTATCGTTTCGAACCCTAACACCGGTGTGTAAAACCGGCTCATTTCCGCTAGATCCACTACTTTCAAGGTCAAGCTCTCGATATGCTGCACCGGTTTTTCATGAAAATTCATTGCTGTTCCTCCTATCACTTACTATTTGTAACTAATTTCATTTTAATAACCAAGTTACGTCAAGTCATCTGTTTTTTAATCCGTTTAGGAATATGCTATTATGAAGAAAAAGGAGCGGTGAACATATGAAAAGTACGGAAATTTGTCCGCGTTTTGAAGGGGCCATCTCCTTGCTGGGGCAGCGCTGGACAGGGTTGATCATCCATCAATTAATGGACGGGCCGAAGCGTTTCGGCCAGTTGACCGAAGAAATCGGCATTAGCGGCCGCCTCCTGTCCGAACGCTTAAAAGCGTTGGAAGTCGACGGACTGGTGGCGCGAACGGTTCATCCGGAAACTCCAGTACGGATCGAATATTCTCTGACACAAAAAGGTGCTTCGTTAAAACCGGTCATGGCTGAAATCGAACAATGGTCACAAAATTGGATAGAACCACTAGAGCCAGCGGAAAATTCCTGACAGCCCAAAAAGCAGGTGATTTTCCGTGACTTTTTACCTTTCTGTATAGACAGAATATTCGAATATCTGTTAAGGTTATAATAAAGAGGGTGGAGAAGGGGGCAGACGGATGTCGATGTATTCCAATTTGACGTATGAAAATGATACACGAAAAATTGACAAAGCGATGAAAAAGTATGAGGACAAAAAAAATGCCGCATTGGTGTTACTGGCAGAAATTGATATGCTGAACAAAATGGATGACGTGGAAGATACGATCCTCTATAAACAGAAATCGATGAAAGAGAAACTGATTGCCACTGAACGCCAGCGCCGGGAAGTCGAAGAAATGCTGATCAATTATATCGGCAAATATAATGACCGCGACTTGCACCGCTACACAGAGCTTTTGGAAGAACTGAAAAAAGACAAACCGAAATAACAAAAAGCAGGACTGAACATCAGTCCTGCTTTTTGTTTGCTTCTCTTCTATCATCAAACGACCGGAGAATGTCGCCGGTCCACCCTTTTTGCTTGAAGTACAAATACAGCAAGAATGTAGAGAGGAGGATGACAGCAAGGGACATTACATATCCATAGCGCAAATCAAGTTCCGGCATGATTCGGAAGTTCATCCCCCATAGCGCCCCCCATGCCATGACAGGCGTAAAGAGCGTCGTCAAAACCGTCAAGGTCTTGACGATTTCGTTGCCCCGGTAATTGGCCACCACGTTTTCCATATCGACCATATTATTGATTTCATCTTCATAGGAGTCGACCAGCATAACGCAGCGGTCGATGCGCCGGGAAGTCCGTTCGTACTCCCGGTATTCGCGCACATTTCCTCCGAATGTTTCTTCGACCACCATACTGATTTCCCGAAACCCCATTATTAGATGTTTCCATAAAAGGATTTCGTGGCGCACTCCCTCAATTTTCTCTAGGGTTTTGCGGTTGTTATGCTCTTTAATATTCCACAACAGCTCATGAAGTCGTTCTTCAAAATTATCGATCTTATGCAAAACAGATCCGACCATGCCGCCAAGCAAAATCATCATCACTTCAATTGAAGAGTCGGCATTTTCCATTTGCTTAATCATCAAATGCCTAGGCATGTCCATGTCTTCTTCGAAATCTACAGTGCTTGTCACCAAAAGTTCCGGAGACACATAGAAGTGGAACACATCTCGCACATCCCGCGCCTGGCTGCTTTGCTTATAGATCAACGAGCCCCACAATACTTCGCTCCCGGCTTGTGAGGTATCTGTGTGGATAACGTTGACGGTTAATGTTTGCGATTGGTCAATCCATTGTTGAAGCTTCGGATTATCCTGCAATAATTGCCGGAAATCCGCCGCTTCCATGGCATTCTCCTCTTGCCACACTGCTTTCGCGAATTGATGTCGCGGCATAACCGGCCCCCCTTTCTTCCCAACTAATCGAGCAGATGGTGTTCACCTAAACAACATAAAAAATGCCGCTCGATTGCAAGCGGCCGCATACTCTGCTCATTCCTGTCGTTCGTCTGCTGTTTGGTCCCGATATTTTTCGTTGGAGTTTTCTTTATACTCCAATTCCCTATCCGGCATCAGATCTATCTCCTTATTCGGCGGCTGATGGCGCCCAGGCTCCACTTCCGGCAAAAGTTTTTCACCTTCCTGGCCTTTTTGTTCCTTGTTCATTTTTCGAGCCCTCCCGGAGTTGCGTTTCTAGTTCTTTACCCCGTTTCGAATTTTCGAACCCTGCACATTACCGGGAGAGAAGTGATTGGAACAGCTCCAAATCGTCCGGGTAGGCAAGTTTCAGCTCCTGTAATTGTTCAAGCGATTTCCACGCAACATCTTCAATCAGAAAATCCCCTTCAGGGACAACCAGCTCTCCACCTGTCACTGCGACTTGAAAATAATGCAATTCAAATGACACCGCAGAGTTTTCATACGTGCCCCCTCTGACTTTCAATTCATTGAGCGCTTTCACAGTCACCCCTGTTACTTCGCGAAACTCACGCTCGCAACATTGCTCCAGCGTTTCCCCAGCTTCGATGCCGCTCGCAGGTATTGACCAGTTGCTGTCTTCTTCCGGTGCTTTTTGAAGCACCATCAAAATTTCATTCTGTTCATTTACGCAGACGCCTGCAGCGCCCCGCCAATTTGCCATTTCCATCAAATCTCTCCTATCGCCTTTTTCTCGACCGCCTGTTTTCCTTCGATTTATCTCCCGATATCCAGTGGATTTAATGTTTAATACCGTTTTCAATTCACCATAAACTGCCGCTTCTAGAGGGTGCTCCCGATATGGTGCACAGCTAAACAATGCTTCCCTAATGAATATTGGATCTCGCCGAACGCCGCCTCAAGAGATGCCGGCCAAGTTTCATTGGAAGCCATGACTTGAACTTTCCGCATGCCCCCGCTCCTTCTATCGTTGAGACCACACCAAAAAATCACCTTTCCTAAAATGGTAGTCCTCTGACTGCCATTTTACAAGAAAAGGTGATTTGTTGACTGCTGTTTTCTGCGGTTCAGTGAATCCCGCTTTAAAGTATTGCAAAATCCACTAATTCTTCAAGACGACCCGGTGCGTGACATCTGGCAAGTTCACATCTCCTATAAAGCCGTTTGCCCGGTAAAAAGCATCTGCTGTTGAAGAATCCGTCCGCACGACCAGCTCTCCGAAATGACCTTTTGCAAAATCGATGATCTTTTGAAGCAGTTTAGTACCGAGCCCTTCTCTTCTCGCCGCTTTGGCGATATAAAAGCGGCGGAGCCTGCCGATCCCTTCTTTTGTAGAGTATGGATCCCGGTTCAGCCCACCGATCGCAATCAGTTTGCCGCGCGGATCAAAAACACCGAATAACACTTCGCCTTCCTGGTCGAACCGATTACTCCCGTCCTTGTATTGATCCACAAGCCTTCGCAGAAAACGATAGCCTTCCGCTTCGCTTTCTTCTACCAGTTCGGCTACATTGACATCGTGTAAATTATCGATGGTTTTAATTTCCATTGGCATAGTCAAATCCCCCTTCAAAATCGGCAAGAGCAGAAAAGACTATCCGAAAGTCATTTGAGTTTTGGACAGCCCTTTTCTCTTTCCATCACACAGCCGTATCTTCCATGCGCTCATTTCGCGCTTCCATTTTCTTCACGATAAAAATACTCGCTTCATACAAACCCACCATCGGCACCAACACTAATAATTGGCTCAAAAAATCAGGAGGGGTGATGAGGGCGGAGACGATGGCCAAACCAAGATACGACCACTTCCGCACTTTTTTCATAGAAACCGATGTTAGCACTCCGATAGAAGACAAGAACAGGGCTAAAATCGGCATTTCGAATAATAAGCCTAACGGAATCGTCGTCATAATCAAGAAATGAATGTATTCATTTGCTGAAATCATCACATCAAAATTAGCTGCCCCTAAACTGATCAGAAACTGATAGCTCAACGGGTTGACGATGAAATAACCGAATGACACCCCGAGCAAAAACAACACCAGCATAGCCGGCGAATACAAACCGAGAAACCTGGCTTCCTTCTCCTCGAGGCCCGGTTTGACGAATTGCCAAAGAAAGTGGATCAAAAACGGCAAGGACAAGCCAAGTGCCATCGTGGCAGAAATCGACGTGTAGAACTTAATGACTTCAAGCGGCCCCAGTATGATGAGTTCATTGCCTTTTACAATGTATGGAAACCAAAAATTCAAGGTCGAGAAAACGAGTAACAAGAAGAACACAAATACAAATAAACTTTTGATCAATTGCTTCCGCAAATCTCCCAAATGATCGACCAAAGTCTCCACTCTGTCCTGCGGGTCGCCGGGAGGCTTCTGTCCACCTCCCGAATCTTTCGGTCCCTCGCCCGTTTCCTGCTCCGTTTCGGAATCCGCTTTCTGTTTGTCTAGTGCCACCGGATCTTCGCTCACCTTTTTCTTATGCAACGGACTGATCAGTTTGCTTTCTCCGTACGGATCCATTTAACCACCTTCACAAACTATCGGTTTTCTTCGTTTCTTTCACTTCTTTTGTGTCTTTTTCGTCTTCATCGTCATCCATTAGCCCTTTCGTTGACCGCTTGAATTCTGAGAAAGTCTTACCGACTGCCCCGCCGATTTCCGGCAGTTTTTTGGGACCGAAAATAATCAGCACGATGACCAAAATGATGATTAAACCCGGTACGCCGATAGAAGCTAGTCCACCCATATCTTTTCCTCCTCACAAATTACACTAATGATCCGCCTTCGCGGCTATATCTGATGACGCCTTCTGCACAGCGATACGCTAGCGCCCCAACCGTACCGGTCGGGTTGTATCCGCCATTATGGGCAAAATTCCCCGCCCCAACAACAAACAAGTTCTCCATATCCCAATGCTGCAAAAAATTATTAACAACACTCGTCTCAGGATCTGCACCCATAATCGTGCCACCGGTATTGTGCGTCGTCTGATACGGAACAATGTCGTAATCCGAGATCGGGTTGCTGCCGATAACTGTTTTTGCACCCATTTCCTGCATGATTTCTGTAGCTCTTTCAGTAACATATTGATGCAACGCACGATCTTGGTCTGTAAAGTTATACGTCAGCTGCAGGAGCGGTATTCCATAAGCATCCTTATATGTTCCGTCCAATGTCATGTAATTGTCGCGATGCGGAATCGATGCACCTTGCCCGACGACCGAGAGCGTCCGCGTGTAGTTTTCAATGGATGCCTTTTTGAATTCCGCTCCCCATGCCGGCGTATCCGGCGGCAGTGGGTTAGAAGCGATCGGACGGCTTCCTGTTTGCGTCATAGATAGACTCGCGCCATGGATAAAGTCAAGATTGCCGTGGTCGAAAGCATCGCCATTGAAATCATCGATGGTCATGCCGAGCGCTCCGGCGCCCATAAAGACGTTCATTTGGTCATCAAAGAACCCAGAAGCACCAGGAAGAATTTGGTAAGCATAGTTTTTTCCGAGTGTCCCTTGCCCCGTTTCCGGATCGTAAAGCTCCCCGATTTCTGAAACCATCAATAGTTTGGCATTGTTCAACACATAGCTCGTCAAAACGACGACTTCCGCTGGTTGGATGAATTCTTCGAAGGTGACTGTATCGATATATCGCACACCCGTAACCCGGTCGCCTTCTTTCATTACTTCAACGACATTGGCATTAAAGCGGATATCGTAGTTCCCTGTTTCACGCGCTGCCGGGACAACCGTGATTTCCGGCGAAGTCTTCGCCCCGTATTCACAGCCAAAGCGCTCACAAAATCCGCAATATTGGCAGGCATTGATTTGCTGGCCATCCGGATTTTCATAAGCTTCCGAAAGATTCGCAGAAGGCATCATGAACGGTGTATACCCCAAGTTGCTCGTTGCGGTTTCGAACTTCGCCAGCAATGGCGTCTTTTTCATCGGAGGTGTCGGAAAGTCCGCTGAACGTTGGCCCCAGAAAGGATTTTTGTCTTCCCCCGAAATGCCTGCTGTTTTTTCGAATTTATCGAAATAAGGCTCCAGCTCATCGTACGTGATTCCCCAGTCCTGCATAGTATATTCCGCCGGCAATTTGTTGGCACCATACTTCGCATCCGTCATCGATTTGATTTCAAAATCATACGGCAAAAACCGCCAGTTTTGGCCATTCCAATGCGTCCCCGATCCTCCTAGCCCCTCGCCTAGCAGAAATGAACCCATTTGCCGCATCGGCAATGCACGCTGGCCGCGGCTATTACGGAATGTTATCGTTTCTTTTGATAAATCCTGCATTAATTCATAGCGGATGGCGTAGCGGTATTCATCATGGACCATCGAGAAATCCTCTGTCGACCGGGTTCGCCCACGTTCGAGGCCGATAACTTTCAAGCCTTCTTTGGCGCATTCAACTGCAATAATGCCTCCAGTCCAGCCAACTCCAACTGTGACTACATCTACCTTATCAAGTGTCGTGACCATACCTATCCCCCCTTAATTAGTTCAGCATATCTCCCACCGAATGCGGATCCATCTGTACGAAGTCTTCACTTTCAATTTCATTAATATAAGCTGGTCGGTGTCCCGGGAAGCCTTTCATGCGCCATCCTTCCATATTCTGGTTGCCTCCATAAATCGGATCGGCATACGCACCGTTTAATGTCGCTTGTCGGAGAAGACGGAAAAAGAACTGCGAAGTCGCCGCCTGCATGTCTATTTCATCTTCCTGAAAAGCTGTCAGGATTTCATCCATCTGTTCGCCTTCCAAATCAACGAAATTGGTGTCGAAGCGGCTTTGCGCTTCTTGCTGCATCCGTTGCAGCCCTTGCCGGAAAAGTTCATTGCGTTTTAATCGGCTTTGATAACCTTGGGTTGCTTCACCCACTTCAAAAGGGGGTTGCATATATTCCCTGGAATTTTCGCCGTAGCTTCCGGCAAGCTGATGGTCGATAAAGAAAGGAACGCCCAGCCCGATGGCCCCTGGACCAAGCTCGTCTTCTGGAAAGATGCGCTCTGTTGCCTGTTCAAGAACTGCAAATTCTGCTGAATTTTTAAAAAACTGCAAACCGCGTGCCCCGACTGCTGCTTCTCCGTTGCCGCTGTGACCCGCTTCCCCGCCACTCGGCACTGCACCATCCTGGCGAGTATTGGCACCGATCAATCCACCAATGATTCCTCCACCGACGAGAGCGCCTGCCGCAATACCTGAAGTCTTCAGAAAATCGCGCCTGGAAACATTTTTCTTCTCTGCCATGTCATGCGCCTCCTTAGTTGTATAAATATTGTGAATACTCAGTAACTATACCCCATATTATATGCCTCTTAACTTTGATTTCAATGATTTTCTGGTTATTTTCAGAAAATTAAGCAAAAAAAAGCCCTTGCACATTTGCAAGGGCTTAAATAAAGAGAAAATTCAATCAATGTGGGGTTCTTCATTCTGCACTGATTGTTAGTTGATCCAATCGGACCGTTAAAGCGGGAAAAAAAAGGCCAAGGGAATGGTCACCTCGGCTTTGTAGCTTAAAAATATTAGTCTAGAACTTTAATTTTTACGTTTTTACGGCCCCAGTTCAAAGCTTCGCCTTGAGTTGGGATGAAGACGTCAATTTTGTTGCCTTTGATTGCTCCGCCAGTATCGCCAGCGATTGCAGTTCCGTATCCTTCAACCCATACTTTTGAGCCAAGTGGGATAACAGACGGGTCAACTGCGATAACTTTTTGGTTCGGGTTCGAACGCAAGTCGATTCCTGTGCGAGTGACTCCTGAACATCCAACGCAATAAGCAGTATAAGCTGTTGCTGATACAGTCATTTCTTTACCTGATTGAGTAGATGCCGCTGCCGGTGCCGCTGCTGCAGGTGCACTTGCTGGTGTTGGAGCTGCTGGTGTTGATTTTGGCGCTTCTTTAGCCGGCGCTTTAGCTGCTGGTTTAGCTGCTGGTGCTGGTGCTGGTGCTGCTTCTTTAGCTGCCGGTTGTGCCGCTGCTTTAGCTGCTGCGCCTTTTACTGCAAACTCTTGTCCCGGGAAAATTGTGTGGCCGGAAAGATTGTTCCAGCTCATCAATTGATCTAATGAGATTCCGTGAGCAGTAGCGATTTCGAATAATGTGTCACCGCTTTTAACTGTATAAGATGAAGATGATGATTTCTTAGATGCCTGTTCTTTCCCTTCAATGGAAAGCGTATCACTTGGGAAGATCAAATCAGAAGATAAATCATTCCAGCTTTTTAGGTTTTGTACCGAAACGTTCTTTTCTTGTGAGATTTCCCAGAGCGTGTCCCCTGATTGGACTGTATACGATGAATTAGCGCTTGCTTGTGATGCTGCGCCTACACTTAAAGCTGCGATTGCAGTTAGTGTAACGATTTGCTTTTTCATAAATGAAATTCCTCCTTTTCACTAACACAAGACATAGCTTAACACTTGCGCATTTCAGGAACATGACAGGACGACCATTAAAACTTAACAATTACATTACGACAGACTTTTGAATATGACAGACTGTAATAAATCAGAACATTCCATTTTCTTTTTGTTGAAAAATATATTTTTTTGCTGTATTTCGCATTTTTCCGGCTTAATAATATGAGGATGGATTAGCCCAGTCGGGAATGAGAAGCTACAACAGCATTGACTATTCTGCCATTTTGATAACTTCTTTTTGTTTAGGAGGAACTCATTTGAAAAATGTCACGATTGTTTTTTGGATTTCCATTACGATTTTCTTAGCTCTTGTCGCCTGGGGATTGATTCAGTGCGCCGTTGCAGCAATCGTCATCTACAGCGGCGGTACGCAAGGGTTGCAGAACTCCTTGATCATCGCGGCCTTGCCATTCTCAGTTCTCGTCCTGCTTATGGAGGTCACTTGAAGGCCGCTAACCAAGTTCCGGTTGTCATCAAACAGAGAAAGCCGCGCCTTTAATGACAAAGAGAAATGCCCGTGAAGCTGAATCAGCTTCACGGGCATTTCTCTTTCTATTATTTGAATACACTTGTGCTATGCAAAGGCTGAACTCTGGATTTTGGATCCAAATAGGATTTCGCATTGTTGATGGCCGTCGGCGCTTCGCCGAACCCGACCGCAATCAATTTCACTTTGCCATCATAAGTGGCAATATCCCCTGCGGCATAAATCCCTGGCACGTTCGTTTCCATCTTGGAATTGACGATGACCGAGTTTTTCTCCATCTCGAGGCCCCATTCTTTAATCGGCCCAAGAGATGTAATGTTGCCGTAGTTGACGATTACATGATCAACTTCTAAGCGTTCTTCATTGCCTTCTTTGTCTTCGAGAACTAGCTCACGGACTTGGCCGTCTTCACCAACAAGTTCCTTGACGTTATAAGGCTTTTTCACTTCGACCGACGATTGCAGCACCGTATCGATGTTCGCTTCATGCGCCGTCATTTTCTCGCGGCGGTGGCTCAACGTCACTTGTGAAGCTACGTTCTCAAGCATCATCGCCCAATCGACCGCAGAATCGCCGCCGCCGAGGACAACCACTTTTTTATCGCTGAACAACGTGAGGTCTTTGACGCCATAATGCAAAGACTTACCTTCGAATGCGTCAGTGCCGTCGACTGCCAGTTTACGCGGCTGGAATGCACCAACGCCTGCCGTCAATAGAATCGCTTTCGAATAATGCATGCCTTTGTCGGTGCCGATGACGAAATATTCCTCTTCGCGTTCGACAGACGCCACAGTTTCTTCCAGGCAAATTTCAGGGTCGCCGTATTTGGCTTGTTCGACAAGATTATCCACCAAGTCTTTTGCCAATACTTTTGAAAAACCACCGATATCGTAAATGAATTTATCCGGATACAATTCCATCAATTGTCCGCCGAGCTGAGGCAAGCTATCGAGGATTTTTACTTTCATTTTACGCATACCGCCGTAAAATGATGCGAACAAGCCTGTTGGCCCGCCGCCGATGATTGTAATATCGAAAATTTCACGTTCTTCCATCTCTAACACTCCTAATCTAATCAATATCTATATCCTATCATATCTATATAGGTTCGCCGCTATTGGACTTATGGCGGAAATTTGAAACTAGCATATCCATCCATTCTATTCTATCGTAAACTGAAACAAGGAACCAAATGGAAAGGATGATAAATGTGGATCTCGGATTAAAAGAAAAGGTGGCCGTTGTCATGGCCTCCAGCAAAGGGCTTGGCAAAGCTTCAGCATTAGAGTTCGCCAAAGAGGGAGCCATCGTTATCATCTCCAGCCGCCGACAGGAAGCCGTCGACGCAACCGCTGCTGAATTGCGAAAACAAAGCGGCAATGACCAAGTCCATGCTTTTGCTTGTGATATGTCAAAAGCGGAAGACATTAGCACATTGTTCGGGCAAGTCACTGAGAAGTTTGGCCGCATCGATGTGCTCGTCAACAACACCGGTGGACCGAAAGCGGGCGGCTTCGACAAAATGAGCGATGACGACTGGTATGCGGCATTCGACCAAAACCTATTGAGCTATATCCGCACGTGCCGTGAAGTTCTTCCATATATGAAAGAACAGCAATTTGGGCGCATCATCAATATTTCCTCTTCTTCCACGAAAGAAGTGATTGATGGACTTATCTTGTCGAATACGATGCGCGCCGGCATGGTCGGTTTTGCAAAAACCCTCGCCCGCGAAGTGGCGAATGATAATATTATGGTCAATACAGTCGGCCCCGGCAAGATTTCGACAGATCGGATTGCCGAACTGAACCAAGCAGCAGCTGATAGACAAGGCATTTCTGCGGATGAGGTGCTGAAGAACACCGAAGCCCAAATCCCGCGCGGACGCCTCGGGGAACCTGCAGAATTTGCCCGCACTGTCGTCTTTTTGGCTTCTTCCGCCAACTCTTATGTGACCGGCCAATCGATCGTTGTTGACGGCGGATTCTTGAAAGCTTTATAAGCCCCTTATTAGTAGGCAGATCCGAAAAAAGCCGATATACTGAGGAATGAACCAATCGAAAAGGAGATGTTGTACATGACGAAAAAAGGCCACATCCACATGGAAAACGGCGAAGTAATCGAATTCGACCTTTTCCCGAATGAAGCACCAAACACAGTTGCAAACTTTGAGGAGCTTGCAAACTCCGGTTTCTATAACGGCGTTGTTTTCCACCGCATCATTCCAGGATTTGTCAGCCAAGGTGGCGACCCGACTGGTACAGGCGCTGGCGGCAGCGGCAAAACCATCAAATGTGAAACAGAAGGCAACCCGCACAAGCACCAGGCAGGCAGCCTTTCTATGGCGCATGCTGGCAAAGATACTGGCTCAAGCCAATTCTTCATCGTCCACGATGCACAGCCTCACCTTGACGGCGTGCACACAGTATTCGGCCAAGTAACAAAAGGCTTAGAAACTGCGAAAGCTATGAAAAAAGACGATAAAATGGAAAAAGTCCACGTCTTTGACGCTGAATAATTTATAAGAAAAAGCGTGCCCCAGTGGCACGCTTTTTTGTTTGCTTGAAATTTAGTGACTTTAATTTAAAAAGCTAGAGTTGATATTACACTCCAAAGGGCAAAGAGTTTTTGTCTAAATAGCTTGCGTTATGAGACTGCGCTTCAGGCGGACGCTTGACCAGTCATGCGGCTGAAGCGACAGGATGTTTAACTAAGTTCTGCTATTCGACTGCGTTGCAGGGGCACGCTTGCCGGGGGGCGGGCGTCGGCCCCTTCCACTCCGTCTCTAGTTTTTGTGTGGTGGATAAAGTTCTTCAGTCCACTATAAGCAAGTTGTGGAAATGCATCATGTTTAGAAGTTACATCACACTGTTTAAAGAATATATTGTCGCTAGTTCTAATCCACTAAACAGAACAACAAGCTTTTAATTTAAGAAGATCATGGCTAGATGCCGCTTCCCGGAAAGCGATTCCCCTGCTAGCCGGCAACCCATAAAGAAACAGAACAGCTTAAAAAGTCTACACACAACGAAATCCTTCAGCCGTCCAGCGCGAAGGGTGAGCCGATGCAGTGAGACAGGCGGTTTTCCTGGCTCATTGCAAGAGGCCTACCCAAAGCAGGGCGGCGGATCCATTCGTGATGCCAGAAACATCTGCGGCACATTTCCACACATCCATTCCAGCTCATTTCTCAAACACAATTTCACCAGGGAAGTGATTCTCCAAACAGTGGATACATGCTAAAAAAGCAGATTTTACTTAAGTTACTAAAATCAATGAAATCTAACAGCCGCCTCACCCAAAGCGTGGCGGCGAATATCTTGTTGAAGAAATAACAAAGGGCGTCTCATTTCCGAATATATATTCCAGCTCACCAACATAAAAAAGCGCACCGCGACGGCACGCTTTTTCTAATCATTTTTATAACACTTTACTGAGGAACGCTTTCGTCCGTTCGTGCTGCGGGTTCCCGAATAGTTCTTTCGGGACATTCTCTTCCACGATATAGCCGCCGTCTATAAACAGGACGCGGTCGCCCATCTCTGCCGCAAAGCCCATTTCATGGGTCACGACGACCATCGTCATGCCTTCTCTCGCCAATTGTTTCATAACATCGAGCACATCACCGACCATTTCCGGGTCGAGTGCCGAAGTTGGCTCATCGAATAGCATGATTTTCGGGTCCATCGCAAGCGCACGTGCAATCGCAACACGCTGCTTCTGCCCGCCGGACAATTCGCCCGGATAAGCTTTCGCTTTTTCGCGCAAGCCGACTTTATCAAGCAGCTCATAGGCTTTCTTTTCTACCGCTTTCTGGTCGCCTTTTTTCAGCTTGGTCGGTGCAAGGGTCACGTTTTGCAGCACTGTTTTATGCGGGAACAGGTTAAATTGCTGGAACACCATCCCGACATTTTGGCGCACTTTATTGATGTCCACTTTCGGGTCGGTGATGTCCGTTCCTTCAATATAAACATGCCCGCCGCTGATTTCTTCGAGCCGGTTCAAGCAACGCAGAAACGTACTTTTGCCCGAACCGGATGGGCCAATGACGCAAATGACTTCTTTCTCCTCGACGACGGTGCTCATGTCTTTGATGACTTCTAAATCTCCAAATGATTTTTTGAGGTTTTCCACTATGATCATACTCATCGCAATACAAACTTCCTTTCCACAAAGCTCGCCAGCATAGAGAGCAAGTAAATGACGACAAAGTAAATGATGCCGAGAATCAAATAGACGTTAAACGCATCGAACGTGGCACTTGCCTGAATGCGCCCTTCCTGCGTCAAATCCGCTACTCCGATAACTGAAAGCAACGAGGTATCCTTCAAAGAGATGATCGCTTGGTTCGTAATGGTTGGGAGCATGCGGCGGAACGCCTGCGGCAAAATGATATGGCGCATCGTCTGTGTCGGGTTGAGTCCGAGCGACCGAGCCGCTTCCGTTTGCCCTTTGTCGATCGACTGGATGCCTGCCCGGATGATTTCCGAAAAGTAGGCGCCGGCATTGATTGCGACTGTCACGATTCCCGCTGTCGTATTATCGAGCGAAAAGAACCCGAGCGAGTTCAACCCGAAATAAATGAAGAACAGCTGAACGATGAACGGTGTTCCACGAATCGCATCGACGAAGATTTTGGCGATCCAGTTCAGAATTTTGAGCGGCGCCAAGCGCAGCAAAGCGACAATCAACCCGATTAAGAAGCCGATAACAATGGCAATGCCGAAAATATATAGCGTAACTTGCAAGCCTTCCATTAAATACGGAAAAGCATTGATGATTGTTTGCACCCTTATGTCCCCCTTGCATAAAAAAATGCAGCGCGCGAATGCGCGCTACATAGTTTTATTCTGCGATGTATTCGTTTAAGATTTCATCATATTCGCCGCTGTCACGCAATTCCTGCAAGCCGGCATTGATTTTTTCAAGCACTTCTGCATTTTCACCTTTTAGGACAGCGATTCCGTATTGGTCACCTGTCAAACGTTCGCCGACAGTTTTCAAAGCCAGTCCGCTTTCTGCGATGGCATAAGCGATGACCGGATAGTCTTCAAGAAGAACTTCCGCATTGCCGTTTGAAATTTCCTGGAACATCGACGGGCTATCTTCAAACTGGGCAACTTCATAGCCATACTCGTCCTGGTTATCGCGTGCAAACTGAGCGCCTGTTGTTCCGCTCTTTACCGCTACTGTTTTGCCTTCTAAGTCTTCGAGTGACGTGATGTCATTATTGTCTTCAGCTACAACTAAAGATAATCCTGCGTCAAAGTATGGATCCGAGAAGTCCACGACTTCTTTGCGCTCATCCGTAATACTCATACCGGCAATCGCAATATCCAATTGTCCAGCTTGCAGAGCCGGGATGATGCCCCCGAAGTCCATCGGGTTGAAGTCGATTTCAAAGCCTTGGTTTTCAGCAATGGCGTTGATCAAGTCAATATCGATTCCTTTGTATTCGCCGCCTTCTTCAAACTCGAATGGCGGATAAGTCGTATCAATTCCGACGCGATACGTTTCCCCTTCTGCATCCCCACCGGCTTCACCGCCAGTTTCTTCTTCTGAACCGCCACAAGCTGCAAGCACCGTGAGAACGGCTAGCAATAATGCCAATAATGTCAATTTCTTCATTAATAAACATCCCCCTCTATCTTTAATAGTCAATCTACTGACTAATATATCATAATATTCGCAATTTCTGAACCTTTTGATTTAAATTAACTGGGAAAGAAGGCAGTTACTTATGTCTTAATGACTAGTTTATTGACTCACGGCTCGTTTTTTATGCAGGCGATAAAACAGCCGGAAATTATGGACCAGCGTTTTTAAAACAGCATAAACCGGAATCGCAATCAAAATGCCGATAAATCCATAAAGTGCCCCTGCCACCAACAATAAAAGAATGATGGTCAATGGATGAACTTGCAGGCGGTTGCCCATGACATTCGGAGTGACCAAGTTGCCTTCGAGTTGTTGGACGACGAGCAACACAAGAACGACTTTCATGGCCATAAATAGCCCATCGTTCAATAAGGCGATGAATATGGCAGGTATGATTCCTAAAATCGGCCCAAGAAACGGCACGACGACCAGGAACATAGCAAAAATGGCCAGCGTCAACGCGTATTCGAGTCCGATGATCAAATAGCCGATATACATCAGGACCCCGATCACTCCCGCTACGATTGCCTGGCCGACAACAAAGGTCGATAAGGTTCCATTCAAGTCTTTCAATAATTTCCGGCCTTCAGCTTTATGGTCTTCCGGCAAACGTTTTACGAGATGCGGAACAAATTTATCATCGTCTTTCAATAGAAAGAACAACACGAAAGGCACAACGATCAAAACGATTGCTGCGTTGACAAACATCCCCAGAATATCAAGCACATTTTCGAACAACCGGCTCGATAAGCTTTCAGCATAACCGAAAATCCGGTCACTGATTTCTTGCCCTGAAACTCCGCCAAACTCAAATCCTTGAAGGAGGTTGGTCGAGTCGGAACTCATCTCCTCCACTTTTTCCGGCGCCAAGTCCGCCAAGCTTTTTCCTTGTTCGACTATAGTCGGACCGAATATGTAGATAAGGCTTGCCAGTACCAGCGAAATCGCCACGAAGAGGATGCCTATCCCCGCCACTTTCGGCATGCGCCGTGTCAGCAGCCCGACCAAAGGCCGCAGTAAATAATACAATACGCCAGCAATAACGAGCGGCGCGAAAAGCGTGGCGATGACAATGCGGATCGGCTCCCAAATATAGTCCAGCTTGCTAAGTACGTATAATGTGAGTGCGAGCAGTAACACCGCCGCCGTGTATTCAAAGAATGGTTTTCGGATCCACAACTTGATCACTCCTTTGTTTTTTAGTACTGATTAATAATATTCCACCCAAAAAAGCGAAGACAGAATTGCTTCTGCCTTCGCTTGCATTATCGATTTACTTATCTTCTTCGAGTTCACGCAACTCTTTTTGGGTTTGTGGGAAAGCATTTGCTTGCCATTCTTCGCGGTAAGCGGAATCCAATTGCGAGAGGCCTTGTTCGCTGGAATCCTCGATGGCGTAGACACTTTCGCGCTCATCGATGGCATTGCTGTTGCGCATATCGTGGTCTTCCTCTACACGAATGGTGTTTTTCTCTTGATATGCTTTGTATACAAAAATCCCTGCAGCTGCTGCGAGTGCACTGCCTACTAATGTGTTCATCGTCGAGTTCTTCATCTAAATCCCTCCAAATTAATACATGTTTCTATCACTACTTTTCTGTATACCCTTTATGAACGGTTTTAACTAGAAAATAAAAAAGTTTTTTCATCATTGCTCTTCAAGCATCTCGAGTGCACGTTCTTCCGCTGGAATGCGGACGAACAAAAGCAGAAGCGCATTGGCGATGGTAAAGAACAATGCCGTTTTCCAGGCTCCAAAAATGAGAGGCAGGGCCAAGATTTCAGCAGCGACGACCCAATAATTAGGATGAGGCAAAAACCGGTATGGGCCCCGCGCTACTTTTTGAGCTCCCGGCAAGACGATGATTTTCGTATTCCAATACGGTCCCAGTGAAGTAAGCGCCCATACCCGAATAATTTGCGCCACAATAAATAATCCCAAAAACAACAGCCACCATGCGCTAAGTGCCGCACCCAGTTGAATGGTTTCCGCGATGAAGAACACGAAAAACAAAATGTGGAGCAGTACGATCCACTTGTAATGGTCAGCACCGAATTCAATTGCGCCTTTTTGTTTCATCTTTTTTTCGTTTCTGCGCGCATAGACGATTTCAAGAATGCGCTGCAAGATCACGATCAGCAACAGCGTATAAAAAAAGACCATTACGCTTCACCCACCCATTCGAGCCACAGCATTTCCGAGCTGAATCCAGGCCCGAGCGCTGTGAGCAATGCTTCTTCCCCTGTTTTCATCGGTCGATCCATAAACTCTTTCAACACATACAGCACCGTCGGCGATGACATGTTTCCGTACTCCGACAGGACCTGTCTGGAAATCGCCGTCTGTGAAGCGGGCATCTCCAATGATTTTTCATAAGCGGTCAATACTTTCTTCCCTCCGGGGTGTGCGATGAAATGCTGGATATCGTCCGTCGACTTTCCGAGTGCAGCTAGAAATTCATTGACGTTCGGCTTCAGCCATTTTTCAATGATGCTGGGAATGCTCCGTGAAAAGACGACATGCAAGCCGGCATCCCGGACATCCCAGCCCATTACATCTTCCGACTGCGGCATCAATGCGGAGCGGTTGGCGTGGATGCGGAAGCCGTCATCATCAGCCGCTTTATCGCCAGCGACGAGCACACAGGCTGCGCCGTCCGAAAACAGCGATGTGCCGATCAAATTGCTTTTCGATTTATCACCCCTGACAAAGGTCAAACTGCATAGCTCCAAACAAAGAACGAGTACGTTCGCACCCGGATAGGCGCGGCAATAATCATCCGCGCGGCTCAAACCGGCGGCACCACCCGCACATCCGAGCCCCCAGAGCGGCATCCGTTTGATATTTGGCGGCATGTTCAATTCGTTCATGATGCGGGCATCAATGGTCGGTGTCGAAAGCCCTGAACTTGAGATGAAGATGATGGCATCGATTTCTGTTGCGTCAACTTCAGCTTCCGCCAGGCATTTTTGGACGGCACGACTGCCCATCCGGACTGCTTCCTCGATATACAGGTTGTTTTTCTCTTCCAGCGTCCGATCTTTTTCGAACCAATCCAACGGTGCGGCAAAATAGCGGCTGTCGATCTGGCCGTTGCCGAATACTTTCAATAGCCTTTCGATGTCTTCATATTCACCGCCGAATAAATTTCGCACAACGCCTACAAGGTCGCGCTGATTGACGCGGTATGGAGCATTTTCGGTAACGACGGTACGGATCATGGGCATAGACGTTCCTCCTAATTTTTCGCTTTAAAAACGCCACCCGCCAGGATGACAGCTTGAGTACTTACTTTGAATAACGTTCTGCATACTTCAACTGCTCACGCATCTTTTGGCCGACCGTAGAAGCGGAAGCCGGGTTTTGGCCGGTGATCAGCCGCCCTGACTCAATGACACATTCTTCGAGCGGCAACCGCGCAATTTGGACGAGTGCACCGCGCTCTTTCATTTCATGCTGCAAGGAAAACGGAATGTCTTTGTACAGGCCGAGCAATTTCTCTTCGAAATCCGAAAACCCAGTTGCCAAGTGGCCCGCTAATAGCGGGCTGCCGTCCGATAAATGTACATTCAATAACCCGCTCGGACCGTGGCAAACCGCCGCTATAATACCGCCCTGTTCGTAGATGCGGGCTGTGATCTGCTGCAATTCTTCATTATCGGGAAAATCCCACATCGTCCCGTGCCCGCCGGTGAAATAGATGCCGGCGTAGTCATCCGCATTAATTTGTTCCGGCGTCAGGGGATTGTCCAGTTGCCGCTGTATCGCTTCGTCCAAGTAATAATGCCGCGTCCGGCCGTTAATTACGGCTGCCGGCAGGCTTCTCGGATCTATCGGCACTTTGTTCGAGCTTGTGCTGATGATATCCACTTGAAAATCATCTTTCACTTCATGATAAAAATCCGTCAGTTCGCGCAGCCATAGCCCCGTCTTTTTTCCGCGGCTCCCGAGGTCTTTATGGTTTGTTACGACAATCAGTATTTTTTTCATCGCCCGTATCCTCCTCATGCGTTCATGCGTATGGTCTGTTATTCCCTATTGATGGAAAATTATTCACTTGAAGAGTGGAATACTCTGTTTTACAACAGCGGCAAACAATAAAAGACCCACAAGTATGCGGGTCTTTACCGGTTCAACAATCTGGACAAACTTTCACCGAATTTCTCATTATCCGCTTGCTGGCGTTTTTTCGGACCTTTCATGCGGCCGCCGCTCTGCCGGATTTTTTTGGAGACATGGCGCCCATGCAATAATTGCTCGATATTGCCTTCATGGTAGACGCGGCCGTTCTGGTCGATCGGCACCCCACGTTTGGCGAGCACCATGGCGGCGAGTCCGTAATCCTGTGTCACGACGATATCGTCCGGAGCTACACGGTTCACCAAGACAAAATCGACAGCGTCTGCTCCCTTAGATACCGTCAGCGTTTCTGCCCCTTCCCGGTGCATCTCATGGGAAGTGTCGCACACGAGCAGCACCGGCCAACCGAAACGATTTGCCAGCTCAATCGTCAAATCGACAACAGGACAACCGTCTGCATCAATAAGTACTTTTGCCATCGGCTTGCTCCCTTACCAGTTCATCGGCCAGCTTTTCTGCCGCTCTTCGGTATAAATTGCTTTTGTGGACAAGCGAAGCGATGAACAGCACCTTCGAAAGCTCTTCATCTGCTTCGCCTTGTGTATTTTCGACCGCTTTTGCCTGCCGCTCCACTTCTTCCCGGAACGCCACTTGATTGTCTTGTTGTAGCGCCAAATACGTTTCGTAAAATGCGGATAGATCGAGTTCTTGCATCTGGGCTTTTTCATTCACTTTCTCCAGCACTTTTTTTACATCGTTGATGGACAGCGTACTTTTCATCTGATAAATCAAGTTGATCAGCATAATATGATCGGGCGTGTATTTTTTATGCTGCACCGGATAGAACAATTTCCCTTTGGCATAATTATTGATCATCGTTTTGGTCAGGATCTTATCATCTGAAAAGCGCTTTGTGTCATGAAAGCTCGTTTCAAACAATTGAATGACTTGGTCCACATACAAATCGATTTTCGGGATATCGCTCGTATGGATTTGGCTATCGAGCGCCAATTGGCCAATGAGTTTGTCGATGTTTTCCATTCACTTCACCTCAGTTTCTCTCTCCTCATCTTACATGATGAGTGAAAAGCCGACAAACTTGACCGGCATTATTAATACATATATTATTATAAGTAGTTTCAATAACTATGTATCAGGAGGTACAGATTCATGACCGCTTATATCCGAGAACCATTCAATGCATTATCCCATTTGGCAGGTGCGCTTCTATCATTCGTCGCGTTGCTCGCGATGGTCATCAAAGCCGCTTATTCGCAAGCCCCCGCTTTGCATATTACAGCGGTGCTGATCTTCGGCATCAGCTTGATGCTGCTTTATACAGCCTCCACAGTTTATCACACAGTGAAAGCACGTCCTGGGGTCATCGCTTTTTTCCGCAAATTGGACCATTCGATGATTTTCTTATTGATTGCCGGCTCCTACGCACCGTTTTGCTTGATCGCCTTAGAAGGCACACTCGGCTGGACGGTGTTCGGGATTGTTTCGGCGCTTGGTACCAGCGGCATTTTCTTTAAAATGATTTGGTTCCATGCCCCGCGCTGGCTATCAACGGCAATCTATATTTTAATGGGCTGGCTCATCGTTTTCGCAGCTGGGCCGCTTGCCGGAAGTCTTTCGGCTGCCGGTTTGTGGCTGCTCATTTCGGGTGGTATCCTGTATACGGTCGGAGGCATCATTTATTGGCTGAAGCCGGACTTCCTGTCTTCCCGCTATCTCGGATTCCATGAAATCTTCCACCTCTTTATCCTGCTCGGCAGCACTTGCCATTTCCTCGCTGTCTATATATATGTACTTTAACGCGAAAGAGCGACTCTCTATAGTTTAGAGAGCCGCTCTTTTCTTAATGTTCGAGAGCGTCGAGCGCCTGCATCAGATTAGCGTAGACTTTTATGTTCTTGAAGTCGATGCCGAGTGTGACGGCGGTTTGCGCGATTTCCGGGCGGATGCCGGAGAGCACGGATTCCACCCCGATGATGCGCAACGAATCCATCAGCTGGAACAATTGCTGGGCAACCATCGTATCGACAATCGGCACCGCCGACAAATCGATATAGAGTGTCGATAATTGTTGTTTGGAACTTTCCACGAGCGCAGTCTCCAAGATCACCTTGGCGCGGTATGTGTCGATTCCGCCGACTAGCGGCAAAATGCCGACGCCTTTGCGTATCGGGATGACCGGGCTGCTCAGTTCGTCGATCACTTCCTGATGGCTCGCCAAAAGCCGCTGATGCGCTTCGTGGTGATAGCGGGCAAAACTTTCGATGATGAAGTCGAAAATATCATTAAGCATCTCGCTCCATCGAAGTGCGTCCTGGCTGGTAGCCTCCTCGACTTCGTCAAAAAACTTCCGGACGTAATTCCAATAAATTCTACGTACCTGCCCGAGCTGCTCCATCACTTCGTAAAGCGGAACCGATTGCTGAGCGCGCTCTTTGGCGACTGTTGATGCCCAATTTTCCACATAGGCAAGCGATTCTTCCTCATTATGGACAAAGATCGCCGTGACCGCTTCAATAAAGCCGCCTGTCTCTTTTTTCAACTTTTCCACCGTTTCAGCTGACGCTTGCGTGGAATAGATCGAATTACGTTGGCTGCTTCGCATTGCAAGCCATTCTTCAATCATTTGCTCTTCATTTTTTAAGATGAAATCATGTAGCTGTCCACTAATCTCTCCCATAACATTAGCCGCCCCTTTTCTTACTAGTCTTCTTTATCTTATAAGATACTCCCGCCGAAATGCAAATTTGCATCCTCTCCGTGCAGGGCCTTGTGTACGGATGGTATGATAAAGGAAAGGAAGGAGACTGAATAATGGCACCACTCCAAACCAAACAGCTGGCAGAGCGTCTATATGCCGCTTATAAAAACAATCGCGCACTCGAAAAAGACCAGATCCCCCCCACGCTCGACCTGTCTGCTGCCTACTCGATCCAGCATGCGCTCACTTTAAGAAAAACACAGGACGGCGAACCGCTGAGAGGCTACAAAATCAGCTTGACGAGTCCCGAAACACAAAAATTATTCAACTCCGAAAAACCGCTGTACGGGGCATTAACCGCTCCTGCGTTATCGGACGGGACAATCGAGCTTGCTTCCATGCTGTCCCCACTCATTGAAATCGAACTGATTTTCCTGATTCAAGAAGATATTCAAACGGCGGATTCGCTAGCAACCATTTTGAGTAAAACGAAAATCGCACCCGGCATTGAAGTGCCGGATTGCCGCTTCACCGACTGGTTCCCTAATATCACACTCGGCCAAGTCGTTGCCGACAGCGCGGTCGCCGGGCGCATCATCATCGGTGAAGCCGTCGGCAATGTATCCTTTGATCAATTGGACGATATACGCGGCGAGCTGTTCTTGGATGGTCAAGCGATCGCTTCAGGAAGATCTTCTGAAGTACTGCGCCACCCGGTCAATGCCATCAAATGGCTGGCAGAGGAACTGGAAAGCCACGGCTTGTCGCTCGAAAAAGGGATGGCGGTCTCTTCCGGCACGTTCATCTTGCCGAAAAAATTGGAAACAGGGCGATACGAAGCCCATTACGAAGGCATCGGCAGCGTCGCACTTACTGTCCATTAAACAACCCCCCAGCTTTTGCAGCTGGGGGGTTGTTGTTTCATATTCAGTTATTGCCTATAGCAAGAAACCGTTCTTTTTAGCGTCAAACATCAATTCATCACGGAACTTCGGATGCGCAATGCTGATCAGGCGCTTAGCGCGCTCCGCAATCGATACGCCATGCAAGCGCGCGATACCGTATTCGGTGACGATATTGTCGACATCATTTTTGCCGGTCGTGACGACCGAAAGAGGTGATAAGTTCAGTTTGATGCGGGACAAACTGTCGTTTTTCGCAGTCGATGGCATGCAGATGTAGCCTTTGCCATTTTCAGCAAAACGCACGCCGCGGGCAAAATCGACTTGTCCACCGCTCGAGGAATAATACTTGCCGCCGACCGTTTCAGAAGCGCATTGTCCGTAAAGGTCGACTTCCGTCGTCGCGTTGATGGAAACGATGTTTTTCTCTTTGGCGATTTCCCGCGGATCGTTGACTTGGCTTACCGGCAGCATTTCGACAGCCGGGTTGCCATCGATGAAATCGTATAAGTTTTTCGAACCGAATGCGAACGTCGCGACAATCTTCCCAGGATTCGTATATTTCCGTGTGCCGTCGATAGCGCCGGAATTAACCAAATCCGCCACGCCGTCCGGCAGCATTTCCGTATGGATACCGAGATGGCGGTGGTCTTTCAGCATGCTGATGACGGCATTCGGCACAGAGCCGATGCCGATCTGCAGCGTATCGCCGTCTGCAATATCACCGATGATCGATGAGGCGATTTTCATATCCTTTTCGCTGATGGCCCCGACTTGCTCTTCTGCAAGCGGCGCGTGATGTTCCACATACCCTGCAATCTGGCTGATGTGGATCTGATTGCGCCCGAATGTCCTCGGCATATGTTCATTGACTTCGAGAACGAACGGCACTTTGCCGACAAATTCCGCCACGTAATCGGCTTGCGTACCGAATGTAAAGTAACCGTGCTCATCCATCGGGGATGCGACCGTCATGACCATCGACAAATTTGTCGTCTTCTGCAACAGGCGCGGCATTTCGTGGAAATTATTCGGAATGAGATCCATTTTTGCTTGCTGATACACACTGCGCGTAGCACCACTCAGAAAATACGATATGTGGCGCAGTTGTTCGAGTTCCCCTCGGATGTATGCGCGGTCGCGAAGCGCCAGCATTTGATGAATTTTGACATTGTTCAGTTGTGCAGCATGTTCTTCTAATAGATCGAGCAGCCGTATTGGCTCACCGTTTGCGATTGGTATAATGAGATCCGCATTTGGTTCGATCAAATCGACGAATTGTTTTGGGCTGAGTTGTTTGGACATTTCGGTTCACTCCTGATTATCTAATGATCTTTCCACTCTATCACAAGATTGCCTATTCTTGAGTTTGCAAACTCCCATTGCTATTCTGTTTTTTCAGTCGACGGATTGTAATATTAAGTGCATCACTCGCTGAAAATAAAAAAGGGCCCATGACAGGCTCGTGTAAAATGTAAGTTACCACACCAACACTACACGGAGGTTCTGTCATGAGCTATGTCCAGCTTACCACAAAAGAACGGGGCCAAATAGAGCTGCTCGCCCGCCTGCAATATTCGATTCGCGCCATTGCGCATGAACTGAAACGTGCAGATTCAGACGGAGGTTATCAGGCAGAGACGGCTCAAGCTGCCTACAAACGACGCAAACAAACTGTGGAGCCAAGTCCAAACACACTCCAGAAACCCGCGAAATCATCCAACAGAAACTGAGCGAAACGTGGTCGCCGGAACAGATTGAGAACCGGCTATTCCAAGGAACGCTCTGCTTTAAAACCATTTACCGCTGGATTTATGGGGGGCTGCTTGAGGTTCCACTCACCGTGCTCCGGCAAAAGGGCAAGCGACGGAAACCCCGGGAAACACGCGGACGATTTTCCATTGGCACGCCGATCTCGAAGCGTCCGAAAGAAGTCCGCAACCGAGAGACGTTCGACCATTGGGAGCTCGATACGGTCATCTCCAGCCGGGGAAAAAGCAAGGCACGCGTCGCAACGTTTATCGAGCGCAAAACCCGCTGGTACCGGGCGATCAAAATGGTGGACCGGACTGCAGCTTCCATGGAGAAAGCTGTTCGGACGCTGCATCATGAGCTTCCAACAGGTGCGATCCAGACCGCCACCACCGACCGGGGCAAGGAATTCAGCTGTTACCCGGTATTGGAAAAAACGCTCGCGATCGACGTGTATTTTGCGGATCCATACTCGTCATGGCAGCGAGGAAGCAACGAAAACGGCAATGGACTTCTGCGTGAATTCTTTCCGAAGAAAACCGATTTCGCTGGGGTAAGTGAAGCTAAGTTGACGGAAGCGCTTCGCCTAATCAACAACCGTCCACGAAAATGTCTGGAGTGGAAAACAGCCACTGAAGCCTTTGAAGACGAAGTGTTGCACTTAAATTGACAAACTATCAGTCAAAAAAACCGTTGCAGAAAAGTCCATGACCTGACTACAACGGTGCTTTCTTCAATGATTTCGTTTTCTGGTCCACATGCTGAAAATCAATCCCGCTATACCGAACAATGCCATAACGCCCCATAATATCAGCAAGATCATCGACCCGATTCCAGCCCCTTCATCTGTGGCTGCCGTCCATTGCAGCAGGAAAAACCCAATGCTGAACAGCACAATCATGCTGAAATAGATCATTCTGGCTTTGAAACTGAAATTCTTCATCGTCAAAACCCCTTTAGCGTTCCGTTTGCCTTGTCAAAATTTTCAGCCTGAAAATAAGCTTTGCTTGTATCATTCACGTTTTGGCGGAATTGTAAACTTTTTCCGTCACTTCAATTGGAATCGCGTCCGGCTGATGCCTTCTTTTGTCTTTTCCACTTCCAGAATCGCCGGGATGGCCGCTTTCAATTCCTGGACGTGCGAAATGACACCGATCATCCGGCCAGAGCGCTGCAAATCAATCAAAGTTTCAATCGCTTTACCGAGCGACTCCTCGTCCAGCGATCCGAACCCTTCATCGATGAACATCGTTTCGATCGAAACATTGCCTTCAAAACTTTGGATAACATCGGCCATGCCAAGCGCCAGGCACAAGGAGGCATTGAATTTCTCTCCGCCCGACATCGTTTTGACGTCGCGCGCTTGTCCCGTATAGGCATCGTAAACGTCCAGCCCGAGCCCGCTTTGCTTCCCGCGCGCTTCCTGCCGGTCGCTTCTCGTCAAATAAAACTGCCCATTCGACAAATGTTTCAGCCGCTCATTGGCCGCTTCTAAAATCTGCTCCAAATACTCGATCTGCAAATAGCGCTCAAAAGACAACTTCAAGTCATTCTGTCCGCGAATCGTGTCATACAGATCAACAAATCGGACAAACTCAGCCTCTGCCGCCGCTTCTTTTGCGGATGCCTCAGAAATTGCATCAAAAAACATTTGGGCTCTTCTTCTGTATTCTTTGCACGCATTCAATTCAGCAAGTGCCTGTTCATAATCGGACTTGAGTACAGCCAGCGACTGTTCAGCGTCCGACATATCGACTTGCTCCCGTCCTTCAAGCAAATTTTCCAGTTCCGCCACTTGGCGCTGTGTCGTATGCCGGTCCTGCTTGTATTGCTCAATTTGCTGTTTCAACTGCTCGTAGCGCGGCGCATCCAGCTTAGCTTGCTGGTAAGCGTCCGGTGAGGCGAAAGCGGATTTTTCCAGCGCTTCGTAGAACCGGCTTTGTGCCTTTTCGCGCTTCGATTCTAGCTCTTCGGCATTTTTTTTTGCATGCTGGAGCGACACACTGGCGGCCGATAGTTGCTGTTCGGCCTTTTGCAAATCGGTTTGTGCTTGTTGCCATGCTGCTTCCAATGTATCCTTTGCTTTTTTTGCTTGTACCGTTTCCATTTGAAGAGCCGATATCTCACGCAGCGATTGCGGAATGGCTGCCAGTTTGCTTTCTAGCACCGCTTTTGCCGTGTCAAAGGCAGAGCGCTTGTCCGCCTCGCTTTGGCGTTTGTCCGCTTGCTGTTTCTCGAGCGCCGATAGCTGCTGTTCGAGCTCACTGAAATGCAGCTTCAGTTGGCGCAAACCTTCTTTATCCGCCTGCAATTGCTGCAGCTCTTCAGACAACACCCGCTGTTCTGACTGTGCCATTTTCAATTGTGCTTCTGCTTGATCTACAGTCACTGACATTTCATCCAATTCCTGTTGTTTTGCTGCCACTTGCTGTTGAACCGCCGCAACTGATGCTTCCACTTTGCGGAACTTTTTCTCGCTTTCCGACAAAGCCTGCTTGGATAGCTCTACTGTCTCCTGCGTCACTGCTTCCTCTTCGCTGCCCAGCTGTTTTGCTGGATGGTCGAGACTGCCGCATACTGGACACGCTTCTCCGTCATGAAGCTTCGAGGCGAGTAAAGACGCCTGATTGGCGAACCAGTCATGTTCAATCGCCTGGTAATTCTTGTGCGCTTTTTCGAACGCGCTTTGATCTGCAGCCAACTGCTCAGCCAACTGTCCATGCTGTTGGTCCAAGCGAAGATAATCCGTTAAAACGCGCAGTTTTCCCGTTAAGTGAGTTTGCCGATCCCGCTTGCCGTCAAAATGCTCCAGCTTTTCTTCCAACTGCTGGATCGCCGTTTTCGCTTGCGCTGCCTGCTCACTGGCCGCCGCCGCTTGTTTATCTATTTGTTGCTGCACATTTTTCGCAGCAACTGCCGCTTGCTCCAACTGCTTGACCGTTTGACGCTGCTGCTCGAGTGCCCGCACGCCTGCTTCTAAATCGCGCAGGCGGATGAGCGCCTCTTGCGCCTCTTGCCGCTGTTCGTGGCGGCTTTCTTCTGCGGTTGCCGCTTGTTGCGCCTGTTTCCTTACGTGCTGCGCATGCTGTTCAGCTGTTTCGGCCGTTGCCAGCTCTTGGCGTTTTACCTGTTCATTGGCCGCAAGTTCCAGAAACTGCTCTTCTAGCCCGGTGATCATGCTCGCCTGATCGGCCGCCGCGACTTGCGTTTCCCATTCTTTGACCGACGGGCTCTTGTACTCGAGTTCCTGCAAACGCCGCTGTTTCGATTCCAACTCGGTAAAGCGTTCATTCCAGCCTTTCGCTTCGTGGTACTCAGCTAGCTTTTTATTATGGAAATCATATAACTGTTGATAGCTATTGTGCAGGCGAACACTTTCAGTATCGTAGTAGCGGACTTCCGCTTCAAGCCCTTCAAGCAACTGGCTGCGCTGAAAGTCGCTTTGCGCGAGCACATCCGCGAGTAGCGATGGACGCTGTGGCAGGGAAGCCGATATTGCCTGCACTTGTTCTTTATAACGGAGCTGAACCGCTTTAAATGATTCCTGGGCTTCGTCTTTTTTCTGCTTCAGCCGCTCGGCCACTAGACGGTATGGTTCCGTGCGGAAAATTTTCCGTAAAATCGCTTCCTTGTTGTCGGTTTCCGAAGTGAGCAATTTCCGGAATTCCCCTTGCGGCAGCATAACGATCTGGTTGAACTGGGAAAACGTCAATCCGAGAATCTCCTCGATGCGGCGATTGAGTTCCGAGACGATTTGCCGCTCGACGCATGGCTTTTCGCCCTCGTCCGTCACTTCGAAAAACTCATAGCGTTCCCCCGTTGCGCTTTTATTGCCTTGTTTCACGTGGCTCATCTGGCGTAAAATGCGGTATGTCGTGCCGTGCACTTCAAAAATCAATTCAGCTGCGGTATGGACAGCATCTTTGGCGAAATCACTGCGCAAACTTCTCGCTTCACTGCGGTCCGACCCGCTCGCAGAGCCGTAGAGCGCAAAACAAATGCCGTCGAAAATGCTCGTCTTGCCGGATCCGGTGCTGCCGGAAATGACAAATAGCCGATTGCCTTCAAGGTCTTCAAAATTAATTTCTTCACTGTCCCGGTACGGCCCGAATGCGGTCAGTGTCAGCTTGATCGGTTTCATGGCTTCACCTCTTCCCGTTCAGAATCCGCCTGCAGGAATTCCTGCAGTACATCCCCGAATAGCTCCGCTGTTTCCTCGGTTGGCTTGTCGCCTTTCACTTCTTCGTAGAATGCATGGAACAATTGCATCGGGTCCATTTTACGGCGTAAGCCAAGCGTCGACTCCCCCGCTTCTTTCACAAAAGTCTTGCGCTGCACGTGCATCGCATTCGGATAAACCGAACGCACTTTTTCCATCGGATACAACACCGGCGCCTCATCGAGCAACGTGACAAAAACATAATCCTCACTTTTCGAGTGCTGCATGACTTCTGCAATCGTCCCTTCGACCGAACGCATGTCGCGCTTCGCCTGGAACAGCCGCTTTTCCACGGTAACTGATCCATCCGCCGCCAAATTGACTACGTTGAAACCTTTCTGGTGATGCTCTTCTGAAATCGAATATTTCAAGGGCGATCCCGAATAACGGATCGTCTCATTCAACACGTAATGGGCTTTATGCAAATGGCCGAGCGCCGTGTAATGAAACGGCTTGAAATGCTGTGCGCTGACATGTTCCGCACCGCCGATTGCAAGCGGCCGTTCGGAATCGCTCGTATTGTCTTCTTGTTCTCCGCGCGGCGTTACAAATGCATGGCCGACGAAGATGTGGCGTGCCGATGGATCCATGTTAGCTGAAATTCGGCCGGTGATCGCTCTCATCGCATCGTCATGCGTTCTGATTTCCGGATCCTCGAATACATGGCGCACCATCGATGGATCGGTATACGGCACCAAATGGAAATGTACTTCCCCTGCTACATCTTCCAAAACAACTGGTTCAGACGCAGCACGGATCGGACCCGTGATATGGAGGCCGTTACTCTTCAGCGCCCGGCTCCCGAAATCAAGCCGCCCGGGGCTATCGTGGTTGCCTGCCACGGCAATGACCGGCACGTTCATATCCAAAACGATTTTCGCGAGCGTATCATCAAGCAAACGCACCGCTTCTGTCGGCGGTACGGCACGGTCATATAAATCACCCGCAATAACGAGCACATCCGGACGCTCCAATTCGATTGTTTTTATCAATTGATCCAGCACAAATCGCTGGTCTTCCGTCATATGGACGCCCTGCACCAGTTTCCCTAGATGCCAGTCGGCGGTATGGATGAATTTCATCGAAAGAACCCCTTTCTTCATGTACAAAAGAATATACGTTCGTTCCATTATACACGATTCATTTCACTTGTTTCATTACCCTGTTTGGCATATAATGAGAACAAACGTTCTTATACAAGGAGGGTTATGATGAAAGTACAGCTATTAAAAGCGTTCAAATACCAACAAATGATCGAAATGATGTATATGGCAAACGATGGCACCATCAGCAAACGCCGTGTCAAAATCCTGAAAGTCAGCGGCGACTCGTTCCAGGCCTATTGCTTTTTGCGCCGTGAAAAGCGCCACTTCAAAATCAGCCACGTGCTTTCACTCATGCCACTCCAAACGAAACAACGCCAAATCGTCTGAAGGCACTCTCCCTGTTTGAATTTTCTCTTTATGCTAAACTAAGAAGAAATGGAAAATGGAGGGTGAGAAGAATGAGATTAACCGTTTATCTTGCAGGAGAAATTCACAGCACTTGGCGCGAAGAAATCAAAAAGAAATCCTTGGCACTCAACTTGCCGATCGATTTTGTCGGCCCGATGGAAGACCATGACCGCTCCGATAATATCGGCGAGGAAATCCTCGGCGAACAGCCGAACGCTATCTTTAAAGACGCCGCCGCATCAAGCTTCAATAATTTACGCACGAGCGTGCTGATGGAAAAAGCGGACCTGACCATCGCCTTATTCGGCGAACAGTATAAGCAATGGAACACGGCGATGGACGCAAGCACTGCCTTATCATCTGGCAAGCCGCTCATCGTGATCCGCCCGGAAAAACTGCACCACCCGTTAAAAGAACTGTCCCAAAAAGCGAACGCCACCGTCGAAACATGCGACCAGGCGATCAAAGCGCTAACTTATATTTTCGAATAAAAAAAGTGCAGCGGCTCCGGCCGTTGCACTTTTTGTTTTGATGTATATGGGTGCTAGTTTGAGCTTGAATGAACAAATGTGAAGATGTTCATTTTCTCATCACCCGAATATTCGCCGCCTCGCTCTGGGTCAGCGCGAGAGGCTTTGATATTTCTTTGACAGAGGCGAGTGAAACATGTTTTCTACTATATAATTCGTCCACTTTGGTTATGTCGCTTAGTTGGTGAAGCAAATTCTGAGAAAATAATATTTTAGTTTACCAGAACCTGAAAAAAAGAATAATACTTTTGAACTTTTTACTGATTCACATATCTATTAAGATGCTGATTTGAAAAAATGCCAAATTTTATTACCACTGTAGACTTAGAGATGAAGTGGAAATCGGCGACTCCGGGAGGATTAGCGAGACAATTGAGACCCTGCAGGAGCGCCAGCGACGAAGCGGCTCAATGCGAGCCCTCCGGAAAGCGTCCGATTGGAGCGCAATCTCCACCTACACAAAAATTTACTATACCTTCTCCATTCCTTTACATAATTCATCTCACAAAGGCCGCCGAGAAATTTCTCGGCGGCCTTTGTGATTTACGCGTATTCCATTATCGGTACCATGCACCCACTACCGGGTAATCGTATGGCTCGTTGTTCAAAGCTTTGATGATCGCGATGATCGGTACGATAATACCGATAGCGCCGAACAACAGCAACAGCGGGAACCCGATCAGCACGACGGTCAGCAAGCTGGAAACGAAAATCAGCGCGCCCATGACCAATTGGAACAGTAATGCTTGAATCGACAGCTTCTTCACTTCCTGGTCAGCCGCAAGGATAAAGACAATAACCGGGACAATGAACGGAGCGAAAAACGCACTGGCGTGGACGAGTACTTTCATTCCTGTATTCTCCATAATAATAACCTCCAGTCAAATTGCTTTCTTATCCTTATATACGGTTGGCCATCAAAAAAGTTTCAACTTTTATTCCGAAACACGCAGAACGACTTTGCCGAATTGTTTGCCGTCCGCCAAATAATCGAAAGCGGACTGTGCCTGCCCCAACTCGAACACCCGATCCACGACAGGATGCGTTTCATACTGTTCGATATGTTTGATCATATCGCGCAATTCCTCGCGGCTGCCCATCGTCGAACCGAACAGCTGATATTGTCCATAGAAAAAGCTGCGCAAATTGAAATCGACGTTATCGGATGTCGTCGCACCGAAAATGACGATGCGTCCACCTTTTTTCAACACATCCAGCGAGCGGTTGAACGTTGCGCCGCCGACACTGTCGATGACCAAGTCAATCTTCTGGCCTTCCAATTCTTTCACCCAATCGCTATCGGTCGGAATCGCGATATCGGCACCGATTTCCAGTGCACGCTTGCGTTTTCCTTCGTTTCTTGACGTGACGATGACCGTCGCACCGACATTTTTCGCAAATTGGATAAGGAATGTTGCAACCCCGCTTCCGGCACCCGGAATGAACAAGGTATCGCCTTGTTTCAATTGCCCTTTCGTGAACAACGCACGGTAGCCGGTCAATGCCGGCAGTGCGAGGCCGCCCGCTTCTTCCCACGTCAGATGTGCCGGCTTTTTCTCCAGTTGCTCTGCAGAAATGGCGATTTTTTCAGCAAAAGTTCCATGGTCCGGCAGTCCGAGAATATCGAATCCTGCTGGCGGTGCGTCACTGTTCGTTTCCCAGCGGAGCCCCGGATTGATGATCACTTCATCGCCGACTGCAAAGCCCGTGACTTCTTCACCGAGCGACTCGACGACACCGGCTGCATCCGAGCCGATGATCAATGCTTCCGGATTATCGCCATAGCGCTTCAAGAGGCCGAGGTCCCGGCGGTTGATGCCGGCATCGCGGATCTTTACAACCACTTCGCCTTTTTGCGCTTCGGGTTCTGGCATATCTTTCGATTTGTATTGTCCTGCTTCCATAACAAATGCTTTCAAACTGCGTCACCCTTCCTGAAAATGTTGGCTGAACTGTTCTAATTGTTGTTTGCTGATGATGTCTTGCGAAAACAGCGGAATATACAACAACTGCTGCTTCGGAAATGTTTCTTTGATCATGTCCATATACTTTGTTTCGTGCTTTTTGCGTTCCTGGAAAAACGCGCCTTCCACTTCTTCGGGAAGCACTTTATTGATGATCAAAGTTTTGACGTGCAGATGGTATTTATCGAGAAGCTCCAATGCTTTTTTCGTCTCCAGAATCGGCAGGCGCTCCGGGTTCAATACAAAAATAAAACCGGTTTGTTTCTCGTCCAATAAAATATCGCGCGCTTTCGAGAAGCGCTCCTGGCGTTCGCGCAGCACATCGTAGATCGGGTCTTCCCGAGGTTCCCCGTCATTCAACAGCGCCGTGTAGTTTTCGTTCGTCTTGCGGCGCTTTTCGAGTAAGCCTTCGATCCAGACGCCCATCAGTTCCGGCAAAGACAGCAGGCGAATGGTGTGCCCTGTCGGCGCCGTGTCGAACACGAGCTTATCGAAATGCTGGCGTTCTTCGAGGATGATGTGGATCAGTTTGTCGAAAAGCGCCGCTTCGTCGGCTCCAGGTGATGCTTTTGCGGTATCGAGCTGGCGGTTCACTTCTTCCATCATGCTCGTGTGGACTGTGCCGCGAATATTTTCTTTGACTCCCTTGATGTAGTTTTCCGTTTCAATTTCGGGATCGATTTCAAGCGCGTATAAATTGTCAGCGATTTCTTTCGTTCGGCCGCCGATGTTCTCGTTGAAGATGTCCCCGACATTATGTGCCGGGTCTGTTGAGATCAACAACGTCCTAAATCCTGATTTCGCAGCTTGCCATGCGATGGCTGCTGCGGATGTGGATTTACCGACACCGCCTTTACCTCCCACGAAAATGATGCTTTTGGATAACACGTCCATTAGGTTCCCTCGTTTCTTCAAAATTTAACAGCAACGAATTCCAGACAGCGGTGATTTTTCCATGCCCATGCGCAAATGCCAGTCATGGAATTCTTCGATCATGTACGGGTAAAGCTCGAGCGTGTAGTAATAGACCGGATTCGGGATGCCGAGCATTTCCGAATACAGCATCAACAAGAACAAATCGTCTTCACTACGAAGTTCCCGGGCGATTTCCGTTCGGTGCGGGTGTTCAAGCACAGCCTCATACCAGTTGATTAGTTTTTTCAGCTTGTCACTTATCGGCATAACAGCACCTCTTCCTGAAAAAAGTACAAGGGATCAAATGAATATGATCCCTTGGCATTTCTTCCTATGATAATGAACAGTCCTTTGGATGAACGCGCAATAATGGCGTACGCCTTTGTTGCTATTATTTCAAATCTTCGTCTGAAAATCCAGGATTTGATTTGCTCATGAGCGCCTGTGTTGCAGTCAATATGATCCAAATCGTGAAGACGAAGATGATGGCACCGAAAACAAAGAGCAAAGTGTTCGGCTGATCATTGTACCAAGCCCACTGCAGGAACACTTGCTGGAACATTGCCCACAGCGTCATGAACATCAAGAACACCATCGGAATAATGGTGATCATGTAATTTCGACCAAGCTTCCGGAGCCAGATTGAAACCAATAGTAAACTTATTCCGGCAAGCAGCTGGTTCGCTGTACCGAATAGCGGCCATAATAAGTAACCGCCTGAACCGAATCCGTTCGGCCCTTCCGGCAAAATGACGAGCGCCATGCTGGAAAGAACCGCGATGCTTGTTGCAACGTGTTTTTTCTCAAGCTGTGGCACGTTGTATTCGACACCTAACTCTGAAATGATGTAACGCATTAGTCGTACGGACGTATCCAAAGTTGTGGCTGCGAACGAAACGACGATGATCGATACGATTGTCGATGCGACAGATCCCGGAATCATTAATCCGGACGCAAGCATTGTTGCCCCTTCGATAAAGTTGCCGAGACCTCCACTGCTTGCTTCTGCAAAGCTGCTGTAAGATGCGCTAAATGCTTCGCGGTTCGGGAATAGTGTAATAACTGCGATGATCGATATGAGTGCAAGCACCCCTTCACCAACAGCCCCAAGGTAACCGACAAAACGCGCATCGGTTTCTTTATCAAGCTGTTTTGAAGATGTTCCTGAAGAAACGAGTCCATGGAAACCGGAAATCGCGCCACAGGCAATGGTAATAAAGAGCAACGGGAACCAAGAAACGTCTGCACCCGGGTTAGTTGCCGGTGCTGTAATCTCCGGGTTTGTGAACAAAAGCCCAAGATACAAAATTGCCAGACCAACAATCAATTGGTGAGAGTTAATAAAATCACGCGGCTGGAGAAGTTTCCAAACCGGTAAAGTGGAGGCAATGTAAACGTAGACCATCAACACGACAATCCAGATAAAGAACGCACTGGAAATTGCGCCAAGCCCGAACAAACCGGCTCCTTCTGCTCCGCCCATATAGCGGACCAGGTCAATTTGCAGGAATTCCACTTGGCTGGAGACAATTGCCGTTCCGTACATGATTGCAAGCGCTATCAAAGAAGGGATGAGCATTTTCATGTTGCGCTTGTATGCAGCATAGCCGATCCAAAGGGCGAGTGGAATCTGGATAAAGACCGGGATGACACTTGCCGGATACGAAATGAACAAGTTTGCGATAACCCATGCGAATACCGCATTGACCATCAGAACCAAGATCAAGATGATAAATAAGAACAAAATCTTTCCGCGCTGGCCGATGAGTCGATGCGCAAGCGTTCCGACAGATTGGCCTTTGTTGCGGACCGACAGAGCAAGCGTTCCGAAGTCATGGACACCTGCTGCAAAGACGGTACCGAAAACGACCCACAATACAGCCGGCAGCCAGCCCCAATAAACGGCAATAGCTGGCCCGAGAATCGGTGCAGCCCCTGCAACCGATGTAAAGTGATGTCCCCAAAGGACGAATTTATTGGTCGGCACAAAGTCGACGCCGTCCTTAAAACGGTGTGCTGGTGTGACGTAATTCGGGTCGAGCTTAAAGATTTTTTCTGATACAAACTTGGAATAAAACCGGTATCCGAGAACGAATATAAATAGTCCCATAGCAGCTAAAACAATTGCATTCACATTTCCCAACTCCCTTATCTATTTTTCGAAATTTCTGCATTGCTTGTTTAAGCATAGAGTAGGAATTTAATATTGTAAATGTTCTGTTTTTTATTTCTCCATATTTCTATTTGCCTCATATAGTTTCAATTTCGTGTAAACTGTCTCCAACACCGGTACAAAGACATTTGTCTCGTGCGCTTTCTCTATCAGATGGCCTTGCAAATGATCCGCTTCAATTCCTTGGTCCTTCTCCATATCGCGCTGCATCGATGATTTCATGCTTGCGTCCATGCTATTCACTTTATCGAGCTGGATGCTTGCGATGCCGTGTTTAATCGGCGCATCAATTGCCGTCATTACCGCTTCCAGTTCCTCGAGCAGTGATTTGATGGCAGCTTGGCCAGACGGCAGTTCGCGAATCGGGCCGATCGGTGATTCCATGAGCGATGTGATGCCCGACATCGCAGTGATGAACATATATTTATGCCACATGTCCTGATCGATATTTTCACTCAAGACAAACTCTGCTTTCGTATCGTCAAAATGTGATTTCAGTTTGTCGATGCGCGCTGTCCGCTCACCGCTGCGTTCCCCGTAAACTAGTTGATGGATCGGGCTCGTCTGGACAATCGAACCGTCCTCGCCGATTGTCGTTTCGATAAAGCATAAGCCTCCGATAACCGCATCTTCACCGAATGCCGACACGAGTTTATCGACATGCGCAATGCCATTCAATAACGGCAAGATCATCGTCTGTTCGCCGACAAACGGCCGGATATCTTCAATAGCTTGTTCGAGATGATATGCTTTCGTCGATAAGAGGACGGCGTCGAACGGTTCAGCTTGCATCGATTTCGTCAAAAGAGCCGGCTGGAGATGCAGATTTCCGTGTTGGCTATTGACGCGCAAGCCTTGTTGTTCAATATTTTTTTTGCGCCCTTCTCTAACTAAAAATGTAATGTCTTCCCCTTTTTCCAGCAATCGTGCACCGAAATAACCTCCGATTCCGCCAGCTCCCACCATTAACATTCTCATTGTGCCACATCCTTTTCAATTTGTTTATAAACCCAGCGCTCAACATCTTTTGTCCGTTCGCATCTTCCGTCCGCACGCAAATATTCAAGATGCGCCAGAGTTTCTCCAACGGCAAAACGCATTTCATGGACTGTCAGCGGCCGGTCGAATAGGCGCTTGCGCACTTCAAAAATCGTCAGCGGCTGCTCCAGCATCTGCCAAGTCGCCTCCAAACGCTCTTCGTGGTGGGCAAGCAATTCGTCGATTCGGCGGTTCGCCCCTTGAAACGGAAAGCCGTGGGATGGAATGACCCAATGCACATCCAGTTTGCGGACTTTTCTCAAGGAATTCATATATGTAAGAAGCGGATTCGGATCTCCGTGGAACCAATACGAGATATTCGGTGTGATGCGCGGCAAAATGTGATCGGCCGACAACAGCACATTTTTCTCCCGTTGGTAAAAGCACACCATGCCATCTGAATGGCCCGGAACAACTAACACTTCATAGTCAAAGCGCCCGATCCGGACCATTTCTCCTTCCTCGAAATAATGATTCACTTCCGGCAGCGGAAAAATGAGCGGCTGAAAAGCTTGCGTATTGTCGACCATTTCCTGCGCAGCTGCTTCTGGAATTCCGGCTGCTTCATAATAGCCGGGCAAATCCTTAATAAACTCATCATCCCACGATTTTACACCCGCTTTTGTATCGGTTTCGCTCATAGAGACATGTGCTCCGGTTTTCTTTTGCAGGCTGCCGGCATAGCCGAAATGATCCGGATGATAATGCGTCAGCAAAATCTGCGTAACGTTCTTATCGCCGATTTCGCGCTCCCACAACTCTCTCGAAACGTCATTGTTAAGGCCCGCATCGATGATCGTCCAACCGTCATCACCTTCCGCAAGAAAGCAATTGACGTGATTCAAGCGAAACGGCAGTGGATGCCTAACAAGTTTCAATCCTAATTCTTCCAGAACCGATTGGGCTTGTGCTTGCAGCGCATCGGTCATGGTTTGAGCACCAGCTTGCCGATCGTTTTCCTACCTTGCAGCAATTCGTGCACATCAGCCGCTTGTTCGAGTGGATACGTGCCACCGATTGTCAATTTCAACTGGCCGCTATTCATGTATTCGAGCAACTCCTGAAAACTCCTTTGGAACAATTCCGGCTTGCGCATAATTTGCGGCAGGAAAAAGCCGATGACCGACTGGTTGCGCTTCATCAATTGCCCCGGTGCGAATGTGGCTTGCTCCCCGCTTGCCGCCCCGAAAATGACCAAGCGGCCAAACGGCGCCAAGGTTTTCAATGTGTCGTTAAACACCGTACCTCCGACCATTTCCAGTGCGACATCGACGCCTTTGCCTTCCGTGATTTCTTTAATGCGCTCTACCCAGCCGTCTTCGCTATAATTCACCAAATGGGTCGCCCCCATCTTCTCAGCATGGAACAGCTTTTCTTCCGTACTTGCCGTCGCGATAATTTTTCCGGCCCCAAAAATTTTCGCGAGCTGTACCGCGATTGTCCCAACGCCGCCTGCAGCCGCGTGGATTAACACCGTTTCGCCTGGTTCCAGGCGGCCCATCGTTTTGAGGATGTGATATGCGCTCAACCCTTGCAAAGGCAAAGCGACTGCTTCTTCAAAACTGACACCTTCTGGTACCGGCGTTAAAATCTGCTCGGGAATTGCCGCATATTCTGCGTAGCCCGAGGATTCGATCAACGCCACGACACGGTCGCCTTTTTCAAAACGAGTAACACCAGATCCTGTTTCGACAACCACACCGGCCACTTCTGATCCCGGTATATAAGGCAATTGGGTCGGCACGACATATTTCCCTTCGCGCCTTGCTGTGTCCGCGTAATTGACACCAACCGTCTTCACCTCGACCAGCACTTCTCCGCTCTTCGGTCTTGGCCGCTCTGCATCTGTATAATGAAGCACTTCCGGACCGCCGTATTGTTCAAATTTCACTACTTTCATTTCTTTTCCCCCTCAGCTAATGTGCTGTCCTGCCTTGTAGACCGTTTCCGCTAAGCGCCGTTTTGCCGCAATGGTGCCGCCGCGCTGCAGGCGGCTGAGTTCAGCTGTCACCGCTGCTGTAAAGTGTGCAAGTTGTTCCGCTTCTTCGGTTCCTTGAATTATTTTTCGCGCCAGCATTTCGACTTCCAATAACGAATCGTCGATGAGTACTTGCGTCATTTCCACTTTATGCGCCGCCGCTTGCCCGCTTTCTTGCGCCTGGTGAGTCCGGGCGACTGCCGATTCAGCTGCATACAACGTAATCGCTATGTCCGCCAGCTTCAATAGCGTCTCCTGCTCATTTCCGATGTCAGCACCATGAGCTTTCGCGGCGAGCCCGAGGCAGCTTAGGAAGACGCGCCGCATTGCTTGCACCGCTTCCGTCTCGCGGGCAAGCGTCCCTATATACGGAATTTCCGGTGTCTGCATTTCCGCAAAGGATTGTTTGGACGCAGCTTCAAGATCGAATGTCCCTTTCGCTGCCGCTTTCAATAAATTGCCCGGAATGAGCAAACGGTTCACTTCGTTGGTGCCTTCGAATATGCGGTTGATGCGCGAGTCGCGGTACACTTGCTCGATTTTGTATTCCTTGATATAGCCGTAGCCGCCGAACAACTGCAAGCTCTCATCTGCTACAAAATCCAAAGTCTCCGATCCGTACACTTTGCAGATTGCGCATTCTGTCGCGTATTCCATCATCCATTTCGCGATCAATGCGTGGTCCTGTGAATCGTATAAGCCGCCGAGTGCTTCTTCTAAATAGCCGGCTGTCCGGTATTGCAGCGATTCCAAAGCGAAAATGCGCAGCGCCATCGACGCCACTTTTTCTTTCGTAGCCGCAAACTCTGAAATGGCGCGGTTGAACTGGCGGCGCTCCTGCGTGTAGCCGAGCGCCAGCGACAAACTGAATTTCGCAGCACCCATGCAGGCAGAGCCTAAATTAAAGCGTCCGAGATTCAAGACATTCAGCGCAACAATATGGCCTTTTCCAATCTCACCAAGTACATTTTCCACCGGCACTTCGCAGTCTTCGAAAATAACAGGACGCGTCGACGATCCTTTGATGCCCATTTTCTTCTCTTCCGGACCGAGCGACAGCCCGGAATGTTTTTTTTCGACGATAAACGCCGTGAATGCTTTACCGCCGACTTTGGCGTATGTAATGAATGTATCTGAAAAAGCGGCATTGGTAATATACATTTTCATGCCGTTCAAAACGTAATGTGTGCCGCTTTCATTCAAGACAGCCGTCGTTTGGGCGGCCAAGGCATCCGACCCCGCTCCCGGTTCGGTCAGGCAATACGCCCCGATAAACTCTCCGCTTGCGAGCTTCGGCAAGTAATATTCCTTTTGTGCCGGCGTGCCAAAATAAGTAATCGGCAAAGTCGCGATGCACGTATGGTTCGAATGGGCGACTCCGTATCCCCCGGCCGGCCCGAGCGCTTCCCCGACCAGTCCTTTGCTGATTTTGTCGAGCCCAAGCCCGCCGTATGCTTCCGGAATGCTGTGTGCGAGCAGTCCTATCTCGCCTGCCTTGTGGAAGAGCTCCGTGACGAATTCGAAATCTTGGTTCTCCAGGCGCTCGTTATGCGGACGCACTTCTTTTTCCAAAAACTGTTTTGCCGTTTTGGCGATCATTTTATGTTCATCGCTAAACTGCTCAGGTGTGAAGATCGGCCCTGCGCCTTTCACGAGAAAGTCCGCGCCCCGATATACATTCGCTTCTGCTTTCATTTTCTCGCACTCCTTTAATAGTCCATGTGTATGCTAGATTCAATCCTTGCCGATGCTTATTACATCGCGTGCATGCCGCCGTCGACCATCACCACGTCGCCCGTAACATAGTCCGAGGCTTTCGCTGCCAAAAATAGCGCAGCGCCTTTCAAGTCTTCGTCTGTTCCGAAGCGTTTCAGCGGCGTTCTCGCAAGCAAGCCTTCCTGGCCATGCTCTATGACGGCTTTCGACATTTTGGTCAGGAAGAACCCTGGCGCGATGGCGTTGACATTGATATTGTGATGTCCCCATTTCGCAGCCAAATCTTTTGTAAAGGTAATGACCGCCCCTTTGCTCGTGTTATAGCCGATAGCATCCATTAGCTTTGGATCTATGCCGCCAAGCCCTGCGACTGAGGCGATATTGATGATCTTGCCGCTGTTTTGCGGAATCATCACTTCTCCGACAGCTTGGCTCATAAGAAATGTGCCGGTGACATTGACCGCCATCACTTTCTCCCACGCTTCGAGCGGCATTTCCGATACCGTCGCTCCCCACGAAGCACCCGAATTGTTGACGAGAATATCGATCGTTCCGAACGCTTCGACTGTCTTCTCGACGACATTTTTGACGTCTTGCGGATTGGTGACGTCACACGCGAGCGCCAAAGTTTTAACGCCTTTTGCTTCCAACTGTTCCGCGACTTCCTGGCACGCTTCCACTTTCCGTGAACACAGCACCACATTGGCGCCAGCTTCTGCAAACCCTTCGGCGATTTGTGCACCGAGTCCTCTGCCACCCCCGGTGATGATCGCCGTCTTGCCTTTCAAGTTGAACAATTCCATTACATGCATTATTTTTCCCCCTCCATCTCCATACCAACTAGTCGGTATGTTCAGAATACTTAAACTTTATGTTATCGCTTTCATTTGGAATATGCAATACAGCGCCACGCAAAAAACCGAGCCCCTTTGAAAGAGCCCGGCTGTGTTCCACAAGTTATTGCTAGCTACCTCCAGCCAGCAGTGATGCCAACCGTGCAAGATCAATGTTGCCTCCGGAAATCACCGCAACAATCTTTTGTTCTGGCGCGCCTACCTTTCCAGCCATGACGGCTGCCGCCGCCACAGCACCAGACGGTTCCACCAACTGCTTAGACCGCACGGCTAAATCGCGCATTGCCTGTGCGATTTCATGTTCTTCTACCGTCACCAGACCGTCCAGCAGCTGCCGGACAATCGGAAAGGTCAGATCGCCCGGCTGTGAAGTGCGCAAGCCATCCGCGATCGTTTCCGTCGGGCCGATTGCCGTTATTTTTCCGTTTTCCAAAGACAGCTCGGTATCATTTGCCAGCGACGGCTCTGCACCGATGACCAACACGTCCGGACGCTTCGCCTTGACCGCTGTTAAGATTCCTGCGATTAAACCTCCGCCGCCAACCGGCACGACAATAATCTCCACGTCGGGCACTTGCTCGAGAATTTCCAAACCGACCGTTCCTTGTCCGGCGATGACATCTTCATGGTCGTAAGGGGGAATGTAAACGCCGCTTTGTTCATCTGCCAATAACTGCGCTCTTGGAATTCGTTCCGCTGATGTCGTGCCGCAGTATTCCACTTGTCCACCGTAAGCTTCGATTGCCGCCACTTTCGCCGGACTCGCATCCGTCGGGACAACGATGACCGACTTTATGCCGAGCTTGGACGCAATGTAAGCGACCGCTTGTCCATGATTGCCAGAAGAGGCGGCCGTCACCAACTTCGCCCCATGTTCTACAGCGTTGGTCACGGCATTTGTTGCTCCCCGAATTTTAAATGAGCCGGTTTTCTGCAAATGCTCCGCTTTGAAATGAACGTTCCGCCCCCACGCTTCCTGAAGCGAACGCGACCGAAGAATCGGCGTCTCATGAATCACACCTTGAATCACGGTTCTCGCCTGCTCGATATTTTCCAGCTTGACCATAGCCTCACTCCTTTTTTGTAAATCCTAACATAACACCAAAGTAAACTGTCTAGTCTCCATACTTGGGCGAAATGCGGTAAACTGGGAACACTGATTCAATATAAAGGAGGAGACGATATGCTCAAACGCTTAGTCGTCACCGGTTATAAACCACACGAACTTGGCATTTCCGATGACAAGCATGACGGCGTGCGCTTTATCAAAAAAGCGCTTGAAAATCGCATTCGCGTGCTCGTCGACGAAGGGCTCGAATGGGTCATCCTGAGCGGACAGCTCGGCGTCGAAACATGGGCCGCGGAAGTGGTGATTGATTTGCAGGAAGAGTTTCCGCAATTGCATTTCGCCATACTTACGCCCTTCGAGGATCAGGAGAAGAACTGGAACGAAACAAAACAGGAGAAATATGAGTTCCTGCTATCCCAAGCCGACTTTCACCGCAGCTTGACGAGCAAACCGTACGAAGCACCGTGGCAGTTTATCGAGAAGAACAAATTCTTCCTGCGCAATTCCGACGGCATCCTGCTCGTCTATGACGAAGAAACCGAAGGCTCGCCGAAATTCATCAAACAGGAAGCGGAGCGCTACGCCGAAAAAAAGGAATACGAGATCCTCATCATCTCCGGTGACGACCTCCGCATCATCGCGGAAGAAGAACAGCAAAACGATTGGACCGACTGGTAAACCGAAGCTGCCCTGAACAAATCGTTCGGGGCAGCTTTTAATTAGTTCATTTATATGGATAGCAAGCTTTGAAAGAGCTATGAGTACTATAGAGAGTTGGTCAAATAGTGTCGGCTTCAGTTCATTTTTCAGGATTAGTGACTTTACTTATTTATATGAGCAAACTGTTATAGATTGTTGGAACTTTTTTGCGTGGTGTGAATCCGCTTATCTTGTCGTCTGAAATGGTTTCGCAAGCTCGCTTTGGGTTGGCCTCTTAGCTGGTGTCATGAATACTGGAAATAGTTGGAACATCTATTGCCTCACTTTTTGATTTGAGAGGATGACAAAATTGCTTTCCACTATAAATCTAAAGATGAAGCGAAAACGGCCGACTCCTAGGGGACTGCGCGGGACTGACGAGACAAATGTGGCGCGAACTTTGCGGCACATTGGCTCGACGCCCCCCCCCCCCCGGAAAGCGGCCGTTGGAGCGCAATCTCCACTATTCAATCCCACCAAACCCCAAACACCCGTCATCTTGTTATTGATATTACCTTTATTTACTCCCCCTAAAGCAACATCCAGATTCTAACAATCAGTATATGAGTATAAAACTCCACACTTGCTTTAGCTTGGCATTTGACTATTCCTCCATCATCCTATAGCCTTAATAGCTATGTTAAAAAAACATCTATAGGAGGAACCATGAACAAAGCAGCTAAAGTCTTTTATATCGCATTCGCACTTGTCATTCTGACTGTCGGCTTCGGCGTCTTCGCCCCACAAGTCTTTGAACAAACTACCAGTTCGATCCGCACATATATCAACACCGCATTCGGCTGGTATTATTTAATGATCATGGCACTTCTTCTGATCCTCGTCATCGTCATCATTGTTAGCCCCTACGGAAAAATCCGGCTTGGGCGTGACTCGGACCGCCCGGAATTCTCCACCTTTACATGGATTTCCATGCTCTTCTCAGCCGGCATGGGCATCGGGCTCGTCTTCTACGGAGCTTCTGAGCCGCTGTCGCATTTCGCCATTCAGCCCGCAACAGCAGAAGTCGGAACCGATGAAGCATTTAAAGAAGCTTTGCAGCGAACCTATTACCACTGGGGCATCCACATCTGGGCCATGTACGGCATGGTCGCGCTATCGCTTGCGTTCTTCCAATTCCGCAAAGGGCAACCGGCTCTGATTTCGACTACACTGAAGCCGTTATTCGGCGACCGCATGGACGGTCCGCTTGGCACATTGGTTGACGTTTTAGCAGTTTTCGCGACGGTTTTCGGTGTCGCCACCTCACTCGGCTTCGGGGCTGCACAGATTAATGGCGGGCTCGCCTATCTGTTCGGCGTGCCGCAAGAAAATTGGGTGCAAATGGTCATCATCGGCGTCGTTACGCTATTATTCATCATCTCGGCTTGGTCGGGATTAAACAAAGGCATCAAATATTTGTCGAATACAAACATGGTGCTGGCCATTACTTTACTTGTTATGGTGCTCGTTCTCGGCCCGACGATTTTGATTTTGAATCTCTTCACTGAAACATTCGGAGCTTATATCCAAAACTTGATCGGCTTGAGTTTCCAGTCCGCTCCACTTGATGCGGAAAACCGCAGCTGGCTAGACGGCTGGACGATTTTCTACTGGGCATGGTGGATTTCTTGGGCACCATTCGTCAGCATGTTCATCGCGCGTGTTTCCAAAGGCCGGACAATCCGCGAGTTCTTGATCGGCGTCGTCTTGGCCCCGACTATTTTTATCTCACTTTGGTTCGGCGCATTCGGGACAACGGCTATCGATATCCAAAAAAGCGGCATCGATTTAACAGCATTCCCGACTGAACAAATTTTATTTGCAACATATAGCAATTTGCCCCTCGGCATGATCATGTCGATTATTGCAATCTTACTCGTCAGCACGTTCTTCATCACTTCTGCAGACTCCGCGACATTTGTTCTCGGCATGCTGTCGACAAAAGGATCCCTGCTTCCGAGTAACCAGATTAAAATTTTATGGGGAATTGCCCAGTCGCTGGTCGCTGCGATTTTGCTTTCTCTCGGCGGGTTGGCAGCTGTACAAAACACCGTCATCATTGCGGCTTTGCCGTTTTCATTCGTCATGATTTTGATGGTCATCGCACTTTTCAAAGCGCTGAATAAAGAGCATCAATTGATGCAGCGCAAAAAATAAAGAGAACTTCAATCAAACTTTTACGGCCCGTCAATCTCCCACTTAGAGAAGCGGGAGATTGACGGGCCAATAAAGCAGGATAATTCTCGGCCCGCCGTAACTTAACGGCGGGCTTTTTCTATGTGCATATTGAAGTGCTGAAAGGGTATAGGTTAAGTAATGACTTTTTGGAGGTGCTTGAATTGGAAGAAGAAACAAAGCAAATCATCCAGGATTCGCTGGATGCATTATATGAAAACAAGAAATTCTTACCCGATTTGACTGATGGGGTGCGTAAGCAAGCGTTTAACTCGTTAAGCGCTATTATCTCCACGCCGAACAATATCCACAAATCGTTCTTGCGAATTCCGCGGGAAGACGGCACAATCGAACGGATGCCTGCCTACCGCGTCCAACATAATGACAGCTTAGGGCCTTATAAAGGCGGAATCCGCTTTTACGAGGGAGTCAACGAAGAAGAAGTTGTGAATCTGGCCTTTTTGATGACTTTGAAAAATGCCTTGCACCAAGTGCCATTTGGCGGAGGCAAAGGCGGAATCGTCATTAACCCGCGCAATTACAGTGAAAAGGAACTGAATGTCGTCTCCCGCAAATATGTACGTTATTTTGCGGACGTCCTCGGCCCCGACAAAGATATTCCGGCACCGGACATGGGGTCGGGTGAGCGCGAAATGGATTGGATGATGGCGGAATACAAAAAAATTCACCACGGCCAAGCCTACTTAGGAAGCTTCACCGGGAAAAGCGTCGTAAACGGTGGATCGCTCGGCCGCCGTGAAGCGACCGGAAAAGGGGTTTACTTCACATTCCGCTATCTAATTCATGATTACGCCTTGGCACATAAACAAGAGCTCGAACAGACCGGGAATCCTTTCGCCCAAACTGCACTAGCGCATGCCGAACGTCCGCTTAAGATGGCGGTTCAAGGGTTCGGGAACGTCGGCTCTGTGGCTGCGCTTGAAGCGGTTCGATGCCAGTCATTGAACAATCAAGTCATTGCCGTCAGCGACCGCAATGTCACGCTCTACAATGAAAAAGGATTGGATATTCCAAGCCTCGTCGCCTTTACCGCGACCAACCGGGGCGATTTGCCAACAGATCAAGAACAGCTCATGCAGGCTGGCGTAACGGCTGAAATTAGCGGACGCGATGAATTATTGACTTTGCCTGTTGATGTGCTCATCTTGGCAGCACTTGAAGACCAGATCCACAAAGGCAATATGCAAGACATTCAAGCCAAAATCATCGTAGAAGGTGCCAACGCACCAACGACGCGCGACGCGGACGCCTACTTAAGCGATAAAGGCGTCATCATCATTCCGGATATTTTAGCGAATGCCGGCGGTGTCATCGTCTCTTATCTCGAATGGTTGCAAGGGCGCGAGACCCAGTATCATGAAGAGACGGAAGTGTTCCGCTTACTGTTGGAAAAAATGCAGGAAACGATGGATACAATTCTCCCGCAATATTTCGGGGATCCATATCCGCTGCGTGAAAATTGCTTTATCCATGCCGTTCAACGCTTATCTACTGTGCTGCATAAACAAGGCAAGCTCTATTAAAAAAAGACAGTCCGCTCAAGCCAGCGGGCTGTCTTTTTTGTTTTCTGTTGTGCGCTTTTCGTGCGAATAACGATACGCGGACCGCCGGAACTGCAAGATCGGATCGTCCGAACAGGCAATTCCCGCTGTCATAACGGTCGGATCGTAAAGCGCTTGCTGCGCCTTGTCGTCTTCCGCTTCGATTTGCAATCGCCCGAGATAGACGCGCTCACGCTCTTTTGGCCATTCGCGCGTCGGATCGTCCGTCGGGTCATCCGGTTCCCCGAGAATGGCATAAAGATTGAAATGCACCGGTCCATCTGCGATGCGTTCAGCTAATTCATGTTCGTAATAACCGAACGGAACATCTTTCATGTCCTTCAAAGACAATTTTCCGTCTCCGGCATCCGGTTCAAAGACGTATTTGACTGCACGCCTCGCGCTGCCTTTCTCAAAATAAAATGCATGGATAGAGTGGTACACCCCGGTCGCAAAGCTTTCCGGGACAGTCATTTTCCGCACGCTCGCAAACATGGCCCGGACTTCCGGAAAGTCCGTCAGCAGCTCCGCCAACTCGCCTAATTTTGGGCGGCCTTTCTGAAACGACCTGGACACTTCGAGCATTTCCAAAAATCGCTCCGGTGAACGTGTGAAAAACACGGGAGACGTAACCGATACGATATTCGTTACTTGTTCCGGACCGAGCGTAAACTGGACCGCCATGCCTTTGACCGGCGACATCGCATCCGTCCAGGTCGGGTCCGGTGAAAAATGCGAAAAGCGCACGAACACAGGCACCGTTCCTTGTTGGAAATGAGCGGCATCCGTCAGCCTGGCCGCTTGTCCGCTGCCTTGAAAGGTTCCTTTGTAGCCGGCCCCTCTTGCATGTGCCCGGCGGTATCCTTTATGTTCACCGAAAACTTGTTCTATTTGATCGATTGCCCGTTGTGCCTTTTTGTTTGCTTCCATGCCATCCCCTCCTTATTGTTTCATACCCTCTATGCATACAATCGAAAAGAACGGGAATACCCTTTAATAGAGTTATTAACAAAAAGGAGGAAGTTGGAATGGATTTTCAACACCAAGACAACCGCATCACCTTGCTCGACGGTCCAGAAGAACTCGGCTTTGTCAGCTATCAAGAAAATGGGGATGTGTTGACCATTGACCATACCGAAGTCGCACCGAAACTTAGCGGACAGGGCATGGGCAAGCAACTGGTCGGCAAATTGGTCGAACATGCACGCAATGACGGAAAATCACTGGATCCCCAATGTCCGTATGCGAAAACAGTAATCGAACGGACCGAAGAATACCAAGACGTCTTAGCAAAATAACGTAACGCGCTCATGCGGCGCATAGTTGGAACCAAAAAAAAAAACGGCAGCCTAGTTGGCTGTCGTTTTTTCTTATCGGAAATCTCCGTCTGCTACATTATAAAGATAGCTCCAGTTATCCGCTTTATGCAGATCGTGGAAAGTGAGGCGATCGCCTGTGCCAAGCGTCACTTCTTCGCCGATGATTGCGACGACCATTGCTGTTCCAGCGTTATCGAGGTTCAGATAGACATCGCCGATTGAAGGGCGAATCGCGCTCTTATCCCGCAGGTCTTCTGCGAGCTGTGCGTCCCGCTGCTTTTGGTCTCCCGATACTTTGGATTTGTCGAAATATGCGATGTCATTGCTGCCTTTTTCATCACCGGGCACCATAACAAAGAATTCTCTCGATTTGACCGTGTTCTGTCTCGTCGTGATGACATTCTTGCCTTCGACTGATTCGATTTTCTCGAACTCATTAAGGGAATAATGATCCATGTAATCCGGATCCGGCTTAGCGATCAGGATATAACCGCCCTCTTCTGCATGAACATCCTCACGCAATGTGTAGCGCTCTCCGAAGAACAGGAACGAATCCATATGCTTCGGTTTGTAGAGTGTCACTTCCTCTGCGCGGCTCGCTACTTGCTCCATGTCTTTGATGCGGAACATCAGAACCGATTTCTTGGCGAGCGGTTTTACGGAATAAACTTTATGCAATTCGTTTTCATAATAGACGAATTGACCTTTTCGAACTTGAAGTAATTTCATTCTTTCCCCTCCGATACTATCAGTGCTATGGACTATTTTAGAGCAAAAGATAACGGAAGTCCATGCAAGTAAACGATTTATCTGCTATTGTGAAAATATCCTAACATTGCGTTAAAGGAGTGAACGCTATGGAATACGAAAGCCGCGAAGATTTCATCATCAAAAAGTATCAGCAAGACGAAGAAACCATGGTTCGGCTATTCGTCCAGTGGTGCGTCAACCACAAGCTCGACCCGTTGGCGATTTACATGGCCGCTTATCCCGCGCAGCAGCCGAACGAGCTGTTGAAAACGGCTCTCGAAGAAACCGAAGCGTTCGAACATGACATCAGCGGAGACATCCTGCTTGAAGTGCTCCAATCATTCGGCAACGATGATTTGGCGTTTGAAGTGGCCAAAGAAATGGAAAAGCTGCCCCGCACGGACACAGAGTGATAACTTAGCGCCGTCCTTTGCGCGCCAATTCTTTCGCTTTGTTCTCGATATGGGTCGTCCGCAAATTCTCCATGCGATTCGAAGCGACACGGCTATAAATGCCATCGAACTTCGATGCCGTTTTTAATTCTTTGCTTTCTTCATCCACGACATCTTCCGGTTCGGAAGGTGTTCGCTCTTCCAATTCTGGTGTTTCTTGCGTCTCTTTTTCCATCACATTTCACTCCCTTCGGTAAACGTTTCCTTTTTTCAACCGTTCCCTTGAATGGCTATGGGTAAACGTAGCAGGGCAGATGCCCTCTTGAATGCGCTAGAAACAAAAAGGACGGAACGGCCAATTTGGCCGTTCCGTCCTTTTTGCATTGATTATGCATTATACAAATGCGCGATCCTGCTGGCGCAGTTTGTCCAAATACTTCGCCAGTTCAAGCATGCCGTACGTTCCGCTCGCTGCTTCCGCATCTGCATTATAATTGGTATTGGTGTTGACGTCATAAGTGAACAACTCGCCTTGAGCGTTTTGGATAAATTCGATTCCGGCCACTTCAATGCCGTTTTCTTCAAGAAAGCGTTCGTATTTGGCAATGATCGGATCATCGAACCCTTCGACAATTTGGAATTTCGGCCGCGTTTCCGATGCGCCGTCCGCTGGGCAAAAGACGTCTTCTAGGCGGCATGCATCCGCCGGGCATAGCTCAAAGCCTTCCGACGTATCGACGCGCACCGCGTACAAAAACTTGCCGCCGACGAATTCACAGCGGGTGATGAACGCTTCATCAGCTTGAATGTATTGCTGAAGCAAAGTGATGCCGTCGACAGAAGCATCGAACTCTTCCCCTTCGACATATTCCCGGAGCGCTTCGATCGAATGGAACAGCCGGACGCCGAGTCCTTTTCCTGCTCGGTTATGCTTGGTGATGAACGACTCTCCCTCGAACGCTGTCGCCGCTGCGAGGAGCTGCTCTTTTCCGTTGACGGCGATCGTTTTCGGCGTCCGGATACCAACTGCATCGAGCGCCATGTATTGGTTCACTTTGCTCACTTCAAGACGCAATGCCTGGCTGCCATTGACGACGCGCCGGCCGTTTCGTTCGAGCCAAGCAATTTTCGCTTCCGCCATTTCCGGTGCAAAGCGATGACCTCTAGTATGCGAAGAAGCACTCATTCGATTATAGAAAACTCCTTTCGGCGGCTCACTCGTCAAATCGATCGATCCTGTATCCGTAAACCAATCTTCATAAGGCACCCTGAGCTCTTCTAAGCGCCGGAATAAATGCACAGTCCATTCTTCGTTTTCATGAATTACGTAAACTTTTTCTGTCATCAAAATTCCTCCCCCACATACTAACCATTGAATACATAGAGCATACCTCAAGCCATTAATCCCTACAAGCCTTATAGACTTTAAAGAAAATGACGGCCATAAAAAAAGTACCGGACCACTCCGGTGCTTTCTTCAGGAAGTGAAAGTGGATGGCATAAGAACAGCAATCACTTCGCCGTTTGCGACTTTGATGTCCTCAGCAAACACTTCAACTATCACTTTGTATTTTTTCGGATGGATTTCTTCAACTTTGCCGATCGCCTTCAAGGTTTTTCCGTGCGGCGTCGGCTTCAGAAAGTCGACATGCAACGAACCCGTCACAAAGCGCGGCGGTTCTTCTCCACTGCCAAGTTCGTGGCCGTTTTTTCGGTGCAGGAACAGTGATGCCGACCCAGTACCATGGCAGTCGACAAGTGATGCCAACAAGCCGCCATAGACAAATCCGGGAATTGCGGTATGTTCTTTTCTCGGTTCGTACAAGGTGACTGTGTCATCGCCGTTCCAGCCGGTCCGGAGGTGAAGCCCGTCCGCGTTTAACCTTCCACACCCGTAGCACCATGCAAAATCTTTTGCGTACTCGTCTTGGATTGCGTGCTCAATCGTTTCGGTCAATTGATCTCACTCCTTCGTCAGTCGTCTCTTCTACATTCCACATCGTTCGCCGGAAGCCTGCTTGCTTCATTAAATTTTACGGTTTCGACTGAAAAACAATAGAAAAAGCACGATCCCAAAAACTCGGATCATGCTTTCCCTTTTCCATCCTCCGGTTGTTCCTTGGAGGATTTTCGCACGCGGAAAATTCTATTCAATTCTTCTACAAACGTACATGTTGGCGAATCAAACTCCCGCCTATGCAGTTTAGTGGCGCTGGCTGTCTTTGGATTTCTCACATATACTTCACAGTGATCAATAAACTTTGCAGCCAGGCGTTCAGTTGCACTTCCACAAAAAACCTAACCGTTACTGTTAAAACTTGTTTTGGGTTGAACCATTTTCATCTGGTTCCCGACAAGAGCTGTATCGCCAGTAAAGCAAATTTTCCGCCAAGGCTGTGCATTTTCTCGCCAGAAGGCGATTCCGGTTAAAACCGTTCGTATCTTCTGACGGTCATTCCGCCTTGTACTATTCAATACCCTGCTGGATTTATAATAAACCTAATTTTTAAAATATTCTTATTAATTTTTAAACTTTTTTACTTTTAGCTGTTTGAGCTCTATACTTAGAATTAGTTCGACATCCGTAATATAAAGGAGAGAAAGTTCATTGGTTAAAAGCTTACCGTTGCGTTCAGAAGTATCAATAGAAGAAACATGGAATCTCGACAGCTTGATGGAAAGCCCGCAAGCTTTCAATGCGGCGTTGGAAGAGCTGGATCAGAAAACCGCTGCATTTGCAGAGCAATTTCAAAGGAACATCACCGATGCCCCGTCCGCACTCGAAGCGCTTAGCGCTTATCTGGCCCTTGCTGAAAAGCTAGTCGCTCCAAGCACTTATGCCAGCTTATCGTACAGCACCGACCAAACCGACCCAAAAGCACAAATGCGTGCTGGGAAATACAGCGCGTTCGCCGCAAAAATCAGCAGCCGCCTCGCTTTTGTGACAAGTGAACTTCTGGCATTGCCGGAAGAAACGCTGAAACAAGCGATGGACGAGTCCTCTGAATTTGAAGGATACTTAAAGAAGCTGCTGAAGAAAAAACCGTATCAATTGCACCCTGCTGCCGAAAAAAGCTTGGCTGCTTATTCTTCCGTTTTCCAGGCTCCTTACGGACTTTACAATACGACGAAAATGGTCGATATGAACTTCCCTGATTTTGAGGTCGGGGGAAAATCCCATCCACTCAGCTACGTATCGTTTGAAGGCGACTGGGAAGCGGAAACCGACACCGATTTGCGCCGCGCCGCATTCAAGGCTTTTTCCGAAAAATTGCGCGACTACCAGCACACTACGGCCAAAACATACGACATGCAATTGCAAACCGAGAAAACGACAGCGGATTTGCGCGGCTACGGAGACATTTTCGATTATCTGCTGTTCAACCAGGAAGTCGACCGCAGCCTTTACGACCGCCAAATCGATTTGATCAAAACCGAACTCGCTCCGCATATGCGTAAATATGCACGCTTGTTGCAAAAAGCGCACGGATTGGACAAAATGACTTTTGCCGACCTGAAGATCTCCCTGGATCCGACATACGATCCGGAAGTTACCGTGGAAGAATCCAAACAATATATCAACGAGGCACTCGGCATTATGGGCCCGGATTATTTAGATATGGTGGAACGTTCATACAAAGAACGCTGGATCGATTTTGCACAGAACAAAGGCAAGTCGACGGGCGCCTTTTGCGCGAGTCCATATGGCGACCATCCGTATATCCTCATTTCCTGGACCGGCCGCATGAACGAAGTGTTCGTCCTGGCGCATGAACTTGGCCATGCCGGACATTTCTATCACGCGAACCGCGAACAGAATTTGTTCAATGCCCGACCTTCGCTTTATTTCATCGAAGCACCATCGACGATGAACGAAATGCTCGTGGCGAACCATTTGCTGAAAAGCTCGGAAGACCCGAAATTCAAACGCTGGGTCATTTCTTCGATCGTCGCGAGAACATATTACCATAATTTCGTCACCCATTTGCTCGAAGCGGCCTATCAGCGCGAAGTGTACAAGAAAGTGGACGCCGGGGAAAACGTCAATGCCGGCACGCTCAATGCACTGAAACGCGGCGTACTCGAAGAGTTCTGGGGAGACGATGTGGAAATTACCGAAGGCGCGGAATTGACGTGGATGCGCCAGCCGCATTACTATATGGGGCTTTACCCGTATACGTACAGTGCAGGCTTGACCATTTCCACTCAAGTGTCCAAACGCATCTTGGCAGAAGGCCAGCCGGCAGTCGATGAATGGATCCAAGTCTTAAATGCAGGCGGTACGAAAACGCCCGTTGAATTGTCCAAAATGGCCGGCGTCGACATTACGACCGAACAGCCGCTCCGCGATACGATCGCCTATATCGGCGAATTGATCGATGAACTCGAGCGCTTGACCGAAGAAATCGAAAATCAGGAATAAACAAAAACAGGCGGTAAAAGGAACACTCCTTTTACCGCCTGTTTTAAGTTGAACGCGTAAAGTGGATTAGCATTTGTTCGATAAAGATCGCGATTACCGTACCTGAGATCAATCCATTGGACAGAATCGCCGCGACCGCTGATGGCAGTTCAGCCATGCTGTCGGATGGGATGAACATCAAACCGACGCCCGTCATCAAACCGAATGCCGCAACTTTATACGAACGTCTGCGGTTTTCTTCCGTTTCCAGTTCGTTGAAGGCCATTTCCACCATTTTGGAGAAAATCGCAAAAATGACGGCGTATGCGACCGGCGCCGGCAATGCAGCGAGCACCGCCATCAGCTGAGGAAACAAGCTGACGAACGCGACGATGATACCCCCGACGATAAACGGCCGCAGACCCGTCGTCCGTGTCGCGCTGACAAATCCAGCAGCGCCGGAAATCGGTACAGGGCCAACAGAAGAAAACAATCCTGCAAGCAGATGGTTAAATCCTGAAGCCACCGACGCCTGCTTCATCCGGTCTTCTGTCTGGATTGAAAATGCGTTTTTCAACAAGCTTTCCATGACCCGCACGGAAGCCATCATATTGGCGATCAGCAGCACAGTCAAAAATAGCGCCGTAACAAGCATCCCCCCATCAAAGATGAGCGGACCGAAGACGAGCATCTCCGGGAACGCCAGCCATGCCCCTTCAGTTTTCGGGATGCTTGGCGCTTTGCCGATGAGCCAAAACAGCAGCCAGCCAAAAGCGATGGACAGCAGCACTGAATAACGGCTGACGAACGGCGAGCGGTGTACCATGAAATAAAAAGTCATCAGGATGACAGCGATCGCTGCCAACAGCACAGGCCCATCGAGTAGGTCCCCTTCAGACACGATGCCGAACAAGCCTTTCATGATCGATTCACTGATCTGCAAAACGAGCAGCAGCAAATAGACAAAAGTGACGGTCGGCGTGAAAAATCGTTTGAGTTTGTCGACAAGGCCCGTCACCGCGAAAAGGATAAATAAAATGCCGCTGTAGAACAAACCGCTTTGCAACACTTGCAAAGATTCTGCAGCAGTCGAATACAAAACGCCGACAAGTCCGGCGTAAACGATGAAAATCCCCCACCAAAGACCAGCCGGGCCTTCATTGATCGGCAAGCGATGGCCGATCAATGCCTGAATCAGGCAGGCGATTCCGAGGACGAAAATCGTACGCTGCAAAAACAGCGCTGTATCGGCTGTATCCATGCCGAAAATATTTGCGATGGCAACGGGGGCAGCAATCGAGGAAGCAATCAAAAAAATCGCCCACTGTACGCCGCCTGCTAAACTTTTAGTCATAAGTGCATCCCTTTTCATTTAAATTATTTCCCCATTATACATGAACCAGCACTAGAAAAAGCCCTGAAGCATCAGGGCTTTTTCGTTGGCGTGCCGTTTGGTTCAATCGGCTCTTCTGGTGTATTCGGTTTTTGCGTCGGTGCTTGCTGGTCGGACTTTTTCCGTGTCTCACCGCGGTCATAGACCATCGGGTAGCCTTGGTCATTCAAGCTGTCCACTTGCTTGCGGGAAGCTTTCATCAACAGCCAAACAATGAGGATCGACAAGATAAAAATGATGATAATCGAGATGATTCCCGGAATGTATTCGGATTTATCGTCAGGAAAATAGAGAAATTCCATAAAATTTTTACCACCTTTAAACTTCAAGTTTCCATAGTATTATACATGAAACTCATCAGCAGTTACGGTCTTTCTGGTGAACATTTCATGGCAATCGGATGGCATTCGACGCTGCTTCTTTGAGGATTTCATACGAGCGTTTGCGCTTGTCCTGATCGTATATATACGATACGGCCATCAATTCATCGATTTGCAAACGGCCTGCAAAGCGGCTGATTTCCTCGCTCAATTGTTCCATATCGCCTTTGAACGTATAGCGAGCCATCGAGTTGACCATCGCTTCTTCCGCATGGCTCCAGCGGCCATCCATCGTATCCACAGGCGGCATCAAAGGGTTTTTCGTACCACGGACGACATTCAAATAAAACTGCTCGCCGGACGTCGCAAGCTGTTCCGCTTCTTCCGCACTCTCTGCCGCGACGACATTGACGCAGGCGATAATATACGGCTCCGCCCATTTTTCCGAAGGTTCAAAACGGCTCCGGTAAATGGCAAGCGCCGATTCGAGCTGCTGCGGAGCGAAGTGGGCGGCAAAAGCATAAGGCAAGCCTAGCTTCGCCGCGAGCACCGCACTTGACGTACTCGAACCGAGAATAAACAGCGGCACTTCCGTTCCGACACCCGGATGCGCTTTGACTGCGTGCTGTTCTTCAATCGGGCCTAAATAGCGCTGCAGTTCTTCGATGTCTTCCGGAAACTGGAACGCGGTTTCCTGAGTCGTCCGGCGCAGCGCACGGGCTGTTTGCATATCGGTCCCTGGCGCACGGCCAAGTCCGAGGTTCACCCGTCCCGGATGCATCGTCTCAAGCGTTCCGAATTGTTCGGCCACCACGAGCGGCGTATGGTTCGGCAGCATGATGCCGCCGGAGCCGACTTCGATCGTATCCGTCGCTTCGAGTACTTTTGAGATGAGGATGGACGTCGCAGAACTCGCGAGCGTCGGCGTGTTGTGATGCTCAGACAGCCAGAACCGTTTATAGCCGAGCTGTTCAGCATGCTGTGCAAGCTGCTTCATATCTTCAAATGCCTGATGTACTGTATGGCCTTGGCGTACCGGAACGAGGTCCAGCACAGAAACCGTTAGCCCTTGTGCTTGTTGTGTCATGTGTCAACTTCCTTTCATCCGATCGGATGCTTTAAGGATAAGAGGGAATTCCTTCAAATTCAAACTATCTGCATTCCTTACAATTTGTAGACTTTGCCGATTTCAGCAAACGCTACGTCACCGCTGTAATTTTTCTGCGCTTGTGCCAGAATCTCGGACAATTCGCCGTATTGGGGCAGATGGGTCAATACAAGCTGTTTCGCTGAAGCTTGCGTGGCAAGTTGGCCTGCCTGGCTGCCACTCATATGCCCTTGAATGATGCCGAGATATTTCTCGTATAGATTAGACTCCGAAACGAGTAGATCCGCACCTTCGGAAAAGGCGACCAGTTCTTCTTTCCACGCGGTATCCGCCGTAAAGACCGCTGTGCTCTTGCCATCTGTAAATCTCATCGCCAGGCAATAAGCCGGATGATCCGTCTCGCAAAATGTCACTTCGAACGGGCCAAGTTGGAGCGTATCATCAACCTGAATCGCCCTGCCTTCGGTCACCCCTTTATAGGAAAGCGCCGCAAATCCTTGTGCGTCTTTATCGTGCGCATAGATCGGCAGCGGCACCTCCCATTCCTTCAATTGCATCCCGACCATAGCTGCATGCTGCAAAACGCCGATATCGGCCACGTGATCGGGATGGTAATGACTGATGATGACCGCATCGATGTCTTTCAATTCGGTGTAATTCTGCACTGCAGCGACTACCCCGCTGCCGCAGTCGAGCAAGCAGCGGAAATCGTCCTGTTCGATCAAATACGCGCAAGTCGCTTCATTTTTGTTCGGGTAGCCGCCCCAAATGCCGATTGGCGTAATGTTCACATTAATCCACTCCTCTAGTTTTTCCTCAGTATATCATTTCAGTCCACAGCTGCTTGTTTAAGAGTTTCTGTACGTGGTATATATGAAGGGAAAAGAAAATATTGGAGGGATTCGTTTTGGTAATTAAACTATCAGTTGAAAACGCAGTGCAAGCAAAAGCAGAAATTGAAAAGCTTGAAACGCAAGGATTTACACATGACGATATCTACATTTTCGCTCATGACCCAAAACGCACGAAAGACATCACGAAAGCACTCGACACAGAAGCTGTCGGCATGAAAGAGCAAGGATTCTTGAACAGCATGAAAAACATGACTTCTTCCCGCGGCGATGAATTGCGCGCTAAACTTGAAGCTGCCGGATTGACGAAACAAGAAGCAGACGAATACGAAGAAGTGCTCGACACAGGCAAATTGGTCATCGTTGCCAACAAAGACCACTCTTAATGAATAAAAAAACTCTGCGGATAACATTCCGCAGAGTTTTTTTATGGGTATTTTTCCTCCGAGCTTACGATGAATCGTTATACTAGAAACACTATTATGAATAACCATACTTTTAGCCACCCTAGTAAAATACTCTTTTTTCGGAATCCGTTTGTGAAAACGGTTCATTTTTGCTATATTTGAAAAAGGTTAATTTTCAAACTTGTAAACTAGCACGCTAAACGAGGGGGAGCAAGATGTTTAAAAGTATCAAAATGGGAAGCGCCTTCATAGGGATCATTGTCGGTGCCGGTTTCGCTTCCGGGCAGGAAATTCTGCAGTATTTCACTAGTTTCGGTTATATGGGAACTGTGGCAGCCGTCATCGCCACTGCGCTTTTTGCATATCTCGGCATGAGCTTGACGCGCCTAGGCAGCCGCATGCGCACCACTTCCCATAAGGAAGCGATTTTTGGCATCAGCGGCCGTTTGATCGGGACGATTGTCGATTACATCATCATTTTAACTTTGTTCGGTGTAGGGGTCGTCATGATTGCCGGCGCCGGTTCGATCTTCTCCCAACAATTCGGGTTGTCTGCTGCTCTCGGCAGCACGGTCATGGTTGTCTTGATTACCCTGACAATCATGCTGAACGTCAAAAAAGTCATCAACATCATCGGCAGCATCACACCATTTTTGGTTCTCGCAGTTGTCGGCCTTGCTGCTTATAGTTTAGTGACGATGGACGGCTCGTTTACAGCGCTTGAATCCGTCGCCAACGAACAATCTTCAGCTGTACAAAACTGGTGGCTCTCGGCCATCAACTATGTATCGTTCAACATCGCGGTCGGCGCTTCGATGGCCATCGTCATGGGCGGTACAGAAAAAGATGAAAAAATCGCAGCACGCGGCGGCTTTTTCGGCGGTCTCGGCCTCGGGGTTTTAATCATCTTGAGCCACTTGGCGATTTTTTCGAAAGTCGATGTGGTCGGCTCTGCAGAAATGCCGATGCTCCAAATCGCCAATGACCTATCGCCTGCACTCGGTATTTTCATGTCGGTCATTTTGTTCGGCATGATCTACAACACCGGCGTCAGCATGCTGTTCTCCTTCTCCGCACGTTTCGTGCCGATGGGGACACCGAAATTCCGCATTTTCGTCATTGTTGTCGGTGTTGTCGCTTATGTATTAAGCTTCGTCGGCTTCACGAAACTCGTCAGCCTGTTCTACCCGATCGTCGGCTATTTAGGCCTCTTCCTCGTCGGAGCATTGATCTATGCCGATATTAAGAGACCAAAAAGACAAGCAACACGCGCAGAGAAAATCAGACACCAAAGCACTTAACCGTGCTTCGGTGTTTTTTTAATGGTACCGTTATTGTATCGATTTTCGGAAAGGGGCCGGAAGATGAATTCATTCGCCAAAACCTATGAGCAAAAACAATTGCTCAGCCAAATCCATCGGCTGGGTCCAGATTTTTCAGCCCGGGAAGCTTAGCTCGGTGCTGATGGCGCTTTTCCCTTCGCCAACTTCGATGCACTGAAAGACATCCATTACCCACTCATCACCTTGCCGAAAAAATTCGGTGGCCAAGGCTTCAGCCTCTACAGCTATGTCCTCGCCCAGGAAGCGATCGCGCAAAGCTCCCTCGAGACGGCGCTTTCGATTGGATGGCACGCCGGCATCCTGTTGGAATACACAGAGAGCGGCCACTGGAAAAAGGAAGCGGCCGACTGGCTATTACCCGAACTGGTAAACGGGGCACTCGTCAATACAGCGGCAACCCAAAAAATGCCGGCAGTCCGCTATGCCGAGAACACGCGCCGCTTTTAACGGAAACGAACTGGTGGTAAACGGCGAAAAAACCTATGTGTCGGCGGCTCCGGCACTCGATTATTTTTTCGTTACAGCAACCGACGACGAGGATCAGGTCATCATTCCAGCGAAAGCGGACGGCGTCACCATTGAAGAAACATGGGATATGCTGGCGATGAAAGGAACAGCGAGCCAGACGCTGCGGCTGACCAACGTCAGGATTCCCATTACCAGCACTCCCGCAATCCAACAGATCATCGGCGTCATGGAACTGGAACTGACGACCGCCAGGCAGCTGCTCTATGGCACGGCCGAACGCTACGAGCAGGCGGAAGATAAATTCGCTATGCAGGAAGCTCTCGATGTCATGAAGATCGTCGGTTCCCGCGCATTGTCCGAGTCCAATCCGATGCACCGCTATTATTTGAATGTCCGCGCCGGACTTTACAACCCGCCGATGGGCGATATGGTCAAAGCCAGACTTGCCTCGCGCGCCATCGCCAACTTTTCACTAAAAGAAACGGAGGAATAGAGTATGAGCGAAACCATCCAACTGAACGGACATGCAATCGAAACGGTCAAACTCGATGTCCACACACTACAAGACGGCCGAAGACATGTCGTCTGTGATTTTAAAGTAACGAGTGATGCGTATCATGATATTGCCGTCTTGCTGTATGAAATGAACTTCCATGTCCGCATTCCACATGGAAACCTGGCGTTTGACGCCTCTATTTCCAATTACTTCACCGATACGACAAACCTCTACAAAGGCAATGAAGTGGCCGATTACCACGTGGAACTTACCGAGATCCCCTTGCAACCCAAAAGCTGAACACTATTAAAAAGCGTGTGGAGAAAAATCTCCACACGCTTTTATTTCAGCGCCGCTTGAACCGGCTTTCTGATTTTTCATTCCGCAGCCGCTCCATCAGCCCTTCGGCTTTTTCAGCGTGCACCTTGCTTTCATGCACATCTGCTTCGACATCCACGACACGCCCTTGCTCTACGGTCAGTCTGAACCACATGCCACGTTTACTGCCTTCCGGCAAATAGCGGAGCGGCACATGAAATTCGCGGCCGGCTTCTTCTGCGATGATAACGGCCACACCGCCGTCTTCAAAACGATCCAATACACCTTTCATCTGCTCACTCCCCCACACAAGCTAGTCCTTGTTCTTTTAACCCGTCCAATTTTCCTTGGCCGATGCCACTGACGCGCGTCAAATCATCGAGCGTTTCAAATGGCCGCTCTTTGATGATTACTTCCGCCAACGCCTCGCCGATGCCCGTCAGTTCGGCAAGTTCTGCAGAAGACGCTTTGTTGATATCGATGCAGCGGTTGCTGCCTTCTTTGGCGACGCCTTCCCTTGTTGTTTCAACAGTGTATTCTTGGCCGTCGGTTTCGACGATGATGGTGCCATTAACATCGGTGCCATAAACTGCCGCTCCTGCATTTTCAGCGGCTGCCAGCACTTCGGCATACGGATGGCCATAAGCGTTTCCTTCTCCGGCGCTGTAAATCGCCACGTCAGACTGGACGGCCTGCAAAAACGCTTGGCCTGTAGACGTATTCGATCCATGATGCCCCATCAATAAAACATCCGCTTCAAGCTCCAATCCGCTATCGATCATTTCCTGCTCTGCCTGAATATCGGCATCACCTGTAAAGATAAACGCCGTTTCTCCGTAGCTGATGCGGAACGACAAAGAATCCCTATTCGAATCGCCGCTCAACTGCTCGGGATGAAGCACTTCGATTTCCAGCGCTTCGACATCATAGACGTCCCCGCGGCGAGGTTCCACGTACGAAATTCCTGCTTCATCGATCGCTTCCAAAGTGCGGATGAATGTATTGGATGAACTGCTGTTGCCTGACATCCACACTTCCCCCACTTCATAGGTTTCGATGACGCGTGCCAGCTGTCCGATATGGTCGGCATCCGGATGGGTCCCGACAGCAATATCGATGTTCTCCACTTCCAGCCCATCCAAATACGCGAGTGCATCAGCCGTATTCCAATTGCCCGCATCAATGAGCATTGAATAGCCGTCCCATTCCAAATATGCTGCAGAGCCTTGGCCGACATCGATGTAATGGACGGTGAGCCCTCCCACTTCTTCCTCTTGCGTTGTTGTCGTCGTTGTTTCCGGCTGTGCTATTTCGGGCTGCGCCGCCCCTGTCGCTGGCCGTTCTGCGTTTTCACCTAGCGGCATACAGCCGGCCAGGAACATCACGAGCCAGGCAGTAAGCCACATTATCTTTTTCATGATTTCCACCTCTTACCGGAATTTTACCATAGGGAGTGAAAGACGCGATAATTCCACATAAAAAGCACGGGTTGCCCCGCGCTTTATGTCGACATATAGTCGCCGCCATTCATATGCAAAAACTGTCCGGTCATATAGGAATTTTGCGGATCCGCTAAGAACACGTAGGCTTTCACAAGTTCATACGGCTGTCCTGGCCGTCCAGCAGGCACATCTTCGCCGAAATCGTCCCCAACGTTCGGGTTCAGACCCCCGAAGGTTTTCGGAATGAGCGGTGTCCAGATCGGGCCGGGTGCGATGCCGTTTACAGCGATCTCTTCCCGCACGAGACGGCGGGCTAGCGAACGGGTCATGGCGACCATCGCCCCATTCGCCCCCGAGTAGTCGATCAGATCTGAATGTCCGCGGTAGGCATTGATCGATGCCGTATTGATGATGCGTGAACCTTTTTTCAAATGCGGCAAAGCCGCACGCACTAAATAAAACATCGCAAATGCCTTAATTTCAAAAGTTTTGAGCAATTGCTCGTCACTAATATCAAGCGGCGAGGTTTGTGGATATTGATAGCCCGCATTATTGACAACGATATCCAATGCGCCGAACTCATCAAGCGTAAATCGCACGAGCTCATCGCAGTTTTCCGATTTGCCGAGATCTCCGCTAAGAGCGCGCCCTTCTCCCCCGTATTCACGGATCAGGCGCAGCGTTTTCCCAGCTCCTTCATCATCACCTAAATAGCCGATGACGACACGGGCGCCTTCTTTTGCATAAGCGACGGCGACGGCTTGGCCTATGCCGCTGCTCGCTCCTGTGACGATTGCTACTTTCCCTTCCAATGCGCCGCTCGCTTTATATTCGGGCAAATCGGTGTTATCAAAGTTTTCTTGAGCCATCTCTTTTCCTCCTGCCGATTTTAGTTGGTCGGAACTTTCGATAATCCCCAAACCTCTTCGGAATACTGCCGGATTGTCCGGTCGCTTGAAAACACACCGGAAGCGGCGATATTTTTCACACACATGCCGGCCCATTCCACCGGACGGCTATAGGCATCCATCACGCGGTCGTGCGTCCGCGCATAATCCGCCAAATCTTTCAAAACGAAATACGGATCTCTCTCCCCGGTCAATTGCCGGAGGATAAAGTCGGAATTATACGGACCATCCGACCACTCCCCGCGCGCGAGTTCTTCTAGCGCTTCCCGGATGCACGGGTCGTGTTCAATAATATCCATCGGATTATATGTCCCATCGTGTTCAAAGCGCATGATTTCGTCAGAACTCATGCCGAAAACGAAGGCGTTTTCCTCGCCGACCGCATCGAAAATCTCTACATTTGCCCCGTCATAGGTGCCGAGCGTCAGTGCACCGTTCATCATGAATTTCATATTGCCCGTCCCGGACGCTTCTTTTGAAGCTGTGGAAATCTGTTCGCTGATGTCCGCCGAAGGGATCATGAATTCTGCATGGCCGACGTTATAGTTTTCGACGAAAACAATATGCAAATGGCGTCTTGCGACCGGGTCATTATTGACGCGCGCAGCGACCGTATTGATCAATTTAATCACTTGTTTCGCAAAATGATAGCTCGGTGCCGCTTTTCCGCCGAACAGGAAGGTCCGAGGGTAAGGCCGGTAGTTCGCATCGCTTTTTATGCGTTTGTATAATTGCTGGACGTGCAGGATGTTCATCAATTGGCGCTTATAGCCGTGAATTCGCTTGATATGGATATCAAAAATCGAATCGGGGTCAACGATGACATTGTGCTCTCGTTCGAGGTGGTGGATCAACTGGTCTTTTTTCAAACGCTTGATTGCCTGGAACGCTTCTAGAAACGGCCGGCTGTCCGACAAGTAAGCGAGGTCTTTCAATTGTTCGGGTTCGCGGATCCATTCATTACCGATATTCTCGGTAATGAGCGACGACAATTCCGGATTTGCCCCGAGCAGCCAACGCCGATGCGTAATGCCATTTGTTTTGTTATGGAATTTTCCAGGGAAATACTCATTCAGTTCTTTCATTTCGCGCTTTTTCAGAATCTCCGTATGCAATTTTGCTACGCCGTTTACTTTATAGCTGCCCACTACCGCTAGCACGGCCATCTTCACGACGCCACCATCAATAATCGACAGTTTGTGTGCGGTATGCTCATCGAGATTTTTCGGTGCCCACTCTGCCTTGAAGCGCCGGTCAATTTCCTCGATAATCAGGTAAACGCGCGGCAGCAATTGGCTTAAAAGATGGCTCTCCCATTTTTCCATCGCTTCTTCCAAGATGGTATGGTTCGTGTAGGAAATGGTCCGTGTCGTCAAATCCCATGCCTTGTCCCAGTCGAGCCCATAATCATCCATCAGCGCCCGCATCAGTTCCGGCACCGATAGTGCAGGGTGGGTGTCGTTGATTTGAATCGCCACTTTCTCCGGCAACTCCTCAATATCAAAATTGCGCGTCGCAAGAATCGTCCGAATCGAAGCGCTGCATAGGAAATACTGCTGTTTCAAACGCAGTAATTTCCCGGAATCGAGCGCATCGTCAGGGTAAAGACGATCGGAAATTTTGGCAGTTTCAAGTTCATGCACTAAATAGCCAAGGCCATACGGCAGCGCCCGTTCTGATGTTTCCGCTTGCCAAAGGCGCAGCGTATTGATGGTGCCCCCCTGTGCGCCGACAATCGGCATATCGTATGGCACCGCTTTAACCCATACGGCATTTTCATGGACTGTCCGCACACCTTCCGGTTCAACGTTCATACTCACTTCCCCATAAAATGGGATATCGAGCGCGAGGTCTTCACGCCTCACTTCAATCCCTTGCCCTTCTTTGATCCAGTCAGTCGGCAATTCTACTTGGAAACCTTTGATAAAGTGCTGCGTGAAAAGGCCGCCATGGTAACGGATGCCACAGCCATGTCCCGGCAAACCGATCGACGCCAAGGAATCCAGGAAACATGCCGCTAGCCTGCCAAGGCCGCCGTTTCCAAGACCCGGTTCCTGTTCCAGCTCTTCAAGTTCAGACAGTTTAAAGCCGAGTTCTCCAAGCGCTTCTTCTACCATTTCATAAAAGCCGAGGTTGAGCAGATTTTGGCCGAGTAAACGGCCGAGCAAAAACTCAATCGATAAATAATACAATTGCTTATCGCCACTTTGCTGATGGGCGGCTTGCTGAATTTCCCAATCATGCATCACTTGCTCGCGAAGAATATTACCAACTATTTTATAGGCTGTGCTCTCTGTTTTATCCCCATCTTCCATCGCCAGTTGATTGTTGAATTCTTCCTTGAATTGTTCCTTGGAGGAAAACATTTCCAACACACCCTTCATAAGCTTGTATATAATTTCTCGTACTCACGTGCCGATCGGAACCAGGAGAAATCTTTTGCCATGCCGTTTTGGACAAGCGCGCTCCAGTGCTCCTGCAGGTAGTAGAAGGACAGGCCGCGGGAAAGCGCCTCCTCAAACTGAACGCCTCTTTTGAAGTCACTCAAAAAGCCTGTCCCGCTGTGCGCCGTTTCATCATATTCGTCTACCGTATCACTCAATCCGCCAGTCCGGTTCGCGACCGGGATCGTGCCATAGCGCATCGAAATCAACTGGCTCAATCCGCACGGTTCGAAGTGGGACGGCATAAGGAAAATATCCGCTCCTGCATACAATTGATGGGCAAATGCTTCATCAAACCCGAGATGGACGGACACTTTCCCGGCATAATCCACTTCCAAACGTTGGAAAAACTCTTCATACTTCACTTCCCCTGAACCGAGCAGCACAAACTGCATGTCGCCTTCCAAAAACTCCGGCAACACTTGCTCCAACACATCGATCCCCTTTTGCCCGGAGAGGCGCGAAACCATCACCAGCAGCGGAACATCCGGCTGTTCCGGAAGCCCGCAACGCTTTTGGATGACACTCTTATTCGTTCGTTTCCCCGCCAGGTTGCCAGCGCTGTATGTTTGTGCGATAAGTTCGTCGGTTTCGGGGTTATACGTATCGGCATCGATACCATTCAAGATGCCGAGCAAATCGGATTGTCGCTCAACCAGCAAGCCTTCCAGCTTTTCGCCGTAGTTTTCCGTCAAAATTTCATCGCGGTAACTCGGGCTGACCGTCGTCAATTTGTCGGCATACAGAATACCCGTCTTCAAGGAATTAAACTGGCCGCGCCATTCGACGTGTCCCTCTTCATAAAAGCTTTCATCCATACCGTACTGTTCCAAAAACACTTCTTTTGGAAAACTGCCTTGAAACTGGAGGTTATGGATGGTCAGCACCGTTTTCACATGGATTCCCAGTTCGTGATACTGCGGATCTTCTTTTAATAAAAACGGCAAAACAGCCGTATGCCAATCGTGGACGTGAAGCACGTCCGGCCGATTTTCCGGGCGCGACAAGAAATCAAGCACCGCGCGGCTAAAAAAAGCATAGCGCTCGGCATCGTCCGGCCCGTAAATGCTGTCACGCTCAAAGTACGCATCATTTTCCAAAAACAAGAACCGAACCCCGTGCGCTTCGTATTCATACACGGCGTAATGCTGTTCACCTTTAAAAGAAAAAGAATTCTGTTCTTTTAATGTGAAGTGCTGCTGGTAGCACTCTTGAATCAAACTATATTTCGGAAGGATGACCCGCACCTCGTGGCCGAGACGGGTCAACTCCCGCGGCAATGCCCCGATGACATCAGCCAAGCCTCCTGCTTTTGCAAAAGGGGCACATTCCGCAGCGGCCATCACAATTTTCATTGAGAATCCTCCTTCGTTACCCGTTCACCTTTTCTGAGGACGATCGGCTGTACGGCCGTGCCGGTTAACTTCACGCCTTTTTCGATGTGAACATCTTTATCGGCAATGACATAGGCGAGCTCACAATCTTCTTCAATGGTACATTTCTGCATGATGATGCATTTTTCCAGACTTGCATTTTTTCCGACCGTCACCGCCCTGCTGATGATGCTGTTTTTGACATTTCCTATGATTGTGCTGCCGTTGGCGATCATCGCCATCGATACATGCGATCCTTCAATGTAAAGGGTAGGCGGTTCATCTTTTACTTTTGTATAAATCGGGGCTTGCGGCAAAAACAACAGGCGCCGGTTGTTCTCATCTAATAAGCCGATCGACTCTTTAAAGTATTGTTGCACGGAATCGATAATAGCGAAATAGCCTTTGTATTCGTACACACCATACGTATATGGCGCTTTTTTCAAATTCACTAAGTCTTCGACACTGAGAATGCGCCTTTCCCTGTGCGAGCGAATCAATTCCAATATCAGCTCACGCGATAGAATATACGATTTCAATGATCCCGTTGCCCCGACCGCTTCGGTAATATCTTCCCCAGAGGCCAAGTGATGGGCGAGCATTTCCTTATAATCCAGCTGTCCAACGACAAAGCTGCTCGTCACGACAACATGGGTTTGGCGGCTTTTTTCAAAAAACTGGATATGCTCTTCAAAATCATGAAACGAGCCTACCGTTGCGATGCCACCGTTTTTATGGGTAGTCGGTAAAAAGAACAATCCCTCTTTGCGGCGATCCAAATCCCAGCTTTTTCCCACTCCGATATGGTCGATCAACGAGGCAAATGGAGCGGAAGCAAAAACACCGACTGAATTAATATCCGAGTTAACGATATTCGATAGCGGGAAATCGATCAGCCGGTACCGCCCCGCAAATGGAATCGATGAGACCGATCGATGAAGCGTCAAATCTTGGAGCCCGGCGACTTTTACAGAAGCGTCTACTGCGGCCATCAAATTCATTGCTGTCCACTCCCCTTCCATGAATCAATGAGATCTTGCGTTAAAAGCGTAATGCCTTCTGCCGGGTTAATGAGCCGGTATCCTTCCGGCACATCAACGCCCGGTGGGACGATGACGCGCTTTAAATGGGCGTCTTGCCCGACATGTGTCCCGCTCATAACGACGCTGTCTTCGACGACCGCACCTCTCTCGATCATAACGTTTTGGAAAATAACCGAGTGTTTGACCGTTCCACTAATGACACAGCCCTCATTGACCATCGACCCCTGCACTTTTCCGGTTTCGGTGATGACTTGCGGCGGGAGTTGCGGGTTTGAAGAATAGATGCGCCAAGCGGAATCGTGAAGCACAAGGCCAGCTGTCGGGTCGAGCAAATCCATATTCGCTTCCCATAAACTATCCACTGTCCCTACATCTTTCCAATAACCTTTGAATGGATACGCCACCATCTTTTTATGGTCTGCCAGCATTTTCGGTAAAATGTCTTTGCCGAAATCATGGGACGATTCTTCGATAGCATTGTCTTCTTCCAAGTACTGCTCCAGTATTTCCCAGTCGAATACGTAGACGCCCATCGATGCGAGATTGCTTTTCGGGTTTTCGGGCTTTTCGATGAATTCGGTAACATTCATTTGTTCATCCGTATCGATGAGGCCGAAACGGCTCGCATCCTCCCACGGCACTTCTAGCACGGAGATCGTGACGTCAGCCTGTTTTTCTTTATGGTATTCCACAAGCTTTTCGTAATCCATTTTGTAAATATGGTCACCCGATAAAATCAGCACGTAATCCGGTTCGCAGCTTTGCAGAAAACTGATATTTTGGTAAATGGCACTGGCTGTTCCGGCGTACCATTTGATACCATCGATTTCAGCATAAGGCGGCAACATCGTCACCCCGCCCTGGTGGCGATCCAAATCCCAAGGCGTTCCGAGCCCGATATAGCGGTGAAGCGCGTGCGGCTGATACTGCGTCAGCACACCGACCGTGCTGATGCCCGAATTGGTGCAATTCGACAGTGGAAAATCGATGATCCGGTATTTTCCGCCGTATGGAATGGCGGGCTTTGCGATATCATAGGTCAATGATTTGAGGCGGCTTCCTTGGCCACCGGCGAGAAGCATAGCGACTATTTTTTCATTCACAACGCGTCACTCCCATCTTTTCTTTTTTTCCAGATGCTCATCGTGAACGGCGGTAAATCAAGCTCTAATGAGAAATGCTGATTGTCGCATGGTACATCAAGCGATTCTGCCGCTTGCTGCAAATGCGGTGCAGTGCCGTCAAACTGCGTTAAATTGGTGGAAAATATTTCTTCATAGAGGCCTTTACGGGGCGCACCCACTTGGAAGCGTTCATAATGCCGGCTAGAGAAATTACACAGCACAATGCATTCATCTTCCGGCAAAAACCCCCTGCGGATAAAGGATGCGACGCTTTGCTCATGATTGTCGGCATCAAGCCACATAAATCCGTCGCGTTCATCATCCAATTCAAAAAATGCGCGTTCATTGCGGTAAAATGCTAACAGCTCTCTCGTGAAAACGGCTATCACTTTATGCTCAGGCTTTTCAAGCGATTGCCAGTCAAGCTCCGGTTGGAATTCCCACTCATCGAAATGGCCGTATTCCTGGCCCATGAACAATAATTTCTTGCCAGGATGTGCCATCCAAAATCCAAGCAGCAAGCGCAATTGACGGAAACGCTCTTCGAATGTTCCCGGCAGTTTATTCAATAAGGATTTTCTGCCGTCCGCCACTGTATCATGTGAAAAAGCCACTTGATAGCGTTCTTCGTATTGGTACATCATCGAAAAGTTCATTTTGCCGTGGGCTTTTGAGCGCTCTTCAGGCGGTGTTTTCATGTATTCGAGCGTATCGTTCATCCAGCCGAAATTCCATTTGTAATCAAAACCGACACCACCATCTTCGACCGGATGCGTCACTTTCGGAAAATGCCAAGCATCTTCAGCGATCAACAATTTCTCCGGATAGTGCTGCTTCAAGCTGCTCGTCAGTGTTCTTAGAAATTCAGCCCCTTCTTCATTATGAGGCCGTTCTTTTATATTGGGGATGAATAATAAATTGACGAGCGCGTCCATCCGGTATCCGTCAAACTTGAATTCTTCCAGCCAATAATGCCCGCTTGACAGTATAAAGCTCACCACTTCGCCTTTATTGATATCGAAATTCAAGGTTCCCCAGTCCGGATTCATGCGGCGTTCTTCCCGCGCCTCCTCGTAAAGCATTTGGCCATTGAAACTCGCCAAGCCGTGCATGTCTACACAAAAATGGCCCGGAACCCAGTCCAAGATCAACCCAATGCCATGTTCTGTGCAGGCGGTGACGAAATACCTCAAGTCATCAGCAGTACCGTAGCGGCCTGTCGGCGAAAAAAAACCAGTCGTCTGATAGCCCCACGATTCATCGAGGGGGTGCTCCGTAATCGGCAAAATCTCAATATGCGTGAAGCCCATATAAAGGACATACGGAATCAATTTATCCGCCAGCTCGCGATACGTCAAAAATCCACCGTCTTTATTGCGCTTCCATGTGCCGATATGGACTTCGTAAATGGCCATCGGGCGTTCTAGATGCCGCTCGTTCAAAGTTTGCTTGCGCTTTAGGACCTCCAGCGGCCATTGGTATTCCCCGAATCCGGAGACAATCGATTTGGTGAATGGACGCGTCTCGCTTTTCTGTGCGTAAGGGTCTGATTTCCAGAGCACTTCGCCCCGTGGAGTCCGGAGGGCATATTCATAGAGCCAACCTGTTAAATCTTCGGGGATGCTCACACCCCATATGCTCGTGTCATTCGGATGCTGCTTCAGCGGATAGGTGGAAGTTTCTTCGGTTTTCGGATGCACACAGACAACGTCAATGCCTGCAATATCAGGAGCCCAGACTGAAAAGGTGGTTTCCACTCCTGTGGCGTGTGCGCCGAAATACAAATAACCATCCACCATTCGGCCTTCATGAAAAGCTTGCAATCGTTCATCTGTCCACGTGCTCAACAAAAATTCCATGTTGCGCCTCCTCTTCTCCAAAACCTAAGTCTTGTTTCTATTCTACATTTGGAATGCAAAATCCTTGTTAAGGTTCCGGGTACTCCTAAAAAATTCCACAAAATGGGCTAACTGTCGCAATGTCTTCATACTTTCTTCAAACAAACCGCTTGTTCCAGCCCGCCGTTTGGAATAGGCTAAAGTAAGACTAGCTTTACTAAAGAAAGGACGCGAATTTTTTGCGAGCCCAAACTTATTTACTGAGCTTCTTGCTGATTGGTGTCGTGTTTTTGTCCGCTTGCGGGCAAGGCGTCGATGATCCATTAAACTGGGAAACAGAAGAGTTTTCATTTACTGACCATAATAATGAAGATTTCGGATCGAGCGACCTCGAAGGAAAGGTCTGGCTAGCTGATTTCGTCTTTACGAATTGCACGACCGTCTGTCTGCCGATGATGGCGAATATGAAAGGCGTCCAAGAAGAGCTGAAGGCACAAGGCCTGGATGTCGAAATCATTTCGTTCACTGTAGACCCGAACGTCGATACCCCGGAAACATTGAAATCGTATGCGGAAAGTTACGGCGTCGATTTATCCAGCTGGCACCTGCTAACGGGCTATTCGCAAGATCAAATCGCTGATTTTGCGCTGGAGAATTTCAAGACTATCGCACAAAAGCCCGAAAATGAATCACAAGTCATCCACGGCACTTCGTTTTACTTGATCGACCACGAAGGCGTCATCATGAAAGATTATGATGGTCTGAACCCGCCGGTCGATGACATTGTCCGCGATGCGGGCATTCTCCTAGAGGAGGCAGAAGGATGAAACGCAAAACACTTTTTGTTGCCATCGCCGTTCTGCTGCTTGGCGCTGCTGTTGTGTGGTTTTTTATGCCTCAGGAAAATGAACCGTCTCCGGAAAGCCGGATCGTGCTCGAACATACGCACCGAACCTTCATCGCACCGTCGTGCTTTGATGATTCCGACCCGACCAATTTTTTGGAAGAATCGACACTTGGCCGAGCGCAGGAATTGAATTACCCGCCCCATTCGGAATGTACGGAACAAGCATTTGAGAGCAACCAGGATAGCCCCGCCGTCCGCCTTTTGAAAGAACTTGGGCTGATGGAAAAAACGCAAATCGATTGGTGACAAGGCAGGGCTTCGGCTCTGCCTTTAGTATTTCAGCGGACGCACGCAAACCGGCTCGGTCGTTTGCACGGTATGTGCCGTTTCGCCGGGCATTCCCCTTTCATCGATTTTTTTGGTCGAGATGGTCCCGGATTTTTCGTGCGCCACCACGAGCCACGAGCTATTGTTGATCAGCGTGAAATGGCGCGGCCCTGCTCCACCGGCATCTGCATGTCCTACCGCTTTCAATGAGCCGTCTTCAATCCGGAAAACCGCCAAGCTATCGTGCCCGCGGTTTGAGGCGTACACAAACCGGCCATCGCTTGAAACCGCGATTTCGGCGGCGGTATTGTCGCCGTTATAATCTTTCGGCAAAGTCGACAGCGTTTGGACTTCTTGCAGCTGTTTATCTTTCAGCGCATACACCGAAACCGTGGAGTTCAGCTCATTTACTCCGTAACCAAAAGGAGCAGTTGGGTGGAACGCCATATGCCTCGGGCCGGCGCCTGGTGCCGTCTTCACCAGCTCTTCTCGTTCAAGCACCCCTGTGTGCATATCGAGGCGATAGCGGATGAGCGCGTCCATGCCGAGGTCAGAGACGAAAAAGCGATTGGTTCCCGGCAATTGGAAAATGGAATGCGGATGGGCTGCATCTTGGCGCGCCGCGTCCGCTCCGCTGCCTTCATGACGTTTAACGTCCGCCATCTCACCAAGTGACCCATCAGCAAGGAGCGGATAAACCGACACAGTCGCTCCGGAATAAGTGACCGTCAGCGCCCATTGCCCGTCCTCATCGATCGCCACATGAGCCGGATGATCGCCATTTGACGATTTTCTGTTCAGTTCTTGTATGACGCCTGATTGCGGGTTGATCCAGTATGCGATCACTTCGCCATTTCCAGTTTCGCTGACGGCAACAAAACTCCTGCCGGTTGGATGTACTGCCAGAAATGAAGGGCGTTCGACACCTGAGATTGCAGCTTTTTCCGTTAATTTTCCTGACGACAGCTCCAATTCCCACAGTGTGATGCCTGCTTGTTCTGCAGTCGCGTAAGAGCCGCTTAATATGTATGCACTGCTCATCCAATTCCTCCTTTTTTATGCTTCGCACGTTTCGCGTAAATTAACTTCTTTAATTTATTTACCCCCTTCAATTCACCGATGCAGTGCGTTACAGTGGTGAAGTGGAAACTTACTTAATTTATAGTAGAAAGAGAGTGGTCGTGTTGAGATTTCCTTTATCCATCCGCGAAAAGAGCATTGTGTGCACTGGCTTTATGGGTTCCGGTAAAACGACAATCGGCAAATTATTGGCGCGCCGGTTATACCGCGACTTCGTCGACATCGATGAAGAAATCGAAAAAGCGTTCGGCTTGCCGATTCCGGAAATTTTCAGTATTCACGGCGAAAAGACGTTCCGGGAAAAAGAGCAGGAATTGATTCACACGTTCACCAGCCAGCCGCTATTGGTCATTTCCGTCGGTGGAGGCGCTTTTCTCCAAGAGGAAAACCGCACGATTTGCCTTTCGAATTGCACCGTCCTCCATTTCAATATTTCCTGGGAGTCCTGGAAAGAGCGCGTCCAAATCCTCACAGATAGTCGGCCGCTCCTTAAAGACAAGACGCTTGAAGAGATGGAACAGCTGTTCCGAGAGCGCCAAACCATCTATTCCGCCAACCACTCCCAATTTCAAGTTGATGATTATGAAGCCATAGAAGCAGCTGATTATTTGGCAGATTCACTGAAATTATCGTGGGACATCCACGCGCCGCAGCATTAACTGCATTTTTTTGAAAACCCCGCCATTCAGCCGATGAATGGCGGGGTTTTCCCATTTATCCGTTTACTCATATTGTGCTTTTGCCAATTCGTACAAGCCCGCTTTTTTCAAATAGCTTTCCGGCGCCAAAAACGTCACTGTGATGACCCCTGGATGGCGGCCGATTTCGATCGATCCGGTGACCGTCGCACGGTTCATGATTTCAGGCACCGTGACACCGAACAAGTCGGCTGCGCGCTGTAAGCCATTTTCTGTGGCATCGTTCAAGGTCGGGCCCGAGCCGACGAAAGAAACCGGAAGCGATTCTTCCAAACTTTCCATCCCGAAGCGTTCGGCAAGCTTTTTCGCAGACGCTTTTTCTGCTTGTGTAAACGGTTTTGCGGTATACGGTAAATCTTCCACATTCGGGAACAAGATCGGACCGGCATTGCCCAAGCCTTTCAGCACATGTACTTGAAGGTGGCTGATTCCAGAAACATCAGAGGTATGACCGGCAATTTCCCCGTCACCTTGCATCGCATGCATATCCCCTAAATATACACCGCCACCCTCCACTTTCACCGGACACAGGAGCACGGCTCCCGCGCGCACGCGGCTGATGTCCATATGCCCGTCCGTCCGGTGCGTTTCGAGTTCTTCTTGCGTACTAGTATATTCATGCGGAGCGCCGACTAAAAACGACCCGAAGTCACCCGCATTATGCGAATCCGGAGTCGGACGGGAAGGCGTCGTGCCTAGCTGGCCGAGGAATGGGCGCATGCGGGCAATCGTCCCGACCAAATCATGCGGCGCAAAAGTGACGATCGGATTTTGCACCGAATGCTCCGGCGTTTTCATATATGCTCTGCCATCTTGTGCGATTGATTCGGCCGCTTGTTTCGATACGGTGATTCCGACATCGCCTTTGTCGCTAAACGTCATCGTATAGCCATTTGTAAATTCGAACGGGCTCACATCTGCTCCGCAATTGGCACAGCGGATGGCGCCGCTGCCGACGCCTTTGATCACCGTATCGGGATACATCGTGCCGCATCCAGGACATTTCACCGCGACAAACGGATCGCCGAGAAAGCGCCCCTCGATCGGCTTGTCATTGCCGGACGCGGTCGCAAGAGATGTCACTTCTACCGACTTGATGCGGATGACAATCGCATCGCCCGGCTCTGCACCTTCTACATAGACAGGCTGTGTGACTTCATGGCCCCCCCGTATGCACGGGGTGATCATCGGCCCCCAACACCCTGGCGCCGTATGCGCGATAATATGCCCACCGTCTTTCACAGGGCCTAGCATTTCCTTTTCCGGATCGAGCACTCCATTGACATAGCGATTGACCAATAAGGTATCGACAGCTTTCTCTGGCATTCGACAATCTCCCCTTTTTTCTGTATTTTCTAAATTATATGACAAATTAATCAAGCTTTCAATGAAGAGTCGAAAAACGCCCAAGAACCTGACCGGCTCTTTGGGCGTTTTTAACTGGAGAAAAAGAATAAAGTTTGAACGAACAATTGGGTCATTACATAAAAAGCGACCGCAAATTTCCAATTAAAACGCAGGCCGTTACGGATGCCACTGAGGCCGTTGACGCTGCTCAAAATAATGACCGGCATAACAAACGGCGACAAAATGATCGAGATGACACTGCCCGATGTGACGGCAAGTACGACAAGCTCTGGCGGAAACGGCAACACTGCGGATTCCAAGACACCCGTAACGAGAACGATGACCGGCAGTGGCCCGAGTCCGATAAAGCCCAGAAAGATGACGATGAACGGAATCAAAAACAACAGATTCAAAACCGGTACATGCGCGGTCAAATAATTCATCGCGCCAATCACGTAGCCGCCGGCTGCCGATTGGTTGAGCGCATAAATGAGCAAACCGGCTGCCAGCAAAATGCTAAACTGCTGAGCTTGTTTCGCTACACCTTCTTTGTAATAAAATGAAGCTTCCCTTGCGTAGCTGCCCGTCCGCTTTTTCAACAGGAAATATAGGAACGTCCAGACCAGAATGACGAGCGGAATGACGACGAGAAAGTCGAGGCCGGTCCATTCATGGATGACAAAAATCGTCCCGAACAGCGAGATGAACAAAAAGGAAAACTCAGCGACATCTTTATTCCAGCTACCGGGGTTGCGAGAATTCGCCACCGCCTTATCGATTTCATTCGCGAGCACTGCTGAAAAATCTTTGCCGTAGCGTTTTTCTTCGACCCTGGCGAACGCCACGGATAAGAAAGTTCCTGCAATCGCAGTGCCAAGACCGAGCAGCATCGATTTCCAAAGCGTCGCATCGAGTGCCACGACCGCAAAGATAAAGCTCGGGATGCTGATGACCCACATCGTCGACAGCGCAAAGCCACGCAAAATGGCGGTGCCTTTATAATTTTCCCACGCTTCGTCTTTATAGTCTTTCAAAAATGAATCGATAAACCGGTACATCATCGGCACGACCCCGAACAGCAGGAAATGGGAAATGATTTGGGTCATCCCCATCAAACCGACATAGAAGGTCTGGCTTTTGTTCAGCCACTTGTGGCCGAAACTCATGATTTCTTCTATATAAGGCTCTTCCCTAAGTACCCAACTGATCATCGGAACGATCAATAACAGCGCAATCAGGCTTTTCATCTGCACAAACGCCAGCGCCAAATCTTGCACAAACGTTTCACTCGTCGCTACTAGAACGCCGATTGCCGTAACGGCAAGAAAAGTTTGCAGTTGCAGTTTGCGCAGCGGCAACACACCAAAAGCAAACGCTAAACTGAAAAAACCAGCAATCGGCAAAAGCGCTTCAGACAGCGGATTGGCCGCAAAGAAATGGATAAAATGAAGAATGGCATAAAACAGCACAGATAAGGTGAAACCTTTGGACATGATGGTCTTCATCTGTACGCCCCCTTCCGCCTTTTCGGCAATTTCCTATTTTTCACATACGCTCTATTTTACACGTTTTTCGCTCTCCTTGCGGCTGAAGTGTCTTTCTTTCCACTAAAAAAATCCCTATTTTCGTTTATCAGAAAAACTTTTTTTGATAATATGTTTGCGGCTATCCAAAAAGAGGAAGGGGCTTTTATAAGGCGTCCAAGTGCTTTCAACAGTTGTTTTTATTTTCAGTCATTTATATGATATGCTCTACCACACGTAGAATAATCCTACGATAAGATTTTGGCGTTGGCCGATTTCAGCTAGGCAGTTCCTGCACAGCTTCACCGATGCGCCCGGGCGGATTGTCATCTATTTATTATTCAACAGGAGGGCTTGTAATGGGGATCACAAGAAGTTTTTTCATCGCATTATCCAATAATCGGCTACTGAACAGCGGTGCAAAAAAATGGGGCTTTCAACTTGGGGCTGCGAAAGTCGTCGCAGGGACCGATATTCCAAATATGATGGCATCCGTCCAGCAATTGAATGACGATGGCATTGCCGCTACGATCGACCGGCTCGGCGAATTCGTCACGAACCGTGCAGAAGCACAACAAGCAACATCCGAAATCATCGAAACTCTTCAGACCATCTCAGCCGCTGGCGCAGATGCGCATCTATCCGTGAAATTAACGCAGATCGGACTCGAGATCGATGAACAGTTCTGCTTTGAAAATATCCGGAAAATTGTTGAGGAAGCAGATCAACATGATATTTTTGTCAATCTAGACATGGAGAATTATGATCGGCTGCAGCCGACACTCGATATTCTACACGCCTTGCAAAAAGAATTTGACGGCGTCGGGACCGTCATCCAAGCATATTTATACCGTTCGGAAAAAGATTTGGAAGCATTGAAAGATGTCAGGCTGCGCCTTGTTAAAGGGGCCTATCAAGAACACGGAGAAGTGGCGTTGCAATCGACGGAAGAAATCGACGCCAACTTCCTAAAATTAATCAAGCTGCGCCTTGACCAACCTGCATTCACTTCAATCGCTACACATGACCATCACATTATTGATGCGGCGATTGCTTATGCCAATGAACAAGCCATCCCATCAGACCGCTTTGAGTTCCAGATGCTCTACGGCTTCCGCACCGACTTGTTGAAAAAGCTTTCAGCTGATTACCAAGTCACTTCTTACGTCCCGTTCGGCGAAGATTGGTATGGTTATTTTATGAGAAGGCTTGCAGAGCGCCCACAAAACATACAGCTTGTGGTAAAAGGCGCCGTTTCCAAATCATCTTAAAGCAAAATAAAGCAGTTCAGGCAATTAGTGCCTGAACTGCTTTTTGATTTTTCATTCGAGCGGCCGCGCAAAAACAGGCGGCAGCTCCGCCAAGAGGCGCTTGCGGTATTGCTCGTATTGCTGCGGTAATTTCAACTCTTCACCAAGCGCTGTCGGGTGCTCATCAATTGCGAAGCCCGGCGGATCGGTCGCAATCTCAAAGAGCAGATCGCCGTATTCGCGGAAATAAATCGACCGGAAATAATTCCGGTCCTGCACCGGCGTCACGCCTAAGCCATAAGCTTCCACGCGGTTTTTCCATTCCAGCTGATCGACCTCATTGTCTGCGCGGAAGGCGATATGATGGACCGTTCCCACACCCATCTGCCCTGCTCCAACGCGGCTCTGTTTGACGTCCAGCACATTGCCGATCGCACTGTCAGAGACAAATCGGACATAATCCCCGTGCTCTTCTGTCCGGGTGAAACCGATGACCTCTTCCAATAATTCCGCCGTTTTCATTGCATTTGCGGTAAAGAGGACAGCTCCGGCAAAGCCTTTAATGGCGGTTTCGACCGTGATGCCATCGCCAAACCAGCCACTTGCTTCCCCGTCCCGGCGCTCGACAAGCTCAATCTGGAGCCCATGAGGATCTTTAAAGCGCAAATACAGTTCACCGAAACGTTCGAGTTCTTCCACTTGGACATTTCGCGCTTCCAGCCGGTCGCGCCAAAACCCTAACGCGCCTTCTGGTACCGCAAAAGCCGTGACCCCTACCTGCCCATCGCCCACTTTCCCTTGATATGCTTTGCCCCAAGGAAAGAAGGTCATGATTGTTCCGGGAGCGCCTTGGTCGTTGCCGAAATACAAATGATAGGTGCCTAGATCATCAAAGTTCACCGTTTTTTTGACGAGCCGCATACCGAGCACACCTGCATAAAAATCGGTGTTTTCCTGCGCTGCTCCAACAATGGCGGTAATGTGATGAATGCCTTTTGATTTTTCGCCCATACGTGTTCTCTCCCTTTTTTTGATATCCTTATCATATCACGGCAACCAGTTCCTGCGCTCTGCAGCTTAATCCGGCCGTTGGTCTTTCCATTCCTTCTGCTGTTTTTTCGTTAGTTCTTCTGCTTCTTTCAACTCTTTCTTATCTTTACGTTTACTTCTTTCAATATCGGCTTTTTCACGTAGTTCCTTTTCCTGCTGCGCCGCCGAATCACTCGAACCCTCCTCTTCGACTATCTCTTTTTGCTGTTCTTTCAGTTCATCTACTTTTTCCATTTCTTCTTCGTATTGCTCTTCCACTTGGGTCGTTGAAGGCAAAAACGGCTCCTCGTTGTGATCGGTGCGTCTGCCATAGCGCAGCATCTCGTAGATGATCATGCCGTTATTCGGCATGCCGTTCGCGGTTTTCATCGGTATTGCATCAAACAAGACAAAATAAAATCCGTAAAATACGAAGCGGTCCCAGAATGTCCGGTAATCATCCAATAATCCGTTTGCGAGCATCGCGTTGACCACCACTGCAACGATGACATTCGCCAATATCGGCCCCACATATAATAAAATATACGCAAATTTGCTTTTCCGCTTTAAATCATCGTAAGCAAACCAACTATATAAATGATAATATTTCCTCACATCAAACATGCCGACCTTAAAGACCCGCGGGCCTGAGCCGATCGTTAACCGTGGATTTTTTACGCCAAGCAAGAAACTAACGATCAAATAGCCTAATTCTCGAATAAATACAACGACTGGCAAAATAATAAATGCAGAAATAATTAAGGCTACCAAATCACTTAACCCAAACATTGAAACCCTCCTCAGGATCTTTACTAGCCAAAAGGCCTCACATTTAAATACCCACTTTATCAGCACCCGAACCCTTTGTACCTTACAGTTGCATTGCAGTTTCATGACAGTCAATGCTTTGAGGACAAATCCGCCACATGATAAGATAGCACTTACCTTATTAGAAATCCCGGCATATTCGCCGCACAAAGGATGTTGGAGCATGTACCGCAAAAACCTGGCCAATAAAAAAATAATCAGTGCGCTTGGAGTGGTATTGCTCGCTTGGGCAGGGTTTGTCTTTGCAGACCGCTATATTGAAGAGTCTCCAATGGCCTCGCCGATCATCGGGTCGGCTATTTACAGCCCGCCTCCGAATATTGCAGAAGTCGTTTCGCAAGTAGAAGTGGTGAAAGATATCCGCTACCATGAATCCGACAATGCGTTCATGGATTTCTACTACCCGAAAGACGCAACCGGCCCGCTGCCGGTCGTGTTGTGGATCCACGGCGGCGGCTTTATCGGTGGCTCCAAAGATAGCCGCCAAGATTATGGCATGGTGCTCGCGAACGAGGGCTATTTAGTCGCCAATATCGACTACGCGCTGGCACCTGGACAATTATATCCAGGTCCCGTCATTCAGGCCAATGAAGCGCTGAGGTTTCTGCAGCAGAGCGCAGCCCAGTACGGCGGTGACATGAAGCGGATTTTTGTCGGCGGCGATTCTGCCGGAGCCCAAATCGCCAGCCAGCTTGCTGCACTTCAATCCAACCCGGCTCTTGCTGAAACGATGAATTTGGCCCCTGCTGTTTCTTCAGAACAATTGCGCGGGGCATTATTGTTTTGTGGCTTATATGATATGCAAACCGTACGAGACTCCGGATTCCCGAACATCGATTTCTTCTTGAACGCCTATACCGGCGCGGAAAGCTTCGAGGCATTCGGCAATATCCACGAAATGTCGACGATCCAGCACGTGACATCGGATTATCCCGATGTTTTCATTTCAGCAGGTGATGCCGATCCGCTCGAACCGCAATCGGTCGCGCTCGCTGATAGCTTGCGCTTTAGGGGCGTCGATGTCACCGATGTCTTTTTCCGGGATACGGATAAAAACTTAAAGCACGAATACCAGTACGCTTTAGATACGAATGACGGCCAGGAGACACTCGGTAAAACACTCGACTTCCTGCTTGAAAAAAGCCAGCCGGCACAATAAAAAGCTGTCCCGACCGCCTCGATTTGGCAGTTGGAACAGCTTTTTTGTTGTTAAATGAAGTGTGCCGGTATGCTTGGACTGCTTGCGAGAGAAATCGACGTGCCCCTTAAATCCTGCTATGGCCTTTTATTGCCGTTTTTCGTCCGGATCCCGCAAATGTGCTTCAAGCGTTGAACGGATATCCGCTGGAATCGGTTCTGCTTGTTGGACGCCTAAATTGAAGTTTACGTAAACCGCTTTGTTTTTTGCACATAAACGCTCTTCCTGGTAAATCTCTTCGTATAATTCCAGGCTGCTATTGCCGATGCGCTCTACCCAAGTGTGTACTTCGGCATCTTTGCCGAAATAAATCTGCCCGGTAAATTCGAGCGTCATTTTGACGATGACCATTTTCCAGTTTGCGAAATCATGGTCCGGCGTAAACAATTCGAAGAGCGGGTTGCGCCCCGCTTCGAACCAGACCGGCAAAACCGTATTGTTGATATGCCCAACCGCATCCGTCTCGGACACACGTGGCGTGATCGTTGTTTTATACATGGCTACACTCCTTATCAACTGGAATAGAAAAGACGTCTCTAGAAAGAGACGCCTTTTGCTTATCCCGCTTTAACGGTCCGTTAGACTCCCACTTCTCAAGTGGGAGAGCAACCGTAAAAGTCCGATTGGATCAACTAACAATCAGCGGGGATGAAGCCCCCACTGATTGAAGTTTCTCTTTACTTGCGTTTTTTGGTTGCGCGGCCGAGGATGAATGCTCCAGCCAGCGCTCCGATGGCGATATTGTTCTTTTTCGTGAACACTTGCTTGAAGACGAGATTCAAGTTTTGCGGGCGCTCTGCGAGACGGCGCATGAAATATGCATACCAGTCATCACCGAACGGCACGTATGTGCAGAAATTATAGCCTTTATTGGCAAGTTCCCGCTGTAGATCTTTGCGGAAGCCATAAAGCATCTGGAATTCAAATTTATCATAGGAAATATCGTGCTCTTTTATAAAAGCCTCGACATGATTGATGATGTTATGATCATGAGTCGCGATTGATGTGAACTTCCCATTCAGCAAATGATATTCGATGAGCTTGATGAAGTTCTCGTCGATTTCTTCGCGTGTCTGGTAGGCCACTTCCGCCGGCTCTTTGTAAGCACCTTTGACGATGCGCATGCGCAAATCTTTATGTTTCTGCAAATCGTCCATCGCACGGAAGAAATACGCCTGAATGACGGTTCCGACATTATCATACTCGTTCGTCAGCGCATCCAAAAGATCATACGAAGACTGAACGTGTCCATAATGTTCCATGTCAATATTGATATGCATATTATAGTTATGGGCTAGTGCCACAATGTTTTTTAAGTTTTCCAAACAGAAATCATAGTCGATATCCAATCCGAGCTGGGTCGGTTTCAGGGAAATATGAGCGTCGACACCATGCGTATGGATGCTTTCAATCATTTCCATGATGTTTTCTTTCGCGTCAAGCGCTGATTCTTTCTCAAATACGAATTCACCCAGGTTATCTACTGTTGCGCTGATTCCTTGCACATTCAAGTCCCGGATACTTTTAATGGTCTCTTCGATATTGGTCCCGGCCACTACGGTCTGAGCGCCCAATTTCAAGCCGTACTTTTTGGCCGCAGCCGTAAGGAGACGGTTTTGAGACAAGCCGATAAACACATCTTTTAACATTGGTTTCCCCTCCTGATACCATTCAACTGCGTTGATTTTCAACAGTCCCAAAAAAGGCCATGCCTCGAACGTTGTCAACACCATTCATTGTAGTCTTTTTCGCTTCACTATGCATCATAATTTTTTCACAGTTTGCAGTGTTTAAAATACTTTTTCTAAAACAGGTCAAAAAATGGACAAAAGTGGCGAAATGGCCGGAGATTTCCAAGGTGTCCGTCACTTTCACCCCTTACTTATTCAACTTCCAGAACGAATAATTCAATCCGAGCGCAAATGCCACCCATCCGATATACGGAATCATCAAACCGCCAGCCAGGTGATCTGCTTGGTAAAACCGATATGTCGTCCACGTGATCGCACCGAGGAGTACCGCCATTTCAATGAGCGCCGTTCCCCGAAGCTCCCACTTAAAGAACAGAAACGACCATAAGAAATTGAGGCCGAGCTGGATTTCATAAGGGGCAAGCACTTCCCGCTCCTTGCCGTACGGTTTGGATTTTTCTTCAGCCCGGTATTTCGCGACGCCCATCATTTTATAAAGGCTTGTCCAAACGATAGGAAAGATCCACCCGGGCGGCGCAAACGACGGGCTTTTCAAGCGCCGGTATTGTTCGCGCGTATTTCGGTTTGCGAGCGCACCGACGATCGATCCGCCGACGACCGGAATCAGGATGCTTTTAGCCAGGTTTTTGGCGTGTATACGCCCATTGACTGATGCAACTTCCATATTGCTCTCCTCCTTCTAATAGACTCGTTCTTCAGCACGTTTGTCGACTTTATAGGTGAATTCCAATTCAACGGTCGTTGCCGGCTGGACCCGGATGATAAATTCCACTTCCGAGCTGCTTTGACGTTCATAGTCATGAGTAGAAGATTCCATCTCCCATACCCGCTCATAAATGGCATGGTTGACAAAAACCCGGGTGCTGCCCACTTTCCTGTTCTCGAGCTCGTACACATAAGTGATGTATTCATGGACCCCATGCTTTTCGCGTAGTTTTTCATAGCTTTTGCTTTCGATATCGAGTGCTTTGCCGATATCGACGCGTACATTTTTGCTGACTGCGGTGTGGTCGATATGATCTTCCCCTGTGAAAAATACTTCACCGAAATCTCCAGATTCGTACACCTTCACCAACCCTTCCGGCAGTGGCATGCCGAGGCCGTTTTCTTCAGTATTCGGAAACTCCAGCTCGACCTTGGCGTATGTATCGCCAGCACGTATATGATAGGTCCGCTTGAAATCACTGCCCCTAGCCGATAAAAGCGCCAATTGCTTTAGCTGCTCATTCATTACCGTGACCGGCCGGCCGATCCGGTAAACAAACCGCTCGGGCAACGACTCCGTTGCAATTGACGGAGCTTGCATCCGTGAATATAAGATCCGTGAATCGCCATTACGCATTTCTTCTTCCCTGTGCACCACGCCTGCCACTAACGCAAGCTGCGCATTTTCATAATGCGCTCCGCTATGGTTAAGGATTTTCACCCAGCCGTCAAATTGGAATTGCTCGTCTTTGATCTCCAATGTGTAATGGGCATGCCATTCCAAGCTTTTCGTTAAATACGAAACCATGATTTCCTGGTCCAGTAAGGCAGGTTCAATTTTCCATATGAGTGCGGGCTTCAATAGCAGGCCTTCGGGCAATGCCGGAAGAATCAACTCGCCTATAGGATCAACGACGATTTCTTTCGTATCGGTCCGTTCGCCGATGATGCATTCCGCTACACTGAGCAAACGTATCTCCATTTCCTCCCCGGTTTCGGCATTTCGCACATGCACATTCCGGTTGATATAGCGTTCCAATAGCTTCCCTTTGCTGATTAAATCGTAATCGTAGTTCTGCTCCAGGATATCAAGGCCTTTAACGACAATCGAATCCGTCTCTACCCGTTCTGCGACGTCCATAAATTGCACTTCTTCCACCGCTTGTTCTGATTTTAAATATCTCATTTCCCGGACCAGTGCGAATCCTCCAGTGTAGGCTACCACCGACAAGTTTTTTTGCTGACGCCGTGCAGACTGCAGTTTCATGACAACCGCTCCTTTTTGAATCGACTATTCATCCTATGCTATTTCTTTTACCTTAGCACATTTGACACGGACCCACCCATTATTAATTGAATATTCAGTTATGAAAAAAGAAAAAACCCACTCCGGAAATCATCTTCCGAAATGAGCTTTTAAATAAACAATCGTTTCCATGCGCGCCTGTTCCGTCAGCGGCGACTTCTTTTCATGGATCAATTCACCGTACAACAAGTCGCCCAAGAAGCGCACTTCGCCGATGGCTTGTTTTTCGGTCTCACCGTCTATGACAGTCAGCTGAATGTAGAGCGATTGCTCCCGCTCTACATAATCCATAATTTGAACCGTCGTCTTCATTAGAATAGTCCGAGCGCTTGCCCGTCTTCTGAGACGTCCATATTGAGTGCAGCGGGAGTTTTGGGAAGTCCTGGCATCGTCATAATATCACCGGTTAAACAGACGATGAAGCCTGCTCCGAGTTTCGGGATCAATTCACGGATCGTCACCGTGAAGCCTTCCGGCCGCCCGAGCAGTTTCGGCTGATCCGATAATGAATACTGGGTCTTCGCCATGCAGATTGGCAATGAATCCCAGCCGTATTTCTTTAGCTCAGCCAATTGCTTCTGCGCCTTATCCGTCAGCTGAACATCCGCGCCGCCGTAAACTTTCTGCACGATGGTCCGCAGCTTTTCTTCGACCGAGTCTTCCTCTGCGTATAAATAAGTGAAATCTGCGCCTCTTTCAAGTTGGCGTTTGACGAGTTCCGCCAATTGAAGTCCGCCAGCGCCGCCTTTTCCCCATACTTCCGTCAGCGCAATCGCCACTCGTTCCGTTTCTGCCCAGTTCATCACTTGCGCAAGCTCAGCTTCGCTATCACCCGTGAAGCGGTTCAATGCGACGACCGGCTCAATCCCGAATTGACGGATGGTTTCCACGTGTTTCGCCAAGTTGACGATGCCGCGTCGCACGGCATCCGCATCTTCGCCGCTGAGTTCTGTTTTATCAACACCGCCGTGCATCTTCAGCGCACGCACCGTTGCAACGATGACGACCGCATCCGGATGAAAGCCGCCTATTCGTGATTTAATATGCATGAATTTCTCTGCGCCAAGATCCGCCCCGAATCCCGCTTCAGTTACGACGACATCAGCTAGGCTTCTCGCCGTATTAGTCGCCATCAGGGAATTACAGCCATGGGCGATGTTCGCGAACGGTCCGCCGTGAATGATTGCCGGTGTCCCTTCGATTGTCTGGACAAGATTCGGCTTGAATGCATCTTTCAACAAAAGTGCGAGCGCTCCCTGCGCTTCCAAGTCCCGGACTGTCACCGGTTCGCGGTCGTAAGTGTAGCCGATGACCATGCGCGCGAGGCGCTCTTTCAAATCCGCTCGTGAAGTGGCGAGACACAGCACTGCCATAATTTCCGAAGCGACCGTAATGTCAAATCCATCTTCGCGCGGAACGCCTTGTGCCGGGCCGCCAAGACCAATCGTCACATGGCGCAGCGCACGGTCATTCATATCGAGTGCACGCTTCCACGTAATCCGCCGCGGGTCAATCCGCAACAGATTGCCTTGATGCAGATGGTTATCAATTAATGCCGCCAGCGCGTTGTTGGCTGAGGTGATGGCATGAATGTCACCAGTGAAATGAAGGTTGATGTCTTCCATCGGCAGCACTTGTGCGTAGCCGCCGCCCGTTGCGCCGCCTTTAACCCCCATGACGGGTCCGAGAGAAGGCTCGCGGAGCGCCACCATGACCGACTCACCGCTTCTTTTCAAAGCATCAGCAAGACCGACCGTCACTGTCGATTTCCCTTCGCCTGCCGGTGTCGGGCTGATTGCCGTAACGAGCACGACTTTCCCTTTAGTGGTCGTCTTCTGCAATTTTGTCACATCGATTTTCGCTTTATATTTCCCGTATAATTCCAAAGCGTCTTCCGCAATCCCTGCTTGCTGCGCAATTTCCTGGATCGGCCGGATAGCCGCTCGTTTTGCAATCATCAAATCCGTCATCGCCATGCATTTTCCCAACTTTCAATTTTTCTTCCCATTATAACCCCGCTGAAGAAAAACACCAACCTGCCCTTCTTTCCATAAGCTAGATGACAAATTAAAAACGCACCTGATTTCTCAGGTGCGTAGTCTTTAAAAGCGCATTTCTTCGATAACTAGGAGTTCCGGGAAGTCCTCTTCGACTTTTCCCTGTAGCCCGTACTCTTCCAACAAATCATACAAACCGTCATCATCGAGCTTTAGAAAGCGCGGAAAATCCGGCCCATCGTATTGATTGAATTCCACGATGTATTTTTTTCGGCTATTGCGGGAAATGCTGTATACCTTAAACGCTTCATACTGCTTGGCCACGTCGATTCTTTGGCAAGCGAGAATCATTTCCGGATCCATCTTCTCCAAATGCATGTAGAGGAATGCTTGTGAGCGCGGCTGTTCCGCTGAAATCACAGCCATTTTGTCGCCATGGCGGTTGATAAAGCGCTCCGATAACTCTTGGTGAAACGAAATCGTCCCCCACTCTACTTGCCCTCTATATTTTTCGATAAAGCGTTCTGTCAATGTCTGTCCCCGTGTAACGGCGAGCCAGTCGACTTTTTCGGCATGCCGGTTGATCAACGACATCGGCAGTTGCTGGTGGTTGCTGAGCACATCCCAGTCAAGCTCATCCTGATGGCGCTCGATGAAGCGGGGGGATAGGCGCTTGCCGGAGACAAGCTGCCAGTATTCCCGTTCATCAAACGGACTACCATATGCTTGCAATGCTTTCACTTGCTTCGGGGACAGCTGAGTTTCTTTCGGGCGCCATTTTTCCTCAGACGAAAACTCTTCCAGAAAACCTTCCGACACTTGCTGGTGGCGGAGAATTTCGTCCCAGTACAGGAGATGGCTATTGTGCCGGATGAACGCCTCTGACAACGCTTGATGCTTGGAGACAAGCTGCCAGTGGATATTGCGGGCATTGTCGGTCAGAAAGCGCTCCGACAACCGCTCTGTTTCGCCGATCTTTTTCCACGCTACAGAACGTTTGCTTTCTAAGCCTTTTTCTTCCATCAATTGTTCAAGGGTGTTGAACATAAAAAACCACTCCCTCTTAGAAAAGTATTATGTATCATACTACCACGACTGTGCGGATAGTGAAAAAAGCCTGCCCACCAGATTGGTCTGGTGGGCAGGCTCGTCTTGCTGGATGGCTCATTTCTGTTGATTTTGTGTATCTGTCATGCGATTCTGTTCGTCGAGGTTTCTGGCATTTTCCTTAAAAGCCTGTTGTTCTTCACGCAACTCCTGCTCGCGGCGCTCTTCTTCCAGTCTTTCTTTGTTTTTGTCTCTTGCCATGTAGATCCCTCCTTATGTCTTACCTCTCGTATTCCCGTTAATCAAAAGCTCAAACAGGAAATCTGCTTGCTGAAATCCACTCCGATCGAGAGTATACTTAAAGAAAAGATACGGAAGGATGATCGCTATGACAGAAACCATCCACTGGGCGTATGCCGCCCAATGCGACTTTCGGCTCGCGATTGCCAGCACCAAACGCGGCCTGTGCTATGTCGGTTCTCCCGGGGAAGGCTTTGAAGAACTCGAACGCTATTGCCAGAAGCGCTTTCCAGAGGCGGAGTTCATTCATGATCCGGAAGCGCTCAAAGACTACAAAGAGTCACTCGAAGCCTTGCTGATGGGATCTCCTGAACGTTTTTCCTTGCCGTTCGATACTGAAGGCACCGATTTTCAGCGAGCAATTTGGCAAGCATTGCAAAAAATCCCTCACGGCCAAACCATTTCCTATTCCGAACTTGCCGCAAGTGTCGGCAAGCCGCAAGCTGTCCGCGCAACCGGATCTGCCGTCGGCGCCAACCCGCTCCTGATTTTCGTCCCATGCCACCGGGTAATCCGCAAAAGCGGCGATGTCACCGGCTTCCGGGGCGGCATGCCCTTAAAGCACCATTTACTGGAAATGGAACAACGCTGAACGCCCAAAAGCCGCCATCCGCAAACGAGCGGATGACGGCTTTTTATTTTTGCGGGGGCATGATGCCGTGGAGGATAAAGTCGATGTACAACTCTGAAAGCTCCGCAGTCGTCAAATCGCCTCCCGGCTGGAACCATTGATAGCTCCAATTGGTCACGCCGAGCACCGCAAAAGCAATCATTTTCGGATTCAGCTCCCGGCGGAATTCCCCGCCCCCGATTCCTTCTGCCAGCACCGCTTCGATCTGTTCCCGGAACTCGGCTCGTTTCGTGCGGATCGCTTGGGCGTTTTCCTCTTTTAAATGGCGCAGCTCACGGAAATAGACATTGGCAATCGGGCCTTGTTTTTCCATATCGCCGATCAATAAGTGGACCATCTCCGCTAATTTTTCTTTCGCCGCCGCCTCGGTCTGCAAAATCGTTTTCTGGCGCGTGAGCAACTCGTCAATGTATTGCTGGTGGATATCCATCAACAGTGCTTCTTTACTTTTGTAATGATAGTAAAACGATCCTTTCGTTACCCCGAGGGCATCGACAATATCTTGAATGGACGTTGCGCTATAGCCTTTGTCGACAAATAGCGCGATGCTTTTTCGCATGATTTCCCTTTTCAAACCCCGTCACTGCCTTTCTGAAAACCAGCGTTCTATTGTATGGCTATTATAGCATGATAGAAGCTTCAGACAGACCAAAAATGAGGCGAGCAAAAGGCCGGGTCCCCATTTCAGGCCCGGCCTTATCAATCATTCAGCTGGTTTTTTAACGATGGCTACTGTGCAGCGCGACACACAAATCAGCCGTTCTTCTTCATCGACTATTTTGATGTCCCAAATCATCGTGGTGCGACCTCTGTGAAGCGGCGTTCCGACTGCTGTTACCATGCCGTCTTTCTTACCCCGAATGTGATTGGCATTGATTTCCAGTCCGACCGCAATCTCATTTTCCCGGTCGATGGCGTGCCAGGTCCCGAAGCTTGCTACTGTTTCAGCCAGAACGACCGATGCTCCCCCGTGTAATAACCCGAATGGCTGGTGCGTCGCCGCATGCACAGGCATCGTCGCGACAATCCGCTCAGCCGACTGCTCGGTCAGTTCAATGCCAAGCACCCCCATGATCGTTTCTTCCACCGGTTTCATCTTCACCATTGTGTCCCCTCTTTTCTTAGCGCCTTTGCCTTTTTAAGGCGACAACTCTTTATATTGCTCCCGCAGCAGGAATTTCTGGATTTTTCCGCTCGCATTGCGCGGCAGCTCTTCGACAAAACGGTAGGACCGCGGCCGCTTGTAGCGGGCAAGGTTTTCGTTGTTGACGCAAAACTCTTCCAGATCTTGTTCTGTCAGCGACGGATCTTTCGCTACGACGAACGCCAGCACCGACTCGCCCCATTTCTCATCCGGCACGCCGAGCACCGCTACGTCCTGCACTTTGTCATGTCCGTGGAGCACATCTTCCACTTCGCGCGGATAAATATTTTCTCCGCCGCTGATGATCATATCATCGACGCGGTCGGCGACATATAAATAGCTGTCTTCATCCATATAACCTAAATCACTCGAATAGTACCAGCCTTTATACAACGATTTCTCCGTCGCATCTTCGCGCTGGAAATACCCTACCATCATGCTCGGTCCGCGAACGATGATTTCCCCGACTTCAAATGGTGCCATAACGTCCTCCGGTTCTGACGGCCCGTCTTCATTCGGGCGGACGATGCGGATTTCGTGGTTATAGGCTGCCTGTCCGGCTGAACCGGCTTTCGTTAATTGGTCTTCCTCCGACAAGAACGTAATTGCCGGACCCATTTCTGTCTGGCCATATGCCTGGATCAAATTAATGCCCAGCACTTCTTTGACACGTTTTACGAGAACCGGAGCCATCGGAGCTGCACCGTAAAGACCGCGTGTCAAACTTCTGACTTTCTGCTGTGCTCCCTCGATTTCAGCGATCATGCTCCACATGGTCGGAACCGCGAACATGACCGTCACTTTTTCTTTCTCAATCGTATCCAGCGCTAGAAGCGGATCGAATTGGTGCATGATGATGCTCGATGCCCCTGCCTGTACGCGTGGAATAATATTGCAATGCAGCTCCGCGCAGTGGAACATCGGGGCTGCCACCAAACCGATATCGTTTTTCGTCGTCTTGAGCATCGCGATGCACATCATGCTCTGTTCGGCCATACTCCGGTGCCGATGGATTACGCCTTTCGGCCGCCCCGTCGTTCCGCTCGTATACATAATTGCATACGTATCCTTCTCATCGACTTCAACACCTGGATCATCGGTCGAAGCTGATTCAATTTGCTCATGAAAACTCTTCGCAAAATCCGGAGTCCGCTCATCGATTGTCCAGAACTGTATAGCCGGAAATTGCGGTGCGACGACCGCGACGACGCCATCCAGCACACCTTCGAACAACACCACTTCCGGTTTGGCATCTTCTAAAATAAACGCCAGCTCTTCTGCTTTCAGGCGGAAGTTGATCGGATTGAAAATCGCGCCGATTTTGGCACATGCAAATAGCGCCGTCGCTAGTTCATGGTTATTAAAAAGATACGTAGAAACACGGTCGCCTTTTGCTACGCCCGCTGCCGTCAGTGCATTCGCTAAGCGGTGCACATCGTCCCGCCACTGCACATATGTCCAGCGCTTATTTCTCCGCAAATCAACTAACGCTTCACGGTTGGGGTGCAAGGAAACAGTATGGTCGAATATTTTCCCGAGTGTCGCATACATTCTTTTTTCCTCCCTTAACTGAATGGACGTTCATCATGAAACTACTTCAATAATGTCAGATTAGAACAAATATTTCAACAATTCTTTTAATGGAGCAGCTATTTCACCTCACTCACCTTTAAGTTAAAAGAAATCATTTCCACAAAGGTTTTTATAACCAAAATAAAACTCTTTATTATGACTTTTTATTTTGTAACACAAATGTAATATAAAACTTATTGCCTATATTCGTGAAACTGAATACACTTAAATAAAATTGCGCAAGAAATATTGCAAGCGCTGAAACCAAAAGGGGAATGAGCATGAAGAAGTTGATGGGGACGGCAATCGCGGCAGGGGTATTGTCTTTAGCACTTGGGGCTGCGGATACAGAGGCCAGTTCATATACAATCAAACCAGGCGACACATTATGGAAGGTGGCGGCAAGCAACCACGTATCCGTCACTAGCTTGAAAAGCTGGAACAAATTAAGTTCAGACGCCATCTATCCGAACCAAGTACTGCGTTTGGCTTCACCCGCTGCGGCAAGCACACCCGCACCATCTGCTCCCGTTGCTTCAGCACCCGCACGAACAGGCACCTATACAGTTAAAGCTGGCGATACTTTATCCAGCATCGCGCGCAACTATTCGACAACTGCAGCTAAAATTCAGCAATTGAACAACATTAACGGATCCATTATCCATCCTGGACAAAAACTTAAAGTTTCCGGAACTGCACAAGTCGTCGTCTCAGCGCCCGCACCGAAGCCCGCACCAACCGCAACTGCACCAGCACCGAAGTCAGCAACCAGTACATACCGCGTAGTCGGGGGCGATACGCTAAGCAAAATTTCCAGAAGCTATAATGTTTCCGTCGCTCAATTGATGAGCTGGAACAACTTGAACTCAAGCACTATCCGTGTAGGGCAAACATTGAGAATCCAAGGCGGCGCGGCAGCTGCACCGGCTCCTGTACAAGTTTCAAACCCCGCTCCCGCTGCTTCTAAGGCTGGCCAAGTAATCTCTATCGCCAGAACACAACTTGGCGTTCCTTACACTTGGGGCGGATCGACAACGAGCGGCTTCGATTGCAGCGGCTATCTCTTCTACGTTTACAACCGTGCAGGCATCACCATTCCGCGCACGAACACAATCGGCTATTACGCAAGCTCATTCACTGTCAGCTCACCACAACCGGGCGATCTCGTCTTCTTCAAGAACACATACCGCCCCGGCATTTCACACGTCGGCATTTTCATCGGCAACAATAGCTTTATCCACGCCGGCGGAAACCGTGTTCAAATAACCAGCTTGAACGATAGCTATTGGGGCAAGCATTTCGACAGCTTCAAACGCCTAAACGCCATGAGATAAAGAGAAACTTCAATCAGTAGGGGTTTTCATCCCTACTGATTGTTAGTTAATCCAATCGGCCGTTAAAGCGGGATAAAAGATAGCTCCGGAGAAATCCGGAGTTTTTTTGCGGAAAATTTTTCGAGGGCTTAGTTAGTCAGCCGTGAGGATGTTTGCTGTTTCATCGTCAACTGTTCCGCAGCCTCGCTTGGTCGGCCTTTCACATTAAGCCAAAGGGATTTTTATTGCGCTAAACAAAAAAAACTTGCACGGAAAAATCCGTGCAAGCTTTTATCGACCTTCGTTCGTTGCTTGTGCAATTTGTTCAGCTAAATCTTTGCCATTTTGAATGCATGCGCCGATCCCTACACCGTAATAGGAAGAACCCGCCAGGTGAATTCCCGGATAGGTTGCTGCAAGACGGGCTTCAAGTGATGTAATCACTGCTTTATGGCCCATGTGGTAGTTCGGCATGAGTTCATTCCACGGTGTCACCTCGATTACCGAAGGCTCTTCTTCAATGCCTAAACTTTTTTTAATGTCTGCTTTGGCTTTACTGGCGATTATTGCATCCGGGCTATCTTGCAACTCGCTGTATGCCGGATTGGAGCTCTTATAGAATAAACGCACCAATAAGTTGTGTTGCGCAGAGGTGTGCGGCCATTTACGGCTCGTCCACGTGCAGGCATTGCACACAAGGTCGCTTCCTTCTGACACGATAAAACCAGTGCCGTCTGCCGGCAATTGCTCATCTGGAAGGTCATACCCCAGGTACACGCTGATAAGCGAGGAGTTCAGCAATTGGTCGAACTCCGTGTTCAAGGTTTCATCTTTCACTAGCGCTTGGGCTGCTTGATGTGGAACCGCAAGTACGACATAATCCGCTTCGGTCGACGTCCCATCAGAAAAGCTCAATTTATAGCGCCCGCCTGCTTTCTCTAAAGCGGTCGTCTCGGTTCCTTTACGGATGCGCGCCGTTTCCATTTGTTCTTCCAAGCGGTCGATCAGCACAGCCATCCCCTCGTCAAACGAAATGAATTTTTTATTGGCCGCACCTTGGAATGTTTCTTTGTTCGCTTCAAATCCTTTGATGATGCTGCCGTAGTCCTTTTTGTAATCGATCAAATACGGCAATGTCGACGCCAATGGCAACTCGCGCAAAGAACCCGAGTAAACACCCGACAGCACAGGGGCAATCTGGCGGTCTACAAGTTCTTTGCCGAGAAACGCTTCGAGAAATTCCCCGATCGAACTATCTTTTGTAAAGCGGTCATTAGTAGTTTCAAAGTCTTTCATTGCCCGCTCTTTTCCCTCATCCGAAACGAGTGTCGAACTGAACAGCGCTTCCCGGTCCATTGGAATGCCGAATACCGTATCTTTCGGAATGGCATGCAATTTATTATCAGTATACAAATAGGAAATGCCCGTCCCGTTATAGACCATCCTCTCATTAAGACCGAGTTCTTCTACGAGCGGCAATACGCTTGCATGGCGAGCGACGATGGAATCTGCGCCGACCTCCATTGTGAATCCGCCTTTTTGAACCGTACGGATTTTCCCGCCAAGTTGTGCATCTTTTTCAACAAGCTCCAATTCCAACTCAAGCCCATGTTGCTTTTTCATCTGCTCCAAATAATGCATCGCCGAAAGGCCTGTAATACCCCCGCCGATGACCACAGCTTTCTTCATCCGAACCACTCCTTGCTATATATCAAACTAAAGAAATACGACTTATCAATAAACGAAACTATTTAATAATAGGTAAACAATCTACTTCTATTTTTTCGACGCCTTGATTAAGAAATGAAGCAAAACAGCGGAGAAACCCGTACTGCTCAATAATGCTACGCACTACCTCGCAAGGAATGAATGAGCGAAGTTTACTGAGCAAATCTTTTCTCGCAGCTGTTTTACGAAATGTAGTGAAATCCCATTCTTAACCTTTGTTTCTATATATTTTGAACTAAAGAAATATCAGTGAATTATCACTACTACTTGAACACTAACAATTTGCGAACAAACAGATATGTAGCAAAACTACGGAGAAAACCGTGCTGCGCACTGCGTCGCAAAGGATTGCCCTCGCAAGGTCGGGCAACACCCTTACCGCGGGAAAGCGAGTCAGCCGAGACCCCGCAAGGAATGAATGCGCGAAGGGAAGCTGAGCTTA
>NZ_JAGGPW010000003.1:157587-213094 GCF_018613655.1 Planococcus sp. ISL-109
TGAGCAAAGCTTTTCTCGGAATGGTTTTGCGGAATATCTACAGTGGAAATTTATTAGTTCAACTTATATACTATATATTTTATCAAGAACCCACTCAATTCACAGGCATCAATATGTCATTTTCAACACGGTTTTTGCCATTCGTGGTAGGATTTAACCGAAGACATTTAAAGGATGGGAGAGGTTCAAATTGATGAATCCGATTGATCATTTGATCATGGAAAGAAGATCGATCAAAAAGTTCAAAACAGACGCTGTCGATGTAGAAGAAATCATCGAGCTGCTCAATGTCGCCAAATGGGCACCCAATCATAAAGTGAACGAACCTTGGCGTTTCCAGCTGTATGCAGGCGCCGGCAAAGAAAAGTTCGTCCAAGCGTTTCTCGACTCCATGAAAACAGCAGACGACGCAATTCCGCCAAAAGCACTCAACAAAGCCCAGTATTTCCGCGACATTCCACTTCACCTCGTCGCAATTATGCCGGTCGACCCGCGCCAGCGACGCTTTGATGAAGATTACGGTGCGTTAAGTTCAGTATTGCAAAACTTTCAATTGGCTGCCTGGCAGCGCGGCATCGGCATGATTTGGCGTTCGAACGATTGGATTTACGATCCCGTCTTCCGCGAAGCGCTCGGCGTCCATCCGGGCGAGAAGATTGTCGCGACGATGATGATGGGCTACCCTGCCCACATCCCGGAAAAGCAAGCGCGCACCGATATCCGCGCAAAGCTTGAAATCATCGACCAATAACATAGAAAAAGAGCATCGCTATGATGCTCTTTTTTCTATTTCAAAACCGATAATGCACCGACCGCTCCTGAGTATTCTCCATTTTCCGGAAACAAAGGCGTCGAGCCGCGCAAAATCGTATAGCTCGTGACTACTTCTTTCAATAAAGCATTGTCGATAAACGATGAACCGATATAGACAATGGTCGAGCTGCGGCATTGACGAGCCGCATGGACACTGACCGTGCTCACCGTTTCGCCGACCAGCCCGATGACCGTCGCAAGCAGCTCTTCTTTTGACAGCTCGTGGGAAATGGAAAACAAATCCTGACCGAAGTTGCTCGCTGTCAGTTCTCCTGAAATCGGCGGTTCTTTTCCTTCGTAAATATGCTTTACTTTCAAATCGATACGTTCGCGCGATCCATGCTTCGCTTGTTCGACGATTTCGTCAAAACTCGTAATCCCTGTCAGCAAATGGCCCAAACCAATCAATGTGCCCCCGCCGATGCCTGTCCCGCCGACCCGTTCTTGCGTATTGTCCTGGACGCAATGGATCGATGTTCCGGTTCCGACGTTAGTGACCAAATAGGCTTCATCGCAGCGCCCCATACGCTCAAGCAATACTTGAACGCCCAGATGAGTCGCTTCAAATTCCACCATTTCCTGAACGGATTTTTCAAGCAAGGAAACAAGCACTCCTGACTTGCCCCCCGTCACACACACTTTGCTGCCTTGGAGTCCGTTGATCCATTCCGCTACCTGGCCAATTTCGGCAATCGGGTATTTCGCAAAATGAGTTGGCCCCCCGTCGGTATAGGCCACTTTGATCAATGTCCCGCCCGCATCTATTCCAACTTTCATCTATTTGCACCTTCTCTTCTTAAAAAACACTTTTGCTGACGCACTGCTTTTTTGTTCATATGGGGAAATTTTAACATATAAGCATAGGAAACGGGAGATGTTTGCTGCATTCCGCTTATGCGTGAAAAATATTTGTCGAATGAGGATTAATCAATGAGAATTATGGGAATAGAATCTTCAGTAACCCGTTTAATAACTCGTACTGAATTTTCTTTGCACTCGCAAGGAGGCTTTTGTGGGAGGTGATTAAATGGGGAAAATCCAGGGAATACCGAAATTGCTCAATTATCTGGAGCACAGAAGTTACCCCATGACAGAAGAACAGATTATTAGGCTCCTGTCAGAACGAAAAATTCCGCATGCCCGGCCTTATGGTGATATGATTCTGTTTGACGAAGGCTATATTGATTGGTGGATCGGCGAACAGCATAAAACGGATGAATTAGTGATGGATTAAATGCAATGAAAACCCCCGGACTTTCCGTCCGGGGGTTTTTTTATTTGGCCCGAGCTAGCGGTTCAAACCGTTGCCGTAGGAACTGCTCAGAATTTTGAACAATTGCTCGAATTTATTCAAGATATCGAGTGCCAAGAGACCGTTGCCTTCCGCCGTCTTTGGATATCCAAGCGGGACGGTGCGCCGCACAAGCTGTGCGTAAAGTTCCGCTTCCGTCAGCTCCCGGTCGAAATCACGCTCCGAGATATTGCGTATCAACGCTAAGGCGCCTGAGATGTGCGGCGTCGCCATCGAAGTGCCGGACAGGCTTGCGTACTGGCCATCCAAATACGTCGAGTAAATATTGATGCCAGGTGCTACCAAGTCAATTTCATTATTGGTGTTGCTGAACGGCGCAATGCGCCGGTCGAAATCAACGGCCCCGACTTGTATGACTTCTCCGTAAACGCCAGGGTAAGCAAACTCATCGGTATCGTGCAGGTCATCCCCTTCGTTGCCAGCTGCGCAGACGACCGGGATGCCGGCATCAACGGCCCGCTTGATCGCTTCATACAGTTCAGGATGATCTTCCGGGCCTCCGAGTGACATGGAAATGATGGTCGTCTCCTCATCGTTCGGGCCGCGCCAGTCGATTGCGTAATGAATGCCTGCAATGATGCCTTCGTAGCTGCCGCTGCCTTGTTTATCCAATACTTTCACAATGAGTATGTCCGCTTCAGGTGCCACACCAACGATGCCTTCTCCATCTCTCATAGAAGCCGCAATCGTCCCTGCAACGTGAGTGCCGTGCCCGTTATAATCTTCAAACCGCTCCGGGTCTCCCCCGTCATCATGCGTGAAATTATGACCGCCGACAATCCGCTCCTCTAAGTCCGGATGGTCTGTCTGGCAGCCGGTATCCAATACTGCAATGACATTGCCTTTGCCTTTTTCCCCGCTCTCCCATACTTCCGGTGCCTGTATCATCCGAATGCCTTCCGGAATATGCGGAGGTGCTGTAGTCACTAGTTCTACCTTATACGGAATCAAATGGATGTTCTTCATGAGTTACTCCTCCTTCATATCGTTTCCCTCATTCTAAGCCATGGATATCGCTAGCTCAAACACTTGTTCGCTATTTTGGGAAGTTGTTCTTAATTACTTTCCATAAAGAGACAGGAATTTCCTGCTTGTTGAAGAACACAAGTTAAGACGCCAAAAGACGAGGAGACAAAAAGAATGACCACATGGCTGCTATATGGAGCAACCGGTTATACCGGGAAATTGATTGCAGAAGAAGCAGTAAGACGCGGCATGCACCCTGTCCTGGCAGGAAGAAACGAAGAAAAAATCCAGGCGCTGGCTGAGGAACTCGAACTGGACTATCGTATTTTTCAGTTGGATGAACAGACATACGAGCATTTGGAAGGAGTCGACCTAGTGCTTCACTCCGCCGGTCCGTTCGAGAAAACGAGTAAGCCGATGATCCACGCTTGCCTGGAAGCCGGAGCGCACTATCTCGACATCACTGGAGAAATCAGCGTATTCGAACATACCCATTCCTTACACGAAAAAGCGCAGCGGAAAAACATCGTTCTTTGTTCAGGTGTTGGTTTTGATGTTATCCCGACCGATTGTACGGCGCAAAAACTGAAAGAAGCATTGCCGGATGCCACAGAACTGGCACTCGGCTTTGATTCGGATTCGGGCATATCCCCCGGCACATTCAAGACGATGGTCGAAGGGCTTGGCGGGGGCAATGTCATCCGGCAGGACGGACACTTGACCGCCGTTCCAATCGGCAAGCACCGGCGGACAATCGACTTCGGGCGCGGGAGAAAATCCGCGATGGCGATTCCATGGGGCGATGTGGCCACCGCCTATTACACGACCGGAATACCGAATATCACGACGTGGATCCCAACCCCGAAACTAGCCGCAAAAGGCGCCCGTCTCATGCATCTGGCGAGCCCTTTGCTGTCTTCCAAGAAAGTGAAGCAGCCCTTGCTCAAACTGATCGACCGACGCGTACAAGGACCGGACGCGACAGAGCGGGCCGGCTCCGCTGCCCACATTTGGGGGGAAGCCAAAAATGCGGACGGAGTCATTAAAACATGCCGCATCGATACCGCGAACGTTTACGACCTGACTGTATACGGCGCACTTGAAGTGACAGAGCGCTTGCTCGCAGCCGACTTCCCTGGCGGCAGTTGGACGCCCGCCGCCCTGTTCGGCCCGGATTTGCTCGAAAGCTTGCCCGGCTCCGGGCACTTTGAAATCGACAGCTTTTACCCGGATGCAGACAGCTAAGTGAATCTATCCAAACTTAAAAGGCTGACATTGCGTCAGCCTTTTAACAATTGCATGCGTTTATTGAACAAAGTCGGATAAGACAAATAGCCGAGCGAAACACTTGTTACAGCAGCAGTCGTCAACAACAGGAACATGATGAGCAGCTGGAACTGCACCGCTTGGATTGGATCTGCCCCTGCGATGATCTGCCCGCTCATCATCCCTGGCAATTGGACAAGCCCGACCGTCTTCTGGCTTTCAATGGTCGGGATCATGCTCGCTTTAATCGAAGTGATCAATTGCCGGTGAATCGCTTGTTTCGGCGTCCCGCCGAGTGATAGGATCAATTCCGTCTGGTCTTGATGGTCTTCCACTTCTGCCGTGAAACGGTTCAAGAACAAAATCGACAGCACCATCGAGTTCCCGATGACCATTCCGCTGATTGGGATAATATATTGAGCGGTAGCCGGCGTGATGTTAAAACCTATCAAAATGCCTTGCGTCAGGACTTCTACGAAGATTAAAGTGACGGCAATCTTCCAAGCGATCCCTTGAATGGCCGCGCCTTTTTTCTGTGCATTATGGGTGGCCGCGACAATCATCAATGCGACCATCAGGAAAATATAAAGCAAGCTTTCCGAGTCGAAGACGAATTTCAGCACGTACCCGACAGCGAGCAACTGAACGATCGAACGGAGCGTCGCGACGGTCATATCGCGCCCAAGCCCCAAGTTCAATGTTTTCGACAATACCAACGGGATGAGGACGAAAATGAGCGTCAGTGATAAAGCCCAATAACTCATGACACCACCCCTTTCACGAATTCCATGGCGCGCGGGTCTTTTGGATCCTCAAGCAATGAACTCTCACCGGTCTCTATTACTTGGCCGTCCATCATGACCCAGGTGTAGTCGCCGATCTCGAGCGCTTGCTGGAGATTGTGGGTGATCCAAATGATTGTCGTTTTGTATTTCCGGTTGATTTTGCTGATCAATTCCTCGACCTCAAGCTTTGACGCACGGTCGAGTGACGACGTAATTTCGTCCATCAATAAAATTTCCGGTTTGTTGACGAGCGTTCTTGCGATGGATACTTTTTGGCGCTGCCCGCCCGACAAGTCTTTCACTTTGCGCTCGAGGAGATCGCCTTTTAGTCCCACATCTTCGAGCAGTTCTAATGCATCTGCTTTTGCCAATTCCTGTCCTTGCAGCGACAAAGGCAAGTTCAAGTTTTCATAAACCGTTCCATTGATCATCGGTGCACTTTGCAACGCCATTCCGACCATGCGGCGAAGTTCTACCGGTTCATAATCAGCAATCGCTTTATCTTTCACGAAAATTTCTCCGTTTACAGGCGAAATGAGCCCGTTGCATAATTTCAGCAGCGTCGACTTGCCGGCTCCTGAGGGCCCGACCAAAGTCGTAATGCGGCCTTGCGGAAATGAACCGGTAATATCTTTTAAAATTTCGATATCTCCTATGTGAAAATCCACATGCTGAAAGTGGATTGCGGGTTTGTAATTGACGCTCATGCTTACACCTCCTGGACTCTTAAACTTCTTATTTATAATTATTCTAATTTAGATATAATAGCATAAGGTTTAATAGAAGCCAATTAATTGAGAAAACTATTATACAAATGAGAATATGTATCAATTAAATTAGTTTTACATCTTTTTAAACGATAATTATTATCATTAGATGTTGTAAAGCCATCAAAAAAAGCCCTTCCACAAGTTCCACTCAGAAACTTCCAGAAGAGCCATTTTTTATTCTACTTGATCGCCATCGCTCAATCCACTTTCCCCGAACGCTTCATCGAGTTCATCAAAGCGTCCGATGCGGTGAATTTTCTTGTCATCCATTTCAAAATAGTTGAAGATGTGAGCTTCTCCGTGCTGTCCTTTTTTCTTGGCGAGCTGTTCAAAAATGACTCGATTGCCCTTGGCGAATTGCTTGACCGTCGTCAATTGGATGCCTGATTCCCTCACCCATTCGGCGAGTGTTTCATGGCCTGCGACTGATTTCCCTGGGCTGATCATTTCAACATTGTGGTCCGTCACCGATAACACGCCGTCAACGTCCTGCTTGTTGACGCAATCGGTAAAGCGTTCCGCCAGCTTGATTGGTTCAATCATCACGCGCACTCCCTTCTTCTGCTAACTTATCCAACACTACCAAGACAAACGTCGCGATGGGGCCTAAAAGAAGCGACACTAAAAACCACATGAGACCGCTCCGGTTTTTTCCTTGCGCCAATCCCGCATTGATCAATGCGAGTGTTCCCCAACCGACTACATATCCATTCTCCACATCTATTCCCCCTTTCCTTCTATTTTACTCGAAAAAAAAGAGAAGGCGGACATTTCCGCTTCTCAATAATTGGCATTTTTCAGTTTTTTGAACATCTTGACGAATCGATCGGGATTCTTTGGAACCTTATACGTCAGTACGCCGCGATGCGTATGGAGATACAAAAGATTGGCATCATCGGAAAAGGTTTTATAGGAAATATCCCAGACATGCGTCAAATTGAAGTGGGCCGTTTGTGCCGTCAGTTTGTCTTCGTACAGGCAAATTTCATATTCGGTGTGAATGATTTTCATTTGGCCGGCTTCAATCGAGCGTTCCGTGTCGACGTAAGTAATCGAGGACAATAAATTTTGCGGGTCCATTCGGTTCGCCTCCCGGCTTGTTTTACTAAAGTCTAATGCATCTTAGGCTTGTGGTGCAACTGAAACGAAACCTACATGTCCTCGAAATATTCATTCGTCAAGTCTCCGCATACTCCAATCGCCGCCGCGCTGCCTTCTCCAGCTGCGATAACCAGCTGCGAAGGAACAATGAGCGAAGCGTCTCCGGCAGCGTAGACATTCCATATATTCGTGCGCCCATAATCATCTGTCATAATCCCACCGTGCGCATTTTGCTTGCAGCCAAGTTGTGTAGCGAAACTAGTGGCATGGCTCCATAAAGGTGTGACGAATCCACCGCTGCGGTCGACTAATGTCCCGTCTTCGAGGCGAACGCTATGCAATTCCCCGTTCTCACCTTCAAGGCCATCAATCTTGTCTTCATACACTTGAATTCCTTTGGCGAGCAATTTCTGCTTGTCTTCATCTTCCAGTCGTCCTTCGCCGTTAGTAAATACCACTAAATCACGGCTCCACGTATAGATTTTTTTGGCCAGCCCAAATACTTGTTTGTCCGCAATCACCGCGAGCGGCTGATCCCTCATCTCCCAGCCATCGCAATACGGACAGCTGAACAAACTGGTGCCGTAAAAATTCTCGATATCCGGAACATTCGGCAGCTGTTCTTTCAAGCCTACCGCGATGATGATCTTGATGCTATGGAATACTTTGCCACTATCTGTCTGTAGTGCGTAGTGGGTTTTTGAGATTTGGTCGATGTTCACGATGCACTCATTCTCTGTCTTTACACTGGGATATTTCCGGATGTCTTCGAATGCCAGTCGCTTGAACTCCTCCGGGCAAATGCCGTCCCTTGTAATAAATCCGTGGGCTTCACGCGTCACCAGATTGCGTCCATGGTCGTCATCAAACAAAACGGTGTTTCTTCTCGATCGCCCAAGGACCAGCGCCGCGCTCAATCCTGCTGGACCCCCGCCAATAATCGCACAATCATAAAGCATAGCGTTCATCCTTTTCAAGTTACTTTTTTCTCCCCTTCTTCCCCGTCTTTATCCACGCTAAACAGAACTGCAGCCTAAAAGAAAAAACCGATTGGCCCAGGAGTTTCCCAGCCGATCGGTTTTTTAGCGCCGCTGCTCTGCGTGGAGCTGCTTTATATTTGGATCAATTCACGCAATGCCTGAACAAAAAATTCATTTTCTTCTTGCGTGCCAACAGAAACCCGTACGTATTCCGGAAGGCCCCAACCTTTTCCATAACGCACGATGACACCTTTTTTCATCAAGTCTTGGTACAGCTCTTCTCCCTCGACCCCTAATTTGACCAGCACGAAGTTCGCCATGCTTGTCGTATAGGTGAGCCCGAGTTCTTCAAACGCATTATATAAATACTCGCGGCCCCGGCTATTCGCATCCCTTGAATGTTCAACATGTTCACGGTCTGTCACCGCCGCTGTCGCAGCAAGCTGCGCCAATGAATTGACGTTGAACGGCTCTTTCACTTTCAGGATCGATTTGACGATCGAATCAGCTGCGATTCCGAAACCGACGCGCACGCCTGCAATGCCATAGATTTTCGAGAAGGTCTTCAACGTCAGCAGCGGATAGCCCGCTTGGACAAATTCGATGCCGTCTGTGTAATCCGCCGCATCCGCATAATGACTGTACGCCGCATCAAAGACTACCAAGACATCTCCAACCGCATCCAATAGTTTCTGGACGTCTTGCTTTTTCATATACGTCCCAGTCGGGTTGTTCGGCGAACAGATATAGATGATTTTCGTCTTGTCGGTGACTGCAGCAATCATCGCATCCACATCGAAAGCGAAGCCATCTGTAAACGGCACTTTCACGACTTTGGCACCCATGATGTGCGCACCAAAATCGTATTCGCTGAATGACGGGTCCGGTACGACGATTTCATCGCCCTGTTCGAGGAATGCTTCTGAGATGAGCGTAATCAATTCATCCGCACCGTTTGTCGGAATGACTTGGCTTTTGTCTACTCCATGCTCACTGGCAATCGCTTTTTTCAATTCGCTGGCATCCGCATCCGGGTAGCGGTTCAGGCCGAGCACGCCTTGTTGGATCGCTTTCATTGCTTTTTTGGACGGGCCGAGCGGATTTTCGTTCGACGCAAGCTTAATAACGCGCTCTAAGCCCAGTTCTTCCTGCACTTCCCAAATTGGTTTGCCTGGTGAGTAAGGCTGGATTTGATCCAAGGTTTTCCGTGCTTTGATGTTCTCCAAATTCGCCATATGTAAGCCCTCCGATAATCTATTTTCTATGAATTAATATAACTTCCCATAAATAATCATATCATTAAAGTGTATTTTTTCTGTATGTACGAGCTTTTTAATCAGAAAAAATAATAACTTCTATTATTACAGAAAACCCGGCTCCCGGAAAGAGCCGCGCTCTACAATTTGAAACCCTCCCGTAAATGTGGTTTACTTTAACGAGACTGACGAAAGAGGAGTTTTCATATGATTAAAAAAATGAAATTTGTATTTGCCCCATTCGCCCTCGCCTTAGTGCTCGGCGCATGTTCCGATAATGAAGAGCCAGCGGCAGGAGAAGACACACAAGCGCCAGAAACCGAACAGGCGCCAGAAACGGAAGCTGCTCCAGCTGAATCGGCACTTGACCTACCTGCCGAAGATGCGATCGTTGCAGTCGTCAACGGCGAAGAAATCCAAGGGAAAGTCTACAATAGCGTCGCCCGCCAGTTCGAATCCACATTAGCATCACAAGGCCAGGATCCTTCTACAGAAGAGAACCTTCAACTGATCCAAGATGAAGCGATGTCTGTCGTTATCGGCAACGCCGTTTTGCTGCAGGATGCGAAAGACAAAGGCCACGAAGCTGATGAAGCGGTCGTTGAAGAACGCATGGAAGAGCTGAAAGCCAATTTCGAAGATGAAGAAGCGATGAACGAAGCATTGGCCGAAACAGGATTCACCATTGAGGAAATGGAAGAGCAATTGCGCGAGCAATTGGTCTATGAAACATATTTGGCAGAAGAAGTTGATACTCCAGCAGTAACCGACGAAGAAGTGCAAGAAGCGTATGACGGTTTCGTCGAAAGCTCTGAAGAAGAAGCGCCGCCTTATGAGGAAATGGAACCGACCATTCGCCAATCTCTAGAAGAACAGAAATCACAGGAAGCTACTTTCGCACGTGTTGAGGAATTGCGTGAATCCGCTGAAGTTGAAGTAAACATCTAATACAAAAAACCCGCCGAGATTCGGCGGGTTTTTTCATATCCATTTATTCTTGTTGCAATTTTACCGGCTTATGCTTCGGTACGCTCTTTGCAGAACGCCAGGATTTGCTCTTCTTCCTCTTCATCCAAAGCAAAATCAAGCGGCTGCTCGGTTTCTTTGTCGTTAAAATGATAAGAGGCAATACGCGCAGATCCTTCATTCACGACCAGAATCAGCCGGAGTTCCAAACCGCCGGGACGATACAACTCATCGTCTTCCTCGACCTCGATCGACATCGTGTATTCGTACCGGTCGCCTTCTAGGATTCCGGTCGGGTCATTCATTTTTCTCACTTCATGATTTATGATTTCCATTGATGCACCTCCATAGTTCTATTTTAGCTTGTCGGAGTCCATTTGAATAGCACTACCTCATTCTGTTCGCGTTTAAGTGATTCAAATACGGGAAAACAACGAACAGACACAAAAATTAGGAGTGGATTTCATGAATGTATTAGTTATCGGAGCGAACGGCCAAGTAGGACGGAGCGTAGTTCAGGAACTTTCAGATAAAGGCCATCAAGCAGTGGCGATGATCCGCAAAGAAGAACAGCGGGACGAATTGGAAAAGCGCGGTGCAGGCAAAATTGTGCTTGGTGATTTGGAAAAAGATTTCAGCCATGCATTTGAAGGAGTCGACGCCGTCATTTTTGCCGCAGGATCCGGCCCGAAAACAGGAGCAGACAAAACTTTAACAATCGATTTATGGGGTTCTGTCAAAGCGGCTGAATACGCGAAAGAAAAAGGCGTCAACCGTTTCGTCCAGCTCGGATCGGTCGGTTCAGACAATCCGGATGCCGGTGGAGAAGCCATGAAGCCTTACCTGGTGGCAAAACGCACAGCAGACGACTTGCTTGAACATAGCGGCCTCGATTATACGATTGTGCGTCCGGGCCCATTATCAGATGAAGAAAAAACGGGCCATATCGAAGCGTCAGCAGCAGGATTCAAATCCTTTGAAGGCCGTTCGATTCCGCGTGCCGATGTTGCACGGACACTTGCAGAAGTGGTCGATCGCAAAAACACGTACGGAAAAGTCTTTGAAATTTTGCAAGGCGAAGCTGAAATAGCACAAGAGCTCGGCCGTCTGTAGCCCCGAGGCGGATGGCGTTCGCAGTGTTTCTATGGTAGACTAGCTTTACGATAATAGAGGACGTGATAACATGATTAATATTCAACCACCAAAAGCTGATATTACCATCATTCAGCGCAAACAAGAGATTCAAGGCGACGAAGCTATCATTAAACCGATGTACGGTTTTATCGATTTGCATGAAATTCCTCGCGACAAAGGCGGCATCATCCAATTTTTCAACCATAGCGGTGAATTATTGTTCGTCGGCAAAGCACGCAAGCTGCGCCAACGGGTGAAAAAGCATTTTGAAGACAATGTATCGCCTTTGAAAAACCACCGCGATGAAGTTCATCGCATTGCGGTTTCCATCGTGGAAGATCCGATGGAACGCGAAATTTATGAGACATATCTCATCAATACCGGCCAAGCGAAATACAATGTCGAGAAAGCTTTTTATCGCGACTAAAACGAAACGGACGCTCCCAAAAGGGCGTCCGTTTTTTTTTTTTGCGAAATAACCTCCTTAAAAATGTCTGTCCGGTTCAGCACCGCTGTTCTGCGCTTTCGTTTAGCTGAAGGAAAAACGGGGAAGCCTTCAGTCAGCTATCCGGCAAACAAATATGCCTATTCCTCTTTTTTCAGGTTTTGAGTAGTTGTGAAAAAGGAATAGACTTGTAAAATAATGTTCTTTGGAGGAACCCATTATGTCGACTGATGCCCAACAAATTCCAGCGGCGCATTGCCGTAGTGAATACGATCCTTTACGCCATGTTTTGCTTTGCCCGCCCCGCTTCATGGAAATTACAGACGTGATCAACGATGTTCAAAAGCGTTATAAAGAAGAAAATATTGACGTAACGGAAGCCCTCCGCCAACATGCAGCATTTGCCGATACACTCGCAGCGGAAGGCATTAACACAGCTTTTTTGGAAGCGTCTGAAAAGTATCCGGAGCAAGTATTCACGCGTGATATCGGCTTTACAATCGGAGACACTGTCTTTATCAGCGAAATGGCGGAAAGTGTACGTCAAGGAGAAGAGACGGTGCTGCAAAACTGGTTAAGCGATCATCATATCCAGTTCAAGCACTTGCCGGGACACCGCATCGAAGGCGGTGATGTTCTGGTCGACCGCGACACGGTGTATATCGGCATCAGCAGCCGCACTTCCCAGAAAGCCATTGATGAACTGCAGCGCCATGTGCCGGATTTCCAAGTGGTCCCGCTTCACCTGAACGAAAAATACTTGCACCTCGATTGCGTCTTCAATATATTATCGCCGACCGAAGCGCTCATTTTCCCGGAAGCGTTGGAAGACGAGACCATCGCCATGCTCAGCAAACGCTATACGCTCATCCCCGTCGATGCGGACGAACAGTTCAAGCTTGGCACTAACGTATTATCGATTGGCAACCGGCGTCTGTTCAGTCAGCCGCAAAACAAAAAAGTGAATGCACAGCTGCGAGAACAAGGTTTCGATGTCGCAGAAGTCGATTTCTCGGAAATCATCAAATCAGGCGGCGCGTTCCGCTGCTGCACGATGCCGGTTGCAAGGGACTAAATAGAAAAAGGCTGCCCACTCATGTGGACAGCCTTTTTCAGAGTGTTGAATAAGTCTAAAACCTTCTAACGTTGTAGGAAGTGGCTCCTTTCACAGCATCGAAAAAAATATGTGAGCTGTCTAAGTGTTTGGAGAAGCGTCCGCTCGAATCCTGTGGGAGCAGCGAAGCGACGGGTTTGAGAGACCCCGCAGGCCGTGTAGCGGACGAGGAGGCTCGATTCCCGCCCCACGGAAAGCGAGCGATACGCTTCGGAAAACACGGCTAATTGTAGTTTCTCGACAACCTTTTTCATTCTTCAGTTGTTTCCAGCCGATTGTTTAGCCGGCCGGTTTTCACGGACGAGCTCGATAAATCTCGCCATCATGTGATCTCCTTCCGGCGTGCCGATCGACTCAGGGTGAAACTGCAGTCCGTACACCGGATAATCTTTATGCTTGATTGCCATGATGGAACCGTCATCAAGTGCCTCCGCCTGAATCTCGAAGCAAGCGGGCAAGGATGGCTTCTCTATGGCAAGTGAATGGTAGCGCATGACCGGGACGGTTTTTGCCATGCCGGCAAATATATCCGTTCCGCAATGAGTGACTTCGGACACTTTTCCGTGGCGAATGACCGGCGCTTCTGTCACATTCCCGCCAAAAGCTTCGCCGAGTAATTGCTGGCCCAGGCAAATGCCCAAAATCGGCAGGTCGCGAAAGCTTGTGCGGATCAGCTCGAGCGATTCCGGCACGTCGCGCGGATGTCCCGGGCCAGGCGATAGAATAATGGCCTCTGGGTTTTTGGCACGGATTTCCGCGATGCTCAATTGGCCGTAGCGGACGACTTCTACTTGTTCACCGAGCGCTGCGATCGACTGGTAAATGTTATAGGTAAATGAATCGTAATGATCGATTAAGAGAATCATCCGAACACCTCCGTCAAAGAACGCGCTTTGTGGAGCGTTTCCTCGTATTCAGCTTGCGGCTCAGAGTCATAGACGATTCCGGCGCCCGCCTGGACGTGCACAGTGCCGTCTTTCACTACGAAGGTCCGGATCGCCAGTGCGACGTCCAAATTGCCGTTGAACGCGAGATAACCGACCGCTCCTCCGTAAACGCCGCGCCGCTCTTCTTCAAATTGCTGGATGAGCTGCAAGGCGCGTACTTTCGGCGCACCGGAAACCGTTCCGGCGGGCAGGCAGGAGACGAGCGCATCGAGTGGATGCATCGCTCCGCCAAGTTCTCCGGTCACTTCCGAGACGATGTGCATAACGTGCTGATATTTCTCGATGACCATGTATTTCGGTATATCGACCGTGCCGACTTTTGCGACCCGGCCGACGTCGTTGCGGCTCAAATCAACGAGCATCTGATGTTCCGCACGCTCTTTTTCATCTGCCAACAGCTCTTTTTCAAGTGCCGTATCTTCCGCTTCAGTTTTTCCGCGCTTTCGTGTGCCGGCAATCGGGTTGGTCACCATCTCGCCGCCGCGGATCGTCAGCAGGCTTTCCGGTGATGCACCGACAACCGCATAGTCGCCGAAATCGATGAAAAACTGATACGGAGACGGATTTTGTTTGCGAAGCTTTCTATATAGCGTAAAGGCATCGCCTCGGTAATTCGCAGACAAGCGCTGCGACAACACCAATTGGAACACTTCACCTTTGCGAATTTCTTTTTTGGCAAGCTCGACTTGCTCACGGAATCGTTCAGCCGTCGTCCCGGACTGAAATTCCAAAGTTTCCGGCTGATCCGCCGGCTCTTTGTCAGCTGTTTGCTCGAGCTGCGTGACGACTTCATCCGCTCGATCTTCAAAGGAGATGACCGTCACCTCATGGCGGACATGATCGAAAACGACAATCGTCTCGTACAGCTGCAAATGGATGTCCGGCATATCCAGGCTGTCTTTGCGTGCACTTTCGACCGGCTCGTAGACTTGAATGGCGTCATAGCCGATATAACCGATTGCCCCGCCTGTAAACGGCAGCCCTTCCACTTCCCGGTCGTCTTTTGGCATGAGCTCTTTGATCAGCTCAAGCGGCCGCCCTTCTTGCGTCGAGCGTTCGCCGCTCCGGTAATCGATTACTTCCAGTTGTTGCTTCGTTCCGATAAACGCTTTCGACGGATTCGCGCCGATAAATGAATAGCGGCCGCTTGCGCTCGTTTTCAGCGAACTTTCCAGCAAGCATTTAAACGGGCCTTCCAAGTTATTGAACACCATGATCGGCGTCAACGAATCTCCTTCTACTTTCCGAATTTGCATGTCTCTTCTCATCTCTGCTCAGCTCCTCTTTCTTATAGGCACCTGCCGCCGATACAATAGAAAAAGTCCCCTGCACGAAATAAAATCATTTCGTACAGAGGACGGATCGACCGCGGTGCCACCTCATCTTGAAGCTCTGCGCTTCCACTTGCACCCCAGTAACGCGGGGCGGACGGATCCTCTTTAGGAAGGATCACTCATAAGTCCATTCGCGCACACGCTACACCGGTTTCCAGCTGCCACCGGCTCTCTGTCAGAAGCGATCTGTGCGTTACTTTTCTTACTCGACGATTTGGTTTAATGGGGGCTAGTTGTTCGCGGCCTTGTGAATTTACAGGCATCGCGCAATCCAGAGCTTGTGACCATCTTATGGAATTCGGGGCTATCTGTCAACTGAAAGGGAATCATTAATTAGATTATTCTGTATTTATAGGCTGTTTTAGGTTATAAATAATAATGTAGGGATGGTAAAAAATTCAAAGGGGGGTATCAGATTGATGAAAAAGAAACTTTGGCTGGCTACAGGCACAATAGGGCTCGGGCTTGTACTCGGTGCTTGCGCAGGCGAAAGCGGCGGCGGCTCTTCCGAGAACGGCGATGCTACACAAATCAGCTTTATGCATTGGCGCGGAGAAGACAAAGCGGTGCTCGATGAAATCATTGCTGATTTCGAGGAAGCAAATCCTGATATTCGTGTAGAACAGAACATTTATCCGTCCGATCAATACCAAGCGACGGCACAGCGCATGCTCCAAGAAGGCTCCACTGGCGACGTCTTCACTTCCTTCCCTGGTGCGCAATTCGAATCCATTGAAAGCGCCGGTTTTTTTGAAGACTTGAGCGGAGAAGAATTCATCTCAAATTTTGACGAAAGCCTGATTACCGTTGGAGAAAGAGACGGTACGCAATATGCCTTGCCGTATCAATTGGTCTTCAATATGCCGGTCTACAATAAAGGCATGTTCGACGAATTGGGATTAGAAGTGCCGAAAAGCTGGACAGAATTCCAGGAAATGGCCGATACACTGTTGGAAAACGATATTACGCCGATCGCTTTCCCAGGGGCTGACATCGGACCGAACCAGTTCATGAACAGCATGATGATGAACAATGCACCGGATGAAGACGTTTTCGAAAAACTTCAAAACGGCGAAGAATCCTTAACGAACGAATGGTGGGTCAAAACACTCGAAGACTTTAAACTTCTTGCAGATAAAGGCTATATCCAAGACAACGCCCTCGGCACCAACCAAGATTCCGCGATGGCCATGGTCGCGAACGAAGAGGCTGCGATGATCGCAACAGGTTCCTACCATATGGCTTCCCTCATTGCCTTGAATCCGGATCTTGAGTTGGATCTGCTCGCTCCGATTACGGTAGAAGAAAGCGAAGCGACGTATGAAGGCATCAATACGGCGACATTCATGCTGGCCGTCAACAGCAATTCAGAGAAGAAAGACCAGGCAAAAGCCTTCATTGACTATTTGAGCCAGCCGGAAGTGGCTTCCAAATACGCCAATGAAACCGGACAGCATTTGACCGTCAATAACGTCGAATACGAGTCCAAGGAACTGAAGAACACCGCTTATTGGATCGATGAGCGTAAGACTCGCTTCCAGCCGCGCTTTTTGATCACTAACGCCCAAATTGAAGGTGCCGTCCTCAGCTCGATCGAAAACGTCCTCGGAGGCGAAGACCCAATGGCGGCGGCTGAAGCAGCCCAGCAAATTGTTGACGAAAACAGGGAATAGCTGATTCATGAAAACTTCGAAATCCATTTATTTATTTTTCCTTCCGGGGCTTATTCTTTACAGCTTGTTTTTTCTTTATCCAACCATTAGTGCACTGTTCTATTCGTTTACTGACTGGGACGGCTTAAGCGCCGCTTTCCAATTTGTCGGCATCGATAATTACACCCGCGCGTTTACGGGCGACTCGATTTTCCGCAAAGCGATCGGCAACAACTTGAAGTTCATGCTGACAGTCGTCGTGTTCCAGACACTAGTTGCACTCGCTTTCGCCCTGATCGTCATCAAAAATACAAAAACGAATGTATTTTTACGCGCCCTTTACTTTTTCCCGACAATTCTTTCGTCGGTATCCGTGGCGTTCATCTGGGCATTCATCTACGACCCGTCGATGGGCATCTTGAACCAGGTCCTGTCGCTCGTCGGTCTTGATTTTCTGGCACAGAACTGGCTTGGTGATGCCAATATCGCGATTTACTCACTGGCTGTTACTCAAGTGTGGTTCCATGCCGGACAGATGCTGATCATCTTTGTCGCAGGACTTCAGGCAATTCCTGAAGAGCTTTACGAAGTGGCGAAAATCGAAGGCGCCAGCAAATGGCAAACCTTTAGAGCCGTCACATGGCCGCTGCTCGCCCCTTCTGCGACAATCGTCGTCGCCTATACGACCATTCAGTCGTTTAAAGCGTTCGATTTGGTGTTTGCGATGACCGGTGGCGGGCCTAACAACTCTACCGAAATCATTGCCACCTATATTTATCAAGTGGCATTCGGGAGCTATCAGTTTGGCTATGCATCTTCGATTTCCGTTATTTTCATGGTCATCATTGCCTTGATCACATATCTGCAGTTCAAGGCATTGCGCTCAGATCGGGTATCTTACTAGAAAGGGGGTCGGCAACTTTGCTGTTCAGGAAATTTTCACTGCTCGTCTATGCACTGCTGATTCTGATCCCCATAGTGGTCGTTCTGTTGACGTCCGTTAAAACGCTTCAGGAAACTTTCAGTAATCCGCTTGGTTTGCCGGAAGGCGGCTTTAAATTTGATAATTACATTTCGATTTTCCAAGAACAGACGATGGCCGGCTACTTCATTAACAGTACGATCGTCACTTTGTTCTCGGTATCGCTGACGCTGTTGTTCGCTGCTATGATTGCATTCGGCATCACCCGCATGAACAATTGGAGCGGCAATGTGCTGTTCGGCGTGTTCACACTCGGCATGATGGTGCCCGCACAAGTTATTATGGTGCCGCTTTACTCGCTCATGTTGGAGTTAGGGCTCACGAACAGCCTGCTCGGTTTGATACTCGTCAACATCTCGTCCACTTTGCCGATTGCGGTCTTTATTCTCACCGGCTTTATGAAAACCTTGCCGAGAGAATTGTTTGAAGCGTCGACGATCGACGGGGCAGGAAATTGGAAAATGTTCACGAAAGTGGCGGTTCCGCTTTCTTTGCCCTCGCTCTCGGCTACAGCGATTTTCCTGTTCGTCATGCACTGGAACGATCTTTTGTATCCGCTCCTGTTCATTACGGACAACGCCTACAAAACCTTGCCGCTCGCACTGCTGGAGTTTCAAGGGCAATATTCAACCAACTACCCGATGCTCTTTACGGGCGTCATCATCGCCTCAGCGCCGATGGTCATCGCTTATGTATTCCTGCAGCGCTATTTCGTCGCCGGAATTACGGCTGGTGCCATTAAAGGATAAAGAAAAAGCCTCCGGAAATTCCGGAGGCTTTTTCTGTTACTTGGCAAAAACGTGCTTGCCGATTTTTTTGATGGTCGTGCGTGTGAAGATCCATTGGTTGGTTGCAGTGACCGGGTTGTAATAATACGTCGCGCCTTGAGAAGGATCCCATCCGCTGTTTGCTTGCCGCACAGCGCGGTAAGCAGATGCATTCGGCGTTAGTCGGTATTGGCCATCATTGACGGCTGTAAATGCGTTGCGCTGGAAAATGACTCCGTATGTACTGTTTGGAAACGCGCCGGATTGCACACGATTTTGAATGACCGCAGCAACTGCGACTTGTCCTTCAAACCCTTCACCGCGGGCTTCACCGTAAACAGTGCGTGCCACCATATCGACTTGCTTCATTTTTTCCCTTGTCAGCGGGCCGGTAAAGCCGGTTGCTTTCACCCCAAAATCACGCTGGAACTTGACGACTGCGTTTTTTGTGATCGATCCATAATAACCGGTTGCTGCGACATTGAAATAACCGAGTTTCTGTAACTTTACTTGCAGTTCCTTTACATCGTTTCCGGAAACGCCTTCGTGCAGATCGGGTGAATGAGCAGAAACGGCTGAATGAGAAAATGTTAGAAAGAAAATCGTTGCTAAACTGAATAAGAGCACTTTAAATGTTTTCATGCTTCCTCTCCTTTTCTTTTTGGCAAGAATCGACAATTGATTCTTTATTAAAGTATATAGTTGGAAAATACTGAAAACAACATGGCGGAGTTACTTTATTTTAGAATTTTTCTATTAACTCACTAGGTCTTTCTATGTTTAGCGAATTCTTTAGACCTACTAAAAGGGAAATTAAGGAATTAACTAACTTTCTATGCTTTTGACTCTATAAAAAAAAGCCGAGCGCATGGCTCGACTTTTCAGTGAAACTTTGATCAACTTCTGCGCCTCTTAATAATGCAACTGCGCTATTTGACCATCTTTCGTGACGTTTTCTAATGTAAAATCAAGCCTCCACAGCGCTTTTTGGAATAACGGAATGCTTTCTCCGAGAGTCACTGGGGCGACCGAGATGATGAATTCATCAACCAGGTCTTCGCGAAGCAAGCTCTCCAACAATAAGCTACCGCCGACTGGCCAAATGGTTTTTCCGGGTTGCTGCTTTAGCCGTTTCACCAAGCTTGCCGGGTCTTCAGAAGTAAACTTCACCTGACCTCGTCCTGGTTCCGGATGCGAGGTGAACACGTACGATTGCTGATTGGCATAAGGAAAGCTTCCGTTCTCATGATTCATTACCCACTCCTAGGTGGGCCTCCCGAGCAGAATAACATCAACCGTTTCAAGAAAGCTTCCATACCCTCCATCTCCGTCCATATCCACTCTAAGTAGCTAATCCAAGGTTTCTTCCACATCTGCAATATAGCAGACGACTTTCCGTTCACTCATCCGAGGCGCCTCCTTTATGGCTGGGTTTTTGCTCAGAGACTTAGGACTCCAGATCTTCCAATTGCTTTTTCGTTTGCGGGAATGCGTTCGCTTGCCATTCAGAACGATAAATCGAATCCAATTGCGTCAGCCCTTCTTCTGCCTCGTCATACGGTGCGTTGACACTTTCTTCATGGTCGATTTCATAGCTATTGCGCATATCACTGTCTTCATACACCCAAATATTCCGCTTTTTGCCTTGGTATGCTTTCAATAAAATCAATCCCGCACCAAGCGCTGCGCCTGAAGCGATAAACCTTTTCATGCCACCATTCATAATAATCCCTCCACTGTTTTCTTTTCTAGTACTCTTCCCCCTTTTTCATTTCCCTAACCCCGTCCGCTTTTAGACGAATGATCCAGAGTTTGGTAAAGTGGAAAAAAACAGATTCTTGGAGGCGATTTGATGCAAAAAATAGTCATCGTATCTGATACGCATATACCGAACCGCGCGAAAAAGCTCCCGCAGCCGCTTGTCGATGCCTGCGAAGGCGCTGACTTCATCATCCATGCGGGCGACTGGCAGACGCTTGATGTTTACCATGAACTAGCCGCCTATGCTAGGACCGACGGCGTGGCCGGCAATGTCGACCCGTGGGAGATCGTCGATCGCTTTGGACGGAAAAAAATCTTCACGTTCGGCGATTTGACCATCGGCGTCGTCCACGGAGACGGCGCGCGGAAGACGACTGAACAGCGTGCGCTCGACACCTTTGAAGGGGAGAACGTTGATATCATCGTTTTCGGCCATTCCCATCAGCCGCTTATGCGCGAAACGGATGGCCTAACTTTATTCAACCCTGGCTCTCCGACAGACAAGCGCATGGCGCCCCAATATTCCTTCGGTTTATTGGAAATCGGCGACAACTGGGAACTCAAGCACGTGTTTTTCGACAAAGAGCAGTAATACACCAAGAGCCGCACCCTGGATAACCAGAGTTGCGGCTCTTTTCATTTCAATTCTTTTGAAAGCTGAATCCGAGACGCTTGAGCGCCGTTTCGAGATTCGCTTCAATCATCGTCCCTCTCAGCGCTTGTGCAAAATGAGGAACTTTGAGCGCCATGTAAGGCTGTATGCCTGTAATGACCGGCTGGACCCCAATCAGCCGCAAAACATTCACAAGCTTCAGTAAATACTCCCCGACCTGGGAATTGATTTGCGAAACACCCGACACATCAATGATCAGCACCTCTATGCCTTTTTCTGCACAGCCATGCATCACTTGGTCGATGATGGCACGTGCCCGCGAAGCGCTGATTTCACCGATGACTGGCAAGATTGCCACATGTTCAACAATCGGAACCATCGGCGCAGCCAAGGTTTCAATCTGCCCGTATGCCCGCTCAAGCTCTAATGCATAAGTCGATAAAGCAGCGAGCGTCTCGAACGTAAACGCCAAATCTTCCGGCAAGTTACACGGCCCATTGTCGAGACCGCAAATGCTGCCATAGACACTGCCATCCTTATACAAAATCGGCACACCGGCAAAACAGCCTTCTTCAAATCCGCCTGCAATTCCGAGCGACCGGGTCAGCTCATGCGCACCCAATCGTTCGATGATCAGCGCTTCCGCACCGTGCTCGATGCTCAAGCTCGACAGCATACAAGGGAGCGGCGAGACGTCTCCTTCTTCAATTAAATGGTGCTTATTATTATGCACTTTGACGACTTTATTGACGCCGCCTTCTTGCCTGGCGATGTACAAACTGCTCATGCCTGCTTGCCTGCTGAGAATTTGGAGAATATATGAAGCTGCTTCATCGAAATCATTGAAGCTCCTGAGCTTTTCCATTTTTCCCTTCATCATCCGCCTCTCCCCTTATCGTCCAGTTTCGAGCGTCTACAAATGGCCCGCTTTCTTTACCTTAGTTTATTATAGCGCTTCTTAATTATCTGAAATATATAAATTATGTAACAAATATTTCGGATTGATCCAGTACATGTTCAAAGCATCCAGCAAGCGGGTATACCTGGAACAAGAAGAGCATGGAGGTGCTGCAATGAGTGAAGAACTGGATATCGACTTACTGGAACAATCCGATAGCATGATCCATTTCGCTTGGACACCAACAGGTGAAGTGTATAGAGTCAAAAAAGACGGCGAAACAGTCTATACAGGAACGCAAAACGCATTCCGCGACGAAGCGCTGCACTCCGGAGAATTGTTCTGCTATTCAATCGAACGGCAATCCCCGGGCGGCAGTTGGGTGCCGGCTATCAAACTTTTGACCGGAACCGAAAAGCGAAATCCCGACAGCATCAATCAGCTTGAGCAGATTGTCTTATCGACGATTGTCTCTGAAAACCGCGTCTCCCTTTCCTGGGGGAAAATCCAAGGCATCACGGAATACGAAATTTTCCGTGATGGCGAGCCCCAGACCGTCACCACCAAAACACAATACACCGACCGCGACGTGCCTGAAGACCGCGAATTGACGTATTGGATCCGTGGAAAACGGCCAGTGGAAAGGACTGAAGGCCAGTTGACTACTGTCAAATCGCTTGCGGCGAAAGCCTTTGGCATTTTAAACACAGAGTCATCCAAAGAAGAAACGGCGATGGAAAAGTTTTGGCTGACCAAAAAAATTGCACCGCTTCATTATTTGCTTGGAAAAGAAGACAGCGAACCACCGAAGTTGAAATGGCATGTGCGCTATTTGACATTTTTGCCTGACGACGTGCTAAAAAACCCGAACCTGACATCGCCCAACCGCTATTTCCAAGGCGACAACCGTGGCTTCGACCCCGAATCGAAACATTACCGCACTCAGATCAACAGCATACTCAATTTGAACAAAGAACAAAGTGAGTTTGATTTCGATAAAGACGTCGGCACGAGCATCTCTTATGATTGGCGGCGCAAGTTCCGCAAAGCTGACGTCGCATCGAGCGATGAAATCAAGGCGGAAATTTCTGCAGAAACCGAACAGAAAACCGATATCACGATCACTCACAGCGTCGGTAATCCTTTAACAACTTCGCCGAACATCGATTACGAAATGTCCGCGAAATTTTACCGGAACGGCATTTTCGACATCGTCGGCATGCACGATCAAGCGCCAAACCACGAAGTGTACTTAAAGCTCGGAGATGATGGGATCTGGCAGCCCATCCACCAAACGGAAACCGAAGGCTTGGCGTGGATGGCCGACCCGATAGCTTCTCAGTACTGGCGCATCTCGAATTTCCTTTAATTTTTTTGTGATGAGGCCACCTAATTAAAAAAGAGCTGATCCGAATTCGGATCAGCTCTTTTTTAATGATTAATTTTGATCTAAAAACCGCTTGCGGATATGCGGCGGCGGCAGCATACAGCTATCGAGCTTGCCGAATACTTTGTAACGATTTTTCGCGATGACGTCATAAGCTGCATCCCGGATAGCGCGCGGGAACGGCTGAAGATAGTACGCGAGCTTCCAGAGTCCCGTCAAATGATGCGAAATCATGAGTGCCCCTTGTGATTTCACATATGCTTCTCCGTCTTGGATCAGCACTAGGCTGTCGACATCTGCCGGGACATTGTGTTTTTCCGAAAACTCCTGCCCGATATCGCTTTGCAGGGAAGCGAATTGGAAATAACCTGCCGGGTCATGATTGATGATGAATTGCACGCTGGAATCGCAAAAATTGCAATCTCCATCGAATAAAATAATTGCATGTTCCATAATAGCTCTCCTTTTTTAACACATTTGTATCTTATCTTCCCTATTCCGGTATGTTGAAACCATGCGTTTTGGTGCCTTGATGAAAATACAGCTTCCATCCGTTCTCCCGCTTTTTCCAGACAGAGCTGCGGTGTCTCCACGTACCGGTTGTCCGGTTTTCCGACAAGTAGATGGCCAGAACCGATTCCGGCCCTAGCGGACGCACTTCAAAACGGGAAATATGGTACTCATCATCCACAAACGAACCGTCTCCGTCAAAGTCAGACCGGCGGGATATACCCCCAGAGCTGCCGAATTTGAAAAACTCATCGTCCAGCACTTCCGCCATCCGTCGGTTCGATTGCCGGACGAATGGTGACAAATGACTCTTTTCCAAACTTAGAAATTGCTCGTGCCTGTTCTCCATCCATCGCTCCTCCTTATTCACAGCAATACAAAAGCCCCGGTGACTACCGGGGCAGGACTCTTACAATTCGTTATCGTCATCTGTTTTATCGTCTTTGTAGAAATTTTCCGAGTCTTCTCCTGGTTGATCTTGTGGACCATCCGAGGAGCCAAAACTCTCCACATCCCCAAAGCTATTGTCATAATCACGGATCCGATTGTCTTCCGGCTTCACCGGGCGATCAGTCGATGAACCGAGAAAATCCTCTTCGGCTGGCCGGCTTTCAAAGTCTAAGCTATGGTCCGCGTGATCAATGCATGTCAGCGTTGTCGGCAATGCTTCTAGACGCTCAAACGGAATGTCTTTACCGCACACGGCGCATTTGCCGTAAGTGCCTTCTTCGATGGCTTTAAGTGCCGCTAGAATGTCTTCATGCTCTTCTTCCTTCAGGTGGTCCATCGCCATCCCGCGCTCCTGGTCGTACAAATCGGTCGCATTGTCGGCTGGGTGGTTATCATAATTGGATAATTCACTGGTTTCGAATTCCTCTTTATGTTCCAAACGCCCCTCGATCGATTTCAATTGTGCTTTGAGTTCCTCTTTTAGTTGCTTCAACTGTTCGTCCGTCATTATGACTCCTCCTCCAAATACTCGCTTGTATATATATTTCCTTTATCGGAGAAATCAAACCTGCACGGGGCTGCTTAGAAATCGTCGAAGCGCTCCATCAAACTCATCAAATATTCATCCAAACGAAAACGGACGAGCTCATCGGACAAACCGGTCATCCCGAACGCCTGCCAGCCTGGATAAACTGCAGGCGCCCCGTCCAGTGTGTCGATGAGCGACAACAGATCCCAATACGGATCATAGGAAAAAGCAGAACCTGTATAGCGCTCGTATGCATCCAAAAATTCATTGGCGACCCGTGTGCCATACAACTGCGCAAGATTGACGCGGCAATGCCCGACGTCGACACCTGCAGGTCCGCGGCAAGCATTGACCCAATCAACGACAGCGCTGACTTGGCCATTCTCCCACAGCACATTCCCAGGGTGGTAATCGCGGTGGATTAGGCAATAGTCGCTCGGCGGACCGCCCGCAGCGACTATGTAGAAGGCGCGCATCCAATCGCCTTCTACGCGAGACCATTTCGGGCGTTCGAGACGGCGCGCATCGTTATAGGCAAAATATTCATAAGGAAAGTCATGTGCCCTGTGCTGATGCATTTCGGCCAAAGTTTTCGCAAGACCATCCAGCCAGTCTTGATCGTTTGCTGCCGGCAAGATGACCGTTCCAGGAACTTTGGTCATCAATACAGCCGGCATGCCGCATGCTGCACCAGTTTCATCAAACGCCAAGAGATGCGGCGCGGAAATTCCGGCCGCTGCTGCGAGCTCTAAACTCATCGCTTCATGCTTCGCCAAATCCGGCTCCTGGTCAAGCCATTCCCCTTTATGGTGAAGACGCAAGACGACACTTTGCTCTTCTCCATCTTTCGTCGCACGAATTTCATAAAGCAGTGAAGAAGTCCCGCCCTCTAAGGGCTTGGCTTGTTCGAGCACTGCTCCTTGCCACTTGGACTCGACCCATTCGATTGCTTGGCGGGACAACCCGCCGAATGCGTTTGTTGTCATCCTTGCCGCTCCTTTCAGCCTATCTATTGTATTTAGTGTATCATGAAAAAACTCCTACTCCAGTTTTTTGGCGCTCCCCATTCTGATAATTCCTCGAGGTTCTCCGGCGTTTATCAAAACCGTGGGCGGGTATGGATTTTTACAATGACTTTATTAACAAAACAGGAGAGTTTGCCTGCATTGAATATATTCAAGAGGAGCTGACATTCATGAAAGTGAAGCACCCGATTCCGAAAACAAAAGAGCTGGATAACACTTTGTCTTTGCTAGGGGAAGGTTTTGACTTTTTGCCAGGACGCCGCAAAGAGCTGGGCTCGGATATTTTCGAGGCCCGTTTGCTCGGCAAAAAAGTCATCTGCATGGCCGGCGAGGAAGCTGCCGAAATCTTTTACAATAACGATTACTTTATACGCAGTGGAGCTGCACCATTGCCGCTCGAACAAACGCTTTTCGGAAAAGGCGCAGTTCACGGACGCGACGGTGAAGACCATCACCAGCAAAAGCGCATGTTCTTATCGATGATGACACCAGAACGCTTGGAAGATGCCAAGCGCATGGCTATTCAAGAGCTCGATGCAAAAGCCGAGCAATGGCAACATATGGACGAAGTCGTCCTGCTCGATGAAATCGAAGAAATCTTCACGCGTTCGATGATCCACTGGGCCGGCCTCCCGATGAAAGAAAGCGAAGTCAAGCAACGGACGTGGGAACTGGTCACCATGGTCGATTCGTTCGGCCTGACAGAAGGCCGTTATCTTGAGGGCATGAAAGCGCGCAAAGCGCATGAAGAATGGCTCAAGAAAATCATCAAGGAAATCCGCAAAGGCGAATACAACCCGCCAGCTTACACAGCTGCCTATATCATCGCCCATCACCGGACGCCTAATGGCAAACTGCTCGACCTGAATACGGCAGCGGTCGACTTGAACAACGCGTATCGCCCGATGATCGCGACAGCTTATTTCATCGTCTTCGGTGTCATGGCCATGAATGACCACCCGGAAACGCGCCGCAAACTGCAGGCCGACAAAAACAACTACAGCCACAACTTTGCTCAGGAAGTGCGCCGTTATTATCCGTTCGCGCCGGTCATGGCTGCGTTCGTCAAAAAAGATTTCGTTTGGCATGACCTTCATTTCAAAAAAGACATGCGCGTCATCCTCGATCTGTTTGGCACTAACCGCCACCCGGATTCTTGGGACAACGCCGATGAATTCATCCCTGAGCGTTTCAGCACATGGAACGGCAGCCCGTTCTCCTTCGTACCGCAAGGCGGCGGCGACCACCATACCGGACACCGCTGTGCGGGTGAATGGATGACCGTCATGGTTATGCAATCGTTCTTCAAATACTTTGCAGAAAACTTAAACTACAGCGTCCCGGAACAAGATCTCTCTTACGACATGTCCCGCATGCCGACCATGCCGAAGAGCCGCTTGATCCTAAAAGACGTGCAAAAACTGAAAAACCGTCCGGACAACGTGTATTACCACGAACAAAAAAACACAACCGTCCAATCAGGTTGCCCGTTCCATTGATTGGACTAGCTTGGAGCTTTTCCATAAACTATAAAAAGGCTGGAGAAATACAAATTTCTCCGGCCTTTTCGATATTGTTTGGTGGGATAATTGCTTTCTTATAGTTGTATAGTGATAGCTGGAATTAATGTGTGGAAATGTGTCGTTGCTTGTTCTGGCATCACGATCGGAGTCGCCGCCCTGCTTTGGGTTGGCCTCTTGCAGTGAGCCAAGAAGACCGCTTGTCTCACTGCATCGGCTCACCCTTGGCGCGAGGCGGCTTTTCTTTTCCATTGTTTCCGTTGTGTTAAATAGGATCTGCTTCTGGAGCATTCATCCGCTGTTTGGGGAATCGCTTCCTTGGAGCAGGCATTGGCGTGTGGAAATGAGTTTGAATCGATGTGCGGAAATGTGACGCTGGTTGTTCTGGCATCACGATCGGAGTCGCCGCCCTGTTCTGGGTTGGCCTCTTGCAGTGAGCCAAGAAGACCGCTTGTCTCACTGCATCGGCTCACCCTTGGCGCGAGGCGGCAGATAGATTTCGTTGATGCGGACGCGTTTAATCAGATCTGCTTCTTTAATCAGTTGCCGGCTAGTGGGGGAATCGCTTCTCGGATCGAGCGTATGTGAAGATAGCGAGTGTTTGCTTGTCTAACTGTTCTGGTGTTCTATTTGCGCTTCATTTTAGTATTCGTCGCCCTGCTTTGGGTTGGCCTCTTGCGCTGGGCGGCTGCGAGATTTCATTGATTCGGGTGCGTTGAATCAGATCTGCTTCTTTAATCAGTTTCCAGCTAGTGGAAAATCGCTTCTTGGGATGTGGCGCCTGGAAAATCGGTACTGGAATTGAAAAGCTTGTTGTTAGATGTGGTGGATCTGAACTACACAACCATCCATTCCACGGTTAAGATGATTTGTGCTACAAAGTCTGAGGCATTTCCGCATTTTATGTTGAATGAACTGAAGAAATAATCTTCCCCTCCAAAACTAGAGACGGAGTGGAAGGGGGCTGACTCCTGAGGGACCGCGCGGGCTGGCGAGACAAATGTGCCAAGCTCTTTGGCACATTGGCTCAACACCCGCCCCTCGGAAAGCAGCCCCCTGCAACGCAGTCGAAAAGCGGAAGCTTTTCTACTCACTTCTTTATCATGTATTGAATGTATGACCCGAAAATTACAGATTCTCAGCCCCATCCCTTTCATTCCCAAACCAGCAATTGACAGAACCCGTCCCATCTTATACGATAAGGCAGGAAAATAAATAACCCGGCAACGGGAGAGGTTCATAGCATTCCACCCTCTATAAAAAACTATGGATTTTGAAATCAAGCCGAATCCACATGCGATTCGGCTTTTCGTTTGTCCGATTTTTTTATAGCTCTCCCCCGTCGGCCACAATAAAGGAGGCCATCATCATGGCAGGAAGAAACGAAAACACACTCGAGCATTTGTCTTTGCTCGGCAACCAGAATACACGCTACAAATTCGAATACGACCCGAACATCTTAGAAGCGATCGACAATCTCCACAAGCGCGATTACTTCGTCAAATTCAATTGCCCGGAATTCACCTCGCTGTGCCCGCAAACCGGCCAGCCTGATTTCGCGACGATTTACTTGAGTTTTATCCCGGACAAAAAACTCGTCGAAAGCAAAGCCTTAAAGCTTTATTTGTTCAGCTTCCGCAACCACGGCGATTTCCATGAAGATGTCGTCAACATCATCATGAACGACTTGATCGACCTGCTCGACCCGCGCTATATCGAAGTGTGGGGCAAATTCACTCCGCGCGGCGGTTTGTCGATCGACCCGTATACAAATTACGGCAAGCCCGGCACGAAATACGAAGAAATGGCGACGTACCGGATGATGAACCACGACATGAATCCGGAAACGATCACTAACCGATAAGGGGAAACGCCCATGTTATTGTATTTGAACGGCGCCTTTGTCGGATTGCTCATCCTCTCCAATATTCTCGCAGTCAAACTGTTCTCGATTAGCGAATGGGCGGTGCTGCCTGCTGCAGTCATCGTCTATGTTTTTACATTCCCAATCACCGATACGATTGCGGAAGTATATGGCAAAGAAGCAGCTCGCCAGACCGTCATGGCCGGATTTTTCACTCAGCTCGCTGCGCTTGCGTTTATCTTTGCCGCTATCCATTTGCCATCTGCGCCGTTTTTCGCGGACCAGGCAGCGTTCGAATCCATTTTCTCGGCCGGCTTCCGAGTGACGCTCGCGAGCCTTGTGTCTTATTTCATCAGCCAAAATTTAGATGTTACCATTTTCCATCGATTGAAAGCACGAAACGGCGAATCCAAGCTATGGCTACGCAATAACGCGTCGACGATGGTCAGCCAGTTGGTCGATACCGCCATTTTCATCACCATCGCTTTTTACGGCACGATGCCGCTTGCGGCTTTGGTGACAATGATTTTCACGCAGTATCTTTTCAAGTGGGCCGTCGCAGCAGCCGATACCCCGCTCGTCTATTTGCTCGTCAAACTCGCGCGGCGCTCGAAAACAACTGACCAAAAGAGCTTTGCTTAATAGGATGAAAATCACAAAGGCCGCCACCCGAGAATTCCGGGTGGCGGCCTTTGGCATATTAAATTTTTTGTTTGAACGGCTGTGCCACCGGCAGAACAATGGCGGCAGAGTCGTTTTTCTGTGTCCAGACAAGCTCTGCGGTAATCGGCATGTGGTCCGACACAGCAGTTTCGATTGTTTCAGCATCCCCCACTTCAAATCCGTGGTCGGCGAAAATATAATCGATCCGTGTCATCGGCCGAGTTGACTCGCCGGTTTCTTGGTTTTCATAAGGTGACGGATACGTATACGCATCGCCGCGCTTTGTTTTCAAGAACACGTCCGTCATCACCCGGTGCAAATGAACCAAATGCCGGTGGGTGGGCGGCGCATTGAAATCGCCTGCAATGATTTTCGGGAAATGACTTTTGCCTGCAATATCAAAGATTTCTTGTATGCTCATTTCAAGTTCTTCGTCTTTCAGCGCCAGGTGTGTATTCAATACTTTGAGATACGTACCTTCAACTTCGATGATCGTCTCGAGAACGCCGCGCTGTTCATTGCTGTAGGTATCCGCAATGACTTGCGTCAAAAAATGATTTTCTGCGTACTTGATCGGATAACGGCTCAATGTGGCGTTGCCGTACTGGCGGTTAGGCCGTTCATTATCATCCGGAGCCTGGTTTAAATTGGCGCCATATGCCGCGTACATCCCGAGCCGTTCGGAAAGCCATTCGACTTGGTCCATATAAAAACTGCGGCTTGAAAAATAGCGATCGACTTCCTGCAGGGCTACAATTGTGGCGCCTGACTGTTCGATTACCCGGGCGGCTCTTTCCAAATCCACTTTGCCGTCCATTCCCATTCCGTGCGCGATATTGAACGACATCACTTTCACTACTGGTGTCTTATTGGCATCGCCTTGCATGCGACCCTCTCCTTTTCAAGATGAAACGAATCAGTGGCAGCTGCTTTTGTCCCTTTCATTATAACAGGATTGGTGCATTTTCAGATGACAGACACGTTAAGGATTGTTATTCTTTTGTAAATATTTGAGCTCGACTGCAATGGGGACATGATCGGAAGCTTCGCTCGACACGGTCCACGTATCCTCAGCCGAAAAATGCGGATCGTGGAAAATATAATCGATTTTCTTGCCGTGGTCTCCTTCCATTTTATACGTCTCCGGATATGGCCCGGTTTCACCGAATGCATTGTGGAAATGGCGGGTAAAGCGCTGGATATGTTCACTTTCCGGAGACGCATTAAAGTCGCCGACCAATACTTTCGGCAGCGGGTTTTCTCTAGTGAGCACCAAGATTTCAGTCAAATTACGCTCCACTTCCTTATCGGTCAGCGATAAATGCGTGTTATAAAATGAAAAACAGAAACCGTCCGCATCGATCATCGCTTCCAACAGCCCGCGCGGTTCAAAATCTTCGGGGTGTTCTTCTACAGAGCTCAAGTCATGATTGGTTGATGACTGTATCGGGTAGCGGCTTAAGGTCGCATTGCCATACTCCCGCTCGGACTGCTCTTTTCTGCCTGTGCGGTGGATCAAATTCGGTCCGTAGGCCATCTCCATATCGAGCCGTTCCGACAGCCATTTCGCTTGGTCTAAAAAACTGCTGCGGTCCGAGAAATTGCGGTCGACTTCCTGTAAGCCGACCACTGCTGCGCCGCCTTCTTCAATCGCCTTTGCCGTCAATTTGAGGTCCAGCTCGCCATCCATTCGCCGGCCGGAAGAGATGTTGAAGCTCATTACTTTCACTGCTTTATGGGTCATAGCTGATCCTCCTTTTTTCTACTGCATTCCCTGAGCTTCATGCCTGAAACATCACGGAACGAAAAAAGCAGCCAGCCGCGGCCAACTGCTTTTTATGATAATTCTTTGGTATAGGCGGCGATGGCAGCGTGCAAAAACTGCGCAGCGCCCGCACCCGCCTTGTCTTGTCGTAATAGGCGGCGAAACGTTCATCGGCGACATACATGTCCGCGAGCCCTCTGTGTGCGTTCGCATCATAAGTTGCCCATGTGAAACCGAGCCATTCCCGGTGCAACGCGGCTGCGAGCTGGTCTAAGATGTCCTGTTTGATTTGAGCTTGCGGAATGCCCTATATTACTCTTCGTCCATTTTAAGCATCTTGGCATTCGATGCATCCATTATTTTATCGCCATATTTCTCTCGGATTCCCCCGCTGTAAGCCGCTTCATTTCCTTCTACCATCTTGTCCTTGAATCCTTCGAACTTTTCGTGATCATTCATGTCGCTCTCTCCTTTTTTAGCGGAAATGGTCGTTTCCACAGTGTGGATCAAGAGGTCCAACCGGCTGCGCTTGTCGATCAGCTGTCTGCGGTACTCAGACAATGCTTCAGCTTCGTTGAAATGCGGGTCATCCAACAGCTTGGCGATGTCGCCGAGCCCAAAGCCGAGCTCGCGGTAAAACAGAATCTGCTGCAGCCGGTCCACTTCCGCCGTTCCGTAAAGCCTGTAACCGGACGCATTTTTAGGCGCCGCCAACAAGCCGATTGCATCGTAATAGCGTAAGGTTCTGGCGCTGACTCCTGCAAGCGCCGCCAATTTCTGCACGGTTACATGCCATCACCTCCTGATAGCTCTACTTTAAACCTTGACGAAACGTCAAGGTCAAGTAATTGATCACGTTAATTGCTGTTCGGCAAATTCCCGGTACAAGAGATGCTTATCGATCAGTTCCCGGTGCTTGCCGGTTCCTGTGACGCGGCCGTTTTCAATAAAGACGATTTTGTCGGCATCGACGATTGTCGATAAGCGGTGGGCAATCACCAATGTCGTGCGCCCTTCCATCAAGCGGCCGAGCGCCTGTTGGACGATTCCTTCCGACTGGCTATCTAAGCTTGCAGTTGCTTCATCCATCATCAAAATTTTCGGATCGCGCAAAAAGGCGCGGGCAATCGCAATGCGCTGCCGTTGTCCGCCCGACAGTTTCACTCCGCGTTCGCCGACTTGCGTATCCAGCCCGTCCGGAAACGCAGCGATAAATTCTTCGGCATACGCCATGCGGGCAACGCGCCAAAGTTCATCGTCTGTAATTTGTTCTGCGAACGGCAAGCCGTAGATGAGGTTGGCACGTATCGTGCCGCCCATCATCGCGCTTTCCTGTGACACATAGCCGATCTGATTGCGCCACGATGCAATCGCCACTTCGCCGATCGGCATATCCCCGATCGTAATGACGCCATCCGTCGGCTCGTAAAACCGCTCGATCAAGCCGAACACGGTCGTCTTCCCGCCGCCGCTCGGTCCGGCAAACGCAATCATCTGGCCAGGTTGCGCCTCAAATGAAACGCCCTGTAGCACCGGCTCGCCGTTTGCATAAGAAAAGCTTACATCTTCGAGCCGCAGCGTCTTGCCGCTAATATCCATTTCCGCACCAGGCGCTTCTTCTTCTTTTGGCAATTCCAAAATATCGATAATGCGTTCTGTTGCCCCTCTCGCTTTTTGCAGCTCGGTAAAAAACCGGGCAAATGTCGCGAGTGGCACGACAATCTGGAACAAATACAGCAGAAATGCGACGAGCGAACCTGTCGTCATCGATCCATCTGCTACCCGGATGCCGCCATAGCCAATGATCATGACGATAACGACCATCACGACCAAATACATGAGCGGCCCGATGAGCGCATACACTTTCGCTTCTTTCATGCCGAGGCCGTATAACTTGTCGATGCCGGAAAGCCCCCGCTGTTTCTCTACTTGTTCCGCGGTGGATGCTTTCATCAAGCGGATTTCGCCGAGTGTCTGCTGGACGTCTCCAGTGAAATTCGCCGTCTCGTCTTGCAAGTTGCGGGAGATTTTCGCCATCTGGCGCCCTAAAGGAATCATGATTGCGATTGTCAGCGGCACGGCAATCATCATGATCAAGGTCATTTTCCAGTCGAGAATCAGGAGAATAGTGACAGCCCCGATGATGGTAATAATGCCGGTGACAAAATTCGGGAAATGATCCGTAATGAGGTTTTTGACGATGCCGGTATCGTTGACTACACGGCTGACGGTTTGACCGCTGGCGTGCTGATCAAAATAGCTGACGCGCAAGCGCAGCAAGTGAAGCCACATTCGCTCACGCAGCCCCGCGACAATCCGTTGCCCGACCATGCTCAATAAATAAATCGACACGCCATTGATGATCGCCTGAACAATAAATGCGGCCGCTAGCGCAGCAATTAAAGGCGCACTCAGAGATTCTACTGAAAACCCGTCCACCAGTTCTCTTGTCAAAAGTGGAACGAGCAACCCTACAAGCGTGGTAACAAGGCTCGTCGTCAATCCGAAGGCAAGCGCCCATTTCGGGATTTTAATCGAGGTGAGCAGTGTGAAAAACGGCTTGATCCCCTCTTTTTTCTGAACTACTTCCATGTCTACCTCTCCTATCTATCCAATCAAACTCATTTATGCAGCTGCGATTTTCCGGTCTTTCGGTAAAGCGAGACCGACTAATCCAAGAATCGGCAAGATGGAAATCACGATCATTGTTTCCTGCACTCCGATCGAATCCATCAATACCCCGATGACGACCGCACCAATTGCTCCCATGCCAAATGCCAAGCCGACCGTCAAGCCCGACATCGTCCCAATTCTACTCGGAACGAGTTCCTGTGCGTAGACGACCATGACGGAAAAACTCAACATGAGGAAAAAACCGAGCACCGCGAGAATTGCCGCCACGAGCGGAAGCGCTACATAAGGCAGCACCAGTGCAAGCGGAATCGGCACAATGAGCGATACCATAATGACCCATTTCCGCCCGATGCGATCGGCGAGCGGACCGCCGAAAAACGTACCAAAAGCGCCCACACCAAGAAACAGAAAAATGAACATCTGACCTTGTTGTATCGTCACACCATAATTATCCATTAAATGGAATATATAAAAACTGGTAATAGCTGTTATGTAAAAAGTCCGCGCAAAAATGATTAATAGCAGCAGCGATAAAGCCGTGCCCACTTGCTTTTTCGTCAGCGGTGGAAGTGAACTCAATACCGCTCTTTTCACTTTTTCCAATTTGTCCCGCTCCAACTGCGCTTTGTACCAAGCGGAAATTTTTGTCAGCACGAAAATTCCGAACGCCGCCACAAACAAAAACAGCGCCGCGCCCTGTTGGCCGAGCGGTACGAGGATAAACGCGCTGATGAGCGGTGCGAGCGCCTGGCCGGAATTGCCCCCAACCTGATAAATCGATTGTGATAAGCCGCGCCTTGAACCGGCCGCCATATACGACACCCGCGAGCCTTCCGGATGGAACACCGCCGAACCGAAACCGAGGAAAATGACCGATACTAAAATAAGCCAATATTCCGGAGCGAACGCCAATCCGGCAATACCGATAAACGAAAAAACCATGCCGAGCGGCAACGCATACGGCATCGGTTTTTTATCGCTGATAAAGCCGACGACCGGCTGCAGAACAGACGCCACCATGTTGAGCGCAAACGCGATCAAACCGAGCTGCGTAAACGTCAGCCCGAGGTCTTTCTCTAAAATCGGAAACATCGCCGGAATCACCGCCTGCAGTGAATCGTTTAGTAAATGCACTCCGCCGATTGCGAACATCACCGGGTAAACCGGGTTCGCTGCGAGCGAAGTGGAAGAAATCGCTTTTGCCATAGTGCCGCCTCCAAATTCACTTTTCCACATTCTTTTTCCATTATAAACCAAGTCCTTCAACTTCGGTAAATAGACAAAAAGCACGGACACACATTCTGTGGTGAATGCCCATCCGCGCTTCTGTTTCGTTCTATTGGCGAGCGTTACAGCAAGCGGAGAAACAGCACTTTCAAGTAATCGCCTTCCTGATACCTCCGGTCGACATGAAAATCCTCCGGCAAACTAAACGTTTCAACAATTTTGTATGTCTTTCCTGTGTCTTTAAATGCCTGTTCGATCATGTGCGTGAACTTCTTCATGTTAAACGACGCACTGTTTGTCGATGCGACAATCAAGCCTTGCGGGGCAGTAATATCGATCGCTTGTTTCATCAAACCGGTATAATCTTTTGCCGCACTGAAGATGTATTTTTTCGATCGCGCAAAGCTCGGCGGATCGAGGACCACCACATCAAATGCCAGCTCCTTGCGCTTCGCGTACTTGAAGTAATTGAACACATCCATGACCAAGATGTCCTGCTCTTCAAAATCGATGCCGTTGACACTGAACTGCTCGATCGTCTTTGCCGAACTGCGCTTCGCAAGATCCACGCTCGTCGTCTTGTCTGCGCCGCCAAGCACAGCCGCAACCGAGAACGCCCCCGTATAAGAAAACGTATTGAGCACGGTCTTGCCTTCTGCGTATTTGGTGCGGATCGCCTGACGGACATCTCGCTGATCGAGGAAAATCCCGGTCATCGCGCCATCATTCAAATAAACCGCAAAGTTCATGCCGTTTTCTTTGATGATCAGTGGAAACTCCCCGCGCTCGCCCGCGACATAATCATCATCTTCGATATACTGGCCTTTCGTATCAAAACGTTTCTTCTCATAAATCCCGGTGCAGTCTGCCACATTCTCCAGAGCCGCAACCACTTCGTCCCGGAACGAATAAACGCCCTCGCTATACCATGACAGCAGATAAAAGCCCGCGTAATAATCAATCGTTAATCCGCCAAGGCCATCCCCTTCACCGTTAAACACACGGAATGCGGTCGTTTCCGGATTGTTGAAAAAATCCTCACGGCGGCTGATCGCCAGCTCGAGCTTGCGTTCAATAAACGGCTGGCCGATTGCCTCATCCTGGTTTCGGGTCAACACCCATCCCACGCCTTTGTTTTGCTCGCCGTAATAGCCAGTGCCAAGAAATTGCCCATCCTGATCCACTAAGCGCAGCAATGTTCCTTCCGGTGCGTCGATTTCACTCCTCAAACCTTCTTTCGTAATCAGCGGAGAGCCTTTCACCAATTCATTTTTCAATTGATCTTTCACAGTGACCGTCATTTCGTTTTTCACAATTCCTCATCCTATCTATGTTACTGCATTTTGCATTATAATCAGTGTAAAGGAAATCCGTTCGCCTGCCCACTGTCAGCCGCACATTTCATTGATATGGATTCGGAAAGGAGGAGCCATCGTGAAAAAGAAGTTCTATATTTACAACATCCTTCTGACGAATGGGGAGATGCTAGAAGGCATCCGCATTGAAGGAGCGCTCGAAGATCACTTTATCGGAGTCGCCGTCAGCTTCTTGCCCGTTGAAGACGCTAGCGGGAAGACGATTGTCCTCAGCATCTTCCACATCGTCCATGCGGAACTGCTGCGCATCGAAGAAGCCTAGGAAAAAGCGTCCTCGTGACGCTTTTTCCTTGCCTGCTTGGAGGTAGCGTACGAATTTGTAAGAATTAGATTCATATACAAAAAAATTGAGCGGCTGTTAGATTTCATTGAGTTGTATGAATGGAATTTTTGTGTGCTTCTATAGCTTTCATCCGCTGTCGGGGAAATCGCTTCTTTGGTGGAGCGTAGTGAACAGAAAACTGATTAGCTCGTTCAGTGAATGTTGAAATAACCTGTTCTATTCTCCAATTGTCGAGAAGAAGTGTGCAGCATCGTTTGTGCTAACAAAGAGATATCTTTCCACTGCTTACTAGTGTGAGAGGATGAAGAAACGATCAACACCTCGAAATCTAGAGACGGAGCGCAAAGGGCCGACGCCTGGGGGACTGCGCGGGACTGGCGAAACAATGGCGGCGCGCTCTTTAGCCGCCTTGGTTCGACGCCCGACGCCCGGCAAGCGTGCCCCTGAAGCGCAGTCCAATAGCACAAGCTATTTACAAAAATCAGCGTCTTATTGAAGCGCAGTCTCAATCAGTATCATAATATGCCTCTACCCTATATAAAAAATAAACACCAAAAAAACGTTCCGCCAAAACAGCAGAACGCTTCGCACTTACTCTTGCATCCAGTCCCACGCATCGTTCATTTCATCCAAATTGAAATGGCGCGTCTCCAGCTCACCGGCAAAATTCTGCCAATTCTGGGTAGCCGACGTCCAGTCCTTCTCGCTGATCACCGCAAACTTTCGTGCACGGCCCCAGCTTTCACGGTCAATCTGCGCACTGTCTGCGGCCTCGAACAAAGTCGAATCTTCCACTTGGTAAATGATCGCGTACATATTGAAATGCCCTTTCTCGTTCACTTTGTCGCGGATGACATGATTCAGTTTCTCAATATCCGCTCGGCTTGCGCGCCCTTCCACTTCAATTGCAATTGTTTCTTCGTCTTTGCTCGGTACTATCGATAGCATCTGCAATCACCCCTCCTTTATCCAGTTCCATGCTTGTTCCATTTGATCCAGCGGGAAATGCTTCACTTGTACACCCGGAAGCTTGTCGATAACGCCGGTTATCTTGGTGAGCCAGTCTTTTTCACTGACGACGGCCAGCTTGTTGTATTGGCTCCAGCGTTTTGCATCAATCGCCAGCTCTTCAAAAATCGCACCGGCAGAAGGCGTATCGATGTCGCCGATAACTGCATACACACTAAACTTCTCATCATTTCGGAATTTATCGAACACGACATTATCAAATTTCTCTAAATCTTCTTTGGTCATTTTTCCTTCTACTTCAATCGCAAGTGTTTGCTCATCTTTGCTCGTAACAAATGACAGCATGGCAATGCCTCCTTAGAATTTCCTAATAACCGTGTTATTCCCTCTTATGGCGCTGTCAAACGGATTGCAGGAAATGAGAACTTGAATATATTGCATTCTGCATACTATAAACCTTTACAGTAGTGTATAATGGAGTCAGATAATTTCGAAAGGAGATTTACTATGCCTATCCCTATAGACCACACACGGCCGATACGTGTGTCCGCAAAAGCAAGCGCCCACCATCAATTGCAGCAATGGATTATTGATGGCACTTTGCAGCCTGGGGAAAAGCTGGTCGACACGGAACTTGCCGAAGCGCTCAATTTGAGCAGAACGCCAATCCGTGAAGCCCTGCAACTTCTGGAAGTACAAGGGTTCATCGAAATGTTTCCCGGCAAAGCTACCCGTGTAACGGATATCCTTATTGAAGACATCAAACACCTCCTGCCTCCGCTCGCTGCGCTGCAGGCACTTGCCGGCGAGCTGGCCATCCCTAACTTAACAATGGAAATTTTCGGGCTATTGGAAGAAACCAACCGGAAGTTCGCACGGGCGATCCGCAATAGCGATTCGTTCTCCGCCTTGAAAATCGACGAAGAGTTCCATCAAATCATTGTCGACGCCGCAGGGAATCCATATATCGATTCGATGCTCGGCCAACTTCAATCACATGTCCGCAGGCAATTCTTCCACCATTCCTTAGTTCTGACGATGCGCTCCCATGATGAGCACATTGAAATTATTGAGACGCTGAAAGCTGGCGATGGCGATAAGATCTCCCATTTGATGAAATCAAACTGGGTACGGACGATCGATGAACTGACCACCATAAAAGGCATTTAAAAAAAGCTGTTCCAAAAGTGCAGGAATGCACTTCATGGAACAGCTTTTTATTTAGCGGTCGAAAGCAGGGGCTTTCGCTTCTCCGCCTTTTCGGATTCGGACAACCGCCGCCGAAAGGACGATTGCGACAAGAGCCGGCATGAGCCAGCCGAGGCCGTCACCATAGAGTGGCAACACGCTCGCATATACATCAATGATGCTTTGCAGCCACGCAGGGTTCGCCAGACCGAGTGAACCAGTCAAAGTTTTCAATCCGTCGATGATCGCGATCAAAAATGTCACCGCAATGGCCGATACGTAGACGATGCGGTCGTGCCCGAAAAGCGGGGACAAAAACGCCAGCAAGATCAGGACAATCGCCAACGGATACAAGAACATCAATACCGGGATCGAATAAGTGATGATGTTCGCAAGGCCTGCATTGGTCACGACAAGTGAAAACACCGTAAAAATGAAAACATATGTGCGGTAGCTGATGCTTGGCGTCAGTTTGTTGAAAAACTCGGCGTTCGCAACAGTCAGTCCGACCGCTGTCGTCAAGCAGGCAAGCGTGATAATGACCGCCAGCAGCAAGGCACCGAACGTGCCGAAATAATGGGCAGATGCGCCGCTCAGAACCGGTCCGCCAGTTTCTAGAAGCCCGAGCTCGGACGTGCTTGTTGCGCCAAGGAAAGCAATCCCTGTGTAGACAACAGCCAATAGGACGGCTGCGACCACACCGCTTCGAAGCGTAGCTTTCAATATCCCTTTAGAGGATGTAACGCCCATTTTCTGCACAGCCGAAATGACGATGATGCCGAATACGAGTGAAGCGAGCGCGTCCATCGTATTGTAGCCTTCCGTAAAGCCCGCCAGGAACGCACCGCTCGCGTACCCGTCTTGTGCCGGGCCTGCCTCCCCCATCGGAGAGACAAATGCCGCGACCAGCAAAAGCCCGAGGACGAGCAAGATTGCCGGCGCCAAAAATTTGCCGATGCTTTCGACCATTTGTGTCGGGTTCAATGACAATAAGAAAGAAATGGCAAAAAAGATGACCGAGAATATGAGCAATCCGGCCGTAACCGCCCCATCTCCAATAAATGGCACAATGCCTACTTCATAAGAAACGGCCGCTGTGCGCGGCAGTGCGAAGAATGGGCCAATCGTTAAGTAAAGAGCCGCCGTGAACAACAAACCGTAAACGGGATGCACACGGCTCGAGAGGTCCTGCAGATCGCGGCTTTTCGAAAAGCCGATCGCCAAAATGCCGAGAAGCGGCAAGCCGACACCCGTCGTCAAGAACCCGGCCATCGCCACCCAGACGTTCTCGCCTGCGTACTGGCCGAGCTGGGCCGGGAAGATCAAGTTCCCCGCTCCGAAAAATAATGCGAAAAGCATTGTCCCAATGATAAGATAAGCCTTCATTGATAATTTGCTGTCCATATTTACTAGCTCCTTTACTCAATTGAGTTTCATTCTTTTGTATCCTAAAATACTATAAGCGAATAATTGTGTGCGATATATTGCATAAAGTAATAATACAACATCCCATTAAAAATGCAAGTAATAAAATATTATTTTCGAAAAATTTCCTCATTCTGTTGAAAGTCAGGCTCTCAGTGCTTTCTTGCTATAACATTTTCTTCCTTTCCTGTAAGTTCTTCCGATGCTTCTGCCGAAATTGCCTCTCGCATTTCCAGAATATTGATGTACAATATCTAAATATATGAAGACGTCCATCGTTTTCCCCAATTGTCCGGAAGGCGGAGGTGCCCATGAAAATCATTCGCATAGTTTTGCAATTGCTCGTGCTGTACGGCTTTTTGCTAATCGGCGAAGCCATTCAGACTTTACTCAATTTGCCGATGCCCGGAAGCATCATCGGCTTCCTACTATTATTTCTCGTTTTATTGCTGAAAATTTACCCGCTCGAGTGGATTGATGTGGGCGCAACGTTTTTATTGAGTTTTCTTTCCTTATATTTTATTCCCGCGACGGTCGGCGTTGTGGAGTATGGCCCTCTGTTCTCCGGAAAAGGTGTACTGCTTTTGCCCATCGTCATCATCAGCACGCTTCTCACGATGGCGGCAGCCGGACTCGCTAGCCAGACAACCGCGAACCGAAGCACCGCAGGAAAGGAGGAGATGTGACGATGGAATTTTCTCCAGTTGCAGCTCTTTTTGCCGCTTTGACTATCGTGATTTACGTCATCGCCAATTTTTTCTATTTGCGCTTCCGTAAAACGCCTTTGAACCCTGTTCTCACGGCTACCGTCTCACTGGTCCTCATACTGGTCGTGTTTGATGTGCCTTACGAAACATATATGAAAGGCGGCGACTGGATCGCCACTTTGCTCGGGCCGGCAGTCGTGGCTCTCGCCGTCCCACTCTATAAACACCGGAAACTGCTTCAGGATAATTTAATGCCGATTGCCGTTGGGATTGTTGCCGGCGTTGTGGTCGGCCTCATCAGCGGCACGTTGTTTACGATGTGGCTCGGCTTTAGCGAAGAGCTGATTTATACGGTTCTGCCGAAATCGTTGACGACGCCTGTCGCCATGCAAGTCGCCTCGACAATTGGCGGCATCCCGTCACTGGCTGCAGTCTTTGTCATGGTGGCTGGCTTCACCGGCATTCTCTTCGGCCCGTATCTGCTGCAGATGCTAGGCATCAATTCCCCGATCGGCCGCGGCATCGGGCTCGGCACTTCCGCTCATGGCCTCGGCACGGCGAAAGCGTTCGAGTACGGGCCAGAAGATGCTTCGATGAGTTCTGTCGCGATGACTTTAAGCGCCGTTCTCGGAGCATTGCTCAGCCCACTCGTCGCCTGGCTGCTGATATAATGAACAAACAATCCCCAAAAGGCGAAGTTTAATTGCGCGATGAATACTCCATGTAAACCAAAATCCCCCAGTGCATAAGCGCACCGGGGGATTTCTATTCGTTGTTCAGTTGCTTCAACTAATTTTTTCATGTTTTCAGGTCGCGGCTGCGGAAACCGGCTGCACCCATGACCGACAGGATGACAGCAATACCGAGCAACAACGCGAGCACACCGTAATCCACTTCTTCTAAAGGAATGCTCGGAATATGCCCGTAAGGCGTCAGTTTTCCTACCCAGTCCGGCAGCTGAAGCAGCTCTCCCAAATAGACGACAAAAAACGAGAATCCCAGATAGAGCCAAACGATGCTTGCCCAAGAAGGCAAAAAGCCGATGAACAGGAGTGAAACACCAATCATGAACAAGATCGCCGGCAAATACACGAACGATGCGCCGACATACGTGCCAAGTGGAATCGTTTCTTCTAGCATCGCATTGCCGAGCAGGCCGAGCCCAAGACCCGTCAGTAGCAACATAACAGTTGCGGTCAAGACAGCAAGCAGCCAATAGCTGAACGTCACTCGCCATCGGGAGACTGCCCGGCCGACGACGTGTTCGAGGCGGCCATTCTTTTCTTCTGTCTTCACTTTCAGCATCACCATAATCGCCGGAATCGAAGCAAGAATCGCCATGACCGAAGACAGCACCGGGATGAATAGCTCGATCAAACTGAAACCTTGCTGTTCCACAATCATTTGTTGAAAGATATCGATGCCTTCAAAAAAGCGTTCGATCTCACCGAGCACCGATCCGTAAGAAACCCCGAGAATAAATAAAGCAACTGACCACGCAATCAAACCGGTGCGCTGAAGCCGCCATGCCAAGCCGAATGGCCCTCGAAGCGTTGCCGAGGCTTCCGTACGTCCAGCCCGCGTCGGCAAAAATCCGGAATCATGATCACGGATTGCGTTCAAATACAGTGCCAATGCGGAAAGTGCGACCGCCACGCCGACCGACAGCAAGACCGGCCACCAAGTGTTTTCGACAAACGGCTTGGCACGCAAAATCCATCCGAGCGGCGAACTGAGTGCCAGCGGTTCACTGACGACATCGCCGATTGCCCGGATCATATAAAACAGCAACAAAGCGGCAATCGACAAGCCGGTCGTTCCCCGCGCATTTTGCGATAACTGCGCAAACACCGCCGTCAGGCCAGCGAAAACCAAACCGGTTGCACCGAGCGCCGCGCCGTACAACAGCGAACCGTGAAGACCGACGCCCTCGGCTTGCAGCGCCGCCATCGACACACCGGTCAAAACCCCAAGCAGCACATTAGCACCGGTCAGCACGAGCAAAACAGCCGACAAGCTGGACAACTGCCCGACCGGCAGTGCACGGACGAGTTCGAGCCGCCCTTCTTCTTCGTCGCCGCGGCTATGGCGGCTCACAAGCAAAATATTCATTAGGGCGACAATCGCCGCGGTCATGACCAGCATTTCATGAGCCGTCATGGCGCCGGTCGTATAATCGTCAACCCCGTAATTCGGTCCGACCATCGCAATCATCGCCGGGTTTTCCATCGTTTCCGCAATGGCCTCCCGCTCGGCCTGGTCCCCGTACAAATTATCGAAGGCGACTACAGCACCGACTGATGCCAAAATAAATGATAAGATCCAGACCGGCAGGCGAATGCGATCCCGCCGCAAGACAAAGCGCATTAAACTCCACGTATGGTCAAACAGCTGGCTCATTAGACGCCACCTCCCGCTCCTGTCTCCGTCTCTTCATAATGGCGGATGAATAAGTCTTCCAAAGTCGGCGGGCGGCTTTCCATCCGTTTGATGCCGAATGTGCTCAAATAACGGACAACCGCATCCAGTTCATCCGAATCCACTTGGAACGACCAACCTCCGTCGAACGCTTCCACGCGGTGCACGCCTGGCATTTCGCTCAGTTCCGGCACCGGCTTGTGAGTTTCGATAAACATCAAGGAGCCGGTCAAATGGCGCATTTCCTTCAGCGTCCCGGTTTCGATGATGCGTCCTTTGCGGATGATTGCCACGCGGTCGCACAGCTTCTCGACTTCCGACAGGATATGGCTCGACAACACGATGCTCTTGCCTTGTGCTTTCGCTTCGTAGACATATTCAGAAAACACGCGTTCCATGAGCGGGTCGAGTCCGGACGTCGGTTCATCGAAAACATACAGATCGGCATCGGCGGAAAACGCTGCGATGAGCACCACTTTTTGCCGGTTGCCTTTTGAATAGGTGCGGCATTTTTTGCTCGGATCGAGGCCAAAACGAGCAATCAGCTCATCGCGTCGGCCTTTATCGAAGCCGCCGCGCAATCGGCCGAATAAATCGATCACTTCGCCCCCTGTCAGGTTCGGCCATAAATTGACGTCCCCTGGAACATACGCGACGCGTTTATGGATATCGACCGCATCTTTCCAGACATCTTTTCCGAAAATCTCAGCGCTGCCTTCGGATGCTTTTAAAATGCCGAGTAAGACGCGCAAAGTCGTCGATTTCCCTGAGCCGTTCGGTCCGATAAAGCCGAACACTTCGCCTGCTTTCACTTCGATGTCGACGCCGTCAAGTGCTTTGAAATCACCGAAATTCTTGCTGAGCCCTTGTGTCTTGACTACCGTCATCCCAATCCCTCCTCCGTTTGGTAAAAGCTCGTCTTCAAAATGGCCAAATAGCCGTAGAATTCTTCCCAGTACGGCGCAAAATCAATGTCCGCAAGTTTTTGCCCCGTTAAGCGCGCGAGCAACTCCTGCTGATATCCATCGATCGACCAGCGGATCAAGTGAAACACTTTGTCCGGATCAAGGTCTTTTCGGAACCGGCTTTTGTCGATGCCTTCATACATCAACCGGTAGCCGTCCCGTTTCATAAGCTCTATTTTCTCCTGCAGCTGTTCAGGCAGACGGGTTTCCCCGTCGAGCAAAAAGACACCCGAGAACCGGAACACTTCTTCGTTTTCCGCTTGGGCTTCCATTTTCAAACGTGCAAGTTGCGTGAGCCGCTCGATCAAATCGGGTTCGTCCGCATCCACTTTATTCAAATAGCGGCTGCGGATGAATTCAAGGCTATACTTCACCAAATACTCATACAGCTCCTGCTTGCTGGTGAAATAATAGAACAGCATGCCTTTGCCGATTCCGGCCGCTTTAACAATGCGGTTGGTCGATGCCTTCTGATATCCATGGCTGGCGAATTCAGCGAGCGCCACTTGGCGGATAGTCTGCTGTTTGCTTTCTTCTAAGTTTTCAAATCTTGCAACGATGGTATCCCCCTCCTTTTTCCATACGCGAGTAGACCATCCTGATCGACTTAAATATATAACGTTCGACCAGACTGGTCCACATAAATATCAGATAATTCCAACTTTCTATTTATAGGCATTCCGCTTTCATGAAGCCGCTTGACGTGCTATCTTTGACATAAGTATGACAAGACAGGAGGAGCTTCTTTTGACCAAATTTTTTACACCTAAGTTTTCTGTCGCTGCGCTCTCTGCAGCCGCAATGCTCACATTGTCCGCTTGCGGCAGTGAGACGGAAGAAACCGCTGACACCACGACTGCCTGGGACGAGATCCAGGAAGAAGGCACGTTGACCGTTGCCACGTCCGGTACACTTTACCCGACATCATTCCGCGCAGAAGGCACGGATGAATTGACCGGCTTTGAAGTCGAAGTCGTCCGCGAAGCAGCCGAACGCCTTGAGTTAGAAGTCGAATTCACGGAATTGGGCTTTGACGAAATGTTGACCTCGATTCAGACCGGTCAAGTGGACATCGCCGCCAACGACATCGAAATCACTGAAGACCGCCAGGAAAACTTCCTGTTTTCCACACCGTTTAAATATTCTTACGGTACAGCCATCGTCCGCGCTGATGACCTGTCCGGCATTGAGACATTAGAAGATCTGGAAGGCAAAAAAGCAGCTGGCGCTTCGACTTCCGTCTATATGGAAACGGCTCGTTCATACGGGGCAGAAGAAGTGACGTATGATAATGCCACGAACGAAACGTATCTTCGTGATGTTTCCATCGGCCGCACCGACGTCATCTTGAACGATTATTATTTGCAGACGCTGGCCATCGAGGCGTTCCCAGAATTGGAAATCGTCATCCACCCGACGATCAAGTACAGCCCATCCACAGTCGGCATGGTGATGAATAAAGACAACGATGAACTTACTGAGAATATCAACCGCGTCGTAGAGGAAATGCTCGAAGACGGAACGATCGCCGAAATTTCCGCCGAATTCTTCGCCGGCGCAGATGTCACACAACCGATCGATATTGAAGAATAAGCTTTTATCGCCCCTGGCAACCAATTGACATGGTTTGTCTGGGGCAATTTTTATATGCTGCAAGCTTTAAATGCTATTTAATAATAATGTTTCATTTCTCTCGTCCCGAGAACGCTTCCTTTTCTTCACCATATTCCCACTGTTACCCGGGCCTATTTATCGACTATTCTCTTATTAAACCTGTGTTTCTATAAAATTTAATTTAAAAACTCCAACTTTTATCCACTTTCATTCACTAAATAAAAGCATTATGCTATTAAAGCATTTAGAATAATCTGGAGATGAGGTGATCTTTTGGAATTTACATTTTCTCCTTTGAGTGAACAAGCGCTTGTCATCGAAACCGGATCGATTATCAATAAAGAGACCGAACAAGCGGTGCGAAAGCTGTCCTCCCTTTTGGAAAATCAGGCCCCGGACTGGCTGATCGAATTTATCCCAGCATTTACGACGGTGACGGTTTTCTATGACCCTTGCCGCCTCAAACAACAGCAAGTCGAGCAGGAACTGCGCCTGATGCTTGCTGACTTGGATGAGGTGGAAGCGCCTGCCCCGCGGCACATTGAAATTCCAGTTTGCTATGGTGGCACGTTCGGACCAGACCTCGGATTTGTCGCGGAGCACAACGGCTTGACTGAAGAAGAAGTCATTGAAATCCACACTTCCGGCACTTATAGCGTCCACATGATCGGCTTTGCCCCCGGTTTTCCTTTCATCGGCGGCATGTCCGAAAAAATCGCCGCGCCGCGTAGAAAATCACCGCGACTGCGAATTCCGGAACGCACAGTTGGAATCGCCGGCATGCAGACAGGGGTTTATCCGATTGAAACTCCGGGCGGCTGGCAATTGATCGGCCGCACGCCGCTCCGTCTGTTCCTCCCTGACCAGGACATTCCGAGTTTGCTTCGTGCTGGAGATGAAATCCGCTTCACGCAAATTGATGAAGCCGAATACCGTGAACAGGAGGCGATATTTGATGCTAAGCATTCGTAAAAGCGGATTGCAGACAGCGGTCCAAGACCTCGGACGCACCGGTTTTCAGCGCTACGGCGTTATTGCGAGCGGCGTCATGGACCCGTTCGCACACCGCATCGCCAATCTGCTCGTCGGCAACATTGAAACGTCGCCGACTTTGGAGATCGCCTTGTCAGGACCTGTCATTGAGTTCGAAACCGATCATTTCATCGCCATTTGCGGCGGTGATTTATCACCGTCAATCGACGGAAAGCCGCTTCCGATGTGGCGCGGCCATATCATCCGAAAAGGCAGCGTGCTATCTTTCGGCGAACCGAAGCGCGGTGCCCGCAGTTATCTGGCCGTTGCCGGCAGCTTTGACATACCAGCTGTCATGGACAGCCATTCTACGTATTTGCGGGCAGGAATCGGCGGTTTTCAAGGGCGCGCTTTGAAAACTGGCGATACGCTCAAAACAGTTCCCATTTCAACTGAACAGTTGGGAATTTTCCAACGGACGACTGAACAATCACCCGACTGGCTCATTCCGCCGGCCCGCTACCACGTGCAGCCGGTTGTCCGGATGATCCCGGGACGCCAATACCCGCTGTTTAACGAAGAAAGCCGCACGCGCATCTTTGAAGAGGCGTTCACCGTTTCATCCAATTCGGACCGGATGGGCTACCGTTTAGAAGGTCCGGAACTTGCGCTCGACCAGCCAAAAGAACTGATTTCTGAAGCTGTCGCGTTTGGTTCTGTCCAAGTACCGGCGGACGGCAACCCGATCGTTCTGCTCGCAGACCGCCAAACAACCGGCGGTTACCCGAAAATCGGCCAAGTCGCGTCGGTCGACTTGCCGCTGATCAGCCAACTGAAACCAGGCGAATCGCTCAAGTTCCGCGAAATATCCGTCAAGCAGGCGGAGCAGCTTTATATCGAGCAGGAACAGCAAATTCGCCAACTCAAGATCGGCATTCAAATGAAACGGGAGGAATGGACATGAACCATAAAATAGATTTGAACTGTGACATGGGCGAAAGCTTCGGCACTTATACACTCGGCAATGACAAAGTGATTCTCGATTACATCAGTTCCGCCAATATTGCGTGCGGCTTTCACGCCGGCGACCCGGCGACGATGCGCGAAACCGTAAAACTCGCACTCGAGAAAAATGTCGGCATCGGCGCACACCCCGGCCTGCAAGACCTCGCCGGATTCGGACGCCGCCACATGGCCGTGACGCCTCAGGAAGTATACGACCTGGTCATCTACCAGATCGGCGCGCTATACGGTTTCGTCAAGGCAGAAGGCGGAAGATTGCAGCATGTTAAAGCGCACGGCGGCTTATACAATATGGCCGTAACCGATGCTAAGCTTTCCGAGGCGATTGCAGAAGCGGTCTATAAAATCGACCCGGAACTCGTCTTGTTCGGCTTATCGGGCAGTGAAATCATCAAAGCCGGCGACAAGATCGGTCTTCGCACCGCCAATGAAGTATTCTCAGACCGGACCTATCAGCCGGACGGGACGCTCACGCCGCGCAGCCAAGACAATGCGCTCATCACCGACCCGGATGCAGCGATTGCTCAAGTCATCCGCATGGTCAAAGAAAACAAAGTCACCAATACCGAAGGAACCGATACGTTGCTGAAAGCGGATACGATCTGCATTCACGGCGACGGCAAAACGGCAAAAGAATTCGCGATGCATATTTCAAGTTCCTTGAAAGAGGCGGGAATCGACATCCACCATATCCACAAAATCGTCTAACACCGTCCAAGGGGGATTTGCTATGAACAATGTCAAAAAGATGAAAAACACTAATAACAGCATCTTGCTCGGTGCTGCATTCCTCATGGCAACTTCTGCCATCGGGCCTGGATTTTTGACCCAAACGACCGTCTTCACTGAAACTTTACTGGCCTCATTCGGTTTTGTCATTCTCATTTCCATCATCATCGACATCGGTGCCCAGACGAACATTTGGCGCATCATCGCCATTTCCGGAAAGCGCGCGCAAGATATCGCCAATGATGTGCTTCCGGGACTCGGTTATTTCCTGGCGCTCCTCATCGTCATAGGCGGCCTCGCTTTTAATATTGGAAACATCGCCGGTGCCGGGCTCGGAACGAACGTCCTGTTCGGCATTTCACCGGAACTCGGCGCTGGCCTCAGCGGTTTGCTCGCGGTCGGTATCTTCATGGTCAAAGAGGCAGGGCGTGCGATGGACCGCTTCGCGCAAATTCTCGGCTTCGTCATGATCGCGCTCACCATTTACGTCATGATAACGGCCCAGCCGCCAGTCGGCGAAGCAATTGCGAAAACATTTGTGCCTGACAAAATCGACATTTTTGCCATCGTGACGCTGGTCGGCGGAACCGTCGGCGGTTATATCACATTCGCTGGCGGACACCGCCTCGTGGATGCTGGCATGACCGGGAAAAGACATTTGCCGCAAGTAACGCGCAGCTCTATTTACGCAATCGGTGTCGCATCGATTATGCGCGTCATTTTATTCCTTGCCGTACTCGGTGTCGTTTCACAAGGGCTATCGCTCGACCCGGACAATCCACCGGCTTCTGTGTTCCAGCTCGCCGCTGGCAATATCGGCTATAAAATCTTCGGTATCGTCATGTGGGCAGCGGCCGTTACGTCTGTAGTAGGCGCCGCTTACACATCCGTTTCGTTTATCCGGTCGTTCAGCCCGGTGCTCGAGAAATATCATCGCTATCTGACTATCGGCTTTATCATCATTTCCACTATAATCTTCATATCGATCGGCCGTCCGGTCTTGATTTTGCTACTCGTCGGTTCATTGAACGGATTGATTTTGCCGATCGCACTCGCTGTGATGCTCATCGCCGCACATAAAAAGAAAATTGTCGGCGATTACAAACACCCGCTTTGGATGACGATTTTCGGCGTCATCATTGTCATCGCTATGTCATGGATGGGCGTCTATACGTTGATGAATGGCATTCCGCAATTATTTAAATAAGGAGTGATTGACATATGAGCCAAACAAAATCTCCAGAACAATTGCGCAGCGCGATCCGTAAAGGCGACTGGCAAACTCCGACGTCAGGACTTGCCCCCGGATTTATCCAAACGAACCTCGCCATTTTGCCAAAGGAAATGGCATTTGAGTTCTTGCTGTTCTGCCAGCGCAACCCGAAAGCCTGCCCGGTCATCGATGTGACAGAACCCGGTTCATTCGTACCGGTATTGTCGGCGCCAACTGCGGATCTGCGCACCGATGTGCCGAAATACCGCGTCTACCGGGATGGTGTGCTGACGGAAGAAACGGCCGACATTCTTCATTTGTGGACGGATGACATGGTCGCTTTCCTACTCGGCTGCAGCTTCACGTTCGAAGAAGCACTCGCCCAAAACGGCATCCCGATGCGCCACCAGGAACAAGGCTGCAACGTTCCGATGTACAAAACTTCGATTCCGGCGCTGTCTGCCGGGCGCTTTCAAGGACCGATCGTCGTCAGCATGCGCCCCATTCGTGAACAAGACATCGTCCGAGCCGTTCAAGTGACGAGTCGCTTCCCAAACGTACACGGGGCGCCTATCCATATCGGCAATCCTGAATCAATCGGCATCCAAGACATCGGAAAACCCGATTTTGGCGATGCCGTCACGATCAAAGAAGGCGAAGTCCCGGTCTTTTGGGCATGTGGAGTAACGCCTCAAGCGGTTGCGATGGAAAGCAAGCCCCCCTTGATGATTACGCATGCGCCGGGGCATATGTTCGTGACCGATTTGAAATCGGAAGACTTCAGCGTTTTTTAACTCCGTTTCCATAAAAAAACCGCTTACCCCTGAAATGGCTGGATCGCTCCAGTCAAGGCAAGGGTAAGCGGTTTTCTTTTTTCACAACGATCACGTTACGTCATTGTTCTTTCAGCCACTCCAAGACACCGTTCAAGTCTTCACAAACCGTGTCGGGCCGGTTGCCGAGTTCTTCGTCCGCTTGCCCGCTGCGGTTGACCCAAGCGGTCTGGAATCCAATGTTTTTCGCACCAGCGATGTCCCAGCCATTAGAAGACACGAACAATACTTCGATCGGATCCAATCCGAGTTTCTCGCGAGCATAGCCATAGGATGCGGGCGATGGTTTATACTTCCGGATATCGTCGACACTGAATATGGCGTCCATTTTCCCGTTGATGGCAGACCCTGCAATCAACGGTTCGAGCATATCGCGGGAGCCGTTTGACAAGACGGCGAGACGTTTGTCTCCAAGCGCCGCTAAAACCGCCGGCACTTCCCCGTACAGCGTCAGCGCTTTATATTCTTTCATCAACTCATCTTGCTGCACCTCTGCAGTCGGCAGCCCGAGTTCATTCAAAGCATGAAGAAGTGCATCGCGGGTGACCTCGGAAAACGGTTTATACGTCCCCATAATCTCGCGTAATGTGGAATATTCCAATTGCTTTTTGCGCCATAGCTGGCTGAGCTCTGCGCCGTTCCTCCCGTATAAACTTTCCGCTTTTGCAGCCACCGAGTGGACATCGAACAATGTTCCGTACACATCAAAGACCAGTGCTTTTATGTTGTGTTTCATGCCATCAATTCCTTTCGGATGCGAATCGCCACTTGCTCCCAATACGCCGCTTCGTGCGGCACCATTTCAGACAGGCCGACCGTCTTGCGGAATGGTTCCCTGCCGTTTGGCGTTTCATGAAAACCGCTCACATGGATGTGCTCGACTTGCTTCGTGCAAAGTTCAAAAAACGCCTGGAATTCAGCAGCCGCCATCCCCGCCACTTCCTCCCGCTGCAATCGGTAGTCCGCCAGCGCTAGTTGCGCTCCTTTATACAAATAAACATGGGCCCGCTCCCGGTCGGTAAATCCCGGAAGTGAAATTTCGTCGTGGATGACTCCAAGCGGCACTAACTCCGCGAGTTTGAGCGGCAAGCCGAGCTCTTCCTCGATTTCCCGGACGCCGTCTTCTACCGACTCATCCGCTGCAATGTGCCCTGCTGCCGTAATATCGAATAGTCTTGGGAAATCCGCCTTTTCAGAGCTTCTCAGCTGCAGATGAATCATGTATCGGCCAAGTTCCCGCGTCACCACCCAGCAATGGAGCGTCTCGTGCCACAAGCCGCGCTTATGAATGTCTTCACGGCTTGCGACACCGAGAAGTGCTCCGGACTCTGTGACATAAGCAATATTTTCAATAGCCATCGCGTAGCCTCCAAAATACAAGATCAGCGGCCTGTGCCGTCCGCTCAAAACCGAGCTTCTCGAGTACACGGATTGAAGCCGTATTACCCTCATAGCATTCCGCTGTCACTTCACGCACTTCCGGAAACGAAAAGGCCCTGTCGATCAAACCTCGCACGCCTTCTGTCGCATAGCCCAATCCTTGCCGTTCATCACTCACGCTGTAGCCGATTTCCACTTTCCCGGCCTTATCGGGACGTCCTTTAAACCCCATATCTCCAACCGGCGCACCGCTTTCGTCAAAGGCGATCCATGCACCCCAGCCGAGCAGCTGCGGATCCTGATTCAACTCATGCAAATGCAGGCTGATGTGCGGACCCAGTTCATAACTGCCGTATAACGTGCGGTACACTTCTTCCGTAACCGGTACAAGTTTCAGCCGCGCCGTCCGGATTTCTTTTGCTGTCGAGTTGGTGTTCACGTGATCTCCCCCTTGCCTTGCTCATTCCAAACTTTTGTAAAATGCCAGCGCGAATTCCACTATGCCCCGGTCATAACCGGAGCGTGCATGAATGCGCTCGATCCAAGCGTCCAAAGATGGGGCGGGTTCTTCGTTGATCAAGCCATTCATTGTACTGAGTTCACTCTGCCAATCGTTAAACTCCCAGTGCGCCACTTCCCCTTCATACGGAACCCGGACTTCAATGAGCGGCGTTTTTCCCAACTGGTGCTGGGAATATTCCGCCGCCTGCCAAAACTCCGAAAGGTCGATCGGCTGGAGCGAATACTTCTGCACCGACAATTTGCCGCCCGGCCGCTGATAAATAATTGTCATGCCGTCCGCTTCAGGCGATAATTGAACCTCGGCTCCAGGAAAGAATCCGGTTTGCGGCGCATCTGAAAATGCCGCGTCTTGTGTCTCCACCAAAATCGGCTGTATCCATTGATCCCCTAAATCACATAAGAAGCGACGTCCGTTTTCGTCAATGGCCAGAACGGCCGCATGTGCTTCTTCCGTGCCGAGTTTCGACCCGATTGGATACGCCTCGATGCCCGCTGCCCTAAACTCTGTAAGAAGCCATAACGCGAGGTCAAAGTAATTGCCGCCGAGACCGTAAACATCCCTGTGCTCGCGCATCTCTTCGACGCTGCGCTGCTTATTCACTCCGGCCCGCTCGGAATGCCAAACCTTCACCAAATTATCCATCGGCAGCCCATCAAAGCGCCGCCATACACTTAGAATATCTTCACCCGCACGCATCGTTCGATCCCCTCTCCTCTTCCATCTCCCTTTACTTTCGATTCAAGACATCTATATTCCTGCATGAAAAAAAGAAGGCCGGAGCCTTCCTTTTCATAAATCATTTAATTCCAGCTTTCTCTAAGCTTTCTAACGCTTGCTTGACGGTCGCAAAAGCATCGGTAGAGGAAAGCTGAATGCCCGCCCGGACGATGGTCTGCACCAAGTCCGGGCGCAGTCCCGCCACAACGACATGGATGCCCATGAGGCTGAACGTGCTGCCGATATGGTGGATCGCTTCTGCGGTTTGGTCGTCGATCGTCAGAACGCCTGAGAAATCGATGATGACGTGATAGACGTCCATTTCCGCAATGCGCGGAATGACGGTCGTCAAAATGTGATTAACCCGGTAGCTGTCAAGATAGCCGATTAGCGGCAAGATGACGACATCGTCGGCAACCGGAACGACCGGCGCCGACAGTGCAATCAATTCACTTTGCATCTCTGCTTCGTATTTTTCCTGGAGCCGCTCGAACGCAAAAAAGGTTTCGTTCAGGCTGACATCGAGCAACGTGTTGATGCGCTTGATGACCAGCGCGTTTTCTTCCAGTGTGAGCCCCGATTTGACACTCAGTTCCGTGAACAATTCCGCCATGACGACACGCGTCGGCGGATAACGCACGACGATATCTGCAATCTTGCCGCCCGCTGATACTTGCATCTCCGCATTTTTCTTGCTCCACTCGATGAGCGCATCCGGCACATCGAGATCCGCTTCTTGCCCGATTGTCTCGCCGAGATAGCCGAGCAGTTCCACGTACATTTCAACAGCCCGCAGCCGTTCCTCTTGCGGGATATTCTGATCCACTTTCGCGATCACTCCGTCCACAACCTGTTCAGCGAGCGCGCGTGGACTCGCTGTGATATATCCGCAAAACTCCGTAAATGAAGACATTCCGTCTGCCACCTTTTCAAATGAATTGCTTTCAGTATACCATTATTGCATAACAAGTGGCATGGCAATATGAGCAGGAGAATTCCATTAGCTATCGCCTTATATAAAAAACACTCGCCCCAAAATTGAGGCAAGTGTTTTACAATTCTATAAAATTATATTGGTTTAAAATGCTAAGGCACGGTAAGCCATATGTCCATGTTTACTTTCCTTTAAAGTTACATTGGTCTAAAACGAATCCGTGGATGAACACGCGCTACTCACGGGTTTTACTACTCTCTAAAATTACATTGGTCTAAAACTGTGGACGAGATGACGGAGTTCCAAGAGCTGTTTTACTACTCTCTAAAATTACATTGGTCTAAAACTGATAACCCATTACATGGAATCCCAACCGTGTTTTACTACTCTCTAAAATTACATTGGTCTAAAACATGTCATCGACCACAAGGAAGTCGGCCGCCGTTTTACTACTCTCTAAAATTACATTGGTCTAAAACCAAAAGATGCCGGAGAAACCGCAATCGGTGGTTTTACTACTCTCTAAAATTACATTGGTCTAAAACATGTGGGGGAACGGTTTACACGTCTCCCGGGTTTTACTACTCTCTAAAATTACATTGGTCTAAAACGCTCAACCACGCCAGTGTCATTAAACACCCGTTTTACTACTCTCTAAAATTACATTGGTCTAAAACTGTTTGGGTGACTGCTGCAAGTGCTACGGCGTTTTACTACTCTCTAAAATTACATTGGTCTAAAACTAGATATCTGATTGATATTTCATCATGCTCGTTTTACTACTCTCTAAAATTACATTGGT
>NZ_JAGGPW010000003.1:213179-213574 GCF_018613655.1 Planococcus sp. ISL-109
TTACATTGGTCTAAAACCTACCCTCTCTCTGATCCGATACCGCGCGAGTTTTACTACTCTCTAAAATTACATTGGTCTAAAACTGATAAGAATATGATATACGCAGGCTGTTCGTTTTACTACTCTCTAAAATTACATTGGTCTAAAACTCATCTGTTTCTATATCGTCCATAATTTCAGGTTTTACTACTCTCTAAAATTACATTGGTCTAAAACAATATTTGTTCCAGGCGTCGGAAAAGGTGAGTTTTACTACTCTCTAAAATTACATTGGTCTAAAACCCATGATTTCCACAACGGTTTCATATTCCAGTTTTACTACTCTCTAAAATTACATTGGTCTAAAACCTGATTGATAAACATCTTCTTCAGTGAAAAGTTTTACTACTCTCTAA
>NZ_JAGGPW010000003.1:213637-213834 GCF_018613655.1 Planococcus sp. ISL-109
ATTACATTGGTCTAAAACCGCCTTTTTGCTGGCGTTGACGTATACGATGTTTTACTACTCTCTAAAATTACATTGGTCTAAAACACAGGTCTTTGAAGTCATGCATTACGATATGTTTTACTACTCTCTAAAATTACATTGGTCTAAAACCTTGATGATGCAAGATATTCGTCCAGTGTTGTTTTACTACTCTCTAA
>NZ_JAGGPW010000029.1 GCF_018613655.1 Planococcus sp. ISL-109
ATTTGATTGCTCAATACTGCTGGCGTATCGCCGTCCGAAGACGCACGATTCGCTTTGATCTGCACAAGGGCTGATCAGTAAGTTAAGTCACGAACACCGAGATGATCGAAAAGCTGTGCGGTGATCGCCAAAGGCGACCCTCGCAAAAGCCGTTCGCACGCCTAAGCGCTCGTGACGTCTTTCGTTGACGTTTTGCTGTTCAGTTTTCAAGGTTCAAATGTTTCGGTTGCTTCAAGAGCAACTCCTTTAATTTAGCATCGCTGTATGAAAGAGTCAAGCATTTTTTATTATTGTGAAAAACTGAATCTGTTCGAGCGACGTGTATTATCATAATACATTCCTTTAATAAAAGTCAACACAAAAGAGAAAGGATTTATCCGGAATAACTATAGCTCATAACTCTTTGCTTAAATCCACCACCATTGCACAACACGCTATAATGAAGAAAGCTGACAGAGTTGATCTCTGCCAGCTTTCAAATCCATTGAATTTTTTAACGCTTCACCGAATAATAGCGATGGAATATGCCTTCACTTTTCGTCTTTACTCCGTTGATTGCGATTAAATCTTTTTCAATCAGGAACTCAATCAGCACTTCAAGATTAGAAGAATAGTTTTTCAACTCTTCTTGTTCATGCAATTGCTGTATTGTCCAGCTGCTCTGCTTCTCCATTACTTCGCGGATATGGCGTGAACCATCCTGAGTGCGTGAATGGATAAAGAATTCGCTCGCCAAAAACAATAACTCCAGCCGTTTGTCGATCGGCTCATCACTTGAAATGAGCTCTTCGTATAGTTTATAGATGGCAGGCTCCATCTTTTTCACTTGCGACCAGACCGTCACTTCCGGAGGCAACCCGTTCTCAAGCACTGCCAAACGCGCTAAGTGGTGAAGCGATTCTACCATGTGATGATAGGCATCTAGATAGTTTTTTTCTTCGAAGAACATTTTCCCTTCGAGGTAACGGCGAATCAATTTGGCAAACTCCAAGCCCATTTTGATTTTTCTGCCATAGAAAGGATATTCTTTCAGCTCGGTCTTAAGCTTCTCCATAAATTCATTGCGATCGTAAATGACTCGGCCGTTAAAAAGCCAGTCCACAATTTTGCGATTCGTTCCCAGCAGCAACCATTTGTGCAATTGCTTTTCGGTGATAATATGCATCGCAGCCTTTTTATCCAAGTAAGTATAGTGCTTCGTAAAGACCGGCGTCTCATTTTCTTTTGTGATGATGAGAAGAATCGAATCGAATGTATCCGTGATCGGGCTGATGTCTTCTCTCTTCTCTACAAGAATGACACCGAGCGTTGTTTCCTGGCTCGCACGCTCTTGATATAGCGGTCTCAATATTTGTTCCATCATCGTCACTCCCTGCTGTCTATCTTCTTATGTTTTGAAAGTTGCCGGCTGCTCTGTTGGAACGCAGTTGTTCTATGGCGTTTTTCTTTATTTCGACATATTTCCACATAATCCTTTAACAGAATCGGCATAACCCTTTTTCACATCGTTTATGATATAGTATGATGTACGCAAGGAGGGACCGTTCATGAAATCTTATAAAAATAAAATTAACCGCATCCGGACCTTCGCCTTGGCATTGATTTTCATCGGTATCGTCATCATGTACGTCGGCATTTACTTCCGTAATCAGCCCGTCATCATGCTCATCTTTATGCTACTTGGCGTTATCGCCATCATCGGAAGCACCGGTGTCTATGCATGGATTGGCTTGCTCTCGATGAAAACTATTCCAGTCCAGTGTCCGAATTGCGAACGCCATACAAAAATGCTCGGACGTGTAGATATTTGCATGCATTGCAATGAACCGTTGACGATGGACTCTTCACTTGAAGGAAAAGAATTCAACGAACAATACAACAAGAAAAACCCACAATTATAAAAAGAATGTCCGCCTAATAGGCGGACATTCTTTTTATTGTGCTTTAGCGGAATCGCCGATGCAATCGCGGCAAGTTCCATAAATCTCTAATCTGTGGTAATCAACTTGGAATCCCGTTACATGGGAGGCCAAATGCTCCACTTCATCCAGGCCAGGGTAATGGAAGTCGACGATTTTGCCGCAGTCGTTGCAGATCATATGGTAATGGTCGTGTGTCACAAAATCGAAACGGCTGGAAGAATCACCATAGGTGAGCTCTTTGACAAGCCCGGCCTTTTTGAATACACGCAAATTATTATAAACAGTCGCTACACTCATATTCGGAAACGCTTTTTCAAGCGCGCGATAAATTTCGTCAGCTGTCGGATGCGATGTAGAATGGATTATATACTCCAAAATCGCATGACGCTGGGGTGTTATTCGAACACCTGTTGACTTTAATGTATCAAGCGCGTCTTTCAACTGGACTTCAGACATCGCTGGCACCTCACTTCATATAGATTCTTACATTGTAATCGTTATAATTAGTGTACCCAAACGAATGCCTAGATGTCAAGAAATCGCTATAGACCGCAATCTATTCCGCGTGCAAACCTTTTTCTTTTGAACCTAATTGCAGATTGACATAGCGCGCAGCGACAAATAAGAAATCGGATAACCGATTCAAATAAGCCATTACGGACGGAGAAACACCTTCACCGATGGCAATAACATTGCGCTCAGCGCGGCGCACGACTGTCCGGGCAACGTGTAGCGCAGCCCCCGCTGGATGCCCCCCCGGCAAAATGAAATTAGTGAGCGGCGGCAGTTTGGCATCATACTCGTCAATCCACACTTCTAATTGTGCAATATGGGCAACTTCTAGCTTCCACTTTACTTCTTTGCCTTTTGGTGTGGCAAGTTCAGCTCCGACATGGAATAGAACCGTTTGGATTTTGTGGAACGCTTCACACATAACTTCTTTTTCCTCAAAAAACTCCCCGTTCAAATGGCCGACAGCAAGTCCGATCATCGTGTTAGCTTCATCACAGGTTCCGTATGCTTCAACTAGCGGATCATTCTTTTTGACTCTGTCACCGTATACAAGTGATGTCGTTCCTTTATCGCCTGTTTTCGTATAAATTTTCATCGTCAATAGCCCCTTTCCATATCCACTGGATTTGTCGGAGTCGTCCCGCCTTCAAGCCATGCACGTAAATTCGGGATGAAGACGTCCAATGCCCGTTCGACATATTTCCCCGAATGGCTTGAAACGTGTGGTGAAATGACCACATTGTCCATCCTCCAATATGGATGATTGTCTGGCAGCGGCTCTTCTTCAAATACGTCCAATACCGCATGGGCAACTTCCTCATTTTCCAATGCTTCCAGCATGACACGATCTTCCACAAGATCACCGCGGCCTAAATTCATGAAAATAGCTGTTTCTTTCATCGCTTGAAAATGTTCTTCCTTTAACAGGTGGTAAGTTTCTTTTGTGCTCGGCAATACAGAAACGATGATATCTGCGCTTGGCAATACGCTTAAGGAATTGTCAAATGAAACTATTTCATCCATATAATCGGATTCTTTTCCAGTTCGGTTGCAGCCGATTGTGCGGACGCCGAACGCCTGCAGCAGCCTGCCGATTTCCGAACCGATAGCACCAGGACCGAAAATGACAGCGGTCGAACCTGACAGCTCAGATGATTTGGTTTTGCGGTTCCATTCCTTTTTCCGCTGGTTGGCGTATATAAACGGCAATGAGCGTTTAATCGACAATAAATGGGCCAACGCCGATTCAGCCATTGGTGTTTTATGGATCCCTTTAACATTCGAAACGATGATTCCTCTTTCGGCAATGGCAGAGTGCGGCATTTTTTCGATCCCCGCACTCGCGACCATAATCCATTTTAAGTTTTTAGCGCTTCCAATATCTCCTGCTGTCAGATCTTCTCCGTATGTGACGACGATATCCGCTGTCGGCAAATGGGATTTATCCTTGTAAAGAAAGTGGAAATTCACTTCGGGGAATTCGGCTTGTAGCCGCTCCTGCTGATTTTCTCTTGGCAAAAATGTAAACAGAACTTCCATCGGATTCTTCCTCTCTTATTGGCTGCTTAGTTGTTTCACTGTTTCCAATACTTTCTGTATATGTTCCTTCACTTTTACTTTTCGCCATTCTTTGACGACAGTTCCTGTCGGGTCGATCAAAAACGTCGAACGCTCGATTCCCCAGAATTCTTTGCCGTACATTTTCTTCAGCACCCATACCCCGTAGGCTTCGGACACTTGATGGTCTTCATCAACCAAGAGCGAAAACGGCAAGCCATGCTTATCGATGAATTTCTGGTGGCGCTCTTTGGAATCGGCACTGACGCCAAGGATTTCTGCATTGAGTTCTGAAAAATCCTCCTGTGCATCACGGAAATCACACGCTTGCGTCGTACAGCCTGGCGTCATGTCTTTCGGGTAAAAATAGAGTATGACGTATTTCTTACCTGCAAAATCGGAAAGCGAAACCGTTTCCCCCTGTTCGTTCTGCAATGTGAATTCCGGTGCTGCCATTCCTTCTAATGTACTCAAATCCTTCACTCCTTTTCTTTCTTCTATCGTACCGGACGGCTCAACTACTTTCAATTTCTTTGGCGTTTGTCCCCGTTATTGTCTACAATAAGGAATAGATTATTATAGGAGGCTGTTTCATGGATCACTCGTTTTCCGAACAACTGCACGAAGAAGCATTAAAACATATCGTCGGAGGGGTCAACAGCCCTTCCCGTTCTTATAAGGCTGTAGACGGCGGCTCACCGATTGCGATGGATTACGGAAAAGGCGCCCATTTTTACGATGTCGACGGCAATAAATACATCGATTATCTCGCAGCATACGGCCCGATCATCACAGGCCACGGCCATCCGCATATCGCAAAGGCGATTGCCCATGCCGCTGCAACCGGCGTCTTGTTCGGCACGCCGACCAAACACGAAGTCACTTTCGCCAAAATGCTGAAACAGGCGATGCCCGCGATGGACAAAGTACGCTTCGTCAATAGCGGAACAGAAGCCGTCATGACGACGATCCGAGTGGCGCGCGCTTATACCGGCCGCACTAAGATCATGAAGTTCGCCGGTTGCTACCATGGACACTCCGATTTGGTGCTGGTCGCTGCGGGTTCCGGCCCTGCGACACTCGGCATCCCCGATTCAGCGGGTGTCCCGAAATCGATTGCGGATGAAGTCATTACAATCCCCTTTAATAATCCGAAAGCATACGAAGAAGCAATGGAACGCTGGGGCGATGAACTTTCCTGCATATTGATCGAACCGATTGTCGGCAATTTCGGCATTGTCGAACCGGAACCCGACTTTCTCGAACAAGTCCATGCGCTAGCGAAAGAAAAAGGTGCATTGATCGTCTACGACGAAGTCATTACGGCTTTCCGCTTTCATTACGGCGGTGCCCAGAACCTACTTGGCCTAGAACCCGATTTGACGGCACTCGGCAAAATTATCGGCGGCGGCTTGCCGATTGGAGCTTACGGCGGAAAACGGGAAATCATGGACACTGTCGCCCCACTCGGACCCGCTTACCAAGCGGGAACAATGGCCGGTAACCCCGCTTCGATCCAAGCCGGAATTGCCTGCCTTGAAGTGCTTCAGGAAAAGGGCGTATACGAGCGCATGGACCACCTTGGCAAGCGCTTAGAAGAAGGCATTTTGGCGGCGGCTAATACGCACGGTGTCACCATCACCATTAATCGTTTAAAAGGCGCTTTGACCATTTACTTCACCGATCAAAAAGTGAAAAATTACAAGCAGGCGGAAGCAACGGATGGCGAGATTTTCGGCCGCTTCTTTAAACTGATGCTCGAACAAGGCATCAACTTGGCTCCTTCCAAATATGAAGCCTGGTTTTTGACCACTGAACATACAGAAGAAGATATAGAGACGTCGATCCGAGCAGTAGAGCATGCATTTGCCCAGTTATAAACAAGGATTCCTTTATAGAGGAGGTGTTCGCCGATGAAGCTCGGTGCTCGCATATTTAAAACTGGTATCGCTATTTCACTCGCTTTGTTCCTGGCGACATTTCTTGAGTTGCCGACTCCGGTATTTGCCGGTGTTGCAGCAATTTTCGCAATACAGCCTTCCATTTACCGGTCATATCTGACATTGCTCGATCAACTGTACGGAAATTTAATTGGGGCTTCGATTGCTGTCATCTTCGTGCTAACACTCGGACCTAATTATTTGACAATTGGCATCGCGGCGATACTGGCCATAGTCATCATGCTGAAGTTAAAGCTAGAGAATACCGTACCACTGACACTTGTTACAATGATCATCATCATGGATTCGCAATCGGAGGATTTCCTGACGTTTGCCTCATTGCGCTTGTTGACCATCTTTGTCGGTATTTTATCTGCCTTTATCGTCAATTTAATTTTTTTGCCTCCCAAATATGAAACCCGCTTATTCGTATCGATCCATTCAGTTAGTGAAGATGTTATTCGCTGGATCCGCATTTCGATCCGCCATGCCTCCGATCACTCTTCCGTAAAAGAAGACATCGACAAGCTGACAGACCAACTGACAAAAGTCGACCAATGGTATTCATTCTATAAAGAAGAACGCAGCTACACGAAAAAGCAGCAATACACAAAAGCTCGAAAACTTGTCCTTTACCGCCAAATGATTGCGACTTCGAAAAAAAGCCTGGAAGTGCTCCGGCGCTTGAACCGCTATGAAAACGAGCTGAAAGATCTGCCCGAGCATTTCCACATGATGGTGCAGGAACGGCTCGAGAGCCTCGCGAGTTACCATGAACAGCTTTACATGAAGTACATCGGCAAATTGCGTCCTGAGCATAGTGAAAGCTCCGGTCCGGATGCCGTTTTGAAGCGCAATGAAGTCATGTCGATTTTCGTAAAAGAAATAAGTTTATCGACTGAAGTCGATGAAGATGAATTTTCGGTGTACCATTTAATGCACGTACTGTCTGCCCTGCTCGATTATGAAGAATATCTCGAGCATCTCGATTTATTGATCATCGCTTATCATAATTACCACAGCGAAGAAGTCGATCGCGATATAGAAAATTCCATATAAAAAAGCGTCCGGATTTTTTCCGGACGCTTTTTTTATGACTTCATACGTGGATCGAGTGCATCACGCAAGCCATCACCCATTAAGTTGAATCCTAGAACCGTCAGCATAATCGCCACACCTGGAAAAATCATCGTCCACGGTGCATTGGTCAAATACGAGCGAGAATCCGCAAGCATCTTGCCCCATTCAGGAGAAGGCGCCTGGGCACCGAGACCAAGGAAGCCTAGTGCCGCTGCTTCGATGATTGCCGTTGCAATGGCCAGTGTTCCTTGCACGATCACCGGTGCCATGGAATTCGGCAGAATGTGCGAGCGCAAAATCCGGCCGTCTTTCATGCCGATCGCTTTTGCCGACATGATGTATTCATCTTCCTTGATACTCAATACTTTCGAGCGGATCAAGCGACCGAAGTTCGGCACGTTGATGATCGCGATTGCGATCAATGCATTTCGCAGTGATGGCCCAAGAACCGATACGACCGCAATCGCAAGAAGGATACTCGGAAACGCAAGCATAATATCGAATATACGGGAAATGATCGTATCGACCCAGCGCCCGTAATAACCGGCTAAAATACCGAGAATACTGCCGACGACGACCGATCCGATAACCGCTAAAAATCCAACCCATAACGAGATGCGTGCTCCGTAAACGACACGCGATAAAATATCCCGCCCAAAATCATCTGTTCCCATCCAATGGTCAGCGGAAGGAGGCAGAAGCCGCTGGGAAAGATTTTGTTCGTTGATGCCTTGCGGTGTAAACAGTGGGCCAAAAATCGCCAAAAGAATGAAGAAAATGACGATACCCATGCCGACGACTGCAACTTTACTTTTTCGGAAACCGCGCCATGCCTCTTTCCACGGACCGGCGACTTTCTGTATTTCCTCTTTTTCTGTTACTGCTGTTTCAGCCAATGTGCTTCTCCTCCTTCCTAATCATATTTGATCCTCGGGTCGACCAATCCGTAGAGCAAATCAACAAAGAGGTTGATCATGACAAAGATAAACGCGACAATCAAAATGCCGGATTGGATAACCGGATAATCACGGAAACCGATCGCTTCATAAATATAGCGTCCGATGCCTGGCCATCCAAAAATCGTCTCTGTCAAAATTGCACCGCCGAGAAGCAAGCCCATCTGCAAACCGATGATGGTAAGCACCGGAATAATGGCATTTTTCAAGGCATGCTTATAAACAACCCAAAACATCTGCAACCCTTTGGCGCGTGCTGTCCGGACATAATCCGAACGCATCACTTCAAGCATGCTCGAGCGCGTCATACGGGCAATGATCGCCATCGGGATAGTTGCCAGTGCTGTACCCGGCAATACCAAATGCTTCAATACCGTTGCCGTCTGGCTAAAGTCCCCTTGAATCAGTGTATCCAGAACATAAAAATTAGTAATGCTGTTAATCGGATCCCGGACATTTTCGCGCCCGGTCGTCGGCAAGATGCCCAGTTCAATCGAGAAGATCCACTGGTTCATTAGCCCGAGCCAGAAAATAGGCATTGAAACGCCGATCAATGCAAGTACCATTGCTGTGTAATCGAACCATGAGTTCTGGAACCAAGCCGAAATGATGCCGGCATTGATGCCGATAATGACAGCGATGATAATGGCAAATAATGACAATTCAATTGTTGCCGCCAAGTATGGCCAAATTTCTTCTGAAACTGGCGTGCGGGTACGCAATGAATTGCCGAGATCGCCCGTAACCAAACCTTTTAAGTAATCGAAATATTGGACGTACCAAGGATTATCAAGTCCAAGGCTTGTCCGTAAGGATTTAATTGCTTCTTCGGTTGCTTGTTGTCCAAGGATGACTTGTGCAGGATCGCCTGGAATTGCCCGGATGATCATAAAGACGATAAACGTCATGCCGAGTAAAACCGGAATCAATTGCAAAAGCCGCTGCCCGATATAGTGAAGCATCTTCTTCACCTCTCCATCTCTGTTGCAATATGTATTAAAAAGGAGGAGAAATCGGTTTGACCTCTCCTCCTAAAGAATGCCTACTCTAGATCTACTGATGCCAACTTATCAGAGCCAGTTGGGTGCGCTTTGAAATCGATTACGTTTGTGCCACCCGCAAGAAGCGGTGTAGAATGCGCAAGCGGAACCCAAGGCGCGTCTTTGTGGATCATTTCTTGTGCTTGCATATACAACTCATTGCGAGCATCTTCATCCACTTCTGTTTGTGCTGCAATCAGGATATCATGCAATGCCTGGTTTTCGTAGTACGTGTAGTTATTTGAGCCGATATTATCTTGGTCGAGCAAGACATACAAGAAGTTATCTGCATCACCGTTATCGCCTGTCCAGCCAAGAAGGAATGCATCCGCTTCTCCTGCTGCCGCTTTTTCAAGGTATGTCGCCCACTCATATGAAACGATTTCAGCTGTAATGCCGACATCAGCCAAATTGCTTTGGATTGCTTCCGCTACTTTTTGGCCATCCGGCATGTACGGACGCGGAACCGGCATTGCCCATAGTTCCATAGTGAATCCATCTTCTAGGCCTGCTTCAGCCAATAATTCTTTTGCTTTTTCCGGGTCGAATTCGTATCCTTCGATATCATCATTATAACCGCTGATTACTGGCGGCATAGGGTTTTTCGCTACTTCTGCACGGCCTTCAAAGAAAGAATCGACAAGAGCCTGGCGGTCGATTGCATGGTTCATCGCCTGGCGTACTTTTGGATCATCAAATGGCTCACGTGTAGTAGTCAGTCCAAGGTAGCCGACGTTCATCGACGGACGCTCGAACAACTGTAAGTTTTCATTGCCTTCAATCGTTCCAGCATCAGATGGCGTAATGCCATCTGCCAAATCGATTTCGCCGGACAACAATGCGTTCAGGCGAGCTGAGTTATCGGGAATCGCACGGAAAACGACTTGATCGAGTTTCGGCTCTCCTTCTACCCAATAATCATCGAATTTCTCAATAGTTACTGTATCGTTGCGGTTCCACTCCACAAATTGGAATGGCCCAGTTCCGACCGGGTTATCACCGAATGTGTCACCCGCTTCTTCAAATGCAGTTGGTGAAGCGATGCCAAATGGGCTCATCGCTAAGTTTTTCAAGAAAGGCGCCTGTGGACGCTTCAATTTGATAACAACCTCATAATCGCCTGTTGCTTCAACAGATTCGATTACGTGTTCTTCTGCATCCCCAAACCCGCCAAACATAGACTGGTAATATGGGAATTGATCGGAATTCCCTCCAGACCAGCGGTCAAAGTTCGCTACAACAGCTTCTGCGTTGAAATCCGTACCGTCATGGAAAGTTACGCCTTCTTGTAATTGGAACGTGTAAGTCAAACCATCTTCAGCTGCTGTCCATTCACTGGCAAGACCTGGTTCAATTTCTGTATCCTGCTCGCCGAAATTGATCAGCGTGTCGAAAATATTTTTCGTTACTTTGAACGACTCACCATCTGTTACTGCAATCGGATCCAATGAAACTGAGTCTCCGCCACGTCCGAAGATCAAGACTTTTTCTTCGCCGGAATCTGAATCTCCGCCGCTTTCTCCGCCTGATTCCGACTCATCGCCGCCTGAACAGCCATAGAGCGCTGTCGACAACAAGAGCAGCATCAGAAAAGCTAATGATACAATTTTCTTTTTCCCCAAAATAACCCCTCCGTTTTGTTTTTTTATTATCATTGCGGCCTACATGCCTCATAAAGGTGGCAAGCCACAGAATGACTAGGTTCAACTTCCGCAAAAAGCGGTACTTCCTTCGAGCAAATATCCATTTTAAACGGGCACCGCGTATGGAATCGACAACCCGAAGGCGGATTAGCCGGACTCGGCACATCTCCGCTGATGACGACTTCTTCCCGCACAAACCCTGGGTCTGGCACCGGGACTGAAGAAAGCAATGCTTGCGTATACGGGTGAAGCGGTTTTTCATACAAGCTTTCTGTATCCGCGAGTTCTGCCATTTGCCCCAAATACATGACGCCGACACGATCGCTAATATGGCGTACTACGCCGAGATCATGCGCGATGAAGATATACGTCAGTTTCAAATCACGCTGCAAGTCCTGCATCAAATTGAGTACTTGTGCTTGGATTGAAACATCGAGCGCGGAAACCGGCTCATCCGCGATGATCAGTTTCGGATTGGTCATGAGTGCACGGGCGATGCCGATGCGCTGGCGCTGGCCGCCGCTGAATTGGTGCGGATAACGCTTAGCATGATAACTGCTGAGCCCGACAATTTCGAGAAATTCATGCACTTTGCGCTTACGTTCCTTCGGATCGCCGATATTGTGGACATTCAGCGGTTCCATCAAAATCTTTTCGATGCTATGTCTCGGGTTAAGCGATGCGTATGGATCCTGGAAGACCATTTGAATATCGCGCCTCGCTTTGCGCATTTCTGCAGGAGCAAGGCTGGTCAATTCCTGTCCATCAAACGTCACCTTGCCTTCTGTCGGATCAAGCAAGCGCATGAGCATACGTCCAGTTGTTGATTTGCCGCAGCCCGACTCGCCAACAATGCCGAGCGTTTCACCTTCATTGACGAAAAATGAAACGTCATCTACGGCTTTGACATGGCCTTTAACACGGCCGAGAAAGCCCCCTTTGATTGGGAAATACTTCTTTAGCCCTTCAACTTTCAATAACGGTTCTGTCATGCGACTTAGCCTCCTTCGGATCATATAGGAAACAACGCGTCTGGTGATCATCTGCCGTCTGATACAATTCCGGATTCTCTGCACGACAGCGATCAAACGCAAATTCACAGCGCTCCGCAAATTTGCAGCCTATTTTGACCGACCCCGGTTTCGGCACATTTCCTGGAATGGAATAAAGCCGCTCTTTTTTAAAGCGCATATCGGGCACACTTGCGAGCAAGCCGCGCGTATAAGGATGCTGTGGATCTTTGAAAATCGTATGTACAGGACCTTCTTCGACCACTTTTCCGGCATACATGACAACGACACGCTCGCACGTTTCGGCGACGACGCCGAGGTCGTGGGTGATCAATAGTACTGCGGTATCGAGGCGTTCGTTCAAGTTTTTGATCAGCTTTAAAATTTGCGATTGGATCGTCACATCGAGTGCCGTCGTCGGCTCATCGGCGATCAGCACTTTCGGATCGCATAACAGTGCCATTGCGATCATGACACGCTGGCGCATTCCCCCGGATAATTGGTGTGGATATTCAGTGAGCAATGCTTCCGGGCGGGGCAAGCCGACCAGTTTCATCATTTCTACAGCACGTGCTTGAATCTGCTTTTTCGACCAATCCCTCTTGTGGATTTTCAGCGCCTCTCGCAATTGATCCCCGATAGTGAATAAAGGATTCAGCGAAGTCATCGGTTCCTGGAAGATCATCGCAATATCATCGCCTCGGATCTGGCGCATCTGCTTATCGGATAGTTTTGTTAAATCCTTATCTTGGAATAAAATTTCCCCGCCAACAATTTTCCCTGGAGGACTTGGCACGAGCCCCATTATGGACAATGAGGTGACACTTTTTCCGCAGCCTGATTCTCCTACGATGCCGAGCACTTCCCCTTGTCGAATGTGAAAATCCACGTTGTCGACTGCGGGTACTTCTCCATCATCAGTGAAAAAGGAAGTGCGCAGGCCTTTCACATCCAAGATGGTTTTACGTTCGTCCATAGTGATCCTCCCTTTACAAGTAAAATTATTCTGAACATTCTCCGTGTTTCCATTATACGTAATATTAGTATTAATGCAATAGTTATAGGGGATTTGCATTGGCCTTCCTAACTATTAAAAAAAAAAAAAAGCTCCCCGAAATCGGGGAGCTTGAAATAATTAACCTATGTTTTGCACTTGGAATAGTTTGTAATAGACGCCGCGCTTTCTCAGCAGTTCTTCGTGCGTCCCTTGTTCCGCCAACTGCCCGTTGTCGATAACTAGGATCTGATCGGCATGGGTAATGGTCGACAAGCGGTGCGCCACCATCAAGGTAGTGCGGTCATGTGCGAGCCGTTCCAATGAATCCTGGATCAACGCTTCGCTTTCCAAATCGAGCGCGGATGTCGCTTCATCCAAAATCAGAATCGCCGGATCTTTCAGGAATACACGTGAAATGGCGATGCGCTGTTTTTGGCCGCCGGATAATTTCACTCCGCGTTCGCCGACTTTCGTGTCATAGCCTTCGGGCAAATTCTCGATAAACTCATGGGCGTTCGCCGCTTTCGCCGCGGCGATGACTTGTTCATCTGTCGCGTCCGGTTTGCCCATCAGAATATTTTCTTTGACAGATTCGCTGAACAGGATAGAATCTTGCAGCACCAGTCCAATCTGGTCGCGCAACGAATGAATGGTGACATCTTTGACATCGTGGCCATCCATGCGGATCGTTCCTTCCGTTACGTCGTAGAACCTCGGAATCAGCGAAACGATAGTTGATTTTCCGCCGCCGCTCATGCCGACAAACGCGACCGTTTCACCCGGGTTGACCGTGAAGTTCAAGTTCGATAACACTTCACTGCCGCCGTCGCCGTAATTGAACGCCACATTGTGGAACTCCAGCTTCCCGTCGACGCGGCCAAGTTCGCGCGCATTTTTCTTGTCGGTTACATCGTACTCTTCATCGACCATTTCGAATACGCGGTCCATCGAAGCAAGTGACTGTACGAGTGTAGTCGAAGAGTTGACCAAACGACGCAACGGATTGTACAAACGTTCAATATAGGCGATAAATGCCACCATCGTCCCGAGCGTCAAGTCTCCCTGAATCACTTGGTAACCAGCATAGCCGATGACCAGCAGCGGAGCGACATCGGTGATCGTATTGACTACCGCAAAGGCCTTGGCATTCCATTTGGTATGATCGATTGCTTTTCTTAAAAAGTTATCGTTTGTTTTGTTGAAGATTTGCTGTTCGTGCTTTTCCAACGCAAAGCTTTTGATGATGCTCATGCCTTGCACACGTTCATGCAAATAACTTTGCACATCAGCAAGCGCCTGCGACCGATCGCGCGTCAAATCACGCAAACGTCCGAAGAAAAACTTGACGCTAAGTGCATAAAATGGGAATGCAAGAAGCGCGACGATTGTTAAGGAAACATCCATGCTCAGCATAATGATGATGGCAATCAAGATCGTTGCCGCATCAAGCCAGACATTCATCAAGCCGATCATGACAAAGTTTTTCGTTTGCTCGACATCATTGATGACCCGTGAAATGATTTCCCCTGCGCGCGTGTTCGCATAATAGCGCAAGCTTAGACGCTGCAGATGGCTATAAAGATAACCGCGGATATCGTAAAGGATTTTATTGCTTACATATTGAGCATAGTACTGCCTGAAATATTCGATCGGCGGGCGGAGCAGGAAGAATACGATGGCTGTTCCGCCGAGCCAGAGGTAGAGTTGGCTGAGCTTTTCTGCATCGGTTAGAGCTTCTGCACCGATGATGTCATCAATAACGATTTTGATTAAAAGTGGGATAAAGAGGGGAATTGCAAATTTAAATATTCCGATGAAAATCGTCAAGGCAATTTGCCAATAATACGGTTTGACGAACTTCATATAACGCTTCATGCTGCTCAAACGGTTCACTCCATTCTGTTCAAAATGAAAAACCTGTTGGCAGGCAACAGGTTTTTCATGTTAATCATGAATCCGGTTATGCTTATGGAATTCATACCGGTTCGTCCATACTTCGATAAAGTCCTGGGCAAAAGGACCTCTCCTTTGTTTGATCCAGCTGATCAGCTTGTCCACGTTTCGGTAGAGAATCTGGTCGATCACTTCTGGGTATCCCATTTGCCGCTTATGGTCCTCGTATTCGTCTTCATCCAACAGCGTGTAAGACATATCCGGAAACACTTTTACATCCAAGTCATAATCGATGTATTTCAACGATCCATTATTGTAGACGAACGGCGAGCTGATATTGCAATAATAATAGACGCCGTCGTCTCGGAGCATGCAAATGATATTGAACCAATGTTCAGCATGGAAATAACAGATGGACGGCTCTCGCGTCAACCATGTCCTGCCGTCGGATTCCCTCACCAGCGTGCGTTCGTTCGCACCGATTACAATATTGTTCGTCCCTTTCAGTACAGTTGTTTCCTGCCAGACACGGTGGATGCGTCCATTGTGCTTGTAACTGTGGATCTGGATTTTTTCACCCTCCGCAGGAACCGTCATGCACCATCCCACCTTTTCGTCTAACTATCGCTATATGCTTTCTCTCGTTCATTATATCAATCAATTCTGAAAACATACAGCAATAAGACGAAAGTTGCGAGAATCACATGACGATAGACCGACCACCGTCGACGATAATCGTCTGGCCGCGGATCATATCCGCGTGGTCTGAAATCAAGAACATCGCTGTGTTCACCATGTCATCGATCTCGACCATGCGACCAGCTGGCGTGTTGTCGCGCGCATCGCCGAGCAATGCTTCCCGGTTCGGGAAATGCTTTAATGCATCTGTATCAAGCGCACCACCCGATACCGTATTGACCGCAATGTTTTTTGGCGCAAGCTCCACCGCCAAATAGCGTGTAATCGCCTCGACGGCTGCTTTGGAAACGCCGATCGTTGTGTAATTTTCCAGGTAGCGGATCGACCCGAGTGAGCTGATGCCGATGATCTTCCCGCCTTTGTCCATCAATTTCGCCGCTTCTTGCGCACCGAACAGCATCGCTTTGGCGTTGATGTTCATCGTCCAGTCCCAATGCGATTCTTCCAGTTCCATAACCGGGCGCAATACACCGGATGCCGCATTCGAAACGAACACATCGAGACGGCCAAATTCTTCCCGTATCGCCTCGAACATGCCGCGCAGTTTTTCAACATCTCCGACATTGGCACGGACGAGCAAGGCTTTTTGCCCGCGCGCTTCCACTTCTTTTACCGTATCGAGTGCAGCTGTTTTGCTGCGTGCATAGTTGACGACGACGTCATATCCTGCATCTGCTAAGGCAATCGCCATCGCCTTTCCGAGCCCCCGGCTACTGCCTGTTACTAACGCCACTTTTTGTTCTGTCATTTTGCCACATCTCCTCTTTGCTCTAAGGCTGTCTTCATTTTTTGGCCCGGCCCTGCAATCGGCAAGTTCGCCAATTGTTCCGGCGTCACCCATTTCATCTTTTCAGGCGCAGTGAATTCCTGCGCTTTGGCCAGATAGCCATCCACATTCCATGTTAAATGAGAAAAGACATGTTTGAAAGCTGTGATTTGTTCGACGTCCGCAACTTCACCATTTAACGTTTCCGCATACAGTTCACCCGCTTCATGCGGCGCGAGTGGTGCGGTCAGCTCGAGCATCGGATATTGCCACATGCCCGCAAGTAAACCTTTATCCGGCCGCTGCTCCATCAAAATTTTTTCCCCGCTCCAAATGGCCATCATGGCAAAATCGGCAGAGCGGTTTTTCTTCGCTTTGGTCTTGACCGGCAGCTCGGTTTCTTTTCCGGCATGAAACGCTGTACAATGTTCGCGCACCGGGCATAATAAACATTTCGGCGATGTCGGCGTGCAGATAAGCGCACCGAGTTCCATCAGCCCCTGGTTAAATGATGACGGATCTTCATGGCTGATCAATTCCGTCACCGCCTGCTCGAATACTTTCCGCGTCTTCGGTTTGGCAATGTCCTCTTCGATCAACAGGATTCGGCTCAAGACGCGCATGACATTTCCGTCCACCGCATGTTCCGGTACACCATAAGCGATGCTCAGTACAGCGCCGGCAGTATAAGGCCCAACTCCTTTTAATGCAGAAATCTCTTTGCGTGTATTCGGGACAATGCCTCCGTAGTTCGCAGCCACTTCCCGGACGCCCGCCTGCAAATTGCGCGCACGCGAATAATAGCCGAGCCCTTCCCACAGCTTCAATAATGTTTCTTCTTCTGCCGCAGCCAAAGTTTCGACAGTGGGAAATTTCTCGACAAAGCGTTTATAATAAGGAATAACCGTATCGACTCGTGTTTGTTGGAGCATAACTTCAGAAATCCAAATTTGGTATGGGTCGGCAGTGCGCCGCCAAGGCAAATCCCGCTGCTCTTTTTGGAACCAGCCGATCAGGTCTTGTTGAAATTGCTGTTTATTCATATTTATGCTGACTGCCTCCGTTCTTGCTGATTATTCCGCCCGCAAATTGGGTATGTAGTTATTGAAGGAATATGCTTATTTTATCAAATGAAGAGCATACAAGACATTATAAACGCTCACAAAAGGGGGATGCGTCCATGGATACAGGAACTCATATTGTCATGGGCATTGCACTCGGGGGTCTTGCAATGGCCGACCCGGTTGTCGCCGCTCACCCCGCGACCTTGACTGCGGTCATTACCGGCACCATCATCGGTTCTCAGATCCCCGATATCGACACTGTTCTGAAACTGCGCGACAACGCAGTTTATATACGGCACCACCGTGGCATCACCCATTCTGTTCCAGCGGTGCTAATGTGGCCGATTTTGCTCACCGGCGCCATCTCCCTTATATTACCAGAAGCTAATTTGCTGCATTTGTGGTTGTGGACATTCTTCGCGGTGTTCCTGCATGTCTTTGTGGATATATTCAATTCCTACGGCACACAGGCGTTGCGGCCATTTTCCAATCATTGGGTAGCGCTCGGCGTCATCAACACCTTTGATCCGATCATTTTCGGCGCTCATGTCATCGCGCTGATGATTTGGGCATTCGGTGCTGACCCTGTATGGACGATGAGCATTTTATATATCATCCTGTTGTTCTATTACCTTTCCCGTTTTGCGTTGCAGGCCGCAATCAAACAAGCGATCCGCAACACGATTCCCGGAACGAAAGATGTTTTTGTCGCCCCGACGATGCGCTATTTCCAGTGGCGCATCGCCGCTGATACCGATCGCCACCATTACGTCGGCCAGGCATACGGGCGGTCGATCAATATTTACGACAAATTCCTGAAAAAACCGATGCCTGAAAACGCATTGATCCAAAGCGCGATGAAAGATAAAAACTTGGCTGCGTTCGTTTCATTTTCTCCTTTGTACCGGTGGGAAATCAACCAGTACAACGATATTTACGAAGTACGCTTGATCGACCTGCGCTATCGGAGCAATGATTATTACCCATTTGTCGCCGTGGCGCATTTGGATGAAGACCATAATGTCCTGAACTCGTATACCGGCTGGATTTTCAGCGAAGACAAGCTGCGGAAAAAACTCGACTTCAGCCATAACTGAATTTATTTTCAAAAAAACGGCCGGGGATAAACCCCGGCCGTTTTTTCATTTTTATGAATCCTGCAGAAGATGGGAATACTTCGGGTTGTTCACTGCAAACTCATGGATTTTATCTCCGTAGCTTTCAATCCATTGACGCACGACTTTCTCTACGACAGCGGTGCCTTGATAATCATAGCCCGCTTTAGCATAGGAAGATTCAAAATCAGAAACCAATAATTCTATCCACGTCCGCGCTTTGTCTTCCGACAACTCGGGGTTTTTCTCTCTTAATTCTATGATCAATTGCTCGATAACTTCTTTCATCGGTTCACTTCCCCTCCTTCAATGGGCGCAGCATGGAAATCGGCAAGGCTTCTGTATGTTTCTCTCCACCCATGCGATAACCCCATGCAAAGCGTCCTTTTAAATAATCAACTTGAAAATAGACATTCGGATCGCCTTCAATCCGGTATACTTCACCGGATTTGAAATCTTTCGGATCCAACAAAAACGAAGCGGCCATAATGGCTTTGCGCTCGAGTACGGCAAACTCATTGACGATGCCGAGCTGTTCAGCTTTGCGTGCTTTTTCTTTTAAGCGGGCGATTTCGTTGCGCAATTCTGTTTCATCCATTTGCGCATACGGTTTGTTTTCACTCATCTTCCTGCTCCTTTTCCTCCAAATAAGCGCTGATCACATCACCGGGAAAGCCTTTCTGATAAAGCCCTTGCTTTACTTTACGGCTCAAATCGTTTCCTGACAATTTGCTTTCATGTTTGCGCCACAACTTATCCCCTTGCTGGCGGACGCTATCGAGCCACTGATCTCCGTCTCGCTCCAAATCGAGCCCTTCGACCGCTTGTTTAATGATCGAATACGGATAGCCTTTTCTCATCAACGAGTCGTTGATTTTCTGTTTGACCTGGCTTGGTGTTTTCGATTGTTCTTTCGCGGCGATTTTTTCCGCGAGTCCCGTGGCGACTTCTAGTTGCTCTTCTTCAGTATAGGTTGTTAAGACGTCTTTTTGCACGGCTTTATCAATTCCTCTCTTTTGCATATCTTGCTGAATCGCCCGCGGACCTTTTTTTCCGGATTTTATTTGCGTCCGCAGCAGTGCTTCTGAAAACTGCTGATCGTCGAGGAAGCTCAGGGCGTAAAGCTTTTTGACCGCTTCGTCGATCACCGCTTCACCGAATTCTTTTTCCTTCAGCTTCTTGCGGACTTCACCTTCACTGCGCATGCGGAAACCTAAATAATGCAATGCTTTATTGAATGCCTTGCGGACTTCATCTTCAAAGTTCACTTCTTCAATCGTCCATTGATCGAGCTCTTTACCTTTAGTCAATTGGTATTGAATCAGCACCGTTTCGTCGACACTGAACGCATATTTTTCTTCCATATATATATTGTAACGCTCCGGATTATTTTTTCCGCGGGTTATTTTTGTAATGATCGGCATCAATATTCCCCTCGCTTCTCCTGCTATTATACACCTTTAGACGACCTGTTGGCATATGCTGCGCTCCATTTGGGTATGGGATAACAATGGAGGAGATAAAAAATGAAAATGGCGATTACAGGCGGCACGGGGTTTCTCGGTTCCGCATTAACAGAACTACTACTAGCTAAGGGACATGAAGTGTTGATTTTGACACGCTCGAACAAAGCAACAGAACGGGGCATCACCTATGTCCAGTGGCTGACAGAAGGGGCCAAGCCCGAATCACAGCTTGAAGGCATCGATGCCATCGTCAATTTAGCCGGTACTTCGATCAACGACGGCATGTGGACAGACAAGCAAAAAAAGAAAATTTATGACAGCCGCGTGTCGGCCACCAAAGAAGTGCTGCGCATCATTACAGCACTGGAGAACAAGCCGGAAGTACTCGTCAATGCGAGTGCCATCGGAATCTATCCTGCTTCCGAACATAAAACCTACACCGAAGCAGACCGTGAGTATGGCACGGATTTCCTCGCTGAAACGGTGCTTGCTTGGGAAAGCCTTGCAGAACAAGCAAAGATCGACGGGGTCCGTACCGCATACGGCCGCTTCGGCATTTTACTCGGGAAAGATGACGGCGCCCTTCCTTTAATGGCGCTGCCTTATAAATTGTTCGCCGGCGGAACTGTCGGCACCGGCAGGCAATGGCTGTCCTGGATCCATGTACAGGATGCCGCACGCGCAATTTTGTTCGCCATCGAACAACATGAGCTTTCCGGGCCGTTCAACGTCACAGCACCGAACCCGCAGCGCATGAAAGCATTCGGCAAGGAAATTGCACGCGCTCTCGGCAGACCACACTGGATCCCTGCTCCGTCATTTGCACTGAAGGCGGCACTCGGTGATAAAAGCCGTCTTGTCTTGCAAGGCCAGCGGGCGCTTCCAACTGTGCTGCTTGAACACGGTTTCCGATTTGAATTTCCGAATTTGCCGGAAGCACTGGCTGACATATACAAATAAGCGTATAATGAAGGGATGACCAAATGAAGGACGTGACCTGAATGACTGAAAAACCAATCATTGAAATGGGACAAAAGTTTCCATTAACGATTAAAAAGCTCGGCATCAACGGAGAAGGTGTCGGCTTTTTCAAGCGCAATGTCGTCTTTGTTCCTGGAGCATTGCCAGGAGAAGAAGTCACGGCGCAAGTGACCATCGTCAAACACAATTTTGCACAAGCGCGGATGCTGAAAATCCGCAAACCATCACCACACAGACAGACCCCACCGTGCCCAATCTTTGAAACGTGCGGCGGCTGTCAATTGCAGCACATGACTTACGCACAACAGCTCGTCGAAAAGCGAGATTTGGTGTTGCAATCGCTCGACCGCTATTTGCGCGGCACGGATATCGAAGTGCGCGAGACGATCGGAATGGAAGACCCATGGCATTACCGCAACAAAAGCCAGTTCCAAACGCGCAAAAAAGATGGCAAAGTGATGGCCGGCCTGTTTGCCGAAAACTCTCAACAGCTGCTCGACATCGAGCAATGCCTAGTCCAGCATCCGGATACGGTGAAAATCACCAATGCAGCGAAGCGCATTATAGAAGAGTTGAACTTGTCCATTTACGACGGCAAATCGATGAAAGGGCTCGTTCGGACCATTGCCGTCCGCACCGCGGTCAAAACAGGCGAAATCCAGCTCGTGCTCATCACGACACGGAAAGACATACCGAAAGAGAACACGCTGGTCGAACGGTTGAGCGCTATCGATTCACGCCTTGTGTCCATTGTCCAAAATGTCAATACGGAAAAAACCTCGCTCGTCTTTGGTGAATCGACACGGACCCTGTTCGGCAAACCGACCATCCACGAAGAACTCGGCGAACTGTCATTCGATTTATCAGCGCGCGCGTTTTTCCAATTGAATCCTGAACAAACCGTCAATTTGTATAATGAGATCAAACGTGCGGCCCAGCTGACCGGCAAAGAATCCGTAGTCGATGCCTATTGCGGCGTCGGGACCATCGGTTTGTGGCTCGCCGATTCCGCTCGGGAAATCCGCGGAATGGATACGATGCCTGAAAGTATCGCGGATGCCAAAGCAAATGCGAAAAAGCAAGGCTACGAAGCGACTTACGTCACGGGTACTGCGGAAAAATGGCTGGAGACATGGCGCAAGGAAGGCTACGTACCGGACGTACTAACAGTAGACCCGCCGCGCACCGGGCTAGACGATTCCCTTTTGAAGACCATTTTAAAAGTAAAACCGAAACGCTTTGTCTACACATCCTGCAACCCGTCGACACTGGCGAAAGACTTGCAGCAATTGACGAAAATCTACCGCGTCGAGTATATCCAGCCAGTCGATATGTTCCCGCAAACTGCCCAAGTTGAAGCGGTTTGCTTACTAACTATTAAATGACCAGCGTAATCACAGGATAAAAAAACGGCCAGCTTCTTTTTAAGGCCCGTATCGGCAAAAAGCTGTAAAAAGAATCAGCTCGGCCGAATTATGAAGATTCGAGATGTAATACGAACCGATTAGCTTCGTACACCTTGACTAGTGATTGACACAAAACTCATCTGTCTGCCTCAATTCATTTGATTCTAAGCTGGCAATAAAAAATGGAAATCAACTTTTGAAGGAGAATGACGAGACACCCGCTGCCCGTCTTCTTCGTCCATCAGCAGAGACACGTCGAAATCAGATAGTCAGGAGGAATTTTCATGAAGCCGTTAATTGTCTATTACTCTCACTCTGAAAACAATAAAAAGTTGGCTGTAGAACTACAGGACAGAATCGGATGCGACATGTACGAAATCAAGGAGAAAAAGAAACGGAAAGATTTATCTATTTTTATAGATTTCTTGGTGAAGCGCGAATCTCGCTTGGCGCCTACTTCTTTTGATGTGAAAGATTATGGGCCGGTCATTCTGCTGGCACCGATCTGGGCTGGGAAAATCGCTACGCCTATGCGAACATTTTTCAAGAAGGCAAAGGGTGATTTAGGGGATTACTCTTTCATCACCTTATGCAGCGGGATACCCGGACAGCGGGAGAAAATAGCGGCTGAGCTGTTCAACCTTACATCGCAAAAACCGGCAGCAGTGACCGAGCTATGGATCAACCAGCTGCTTCCTGAAGAACAGCGCAACAAAATCAAATACACCTCCAAGTTCCGAGTCGGTAGACAGCATTTCCTGCTCCTTGATAAAGAGATCAGGTTCTTTATCGAGATGGCGCTGCATACAAATAAAGAATGAACCCCGGCACGATGAGCTCCCAGACCATAGATACATTCGATACATTCGATGTCTATGGTCTTTTTTTTGCGTGGGATAGCCCCTCCAATAACCGCTTTGGAAAAAGCTCCCCCAAAAGTGTTCTTTACTAATTGTAACTTTTGCATCCAACGTCCATTATTCGCAACCTATAGACTGCGTTCAAGCCTGAAACAGACAAAAGGGTCTTGGAATATGTTAATTCCAAAACCTTTGTGGTCTTCAGTCTGTAAGGACAGAGTTTCTTCTCTAATCCGTTTTTGAATTTAAGCCATTTGCTTACGCGGCCCCTTAACAGCAATGATCGTGAAAAGTGTCAGCAAAATTCCAGTAATCAGAAGCAAGAAACTCAATTCATCCGTTACTTCCAAGAACAAGCCTCCTGCTGCCGGCCCGATCAAGCTTCCGACACTGAACGCCACACCGCACAATAAATTGCCGGTCGGCAACAACTCTCTCGGCATCAAATCGGTCATATATGAAATGCCGAGTGAAAAGGTCGAACCGACAAACATGCCGGCTATCACAAAGAACAACAGCGTCAGCCACGCATTAGACTCGAAGAATGTCGCCGCGAAAAAGGACACAGCCCCTCCGCTAAGTGCCAACAGCAGCACTTTTCGCCGGCCGATCCGGTCACTCAACTCCCCGAGCGGCAATTGAGTCGCAATGGCACCAACTGAAAAGGCAGCAAGAATATACGACACCGTGCTGATATCAAACGACTGGCGCAGTGCATAGACGGGATAAATCGCACTTAACGACGCTTCTAAAAAACCGTAGCCAAGCGGCGGCAAAAAAGCGACCCAGCCTACTATGAGCGCCGTCCGGAACCTGTTCAACGTGCCTTTTGCGCCCATCGCACTGGCAGTCGCTTCCGGAAAATCATTGCGCAAGAAAAAAACGAGCGACCAAGCAAGTAAACAAAGCAATCCAGAAATAATGAACGGCAATGCTTCAAACACTTCGACGAGCGGCACAAATAACGGTCCTGCACCGAAGCCAACACTGAACGACATGCCATAAATCGCGATATTGCGCCCTAATTTATGACGAGGAGAAGTGCTCGTAATCCATGTTTGGGTTGAAAAATGCAGTGCCTGATCACCGATGCCAATCAGAATCCTCAGGAAAAACCAAAACAACACACTTTTCCATAACGGAAAAGCCAATAGTGCGAGAACGACCATTGCGCCACCGACTAGAATAAGCGGCTTAAACCCGAAGCGCCGAAGCTGCGGCTCCATAAAAGGAGCTACCACAATAATGCCTATGTATAAACCGGTCGCGCTCAGCCCATTCAAGGTAGATGATACCCCGTCCTGCTCGAAAATGACTGCAATGAGCGGCAATAGCATCCCTTGGGAAAAGCCTGAAATCGATACGATGGCGACCAAAATCCAAAAGCGGGCACGTTCGCTTGCTAAGAAATATTTCATAATGCCTCCCCGAACGAGCACGTTCTTTTCTATTTTCCAAAGTTTCCGCTACAATTCTAACATAAGGAGGAGATACAAGATGAAATTTTCCATGAACGAACACGGTTTTACCGGCCACTTGCCATTTGGTGAGCTGCACGTATCGACAAACGAGGAATACGGCTTCCGCCCTTATCAATTGCTGGTGTCTTCACTCGCCATCTGCAGCGCAGGAATTATCCGCCAAGTACTGGAGAAAAAACGCATTCCTGCAGAAGATATCGAAGTCGAGGTGAAAGAAGTCGTGCGCATTGATGAGGAAGCTGGGCGCGTTGCGAAAGTCCATTTGCATTTCCGCATCAAAGGCGATATCGACGAAGCGAAAATGCCGCGAGTAATGGAGTTGACGCGAAAAAATTGTTCGATGGTCCGTTCTGTCGAAGATTCCATCGAAGTGGTGGAAACATACGAACTCATTTAAATACATAAAAGGCTCAGTCCGTTTCTGCATCGCAGATTGGGGCTGAGCCTTTATGTTTTATAGTTACAGTTAGTTTTCATAATCGCATTTTTGGTGAAGCCACCTGAATGCTCGAATCGCCTCCTCTTTCCAAGTTGAATACTTTGTTAGTTTGTCGATTTGCTTTGGCCTCCCCTCATAAAGGATTAGACTCACTATAACACATATTTTGAATAGTGTAAATATTCAATTAAAAGATTATTGTTTTTTTGTTTACTTCTGCTCTGTTGATATTCTGGCTGTTTTCGGCTACTATTAATTAGCGAAACGAGGTGGAATCAATGGGAAAATCCATTACGGATAAAGAACAGCAAGTGTCTTACATGAAACAAAGACTCAGCATGTTCCTCGATGTATTAGATGCAATCGAACCAGAAAGCACAGAACTTGAAGATATCGACCGGCTGATTGCCATGGTTGATGACCTTGAAGATAAAATGAAGCAATTCAAAAACCGCCCAGCTTCCGATAGCGAATAGTTCTTTGGCCTCGATGTTTCTTACTGAAACATCGAGGCCGTTTTTTTCCGCTCAGGAAAGTGTATTATCTAGATTTCTGAATTGACACGGAATAAGCGGAATCTGTCCTTCATTTCTATAAGGCTATGGTAAAATGACTGTAATAAAGATATCTGACTGTCATGTGGAGGAATGCAAATGTGGAGCAAAGTTCATCCTCACCTAGAGTTGATTGCTGCTATTTTATCTGGTGTTCTGATCATCATCGCCTATATTTTAGAATTGCAGGAAATTACCGCTCCTTCCGTAGCCACCTATTTGCTGGCATTTGTCATCGGCGGCTACGCGAAAGCGAAATATGGCATCAAAAAAACGCTTGCAGACAAGCAGTTGAACGTCGAATTTTTGATGATCTTCGCAGCGGTCGGCGCATCCATTATCGGTTTTTGGACAGAAGGCGCCATTTTAATCTTCATCTTTGCACTCAGTGGTGCACTTGAAACCTATACGATGAACAAAAGCCGCAAAGAACTTTCCGCCTTAATGGAAATGCAGCCGGACGAAGCCTGGCTATTGCAAGAATCCGGAGAAACTATACGCGTTCCTATCGGTGAACTGAAGATCGGGGATCACGTCGCTGTCAGGCCGGGCGAACGCATTCCGGTCGACGGGGAAGTCTTTTCCGGACAAACGGCGGTAGATGAGTCCGCCATCAGCGGTGAAGCGCTTCCTGTGTCGAAATACAAGCGCGACAACCTGTTTGCAGGCACGGTCAATTTATCCGGCTCTATCGCCATGGTCATGACCAAACTGAGCACTGAGACGATGTTCCAAAAAATCATTGAACTCGTGCAGTCAGCAGAAAGTGAAAAGTCCCCTTCCCAGCAGTTTATTGAACGCTTTGAAGGACGCTACGTGAAAATTGTTTTGATTGTTTTCGTGCTCATGCTGTTCGTTCCACATTTCCTTGTCGGCTGGAGCTGGAACGAAACATTCTACCGGGCCATGGTGCTACTTGTAGTCGCCTCTCCTTGCGCTTTGGTCGCTTCCATTATGCCAGCGACGCTTGCTGCCATTTCCAATGGTGCCAAAAGCGGTGTCATCTTTAAAGGCGGCGCCCATTTAGAGAATTTAAGCGTCATTAAAGCAATCGCATTCGACAAAACCGGCACATTGACACGCGGCAAGCCGGAAGTCACTGATTTTGTCATACGCGAAGGGGCAGACCGCGAACAAGTGATGGCGCTTGTGGCAGGAATCGAATCCCAGTCCAACCATCCGCTTGCCAAAGCCATCACCGATTTTGTCGTACAGCAAGGCTTTCAACCTTTACGCAGTTTGCCGGTCGAAGATGTTCCGGGAAACGGCTTGAAAACACAATACAGAAGCGATGAAATTTTGGTTGGTAAACCGGGATTTGTCGGCGAAGCCGATGCGTATGCTTTTGAAAACGGGATTCTTGAAGGCTTGGCAAACGAAGGGAAAACAGTCACTTTCGTGCGGGACGGCAAAGGGATCCTTGCTGCGATGGCGTTAAAAGACACCGTGCGGGACATTACCAAAACGACCATCGCCGAACTTCAGGACCGTGGCATCTATTGTATTATGCTGACAGGCGATAACCGGAAAACTGCCAAAGTCATTGCAGAAGAGACCGGTGTCGATGAATACATCGCCGAATGCTTGCCTGGCGACAAAGTAGACCATTTAAAAAAACTTTTGGAAAAATATAAATATGTCGCGATGATCGGCGATGGCATAAACGACGCCCCGGCGCTTGCGACAGCAACTACCGGTATCGCGATGGGCGAAGGCACGGACATCGCATTGGAGACAGCAGACGTCATTTTAATGAAGAATGACTTGTCCCGCATCTCTTACTCGATCCGCTTAGCGAGAAAAATGCAGCGCATCATCAAACAGAATATCTTCTTTTCAGTGGCAGTCATTTTGATCTTGATTTTATCGAATTTCTTTCAGGCGATTTCATTGCCACTAGGCGTTATCGGTCACGAAGGCAGTACCATTCTTGTCATATTAAATGGTTTGCGTATGCTCAACCGCAATGTCTAAAATATTATACATTGAAAAGACGGCTTTCCCCTTATGTTTTATCGGGAAGAGCCGTCTTTTTTTTATGCAATAGTTTCTGAGAATTTCTTCTTTCTTGCATGACCGCGTTAATTTGCCCGCCAACGATCAAGAGCATGGCAGAAAGGTATAGCCAAAGCATTAATAAAATAATCCCGCCGATACTGCCGTATGTTGCAGAAAAATTCCCGAAGTTGTTCACGTAAATGGAAAACAGGAAAGACAGAATGAGCCAACCAATTGAAGCGAATGCCGCTCCTGGCAGCACCGCCCAAAAGCTGATTCGGACATTAGGCGCCAGCCAATATATAACGACGCACACGATAAATGTGATAAGGGCTGGAATCGTAAAGCGAATCATCGCCCATAATTCCAAAAATCCTTCCTCCAGTCCGAAAAACGCAAAAAAGAACAAACCAAGCTGACGGCCGAATATCGGCAGCGCCAATGCCACGACCAGCATGATAATCAGCAGAATCGTCATTAAAATCGACATGCCTCTAGCGATCAGCAATGGCCTGCTTTCTTTTACTCCATGTGTGGCGTTTAAGGACTTGATCAAGGCATTCATACCAAGGCTTGCCGACCAGATCGTCGCTAGCACACCAAAAGATAGCAGTCCGCTATTTTGATTGGTGAGTATTTCGTTAAGCGTTTGTTCAATCAAACTATAGATTTCTGCCGGAATTACATCTTCCATAAATCGGTATACTTCTTCTCTCGGCAAACTTAAATACGGCAATAACGTCACGAGAAAAATCAATAATGGAAAAATCGATAAGAGGAAAAAAAACGCCAATTGCGCTCCGAGTCCCGGCACATCGACGTCTTTGATCCGTTTCCCTAATTCTTTTAAAAAGCCGCGGCCAGTCAACACATCATATCTCACTTTCTGAAGTTCGGGCTGGCCACTTTCTTTTTGCGGAGCCATTTTTCCTTCTCAGTTGCGGTTCTGTATGTCGGATTGTGAAGAAGAATCGTCCGTCAATGAAGAGCTCGGTGAAGGATCGTCTTCTTTAACTGCTGATAAGACATCGTCTTTTGAATCCACAACCGCTTCTTTTGTTTCCACTACTGCAGTTTTTGCATCCTTTGCTACTTCTTTCACTTCTGGAACCAATTGTTTTACTTGCTGCACTTTGCTGCCGACATAAGAAGCATCTTCTGAGATTCGTGCATAAAGATTTTGAGCACGTTCTGCCTGTTCTTTGAATGCAGATTTCAGCTCATCTGTATGGTGTGCATAGTACTTGGCGCTTTCAGTCGCCTTTTGTGATTTGTGCATTACATCCTCACGGGTATTGCGGTCAAGAAGTGAAACGATTACACCTACCGCTGCCCCTACTAGTAAACCTGTCATCAATTTGTTTTGGCTCATTCTAAATTCCTCCTACTGTAAGATATCATTATCATTACTATCATACTTTGATTTTTTCCCTAATCCAACCTATTCTAAACACTTTCAAAATTATTTTTAAAAAATAACTTGACTATACCGCAAAACTTTCGGAATATTAAATTTACAGGAGGAGTGTTTTCCTTTTAAACAAAACATTCTAAAGGGGGAGAAAAGATGGAAGCATTTACAGAGTTTCTTGGTACGATCAGCGGTTATGTATGGGGACCGCCGCTTTTAATTCTCCTAGTGGGGACAGGGATTTTCCTGACTGTGCGCTTAGGCGTGCTGCAAATACGCATGCTGCCATATGCATTAAAGCTGACATTCAGCAAAAATCCCGATAAAGATGCACAAGGAGATATTTCCCATTTCCAGGCATTATCCACGGCAATGGCTGCTACAGTCGGGACAGGGAATATCGTCGGGGTTGCAACAGCGGTCATTCTCGGCGGCCCGGGAGCTGTCTTCTGGATGTGGTTTTCTGCATTCTTCGGGATGGCGACAAAATACGGCGAGGCGGTTCTAGCCGTCAAATACCGCGTCGTCGATTCAAGAGGTCAAATGGCTGGCGGACCGATGTATTACCTCGAACACGGATTGAAACAAAAATGGCTCGCGGTCTTGTTTGCGATATTCGGCTCTATTGCAGCATTCGGTATCGGTAACGGCACGCAGTCCAACTCTGTGGCATCCGTCGTGCGCGATACATTTTCTGTGCCAACGTGGATTACCGGAATCATCTTAACAATCTTTGCCGCTGTCGTTATCATCGGCGGAATCAAAACGATCGGAAAAGTGACAGCATTTTTCGTTCCATTCATGGCCTTATTCTATATTATTGCCGGAATCATCATCATGATCCTCAACATGGACCTTATCCCTGCTGCGCTTGGAACGATTTTCAGTGCCGCCTTTACGGGTGAAGCAGCAGCCGGCGGTGCTATCGGTGCCGCAATCCGCTACGGTGTTGCACGAGGCGTCTTCTCAAACGAAGCCGGCCTTGGATCTGCACCTATTGCGGCGGCAGCGGCGAAAACCGATATGCCAGGGCGCCAGGCTTTAGTATCAATGACGCAAGTATTTTTTGATACTTTGATCATCTGTTCGATCACCGGTATCACCATCGTCATGTCCGGTTTGTATTTGGATGACACCCTTCAAGGTGCGGCCCTTACAACAGCTGCATTCGAGCAGTTCCTAGGCGGGGCAGGCCCGATCATCGTAGCAGTCGGCCTGATTTTCTTCGCTTCTTCGACCATTATCGGCTGGTCCTATTACGGCGAAAAATGTTTCCAATATTTGTTCAAAAATCCAAGCTGGCTTATAGTTTACCGCATCGCCTTTGTTGCTATGGTATTTGTCGGGGCGACGGTATCACTTGATGTCATCTGGACATTCTCCGATGTGATGAATGGCTTGATGGCCTTCCCGAACTTGATTGGCCTTCTCGGCCTGTCCGGTGTCATCGTCTATGAGACGAAGAGAATCAACGCAAAAATCAAGGAAGAGAAAGAAGAAGCCCGTTCTCGTAATTGACATTCCATTTGAATAATGAAATGATAAAGTATACCCACCCGAAAGGCAGGAATAAATCATGGATTTATCCAAAAAATCACCTGAGAATGTCGATTTTATGATCGAGGAAATAAAGACGAAATTGCGCATGGTCAATGTGGATGCGATGAAAGCTGAGCATTTCAATACCTCTGAATATGAAGACTTGCGTGAACTTTACGAAATGGTTAAAGGACGCAGTAATTTCAGCCCGAACGAAATGCAGGCCATCGCCTCTGAGCTTGGTTCATTGCGCAAATAAGGAAAGCCCTGAAGCAGCTGCTTCAGGGCTTTTTCTTATGGCTGGTTAGGACGCGCTCCCACTCCACATATGCATGGTAATTGAATGAGTCCGTAAGCCTCATTCATTCATTCTCTGCAGCTTGCAGCCGCTGCGCAGTCGGCTTATGCCTGTCGGAGCTTAACGGGCGCTTTCGCTTTTCTTTTAGTCTAGCTTCGGCAGCCAGATTCTCGGGGCATAAGTCAACTGCCTTGTGCGGCAAAAGGCGCCGCTTCGGGAACTCGTCTTATGCCTGTCGAGCCATAACGGCCACTTCAGCTTTTCTTTTCATATTGAACGATGTACCAGCCGCCTTCTTTGATGACGGTGCGCAGGCTGAGGAAATCGAGTCCGGATTCTTCTCCCCATTCAATGAGCTCTTCGCGTTTCGGCAACCGGTAGAGATTGTCGAAAGAGGAAAAGAAGCTGTTGAACACGTTGGCGAACGGCGTGCTGTCCGGTCCTCCGGCAATCGGCGTGACAATCGATAAGACGCCTCCGTCAGCCAGCCAACTGCTGAGTTCCTTGAATAAGGCTTGGCGCTTTTCGAGCGGAATATAATGCAGGACATTGTTGAGCATGATCATGTCCTGTGGTGATTCTGGCGTGTAATCCCAAAGGTCTGCCTGTTCGATCGAAATATTCTTTCGTCCTTTGGTCAAAGCTTTGGCCGTATCGACGACTTCTTTGCTGATTTCAATTCCCGTGAACTGCGTAGAAGGGAATTTTTGTGCCAGTTTTTTTATGTAGCCCCCTTCTCCGCATCCAATATCGAGAACGCGACGGCACTTTTTCTCTTTCAACCGAGCAGCCATTTTCGGATACGCCAATACTTCCAGCAGCCGGCTTGTTTCAGCGACAGTCGGCGCATGCTCGTCTTCGTTAAAGTGGAGGCGATTTTTGCTGCGCATCATTTTCGGATATTCCAAAAGTGTCGGAATGTGCAGCTCCATCATTTCCTTCAGTAACACACCCGATGAATTATTGCCTTTGGATTTCGGCAGTTTCCACCTGTTCTTCAGTTGATAGCGGTTGCGGCCGACTTCTTTCAAGTAGCCGATGGAAACACCGACTGCTACCCATTGCGCCAGCAATTGCTCGTCGAGATCGAGTGCATCCGCCACATCAAACTGTGTCACCGGCCGTTCGAATGCTTTGTATAAATCCATCTCATAGCCGACATACGCATGCCAGCTGTATAAGAAGGGCTCGTTGCGTTTCATATAAGTACGGGCTTTCACCATTTTCATTATGTCTATCATATTAGTCCCTCCACTTTCCACGGGTAATCATCTTCGGGTTTGTAATATTTCAGTTCCTTCGTGTCTTCCGCCAATTCCTTTGCTCGAACCGGCATGAACCCTCCTTGGATAAAGCGGTCGCGGACATTTTCTTTCCACAAACCGAGCCCTGAAACGTTAAGCATCTGCTTGAAGTGAAGAATCGGATCTTCCTCCATCCGCTCGAACGTCCGCTGGCGCAAATAACTGACCGGGCGATACGGGAACGAATACGCGAGTGCCGCCAAATGGCTCAACTGGATGACATGGTCTGCCCGGCGATAGCGCACTTTTTCGTACCATTCGAGGTTTGCCGGATTATTCTTTTCTTCCGTGAGGATATCTGCAGCGAGTTCTCCGAGCACATCTGCATCCTGTATCGCCATATTCATGCCTTCTCCCGCCATCGGATGAACAGCATGTGCTGCATCGCCGATAATCGCTTTATTGCCTTTGACGTACGATTCTGCATGATACATGATCGGAATCATCAGCTGGATTTTTTTCCAGTCCGTCAGCCGCTGGACATAGCCGTCCACAACCGGTGCCAAATCGGTATAGAGTTTGTGGAAATGGCTGATTGGCTTTTCTTTTAAAGTTTTATAATCTCCCTGCGGAATCAAATAAACGCTGCGCACTTGATTATCGGGAAGCGGGAACAATCCAAGAAAGCGGTTATACGTTGAAATGATTTTGCCGTCTGTGAAATTTTCCGCACGTGGAAACGTGACAGTCAGGAAATGGTGGTTATATGTCGTTTGCTTTACTTCGATCTCCATCGTTTTTCTCGTAACCGAAGAACGCCCTTCCGCCCCGAAGAAATACTTGGCTTCCACTTCAAATTTTTCCGTGCCTTTTTGGAGGATAGCCGTATTTTCTGTATAGCCTTTGCAAGCTGTGCCTTTTAAATAATGGAAGTTTTCATATTCAGAAGCTGCTTTTCGAATGATGGTTTTCAGCTCTTCGTGATGGATCATATAAGCAGCATTATATTTTCCTGGTAAGACACTGTAATCCATAAACGATTGGTCTTTTACTTTCAGCGAACTCGACAGCTCGAGCATGTCGAGCACTTTGATTTCGTTGGACCGGTCGCAAATCGATTCATAGACGCCAAGGCCATCAAAAATCTGCATGCTCTTCGGCTGTAGTAATTCCCCTTTATATGTCGGTGACCTGACAGCCATCCGTTCCGCGAGTATGACGTCAAAGCCGCGCCGAACCAATTTCAATGCGAGCGTTAACCCGCCTACACCTCCGCCGCCGATGAACACATCCGTTTTCATGAGCTTCAACTCCTTGACATTCCTTACCCTGAAACAGAGTTCATGAAAACCGAAGAAACGGCAAATGACAAAAAAAAGACTCCCTAGGGGTCTTTTTTCACAAATTGTTCTTAAAGCGCTTGGTATGCAGCTGCAAGCTGTGCGCCGACTTTGGCATTGTGCTTGACGAGCTCGATATTGGCGACCAAGCTTTTGCCTTTTGTTAGTTCCTTTATTTTGCCGAGCAAGAACGGTGTCACTTCTTTTCCGCTGATGCCATTTGTGTTTGCTTTTGCCATCGCCTGTTCGATGATTTGGTCGATAAAGGCTTTATCGAGGGCATGTTCTTCGGGGATCGGGTTGGCGATGACGGCGCCGCCTTTTAACCCTAATGTCCATTGCGCTTTCAGGATGCGCGCAAGTTCTTCAGTCGATTCCGAACCGTAGCTTAAGGCGAAGCCGCTGTTGCGTGTGTAGAATGCTGGCATCTCGTCCGTTTGATAACCGATCACCGGCACTCCCTTCGTTTCTAAATATTCCAAGGTGAGCCCGATATCCAAAATTGATTTTGCACCGGCACAGACGACCGCGACACCTGTATTCGAAAGTTCTTCCAAATCGGCGGAAATATCCATCGTCGCTTCCGCTCCGCGGTGAACGCCGCCGATGCCGCCTGTGGCAAACACCCGGATGCCGGCAAGCTCCGCACAAATCATCGTTGCTGCGACTGTAGTCGCCCCGATTTTTTTCGTTGCGAGCAATTGACCGATGTCGCGGCGGGAAACTTTCGCCACGTCCGGTGAATTGCCGAGCAATTCCAGTTCCTCTTCGGACAAACCGATGTTGATGCGCCCATCCATCAACGCAATCGTCGCCGGCACTGCACCATAGTCGCGGACAATTTGCTCGACTTCGCGTGCTGTTTCGACATTTTGTGGATACGGCATGCCGTGGGAGATGATCGTCGATTCCAATGCAACAATCGGTTTTTTCTGGTCTATGGCTTCCTGTACTTCTGTTGAATAACTGATCATATCTATCATATTAATTCCTCCAATTCATTAGTTAACAGCGTTTCGTTCAATTCTGGGCGTACGGTCTGTGCGCTGTCGAGCGTTTTGGCTGCGTTGACCATGCCCAACCGCACCGCTTGTGTAAAACCGTATCCCGATAGACACCCGTGCAGCAGTCCGCCCGTAAAGGCATCTCCTGCGCCTGTTACATCTTCCACACGCTGCGTTTCGATTGCTTTGAAATGGGCAATGCCTTCACCGTTTCCAGCCATTGCCCCGTCTTTTCCTCCGGTCACCACGACCGCCCCCGCTCCCTGTTGGAGCAGCAGTTCGACAGAGCGCCTCCAGTCTGCTTCATCAGTGATTGAAAGGCCAAGCCGCAGAGCTGCTTCGTCGCGGTTTAAAATCAACCAGGAAATGCCGGTCAGGCTTTCTCCGAGGCGGTCCATTTTCGGAGCCGATACAGGAATGACGGCAACCGGCACTCGAGCGGATGATGCCAAGTCCTGTAAATAGCGCACCGTTTCTTTCGGGCAATTCAAATCAACGATCAACAGTTTTGCGTGCATCAATTTCGCCCGGTGCGGCTCAAGGTAAGCGGGTGTCAATTCACTGTAGATGTCCATATCAGCAAGCGCCAAAGTCATCTCGCCGTCCGGCTCCAAAACGGCGGTGTAGCTGCCGGTAACGCCGTGCGCTATATTTTTCGTCAGCGCCGTATCCATGAATGCTGCAGAAGCTTCTTCGATAAAGCGCCATTCAGGGTCATCCCCCGCTACTGTGATTAACTGGACTTTATGTCCAAGCCGCCCGATATTTTCTGCGATGTTGCGCGCGACTCCCCCGACGCTCCTTGTTACTGTTGCCGGATTCGACGTACCGGGTACAGACGTCGCCTTCAGGTGGAATTTGCGGTCGACATTCGCGCCGCCGATACACAGGATCGCATCTTCTTCCGGCAGCACATACGCTCTTCCGACAATCCGCCCCTGCTTGATCAAGCCGGATATCAAATTGGCCAGTGACGGCCGTGAAATGCCTAAAGCATCGGCCATTTCCTGCTGGGACATATACGGATTTCGTTCGATCAGCGTCAGGATTTCCTGTTCCTTCCGGGTCATAGGATTCCCTCCTTTTCTAAACTTTTGTTTATATAATAAACTTTTATAATAAATAATGCAAATCATTTTTCCTCACCACTCTGTCTTCTATTGCGCTTTCTGTTTGAATATTGCTACTATAGAAAAGATGAGAGGAGTGTTTTTGAAAATGTCCACATTTGAAGAAAAGTTATCCCGTTACGCTGAATTAGCTGTAAAAGTAGGTGTCAATATTCAGCCTGATCAAAAATTGTATATTGCGGCTTCTATAGATGCAGCACCCTTCGTTCGATTGATTGTCAAAAAAGCCTATGAAGAAGGTGCAAGACAGGTTTTCGTCGATTGGAGCGATGATGCCATCTCCCGTACCCGCTTTGAAAAAGCACCGGAAGATTCGTTTACCGAGTTTCCTGCATGGAAAGTGCAAGAGCGCGAGCAGCTGGCCGAACAAGGCGCAGCATTCATCAGCGTTGTTTCGCAAAGCCCGGACCTATTGAAAGGGATCGATTCAAAGCGCATCGCCGCGTCACAAAAAGCTGCCGGACAAGCACTCAACAAATACCGCCAATACGTGCAATCCGATAAAATCAGCTGGTCGGTCCTAGCAGCCCCGTCTACAGAATGGGCGAAGAAAGTATTCCCGGACCTGCCGGAAAACGAGCAAATGGATGCGCTGTGGGAAGCGATTTTCAAAGCTGTCCGTGCGGATCTGGAAGATCCGATCGAAGCATGGCTCGAGCATGACCGCACGCTCCATACAAAAGTCGATTATTTGAATGGCAAGAAATACGCGAAACTACACTACACCGCACCTGGCACGGACCTTGAAGTGGCCCTTCCAAAAGGCCATTTGTGGGCTGGCGCCGGTTCCATCAACGAAAAGGGCGATGCGTTCATGGCCAACATGCCGACAGAGGAAGTGTTCACTGTTCCCCATAAAGACGACGTCAACGGCTATGTCTCGAGTACGAAACCGTTAAGTTACGGCGGCAATATCATCGATGGCTTTAAGGTGACGTTCAAAGACGGACGCATTACAGACGTTGTTGCCGAACAAGGAGAAGAAGTGCTAAAACAATTGGTGGCAACCGACGAAGGCTCCCATCGCCTCGGGGAAGTCGCACTTGTGCCGCACCAGTCGCCGATCTCGGATTCCGGCATCCTGTTCTTCAATACACTTTACGATGAAAATGCATCCAACCATTTCGCCATCGGCAGCGCGTATGCTTTCTGCTTAGAAGGCGGCAAGACGATGTCACCTGATGAACTCCAACAACACGGATTGAACCAAAGCATCACCCACGTCGATTTCATGGTCGGCTCTGCTGATATGGATATCGATGGCATCTCAGAAGACGGCTCGCGCGAAGCGATTTTCCGCGGCGGCAACTGGGCATTCTAAAGGTCGTTAATTCGACACTTAATTTTCTTTAGAGTTTCATGTATACTGAATATGATAATTACAGTTTAGAGAGGAGTTATCATTATGTTCTACGGTATAACTGTTGTTCTTGGGTTTACGGTCGTAATCTTTATATTCTTCTTTACGCTGATGCATTTTATTGGCAAAGTGCTTCGCAGCCACGATGCAGAGCATATCGATCCGTTACCGAAAGAGCGCTACTAAAAAAAAGCTCTGCCTCAACACGAGGCAGAGCTTTTTTCTGTTTTGCAGTGCCACTATCACATCTCCCAGGAAAGTGATAAAATTTGAATAAGCATTGTCCATACCGATTAGGAGGAATTCATTCATGTTTTCTGCAACGGATATCGGGATCGATCTCGGTACCGCAAACATTCTTGTTTATACAAAGTCCAAAGGCGTCATCTTTAACGAGCCGTCCATTGTAGCGCTCGATGCACGCAGCGGAGCCGTCATCGCAATCGGCACCGAAGCCAAAGCGATGCTCGGCAAGGCACCCGATTCGATTCGCATCGTGCGGCCGATGAAAGAAGGCGTCATCGCTGACTTTGACGTCACGCGCGAACTGTTGAAGCTGGTTATGCAAAAGGCATCGAAACAGCTCGGCGGATCACTCCGCAAACCGAAAGTCATGGTTTGCACCCCGTCCGGTGCGACAGCGGTTGAACGCCGCGCCATCCATGATGCCGTCAAGCAAAGCGGCGCAAAATCCGTGCATTTGATCGAAGAAACCGTCGCTGCAGCCATTGGAGCGGACTTGCCGATCACAGAACCAGTCGCGTCGGTTATCGTCGATATCGGCGGCGGTACGACCGAAGTGGCGATCATCTCGTTCGGCGGCGTCGTGTCTTCCAGCACGATTAAAATTGCCGGCGACCGGATGGATGAAGACATCATCCAATACGTGCGCAAGCATTATAATTTGTTGATCGGCGAAAAAACGGCCGAAACGATCAAAAAGGAAATCGGCTATGCCCCGATTCCCCACGAACCGAAAAAGATGAACGTCCGCGGCCGCGACGTATTGAGCGGATTGCCGAAAACGATTGAACTGAGTTCCGACGAAATGCAAAAAGCGCTGAGCGAATCCTTATCAGCCATTTTGGAATGCATCCGCGCCACTTTGGAGAATTGTCCGGCGGAACTGTCCGGCGATATGGTCGACCAAGGCGTCGTCATCTCAGGCGGCGGTGCATTATTAAAAGGATTGCAGGAATGGCTGACAGAAGAAATTTCTGTACCGGTCCATATCGCACCGGACCCATTGGAATCCGTCGCTATTGGTACCGGGCGGTCGCTCGGCATGATCGACCAGCTCGAAAAGATGTCGCGGTAATTAATCAAATCACCTCAAGGAGGAACTAGTATGTCTTTATTGAATGAGATTTTGGGCTATAACGAAAAATTCGTCCAGGAAAAAAAGTACGAAGAATACAGAACAACCAAATTCCCTGACAAGCGCATGGTCATTTTGACGTGCATGGATACGCGCTTGTTCGAACTGTTGCCGAAAGCGATGAACTTGAAAAAAGGTGATGTGAAGATCGTTAAAAGTGCCGGCGCTGTCATCAACCACCCGTTCGGCGGCATTATGCGCAGCTTGTTCGTTGCTGTTTACGAGTTGAATGCCGACGAAATTTACATTATCGGCCATCACGATTGCGGCATGGCTCAAGTGAAACCGGAAGGCATCATCGAAAAGATGAAAAGCCGCGGCATTGAACAAAGCACCATTGACCTGATGGATTACTCAGGCGTCAACCTCAACGAATGGCTGAAAGGCTTTGACGATGTAACAGAAAGCGTGCGCCACAGCGTCGACATGGTGCGCAACCATCCGCTGATGGATAAAAAAGTACCGGTCCATGGTCTTGTCATCGACCCGACAACCGGAAAACTCGATGTCATTGTAGATGGCTACGAAGATAAAGAAAACCGCTGAGAAAAATCTCAGCGGTTTTTTCTTTGGAAATGTATATAATCGAGCGGGATGCCCGATTGGTCGAATTGGCGCAATAAGGATGTGATCTGGCCGCGGTGGTAGCTCGCGTGATTGATGACTGTGAACAACATTTCATCGCGGCTATGACAAAACTTGAGGCCTTTCATATTGCGGTACGTAAATTCCTGTTGCCAACTTTCTTCGGTTAGTGAGGCGAAATAAAGTTCCATCTCTGCGTGCAATAGCAGGAACGCTTCCATCGCTTTCTCCACCGTCTCTACATCGAACTTTTCGAACGCCGGATTCTCGGCTCCGTTCATCCGTTTGAGCCAAATTTTTTCGACGCCGATTACGTGAGCAATGGTGTCCCGGATTGACGGGAAAGAACTTTTTCCCGCTTGCGTGTAATACGCTTCATTCAGTTCCTGGACATGCTCCAAAATTCGCTGGCTGGCCCACTTATGATAAGCAAATTGTTTTAATCGATCCACGCTCCATCCACTCCTCCATCAATTTTCAAGCCATCTCCGCACATTTTTCCACCATTTCCGATAGGCGGCCTTACCCTTTCAAAAATCTTGTTCAAGAAGCGCATAGTAATAATGGTCTTTCCATTCCCCATTGATAAACAAAAACCGCTTCAGCAAGCCTTCTTTTTGAAAGCCTGCTTTTTCGAGTACCCGCAGCGACCCCACATTATCGGGAGATACGTACGCTTCAATCCGGTGCAAGCGCAATTGTTCGAACCCGAAAGCCGTGATCAATTTGACCGCCTCGCTCGCAATGCCACGGCCGATAAATTGTTCGTCCATCGAATAGCCGACCAATGCACTTAGGAACGGCAATCGCTTAATGCTGTAAATCGAAATGTGGCCGATCAGCTGATTGGATTCATGCGAAAAAATCCCGAAACTGTATTCCCGGTTTTCGCGTGCCTGGTAAATGGCTTCACGTATTTTTTCACGCTGGACGGCAATGGTAAAGTAACTGTCCCGATGCCGCGGTTCATAAATCGCCCAGTAATTGCGGTTCTTCTGCAGAACCCGCACCATGTCTTCTGCATCTTCGACAGTAAGCGTACGGAGATAACACGTTTTCCCTTCAAATAGCAGATTCATCTTATCCCTCTTCTGCAGTCAATTTGATGAACTCTTCGACATCTTTTGTGCATAGCGCAATACCTTTTTCCCAGAATGCTTTTTGGGTGATGTCTTCCCCCAGATGCTTCATCGCCAAGTCTTCAGTGCTCATGATCGCCGTATCCCGCAGCAGCGCCATATATTTTTCTTCAAAGCCCTGCCCTTCTTCCAATGCTTTTGCATAGACGCTCAACGAGAAGAGATAACCGAACGTATACGGAAAATTATAAAACGGCACGTCGGTAATATAAAAATGCAGTTTCGATGCCCAAAAATGCGGATGCACACTCGATAAGCTGCCGGCAAACGCTTCTTCTTGAGCTTGCTCCATCAATTCATTCAAGCGGCTTGCCGCAACGACACCATTCTTCCGCTCCTCATAAAACCTCGTCTCGAACAGGAACCGAGCATGGATATTCATGAAAAAAGCTACGCTGCGCTGAATTTTATCCTCCAGTAAAGCGATTTCCTCTTGTTTGGTCTCCGCATTTTTCACCGCTGCATCCGCCACGATCATTTCTGCAAACGTCGACGCTGTTTCAGCGACATTCATCGCATAAGAACGGTTCAAATAATGCGCTCGCTGCAGTGCATACGTATGGAATGCATGGCCCAGTTCATGTGCAAGCGTTGCAACGTTCGACATTGATCCGCTATAGGTCATAAAAATGCGCGATTCATCGCTTTTCGGCAGCGATGTGCAAAAGCCACCCGGCATTTTATGCGGACGGTCTTCCGCTTCCACCCAGCCGTTTTCCAGTGCATGGCGCGAGAACTGCTCCAATTCCAGGCCGAATTTCCCGAACTGGCGAAGAATAAACTCAGCGCCTTGCTCATAGTCAAACTGCTGGGAGTTTTCGATAATGGGTGCATCGATATCATGCCAAGCGAGCTTTTCTTTGCCAAGAATTTCGGCTTTGCGCGACAAGTAATCCGCAAACGGCTGCTTGTGTTCGCTAATCGCCTGCCACATGACATCCAACGTTTCCTGTTTCATACGGTTCATCCGAAGCGGTTCTTCAAGCACACTTTCCACTCCACGCTTGTTGTACATTTGCAGGCGGAATCCCGCTAAGGAATTCAAGGTTTTCGCAAAAAGCTCTTCTTTTTCGCTCCATGCCTCCTCCAATTTCTCGTAAGCTTGTTTTCGGACTGTGGCATCTTTATGCGAGCTTAAATTATTCGCTTGCCCAACCGATAACGTCTTCTCTTCCCCGTCCACATCGACGCGCACCTTGGTCGAAGCAATCAGCAAATCGTATAACTCGCTCCAAGCGTGGTAGCCGTCGATCCCAAGCCCTGTAATCAGGCCTTCTTCTTTTTCGGACAACAGGCGTTTCGCTTCCTCGCGCCATTCTTCCAAAACGAAAGCAAACTCCTGCAAACTTTCGGTCGCCAATAGCTTTTCCCAAGCTTCCTGTTCGGTAGCCATGAGCGCTTGTTTGAATTTCAAAAAAGCGCTTTGGAAACGGGATTTCAAAAGCGCATGTTCACTTTGCAAAAGTGCGGCTTGCTTATCTTCTGTGTTTTGGGCCATCAAACAGCCGATAAACGCCCCCGCTTGGCGGACATCTATCGACACGGCAGCCGTCTGCTCCAAAAAACCCGCCACTTGTGACGGTTCTGCCGGGACCACGAATTGCTCTGCCGCCTGTTCGAAGTTCTTAAGTTTTTGAGCCGTATCGCCCAAATGCTTTTTCAGCTCAGCTGACTCGCTGCCCCCTTGAAATAGACTGTCGAGCTCCCATACTTCCGGATAAATAGCTGTCATATTGTTTTCCCCCTGCACTCACGAATTTTCAAAATACATTAATTAGTATAACATTTACCCTAGCTCAACGAAAATGGCGACCTGCCGGCACTTTTCACGATATCGCCATTTTTAGGAAACTTCCTGCACTTTCTTATTGGTCGTAACAGCGTACGAGTTTATACTGATACATGAGGAGGGATTTCATATGATTCGCATACTGCTGATGACGTTCGCCTTTATCGCCGTCATCATAATGAATGCCTTGGCTAATATACTGCCGATCAACGGTCAGGCTACCGGTGAAATCTCCAACCGGGTCCCGGTGCTTTTTACACCGGCCGGTTATGCGTTTTCCATTTGGTCTGTTATATATATTCTGTTGGCTGTCTGGATTGTCGGCTTTTGGCTGCGCTTGAAAAAAGGAGTATATCCTTCAGCGCAAGTTACATTGTTTTTTGTATTAAGTGCCATTTTTAATATTGTTTGGCTGCTTTGCTGGCATTACGAGTATTTTATCTGGTCGATTGTCGCGATGCTTGCTTATTTATTGTCGCTCATCGCCTTATATCTGCAATACAATAATTTCGAAAGCGGTTTTACCGAGCGCTTGCCCATTTCCGTCAATCTGGGCTGGATCAGTGTGGCGACAATCGCCAACATCAGCTACGTGCTGACCTTTTATAGTTGGAACGGCTGGGGACTCAGCGACCAATTATGGACGGTGATTATGTTGACGGTGGCAACTGCGCTAGCGCTGCATATCCGCTTCCATCATTCGGATATTCCGCTGACACTAGTGTTTATCTGGGCATTCATTGCAATCGTCGTAAGGCATGGCATGGATGAATTATTGGTCAGCACAGCAGCCCTGTTCCTAAGCGGCGTTTTGATGACAGGTATTTTATTGATCAAGAAGAAACCGGCGAAGCAGGACTTTACGCCATAAAAAAACAACCATCGGGTGATGGTTGTTTTTTTTCTTATTTCATTCACGAGCTTCAGTTTTCCAATTTCGTCAGCAAAATCGGTTCGCCTTTTGTGACGAGTACTGTATGTTCGATTTGTGCGACAAGCGACTGGTCCGGTGTGATGAATGTCCAGCCGTCCCCGGATTCGATGATGTGCTCGGATTTTTGGGAAACAAATGGTTCCACGGCGAGCACCATTCCTTCTTTAAGGATCGTCGTCTCCCACGCATCATAATAATTGAGGATGTGCTGCGGTGCTTCATGAAGCGATTTCCCGATGCCATGCCCAGTCAAGTTTTTGATGACGAAAAGCCCTTGGTCTTTTGCTTCCCGCTCGACTGCTTTGCCGATCTGGTTAAGCTTCGCACCTGCTTTTACTTTCATCATGGCGCGATCGAATGCAGATTCTGCCGCTTTGCATAATTTCTCCTTGGCTTCATGCCCTTGTCCGACGACAAAAGAAATGCCAGTATCGGCGAAATAGTCGCCATATGAACCCGACACGTCAATATTGACGATGTCGCCTTCTTTAATGACGCGTTTTCCGGGAATGCCGTGAGCTACTTCTTCGTTGACGCTGATGCATGTATAACCCGGGAAATCATATTCGGATTTCGGTGCGGACACGCCGCCCCATTGTTCGAATAAACGGCCGCCCAGCTCGTCGATTTCTTTCGTCGTAACCCCCGGTTTTACAGCGGCTTTCATCGTTTCACGGATTTCCGCCACCATGCGGCCGGCTTTTTTCAGTCCTTCAATATCTTTTTCAGTAGTTGCTATCATACTTACCCTTCTTTCACACTATTCTATTTGAGCATTATAACATAAAACAGTCGGAAACTGGCTTCTCGCACCGGTTCGGACCATATAAACACCGCCTACAGCTAGACGGTGTTTTCCATTACGATTCAGGCCGCGTAAGACGCGGTGCTGTGACAAAAAGCAAAGAGCAGACAACTGCCGCGACAACCGCGACAGGAATCATATACGTGGCGTTATAGACTGCCGAATAGATGAAGACATTGCCGTCAGCAAACATGCCGAAAAAAAGAATGCCGGTGATGACGTGGGTCACATAGCGGAGAAACGAACCGAGCAATACCCCGAGTGTTACCATCAGAACGATTTTGCCGGTTTTTTTTGTGAGGGTGGCTTCCAAATAGCGGCCCCGCAAAAGTCCGGCGAATCCGACGACACTGTACGCCAGCAGATAATCCAGAATCACTTGCATGACAACAAAACCGAATGACAGCGGGGCAACTGAGATAAAGCCGGTGACAATCTGCAGCAATCCGACCAAAAAACCGGTCGCCACACCTGCCAGAACGCCTCTCCGGAACGCCATCAGCACAATCGGGATCATCACCAGGCTGACCGATCCGCCTTGTGGCATACGGAATGCCACAAAGTCCAATACAAAGCCGAGCGCTGCAAAAATCGCAATCTCGACCATTAATAATACGCGCAAATTTCTCATTTAAAATTGCCTCCTTTTGGATTTGCACATCACCAGAAGGGCCGATTTTGCTGAAAAATACAAAAACGGCGCCAGGATAGATCCTGGCGCCGAAAGGGCCGGTTTTCCATCCACATCCCTGCGCAAGCATTAACTTACAGGTTCGAAGGGTAAGAACAAATCGTTCACTCTCAGCTATAGCTCCCCTTGTGGTGTATACAATTAATTCGTTATCATTTGTATTGTACACAAGGGATTTGAGGCTGGCAATCGTTTCAAGCAAAAAGGATAGGGTAGGTAGTAAATTAGTAGACATTTAAGAAAGGTGGTGGAGGCAGCTTGCGAGCTGCCTAACGAATGATTGATTTATTAAAAGACCTAATTAAAATTCAAAGTGATACGAAAGAAGGGGCAAATGAGGCGCTGTTATTTTGTTCTGCCTGGCTGAAAGCAAAAGGTGAAGACGTTACAGTGCACGATAATAAGGGCTACCTCATGCTGACGGCGAGCAAAGGAAAAGGCTTCGAGAAAGTCATATGGAACGGCCATGTTGATGTCGTGCCTGGCCATCCTGAACAATTTTCGACCATGGAAGAAGGGGACAAATTATACGGACGGGGCTCTGCCGATATGAAAGCCGGTGTCGCTGCCATGATGCAAGCTTTTATCGAGCTTGATGCTGCGGCATTGACACGTGAAGTGCAGCTCCATATCGTGACCGATGAAGAAATCGGCGGGCGCAACACCTCCAAGTGGTTAGTTGATGAGGGCTATTACGGTGATTTTGTCATTTGCGGCGAACCGACCCACTTGAAGATCGGCCTCCAGTCGAAAGGTATTTTACGGATGGATTTGACGTTCAAAGGAAAACCCGCTCATGGTTCGCGCCCTTGGGAAGGCATCAATGCCATCGAATCAGCGATGAAATACCATGCTGGCATGAAAGATCTGCCCTTCCGCAAAGAATCCACGGAGTATTACGAGCAGCCATCCGTCAATTTGCCGATCATCAATGCCGGCGACCGCTACAACGTCGTACCTGAAATCTGCAATATGTCTTATGATATCCGCTTTATGCCCGGACAAGACAAGGACGAGATTATCCGCCAGATGGCTGAACTTGCAGAAACAGTCGGCGTCGATATGGAATACAAAGCGAGCGGGTCGACTCCTGCCTTGACGACGACAGACGATCACCCATATATCCAAACCTTGATGACCGCAGTCGAACAGATCACCGAAGAACAACCAGTGCTCTTTGGCCAGCACGGCGCTGCGGATACGCGCTATTACGCTGAAAAAATCGACGGACAAGGCGCGATTGAGTTTGGCCCGAGCGGTGACGATTGGCACGGCAATGCAGAATACGTTTCGATTTCAAGCGTCCACGCCTATAAAGATATTCTCCTCGCCCATGCCTATGCCCAGACAAATGTTTAATTTGTGATGAAAACGGGTAAATACTATGAAACCCTTAAATGAAAACGAATGGAGCGATAAATATGGCTATTGGAAGACTCGTCAGATCAGCAATCAAATACGGACCGATTGCTTACCCGATCATCCGTAAAGTGATGAACAATAGAAAAAAGAACAGCGATAACGGTGAAGATACTTCACCAAACCGCAGTGACTCAAGCAAACGCCGCTAAATGAATAAAAGGACGGAGAAAATGAAATATTTTCTCCGTCCTTTTTTATGTTGAGTTTAAAATCCGCACCCACATTCCTTAAACAAATGGCAATGCTTGTCGGATGGCTAGATAATCATGCGGCGTGCGCTCAGTTGGCCGGGCTGCGGCATCATTGTCCGCAGACTCATCTTGAGCATCTTGTTCCGGCTGTTGCGTTTGTTCCGGTTCTTCAGAAGATGAATCTTCTTGCGTTTGCTGGATTTCTTCAAAGCTCATCGGTGCTAGTGGCGGCAGCTCTGCATCTTCTACAGTAGAGCCTTCCGAATACTGCTCAAAGAAAGCATTCGCCATTTCCTGATAGCCGTTCACGTTCGGATGCACGTCGCCGGCATTCGGCACCAGTTCCACAGCCTCTTCCCCGAAGCGCTCTGAGACTCCGACAAATGTCGCGCCTGCCCGCTCCGCTTCCTGCTCCAGAATAGCGTTCAATTGATCGAGCTGTTTTGCCGTGCCTTGCTTTTGGCTGTCACGGGCATGCGGATATGCGAAATAATACCCCATTACATAGACATCCGCAGACGGCGCGCTGTCAGACAGGTCCGCCAAAATCTTCCCGACGTTCTCACGAGCCGCATTCAGTGCATAATCCGCCTGGATCTGTTCATAGTTCAATGAACCTTCGGCAGCGTTCGGCTGCACGAGGCGCAATAAATCGTTTGCCCCTGCAGACACTGTGACAATATTCGCTGAAGCGAGTAATTCCGCTGCCTCATCGGATTGGATGCTGTCCAGTACTTCCGCTGCAGTGAAACCTGGAAACGCCAGGTCTTTCGAATATAACGCGACCGGCTGATTGCGCGTTAATTCCTGTGCAATCAAATCAGTATAACCGCTATCGATGGCACGGTCCGGCGTCTGTCCGGCAGCCAGTGAATCGCCGATCGCGACATACACGGCCGGCACCTGCAATTCAGCAGATGCTGCAGACGCAGAGCCCGTTAGTATAAGTCCTGCCAGTAACATGCTTGCTGTTTTCTTCATTTTCTCACCTCGTTAGAATGCCCAATTGCCGTTGCGGAAAACCGCTTCGACCTTGCCATCAGCTGTAATTCCGTCGATGTCCATTTCACTCGAGCCGATCATAAAGTCCTCATGGACGATTGATGTGTTAAGGCCATAATCTTTCAGCTGATCCCGCTCCAATTCTTTCCCGCCTTCAAGGCAAGTCGGATAGGAATCGCCGATCGCCAAATGGTTCGACGCATTTTCATCGAACAATGTATTGTAGAACAAAATGCCGGAATCTGAAATCGGCGACTGATGCGGCACGAGTGCCACTTCACCGAGATACGCCGCACCTGCGTCCGTTGTAATCAATTCACGGAGCAAATCCTCGCCGACCTCCGCTTGCGCTTCCACAATGCGGCCATTTTCAAAGCGCAAAGTGAATTCATCAATTCGGTTGCCCTGATAAACGAGCGGCTTCGTGTTGCGCACAATGCCGTCAACTTGTTCTTTTGACGGAACGGTGTACACTTCTTCTGTCGGCATATTGGCGATAAACGGCACTTGTTCCGGCGTGCGGGATGCACCGCTCATCCACATATGAGCCGGCGGCAACCCAATCGTCAAATCAGTGCCGGGCGCCCGGTAATGCAATTTTTGGTAGCGCCGTTCATTGAGCAGCGCTGCGCGTTGTTCGAGCTTTAAGATATGCTTTTGCCAAAGCTCAACAGCATCCGTTTCACCGATGCGCACAGTTTGAAAGATCACTTCCCATAAAGCGGCCATTTGGTCCTCTTCGTCCGGAAACACTTTTTGCGCCCATTTTTCCGACGGGATCGCTACGATCGACCAAGCGATTTTGTCGGAACCGACTGCTTGCCGGTAACGCTCCAGCGCCTTGCCGGCAGACTTTTGCGCATCGCTCAGACGCTTCGCCGGGATACCTGTCAAAAGATCCGGATCTTCGGCGTCGATCCATAAAAACGCGCCTTTTTTGTCGATGATGGCATCGCGCTGTCGCACAACCCAATCCGGAAACTCGTGAAACGCTCTGTCCGGCGCCAGTTCATAATGCGTCCGCGTGACGACCGGATCAGAAAACGCAACATGGACTTGTTTCGCGCCCGCTTCATAAGCTTTCGCAACGACTAAGCGCGTGAATTCCACGGTATCCGTCGTCGTTGCAATCAACAGTTCCTGGCCCGGCTGGACATTGACCCCAACGCGAACAGCCAGTTCTGCATACTGCGCTAACTTTTCCTCAAAACTCATCGGTTTTTCCCCTTCGCCGAGATGGTTTTGCTATTGCCTTCGATCAGTTCACCGCCGTGCATGATTTTCTGCACCGCTTTATCCGGCAATTGCTTCGTTAATTTCTTATAATATTTCTCATCCGCATACGCCAAAAGCGTCAATACTTCCCCGTCGGCTCCAGCACGTCCCGTTCTGCCTGAACGGTGCAAGTATTGCTCAATCGACATCGGCACATCGACGTGGACAACATGCGTCACTTGGTCGATATCCAAGCCGCGCGCTGCCACTTCCGTTGCAATCAACACAGCGGTGTCGCCTTTACGGAAATCATCGAGCGCTTTTTTGCGCTCTTCTTTTTTCATTTCGGAATGCAAAGTCGCGATTTTGGCATCGCGGAACTTCAGTTTACTTTCTTTCATCAGTACTTGGTCCAAACTGTTCACAAACGCCAATGCTTTGACGCCCTTCATATGAGACAGGCTGCGCAACAAATCAGTTTTATCCCGCTCATCCACTTTGATGAATGAATGGGTTACTTTTCCTTGCTTCGGCAAATCTGCCGCAGATACTTGCAGTCGAGTCGGGTACTTCATCAAGCGCTCCGCGACCAGTTCGATTTCTTCGGTGATCGTCGCCGATACCAACACCAGCTGGCGGTCCTGCTGGGTTTTTTCGATCAAATCTTTCATGACGCCGCGGTGCTCACGCGCCATCAATTGATCGCCTTCATCGAGAACCATGATGCGGATTTCATGCATCTTCAGTTTTTTGTTTTTGACCAGTTCATTCAATCTACCGGGCGTACCGACGACAATCGTCGGTTTTTTCTTCAGCTTATCCAGCTGCCGCTGGACGTTGGCACCGCCGATCAATGGCGTGACGGTGACATCCGTCCCCTCTGTCCATTCGCGCAAGACGTTGACGATCTGCATCGACAACTCTTGAGACGGGGCGATGATCATCGCTTGCGTCGCTGGTTTTTTTGGATCGATGCGCTCGAGTATTGGTAAAATATACGCCAATGTCTTGCCTGACCCCGTCGGAGATTCCGCGACAATGTCATTTCCTGCGAGCATTTCCGGAATCATCTGTTCTTGAATCGGCATCAATTCGGAAAAACCGGTTTTTTGCCATTTTTCCTGCCATACAGGACTCAAATCTTCTATACAATTCATGTGCCATTCCACCTTCTTTTCGATGCCTTTAGTGTACCATATCCGGCGCGCGGACGCCTTTTTCGGCACATGAAAAGGCGGCTCCATTTCCGGAAAACCGCCTTGCCTGTTAATCTGCGTATCGCCGTTTGTAGACGCGTTCTTTTTCTTCTTCTGTCGCGTGCAAGTCTGGCTTTTTAATGAAAAATGCCAGTACTAAAGAAGCGAGTGCGATGAACGTCGACACGGTGAACGAAAAGTTGATTCCTTCTAGCATTGCGGGAATCATGGCCGCTTGTTCTGTGGCCCCCCTGCTATGAGATTTTGTGCCACGGATTCGGTCCGCGTATTCATCAAAGTAACAAGAAACGCAGAACCGATCGCACCGGACACTTGCTGCAAAGTATTATTGATTGCTGTTCCGTGCGGATAGGATTTCATCGGCAATTGGTTGAGGCCGTTCGTCATGACCGGCATCATGACCATCGAGATGCCGAACATGCGCAAAGTGTAAATCGCCATGATTTCAAAATACCCGGTCTCAAGCGATAAATTGCTAAACAGAAATGTTGTATAGACGACAATCGCCAGGCCCGTAATCGCCAGCACTTCGGCGCCGTAGCAGTCAAACAATCGACCCGTCACCGGCGACATGATGCCCATGATGATGGCACCGGGCAGCATCAAGAGGCCGGATTCGATCGGTGAAATCGGCATGAGGATCATCGCCGAGAACATCGCCATCGATAAAGTGACCGAGATAACAGACGACAACGCGAACATCGGATGCTTATAGACGCGGAGCTCCAGCAGCGGTTCCTCAAGCTTTAGTTGGCGAACGATAAAGGCCGCCAGTGAAAGGTACGTTCTATAATTATTTCACGTCCAAGTCAGAATGCTTGATCGCCTTGATGGAATCGATCAGTGAAGATATCCGCACAGAACGCATCTCCGTCGCGTTCGGGCAATCGGCCTTCCGATGCGGATCTTCTCGCTAAGCAATTGGCAATCCGCATCCGCATGAATCATGAGAAAAACTTATTCTCGCTGTATGAAAGCATTTTCTATTCCCAGGACGAAGAGCTGAAGGCATTCGCCAAAAGCCAGTATATTGGCGAATTGAACTGGATCAAGGATCGCATCATCGACCTGTTCGGGGAACAAGCACGGCCCTATGCCCTCGAAAATGCCGCAACGGCAAACGGTGCGCTCCAGCAATTGATGCATGTTTGGCGCCTCAGCACCGACCAGCAATTGCCTCTCGTTGAATTGACCGACTACATTGTGCGCCGCATGAAACAAGCGCTTGAAATCCAATTGGCGGACGGCGAGCGCTTCTTGTCCGACCTGTTCCTGCAGGAGTCGACTGAACAGATGACGCTGACTGAAAGCACAAAACAATTGGAACGCTTCGCCGTTTCCGCCGAGCTGCCGGAACAGCAAGAGCTACTGGCATTTCTTGAGGAAGAACTCATCGCTGAAAAACCGCGCATGGCAATCATCCACAGCGCCCTGACGACTTTAGGTGCGTCTCGGGGACTCGATGCACAGTTGCAGCTGACACTCGAACAAATTTGGCGCCAATTGAAATAAACCTAAAACAGCCTCTTCGCAAATTATGCGAAGAGGCTGTTTTAGGTTATGGACGCTGACGCCCTTTGGTTGCATGTTCAAACGCATAAGCGTACTCGATGAGTTTCGGCTCATCAAATGCTTGTCCGGCAAAAGTGATGCTGAACGGTTCGCCAGCTTGCGTCTGGCAATACGGCACCGTAATCGACGGGAATCCGGCAGCGGCTCCGATATTGCAGCCGAAATCCTGCGGCAACAGCAGCGCATCGACCCTTGCTTTCTGAAGGCTCGCATTCATCCCTTGTTCCGCCGCCAAAAAACGATTGCGCTCAAGCGCTTCGACATATTCCCTTTCCGTCAGCATGCCGCTTAAGCGATCGGCTTGTTCGAGCAGGTTCTGGCCGAACTTCAGCATCGTTGTTGAATGCTCGTTGTTGAAACTGATGATATCCCGCAGCGAGCGGATCGGCTGCCCCGGGTTGGAGCTTGCCAAATAGGCATTCAGGTCGGATTTGAATTCATGGAGCAATACCGCAAAGCCGAGGTCTTCCTGGTCGGCTCCAAGGCTGATTTCCTTGATGTCCGCACCGCATTCGCGCAGCTGATCGAGCGCTTTTTCAAACGCATCCAGTTGTTCGTCACCGATTTTTTTGAACAACTCACGGTCAACACCAAAACAGACACTGGACAGCCCATTTTTTTTCAAGTGTTGATGCCAATCATAACTATTGAACGTCTCGGCAAATGCTGTAATCGTATCCTCTTCATCTTTCCCGATCAAAGCCTCAAATACTGTTACGGCATCTTCTACTGTCCGAGCTAGCGGGCCTGCAGTATCTTGCGTATGCGACAATGGAATGATGCCACGCCGGCTTATGAGCCCGATGGTCGGCTTGATCCCCACTAGGCTATTTTGAGCGGCTGGGTTGATAATCGAACCGGATGTTTCGGTTCCGATGGCCGCTGCCGCCAAATTCGTGGCGATTGCGGCCGCTGCGCCCGAACTCGAACCGCCGACATCAAACGGGCCGTAAGGATTTTTCACTTGTCCACCGCGCGAGCTATAGCCATTGGTCATTTTATCGCTCATGAAATTGGCCCATTCGGTCATATTCGTTTTGCCGAGAATGACCGCACCCGCTGCACGCAACTTCTCCACGACTGTTGCGTCACGCAAAGCATAATGATTTTCCAGCGCCAGAGACCCGGCACTTGTATGCATTTTATCGCCTGTATCGATATTGTCTTTGATGAGCAGCGGGATGCCGTGGAGTTTCGAGCGCGGTCCTTTTTGTCTCCGTTCGAAGTCGAGTGCTTGTGCAGTAAGCAGCGCGTCTGGATTGATTTCCAGCATAGCGTTGAGGTTTTGGTTGCGTAAGGAAATATTTTCTTTATACATCAACACCAGTTCTTCCGACGTTACATTCCCCAATTCCATTTCTTCCTGCATTTTGGCGATGGTCATTTCGTCCAGCTTGCCTGTTCGGTAGCTTTCCAGTTTTTGATGATGCATGCTTGTCCCTCCTATATTGTCCAGAAATAGCGTCCATTTTTCTGCAGCCATAAATCGGGTTGTCACATGAAAATTTCATTGGCTCCCGCGAATATTAAAAAAGCCTGAGCTTATGAGCTTAGGCTTTTATCAGTGTGTTCCTTTAGCAATTCATATAAGGACAGTTCGTATAGTTGTCGGCCGTTAATTTTAAAAACATTGTTCGCAACAAGTTCTTCGATCACCAACGAACGTTTGTCCTCAAACTTGGAAATGGGTATGTGATCCATCTTGCCTCTACTCCCTTTGTAGATAGTTTCACTCCTTCTATACCCGAAATGAAAGGCTCCTAAAACCTTCCAACCAAAAAACTCATTTACTGTTTGTCATTTTTCCGGGTAAGTTTCCTTTAAATACGCCACCGCATTACGAATCAAAGTTTTTAGCACTTCGGGGTCGATATCGCTGAGCTTATTGACATAAATGCACGATTTTCCCGACGTGCATTTGCCGAGCCGTTCGAGTGCATCCGGTTCTTTTTCCGCACAGCCGGTGAGGTATAAGCTGATTTTCGCCTTGCGCGGGGAAAACCCTGCGAGTGGCGCATCGCCCTCATGGCCCGTTGCATAGCGGTAATGATAGGAACTGCAACCGATGATACTGTCGCCCCACATTTTCGGCGGATAACCCGTCGTTTGTTCAAATATCTCCAACAATTTATAGGCATCTTCTTTCATGCCCGGTTTTTGCACCGCTTCAATGAATTCGACAACATCGCCGCCGTGCTCTTTCGTTTTCTGTTCGTACATTATCATTACTCCTCTGTCGCATTTAACTTACCGAACCCGCAAAAGCATGACAGCAGTGACATCGTTCTCCAATTCAGCGCACTCAGCCTGCTGGCTTGTCATATACCCATCAAAAAGTTGTGCTTTGCCCGGATACTCTTTCTTCAATTGCTGTGCCCGTTTTGCAATCAAAGCCTGCTGCACGGCATTGAGTTCGCCATTTTTCCCCGTCCATTTCCCGGTCGGCAATCAATTCCACCCCAGTCCGCCCGAAAACCGCAAGCCACTGTTCTTTCGTCAAGGAGCCACCTGCTTTTTCATGCGCATAGGCGTCATCGAGGATCATATAGCCTCCACTTTTAACCGTTCCTATCAGTTTGCGGAGCGTTTCTTCAGGAGTGCCGAGCACATCCCCCGCCGCCCCGAGAATGGCCGCATCATAACCGTTTTCCGTTTTGACGGTTTCGTTAATATCAGCGACAGCAAACTCACATAAATCTTGCACTTTGTGGTCATGGGCTTTTTGTATGGCGAACTCGATAAACTCTGGAACAAGGTCCACTCCTTTGACGCGGCATCCGAAACGATTAGCCAAATGGACGCTGACCGCCCCTTTTCCGCAAGCCAAATCCAGAATTTGTGCTGTATTCAACATCGGAACATGCGCTGAAAGCAGTTCACTTATATCTCCCGGAGAAGAACCAAGCTCCCATAAATCCTGTAACAAATACGGCACATGTGGAAGCAGTTCGACTGATTCCGCAGTCAGTGATTGGGCTGATTTTTCTTGGATTTTGCTCACGCCCATTCTCCTTTCATCGTTCCAGCGTCACTTTTTTTAACTATTGCTTTTATTGTTAGCTTCGCTTAGCCGTAAAACTATCAACTGCCCGCAGAAGAGGTTCCCCTAGACTGCATTTACCAACCTGTTTATTCGGTTCGTTTCTCCACCTCGAAATCATAGTGAAACACTTCCTTCCGGATGCCGAGCGATTCGTATAGTTTTACAACAGCTGTATCGATGGGATCTGCTTGGACAAAAACCACCCACGCGCCCAAGCCGGCAGCTTCATCTTTCAAAAAACGGATGAGATTCGTAGCAATCTTCTTTCTGCGGTGTTGGCTATCGACAGCCAAATCGTAAATATATACTTCACTTCGTTCCTACTCGAACTTCTCCAAAGCATACGCGACAAGGCCTCCCGCCACACAGTCATCGGCCAGTGCAACACAAACGATGAAATGATCTTTCGTTAATAGTGATAACAGATAATCATCCGAAGGCTTGTTTCTGAGATACGTGTCGGTTTCCTCAAAAGCATCAGCAAAAAGTCCGTTCAGCTGCCTGAACAACTGGAGAGATTCAGCATCCTGAGTGAGCCGCTTGAATCGAACACTCTGATCTGTCATCTTCTGTCGGTTCCCCTTTCTTTCGCCCTCAGCGCAGTTTACTAGATGGCAATTTCTTTACTGATTATTTCATTGTAATAATCCAGGTCATACTGTTTCAGAACCATTAATCCTCTCAATGTGTTCATTGCACCGATTTTTGTATTTTTCATTTGGAAATGAACACGCCCTGGGTGTTGAGGCCCTTTGGTCGAATACCCTCTTGCGAAACTTCTTTTTAAGGATGTCCAACCCTTCCTTTAATGAGGGCTCATATGGATAATTGATAGCTGCAAAATAACTTAACGCCCGCAAGACGTCATATTTCCATCTTGTTGGAAAATGAAAGTGGAAGGAGAGATGATCTCTCCGGTCGATTGTTTGCGCATGAGTTTCCTGCGCAGCAAATACGCCTGTCCCGCTTGTGTTTGCTCTCTAATAGCGGGAAGTAAATTGGTATAGCCTTGTTTTTCGTAATCTGTGTAGGCTTCAAGAACTGACAAAGTGGTGTGAATGGAGCTTTTCCTGCTTGGCCCGTGAACGGTAGCGCAGTTCCAGCCACCATCCGGCATCTGCATTTCGATTAAATAATGAACCATTTCATCAATAATGGACGTTGACTGCTGGCCATAACTTAGCAAACTCACGAGCATTGCCACGACACAAACGTCATCTTCCACAGACATTTCCCCAAGTTTGCTGTTGTTCGTTATACCGAGAGAGAAATTCACCGATCCACCCATCCTCTATATAAGGGCTTTGAACGCCCAACAGATAGATTTCTGTCTGCCTCTTGACGGCAGGGTCACTATTCCATAAAAAATCGATAATCTTCATCGCGTAAACCTCCTGCGCAACATAATCGCGTGCAATCAGTAGAGAAGAGCTTTGCAATTTCCAGGATTCAGGCCTCGTATTGTCCACTAAAACGGGCAACGAGCTCATCAATTTGCTGTTCCTTTTTTTTATTGGACCAATTAATGACACCCGATGAACTTACCTTGACGCCTTTTTCTGCGAGCAGTTTCTTCATTTTGGACAAAGCAAAACTGCCTCCCATCCACTTGTACCGGAATTGCTGGGTTACAAAGCACGATACATGCTTCCTCTCAATTTCAGGTAATTGCTTTAGATACTTGGAAAATCCGGGACATAAATTAAAAGCCTGTACCCAAGCTCCAAAAATCAAAGCATCGTATCCAGTCACTTCCGGCATACTATCCAGTTCAATGTCTTTAGGATTTTGAGTTGCACTTGGGTCCCCAATATTTTGCATCCTGGTTAGCGTAACTTCATGGCCATCGGTCCGTAATTTTTCAAGCAGTTTTTCACCGACAAGTAATGTGTTTCCAGTCTGAGAATGCACTATAATTCCAATCTTCATACCGTTATTCCTCCCTTTCATTAGGATGATTCGATATCAAACTTCATTCTTAGTAAAGTGGTTCTTGATTATTTCAATACCCCATGACAATTCCCTTCATTCAAAAGTCTTTAGTTTTCGGACAATTTCATTGATTGCTTTATACAGAAAAAAACCCCGATAAAGTTCTATGAACAAATATCGAGGGCGAAAATATAATGGGGTTAATTACCATATTTAAAAATATCCACATTTCGGAATCATTTTTTTACGGGCTGTTAGTTTCTTGTCAGCCACGCGACACATTCCACATGCGTCGTCTGCGGGAACATATCGACTGGCTGGACTTCCTGCGTCCGATAGCCGCCGTCTTCAAGAATGCGTAAATCGCGTGCGAGCGTCGCCGGGTTGCACGAGACGTAGACAATGCGTTCAGGTCTTTGTTCGAGCATCGTCTGAAGCAATGCTTCATCACAGCCTTTACGCGGCGGATCGACAACGAGCACGTCCGCTACTTTGCCTTCCTTGTACCAGCGCGGAATGACTTGTTCGGCGGGCCCTGCTTCGAACAATGTATTGGTGAAGCCGTTCAGAGTGGCATTGCGTTGCGCGTCTTCGATCGCCTGCGGGACGATTTCCACGCCCATGACAAATTTCGCGCGCTGCGCCAAAAACAACGAGATTGTGCCGATGCCGCAATACGCATCGATCACGGTTTCACTGCCAGTCAGCCCTGCATAGTCGAGCGCCTGTCCGTACAGCACTTCCGTCTGTTCCGGGTTGACCTGGTAGAATGAACGCGCGGAAATTTCAAAGCGCACATCGCCGATCTGGTCTTCGATGATGTCTTTCCCCCATAAGTTGACGGTCTCGTCCCCGAAAATCACATTCGTTTTTTCCGGATTGACGTTCTGCATGATTGACGTTACTTCCGGCAGCGCTGTGCGGATCAACTCCACTGCACGCTCCGCTTGTGGGAATTTCTTTTTCTTCGTCACGAGGACGACCATCAATTCACCGGTCACGCGGGCTTTACGGACAACGACGTGGCGCAGCATGCCGCGGTGCGTCTTCTCTTCGTAAGGCTCGATGCCCATATCCTGCAGATTGCGCTTGAGTGATGCCATGAGCAGATCCGCTTCCGGCGTTTGGATCAGGCAAATATCGGTATCCGCAATCCGGTGAGAACGCGGTTGATAGAAACCGGCGACGACCCGCCCGTCTTCCTGGCCGAACGGAATCTGTGATTTATTCCGGTAGCGCCACGGATTGTCCATGCCTTTGACCGGATGGACCGGCACGTCCGGCAATTTCCCGAGACGTGCCATCGCATCGCGTACAACTTTCTCTTTGTATTTCAACTGGCCTTCGTAGGATAAATGCTGCAACTGGCAGCCGCCGCAAATTTCAAACACTGGGCACGGTGCATCGATGCGGTCTGCGGATTTTTCTTCAATCGATATGAGTTTTGCAAACCCATATGATTTCAGGGTTTTCAAAACATGCACCGTCACGGTTTCACCAGGCAATGCTTCTTTGATAAACAACGGATAGCCGTCCACTTTGGCGACGCCTGCACCGTCATGGGTCAAGTCTTCGACGTATACGGACAAGCGTTCATTTTTCGTTACTGGCTTCATTACGTTCACTCCATTTCACATTGACTTATTGTATCATATCCGCCAGGCTGCGGCATTCCGGGCATAAAAAAACTGCGGCGGGAAGTCCCCGCCACAGCTTTATCCCGCTTTAACAATCCGTAAGACTCACACCTCTTGAAGTAGGAGATCAACGGGCCGTAAAAATCCGATTGGATCAACTAACAATCAGTGGGAGATGACGAAAACCCCACTGATTGAAGTTTCTCTTTATTTCTTTTCTTTCGTTACCGGACCATCTTTCAGCGATACCCAAAAACCGACGGCAATCGCCAGAATGATCACCAGAAACGGGGCATAGAAAATGAAAAAATCACTCATGCTTGTGGGGCCTCCTTTAGGCGTGGTAATCCGATTTCCCTTTGACATAATCCTTGTCGAACAGGAACAGGCGGAACAACAGATACAAGGACGGCAAAAGCAGTCCAAGCCCTGCGATAAAGGCGATGATCAACGCAATCGCCATCGATTCGTTCGTGAAGCTATCGTAAATCGTCAAATGCGGATACAGCAAATACGGATAATGCGACGCGCCGTAAGCGAAAAACGCGGTAAAGAACTGGCCGACCAGCAAAATGAACGCCATGCCGTAATTGCGCCGCTTCCAGACCAAGTAGACGGTGCCAAGGAACAACAGGAACGACAGCGCGAACATCCACCACAGATCGAGCAAGTTCGCGTAATGTTCCGGATTGTGTCCGCGCAGTTCGAAGATGATCCCGGTCGCAGTCACGATCGTCGGGCCTGCCCAGATGAGCGCGTATTTGCGAAGCAGTGTTGTCGCCTTGGCATCGCCCGCCTTCGCTGCGTACCATGTGAGGAACACCGCGGAAATGTAGAGCACTGCGGCGATGCTCAGGACGACGATGCTCCACATCAAGGGGCTCATGAAGAGCGCCCAATAATCGAGCGACGGCTGGCCGCCTTCGAGACGGATAAAGCCGCCTTCTGAAATGGCCAGCACCGGCGACAGCGCCGCCGGAAGCAAGAGCCCCGACAAGCCATACATGTAGATATAGCCCCGGTGATTGATCTTCGCTCCGTAGGTCGCAAACGCGTAATAGGAGCCGCGTATCGCGAGCAAGATCAATGCGATGCTCGCCGGCACGAGCAAGGTCGTCCCGTAGTAGAAGGCGGTCTGCGGGAAAAACCCGATGATGCCGACAAAGAAGAAGACGAAAAAGACGTTCGTCACTTCCCACACCGGCGACAAGTAGCGCTGGACAACGCCGGTCAACACGTGCTGTTTGTCCGAAAACGCGCTGTAGGCGTTGAAGAATCCGGCGCCGAAATCAATCGATGCCACAATGACGTACAGGAACAAGAACAGCCAGAGAACGGAAATCCCGATTATTTCTAAAGTCATTGTTCCTCACCGCCTTTGTTCGATTCACGCTGCGCCAATTCATCTTCGACCGGGTTGCGTTTGTACATGCGGGACAACACGACGACCGTCCCGATGCCGAGAATGAGGTAGAGGCCAGCGAACAGCACGATCATCAAGTCGACGTTGCCGCTTGTCGTCGCGCCTTCACTGGTCTTCATGTAGCCGCGCAAAATCCACGGCTGACGTCCGACTTCCGTGAACCACCAGCCGGCTTGAATCGCCAGCATCGCGAGTGGACCGGTCATGACCGTCAGCCAGCGGAACCAGGTCTTGGTGATGATGGACCAGCCGCGCCACGCGCCGACGACATAGACGAAGGAGAAGAACGCCAGCCACATGCCGAGTGTGACCATCGTGTCGAACAGGTAATGGATCCACAGCGGCGGAATTTCATCTTCCGGGAATTCGTTCAAGCCGATCACTTCCGCGTTCGGCACCCCGTGCGCCAAAATACTCAAGGCATACGGAATGCGGATGGCGTATTTCGCTTCTTCCCCGTCCAATACACCGAACAGGATAAGATCCGCTTCCGCTTCGGTTTCAAAATGCCACTCGGCAGCCGCCAATTTCTCCGGCTGGTATTCCGCCAAGTATTTGCCGGAAAAATCGCCGATGATCGCGGTGGCGATCGAAAAGACCAACCCAAGCTTCATCGTCAGGAACAAAGCTTTTTTATGGTAAATATGATTTGATCCGCGCATCAGGCGATATGCGGCGATCGAGGCGAGCACAAACGCACTCGTCATGAACGCCGTCGCCAGGACGTGCGCCACTTTCGTCGGCACCGCCGGGCTGAACATCGCAAGCAATGGGCTGATGTTGACCAGCTCGCCGTTCAACACCTCAAACCCTTGCGGTGCGTTCATGAACGAGTTGACGATCGTAATAAACACCGAGGAAGCGGCCGCACCGACCGCGACTGGAATCAGCAACAGGAAATGCTTGCGCTGGTCTTCAAACCGGTCCCACGTATACAAATAAATGCCGAGGAAAATCGCTTCAAAGAAAAATGCGAAGACTTCCATGAATAACGGAAGCGCGATGACGTTCCCCGCCATCTGCATGAAGTTCGGCCATAATAAGGACAGCTGAAGGCCGATCGCCGTACCGGTCACAACGCCGACTGCGACCGTGATGACAAACCCTCTCGCCCAGCGGCGTGCCAGGAGGATGTAATGTTCGTCCTTTTTCCGGATCCCGACCCACTGGGCAATCATGATCATGAGCGGGACCCCCACACCGACCGTCGCGTAGATGATATGGAAAGATAAGGTCATTAAGGTCAATATACGGCTCTGTAAGGCCGTGTCTTCAAATCCCAAAATTCTCGTCCCCTTTACATGGGCCATGGCCCGTTATATATTTTATTGTACCTTAAAGGACGCGCTGGAAACTTCCCAAAGGCATTAGATTCCCGCCTATGTTTGAATAAGATGTGACAAACCCCAGTAGATGGGTATTGAAATTTTGCTGAATTTTTAGTATTCTATAATGAACAAAAGAAAAGGATGATTTATATGGAGAAAAAGAGAAAGGTGTTTGCCTATATTACACAAGGCGATGAAAACAACCGCCAATTGCTTGTATTCGAGTACAAAGGAGAACCAGAAGTCGGATTACAGGTGCCCGGCGGCACAATCGGTGAAGATGAGTTATTGATTGATGCGCTTTACCGTGAGGTGAAAGAAGAAACCGGCTTGCAGCGTGATGTATTGGAGTTTGTCGGCAAGATCCATAAGTACAATTACTACCCGCCGAACAAAGACAAAGCATATGAGCGCAACATCTTCCACTTCGAATACACAGGCGAAAATATTGAAGCGTTCGAGCACACGATCAAAAGCGAAGGCCGCGACAACGGGCTGGTCGTGCAGTACCGCTGGGAGCCGATCGAAAACTTGCCGAAGCTTGCTGCTGAACAAGATGAAGCGATCGAGCTCTTGGAGTATTAACCCCTTCTTTGCTGAAGCAACTATAAAAAGCTATCCGCCATCCAGAATTTGCTGGATGATGGATAGCTTTTGTCATTTCCGGTCGACTTCCCGTATATAGTCGAGCGGCACAAACATTTCGATATGGCGCTCTAAGTTTACGAACGTGGCTGGCAAAATGCCGCCGAACTCCCCGTCCAGATTAAGCAAAACACGCTCATTGGATGTGACCGATATTTTGCTCGCTTTGACATACAAAACGTGCGGGTCCGATAAATGCTCGCCTCTGAGCGCTAGTGATGCGACGCGGATAAACTCCGCCATATTCAATTCTTTCAAAATGAGCAAGGTGAATTTGCCGTCGTTGATGCTGGCGTCCGGCGCCAGTTTTTCAAATCCGCCGACGGAATTCGTCAAGCCGATCAAAAACATCATCACTTTATCTTCAAACACTTCGCCGTCATATTCAATCCGGACACGGGACGAGCGGATCGATGGCAGCATTTCAATGCCTTTCAAGTAATACGCCAATTGCCCAAGCACCGTCTTCAGTTTGCTCGGCACTTCGTATGTCAATTCCGTTAAGCGCCCGCCGCCCGCGATATTGACAAAATATCGTTCGTCATTCATTACACCGATATCGACCGGAATTGAATCGCCTTGGGTAATAATATCAACTGCCCGGTTAATATCCCGTGGGATGTGGACCGCCCGTGCAAAATCATTGGTCGTCCCCATTGGAATCAGGCCTACTTTCGGCCTCTCCGGATATTTAGCGATGCCCGATACCACTTCATTGAGTGTCCCATCACCGCCGACCGCAACGACCAAATCGAATTTGCGCTCTACTGCGTATTCCGCTGCCTTGATTGCGTCTCCTTCAGATGTCGTCGCATGGCAAGAAGTTTCATATCCTGCAATCTCCATCTTTTCCAACACTTCCGGGAGGTGGCGGCGGAACAATTCCCTGCCAGCTGTCGGATTGTAAATAATGCGTGCTCGTTTCATCGGATTCAGCCTTTCTGGACCATTCTATAAAACAGGACATGCAAGCGCTGCAGAAAGTTCCCGAATCAGGGCTTTCTGCAGCCGGCAAGCCCATTCATTACATTTATGCCAAACTTTCCTGCAAGCTTTTGCTCAAATCCTCATACGTATCCTGCCATAACTCCGGGTCGGATGTGAAGCGATCGGAAATTTCCCCGATTACGGTTTTCCAGTGCAGTTTGTAATGCGGATCCGTTTCTTCCGGAAGCTTCGCTTTTTTCTCTTCAACCATTTTCTGGACTTTCGGCGAACGCGGCCCCCATGCTCCCACAACATCCCCTTCTTGTGAAAGGAAAACATATTTCGGAATCGACTTTCCGCTATTTGTAAAATGCCGCTCCATCAGTTCCGGGTTATCGTCCCGGTAAACACAACGCACCTCGACATCAGCCGCTTCGGCCAATTTCCGGAGAATCGGATTGACCATCATCGCATCACCGGACCAATCTTCGGTAATCGCCAAAATTTTCGGTTGCTTTTGCTTTAGCAAGCCCAGCAACTCCGGATCTTCAGGCAAATCGAACTTCTCATATATTGCATATGTTTTTTCTTGGTTGGATTCCATTTGCACCATGTATTTTTCAAGTGAAATGGCATGTTCAAAATATTCCAGTTCAGTCATCATGCTATCACATCTCCTTACAAAACAGTTTACCTGTTCTTTTCCCTTTGCGGCAAACTTTTAAGCAAAAAGACATGGAAATGTTCCTGTTTTTAAGTTATATGGTGATGAAACAGTTTCTTCTGACAGCTTTTTCTTCACTATGCTAATCATGCGGGCTCTGGGTTTTCAGGGTGGTTAAAGTGAAAACAAATCTGCTGCTTTACACTGTTGCCTTTGGTTGGAATCACATGGCTGGAGCTTTTCAGCATAGCTTCAGGTATTTAGGGCTGGTGTGTAAATGCTGAGCATTTTTAATTTTTTCACGCGCTAAAAAATGCATCTGGGCTTTGGCTTTGGGAGTGCCTCTCGCAATGAGCCAAGAAAACCGCTTATCTCATTGCTTCGGCTAGCCCTGGACGCTCGGCTGCTTGGTGATTTCACTAAGCAGTGGTATGCGCAGATGGTTCTAATTTGGTTCATGTTTCCGGTTAGTTGGAATCCCTTTGCTGGATTTTTGACTGCTAACCTTACTGAATCATCTATTGAAAGTGTATAGAAAAAACAGTGTGATCATATTTAACATAATTCTATTTTGAAAAAGCTGGTGAAGACAACTTACAAAAATATAAAACTAGAGATGAAGCGGAAAGGGGCCGACGCCTGAAGGATCGCGTGGGACTGGCGAGACCTATATGGCACAGCCATAAGGGCTCGACGCCCGCCCCTCGGCAAGCGAACACTTGAAGCGTAACCTCAAACTGATAACAATTTTAAGAACATCCAGCCTTTAATACGCAAAAAAAAGGATAGCTGAATCAGCCATCCTTTCGTTTTTATCGTTTCGCAATTTCCTCGAGGAGGATTTTGTTCAAGAGCGGCGGATTGGCCTGACCCTTAGTTGCTTTCATAATCTGTCCGACCAAAAATCCGATTGCGCGGTCTTTGCCGTTTTTAAAGTCTTCAATCGATTGTGGATTGGCATCCAATGTATTCGTGACATATTCCAGCAATATATTTTCATCCGAAATCTGTACCAAGCCTTGCGTTTTCACGATCTTATTCGGATCGCCGCCTTTTTCGATCAATTCCTTAAAGACTTTTTTGGCGATTTTAGAAGAAATCGTTCCTTCTCCGATCAATTTGATCATGCCGGCAAGACCTTCCGGCGTCAGTTCCGTGTCCTCAAGCTCTTTTTGCTGGGCATTGAGGTAAGCGGAAACTTCACCCATCAGCCAGTTCGACGTCAGTTTCGCATCAGCGCCGGCTTTGACAGTTGCTTCAAAGAAATCGGAAATCGGTTTCTGAAGCGTCAAGACCATCGCATCGTAAGAAGACATGCCAAGTTCGGAAACATAACGCAGTTTACGGGCATCCGGCAATTCAGGAATTTCCGCACGAACACGCTCGAGCCATGCATCGTCAATGACGATATCAACCAGGTCCGGTTCCGGGAAGTAGCGGTAATCATCCGAGCCTTCTTTAATGCGCATGAGAAGCGTCTTGCCTGTCGACTCATCATAGCGGCGTGTTTCCTGCTCGATGATGCCTCCAGACAACAACACTTGCTCTTGGCGCACTTGCTCATGCTCCAAACCTTTTTTGACGAAGTTGAAAGAGTTCAAGTTTTTCAATTCGGTTTTCGTCCCGAACTGCTCTTGGCCGTATGGACGCAAGGAAATATTGGCGTCGCAGCGCAGCGAGCCTTCTTCCATGCGCACATCGGACACGCCTGTATATTGGATGATCGACTTGATTTTCTCCAAATACGCGTACGCTTCTTCCGGTGTGCGGATGTCCGGCTCTGAGACGATTTCGATCAACGGCGTTCCTTGACGGTTAAAGTCGACAAGGGAATGGCCATTGCCGGTATGCGTCAGTTTTCCGGCATCTTCTTCCATATGAAGGCGCGTAATGCCGATGCGCTTCTTCTCGCCGTTCACTTCGATTTCCAGCCAGCCGTGTTCGCCGATCGGCTCATCGAACTGGGAAATCTGATAGGCTTTCGGGTTATCCGGGTAGAAATAGTTTTTGCGATCGAACTTCGTATGGCGTGAAATCTCGCAGTTCAGTGCGAGTGCCATTTTCATAGCCCAATCGACTGCTGTTTTATTGACGACCGGTAGGACGCCTGGGTAGCCAAGGTCGATCACGTTTGTATTCGTATTCGGTTCTGCACCGAAATGCGCAGGTGAAGGCGAGAACATTTTGGATTCCGTCTTCAGTTCGACGTGGACTTCAAGCCCGATAATTGTTTCAAAATTCATTGGGTAGTTCCCTCCCATGTTTGCGGTGTTTCTTTATGGAAATCGGTCGCCTTTTCAAAAACATCTGCGACGCGGTAAATTGTTTCTTCATCGAAATAATTGCCGATGATCTGCAAGCCGAGCGGCAAGCCGCCGTCGAACCCACAAGGGACCGAAATGGCTGGCACGCCCGCCAAATTAACAGGGATCGTCAAAATATCGTTCGCATACATCGTCAATGGATCATCGATGATTTCGCCGATTTCAAATGCCGGAGTCGGCGTAGTCGGCCCGATGATAACATCGTATTGCTCGAACGCTTTATCGAAATCCTGCTTGATCAAGGTACGTACTTTTTGTGCTTTTTTGTAATAAGCATCGTAATAACCCGAGCTTAGCGCGTAAGTACCGAGCATGATGCGGCGCTTCACTTCGTCGCCGAAGCCTTCTGCACGCGTATTCATGTAGAACTCAAGCAAGTTGCCGGCTTTCTCTGTACGGTAGCCATAGCGTATTCCGTCAAAACGGGACAGGTTGGAAGACGCTTCAGACGATGCCAAAATATAATATGTGGAAAGCGCATATTTGGAATGCGGCAAGGAAATCTCTTCCCATGTCGCGCCTTTTTCTTCAAGCACTTGCAGCGCATCTTTCACCGCTTTTTTCGAAGCTTCGCTGACGCCTTCTGCGAAATATTCTTTCGGCACGCCGATGCGCAAGCCTGTGATATCACCAGTCAATGCAGCTGTGAAATCCGGAACGTCTACGTTTGCAGACGTCGAATCTTTTTCATCATGGCCGGCAATGGCATTCAATAGCAGTGCATTGTCTTTGACCGTGCGCGTAATCGGCCCGATTTGATCAAGCGATGAGGCATAAGCGATCAGCCCGAAACGCGATACGCGGCCGTATGTCGGCTTCATGCCGACGACGCCGCAAAAAGCAGCCGGCTGACGGATCGATCCGCCAGTATCGGAACCGAGTGTAAACGGCACTTCACCGGATGCTACAGCCGCAGCCGATCCACCGGAAGAACCGCCGGGAACCGTTTCCAAGTTCCATGGATTTTTTGTATTTTTATAGTAGGAGTTTTCAGTGGATGAGCCCATCGCGAATTCATCCATGTTCAATTTCCCAACGATAACCATACCTGCTGCGCGCAATTTTTCGACCACAGTCGCGTTATAGATCGGGTTAAATCCTTTCAGAATAAGGCTCGACGCTGTCGTCTCTAATCCTTCTGTAACGATATTGTCTTTTACGCCGATCGGCAGGCCGTAAAGCGGTCCGCGGTCTTCCATAGCAGCCTTGTCCATTTCAGCAGCTTCTTTAGTCGCCTGCTCTTCGTTCAATGCCAAAAAGGCATCGACTTTTGGATCCAATTCATTGATGCGACCAAACGTTTGTTCCGTCATTTCCACAATCGTCAATTCTTTGCTATGTAATAACTCCTGCAACTGTGCTGCAGTTTTTTCAGCTAATTTCATCTAATACCCTCCTCACATTCAGTCTAGAATAGTCGGCACGCGTACCTGGCCGCCTTCATGCTCTTTTACATTTTTCATAACGAGTTCACGCGGCAATCCTGCGATCGCCTTGTCTTCACGCAAAACATTGACCAACGGCAATACATGCGTCGTCGGTTCCACATTTTCCGTATCCAATTCGTTCAACAATTCCATCGCATTGGTGATCGCTTCCAATTGCTCCGCAAAATGCTCCGCGTCTTCATCAGTAATTGCCAAACGCGCCAAGTGAGCCACTTCTATTACTTCTTCTTTTGTTATTTTCGCCATTTTCTACACCTCCGGATTCCATAAACATACGGTCTATCATACCATTTTTCTAAAAAAATGAATAGAGACAGCCAGCCGGCTGCCCCTTTAAATTACGGATTTATTCATAAATGTGAACGATCGGCTCCGCCTCTCCCGCTTTTCTTAAAATGAGCGCTTCCGCCCCGTTGGTCGACGTGACATTCACTTCAAGCTCAACATTGTCAGGGAAATGATCGATTATGAGGCCCGTAACGTATTGCGTAAATCCGATGACTTCGGAAGAACCGTAAAACTGAATCGGAATCTCGATTTTCAACTCCTGCAATTGATTGTCCTGATAAAACCCTTTCCCGATTACGCTTGTGAAATTGGAAAAATATAGTTCAACGTCTTGCTTGAAGTTGCGGAATGCTGTATCGATATCCCGGTATTGTTCATTTGTTCCCGACGTCGGAAACACTACGAACTCTTCGTTGATGTCGTTCCAGTTCGCTACTTCGCTCTCACCTCTTGGGGCGGCTCCGTATGCAAAATAAGTGCCAGGCGTCATCGCATTACGGTTGTTCTGGGCGAATAAGGACACAAGAATCGGCACATCCACCATCTCTTCTTTTTCACGCAAACGGCTGACGATTTCATCCGCCATTCGCTTGCCTTCTCTCGCGATCTCCTCTTGCGGAATGGATTCCTCATATGGAATGCCGTCCGTCGAGCTGTAATAAACCGTATTCATCGCCAGGCCGATCGACACTCCGCCTAGGCGGATTTTATCTTCCTCGGTTTTGACGAGATAGTTTTGCTCAAGGATATGGGCAAGTAGTTCAGGCTCTGGGCGCTCACCTTCTTTCTGTTCCGCCGCTGAGCGCCCATCTTCTGGATTCAAGCCATTCGAATTGTCCTGGTTTGTGCGCTGCAGCCAGCTTGTTGCATCCTCATCGGTGATCATCTGGCCTTCCTGGAAATAATAATCTTCCGGTGAGAATTGCTGCTGGGACAGGCGCAATAAGCCGTGCTCGGCCTCTTTAATGTCGTAGCGCGAGTTCAGCCTGCTGACAATCTTTCCGCGTGTTGCACTTTGCTTATAAGGCAAAAGCGTCCGGTAATATTGCTCATCGAGCTGCATACTCGGGATGATTGCTGTTTCCACTTCTTCTTCTGCGTTGATCACTTCCGCTTCGTCATTGCCGGAAGGGACACATCCCGTAAGCAGCAAAACGCCGATTGGGATCCACCATATGCGTTTCATTTGCTAATCTCCTTATACGTTCAATTCCATAAGCAAGCGTTCTTCATTCCATATTTCCACGCCCAAGTCCTGCGCTTTGTCGAGCTTCGATCCTGCCTCTTCACCCGCAATGAGCAAATCGGTCTTCTTGCTGACGCTGCCCGTTAACTTGCCGCCGAGCGCTTCAATGCGTACCCCTGCTTCTTGGCGCGTCAAGTTCTCCAGTTTCCCGGTGAGCACGATTTTCTTGCCCGCAAAGGCATTCGCGCCTTCTTCTATATGGACGACTGTTCCTGTATACGCTAAATTGACGCCTCGCTCGCGCAAACGTTCCACAAGTGCCAAAACTTCTTCTTTTTCAAAGTAGGTGACAATTGCATTTGCCATTTTTTCGCCGATTTCATGGACTGCAACCAATTCTTCAAGGCTTGCTTTCATCAAACTGTCCATCGTTCCGAACTGTTCGGAAAGAATGCGCGCGCCACGTTCGCCGACATGGCGTATTCCGAGGCCGAACAGCAGCCTCTCCATTGAATTGCCTCTCGACGCAGCGATTGCATCGATCAAATTCGAAGCCGATTTCTCGCCCATCCGTTCAAGATTCAACAATTGCTCTTTCGTCAACGCATAAAGATCTGAAATATCCTGGATCAAACCTTCACGGTACAATTGCTCGACGACTTTTTCGCCGAGCCCATCAATGTTCATCGCATTGCGGGAAACAAAATGAATCATGCCTTCGACGATTTGTGCAGGACATTTCGGATTGACGCAGCGCAGCGCCACTTCTCCTTCGATACGCACAAGCTCGCTGCTGCATGCTGGACATTCTGTCGGCATTTCAAACGGCTGTTCATCCCCTGTTCGCATATCTAATAAAGCACGCACGACTTCAGGGATGATGTCGCCTGCCTTGCGGATGATGACTTTATCGCCAATGCGGATATCGCGTTCGCGGATCAAGTCTTCATTGTGGAGCGATGCCCGCTGCACGGTCGTGCCGGCAACAGCCACCGCTTCTAAAATGGCGGTCGGTGTCACCACGCCGGTTCTGCCGATGCTCAGTTCAATATCGCGGACGGTCGTCATCACTTCTTCCGCCGGGAATTTATAAGCGGTCGCCCATTTCGGGCTTTTCGCAGTAAACCCGAGCTCCTGCTGATGAAGGAAACGGTTCACTTTGATGACGATGCCATCGATTTCATAGCTTAATTTGCCGCGTTCGGCGGTCCATGTTTCGATATACTCGAGCACTTCTTCTACCGTCTTGCATACTTTTCGTTCCGTATTCGCTTTAAAGCCGAGCTCAGACAAATAATGGAGTGATTGTTCGTGATCGTTCAACCCGTAAGTTTCCCCGTCGCCCCCGATGCCGTAAATGAATACATCCAAATTGCGTTTGGCGGCAACTTTCGAGTCGAGCTGGCGCAAAGAACCGGCAGCGGCGTTTCGCGGATTGGCAAATAATTCTTCCCCTTGCTTTTCGCGGTCTTCATTTAGTGCATGAAATGAACTTTTAGGCATGAACACTTCACCGCGCACTTCAATCGACACCGGCTGTTGGAGCTTGAGTGGAATCGAACGGACCGTCCGTAAATTGACGGTAATATCTTCTCCGACACGGCCGTCGCCGCGTGTCAAGCCGCGCACCAGTTTGCCATCTTCATAAATGAGTGAAACGGCCAAGCCGTCAATCTTCAATTCGCAGACATATTCGACCGAATCTCCAGCCCCTCCGCGGACACGCTTGTCGAAATCGCGCAAATCGTCTTCATTAAACACGTTCGACAAACTGAGCATCTGGCGCTCGTGCTGCACTTTTTTGAAATTCGACAGCGGCATTCCACCGACTCGCTGTGTCGGAGAGTCCGGAAAAATCAGATCGGGATACAAATTCTCCAGCTCGATCAGTTCGTTCAACAATTGATCATAAACGGCATCCGGCACTACCGGCTTATCCAGGACATAGTACGCATGTCCGTAATTTAGCAGTTGTTCGTTTAATTCGATTACCCGTTCTTCAGCTTTGATGCGATCCATTCAAGTTCCTCCAGATCATTCTTTTTCAATCGGCGCAAATTTCGCAAGCAGTCGTTTGATTCCGACTGGGCTCGGGAAAGCGATGTCGAGTTCGGTTTGTTCGCCTTCGCCTTTAACGTTGACGACCGTTCCGATGCCCCATTTTTTATGCGTTGCCCGGTCACCGGTTTTCCAGCCCAATTTATCGCCGCCTGATTGTTTATAGCCTGGCTTGAAGACGGCTTTTCTCTTCGGTGCTTGCTTATAGCTTGTCGCAGCGCCAGCACGGTGGTTTGCAATAGTTTGTTCGATGAGTTCTTCCGAAATTTCGGAAATGAAACGTGAAGGCAAATTAAAGTTGCTCTTCCCGAAAATAGTTCGTGACGAGGCATGTGTCAAATACAAACGCTTTTCCGCACGCGTGATACCTACATACGCAAGGCGCCGCTCTTCTTCAAGTTCTTCATCATCGTTATTCGAACGGGAATGCGGGAATACATTTTCTTCCAAACCAACAATGAATACGACCGGGAATTCCAAACCTTTCGCCGCGTGCATCGTCATGAGGATGATCGGGCCATCGCCCTGTTCTTCTTCCTCATCCAATGAATCGATATCCGCAATCAGCGCCAAGTCGGTTAAAAATGCCACCAGTGATTTGTCGTCGCTTTGTTTCTCGAATGCTTGCGTGACCGTCAGGAACTCATCCAAGTTCTCCAGTCGGCTTTCGCCTTCGATGGTTTTGTCATTTTGCAGCATTTGGCGGTAGCCGGACTTTTTCAGCACTTCTTCCACCAATTCCGTAACCGACAAATACTCCTGCATCTCGGTGAATCCCGCAATCATCGAACGGAATTCCAATGCGGTCTGGGCGGTTTTTGCCGTCAACCCCATAAAATCCGCTTCTTGCAGTGAGTCCATAATGGTCCGGTCCTGCTCGATTGCAAAACGCGCCATTTTCTCGAATGAGGTCGCCCCGATGCCGCGCTTCGGTTCATTGATGACACGCGCCAATGACAAATCATCGTCGTTATTCGCAATCAAACGCAAATACGCCAGCAAATCCTTGATTTCTTTGCGGTCATAGAACTTCGTGCCGCCGACGATTGTGTAGGCCATATTCGATTTGACGAACATTTCCTCCAATATACGGGACTGGGCATTAGTTCGGTACAAAATCGCAAAATCAGACGTTTTGTATCCTTCTTCCTGCATAAGGTTTTGGATCGTCTGTACAATATATTGCGCTTCCTGGCGTTCGTCCCCTGCCTTGTGGAGCGTAATCGCCGGGCCCTCGTCGTTATCGGTGCGCAATTCTTTCGGGTAACGGCTCGTGTTTTTCTTGATGACATCGTTTGCCGCCTGCAAAATGCGCTTTGTCGAACGGTAATTCTGTTCGAGCATGATGGCTTTAGCGTTCGGGTAGTCTTTTTCGAACGACAGAATATTGGTGATATCTGCGCCGCGCCAGCGGTAAATCGACTGGTCGGAGTCGCCGACGACGCAAATGTTCTTGTATTTTTTCGCCAGCAACTGTACAAGCTGATACTGCGCGTTGTTCGTATCCTGGTATTCATCGACATGTATATAGTGGAATTTGTTTTGGTAGAATTCCAGCACTTCCGGCACTGTTTCGAACAGCTTCAAGGTCACCATAATCAAATCATCGAAATCGAGCGATTGGTTTTTCTGAAGCCGCTTCTGATAGCCGGCATAGACATCCGCGACAGTTTTTTCATATGGGTTAAATTGATTGGCGTTTGCGACAAAAGTTTCCGCGTCGATACATTCATTCTTCGACGACGAAATAGCGTTCAGCATCGTCCGCGGTTCGTATTTTTTCGGATCCAAGTTTTGCTGCTTCAAGACATTTTTGATGACCGTCAATTGATCGGTCATATCAAGTATCGAGAAGTTTTTAGAGTAGCCCATGCGGTCGATGTCACGGCGCAAAATACGCACGCACATCGAGTGGAATGTCGACACCCACATGCGGTCGCCCGTTCCGTGTCCAAGCAAGCCATCGATCCGGTTGCGCATTTCCCGTGCCGCTTTATTGGTGAACGTGATCGCCAGAATATTGGATGGATACACTTGCTTTTCGAGCACCAAATAAGCGATGCGATGCGTCAGCACACGTGTTTTCCCAGACCCTGCACCTGCCATGATCAATAGCGGCCCTTCCGTTGTCTTGACTGCTTCTTCTTGTTCGGGATTCATTCCCCGCAGCAGATTTTTTGTAATTAATTCCATTGTGCACCACCTCGAACATTCGTTCTTATTATTATAACGATTGCCCAGCCGTTTCCGCAACTGCCTTGACGGTCGCAAGCGCTTTTTTTAAATCTTCATATATGATATTACCGACAACGATCGTATCGCAAACGGCTGCCATCTCTTTCGCACGGTTCACGGAATCGATGCCGCCCCCGTAAAACAAACGGGTGTCAGATAGCACCGCTCCAGCTTTCTTGACGAGTTCCGGATTGCCGTATGTGCCGCTGTATTCCAAGTAGAATACCGGCAGGCGGAAAAAATGCTCTGCCATGCGTGCATACGCCAGCACATCCTCCTCATCCAGCACGGTGTCCGCTTCCGTAAGTTTCGCCGCTTTGCATTCCGGGTTCAGGATGCAATAGCCTTCCGGCACGATTTCCGTCCAATCCATGATGTCGCCGTATTCGCGGATCGCTTCGTGATGAAGCCCTTTGATCCACTGCGGGTTGCTGCTATTTAAGACACTCGGAATAAAATAATAATCAAAGCCCGGCGTCACCGATTCCACCGTCGATACTTCAAGTGCGACCGGCACCGAATAGCGGCGCACGCGAGACATCAACTCCAAGACATTATCGAGTGTGACATCATCGCTTCCGCCAATCAAGATGGCGTCGGTCCCGGATTCGCAAATTCGTTCCAAATGTTCATCTGCAATTTCTTTCGCGGGGTCTAATTTAAAGACATGCCGCCATGTTTGAAAGTCCACGCATATTCTCCTTACTCTGCTTATAGTTTCGTCTGTCCATTATAACAAAAGATGAGCCAACACTCTGTTCTCATCCATTGCAATCGACAGAAATTCACCATAAAAAAACTGACCAGCATAAGTCACTGATCAGTCTTTTGTCGTTTCAATCGTTTTTTCCTCTGGGTACAGCACATCGAGCATTTCTTCATAGGCATCATTGCCGTAATTCAAACACCGGCGCACTCGGGAAATCGTTGCCGTACTTGCACCCGTTTCATTTTTGATTTTTTCATAAGTCTTTTTCAAGCGCAGCATATGGGCGACTTCAAAGCGCTGCGATAAAGACTGGATTTCACTGATGGTGCATAGATCATCGAAAAATCGATACGCTTGTTCTTTATTGTCTAATGCCAGTACCGCCTCAATCAATTGATCGGTTTGAGGGCCTCGGATTTTATCAACCTGCATGCATATTCAACGTCCTTTCATTTCTCTTGGCTTACGGGGTGTATTGAACGGCCTGGTTCAATCCCGGTGTCTCAGGAACAATGTGGATCCATGTTTTGCCTTCGGTGAGAGCGGCCGTACCACTATCGTCGATCGGCACAAGCATGCCATTTTCTTCACGCCACTCGATCACTCGCACAATGCCTTCCTGGAACAATAAAGCGCGGCCGCCGCTCAGCAAATCGATTTCTTGGCGCCCTTTAGCATCTATCGTCTGGTGATCAGCTTCAATGACCAGGACATTGGCGACTTCGATGCGCTGCAAACTTTCTTTGTCAGCAGATACTGTTCCGCCAGAGGCGCGGGTGTAGCGTTTCGTCTCTGCATCATACGTATAAGTGCTCGTAAAAACAGTATCTCCTCCGTATATCACTTCTACGGAAGTTGCTTGTTCCCCTAGTTTATCATTTTCCCCCGGTGCAGAGAAAGCATAAGGCGCTTTTACGCTGTAATTGGTTGAAGCGTCCGTCATATCCATCGCCAGTTTGATATTTTCATACGTGATATAGGAATTGTGCGGCGCCACCCGGTCAAGAGAGCGCTTGAACAAAGTCCCATCGTACTGCATCCCATTTATATGGTCGACCACTCCTGAATCGAGCAGGCGCTTCGCTTCCGGACTATAACCGTGTGCAACGAAAAACGCATCATAAGCAGACGCCAGCTCCACAAAATAATCGCGTGCGCTGCGGACCGGACCGATATTCACTGGAAACTGGCTTTGGTAGAGCGCCAAAAAACGCGTAATATTGTATTCCGCAATCAATTCAAAAACCATATCTGCTTCGCCCAGTCCGGTTTGGGGACGGGCAGCCGGATGATTATTGATGACTGCCATGACTGCTCGCCGGTCGTAGGGCCCGTCACCTTCGAGTCCTGTGAAGGGTGCAGTGGTCAGTACTTCCTCGGGCACTTGTTCCGGCGCATCTGGCGTTTCCGGTGTTTGAGGTAATTCAGAGCGGTCCCTTCCCATCAGCCAATAACCGAGCAAACCTATGATAAGCAATAAAGAAAGCACGAGCAGCCATTTTTTCATCCTGATCACCTCATGAATGCCGGGAATAAGATGGTTTTGTTCATCACATCATAAATCCCTTTTTGGGTAATGCGTACATACGGCAAATGTGTCGCCATCAAGAATAATAATGTATAGACAGCGTCTCCGTGTTCATAGCCGCGTTGTTTCAAAGCGCTCTTCAATGCCGTTTCCTTTTCCATCAATTGTTCCATCGGCAACTCCGACATGATACCGCCGATTGGCAATTGCAATTCACAAACCGTTTCGCCGTTTTCCATCAAGACGATGCCTCCTTTTAGAAGCTTCACTCGTTCAAAAGCTTTCCACATATCTTTGCGGCTTTTGCCGATCAGCACGACATCCCCTGTGTTCGTATAAGAAGAAGCAAATCCGTCAACTCTAGCTGCAAATCCTTTAATTAAGGTGTTCACGCGCCATTTTCCGTTGCGGTCAATAAGCATGAGGAAGCTTTCTTCGTGGTCTTTCGACAAGCGTTCGACATTGGTATCGACATTCACCGAATACGGCTTGGTGATGACGTCATTGATCATTTCCACGCCGAACGGCATCGAAAACTGGAAGTCATCATCAGTCAATTCGAAATCAAGTTCGAGATCCGGCAGCACCGACCAGTCCACTTCATCGAGTGAGCACACCTTTTCGCCGTCGCGCTTGAGCCATACGCCTTTTGAAATAACTCCGCTCGGCACCGGATTGTCGATTGAATCGAGAATGTTCAAATTTGCATAACGGCCGGTCGCAATCAAACCGTGCAAACTAGTCATATTGTAATAGCGCGCCACGTTATATGACGCCATCATATACGCATCGATTGCCGGAACCCCCGCGTCAAGGGCAATCTGTATGCATAGATCTATAACGCCGTCTTTATGGAACGTAGGCGTCGAACCATCAGTCGTCATCATCAATTTATCGAAGACATTCAGTTCACGTTCGACAATTCCCGCGAGTAAATTCGGCAAATCCGGACGGATAGAAGAATGGCGCAGCGTCACACCGTAGCCGTGAAGCAAGCGCATTTCCACTTCATCAACCGTCATCGCTTCGTGATCACCATCCGCTCCAAGCAGTTTCATGCGCGCCAAAGTTTTCTCGGACGCTCCCGGGAAATGGCCTTCGATTTTCTTACGGTTGGTCTTCGCTTTTTGGATCCAGTAAAGCATTTGGTCATCGCCGGCCATCAGTTTCGGCCAGCCAGTAAGTTCTCCGCCGAGCAAGACATCCGGACGGTCAAGCCATTCGCCGACTGATTTTGATGTGAATTTTTGGTCTTCCTCGAGCAATTCCGTTTGGGAATCAAAACGGGTCCACCAATAAAACGTAAACGGCAACTGGGCCAGACGATCAAGCAATGTAAACGCTTTCTCGTTTTCCAACGCTAAAAATAACGGCAAGTTATCCGAGATAAAGCCGGTTGTTCCGCCTTGCGCAGCAAAATCAGCAAAGCGCTGCGGATTGTAAAGCTGGTATGGGTGCACATGCGGATCCATATAGCCCGGTACGATGAATTTGCCTGAGACATCGACCACTTCTGTCGACTCATCGATTTTCGGCATTTCTTTGCCGGCATAAACAATACGGTCGTCGTTTACCCAAATATTTCCATTCATCCATTTTTTAAAAATCCCATGCAGATACGTAGCATTCGTCAGCACGAGATCCGGGGACAATTCTTTTGTGACAATTTTCAATTGTTTCCGTATTTCTATGTTTTTCCATAAAGGGTTTACCATGCGAAGGCACCTGCTCTCTTTTCGATATTCATACTTCATATCCTAGCATAATTATGCAGTATTTTACAGGGAAGGACTTAAAAATCGCCACGCTGTTTTCAGCTTCGGACAAAAAAATCCACGTCTCTTGGACGTGGATTTTCACTTATTTATTGACCGGATTACTGAATGGCTTCAGGATATCTTTCTGATCTTGTTCTTTTCTAGTCAGCACATCGGAAACCGGGTCATAGGATTCGCCGTAGAAATGCTCGTCTTTGTACGTGTGAATATCTTCGTACATCGTTTTCATCGCTTCGAAAATCTCTTCTTCGGTTTCGTTGTTCGGCGCCCAGTAAAGAATCTCCATGGAGTTTTCTTCACCAGTCGCAAGCGAACGGCGGCAATAGCCGATTGATGATGCATGCTCGAAGCCTTCCCGTGCATAAAAGCGCAAACGCTTTTCCGAATCGGTGTCTTCGTAGTCGACCGGTTCGACTTCCAGGATGATCGGTTTGTTCTTATCCTTCAGGAAGTGCAATGCTTTTTTGCCGATGCCCATTCCGCGTGATTCTTTCGAGACGTATAAATAATCAACGAATGAAAAGTTCGGAAACTCTGCATACATCAACACGTGGTATGGACCTTCGTCTTTGTAGTAGACACTGCCTTTTTCTTTCAGCAGCGAGTCCATATGTTCTTTCGATTTCATTTCCTGTATAGGAAAATACTGATTCAGTTTTTCATACCAGTTCATCATTTCTGCTCCTTCCGAGTTTGAATGCCCTGCTGGTTTTGTTTCTTCCGGGGTAATGCTTGGTGGAAATTGGAGTTTAGTAAAAGAGGTAAAAGTGGGCTTGTGAAAATCCTCCGCGGCAGTTTGCCGCATAAATAAAATGACACAGCTTCGTGACGAAATTGTGTCATTTCATTATAGCAACTATTCACTTATATTGCACGCCAGCCGATGTCTTTGCGGTAAAAGAATCCGCTCCAATCCACTTTCCCGAGTGCTGCATAGACGATACGCTGAGCATCCTCAAGTGTTTCCCCGCTGCCTGCGACCAAAATGACGCGGCCGCCGTTTGCGATGAATTTATCTCCTGTGCGGCTTGTTCCGGCATGGCTGATGGTCACATCCTGCAGTTGCGCGAGATCCGGTAAAGGCGCACCTTTTTCAACAGTTCCCGGATAACCAGCTGCTGCAACGACAACGCCGAGCACAGGGCGTTCATCCCATTCAAGCTCCATTTCATGGCCATCCAAAATCGACGAAATGAACGTGCCTAAGTCGGTCTTGAGGCGCGGTAAGACGACTTGCGTTTCCGGGTCGCCGAAGCGCGCATTGAATTCGATGACTTTCGGGCCTTGAGAGGTCAAAATGATGCCGGCATACAAAATGCCATTGAATGGAGTGCCTTCACTCTTCATCGCCTCTACTGTCGGACGGACAATTTTTGTGAAGGTCTCATCCACGATCGCTTGTGATATTTGCGGCACCGGCGAGTATGCACCCATGCCGCCGGTATTCGGACCCATGTCGCCATCGTAAGCACGCTTATGGTCTTGTGAGATGACCATCGGGTAGATCTTTCCGTCCTGGACAAACGACATGAATGAAAATTCCTCGCCGTCCAAGAATTCTTCGATAACCACAGTGGATCCCGATGTGCCGAATTTCTGTCCGTCGAGCATATCCGTCACCGCGTCAATCGCTTCCTGTTCGCTTTGTGCCACGACGACGCCTTTGCCTGCAGCAAGGCCGTCCGCTTTGATGACGATCGGCGCTCCTTGTTGTTTGATGTAGCTTATAGCTTTCGCTGTATCCGAAAAACTGTCATAGCTTGCGGTTGGGATATCGTATTTCTTCATCAATTCCTTGGCGAACGCTTTGCTGCCTTCGATGCGCGCTGCCGCTTTGTTCGGCCCGAAAATCTTCAAGCCGCGTTGTTCGAAGAAATCGACGAGTCCTTCTGCCAGCGGCTGTTCCGGACCGACAAACGTAAATGCCACATCATTGTCCTGTGCAAATTGGGCGAGTCCTTCGAAATCTAGTTCATCGATCGCAACCAGTTCCGCGTCCTGTGCCATGCCGGCATTGCCAGGAGCTACGTAAACTTGTTCGACTGATGGCGAAATGGCGAATTGATGGGCAAGCGCATGTTCGCGCCCCCCTTTGCCGATAACTAATACGTTCATAAACGTGCACCTCCCCGATTAATGTTTAAAATGACGGACGCCTGTAAAGACCATCGCGATGCCGTGTGCGTTCGCTGCATCGATCGACTCCTGGTCTTTTTTCGATCCGCCCGGTTGGATGATCGCTTTGATGCCGGCTTTAGCGGCCGCTTCTACCGTATCGGACATTGGGAAAAAGGCATCTGACGCCAACGCGGCGCCTTGCGCTTTATCAGCCGCTTGCTCGAGTGCAATGGCCGCTGCACCGACGCGGTTCATCTGTCCGGCCCCAACGCCTAAAGTCATCGACTCATCGCATACTACTATGGCGTTCGATTTAACGTGCTTGACGACGCTCCAGCCGAGTTTCAAGGCTTCGAGTTCTTGTTCTGTCGGCTGTCTCTCCGTAACGACGCGAATGTCGGCATCCGAGTAGCCGAACGTATCCGGCTCTTGGACGAGCAAGCCGCCTTCGACCGTCACCGTATTCCATTTATCGCGGCGCTTTGTTTCGAACGGTACCGTCAATAAACGGATGTTTTTCTTTTTGCCGAGTTCTTCGAGCGCATCGGCTGTGAATGCCGGCGCGATGACGATTTCAAGGAAAATCCCCGACAATTGTTGCGCCGTCTCGAGGTCAACTTCACGATTCAAAGCGACAATGCCACCGAAGATCGATGTCGAATCCGCTTCGTATGCTTTCGCGAATGCTTTCGCAAGGGTGTCTCCGGTGCCGACGCCACACGGGTTCATGTGTTTGACCGCAACACTTGCTGGCATGGTGAATTCTTTGATGATCTGAAGCGCTGCATTGGCGTCCTGAATATTGTTATAGGAAAGTTCTTTGCCGTGCAATTGTGTAGCGTGCGCGATCGAGAAATCCGAACCGAGTGCGCTCTTGTAGAATGCAGCTTTCTGATGCGGGTTCTCGCCGTAGCGCAGCGCTTGGGACAATTCATATGTAAGGGTCAACTGCTCCGGATATTGTTCATCCGTCAGTTCCGTTAAATAATTGGAAATATACGCATCGTACGCCGCTGTGTGGCGGAATACTTTTGCTGCAAGTTTACGGCGCAGCCCTAGGCTTGTTTTTTGCTGTTTGCGCAGTTCCGCGAGCACCGCCTCGTAATCGCCGGAATCCACAATCACCGTGACATAAGCATGGTTTTTTGCCGCAGAACGCAGCATTGTCGGGCCGCCGATATCGATATTTTCAATGGCATCGTCGACTGTCACATCCGGTTTTGAAATCGTTTCACGAAACGGGTATAAATTAACACAGACAAATTCAATCGGCGAAATTCCGTTATCGCTCATTTGCTGCTGGTGCTCAGCATCATCGTGTTTCGCTAGCAAGCCGCCGTGGATCAACGGGTGTAAAGTTTTAACGCGGCCGCCCAGAATTTCAGGAAAACCGGTCACTTCATCTACCGCAGTCGTCGGAACGCCATTGTCTTCCAAATGCTTCCGCGTGCCGCCTGTCGACAAGATTTCTACGTCCATTTTCACTAGTTCACGGGCAAACTCTAAAATTCCGGATTTGTCCGAAACGCTCATTAATGCTCTTCTTTTCATCAATGGACCTCCTATACCGACTGTTGCCGGCTGAATAATTGCTGCAAACTCTCAGGGTATAAGCGATGTTCGATGTCATGGATTTTGCGTTCTACGGTTTCACGGTCTTGGCTGTCCACCGGAAATGATTGCTGCGCAATAATCGCCCCTGTATCCATGCCTTCGTCGACAAAATGCACCGTAACACCCGCCACTTCAGCATCTGCGGCAAGCGTCTGGCCGATTGCATCTTTTCCGGGAAAAGCCGGTAACACCGACGGATGGATATTGACGATGCGGTTTTCATAAGCGGACAATAGAACAGAACCGATCAAACGCATAAACCCGGCAAGCACGAGCCACTCGGCCCCTGCTTTTTCGAGTTCGTTCGCAAGCATCGATTCGTACTGTTCTTTTGAAGCGAAGTTGCGCGGTAAAAAAGTAAGTGCCGGGACTCCTGCTTGTTTTGCTCTTTCCACTACGAAAGCGTCCGGCTTGTCTGTGACCACCAATACGATTTCCGCATCCAGCCGACCTTCCACGATCGCTTCATGGAGCGCTTGAAAATTAGAGCCGTTTCCAGAAGCGAAAACGGCAATTTTTGTTCGATTATTCATTCAAAGTCCCGTCCTGACTGCCTTGAAAATAAACGCCCTCTGTTTCGGTCACACGGCCAATCACATATGCTTTATCGCCACTCGCTTCGGCCGCTTGGATCGCCGCTTGCGCATCTGCTTCAGAAACCGCTACGGCAAAACCGATGCCCATATTGAACACGGAATACAAATCGCGGTCTGTCAGTTCGCCTTTTATTTTCAACAAATCAAACACCGGAAGCACCGGCCAGGAACCGAGTTCGATTTCCACGCCGAGCCCACTCGGCATCATGCGCGGCAAGTTTTCGATAAATCCGCCACCCGTAATGTGTGCCATTCCGTGGACGTCCGCTTTTGTGCGTATAGCCTGCACCGTTTTAGCATAAATTTTCGTCGGCTCAAGAAGCAACGATTGGAGTGTACCGAGCTGTTCAAAGCCTTCCACTTTATCATCTAATGATCCTTCGCTTTCGCCGAACAAAATATGGCGGACGAGCGAGTAGCCATTTGAGTGGATGCCGCTTGAAGCAAGCCCCACCAACACATCCCCCGCTTGGATTCGTTCACCCGTGACGATGTCCGCTTTTTCAGCAGCACCGACCGCAAAGCCTGCGATATCATATTCGTTCTCCTCATAAAGCCCTGGCATCTCGGCCGTCTCTCCGCCGATCAGTGCCGCTCCGGCATCTACGCAGCCATCAGCTACGCCTTTGACGATTTGTTCGATCTTTTCGGGAACCGCTTTGCCGCAAGCGATATAATCGAGGAAAAACAATGGTTCCGCACCTTGCGCGACGATGTCGTTGACGCACATTGCGACGCAATCGACACCGATCGTATCGTGCTTATCCGCCATAAAGGCCAGCTTTAGCTTCGTGCCGACACCATCTGTCCCGGATACGAGAACCGGTTGTTTCAAATTCAGCTCGGACAAATCGAACATGCCGCCGAATCCGCCGAATGCACCGAGCATTCCAGTGCGTGCGGTGCGCTCGACATGGGATTTCATCCGCTTGACGGCTTCATAGCCCGCTTCGATATTGACACCTGCTTTTTCATACGCTTTAGACACTTCGGTTCCCCCTATTTCACTTTTTCTTTTTCATGCGGCAAGACGGTATCCGGGTAAATGTTCGTTGGATAGTCGCCTGTGAAACACGCCAAACAATGGCCGCATTTCGAGCCTGGATCGGTACGTCCGATGTTTTGGACCATGCCGTCGACCGATAAAAATGTCAGCGAATCCGCACCGATGATTTCTCGCATTTCTTCAACTGTATTGTTTGCGGCGATCAATTCTCCGGAAGTGCTGATGTCGATGCCGTAAAAACAAGGGTTTTTTATTGGCGGTGAACTGATGACAACATGCACTTCCGTCGCACCAGATTCTTTTAATAAAGTGACGATGCGGCGAGACGTCGTACCACGGACGATCGAGTCATCGACCATGACCACACGCTTGCCTTTAACCACTTGGCGTACAGGCGACAGCTTCATTTTGACGCCCCGTTCACGCAATTCTTGTGAAGGCTGGATGAACGTCCGTCCGACATAACGGTTTTTGATGAGTCCAAGTTCATAAGGTATACCGCTCTGCTCGGAAAAACCGATTGCTGCGGAAATACTGGAATCGGGAACACCGGTGACGACATCCGCTTCGATGTGGACTTCTTTCGCTAATTGCTTGCCGAGTCGCTTTCTTGCCGAGTGGATGTTGATGCCGTCGATATCGGAATCCGGACGGGAGAAATAAACATATTCCATCGTACAAATCGAGCGCTCTGCTGGATACGCGAAGCGTTCCTTGCGCATGCCATCATTGTTTACTACCAAAAACTCACCCGGTTCGACCGAATGGACAAACTCCGCTCCAACAATATCAAATGCACACGTTTCTGAAGCTACGACCCATGCATCGCCCATCTTGCCGACCGACAATGGGCGCAAACCGTTCGGGTCGAGCGCCACGAACATCGCATCTTCCGTCAAGATCAGGCAAGCAAAAGCGCCTTTTAATAACGACAATGCATTTTTCGCTTTTTCTTCAAAGCTTTCATAACCGCTCCGTTTGATGAGGTGAGCGAGCACTTCCGTATCGGAAGTCGTTTGGAAAATACTTCCTTGGCGTTCGAGGTGTCCTTTTAATTGCGTCGCGTTTACCAAATTTCCGTTATGGGAAATAGCCAGGCTGCCGGTCGTCGAATTGAACAGCAGCGGCTGGACATTTTCAATCCCGCTGCCGCCTGCTGTCGCGTAGCGGACATGGCCGATTGCCGCCATGCCCGTTATCTTCTCCAATTTTTCCGGTGTAAAAACTTCACTGACCATGCCTTCGCCTTTTAGTGCGCGCAATGCGTCCCCATCAGTGGAAACGATTCCGGCGCCTTCTTGTCCGCGATGCTGCAAAGCGTGAAGCCCATAATACGTGAGTTGCGCTGCGTTGGTGTGGCCCCAAATGCCAAAAATCCCGCATTCTTCGTTCAGCCCTCTGATTTCAGCAAGCATGGTATAGCCCCTTTCCAGGCGGAGCGGAGCGTTTCGACCGACTCATCGATCCATACGGCTCCGTCTTCCCCTTTGACGATCAAACGATCACCCGTGACTTCACCGATTTTCCGTGCATCTGTAACTGTATTCTCGAATGCTTCCGCTTGCTCAGGTGAAACCGTCAGCAAAAAGCGTGACTGTGTTTCACTGAACAAAGCGGTCGTTTTGGAGCCTGTCAATGTCACTTCGACGCCGAGCCCATTGCCGAATGTTTTCTCAGCTAACGCCACTGCGACGCCGCCTTCTGCCGTGTCATGTGCCGATGCTACCAAACCTTGCTGGATCGCAGAAAGAATCTGCGATTGGCGTTGTGCTTCCACTTCCAAGTCGATGGACGGCGCTTTTCCAAAAATGCGGCCTTCCACCATTTTCTGCAATTCGCTTCCGCCGAATTCCGTCATGCTGCCGCCGATGAGATAGACAAAATCGCCTTGCTTTTTCGCGTCTTGCGTCGTCACATGCTTCAAATCTTCGACTAGGCCAACGAGGCCGATCGTCGGAGTCGGATAAATGGCTGTACCGTTTGTTTCATTATATAAAGAGACGTTACCGCCGATTACGGGTGCGTTCAACGTGAGACACGCTGCGGACATTCCGTCTGCCGCTTTTTCTAACTGCCAGAAAATCTCCGGCTTTTCTGGGTTGCCGAAGTTCAGGCAATCCGTGATTGCAAGTGGTCTGCCGCCTGATACGACAACGTTTCTCGCCGCTTCTGCGACAGCGATTTTCCCGCCGGTTTCCGGATCCAAATAAATATAACGCGAGTTGCAATCCGTTGTCATCGCGAGCCCTTTATTCGTGCCACGCACGCGGATCACCGCTGCGTCAGAGCCAGGCGATACGACCGTGCTCGTTCGCACTTGGTGATCGTACTGATTATAGACCCATTCTTTCGAGGCAATGGTCGGTTGCTGCAAGAGCGCCAGAAGTGCTGCCTGGTGGTCTTCGACTTTCGGCTCTTCGTTCGGCAAGCTTTGGTATTCGCGGTAATAATCCGGCTCGCTTGATTTCTGGTAATAAACCGGCGCATCTTCTGCTAGTGCGTCGACCGGCACTTCTGCGACGATTTCACCCTTATGCTTTAAGCGCAATGTGGAATCGTCTGTTACTCTTCCGACAGTTACGGCATCAAGTCCATACTTTTCGAATAGCTTGGTGATTTCCGGCTCGCGCCCTTGTTTGACGACGATGAGCATGCGTTCCTGGGATTCCGACAACATCATTTCATAAGCCGTCATGTTCGTTTCGCGCTGTGGCACATGGTCCAAATCCATCTCGATGCCGGATCCGGCTTTGGATGCCATTTCCGCTGAAGATGAAGTTAGCCCAGCAGCCCCCATGTCCTGGATGCCGATGAGTGCATCGGATTTCACCAGTTCGAGGCATGCTTCAAGAAGCAATTTCTCCATGAACGGATCGCCGACTTGTACCGCCGGACGATTTTCATCGGATGCATCGGTCAATTCTTCGGATGCAAACGTCGCGCCGTGGATGCCGTCGCGGCCTGTTTTCGCGCCGACGTACATGACCGGGTTGCCGGTTCCTTTAGCCACGCCTTTTTGGATATCTTTATGGTCGATCAAGCCGACGCACATCGCATTGACGAGTGGATTTCCGTCATACGATGCATCAAACTGCACTTCGCCTCCGACTGTCGGAATGCCGATGCAATTGCCGTAACCGGCGATGCCTGCTACTACTTCTTCGAACAAGTATTTCACACGAGGTGTTTCAAGTTCCCCGAAGCGCAACGAGTTCAGCAATGCGACAGGACGAGCGCCCATCGAGAAAACGTCGCGGATGATTCCGCCAACGCCTGTTGCCGCTCCCTGGTAAGGCTCGATTGCGGACGGGTGGTTATGAGACTCCATTTTGAATACGACAGCCTGGCCGTCTCCGATATCGACGATTCCTGCTCCTTCTCCTGGCCCTTGCAAGACATGTTCGCCTGAAGTTGGAAATTTCGATAGAATTGGTTTGGAGTTTTTATAGGAACAATGTTCAGACCACATGACAGAAAACAAACCTGTCTCAGTGTAGTTCGGCGTTCTGCCGAGGATGTCTTCGACCATTTTGAATTCAGCATCCGACAAACCCATCTGCTTGTAGATTTGCTGTTCTTTAATTTGGACTGCATTCGGTTCAAGCGTGACTGACATGTGATTCCCTCCACTGTTTAACGATTGATCTGAATAATGGCAAGCCGTCCGTTCCGCCGATCAAGTCGGAAACGGCACGTTCAGGGTGCGGCATCATGCCGAGCACGTTGCCGCGTTCATTGATGATCCCTGCCACATTATTGCGGCTGCCGTTAAAGTCTTCTGCGTAAGTAAAAACGATTTGGTTATTGTCCTTCAAATGCTGATATGTCGCATCGTCGCAATAGTAATTGCCTTCGCCGTGTGCGACCGGAATGCGGATTTCTTCGCCTTGTGCATAGTCGTTTGTGAACAAAGTATTGGCATTCTCGACTTTCAAGCTGACCGTACGGCAAGTGAATTTCAAATCCTTATTGCGCAACAATACCCCCGGGAGAAGCCCTGCTTCCGTCAAAATCTGGAATCCATTGCAAATGCCGAGAACCGGTTTGCCGGCTTCCGCCGCTTTACGCACTTCGTCCATGACACCTGAAAAGCGTGCGATGGCGCCTGCGCGCAAATAATCACCATATGAAAAGCCGCCCGGCAACAGAATGCCATCATAGCTGCTTAAGTCGTGTGTATCGTGCCAAACGTATTCTGCTTCTTCTCCAAGCTCATCTTTGATGGCGTGGTACATGTCCAAGTCACAATTCGATCCTGGGAAAACAATCACTGCAAACTTCATTGCGAGACAACCTCCTCGATTTCATAGCGGTAATCTTCTATTACCGTGTTCGCAAGCAGGCGGCTGCACAATTCTTCGACCAAAGCATCTACATCGCGCTCGCTGTCTCCGATAACAAGCTCCAAATATTTGCCGATCCGGACATCCTGAACTTCCCCATAGCCCATCTTATGGAGCGATCCCATCACAGCAGATCCTTGTGGGTCGAGTACACTTTCACGCAAAGTCACATACACTTTTACTTTTTTCATCAATTTTGTCCTCCCAGTCGAGATAAAATGAGTTCATAAGCATCGGTCAAGTTGCCGAGATTCCGACGAAATACGTCTTTATCGAGTTTTTGTTTCGTTTCCTTATCCCATAAGCGGCATGTGTCCGGTGAAATTTCGTCAGCCAGCAGGATTTCACCGTTTTCGTCACGGCCAAATTCGATTTTGAAATCGACCAAATCAACACCAATATCTTGGAAAAAGCCGATCAGCACCTTATTGATAGTCCGTGCTTTGTCTTTCAGTGCAGCAACTTCCTGTTCTGTCGCAAGCGCCAGCATATCGACGTGGTCATCCGTAATAAGCGGATCACCGAGTTCATCGTCTTTCAAGTAAAATTCCACAACCGGCTGTTGGATCACTTGGCCTTCTTCAAGTCCGAGGCGCTTTGCCATGCTGCCGGCGACGATATTGCGCACGACGACTTCGATAGGAATGATGCTCACTTCGCGCACCAATTGCTCACGTTCAGACAATTGCTTCACGAAATGAGAAGCGATGCCGGCTTCTTTCAATTTTTCAAACAGCAAAGAGGTAATTTGATTGTTCAAACGCCCTTTGCCCGAAATCTCTTCTTTTTTCTCTCCGTTGAACGCAGTGGCGGAATCTTTATATTCCACCCAAAGAATGCCTTGCTCGTCCGTCTTATACAGACGCTTCGCTTTTCCTTCGTACAATAGCTGAGCTTTTTCCATGATTGATGCCTCCGTTTAATTTAATCCGAGACGGTTGAAGATCATATCGACTTGTTGCAAGTGGTGGTTATAATCGAAGCAATCATCCAGCTCTTCTTTCGACAGCTGGGATGTGATCGTATCATTCGCTTCTACAACCTGACGGAAAGAAGTCTGCGTTTCCCATGCCTCCATCGCACAAGGCTGAACTGTATCATATGCAGCTTCACGTGCCATGCCTTTATCGATCAGCGTGAGCAGTACGCGCTGTGAATAGATAAGCCCGAGTGTCGAATCCATATTGCGTTTCATATTATCCGGGAACACTGTCAAGTTCTTGACGATATTGCCGAAACGGTTGAGCATATAGTTCAAAGTGATCGTCGCATCCGGCAAAATGACGCGTTCTGCAGACGAATGCGAGATGTCGCGTTCGTGCCAAAGGGAAACGTTCTCATACGCTGTCACCATATAACCGCGGATTAGACGTGCAAGGCCAGTCATATTTTCAGAACCGATCGGGTTGCGTTTATGCGGCATCGCTGATGATCCTTTTTGTCCTTTCGCGAAAAACTCTTCCACTTCACGCGTCTCTGACTTCTGCAAGCCGCGGATTTCCGTCGCGAACTTTTCGATTGATGAGGCGATCAACGCGAGCGTGCTCATATATTGTGCATGGCGATCACGCTGCAAAGTCTGTGTCGAGATCGGTGATGCGGCAATGCCTAAGTTTTTGCACACATATTCTTCGACAAATGGATCGATATTTGCATACGTTCCGACTGCACCGGACATTTTTCCCGTTTCAATCGACTTCGCAGCTGCTTCAAAACGCTCCAAATTACGCTTCATTTCCTCATGCCAAAGCGCCAATTTCAAACCGAATGTCGTCGGCTCTGCGTGGACACCGTGCGTACGCCCCATCATGACTGTCATTTTATGCTCTTTCGCTTTGGCAGCTAAAATGTCGATAAAATTCGTCAAATCTTTGCGCAGGATTTCATTCGCCTGCTTCAAAAGATACGACAGCGCCGTGTCGACAACATCCGTTGACGTCAGTCCGTAATGAACCCATTTGCGCTCTTCCCCAAGCGTTTCAGAAACCGCACGTGTAAAGGCAACTACGTCGTGACGTGTTTCTTCTTCGATTTCCAAGATGCGGTCGACTGAAAAGCCTGCATTCTCCCGGATTTTCGCAACGTCTGCTTTCGGGATATCTCCGATTTCAGCCCATGCTTCACAAGCAAGAATTTCCACTTCCAGCCATGCTTGGTATTTGTTTTCTTCTGTCCAAATGGCACCCATTTCCGGGCGTGTATAACGTGCGATCATAATCAATATCCTCCAATTATTCCAGCCAGATGCCGGATGCTTCGATTTCTGTAAGTGTTTGTTCAAGGTCTTCCGTCAAAATGGTCACATGCCCCATTTTGCGCTTGTGCTTTGCCTCATCCTTGCCGTATAGATGAATCGACCAGTCTGGGTAGTGCGCGATTTTTTTCGTCAGCGGCGCCACATGCTCTCCCAACACATTGACCATGACAGCCGAACTCCAAAGTTTCGGCTTGCGCAGCGGCCATCCACAAATGGCGCGGATGTGTTGGTGGAACTGGGAAATATTCGTCGCTTCGATTGAATAATGTCCCGAATTATGCGGACGCGGTGCCAGTTCATTGACTAGGATTTCTCCATCCGCCAGCACGAACATCTCGACAGCCAGCGTTCCGACCATTTGCAAATGCTCGGCGATTGCGTGTGCCGCTTGCTGCGCTTTTCGGATCGTTTCTTCATCAACCCGTGCAGGCACAATCGTTTGGTGCAATATATGATCTTTATGGATATTCTCGCCAATCGGCAAGATAGCCGTTTCGCCTAATGTGTTGCGCTGAATCACAACAGAGATTTCCATCGTGAAGTCAATAAATGCTTCTGCAACGCAATCCCCTGATTGGAACAAAGATTGTGCTTCCTTGAGCTGATCTGCATGTTTGACGATTTGCTGGCCTTTGCCATCATATCCGCCTCTTGCCGTTTTCACGACAAACGGATAATCCAAAGTGGCCGCTTGTTCTTGTAGCTGTTCGAACGTAGAAGCTTCTATATAATCCGCTACCGGTACACCGGCTGCACGAATCGCTTTTTTCTCGATGATTCTATTTTGGGTAATGCCGATCAGTTCTGCGCCTTGAGGCACATAAGCAATTTCCGTCAAATGGCGAAGCCCGTCCACATCGATATTTTCAAACTCATATGTGATGACGTCACTTACTTCCGCTAGCTCTTCCAATGCTTGTGCATCATTGAAGGGGGCCACGATTTGAATATCCGCTACTTGCCCTGTCGGAGAGTCCATTCCCGGATCCAAAACCGCAATTTTAAAGCCCGCTTCTTTGGCTGCCAAAGCCATCATGCGACCCAATTGGCCGCCCCCGATAATGCCGATTGTCTGTCCGGGCAAAATCGTTCTCGTCATATCAAATCACCTGAGCTTTCCAAAACGGCTTCTGCAGTCCGCTCGCGTCTCGCTTGTAGCGCCTCAGCTGCCTGTTTATCGACAGTCCCTAAAATCTGTGCAGCAAGCAAGCCTGCGTTAATCGCGCCAGCTTTTCCGATAGCAACTGTTGCGACCGGCACACCACCCGGCATTTGAACGATGGACAATAATGAATCCAAGCCATTCAGCGCTTTTGATTGCACTGGAACGCCGATGACCGGCAAAGTAGTTTTCGCAGCGACCATTCCCGGAAGATGGGCAGCACCACCAGCTCCGGCAATAATGACATGTAAGCCGCGACTTCTAGCTTCCTCAGCATAGCTGAACATCAAATCCGGTGTTCGATGCGCTGATATCACTTTCTTTTCATAACCGACCTTCAGTTCATCCAACACGTCGCACGCATGTTTCATCGTTTCCCAATCACTCGAGCTTCCCATAATAATGCCGATTCGCGGATCCATTCAATAACCTCTCTTTCAAAAATAAAAAGCCCTCAAATAAACTGCTCACATGACGTGAAAAGCAGTTTACTTAAGGACTTTGATTCAACGAAATCATACGTGATGGCATAAAAAAGCACATCCTCCGTTATAAGTACCATAAGTTGCTTTCCCGCATAGTCCGGACATTTACGGTGTCCTGGTAGAGACGCAGAAGCCAATCCTTCTGCATATATGGGGTTTCCTTATTAATCATAACAAGATGGATCTAGTGCGTCAATGATAAAGTCGAACAATGTATAGTTTGTTTTATTTAATGTTCGTGTTTTATAGCCATCTTCTGCTATTTTTCGATTTTATTACCTTTAAACTTGATGATCTGGCGAACTGGTACAGGCTCCCCATTGATTTCTTCAAATAAAGGCTCTTCTTTTCGGCCAACAGCCATATAGCCTTCCTGCTTCATCCGGTCTAGGCAGTCTTCCAGCGTTTCGTGTTCCTGCACTTCAAACCACAGCGTCTTTTTGCTCATTTAAACAACCTACCTCTTTTCACTTATTTTACCCAGAAACCGCCGTGAATCATCTTCGGTTCAAAAGCGGTGATAAAGGCTTTCGGATCGATATCTTTGATGATCCGATACAATTTCAGTTCCATTTTCCAGGGAACAAGATTTCTCATCGCATGCCGTTGGCGTCCCAATCCGTCACGCCGTAGTCTTTTTCGCGTAATTTCCGGGCAAATAACCACTTTCATCACTCGTGATAAAGTTGACTGCAATATAGCCAAGCGACATTTTCTTCTCGATTTTCGAACCGATGACAACGCCGGATTGCGGGATCCATAACTGGTCGTATAAGCGATCAAGTTCTGGATTTTGTCTAAATTGTCCAAAATTAATCCAAGTCCTACTATTAATATAACCACTTCGACCATACTGACCAGCGCCGCTAAATAGTAGAAACCTTTCAGCGTCATAATCATGCGCACATTGAAGAATATGACATAAGCGATGTCGATCGAAAAGATAATCAACACCATTAAAAAAGGATTAATATCCAAGTTTTACAGCCTTTCTTTCGCAATTAAATTTCATATTAGGTCAATCAAAGCACGATTGCAAGAGGGTATAGACCTTGTTAGCGAAAACTCATAAAAAAATCCATACAAAAAAGCCGCTACCAATGACGGTAACGACTTTCTTCATGTGCCCAGCGACGTCCTACTCTCACAGGGGGAGACCCCCAACTACCATCGGCGCAAAAGAGCTTAACTTCCGTGTTCGGGATGGGAACGGGTGTGGCCTCTTTGCCATCGTCACTAGACTGTATTAATTTGAAAGACAAGATTCATTATATCAATAATACCGATTTTTTTCAAGCTTTTTCTCAAAAAATCTAATCTTATTCTT
>NZ_JAGGPW010000030.1 GCF_018613655.1 Planococcus sp. ISL-109
AAAAAAAAAAACCAACTAGGTTCCAATGATATTAACACGGCAAGAATAACAAATTGCTTCAATATATACGAGGAACCGAGGATACAGGAGTCGGAAAAAGGAAAGCCATCTTCTTTGGAGGATGGCTTTTTACGTTCTGAAATATTGATGTAGACAACAGAGGATTGTGATAAATAAAGCTGCATTCCCCCAATTCGAGGAAATGCAGCTTTATCTACTAATAAGTTTAATGACTCATTTTCCACACATGAATCACTGCCTGCTCAATCGCTTGCCAGGTGATATCCGCAGCATATGGATATTGCTTCTGATACCGATTCCATAATTGCGCCATATGCTCGCTTTCGAAAATTTCCCTTAAAATCGCATCGCCGTCTTCCAGTAAACCAACAGATCCGCGGTGATTTGCAGTAGAGAGGAGTGCTTTTTTCACCTGGCCGGCCAGCAAGTTCTCTTCCTGGGTACCGAACAAAGCATAGATGTCGTAGAAGTCTCGAAGTCTGGTATTGGCTGTCCCCCGGGAAATCATCGTCTCCAGCTTTTCGGCAAGTACCGTTTCAATCGTATAAGCGAGGATGTCGATCTTTCGCTCTTCCAGCAACAGCTGGTAATGATACTGAATTTCTTTCGGCGTGATTTTGTCACCCGTCGTCAAGTCCACTTTTAAAGGCAGACGCACTGGATCCATTTGTGCAAGTATGGACAAGCGGAAGCCATTATACTCCGCCTCATCCCGAATCGGTTCCACTTTTTCTAAACTTAAGGTGACATCGTCTTCAAGGGGGATGGCCACGATATCCAGGAATGCTTTTTCAATGGCTTCCCGGTTCATGGGGTACCCTTGGATGGTTGCATCCATGTCCATGGTGGAACGCAAATCTACCCCGATTAGGGAAGCCACGAGGACACCGCCTTTTAGCACAAAGTGCTGATTGAAATCCGAATAGGCAATTCGCTCAAGCAAACGTTCGAATAGATAATTTCGAAGAAGCAGTTGTGCATTGATTCCTTTTTGTTTGGACATATTTTTAATGAGGTCTTTCACTTGGCGCGAGCTCTTCACAGCAGAATCTCCACGTATTGGCGGATTGGCGAAGAGACCCGGAACTGTTCCGCATAACGAAGCAGCTGCGGAATATTCTTCTCTTTCCGCGCTAAGTAACACTTCATGCTGTCGTTCAATAGGTCGGCATCCACTTTGTTCCGCTGTCTGAACAGGTCACAAAGAGTCCGTTCAGCATCGTAAAGTCGAATTGGCCGGCCATGGATTGTAGTGGTTTCGGTTACGCCAAGCTCATGCCATTCTTTTTTTACTGAATAGACCTGTACGCTGTTGTCAGTGAGAAGCTGACTGTGATAGCCCAGTGGTACGGTAACGGAATAAGTAATAGGATCCCTGTCCGTTAAGTCATGCAGATACAGCGCCGTTTCGTGAGAAAAGATCAATTGCGGGCTCCGAGCCTGCAGTATATACAGATCGTCTGCCAATGTGTCAGGGGTCACGTAAATACCGTGACTGACGCGCTCAATCATGCCTTCTCGGGCCAATACCGTTAGATAATAACGGGGAATTCCCGCGGCTTCAGCATCTCGTGTCAAGACGAGGCCATCCTGCTGCTTGATCAAGTCGAGGAGTTGAGTTTTATACGGCATCTATAACACTCCTTTTTGCATTTATACTTATATTATATAATAGTTAAGTGCAAATGCAAAAAAATCTAGACTTACCAGTTCTTTCTGATTTCTAAATTCATGCGGAATGCAAAGATGATAAAACAAAACGACCCACCGTGGTCCGCATTGTGAAGAGGCGTGGTGGGTTCTATAAATACCAAAATACATTCAAGTATTTGAAGCATCCATTTTTTCTTTCGTTATATTAATAGAGGAAGATATATATTTATATGTGATAAGGAGATGAAGAACGTTGAGAGAAGATAGAAAGAAAGATATTAAAGATGCTGGGAAGGAAATGTTTATTGATAGTTTTCTAAATGTAGGAAGTGAAGCAGGTGCTGAAATAGTGAAACAATCCGTTGCGAGTGCTGCAGGCGATTTAATAGTAGACACTGCAGCCTCTTTTGTTCCTGGAGCTTCAGGTATGTATCAAAACTTTAAACGTAACCAGCATGAAAAAAACATGAATAGACTTTATAGCGAATTAAATCTTAGAATGGAAGAAATTAGAGTGAATCTTGAAACCAAAAATCAAGAACAAAAAGATCATTTTGATGATCAATTCAAACATGTACTTGTTGCAGTATCGGATGAACAACAAGAAGAAAAAATTAAGTATATGGTAAATGGTTTGGTCTATATTTCTGGACATGACCAAGTATCAGATGACTTTGTATTAACTTATTATGATGTTTTAAAAAGTTTAAGATTAGTGGATATTGGAGTTTTAAAACTAATGCATGATGCAAAGTATGCTTTTGATCAATCTTCAAGAGACTCGTACACTGGCATAATGGACAGACATGGCATAACTCAAGAACAATATGAGGCTGTGCGGAGAAATTTATTTAGAATAGGTTTATTGACGACCAAACTCGATCTAAACATTGCAGATGATCTCGAAGTAATAGCTAAGTCAATTAAAGATATAAATATATATTTGGAGAAAGTGGGTAAGAAAAATGCAAATTTGCCACGTTTAAAGGAACCAAAAATTAAGTCGAAAGAAAGATTTGAAATTTCAAAGTTTGGTCGAGATTTTGTAGGGTTTTTCGTAAATGAAGAAAGTTTAGATGGAGTTTAAAAAGAAAGAAATGGACTTTATCTACCTATGATATTTTCATACGTATGACTTGGCTTCAAAGCAGTTAGTATAAGTAAGCATCCAGACTTCTATAAATGTCTCGGAAATAAAGTGGTTATTCATTATAAGTAGCATGTAAATTATCATATTAGAGGATTATCTATATT
>NZ_JAGGPW010000031.1 GCF_018613655.1 Planococcus sp. ISL-109
AATCTTAGTATGTTTTTTGTTATTTATAGAGCACCGCGCGCACCGGGCTTCCTTCCCCACCGCGGATTTTCAAAGGCAGCGCCGCCAATTGATAGACGCCTGGCGTTACATCATCCAACACGATGCCTTCCAAAATGAAACGCCCGTGCCGGTTCATGGCATGGTGCATCGGCAAATCCTTGCTCGTCTCGGGGTCGACAGAGGGCACGTCAACACCGAGCAGGCGGATGCCGTTCACTTCCAGCCACTCGGCAATGGCCGGGTCGAATATCGGCCAAATTTTCGGGAAAACGCTGCGGTCTTGCCATGCTGCGGTCTTCAACAGCACCGCTTCGACTCCCTCTTTGAGCTTATCCAGATCAGTTACTCGCACCTGCTCAGGACCTGTTACATCCATCACTTGGGCGGTTGTCAAATAAACGGCGAGCGGCAATTCATCGGTCTTCATCCCGTCCTCATCGTAATGGAAAGGCGCGTCGATATGCGTGCCGATATGGGTGCTTGTCTGAAGTTCGCCGATATTCACAGAACCGCTCTGCTGTTTCGTGACAGATAAACGGTAAGAAAACGGCGTATCGCCCGGCCATTCAGGTGTTGTGGCATCGAGCGGCATGGAAATGTCGATGATCGTTTTCGCCATTACGCCACCACATTTCGTTCGTTGCTGAATTCTTTATAGCGCTCATTATCGATTATGTCTTCGAGTGCCTGAACGACTTTTTCCACATCTTCAAAACTTATATAAAACGCGACAGGTGCTAGGCGGATAATGTCTGGAGCCCGGAAATCCGGCACGATGCCCGCTTTTTTCAGCGCCTTGCAGATGCGTGCAGCTTCCGGATGTGCAAGCGCAATATGGCCGCCTCGCTGTTCGTCTTGCTTCGGTGTAACGTCAATAAGGGACGGTACGCGAGAGGCAATCTTTTCGCGAAGGTCGCCAGTCAATGCCAGTGATTTCTTGCGGATTTCTGTAATGCCCGCTTCTTCGAATAATTCCAGGCTGCCGATCAACGGTGCCATGCTGAAAATATTCGGTGTGCCCACCTGGTATGCCCCTGCCCCTTCAGCTTTTGTAAAACTGTGATCCATATCGAATTGCTTCGCTTTATCCGAACCGAACCATCCGGCGATCCCTGGATTCAAGCCGTGATGGCGTTCGTGCAAATACAAGCCGCCCGTTCCGCCCGGTCCTGAATTCATGTATTTGTAATGGCACCAAACCGCGAAATCCACTCCGTCCGTATGCAAGGAATGTTTCATCGCCCCTGCTGAATGTGCCAGGTCGAATCCTGCTATGATACCTTTTTCGTGTGCGGCCACTGTAATTTCATGGAGCGGCAGCAATTGCCCGCTTCTATAGAGTACAGACGGCAATAGCAATACTGCCACATCCTCTTTTAGCTCCGCCAAAACATCTTCCAGCTCGAGCGTGTAGCCGTCGCGGCTTTTCACTTTGCGCATCGCCTGTTCGGGATCCAGCCCCCGCAGACGCAGGTGGCTTTCCACTGCGTAAATATCCGACGGAAAGTTCAACTCATCGACGACAATGACATAGCGCTCATCCGTCGGCGCGTAGACCGTCGCAAGCATCTGGTGGATATTGGAGGTGATCGATCCGGTCACCATCACTTCATGCGCTTTCGCTCCGAACAATGGTGCGGCTTTTTCGCTGAGTTTTTCTGCCAGCGTAAACCACGGATCTTCGCCTTCCGTCCACCCTTCAATACCGAACTGCTTCCAGCTATTCATAAGCGCAACAAGCTTTTTTTCTGCCCGCTTCGACATCAGGCCGAGCGAATTCCCATCCATATAGATCGTTCCTTGTTCTACGAAAAACTCTTCTTTGAATCTAGCCAGCGGATCTTGTCGGTCTTTTTGCACCGTAGTTTCCAAATCTCACCTCTCCATTTCTATAGAGCATAAGCCAGCGCACCGAGGAGTGCTGTAATCACAACGACAATCCACGGAGCCAGTTTCAAATAGACTAACATTCCGAAGGCGGCAACCGCAATGGCAAAATCGATTGGTCCGCGGATTGCGGAAGTAAAGACTGGATCGTAAAGTGCGGCAAGCAAAATGCCGACGACGCCCGCATTGATGCCTTTTAATGCCGCTTGAAGCCAAGGCTTCGTGCGGATGACGCTCCAAAAAGGCAAAGTTCCGATGACGAGGAGAAATGACGGCAAAAACATTGCGATGACAGCGATTAACACGCCGCCCGCACCATTCATCAATTGTCCCAAGTAAGCGGACAATGTAAATAATGGACCCGGTACGGCTTGTGCCGCCCCGTATCCTGCAATAAAGGCATCAGCAGTCATCCATTCCGGCACCACTTCCCGCTCGAGCATCGGCAAGACGACATGGCCGCCGCCAAAGACGATTGCTCCGACGCGGTAGAAAATATCAAAAATCGCAAACGCGCTCGATTCAACAAATGGACGGAGTAGCGGCAACCCTACCAGCAAGACCCCAAAAATTCCCCACGCGGCGAGACCGGTCTTTTTGCCGAAGGTCAAGACGAGCTTCACCGCTTCCGGAGCCTGTTCTCTTCTATACAGGAAAAATCCGATTACTCCTGTTAATAGGATAACGACAATTTGCGCCCATGCGGTCGGCACCAATAAAATGACGATCGCTGCACCGAGCGCAATCATCAGCCGCTGCATATCCGGCGTCAACGATTTTCCCATTCCGAGCAAGGCATGGGCGACTACCGCGACCGCGACAATTTTCAATCCTTGTAGCCACGCGATATCGACGGAGCCGCTCGTGATGAGCATCGCAAAAATCATCAAAGCGATGACCGACGGCATGGTAAAGCCGAGCCAGGACAAAAAGCCGCCCATAATGCCGCCGCGCATCATGCCGATCGAGATGCCGACTTGTGAACTTGCCGGACCAGGCAGGAATTGGCATAATGCCACCAAGTCCGCATACGCTTTATCGTCGAGCCATTTTCTTCTATGTACATACTCATCCCGGAAATAGCCGATATGGGCAGCTGGTCCGCCAAACGACGTCAAGCCGAGCTTGGTCGAGGCTTTCAAGATTTCAATCCAGCGTTCTTTTCGTTTCAACATTCATCTCTCCTTTTTTTGCTTCCTTTCCATCATAATGGTTTGCTTATATGATTCAATATTAAATCGGTGTAAATTATTTTCACTGAATACTTAGTCTTTTTGGTGGTATACTTTTGAGTAACGGTACCCTGTTGATTAAAAAAATTAGTGTTTAGAAAAACTTTACACATGCTCTTAAAATGATTCTTAGAAATATAACTAGCTTATTTAATTCATTGGTCGAATATAAGATATGGAGCAAAACGGCGGGGACTCCTGCGGGAAAGCCCAGCTGGTTTGCGTAATATTGATACATGGAAGCCGCAGTTTTTTCTTTATATAACCATTCTTTCATTTCCAGGAGGTGCAAACTTTGCGTTTCTTCCATTTCGGAACCGGCGCAAAGGATTCATTTGGATATTCCCCTACGAGTGGCGGCTTTTGCCGTCTTGATTGGTTCCACCGCATTCTTCTCCGCTTGCGAGTACGCGATTGTCAATATCCGAAAATCGCGCCTCCCCGATTCACTTGAACAAAACAATAAAAAAACCGCCGCCGCTTTAAAGGTGGTCGAGCATGTCGACGAGTATTTATTCGCCTGCCAAGTCGGCATCGCTTTATCGGTGCTTGGTCTCGGTTGGATGGGCCATGCTGTCGTTGAGCAATTGATCACTCCGCTGACGGTAGATTCAGGATTGTCCACTGCACTCGCTGAATGGGCGGCATTTTTGACCGCCTTCCTGTCAGTAGCGATAGCGCTTGTAGTGGTCGGTGAATTGGTCCCAAAAACGATCGCCATCCGCAATCCGGAACAAGTCATACTAACGCTCGCTTCTCCACTCATCTATTCATACAGGCTGTTGTACCCGTTTATCCTGCTGTTCAGCGGCATCGCGCGAATTTTCTCCGGATTGTTCGGCATTAAAAAGCTGTCGCGCAGTGAAATGGGCCATACTGAAGAAGAGTTGAAATTGCTGTTGTCCGACAGTTTGAAAAGTGGTGAGATCAACCCTTCCGAATACGATTACGTCAATCGCATCTTTGAATTCGATGAACGCATCGCTAAGGAAATCATGGTGCCGCGCATGGAAATGAGCACGATCGATCACGATGTCACTTTAAGTGAAGTATTTGCCATGCCTGGCATTGAACAATTCACCCGCTATCCGATTACGGAAGGCGACAAAGATCATGTCTTAGGCATCGTCAACATGAAGCATTTATTGAGCGCGTACGTGAAAAATCCGGAAACTGGGGATTCTCCGGTTTCAGACTTCACCCAACCGGTCATCCAAGTGATAGAAACGATGCCCGTCAGCGAGCTGTTGCTGAAAATACAGCGCGAAAGGATTCATATGGCGATACTCCGCGATGAATACGGCGGCACCGCGGGGCTTGTAACGATTGAAGACATCCTGGAGGAAATTGTCGGCGACATTCAAGATGAGTTTGATATCGACGAAGCACCAGATGTCCAGAAGCTCGGAGAAGATCATTATATTTTCAACGCCAAACTATTGCTCGATAGCGTCAATAAAATTCTTGGAATTGACATTGATGAAGAGGACATCGATACTATCGGAGGCTGGTTTATGGATAAGCATTTTGATGCCATTGAGGGCCAAAAAATCATAGAACAGGGCTATGAATTCCACATCAAGGAAGTCGACGGCCATCATATCCTTTATTTGGAAGCAAAAAAACACCTTCCTGCAAACTCTCTTTAGCATAATAATATAAAAATGGTCCTCTTTATGGAGGGCCGTTTCCGTTTCACCACATTTCACAACTGGAGATGAACTGCAATGGATTTATATGCAAACTTACGAAAAGGTGAAAAAGGGGCTTGGCTCAGCATTGGTGCCTACTTGTTTTTAAGTACCATCAAGCTCGGCGTCGGCTATTGGGGTGGATCGGAAGCGCTCAAAGCGGATGGCCTTAACAATGTCACTGATATTGTAGCTTCCGTGGCGGTCCTGATCGGCTTGCGGATTTCCCAAAAGCCGCCAGATGAAAATCATCATTATGGCCATCTAAAAGCGGAAACGATCGCTTCCTTACTCGCTTCGTTCATCATGGCGGTCATTGGGCTGCAAGTTTTATTGAACGCAGTCAGAAGCGTATTCAACCCAGGGCTGGAACCGCCTTCCCCATTGACAGCGGTCGTCGCTTTTTTCTCGGCAATCATCATGTACGGTGTTTACCGCTACAACTTGAAATTAAGCCAAGAAATCAAAAGCTCTGCTGTGCGCGCAGCTGCCTACGACAACCGTTCCGATGCCCTCGTCAGCATCGGGGCAGGAATCGGGATTATCGGCGCCATTTTCGGCGCTGCATGGATCGATTCGGTTACGGCGTTTCTCGTCGGGCTCATCATCATCAAAACCGCACTGGATATTTTCCGCGAATCGGTAATGACCTTGACCGATGCTTTTGACGAGGAATCCGTCGAATCTCTTTCCGTGTTGATACGGCGTGTTCCGGGAGTGTTGAATTTGCGTGATTTCAAAGGCCGCATGCATGGCAATGTCATGTTCATCGACTTGACGGTGAGCGTTGCGCCTCATTTAAACGTCGTCGAAAGCCATTGGATCACCGAGGAAATTGAAAGAAAAATCCAAAAAGTGAAACCGAACTGCGTCGTCCTCGTACATATAGAACCGGATTATTCGGTGGAGGAGGATGAAGATGGTTGATTTTTACGATCAGAAAAAAATTATCTTGGTTACGTTCGGCGTCATTTTACTCATTTCTGCTGTTTTTGTTCCGGCCACAGTCTTTTATCCGGCGAAAGTTATTTCCATCACGCCGGATGCAGAAATCGTCGGCACTTCGTTTTGGTCACTGCTGTTGGGCAGTGCAGGAATGCTCCTATTGGCGATTGCTCTGTTCATCCCAGCATTAATTGAACAGCCACTAAAATCCTGGGCATTGTCTGGAATGATTGGCATCACCGGGTTTGTGGCAATCGCTTTTTCACTAGGGGATTACTATTACATAACACAGGACAGGACAGCTTTACGTACAATCCTCCATTCACTTTCAACTCTTCCACTTATAGTTGGGATGAATTTGAACGAATCGAAGAGCGTCTTGCTAGTGAGGACGGTGCCACTTCAATCGAGTCGGTCGCCTATTATTTCCGTAACGGGGAAATGATCGAATTTACGAGTGGCCGTATTTTTGAAATGCACGATTCATTGGCACGCCGCGTCGAAGCAAATGGCGGGGAATTCAGCAGAACTCAACAGTGAACAATCCAAAAACGCCTCACCCGCGAAAGGTGAGGCGTTTTTTTGTCTATTTTATTGGTAGCGCTCACCGGGCAATGAAGCCAGCCGAATCCCATGTTCAACAAATAATTCTGCGATGCTGTGGCGGATCCGGCTTTCCAGCTGGTCCTTCATTTCGACATTGGTGACGCGGGCTTCCACTTGGAAATCCATCGAAGAATTCCTGAAATCAATAAACTGGGCGTCCGGTTTCTCACCCGGGACGCCTTCCATTCGTACAACTTCCCGTTCCGCAGCCTGCACAAGCAAATTTGCCACCAGTTCCGTATCGCAGCCATATTCGACGCTGACTATGACGCGAGCAAACAGCCTTGCCCCCGAACGGTTTTTGACAATCTGTTCAATAAAATACTGATTCGGCACGACAAGCGTTCCATCTTTTAAAGTCTCGACGATTGTCGAGCGCAATTTGATTTTGGTGATGCGCCCAATTTTCTTGTCGATTTCGACCATTTCGCCCACTTCCATCGGCCGCTCGAATAAAATGATGATGCCTGAAACAAAGTTGGCGGCAATATTGCGGACACCAAACCCGATCCCGATGCCGAGCACACTAAAGATGACACCAACCGCCCGCAGATCCAGTCCGACAAGCGTAAAGCTGACAGCAAGCGCTAAAAACATCACCACGTAGTAAATCAGCCGGTTGATCGTATAGCTCGTGCCTGTTTCGACGTCAAACTGACCATAGACATGCGGCATGACAAAATTATTGAATGCTTTGATGACACGGCTCGAAAATGTGACGATCATGATAGCCACTACAATGAGCAGAATCGAGACGCCGACGCCTTCCGTTTCGTAGAAAGGTGTCGTAAGCCAGTCTTCTTGCCAGAAATAAAACAGGAACAACAGGATACTGCCGTAAAAAGCGATCCAATTCAGAATATCCTCGAGTATCGGATAAACCCTTTCCTGATAACCTTCATGCGCTATGACTCGCTTCAGTATTAATTGAGCGATCCATTTTCCAATCAATATTAAAAACAAATATAGGAAAAATAAGAAAAATTCAGTGATGGATAGCGTCCGTAAAACATCGATGCCTTCAAAAAGCTGCTGGTTTTGCATAAGCCCCTCCTTTATCCTTTTGAGTCAAGTTGATAGTCACTCAGCAAGACAGGCCGGCGATCCATAACTGTTGCCAGCGCATCCAATTTCTCCTGAATATAGCGCCGGTCCAAACGCCTGAACAGAGCACCCTCCAAATGTTCAAGCACATGCAATTGCATTTCCCAGATGGCATCATAATGTGCCGCATTCGATAATTGCGCGGTGTTGGCCAATGATTCAAAGATTGCCGCCACGACCGATACATCTTCTTTTCCGTAATGAATCAATTGATGGAATGTAAGATAGAGAAAGTTAGAAAAAGTAAAGAATGGATAACGGACTCTATTCTTCTTCTCTTTGTCCCTAGTCGTAATAACCCCAGTCTCCAGATGGCTTAATTTACCGAGCAGCCGACCGATACGGATGATGATGCCGTTAGCTGTATTCGGATCATTAATACCTGGAGAAATAGCCCGAAGCGCCACTTCCACCATTTTTTGAATGGCAAAATCGAGATCCTGATCAGTCGTCCGCTCCGTCCCGATCGTAACGAACTGATGAAGATCAATGTCTTCTTGTTGGGCTTGGTAAACAGTGAACAAATCCGTGCTTTCATGAACATAGGAGCCGATGCCATGTAAAACTTCAACTTCTAAATTATGCTTTGAAGCATAGTCCGTTAACTTATCGAAATACAGAAACTGGATATATCCATCGTTGTTCGCCGCAATGGTTTCTGTGAAGCCATCCGGTTTCCATTCTGATTCGATGTTCATGTCCATATCCTCCTGCTTTTCGCTGTAGGAGTCGATGATCCGCTCGGTATCTTCTTCCAATTCCTCAATCAAATTCTCCACTTGAACATTCGTGGCGATATGATGGATAAAATAGGCAAAAGTCGCTAAACAGAGAAATGCGATAACAATACCGATAAATGTAGAGATGACATCGTGCGTATAAAGAGCGTCGCGCATAAACAACAGAGACAAAGTATTATAGATGAACCCGCCAAGAAATACACCCAACACTCGCCATGTCAGGCGGTCATGGACAAAATTCTTCAATGTTCTCGGTGAAAATTGGGACGAGTACATCGTCAGCACGACCAAAATCGTTGAAAACGTAAAGGTGGTCATCGTCAAAAGTGCCCCCGCGAGCGCGCCCATAATCGTTTGGGCCAATTGTACATTAGTTAATAGAATATCCGGAATAAATTCACGATATTGCTGAACGACTATCAAATCCACATAAAAAAATGCTATTGATAATATGATGGCAAGGAAGCTATAGAGAGCCGGCGTGACCCATAATTTTTCCCGCAAATTATAAAAGATCTTTTTCATAACTTCCCTTTCCTCCTTAAAAAATTCTATCTATTTTCCTGTTCCCCTATTCCGTTTAAGGCAAACGCCAGCTTGTTCTTTCTGGCTGGCACCAATACCTTCTTTTATACCGGTTTGATGAGATTCTGAAACATGCACTTTGCCGATTCCGTCCCGTTGTCGAATTAGTCTTAAAAAAAAATGACCTTTTCTTCATTTCCACTTATCATTACCTTAATTAATGGAAAGAGGTGAGGCATTATGGTGACTATTTCAGTTCGTGCAACCCGCAACGCACTAGCTATGCCCAATGTGTCTCCCTCTGTGTATCGCTGACGATACGCTTCTTCCCTATGCGCAGAGACCATGGCACAGTTATTGCAGCCATGGTTTTTATTATGCATTTTTCAGGAGGAAGTTACATTGTCAATTATTAAACAATACGGATGGAATGAACGATTCGAACAGGCATTGCCCGAACACACAACCCCGGGACGCATCATTTCGGAACACAAAAGCAGCTACCGCGCCATCACCGAACAAGGGGAATGGCTCATCACCTTATCAGGAAATTTCCGCCACACACACGATACGGGCGAGTATCCAAGCGTCGGTGATTGGGTCGCACTCGAACAAATGCCGGGAGAAGACAAAGGCATCATCCACAAGCTTCTGCCCCGCAGCTCGCGCTTCACCCGCAAAGCAAACGGCGAGACGTCGGAACTGCAGACGATTGCCGTCAACATCGATTATATCTTTCTCGTCATGTCGCTCAACCATGACTTTAATGTCCGCCGGCTCGAGCGCTATTTGATTGCTGCTTGGGATTCCGGTGCCATGCCGGTCGTCGTGTTAACGAAAAGCGATCAATGCGACGACCCTGCTGTTTTCTTAGAGCAAGTCGACACCACCTCATTCGGTGTCGACGCTTTTGCCGTCTCAGCTGTTACCGATGCCGGGATGGATGCGTTTCTGCGCTATTTAACTGAAGGCAAAACCGGGGCTCTCCTTGGTTCGTCGGGCGTCGGAAAGTCCTCACTCATCAACGCGCTGACCAACAGCGACACGATGGCAGTCCAGGATATCCGCGAAGACGACAGCAAAGGCCGGCACACAACGACACACCGCGAACTGTTGCTCCTTCCAAGCGGCGGTCTTTTGATCGATACACCAGGCATGCGCGAATTCCAGCTCGGCGATTCCGCAGACGGCCTTGACGCAAGCTTCCAGGACGTCGCAAGCTTTGCAGCCGAATGCCGTTTTCGCGATTGCAGCCACCAAAAAGAACCGGGCTGTCGCATCCAATCTGCTCTCGCGTCCGGCGAATTGCCGAAAGACCGTTACATGAGCTATTTGAAGTTACTGCGTGAACTGGAATATATCGAACGAAAAAGCAACCTCGCCAAACAACAGGCGGAACGCATGGTATGGAAACAGCGCAGCAAGGAATTGCGCAGCCGTCCAGCTAAAAAAAGATAAAAAAACGGCCGAACAAGGAACTTTCCTTGTTCGGCCGTTTTTTACGTTCCGTTCAATTAGCCGCTTCCGTCAAGCCGTGCTTCACTGCATAAAGCGCAGCTTGCGTCCGGTCCTGGACCTCGAGTTTGATGAAAATATTGGAAATATGAGTTTTGACCGTTTTTTCTGTGACGAAAAGAGCCGATGCTACTTCCCTGTTGCTTTTGCCTTTCGTCAGTTCAGCTAGAACTTCCGCTTCTCTTGGCGTCAGCGGGTGAAGAACGTGAGGCAGCGGATCTTCCGGCGCTTTCGCCAATTCCGATGACGCTTTTGGGTGAAGCGTGTTTTCACCGCGCATCAAACTGCGCAGCGAGTCCACCAATTCATCCGGCTCGATGTCTTTCAATTGATACCCCGCGGCTCCCGCTTCAATCGCCGGGACAATATGATCCCTGTCTGAAAAGCTCGTGAGCATCAAGATGATGATGTGTGGATGTGCTTCTTTAATTTTCCGCGTCGCCTGGATGCCGTCCATTTCGGGCATGACCAGATCCATCAAGACGATGTCCGGCTGCAGCTCGCCTGCCATCAAGACAGCTTCCGCCCCGTTAGCCGCTTCGCCGACGACCTCAATATCTTTTTGGGTCTTAAGGAAAAATAATAACCCTCTTCTTACTACGTGATGATCGTCCGCAATCAATACTTTCATCTTGCCACTCCTTTAATACGGAATCCGTACAAGAATTTCCGTTCCTTTGCCGATGCCGCTCGACCAATCGGCCGTGCCGCCTTCCGCTTGTGCCCGGTCGCGTATGCTTTGTATGCCGATGGACGGAATCGTACCGCGGCTTGGCGCAAAGCCGCGCCCTTCATCTTTGATGACCATCAAGACATCTGTAGAAGTAATCGTGACATACAATTGTGCGGAGCTGACGTCTGCGTGCTTGCGAATATTATTGAGCGCTTCTTGCGCAATCCGGAACAGCGTCTCTTCGGTGCGGGACGGTAATTGAATGACGCCGGCCACTTTTGTGTCCATCGACAGTCCGAGCATTTCGCCGTAAGCTCTGATGGCATCGAGCAACCCACTCTCAAGCCCTTTTGGCCGCAGCTGCCAAATCAAAGCCCTCATTTCATTGAGCGCTTCCTGGCTAAGGTGCTGAATGTCGCGGAATGTACTTTTCACCGCGTCATCTTCCGCCATTTCGATGCCGCCCCTTGCCGTCAATGTGACCGAAAACAGCAATTGGTTGACCGAGTCGTGCAAATCCCTCGCCAGCCGGTTGCGCTCTTTGACCAACGCCAGTTCCTGCTCTTGCTTCACTAACACGATGCGCTTGATGGCGGAACCAATCTGAAAAGCGACCGACTCGAGCAATGCCAGTTCATCTTTTGAAAAGCTTACTGTATCGGCCGCTGCGATGTTGAGCAATCCGAACTTCTCTTGCCCTGACTGTAAAGGAACAGTTGCGTGATGGGAAATACTGCCGATTTTGCCATTTTCCGCTTTGGCGTTCTCAATGCGCTGACAGGCGATAATATTCGACGCCTTCTCGAGATCGCCATCATTGTAGCGTTTAACACACCAACAGCCGCCTTTTGTCAGATGCCGGCAATCCCGTTCCGCCAGTGCATCCGGCAAATGGGCTTGTGCTACGAGTTGATGCTTGCCGTTTTCGTCGATGAAGAAAATCCAGGCGGTTTCAAAATTGGAGTTGTCCAATAGTTTTTCGATCGCACCATTCAGCATGCGCTCCATGCTCGTCTCTTCATTCAATAGCTCTGCAATCTCTTTTAGCAATACAACTTCAGAATGCTGTTCGGGCATCATTGGCTGATCCCTCCTACTTACTATTGTATACATAAGAATCGGCCTGCAGCCTCATCCTTTCGAATGAAAAAGCTCCCGCAAAGGGGAGCTTTTTAGCGGTTCGAAACAAGATCGAGAAATGCCTCTTTCAACAATTCGAGCTTTTCGTCGCTTTCTTGCTGAGTGTTTGCTTTGACGCCGAAATAATATTTCACTTTCGGTTCGGTGCCACTCGGCCGCACGCATACCCACGAGCCGTCTTGGAGAAAATATTTCAAGACGTTCGAACGCGGCAATACGATCGCTTCGCTCGTGCCGACAGCGACCACGGTGCGGGTCCGACTTTCATAGTCTTCGATTTTTTCAACCGCAATGCCGGCAATGGATTGCGGCGGCTGATCGCGCAAGCCGTCAAGAAGCCGCGTGATGTCCCGTGCCCCTTCGATGCCTTTTTTCGTCACAGAAACGAGCAGCTCCCGGTAAAACCCGTGGCGTTCGTAAAGCTCATTCAATACAGCGTATAAGTTTTTGCCCCGCTTCTTATAGTAAGCCGCGGCTTCAACAAGCAGCAATGTCGCCTGATTGGCATCTTTGTCGCGCGCAAAGTCACTGATTAAATAACCGTAACTTTCCTCATAGCCGAACAGGAACGTGAATTCATGCTGCTTGTCGTTTTCTCTTAGTTTTTCACCGATGAATTTAAAGCCCGTCAAGACGTCTTCGCTTTCGACTCCGTAGCTTTTTGCGACCGCTTCGCCAAATCCAGAGGTGACGATGGTTTTGAAAATACGGCCGTTCTCCGGCAATTCGCCTTTCTCTTTTTTCTGGCTCAACAAGTATTCGAGCAAGATGCCACCGGTTTGGTTGCCCGTCAGCAATTCGTATTGCGTTCCGGTCCAAACAGCGACTCCGACGCGGTCACCATCCGGGTCGATTGCAATCAGTATATCCGATGCATGTTGTTCCCCATATTTGCGGGCAAGATCGAACGCAGCCGGTTCTTCCGGGTTCGGCGACTCGACTGTCGGAAAATCTCCGTCCGGTGCCATCTGCTCTTCTACGTAATGGACGCCGGTATAGCCCGCGTCATCTAACATGCGGCGCACCGTCGCACCGGATGCACCATGCAGCGGCGTAAATACCACACTGATCGGCTGGACGCTGGCTTCTTGCACCGTCAATACCTGGTCGATATACGCACGGTCCAAGTCTTCTCCCAAAATATCGAGCAGCGACGAATCGTAACGTTCATTATCGATCGTCAGTTCGTCTTCAACACGGCTGACAAATTCGATGACACGGTCTGCTGCCTCTATGTTCAACTGTGCGCCATCTTCTCCGTATACTTTGTAACCGTTGTACTCAGCCGGGTTGTGGCTTGCCGTGATGACAATGCCCATAAAGGCGTTCAGCTCACGCACGGTGAACGACAATTGCGGCGATGTCCGCGTTGACTCGTAGACATAAGCCCGAATCCCTGAAGCCGCGAACGTCCGCGCCGTTTCTTCTGCAAATTCCGGTGACATATGCCGATTATCGAAAGCGACCGCTACACCGCGTGCCATCGCGTCCTCACCAAAGCTTTCAATGTAATCGGCGATGCCTTTCGATGCTTTTCGCACCGTGTAGACGTTCATGCGGTTCGTGCCCGGTCCGATTTCCCCGCGCATGCCGCCAGTGCCGAACACCAAATCTTGATAAAACGCATCTTCTGCAAGCTTTTCGTCTTGCGCCAGCACTTGCAATTGCTCTTTCATTTTGACGTCCAATTGTTCATAGCTGAGCCATTTTTGTATTCTTTGCTTCCATGTCATGGTTCATCCCTCCTATTACTTTTAGTTTACCAAATTCCCCATCAAAAAGCCGCCCCCATTCGGAGCGGCTGCAGTTAATCTTTTTTGTATTCGACGCGGTAGACGTCATGGCGGCGGTCCTTCAATTGCTTGACGGTGCCGTCTTGGCGCTGGCGTCTGAGAATTTCCAAGTCGACATCACCGATCAGCACCATCTCTAAGTTCGGGTTGGTTTCCCCGACGATGCCATCGCGTGCGAATTCAAAATCAGACGGCGCAAAAATTCCAGATTGCGCGTACTGGATATCCATGTTTTCTGTTTGCGGCAAGTTTCCGACCGTTCCGGAAATGACCGTGTAGATCTGGTTCTCGACCGCACGGGCCTGTGCGCAGTAGCGGACGCGCAAATAGCCTTGTCGGTCTTCCGTACAAAACGGCGTGAAGATAATGTTGGCACCCATATCGGTCGCGATGCGGGCAAGTTCCGGGAACTCGATGTCGTAGCAGATTTGGATGGCAATCTTGCCGCAATCCGTATCGAATACACGCACCGAATCGCCGGCGGAAATGCCCCACCATTTGCGTTCGTTCGGCGTGATGTGAATTTTGTATTGCTTGTCGATCGAGCCGTCGCGGCGGAACAAATAGGCGATGTTGTAGATTTCGTCGTCTTCTTCCTTAACGAAATGGGAGCCGCCGATGATGTTGACGTTATAGCGTACAGCGAGGTCCGTGAAGAGCTCGATGTATTGCGGTGTGAACTCCGTCAATTTGCGGACTGCCTGGCTCGGGGATGGTTCATTCAAGAACGACATCAATTGCGACGTGAAGATTTCCGGGAACACGACAAAATCAGAATGCGCATCGGAAGCGACGTCGACGAAGTACTCGACTTGGTTCGCCAAATCGTCGAACGAACTGATTGCACGCATCAAATATTGGACGACGCAAATCCGCACCGGCAGACTGGTTTTGAAATGGCGTTTCGATATCGGCTTATAGTCGACATTGTTCCATTCCATAAGTGTTGCGTATTTTCCGGATGCTGTGTCGTCCTGCAAATACCCCGGGTTGATGCGCATGAGCTGGAAGCCGTTCATCAACTGGAACGTCAGTACCGGATCATAAATTTTATGGCGTGACACCGCATCGACGTATTCGCGCGGAGACATTTCGTCTGCATGCTTGTGGTAGTTCGGAATGCGCCCGCCGATGATAATCGACTTCAAGTTCAGTTCGCGCGCGAGTTCTTTGCGTGCTTCATAGAGGCGCTGCCCGACTTGCATGCGGCGGTACTCCGGATGCACCATCACTTCGATGCCGTACATATTATAGCCGTCTTGGTTATGATTTGTAATATAACCGCCGTCTGTGACGTCGTCCCATGTATGGCGGTCATCGTATTCATCAAAATTAATCAAAAGACTGGAGCAGGAACCGATCACTGTGCCGTCGAGTTCTGCGATAATCTGGCCTTGCCCAAAAACGCCTAAATGGCTTCGCAGCTGCTCTTCTTTCCAAGGATCCATTCCCGGAAAGCAAAGCTGTTGCATTTCCAAAATGGCAGGTATGTCAGCATAAGTCATCTCGCGGATGATCATGCTTTTTTCAAAATGGGATAAATCGAATTGTTCTGCCACGTTACCGCTCTCCTTCATAAAAGTTTCAAAGTTAATTATAGCCCATCGAGACGGTTGTTGATATTATTTTACTTGTACGTGCGGAAGAATTATACTTCAAAAGGAAACCATTTCGGAAAAGAGGGTCGCTAGATGACGAAGCGTCAAGAAAACAGTTTGCTGTTTATGTGGGGTGTGTCCCTGATTGCGACACTTGGCTCGCTTTATTTTTCCCAAATCCGGGGCTATCTCCCATGTGAGCTCTGCTGGGTGCAGCGCATCTTCATGTATCCTCTCATCATTATCATCGGCATCGCCTATATACAGAAAAATCCGCGCATCGCATTGACGACGCTCGCTCTATCCGTTGTCGGCGGTGCTGTTTCGCTGTATCATTATGGTATACAAAAACTCAAGTTTCTGTCGGATTCCGCACCGTCATGCGGACAAGTGCCGTGTACAGGGGAATACATCAATTATCTCGGGTTCATCACGATCCCGTTTCTTGCACTCGTCGCATTTGTGTTGATTGCAGGAACGAGCGTCTATTTGTGGAAATCATTAAAGGAGGAACAATAAAATGAAAAAGCTGCTGATTATCGCAGGTGTGGTTCTCGCCATCTTTGCCTTGATCGTCTTTTTAACGAATCAATCGCAAAGCGAAAAAATGGCAAACAACCCTTACGATACAGACGATTTAAATCCGGCAACCATCGATCAGCTCGATGATGAAAATTACCAGAACATCGTCTTGCCTGAGGAAGTGAACGAACAGATCCAAAGCGGCGAACCAACAACGGTTTATTTCTATAGCCCGACTTGCCAGTTTTGCCAGGAAACGACCCCTGTTTTAATGCCGGTCGCTGAAGAGAAAGATATCGACGTGCTCCAGTACAATTTGCTCGAGTACGAACAAGGCTGGGCGGATTATGCGCTTGAGGCCACACCGACATTGGTCCATTATGAAGATGGCCAGGAAATTGCACGTTGGGTCGGTGCACAGCCAAAAGAAAACATCGAACAATTTTTCGAAGAAGTCGTGAAAAAATAACAAAACGGGATCATGTGCCGCGCGCATGATCCCGTTTTTATGGAGGACTACAAAATGAGTTGGAATTACAGCATACCGGAAGACCAGATGACCGTATTGGAGCTTTTGAAAAATGAATGGGGCCTCGGCAAAAAGATCGTCCACGAACTGCGCATGGCGAAAGGCGTCCGCCTAGAAGACGGCAGCGAACCGCGCTGGCAGGAACCGCTGGAAAAAGGCACGGTGCTCGTCGTCACGACTCCAGAAGCACAATCGCCTTACCGGCCGAACGCATCGATCGAACCGGAAATTTTGTTCGAAGACGAGCATTTCATCATCGCCAATAAACCAAAAGGACTCGCCACGCACCCGAATGAAGACCATCAGGACGATACCTTCGTCAATGGCTTGATCGCTTACGTGCAGAAATCCGGAGGCACTTACCTCGAACATATCCACCGGCTCGACCAAGGCACATCTGGCTTATTGCTCGTGGCAAAGCATCCGATCGCAAAAAACGTCATGGACCGCATGGTGGAGCAAAAACTGGTCAAGCGCGAATACGAAGCGCTCGTCAAAGGCCTTGTCCGCGGTCAGTCCGGCACGCTCGACTTTCCGCTCGGCCGTGACCGCCACCACGCCACGCGCAGACGCGTTTCACCAAACGGCCAAAGCGCAGTGACGCATTACCGCGTGATCGAACGTGCGGATGGCCGCTCGTTGCTTCATTTGACATTGGAGACCGGGCGCACCCATCAAATACGCGCCCACCTGTCCCATAGCAAACATCCGATCATCGGCGACGAACTTTACGGCGGCCCGCCGACAGAGGACGGCGAATACTTTTTGCACGCTTTCCGCATCGCCTTCATCCATCCGTTCACCGGACAGCAGGTCGATATCGAAGCAAAAGAATAATAGAAAAAAGCCAGCGAATATTTTTTCGCTGGCTTTTTTTTATTTAGACTGTGATTTCGTCTGGATGTGTTCCAGTACGCCAATCCTCATTCAACTGTGAAATCTGCTTCAATTCTTCTGCGCTTAACGTAAAATCGAAGACATCGGCATTTTCTGCGATGCGTGACGGCGTCACCGATTTCGGGATGACGATCAAATCATTTTGCAAATGCCAACGGATAACGGTTTGCACAACTGATTTCCCGTGCTTATTGCCGATTTCCGTTAATATCGGGTCATCGAGCAGGCGCCCTCTCGCAAGCGGAGACCACGACGTGACCGCAATGTCTTGAGATGCGCAATAATCCCGCAGCGGTTGTTGCGTCAATTGCGGATGCAGCTCGATTTGATTGACCATCGGCTTGGTATTCGCCTTATGGAGAATTTTCTCAAGGTGGTGCTGTTGGTGATTGGAAACGCCTGTTGCGCGGATCAGTTTCTCGTCATACAAACGCTCGATTGCCCGGTACGTTTCTTCAAAGGTCTCCGGAATCGCCCAATGCGTCAAATACAAATCCAAATAGTCCATATCCAAACGTTTCAGTGAAGCTTCAAATGCACGCAAAGTCTGGTCATAGCCTTGATCAGTGTTCCATACTTTCGATGTGATGAAAAGCTCTTCCCTCGAAACGCCGCTAGCACGGACCGCTTCCCCGACTTCTGCTTCGTTATCATAGACCGTAGCCGTATCAATCGCCTTATAGCCAATCTGAATCGCTTGGACCATCGCTTCCACCGCGGCTTGCTTCTCGGTCATCTTATAAACGCCAAGGCCAAAGCGCGGCATTTCCACTCCATTATGTAAAGTCTTCGTCGATTCGATCGTCAAATCCATAACACTTCTCCTCCTCTTCTTTTCCATTGTACAAATAGTCGAGGGGAATTTCGACTATTCCCCATCAGATTGAGAAAGCTCTTGCATCCGATATTAAAAACGAATATTATTAAACGTGTTGTTTAAATCGTTCGTGTTTATAAGGAGGGTTTCCATGTTTCAGTTAAAAGAACACGGAACAGATGTCAGAACCGAAATTACAGCCGGCATGACGACGTTCCTGACAATGGCCTATATCGTCATCGTCAACCCGGTCATTTTGGGTGCCGCTGGCGTTCCGTTCGACCAAGTATTTCTCGCCACCATCATCGCAGCCGTCATCGGCACATTGTGGATGGCGCTGCTCGCCAATTACCCGATCGCCATTGCACCTGGCATGGGGCTCAACGCTTACTTTACTTCTATGGTTCTTGCCTCTGACGGCGCCATTGATTATACGACCGCTTTCGCCGCGGTCTTTGTTTCCGGATTGCTGTTTGTTGCCTTGTCGCTGACATCGATGCGCAAAATCCTCATCCAAGCCATTCCGGAAAACTTGAAATACGCCATCACGGCCGGCATCGGTTTGTTTATCGCATTCATCGGCATGCGCCTCAGCGGATTGATTGTCGCCAATGACGCAAACCTTGTCGGACTCGGCGACCTCACTTCCCCGCCTGTCGCACTGACGCTCGCGGGACTGACCATCACACTCATTTTCATGTCCTTGAATTTACACGGCGGCATTTTCTTCGGCATGATCGCTACTGGCATCATCGCCTTCTTTACCGGTCAATTGGAGTTCGGAGAAAAACTTATGCAGTTGCCATCGCTTCCGGAAGGCATCATCGTCTGGAACCCGATTGAAGCTGCTATGCTCGTCGTCGAATTCGGCCTTTATGGTGTCGTGTTCTCGTTCCTGCTCGTCACTTTGTTTGATACGACCGGCACAATGATCGGCGTCGCCAAACAAGCCGGGCTCATGAAAGACAATAAAATGCCTCGCATTCGCCAGGCATTGCTTGCCGATTCCGTCGCCGCCAGCGCCGGTGCCATGGTCGGGACAAGCCCGACAAGCGCCTACGTCGAATCATCTGCCGGCGTCGCAGCAGGCGGACGGACGGGACTGACAACTTTGACGGTCGCAATCCTCTTTATCGCAGCCGCCTTTTTCGGCCCACTCGTCGGCTCGTTATCCGGTGTGGCGGCCATTACCGCTCCTGCTTTGATCATCGTCGGCAGCCTGATGATCAAAGCCGTCAAACAAATCGACTGGGACCAATTCGATGAAGCCTTCCCAGCGTTCCTGATCATTCTGGCAATGCCGCTCACATCGAGCATCGCTACCGGCATTGCGCTCGGGTTCATCTCCTACCCGCTCATGAAAATCTTCAAGGGCAAATGGAAAACCGTCCACCCGATCCTTTATATTTTCGCCGTACTGTTCACAATCCAAATCCTGATCGCACCGCATTAAAACAATCCCCCACACAGAAATGTGCGGGGGATTGTTTTATGTCAATGATTAGGGGTGTGAAAAAAACGGGCTGGAATTGTTGTGTGGAATATATCGCTGGTTGTTCGGGCATCACGCATGGATTCACCGCCTCACTTTGGGTTGGCCTCCCCAGGAAGGTCATCTGTCTCAATGCTACGACTCACCCATGAGCGCGAGGCGGCTTTTCTTTTCCATTGGTTTCTTAGTGTTGAAACTTATCTACTTCTATTGGATTCATCCACAGCTGGGGGAATCGCTTCCTTGGTGGAGTTAGTAGCAGAAATTTCTATATAATAGACGAGAAAAATATAACAATATCTACTGGTGTAAGAAAACTACACGTTTCATTACCACTATAAATTAAGAGACGAAGCGCAAGCTATTTAGACAAAATTTCCCGCCCAGTTGAAGCGAAACCTTCCATCACACCTTTCACATCAAAACACCTTTCATCCCGCCATTACTTTCCCAAACAAAAAAAGCATCGGGCTTCCGATGCTTTTGCTGTTAAATTCTAGCTGTACGTCCAGACACTGCGGCTGAAATCAACAGCACCATCGCTGTCAGCAAATGCAGAGCCCAGCCAATCAATGGAATCCAAGCGAGTGTACTTGTAATGATTCCGAGAATCGATCCAGACTTCGGCGAATACTCTTTAAAGCAATAGAACAACGTAATCGCGTGCAGCACGAACATGACGCCAAGCGGTGAATAGCCGGCAGAAATCACAAATCCGCCTCCGATGAACGGAATTGCCAGAAATGCCTCCGCAAGACCCGTAATCCAAAGCAACGCAACGGATGTCTTCATTTTCATATCGGTTCATCCTTTCCTTTTTTCCTACCCGTATATACGCATCACGAACGAAAAAGTTTCACATTTTTCGAATGGACGGAAAATGTCCATATTTTCGATCGGCTTCCATATTTCATTTTTCCCGTTGTTACGCTATACTAAACACAGATGCAAATTTCAAGGAGGTCGTCATTCATGAACTTGATCTTAATCTTGGGGATTTGTGTATCGTTTTTGGTAGCTATCTTCACCGCTGGATACGATGACAAACCTGGCACAGACAAAAGACAATAATGTAAAAAGCAAAAGGACAGCGCTGTGCGCTGTCCTTTTTTGTTTGTTTATGACAAGTTCGGATAGCCTTGCTGGCGAAGCGCCTCATACATCAAAATCGCTGCCGTGTTCGACAAATTGAGCGAACGGATATGTTCATTCATCGGAATGCGCAGGCAACGATCTAGGTTCGCATCGATCAATTCCTTCGGCAATCCTTTCGTCTCCTGGCCGAAGACAAAGAAATAATCTTCTTGTGAATCCGAAAAATCGAACGAGCTGTAAGTTTTGGTCCCGAACTTCGTGATGTAATGATATTTGCCATCTGGATAAGCCGAAAATAATTCATCCAGGGAATCGTGGTAATGGATATCCACATGCTCCCAATAATCGAGCCCTGCACGCTTGAGCATTTTATCATCTGTAGAGAATCCAAGCGGCCGGATCAAATGGAGGCTGACGCCCGTCCCCGCACAGGAGCGGGCAATATTTCCGGTATTCGCCGGAATAAGAGGTTGATATAACACGATGTGTATTCCCAAAGCTATTCACTTATCCTTTCGTTTCTGAAGAAAAAAATGCCAAGCCTTTTGCGATTTCCGCTAAGACCTCTTCGTCTTTTTCCAACTTTTGCACTTCCAGTAACGCATCCATACCTTCTGCTGTTCCAATGCGGCCGAGCGCCCAAGCCGCAGTGCCGCGAATGACCGGTCGTGGATCCGTCTCCATCAATTCAATCAATACCGGCACTGCAGACTCTTCCTTGAAATGGGCAAGTGCCAGAATGGCGTTGCGCTGGATCGGTTTTTTCCCCCGCCATGAGCCTGAGACATGGCCGAACTTTTCTTTAAATTCCCGGTTTGATATCGTCAAAAGCGGCTCAAGCAGCGGCTTTGCGATGTCCGGATCGGGGTCGAAATCCGGATGGATGCGGTTCGCTTTCCGCTTGTTTTTCGGGCACACCGTCTGGCACGTGTCGCAGCCATAAAGCCTATTGCCGATTTTTGTGCGGAACTCATCCGGCAGAAAACCTTTTGTCTGCGTCAAAAACGAAATGCAGCGCTGTGCATTCAATTGTCCGCCTTCGACAATCGCACCGGTCGGGCACGTATCGATGCAAAGCCGGCAATCGCCGCATTGGTCTTCCATCGGCTCATCGTACACAAATGGAATATTTGTGATCATTTCCCCGAGGTAGACATACGAGCCGAATTCCGGTGTGATGATGTTCGTGTTTTTCGCACTCCAACCAATGCCGGCGCGCTCCGCAACCGCACGGTCGGACAATTCGCCAGTATCGACCATCGACTTCGTGCGCGCATCCGGATAATGGGCAACGATGAACGCCTCCAGTAAAGCAAGCCGCTCCCGGAGCGCTGCATGGTAATCCTTGCCCCAGGAAGAGCGTGAGAAAATCCCGCGCCGCGCACCCTTAACACCTGGCGTCGCCCCTTCCATTTTCGATGGATAAGCGATTGCAATCGCAATGATGCTCACCGGTTCTTCCAATAACAATTCAGGACGCGTCCGCTTGTCCACGTCCGCCTCTTCAAAGCCGGACTGGAAGTTCAATTGCTGCTGGCGGATCAGCCGATGCTTTAAACTGAAAAAAGGTTCGGCCGAAGCAAAGCCGATCTTGTCAATTCCGATTTCCGCGGCATACGCAACTAGTTGTTGTTGGAATTGATCCAAGTTCATGTCAATAACTCCTTGCTCCAATTTATGGTAAGATTAGGCTAATATTTACGGAAAGGATGAGTGCTGTGGACTTAGAGCTAAACCCTGAAATCACAAAGATTGTGCCTGAATTTAAAATCGGCATTATTCATTATAACAATATCACCGTTTCGGATTCACCTCAAATGTTAAAAGGCCGTCTGCAGCTATTCCAAGAGCAATTGTTTTTTGATATGGACGACAAAGAACTGACGGATTTCCCCGGCCTTCTGGAATGGAAGCTAGCCTGGAAAGCATTTGGCGGCGACCCGAACCGCTACCGGCCTTCTGCAGAAGCCTTGTACCGCCGTGTGCGCAAGCAAAACTATTTGACACCCGTCAATTCAGCGATTGATATGAACAGCTTTTTATCGCTGCAATACGAAATTCCGCTTGGTTTATACGACCGGAAACAAATTGAAGGCGACGTTGAAATTGCTATCGGCACTTCGAATGATCGCTTTGAAGGCTTGAATAATCGTGAAAACACGTTAGACCGCATACTCGTCGCGCGTGACGCAAAAGGCGCTTTCGGCAGCCCATATGTCGATTCAAAACGCACCGCAGTGACCGACAAGACGACAGAAGCCATGCACGTCTTTTACCTCCGCCCCTCGATGGACCGCGACAATGCCTTCCAGCTATTGACTGCAGCAAGCAATATGTTCACCGGTATCAACGGCGGCCAAGCCGAAGTATTTGTCCTATAATTGCCTGAAGCCTACGCTTCAGGCATATTCTTTTTCTTCCACCTTTAACTCTAGTATTCTTTTGATATCGAGATAAAAAAGAGGGATATATGATGAAAAAAGTGCACAGTGACGTTATCCAATTCCGCGGCAGCCATTACGATTTCGGCCATCATCAAGGCGAGCTGCTGCGGGATTCATTGCTTTTGCCGAACCGCAAAGCGCAGCGCGGGCAAAACAGCCGACAGCTATTGACCGATGAAGCACAATCCATCGAAATGCTCGAACGCTTCGCCCCGCGCATTTGGGAAGAAATCGAAGGGCTCGCCGATGCTTTGGAATGGCCATTCGTCGATGCCTTGCGGGAATTCGGCGGCTATTATATCGAGTATACGAGAAGCGGCTGCTCGATTATAAGCCACACTGATTTTCTCGTACGCAATTACGACAGTTCGCCGCAAGGCTATGAAGGCCGATTCGCTTTATATGAGCCGACAGACGGCGGTTACGCGTCTATCGGACCGTCCATGCAAATTACCGGGCGGACAGACGGGCTGAATGAAAAAGGCCTTACGATGGGCTATAACTTCATCAACCGCCGCAACTCCGCAGACGGCTTTATTTGCAATATGATCGGACGGCTCATACTCGAGCACTGCGCGACAGTCGAAGAAGCGATCGATTTGCTGAATGAACTGCCCCACCGCCGGTCGTTCAGCTACGTGCTGTTGGATAGGAGCGGAAGAAGCGTCGTCGCAGAAACTTCCCCGCGCAACGTCATCGTGCGAGAAGCCGCTGTTTCGACCAACCACTTTGAAATCCTGTCCGAGGAAAACCGCTACCAGATCGACGATTCAAAACGCCGCGAACAAGCATTGCTGACTCATGCCAGTACATCGAATGATGCCTACGCAGCGTTCCGCTTGCTGAACGATTCCGCACAAGGCGTGTTCTCTACCAAATACAGCACCGCTTCCGGCACCTTGCATACGGCCTCTTATTTTCCGGATAGCCTGGAAGTCGGTTTCGCGATTGGCCCGGACCGTCTGCCACTGATGTTCGATTTCCAGAAATGGCTCCAAGGCGAGCGTTTGCTGGCCAAGCGCATCAACGGAAAAATCGATACGCATTTTCCATTTCCGCACCTCGACGATATGGCTGCCCTGCAACAGAAAAACGGCTAGAGCGAAAGTTCGCTCCAGCCGTTTTTTACGTAAATAAGGGATCGGTATGGGCAAATCCGATGCCCGTGTCGAGCTGTCCATGGATCATTTTGCCTTTAACGGCTTTCCCCTGCAGCCATTCGCTGAAGTTAAAAACTACCGGCTCCTGGTCGCCGCCGATTGCAAACCACACTTCCTGCTCTTTCGGCAAATACACGGACGTATGGATCGTCCCTGCCCAGCTCTTATACAAATCCGAAAACAGTCCCCTGCCTGTATCATTGAACAATCGATACGCACGGTAAGCTTCCTCAGCGTCTTCCGCATTTTGTTCGATAACCGATAATCTTTCGTATGAGTCTTTTAAATAATTGCGGTTCTCATGCTGCTGAATTTCAAAATGATTCGTGCACGCAGAAGCTTCCCGCACAACTACTTCGCGCGGCGTCGCCTCGATGACTTTCGTTACGCCGCTTCTGTCTGTCACGACATAGCTGAATGAACCCCGGTGCGGAATATCTTTCACTAAAGCGACAGCCTCTTCAATCGTTGCACAGCTTTCAAGAATAATGCGGCCGATCATATAGCAGACAAAACCGTCGCCCGGGTTTTTTCGGTGCATAAAATTATAGCCCATCGCAAGGCCATGCTCGTTCATGCCATCCATCCGCCCCAAGATGCGCTGGCTTGGCCCGATGATGGCGTTTCCCTCAGCTGGCTGAAACAAGCAGAACCTGCCTTCATATGTCTGCGGGTGGAAATCATAATTGCGCACTAAAAAATCTTCTCCGCTGGCAATCGAACAGCCGGACGGCGGCGCATCGATCCGGTAACCTCCAAAATCGCGCAGCACATCTTGTGTCGGCAGCTGCAAACTGTCTTCGAGTCCCTTCAATTCTTCCCAAAGCTTCGGAGCATATTCATTGAATGCCGCTTTCGCTTCAGCTGGATCGATGACAAAGCGCGGCCGCTTGCTTTTCCACTGGCCCCGCCGGTTCTGCAGCGTGATCGATTCTTTCAGCGCGGTCCCCTGCATCACACCGTAATCATAATGGCTTCCTCTAAATTCGATGATTTCACTATGTATCTGTCTCATAACTCCTCCTTTATCAGCTTCTAACAGAAGGCTCCCGCTTCAATTTAGTCAAGGGCAACCCCACAAGAATTGAGGAATGACGCCACTATACGAACACACGTTCGATTTATGATCCATACATTTGGGTACGATAGCTATGTACACAATGCTCTTTGAAAACTGAAGATATAGGGTTGAAATGCGTCTATCAGGTGAAATCTTCAATATTCAGTCGCCGCACTCTCACCGAAGTTGCAAAACCAAGCTGAAGTAGGGAGCGTTAAAAGCAAACGTACAAGATACTCAACGTAACCGTAGGAACTACGGAGTTAGCCTGCTAAATAACGTTCGGTTACGAAGGTGTTCGCAGGATTCCCCACTCCTACAAGAAGTAAAAGTGGGGGTAGTTCAATCACGCTCTGATTTGTTTGTTGTTTTGCGATATAAATGCCTGCCCATCACATGGTGAACGAGCCATTTTTCCAGCTCCACAATGACAAACACACTCAGGCCAATCAGCAGCGGCCATATCCAATACTGAAGCCCAATCGGTTCAGTGCCGAGCAGCGTATTCATAAATGGCACATAAGTCACTGAAAGCTGCACCAAAATCAATATCCCCGATACGACGAAAGCCGCCTTATTGGAAAAGAAGTCGCGGTTCAGCGCAAAGCGCCGCTCGCTCCGGCAATTGAACATATAAAAGAGCTGCGAAATGACCAATGCCTGCAGAGTCATCGTCTGCAAAATGCCTTGATTGTAATTTCTTGCCTCCAATACACTGTTCATCCACAGAATCCCGCCTCCAATAATCGCTGATGCAAAAATGATCCGAAAAATATAATATCCGCTGAGCAAGGGGCTATTCGCTTTGCGCGGCGGCCGCTCCATCGTTCCCGGCTCCAGCTTTTCAAACGCAATCGCCAAGGAAATCGTCACCGCTGTAATCATGTTGACCCACAAAATCTGCACCGGTGTAAGCGGAATTGTCGTACCGAAAAGGATGCTGATGAAGATGAGCAAGCCTTCCGATACATTCGTCGGCAAAATGAACAAAATGGTTTTTTTCAAGTTATCATAAACCCGCCGGCCTTCTTTAACGGCATTGACGATCGTACTGAAATTATCATCGACCAGTACCATCTCTGCCGCTTCTTTCGACACTTCCGTTCCCTTAATGCCCATGGCAATGCCGATATCCGCACGTTTCAAAGCAGGGGCATCATTGACTCCGTCCCCTGTCATCGCACAAACCTGGTTCTGAGCTTGCAAAGCTTCCACCAATTGCAACTTATTGGTCGGGCTGGTGCGGGCGAAGATATCATACTCCTGCACAGCCGCTTCTAGCTGCTGTGCGTCCAGCTCATCAAGCTCACGGCCTTCGATTGCTTTGATGCCATCCCCGATTCCCAATTTTGCTCCGATCGCCACTGCGGTCTCTTTGTGGTCCCCGGTAATCATCTTCACCCGAATGCCGGCCTTTTTGCACTGGGCAATCGAGTCAATCACTTCTTCACGCGGCGGATCGAGAATGCCTGCCATTCCCAAAAATTCAAAGCCGCTTTCCACATCCTCATGCCCGATTGATTCAGCATCATCACTGACTTGCTTTGCAGCAGCCGCCAAAAGGCGCTCACCGCGTTTTGCATGCGTGGCAATCTTCGCCTCCCACAACGCCCGCTCTTTGTCTGGAACCATCTCCAAGAGCTTTTCCGGAGCTCCCTTGACATAGATCCATTTTCTGCCCCGTTCCTCGACCAAAGCCGCCATATATTTATAGGAAGAATCGAACGGGATTTTCGAGAGCATCGCCAACTTCTCAACAGGCTCATCCGCCTTTTCCGCAAGAGTCAGCAGACAGCCTTCTGTCGCACCTCCGCTCACTGTCCAGCTCCCCTTGTCTTCTTTGACCAGCTGGGCGTCATTTACCGTTTTTACGCAGACTAAAAATTTTGCTAAGTCAGGATGATCGGCTAAGCTGATACTGCTTCCAGCTTGCTGCAAAGTTCCCTCCGGTGAGTAGCCGACACCGCTGACATCGATTTCTTTCTCTGCAAGAATAACAGAAGTCGCTGTCATTTCATTTTTCGTCAAAGTCCCGGTTTTGTCCGAACAAATAACCGTTACGGCCCCAAGCGTTTCAACTGACGGCAAGTTCCGGACAATTGCATTTTTTCCGGCCATCGTCTGTACACCCAGCGCCAAGATAATAGATAATATTGCAGGCAGGCCTTCCGGAATCGCCGCTACCGTCAAGCCGATGATCGCCAATAATAACTCAGCAGTCTCATAGTCATGGAACCAGTAGCCGATAAAGAACATACCGGTCGCACTCAGCACGATAATCACCGAAATCAGTTTGCCGAATTGAGCCGTCTGTTTTAATAGCGGTGTCTGTAATTTTTCGACCGACTCCATCGCGCTGCTGATTTTCCCGAGTTCAGTATGTTCTCCTGTTGCGACGACTATTCCCAGGCCAGATCCCGAAGCGACCAAAGTGCCGGCAAACACCATATTCGTCCGGTCGCCTAGCACCGTATCACCGGGAAGCTTGTCCATCTGTTTATCGACGGCATCTGACTCGCCCGTCAAAGACGACTCCTCTACCTGCAAATTCGACTCTTCTGCAAGACGCATATCCGCAGGTACTTTATCGCCCGCCCTTAAATAAACCAAATCTCCAGGCACCAGCTCTGTAGCCGGAATTTCCATCCGCTTGCCCGAACGTAGAACCGCTGCTTTAACAGACAGCATATTTCGTATGCTCTCCAATGCTTTCTCGGCTTTGTTCTGCTGGATGTAACCGATTGTTGCATTGATCACCACGACTGCCAGTATAACGGTAGTATCCAAGTAATGGCCGAGCACAACAGTAATGACTGCCGCTGCCAACAAGACATAGATCAGCACATCATGAAAATGCTTGAGAAACTTTACAATTGCGGGTTTACGCTTTCCTTCCGGTAATTCATTGTAACCCCAGGTCTCCAGCCTGTTCGAAGCTTCAGCTTCATTCAAGCCCTGCTCTAAGCGGACCGCTTGCTCATCGAGTACATCCTTAAGTTCACGGTGAAACCATTGTTCTTCAGCCACATTGCCACCCCTGCCATAATTATGATTTTGATTATTATAACATGAGGTGCATTGCCTTCAGCACATTTTCTTCTTGAAGCATACAGTGCACAAAAAAAGATAGCTCCCACTTGGAAGCTATCTTTTTTCATAAGAGACTCGAACACGCACGCTGTCCCACTAGCTCCTGAACCTAGCACACCCGTCAATTCGGCCATATCCGCTTTGTTCATAGAAGCAAACTGCAAAGCGGCTGTTCTCTTCGATTACTTTCCACTATAAAAAATCTCCTGCGCTTTTGTTAAGAGTCTTCATAGTTCTAAAAATCACTTAGTATCAGCTGCCCTTAACCTACCATGCAAAACACAGCTTTCCACTTAAGCAAGTTGAATTGAGCCTTTCCTTACAGCAGCACCTGAAGACGGAGAAGAATAAAGCCACTATCTGCTCTACGGTTTCGGAAAGAAAAGAAAAAAGGCCCTGACTGAGTCAGGGCCTTACAGTCTTTATCGCTTGGCAGAGCGATAAACATGATACCGGCGGTCGGGGTCGAACCGACACTCCCGTGAAGGAACGGGATTTTGAGTCCCGCGCGTCTGCCAATTCCGCCACGCCGGCATAATAGCAACAAGCTGTATTCGTTCACTACTTTAAGGAACATTAATTATTATATTAATAAATCGTTTGTTTTGCAAGGGGTATTCATTTTTTTTCGAAATTTTTTTCACTTCTCTTCTTAATATAGTTATCCTAAATGACTAATAGAAAAAGCCCTGACAATTAAGTCAGGACTTTCAACTTCCATCACTTGGCAGAGTGATGAACATGATACCGGCGGTCGGGGTCGAACCGACACTCCCGTGAAGGAACGGGATTTTGAGTCCCGCGCGTCTGCCAATTCCGCCACGCCGGCATAATATTATGGAGGCGGCAACCGGACTCGAACCGGTGGTAAGGGTGTTGCAGACCCATGCCTTACCGCTTGGCTATGCCGCCAAATAATGGAGCGGAAGACGGGGGTCGAACCCGCGACCTCCACCTTGGCAAGGTGGCGTTCTACCACTGAACTACTTCCGCAAAAGCTGGGGTACCTGGATTCGAACCAGGGCATGACGGGATCAAAACCCGTTGCCTTACCACTTGGCTATACCCCAATAATACTGGGGCGGACGAGGGGAATTGAACCCCCGAGTGCCGGAATCACAATCCGGTGCGTTAACCACTTCGCCACGACCGCCATCATTTTTATTATTTAAATTTAATGTAAAAACTTATGGGGCGGACGAGGGGAATTGAACCCCCGAGTGCCGGAATCACAATCCGGTGCGTTAACCACTTCGCCACGACCGCCATCATATAATTTTTTAAAAATTGGCAGGGGCAGTAGGAATCGAACCCACATCGGAGGTTTTGGAGACCTCTGTTCTACCGTTAAACTATGCCCCTAAAAACTGGTGGTGGGGGGCAGATTCGAACTGCCGAACCCGAAGGAGCGGATTTACAGTCCGCCGCGTTTAGCCACTTCGCTACCCCACCGAATGGTGCCGGAGAAAGGACTTGAACCCTCAACCTACTGATTACAAGTCAGTTGCTCTACCAGTTGAGCTACTCCGGCATGGAGAAAAAGAAAATATGGTGGGTCAGGACGGAATCGAACCGCCGACACTTAGAGCTTCAATCTAATGCTCTACCGACTGAGCTACTGACCCATATTTAAAAAAATGGCGGTCCCGACCGGGATCGAACCGGCGATCTCCTGCGTGACAGGCAGGCATGTTAACCGCTACACCACGGGACCATTTGGTTGCGGGGGCAGGATTTGAACCTGCGACCTTTGGGTTATGAGCCCAACGAGCTACCGAACTGCTCCACCCCGCGATAATATTAAAATTTCTTCTACAATAATTTATGAAAGAAATGGTGGAGGATGACGGGATCGAACCGCCGACCCTCTGCTTGTAAGGCAGATGCTCTCCCAGCTGAGCTAATCCTCCATATAATGGTGACCCCTACGGGATTCGAACCCGTGTTACCGCCGTGAAAGGGCGGTGTCTTAACCGCTTGACCAAGGGGCCTTTATTCGAGCTTAAAATACTGGCGGAGAGCAAGGGATTCGAACCCTTGAGACGGTTGCCCGCCTACATGATTTCCAATCATGCTCCTTCGGCCACTCGGACAGCTCTCCATATTGGCTCCGAAGGTAGGACTCGAACCTACGACCATCGCATTAACAGTGCGGTGCTCTACCACTGAGCTACTTCGGAATAATGACCAGCCTAGCGACTTCCTACTCTCACAGGGGGAGACCCCCAACTACCATCGGCGCAAAAGAGCTTAACTTCCGTGTTCGGGATGGGAACGGGTGTGGCCTCTTTGCCATCATCACTAGACTGTATTAATTTGAAAGACAAGATTCATTATATCAATAATACCGATTTTTTCAAGCTTTTTCTCAAAAAAATCTAATCTTATTCTT
>NZ_JAGGPW010000032.1 GCF_018613655.1 Planococcus sp. ISL-109
CCTCTGTTGTCTACATCAATATTTCAGAACGTAAAAAGCCATCCTCCAAAGAAGATGGCTTTCCTTTTTCCGACTCCTGTATCCTCGGTTCCTCGTATATATTGAAGCAATTTGTTATTCTTGCCGTGTTAATATCATTGGAACCTAGTTGGATTTTCTTTTCACCAATCCAAATTCCATCTATTTCACTAAAGTGACGCATCTTTAATACATTACGTACTTGTAATACTGTTTTAAGAAATTCAATTTATTGCTCATATGCTTTCAACTTAGGCTCAATAAATATAGTTGAGTAATTAATTTTCGATTTCAAGAATAGCCTCGATTTCTTCTTGGACCTCTCTATTCACCAAAAGAGAACGTTTTTTTCTCAATTCAAGATCCATTTCTTTGTCAATAAAATTATTCGTATGTTTGTCAAAACAATTAAAACAAATAGAGTAAAAGTCGTTTTTCTCTTTCTTTAAAAAATTAAATTCCCACGTTTCAAGTTCCAAATAACTTACTTTATCTTTCGTTTCTTTTCCACATAATTCGCAAGTTGTTTTCATGATAAAAAACCCCTTCATACATCTACTTTTTATTTTTTCCTAGCTGGCGATCTTTAATTCTTTCTAAACGCCCATGATATTTCATTATATTCGCTTGTGATTGTTTGGCATCTTCGCTAGTAGGTTGCAAGTTGGCAATATCCCAGTATTTAATAACTACATCTAATACTTGGTCAAAGTATTGTAGTGGTCCATAATTCGTATCTATTGCAATGGTTTTCATTCTATCGCTAAAGTCTGGCATAACGGCACCTGGCATAGAGAAATTAATAATTACCTTCTCAAAAAAAACAATGAAATTCGGATCAAGTTCAAGATGTGCTTTCACTGTATCGCGATAGAATGCATAATGAAGTGCTTCGTCTTTCGCTACACGTCGAAGTAATGTTGCTAAATCTTTATCGTAATGCCCCGCTACCTTAGCTACATTATTATAAAAAACTAGTGTAGCTAACTCCTGCAAAGTAGTATAAGCCATTGTTGCTAGAGGATTAGTGAAATCTGGAAACCAACCACTTTCAACTACTCGTTTTCTTAACTGATGCAATCTTACCGGATCTACGTTTCGTGTCACCAATAAATACGTTTCAAGTAAGTTAGAATGCTGGTCTTCTTCAGCCGTCCAAGTGCGTACGAAATCATTTATTACTTCCATTGAATTTTTAAATGTATAATCCAAATGCGACGTATACCAAGGTAAATTTACTTCTGTAAGTAATGCTGTTTCTACCGCAATAATTACACCTTCTGGAAGAGTTACTTGACTCTTATCCCAAGGAACTCGTTTAAAGGACATGGCCTTGTCCCATGGGATAAATTCGTGATAGCTCCAGTCGATATTTGCAGAACGTTCTTTATGTAATTGATATAATTCTTTAATGCGCGGTTCTAAGCGTATATCCAAATCTGAATTTAACATTATCTCTTCTCCTTTAGGTGTTTTTCTAACTTTAAACCATTTGAATTTTTTTAACAATTATAATATTAGAAAGTAGATTAACCGGCAAGTAGGATAGATCAATTTTCACAAATTCGGTTTTTTAACTTTTATTATTAAATATAGATAATCCTCTAATA
>NZ_JAGGPW010000033.1 GCF_018613655.1 Planococcus sp. ISL-109
TTTCTTACGATTAGTCAATAGTTTTTATTCCGTTTTAAAGAGGTTCTTCCGAGATTCCTCATCTTTTAAGAGACGGAAGTTACTCATAACTAAAAATGGGCATGCCAAAAAAACCTCCGGCTTTTCATTTTTTTAGCTGGGGCAGAATGTGTTAAACTTTAGGTGCCACGGTGCAGGGGGTCAGCCTGTAATCGTAGCGTAGTTGGTGTGTAACCAAGTGGTAGATCGTTTTGAGCAGCTTGTTCATGCACGCTACCACGGCAACCTTATGACATTTGTTATAAGGTTGTTTTTTTAATTTCTGGTAATAATCGACCAGGTGGTTCTGCGAAAAGCGCTGTTGTTTAATCATGTTCATGATGATGATATAAAGCAGTTTGCGGAGGTGTTTGTTTCCCCGCTTATTGATGCGATCCTTCGCCAGAAACTTACCGGATTGGTACCTGCGGATGTCGATGCCGGCAAAGGCGTTCATTTGTTTGTGATTCTCAAAACGCTGGATATCACCGATCTCGGCCAGCAAACGAACGGCGGTATTCTCCCCGATGCCCGGAATGCTTAACAGAACGGCATACTCGTCCAACGAAGTAGCCAGCTCCGCCATTTTTTCGATACACGCTTCTTTTAGCAAGACAAGCTCCTGGAACCGTTTCGCATACAGTCGAACCAGGTCACAAGCCAGGTCATCGACCTTTACTGCCGGATAGGAATTGCCTGCAGCCTCCAGTAGTTGGATGGCTTTTTCTTCTGCTTTTTTGGCGGACATCCGCTTTTCAGTGTTGGCCAGAATCCGGTTTTTAAGCACCGTTTTGGAGTGTCCTAACACGAGTTCCGGATGCGGAAACAACTGCACCAACCGCAGAAAGAGGTCTGATTTTGTCGTGAACAAGCCCGTGAGTTCCGGAAAAGTGAGCTGCATTTCCGCGTGCAGGCGTCCTCGAATGACTGTTAATTCATCGTCCAAGTCGGTGTAATGCCGAGACATTTTCTTGAGTTGCCGATAGACATCTGATGACGGTGTCTCCAGGCGACGTTCATTTTGGAAGTGGCTGCTTGCGAGCTGATGGGCGTCTGCGCGGTCCGTCTTATGGTTCCGCAACCGGTCGCTCTGCAGTTTGGCTTCCAAGGGGTTCATCAGGTAATACGGATAACTGTTTTCCTGCATGAAGCGTTCGAGTTGGCGTGAATAGACGCCAGTGGATTCGAATACCAGGTGTGGCACCTCATCATAACCTACGGTTAGGTCGTCAATCAGCAGCTTCAACGCAGCAAAATCTTCGCGCGTGTGCTGGATTTCTTTTTCAACGATACAGATTTTCAGCGCGTTATAGACCACGACATAACTTTTCCCCATACTGACATCAAAAGCGATGACATGTTTCATCTCCCACACTCCTTCGTTTTCATTGGAAGCTTCACCTATCCTTACCGATTCCCATTTCTTCTACACGATCTCAACGGATCCCACATACTCAAACCTGATTCAGATAAGGTGGGTGAAGGAGGTCCGTTTTTTGTACGGATTCAAGATCCCAAGAGCCACTCGACCTCCGCTTCACCTCTACTATAAAAAAAATAGTAGGACAAACCAATGCCTTGGTTTGTCCTACTAATCTTAGTATGTTTTTTGTGTGTGCCAGGCATGGCAATTATCTAGGTGGTGAAAGTCCACTGTGGGGGTACACATCGACCAACCACTAAGGAAGCGCAAGGTGCTTAT
>NZ_JAGGPW010000034.1 GCF_018613655.1 Planococcus sp. ISL-109
GTGACGTCTTTCGTTGACGTTTTGCTGTTCAGTTTTCAAGGTTCATGTTGTGCGCCTTGTTTTGGCGACTTGATAAATATATCACGCACCGCAACGTACGTCAACAGTTTTATAGAAAAACTTTTCCTTTCGCCAAATCTCTTTCTATATAAGAAACAAAAGAGCTTGCCGACGAATCGGCAAGCTCTTTTAATGCTCATTATTCTTCTGTGTCTTCCTCTACACTTTCATCCGTTTCGTCTGAAACGATTTCATCTTCTGTGTAGACATCCGCTTCTGCACTTTCTTCGATGAGTGCTTCCACATTTTCTCCTTCAGCTAGCTCGGCTACTTCAGATACCTCTTCATCATCCAAGTCTTTTTTCACTTTGGTGACGGTAGCGACGACTTCTTCATCGCCGAGGCGGATTAGCCGCACGCCTTGCGTATTTCTGCCAGTCGTCGAAATATCTTCAACGTCCATACGAATCAACACGCCGTGCTGTGTGATCAGCATGATATCTTCTGTTCCGTTCACAGCACGGACAGCTACGAGCGGTCCGTTCTTCTCTGTGATATGGCACGTCTTGATTCCCATACCACCTCTTGACTGGACGCGGTACTCGGCTTCTTTCGTCCGTTTTCCGTATCCGTTTTCCGTGATGACCAAGATTTTATCATCCGTCTCCAATGTTTCCATGCCGACGACTTGGTCGCCTTCACGCAGACGAATACCGCGGACGCCACTTGCTGCACGCCCCATGCTGCGGATATCAGTTTCTGGAAAGCGGATCAATGCGCCGTCCCGCGTTCCGATGACTATCTCTTGTTTGCCATCAGTCATCTTGACCGAAATCAATTCGTCATCTTCCCGCAAGTTAATGGCGATTAATCCGTTTTGGCGGATATTGGCGTAGCTGATCACCGGCGTCCGTTTGCTGAGGCCTCCGCGAGTTGTGAAGAAGAAGAAATCATCTTCTTTAAACTCTTCAACACGGATTACTGCAGTAACTTTTTCGTTCTTGCCGATTTCCAAAAGGTTAACCAATGGCAAGCCTTTTGCCGTCCGGCCGTACTCAGGAACTTGATAGCCTTTTTTGCGATAGACTTTCCCTTCGCTTGTAAAGAACAGAATCGTGTCATGCGTCGAGGTGTACAAGAGATGCTCGACGAAATCATCGTCGTTCGTGCCCATCCCTTGAACTCCTCGGCCGCCGCGCTTCTGGCTGCGATACGTATTGGCCGGCAAACGTTTAATGTATCCGTTATGCGTTAAGGTCAATACGGAAGCTTCCCGCGGAATCAGATCTTCATCTTCGATCATTTCCGAACCGCCGACGGTAATTTCTGTTCTGCGTGCATCATTGAAGCGATCTTTAATTTCAAGCATCTCTTCACGGATGATCTCGAGGATTTTCGATCCATCTGCAAGAATTTCCCGCAATTCATTGATAAGAGCGACAAGACCTAAGTATTCTTCTTCGATCTTATCCCGCTCAAGGCCAGTCAAACGCTGGAGACGCATGTCCAAGATCGCTTGAGACTGCCGCTCAGATAAGTTGAAATCATTTATCAAACCGTTGCGGGCTTCTTCTGCCGTTTGAGAACCGCGGATCAATGCGATGATGGCATCGATATGGTCCAGTGCGATGCGCAACCCTTCCAGGATATGCGCACGGTCTTCTGCTTTTTGCAGATCGAATTCCGTACGGCGGCGAATGACAACTTTCTGATGCTCGAGATAATGGTAGAGAACATCTTTCAAGCCCAATACTTTCGGCTGCCCATCAACGAGTGCTAGCATATTGATTCCGAAGCTTGTTTGCATGGCCGTCTGTTTATAGAGGTTATTCAATAGAACATTGGCACTCGCATCTCTGCGCACTTCGATGACGACACGCATGCCGTTGCGGTCGGATTCATCGCGCAAATCGGTGATGCCGTCGATTTTCTTGTCGCGCACGAGTTCTGCGATTTTTTCAATCATTCGTGCTTTGTTGACTTGATAAGGAAGTTCATGGATGAGGATTACTTCCTTGCCGTTTGGCTTCGTTTCGATTTCAACGACCGCACGGATCAACACCGAACCTTTGCCGGTTTCGTAGGCGCGGCGGATGCCGCTCCTTCCGAGGATGATGCCTCCGGTCGGGAAATCAGGGCCTGGAATGTATTCAAGCAATTCTTCTGTTGTGATGGCCGGGTTATCTGCTAAAGCGAGAACCGCATCGATCGTTTCTCCGAGGTTATGGGGCGGAATATTCGTGGCCATTCCGACCGCAATTCCGGAAGTCCCGTTGACGAGCAAATTCGGGAATCTGCTTGGCAATACCTTCGGTTCTTTTTCCTGGCCGTCGTAGTTTTCCTGGTAATCAACCGTGTTCTTATTCAAATCACGCAAAATTTCCATGGAAATTTTTGACATCTTGGATTCTGTATAACGCATGGCCGCCGCTGCATCCCCGTCGACAGAACCGAAGTTTCCGTGTCCATCCACGAGCATATAACGGTAGCTGAAATCTTGCGCCATGCGCACCATTGTTTCGTAAACCGCGCTGTCGCCGTGCGGATGATATTTACCGATTACATCGCCGACGATACGCGCTGATTTTTTATAGCCTTTGTCTGCTGTGATCCCGAGGTCGTGCATCGCGTACAAAATACGCCGATGCACCGGCTTCAGGCCGTCCCGGACATCCGGTAGCGCACGCGAGACGATAACACTCATTGCATAATCGAGAAATGATGTGCGCATCTCCGTGCTGATATTGATTTCTTCTATTCCGCTGCCTGATCGTTCCGCCATATCTGCAGCCCCCTCTCAACTCTTGGTGCGTTAAACATCCAAATTCTTAACATAACTGGCATTTTCTTCGATAAAGTTGCGGCGCGGTTCAACGTCGTCTCCCATTAACATATGGAAGGTTTCATCCGCCGTCATCGCATCTTCAAGCGTTACTTGCAGCAATGTCCGGAAATCCGGATCCATTGTTGTATCCCATAATTGCGTAGCATTCATCTCGCCGAGCCCTTTATAACGCTGGACATGCGGCTTTGGCGACGCCGGAAGTTCGGCGAGCGCTTTTTTCAGCTGAGCATCCGAATAAACATAATCGACATGTTTGCCTTGCTTGATCTGGAACAATGGCGGCTGTGCGATGTAAATATAGCCGGCTTCAATCAATGGCCGCATATAGCGGAACAGGAACGTCAACAGCAAAGTGCGGATATGGGCGCCGTCGACGTCGGCATCGGTCATGATGACGATTTTATGGTAACGGGCTTTGTCCAAATTAAACTCTTCACCGATTCCTGTACCAAGCGCTGTGATGATATTGCGGATTTCCGCATTGACCAGAATTTTATCGAGCCGCGCTTTTTCCACATTGAGGATTTTCCCGCGCAGTGGCAAGATCGCCTGGAAATGACGGTCGCGTCCGGATTTAGCGGATCCGCCCGCCGAATCTCCCTCTACGATATAAATTTCACTGATTTTCGGATCGCGTGAAGAGCAATCTGCGAGTTTCCCCGGCAAGCTTGATACTTCGAGCACGGATTTGCGGCGCGTAAACTCACGAGCTTTTTTCGCAGCCATTCGGGCATGGGAAGCCATAATACCTTTATCTATAATTTTTTTAGCTATTGATGGATTTTCCAGCAAAAAGCGTTCAAATCCGCCTGAGAACAGATTATTGACGATGGTCGAAACTTCCGTATTGCCAAGTTTCGTCTTCGTCTGACCTTCGAATTGAGGATCTGGGTGCTTAATGGAAATGATCGCCGTCAACCCTTCCCGGGCGTCTTCACCGGTCAAGTTTGCTTCGGCATCTTTCAAAACGCCTTTTTTGCGACCGTAATCGTTGATAACACGTGTTAAAGCTGTTTTAAAGCCGGATTCGTGCGTTCCGCCTTCATGCGTGCTGATGTTATTGGCAAAAGAGAAAATATTGGCAGCAAATCCGCCGTTGTATTGCATGGCAACTTCGACAGTGATGCCGTCCCGCTCGGCTTCAACAAAAATCGCTTCTTCATGAAGCGGATCTTTCGATTTGTTCAAATGCTCAACGTAGGATTTGATTCCGCCTTCGTAATGGTAATCCTTTTCCTGCTCTTGCCCTTCCCGCTCATCGCTGACGATGATCTTCAAGCCGCGGTTCAAATAAGCGAGCTCGCGCAGGCGATGGTCAAGAATATCGAATTCATATTCCGTCGTTTCTTCAAAGATTTCACTGTCCGCTTTAAAGCGGATTGTCGTGCCGGTCTTTTCGGCTTCACCGATCACACTCAGTTCTTTTTTGACTGCGCCGCGCTCAAATTCGATAAAGTGGCGCTTGCCGTCTCGGTGGACGTATACTTCCGTCGTTTCGGACAAGGCGTTGACGACGGACGCGCCGACACCGTGAAGGCCGCCGGACACTTTATAGCCACCGCCGCCGAATTTCCCTCCGGCGTGAAGAACCGTCATGATGACTTCTACTGCCGGACGGCCCATTTTTTCCTGCATATCGACTGGAATGCCACGGCCGTTATCTTCCACGCGGATCCAGTTGTCTTTTTCGATCGTGACACGGATTTCATCGCAATGGCCGGCGAGGGCTTCATCGATGCTATTATCCACAATTTCCCACACTAAATGATGTAGTCCTCTCGATCCCGTAGACCCGATATACATGCCTGGCCGTTTCCGGACCGCTTCTAAGCCTTCCAATACTTGAATCTGGTCGGCGCCATATGATTGCTGGAGATTCGTATCTTCCATAGCCATTCCGTTCACCTGCTCTTTCTTCGCAACTCGTTATTTCCATTGATCCTTTATAATCTGTTTTGTTGAATTTTCTTTAATAATGCCTGGGTTCGATAAGGCGAACCGTAGACGAAATCATCGGTGACGACATAGGATTTCACTGCATCTGGCGACACCAAAAGCCGCACAAAAGCTGACGGCACGTATTGTTCATGATGGACCACCGCGATGATTTCCGACGTGGCGATCAATTGGGCGGTCCCGATTTGGACATACATGCCGATTCACTCCTTGACCGTTCCGTTCGTTACTTCGAACAGACGGGCGCTCTGGATGGTGTCATGCTGGATGCCATCTACGCTGGTCGTCGTGACAAAAGTCTGTACAGAATCGCGGATCGTGTTCAATAGGTGCGATTGGCGGAAATCGTCGAGTTCAGACAAGACGTCATCAAGCAGCAGTACAGGTGCTTCGCCCACTTCCTGCTTGATCAGTTCGATTTCGGCGAGCTTCAAAGACAAAGCGGTCGTCCGCTGCTGCCCTTGTGAGCCGTACGTTTGGACGTCGTAACCGTTGACGAAAAACTGCAAGTCGTCCCGGTGCGGCCCGACCAGTGTCACGCCACGCTCGAGTTCGCGCTTTTTCACTTCCTGCAGCTTTTGCCCTAAAAAAGACGCCATTTCAGCAGGCGTCCATTCGGGCTTCAAGCCGCTTATCGGCTGATAGCGGATTTCCAATTGTTCAAGCCCCCGGGAGATGCCGTGATGGATAGGTTCAGCCCATTTTTGCAGCAATTCCATAAATCGGAATCTTTTTTGTATAATTTTTACAGCCGCTTCGATAAATTGCTCTGTGTAGACCTCGAACATGACATCATTGATCTTTTGCTTGCCGTAATGTTGCTTCAATATATGATTGCGCTGTTTCAACAGCTTCTGGTAATTGACAAGATCATGGAGATAGACCGGTGAAATCTGGCCGATTTCCATATCGATAAAGCGGCGCCTGATTTGCGGACTGCCTTTCACTAAGTTCAGGTCCTCAGGAGCGAACATGACGACATTCAATTGGCCAACATAATCACTCAGCCGCTTTTGCTCCAGATGGTTAACTTTCGCTTTTTTGCCTTTTTTGGAAAAGCTTATTTCAAGCGGCAGTTTGCCATATTTCCGGAGCACATCAGCTTTAATTTTACCATATTCCGCATCCCAGCGTATCAATTCTTTGTCATTGCTCGTGCGGTGGGATTTCGCCATCGATAATACGTACAGCGATTCCATAATGTTTGTTTTGCCTTGTGCGTTCTCACCGATGAACACATTGATTCCCGGCGAGAAGTCGAGCTTGAGCGATTCATAGTTGCGGTAATTGACTAACTCGAGGTTGTCAATGCGCATTGAAGCTCATGCCTTCGGCGACAACGATGCGGAACTCCCCCGTCCCTGGTATGTTCACGGTATCTTCAGGGCGCAATTTGCGTCCTCTGCGGTCTTCCGTTTCCCCGTTCACCAACACTTCATGTTCACTCAAAAACCATTTTGCCATGCCGCCTGAACTAATCGTATTTGTCATTTTCAGTAGTTGTCCCAATGTGATAAATTCCGTCTCAATCCCAATTTCCTTCAAAATACACTCATCCTTCGATTCGTAGTCTTACCCTTTATTTTACCCTATTTGCCCCTATAAGTAAAAAGGATAGCCTTTATGGGCTATCCTGAGGGTTTTGGTTCTAATTAATATGTCCGGACAGGAAGAATCAGCTGAAGAATCGAGTCATCCAAAGCCGATTTCAAAATGAACGGGCGCATTGCTCCAGTGAACTGGATGACGACATCTTGGCCGTCGATCGCTTTCAAGGCATCCATCATAAACTTCGCACTGAAGGAAATCTTTAGTTCTTCGCCGTCCACGCTTTGTGCCTGCAATTGCTCTTCGACTTTCCCGACTTCCGGGGAATTCGAAGATACTTCGACTTCGTTGCCTTCATTTGTTGACAAGCGCACGACATTATTGCGTTCTTCACGCGCCAATAAAGAAGCCCGGTCGATCGCCTGAAGCAAAGAACGGCCGTTTACGGTGACCGTCGTTTTGTATTCAGACGGGATGAGGCGCGATGTATCCGGATAGTTTCCTTCCAATAAACGCGAGAAGAACAAAATGTGTTTGGATTTGAACAACACTTGTTGGTTGGTCATAACGATTTCGACCGGATCCGACGTGTCATCGAGTATTTTGTTCAATTCGTTCAAGCTTTTGCCTGGAATGACAACGCTGTACTCGCCTTCCGGCAAAGTTTCGAGTTTCGTTTTGCGGCGTGCTAAGCGGTGACTGTCGGTTGCAACGCAAACGAGCTCGCCTTCTTTCACTTCCCAGTGAACGCCGGTAAGTACCGGGCGGGTTTCAGAACTGGACACAGCAAATACAGTTTCTCTATTGATTGTTTTCAACAGATCCGCTGGAATCGTGAAAATGCGGTCGTCTTGGATATCAGGCAATTGTGGATAATCCATTGCATCGAGTCCAATAAGATGGAATTCGGATTTCCCTGAACGGATATGCGTCTGGAAATTTCCAGTAATTTCAATTTCGACTTCATTGGTCGGCAATTTGCGGACGATTTCCCCGAACACTTTTGCTTGTAATACTATGCTTCCGCCTTCTGTGACATCGATCAGCTGCTCGCCATCTTCTTCTGCTGGGATGAAAGTCTGGATTGTAATATCGGAATCACTTCCTGTTAAACGCATTCCTTCTGTAGATACATCCATTTTGATTCCTGTCAAAATTGGAATTGTTGTTTTTGAACTGACTGCTTTCATTACATCGTTTAAACCATCAACTAATCGCTCACGTTTTATTTCGAATCTCATTCTCGAACCTCGCTTATATATATATTTTAGTTAGTAGTACTTAAAGACAGTAATAGTAGTAGGGGCTGTGAATATGTGGATAAGTACAAAATGAGTAACAAAAGCAGCTTATCCACATGTAGACAACCTGTGCATAAGCTGCTTAGCAAAAACGGTGGTTATCCACAGCTTTATTTACCGAGTGCGCTGCGGATTTCCTTAACGTCATGCTGAAGCTGTTGATTCTCTTTCAGCAGCTTGTTGATTTTTTCGTGCGCATGGATGACCGTCGTATGGTCGCGCCCGCCGAATTCTTCGCCGATTTTCGGCAAGGAAAAATCCGTCATTTCGCGTGATAAGTACATCGCGATCTGCCGCGGATACGCAATATCTTTTGTGCGCCGCTTGGTTTTAAAATCATCAAGCTTAACGTTAAACTGCTCGCCGACCGCATTTTGGATGTCCAAAATGGTGATCACTTTCGGTTTCGAGTTCGGCATGATGTCTTTTAATGCTTCCGCTGCAAGTTCCGCGCTCATGTCCCGGTTGATCAAAGAGGAATAAGCGACGACTCGGATCAGCGCGCCTTCTAGTTCACGGATGTTGGAATCAATCGAGTTGGCGATATACGTCATGACGTCATTCGGGATGTCCAGGCCATCCGCTTTCGCTTTTTTGCGCAAAATAGCTATGCGCGTTTCCAAGTCCGGCGGTGTGATATCCGTGATTAAACCCCATTCAAAGCGGGATCTCAAGCGATCTTCAAGCGTTGGAATTTCTTTCGGCGGCCGGTCGCTCGAGATGATGATCTGTTTGGATTCTTCATGCAGCGTATTGAATGTATGGAAGAATTCTTCCTGGGTTTGTTCTTTTCCGGCCAGAAATTGAATATCGTCAATGAGCAGAATGTCGACATTGCGGTATTTGTTGCGAAAATCGACGGTCTGGTTGTCACGGATCGAGTTGATGAACTCGTTCGTGAATTTTTCAGACGACAAATAAACAACTTTAGCGTTCGGGTTGTGTTCGATGACATAATGTCCGATTGCGTGCATAAGGTGGGTCTTGCCAAGTCCTACGCCTCCATAAATGAAAAGCGGATTATAAGCTTTTGCCGGCGCTTCGGCCACTGCTAATGAAGCGGCGTGCGCAAAGCGGTTGCCGGAACCGATGACGAATGTGTCAAAGGTATACTTCGGGTTCAGCATACCCGGCAAAAACTCTTGCTGCTCCGCCTGCCCCGCTTTGATGCGGGGAGCGGGAAGCTGGAAATCATCCATATCCTGATCTTTTGGCACAACAAATTTAATGAGCGCTTCGTCTCCTGTCAGATCTGTCAAAATGCCCGTAATCAAGTGCACGTAATGGTTTTCAAGCCAGTCGCGCGCAAAAGAATTCGGAGCTGAAATGGTTACAGTATCTTCTTTGTAAGATAAGAGCTTCGTTGATTTGAGCCAAGTTTCAAAACTGGGTTTGGAGATCCTTTTCTCGACTTGGGCTAAGACACTCGACCAAATTTCGTCTAAGTGTTTCAATAGCGTATCTCCTTTATATGAAAAGATTTTTACAGTATACCATACACAAAGCCACAGCCTGTGGATAACATTTGCAAACAGGCTCGGGAAAAGTTATCCACACCTTACCCACAATGTGTGGGTAACTATTTAGAGCAAAAGTTGTTAACAAGTGAAAACAAAACAATGTTATCAAAAATCGATAGACATTACAAGCCTTTCTTTCACTTATCCACATAGCGGTTTTTGTTCACATTTGTGATATCCACAGGCAGTTTGTATGTTAAAAACCTGTCGATAAGGCTTGTGGATAATTTTTTTTCGGAAAAAACTGGCCACAGGCAGTGCACCGAAAGTGTTTTTGGATTGTGTATAACTTCCCTATAGTTTGTGGCTGGCTGATAAGCCGCATTCAAAAGAAATCATTGACAGAGACACCATGGCGCCTTTATAATTGTCGAGACTGTCTTTAGAAAATAGTTAACTTTTATATAGGAGGTGTAAGATCATGACATTGCGCACATACCAACCAAATAATCGCAAACACAGCAAAGTGCACGGCTTCAGAGCACGCATGAGCACGAAGAACGGACGTCGAGTTCTCGCTGCACGTCGTCGTAAAGGAAGAAAAGTACTATCAGCTTAAAGTCCACTGACCGCATCAGTGGTCTTTTTTTTCTTTTTTGCCGAAATTGAGCGGAAATGCATCAAAATAAGCAAGTAGCAGGTGAAAGAATGAATAAGTATCAGCGGATCAAGAAGAATAAGGAGTTTCAGCGCGTCTTTAAAAAAGGAAAATCATTTGCGAATCGGCAATTTATCGTCTATTTACTGAAGGGCGACCAGGAGGAATTCCGTTTTGGTCTATCCGTCAGCAAAAAAGTAGGCAATGCGGTCACCCGCAATCGCGTTAAGCGCTATATCCGCCAGGCCTTCTTGGAACTGAAGGATGATCTCCTGCCGACCGCCGATTACATTATCATCGCCCGACCACAGGCGGCCAAGTTGGATTTTCATGAAAGTAAGAAAAATTTGGAGCATGTGCTGAAAATTGCACGCGCTTTGCCGAAGAAGTAGATGCTAGATGCCGGATATATCCGGATGTTACTATAGAAAGTAATTGAATAGAGTTTGGAGGAAGCAAAGTGAAGAAGAGAACAGGATTGCTCTTCGCCTTGGTGGCTGTTGCCCTCTTATTGTCGGGTTGTATGGAGTTTGATCAGCCGATCAGCGACCAAAGCGAAGGGTTTTGGAATGGATTCATTGTCTGGCCGTTAGTATCTATCATTACGTTCTTTAAGGATTTCTTAGGTACATACGGATTCGGGATTATCGCAGTAACGATCCTCATCCGCCTCGCACTATTGCCTTTGATGATCAAACAGACGAGAAGTTCGAAACGCATGCAGGAAATCCAGCCGGAGCTTGCTAAGTTAAAAGAGAAATACAAATCAAAAGACGCCGTCTCCCAGCAGAAATATCAGCAGGAAATGATGGCGATGTTCCAGGAGAAAGGCGTCAATCCGATGGCGGGCTGTCTGCCAATCGTAATCCAGATGCCGATTCTAATCGGTTTCTACCATGCGATCAGCCGCATGAACGCGACCCCGGAAATCGATCTTGGCACGTTTTTGATCTTTCCGCTCGCAGAACCGAGTATCATCTTGGCGATTACAGCTGGTTTGATGCAATTGGTCGTCTTGCGCACCGGTCCTGCAATGGACAATCCGCAAATGAAGGCGATGATGTATTTCATGCCGGTCATGATTGTCGGATTCGGGATTATCTTGCCGTCCGCATTGACTTTGTACTGGGTAATCGGAAATATCATCTCATTCATCCAAAACATGTTCATTTACCGTCCATGGGAAAAGAAAGAAGTGCAACAGCCTGTTAAAACGAAAACAGGAGGGGCTAAAAAGTGAAGCAGCTTACACAAACGGGGAAAACGGTTGATGATGCGATTGCAGCAGCCTTGGAGAAATTGAAGAAATCACAAGAACAAGTGACGGTTCGCGTCATCGAAGAAGGAAAAAAGGGGTTTTTCGGCTTTGGTGCAAAAAACGCGGAAGTCGAAGTAACCGTTAAGGAACCATCGGATGCTCCGGAAACGGTGCAGAAAACAGAAACATCGGACGCGAAGCCTTCTGATGAAGAAATCGCTGCGGAAATGCCAGCTGCACCGCTGGAAGAAGACGGCGAAGAGCCGGATTTCGAACAGCAGGAGTCTGAATCCGCCACCAAACCCTCAAACGACATAGCCATTGCAGAAACGAAAAACTATTTGCAGGATGTCGCAAAAGGCATGAAAATTGAAGACTTGACCGTAACGCATGAAAAACAAGGCAAAACGGTGCGCTTTACGTTGGAAAGCGAAAAAGTGGCGGTACTGATCGGCAAAAGAGGGCAAACCTTAAACGCGCTTCAGCAGTTGGCGCAATTGGTCGCTAACCGCCATGCTGAACAATTTATGACCGTCGAGCTCGATGCCGAGAATTACCGGGAACGCCGCCAGGAAACATTGGAACAATTGGCGGATCGGATGGCGGATAAAGCTATTCGCACCGGCAACCGTGTCCAGTTCGAACCGATGCCCTCCTACGAACGAAAAGTGATCCACCAAGCGCTGTCAAGGCGCCTTGATATCGATACGCATTCGGAAGGAAAAGATCCGAACCGCTATTTGGTTATTGAACCGCATAAATAACAAAAAGCCGCCGGCAAGCCATTTTCATGAGCTTGTCGAGCGGCTTTTTTTATGGAAAAAACCAGAAGTTTGGGAGGAGTGGGCGACGTTAATCCCTGATGTATATTTATGCAGATCAAAATTGCACCCCCAACCGAAAAAATTACCAAATAAGAGCGGTGTGTCTTTCGGTTTCAAGCGCTTTGTGGTATTGTAGTATGTTGTAAAGTCACGCGCATTTTGACTGTTGTCCACATGTGGACAACTTTTTTATCTCATAAATCAGGTTGGGGGTAACTGCATTTCGGAAACCTTCAGCGTTTTGTTGCAAGAGGAGGAAGCATCATGATGGAATTTGATACGATTGCCGCAATTTCCACACCGAGCGGTGAAGGGGCAATCGCCATTGTCCGGTTGAGCGGACCTGAAGCGGTAACGATTGCTGACCGTTTGTTCCGTGCGCCCACTAAAAAAGCGCTCGCTGAACAAAAGAGCCATACCATTCATTACGGCCATATAGAAGATCCGGCAACACAAGAAATGGCGGAGGAAGTAATGGTTGCGCTGATGAGAGCACCGAAGACGTTCACCCGCGAAGATGTCGTGGAAATCAATTGTCACGGGGGTATCGTATCGGTCAATCGTGTGCTCACACTCGCCTTACGGGCCGGCGCACGGCTGGCGGAGCCTGGAGAATTCACGAAACGCGCCTTCCTTAACGGGCGAATCGACTTGTCCCAAGCAGAAGCCGTCATGGATTTGATCCGTGCGAAAACGGACCGTGCGATGGACGTAGCATTGACGCAGATGGAAGGCCGCTTATCCCGCCTCATCAGCTCGTTGCGCCAAGCGCTATTGGAATCGATTGCGCAAATGGAAGTGAACATCGATTATCCGGAGTATGACGACGTGGAAGAAATGACGCGCCCGATGATGCTCGAAAACGCCGGGTGGGTGCAAGCGGAAATCGCCAAATTGCTCCAGACGTCCCAGCAAGGCAAAATTTTGCGGGAAGGCTTGTCGACTGTCATCATCGGACGTCCGAACGTCGGGAAATCCTCGCTATTAAACAGCTTAGTCCAGGAAAATAAAGCAATCGTCACCGAAATCGCTGGCACGACACGCGATATTATCGAAGAATACGTCAATGTCCGCGGTGTGCCGCTGCGATTGGTCGATACGGCAGGAATCCGGGAAACAGAGGACATCGTCGAGCGGATCGGCGTCGAGCGCTCGCGCAAAGTGTTGAAAGAAGCCGATTTGATCCTCTACGTACTGAATTACGCGGAGGCGCTGACAGAAGAAGATCTGCTGTTGTTTGAAGCGGTTCGGGACATGAATTATATCGTCGTCATCAATAAAACCGATCTGCCGCAGAAAATCGATTTGGCTCAAGTTAATGAACTGACCGGCGGTACACACCTTGTGACGACCTCTTTAATTGAAGAAGAAGGAATTGATCAGCTCGAGGAAGCGATTTCTGAATTGTTCTTTGAAGGGGAAATTGAGGCGGGGGATATGACTTATGTATCCAACGCACGGCATATCTCGCTCTTGCACCAAGCGCACGATACCATTTCAGATGCGATTTCAGCCGCTGAAATGGACGTGCCGGTCGATATGGTCCAGATCGACGTGACCCGCACATGGGAAATCCTCGGTGAAATCATCGGAGATACAGCGGATGACGGCTTATTGAACCAATTATTCTCGCAGTTTTGCCTAGGAAAATAAATTTTTGAAGGGACTGAACGAACATGCCACAATACGAAGCAGGCACGTTCGATGTCATCGTCGTTGGCGCAGGCCATGCCGGAGCGGAAGCAGCACTTGCTTCTGCGCGCATGGGCGCCAAAACACTTGTGTTGACGATGAATCTAGATATGATCGCGTTTATGCCGTGCAATCCGTCCATCGGCGGACCGGCTAAAGGCATCGTTGTACGTGAAATTGATGCACTGGGCGGGGCAATGGGCCGCGTCATCGACAAAACACATATTCAAATGAGAATGCTCAACACAGCGAAAGGGCCGGCTGTCCGCGCATTGCGCGCACAAGCCGATAAAGTGCTGTACCAGCAGGAAATGAAGCGCTTGATGGAAGAACAGGAAAACTTGACCTTGCACCAAGGCATCGCAGAAGAGTTGATCGTCGAGGAGGGCCAAGTGTCCGGCCTTATTACGCAAGTCGGCGGCATTTACCGTGCGAAAACGGTTGTCATCACGACCGGTACATTCCTGCGCGGAGAAATCATCATCGGCGATCTGCGCTACTCAAGCGGGCCGAACCACCAACAGCCTTCCATTAAATTGGCGGAAAACCTGGAACAACTGGGCTTTGAGACAGTCCGTTTCAAAACCGGCACACCGCCGCGTATCAACAGCAACAGCATTGATTACTCGAAAACGGAAATCCAGCCGGGAGATGATGTGCCGCGAGCGTTCAGCTTTGAAACGACGGAATATATCATGGACCAGATGCCGTGTTGGCTGACCTATACGACGAGCGAAACGCACAAAATCATCGATGAGAACTTGCATTTGTCGCCAATGTATTCCGGCATGGCAAAAGGCACAGGGCCGCGCTATTGCCCGTCAATCGAAGACAAAATCGTCCGTTTCAGCGACAAACCGCGCCACCAGATTTTCCTGGAGCCGGAAGGGCGCTCGACGCGTGAAGTATACGTACAAGGCCTGTCAACGAGTTTGCCGGAACATGTACAGCGCAAGTTGCTGGAATCGATTCCGGGGCTTGAGAAGGCCGATATGATGCGTTCAGGCTATGCCATCGAATACGATGCCATCGTGCCGACGCAATTATGGCCAACACTCGAATCCAAACAAATTACCAATTTATATACAGCAGGACAAATCAACGGCACGTCCGGCTACGAAGAAGCTGCGGGACAAGGGATTATGGCAGGCATCAACGCCGCCGCAAAAGTGCTCGGCAAAGAAGAAGTGATCTTGAGCCGTTCCGACGCGTATATCGGCGTTTTGATCGACGATTTGGTGACAAAAGGGACGAGCGAGCCATACCGTTTATTGACTTCGCGTGCAGAATACCGTTTATTGCTGCGCCACGACAACGCAGACTTGCGCTTGACGGAACTGGGCTATAAACTCGGCATGATTACACAAGACCGCTATGCGCGTTTCCTCGACAAAAAAGACAATATCGAAGAAGAAATCAAGCGACTGCGCGGCATCATCATCAAGCCAAATGAAAACACGCAGCAAGCGATACGAAACGCGGGCGGCAGTGAGCTGAAAGACGGCATCCGCGCCGCAGATTTGCTGAAACGCCCGGAAATGAACTATGAGATGGTTGCAAGCTTAACCGAATCCGTAGGGGTGCTCGACGAGGAAGTAAAAGAACAAGTCGAGATTCATGTAAAATACGAAGGCTATATCGAAAAATCGCTTCAGCAAGTCGATAAGCTGAAGAAAATGGAAAACAAAAAGATCCCCGAAAACATCGATTACGATGCTATTTCAGGTGTCGCGACGGAAGCGCGCAGCAAACTGAAAGAAGTTTTGCCGCTGTCGATCGCCCAAGCTTCGCGTATTTCCGGTGTCAACCCTGCTGACATTTCAATTTTATTGGTGTATATTGAACAAGGAAGAATTGCCAAAGTCTAACTGAAATTTCACGCGTACGAAACAGCGTGCGTGTTACAGGGCGGCACGGCCGCCAGCACATAAACAGAACGCGAAATGGGCTGGTATCCGCCAGCCCATTTGCTGTTGTATAAAAAAGAGGGGCGAGAGGAGGAAATGCATTGAACGAACAACAATTCAAACAAGCGCTGAAAGAAAAAGGCATCGAACTGACAGAGCGCCAACTCGAACAGTTCCGAAGCTATTACAAGGAACTCGTGGAATGGAACGAAAAGATGAACTTGACGGCGATCACCGGCCAGAAAGATGTTTATTTGAAGCATTTCTACGACTCGATCACTGCCGCATTCTATTTGGATTTCACAAAACCGCTGGCACTTTGTGATGTTGGAGCGGGAGCGGGCTTTCCGAGCATTCCACTCAAAATCTGCTTCCCACATATAAAGGTGACTATCGTTGACTCCTTGAACAAACGCATCCAGTTTTTGAATCATTTGAGCGAAGCGCTCGGGCTCGACCAAGTTTCTTTCGTCCATTCACGAGCAGAAGATTTCGGGAAATCCGAGCACCGGGAAAGCTACGACATTGTCACAGCACGCGCTGTGGCAAGATTGTCGGTGCTGGCTGAACTGTGTGTGCCGCTTGTCAAACAAGGCGGTGTATTTGCCGCGATGAAAGCAGCATCTGCGCCTGACGAGTTAAAAGATGCGGAAAAAGCGCTGCAGATCCTCGGCGTGAAGCAAGAAGCGGTACATGCGTTCCAGTTGCCGGTCGAAGAAAGCGAACGCTATATACAAGTGTTCCGGAAATTCAAAGGGACACCGAATAAATACCCGAGAAAAGCGGGCGTACCGAATAAATCACCGATCAGTTAATGTTTCACGTGGAACATACGGGGGAAAAGACTGCGCTTTTGCAGTTTGACAACAAAAGCAAGTTTTTAAAAGGTGGTGCCTAAGGATGAAAAGTCCTTTTTCACGTCTCTTCGGAGGCGGAGACAAAGCAAATGATGCAGTAACAGAAGTGCCGAGCAAAGCTTCTGAAGAAGTGGTGAAAATACCACTGGATAAAATTCATGCCAATCAATTCCAGCCGCGGACCGTTTTTGATGCCGAGAAAATCGAAGAATTGGCCCGGACGATACATGTCCATGGTGTCATCCAGCCGATTGTGGTCAGAGACTCGAAGCAAGAAGGCTTTTACGAAATCATCGCAGGAGAGCGGCGCTACCGGGCGATGACTTCGCTCGGCTGGGAAGAGGTTCCAGCAATTGTCCGGCAGTTGAGCGATAAAGAAACCGCCTCAATCGCTTTAATTGAAAACCTGCAACGCGAAGAGTTGACTGCGATCGAAGAAGCGCATGCCTACGAGAACTTGCTGGAAATCCAAGAAATCACACAGGAAGCGCTCGCGCAGCGCCTTGGCAAAAGCCAGTCGACCGTGGCCAATAAATTGCGCTTATTGAAATTACCGGAGCCGGTTCAGCAGGCGCTGCTCAATCGGACCATCACAGAACGCCATGCCCGTGCATTATTGCCGGTGAAAGAGCCCACCGTACAGCAGCAGCTATTGGATGAGCTGATCCGAGAAGGGCTCAACGTCAAAGAACTCGAACAACGTATTAAAAGCTTGTCTGTGGAACAGCCGCAAAAGCAGAAGCCACGCAGAAAAGCAGTCAGCCGGGATATGCGCATCGCAATGAACACGATCAAAGAGTCGTTGTCGATGGTCAAAAAAAGCGGCATCGAGCTGGATACAGTGGAAGAAGAACACGAGGATTATTACCAAATCACCGTAAAAATCCCAAAAAACCGGACATAAGCTCTTTCCTTTTGGGAAAGGGCTTTTTTTTGGCAGATTTATCTCTATCAAACAGGAATTTTGATACAATAAAGAAATGAAAGCTGTCGTGGATAGCCATATTGTCATTTCCGCAGTAAGATAAAGGAAGTATCGAAGAAAGTTGGTGCACGTGTGGGTAGAACGATTGCCATCGCCAATCAAAAGGGCGGTGTAGGAAAAACAACTTCATCAGTGAACTTAAGCGCCTGTCTTGCTTATTTAGGCAAGAAAGTGCTGTTGATAGATATCGATCCCCAAGGCAATGCAACGAGTGGCGTCGGCATCAATAAAGGCGACGTCGACAAATGCATTTATGAAATTCTGATTGATGACGTGGACGTCAAAGACACGATCATGGAGACGAAAGTCGAAAACCTTCACGTCGTCCCGGCAACAATTTCACTTGCAGGTGCAGAAATTGAATTGGTTTCGACCATTTCCCGTGAAGCGCGCTTGAAAAATGCCTTGGCCGAAGTGAAAGATTCATATGATTACATCATCATCGATTGTCCGCCGTCGCTCGGTCTTTTGACCTTGAATTCCTTGACGGCTTCAGACGGAATTATTATTCCAGTACAATGTGAATATTATGCTCTAGAAGGTTTAAGTCAATTGCTGAGCACCGTCCGGCTTGTCCAAAAACACTTGAACCATGATCTTATGATCGATGGCGTGCTTTTGACGATGTACGACGCACGTACCAATCTCGGCATGCAAGTTATCGAAGAAGTGAAGAAATACTTCCAGGACAAAGTGTATGACTCGGTCGTTCCACGAAACGTTCGCTTAAGTGAGGCCCCGAGCCACGGAGAGCCAATTATCATCTATGATCCGAAGTCTAGAGGCGCAGAAGTTTACCTAGAATTGGCGAAGGAAGTGATTCGTAATGGCTAAGGGATTAGGAAAAGGCATCAACGCATTGTTTCCCGGAGAAACAGTAAACGAGACGGAAAAAGTGACACAGATCAAGCTGACAGACATTAAAGAAAACCCTCATCAGCCACGGAAAGTGTTCGACCAACAGGCGCTCGAGGAACTTGCCGAGTCGATCCGTGAACATGGCATCCTGCAACCAGTCGTTGTGCGGAAAAAAGGCGTGAAATTTGAATTGGTCGTTGGAGAACGCCGTTTCCGTGCGGCAAAGTTGTGCAAAATGAAGGAAGTTCCGGCCATCATCAAAGATTTTAACGAACAGCAGATGATGGAACTCGCCATTCTCGAAAACTTGCAACGCGAAGATTTGACGCCGATCGAAGAAGCAGAAGCGTACCAGAAACTGATGGATACACTCGAGTTGACTCAGGAGCAGTTGGCATTCCGCCTCGGTAAAAGCCGCCCGCACATCACCAACCACATCCGCTTGTTGACTTTGCCAACAGAGGTGCGTGAACTCATTTCGGACAAGAAGCTATCGATGGGCCACGGACGTACGCTACTCGGGTTACGCAGTAAAAAAACCATTTCCGAAACGGCAGAAAAAGCTGTCAAAGAAGGATTGAATGTCCGTCAGCTGGAGAATCTTGTACAGCGCCTGAACGACAATGTTCCACGTGAAACATTAGAAAAGAAAAAGGATATCTTTATAGAAGAAAAACAATCTGAGCTGCGTGACCGTTTCGGTACAAACGTCCAGATCAAAAAACAAAAGAACAAAGGCAAGATTGAAATCGAGTTTTTCTCAGAAGATGACCTGGAACGGATTTTGGATTTGCTTAAATAAAGAGAAACTTCAACCAGTGGGGGGTTCTTCATCCCCACTGATTGTTAATTGATCCAATTGGACTTTTACGGCCCGTTGATCTCCCACTTGTACAAGTGGGAGTCTTATAGACCGTTAAAGCGGGATGAGTACTGCCTATTTTTCAGGATGGGAAATAGGCGTTTCTTTAAGCAGGCAAATGGAATAGGGCCGTTCTGGTGGGTGATATAGCCGGAGCGGCCTGTTGTATGGCGCGGCAGAAATTCCCCGCTTAATAGTAGAGGCATTGGAGCCGAAAAAGAGGGAGAAGAGCGCAGCGTTTTACGAATTCCAAAGCACGGAGGAAGGAGCGCGAATATGGTTCTGTGGGGAACATTGGTCAACGCAGTTTTAATTGTCATAGGAACACTCATTGGGCGGGCATTGCGCAATATTCCCGAAAAGATGAAAGAGACGGTCATGTATGTCATCGGGCTGGTAGTTGTCGTATTGGGCTTGCAGATGGGCTTTGAGAGCCAGAATTTCGTCATCGTCATCATCAGCCTCGTGCTTGGTGCTGTTATTGGGGAATGGGCGAAGCTTGAAGACAAACTGAACGCATTCGGCCACTGGATCGAACGGATGCTTGGGACGAAAGAAAGCCAAGGCAGCCTGGCGCAAGGCTTTGTCACAGCGACGCTTATTTTCGTCATCGGCGCGATGGGCATTATTGGCGCCTTGGAGAGCGGACTTAGCAATGAACACGGCGTTCTTATCTCAAAAGGCATCATTGATGGTTTTACATCGATTATCCTCGCTTCTACGCTCGGCATCGGCGTGATGCTGGCGGCGATTCCGGTATTTGTCTATCAGGGCCTGATTGCGCTCTTTGCAACGCAAATCAGCTTGATCATTCCGGAAGCGGCACTTGATTTGTTTATTACCGAAATGACCGCTACCGGCGGGGTGATGATTGCAGCGATCGGCTTGAATTTGATGGGGATCGTGAAAATCCGTGTGGCGAATTTGTTGCCGGGGATCATTGTAGTTGCGTTTCTTGTCACGGCCATGTTTAAATTCAATCTGATGTAAGTGCGAAAAGAAGGTGTAAGTGTGTTTTTTGAAAGAAGTGTAGTCGAAAGATTTATCAATGGCGTGACAGCGAAACTGCTGGATGAGGAAATGTGGTTAGCGATTTCCGGAACAGCGTTGAAAGTCGTCTTGGTCGCAGTCGGTGCATATATTTTGATCCGCGTATTGCGCATGGTCATTCGCAAGTCATTTTCGGTCCGCTTTAAAGGACCTATTAAAGTAACCGGGCGTCGCCACCAGACGTTATCGAAGCTGCTGGAAAACGTCGTCACGTATGTTATTTCATTTATGGCGATGGTGACGATCTTATCTTTATTTGCCATTAACATTAGCGGAATCATTGCCGGTGCCGGAGTCGTGGGCTTAGCTGTCGGTTTCGGCGCACAGAACTTAGTGCGCGACGTCATTACCGGATTTTTCATTATTTTTGAAGACCAGTTTTCGGTCGGCGACTATGTGCGCATCAACCAAGCGGAAGGGACCGTGCAGGAAATTGGATTGCGGACGACGAAAGTGCAGGCTTGGACAGGGGAGGTTTTCATCTTCCCGAACGGCAATGTCACCGACGTCGTTAACTATTCGCTACATAATTCAATTGCAGTCGTGGATCTGAGCATTTCCCACGATTCCGACTTGGTGAAAGTGGAACGGCTCATTTTGGAGTTTTTGGAGACGGTGCAACCCAATTATGAGGAAGTCATCAGCCCAGCAGAGCTGCTCGGCGTGCAACACATGACGGCGACAGAAGTGGTCATGCGCTTGACGGCTGAAACTTTGCCGATGCAGCATTTCGGCGTAGCCCGCAGAATGCGGCGCGATTTGAAGGAGTTCTTTGATGAGCACGGCGTGGAGCTGCCGTATCCGCGCATGGTGGTCATGCACCGCGAGCCCGGCGAAAACGCAACGGATTCAGCTGTTGTGAAAAAGTGATGGAGGGACGCACCCATGGAGATGAAAGAATTCGGGTTGAATGATATTGTCGAAATGAAAAAAGGGCATCCGTGCGGGGCAAACGCTTGGAAGATCATCCGCATGGGTGCCGACATCCGCATCAAATGCGAAGGTTGCCAGCACAGCGTTATGTTGCCGCGTGTCGAGTTCAATAAAAAAATGAAAAAAGTATTGGTCAAAGCGGAAACGGAATGAGGAATGGACATTTCCGTCTCCTCTTCCTATAATAGAATGGTTGCAAAATTTGTGAACGAGAAGAAAGGTCGTGAATCCTTTGGCATTAACTGCAGGGATCGTAGGATTACCAAACGTGGGGAAGTCCACATTATTTAACGCTATTACAAAAGCGGGCGCTGAAGCAGCGAACTACCCGTTCTGTACGATAGATCCGAACGTTGGAATCGTTGAAGTGCCGGATGAACGCCTCGATAAATTGACAGAATTGGTGGATCCGAAAAAAACCGTGCCAACGGCTTTTGAATTTACCGATATTGCGGGGATTGTTGAAGGCGCGAGCAAAGGCGAAGGGCTCGGGAATAAATTCCTGTCCCATATCCGCGAAGTTGACGCGATTTGCCAAGTGGTCCGCTGTTTCGCTGACGATAACATTACGCATGTAACCGGGAAAGTGGATCCGATTTCGGATATTGAAGTCATTAACCTTGAATTGGTACTGGCGGATATGGAAAGCATTGAGAAACGCATTGCACGTGCGGCGAAATTAGTGAAACAAAAAGATAAGGATGCGGTTGCAGAAGAGCCGGTCTTGATGAAACTGCGTGAAGCTTTTGAAGACGGCCAATTGGCGCGTTCGATCGATTTCACAGATGACGAGCTGCGCATTGCAAAAGGCTTGAACTTGTTGACGCTCAAACCGATGCTCTACGTCGCAAACGTTTCCGAAGATGAAATCGCGGATGCCGATAACAACGAATACGTTCAAAAGGTTCGTGAGTTCGCGGCCAAGGACAAAGCCGATGTTATCGTCATTTGTGCGAAAATTGAGGAAGAAATGGCTGAACTGGATGACGAGGAAAAGGAAATGTTCCTTGAAGAGTTGGGCATCCAGGAGTCTGGATTGGACCAATTGGTCAAAGCTTCTTACAGTTTGCTTGGACTGGCGACTTATTTCACTGCCGGCGTCCAGGAAGTGCGTGCATGGACATTTAAAAAAGGCATGAAAGCACCGCAATGTGCCGGCGTCATCCACTCGGACTTTGAACGCGGCTTTATCCGCGCCGAAACGGTCGCTTACGACGATTTGGTCGAAGCAGGCTCGATGGCAGCGGCGAAAGAAGCTGGAAAAGTGCGTCAAGAAGGAAAAGAATACATCGTCAAAGACGGCGATGTCATGCTCTTTAGATTTAACGTGTAAGGCTTAAGCCGAATGTTTATTTTCAGTCACACAGTCATTGGAAACAAGTTAAGAATGGATTGGCGGCTGGAAAAGAATACCGGAACCGGGTGCTTTTTCAGCATCCGGTTTTTTTATGAGGAGGGAAACAAATGTATTTATTCGCATATGGAACGTTAAAGCGCGGCGGCAAATACCATTTCTATCTAGAGGAAGCGGAGCTGGTCGAAGAGCACATAACGACGACAGGCCGCTTGTATGATACGGGTCTCGGCTATCCGGCGCTCGCCTTGTCGGGGGACGATGTGATTTCCGGGGAGCTATACGACATTCCGGACGTCTTATGGCCGGCGATCAACGACCTGGAAGATTATTCGGGAGATTCAGAGACGGACCTTTACGACCGCCTGACGATCGAAATCGAAACGGCGCGCGGCACAAAACAAGCGATCATCTACACGGCGAAAGTGCAACGCTTATTGAAAGAATATATCCCGGAAGGCGTCTGGGACGTGGAACGGTCATTTGTGAAGTGAGTTTGTGTTTGAAAGAAAAAAAGGACAGCACAGCAGGAAGTCTGCTGTGCTGTCCTTTTGATTATCGTAAAATGGTAATTATTCCCTTTTTTAATGAGATAATAGGCCTCGACTTTATAGCGTACTGGAATCTGGAAAGTCGGAATAGACATGAAGGCGGGGAAGCTCCGGGTCATCCAAAATCCACGCATCGTCCGGCTCTTTTCGAAGTTCCCGGTACATGAGGAAGTCGGCAAACGCGCCGGCTGTCAGCATCGCACCGAGCAGCACGAGCACCTGGTCGCCGATCCAGAAACCGAGCATTGTCGGCACAAAGGCGGTCATCCAAAACGGCAACAGCAATACGGTGCGCATGGCGCGGTTTTTCACCGGCTGGTCGCTTGTCGCATAGGCAATGCCCATTTTCAAGTTAAGCCCGTATTGCAGCGAGGAGATCGGCACTTTGCCGAAGACGACAAAACCGATCAGATGGAATAATTCGTGGAGCACGATCAACAGCGCATAACCGGCGATAAAATAGACAATTCCTGTGAGCGAGAAAGCGAACGATAGCGGCTCACGGAAAAACTGATAGGCGAGCGCGAAGGCCACGACGAGCAGCACGTTGAACCAAAGCGCTTTCGGCGCGATTTCTTCTATATTCAAATCGATGATCCTGCGTGGGTCCATGTGCGTCACATCCTTCGCTTGATGCTTTCAGTATAGCTGAAAATAGCGCTTGCCGGAAGTATCGCGTTATGCTACAATATGTTGATGTGAGTAATATTTATGATTGCTTGCTCCTTGCCCGCTGGAATCAGCAGGGCCCAAGTCCATAAGGAGGTGACAATACGATGAGAGAATACGAACTAATGTACATTGTACGCCCGAGCATTGAAGAGGATGCTAAGAAAGCTCTTGTTGAGCGTTTCAGCGAAATCCTAACTTCAAACGGTGCTGAAATCATCGAGTCGAAAGAGTGGGGTAAACGCCGTCTAGCTTACGAAATCAACGATTTCAAAGAAGGTTTCTACCAGATCGTTAAAGCTAACGCTGGAGCTGAAGCTATCAACGAGTTTACACGTCTTGCGAACATCAATGAAGACATCATCCGCTACATCGCTGTACGCCTCGACGCGTAAGCGATCCGCGGAATACAGATAATACATGACTTGAAGAAGGGGGTTGAATTCTGATGATCAACCGGGTTGTATTGGTCGGAAGACTGACAAAAGATCCTGATCTTCGCTACACGCCAAGCGGAGCGGCGGTGGCTCGTTTTACACTTGCTGTAAACCGGACATTCTCCAATGCGCAAGGCGAACGCGAAGCAGATTTTATCAATTGTACCGTTTGGCGCAAGCAGGCTGAAAACACAGCGAATTTCCTGAAAAAAGGGAGTCTCGCAGGTGTCGAAGGCCGCATTCAGACTGGCAGCTACGAGGGTCAAGATGGTAAGCGCGTTTATACGACAGAAGTGGTGGCGGACAGCGTTCAATTCCTTGAACCGAAAAGCGCAACTTCTGGAGATCGCCCTTCAGGTGATCGTTCTTATGGGCAGCAGCAGCCGTCTTATCAGCAGAACCAACCATCTACTAGTCCAAGTCAGCAAAAAAATACTCGTGTAGATGACGATCCATTCTCAAGCGGAAGCGGTAAGATCGAAGTTTCAGACGACGATCTGCCATTCTAATTTGAATGGAAACTGACGAATAGAAATCTGAAAAGTAAGGGAGGTAATTCGATATGGCACCACGTCGCGGAGGCAAGAAGCGTAAAAAGGTTTGTTATTTCACTTCAAACAACATTACACGCATCGACTACAAAGACACTGATTTGCTTAAGAAATTCATTTCTGAGCGAGGCAAAATTTTGCCACGTCGTGTTACGGGCACTAGCGCAAAATGGCAACGTCGTTTGACGGTTGCAATAAAACGCTCTCGTATCATGGCACTTCTACCGTTCGTAGCGGAAGAGAAATAAGATTGTTCAGGAGACCGGGAAACCGGTCTCCTTTTTTATTTGTGTGGGAATAATAGTGGAAGGGTGTAGTGGTGGAGATTGCGCTCTAGCCGGACGCTTTCCGGAGGGCTCGCATTGAGCCGCTTCGTCGCTACGCTCCTGCAGGGTCTCAATTGTCTCGCTATTCCTCCCGGAGTCGCCGGCTTCCGCTCCATCTCTAGGTTTAGACGGGTAGGCAGTTTTTCACTCCATTCTAATCAGCATCTGAATACGCATAGTTTCTCTGGTCTGGTCACCCGACTAGCTAGCTGATTGTCCAGTTCCTGCTCATTTTAAGCGAAGCATCTCTAGGGAAGCGATTTCCTATACAGCGGGCGAATAACATGGAAGCAGATATTATTTCACTCATTAGAATCAAAGAAATGTAACAGCCGTTTCGCGCCAAGGGTGAGCCGATGCAATGAGACAAGCGGTTTTCTTGGCTCACTGCAAGAGGCTAACCCAAAGCGGAACTGGCGAATGCTGACGTGACGCTTAAAACAAGCACAGGCAAACTTCCGCACTCTAATTCCACCGCTCTTAAGGAAGCGATTCCTCAAAATGGGGATGAATTTTATAGAAAACATAAAAATTCCAATCACTCGATTAATGACATCGAACAGTTTGGCATTTTCGCACAGCAAATCAAATCGTCCGTGATGATTTCGATAGGCAACGACTGGATATGTGACGGTAATAGTTTTCTTCTGGCAAGGATGCAGCAGATGGCCAGCGCAATGGTCCCCCTTTTTTGTTCGAGAACTTGAATCATGTTACAATTACAAGGATGAAATAAACTCGAAAGAAGATGAAAAACAGAACTATGCCTAATCAAAAGACACGTCAGTTGACGAATGGAGCCATGATGACGGCACTGTTTGCCGTCTTGTTGGCTATTTCTGTATATGTACCGGTGTTGAGTTTGATCAGTACCTTGTTTTTGGCATTGCCGATTGCGTGGTATAGTGCCAAGTATCCAGCAAAGGCTTCGGCTCTTGTAGCTGTGGTCGGAGTTGTGTTGAGTTTTATGATAGGCGGGCTGCTGGCGATTCCGCTGGCACTGATCCATATCCCGCTCGGTCTGGTAATTGGTTTGTCGATCCATTATAAGAAAAGTAAATTGTTCATGTTCATGGGCGCGAGCATTACGCTCCTATTGTCGCTGATGATTCAGTATTTGGCGGCGATGGCGTTCTTCGGCATTAACTTCATTGAGGAATTTACGGCAGCGATGCGGCTGTCCGTCGAACAGACAGAAGGCTGGATGGAACGTCTTGGGCAAACGCCGACGGAAGATTATCAGGAACTGGTCGAGGAGTTTATCTTGACGTTTGAGACCTTGATGCCGACGCTATTGATTTTGGCGGTGTTTACGACGGTATGGGTACTGTTAGTGATCCTGTTGCCGATTTTGAAGCGGCTCGGAACCACTGTACCGAAGTTTCCACCGTTCCGCGATATGCGCTTGCCAAAGAGCGTGTTGTGGTATTATTTGATCGTCATCTTGGTATCTTTGCTGTCTGATTTTGAGCAGGGGACGATGGCGTATTTGATTTTTGCGAATGCCTCGACGCTGCTGCAGTTTTTGCTGTTTTTGCAGGGGGTATCATTCTATCATTTCTATGTTCACCAAGAGGGCTGGCCTCGCTGGGTGACGGTGCTGGTGACGATTTTTGCATTTCCTTTGCAGTCGTTTACGAGCATCATCGGGATTTTGGATCTCGGCTTCGACATCCGAGGCTGGATCAAGCGGGCGCATGAGTCTAAAGGAAAGTAAGGAGCTGAAGAGAAATGTCGGCTTTTTTCAGGAAACGTAATATAAGATATCCATTGCTGGCATTGCTGGCTCTTGGAATGGCCGCTGTAATCCTCATCTCCCTTTGGTCAGAATGGGGCGCAGGCATTTTTGCCGTGCTCTACGGGGCGGCGATCACGTCGGCCTGGCTACTGGAAAAGCGGAACTATGAAGAAACGGAAAAACATATCGAAACGCTGTCCTACCGGATGAAGAAGGTTGGAGAGGAAGCGCTGCTTGAGATGCCGATCGGGATTTTACTGACCAGTGAAAACCATCAAATTGAATGGGCCAATCCGTATATGACGGCAGCACTCGATTATGAGACGTTGATCGGCGAGTCGGTTTACGGCTTATCGGAAGACTTTAACCAATTGGTCAAGTCTTCCGAATCGAATGAAATGGTCATTTCGCTGGGCGGACGCAAATATCGCGTCTATTACCGTGCCGATGATCGGCTGTTTTATCTGTTCGATATTACCGAACAACTGGAGATCGAAACTTTGTATCATGCAGACCGGACCGTCATCGGCATTCTGTTCATCGACAATTACGATGAATTATCACAAGGAATGGACGATCAGGTGCGCAGCAATTTAAATAGCCTGGTGACATCTCTCATCAATAAATGGGGGACCGACAACGGCATTTTCGTGAAACGCATTTCTTCGGACCGCTTTATGGCGGTGTTCAACGAATCGATTTTAAAAACCTTGGAAGAAACCAAATTTACGGTGCTCGACGATATCCGCGAAGTGACGGCGAAAGACAATATGGCGCTGACACTGAGCATCGGTGTCGGCGCAGGATCTGCGTCGCTCATCGAATTGGGCTCGATGGCGCAGTCGGGACTCGATCTCGTTCTTGGGCGCGGAGGCGACCAAGTGGCGATCAAGCATCCGAGCGGCAAAGTGAAGTTCTACGGAGGCAAGACGAATCCGGTGGAAAAACGCACAAGAGTCCGTGCACGCGTCATTTCCCACGCGTTGCGTGATTTGATTCAAGAAAGCGACCAAGTCTTCGTCATGGGCCATAAAATGCCCGATATGGACTCGATAGGCGCAGCGGTCGGTGTTGCCAAGATGGCGGAGATGAACCGCGTCAAGGGCCGCATCGTCATCGATTTCGACGAATACGACCGCAGCGTCATGCGCCTTATGGAAGAAATCGAAAGCGACCCGGACCTGTTCGAGCGCTTTATCACGCCGGAAGAAGCGCTGGCGGAAATGACCGAGCATTCGCTTCTGGTCGTGGTCGATACCCACAAACCGTCGATGGTCATCGATACACGATTGCTCCAGCGCATGGAACGCGTCGTTTTGATCGACCATCACCGGAGAGGCGAGGAATTCATCACCAATACGATGCTCGTCTACATGGAGCCGTATGCGTCTTCTACGGCGGAGCTGGTGACGGAACTGATCGAATACCAACCGAAGCATGATAAGCTGACGATGCTCGAATCGACGGCAATGCTTGCCGGCATCATCGTCGATACGAAAAGCTTTACGCTGCGCACCGGTGCGAGAACATTCGAAGCGGCATCGTATTTGCGCTCGAACGGCGCAGATACGGTGCTCGTGCAGCGCTTATTGAAAGAAGACCTCGAGACGTATATCGAGCGGGCGAAAATCGTCCAAAGCGTCGAGTTCGTCGGCGACGGCATCGCCATCGCGAAGGGCGAGCCGGGGCGCATCTACAGCCCTGTGCTGATTGCCCAGACGGCCGACATCTTACTGACGATGAAAGATGTCAACGCGTCTTTCGTCATCGCAGAACGGACAGAAGGCGGCGTCGGCATCAGTGCCCGCTCGCTCGGCGAAGTCAATGTCCAAGTTGTGATGGAAAACCTCGGCGGCGGCGGCCATTTAACGAATGCGGCCACGCAAATGCCGAATGCTACGCTTGAAGAAGCGGTCATGCAATTAAAATTAGCATTGAAGGAAAACCATAAAGGGGGATCTGAAGAATGAAAGTGATTTTCATGAAAGACGTAAAAAATGTAGGCAAAAAAGGTGATATTAAAAACGTGGCGGACGGCTATGCCAACAACTTCCTGCTGAAAAATAACTTGGCTGTAGAAGCCGACCAGGCAGCGATGAGCAAACTTGCCGGGCAGCAGAAAAAACAAGAACAAGAAGTCGAGCAGGAACTTATCGAAGCCAAAGAGTTGAAAGAAAAACTCGAGGCGTTGACCGTCGAATTGACGGCGAAATCGGGTGAAGGCGGCCGCTTGTTCGGCTCCATCACGACCAAACAAGTTGCGAAAGAACTCGAGAAAAAACACGGCTATAAAATCGACAAGCGCAAAATGGAGCTCGACGATGCAATCCGTGCGCTCGGCTATACGAACGTGCCGGTGAAATTGCATCATGAAGTGACAGCGACACTGCGCGTGCACGTTACTGAAGAAACGTAAGGGGAATAGATATGAACGAATCGATAGACCGCATCCCGCCGCATAACCAGGAAGCTGAGCAATCCGTTATCGGGGCCATTTTCCTGGAGCCACAGGCACTTGTTTCTGTTGCGGAAATCGTCATGCCGGAGGATTTCTACCGCATTGCCCACCAGAAGATCTTCCAGACGATGGTCGATCTAGCGGACCGCGGCAAAGCGATTGATTTGGTCACGGTGACAGAAGAGCTATCGGTTAAAAAAGAGCTCGAAGATGTCGGGGGCTTGTCGTATTTGACCGAGATCGCCAATGCGGTTCCGACAGCCGCAAACGTCGGGCATTACGCCCATATCGTTGAAGAGAAAGGGTTACTCCGCCGCCTCATCCGCGTCGCCACATCGATTGTCGAAGACGGTTTCACGCGTGAAGACGAAGTGGAAACATTGCTCGCAGAAGCCGAAAAGAAAATGATGGAAGTATCCAGCCGCAAGAACGCTGGAGACTTTGTCCACATCAAAGACGTTTTGGTGAAAACTTACGACAATATTGAATTATTGCATACGCGCAAAGGTGACGTTACCGGGATTCCGACCGGCTTCCCTGACTTGGACAAAGTGACGGCGGGCTTTCAGCGCAACGACTTGATCATCGTGGCCGCCCGACCGTCCGTCGGTAAGACGGCGTTCGCCTTGAACGTCGCGCAAAATGTCGCGACGAAAACTGATGAAAATGTGGCGATCTTCAGCCTGGAGATGGGCGCAGAGCAGCTCGTCATGCGGATGCTCTGCGCAGAAGGCAATATCGACGCGCAGGTCATGCGGACCGGTGCGCTGCAAAATGAAGACTGGCGCAAGTTGACGATGGCGATGGGCAGTTTGTCGAATGCCGGCATTTTCATCGATGACTCGCCGGGTATCCGCGTCAACGATATCCGTGCGAAATGCCGCCGCCTGAAGCAGGAATACGGGCTCGGCATGATTATGATCGATTATTTGCAGTTGATTGCCGGAACCGGCAAGGCCGGCGAAAACCGCCAGCAGGAAGTATCCGATATTTCCCGTTCCCTAAAAGGTCTGGCCCGTGAACTCGAAGTTCCGGTCATCGCGCTGTCCCAGCTGTCCCGTGGCGTTGAACAACGGCAAGACAAACGTCCGATGATGTCCGACTTACGTGAATCCGGATCGATCGAGCAGGATGCCGATATTGTTTCGTTTTTGTACCGTGAAGATTATTATGACAAAGAAACTGAAGACCAGAACATGATTGAAATCATCATCGCCAAACAGCGGAACGGCCCGACCGGCACCGTCAAACTGGCGTTTGTGAAAGAATATAATAAATTCGTCACCATCGACTGGGCGGACCATGAATCCGGCGGCCAATTTTAAATACGACCATAAACACGAACATTAAATGCGGACTCGCGTTTTGATGTTCGTGTTTTCTTTAGTTTCGTGTTGACGATATGGTACTTCATTGATACAATTAACACTGTTTGAAACAGGGCGACAAGCCTAACGGAGGTGCGGACGATGACATCAGTCGTAGTAGTAGGAACGCAATGGGGAGACGAAGGAAAAGGGAAAATCACGGATTTTCTATCAGAACACGCAGAAGTGATTGCGCGTTACCAAGGTGGGAACAACGCTGGCCACACGATCATTTTCGGCGGCGAAACGTATAAGTTGCATTTGATTCCATCGGGGATTTTTTATAAAGATAAAACATCGGTCATCGGCAACGGCATGGTCGTCGATCCGAAAGCGCTCGTCGAGGAATTGAAAGGTCTTCACGACCGTGGCGTTACAACGGAAAATTTGCGCATTTCAAACCGCGCACATGTCCTTTTGCCTTATCACATTAAGCAAGACGAAGTGGAAGAAGCGCGCCGTGGCGCGAACAAAATCGGAACGACCGGGAAAGGCATCGGGCCTGCGTATATGGACAAAGCGGCACGTGTCGGCATCCGGATGGCGGACCTTCTTGACCACGTCGTGTTCGAGGAGAAACTGCGCCAGAACTTGACAGAGAAAAACCGTATGTTCGAGAAATTCTATGAAACAGACGGCTTCACGGTCGAGGAAATCATGGAAGAATACTACCAGTACGGCCAGGAAATCGCGAAATATGTGACGGATACATCGAAAGTGCTGAACGATGCATTCGATTCAGGCCTTCGTGTATTATTCGAAGGCGCACAAGGCGTTATGCTCGATATCGACCAAGGTACGTATCCATTCGTTACGTCATCAAACCCGGTAGCGGGCGGGGTGACAATCGGTGCGGGTGTCGGTCCGACGATGATTTCACACGTTATCGGCGTCTGCAAAGCGTATACATCACGCGTCGGCGACGGCCCGTTCCCGACCGAATTGTTCGATGATATCGGCGACCAGATCCGCAAAGTCGGCAAAGAATACGGCACAACGACAGGGCGTCCGCGCCGCATCGGCTGGTTCGATAGCGTCGTCGTGCGTCACGCACGACGTGTCAGCGGATTGACGGATCTTACGGTCAACTCGATCGACGTATTGACTGGCCTGGATACGGTGAAAATCTGTACGGCTTATAGCTACCAAGGCGAGCTGATTACAGAGTATCCGGCAAACTTGCGCATGCTCGCAGACTGCGAACCGGTCTATGAGGAAATGCCAGGTTGGACAGAAGACGTCACGTCTTGCAAATCATTGGATGAATTGCCGGAAAACGCGCGCCATTACTTGGAGCGCATCGCCCAGTTGACAGATGTTCAAATCTCAATCTTCTCTGTCGGCCCGGACCGCAACCAAACAAATATCGTCAAAAGCGTTTGGCGCTAATATCAACTTCAAGCCACTGCCCTCTTTTTTCAGGGGACAGTGGCTTTTTTATATCAATTAACAAATCCGACACAATCGGTCTCCGGTTAGTTCCGCTTTGCGTAACGATTGTGACAAAGACATCTCAAAAAAAGAGTGGAATTGGAAAAAAACGGAGTTTAAAATAGTTATTCTTCCTTCATTTGTTGAATTAAAGAAGGATATGGATTTTAGTGGATAATTATCCCTGCAATTTATCGTTTCTGTAACATTGAGTTTATCGCATGAGCTAATTAAAACCGGTGTGATAAAGTGGGAGAGTTGAAAAACCGCAATATCTCCCTAACAAGGGATTGAAAGGAGCAGGACCCGCAACATGACAAGGAAACATTATAACGAAGAAACGAAGAAACTGCGCAAATGGAAAATCGGGACCATTTTAGTTTTAGCTGCGAGTGCGTTCGGCGCCAACACAATCTTCGCCGAACCGAAAGAGCCGCAAAACTTGGAGCCCGCTTATCACATATATCACGACACTAGTTATCTGGGAGCTGTCTCGGACGATGTGCCAATCGACGAGCTGATCCAAGGGAAAATAGCAGAAACAGCCGGCGACTATGAACATCTGCGGCTGGCTGCAAGCGATAAATTGACCATAGTGACCGAGCAGACAACCACGTCTAATGTCCGGAATGATGAGGCGGTCATCAGCCAATTGGGCGACCAACTGGCTATCAAGGCAGAGGCGTTTGCGCTTCAAGTGGACGGCGAACCGGCAGTCTATGTGAAAGACCGAAAAGCATATGATGAAACCATCAAGCTTGCCAAGGAAACAGCCCTTTCTGGAGAAGAGCTGACTGAATTTGAGCAACAGCAAACCGCAGAAAGTCTGCCTACTTTGAAAGCGGGCGAATCCCGCATCGTCGACGTATCCTTCTCGGAGCCCGTCAACGGCTTGTCGAAGCAGGCTGACCCGCAAGAAGTGATGGGTCCGGAGCAGGCAGCGGAGCATTTGACCGAGGAACTTGGCGTGGACGTTTTTGTCCACAAAGCCGAAAAAGCATTGAAGAAAGTACCGTATGAGACAATCGAAAAAGACAGCAAAGAAGTTTATGCCGGTGAAACGAAAGTGAGCCAAAAAGGAAAACGCGGTGAAAAGGCGGTCAGTTATGCAGTCCGTGAGAAAAACGGCGAACGCATCGGCCGCTCGGTGACGCGTGAGAAGGTCCTGACAGAACAGGTGGAGAAAATTGTCCTTGAAGGTCAAAAAGAATTGCCGGGCGTCGGCACAGGTGAGTTCACGTGGCCGGCAGATGGAGGCTATGTGTCGAGCAAGAAAGGCCCGCGCTGGGGACGTGCCCATAAAGGCATCGACATTGCGCGTCCGGAAACGCTTGATATTGTATCCGCAGACCATGGAACCGTAAAAGCAGCCGGTGCGGCGGGCACATTCGGCAACCGTGTCATCGTCGACCATAACAATGGCTACGAGACGATCTATGCGCATCTGTCGTCGATCGATGTAAAAGTGGGGGACAAAGTGTCTCCGCATACGAAGCTCGGCGATATGGGTACGACAGGACGCTCTACGGGCATTCACTTGCATTTCGAGCTGTCCTATGACGGCCAAGACCGCGATCCATTGGATTATGTAAAAAAATAGAAATTGCAAAAGCTGCCGGCAAGCCGGCAGCTTTTTTTAAGTATTCCAAGGAGATTGCTTGATGCGCAGTCTCAAATTTTAAAGCGGTAGATAGTTTCTTCAGTCCATTTTCGTGAGTATGTGAAGAGGCGTCACTCCCTGCGAGTGAAATTTGGATTGTCTCTCTTCGTAACAAAAAATAGGAAGCCAGGGTTTCTAAATTCACTGAACCAGTTGGCAGCTTGTCTAGTGCCTGCTCATTCCCATCCATCACTCTTCTAGGGAAACGATTCCAGCGGACGAAAGCTATAGAAGCAGACACCTATTTCACTCACCAGAACCAGTGAAAATGAATAGCTGTCCAGCGCCAAGGGCTCACTGCAAGAGGCCCTCCTAAAGCGAGGCGGCGGGTATCAAGTGACGACAGAAACAGTGGATTGCTTTCATTCAAACTAGAGTCAGTTAAATTATTCCATTCATGCTGAATCCATAAGCGGGGAGGCGGATGCCCGAGTGGCGACAGAATCAAAGGATTCTCTTTTATTCAAATAAAATCCAGCTCGCTTTAACCCCTGACACCGCTGGCCCCCGGAGCCCCCGCTGTGACCATCCAAAGGTGCGAAATGCATGAAATAATGATAAAGTAAAGGGTAGTATAGATTTTAAAACCGACTGACACATGGAAGAAATGGCATGCAGAGGGGGAAAAAAAATGAGTAAAACGATATTGGTTGTGGATGATGAGAAGCCAATTGCAGATATTCTGCAATTTAATTTAAAAAAAGAAGGATTTAATGTAGTGGTGGCCTATGATGGCGACGAGGCAATCAAGGTGGCGGAAGAAATTCAGCCGGACTTGATGCTTTTGGACATCATGCTGCCGAACCGCGACGGCATGGAAGTATGCCGTGAAGTGCGCAAGAAATTCGATTTTCCGATCATTATGCTGACGGCGAAAGACTCAGAGATTGATAAAGTATTGGGCCTTGAGCTCGGGGCGGATGATTATGTGACAAAGCCGTTTTCGACGCGTGAATTGATTGCGCGTGTCAAAGCGAACTTGCGCCGCCAAAATATCGTGCCGGCAGAAGAAGACGGCATAGGCTCGAACGATATCCAAGTGGGCTCGTTAACGATTCAGCCAGATGCGTATTTGGTGTTGAAGCGTGATCAGACAATTGAATTGACACACCGCGAGTTCGAGCTTTTGCATTATTTAGGGAAGCATATCGGCCAAGTGATGACCCGCGAGCACTTATTGCAGACGGTATGGGGCTATGATTATTTCGGCGATGTCCGGACAGTGGACGTGACGATTCGCCGCTTGCGCGAAAAGATCGAGGACAATCCGAGTCATCCGGCGTGGATCGTAACGCGCCGCGGTGTGGGCTATTACCTGCGGAACCCTGAACAGGAGTAGACTGAATGCTGAAAACGAGTTTTTTTAAGTCGATTCATGTGAAATTTGTCTTAATCTATATTTTGCTCATTCTTCTCGCGATGCAAATCATCGGTTTGTATTTCGCCCAACAGTTGGAAGAGACGCTGCGCGGGAACTTTGAGAATTCGATTGAAGACCGCATGGAAATTATCGAATTCAGTGTGCGGGAAGAAATGATCCGCAACCGGACGGATGAGGACCTGACCACCGAGCAGAGCCTCCGGTCGGTCCTTTATAATTTCCAGTCGGAAGATATTAGTGAAATCCGCGTCGTCGACAACCGTTACCGGATTTTAGCCACTTCGGCGAGCGAGAACCAGTCGCTTGTCGGCCAACGTTCGACGGACGATCTTGTGCGCCGTTCGATCATCGGGGAGACGGAACTGGATCAGACCTATGTCGACCCCGTACTTGAAGAACGGGTGTGGGTAAGGACGCAGCCGATCAAAGCGGTCGGCGGGGAAGTGCTCGGTACGCTGTATGTCAAAGCGGAAGTGGAGAACGTCTATAACCAAATGGACGCCATCAACTCGATTTTAGCAGGCGGTACGGCGATTGCTTTGTTCATCACGGCAGTGCTCGGCGTACTCGTCGCACAGACGATCTCACGGCCGATCGCCGACATGCGCAGGCAAGCGCAGGCGATGGCGAAAGGCAATTTCTCGCGCAAAGTTCGCGTCTACAGTGAAGATGAAATCGGCCAGCTCGCACGCGCGTTCAACCATTTGACGAATCGGCTGCAGGAATCCCAGCAGTCGACCGAAAGTGAGCGGCGTAAGCTCGCCTCGGTACTCGCCAATATGACGGACGGCGTTTTGTCGACCGACCGTCGCGGCCGAATCATTCTGATCAACGAGCCGGCTTTGCAGCTGCTCAATGTTTCACGTGAAACAGTCATCAACCGGCCCGTGACATCGGTGCTCGGGCTCGATGAATCCTATACATTCGAAGATTTGATTGATATGCGCGAAGCGATTACGCTCGATATCAGCACGCAAGATCAGGCGACGCTTCTGCGGACGACATTCTCGGTCATCCAAAAAGAGACCGGCTTTGTCAATGGCTTGATTGCCGTATTGCACGACAATACCGAACAGGAGAAAATTGATATGGAGCGTCGCGAATTCGTGGCGAACGTATCGCACGAGTTGCGGACGCCGCTCACGACGATGCGTAGTTATTTGGAGGCGCTCGCTGACGGTGCTTGGCAAGATCCGGATCTCGCTCCGAACTTCCTCAACGTTACGCAGACCGAAACGGAGCGGATGATCCGCCTCGTCAACGATTTGCTCAAGCTGTCGAAGATGGATTCGAGCGAAGCGGATTTGAGCAAGGAAATGGTTGAGTTCGGTGTGTTCTTCAACCGCATCATTGACCGTTTCGAAATGTCGAAATCGCAAAATGTGTCGTTTGAGCGCAAACTGCCGAAATTGCAGTATTTTGTGGAAATCGATACCGATAAATTGACGCAAGTGATCGACAACATCATTTCAAACGCTTTGAAATATTCTCCGGAAGGCGGCAAGGTGCGTTTTGCGGTCCGTGAGAAAGAGGACGAGCTGCTAGTAGAGGTTACCGATGAAGGCATGGGGATCCCGAAAGAAAACGTCGAGCGTATTTTCGACCGCTTCTATCGCGTCGACCGTGCACGTTCGCGAGCCATGGGCGGCACCGGTCTTGGCCTGGCAATTTCCAAGGAAATGATCAATGCCCACGGCGGCAAAATTTGGGCAGAGAGCAAGTACGGCAAAGGGACTTCGATCTTCTTCACCTTGCCATATGAAATCGATGATGGAGGTGAGTGGGATTGAAGTATTTGGAGCATGTAAAGTCCGTGGCGCTATTGCTTCTTATTTTTCTCAGCCTGGCGCTGACATTCACCATCTGGACGTTCACCCCGTCCTATGAAATGATCGAAACGCCGACGCAAGAGGAAGTGTCGATCGGTGATAAGCGCAATGCCGACGAAGTGGTACGGCCGATCAAAGTGTTGTACCATCACGAGGACGAAGTGACCGGCACCTTCTCCCAACTGGAAATTGAAACGATGCTCGACACGGTCCAGCAATGGCAAATTTCCGATGTCCTGCTGTTTGAAGAAGAAGCGGGCCCAGAATTGCTGAAGCAGTATTTACACGGACCGGGGCGCGCGGTGCTTTACTACCCGGCAGCGGTTCCGTTTCCAGTATTCGATGTCATTATGGACATCACCGACAATAATTTGCCGGAATCGACATTTAACCGCGTCATCATAGAGTGGGGGACAGAAGACAACACAAACCCCGTCATTTACTTTATCAACACCGGCTCCGGCCGGATTTACGAAGCGCAAGTAACGGATACGGCACTAGAGCAGTTCCGCGGTGATTTTGTCGAACAGGCAATGAACTACGCCAGTTATGTCACGGATCCACGCATCGGCACCTTGCCGGTGTACGTGCCGGAAAACCCGGTGGAGAAGATGAGCTATGATTATTTGCTCGAGGAGACACCGACTTCTGTGCTGGCGGATGCCATTATGGACAGCCCGTCAGCGGAGTTTGCCGGAGATCTTTTGAGTGAGGAATATACAGATGATTCCGGCGCAATCATGCGCGAATTGAGCGGCCAGAAGAGCGTCAATTATGTGCAGCCGAAAGCCGAAACATCCGATCCGGCGATTCCGTCCGACCTGATTTTCCACTCCGTCAGCTACATTAACGAACACGGCGGCTGGACCGATCACTATATGTATTTCGGCATGACATCGGTCAATCAGCAAATCAGCTATCAGCTGTTCTTTGAGGATGCACCGGTCTTTAGCAATACAACAGCCATCAGCCTGGACGTGGAATGGGGCATCGACAACGGCATCGAGCAAGTATTCCGCTACAGCCGTCCGACATATTTGCTCGATTCTGTCGCAGAGACCCGTACCCTGGAAATGGCGCCGGGAACGGCTGTGTTGGAAGCTTTGACACGCCTCGATCTGGACTTGGCGACGGTCGAAGCGGTAACCATCGGCTATGAGCTGACCCGCAGCGAAGACGAGCCGTTGATCACGTTTCAACCGGCCTGGTATTATAAAGCAAATGGCAAATGGACACGGCTATCTGATGAATCAGTGGGGGGCGTGAAGCTTGGACTGGAGTAAAACGAAAACGATTTTCATCATCGTCTTTTCGATTCTCAATGTATTTTTGTATTCGCTTTATCTCGACCGCTATACCGAAGCGGAACGGATCGAGCTGCTTCCGGAATCAACCATCGATGAGAAATTGCGCGGCGATAATATTACCTATGCGGCTTTGCCCGATACGACAGAAGCAAAACCGTACGTCCGCGGCGAATCGAAAATCTTCACCGGTTCGGAAGTGGACATAGACGGTGTGGTCAATGTCTCAGAAGACCGGATACTGCAAGTGACATATGACGAGCCGATTGAATTGGAAGATGAAGGCGGCGAAGCGCTCGCAGCTTTCGCGGCACAGGAAGTTCCATCAGGCTCGGAGTATTTGCTGCGGCAAATCGATGAAGAACAGAACCGTGCTGTTTTTTCCCAGCAAATTGCCGAAAAGCCGCTGTTTCATAGCCGGGACGGGCAATTGACCATCTACTGGAATGAAGACGGGGACGTCATCGGTTTTGAGCAGACGCTGTTCGATAATATTATTGAAAATGAAGAGGGAAAAGTGCTGATCAAGCCGCTTCAGGCCATCCATACTTTGTATCAGAAGAATTTGCTGGAGACTAATAGCCGCATCACCGAAGCACAGCTAGGCTATTCGATGCACGTGCAAGTCTCGGAAAACCGGCAAATGTTCGTCCCGACTTGGCGCATCCGCGTGAAGCAGTCGGACGGTGTGGAAGAAGATTATTACGTCAATGCCATCAAAGATGGGGTCATTGAACTGAACAGACAGAACGAGGAAACAGCAGAGTAAGGGGATTTTGACTATGCGCTTCAGTGTATTGGCCAGCGGTTCGACTGGGAATGCCATTTATGTAGAAAACGACGAGCATGCGTTTTTAGTCGACGCGGGTCTGAGCGGCAAGAAGTTGGAAGGCTTATTCGCCTCCATCGGCCGCGACATCAGCAAAATCGACGGCATTCTCGTCACCCATGAGCATAGCGACCATATTAAAGGCCTCGGCATCGTGGCGCGCAGACACAATGTACCGATCTACGCCAACGCTAAAACGTGGACGGCGATGGACGGGCTGGTCGGAGCGATTCCTGCTGAGCAGCGCTTCCATTTCGATATGGAGACGACCAAATCTTTCGGTGGACTCGACATCCAATCGTTCGGCGTGTCGCATGACGCGGCGGAGCCGATGTTCTATGTGTTCCATGAACACGGCCGCAAGCTTGCGCTCATCACCGATACAGGATACGTTAGCGACCGCATGAAAGGCATCATCGGCGCGTCCGATGCGTACGTCTTCGAAAGCAACCACGACGTCGGCATGCTGCAGATGGGACGTTACCCGTGGTCGGTCAAACGGCGCATCCTGAGCGATGTCGGGCACGTCTCGAACGAAGACGCGGCGGTCGCCATGGCCGAAGTGATGGCGGAAAAGCCGACAAGCATCTACTTGTCGCATTTAAGCAAAGACAATAACATGAAAGACCTCGCACACATGAGCGTCGAGCAGACATTGCAGACAAAAGGCATCATCGTCGGCGAATACGTCGACTTGTTTGATACGTCTCCGACCGAAGCCACGCCATTGGTCGTTGTGTAGTGATTAAATAAGCTGTTCCTGAAAGTCATGGAGATGACTTTTGGGGACAGTTTATTTTTTTTTTGAGAGTGAGAGGGCTGATGTCCATTCCAGCGGACGCATCCGAAAGCATAGGATGTACTTCATTTTGTTGAAGTATTCACTATAACCGTTGCTCCCACATCTGCGATGCAGATGCGTCGCAAATAAATGAGCTCAGCTTCCCCTCGCTTATTTATTCGCCGCTTCCATTTCCATCAGCTAGTGGGTGAAGGCAAAAAACTAGAGGCCCTCAGAGGTTTCCAGTTTTTTCTGTAAAGTGGTGGCAGGGATGATTGCTTGCATTTTTGGGGAGAGAATTTATGATAAAAAGAGAGACATAAGAGAGGATGGAGGCTATGGGTTATTACAATCAAACGCCGAACGGCAGGCCACAGAAGCCGAGCCGGTCCGGCAGTTTTTTCTCAGGGCTATTCGGTGCGTTGGCTGGTGCACTTATCGTCTGGCTGCTGTTCACCCAAGCGCCGGGCATCATGCCGGGATCGGACAACCAGTCTGGCACGCAAATCCAGCAGCAAAACCGTGAGCAGCAAGGCGTCTCGCTCGACATTACGACCGATGTGACGAAAGCGGTCGAAGCCGCCTCGGACGCGGTCGTCGGCGTATCGAACTTGCAGGCGGGCAGTGATTTCTTTTCCCAAAGCCAGGATACGGCCGTTGGCACAGGCTCCGGCGTCATCTATAAAAGTGAAGAGGGACGTGCGTATGTGGTGACGAACCATCACGTCATCGACGGCGCAAGCGGCATTGAAGTGACGCTTGCGGACGGTGCCAAAGTCGAAGCTGAAGTCGTCGGCAGTGACATCTGGACTGACCTTGCCGTATTGGAAATGAGTGCTGAAAAAGTGCAGGGCGTCGTGGAACTTGGCGATTCGGATGCACTCAAGCGCGGGGAAGCCGTCATCGCAATCGGCAACCCGCTCGGACTTGAGTTTTCCGGTTCGGTCACGAGCGGTGTCGTATCAGGCACTGACCGTGCCGTTCCGATCGATCTCGATGGTGACGGCACAGAAGACTGGCAAGCGGAAGTGCTGCAGACCGACGCGGCAATCAACCCCGGAAACAGCGGAGGGGCACTCGTCAATTTGGCGGGGCAATTAATCGGCATCAACTCGATGAAAATCGCCACCTCGCAAGTCGAAGGCATCGGCTTCTCAATTCCGATCAACTCGGCGCTGCCGGTCATCCGCCAGTTAGAGGCGACCGGTGAAATGGTGCGCCCGGCGATGGGCATCACGCTGATCGACCTCGCACAAGTGCCGAGCACCTATCGTGAAGAGACGCTGAACTTGCCTGAAGAAGTCACAGGGGGCGTCGTTGTGAGTTCCGTTGTCGAGAGCTCTGCGGCGGCTGAAGCCGGAATGAGGCAGTACGACGTCGTGGTGGAGATGGACGGCCAAGAAATCCGTGACATCATCGATTTGCGTAAACATCTGTACAATGAAAAACAAATCGGCGACATGCTGCAAGTTAAAGCATACCGAGACGGTGAATTGCTCGAATTTGAACTCGAACTTGTCGACAATTCCACACTTTAAAAAAAGACAGGCCCAGACGGTTTAATATGCACCGTTTGGGCCTGTCTTTTTTGGATGGTAAAGCGATATGCACGAACGTGGAAAAAGGATGAATATTATACACTTCGAAAAGCGAAATTTTGGCAAAAGAGAGGCTAATGTTCGGAAAAAAGGCATGTGGATAACTTATTTGTAAAAAACCGATTGTGCACAACCCACAGGTGTTAAAAGCTTCGCTATCGGGAGTGTTTCGAATCTGTTAAAATGAATTGTGGATAAAGGGAACGAAATGTGTATAACTGTCTTGAATATTCGGAAATTGGAAGGAGGCGGAAAAATGCGAATTTATTGCTGCCAAAATCATGTGGGACAAGGGCTTGACGAGTTTGTTGCCAAAACGGAAAGTTATCCTATACTGACGGAATTATCAGAAAGTGAAAAGTTATCCACAAAGTGTGATTACTGCGAAGAACCAGGATTGTATCTTGTGGCGGACAAATAAAATTTTACAAGATGTAGAAATGCCTGTGGATATGTGCATAAAGTCTGTGGGCAACTTGTTTGTAAATTTCATGTAAAGGGGGATAAGCTGTGAACATTTCAATCGTCACCGTCGGAAAACTGAAAGAGAAATACTTAAAAGCGGGCATCGCAGAATATGCAAAACGCTTAGGGGCTTATGCAAAAATAACCGAAGTGGAAGTCGCGGACGAAAAAGCGCCTGAGCAATTGAGCGAAGCGGATATGGAGATCGTCAAAAAGAAAGAAGGCGAGCGCATACTCGCCAAAATCCCTCAGGATGCGTATGTCATCGCCCTCGCGATTGACGGAAAGATGAAAACGTCTGAACAGCTCGCAAAAGACGTCGAATCGCTCATGACATATGGCCGCAGCAAAATCGTCTTCGTCATCGGCGGCTCACTCGGCCTTCATGACGAAGTGATGAAGCGTGCGGATGAGAAATTGTCGTTTTCCAAGATGACTTTTCCGCATCAATTGATGAAGTTGATCTTGCTGGAGCAGGTGTATCGGGCTTTCCGGATTATGAAGAATGAACCGTACCATAAGTAAATGAGGTTTTTTAAATTTGTATTAAGAGTAAGGGCGGTTCCGAAAAATTCTTTGAAGAAGCTCATCTACTTCAGCCAAAGATAAGCTTCCCTGAATTCTATTACCATCTTCCGTAATCCAACTAATATTTTCGGCTGTATGTCCAAAAGTACCTTCACTAACTGATTTTAAAGGATTCATATGTCCAACTTGATATCTAGATTTTCCATGATCTGGATTAATAATGGCATCTTTAAAATCGTTAAAATCAATTGTATCGCCAAGAATAGGACAAGTAAATTTTGTGAAATCCATATTTAAAAGCTTGTTTTCTATAAGTTTTTCCACTAGAGCTTTAGGGGCATTATTGAAACGACAGATTTGAAGTAACAAAGCTTTTTCAATCTTCCAACACTCACTTCTTAAAGCGAACTGAACAGACTGAGGATGACATTCCCAACGTTTCTCCCGATTAGTCTTGTAGGAACCACTTAGGGAACGATCAGTAAGATAAGTTTTTGTCTTTATCTTATCAAGTGCTTGAGAAAATAGTAAGCTTTCTTCATTAATTGTACTATCTAGCAAAATTCTTCTTAACAAAAAGATTTCTTCAGCTAATTTTTTATCGATTTATTGGATATTAGCTATACTTAGCAGTGAATTTGTAAAAAACCAAATAAAAGCCAAAACCTTTACGTAAGATATAATTAATTCTCTTAGAGATCGATATAAAGATTTGCTTTTGCCAATCCAAAAAGATACAGAAAAAGTAAAAGAAATATCTAGTATAGTAAAAAAAAAAATTTTTGAAAGAATCGAAGCTAGAGAATTAGCTAGAAAAGCAATGTTAGATGTATTAAAGTAATATCTTAAGAAGTGGCCATTACCATCGTGATGATCAATCTGACAGCGGATTTAAAGGACGAGATGCCGATTGAAATCTACGGAGCGATTTGGCTTATGCTGTACGAAAAGTTCATTGGTTATGAAAAATTTGCCCCGGTTGAAAATGTACAATAAGCCTTGTGAATGGAGCCTGAATTCTAAGCTCTTTCATTTTTTTAAGTAAAATCCTTGTTCAGAAAAGAGTGAAATAAGATGACTGAAATATCTATTTCCGATCAAAAACCAATGGGTGTTTGCAAAAAGGCATATCAACTTTCAATCTTAGCTGATAAAAGTATTCTTGAAATACTTTTAATTTCATCTTCAATACTTCATGTTTTTGTACTAATAATAGATTCGGAATTATTATATATCGCTAATTTCGCAATTCTTTTTTCTATAGTAATGACGTGGAATGATGCCTCTACAAAGAAAAAAAGCAACTATTTTCCTTTTAAGCTACTACTTTTGACCTCAGTTATAGTTCAACTAATAGGGTTTTTGCTTAAATTTTTGTCGTTCTTATATGCAAATGAAGGCTTCGATGAATTAATCGTTACTCGTATTTTGCTTACGATAGGAGTCGTTCTATATCTTTTTTTGGCCATACTGTTCATATTAGCTGCATTGAATCTTTTATTCTATGTTAGTCTTAAACTTTTTTTTCCTTCAGAGACAGACTATCAAGAGGCTATCTCTGTTCGAAAAGAGTATTTAACTCTCAAAGAGTTTTCAAAGCATACTACGATTAATGAGCAAATTATTTTCGCAATAGCAGTTTTCTGTAGTGCGTCTATAATTGCGTTAATTCCAATCTTTGGCCCTAGTATTTTCTTTACTTTTATAGACCGTCCCGATTTGGCAATAAATAATTTTTTTATTCCTATTGACTACGGCTGGTTCACTCTAGCAAATACAATCGCGATAGTAGCTCTACTAATAACATTTTTAAATATTACAATTCCAATCCACAATAAAATTCGACATTCAGCGTATGAAAAGTACAAAAAGAGTTTAGATAGAAAGTAAACTCTAGGTTGTGAATGCAGCCATCAAAAGACGTCAGTATCGGACAATAATCATATTGGACGCTTTTCTTTCTTCTTTAATGCAACTCTTTCAACTAAATTGGTATTATAAGGAGTTGTTTTTGTATGAATACAGAAAGGATTAATCGTGAAATAGACTTGGCCATGGAAAAGCTAATCAAGAAAGAAATCCTTGACCTCCCTCGCACCCTTCAGCGTTTGGATGGAAAAACTAAAACAAATGCTGTAATCCTAACTGAAGGCGACACAATCGAAGAAAAAGCATGGTTCAGTACCATTTAAAAGGGCCGATATTAGTAGCGGTTAAGGTAGCATTTAAAAAGGTTGAGGTAACATTTACTAGAAAATCGCTTGAAAAATCTATCCCCTTTGATTTAGGTGTAGTGGTAGGAACTAGTTCTAATAGGGTCTTAACTCTATATGTAGGAAAGAAAGCGAAAGACTTCTTCAAAACAAGAGAATTTGAAGTTGATGAAGATGATTCAGTACCGGCCTAATATAAAAATTACGGCAAAACGCTTCCGAATAAGTCTCGGAAGCGCTTTTTTGAAAATATTTAAAGAGAATTAGTATTTTCGTTTTACTTTAATTTATACTGTATGAAATACAATACACAAAATTTTTCAGATGTAGAGGCGAAATACACATCGCCTAAATCCAGTGAAGAAGATGAAACAGTAGACAGTCAATCTTTCTAAGTGAATCAATTTCATAAATCGCACTTTTAAAAAAGTGTAGACGACTTTACCGACCATTTTTTCTGTTTTTTAAATTTAA
>NZ_JAGGPW010000035.1:0-234 GCF_018613655.1 Planococcus sp. ISL-109
GCCTTGCTTTGGGTTGGCCTCTTGCAGTGAGCCAAGAAAACCGCTTGTCTCACTGCATCGGCTCACCCGTATGCGCACGGCGGCTGTTAGATTTCTTTGGTTCGTGTGGGTATATTTTTTGTGTACTTCTCTAGGATTCGTCCGCTGTTGGGGGAATCGCTTCCTTGGTGGGGTTGAGCGGGTTATATAGCTGAATTGGGGTGTGGAAATGTGAGGCTGTTTGGTTTAGCGTCA
>NZ_JAGGPW010000035.1:340-2207 GCF_018613655.1 Planococcus sp. ISL-109
AGATTTCTTTGGTTCGTGTGGCTATATTTTTTGTGTACTTCTCTAGGATTCATCCGCTGTTGGGGGAATCGCTTCCTTGGTGGGGTTGAGCGGGTTATAGGCTGAATTGGGGTGTGGAAATGTAAGGCTGTTTGGTTTAGCGTCACGAATGGTTTCGCCGCCTGGCTTTGGGTTGGCCTCTTGCAGTGAGCCAAGAAAACCACTTTAATGGTTCACTATGAATATATTTCCGAAAAAAAAAAGAAGCCCTGTTTCAACAGGACTTCGTTTTTGTCGTTATTCACCGCATCGCTGGATAACGTAAACGGACTAGGCGGTATAAGTTTTGGACAATGGCTTTCCCTACAGCGTACGCAGGAATAACCAGAATCATACCGACCAGGCCGGCCAGGTTGCCCCCTATATAAAGCAGGAAAATGATGGTTACGGGATGAACAGATAATTTTTTGCCCATGACATTCGGTGAAATGAAATTACTTTCAATCTGCTGGATGATAACGATGGCGATCACCACCCATAAGGCGAGGATTGGATCTTGGAAAAACGCCACGACAACTGCCGGGACAGCTCCGATAATGGGTCCTACAAATGGGATTACGTTTGTGAACGTCGCGATTAGCGCCAAAATGATGGCGTAGTCTATACCGAGTATGAGATAAGCGATAAAGCAAAAGACTCCGACAAACAAACTGACGATCGCCTGGCCCTGGATATAGGCACTGAGGTTTTCGTCCATGTCATGAAGAATCTTAGCTCCCTCTTCTCTTGAATCTTGCGGCAAAAGTTTCAGGAAGCTAGCCGGCAATTTGTCGCCGTCTTTCAATAAAAAGAACAGAACAAAAGGCACGACGACCAGTGAGGTCAAAGTACTGATAAGCACACCCGTAAAACTGAGGATATTCGAGCCGAGACCAGTCAGCGTATCCCGGAAATTATCGGCTATCACGCCTGGGTTCAGATCAGGCAAAAAATCCTGTTCTTGAATATAACTCCACCATCGACTCGACAAGGCGGCATTTGCCTGATTTTGAACTCCTCTAACAATAGATGGAAAGTTTTCCACTAAAGCCTGTATCTGGCGAAAAATCAGTGGACCAATCCAGAACGAAAAGCCGACTATCAGACCCAGGAAAGCAACAAAAATCAGCAGAATCGAGACGACTCGCGGCATCTTTCTCGATAATAGCTTGACGAGCGGCCTGAAGATATAAAACAAGATTCCGCCAATGATGATAATCGGCATCAGTGTGGAGAAAATAACCCCGATTGGATAGAAAACAAAAGGAACCCGGACCGCCAGATTAATGATGGCAAAAATTACAAGTAAATAAAGTAAAAAACGAAACCATTTCGTCTTAGGCATTTCGATTCTCCTTTCGTCTGTTTGAAATTGATTTGGTGCTGTTGTTGATGAGAGAGATTTTGGTGTGCATGAACTAACGGCGGTGTAAATTATTATACAACAAATCAGGTGGGATATAGAAAGTTCCTTTAATCATTCGGGCTCCGGCTCTTCCATTTGTCCACAATTGAAAATCGGCTTAGTTAGATGGGGTGTGCAATAAACTGGCATTCGAATGCGGCAATGTTGAGTTGTTAGATTTCAGTGGTTCGTGTGAATGAAATTTGTTAGTGTTTCTATAGATTTCATCCATAGTTGGGGGATCGCTTCCTTGGTGAGGATGAGTGATTTAGTAGCTGAATTGGGGTGCGGAAATGTGAGGCTGTTTGGTTTAGCGTCANNGTTCGTGTGAATGAAATTTGTTAGTGTTTCTATAGATTTCATCCATAGTTGGGGGGATCGCTTCCTTGGTGGGGATGAGTGATTTAGTAGCTGAATTGGGGTGAGGAAATGTGCTGCTGTTTG
>NZ_JAGGPW010000035.1:2252-2463 GCF_018613655.1 Planococcus sp. ISL-109
TCGTGTGGGTATATTTTTTGTGTACTTATCTAGGATTCGTCCGCTGTTGGGGGAATCGCTTCCTTGGTGGGGGCGAGCGGGTTATATAGCTGAATTGGGGTGTGGAAATGTGCTGCTGTTTGGTTTAGTGTCAAGAATGGTTTCGCCGCCTGGCTTTGGGTTGGCCTCTTGCAAGGAGCCAGCAAAAATCGCTGTCTCATTGCATCGGCTC
>NZ_JAGGPW010000035.1:2518-7076 GCF_018613655.1 Planococcus sp. ISL-109
TAGATTTCTTTGGTTCGAGTGAATGAAATTTGTTAGTGCTTCTATAGGATTCGTCCACAGTTGGGGGAATCGCTTCCTTGGTGGGGTTGAGCGGTTTATAGGCTGAATTGGGGTGTGGAAATGTGCCGCTGTTTATTTTAGCTTCACGAATATATCCGCCGCTTCGCTTGGGCCCCGCCCCCATAAGCGCGAGGCGGCTTTTTGATTCCATTTAATCGAATGTATGTAGGCATCGGTTTCTATATAACTCGCCCTCAAACGGAAAACACTTTTCCCCTCACTAATTATCGGGAAAAAGTGTGCAGCATCATTTTGATAACAGAGAGATGTCTTCCATTACGTACTAGCTATGAAGGATGAAGAAACTAGCAGCCACTGTATACCTAAAGCTGAAGCGGAAGGGGCTGACGCCGGAGGGACTGCGCGGGACTGGCGAGACAAATGTGGCGCGCACTTTGCGGCACATTGGCTCGACGCCCGCCCCTCGGCAAGCATGCCCCTGGAGCGCAAGCTCTACCCTCACTTTTTATACCCAACTCTTCTAGCAAATCAAAATCCGTAACTGATTTCTGCTTGCAGTATCGAAAACGCGATGCCCCTGCTTACCTCTCTAAACCTAAAGCTGAAGCGGAAGGGGCTGACGCCGGAGGGACTGCGCGGGACTGGCGAGACAAATGTGGCGCGCACTTTGCGGCACATTGGCTCGACGCCCGCCCCTCGGCAAGCATGCCCCTGGAGCGCAAGCTCTACTCTCACTTTTTATACCCAATCCTTCTAGCAAACCAAAATCCGCAACTGATTTCTGCTTGCAGTATCGAAAATGCAATGCTCCTGTTTACCACTCTAAACCTAGAGACGGAGCGAATGAATAAGTGAAGGGCAACTGAACTTATTCATTTGCGACGCATCTGCTTGCAGATGTGGCGCGCACTTTGCGGCACATTGGCTCGACGCCCGCCCCCTCGGCAAGCATGCCCCTGGAGCGCAAGCTCAAAACTTCTTCATTTATTCTACAAAAAAAAGAACCTCCATAAATGAAGGCTCTCTAACGTTCTTCCACATGCTCGATCTGGTAATCCCCGTACTCATCAATCACAATCGTATACCGGCGCCGATGATCAAAGGTGCCCGTCTCCCCATCCGCCTCATGATAATAAAACACTGCGCCTGCCTCGACATACGCCACATTTCCCTCAATCTCCACCGACGTAATCTCAGGCACCACCGAATCGAACACACGGCCTGCTTCCACATATTCCTCAATGACGCTATCCACCGCTTCCACCGCCTGGCTTTTCGGCACCAAATACGACGAATAATAATTCAGCTCCGGATCATTCATTGAATACGGCAATAAATCGTAATACGCTTCCACGAAACTCGACAATAGCGCCTCATCGAAATACGCCCCGCGCACAGACGGTTCCATCAATTGGTCGTCCGGCAGCGGCTGCGGATTCGCGGCCCAGCCTTCCAATAGCTCCATCTCCGCATACAGCGGAATCGCATAGCCGATCTCCGGATTATCTTCCAGCATGACCGAATTGATGCCCAGCACTTTGCCGGTCGTCGCGTCAATCAGCGGGCCGCCGCTCGAGCCTTGCTTGATAAGTGCCGTCATTTCATACAGATCCTCATAGACGAACACTTCCGAGAAATCGACATCGGTCTGGGTGATTTCCCCTTCTGTCGCCGAGTTCGCCGCGTTTTCCGGGCTGCCGATCGCAATGACCGGCGTACCTGCTTCGACCGGTTCAAGTTCTTGTTCGAGCGGTTCTTTGCCGGCGAGATCTTCCACTCGCACGAGCGCCAGGTCTTCATCGATCGAGATGCCGATGACTTTTCCCGCGAACTCCTGGCCATCGCTATTGACGAGTGAGATAAATGTTGCGTCCTGCACGACGTGGGCGTTCGTCAAAATGTCGCCTTGGTCGTTGAACAAAAAGCCGGAGCCTTGCTCGAAATCGGTATAAATCGTATAGACATGGGTTTTCGCGCCCGCAATCATGACCGCTTTTTCCTGCGCTGCCGTGTCGACCGGCGACTCGGCTTGCTCTGGCTCTGGCTCCGTCTCTGTGACCGTTGTTCCGCAAGCTGCGAGGAACAGCGCCGCAAGGAAGACGACGAACCACTGCTTCATCCGTTTTTCCATAGACTCAACCCGCTTCCGTTAATGTGAGTTCATTATAGCAAGTACTAAACGAAAAAGGAACGTTCACAGAAACGTTTACAGTCTTGGAATGCCTTTTCAAAAAAGCCAGTGCTGAAGTTTATTCCAGTAATTCCCAAATAAAAAAAGCCTTGCAAGCCCACTTTTGCGGCCTGCAAGACAGTTTTTGGATTATTGTTCCAACGCTTCGAGAATCGGCCTTTCGAATACCGGTGCGAACGTTCTCGAGAACGTGGCGGTCAAATGGTTGCTGTCGAAATGGGTGACGATGTTTCCGATGACGTAATGGCAATACTCGCCGTCACAGAAATACTCTGTCACATCCATTGTCGTTGCAGTTTCCGGCATATAGTCGACCGTGCTTAACGGGCTCGGTTCCCGGATGATGTCTTGTTGTTTTGCTTTGCAGTTTTCGGGCGCATCTGCGTTTTCGCTGATGCAGCTCAGTACATTTTCATCGTACCAAGGCGTATCCCGCACTAAAAATAACGGAATGTCATGCTGCTCAAAATATTTCCAGGCATCGGTAAAGCCGTCTGAAATTTCATCGAAAGCTTCTTTTGGGCTGCCGACGTTAGCGACTGTGAAGATGAGGTCTGGTTTGTTTTGGACGAGTTCTTCTTTGACATTCACGAACCATTCGTCACATTCGGAATAATTGCTGCGGCTTTGTTCTGTAAAGCGGCAATTGCCTTTTAAATACGTGACAATCTTCAGATTATGCGCTTTCGCTAGTTCTGCGAGCATCGGCTGCCAGTGCGCCGCATGCGAACCTCCGACTAATGCGATTGTATAATCGAATTCCTCGAGTTCCCCGTACTCACACCGTTTTGTATCTATTGTTCCTGTGCCGGTCAAACAGCCGTCCGCATAAATCACTGATCTATCTTGAAGCGCGACATCCAAATTCGGCAAGTACGGCTCTGCAAAATCAGAGTGCCGAGCCAACTTGCCATCTTCCAAATAGGTGAATGCGCCTGGATGCGTTTCTAAGCTTTCACTCAGCAGCTCTGAACTAACGTTAGGCCCTGCCATGAAGGTTTCCTGATAGACAACCGTCGACATCCAGATGGCACCGGAGAAGACGGCGATGATGGTGGCCGTTTTCCATAACGGAAACTGGATTTTGCGGATCGGCAATTCGAATCCGTAGATTGTGAAATACGCGAATGCTGATGAGGCTGCGATGATTGATAATCCGCCCAACAGCGAAACCGATTCGACACCGAACAGCGCGTAATAGAAAATGAGTAATGGCCAGTGCCATAAATAGAACGCATAGGAAATGCTGCCGAACTTCACGAGCGGCTTCCAGCTCAGAACCCGGAACGCGCTGTAGTGGGTGGAATAATTCCCGGCGATGATGATCAACACAGCCGATAACACTGGCCACAGTGCCGCGATGCCTGGGAATAATTGCGACACTTGAAGCACGATGCCGCAGCTGATAAGGCCGATGATGCCGAGCCAGCCGAACAGCCACGCAACGCGGCTTGAAACGACGAGCTGGTGGATGGTCAGCGCCAAAATTCCGCCGATCCCGAACTCCCATACCCGCGTGAACGTATGGTAATACGCCACCGGCTGATTGGCGGCCGTCAAGTAGATTGAGTAGCCGAGCGACACGACGACGATGAACGAAATCAAGACGAGCAGCATGCGTTTCATGTGATTGCCGGAAATGAGGCGGAGTAGCGTGATGGCTACGAAGAACACCACCAGCCAAACTAGGTAAAACTGGAACTGGATGCTGAGTGCCCAAAAATGCTGGAATGGCGATGCGCTATTGTTCTGCGCCAAATAATCGACCGAGTCCGCGGCGAGCCGCCAATTCTGGAAATAAAACACGGACGCTAAAAACTCATTGATGTTCTGGCTTTTCGTGAAAGCCGGCAGTATGTATAAACTGGCGACCAAGGTCGTGATGCCGATCAACCAAGCGGTCGGCAATAAGCGCTTCAATAGCTTGACGACATAAGAGAAATAAAGGATTTTGCCGTTTTTTCGGTACATGGACAAAAGCGAAGTCGTAATCAGAAAGCCCGATACGACAAAGAATACGTCCACTCCACCGGATACGCGGTTAAACCATATATGATAGATTGCGACCAATATGGCAGCAATCGTTCGTAAGCCTTCCAATTCGGGGCGGATACGTCTTTCGGATTTCATAATAACGAGTGCAACTCCTTACAAATTAATCAAAACACCTTTTTATATTAGCATATTTAACCTTTCAAAACATGTTTTCTGACAATTCTTAACATAAGCTTCACAATGAGTTTCTTCCTATAATAGGCTGTCGAGAAACCTAGGAAAACGTGATTTTCCGAAGCTTACCGCTCGCTTTCCGTGGGGCGGGAATCGACATACCTGTCAACTTAAGAA
>NZ_JAGGPW010000036.1 GCF_018613655.1 Planococcus sp. ISL-109
GTTATCTTGTCTTATAATAGGCATAGAGCGCTTTCCCTCCTGATTTGGTTTGTTGTGGTGACTACCATTATACAGGATTTGGGGAGGTGCTCTATTTTCTTGGCGTTACACACTTAGAGCCGCAAGGGCTCGGAATTATGAAATTAACTCAATTGTATTGGATTACTATAGCACTTTGCCTCAGATAGTAACCTTATAGGATAAATAAAGGGGGTAGGTATTTTTAAGACTCCATAGGAATCAATTTGATGACAAGCACCTCTGCCTCTTAAAGTAGCAATTTTAACATCAATATAACCATGTTTCTCCATCAACTTCCATACTATTGACTCAAAAATATATCCCCTTGCTTGATAATCTTTCAATTTTTTTCCCCCGTTAATTTATAGTTTCATATTCTATTTAGCCTTTGTATTGCCAAAAGAAAGCTTAACAAGAAAGTTCTTGATTACTGATTTATCATTGCTTTTTAAGTTCCTATAATTCAGTATCCTATCCCTCTTTAACAGCTTATCCATCTATTAAGAGTATTCTTTATTTCATATTCTTCTAGCAACTGACTTGTCCATCCTTTCATAAAATCAATGTCTGCTGAAGCTGGAATTTGATGTTCTTCCAATGTTGCAATTTTTATTCGACTTGGAATAGCAGAAGCCTCGCCTACAAAGATTGCCTCTCTTCTAATCAATGAAGGTAATAGTTTTGTTAAGCTGCTTAAATTATCCGGAATAAAACTTGAGACATATTGTTGGTCTACAGAATTAGTTAACCTCATAATTATCCAAGAATTGCATTGTGATAATACAGTCTTTTCAACATCCGACGGTCTTTGAGAAACTAGCATTAGTCCTAACCCGTATTTCCTCCCTTCTTTAGCAATCCTTCTAATGGCAGATTGAGCTTCTTTGTATTGCGCATCACCGTTATTCGGAACATATCTATGAGCTTCTTCAAATATTAATAAAACTGGATCTTTTTCTCTCTCACTTCTACTTTGCCAAAATTTATATTGAAAGATTAATCGAGCAATTAATGCGGTCAAAAGACCTGCTACTTCGTTAGGCAACCCTGAAATATCAATTATTTTTATATTTTTGTCTTCTTCACCATTTTTTCCAACTAGTTGGGATAGAACTTTAGGCAAGCTAATCGAATCGTCCTTCCACTCATCCAACATGAATTTTAGCTGTGGGTTAGCTACAAGCAATCTTAGCTTTTTTAAAATACTTTCGACTCTATCTCTCCCGCCTGTTTGAGAAAGATTTGCTTCAAGGCCCAACTTTCTTCCTTGTACTTTATCGATATGTAATTTAAAATCCGATAATTTGAATGGAGTTGGTTTATCTCTATCGAAATTAATTCTGTCTTCTTCTGTTTTCCCGTCGCATAGCGTTGGAATAGCCCCCCCTACTGCATCATCTTCTAATCTATTAACCACACCTGCACAAACCATACGAGCATAAGTTATGGCATCATAAACAATATTATTGAGGGTAGTTGCTTCATGTTCGGTCTTTCCGATGACTAATGATCTAAACTCATCGCTAGTCATAAGCCAGTAAGGTAACTTAATTTCTAAATATGGATTCTCTTGATCATTGCTACCACTGTAGGCTCTGTATGTTAATGAATCATTTGCAAATGCTTTCCCATATTCATTGTGTGGATCAATCATAATAATTCTAGGATTAAGAACTCCCTTTCCATGCTTTATTAAAGAGTGCAATATTGAAGCCACTGTCCCGGACTTTCCAGATCCTGTTGAACCTAAAATCGCACTATGATTTCCAAACAATTTATTTATATCTGCCCTACATATTTGGTTAGTACCACTATATGTACCGATTGGAACTAAAGGGCTTTTTTCACTCTCAATTGTTTTTTCTGCTCCCGTATATAATAAGTTCAGTTCAGCTTCAGTCATTAAGAATGCAGATTGTTGAGGAAGAGGATATACTTCAACACCCCTCGTAAAATCTAAATAGCCACCATTAAAACTTCCCTGGCCAATTAAATCAGCTTCTATTATCCTTGAGTCACTATTTAAGGATATATTATTTCCATCAAAGTTTAATTCTGACTTCATTCTTAACATTGCTACATTGGCAAATAATATAACTCTTCCAAAATGAATTTTAAGGGTACTACCTATTTGACCGATTGAATATACTTTCCCTTTATATGTTCTTGACAAGCTTGATAGTTCAGCATCAATTTCAATAGTAATTCGTGTCCCAGAAACTTCAATGACTTGCCCAATTCTTAAATCCTTTATAACTTGGAACATATAAATCACTCTTCCTCTTTTAAAAGTTTTATTAATCCGTTAAAACTCCACCAATCATATTCTTTATCTTTGTTTCTATATGCAGCTAGGCCGTCATTATAAATTCCTTTTTCAGTAAGAACGAAAATTCTATCGCTAATTGCAGAATTGGATAACCATTTATGCAAAATTGGAGATAGAGAAGTATCGTTATGTTCTTGATTCCATATTTCTTTTATAAAAATGATTAACGTCATATTGTTATTTGGTGAAAATAATATTCCTTCAATCTCATTATTTATATGGTTATCGCCAAAACTATAACCACATACACACAATACATTTTGATTTATTGAACGTAATTGTTCTCTAAATGCATTAAACAAAGTAGCGAATGGATCTTTTTGTGTTTCTACATATTTTGTTGCCTGAGGATAAATTAGTACATTTGATAATTCAGAGAGATAATTTGTTCCATAGCGTGTTCTAATAAGTCCGTAACTAGGATCGTTAAACCAATCTATTGAACCATGTAGTTTATAAACATGATACTCATTATTATTAGTATTTTTTTTGTAAGAAGTAGGATCCCAAAATCCTATTGCACTTCCAGAAAAACCGTCAATTACTAGTTTTTTCTCTAAAGAAAGAGCATCTTCTAAAAGAGTATCGTAATTAGTTGTAAAAAAATTCACTTTTTTCCTTTGATGTAAGTCCGAGCTTCTTTTAAATAATGCTTTTACAAATTCTTGATGGAAGTTCACTGTCACTATAGGGTTTTGAATAGATCCTTCTATTGATGGGTCGCTTGATTTATAGCCATATCTCACAATATGACTAATTCTTTCAATAATTGCTTTATATAATTTACTTAACCCTTCAAGTGTATAAACAAAATTATTAATCTTAATTTCTTCAGAGTAAGACCTTTCTATAATGGCTATTAAGTCTCCTATTTGACTTAATATATATTCGATGTGAGCATCTTGAGGCAGCAATTTTTGTATTGCTATATAAATCTTTCTCAATTCCTTGTCTTTTAAATCTGCAGTTATTTTTTTAGTCAATGGAATCATTAAAGGAATATTTGATTCGAAGCTAATGCCTGCTCCAAAAAGCCAATTTTGATAGTGAGAATCTAGATGTTGCTGTACTTCTTCATATTTTTTTAAAAAGTTCAATTTCTAACTCCCCTTTTTAACATTCATAATCGCTACACTTCCCCAAAAAAGTAGTGTATTTCATGATATTCCTGGTTTCTGCTTAAATATTTAAACTTCATTTCACAGACCATTTCTCGCTGGAACGGAAAATATATTTCTCTGTTAAATTCCCAAGAGACGCATTCTCAAATCCTCATCACTAGCAAAAACATAAAGCCCCTTTATACCTCTCTTCATCAAAACATTAATGGAATTCAGTATGATCTGTTCTTTCGCTTTATCAACATCCTCAATTCCATCTTTTCCTCTAAATGCTTCAGTATCACTATATTTCTCAGTAATAATCTTCAAGCAATCATTTTGCTCATCATAAGTAACTGATGGCCCCAATATTACTCCTACATAATTCAGATCAAAGCCTTGAATCGTATAGATAGATCCCGCTTCTTTAATCGTATCCCGCTCTTCTGCCCATGTTTTTTTGGCATCGGTTGAATTCCATGGGATTTCAAGGCTGCCTTCTCTAATGTAATATTGCTCGCCATCCTTCTTATGTTCATAGTCGAATGTCGAGACCACTCTTGAGAGTCCATGTACCTTATCCTTTTCCACTATGGCATCGTGCATGTCTTTGGCAGAATCGAATATTTGAAAATCATATTGTTTATCTCTTGGTAACTTCAAAATTCGCTTTTCTACAAAATTATCGATCCAGTTGATCACATCGTCTCCAGCATTCATGCGGAACTGCTCTTTTAAAATATAGGGCTTTTCGGTTTGATGGTCCGGCACGACACTCTTCAACCGCTCCTCGTCCCAATAGCTTTTCAGCTTTAAGACTTGTTTTTCATCGTAGACTACGATGACGACTTTGCTGTGCTTAATGATTTCTTCCAATTGATTGTCTTCATTGAACCCATTAAAAGCATCCGCTCTGCTCAGCAATAAATGCGCTTCGTCGACCAAGACAATGTCCGCTTTTTCTGCCGCTTTCTTCTGTTTGTTAATGAAACTTGTAGGCTTATCAAAGTTATTCTTTTTAAGGAACTTTACATTGGCAGCGATGTTTTTGTACGTTTTCAGCATCTCCGAATGATTGACGAGCAAGTAATTCTTTGTCTGATGAAGATTGGAATTCTTATCAGCCGCGAGCTCCTGGATGCTATTGAATACGGAACTGAGGACCACGCTCTTTCCTACGCCGGCTTCGCCCTTCACCATGAATACAAAGGTTTCCTCGTCATGAATATGCTCTTCACACACTTCTATAATTTTGGTCTTAAGCTCGAGTTGCGTCATCGTCAGCTCTTTAAAAGGAGAAAGTTTGAAGATGTCCCTGTTTTCAATTACGTGAGCAGGGTTATTTACCATTCTCCTTTTCAATAGTTCATCCCATATATCCTTGAAAACCTCTTTATCGTAGAATTCCTTGTTGTGGTAGTTGTGCGTGACACTTTGCGCTGTCTGGCTCTTGTTCTGCAGCTTGTAGCGATCATCGCCCAGGAAATAATTGATGAGCTTGGTTTCGATATTGTATGTAGCCGACCGGTGAAATTCTTCGTGGATGATGAGCGTCATTTTCTCTAATTTCTTTCTCTCGATATTATTCAAATGAGCCTTCATGCGATTTTTAAAGGCTACCGTTTCCCCGATATAGACCGTTGTATTGTTGTTGAGAAAATAAACAACTGGATAATCAAAGTAATGATCGTTCTTAATACTTTCCAATGTGGATTTATTAAAGTCCCAAGTTTTTAGTTTTGTTATCCCCATAATTATGTAGCCTCTCTTTGCTGACAATTAATATACTTGAATTTATTCCTGTAGCGGTAGGACAGTCAATATCCGAAAGAATAAAGCGGCTCATCTTCTCCGTGGCACAGTTTTTAAGATAAACATACGTCTGTCTGCTATCTTCTATAGTTGTAAAATCCTATCTATTACTTAATTTCAGTTTAGCATTATTTAACTAATATAAGGATACTTTTTGCAATATTGCTACAATAGGTAATGGATTTTTAGTCTAACGACTTGAATAGACAAATTTTCGGTGCCATATAAATGGCCTGCCTTTTTTGAAAGCTTTATCAGTGGTATTTCTTTTCATTCATTTGTCCACTCTTGCTTTAATTTAGAAATAAACACCTTATATCTGATTTTAAAAGGTATAATATACTTATCAGTTGGTTAATTTAGGGATTTAAATAAGTATAAGGAGGCTTTTTGATGAAGGTTAAATGGTATTATTCTTTGTGGTTTATCGGGTTAATGTTTTCGCAATGGTATTTGGTTGTGCCGTTGATTATGGCGATTGTTTTAACGATTCAAAGACAGAAAGAAGAAGCGAAGCATCAACAACAATGGGCTGATAGTGGTTTTGGGGATCTGTTAATATTGAATGAACAAAAAGAATCGATTCAAAAAAGCATACAGATACTCACTGTTGATAAGGAAAAGACGCTCGCAGAGTTGGAAATGAAAAAAGACAAGTTAATAGAAAAGCTGAAAGTCGCTGAAGACTTGGATGCAATGCGCGAAGCAACTAATAAAGAACAGAACAATATAGACAAGTTAGCTAGAGATCAGGTTCATTTAGGTGAGCAAATCACCGTATTGAAAAAAGAAATAGAACAGAAACATTCGGAAATCATCGTTCTAGATGATGAAATCCTTAACCAGGAGTTCGGTTTCTACACACCAAAATACAACCTTGAAAACTCACAAGTTTATAAACAACGCTTGGAACATATACGCAATAAACAAAAGCAATTGGCTAAGGAAAAGCAAGCGACCCATCATTCTGATGATTGGACACTGAGCGGCAGTAAAACTGAAGGCCGTAAAATGAATAATGAAAACATCAAAATGACCATCTACTCTTTCAATACCGATTGCGACAACGCAATCTCAAAAGCCAAATTCAATAATATAGATTCTATTGAAAAGCGAATCCGTGGCTCGTACACGAAATTGAATAAAATGAATGCGAAAAACAAGATCGAAATTAAAGGGGAATACCTAGAATTAAAACTAGCCGAGCTTCATCTTGCCTATGAGTACGAACTGATTAAAGAAGAAGAGCGCGAAGAGCAGCGCAGAATCAAAGAAGAAATGCGTGAAGAACAAAAAGCCTTGAAAGAAATTGAGGCACTCAAGAAGAAAATTGAGAAAGAAGAAACACATTTTATGCAGGAAATCAGCTCTTTGAAACTGCGCCTTGACTCCTCTTCTGTTGAAGAGAGAGCTGCTATCCAACATAAGATCCTGGAACTGGAAGCGAAGCTGGCTCTTGTCGAAAAAGACAAAGAAGATGTGCTTAACCGTGAACAAAATACACGTGCCGGATATGTCTACATCATCTCAAACATCGGATCTTTCGGAGAATACGTTTATAAAATCGGCATGACGCGCCGCCTTGAACCGTTGGACCGCGTGAAGGAACTTGGTGATGCATCGGTTCCATTCATTTTCGATGTCCATGCCATGATTTTCTCAGAAGATGCACCGACATTGGAGAATGCATTGCATAAGGCTTTCCATCACAGACGCTTGAACAAAGTAAATGAACGCAAGGAATTCTTCAGAGTATCACTCGAAGAAATATCTGATGTTGTGATTCAAAACCATAACAAGGTTGTCGAGTTCACTAAACTGGCAGAAGCCGAACATTATAGAGAAACTCTTATGCTCGACAAGACTTTGATAAAAGTGGCAAACTGAGTTTAATCTGTAAATAGAGAGTACAAAAAGGCCTGCGTAGTTGCTGGCCTTTTTGTTTGGAATTATCCTATTCTTCTTCCATTGCTTCAGGATTAATGTTTGTATTGAACGCCCCCTTCTCTTGATATCTTCTATTTCGTTGTTGACTTCAAAAAAACTTTGATTTTTATCCTTTACAAATCGGTTGAGGTTTCATCCAACAATTTTTCTTTCTTCAAGCTCCTTCAATTTACTTCCAAGTCTTTTTGATAATTCAATTTCGCTTTCTCTATGAAGATAAAACATACTCATGTTTCCTTCATTAAAAAAATACGGCTTATGAATAAATTCAAAGCAAGATCTTTTTGTACTAATGACGGAGTTATATACTTTTTCCGCAGCTTCTAAAAGTTCTAAGTCCCGTGTCTTTAATTTCGACTTATCGACCCGGCTTAACTCTTTTTTAATTATTTCTTCTTTATTAATGTCATATTGCAGACTAAAGACTACATCTTTTAAAACTCTTTCATCCTTCAAGTCTTGACGGTTTTGATTTTCTAATTCTTGAACCAGTTCGTAAATTGGGTTTAATAGCTTTTTATAATGACGCACTGCATAGTTATAGTATTGATCATATTCGCTCTCCCTTTTACTTTCTTCATAACTTATTTGCTCTTTAACGGCTTTAACTGCGTATTGTCCTGCCATTTTCGCACCAATCATTGCGCCTAAGAAAGTACCGAGCACTTGAAGTATTGTTTTTAAGTCTATAATTTCACTGAAATTAAAAGTATTTTGGTACATCCAAAAAATTAACAATATCATTGTTATTAGTAGTAGCCACGCTGACCAAAAATAAAAATTTTTCTTCATAAGTTCCCCCTTACATAAGCTGACTATTATACGTAAAAATCAAAAGCCGATAGCTTAGCTAACGGCTTTTATAAAATATTTTTCTGTATTTTATTAAAAACTTAGTTGTTTAGTCGAGTAAGCTATAGCCAATGCGTTCAATGATCGCCCTTGTACTAAGAACGCTGTTGGGTTAAATAATGCAATTTCGAATTCTTCGTTCTTGTTGGGTGCTCTCACTTGTCCCACTACTACTAAAAGTGGCGGTTCAAAATCCTTTGCATATTGAGCAACCAAAGCTAATTGATTTCTTAACTCTTCTGATTCAGAAAAGAAAGCTTCTTCAAATAATAAATTGCCATAAACTTCATTTCTGTGAATTCGGATTTTTGGGCGGGAACTTGTAAGGTCAGCTTCTACAAACTCACCAATTATAGTCCTAGTCTTCCCAATATCTCTACTTGTTAAAGCATCTACTGTTCTTTTCCACAGCCGGCTTTGTACACCCGCCTTTACTTTCTCCGCATCAGCTGGATCGATTATAAAATCAAATGATTCTTGTTCAGATTTTTTAGTGGCCTGAGTTTGTCTTTTACGATTTCGTGATTCATTTTTTTGCCGCTCTTCTTCTCTTTGTTCATCTGTCATGGTTTCTTGAGTAAAAGCATCTTTTAACGATTTCAACATATGCTTTTCAGATAGCGGTGCGAAGAAATCACCGGATGTAGGCACACTCGTACTCCCAGTAACTTTGTCTTTATAGTAAGTGCAATGCTCTTCATGTTGATGTCCTCTCCAAGCCCGCAAATAACTCTTTTTCCCTGAACGGGCTACAAAACTAATCATAGCGGTACAGTTTGGTGTGCTGCAAAACAAGTTTCCGCGGTATTTATTGCGGTAATTCTTCGGTGTAATATCCCCTAAACTAATTACTTCCGGCTCTTCCTCAGTACGTCTATAGATTACATCAAATATTTTGGCCATATTTTCCCTCCAATTTATTTTTCTAAAAGCTAACCAATTAGAAAGCGCAAAATGTGAAGAAATTTCATTTCTTGTAAATTCTTGTATCTATATTTTATCATTGTTTGAATATTTCGCATCTATTCACACCTCTTATGAAGACAAAAGAAAAAACTCGCAATTGCTGCGAGTTTTTTTGAATTCCTTTACGCTATTCCTCACCCATCTCTTCCAACGCTTCCGGGTAAGTAATCGTATTGAACACTTCTCCTGTTTCCGCGTCTTCCATATCGATATTGACTTCATAGCTGTCCGGATCTTCTCCGCTAAATAATTGATACAAAGAACCGACCACGCCTAATGTGATGGTCGCAAAGCCGTCAAAGCTGTTTTCGTATGCTTCGCGGTCGACTTGGACGGTGAAGCGGTCATAGTTATCGGAAGTTTCGATTGCTTGAATGGATGCGAAGTCGCCGGACTCTGTAATGCTATCTTTCGCTTCTTCCACAGTCGTTGCGACTTCTGCCATCATTTCCTCGTGCTGGGATTTCGACATTTTGTAAGTGATGGAGCCATCATCGTTGACGGTCGCTTGTTCTGCGTTATCGACATTTGCTGCGATTTGTTCTGGGTCTTCTCCGTCAAAGAAGGCCGGCGGGATGGTCACTTCGACATCGAACAGGCCTTCGTCGACACTGATACCGCCTTCTTTCGCAGACTCCCCGTCTTCTGATTCCTCCGCATCGGTCATCGTTTCTTTTGCGCTTCCTGCGTCTTCCACCGTTTCTGTTTCCGTGTCCGGTTCGCTGTCGCTTGAGCAAGCAGCCAATGCGAGTCCGCTCGCGGCTAGTATCAATCCAAATTTTTTCATAAAAATCCCTTTCTATTCCGCGACTAATTTCTTAGCCCGGTTTCATTAGTCATATAGCTTAAAGTTGCGAGCGGCTCTTATTCTGTAGCGAAAAAGACGTTATCCCAATTGCCGTCTTCAAAGACCAGCAATACAGAGTCATCGGTTTTCACCATATTGGTTATCTTGCCTTCCAATGTGCCGCCTGCATAAATCTCACCTGACAGTTCAGGTTCGACAACTACCGAGGTCCATTCATACGGCGAGCCGTCGCTGCCGATAAAGTTGAAGTTCATCGAGCTCAAGAACCAGGCATAATCTTCCGTCTCCGCTTCGAGCAAAGTTGCCGTCACGTCGGCCATCAAGTATTCATGGCCTTCTGCCGGTTCTTCGTTAAACTCATTGGTGCTGTGGATTTCCTGCCACGCCTCTTCGCCGCGCGTCACTGAATTAACGGTGATTTCCGCTTTGCCTTCGTAATCATTGGAGTCATTGTCGTATATGACAATATCCACTACGTGTGTCTCCCCTACCGCTACCGGAGTGGATCGTTTGCCGGCTTCTGTTTCTTCGGTTTCGGCTTCTTCAGTTGCCTCTTCCTCTGTCGGTTCTTCTTCCGCTTCGCCGGCTTCTTCTTCAGTTTCTTCCACTTCACCAGAAGCAGTGGTCTGTTCAGATTCCTCGTTGACTTCGGTCGTGTCCGAACCGCAAGCGCCGAGTGTTAATGCTGCACCGATCGTTCCTGCTGCAAACCATTTTTTAATCATCCTTGTCGTCCTCCTCTTTTTGTGGTGTCCGCCGATTGGAGATGTCATGTTATGTCTTCTCTTAGTCATCGGAATGATCGATAAATGTTACATTGTTAATGGAAAATTATACTAGATGAAATATTTTATTTCCAATTTTACGGTTTATTTCATTGGAATCACTTTCTTTTTACAGGAAGATTACAACTTATGAGGATATTCAGGAAATACGACTTTCTGGCTGCGTAACTTTCATTAGCATTTCTCCGTCTATCTTCCAAAGAGGTGAACTCCATGAAACGGTTCAATTTACTCGCATTGTTCTTATTAATCTTCCTAACCGGTTGCATGCAAGAACCACAAATCACCGAACAACAAGCGATCGGCATCGTTGAAGAACTACATACAAATTCATTCGGAAACGCAGAGGTCATTTCCATCGAATATAAATGGGGTCGTTATGAGGTCGAGTGGGAAAACGAAGGGAATTGTGAGTGGGGCATCGACCATGTCGACGGTGAGGACGGCAGCGTGGACATGAAAGAAGCGTCGATCTGTTAGAGATCGACGCTTCTTTCTAATTCATAAATGGCTATCAGTATCCCTGTTCGAGCATCTCCATAAACTCTTCTTCAGACTCAGCGCCCATTTCGTCAATAGCGCTAAAGCCTCCCGGACCTTCCAGTGTTGGGTCTGCACCGTTTTCCAACAGCAGTTTGGCACTATCGTATTCGCCGTACATAACGGCCATCGCCAATACAGTGGAGTAATCATCAACTGTATTGACGTCCGCTCCGGCGTCCAGCAAAGCGTTAATAATGTCCGCATCGCCCGAGTACATGGCGTACATCAACGCATCCGCCCCTTCAGCATCCTTCGCGTGAATGTCTTCGCCATCAGCGAGTACTTGTTCGACTCCGGCTAGGTCTCCTTCACCGGCAGCTGCCATCAGCGGCGTTTCGCCTTCTATGGTATACATTTCGTCGTAAAACGCGTCCTCAAATTCCGTCAAAAACGGTCCGGCAAATGCGGCGCCTGCCGTGAACAATACGATGGTTCCGACATACGCGGCAATCATCACGCCCGCTAATAGCGAAGCGCCCAGAATGATCCGGCCGTTTTTCGGTTGGTAGAATGTCACGTCGCCATGTGCGAATTGTTCGATCGCTTGAATGCGCTTTGGCAAACGCGGATGCGTCGACAACACTTCACTCAACCAGACGATGGCGTTGGATTCAGTGGCGATTTGTTCGCGGTAGGCGTCTTCGTTCACTTCGAGATAGGTTTTCTTGCCGATGCCGAGCAGCGTCAATGCGCGTTTCGCGGCTGAGGCATTTTGGATGGTGTAAGCTGCGTGGCGGTCGCATGTGTATTCACATGAGCGGCTGTACGCCGTGCTGAGAAACGGGATAAACCCGGCCGGCAAGATCAATAAGTTTTTCCACACGTGGCGGCGTTTTACGTGCGCCAGTTCATGGGCGATGATGAAATCGAGCTCGTCTCGGCCTTGCTCGCGCGCCAGTTCAAACACTTCGGAATACAAGACGACCATGTCGCGCCCGATAAAGCGCGTCGCAAAGGCATTGAGCGCCCCTTCGGATTGGATGACAAAAACATCCGGCACTTTTTTCAATTCCATTTGCGCAGCTAAAGTCTGCACGCGCTCGTAGACATCGGGAAATTGGCGCTCGTGGATCCGCACGCCGTTGCCGCGGATCGATCCGAGCATGACGACATTTGCGAACAGTAAAAAGGCAAAAACAGTTAAAGCGATGGCGATACCGATGACCGATACGGCTACTAGTATGTAAATAAGAATGCTGAAAATCAGGCTAATGACAAAATACACGGTCTCTCTGTTTGATTGAATCTGGTTCTGGTTCATCATTTACTCCCTCTCAATTTGGAATATCTTACATATAATAGCACGTAGTACCCAAATCGAGAATAAGTTTTTGGAGTGATTTGTAAATTTTTTATTTTAACTTTTGATGCTCTAGATTGTGTTCATATGTGGCCGTTATTAGCACACTGCCGAAAACTCATTAGCAGACCAAAAAGCGCCGATCTGCTGGAGATCGACGCTTTTTTCCGTGATTCATTTTTCCTTTTTCATTCGGTTCTTTTTCAGCAACAAGATCAGCAAGATGTACAAGCCCGAAAAAACCACCGCAACCGGGATGAGCCATAGTATGTATTCAGCATAAGACATGCCGGTCCGTTGGTACACCGTGATGCCGATCCAGGCAGCGAGGATGCCAAGCGGGATGGTGATGAGCGGATCCTTTTCCTTTGAAATGATCGGTTCGGTCAATAGTTGCTTTATCTGCGCCCAAGTCATATGCGTCCCTCCTCTTGCTGCTGTTTCGCCAGCCGCTTGTTCTCTCGAGACTTCCAGACAAACGCGAACAAAATAAATCCGGCGATGGCCGAGCCGATGACGGAATTCCAGTTTACTTGTCCGCCCATAACATAACTTAAAATTGCTATGATGACGCCGTAAACAAGCGCCACCAGCAGCGCGTATGTGAATCGTTTGTTCATATCACTTCCACTCCTAACTCTTCGTTTCGCTCTTCATTGTACCCTTGTTTTCCTCCAATCGTTTCTTCTCTATGCGAGGCAGAATAAATCCATAGGCTAGAAATCCAGCAATGGTCATACCGATCACCAAATTCCACACCGGCTCCCTATTCAAGATATACGTAACTAGATAGGCGATAACACCATACATAAGCGTTCCTATTAAGGTATTCTTCACTCGTTTGTTCATTTCCATTCTCCTCCTAGCTTCTCTTAAACTCTACCCTGAGTGACTGCTTGGAAACACGCTATATTTTGATTTAAAGAAACATGGAAGACACTTCAAACTATAGTAGCAACAATATTAGTTTCTTATTACATTTAAAAGATATGGAGCAAAACTGCGGAGACTCCCGCGGGAAAGCGAGACAGCCGAGACCCCGCAAGGCGCGAAGCGACTGAGGAGGCTTGGCGCTCGCCCGCAGGAAAGCGTAGCGGTTTTGCGGAATATCTGCAGGCAAATTTCATTGTTCAAATTATATAATTAAATATTAATTTCGTGATAAAAGGTCTGACGTCTAGCTAATTTTTGCTTGCGCAAATCGAATTCCTGTAGTAAGCTTTTGAAAAGCAATCTCCATCTATAGAATCTGTATAACCTTAAGAATACGGCTTAAGGGTCTCTACCAGGAACCGCAAAATCCTGATTACAGAAAACGACTCGTTCGTTTTTTGTAATCAGGATTTTTTTGTGTTTTCTCACAAAGACCTTTAGAGCCTTTTTTAGTTTACTCACGAAAGGAAGCGTACGAAAATGAATTTGAAAGTGTATATTTTAGCCCTAGCCACGGTCGCTGTAGGCCTCGTCGAACTCATCGTCGGCGGCATTTTGCCGACCATTGCCGAGGAGTTCGACGTCACATTAAGTGCAGCCGGGCAATTGATCACCCTGTTCGCGTTGATCTATGCAATCGCCGGCCCTGTGTTATTGGTCGCGACTAGCCGGTTCGAACGCAAGAAGGTCTATTTGATTTCCCTGTTCATCTTTTTCCTCGGCAACATCATGACCTATTTCAGCCCGGACTTTACGTGGATGGTCATCGCGCGCATCATTACCGCGGCGAGCACGGCGCTCATCGTCGTGTTGTCTTTGACCATCGCCGCGAAAATCGTCGAGCCGCCTTACCGGGCCAAAGCGATCGGCCTGATCTTTATGGGAATCAGCTCCTCGCTCGTACTCGGCGTTCCGCTCGGCATTTTGATCGCCGACGCGTTCGGCTGGCGCGTCATTTTCCTCGCCATCGCCACCTTGTCGGTCGGCTCGATGATGTTGATCGCGCTGTATATTCAGCCGATTCCTGGAGGCACATCAGTTCCGCTCAAGCAGCAAGTGAAAGCCGTCGCCAGTGCCAAAATCGGCACGGCGCATCTGGCGACGATGTTCATGCTCGCCGGGCATTATACGGTTTATGCGTATTTCACGCCGTTTCTCGAGACAAATTTGCAGCTGGATCCGTTCTGGGTCAGCGTCTGTTATCTAATATTCGGCATCGCGGCAGTGAGCGGTGGCGCAATCGGCGGCACGATGTCCGATTCAATCGGTTCGAAAAAAAGCATTTTGATCGTCATCTCGTTGTTTGCGGTCGTGTTGTTCCTGCTTCCGTTCACCACATTTTCACTCATCGTCTTCTTGCCGGCTATGGTTATCTGGGCCGCACTGAGCTGGAGCCTCGCCCCGCCTCAGCAAAGCTATTTGATCGAAACCGATCCCGAGACTTCTGATATCCAGCAAAGCTTTAATAACTCGGCGCTGCAAATCGGCATCGCACTCGGTTCTGCCATCGGCGGATTCACCTTGACTCAAACTGGCTCGGTCACGAGCACCGCATGGGTCGGCGCCGTCATCGTACTGGTCGCACTCGGCTGCGCAGTGTTTTCACTGACGCGCCCAGTCGTTTCAGGGAGCGTCCGAGGATACCAGAAATCACAAAGCCTATAACGCAATATGAGTAGGGTAATCCTGTAAACAAGAAGCTTCTGCTGAAATGGATAAACTTTATTGACGTGGATGACTTTTTTAATACCTTCACCCACGAGCTGATGGGAATGGAAGCGGCGACTCCGGGAGGATTAGCGAGACAATTGAGACCCTGCAGGAGCGACAGCGACGAAGCGGCTCAATGCGAGCCCTCAGGAAAGCGTCCGCTGCAATGGACATCAGCAACCAATATAAAAATAAAAAAGAGCTGTCCTGAAATGTCATTTCCATGACTTTCTGGGACAGCTCTTTTTTATTCGCGGAATCCCGCTTCACTCATAACTCGTACGTACGGAGCTTCCGGCAACGCTTCTTCGAGCTCGCGGATCAACTCCAGGAGTTCCCGCGTGAACGTTTCATGTTCATCCGGCGGCGACACGGCTTTCAATAATTTGATGAGAGAGCAGGTCGTGCCGCGCGTGACGCTGCCTTTTTCCTGATGCAGCTGGCTTTCCAGCCGCGATAGTTCCAGCGGTGACCGAAGCCGGAACGGATACAGCACTTCCTCGTGCGCCGCTTTGTTGCGAAACGGAAACGTGATCGACAAAATCTCGTCGAGTTCTTTCGCGCTCAACAGAATCCGGCGCTCGCCGGTGTCGTCCGCGAAATCCTGTGCGATGCGCGTGCGCAAGTCTGTGTCGATGACCGTATAGAAGTTGGTGACCTGGCCGAGCGACAGGTAATTGATCAACACCCACAGCGGGAGGTTCTTATGTTTTTCGTAGAATTCCCGCAGTTCGGGATAGCGCACGCGGTGGCGCTTTTTATGGCTTTCGATCAAATTGTTCAATGTCGCTGTGATGCGGTCGCGTTCGTGAAAATGGCTTTCATCCGCGCTGTAGTTGGCGGTTTCCAAAAAGCTATCGACATCCGGAAAGCGTTCGGAAAAGCGGTACGCCAGCTTGGATTTGATGCTGCGTTCGAATTTCAACAGCTCCCCGAGCAACAGCAGCCGCAGTTTGCGGTCAAACTGATACAACGCGAGTATGTGGACGAAACGGGTGCCCTTTTCGTACAGCTCTTCGCCGTACGGATTTCTCGCCTCGCTCCGCTCGAGAAACGGTTCTTTATAGCCGTCGATGAGCGCGTAATAATTATCGCGCGACAAGACGCGTTTGGCGGCCGCTTCGTCGTCTATTGTGAGTCCGCGGCTTTTTAATATGGCGAGCTGTTCGTCATGCGTCGCAAAGCTTTTCATGTCCACATCCCCCCGTTTAGTCATTGCCGAACAGCCGGTCGACGACGTCCCGGACATGGCGTTCGTCTTCCATCATGACCGCCGCTGACAAATTGCCGTCGATCGGGTCATAGCCGGCGAACCAGCCCATGTCGCCGCCGTCTGCCGGTAGCGTTGCGGTTTTGCCGGCGTAGCCATGGCCTTCTTGTGCTCCGGCTTCTGTGAGGATGGTGCGCATAAGTTCCGCTTGCTCGGCGCTGATGAGTTCTTGCTTCAAGGTTTGTTGTTCAGCGTCCGGGAATAAGATCGGCTTTTTCATCTCGCCGTCTGCCAAAAACGCACCATACATGAGTGCGGTGTGAAGGATGTTCGTCCGTACTTGGCCTTCGCCATTTGCGGAACTGGCGACTTGGCCTTCTGAGCCGAACTCGCCGCTCTCCGAAATCTGTGACGCACTCAGCGGCAGCGGATAATCAAAAGCCTCGCCGAAGCCGAGCTCGTTCAAGCCTTCACGGAATGTGTCGTCCGGCATATTGGTCGCTTGGATGGCGAAATAAATGCTATCGGAATGGACAATCGCTTTTTCCAAGTCGATGGGGTTGCTGACGCCGGGGTTGGGACGCGTGATGCGGAAATCGTTCCACGACGGGAATTTCTGCCATGTCTCGCCGGTGATGTCGATGCCTGCCCCCGGATCGAGCGTCCCTTGCTTGATCGCGACAGCTGCACTAAGCGGCTGCATAATGTGCGACGGCGGATAAGTGGCAGCCGAGCGGTTAAAGAACGGCTCACCCGGGTCGTCCGCCAGTTCCCGGTAGACGCTGTCTTTAATACCTGGGATAAAATCGTTCGGGTTAAAGCTCGGCGAACTGACCAGTACATGCGTCTCGCCGCTATATGGGTCGACTGCCGCTGCAGTGCCCGGCTCCCCGTCCATTTCGCGGTATACTTGCTGCTGCAAGTCGGCGTCGATCGTCAGCGTGACCGTCTCGCCGGCCGCTGAAGAATTGTCGATGGCGGTGATCGTGTCGTTTTCACGCGTCTTTTCAATGAAGATCTTGCCGCCGCGTTCGCCGCGCAGTTCGGTTTCGAAAATGGCTTCTAAGCCTTCACGGCCGACTATGGCGTCCGGGTTATAGCCTTGCCCGCTGCGCTCTTCGAGTTGTTCGGCGGTGATCGGTGCGACATAGCCGGTCAAATGCGCCATCGATTCGCCGTACGGATACTCGCGCAGCGTCACTTTCGTGCGTTTCGTTCCGGGAATCGCGAACAGCCGGTTAAGCGTGTCGCGGTCCGGGTGGATGGTTGCGAGCGGCACGTAATAATGTGGCTGTACCCACGGCTTATCGAGCTCTTCATCGATTTCTTCTGGCGTCATATCCAACAATTCGGCGATCCGCGTGGTTTGGTTTTGCCGGTCGAAGTTCCCCGGCACGACGCCGATTTCGTAAGCTTCCGTATTGCCGGCGACGACGCTGCCGTTGCGGTCGACGATTTCGCCGCGCTCGGTGTCGCTGATCTGGACGGAAATGTTATCGCCTTTGGATAGATTCGGCAAGATGAACGACGGGTCCCATTCCGCGAACCATTCGCCTTGTTCTTCGGTTTCCTCATAGACAAAGCTCATCGTGTTGTCGAATGTGACTTCGCCGACGACGCTATCTGTCGTCACGGTGAACGGAAAATCCGCTGGCTGTTCTGTCGGCCATTCGTCGCTTGCCATGTCCCAGTCCACTTGGCGGTTCGATAGCGCCAGTTGTTCATCGAGTTCCTGCTGCCAGTCGATGAAGGTTTCCTCGCCATATGCTCGTTTGGCAGATTCCGTCAAAAATTCCTCGTACAGCGTTTCGTATTCACCCGCTTGCCACAGCTCGACGAATTGTTGTGCGCGCGGCTCTGGTGACGCCACGGTTTCCGCTTGCAGCTCTTCCGGCACGGCCGGCTCCGCTTCCTCGTCCGAACAGGCAGCGAGCATGATGACCCCGACTCCTGCTATCCACAGCTTCCCTTTCCCCATTGTGCATCCCTCCGTCTCAATCGCCTTTTCTACCATCTTACCCTTAAATGCATGCCTTCAATACGGAAATTTCAATCCAGTTGAAACAAATCCCGCTCTATTCCGTATACTTATAGTAGAAAAGGAGGGCGCTTTATGTTCGCTGAAATGAAATCGCGCTATTTGATTCTGTTTTCCATACTCGGCGTTCTCGCGACGGCGCTCATCTTTACGCTGATCGGTGCCGACCCGGTCGCGACCGAAATCGCGGTGCAGTTTGCCTTTTATATTGTCGTACCGTACTTTTTCTTTCATTATTATTGGAGCAAAAACCCCGATTGGTCGTTCAGTGAAGTCATCACGATAAAAGGCGTCAAACCGTGGCTTCCCCTCATCGCCGGCATGGTGCTCGTGTCGATCGCGTTTTCGCTGACGATGTTTTGGCTGCAGTTGGCCGTCCTCTACCCGGTGTTTCCGTTGTTTGCGGAACTGCTGCTCGAGCCTGGTGAGATGCCGGGCGGGCTCGGCTATGAACTGTCGATGCTAGTGACGCTCATCGTGTTAGCACCGGTCGTCGAGGAATTCGTCTTCCGCGGCGTTTTTTTGACGCGCTTTGCCGCGAAGACGTCGATGTGGGGCGGGATTTTATTTTCGAGCTTGTTGTTCGGCATTTTGCATCTCGACTTTGTCGGCTCGTTTTTGTTCGGCATCATCGCGTCGCTGCTGTATTTGCGCACCGGCAATTTGCTGTTGCCGATTTTGTTCCACATGCTCAATAACGCGCTGGCCGCCCTGTCGATATACGTGCCGGTCGGCTGGTTTGCCGCCATCGACTGGTTTGTCGTGTCGACCACAGCGGATATCCAAAACAAAGCGCTCGCCAATGTCATCGTGCTGACCGTTAGTGCGCTCCTGACGGCGTGGATCATTTACCGGCTCGCCAAAGGGGTCCATGAAAAAATCACCGAGCGCGCAGCCGAAGCCCCCGTTACTGAACGGGAGTTCCAGTAACGGGCAAATTGTCGATGATCTGTCACGCTGCGTTCATATGGAATTCATGTTCACGCGTTATGATGAATATACGATCAACTGGGCGTGCAATTTTGGTTTCGCGCTGCCCAAGCTATAGGAGGATTTTCATGAACAGCACAACAGAGAAACAACTGAACAACAAACTCGAGAAGGCGTGGAGTTTGCGCTTGATCCAAGTGGCGGCCATTTTCGGCTTTATCGGCACATACATGGGCTCGCAAATGGCGGGGACGATGGATTACGCCTTGCGCCCGATCCACGCCCACATCCTGCTCGTCGGCTGGCTATCGGTGTTCGCCTGGGGCATTTTCTACCGCCTGTATACGGTGAAATACAAAAAGCTCGTCACGGCTCACGGCATTCTCGCCATTGTCGGGGCGATCGGCTTGACGACAGGCATGTGGTTTTATAATTTGAATCCGTTCAATATGAATGACACCTTCGTGTTGATTTTCTTTATCGCCGGCGGCTCGATCTTGCTGTTGGCATTCGCACTGTTTGCGGTCATTACGTTTTTCACGGAAAAAGACTGAAAAAAACGCCTGGGCTTATGAGCCAGGCGTTTTTTTCATTTCCCAGGGGTGATGGAAATACCGTATAATGGAAATATCGTATAATGGAAGGGGAATTGTCCATGGCCTTAAAAAACATCATTCAAAAACGCATGCTCGTGCTGATTGGCCTGGTGTTGGCGGCCGTGTTGATTATCGCTCTCGTGCAAACCTCGGACAGCGTCGACTCGGCCGAACAAGCGGTGAAAGACAGCGACGAGGACATCGTGCTGACACCGGTTTATGAGCTGAATGGCCGTGCGCTGTTTTTCTTTATACGCGGTGAAAACAGCTTTGGGGCTGCGACCGCGACCGAAACGTGGTTCGGCTGGCGTATGGAAACAAAGAGCGAAAGTACGATTCCCGCACTGGATAACGCGGACCGGATCGACAGCTATATGAGTGATGGCGACGGATTTATCTTCGGCTTGTTCGACGCCGCGGATGGACGCAGCGTCCATATCGGCGGGATGCCTACCGATCAATTGCCGCTCGATGAACGCTTTCCAAAAGACCTGTTAGCGCAATCCGGACTCGCCGACAAAGCCGTCTGGTTTATCGAAAATGTACCGGAAGACCGCCCGCTTCCGCTTCAGCTGCTGGATGAAAACGGGCAGGAATTGCATTTGCTTGAGTTGTATTAATAAAAGAAAAAAAGCCGTCAACTGCAGTGGGAATCTGCAAGTTGACGGCTTTTTTGAGGTCGATTGTACAATAGAGCAGTTTTTTCTTGTTTACAGTTTCCCCGCTTTTCCGATCGAGAAGCCTTCGAACAGACGGCCGCCGAACGGCTCCAACACCCGATCGACAAACGCAATTACGGGTTCCGTTTCATCGTTTTTGTAAAACAGGTCGAACACTTCGACAAATTCCTCGGCGAGTTTCGGGTCATGTGCTTGCAGTGAGCGGATGACCCACTTGGACGAACCGATCCATTTCCGTTCGGTGCGCAAGATGAATTCGCTCACTAAATCGGAAAGTGCATTGACGCAAAACAGCCGCTCCCTCCGGTCTTCACTGCCCCGTAAATCGTCCAAAACGTCGGTGATGAAATAGCGCTTCATCCGGATCGTCTCTAAAGTCCACGCTTCCGGTCCTTCTGCAAGCAGTGCTCCCCGGCAATCCGGAAAACTTTTCTCTATAAATAATGCGGCCGCCTCAACCGCCTCCATCCGCTCTTTCATCCGCTATTCCCCCAACACTTTTTCTCTCTAGCATACCGCAACCCGCCATAGTTCACGCATAAAAATACAGACACCCCAATTCCAGGAATGACTGCATAGTAATCAACTATTTAAGTCCGTTAACGCGGATCCAAGTAAAGGATAGCGGAAATGGAACCCTTCACGCTCTAGACGTTCCGGCACAACCCAGCGGCTTTTCAGGATCAGTTCCGCTTCGGTGCCCAGCAGCACCGCTCCTGTTTTCAGCATCCATTTGGCAGCCGGCAGCCCGGTGCGGCGGTTCATCGATTCCCGCAGCGCTTTCATCCATTCCTTATTGGTGACGGGGGCCGGGGCTGCAGCGTTGAAAACCCCTTCGAGTTCATCGCGGTGCTGCATAAAGCGCATTGTTCGGTACAAGTCTTCGATATGGATCCAGCTGAACATTTGGCGGCCGTTGCCTTGCTTTTCGCCGAGCCGGTATTTGACGAGATTGCGGTACGGTTCCATGACGCCGCCGTCCCCGAGCACGACGGCGATTCGAAGCGCCACTTGCCGCGTGTTCGGCAGATCGAATGAAAACAAACTGCGTTCCCACGCCTTTGCGACTTCCACGGAAAATCCGTGGCCGATCTCCCCGCCGGTTTCTGTCATCGGGCGGTCTTCGGCGTGGCGGTAAATGGTCGCCGTGCTGGCGTTGATCCATAACTCAGGGGGCTGGCTGCAGTTTTCGATCGCACGGCCGAGCGTTTCGGTCGTCTCGGTGCGGGAGTTGAAAATCTCGCGTTTGTTCGCTTCCGTATAGCGGCAATTCACCGATTTCCCGGCCAGGTTGATGAGCAGTTTCGCCCCGTCAAGAACTCTCCTGATGCCTTGCTCATCGCTCCACTGTATATCGCCGTTTTGTCTGGATATAATATACACCCGGTAGCCGAGACGCTCGTATTTTTCTTTTAAATACGAACCGATAAACCCTGTACCGCCTGCGATAACTGCTTTCTTGCCCATTTTTTACCTCATTTCACCGTGATTGTATCATCTAAGACGTCGGGACTGCGGGAATAGTTGCAGTTTTTTAGGAAATCTCTTCCCAAGCAGAGGGGTCTGTTGAAACTATCGCTTTTCCTGCATATCGAGTACACTTATTTTTATACATTTCCTTTAATGAAGAAAGCGGGTGGACCGATTGAAGAAAAAGAAAGGTTTAACATTTAAAGTGATCAGCGCTTTGATCTTAGGTGCTCTTACAGGACTTCTTTTAAATTTATTTGCACCGGACGTATTCGCAGTAGTGAATCCTTTCGTCTTCGTGCCGCTTGGGCAGATTTTCCTCGCACTCATCAGCATGCTGGTCGTGCCGCTCGTGTTCTTGTCGATCGTTCTCGGTACGGCAGGTCTTGGCGATCCGGCAAAACTTGGCCGCATCGGAATGAAGACAATCGGTTATTTCCTAGTGACAACAACGATTGCAATCACCATCGGGCTCAGCTTATCAGCGCTCGTCCAACCGGGTTCAGCGGGCGATTTTGATATCGACGCCGCGACGTACAGCCCGGACGATGCGCCGACGATCGCCGATACGCTGCTCAATATCATTCCGAAAAACCCGCTCGAAGCGATGACTGAAGGCAATATGCTCCAGATCATCGTCTTCGCGGTATTTGTCGGGCTGGCGCTCACGGCGCTAGGCGACAAGACGACAGGCATTTTGAACATCGTAGAAGAAGGCAATGAAGTGATGATGTATCTTGTCGGCATCGTCATGCGCTTTGCTCCGTATGGCACATTCGGGTTGATTGCGACGGCGATCGGCTCACAAGGGCTCGCCGCCATCCAGGCGATGGGCTCGTATATGCTGGTCGTTATCGGCGCCTTGTTGATTCATGCGGCGTTTACGTATGGCGGCACGGTTTACTTTTTGGCGAAAAAGAACCCGATCTGGTTTTTCAAAACCTTTATGCCGGCCATGACGGTCGCCTTCAGTACGTCGAGCAGCACCGGGACGCTTCCGGTGTCGATGGAAGTGGCGCAGCGTGATTTGAAGGTTCCGAAGTCGATCAGTTCATTCGTCCAACCGCTTGGCGCGACGATCAATATGGACGGAACGGCGATCATGCAAGGTGCGGCGACGATGTTCATCGCACAGGCATTCATGGTGGATCTGACGGTCGGCCAGTTGCTGACGGTCGTGTTGACGGCGGTGCTTGCGAGTATCGGGACTGCCGGTGTGCCGGGTGTCGGTTTGATCATGCTCGCGATGGTGTTGTCGAGTGTCGGGCTTCCGGTAGAAGGTATCGGGCTTGTGCTCGGGATTGACCGTTTGCTTGATATGTCGCGTACTGCGATCAATATTTCCGGAGACGCGGCTTGTGCATTGATGGTTGCGGAAACGGAGAAAAAGCACGAGGTGGAAGAAACAGAAGAAGCATATATGGAACCAGAACGCGCATAATGGAAAAAGCCCCTCGGCGATGTCGAGGGGCTTTTTTCGTGCTGGGGTGTAATCGATATTTACTAATCATTTCGTGTGAATAGCTTGCGCTATTAGACTGCGCTTCAGGGGCACGCTTGCCGGGGGGCGGGCGTCGGCCCCTTCCGCTCCGTCTCTAGTTTTAGAGTGGTTGAAAGTTTCTTCAACCTCTCAAATTAGTACGTAGTGGAAGATATCTATTTGTTAGCCTAAAAGATGCTGAACACTTCTACTTAATAATTGGAGATGTGAAAATCATTTGCGACATCCACTGAACCAACTAAATCAGTTTCTTGTTCAGGAAGCGATTTCCCCAGCAATGGATGAAATATATAGAAGCAGCCCAATTTAAACTGGCTAGAGTCAATGAAATATAACAGCCGCCTAGCGTTCACGGGTGAGCCGATGCAGTGAGACAGGTGGTCTTCCTGGCTCACTGCAAGAGGCCAACCCAAAGCAAGGCGGCGAATCCATTCGTCATGCTTTGAACGAATAGCTTGTCCTTACACATCCACATTCCAACTCATTGCTTCTACAGTCCTGCTCCAAGGAAGCGATTTCCCCAGCAATGGATGAAATATATAGAAGCAGCCCAATTTAAACTGGCTAGAGTCAATGAAATATAACAGCCGCCTAGCGTTCAAGGGTGAGCCGAAGCAGTGAGACAGTTGGTCTTCCTGGCTCACTGCAAGAGGCCTACCCAAAGCAAGGCGGCGAATCCATTCGTGATGCTTTGAACGAATAGCTTGTCCTTACACATCCACATTCCAACTCATTGCTTCTACAGTCCTGCTCCAAGGAAGCGATTTCCCCACCAGTGGATGAAATATATAGACGTAGCCCCATTTAAACTGGCTAGAGTCAGTGGAAAAGAAAAGCCGCCTTGCGCAGACGGGTGAGCCGATGCAGTGAGACAGAGGTTTTTGCTGGCTCATTGCGGGAGGCCTACCCAAAGCGAGGCGGCGAATAATTTGCTGAAACTCCAACTACGATTGATACTTCTCCACACAAATTCCAACTGTCCACTTAAATCGCCGTCCAGCCGCCGTCGACTTTGATCGTTTCGCCGGTGACGAAGTTCGATAGGTCGGAGGCTAGATACAGCACGGCGCCTGATGTGTCTTTGGGTTGTGACAGGCCGTCTAGCAGGATGCGGCTGTTGACGTCGTCTTTGAACGCTTTGTCTGCAAACTGCTTCTCAGTGAACTCGGTTTCGACGAATGTCGGAGCAACTGCGTTGACGCGGATGCCGCCTTTCGCCCATTCGACCGCCAGCGCCTTGGTCATCTGGACCATGCCGCCTTTACTGGAGCAATACGCGGCGCGCTTAATGTAGCCGACAAACGCCATTTGCGAGGCAATGTTGATGATGCGGCCGCTGTTTTGTGCGAGCATGTATTTTGCGGCCGCTTGGCTGGCAAAAAAGGCGCTTTTCAAATTCAAGTCGAGCACCGTATCCCAGTCTTCTTCCGTCACGTCCATCGCGGGTTTCGCGATATTAACGCCGGCGTTATTGACCAGTACATCGATTGTGCCGAATTCGGCGGCGGCAGCGTCGATCAACTGCCGCACTTGTTTGATGTCGCTCAAATCGCCCGATACGGCGATGCATTTCGGGTTATGGGCCCGCAGCAGTTCCAGCGTTTCACCGAGTGCTTGTTTGTTTCTTCCGGAAATGGTGACGTTTGCGCCAAGTTCCGCAAATGTCAGCGCGATGTCTTTGCCGATGCCTCTGCTGCCGCCGGTGACGATGACGGATTTGCCTGCGAGTTCAGAAAAATATGTAGTCATTTGAGTCCCTCCTGTTCCAAATCATTTTTCAAAAACTGGATCAATGTTTGTTCGCGTTTGCGGTTCACCTGTTCGGAAACTTCCGGCTCCCAACTGTAAAACCCTTCACCGCTTTTATCGCCGAGTTTCTGCTGCTCGACCAAACCCGTTAAAGTTTCCCCGGAGCGCTGGTCGTTCGCCAGATCCTCGAACAGGTAATTCGAAATGGCGGAGAACACATCGAGACCACCCATGTCGGCCGTCATCAAAGGACCGGTGACCGGCAAGCGGCGGCCGATGCTGTAGGTGACCGCAGCATCGATGTCTTCTTTGCTGGCAGCGCCCGCGTCCAACAGCGTCTGTGCTTCACGGAACAGCGCGTATTGCAGGCGGTTGCCGATAAAGCCCGGCAATTCCTTGTTTAACAGAATCGGCTTTTTGTTCATCGCCTTGAGTAGCGCAACGGTGCGATCGGTCGTCTTTTGGTCGGTGTGTTTGCCGTTGACGACTTCCACCAATGGAATGAGATGCCCCGGGTTCCAGAAATGCGCCACGATGAACCGGTTCAGGTGCTCCATGTCCGCCGCCAACAGCGACGGCTTAAAGCCGGACGTGTTGCTGGCGATCACTACCGACGGATCGACCAAGGTTTCCAGCTGCTTGTAGAGCTTTTTCTTCAGTTCGAGAACTTCCGGAACGACTTCTAGAATGAACGTCGCATCCTTCACCGCTTGTTCAATCGACGTCGTGAAGCGGATGCGTTTGCGGATGTCCTTGGCTTCATTTTCATCGAATAAGTCATTGTCGGTCATCACTTGAAGTTTATGCGCCAAGCTTTTGTCGGCGTTTTCGAGATCTTGATCGTTAATGCCGTAGACCGTTACGTCTTGGCTGGACCAAGCGGCCGATAACGCAATCGAATGGCCCATTGTCCCTGCCCCTAAAATAGAAAGTCTTTCCATCTTCCGCACCTCTTTTCTAGTGGTTGGCTAAACCAAACATACCCAACAACTCATTTCTTCAATTAGTTGTTGGGTATGGAAACTTTATAGTCCTGCTGCCAAGTGGCACCTATTTTTTCCACTTGGCGCAAGTGATTTATTGTTTGCCGTATCTTCTCACTCGCAGCAATGCCTGTTCGGCGTGTCCGGCGAAGTTCTCGAGCTGGCACAAGCGCGCAGCGTATTCGCCGATATAGGCACTCGCTTCAGGCGTCGTCACTTTTTGGTAGGTGACGGTTTTGATGAATTTCCCGACCCACAGTCCGCCAGTATAGCGCGCTGCACCTTTTGTCGGCAAGGTATGGTTCGTGCCGATGACTTTGTCGCCGTATGCGACGTTCGTTTCCGGTCCGAGGAACAGGCAGCCGTAGTTGGTCATGTGATCGAGGAAATAATCCGGGTTTTCCGTCAGGATTTCCACGTGCTCGAATGCCAAACGGTCCGCTTCGATGCGTGCTTCTTCGATGGAATCGACGAGCAGGATCTGCCCGTAATCTTCCCACGACACGCGCGCAATATCGGCGGTCACCAAAGTTTCCAGCTGGCGCTCGATTTCTTTGACCGTTTCATTCGCCAGCTTCTCGGACGTCGTGATGAGTGCACCAGGAGAGGTCGGGCCGTGTTCGCCTTGGCCGAGAATATCGGTGGCGACCATTTCCGCATCCGCTGTGTGATCAGCGACGACCAAAGTTTCGGTCGGCCCTGCGAACAAGTCGATTCCGACGCGACCATAGAGCTGGCGCTTTGCTTCTGCGACAAACGCATTGCCCGGTCCGACGATCATGTCGACCGCTTCGATCGTTTCGGTGCCGATTGCCATCGCTGCCATTGCCTGGATGCCGCCGAGCAAGTAGATCTCATCCGCTCCGGCCAGTGACATCGCCGCGATTGTGGCGTGCGGGATTTCCCCGTTCATCGGCGGTGTGCACGCGATGACCCGTTTGACGCCGGCGACTTTCGCCGTCAACACACTCATATGTGCTGAGGCGACCATCGGATAGCGCCCACCCGGTACGTAACAGCCGACGCTGTTGACCGGAATGTTCTTGTGGCCCAAGATGACGCCCGGAATATGCTCCACTTCGATATCATTCATGGACGCGAGCTGCGCTTCGGCGAACGCTTTGATGTTTTTCTGTGCGAATTTGATGTCTTCGATGACTTTATCCGGCACATTGGAAACGATTTCATTTATTTCCGCGTCAGTCAGGCGGAACGATTCAGGCGACCATTTATCGAATTTCTCGGACAATTCTCGCACCGCTTTGTCCCCACGCGTTTCCACATCTTCTAACGCCCCAGCGACGATCTGCGCAACTTTGGAATCGTTGGCGCTCACTTCTTCTTGTGATTTACCGGCTTTTAGTACTTTGACCATATCGGAACCCCTCCATGTCGTTTTTATTTTGCGGATGTCTCCATATTTTGAATACGTATGCAAAATAGTTGTTAAGGACAAGAATATTTTAATTATTCCGTAAAGTCAATTGTTTTCACGTGGTCGACCGCTCCACAAAGGTGCCGTCCACTTCGACAGCTTGCGCAAATCCTGTGTATTCGTCGATTTCCCCCAGCAAATAATTCACCGTTTCATCGACCATTTTTTCGATTGGCTGTTCCCACGTCGTCAGTTCATACGCCGGCCAGGAAGCCATGTCGATATTATCGAAACCGATGACTTTCGTCTGTTCGGGTACGTTTACCCCTTGCTTGCGGAGTGCATCCAAGACGCCGAGCGCCATAATGTCGTTCGCCGCAAAAATGGCAGTTGGTGCATCCCCTTCAGAGAGTATTTGTTGCGCTGTTTTATAGCCGCCCTCGTAGGTGAAATCGGACGTATATTTTTGGTAAGGGATGCCTCGCCGTTCGAGCACTTCGGCAAAGCCGTGTTCGCGCTCGCGGCTCGTCGAGGTGTCTTCATTTCCGGAAATATACACCATAAGGCCGTCGTCACGTGCGGCCAGAAATTCGGCGATTTTTCGGCTGGCGCTCAAGTTGTTGCAGCATACCGAATAGAAATTGCTGGTCGTCAGTTTGCGGTTAAAGAACACGAGCGGAATTTGGTTTTTTTTGAATGCTTCTGCGACATTGAGCGACATCGTGGCATCAGTGATGATGACGCCGGCGACGTTATAATTCAGCAAGGTTTCGATGTCTTCGTTCTGGATTTCGTCGTTGTTCGTATGGACGAACAGGACGCTGTATCCGTGCTTTTTAAATGAGGTGGTGAATTGTTTGAGCACTTGCGGGTAGAACGGGTTTTGTATGCCTTTCATGACGAGCCCGATGATTTTGGTGCTGTTGGTGATCAGGCTTCTGGCGTATTCGTTCGGGCGATAACCGAGTTCTTGTGCTGCGGCGAGCACTTTTTGGCGCGTTTTTTCCGTCACTTTGGCTCCGTCGAAAAAGACTCTGGAGACCGAAGACTGGGAAACTCCGGCAAGCTTTGCGACATCCTTGGCGTTAACAGTCGGTTTCATATGTGTTCACCCTTTTCGCTTGAAGTAGGCTTTCAGATTACACCAAACCCGAGGCTTTTGCATCTGTTTCAAAGGAATGCGACATGCTTATATGTGTAAATAGTTTCTGCTATTAGACTGCGCTTCAAAACCGCCACTCAAATTATTAAGTCAGAAAGATATCCCTGACTTTTCATGTCTACATAGCTTGCGCTATTGGACTGCGCTCCGAGCGGACGCTTGCCTAGGGGCGGGAATCGAGCCTCCTCGTCACTGCGTTCCTGCGGGGTCTCTCAAACCCGCTGATCCCTCAGGCGTTGCCCCGCCTACGCTCCGTCTCTAAAAATATAGTGGTAGATAGTTTCTATGTCCACTCATCCTAGCAAACATAACAAGAGATCTCACTGTTAACAAAATCTATGCTACACACTTCTTTCTGATAATAGGAGATGGGAAAAGTTATTTTCATCATTCGCTGAACTAGCTAAGTCAGTTTTCTGTTCATTACGCCCCCACAAAGGAAGCGATTTCCCCAACAGTGGACGAAAGCTATAGAAACACATATAAATTTCAGTCATTCAACCCAATGAAATATAACAGCCGCCTAGCGTTCACGGGTGAGCCGAAGCAAGGCGGCGAATCCATTCGTGATGCTTTGAACGAATAGCTTGTCCTTACACATCCACATTCCAACTCATTGCTTCTACAGTCCTGCTCCAAGGAAGCGATTTCCCCACCAGCGGATGAAATATATAGACGTAAACCAATTTAAACTGGCTAGAGTCAGTGGAAAGGAAAAGCCGCCTCGCGCTTATGGGTGAGCCGAAGCAATGAGACAGCGGTTTTTGCTGGCTCATTGCGGGAGGCCAACCCGAAGCGAGGCGGCGAATCCATTCGTCATGCCCCCAAAAAACTGCGTCACATTTCTACACAGAAATTACAGCTCTTCCCTACAGCTCGATCGCACTAAGGAAACGATTTCCCCACCCGTGGACGAAAGCTATAAAAGCACACATAAATTTCAGTCATTCAACTTAGTGAAATATAACAGCCACCAAGCGCTCAGGGTGAGCCGATGCAGTGAGACAAGCGGTTTTCTTGGCTCACTGCAAGAGGCCTACCCAAAGCAAGGCGGCGAATCCATTCGTCATGCTTTGACCGAATAACTTGTCCTTTTCACACATCCACATTCCAACTCATTGCTTCTACTTCTACAGTCCTGCTCCAAGGAAGCGATTTCCCCACCAGCGGATGAAATATATAGACGTAAACCAATTTAAACTGGCTAGAGTCAGTGGAAAAGAAAAGCCGTCAAGCGCTCAGGGTGAGCCGAAGCAATGAGACAGCGGTTTTTGCTGGCTCATTGCGGGAGGCCAACCCGAAGCGAGGCGGCGAATCCATTCGTGGTACCGGAACAAACAGCAACAAATCTCCGCATAGCAATTCCAGCTCATTTCTTCCCGATTCTGCTGTAAGGAAGCGATTTCCCCAACAGCGGATGAATGTTACAGAAGCAGATTTCATTTTACTTACTTACGATCAATGAAATCTAACAGCCACCAAGCGCTCAGGGTGAGCCGATGCAGTGAGACAAGCGGTTTTCTTGGCTCACTGCAAGAGGCCTACCCAAAGCAAGGCGGCGAATCCATTCATGATGCCCCAAAAAACCAGCGTCACATTTCCACGCAGAAATTACAGCTCTTCCCTTTTGCATATCCAATAATAAAACCGCAGCCAAGTGACTTGGCTGCGGTTTTTGCTGTTCATTGCCTGGCTGGTTTTTTCCCTTAGCCATACTTTTTCTGGTGCTCTTTTTTGCGGCGCAAATAATCTTCGTCTTCACGTATTTCGTCCCATTTCTTTTTGAAGATAGTGGCGGATTCGGCTTTGACGTTATCGATTTGGCGCTCTTTGATGGAACCGTCTTCGTTGTATTTGCGGCCGCCTTTATAATTCGTGTAGCGCCGTGCGCGGGTGTAGCCCATCTGGATGAATTTGCGGGCCATGTCCATGCCGACGAAATCGTCCTGTTTGCGGTATTCTTCGAACATGTCGGACAGTTTGTCGCACGATTCCTGGGCGATATCTGGTGTTTTGAAACGCCAATGCGGCAGGATTTCGCTTTTGTACGGTTGGACCATCAAGACGCCTTGCTCGCCTTTGCCGACACGGTACAGTTCCGGGTTTTTCCGGAGGTCCAAGTTTTTATAGTCCAGATCGTAATCGAATGCCATGCTGCATCGCTCTCCTTTTGCAGAGACTATACCCTGTCAAAGCGCTCTAAAAACGGCAGAAAAACACCGCCTGCACGGCGGTGTTTGTTCAGGCGCACTATATGCTTGATTTGGAGAAGGCTTGAATGTCTTTGATGACGTCTTTCAAGATGTCGATCGACTTGATCGGATCGCCCGCGCAGTCCATCCCGTGGTTGACGTTCGCCAAAATATGCGCGTCAAGATGCGGGTTGTTGTGGAGTTGTTCAATGCGCTCGCGTTCGAAATGACGGTCTTTGTCGCCGATAAAGCTCAGCGCTGGGTTGGTGCTGCCCTTCATCGCCTTAAAGACTTCCTCATATTTGACCAGCGGCGTCAGCCAGACGATTTTGGCGTCTTTGAAGGTTTTGCGCTCGAGTTCATTGGCGAGTGCGATCGTGCCGAGTGATTTGCCGACGATGAAGAATTTTTCGTAGACGCTGCCTTTCAGTGCCTGGTCGATGACGCGCTTGACGTCGAACTTCACCGCTTCTTCGATTTCAGCCATCGTGAACTGGTCATAGAACGGATTCATGTAATCATAGTTGATGCGCAAAATATCGTATTCCTGTTCGAGTAAAAGGCGCTCGGTGTAATGGAATAACGGGCTTTTTGCTGTATAGCCGATGCCCGGCAAAAAAATTGCAAGTTTCCTCGTTTGGTCGTGATTTAATACATGTGTGTAGCTGATGTTTTGGTCTTGATACCCCTTAATGGTTCGGTTGATCGCTTTCATTTTTCCCACTCCTTTCCTATTAGTATAAAGTTTTTACTGTAAATTGGGTGTAAATTATTTTAAATATTTGAAAATTTCCTTGTCAGCTGCTGTTTTCCGTTCTGGTATACTGACAATATAGCTAAGAAAAGCGGAGGCGATCATATGTGGAAAGGCATTCGCTGGACGGCGTTTTCGGTCCTCATGGTCATCAGCATCCTGTTCGCCGTCAAAGGCGTCGAAGTGTGGATGGTGCGCCATGCCACGGAGCCAGTTGCCATCCGGTTTTATTTATTCGAACTCAGCGAAGCGGTGTTGCCGGGCAATCTCGTGTCGTACGCAGTGGCATTTTTCGTCGCGGCGTTCATTACGGCAGTGGCAGCATTCGCATTTATCGCAAAGCGGCTTTTCGGATTTCAGTGACAACCAGAAAGAGGGATCGTTATGGGGATGCATACAGAAAAAGATAAAATGTTGGCAGGAACACTTTACAGAGCGGACGATTCGGTCTTAGTGCGCGAACGATTGAATGCTAAGCGCTTGCTGAGGCTCTTCAATAAATCAGAGGAAATGGACAGCCAGGAACGCAAGCGCTTTATGGCCCAATTGCTCGGATCAAGCGGCGATCATCTGTATATCGAGCCGAATTTCCGCTGCGACTACGGCTATAATATCCACGTCGGCCATCATTTTTTCGCGAATTTCGACTGCGTCTTCCTCGACGTCTGCGACATTCGCATCGGCGACAATTGCCTCGCCGGGCCAGGCGTCCACATTTACACGGCGACGCACCCGCTGGATGTGGAACAGCGCCGCGCCGGACTCGAATACGGCAAAGCGGTGCGCATCGGCGACAATGTCTGGATCGGCGGGCGCGCAGTGATCAACCCGGGCGTCACGATTGGCGATAATGCCGTCATCGCTTCCGGTGCGGTCGTCACAAAAGACGTTCCGGCCAATACGGTGGTCGGCGGCAATCCGGCAGTGTTCATCAAGACCATTGAAGTGTAATGGATGGAACACGAAATTCCGATGCACTCGATTTTGGGATTACAACTGGAAACAAGGGAATAAATCAAATTGATTTATTCCCTTGTTTTTGTATCTGACTTCCTATCAACACAAGGGTCCTTCCCTTCTAACGGTTCACTCAGTGGCAATGAAAAAAATTCATCCCCTATCTACGCAAGCATTGAGGTAAGGTCTTCTCGCTAGTAATGGTAAAACAAAGACGAAAGGGGCAAAAATATGAACTTGCCAAACGGATTAACCTTAGTCATCAAGAACAAAGGCCAGGTGACGAGGACAGTGGGTAACGCGGTTTTGAGCCCTTATGAGCAAAGTTCAGTTCACTTTAAAACAACGAATCAGGTGCGCGAAGCGATCCGCTTGGAAAGTCAACGGGCAATTCAATTAGTTACGGAGATTCCACAATCGGTTTATGATTTATTGAACCTCCCAGAAGAAGAAACACCGCCTGCTGATGATTTACTTTACCGGGATGAGTTCTTGCGCTACGCCGGTGAAATTGATAGCAAGATAGCAGACAAGGCAAAAGTAGTTGAGCACGAAGTTTTATGGGAAGTGAAAGCAGGCGAAGAACCCATCTATTCCACTCCAGTGTTTGCTATTTTCAGCAACGGGAAGCGAGTAGTCATCTATCAATCCTGGGACTGGTACATCTATGTCCGGGAAGTGGAAACCGGAGAATTGGTTTGGAGATATCTGTTCGGCGAGTCGAATTACGGCCGGCCCCAAGCAGCCGATGTGAACGGTGATGGCAAGATTGAAATTTTCGGTGCATCTCATGATGGACATGTGTATTGCCTGAACGAAGAAGGCGACAGGGTCTGGTTCCACTCAAATCTCTACTACCGGGAAGGAAGTGGCGATGTCACATCAGCAACCGAGTGGGGGATAACGGATTCAACGAAGAGTTGGGTGGAGAATTCCTTCCTGCGGATCGATGGAAACCATGCCGATCTAGTTATTACTTCTGGCACTGGGAAAGGGCAAATACTGAAGATAAGCGGAGTCGAAACGGATACCATTTGGACCTCGGAAGCATTTAAAACCTTGCCTGATGCTACATCGACTTACGAAATTCAAGCTTTTCACGAATCCGATATTTATTACCAGCACGCAGGTCAGTTGATGGAAGAGCCTGACGGTTGGTATTTATATACAACCTGCTTTGACAATCAGTGCGTAAAGCTTAAAGCAAGCACGGGTGAATTGATGTGGAGGTTCAGTTCACTAGAGCAGAACGAACCATTTCCGACAATCGTGGATATCGATGGAGACGGAAAATTGGAATGCATCTTCAATAGTATTGATCAACATGCGTATTGCCTGAACGCGGAAACCGGAACGCTGAAATGGAAAAACCACGCCGGATTTGGCATTGATTGTTTCGGGAGCTCTGCGGATATGGACAATGACGGCGTTTTCGAATACATCATAAACGGCCGGGGCGGAAGAACACTCTATTTAGACGGTGTTACAGGCGAGACGAAATACAAGTCTACGGATTGGTCGGTTTGGGCGACTAGTGAAACAAATTCAAGAGCGACTGTTTTCGATTATGAGACAGACAAAAAAGCGGTGGTGTTCGGCGGATTAGCTGGATTTGTCTATTGTTTGGACGGCCAAGCAAATACCATTTGGCGAACCTACTTATCTGCGAACATGAGAGGGTCAACAAATATCTTGGATGTGAATTTAGATGGGGAATATGAAATTTTAGTCCCCGATATGATGGGAACCCTCACGATCCTTAACAAGCACGGAAAAGAAGTCGGACAAATTAACGTTAAGGGCGGAATTGAAGGGACGCCATTAGTCGGAGATTTGGACGGAGATGGCAAGATTGAAGTATTCCTGACGAGCCTTGACGGGTACGCAAGCATGTTCAGATTCACTTAAAAATCGCGCCCCCATGGCCTTACCCCTGTCAAATAGATATCCGTAATCAAGGTAACTATTTATTAAGCAGCCTTAGTCCGATATTCAACCGGACTAAGGCTGCTTATTTTTTTTTGGAAACGTTTGTAATTGTAATAGCATCTCCGTTTACGGCCCATCCCTTTAAGTAAGTACATTTCAATCGCATTCATTTTAAATTCCAGTGTAAACTTTTCCCCCATAGAAAAACCCCCTCCAGCGTTACAATAGATCGCCTTTCTTTCTAAAGAGAACTTCCCTTCTCAATTTTAGGCATTTTTTTAATGAGCCCGTTTCACCCCCTACTTTCTAATCGCTACCTGGTCAATAAACTGATTAAAATACGCTAGTTAGGAAAAAGGCTGCCGATAAGCGGCCATATCTTGAACTCAAATATAGATATATCAAAAAAAGATAAAAACAATCTATAATTTAGCTTTATTCAATATTAAATGCATGTATATTTTCATACTCTAAAATTAATATTATTTTTTCGTAATTCCATTGACACTTTATAACTACTTTAGTTATAGTCATATCTTAATAGTTTAAATATATAGTTGAGTTAATTTCATAATTCCGAGCCCTTGCGGCTCTAAGTGTGTAACGCCAAGAAAATAGAGCACCTCCCCAAATCCTGTATAATGGTAGTCACCACAACAAACCAAATCAGGAGGGAAAGCGCTCTATGCCTATTATAAGACAAGATAAC
>NZ_JAGGPW010000004.1:0-9257 GCF_018613655.1 Planococcus sp. ISL-109
ACGATTGAAAAAACACTGAATGTCGACAACCCTTCTGCCGTAAAAAACAATATTTCGTCCCGTATTCCGCTGGGCCGCTATGGCAATATGGAGGAAGTTTCCAAGCTGGTGTTGTTTTTGGCCAGTGATGATTCCAAATTCATCACCGGAAGCCAGTACAGAATAGACGGCGGAATGGGTGCGCGCTGAACCGGCACGGGTTATTCAGCTAAGCAGTTGCCGATTGCCCAAGATGATTCAAAGGGCTTGAGGATCTAAGCAAATATGACAGAACGCTATTCCTAGGAATAGCGTTCTGTAAGGCTGTCGAGAAACTCGGCAGTTTTTTTCATTCCAATCCAACAAGACGCTTTTCTCAGACTCAATCTCAGCCGATTCGTTTCCTACGGGCGAGGGGAAGCCTTTGCAATGCAGAGTGCAAAGCGCAGTGGGAACCAGCATGTTGAATAAGTTGATGACCTTCAATTAGTTATAAGAATGGACACTTTCACCTCATCAAAAAATATGTGAGCTGTTCCAGTGTTTGGAGAAGCGTCCGCTCGACTCCTGTGGACTAGCGAGACGGCCGAGACCCCGCAAGAAGCGTAGCGACTGAGGAGGCTTGGACGAGAGCCCACGGTAAGCTTCGGAAAACACAACTTTCTGGAGTTTCTCGACAGCTTGGAACTGGAACAGTCTCTTTTTCGATGCAATGCACAGCATTGTAAAGCAGTCCGGTTTTCTTCGTTATTTTGCTCCATATTTTAAGAGAGTAAATTCGAATAAACTTCTAATTGGATAGACTGGCAGTTTTCTCAATCTGCCGGTTTTTTAAATACCTTATAATATCAGAAAAATCTGTTAAATATGCGTGATGAATGTTAAACTGTCGGTAATCAGCAGGAGGTGCACCTCAGAAAAAATTCAGGAATGGGGGATTTATGTGGCATTCGACATTCACGAAGTTTTGGAGAGGAAAGGCATTGAGGTTCCGGAGCATCATCAAGAAATGCTCAAGGGGCAAATGGCAGGGTTTGAGGAACTGCGGAAAACGGTCAACCAGGAAGAGTTAAAGGATTTGGATATGGCGCTGACGCACGTGCCTGGGGGTGAGCAGAAATGAACAATGAACTCGCTGCGAAATCGATTGGTGAACTGGCGCCGCTGCTTCAGTCGAAGCAATTGTCGCCGGTCGAACTGACTGAACAAGTATTGTCCAATGTCGATATGTATGACGGGGAAATCAATGCGTATATTACGGTGCAAAAAGAACAGGCAATGGCCGCGGCAACTCAAGCCGAGCAGGATATCCAAAGCGGCAATTACCGCGGCGCGCTCCACGGCATCCCGATGGCGCTGAAAGATATTCTCTATTTTAAAGACGAAAAAGCGACGATGGGTTCTAAAATCCACAGTGATTTTGTGGCGGGTTTTGATGCGACGGTCGTGTCGAAACTGAAGATGGCCGGCGTGACGTTTACCGGAAAACTCAATATGCATGAATATGCGTGGGGCGCGACGACGACCAACCCACATTTCGGGCCGTGCAAAAACCCGTGGGATTTGACGAAGATTCCCGGCGGTTCGAGCGGTGGATCGGCTGCTGCGGTCGCTTCCCATATGTCGATCGCCTCGCTCGGGACAGACACCGGCGGTTCGGTGCGCATACCGGCATCGAGCTGCGGCATTATCGGGCTCAAGCCAACACACGGGCGCATTTCCAAATATGGCTGCTTCCCGCTTGCCTGGTCGCTCGACCATATCGGGCCGATGACGAAAACGGTGTACGATGCAGCGCTAATGCTTGAGCTATTGAGCGGCTATGACCCGAAAGATCCGACTTCCATCGACCGGCCGTCAAAGAACTTTTCAGGTCTACTGGACAGCGAAACGAAAAACCTGGTCATCGGCATCGAAGAAAACTATTTCTTCCACAATGTCGACAGCCGCGTTGATGAACAAGTGAGGCATGTTCTTCAGCAGCTCGAACGGGACGGGGCGACGATCAAGCCCGTCAGCATTCCTTCACTGAAGCAAGCGGAGTTTGCAGAGCTTGTCACCATTACGACCGAAGCGAGTGCGGTGCATCACGCGAATTTGTTGAAGTCGCCCGAGAAATTCGGGGAAGACGTGCGCTTTCTGCTCGAAGTCGGCGAGTTGATGAGCGGCGTCGATTACGTCCAGTCCCAACAGATCCGCCGGAAACTCGATGTGGAATTTGCCGCGGCGTTCGAACAAGTCGACGTGCTCATCACTCCGACGCTTCCGTTTCTGTCGCCGCCGATCGGTTCGCAGACGGTCGATGTCAACGGCCAGGAATTGAGCTTCCTTGATGAAGTGATCCGCTTTACCGGTCCTGGGAATTTGACGGGGCTGCCGGCATTGACCATTCCGTGCGGCGTCAAAGATGGCTTGCCGATCGGTTTGCAGATCATGGGGCCGGTATTTGAGGAAGAGAAGGTGCTGCAAGTGGGGGCACTCATCGAACAAATGGAATTGATGAAAGGGCATGCGCCACCGCTCGGATAGCAAGTTAATATGGGAAGTTCCCGGTAGTCTCGAGTAGACTGCCGGGAACTTTTTTGTTTAACCTAGCCTTAACGTTCCGGCAGTAAAATTGGCATATGACAGACTAAACATAAAGGGGCGGCCGATCATGGCATTTTGGAAAAAACCGAGAGAAACAGAACTGCTTCCGCGCAATAAAGAAGACATCGTCCGGGAAATGTGGAGCCCGAAAAAGACGGCGGACCAATTGTTCAACGTGAAATCCTACGGCGCGATCGGCGACGGCAAAGCGGATGACCGGAAAGCGCTGCAAAAAGCGATTGATGCGGCGTATGGCACGAATAAGGGCGGCAATTTGTTTTTCCCGCCAGGCCTGTACCGCATCAGCGGCCCCGTAGAAGTGCCGGAATGGGGGAAGGCTGCGGTGTCGTGGATCGGCCATAGTTCGGAAACGACGCGCATCGCTCCGTCTGAACCAATGGATTACCTCGTGCGCATGCGCGGAGGCAGCGGATCGGTGAAAGGAATCCAGTTTATAGGGTCGGATCCGGAAAACGGCTATGTCCAACTGGCGAAAGTGTGTATGCTCGCGAGCGATATCCGCGATAAATTGTTTTCGGGTGCTGCGTTCACATGGGGTTCTGTGCACGGTTTGCAGATTCTCGGCGATGGCAATAATAATTTATGCGTGTTCGACCGTTTGTGCCAGTTTTCGCAAAACGGGACGGTCATCGAAGGAAATGGTGCGACTGGACAGGGCACAAACATTTCTTTTTTAAATCTGAATCCTGAAGCGCGTGACGTCCACGTCGGTGCTTATTTTAAAGTGGGCTCCGGGGAAGGGTCGGTCTACCATATCGATGAAGTCGGCACGGGCAGCATTACAGTGTCGCCGCCTTTAAAAGAAAAAATTTTTCCTGGGACGTCTTACAAAATCCACCTTGGCTGTGGCTTGCAGACGGACCGCGGCAGTGACAATAACGTTTATGGCATTTACGATTGTCATTTTGTCGGCAATGCCGCGACTGGGCTGATGGTGCGGGGTCTTTACGGCCACCACATCCAAGGTGGCAATTTCGATTCGAACGGCATCGCCGGCATCCATATCGGGAGCGGGGCAATCAATATAACACCCGCCTATTCCGGGAGCATCAACCACAGCTACTTCGAAAGTAACGGCTACGCCAACGTCTTACTCGATTATGCTGCAGGCCTGAGCATCATTGAACCGCTCCTTGCAGCTCCGGCAGATGGCGTTGCAAGTGGGATTGCATCGATTACGTCTTTGTACAGTGAAGACTATCAATACAATACAACGAGTATCCTCTACATGGGGCGCCTTCATCAATACGTGCCGGGACCAGGGGGAAGCCGCTCGCCGCTTGATATGAAAGACGAGCCGCGGATAACGGTCAACAAGAAAAACGGTACGGCTGAAGTAGAAACGGTAAAATTGCCGCCCGCGCCGATGCATAAATTCAGCGAGGAACTGGAGATTTTCGTCGAGCATAGCGGCGGCCAGGAAGTACGACTCGTCTGTGATAGCGTTAAGGTCAATAATAAACCGGGGCAGGAAGGGGTGCTCGCACCGGCTGGTGTCGGTTATAAAATCACCGCTTATTATAATCGCCAAGACAAGAGCTGGATGGTTTCGCATACAATACCATTAAGTTAAAAGGGTTTTTATACCTGAATTTTCAGATTTTTATTGACGTTTCTGTTTTTTATTGGTATTTTTGTATTACGTAAAAGTATTTAAGTAGTTATTTTGTATTGCTTTATGTGCTATATGGCGCTGTATGTTGAGAAATGGAGGGGTCTTAATGGGGAAAAAGAAGATTTTGATTTTAGGCGGCACGTTCCATATGGTCGACGTGGTGGAAACGGCCAAACGCATCGGCTTGTATACGATCGTCACCGACAATATGATCGGCTCGCCAGCGAAAAAAATAGCGGACCAATCGTATGATGTCAGTACGGCGGATATCCACAAGCTTGCCGAAATCGGCCGGCAGGAACAGATTGACGGGGTGTTCACCGCATTCGATGATATCAATACATGGAACGCGGTGGCGCTATGCAAAACCTTGAACTTGCCGTTTTATGCCACGCCCGCACAACTCGAAATCACTTCCCATAAAGACCGCTTTAAAGATTATTGCCGGACATTCGGTGTCCCGGTCATCGAAGAATACGAATGCAATCCACTTCAAGGTGCAACGCTTCGGGCTGTTGAGTTTCCGGTCATTGTCAAACCAGTCGATAGCTATACGAGCAAGGGCATTGCGGTGTGCTAGGAGGAAGAGGAACTCACAAAGGGGGCGAAAAGGCTGTGTCGGAATCGAAGTCGGGCAAGATTATGCTCGAGCGCTTTGTTGACTCAGACATCGGCGTGCAGGCATTATATACTGCCGGAGATGGCCATATCGTCATGGGTGTCGGAAAAGCTCTGGTGTTCATCTAGACGATGTATGACGGAAGCAAGATTTATGTCTACGAAATGGGCTTCCGCTTCAGTGGCGAACAATCTTACTATATTATCCAAAAGCAGACCGGTGTCCATTTGCTGGAAATGATGCTCGATTTCTCGGTCGAAGAAGACATCGGTTCCCATTCTATCGAAAAATTCGACCACGCTCCGATGCCGTAAGTAATTTCCTGCGTCACGAATCGCTTGGAAGGCGAAACGATTGAGAGGACAGGCTTCTATTTCGAAATGTTCGGGCGCTTCAATTTAGTCGCAGAAAGCCAACAAGCGATACTGGAAAAGATTGAACGGATTTATGGCACCTTGGACATCTGCTCAGAGGACGGAACGGACATAATCATGGTTCGTTTCCAGCCCGCCAAAGTGAACATATCCTAAAGAGAAACTAACAATCAGAGGGCGTCACCCCCACTGATTGTTAGTTGATCCAATCGGAGTTTTACGGCCGTGCTCCCACTTGAAAAAGGTGGAGTCCTACGGCCTGTTAAAACGGGCTAAAAAAGCGCTGGACCTTAATCGGGTCCAGCGCTTTTTTAGTCTCGATATAAAGGGGAAGTGTCTAAGGTTTTCGATGCCGGAACCACTGTTTTCGTACGTACTGCCAGGGCCTAACTGCCTCCCTAAATCGAATAGCAATCTTTCTATCCTCACTTTAGGGCTTTAAGTTTAATTTTCGAGCAAGCCAGATTGACAACATAATACCCCTGTTGGTAAATTTGTTTTATAAACCATGCAATAACTGGATTGGTTGTTTCGATTTCCCATCATTTTCTAGTTAATAGTACCCGAATAGACAAAAGGAGGTGTTTTCCATGGAAAAACAGAAAAAACTGCTCATTCTTGGCGGTATCACGCATATGATCGACGTCGTGCAAACGGCCAAACGCATGGGGCTCTATACAATCGTCACGGACAATGACGAGGAGTCACCGGCCAAAAAAATCGCTGACAAAGCCTATCACGCGAGTACAGCCGATATCGATGCGCTGGAAAAAATCGCGCGCGAGGAAAAAATCGACGGCGTCCTGACAGCGTTCGATGACATCAACACGTGGAACGCACAAGCTTTGACGGAGCGCCTCGGCTTGACGTTTTACGCCACGCGGGAACACCTTGAAATCACGTCCAATAAAGAGCGGTTTAAAGCCTTTTGCCGCAGTTTCCATGTGCCGGTTATTGAAGAATATAAAAGAGGCGACGGTGTGCCGGTGCGCTACCCGGTCATCGTCAAACCGGTCGACAGCTACGCCAGCAAAGGTATCACGGTATGCCAAAACGAGGCGGAGCTATACGATGCGGTAGCTAAAGCGAAGCGCTTTTCGCGCAACGGCGGTGTACTCGTCGAACGCTTTATCGACAGCAACCATGGCGTGGAAATGTATTACACGCTGCAGGACGGGGAAGTGGTTTTATCGGCCGTCACGGACCGCTTTGTCCATAACCAAGGCCATCAAAGCCCGCCGCTTCCGGTAGCGACCATCTACCCGTCGAGCCACCTCGCTGAATTCATCACCAAGCACGATGAAAACATGCGCAGCATGCTGCGCGGCATGGGGCTTCAAAACGGGCTAGTGTTGATCCAGTCGCTGTATGACGAGGGAGAGTTTTATATTTACGAGATGGGCTACCGTCTGAGCAGCGAGCAGCATTACCAAATCGTCGAGCGCCAAACAGATGTCAATCTGCTGGAGATGATGATCGATTTTGCGGTCGGGGAAGATATTGCGAAGTATGATTTGAGCAATTTTGATGACGGCTTTATGCGTTATCCGTCGTGCAATTTATCGGTGCTGCTCGGGCCGGGGGCAATCCGCGAAATCCGCGGGCTGGATGAGATTTTGTCGCTGCCGTCGGTCATTTCCTGGGTACCGACGCGCGAAGTGGGCGATGAGATCACAGTGACGGGGTCGTATTCGCAGATGCTCGGGCGGTTCAATATCGTGTGCCAAACGATAGAGGAGTTGTACGGGACGATCCGGGAGATCAACCATGTGCTCGAAGTTGTGTCGGAAGACGGAGAAGATATGGTGCTTGCGCGTTATTCGGCAGGCGAAAAAGTGATGTAAGCCGCAGCTGGTTGCTGCGGTTTTTTTTGTTTTTTTAAAAATTTTTTCAAGGCGTGTGAATGTATGAGTGGAGAGATTACGCTTCAAGCGGACGCTTTCCACTCCATCTCTAGTTTTACAATGGTGATATGTTTCGTTGCTATCTCAAAATTTCTAGAACCAGGAGCATCCACTTTTCATGGGTGCGAAGTCCAGTAGCTCTTCATCTCAAAATATGAGCAGTCAATTTCTCCACTTTCTAATCCAAATAAGCACACCTACCCAGCCGATGAATCGAATCAACGGGTTCAATCATCACCCGCAAACTACAATGCAATCTCCAAGCCGCACCGCGCACACGGGCTAGCCGAAGCGGAAGGTGACTAGTTCATGATGAAATACCAAACGCTATTCGCTGCTCACTTAATAACAACAAATAAAAAAGCCTCCAACTGGAGGTTTTTTTATTTGGAATAAGTTGTCACGAACGATGGGCGCGGAAAGATGTTCGGGCGCTTGTCGATGCCTTCGGATGTACCGCGTTTTTTATGTGCGTGTGAATAGGCTTGGGATGATTGCCAGTTGGTGAAGGCGGTTTCGTCCCGCCACATCGTCAGGATGATGTAGGTGTCGGATTCGAGCGGGCGCAGGATGCGGATCGCTGCGAAGCCGGGTTCTTTTTCGACGAGGCCGGCGCGGTTTTGGAAGCGCGACTCAAATAGTTCGCGGCCTTCTTCGGTGACTGGGATGTTGTTGAAGACTGCGAATGCCCCGTCTTCGAGCCTGCCTTGCTGGTCGAGGATTTCGTAGGCTTCGATTTTTTCACTAGGTAAAGACTCTTGTTCTTTGACGGCTGCCACATCGCCGTTACTGGTTAAGACGAACCAGCCGTCTTGTTGCAGCGCATCGATTTCGTTTTCTTTGCCGAGCCATTTATAGAGCTTCATTGTTATTCCCCTCTTCTTTATCCCGCTTTAACGGGAAGTCAAGCTCCCACTTTTTCAAGCTGGAGATCCACTGACTGTAAAAGTCCGATTGGATCAACTAACGATCAGGGGGGTCTTCATCCCCCTTGATCGTTAGTTTCTCTTAATTAGTTCTACATTTCTTATATTAATTGGATTATTTCATTTTCGCAAAGAAAGCTGTCTCCTTTTTGGACAATTTTGGCTATATAGAACGCCTTTTTATTTTTTGTGCTTGTTTAACCTAACTTTAATCTGGACTTTTAGGGTAGGTGCTAATGAAAGGTTTTATTTGGAAAGGAGTGCATGCGATGGCAGAAGCGCCACTAGGCATTGGGGGTTAACCATTCGAAACTTACAACGAGAAAGAAAAGATGATGGAGGATTTGTATTTCGATAAGCGTTATGGAAAGCTCAATGAAGAAATTGAAAAGGGCGTGTGTCAGGTATTTGAGTTTAATCATCGGCTTGGCCACGTCCGGCATATGTTTATCAAGCGTGAGATTCCCATTCTGCTCGGGGCTGAGCGCTATTTCTATAATCGTCCCGCTTTATGGCTATGGTGGACCGCGGGTGACGGGTTGTACACCGGAACAGAACCTGGGAGGAGCTGGCGGCGCTTATAGAAGCATGTGCTGCGTATTGCGAAGCAGAGCTTTGAATTAAGCAGTAATTCGCGCGGAAAGCTCGTTTTTCATTTTACAGCGGCCAGGAGGTTTGGAACGAGGAAATTTATCGAACGCTGTGTAAAGAAGCAAACGCTGCCGTAACCGATGCGTTTTTCCAGGCATACCATAAGCGACCGACAATAGAAAAGAGCGAAGGATAAGAGCAAGAGGTCACGAAGGGAGAGCGAACATCTACAACCAAAAGAAGAAATATTGAACAGAGCTTGAACGTTGAGAAATACTAAAAAACGGTCGTCAAACCTTGACGACCGTTTTTTTATTTTGGCGAAAGAACATGAGTAGGTTGGCAAAAAATGTTGTAAATATTGGCTGATTGTTGATGGTTCTATCACGAATCAACCGCTGCAGCAGGAATGCGCGTGGTTTGCGCTAATCCTCTCCCGACCTTGGCCAGTCCATGTGTGCGTGGCGGCTAAAAGATTTCGTTGAAGTTTGTGAGTGATGAAGTGACTAGATCCTTTCATTGTTCTCTGCGAGGTGGACGAACTTATTTAGTTCAGTAAGCGCTATATAAGTTGAACTAATAAATTTCCACTGTAGATATTCCACGAAACCACTCCGCGAAAAGCTTTGCTCAACTCTC
>NZ_JAGGPW010000004.1:9347-51214 GCF_018613655.1 Planococcus sp. ISL-109
AGCTCAGCTTCCCTTCGCTTGTTCATTTCCTGCGGGCGGGCGCCAAGCCTCCTCAGTCGCTGCGAAAAACGTGTGCTCCCACATCTGCAGGGCAGATGCGTCGCAAATGAATGCGCTCAGCTAAGCTTCGCTCATTCATTCCCTGCGGGGTCTCGGCTGACTCGTCGCTGAAAAGAGCGCTGCTCGATTCTCGCTAGCTCAAACCTCGCAAGAAAACCGTTGCTCCCTTGGGAGTCTCCGTAGTTTTGCTCCATATCTGTTTGTTCGCAAATTGTTAGTGTTCAAGTAGTAGTGGTAATTCACTAATATTTCTTTGGTTCAACATATATAGGAATATTTCATGCATTTTGGACGCTGAGATTGTATTAGATAAGAGGTTATTACTTCTTGCTTGCAGAGTTTAAAAAATAATGAAAAATGACAGCCACTATAAACGTCCACATGAGTCACTTGCCAAGCACCACTCACCATAATAAAATCTCCGAGCTTTTTTCAAAACACTTGCGCAGTTTAACCATCTTTTAACCTACACCCCCTAGGATTAATCACAACGGGATTCCATCCGCGCCGAAGTCCGCTGCAGACAGACGGCCGGATTAAACTAGCTGACCGCATCACCGCTTCGGGAGCGCCACCTGACTCCCAGAATGAACGCAAAAGAGGTTGAAACTATGGAAAAAACAGTCATCGCCATCATGTTCGTCGCCATTCTCACAAAAACTCTTGGTTTTTCCCGTGATATCTTCCTTGCCTATTTTTATGGCGCAGACGGTTTAACAGATGCTTATCTAATTTCTAGCAGTATTTCAACTGTTTTCTTTGCCTTTATTGGTATGGGTATTGCCGCCAGTTATATCCCGGTCTACACGAAAATCCGAGAAGAGCGTGGCAATGAAGCATCGGAGCGTTTCACCGCCAACCTTACCAACGCCGTCATGTTGCTGTCGACGGTTCTCGTGATCCTGCTCTTGGTATTCCCGGAGCCGATTGTGAAAGTGTTTGCCTACGGGTTTGAAGGGGAAACGCTGCGCATTGCGGTCTTGTTCACGCGAATCATGTCGTTGGCGCTTTACTTCACTGCCTTGATCTTCATTTTCACGAGCTACCTGGAAGTGAAAGACCGCTTTCTCCCGACGGTGTTGAGCGGGTTGCCGCTGAATGTCCTGCTTATTACGACCATAGTGGTCAGTTCAAAAATGGACATCATGATGCTGGCGATTGGGACTGTCATTGCGGTTATTGCGCAGTTTCTCTACATGGTGCCGGCCATACGCAAAAGCGGCTATCGCCACCAGTTTATTTTGAACTTGAAAGACAGGGATTTGAAGCAGATGATGATGCTCGCCATTCCAGTCATCATCGGGGTATCGGCGGACCAAGTTAACATTCTTTTCGACCGGACGATCGCCTCGCAGCTGGCGGAAGGCGGGATTTCCGCACTCACTTATGCACACCGCATCGTATTCTTCATCCAAGCGATTTTTGTTCTGGCGGTCGTGAAAGTGATGTTCCCGAAAATCTCCAAACTGGCAGTAAGGAAAAATATAGAAGAACTGAAAGATGTCGTCGGCAAAATCATTACGACGGTTTCGCTCATCGTTATTCCTGCGGCGGTCGGCATGATGATCTTTTCGCGGCAGATTACGGAGCTGTTATTCGGGCGAGGGGCGTTTGAAGAACGGGCCATTGCGATGACCGCGGGCTTATTGTTCTTCTACGCACTCGGCCTACTCGGGTTCGGGCTGCGTGAAGTGCTGTCGAAAGTGTTCTATTCCTTGCAAGATACGCGGACACCGATGATCAACGCGTTCGGTGTAATGTTTTTGAATGTCGCGCTGAATCTGGTGCTGTCGCGCGTCATGGGGCTGAACGGCCTGGCGCTCGCAACGAGCATCGCGGCGATTGTCAGTACGGTGCTCTTGTATGCGTCGCTCGTCCGGAAAATCGGTTCGCTCGACAGTCGACGGCTCATGATGGATCTGGCGAAAGGCATACTCGCGGCGATTGTCATGGGGGGGGCGGCCAGAACGGCGTTTACCGTTTCCTTGCAGGCAACAGGAGACATCCCGGCATTGGTTATCGGCGTGTTGACCGGTGTACTGGTTTATGCAGCGATGCTGTGGGTGCTGCAATTGAGCGATATCACCTATTACAAAGCGCGGCTGATGGCGCTGTCCAGACGATGAAAGAAGGGGGTGGGGGTTCATGATTTATGTACTTGGATTTTTTGTCATACAGATTCTCGCGACGTTTTTGATCAAAGATTTTCTTCCGCCGGGTGACGGTTATGCGATGCTTCTTGTCTTCACTGGAATTGTCGCAATTTCACTGTATTTATACCGTAATTTGAAAAATGAATGGCTGATCGTCATTTTTGCTGGATTTGCGGTCCGGATAGTCATTTTATTCATCGATTTGTATTTCCCTTCGGTGGGAATTTTCTCGAGCGGGACGGACACCGAATATTTCCATGAAGTATCCGTACTGGTCGCGAATGGCCAATATCCGTTGGAACAGACAGCTACGGTCTATGTGCCGTTTCTGTCGGGTCTCTACTATATGATCGGTGATCAGCGGGCTTACTCGCAATTTCTTAACATCGCCTGCTGGGTATTCGCAGCCGTTTTCCTATTCAAGTCTTTGAACTACTTGCAGATTGAAAAAAAATTGAGCATTATCGCATTGCTGATTTTCACGCTGATGCCAAACAGTATTTTCATGTCGAGCATCCTCCTCAGGGAAGCGCTGATCATCTTCTTTACAACTGTCTCGCTTTATTACTTCCTGCGCTGGATCGGGGAGCGGAAGTTCCTCCAATTCGGATGGGCGGTCGTCTTGTCGATACTCGCGATGATGTTCCATACGGGCATGATCGGCTTATTGCTCGTCTACATCGCTTCGTTCGTCTGGCTGGAGCGGGAAACGATGGGCAAGAAAATCTCGACGCCGCTCATCTACCTGATATTTATCGGCGGAATCGCTTTCATCGTCTTCCAGAACGCCGATGTCTTCTTGAGCAAATTTGTCAGTGAAGAAGGCGGTACGGTCGATTACGAGATTTTCGCAGCAGGAGGCTCGGTTTACTTAGCGAGCTTTAGCGGCTTGTCCGGCGTCGCCGCGCTGCTTGTGGCACCGCTGAAAATGTTCTACTTTCTATTCTCGCCGCTTCCATTCGATTGGCGGGGTGTGGACGATGTGGTCAGTTTCCTGTTCGATTCGACGGTTTACATTTTCTTGATCGGAGCAACGCTCTACGGCTTGTTCCGCAGTGAAATGCCGGTGCGGACGAAATTGTTCATCCTGCTGTTTATCGGTGTGACGGTGTTCATCTATTCATACGGTACGCAGAGTGCCGGAACGGCGATGCGCCACCGCAATAAGATCATCCCACTATTATTGCTGTCGTATGCAGCAGCGAATAGCCGGCAATTGATGGAATTCACGAAACTGAAATGGAAGAGGAAAAAGGGGGAGAAGGTGGGCTTATGATGGACAACTTGAAAATTGCAATTGTCGGAGCCGACGGAACGAGCTTGCTTGCGGCAACAGCGTTTGGAAACGTTTATCCGGTCATCGTGTTCGATCCGGATGGCTCCAAAAAAGAACCATTTGAAAAACAGGGCATTCCTTTCACCGATCGTCCTGAAGCACTTAGTGAAGCGGGCATTCTCCTCTTGACCGGCTCCAAGCGGCCGGCCTATACCTTAGATGCGCTGTCGGATCTGTGCCGAATCGCCGGAACGCATATGAAAAAAGGGACGGTGCTGATTTTCGAAGCTCCGGTTTATCCGGGGACGACAGAAGAAACGTGCATCCCTATTCTGGAGCAACATTCGGGGCTGAAAGCCGACAAGGAATTTTTCATCGGTTTCGCGCCGGCCAGGTGGAATAATAACAGTGAACTGCGAGCGAATATCCCGAAAATGCGCAAAGTGATATCAGGGCAGAGCCGACAGGTCACGGATTATCTGGCAGACCTGTTTGCGCCGATCCATGACGGTGGCATTTATAAAGCGAAGTCAATCCGTGTCGCTGAAGCCGCCCAATTGCTGGAAATCGCACAAACACAAGTGAACATCGCGCTGATGAATGAAGTCGCGCTGACTTTGAACCAACAGGGTATCGATACGCATGATGTGCTGGAAACCGCGAATACGAAGCGGGGCTTCATCAAATTCGAACCCGATCTGTTAGGAGACAATCATGTTTTCTGGCAAGGCGCAAACCCATCCTGGTGCAAAGGCGGGGTGAAAGGGCGGCAAATGGCGCAGCGCATCATCAAAAAGCTCATCCAAAATGAAGTAATCATCCATGAAGCGCGCATCACCATCCTTGGCATCACAAAAATGGATAGCGAGAGCGAGGTGACGGAAGTGGGGGTCATAGGTCTCGTCTCGGAGTTGCAGGAATATGGCATAGACGTTCAAGTGTCGGATGCGAAACTTGATTTGGCGAAAGCGGAATGTGCAGGCGGCGTTTTGCTGACGAGGCAGAAAGAGCTGCTCCCGGCTGTTGCGGTGGTGCTCGCTGTACCTCATGAGCCATACCGGCAACTGGGCTGGAAACTCTTCGAACGCTTGCTCGAAGGAGAAGAGGGCTATGTTTTTGATGTGAAGAGTGTGCTTGAGCGAAATGAAAAACCGGAGAAGGTAACTTTATGGAGAATGTGAGGAGTGAGCAACGAATGATTATTGGAGATTTTAGTGAAGTACAAAAACAAAAGCAACCGAAACGCTCGAATGTGGTGGCAAGGTTTCTGGAAATCATCACAGCCGTTTTGATGCTGCTAGTCTTATCGCCCTTATTTTTAACCGTCACGCTATTGATCCGCCTTGAGTCGAAAGGGCCGGCCATGTTTAAGCAACAGCGTGGCGGTCTCTATGGACGGCATTTCACCATCTATAAATTCCGCACGATGGAGCACGGAAGGGACAAAAAGCGCAATCGCATCAACCCATTCGTTGGAGATCCAAGCATCACGAAAGTCGGCAATATTCTCCGTAAAACAAGCATCGACGAATTGCCCCAGCTGATCAATATCGTCAAAGGGGATATGGCCTTTATCGGTCCGCGCCCGACCGTCACCGATCAGACCGATAACTATAACGATTACCAGAAGCAGCGGCTACTGGTGAAACCTGGTGTCACGGGACTTGCCCAGGTGAGTGGGCGCAATACACTGACCTGGGATGAAAAAATCGAGATCGACATCGATTACATCAACCGCAAAAGCTTACGGCTCGATTTGTATATTCTGATGCAGACTTTTGTAAAAGTGTTCCGGACAGAAGAAGTTTATGAAAAAAGCTGAGCGGAGGGTAATGCCATGACGAAGAAATTGATTCATGCCGTAACCGTATCAGAAAGCTTGAGCTTCATGAATGGCCAGCTGCGCTATTTGAAAACACAAGGATTTGAACCAAAAGCTTTGAGTTCCAAGGGGGCAGGCTATGAAGAGTTCCGCGTAAGCGAACAGGTAGATATGCTGGAACTGCCGATGAAGCGAGGTATTTCACCACTGCACGATCTAAAGTCGCTCATTCGTTGCGTTGTGCTTTTTCAAAAAGAACAGCCTTTAATTGTGAATGCAGGTACGCCAAAAGCTGGGCTGGTGGTGACGATAGCAGCGCGCATTTGCCGCGTGCCGGTCCGGATCTATACGATGCGCGGCTTGCGGCTCGAAACGACAAATGGCTGGAAACGCCGGCTATTGCTGAATATGGAGAAGCTCGCTGCCTCTTCAGCAACCCATTGCCTAGCCGTGTCCGACAGCTTAAAGGAGCGCGCGATTGAATTCGGCATTGCTAATGAAAAAAAAATCAGCGTTCTGGGCAAAGGCAGCGGCGACGGATTTGATGTCTCGAGATTCCAGCAAAGCCCCGAAACATCAGCGCAAGCCGATAAGCTACGCGAACGCTTTGGGCTCCGGCGAGAACATCTCATCCTCGGGTTCGTCGGGCGGTTGACGAAAGACAAGGGCGTCAATGAGCTCGTCACCGCTTTTAAAAAGTTAAATGTTGAGTATACCCAGCTGCGCTTGCTCATCGTTGGTGATTACGAAGACGACGATCCGATAGACGCAGAAGTGAAATGGGAAATCGAGAACAATCCGAACATCATCAACACCGGTTTTTTGCCGGATCCAGTGCCCTATTACCATATGATGGACGTCTTCGTCTTCCTAACAAAACGTGAAGGTTTTGGGAATGTTTCAATTGAAGCAGCTTTATGCGGGCTGCCGGTCATCGCATCAAATGTTACCGGAGCGAGAAATACCATCGTTGAAGGAAAGACGGGTTATCTGGTCGACCCGGATAATCTTCAGGATATTATGGAAACGATTGGGCAATTGATAGCACACGACACATTGCGCGTGCGGTTTGGGGAAGCCGGGCGGGAGTGGGCGAACATCCATTTCAGCAACGAGGTGCTATGGCAAGAGTTGGATGACTTTTACAAAAGCTGTCTCGCCGAATCGCTGGTGCCAACAGGCGAACTGAACTAATCAATCTGGTCATGCGAGGGAAAGTAAATACAAAGGGGCGTTTCATTTGAAAACATACTATTATATTGCATCCTCTGGAGTACTAGGAGTCAAAACGAATATCAAAAGCTTCGGCTGGTCATACGGCCACAATGTTCCAGAAGGCACGAAAGAACAATACGACTGCTGCGCCGTCAGGCTTCAAGTTGATTTGAAGGAATTTAGTGATGACGCGGAACATGAAATGATGGGGAAATACCATTATTTCAGTGGCACACCGGGCGCGGACAAACTCTACTATACCCGAAATTACGCCGGCAAAGGCAGAATGCGCATCCGTGCAGAAGGCTTTTTGACCGATGAGCCGAAAATCACCGTCAACCGCGCCTATTATAAGCTCGTCACGCACCGTATCATGAACCTGCATTCCATCGGCTATATTATGACCGATTTGGCGACATTATTGCTGTTGAAAAAAGGCTACGCGCCAATCCACTGCTCGGCGTTCAAGAAAGAAGGGTCAACACTGGCTGTATTTGCTCCGCCTGATACAGGAAAAACACTCAGCAGCATGACGGCATGTATAGACCACGGCGCTGAATTCATCGCAGAAGATCTCGCCATCACAGACGGTCGGATGATCCACTCTGTGCCATGGACAAGTAGTTTTCGTTATTACTCAAACTTCAATAATAAAAAAAGCTCGAAGTTGTCATACGGTTTGAGTCGACTAGTGCCAATGATGGAACACTTCAATCCTAAAAGCTCGAAGCAAATAACTGAATATGTAGATAAACAATTTCTTCTCAGTAAGAATGCAGTGACTCATATTGCTGTATTAGAACGAGGGGAGGAGCATGTTGCAAAAATTAATGATGTTGAGTCTCTCCAAAAAATTATGAATCTGAATCGCTACATTTTTAATTACCTTCGCTCGCCACTTTTGACCGCTTATGAATTCTTCAATCCTGAACTGGAAATTGACCAAGCCCTCGCCAATGAGCGGGAAATTTTGACGAAGCTGATCCGCAATAGCGAAAAAGTGTTTTCCGTGAAGAAAATCAACGCTACTCATTATACGAAAGAGTTGCTGGATCAGATCGGCAGCCCGATTGCTGATGCGGCGTCCAAGAAGCTTGAACGGGAAAGGGAGAGGTTCAGCGATGACAGCAAAAATACTGCACGCCATGACCATCGCCCAAAGCCTGAAATTAGTGCGCGGCCAGTTGAATGACATGCAAACCCGCGGATTTGAAGTAAAGGCCTTGACCTCTAATGGCCAATACGCAAGGATTTTCGAAGAAGAGGAAGGGGTGAAAGTACTCCACGTCGAGATGGAGCGCGAGATCGCTTTGAAAAAAGATTTGGAATCGCTGTTCGCCTGCATCCGTCTCATCCGCAAAGAAAAGCCGGACATCGTCAACGCTGGAACACCGAAAGCGGGACTCATCGTATCGCTTGCGGCATATTATTGCAGGGTGCCGGTGCGCATCTATAACGTGCTCGGTTTGCGCTTGGAGACGACAACGGGTGTCAAACGGCAGATCCTGCTGATGGCGGAAAAAATCGCAGCTGCTTCTTCCACTCACCTGCTCGCGGTATCGCCCAGCCTGAAACAGCAGATTGTCGAGCTCGGCATCGCCCCTGCTGAGAAAATCAGGATTCTGGGGCATGGCAGCGTCAACGGCTTCGATTTGAAGCGTTTTGAACTCGATAAAGCGATGAAAGCACGCGTCGATGAAAAGCGCGCCGCATACGGCTGGACGGACGAACATATCGTTCTCGGGTCGATGGGACGGATCACGAAAGACAAAGGCATCGATGAGACGGTCCGGGCTTTTCTCGAGTTGGCCGGCCGCTATCCGAACCTGCGCCTGCTGCTTGTCGGCGATTATGAGTCCGCAGATGCCGTATCCAAGAAAACGCTCGAGACGATCACGGAGCATCCGCATATTGTACACGAGGATCACCAGCTGGATCCGGTGCCGTTTTATCATTTGATGGATCTGTTTTTATTCCTGACAAAGCGTGAGGGTTTTGGCAATGTGTCGGCGGAAGCAGCGTTGACGGGGATTCCGGTTGTTGCGGCGAATGTGACGGGTGCTCGCGATACGCTGGTGGACGGGGAGACCGGGTATTTGGTCGATCCGGACGATCATGCAGGTGTGCTGGCGAAACTGGAGATGCTGATTCAAAATCTGGAGTTGCGCGAACGCTTAGGAAGTGCCGGCCAGGAATGGGTGCGGCAGTATTTCAGCAATGAAGCGTTATGGGAAGAGATGGACAGTTATTACCAAACCTGCTTGATGGAACGGTCAGGGGTTCTCGAGGAAGCATAGATAAGGTATGCCGGGTAGGTCTATTGGAGAGCCAATGGGTTTGATCCGGTTTTTTTGTGTGAATTAAGAGAAGAATTTAGAGTATGTATAAGTATAAATGAGTTGTTTTGGAGATTGCGCTCCGGGCGGACGCTTGCCTAGGGCGGGAATCGAGCCTCCTCGTCGCGCAAAAACCGCGCTCCTGCGGGGTCTCTCAAACCCGCTGCTCCCTCAGGCGTCGCCGCCCTGCGCTACATCTCTAGATTTATAGGGATAATTATTTTTTTGTTCCCTCAAATAAAAAATGCCGAAATACATTTCTCTGTTAATGAATAGCATATTATATAAGTTTCCCCTATAAATTATAAAGGTAATGCTGGTTTGTACTCACTAAACCAGCTTAGCCAGTCTTCTATTTGTCGATGAATCATGTGGAAGCAGCCCCCTCTTCACAGTCTCGAATCAATGAATATAAAAGCAGAATCGCGCTCATGGGTGAAGGGGAGTAGTGAGACAAGTGTTCTTCTTGGCTCAATACGTGAGCGGGGCCCTAAGCGAGGCTGCGGCACATTTCTGTGACACTCCAAACGAACACCTCGAAATTGCCACACACAACTTCTCCAACTCCCTCATAGAACGCACGAAAAAGCCCAGCATAGCAAAATCGCTATGGCTGGGCTTTAGATATAGACTATTCTTCGCGTGGGGCAATGCTGACCGGGCGGATGGAGCCCCACGGCGCGACGTCGATGGTGACTTCAAGGTCAACGGCTGCTTCGAGCTCTGGGCCCCGCCCTTGTTCGACGTAAAAGTTTTCAAGCTGCGGCGCGACGACTCGGCGGTCGTATTTATAGCCGTTGATGGCCCCGAAGAACGGCCGCTCTTCAATCCGGTCGATGACAGCGTAGCCATCGTCGGCTTCAGTCAATGTGAAGTAAATTGTGCCGTCGCGGATGCCGGCTGGTGCATCAAGGTCCGGATATTGCAGCATGACGTATTCGCCGTAGAACGGGTCGAACGGATCGTATGGTTCGGCGCGCAGAACGTATTGTTCGCCGAACCAGGATGTGGCATAGAAACTGACGACGAGCAGGCCGACGAAAACGGTCTGCAGGGCGGGCATTAGCCATTTTTTCATGACACAGCACCTTCTTTCTTGCGGTTAAGCCACCAGGCGATGCCTGATAGCACGAACAGCAGGATGGCGCCGATTAGGAAGAACAGCGACATATCGAGCCGTTCCCATGCATAGATGACGTAGATGACGAATTGGACAACGATGAAATAAACGAAGCCCATGGCGAGCGGTTTGTCCTGGCGCTGGGCGATGATCAGGTACGCGAGCGCTGTCAGTTCAGCGACGATAGCGAGCGCGATAGCGGTTTCATCGTAAAGCATGAAGCCGACAAAGCCGAGGACGCCGAGCCACATCAGGCTGCGGAACCGGAAGAACGCGAGGACGAAAATCCCAGCCCCGACAACCGCCAATATGACCGATTCGATCATATTCAATTCGACAAAGCGCATATCGCTTTCCCCGCGTATCGCAAGGAAGGTGACAAGCTGGATGCCGCCGGTTATCAAATAGAGTGGAGCCAAAAGCTTTTGCTTGTCTTTCGGAACGATCAGCATAAGCGGGACGAGTGCGAATAACGTCCAGATCGGCACGAGCGGACTATCGATGTCCCAAATGCTCCAAACGAGGAAACCTGAACCGAGGAGCAGGAGCCAACTGAAGATCATCGCCGGGCCGTCCTTGCTCAGGAAGAACCAGGCGAGCGTGACGGCGATGAACAGCCCCCATTCGATAAACCCGACACCGGGAGCTGCGGCAGACAGGATGGAAATACCGCTGATGAACGAAATGATTGTAAAGGCTGTGTGGCGCCAGGTGAAAAAATGTGCCAAAGCGGCGATGAATAAAGCCCACGGAACGATGCTTGAAGAGGTTCCGAGGTGGAATGCTTGCCCTGCCACGACCAAACTGGCACCAAACATCGTATAGCCGAGGATCCGGAAAATGATCGGATGGCCGAAATGTTTTTTCTCGGAAAAATGGGCGAGCACATAGAAGATCCACATGAGCAAGACGACCATGCCGACTTTTGCGATTGGCGGTATGGCTTGCCAGTTGGCGGCAATAAAGCTGAATACGGCCAGTGCGAAAAAGATCAAGCCGATGATGAGCAGAAGAGGCAGCTTGCGCTTTTTCGGTTGACGGGTTTCAAACGCCTGGATGCGCTCGACTGCCTCCTGATCGATGAGGCCTTCCGAGCGCCACTGGGCGAGTTTGCGATCCCATTCCATATAAGACACCTCCCTAATTATTAACTGTATTATAAACCTTTATTGTCAGAAAAGACAGAAAGTTTTTATGTTTTCTAGGTCTATTTTAGCGGTTCGGCAGGCGGAATATATGATTTCAAGTGATATGGTCCTAAAGAGGGTGTGCGGGATTTTTTGAAGGGCAGGTGCATTAAAAGGGTTCTTGGGCAGATATGGCGAAAGTTTAATTATATATTAAGTGGAGTTTGTGAATGTTGCTTGATGGCATTTGGGCATGCTGCTTCGCGTAAAGCAAGCGGGTAGCCTGTAAACTTAGGTTTCGCTTATCTTAATAATTTAAGGTTGGGGCGTGGAAAGGGTGGAGATGATCTACGAATGGATGGGCACCATCCAACTGGCAGTATTTTTACTGGGTGGGCTATTGTTGCCGTTTTGGCTTAAATCTTTTGTATGGCTCAGCTTTGTCGCGGTGGGCTATGTTTTTTATTTGCTTTGGCGATTGTATGAGAGCTTTGCGCCAAGCGCTGAAGGATTCGAGATAGGATATGGAACAGTGATTTTGCCTTATCTTGCGGTGATTTCACTGATCGGGTATTTACTGCAGAAAACGGCTGACCACCGTCAGCAAACTGGTTCAGAGGATTAAAAAAGGAGTGGGAGCACATGATTATCGACCCTAAAGACCAAACGAGCAAGGAAAATTATAAACTGCTGATCGGCAGCGTCTTGCCGCGGCCGATTGCATGGGTATCATCCGTTTCAAAGACGGGTGAATTGAATTTGGCGCCTTTCAGTTTTTTTACAGTCGCTTCACGCAATCCGCCGATGCTCATCTTTTCGATTGGCGAAGGGGTGGAAGCGCGGGCAGGCACGGTGAAGGATACACTTGCGAATATACGGGAGCGGGGGGAATTTGTTGTCAATATCGTGTCGGGGCCTCTCGCCAATGAAATGGCCAGAACGGGTGAACATGTCGCACCGGATGTGGATGAATTTGCATACGTGGGGTTGACCCCGATTCCTTCACAAGCGATTTCTGTGCCGCGTGTGGAAGAGTCCCCAGTCAGCATGGAATGTGTGCTGGAACAAGTGATTCCGCTCGGGGATGACCACCTTGTCATCGGAAAAGTGCTGCGTTTTCATATTCAGGATGAATTGTACGACAAAGGACGGATCGATACGAAAAAACTGGCGCCGATCGGCCGGCTTGCTGGGAATTACTCGCCAGTGGAATCGATGTTTTCGTTGCCGAATGACCACCTGGAAGAATACTTGCGGCCGCCGGTAGATAAAGACCGGGAATAAGGCTGCGCCGGAGGGATGAAGAATGGGTTTGCAAGTGGATAATATCAGCTTTCATAGAATGCGGCGTGAACATTTGCCGCTGCTTTATGACTGGATTACGAAAGAACCGCCGATCAACCGGTTTTGGGGATATAGCTATAACGGGACATACGGGGAGTTTGTGCACGAGTTTGTCAGCAGCATAAAGGGCAGCGATCCGACCGAACCGTATTTGATTTATTATGACGACGAACCGATCGGCTATATCCAGACCTTCCATTGGAGCGACTATCCGGGCAGTGAACAGTTTGCGGAACTTCAGCGCGCTGCTGGGCTCGATATTCTGATCGGTGCTCCACCATACCGCGGAAAAGGTTTCGGACAGGCGATCATCCGCGGCTTTTTGCAGGACGTGGTGTTCCGCGACGGTTCGGTGACTTGCTGTGTGACGGATCCGGATATCCGTAATACGCCGGCAATCCGTGTGTATGAAAAAGTTGGGTTCGAGATAGTCCGGCGGGTGGAGGAACTATCGGATATTACCCGCCCGGTCTGGTTTATGCGGGTAGCGAGACATCAGCTTGAACAGAAGAAAAACTAGCTTAGCCACAATAGTGGACGGCTAGTTTTTTTGTTTTTGCTCAGCATCACGTATTGCTTGTTCCATGAAGCGCAAGGGGTGCTCGAGCAGTCGGCCGTGCCCGACTGCCAGTGTGCCGGGCTTTAGAGCAGTCAACTTCTTGGCGCTGTCGAGTGCTGTCTTCTTGTCCCAAGTGGCAAGGGCTGGAAACGGAAATAACAGCTTTAATGTGCCGGAAACGGCCGTTCCACCGCGTGTCTGGAAAGCATCCCCTGCAATCAGCACGCCGGAGCCCGCATCGAAAAACGACAAGGATCCGGGTGAATGGCCAGGGGATTCAAACACTTCGAGCGAACCGACAAAATCACCTTGTTGCAAGAGGCGGTCGGGTAGTGTCTTAATATTTTTCGGGACGCCGCCTTTGACTGGTTTTCCTCGGTCTTCCATATAGGCGCTGTTGTCGCCGGCGAGGATTTTCGCTTCGCGTGCGGACACGCTGACTTCCGCATCCGGAAACCGTTTTTTCAGCGCATCGAGCGCACCGACATGGTCGACGTGTGCATGTGTCAACGCGATTCGGGTGATCGGCTTGCCGATGACTTTTGCCGATAAGGCAATTTCGCGTGCCGCTCCAGCTAAACCGCAATCGATGAGCGTCAGTTCTTGCTGTTCTTCGACCAGATAGCAATTGATCGGAAACATGTTGGGCATGAACGCCAGCTGATAGACGTTTCCCACTTTTTTGACTCGCATAGCTGTCAACTCCTTTTAGGTGGTTGTTTCCATTTTAGCGCACTTGCCGAGCGAAATGAAGCGGGGGTCAATTAGTTGTGCACTTGCGGAAGCTGGCGCATAATGACCGTAGATTGTATTTACAGTGGAGGAGGAGAAACTGGTGGTTGTGTTAAAGGGTGTGTTGCCCGTTATGCGGAATTTGAAGGAATTTGAACGCTTGCTTGCGAGCGGCCAGGAAACGATCATATTCCTGGAAGTGCGGCTCGCGCAGCTGAAGCCACTTGTTGCGGCAGCAAAAAAAGCGGGCAAGAAAGTGATTTTGCATGCCGATTTGATCCAAGGCTTGAAAGCGGATGCTTACGGATTTGAATACCTGATCCGTGAAGTGAAGCCGGATGGCATCGTTTCGACGCGCAGCAGCGTCATCGCGCTTGCGAAGAAGAACAAATTGACGACCATTCAGCGCTTATTCTTATTGGATAGCCATGCGCTTGAACATAATTTGACATTGATCAACCAGGTGAAACCGGATTATATTGAATTGTTGCCCGGGCTGATTCCTTCGATTATTAAAGAAGTGCACGAGCGAACCGGGATCCCGATCATTGCCGGCGGTTTGATCCGCACGCAAGAAGATATCGAACTGGCCTATGAGGGCGGGGCGCAGGCGATTTCGACGTCCCAGCCGGAGCTGTGGGACAAATAAGGAAAGCTGCATTGCGCCTTTTCCAATAAACGCCTACCTGAAATTGTTGACAGCGTTTTCAGAAACTGCTAAATTGATTTTACAAGTTAAAGACCGTGCAGGAGATTAGGAGATCCGCATCGGACAAGGCTCACGTAGTTGAGCCTTGGTTCGTTGCGGATTTTTTTTTCGTGTTCGGAGTTTATACCAATGAATGCTTTAAATTTTGCCGCAAAGCAGGCAGCGGCGAGGCATGCAAAAAGGAGTGTACAATATGACGGTATTTTTAGCAGAGTTGATCGGTACGATGGTGCTCATCATTTTCGGGGCAGGGGTCGTCGCCGGCGTCGTTTTAAAACATTCCAAAGCGGAAAATTCGGGCTGGATCGTCATCACCATCGGCTGGGGGCTTGCCGTCACGATGGGCATCTATGCGGTCGGCAGTTTCTCAGGAGCGCATTTGAACCCGGCTGTGACACTCGGTTTCGCGTTTATCGGTGAGTTTCCCTGGTCGCAAGTTCCGATGTACATAGCAGGCCAGTTGGCAGGGGCCATCATTGGGGGCGTAATCGTGTTCTTTAATTATTTGCCGCATTGGGAAGCGACTGAAGAGGCGGACAAAAAGCTCGGTGTCTTTTCGACAATTCCGGCAATACGCCGCCCGTTATCCAATTTGGTCAGTGAAATCATCGGAACAGCGGTGCTCGTGATGGGCTTGCTGTTTATTGGTGCCAACGAATTCACAGAAGGCTTGAATCCGTTGATTGTCGGTGCCTTGATCATCGCGATCGGCATGTCGCTCGGCGGAACGACCGGTTATGCGATCAACCCGGCGCGCGACTTAGGTCCCCGGATTGCGCACGCGCTGCTGCCGATTCCAGGAAAAGGTGCGTCAGATTGGAGCTATGCGTGGGTGCCGATTGTCGGGCCGATCTTCGGCGGAATATATGGCGCGGTTTTCTATAAAGCGATGTTTACAGGCGATTACAGCTTACCGTTCTTTGTGATGAGCTTGGCGCTCGTCCTGGTATTCGCTAGGGCCGCCGCCAGTGTAGAATTGAAAAAGGATAGTGTAAAGGCCGAACAATATAAAGAAAACACCATTTCCTAACAAGCGGAGGCGATTCCATTGAATAAGAAATATATTTTATCGATCGATCAAGGAACGACCAGTTCACGCGCGGTCTTGTGGAACCATGCCGGTGAGGTTGTCGGCACAGGCCAGCAGGAATTCCAGCAGTTTTTCCAAAAACCAGGCTGGGTTGAACACGATGCTAGTGAAATTTGGACATCCGTTCTTGCATGCATCGCAGACGTATTGCGGAAAACGGACATCGATCCTGCGGAGATTTCCGGCATCGGTATCACCAACCAGCGCGAAACGACAGTCGTTTGGGACCGCCATACCGGAAAACCGGTTTATAAAGCGATCGTCTGGCAATCGCGCCAGACGGACGGCATCTGCAACGACTTGAAAGAGCGTGATTTGAACGAGACATTCCGCAAGAAGACCGGACTGTTGATCGACGCGTATTTTTCCGGAACGAAAGTCAAATGGATTCTCGACAATGTCGAAGGCGCCAGAGAAAAAGCGGATAATGGCGATTTGATGTTCGGAACGATCGACACGTGGCTCGTCTATAAATTGTCCGGCGGCGCTGTACACATTACCGATTACAGCAACGCATCCCGCACGCTGATGTACAATATTCATGAACTGAAATGGGACGATGAGCTGCTCGATATCCTGACGGTGCCAAAAAGCATGCTGCCGGACGTGCGCCAGTCATCTGAAGTTTATGCCAATACGATCGAATACCATTTCTTCGGCTACAGCGTGCCGATTGCCGGCATTGCCGGCGACCAGCAGGCGGCACTTTTTGGACAGGCGTGCTTTGAAAAAGGCATGGCGAAAAATACGTACGGCACCGGCTGCTTCATGCTCATGAACACCGGCGACAAAGCGGTCGAATCCGAACACGGACTTCTGACGACTTTGGCGTGGGGCGTAGACGGCAAAGTCGAATACGCACTCGAAGGCAGCATTTTTGTCGCCGGTTCGGCGATCCAGTGGCTGCGCGACGGGCTGCAAATCATCGATACGGCGCCGGAAAGCGAAGATTACGCAAACCAAGTGGAATCGACAGACGGCGTCTATATGGTGCCGGCATTTGTCGGGCTCGGCACGCCTTACTGGGACACCGATGCGAGAGGCGCGGTGTTCGGCTTGACGCGCGGCACGACCAAAGCGCATTTCATTCGCGCAACGCTCGAGGCGCTCGCATACCAGACAAAAGACGTGGTAGATGTTATGATTAAAGATGCAGGGATTGAATTGAAGACCTTGCGTGTAGACGGCGGTGCGGTCAGCAACGATATGCTGATGCAGTTCCAGTCAGATCTTCTTCACGTGCCGGTCGAACGTCCGCAAATCCAGGAAACGACGGCACTTGGCGCTGCATACCTTGCAGGCCTGGCGACAGGATTTTGGAAAGATAAAGACGAGATCGCCGCACAATGGCGAGTCGACAAAACGTATGAGCCGGCAATGTCGGATGAAACGAGCGAGCGTTTATACGCTGGCTGGAAAAATGCCGTAGCTGCGACTCGTACATTCAAACCCGTCAACTAAACTTACAAGTTAATAGCGAGAGATATATGGCCGGAGACACGGAGAGAGACCATGCCAGTACAGCAGAAGAAAATTCTGCGGCTGTGTACGGGTCTCTCTTTTTTTGTGTGGAAAATATTGGATAAGGAGTCGGTTAACAATGAAATTCTCAAGCTTTTTGCGTACTGAAAGTTACCAACAATTAGAACAAGCACCACTCGATGTATTGATCATCGGGGGCGGCATTACAGGAGCAGGTATTGCGCTCGACGCTTCAGCTCGCGGCATGCGCGCAGGCGTACTCGAAATGCAGGATTTTGCAGCCGGTACGTCCAGCCGCTCGACCAAGCTCGTCCACGGCGGCTTGCGCTACCTCAAGCAATTCGAAGTGAAAATGGTCGCAGAGGTCGGCAAAGAACGCGAAATCGTTTACGAAAACGGCCCGCACGTCACGACACCGGAATGGATGATGCTGCCGTTCCATAAAGGCGGCACATTCGGCCCGCTCAGCACGAACGTCGGCCTGCGCGTCTACGATTTCCTGGCAGGCGTCAAAAAAGGCGAACGCCGCCGCATGATGTCGCGTGACGAAGCATCGCACTTAGAGCCGCTTGTGAAACAAGACGGATTGAAAGGTGCGGGCTATTATGTCGAATATAAAACCGACGATGCCCGGCTGACGATGGAAGTGATGAAAAAAGCGGTCGAAAAAGGCGCGCTTGCATTAAATTATGTAAAAGTGAAAGGCTTCCTGTACGATAACGGCAAAGTGGTCGGCGTCGTGGCGGAAGACCAGCTCGACGGCAAAATTCACGAGATTTTTGCAAAAAAAATCGTCAATGCGGCAGGCCCGTGGGTCGACACTTTGCGTGATGAAGACAAATCGAAAAACGGCAAAACTTTGCAGCTGACAAAAGGCATCCACTTGGTGTTCGACCAATCGCGCTTCCCGTTGCGCCAGGCGATCTATTTTGATATGCCGGACGGCCGCATGGCATTCGCCATCCCGCGCCAAGGCAAAGTGTACGTCGGCACGACCGATACGGTGTATAAGCAGGACATTGCCCACCCGACGATGACGCGCGAAGACCGCGATTATGTGTTGGAGGCGGTCAACTTCATGTTCCCTGACGTGGTCATTTCGGCGGAAGACGTCGAGTCGAGCTGGGCCGGATTGCGTCCGCTGATCCACGAAGAAGGCAAAGACCCGTCAGAAATTTCCCGCAAAGACGAAATCTTCGTGTCGGCTTCCGGCTTGATTTCCATTGCGGGCGGCAAACTGACCGGCTACCGCAAAATGGGCGAGAACATCATCGACCTCGTCACCAAGCAATTGGAGAGCGAAACGGGCGCCACATTCTCGAAAGTCTCGACGAAGAAAATGGCGCTGTCCGGCGGGGAAGTCGGCGGATCGAAAGGGTTTAAAGAGTTGAAGGCAGATCGTCTAAACCGTTCGGCTGAGTTCGGCTTGACGGAGGATGCAATGGAATTGCTCGTCGACCGCTACGGCGCCAATGTCGATGTTGTGTTGTACTTCTATACGGAAGGGTTAACGGAAGCGGCCGACTTTAACCTCGATCCGCTCGTCTATGCGATGCTGCGCTACGGCATAGAAGCGGAAGCGGTATGCAAACCGGTCGACTTCTTCATTCGCCGCACAGGCGCCCTGTACTTTGATATCGATTGGGTACGTGCGCATAAAGAAGCAGTGAATAACTACATGGCAGATGTTTTCCGTTGGACTGCTGCCCAGCAGGAGCGTTATGTCTACGAATTGGACGTTTTGCTTCACGAAGCGGTCATTCCGACAGCCGTTTCGGAATTAAGCAAGTAACATGCACAAAAATCACAGTAGCCGCTTATCATCGATTTGATAAGCGGCTGCTTTTTTGACCAGATTATTAAATTTTATGTCAAAAGTGCTAAAATTTGATTAAAGTGGGGTAGAGAATAATATCCATTTCTTATTGAAATTCAAAAGAATTTTGACATTGTCTAGGCATTTGTCCGGAAAGGTCGTATAATTTCCGTATTAATGAATTGGAATTATCAGAAAACTTTGGGTGAATAGACTAACCGGACGGTGAGGAGAATGACCATGAAAAACATCACGACAGCTTTAGCGGCTATGACATTAGCCCTTTCTCTTATGGGAATTAGCACATTCGAAAACGCACAAGCAGCTGAGCAGCCAGTGACGGATCGCGTCATCGTTAAAATGAGCGAAACGGCTGGTCTGAATGTGTTCAGCACACAGAAAGTCCCCGTTTCGGGTGAAAACAGCGAGCGGATTGTCACGATTGATGTGCCGGAAGGGAAAAGTTTGAATTCGTTTATGGCCGAGCTGTTGAAACGGGCAGATATCGAACATGTCGAACCCGATCACCGGGTAGAACTGACCATCGTGCCGACCGATCCTTATTATAAAGGCTATCAATACCACCACCAGCGCATCGGTTCGGAAGCCGCTTGGCAAAAGACAACAGGCAAGCCGGATGTTCTTGTGGCGGTCATTGACGACGGCTTCGATTTAAAGCATCCCGATTTGAAAGGGCGCATCGTTGCCCCGTATAATGTCATTACGAAAAACGCCAATGTCAGTGTCGACGCGCACGGCACCCACGTTGCGGGGCTGATCGCGAGCGGCATGAACAATGGCGTGGGCGGCGTCGGCGTCGCACCGAACACGAGCATTATGCCGATCGATGTGTTTGACGGCGAAGTCGGTTATATTGCCGACGTCACAGCGGGCGTTTACCACGCAGTGGCTGCAGGGGCGGACATTATCAATTTGAGCCTCGGCGCTTATTTTAATGCCGATATTTTAGCGGAAGCTGTGCGCTATGCCCATGCACAAGGCGTACTGGTCATAGCGGCGGCGGGCAATGATAATATCGACTCCCCGCATTACCCGGCAGCTTACGGCGAAGTATTAGCTGTAGCCTCTACGGATGCGGTCGATAAACGATCCGGCTTCTCGAATTACGGCCTGTGGGTTGATATCGCGGCGCCCGGCAGCAATGTCTTCTCGATTTTACCGACCGATCCGAAGTTAGGATACGAACCATTCGGTGAAATGAGTGGGACTTCGATGTCGACACCGATTGTCTCAGGGGCTGCGGCGCTGTTGAAAGCGAAAGAGCCGAACTTGACGAACAATGATATTATGGGCCGCTTGATGCTGACAGCAACAGATCTTGGAGTGAAAGGGAAAGATCCCCTATACGGCTATGGGAGATTGGATGTGAACCAGGCGCTCACAATGGATGCGACGAAATGGTCAAACCGGATTGCAGGTGCGAGCCGCTATGAAACCGCGGTCAATATCTCCAAAGCCGGCTGGTCGGATTCTGCGACCGTAGTTATCGCTACGGGAACTGATTTCCCGGATGCTTTAGCGGGAGGACCGCTCGCTTACGGTGAGGGGGCGCCGATCCTTTTGACGAAAGGCGATTCGCTGCATCCGGCCACAGCGGCAGAAATTCGCCGGCTGAAAGCTAAAAATGCCATTCTGCTAGGCAGTACGGGCGCTTTATCAGCGAATGTCGAGGCCCAAATCAAAGCAATTGGGCTGTCGATTACCCGAATCGGCGGGAAAAGCCGTTATGAAACGGCGGCCATGATCGCGAAACGCATACCGAGCAATCGGGCGGTCATCACCAACGGCCAAAACTTCCCGGACGTTCTATCCGTTTCCCCGTATGCGGCAAAACAAGGCATTCCGATTTTGCTGACGCGGACGAAAACGTTGCCGACGGAAACGAAAGCGGCGCTCGCCGGAAAAAGTTCGACGATCGTAACGGGCGGAACCGGTGCAATCAGCGCTGAGGTGCTCAAACAATTGCCAGGAGCAAAGCGCTACGGCGGCGCGACACGCTATGACACGGGCAAATTGATCAACCAAAGTTTGCCGATGGGCAATCAAAAAGCGTTTGTCGCAACCGGTTTGAATTTCCCGGATGCGCTTGCGGGCTCTGTTCTAGCGGCAAAAATGGATGCGCCGATCTTGTTGACGGCAAAATATTCGGTGCCGCATTCGACGTATAGTTTGCTTCCGAATTATAAGAATTTCAGTATTTACGGAAATAAAGGAGCAGTCAGTGCGGAAGTTAAGTTTGAAATCGATAAGCTATTGAAATAATTCATTCCCCTCAGCGATGAGGGGAATTTTTTAATGGAAGCGAGCAGAACAAGGGTGTGAAAAAAACAATGCGCTCAGTACATAATCTTTAGCTGATGAGGGTAAAGAAAGTTATTGGGCGGCATAAGCCGCAGCAGTTATTGTATTGGAGGATGAAAAGATGAGAAAGATGAATCGCGGAATGATTACAGCGCTCGGAGCAATCAGTGTTGCTCAAGCATTAAAAATTGTAACCCACAAAGTGGTGGCCGGAAAATGGGATTGGCAGCAAGCGTTCACGACCGGCGGCATGCCAAGTTCCCACTCAGCTGGCGTAGCGGCACTCGCGTCATACGTTGCAGCCAATAAAGGCGCGCGCCATACGGAAACGGCGCTGGCCGTCGTATTCGGGGCCATCGTCATGTACGATGCACAAGGCATACGCCGCCATACAGGTGAAATTGCAAGACTGGTCAATGACTTAGAAGACAGCTTCATGAAGATTTCCGGAGAGTTCCCAAGTTTCGAGTTCACTGAGCGGGATAAAGATTTAAAAGAATTGCTGGGCCATCAGCCGGTGGAAGTCTTCGCAGGTGCAGGGTTCGGCATTTTGATGGGGGTTGTCTCCGCAAAACTCGAAAACCGCGAGCGGGAATTAGAGCAGCAAAAAAAACTTCCATACAACGGCCGCAAGACGAGAGCCGATTACAGATAACAAAAAGCCGCTGGCATGTGCCAGGGGTTTTTTTGTGCAGAAAACCAATGTAAAGTTTGTTAAGAGTTGGTGAAGTGTTGTGCCGAAGTAGTCATGAGTGAAGGGAAATCGGTTACTCTAGGAGTGAAGGCAGCCCCATTCAAAGGAGGAAAATCATTTGAAGATTTCTGCTCTGAACATTTCATTTTCGGCACTCGCTTTTGGACTGGTATTCATGGCGCATTATGAGCCGGCCGCATTCGCTCATGAGTCTGCACAGGGCGGCAAGACATACGAACCGGGGCGGGAAGTGATCGAACGTCTGGGTCCGCATGAACATGCAGTAATGGAAGACTTGGCACAGCTGGAGCGGCAAGTGGAGAGCAAAGAATCTTTGACGATTGAAGAATATCAGGCGGTTCAAGGACAGTTGGATGAACTGTTGCAGCGGGTCAATGAAGAAGCGAAGGTGAGCGGCGAGGCGGATGCGGAGCTGTTCGGGGAAGTGTTGGAGATGCAGGAAGTCGTGGTTGGGATAGATGTTCGGTAAGCCGGGCTGAATATATAGGGAAGAGTGATGGGAGCGATGCTGCGGCGTTGCTTTTTTTAGATTTTAATAGGAAGTATTAGTGGTTGAGATTGCGCTGCAGGGGTCGATTGGGGCCCGCAATATGCGGGTCATGCAGTTAGTGCGACAGGATGTCGAGATCCAACTGCCCGGGTATGGGGCGGGCGTCGAGCCGATGTGCCGCAAAGTACGCGCCACATTTGTCTCGCCAGTCCCGCGCAGTCCCCCAGGCGTTGCCTCCCTTCCGCTTCATCTCTAATTTTATATTTCAGGTAGGTAATATCAGTTTCAAAATGAAGCAGCTGGAGATTTCTGCATAGGCTTGTAAAAGTTTAGGAAAAGGTGTGTGGGAGATTGCGCTGCAGGGAGGACGCTTGCCGGGGGGGCGGGCGTCGAGCCAATGTGCCGCAAAGTGCGCGCCACATTTGTCTCGCCAGTCCCGCGCAGTCCCCCAGGCGTCGCCTCCCTTCCGCTTCATCTCTAATTTTAAAATGGTGGTATGTTTCGTCGTTATCTAAAATTAGTAGAGTAAGCAGCAGCCACTTCTCAATGTGAAGAAGTTTTGTCACTCGGCATCTCCAAATTAATTTCATCACTTACAGCTCTAAATAAGTTCAGTCACTTAGCCGATGAAACAAATCAAGAGGGCAGCTTCATAACATGAGCACTTCAATGAAATCTTAAAGCCGCACCGCGCACACTGGCTAGCCGGAGCAAGGAGACAAGCGTTCTTCTTGGCTCCTGGCGAAAGGCATGCCCAAAGCGGAAGGCGACTGGTTCGCGATGAAACGATCCATGGACACATCACCTCACTCAAACTTTCAAAATGACCACAGACTACTCCAAATAAGCGCAACCACCCCGCGGATGATTCAAATCAACGGAATCATTTCATTACCTGTTAGCTTCAATGAAATCTCCAAGCCGCACCGCGCAAACGGGCTAGCCGAAGCAAGGAGACGACTGGCGAAGCCAGCTTGTCGGCTCCTGGCGAAAGGCATGCCCAAAGCGGAAGGCGACTGGTTCGCGATGAAACGATCCATGAACAAACCATCACACTCAAACTTTCAAAATGACCACGGACTACTCCAAATAAGCACACCCACCCAGCGGACAACTCGAATCAAAGGGTTCACATCATCACCCACAAACTTCAATGAAATCTCCAAGCCGCACCGCGCAAACGGGCTAGCCGAAGCAAGGAGACGACTGGCGAAGCCAGCTTGTCGGCTCCTTGCGAAAGGCATGCCCAAAGCGGAAGGCGGCTAGTTCGCGATGAAACGATCCATGAACAGACCATCACACTCAAACTTTCAAAATGACCACAGACTACTCCAAATAAGCGCAACCACCCCGCGGATGATTCAAATCAACGGAATCATTTCATTACCTGTTAGCTTCAATGAAATCTCCAAGCCGCACCGCGCAAACGGGCTAGCCGAAGCAAGGAGACGACTGGCGAAGCCAGCTTGTCGGCTCCTGGCGAAAGGCATGCCCAAAGCGGAAGGCGACTGGTTCGCGATGAAACGATCCATGAACAAACCATCACACTCAAACTTTCAAAATGACCACGGACTACTCCAAATAAGCACACCCACCCAGCGGACAACTCGAATCAAAGGGTTCACATCATCACCCACAAACTTCAATGAAATCTCCAAGCCGCACCGCGCAAACGGGCTAGCCGAAGCAAGGAGACGACTGGCGAAGCCTGTTTGTCGGCTCCTGGCGAAAGGCATGCCCAAAGCGGAAGGCGGCTAGTTCGCGATGAAACGATCCATGGACACATCACCTCACTCAAACTTCTAAAATGACTACGTACTCCTCTAAATATGTACACCCAACCTGCTGACGAATTGAATCATAGTAACTTATTATCAGAGAAATTGAAAATGAGAAGCAGATTTCTTAGTTCTAATGACTAAACCTAGTTCAAAACTTCTGTTTTGAATTTTGAAACATATTACCAAATGAGGACAAAATATTACAAAAGCAACCTAAGGTGGAGGTTTGGCGTTCTAAGGTTTATAATGAAGAAAATTCGGGGATAAGAAATGTCCGGCAGGAGGTACAGCTATGGAATGCACAAAATGTGGAGCTGCAAACAGCGAAAATGAAAAGTTCTGTAAAAAATGTGGAGCTACAATGACCACGCGAAAAACACGCAAGCCAAAGCGCAATAAATTCCTCTATGCACTCGTGTTATTGGTGGCGTTTTTGGGATTAGGGTTAGGACTTAGCCAATTGATTGGGAACGATGAACCGGAACAGGCTTTGCCGCAGGAAGAAACCGAATCGGCCGAGGAACAAGTAGTCGAGGAAGAGCCGGTTGAAGAACCAGCAGAAGTTGAAGAAGAAATGCCGGTTGAAGAACCTGAAACACAAGTGTCATCGGAAGAGCAGGTCGAAGGAACTGTAACAAAGGCAGAGAACATTACGCATCCTTCCGATCAGGAAGAAAAAGTGGAGCCAAAAAAAGTTGATAAAACCGCAATTATCAAAGGGGCGCAATCGCGTGTCTACACCATTTTGACTGAAGGCGGCCAAGGCTCCGGGTTCTTGTTCACGGAGACAGGCATGGTCGTGACAAACGCTCACGTAGTGGCAGGGTATACGGATGTTATTGTCCGCAATGTTAACGGCCAGGACCAGGAGGGAACGGTTGTCGGGATTTCAGCAGAATCAGACATCGCACTTATCCAAGTGAAAGACTTGACCGGTATTGAACCGCTGGAAGTAGAGATGGCGGGGACTGCTGTCGGTACGGAAGTCATTGCACTGGGCAGCCCGTCCGGTTTTGAAAATACCGCTTCGATGGGCTATTTGACCGGCATCGATCGTGATTTCTACCAGGAGTTTACGTATGAGGATATTTACCAGATTGATGCAGCACTTGCCCCAGGATCAAGCGGCGGCCCGCTGCTCGATGCAGGAACCGGAAAAGTGATCGGCATCAACTCGCTGTTGTTCCCGGATGGCGATTCGATCGGCTTCTCGATACCGATGTATTCGATGTATGCCCAATTGGATAGTTGGGCCAAGTCGCCGATGGGCCGCGAAGCAGTCGCGGCAATCTTCCCGGTGTATGATGACTTCGATAGTTATGAAGACGACAATTACGAGTTTGATTATAGTACGACACATGAGTTTACGGATGAATCTTTGAGAGAGTTTGTTACGAGCTATCAAGAGTTTTATGAGCTCGCGCTAAATGAAGAAGATTTCTATTATGTCCAAAACTTGCTCGTGTACCAAAGCGATATTTACAACAGCATGATTGAATATATCGATCAGATTGCCGGAAAGGGCATGGAACATAATTTCAATAAACTGGATATTACCGGTGTTGAAATTAAAGAAGACCATGCGATGGTCCAGACGAATGAAGCCTTTGAATTCAAGGATGCACAGGGCAATTGGTCGCTGCAAGAGCGCAGCAAAGTTTACACCATTGTCATGGATGATTACGGGTTCTTCTATGTTTCCGATATCGTCAACGTCGAATAGCATGAAATGTCCTGAATCCTGCATTCAGGGCATTTTTTTATAGAACAAAAAAGCGCCGCATCCATCATGGATGCAGCGCTTTTTGTGTCAGCTGCTCGATACGAGGTCAGCGATCAGGATGTAGCGGTCAGGTGCATATCCGGCAAAATCGAATGGATAGCAGGTCGATACGGTAAGTGTTGCTTTTGGTTTTGGGACGATGACAGTACGGTCGTCTTCATCGACGATGCGCACTTGTCTGACGCGGTACGTAAACGTGCCATCTGCGGTATGGACGATAAACTCATCGCCTTTGCCGACTTTGCCGAGTTCCCGGAACACAGTGTCGCGATGTCCAGATAGGACCGAGTTATCGGATTGTCCAGGCAAGACGCTACTCGCGTAATGACCGACGCCTTTTTCGAGCTCATCTTCGTCGGTGCCGTGGATGATCGGCAAACTTGCGCCGAGCTTCGGAATGACCAGTTCACCCATCAAATCCCCAATTTTAGGGTTTGATGGATAGTTGGCGGCAGTTTGGGTTGTAGCTGCTTCTGGTGATTCCTCGATGTTCTCATCTTCCACGACTTCTGTAATTTCCTCAACCGTTTCTTCTTTCTCCGGTAAGTAGATTGTTGCGTCGGTTGTCTGCAGCTTAGGTGCAAAATCTTCTGCAGAAACGGAATCCGCTTTATACAGCGTATAGCCTTTTAAAAACGTCGCTGCTTGTGTACCGCTAAACCATAAGCCAAATAAAATCATGCTGGCTGCCATGGCGGTGACGAGCCAGGAAGCTTTTTTCTTTGTCATGCTGCGCGTTTTGCCCGGTTGCGTCTTAATAGGAAAGCACCGAACAAGACGAAGCCGAGCCCGATGCCAGCATTTGTGGCAAAATCACTCGCCGTATTCGGCAATTTGCCGCCTTTGACAGTCTGGTTCGTCGTGCTTTCAACAGTTGCCTTCTGCGGGATTGTAGTAATGGTCGGCGTGCCGCCCAGTTCTTTGCCGGTATCGATGATCAGGTCAGACCCGAACATTTCAGCCGTCAACAAGATGTCCGCCAAGAAAATGCCTTGCAGGTTGTACAATTCGATCAATAAATCATAGCCGTCAGTTGTTTCCAAAGTGATGAGGGATTGGACACTCATTTCTTTTTTCTCATCGCCTTTGACGAAATAATACTTCGCTTCCATTTCAAAAAGCGTCATGAACTCATCGTAGATCGATAATAATTCTGCAATTTGTTCAGCGGTCAACTCCGTAACCGTCGAGAACTCCTCAATCGCCATCATGCGCTCGCTCAACTGGATCAGGCGTTCTTCGAATTCGGGATTCGTATAATCGATTGTTTCAAAATGCTCGAGAAGGCGTTCGAGCTCTTCCTCTGTCAAGCCGAATTCGGCAAACAAAGTGTCAAAATCGAAATCGCCGAGCCAGTCTTCCTGGTAGAACATGATTGAGCTCTCCAAGTCTTCGATAAACTCGTAGTTGTCGAGTGAATCATCGAATAGCTTGAGAAATTCCTCCAGTTCCAGTTTGGAAGAAAAACCGTATTCCGCCATCAATGTGGCCAATTTAGCATCCGAAATCGGCGTCCAGTCTTCTTGGTAGGATAAATAGAATTCGACATAAACAATAAGTTCTTCTGTAAAGATGATGTAAGTCCCATCAAGCACATCTTCGCCTTTGTCTATTTCCCCGAACTCCTCGAGCAAGCTATTCAATTCTGCACGAGTCAGATCGTACATTTTCAAAACTTTGGATACTTCAGTTTCAGAAAGCGGGGTACCAAGTTCATCGACCGAGTCGAATTCATCCAGTGACCACTCTTTGCTGTCCAAGTATGCTAAATAATCCGCTTTTTCCCATTCGATGCTTTGCAAAAAGCGGTCGAAATCGCGGCTTTCCTGTGAAATGGCGAACGCGGGGATTGCCCCGGTCGTTATGGCCAGCAAGAGGGAAGTGATAATCGTTAACGCTGCTTTCATGTGAAACCTCCTATATGTGTAATAAATGGAATATCTAGAATAGTATAGTCTTGAATTGAGTCTTTTGGAATAGGTATTTAAGATTATAAAAAAGTTGTTGGTACACGTACGGGTGCTGTTAATTAGACTATTTGAGGGAATTATTGAAATTATCTTGCTTTTCAATTATTCAATAACGTATAGTCTATACAATAATGAATAAACGAGGTGAAAAGATGCACCGACATTTGCTCGTACCGGATGCAAAAGAAGAAGTAATGGCGATGCACGATGAGGATATCATCATCACGAACCGCGCTGGCCGCATCCTCAAAGTTACAGAGCTGAGCGGCCAGCATTACGGTGTCGCGCCGCAAGCGCTGCTCGGGCGGTCAATTTACGAACTGGAACAAGAGGGTTTATTCACACCAGCTGTTACGCCGCTAGTCATCGAACGCAAGAAAAAGTTGGTGCTCGTCCAGGAAACGGCGACAGGCAAAAAGATGCTCATTACCGGAATACCGGTTTTCGATGAACAGCGAGAAGTGGAATTCGTCATCAGTTATTCTTATGAAGTATCGGAATTGATGGTTATGAAAGAATACTTGGAATCGCTGGAAACTGAAATGGGCCGCGTCAAAGGAGAGCTGGCTCACCTCCGCGGCAGGCAACTGTCCATCGGCGGCGTCATCTCACAAAGCATACAGACAGAACGCGCGCTACGCAGTGCGCTGAAGCTTGCCGAGTACGACGCAGCGATCGTTATTGAAGGACCTAGAGGGGCGGGTAAAAGCCTGTTCGCAAAAATCATTCATCAACATAGCGAGAGAAGCGGCGAAGCGTTTATCGAAGTGGATTGCGGTGCTGTGCCGGAGACGATTTTTGTGGAATCGTTCGAAGGAGAGAGCGGTTATTTCGATCTGGCAGAGCGGGGCACGCTCGTCTTGAATGAAATCGACCGCCTATCCGAACGGACGCAGTCGATTTTAGAGAAAATGCTTTCACAAAAACGCGATATCCGGCTGATCGCCATCAGTGATACTTCATTAGAAAAACGGATGCACAGCGGGGAATTCCGGGAAGCTTTGTTTTATCAGCTGCACGTGTCGCTCATTCAACTGCCTGGGCTGCGTGAGCGTCCGGAAGACTTGGAAGCGTTCCTCATTCAAACCGTTGAGGAACTCGGGCGAAAATACGGTGCAATCAAAAAACTCTCAGATGAGGCCTATGTCCACCTGTTGCAGTTGGACTGGAAAGGCAATTTCCGGGAAGTGCGCAACGTGCTCGAACGCAGTTATTTGGAAAGTGAGCAAGCGGAGATCGGGCTGGACGATTTGCCAATCAACTACCGGCCGGCAGAAGACGAGCAAGTCGGCATCGAGTTAGCGGGACGCACCTTGCCGCATTTGCTGGATGTGGTGGAGAAAAAAGTGCTGGAAAATGCCAAAAAACGTTACCGAACGACGACCGAGATGGCGGAGCGGCTCGGTATCAGCCAGCCGTCCGTAGTACGCAAATTGAAAAAACATGCAATCGCAACAGGAAAGGATGAAGCATAATGACTGAAAAACAAACGAAGGATTGGTTGGGAATGACCCATTCGATAGGTAATCTGCTGGCGCCGAGCATGGCGAAGGACCATCCGAATCTGCCGGTCGTCAAAGCGGAAGGCTGTTATTATTACGGCGCGGATGGCCGTACGTATTTGGATTTCACGTCCGGAATTGCAGTGGAGAACGTCGGCCATCGCCACCCGAAAGTCGTCCAGGCGATCAAAGACGGGGCGGACCATTTGATCCACGGGCCGTCCGGCGTCATCATCTACGAATCGATCTTGAAACTCGCATATGAGTTGCAGCAGATAATGCCTGGAAAGCTCGATAACTTCTTTTTCGCCAATAGCGGTACAGAAGCGATCGAAGGCGGCATCAAGCTGGCAAAATACGTAACGAAACGACCGTACGTCGTCTCGTTCACGGGTTGTTTCCACGGCCGTTCGATGGGTGCGTTGAGCGTTTCGACATCGAAAAGCAAATACCGTAAACATATGCAGCCCTCGTGGCTGACGTATCAATTGCCGTATGCGCATCCGGATGATTTGCCGGAATCCGCGGACCCGAAAGTGTTTTTCCCGGAAAAACTGGAGCGCGACATCGAGAAGCTCTTCAACCACCAAGTGACGCCGGAAGAAGTGGCGTGCATCATCTTGGAGCCGGTGCTCGGTGAAGGCGGCTATATCATCCCGCCGAAAGCGTGGCTCGAAAAAGTGCGAGAGATTTGCGACCGCCACGGCATACTGTTGATTTTCGATGAAGTGCAAACCGGGTTTGGGCGCACCGGCAATTGGTTCGCCGCGCAAACTTTCGGTGTGACACCGGACATTATGGCTGTTGCGAAAGGCATCGCAGCTGGGCTTCCGCTCAGTGCCACGGTCGCGTCAAAAGAATTGATGGACCAATGGCCGCTCGGAACGCATGGCACGACGTTCGGCGGCAATCCGCTCGCATGCGCTGCAGCTCTTGCTTCTATAGAAGTGCTGAAAGAAGAGCGCTTGTTGGAAAATGCCCAAACGCTCGGAGCGTATGCACTGGAAGAGCTGGAGAAACTGAAACAACAGCATGCATGTATCCGTGAAGTGCGCGGTGTCGGGCTGATGATCGGCATCGAACTGATGGATACAAAAACAAAGCGCCCGGACGGGGAAGCGGTCATGACCGTGTTGGACGATTGCCTGAAGCAAGGGGTGCTGTTCTATTTATGCGGCAATTCAGGCGAAGTCATCCGTATGATCCCGCCGCTCACCGTGACAAAAGAGCAAATCGATGAAGGCATCCGCGTGCTCGATCGGGCGCTCGCGAACTTGCAGTAACAATTGAAGGGGACTAAAAAAGGGGGAACTGTTCATGACAAGCATTCCAAAAGAAACGCAGAAGTTACCACCATCCGCCACCTGGAAATTTCTCGTTCCGTCATTGATCGGGGCACTGCTGTTTCTTGTGCCGGTTTCATATGACGGGCAAATCACCATAGGGGTCGGCATACTCGCCTCATTCCTGCTCTCTACTTTCGGGGAGTGGATTCCTGGATTCATTGTGATTCTTCTAGGCTTCTCCGCAGTCGCAGGGCTGGTGGCAACTATTGCAAGACCTGCCTTTATCCAAGATTCCGCTATGCTGCGTCCAATCTTCATTGTCGGACCGTTTGGCTTATTGATCCGTTTCATCGGGTTTGCAGTCGGAGTCATGGCATTTTATGAAATCGGGCCTGAAGCAATCGCTTCTCGCAATACCGGCGGCGTCGTGTTGTATGACCTGGCGCCGGTCCTGTTGACTTGGTTTTTGTTTGCCGGCATACTGTTGCCGCTTCTTGTCGAGTTCGGCTTGATGGAGTTTGTCGGGACTTTGCTCAATAAAATCATGCGCCCAGTGTTCACGCTTCCTGGCCGCTCTTCCATCGATGCGATGGCATCCTGGATGGGTGCGGCGCCGGTCGGGGTGTTGGTCACGATGAAGCAATACGACGAAGGCTATTACACGAAGCGCGAAGCTTCCGTCATCGCGACGACTTTCTCGATCGCTTCCATCGCTTTCAGCCTGGTGGTCGCAAACGTCATCGGCATCGGCCATTTGTTCTTGCCGTTTTACTTGGCAGTCTCGGTCGCATGCCTCGTGGCAGCAGTCATCATGCCGCGCATCCCGCCATTGTCTCGCAAAGTCGATACATATAGGGAAGGTGTCGGAAAGCAAATTGATGATACCGTCCCAACGGATGTTTCCTTAGTTAAATGGGGCTTTGAAGCCGCACGCTCAAAAGCGAATCGTGCAGCAAGCGGCAAAAAACTGGTTCAATCCGGTGTCGGTACCGTCATGGATATCTGGCTCGGTTTGATTCCGCTAGTCATGGCGCTCGGTACAGCAGCACTGGTCATCGCGGAATATACACCGATCTTCAGAATCATCTCTTACCCCCTCATTCCGCTACTTACGCTAATGGGATTGCCTGAAGCGGCAGCAGCGGCACCGACTTTGCTCGTCGGATTTGCGGATATGTTCTTGCCTGCAGTTCTCGGCAGCGGCATCGAAAGCGATCTGACGAAATTCGTTATCGCCGGCATGTCGCTTACGCAATTGATTTACATGTCCGAAATCGGCATCCTGATTTTGCGGTCGAATATTCCCGTGAAACTTTGGGAACTTGCCGCAATCTTCTTATTGCGCACAGCGATCACATTGCCGATCATCGTGTTGTTTGCACACCTGTTTGTCTAAAGAAGAGCCTCCGCCAGTGCGGAGGCTTTTTTGCATTTCCGAATCAATGCTATACTCACAAGAAAACAACTGCATTTGGAAAGGGGAGATTCCATGAAAGTAACGAAAGCGATCATTCCGGCAGCTGGACTCGGCACCCGTTTTTTGCCTGCGACAAAAGCGATGCCGAAAGAAATGCTGCCGATTGTCGACAAGCCGACCATCCAGTATATCGTCGAAGAAGCGATTGCATCGGGCATCACGAGCATACTTATCGTTACCGGCAAAGGCAAGCGGGCGATTGAAGATCATTTCGACCACGCGTTTGAGCTCGAACACATACTCAGGGAAAAAGGGAAACTTGATATGCTCGATTCAGTTCTCGCCACGTCCGAAGTGGAAATCCATTACATACGCCAGAAGCAGCCGCTCGGACTCGGCCATGCGGTATGGTCTGCGCGCCATTTTATCGGGGATGAACCGTTTGCGGTGCTGCTCGGCGATGACATCGTCCAAAACGATCCACCGGCACTGCTGCAGCTGATGGAACAGTTTGAAAAAACGGATAGCCCGGTGATCGGGGTCAAGGAAGTAAGTGGAAGTGAAACGCACCGATACGGTATTATCGCACCGACAGAGACGGAGGGGGCGCTCATGGCAGTCGATCATTTCGTCGAAAAGCCGGACCCGGGAACAGCGCCTTCCAATTTTGCCATCATGGGCCGTTACGTGCTGACGCCGGAAATATTCCGATTGCTCGCTGAACAGCAACCTGGAGCTGGCGGGGAGATTCAATTGACCGATGCCATCGAAAGGCTCAACGCAATTCGCCCAGTTCACGCATTTGCCTTTGAAGGCAAACGCTATGACGTCGGGGAGAAATACGGCTTTATTGAAACCACCATCGAATTTGCGCTGCAACGGCCGGAATTGAAACAACAGCTGCTCGACCTATTCGAAAAAAAGCTGGAAGAGGAACGGAAGGGAAAATAACTTTTATGTGATTGAATTTTCTGATAAAAAATGACATACTTATAGTATGTTCAATCTAATAGATGGAGCGGAGGAGGAATTCGATGATTACAGAAGATGACATTCATGTCGATTACCGGATCCAAATGAAGGCAGGCACAGAAATCTTTACATGTGTAGCAGATTGTACACTGAAAGGTGAAGAAGAGTCGGCGCAAGTTGGTGATGCTCATTTCTATTTGTTCAACCCACAGCGCAGTTCGCTCGAATCGCTGGCAATGTACGCCGGGGAAATTTCGGAAGGTTTGGGCGATGTCTACCGGGATTTAAAGCATATCCCGGACATTGATGATGTGTTCGGCCTTATAGCGGTTTTTGATGATCTGCAAGTCGTCGAAGAAGAGCGCAACAAAGGCATCGGCGAATCGTTCGGCCAAAAGTTGATCGAAGAATTGCGCTTTTTGGATGTCGAGCTATTGGTTGTCATCCCTGGTTACTATACGAATACTTCAAAGCAGGACGAGGCGTATAATAAAAGGATCCGTGCTTACTATAAGAAGAATGGCTTTAAGCGATTGAAGAAGAATACGGACAATCCAGTCATGTATACGTATTTATAGCTAGCAGCAAAAACCGCCGATTCGGCGGTTTTTTTATTGGCTAAAAAGTGAAGCGAGTGAGCAAAAATAAGCTTCTTTATGGATGTTTTTATGTGATATGCCTTAAAAGTTCAAATTCACGGAAATTAACTAAAATTTTTTTGAAATTCATTCACATTTTATGTATGCGCTTCCAGAGTTGCTGTGAGGCACCTGTTAAGGCTTTATTCACTCGAAATATGATATCTGAAAATTTGGTTTAAATAGATAATAATACCTACTTTTATCGATAAAAAACAGGGCATTAATACTGACAATACTTTTTGCACTAGTTATTAACGAGTTTATGTAGTAGAATAGGTTTATAATATTTCAATATTTCTAATGTTGAAATAAATAACGGGTATTTAAACCTAGATGATGGGGTGGGCAGAATGAAAAATAATTTGAAGCTTGGAGTTTTGATCTTGATGGTGCTTGGATTCGGGGGGGCATTATTCTCGCTAGTTCTACCGTTTTCTACCGAAATGCTTTTGGTGGCGGGGCTTTCCATCCTCTTCATGACCTTGATCCACGAGCGTTACGTATTCCTTTATGGGATAAGCGTCATTTTGAGCTATGGGATATTTTTGACAATATTCGCCTTTTTCTTCACCCAGCGTCCCGACTTGGAACTGATGTACATCTACAGCCACTTATTGTTCACCGGCTTTGTCTTGTCGTTCTGGCTCTTGCTGCATCAAATCAAGAATATCGGCTACGAAGCGAGCGAGTTGCGCCGGCAAGTGCAGTTGCTTCAGAAATATCACGGCGAAACCGATATTCTGACGGTCAACGAGTTTACGGAACAAGCGCAATGGCTGCTGAAGACGACGGAGCGCCGCCAGGAAGAAGCGTGGTTTGTCGAAATTACCATCAATACGAAAAACAAGCGGACACAGCAAAACATTAAAGAATCGCTTGAGCGGGCTACCTTATCAACAATTCGCCAAAAGTACGATTTGGCGACTTCGACGGGGCAATCGATTTATCTGGTGCTAAAAGATATCGATGAAGAAGGCGTCCGCCAAATGCTTGAGCGTTACCGTGACAAAGTGAAACAGGAGCTGAACTTGCTCGACTCGCCTTATGAAGTGAGAAAGGAGCAAGTGTCGAATATCAACGAATTGTCACGTGCTTTAGGTAGAGCGGTATGAATATATTCATCGGATTCATCGTTGTCTTATTCTGGATTTTGCTGCTGTTCTATTCCGCGGTGACAATCGGTGGGGTCTGGTACCGGCTCCGGTTCAAGAATCCGCCGAAAATCGATAAATATCCGAGTGTGGCCGTGCTGATCCCCGCCCATAATGAAGAAATCGTCATCGAAAATACCTTGCGCGCGATGGCTAGATTGAAATATGAAGGAAAACTTGATATTTATGTGCTGGACGACAGTTCAAAAGATGGGACAGCTGGGATTGTCCAGGAGTTTGCGGAAGTATTTTCCCGTATTCATTACATTCCGGTTCCACCAGGCAATCCGAAAGGCAAATCACGGGTGTTGAATTATGGCTTGAGCATTACCAACTCGGAATATTTTGTCGTTTATGACGCTGATAATGAACCTGACCCGGATGCACTGGAAAAGCTGGTTCAAGCGGCAGAAACAGTTCCGAATGCTGCAGGAGCCGTCGGGTATGTCAAAACGAAAAACGTCGACACGAATATATTAACCCGCATGATCGCACTTGAATTCCAAGTGTTCCAACTGCTTATGCAATGCGGACGCTGGGCGCTTTTCAAAATCGGCTCACTCGCCGGCACGAATATGCTGCTGCGTCGTTCGGTCATTGAAAAGCTTGGAGGCTATGACGTCTACGCACTGGCAGAAGATGCAGAGCTGACAGTCCGTTTGGCGGCTGCTGGCTATGTCTTGCCGGTAATCCCGACTTCGCATACGTGGGAGCAGGAACCGGAGACTTTAAAAGCGTTCATCAAACAACGGACGCGCTGGCTGACAGGAAACTTGTATTTATTGGAGAAATCTTTGAAAGAGCGGTCACATTGGAAGGGCAGAACGTTCATTCTCAGCTTGCAGCATCTTTTCACCTATTTGATATTCGTGCTCATGCTGCTGGTTTCCCATATCTTTTTCATTTTAAGTGTATCGGGTGTAGATATACCAATTATCTCCGCGCCGCTAATGATGCTTTGGTTTATGACGTATATCGTCTATACCGCCCAACTCTTAAGCGCTTTAGTCGTCGACCGGAACGTCTCGTTGACAAATGTGCTTTTCGTATTAGTCATGTATTTCACCTATGCACAGTTGTTCCTCCTGTTGTTGGTACTCAGCATCACAAAATACACTTGGAGCAAACTGCGCAAAAAAACAATTGCTTGGGACAAAACCCAGCGCTTTAGAGGGAGAGTGGATTCATGAGGAAATGGCTTTTGCCGCCCGTAGCGCTCTTGTTGCTCCTAAGTGCTTGCGATGACGGAGCGAGTGAACCGGCGCCTGAACCAGATAAACAACCTGAAGTTGAAGAGCAGCCAGAAACAGAGGAACAGGCGGTAGAGCAAAAGGGAGTACCTGAAGATTTTGGAGAACGTTATTTTGATCAAAATAACTTTATTCACGCATATCCGGACGCTTTGGATTCTCAGTTTTTGTCCGAAAGCATAGGTTTGTATATGGAGTATTTGGTCATGATGGAAGACGAGGAGAAGTTCGCTGAACAATATGACAACCTCATGAGCGAATTTGTGGTCGAAGAAGGAGAAAACTTTTTCATCAATTGGCTCATCTTTGAAGATGCGACAGTCAATGCATTGATTGATGATATCCGAATTGCCGCGGCGCTGCGTGAAGCAGACGAGTTGTTCAATCGCCCGGAATATTCCGAAACAGCAGATCGGATAATCGAGACGATTTCCCGTATTCAGACAAATAATGATTACACGGTCGATTATTACGATTGGGAAGTGGAATATCCAGCGCAGCGCGTGACCTTGAGTTACTTGATCGCTGATGTGCCGGAAGATATGAATGCAGACCGTTTGCTTGAAAATGTGGAAGCGGATGCTGTTTTCTTTCCTGAATATTTTGATGTGGCAGAAGAAATGTATGTGAAAAATGAAGTAGTTCATATGATTGATCAATTGCTCATAGCGATCAACCGGGAGCGGATTGGACTATCTTCGGACGTATTTGAAGAATGGCTGAAAACTGAATGGGAAGAAGAGGGCCGGCTGTTCGGCAGGTACGATCGGGAGACTCAAGAAGCAAGGGTCACATATGAATCACTTGCAATGTACTTTTATATGAATGAATATCTTCTTGCCATTGGTGAAGATGAAGCGGCAGAAGAAGTGAAAGCTCGTGCGACAGAAGTGACAGAAGCCAATGATAACGGAGAAACGCATTTCTTCGATTTTATCCATTACCATCTCATGATGGAAGATGAGACGAAATAAGAGAGGGGGCGCTGCTTGTGAAAAATCAATTAGCTGTTATGATGCTGATCGCCGCATTGGTTATTGCCCCTTGGCATAAAGCATCTGCCGATGAGCCAGCAAGCGACGAACCGAAAGTTTTGATTTTGTATCATGCAGAAGAAGTGACGCAAAAAGAGGAAGTTCCAATCTTGGATATGTTGGTCGGCCATTTTTCTTCGGACATCACCATTCAATCGATCGAAGAAGCTGCTGCTGAATACGAGAAAGGCGATTATACGCACGTGATTTATCTTGGTTTAGGTGAACGGCAATTGACTACGGAAGAATTGTTTATCGTTGACCAATACGATGACATCAATAAAATGTTCATCGGAAACTATTTTGAATATTTTACTGATTCACATGATCTCAGTCTCCGTGATTTCCGGACGATGGATTCGATTACCGGGGATGGGATGGAAATCCCGCTCCCTGAAGGAAAAGACATGATGCTTATCAATGGCATCGAGCAAATGGAAGTGCTGTTCGAAGGACATGCCGAAGACGGCAACCATCCACTGATCTTCAAGAACGGGCAGCTTTACTATGTCGCTGCGAACTCGATTACAGGGAATCTCAGTGATGCAATCGGGGAGTCGCTATTCGATTTCTTCGACGCCGAGAAATCACCGCCGAAGAAACTGATCCGTTTGGAAGACATCCATCCGAGAAGCGATCCGGTGCTCGTCAAGCAAGTCGGTGATTATTTGGCAGAGCGTAACATTCCTTATGCGGTGACTGTTATTCCGGTTTACACTAATCCAGAAACCGGCCAGAATATCCATTTGGCCCAATCAATCGAACTGGTGGATGTATTGCAGGAAATGCAAAATAATGGCGCCAGTTTGATTCAGCACGGATACTATCACCAATACCGTGCAGATGAAACCGGCGAAGGCTTCGAATATTGGGATGTGGACCATGACCGTCCAATCTTCCAATCCAATGAAGATGAAGTTCGGCTGCGCGAAGATTTTGCTTCGGAAGAAGAATACGAAGAGTTCGTGCAAAATGTCGGCTTGCCATACGAGCAAACACATATCTATAAGTCGATTGTGGACGGTGTTTATGAAATGACGGCAGAAGGGCTTTATCCGATTGCGTTCGAAGCACCCCATTATTCGATGTCGCAAACTGGATACGAGGAACTGTCGAATTATTTCACAACATACGTCGGGCAGATTCAAATTTCCGACCGAACTTATGACGGAACGTTCGCGCCAGTCTATGAAACGGAGTCAGCAGGACTTCATGGCATGAAACTGTATCCGGAAAGGCTCGGCTACATCAATCCGGATAACCCGGATGCGGTGGATGAAATGATGGCGGAGGCTGATTACGTCTCCCAATTCAGCAGTAGTTACTTGGCGTTTTTCTACCATCCATATCTCGGTATTGAAACGTTCGAGGAAGTGATGGACGAGTTTGAGAAGTTCGATGAATACGAATGGGTCGACTTGAAACAAATGGATCATAAAACAGAAGTTGACGGCATCGTTGTGGAAACATCTGGTGGAGATATCAATGTATCGCGCCCGATGAGTGTACTGGTTGCTCAAACGACAAGAGATTTGTGGTGGGTGTCGATACCGATTGCTATTTTCATCATCATTGCAATCATTACGCTTATCCAAAAACTCCGTAAGCGCAAACCAGAAAACGAGTTTTTTCAGTAGCAATGATGAACTAAAGTGATTGAAAGAAAAAATGGAGCAGAGAATTTCTCTGCTCCATAGTTTTTTCTTGCAAGCTAGTGTAAGATAATTTTGGTAAAGAAATTCAAAATATTTTTGATTTTTTACCAAATATTTTACAAGAGAGAGAATAAAATGAATAGATTAAAATTATTACCATTGTATATTGTGTTAGCGTTTTTTTCAGGAGCATTATTATTGTATGTTCGCTGGCCTTTTTATGAACAAGCCTTATTAGTCGCAATAGTCTCAGTGCCGGCCATTTTTTTGCTGTCAAAAAAGTGGATACCGGTCTTTTTGTTTGGCGTTTTGATTTTATCCATTGGCTATGCGTCGCAAGAACCTGCTTTTGTTTTGACTTCCATTGGCACTTATTTCTTGTTGTCTATATTCCAGTTTTCACTCTGGTCAACGGCGGATAAACTGAAGCAAACCGCGGATGAAACAGACCGGCTCAGGGAGCAGTATGATTTTTTGTCGCAAAAGAACGGCGAGCTTCGGGTGTTGAGTTTGCAGGAATTCATTGAACAGGCACTTTGGATGATGAAGACGTCTACTCACAAAGAGCGGACATGGTTTATGGAAGTGGTGCCGGCGATGAATTGCCCAGTACTGACCGCGGAATTGGAGCAAGTTGCCCTCTGCTCTATTGCCAGTGGGCGTGATTTGGTGACCAGCAAAGAAGGAAAAGTTTATCTGCTTGTGAAAGAAACAGAGGAACAGGCACTTCAGCCATTGATCCATAGTTTTGAGAAAGCTATGCATGCAGAAGACCATATCTTCGCTTATGAAATAAGGAAAACACGCATTACGAAGGTTGCTGAAATGAGGAGTTTATTAAGTTGAAGCGGACAAGCAGAAATGGATTAACATTATTAATGATCGTCAACAGTTTGATTTTTGGAATCGGGGGATGTGCAGTGGCTAAAGGACAGGAAACTACAGTTCAGCAATTAGTCGATTCTCATTACGTCAACGATGAAGGGGTAATCCACGCATACCCAAATGATGAAACTTCGGAATACCTTTCTGAAAGCATTGGCTTGTATATGCAGTATTTGCTCCAAGTCAACGATGAGCAAGGTTTCGGGAAGCAGGTGGAAATTCTGACGGACCATTTTCTCATCGAACAGGATGGCCAGTATTTCGTGCCTTGGCGCCTGTACGAAAAAGCGAATGTCAATGCATTGATTGACGATGTCCGCATTGCGGCGGCATTGAAAAATGCAGCTAAAGCCTTTAATGAGCCTGATTTCCTTGTTCTTGCTGAGCAAATATTGTCTTCGATTAGATCGCGGCAACATCAAGGCGGCATTGCCGTGGATTATTATGATTGGTCGTATGGGGTGGCAGGCAAGCGCCTGACCCTCAGCTATTTGATCAACGAATTAACCGTGTCTGCCGATTCATTCGACATGCTTGAAGCTGAAAAAGAACAGACTTTTTTTCCGGAGTATTATGATTTTGATGGAAAGCGCTATGTAGAAAGCGGCGAAGTGCATATGATTGATCAATTGTTGATAGCCATCAACCGTTTTGATCAAGGCCTCCCGTCACCTCGATTCGACAGCTGGCTTATGGCGGAATGGGAAGAAAAAAGTATGCTGGCTGGCCGTTTTGACCGGGATACTGGAGCCCCGACAGTCGATTACGAGTCACTTGCTGTCTATTATTATTTATGGCAATACTTCGAAAGAATCGAGCAGCCCAGATTTGCGGAAGAAGCGGCAAAGCAGGCAGAGTTGGTAACGGACGGGGAAGTGCCGGGAGAATTGCACTTTTTCGATTTTATTCATTATCAAATGATGATGGCGGATCAATGAGCAGTTGCCTCGATAGAACTGACGGGAAAGGGTAAACTCTTTTCCGTCTTTTTTGAAAAATGAACATCTTGACTGGAGAGTTCGAACCGATTTGTTAGTTTCATTTCTATAAGGGTATGGAATAGGTAAAAGAACATACTGGAGGTGGTTCGATGGAAATGGTTCTTGCGGTTTTCGTCGGTCTGGCATTAAGTGCAACGGTAGGCTTTCGTATTTTCACTCCGTTATTGCTCACGGGCATCTTTGAACGTATAGATTGGATCACTTTATCCGAAGGCTTCAGCTGGGTGGGCAGTACGCCTGCACTCATTGCTTTTGGAGCCGCTACAATATTTGAAGTTCTGGTCAATTATATTCCTGCGGTCGGTTCATTTATGAAGTTGATTTCTACTCCTGTTGCTGCGTTGGCGGGAATTTTACTGACGGCTGCGTTCATCGGGGATATGAATCCATTTTTGGAATGGTCGATTGCGATTATCGGCGGCGGTGGAGTCGCTACGGTGTCTCATGCCACATTGACGGCAGTTAAAGGGGTCAGTGATACTACGCTGGTAGGTCCGGCGGTATCGGTGGCTGAAGATGTAACGGCAACAATTGCGCCGATTTTAATCTTTTTGATGCCAGTGCTGGCGATCGTCTTTTTGCTGATTATGGCTTTCGTCATCTATCGTCTATATAATCGGTTTCTCCGGAAAAGGCAGCCGGCTTGATTTGAAGTATGGAAGCAAATGAATAAGTTCAGCTAACCTTCACTTGTTCATTTGCTTGGTCCCCAGGCCTAGGAGTCGGTAGTTTCCGCTCCGTCTCTAGGTTTATAGTGGTTAATCGTTTTTATGTCCTCTTATAAAAGTGAGTCAAAAAAGATGTCTTAGACTTTTCATCTTTAAATAGCTAGCGCTATTGGACTGCGCTTCAGGGGCACGCTTGCCGGGGGGGCGGGCGTCGAACCAAGGTGGCGCAAAGGGCGCGCCACCATTGTTTCGCCTGTCCCGCTCGGTCCCCCAGGCGTCGGCCCCTTCCGCTCCGTCTCTAGGTTTAGAGTGGTTTGGAATTTTCTTGACCTCTGGTAAACAGGGTGTAAGAAAAGATGTCCCAGACCTTTCAAGTCTAATTTGCTGGTGCTAAGACTGCGCTCCAACAGCGGCTTTCCGGGGCGTCGAGCGTCGAGTAAATGTGCCGCATAGAACGCGCCACATTTGACTCGCTAGTCCCGCGCGGTCCCCTAGGAGTCGGC
>NZ_JAGGPW010000004.1:51220-51384 GCF_018613655.1 Planococcus sp. ISL-109
TCTCCCTCTCAAATTAGTTAGCAACAGAAGGCAGCTCTCTGCTACAAAAATTCAGCCTGCACAATTAGTTACGACAGTTGGAGATGCGGAAAATATTTTCACCATTCACTTAACGAGCTAAATCAGTTCTCTGTTCACCGCGTTTCCATTAAGGAAGCGATTTC
>NZ_JAGGPW010000004.1:51699-53563 GCF_018613655.1 Planococcus sp. ISL-109
ACACATCCACATTCCAACTCATTGCTTCCACAGTCCTGTTCTAGGGAAGCGATTCCCCGAATAGCGGATGCTTCTTAAAAAGCACTGATAGATTTCATTCGCTCTACTGAAAGAAATGTAACAGTTGCCTAACGCTGAAAGTGAACAAGTCGACCTTTCCGCATTCTAATTCTTCATTTTGATCAAGTGAAAAGCGGATTTCCGGCATATCGGCACACAAAAAAACGCCCTCTGCAGAAGGCGTTTTTTCTTTTGTGCTTAAGCGTCAGCGCGGGATAATGAGCACTTGCCCGACGCTGATTAGGTTGACGTTGGTGATTTTATTGGCCGTGGCAATGGCTGAGACGGTCGTATTATAGGTGCGTGCGATGCTGTAAAGCGTGTCACCGGCTTTCACCGTATATTTGACGGTCGTTACTGGTGGTGCTTGTTTTGTCGGGATGATCAAGACTTGCCCGACGCTGATCAAATTGACGTTGGTGATTTTATTGGCCGTGGCGATAGCTGAGACGGTCGTATTATACTTGCTAGCGATGCTGTAAAGTGTATCTCCCGCTTTCACCGTATATTTGACGGTTGTAACTGGAGGCGGTGTCGGTGCTTTTACCGGAATCACCAAGACTTGCCCAACGCGGATCAAGTTGACGTTTGTAATGTTATTCGCTGCTGCGAGTGCTGCGACTGTGACATTATACTTTTTCGCGATGCTGTAAAGCGTGTCCCCGGCTTTGACGGTATAAGTGGTTGCGCCTGTCGGAGGCAATTTCAAGAGTTCGGAAATGGTCACGAATTTGTAGCCTTTCGCTTTCAATTTGCTGATCATTCCCGGCAAGGCGATCGGTGTTCCGGGAGCTCCTGCACCAGTGTGCATCAGAACGATGGAGCCCGGTACGATGTTGTTGACGACTTTATCGGTGATTACAGTCGATGATAAGCCTCTCCAGTCAATGGTGTCGATATTCCACTGTATGGTGTGCGTATAGCCTGCATCGCCGACGCCTTTCAGGACGGTAGCATTGTAAGCACCGAATGGAGCCCGGAAAATAGGTTTTGTCGATTTGCCCGTGACATTTTTGTAGGCAGTTTCTGTTTTAGCTAATTCACTTTGCATGGCGGCGATGCTGATTTTTGTGAAATCCGGATGTGAATAGGAATGATTGCCGACCTGGTGTCCAGCGTTTGCGATATTGCGGATCCAGCTCGGGTGATGGTTGATGCCAGTCCCTGTAACAAAGAAAGTGGCTTTGACGTTATTCGTTTTTAGAATATCGAGGATTTTGTTGATGTTCGTTCCATCCGCGCCGTCATCAAAAGTTAAAGCGACCACTTTGCTGGTCGTGTTGCCTTTCGTGACAAACGTCGAAGAAGCGGCATCAGCCTGTCCCGTGAACGACAGCAGTGAAAAAAGTAATAATCCCGTGATAGCTAGCAACTTGCTCCATTTGGAAAACATTGTGCTCACCCCTTATTTTAGTTGGCCGGCAACCGGCTTATGTATGTGGAGAGAAGATGTGTACAAGAAGTCTTATGAACTTTGGAAATATAATCAAAATAAGAATTCTATAGTCTTATTATATCACGTTTATACGGATGAACTATCTAAAAGTTTGAAAATTCAGTAAAATTATTTTTGTTTTTATATATGTTGAACTAAAGAAATATCAGTGAATTACCACCACTACTACTTGAACACTAACAATTTGCGAACAAACAAACAGATATGGAGCAAAACTACGGAGAAAACCGTACTGCTCCCACAGTGCGACGCATCTGCCGTGCAGATGTGGGAGCACACGGTTTTCGCAGTGACTGAGGAGGCTTTGGCGCTCACCCGCAGGAAATGAATAAGCGAAGGGAAGCTGAG
>NZ_JAGGPW010000004.1:53585-152498 GCF_018613655.1 Planococcus sp. ISL-109
GGTTTTGCGGAATATCTACAGTGGAAATTACATATCAATAAAAAGTCGAATAATCTGAGTAATTTCGTTTTTGTTCGGTGATAATTTTCTTACTTCAGGGAGATCTGATGAATGAAAAAGGAGCTTGGCGGGTATGGTAAAGCAATTGATCAGAACGGAAGGAGTTAATTGGATATGTATTATATAAATGAGCCAATTATCGAACAGCGCAGCTATCAGCCATATGTGGGGATTGCTGCGCGAGTATCAGCTGGAGCAGAAGAAGCCTCAGCACTTGCCGCCGAGATTTTGGACTGGCTGATCCAGCAGAAGGAAACACCGACGGGACGCCCTTTTATTCGTTATTGGTGCCTCGAAGAAGATGGGCGGCGGTTGATTGAAGTGGGGATTCCGACGAAACGTTTGCTTTCAGAAGATCATCGTATGGTGACGGGCTATTTGCCGGGCGGCGCATTTGTCCATGCAGTTCACCACGGCCCGCCAAGTGAGTTGTGGGAATCGTCACTGGGGTTGATCGACTGGATTGAAAGAGAAGGTCTTGCAGCTGCTTTGCGATATGAAGGCGAGACGAAAATATGGGATGGACATTTCGCTTTTTTCGTCACGGATCCACTCGAAAAAAAGATGAGCGATGCGTGGACTCTTGAGTTATATATTTTATTGCTCGCGGATCATGCAGCATAAAAAAGACACCTCACCCTTTGCCGGATAGGGTCCGGCAGACGGAGAGGTGTCTTTAAGCATTAGCCTTTATTGCGTTCCCGGATTGCCGAATAGAAATACATCATTTCATATAATCGTGTCCGTTGTTTCGATAAGATATGCATCGAAACATTCACTTCAGTAAAGACGCCGAATTGATCATAGATGATCCGGGTCCGTGCGGGGGAAATTGCTTCTAGCCTGTACTGGTGATTGAAGATCCACACGCAGTCAAGCTGGGAGGGAGACTTGGTTGGATAAGCGGCGAGCCCATCCTCTGAAATTAGAAGAGTGGTTTTTTTATGTTGCTTGAGGTTATGGCGAGTAGCTTTGACGCGGCCTTCGTATGTGGAAGCGAAGAGCATGCAAGCTTTGTCGATCAAGACAAGCGGGGAATCACGCGAATATCGTACACCATCTTTTGTCGTGATTCTTGAACGCCGTTCTGTTTCATAGAAAGATTCAAGAAACAGCACATTGCGATCAATTGGGGATTCTTCATAGTTCTTCAACTAATACCTCTCCTTTCTAGATTACTAGAAAATCGTACCATTCGAATGACGTGATATCAATACAAATAAATAGAAAAATGTATTTAATTTTACATTTAACTGGTTCAAACGTAATTTTTAATAATCATTAGAATCTGGTTTTTGATAGGTGTATATGTTCTGTTTTCTGGTTCGCTTTGATATTTATTTACTTTTAAGCTGTTCTTACCCGGGAATTCAAGGACGTCCAGAAGGAACAGTACATGGAAAAATTTGCAGAAGTAGCGGAGCAATACGCTCCTATGGTGTCATCGATTATTCGGAAGCTGAATATCTACACAGACTATGAATCTTTTCGGCAATTGGGCGTCATCGCTTTATGGCAAGCATGGGAGCGGCATGAACCGGAGATCGGCCATTTCGCGCCGTTTGCTTACCGGAGCATTCAAGGTGCGATGAAAGATGAGTTGGGCAGAAGGCAAAGAGGTGGGCAATTCGTCAAAGATGCCGAACAGATTCTGGAGGAGGAAGAAGCAGCCGCGGAATGGCAACTGGAAGAATTGCCGGAATGGCTGGAAGACGTGTCCTTGTCCGTTAAAGAACGCCGCCTATTGCAAGAACTGTACGTGGACGGCTATAGTTTAACCGAATTGCAAAAACGCTATGGGCTCTCGTTATCGGGGATGAAAAAGCGCCGTGAGCGGACCTTCACAAAAATCCGCCTCGCGATTCCCCACCCTTATAAAGAGGGCCAAAAATAACTGGAAGGAATGGGCAAGTTATCGGTATAATGGGAGTCTGAAAAGATGAAGGGAAGGTGCCCATATGGAAGCGATGATGACCGGCATGATCAATAATATCTTTTTTATCATCTTTCCGATCATTCTTTACCAAATGTTCGCGACTGCAGGGCAGCGGAATTTTTTCGTCAGCCACCGGATTACGATGACAATCTTGTTTTCCATCTCCATCATTTTGTGTATGATATTTCCCTACCAGTTTTTAACGGAAGATTATATATTTGACCTTAGGCAAGTCCCAATGATTGTCGGTGCCCTTTACGGCGGGCCGATCGTCAGCGCAGTGCTTTTCATCGTTTCTGCCATTGGGCGCATTGCCATCGGCGGAGACGGCATGCATATCGCCATTCTCAATCAGTTTCTCGTAGCTGCGGGGGTTCCGTTTCTCGCACCGCTCTACCAAAAAGTCAACCGCTGGTGGAAGGCGGGGCTCGTTTTCAGCATCTCCATTGTGTCGTTGCTGTTCAATCTGTTTGCCGGATATTTCTTTTTTGGCGATCCGATCCATGATTTGATTGGAATTTGGCTGATGCTAATGCTCAATCAGGGCGGCATCATCATTCTGACGGCATTGCTGATCGAGCATTTGCAAAAGCAGGAGTACTTGTATAATTCGCTCATGCGCCATGAAAAATTGGAGACGGTCAGCCATTTTGCTGCGGCCGTGTCCCATGAACTGCGGAACCCGTTGCAGACCATTAAGGGATTTGTGCAATTGATGCAGGAATACGAATACCCGCGCTCGAAGCAACTGGAATTTCAACAGACGATTTTAAATGAAATAAATGCCGCCGAAGACTTGATCGATGATTACCTTGTATACGCCAAACCTGCCTACGGTGAGTTAAAGCGTATAGAATTGGAAACGGAACTCTTGCATGTCATCAAAATCATGTCGCCGTATGCGAGAGCTCAAGATGTGGAAATTTTTGTCCGTGCCGATCATTTATCGAGTTTGATTCTTGGCGATCCGCAAAAACTCCATCAAGCTTTAGTCAATATCATCCGCAACGGCATAGAAGCAATGCCGACTGGCGGCAAACTGAACATTGAGCTGGAAAACTCGTCGCAAACGGTCTGTGTTCACGTAATGGATGAAGGGGTCGGTATAACGAAAGAAGCGATGAAACGCCTCGGCGAACCGTACTTCTCCAATAAATCCAAAGGAACCGGACTCGGGCTGATGGTCACGTACAGCATCGTCAACCAAATGGGCGGAGAAATAATTGTTGACTCAGAAGTCGGAAAAGGCACGAAGTTCACATTGGAGTTTCCAAAACTTCCCGAATAACGAAAAAACGCCTGGGGAAACCGGATGATCCGGTCTACTCCAGGCGTTTTTCTATTGGTTTTGCAGCTTTTTCAAAAATGGCAGCACAGCTTGTTCCTTCATTTTCGCCTCGAACATGATGTCGACTTCATACCCTTCTACCAGCTTAAGCAATTCCAGGAAATCTTCTTCTGAAATCAAGTTGTGATGACGCAAATCAGTGAAGCCCTCACGCCCGCTGCTAATGTGGATCTTCGGGCGGCCGACGCCTTCCCAAGTAGCCAAAATCTCTGCGAAATCGACAGGTTTGCCGTCGTTGTTGCAATTATGATGGTGAATATCGAAACAAATCGGCACATTGCACAAGGCATGAACGTCCAATACATCGCGCAAAGTGAAGGTCTTATCGTCATTTTCCAGGCGCAGCCGCTGGCGTATGGTGTCTGACAACAGCAGGTAATTTTCGGAAAAGCGTTTCTTGGCTGCTTCTTTATCGCCATATGCGCCGCCTGTGTGAAGGATGATATCAGTACCTCCAAGCAACTGGATCAACTTATCATGATATTCCAAGTCCTCGATGGATTTCCGGACAACTTCCGGTTTCGGTGAATTGAGAACCGTATACTGGCCCGGGTGCACTGAAATCCGAATCCCGTGTTCTACAGCCAAACTGCGGATTTCGCTTGCAATCGCCAGGAAATCCGCATCTTCCCACCAACGCCAATCATTGATCGGATGCGTCGATAACGGTACGATGGAACTCGAAGCACGGTAAAAGTAGATGCCGTGATCCAAATTCCAGCGAATGACTTGTAAAGTTGTGTCCATATTTTTGATAGTTAATTCCTTGATTTTTTCAATGCCTTCTTTTTCTGCGGTTGCCAGACGCAATGTCCGGAAAACCGTTTTCAGTTCCGTATTCATACAAGCGTAACCCAATCTCATCGCTTTCAACTCCTTATAGGAAATATACCCGATTTGAGTAGAAAACACACGGAACTCGGGTATAGTATAGTAAAGACGAGTGGAGGAGGAATTTTAATGACAGCAGAAATTACCAAAAGCACCACAGGTTACAATGCGACATTCGACAGACATTTTAATCATCCACCTGAACAAGTATGGGCCATGCTGACAAACAACCAAAAGATCCATCGCTGGTTCTACGGGCTTCAAATGGAACAAGAAGGCGAATCCGGCCACTTGACATTAGAGCTGGGCCACGGGAAAAAGAAAGAATTCCCCATTACCGATTACGAAAAAGGAAAAACTCTTGCTTTTGAATGGGGTGAAGACCATGTGCATTTCAATCTGACACCAACAGACAACGGCACGAATGTGCACATGATCGAAACTTTGCCGGGTATTACGAACCAAACACCAAAAGACGTCGCCGGTTGGCATGTTGCACTTGATGTTATGGAAGCCATTCTTGATGGGCATGGTATTGAGCGCACATCCGAATGGGAGCGCTGGTACCCTGAATACAAGCGCCTCTTCGAAAGCATGGGCGTCGATTTCGCATAAATACAAAAAGCCAAGCGGCCATTCCGCTTGGCTTTTCTTTTGAGTGGAGAAAGTTAGAATTCGAATAAGGCAAAATCGAGCTGATTGTTATTAGTGTCATCCGAAATTTTGCCTTAGCTAGATTGATGATTGAAGAAATCTAGAATATGAATGTGGCACGTTTGCGTTGTTTGATTTAAGTATCATCCAGATAGACGCCGCCTTGCTTTGGATCGGCTTCTTGCAGTGAGCCAGGAAGACCATCTGTCTCACTGCATCGGCTCACCCGTATGCACTAGGCGGCTGTTATATTTTATTGGTCGTAGTAAGTTAAATAATAACTGCTTCTGTAACATTCATCCGCTGTCGGGGGAATCGCTTCCTTGGTGGAGCGTAGTGAACAGAAAACTGATTAGCTCGTTCAGTGAATGTTGAAATAACCTGTTCTATTCTCCAACTGTCGAGAAGAAGTGTGCAGCATCGTTTGTGCTAACAAAGAGATATCTTCCACTGCTTACTAGTGTGAGAGGATGAAGAAACGATCAACACCTCGAAATCTAGAGACGGAGCGCAAGGGGCCGACGCCTGGGGGGCTGCGCGGGACTGGCGAAACAATGGCGGCGCGCTCTTTAGCCGCCTTGGTTCGACGTCCGCCCCCGGCAAGCCTGCCCCTGAAGCGCAGTCTCATAGCACTAGCTAACTTGTCATGAATAGGTGGCAATTCGCCTCAAGAAATCTGAAACTCATACTTACGGTCTTCACGAAACTCCCCGTTTAAGTAGCTCCGTTCTGCAAACGTCACTAGCCCCTCATGATCAATCAATAGCACCGTCGCTGACCGTGTTCCGTAGTCTGGCATCTTGATGAACATCGGAGACAGCGCACGCTCCAGTTCCAAACCGACGCCAGTTTGCGGAAGCCGGTCATCAGACGCCTGCTCGGCATCTGCCAGAATTTCAAACAGCCGGTCTAACTGCACATCCTCATTCAATGATACGTATGCCTCCAGCTTTTCTTTTCCGCGTTCCACCTTCGGCCATGGTGTATTCAAGAAATGATTGCTAAGTCCGTGCGTCCCAGGCGGCACTTTGACCGGTTCACCATGAATATTATTATAATAATAAAGGCCTTCTGCATCGCCGGCGATCAAATTGAATCCCGCGTACTGTCGGTCGTCAATAGCTTGCAAGTATGCTTCCGGTGAAATGTGGCCCTCAAGAAATTGCGTAACAAGCTCGCCGCGGGATCGCGCGCCGGCCGCCATGTGTTCAGGGTCCCGGTAATTGGTCAGCGCCGCGAAGCGTCCGGATTTGTTGACGCCAAGCCATGTGCCCATCTGGCTCAGGTCACGTCCAGCTAAAATGGCGGGAGCGTCTTTCCAAAAATGGGCAGGCGCTGCAGGGCGTCCGTAAAACTCATCGCGGTTTGCCGCTACTATTAATTTATAGCGGGGGTGATGTTGGAATTGCAAATTGATCAAGCACATGGCTAGAACCTCCTTTTTGCTTTTATTATAACGGAAGTGGAGGGGCTTAGCTTTCGATGTGCTTGCACAAAGGGGACTGTTAAACCAAACGGAATTTACCGAAAAAAGGTTTTTTGTACTTATAAATAGGTACGAAGTTTTTGTTTGGAAGATTATCTGATAAGATGTAAGCAAGTAAATTTAGGGTGATGTTATTAGGGAGAAACAGGGGGATTTTTATATCAGCACAAATGGGCGGAGATGAATTTGTTGTCTTTTTGGAAAACGTGAGACGAGCAATGAAGCAGAACAAGCGGCCCTTCAAATCCGCACCGCGCTGACAGGCGACTGGAAGATTGGAAAAATGCCGGTAATGGTTAATTTCAGTATCGGTGTTGCTGTTGCTTCCGCGGCAGGGGAGACAATTTCCTCTATATTAAAGCGCGCGGACGAAGCAATGTATAAGAATAAGGGATTTTACAGCCATAAGCGAAGAGCTTATGGTTTTTTTCGTGTCTTTTGAACTAAGTGAGAAAAACAAAATAAATTTTCATAGGGCTAACTATATATTTGAATATTCTGAAATTAAAATGGTTTTCTTTTCCTGTGATAAATGATATGATTTCATTAAATCAATGAACCTAGTTAATCTCCATAATATGTATTTATAATATAAAAAACACATCTTTTGCCTTAGTTATAAAGGGAGGGCGCTTTGGTATGAGGTAAACAGCGAAATTTGATTAAACTGATAATTCAGATAAAAAAGAGGTGCAGTATGATGAGTTATTCTTTTAGAAAGATAACCGCAGCGCTACTCTTTTCTCTTATATGCTGCATCGCGCTTTTTCCCCCATCTGCTACAGCAGCCCATAGCGGGGGACAGCTCATACTGGAAAAGGGCACGAAAGAACTTCCAGCAGGAAGCCGGCTTTCTGTGTTGGAAGATGCTTCTGGCAACCTGGAAGCGGAAACGATTTTGCAGCCACCTAATTTATGGAATTTTTTGCCGGCAAGTGAATACCCTATGAATATCGGTTTGAGCAACTCGGTGTATTGGCTGAAGCTTGAAGTGTTAAACCTGGCAGACATGGAACATGAGTGGCTTCTCGAATTCACTTCGTCAAGTGTAGATGAAGTAAGTTTGTACACGCCGAACAATGGAGGGGGGGTTACAGTTGAGCAAGCCGGCGAAGGCGTGCCTTCTGATATTACCCACCGAACGGCAGTGTTTCCGATTTCACCGGTTTTAGATGAACCCGTTATCTATTTGATGCGTGTGGAGTCGGATTCGCCGATTCAACTGCCGGTAACGATTTGGGAAAAAGACGCGTTTGAAATCCAAACGAGGCAGCAAATTGCAATTGTTGGAGGGCTTGGCGGCTTAAGCCTGTTATTTCTGGCGCATTTTATATACCGGTTCATCGCCCTCCGCCAGCGCGCATATTTGTATTTCGTGCTTTATGCGATCACTTCTTTTTTCCTGTTCTCTTCAGCGGCGGGCGTCAGTTTGGATGTGATTTGGCCGGAGTTGGATTTGTGGAATAGTTATAGCATTGTTTTTGTTACAGGATTATCGGCGATGTCCATTACATTATTGACGGAAGGTTTATTGAATACGAAACGTCATATGCCGGAAACCGCTCGAATCATCAAATCGCTGGTTGTGTTTAATGCAGCTGTTCTCACTACTTTATTCATTTCAATAGAATGGGCACGGTTGCTCCTTTGGTTTGTCTTGGCCTTAACACTCGTAATCAGCCTCCTGATTACATTTCAGGGAAGGAAAAGAGGATTGGTACACGCTCGGTTCTATGCACTGTCGCTGTTGTTTTTTGCTCTTGCAACTACATTAAACTTTCTTTATAGAATAGCAGTTTTGCCGGTATCAGGGGTCGTTCAAGGCAGCATCTTTTTAATGGGGATACTCGCCGTATTGTTTGCGGCTTTTGCTTTGCGCGACAAAGAAAAAATACGCAAGCAAGGACAACAGAAGCGTGAGCGCAACTCGGCTGAGCGGCAGCGGCTCGAAGTTGATCGCCTGCGCCAGGCAAACGACCGAAAAGATGAATTGCTCGCCATTACATCCCATAGTTTGCGCACACCATTATATGGCATGGTCGGAATTGCCGAATCTTTACAGGAATCCGCCCACAGCAAAATGCCGCATTCAGTGATTCAACAGCTGGAAACGATTGCAGACAGCGGCAAAAAACTGGCGCGCATGATAAACGATACTTTGGATTTTTCTGGATCCAAACAGCATCAAGTGCCGCTTCACCTTGAAAGAGTGAAGCTGGCAGCAATCGCCGATTCGGTGATCCGTTTATGTACACCGCTCCTCAGAAATAGTGAAGTCGCATTGAAACATACCATCCCCAAAGATTTTCCGGAAGCGATCGCTGATCCGGAACGCGTGCGGCAAGTGCTTTACAATTTAGTCGGCAATGCGGTCGAACATACCGAGAGCGGCGAAATCATCATTTCAGCAAAGACCTTCAAAAAGCAAGTGGCCATTACGGTGAAAGATACCGGAAACGGAATGGAAGAAGAACGAGTGGATGCGCTGTTTGAGCCCGCTGGCAACTCTGCCACTCCTCATTTAGGTCTCGGAATGGGCTTGAAAATCACTAAGCGGCTCGTGGAGATGCAAGGCGGTTGGCTGAAGGCGGAATCCGTTCTCGGAAAAGGCTCATCATTCACCTTCACATTGCCGTTGACTGAAGAAGAGCGTGAACCGGAACCGGCCTCGGATGACATCAAGGAACTGACGGCGTCGCAGCTTGCGGACTCGCTTATCAAAGGGAAGAATGTCAAAAAAGGGTTGCGTATCCTCGTCGTAGAGGCGGAAGAAGTGAACCGGCTCATGCTGGTCCATCAATTGAAAGGTGAAGGCTATAAAGCGGATGGTGTCAGCAGTGGCGAAGAAGCGCTCGTGCATTTGGAAAACCGGCCGGCAGATTTAGTCGTCCTCGACGATGAACTGGCGGATATGGGCGGGGATGAGCTTTGCAAGCGAATCCGCGTGAATGCGACTTTAACGGAATTGCCGGTTCTCATGCTGTCCGATAAAGAAGGGGTTAAAGAAAAAACCAATGCGTTCAGTGCGGGCGCGAATGATTATTTAGTGAAACCATGTGATTTGGAAGAATTCATGATGCGAGTGGAAACGCTTGCGACGCTGCGCAGCATGACGCAGGAAATCACCAATTTGAATTTCTTCCTCGAGCGCAACGTCAAGGAACGGACGATGGCACTGGAAATCACCAATATGAACTTATTGACCGTCAACGATGAAATCCAGGAAGTCGAGAAATCGCGCAATGAAATGCTGTCGGCCATCTCGCATGAGCTTGGAACGCCGATTACATTGATCCACAGCTATATCCAAGCAGTGAAAGAAAGCTTGATTGAAGAAAATAATCCGCGCTATTTGGATATGATCCATAAGAAATTGTTGTTGCTCGAGCGATTGACAGAAGACTTGGTCGAGTTGACGAAATACAAATCGGGCAATATGACATTGCGCTTTGATGAGATCCCACTCGTATCATGGCTCGAGAGGGTTGCCGGCTCGATGGAGTCTGACTTGGCACAAAGCGGGCGAAGTTTCCGCTTTGTCGGGCCGGCCAAGACACAAGGGCTGGCTGACTGGCGGCTCCTTCTCGATGTGGACCGTGTCGATCAAGTATTTTCGAATTTATTATGGAATGCCGTCAAACATACTTCGGCGGAAGACGGGCGTATCATTTTAAGTGCAAGCATACAGGCAAGCGGAACCGCGCTGGATTCGTTGGACGCTGACGCCGAGCTGTTGATCCGTGTCGAAGACAATGGCTGCGGCATCAGAACCGAAGCTTTGCCGCATATATTCGACCGGTTCTTCAAAATTGATGAATCGGTGCAATATAAAGGAAGCGGCCTAGGCCTCGCGATTGCGAAAGAAATCATTCAATCGCATAAAGGCGAGATTTGGGCAGAGAGCAAAGAAGGCGTGGGCAGTACGTTCATCATTGCCTTGCCGTTGAGATATTAAGGAATGGAGGGGATTGATTTGAACACTGCGACTGTATTGATTGTTGAAGATGAAGATGGAATCCGTGAACTGATGCGCTTGTTTTTATTGAAAAAAGGCTATAAGGTGCTCGAAGCCGAAGATGGCTTTGAAGCGATGGATGTTCTGTCGAAAGAAAATCCGGATCTGATTTGCTTGGATATCGAAATGCCTGGGATGAGTGGTTTGGAGCTTTGCGAAAAAATCCGGATCCGGACGAAGACGCCAATTTTATTTGTCAGCTACCGGAAAGAATTGGCGTATAAAATTCAAGGGCTTGAAGTCGGCGGCGATGATTATATTACGAAGCCGTTCGATTTTACCGAACTGGAAGCGCGCGTCAAAGCGATTTTGCGGCGCAACGGCTGGAAGAGCGGGGAAGAAGACAAGCTGTCGATATTGAAGTTCGGCGACCTCCATATCCATGTGGACGCGCGAGAGCTTTACGTGAAAGGCAAGCCGGTAAAACTCTACCATAAAGAGTTCCAATTATTATTATTGATGGCGCAGACACCGAACCGCGTGTGGACCGCTGAACAATTATACGATCAAGTGTGGGGCTATTATTCCGAAGGGGATATCCAGACAGTCAAGGTCCATATCAGCAATCTGCGCAGGAAAGTGGAGAGCGATACCACTTCGCCGAAGTACATCCAAACAGTTCGAGGTTTTGGCTATAAGTTTACAAGTTAAAAAAATATAGATCGGCTGGTTTTGCCCTAGAGGCGAACCAGCCGATTTTTTTTTGCATTCATGAAGCTATACAAAAACCAATTTCGTTTTTGGGCACATGACTGCCAGACCAGGATTTCGAGTGAATAACCATGCCGAAAAGCGAGAGGGGGAATATTTTATTAGATAAATTCAACTAGTGAAATTATTTAACTTTGTTTTAACCTGCTCTCTTTAGTATTGGTCTTAAGCGATAGGAAGACAGATTTCAAGGAGGAAAAGCAGATGATTGAGAACAAAGTCAAAATCACGAATGAATCTCCTGTGAACTTCGAACAGCAGACCGTCTTTAAGCAAAGCCGTGAAGCTCCGAGTGCCCAGCCTTCCATTACGGGACTTGGACTGCCGGAACATGTCGCCGGCTCTTTGGCGTATCTGCTCGGATTTTTCTCGGGCTTCATTCTGCTGATGGTGGAGCGGGAAAATCGATTTGTCCGTTTTCACGCATTTCAGTCCATATACGTTTCGATTCTTTTCTTCACCTTGTTCACAGCAGTGGGATTAACGCCGATGGTGGGTTGGATTGCGGAAGTGCTGCTCATGCCGATCGGATTGGTGCTGTGGATCATCTTAATGCTTAACGCACATAACGGAAAAACGCTGCACTTATGGATCATCGGACGCTTTGTAGAAAAACAGCTCCATTGAACAAGCAAAATCACCCCGTAGACGGGGATATGAGGTGAAGTATATGGAAAGCACATTCAATATGAAAGAGTTTCTGAAAAACTTAAAAAAACGGTTGCTACTCATTATCGCGATGACGGTCGCTTTTGTCGCAATTGCTGCAGCGGTCAGCTACTTGTGGATGAAGCCGGTTTACCAGGCATCCACACAAATCCTGGTCAATAAAGCACCCGCTAACGCACAGGAATTCAGCATGCAGGATATCGATACGAATCTCCAGTTGATCAGTACCTATAACGTCATCATCAAAAGCCCGGCCATTTTAACTGAAGTCATCAGTGAGCTTGGGCTGGACGAAACGGTGCAATCACTGAACGAGCGGATTGCGGTGTCCAGCATCGAAGATTCCCAGGTGGTGACACTCGAAGTTGAAGACGCTTCAATGCAGCAGGCAGTTTTGATCTCCAACACGACCGCTAAAGTGTTTGAACAGGAAATCCGCAATTTGATGCGTGTCGATAATGTCAGCGTGCTGGCTCCTGCGACGATGCCAGCTGATCCACAGCCGGTCAAGCCCGATCCGCTGTTCAATATGGCAGTCGGGGCGATCATCGGCTTTATGCTCGGCACAGGGCTTGCCATTGTGCTTGACCAATTGAACACAACGGTAAGAACGGAAGAAGATATTGAAGAATTGCTTGGTTTGCAAGTGCTCGGTGTCGTGAGCCCGGTCGGTGATTTGGGAAAAACGGATAAACCATCGAAACATACTGACAGAATGGAGTTGGATGAGAATGTTGAACCAGACAGCGTCAAAGCGGCCGCACGCCAGAAAGTTGGTAGCACGTACTAAGGCGAACTCCGTCATTAGTGAACAGTACCGGACAATCCGCACGACCATCAATTTTTCCTTACCCGGCAATGAAATGAAAACGCTGCTGTTCACATCAGCATCAAAAGAAGAAGGGAAATCGACGACTTCCGCCAATATGGCGATTGTCTTTGCGGAATCCGGAAAAAAGGTGCTGATCGTCGATGCGGATATGCGTAAGCCGACATTGCACCATACATTCCAGTTGAATAATCATACAGGATTATCGAATTTGCTGGTCGGCAAGGGGGAGCTGGAACAAAGTGTCCGCGATAGCGGCATCCCAGGCCTGGAATTATTGACGTCTGGCCAGATCCCTTATAATCCGGCAGAACTGCTGGATTCACCGGTGCTCGATTCACTGATTGCGGAGATGAAAGCACGCTACGACCTGATCATTTTCGACTCGCCGCCGATTTTATCGGTGACCGATTCCAAAATATTGGCGAACAAATGCGACGGCACAGTGCTGGTTGTCAATACCGGCAAAACGGAAAAGCAAAGTGCATTAAAAGCGCGCGACAGTCTTTCGACGGCGAGAGCGTATATCGTCGGTGTGGTGATGAATAATTATAAACTCAGTAAAGATCATTATTACAGCCACGAATACAACTAAAAGCGGTCTCTACGCGAGGTGAAGGAGCTAATGATATGACAATTACAAAACGCTATACTTCATTGTTCATTATCGACTCGCTGATCATCCTCTCAGCTACGTATCTCTGCTATTTGTTTTTGCTGCCATTCGATAGTTTCATGTCGGACAAGTTGCTTCTGCTCACGACAATCACTTTGTTTATTGCCCATCATTCCTTTGCCTGGCATTACGGGCTTTACCGGAAGGTGTGGGCGTATGCTTCAGTCCATGAGCTGAAGTCGATCGTCAAAGCCGTGACCTTGACGATGTTTGTGGTGACGGTCATGCAGTTTGTCCAGACGGGTGAATTATTCGGACGCATCTTGGTGTTGACGTGGATGTTCCTGATCCTGTTTTTGGGGGCATCGCGCTTTTCGTTCCGGATTTACCACGAACGGGAGCCGAAATCGGTTGAAAGCCAGTTGAGCCGGACGCTGGTCGTAGGTGCCGGCGAAGCTGGACGGATGATCGTGCGGCAAATGAAGCAAAACAAGCAATGGGGCAGAAAGCCGATTCTCTTTATCGACGACGACCGGACCAAATGGGGGCTTGAAATGTTCGGCTTGGAAGTCGCAGGGCCGATTTCTGAAATTCCTCTTGTGGCGGCAGTCCATCGGATCGACCAGATTGTCATTGCCATTCCGTCATTGTCGAAAAAGGAGATGGCGGAAGTTACGAAGATTTGCATTGGAACGGGCTTGAAAGTCCAGACCATCCCGCGCATTGAGGATCTGATGGTCGGGAAAGTGAAAGTCAGCGATATCCGGGACGTCAAAATCGAGGACCTGCTCGGCCGTGAGGAAGTACGGCTCGATATGGAAGCGTTGACGGAGAAAATTGAAGGAAAAAGCATTATGGTCACCGGTGCAGGAGGTTCGATAGGTTCAGAGATTTGCCGGCAGATCAGCATCTTTAAGCCGGCACGTATCCTGCTTCTTGGTCACGGGGAAAATTCAATTTATACCATCGACCGCGAACTTCGCGCGTTGGTTTCGAAGCAGACGGAAATCGTTCCAATCATAGCCGATATCCAAGACCGAGAACGGATTTTTGACATGGTCGGCAAATTTCAGCCGGATATCATTTACCACGCTGCGGCCCATAAACATGTGCCGTTAATGGAAGCGAATCCGCTGGAAGCAGTGAAAAACAATATTTTCGGGACTAAAAATGTAGCTGAAGCGGCAGATCACCATGGCATTGGAAACTTCGTCATGATTTCCACCGATAAAGCGGTCAATCCACCGAACATCATGGGCGCCTCCAAACGCTTTGCTGAAATGATCGTCCAAAATTTGGCTAGTTCTTCCAATACGACATTTGCAGCGGTCCGTTTCGGCAATGTGCTCGGTTCACGAGGCAGCGTCGTTCCGCTATTCCGCGAACAAATCGCCAAAGGCGGCCCGGTGACCGTCACTGATCCGAAAATGACGCGTTATTTTATGACCATCCCGGAAGCATCCCGCTTGGTGATCCAGGCAAGCATGCTTGCTTCCGGCGGTGAAGTGTTCGTTCTTGATATGGGAGAACCGGTGAAAATCGTCGACCTCGCCCGCAATATGATTCGCTTATCCGGATTTGAAGAGGATGAGATCCAAATCGAATATAGCGGCATGCGCCCAGGAGAAAAACTCTATGAAGAGCTGTTGGATCCGAGTGAGATCCAGTCAGAAAAAGTCTTTCCAAAAATCCATATCGGCAGAGCGACGCCAATTAGCCAAATGGAGATTAGCCGGATCCTGAAAAAGATTCCGGAAATGAGAGAACAAGAAATCCGTGAAACTTTGCTGAAGCTCGCAAATCGCCCGAAAGAAGAAAAGGCGAAAGAGTTGGAGTGGAATAAGGAATGGAAAGCCAAAGGGAAATTTGCTTAAATACAGATTTGATTGATAGGCGCAGGGGGGATGGGTAATGAAGCTACTATCATCGGGATTTTACGGGAATTCTCCTATCTATCTCCAAAATCTACTGCTGAGTTTTCATGAATATGCCAATTCCAGGAAGCGATATGGCATGGGTTATTACCGCTTTCTTCAACAGCTTTCCATCATGGATGAAGGAGACCGGCTGGCAGAACAGGAATTCCAGGATCGGGAGGTTCAGGCGATTATCCGGCATGCTGTGCAGCATAGTCCGTTTTACCGGGAACTTTACAAAAATAAGGCTTCGGATATTCAAAGCGCAGACGGGTTAACGCAGCTGCCGATTATCGAAGAGACGCTTTTTGCAGAGCGCATTGAAGAAATCCATACGGAAACACAAAGAAAAAAAGAAGCATTTTCAAGCGGCAGCGCACCAACAGGATTTCCGCCTCTCCAGTTGACGAACTTGGATGTGCAGAGGCAAACGGCCGCCATCGATTATTTTAAGAAGCAAAACGGAGTGATTAATTTGGAGATGAAGCGCGCCACTTTCTATAGCGGCGATTTTGTCCCGCACGCCCAAACAGAAGGAGCATTCTGGCGCGACATTTATTACCTCAATCAGCGCATTTACTCAGCCCACCATTGCATGGAACCGTTTCTGGAGTCGGTGATCCGGAATTTGAACGAATTCCGCCCTGACTTTATCGATGGATTGCCTTCTGCGATTTTGGCGCTATCCCGATTCATTAATGATCAATGCATCATTTTGACCTTTCAAACGGCTGCCGTATTTGTTGAAACGGAAATTTTGTCGGATAGTGAACGCTTGGAAATCGAAAGTGCCTTCGGTTGTATCGTCCGCCGTTGGAGCATGAAGTCGGAGCGCTCACCGTTCCTTTTCGAATGTGCCGCAGGCAATCTGCATTTTAATATGCGGACCGGCGTGCTGGAATTTGGCGAGAAGGGTGAAGTTCTGCTGACCCGCTTCCATACGCACGGCACTCCGTTGATCCGGCTGAAAATCAAGGATCGCTTGCTGCCCGTCCATTGTCCATGTCCATGCGGCAGCGCCCATCCGGTCGTCCGTAAACCAACCGAACCGGAATCCGAGTATCTGCAATCGAAGAGTAGAGGGAAAGTGACGAGTTTGTATTTGGCGACGGTCCGTGAAAAGTTCCGTCAATTGGCGCCAGCCATGCAATTCGTCCAAAATTCCTTGGACGAGATCATTATTTGGATCGACGGCGAGGGCACTCTTCTGCTTGAGACAGAACAGCAAATCAGACAAGAAATGATCAGTATATTCGGTGCAGATATGCGATTTACAGTTTCTAGAAGACACGTGGAAACAGCAGATTCGGGCAGGTATCCCGGATTGGTGATTAACAACTTGCAAAAGCACATTTGCCAAAGCGATTGCGGCATGAACTGAACAAGCTAATGAAACAAGAGGAGGCTGTTGTACATGAACATTCGACAAGATACAGAAGCATCGGTTGTGCAATTTCCGGTTCCGGCAAAAGAAACAGAAGGCAGGATTTTTCTTTCGGCCCCGCATATGACAGGGAACGAGCAGAAGTATATCGCCCAAGCGTTCGAATCAAACTGGATTGCGCCGATGGGAGAGAACATCAATCAGTTCGAGGCGGAAATAGCTGCGTATGCAACAACGGGTGCGGCGGCAGCGCTATCATCAGGCACTGCCGCAATCCACTTGGCTTTGCAATTGCTTGGTGTCGGAAAAGGGGACCGTGTGTTCTGTTCAAGTTTAACGTTTGTGGCGAGCGCGAATCCAATCATCTATGCTGGTGCCGAACCGGTGTTTATCGATTCGGAAGAAGAGACATGGAATATGTCTCCGTGGGCTTTGCAAAAAGCATTTGCAGCCGCAGAGCAAGAGGGCAAACTTCCTAAGGCAGTGATCATTGTACATATTTATGGACAATGCGCGCGCATGGATGAACTGATTGCCCTTTGCAGCCATTACGGGGTGCCGATCATCGAAGATGCCGCGGAATCGCTCGGTTCCACGTACAAAGGGAGAAAAACCGGAAGCCTTGGGACATATGGGATTTTCTCGTTTAACGGCAATAAAATCATTACGACCTCCGGAGGCGGCATGCTCGTTTCGAACGACCGAAAAGCAATCGGCAAAGCGCGCTTCCTTGCTTCCCAGGCAAAAGATGATGCCCCGTACTATGAACATAGCCGTGTCGGTTATAACTACCGGATGAGCAATGTCTTAGCAGGAATCGGGCGTGCCCAATTGGAGGCCATCGAGTTGCGCGTTACCGCTCGCCGTGAAGTATACAGCCGCTATTTTGCAGCGATCGGTAATCATTCGGCAGTAAAATTCCAGCCTGAACTGGAAGGGACCCGGTCGAACCGCTGGTTGAGCGTCATGTTGCTTGACCCGGCGAAAACAGACCGCTCTCCAGATTACATTCGGGAATGGCTGGAATCGGAAAATATCGAAGCGCGCCGCGTTTGGAAACCGCTTCACCTGCAGCCGCTTTTTGCCGGATGCAAATTCTACTCTCATAACGCGCACGGCAAAACAGCCGTCAGCGAAAAGTTATTTGCACAAGGGCTGTGCTTGCCTTCGGGGTCTGATTTGGAACCGATCCAACAAGACCGCATCATTCAATTGATCGAAGAGATTCTACCTTAAAGCGCCCTTAGACGGACCTGCCATTTGGTGGTACGATAAGTACGGTATCAAAAGACGGTTCGCAAGGAGCAGATGAGTGTGACACAAAACACGAAAAGTCAGCGAATGGTCAGACTGCTACCCGGTCTGGCCATTTGCTTATTGGTCATTTTAGCTGGAATTTACGGTGCAGCCGCCATTGGGTCGTCACTCGGCGCAATCGGGCTCTTGCCGGAAGGCGGAAAAAGCCCGGTTTCAGGGATTTTTGTCGCAATCTTGCTCGGAATTGTAATCCGCAACACCATCGGCTTGCAAGATATCTTCATAGAAGGTGTCGGATTTGCGGTGAAATATGCGCTGCGAATCGGCATCATCCTGCTCGGTTTGCGCTTGAGTTTGACGGAAGCGCTGACGCTCGGTGCTTGGGGATTGCCGCTCATTGTCGCTTGCATCTCTGTCGGCATCGGGGTTACTTTGTTTTTTACGAAAGTTTTCGGGCAGTCCAATCGCCTCGGCGCATTGATTGCGAACGGCACCGGGATTTGTGGTGTCACGGCTATTATGGCAACGGCACCGGTCATCCGTGCGAAGGAAAATGAAATTTCCTACGCAGTCGCCAATATCACCATTTTCGGATTGCTGGGCATGCTGTTCTACCCTTATTTGGCCCACTTCTTTTTTGCGGAAGAGCCGATCAAAGCTGGACTTTTTCTCGGAACGGCTATACACGACACGGCACAAGTGACAGGTGCTGCATTGATGTATGAACAAATGTACGGGTCGACTTTGGCGCTCGATGTGGCGACGATTACAAAATTGACACGCAATCTTTTCATCATCGCCGTTATTCCGTTGATTGCCTATTTGTTTTTCCGCAGTGAAGGACGCGTAAGCGGAAACATGCCGAAATGGTATAAATTGTTCCCATTCTTCATTCTTGGATTTCTTCTCCTGTCATTTATACGGACGGTCGGGGATGCGACACTTGCTTCAAGCGGCCAGGCATTCAGCTTTTTCAGTGCACAAAACTGGGAAAGTTTCTATAGCTTCTGGAGTTCGTTTGGGTCGACGTATATGCTCGGGCTCGCTATGGCAGGCGTCGGCTTATCTACTAATCTGAAGATCTTCCGTGGCATGGGCTTGCGGCCTTTCTATATCGGTTTGATTGCCGCCATCTCTGTTGGAGCGGTAAGCTTACTGCTCATTTCGCTGTTTGGCGACCTGGTGCAGCTCAAACCTTAGGATTTTCCACCTGATGCCTTTCATCAAGAAGGGAGCGGGTGGGTTTTTTGTTCAAAAATCTGGGCATACTGATTTTAATAGTGATTTGAAAAAAATCATTATATTTCTTTAATCAAATTCTCGGAAAGGTCTCAGTCCTTTCATGGGGTTCCTGACTATAGTCATTTTCTGCATTTGCAATCCGCGGCACAGGCCTGAATTTACTCGGCCGGATCTGAGAACGCAATGCCAATTTGAAACTATCGATATCGTATCCGCAAGCAGTCGATTAGCTGGATGCTCCGTGCTTTTAGCAACGAGGCTGAGCGTGTTCTCTGTTGTGCTGCTGGAAAATTCGTTTCCGGCAAGCGGACTAAGGGTATGGAAAACTAACAGTAGCAAAAGGAGGAGAGAGGATGGACATTCAAGCAGAGCGAGATTTACTGAAGGACGATTATGGGAACTATTACGTAGTTTCATACGCCACGAAAGACTCGTTGACGGTCGTGAATGCGGCACTGTACCATGCGTTCAACCAAATGCTGACAGAGGACTTCGTCAAAGAAGTGAAGCGCAAATACCCAAAGGGCATCGCGGTCGGCGTGTATTTTGCAGACTTGGTGCATGAGCAGATTGAAAAGCTTGAAGACCCGGAATTCCCCGGCAATATTTACGATTTGAACGAAGTGAGAAAAGAATACGACATTCACTTGAAGCCGATCTACCACGATTCACTGCATCTTTAGTGATCTATTGAAAATAAGGAAGCTTAAGATTTTTTTGCAAACTATTTACTGAAAATTCGGTAACTATTCATTGGTGTATACGTCAACTCTAAAAAAGGAGGACTGTCGATGAAGTATTGGATAGGTGCAGGCGGGCTAGCGCTCATATTAACAGTCGCGGGCTGTGGAACTCAAGACATGGCCACGGAGCAAGAACCGGAAGAAACGGCCAGCGAAGAGGAAACGACTGAATCGGTGGAACAAACGGAAACAGAAGAAACAGAAGAAACAGAAGAAACAGAAGAAACCACGAGTGGCGACAGCCACGGCGATGAGGCGTCCACTATCGATCCGTACGATTATTTTATGGAGGACGGTTCAACGGCTCAATTTGAAGGATTCGGCAATGAGTTTGCGGAGTTCACATTAAGAACCGATTACATGGAAGCGAATCACGTAGCGACATACGAAAATAATGGTGGAACCGTCGTGCTTAAGGTATTCCGGTTGAATGACGACAGCATCGAACTGGTTAAGCAAGAAGGTGAGTTTTACGATGAATTCAATGCGAGCTTCGAGGAACTGGAAGCGCTGGAAGTGATATCAACGTATCTTGAATTTCCGATCGAAGAAGGTCAAGCGATCGGCGATGCAACCGTTGTTGAAACAGGAGCGAGTTTAGAGACGCCATACCGTGATTTTGATGATGTCTTCGTATTGGAACAAGAAGAGGAAGGTTCAATCAACCGTAATTATTTCGTGGAAGGATTCGGTGAAGTGAAGCGCGAATTCCGTGCAAATGCCGATGATCCGGAAGAGTTTTGGATCACCTCGACTTTAGCGTCCATTGAGCTTGGCGAAAAAACGAAATAAAGGGAACTTCAATCAGTTGGGATTTTCGCCATGCCCATTGATTGTCAGTTGATGCAATCGGACGTTAAAGCGGGATGAAATAATGAAGAACCGAAAAGCCCGCTGAAAAAGCGGGCTTTTCGGCGGGGTAATTGAAAATCAACTCAATACATATAAGGAGAGGGTTAGGATGAACAAGCTAGCAATTATCGGAGCAGGAACGATGGGGCATTCGATTGCACTGTCAGCTGCATGGCACGGCCAGACGGCGGAGGTTTTCGGTGTCGATGCACACGATGTGGAACGCGCACAAAAAGGCTTTGAGTCAAAGTTGCAACTCATGGCAGTCAACGAGCTTATCGGGAAAAAAGAAGTACAGGAAATCAAAAGCCGCGTCACATTCCATACCTCTATGGAGGAAACGGTGAAAGGTGCGGATTTCATCATCGAGGCCGTGCCGGAGAATATGGAATTGAAGCATAAAGTCTATCGCCAGCTAGAGAACCTGATTCGGGCGGATATCGTGATTGCGAGCAATAGCTCCGGTTTGATGCCGACTGCATTAGCGGAGCAGATGGATCATCCCGAACGGTTCGTCCTGACGCATTTCTGGAACCCGGCTCATTTGATACCGCTCGTGGAAATTGTCGCTGGCGAACGGACGAGCGAAAAAACACTGAGGCAAACGAGAAAAGTGATCGAGCAGATGAACAAGAAACCGGTGTTGTTGAAAAAGGAATTGCCGGGCTTTATCGGCAATCGTCTTCAATTCGCTTTGTTCCGTGAAGCGCAAGCGCTGCTCGATGCCGGAGTGGCTTCAAAGGAGGATATCGATGCCGCGGTTACCTATAGCATCGGCAGGCGCCTTCCGGTGACCGGTCCGCTTCAAACAGCTGATCTTGGCGGCTTGGATATTTTCTACGCCATTTCCGATTACTTGTTCGAAGATCTGTCGACCGATCAAAAACCGGGTCGGACTTTGCGTGAACTTGTGGAAGAAAACCACTTGGGCGAAAAGAGCGGGCGCGGCTTTTACGACTGGCCAGCAGAAAAATCAAAAGCAGTTCAAGACAAGCGAGAAGAAGCACTAATCCACTTTTTGAAACAGGATATGGAAGCAGAATAAGGGGGAACAAGCATCATTTCTCTACTTCTTTATCAGTCTAAAGTCTGAAATTATTCAGAATTGAAAGAAAAGTCTTTCAATTTAATGAGGAGGCTATATAATAAACAATTATAAACAAAAGGAGATGAGGCAAATGACCGATTTGAAAAACGATTCGCTAAGCTTGCATAGAAGGCATCAAGGGAAATTGGAGATTCGTTCAAAAGTGGCTGTAAAAAACGAGATGGATTTGAGCCTCGCCTACTCTCCTGGCGTTGCGGCACCATGTCGGGAAATTCATGCCGATCCAAGCAAAGTCCATGAGTATACGATGAAAGGCAATACAGTGGCGGTCATTACAGATGGCACAGCGGTGCTAGGCCTTGGCAATATCGGGCCGCAAGCAGCGCTGCCGGTCATGGAAGGAAAAGCATTATTGTTCAAGGAATTTGCTGGAGTCGACGCATTCCCGATATGCCTGGATACGACCGATGCTGAAGAGATCATCCGTACCGTGAAATTACTCGAACCGGGCTTTGGCGGGGTCAATTTGGAAGATATCGCTGCCCCGACTTGCTTTATCGTCGAGCAGCGTTTGAAAGAGGAAATGAACATTCCTGTCTTTCACGATGATCAGCATGGCACGGCAATCGTGACCCTTGCAGGACTCATCAATTCATTGAAATTAGTAGAGAAGGAAATAGAAGATACCAAAGTGGTCGTCAATGGAGCAGGTGCAGCCGGCATTGCAATCGTCAAATTGCTGGCGAAGTTCGGCTTTGGCCATATCGTCATGTGCGATACGAAAGGGGCCATTTTTAAAGGCCGCCAGAATGGCATGAACCCGTTCAAAGAAGAAGTTGCGGAAATGAGCAATTATGAGATGGAACAAGGGTTGCTTGGTGATGTGATCGTCGGTGCTGACGTCTTTATCGGTGTATCGGCAGAGGGGGCGTTGACAGAAAGCATGGTGCGTTCGATGAATGATGAACCGGTCATCTTCGCGATGGCGAACCCGAACCCGGAAATCCTGCCGCGCGTTGCAAAATCCGCTGGTGCACGGGTCGTCGGGACCGGGCGTTCTGATTTCGCCAACCAGGTCAATAACGTCCTAGCGTTTCCGGGCTTGTTCCGCGGTGCGCTTGATGTGCAGGCGAGTGATATTAATGACGCGATGAAAATCGCCGCGGTCGAAGCGATTGCCGCCTTGATTGCCACACATGAACTGCATGAAGAATATGTGATCCCGAAACCGTTCGACCCGCGTGTCGCACTGGCAGTCGCAGAAGCTGTAGCGAAAGCCGCTGTGGAAACAGGTGTCGCCAGGGTATCGCTCAAAGAGCCTGCCCAGCAGATTGTCTTATAATAGAAAAAAGCCTGAATTCCTGTCCCCCGGGAATTCAGGCTTTTTTGTGCTGTTATGGGTTTTTGATGAAAGTGGATATCAGCCATCCCCCAAACGAAAAAGGACTGCCCAGAAAGCCGTTTTTCATGAGCTTTTGGGCAGTCCTTTTGTATATGGGGAACCATCAATAGGCGATGCTGACGCCTTTGGCCACTGCAATTTTTTCGAGTGCCTGGCTGAAGTCGGCGATCAGATCGTCCACGTGTTCAAGCCCGGCGGAAAAGCGCAACAGGCCCTCGGTGATTCCGCGTTTTTCCCGTTCAGCAGGAGGCATAGAGGAATGGGACATCGTTGCCGGATAGGACAAGATCGATTCGACCGCGCCGAGACTGACGGCGAACACCGGAATTTGCAGTTCTTTAACGAGGATGCGTGCTGCATCTTTATCCGCTAAACGGAACGACAATATACAGCCGGCATGGCTCGCTTGGCGGTTGTGGATCGGATTTCCGGGATGGAACGAAAAGCCCGGGTAGTAGACTTCATCAACTAGCGGGTGATTGTTCAAATACGCTGCAATGCTCGCAGTCGTCTCACCGGATTGTTTCATGCGGGCGCTGAGTGTTTTGATGCCTTGGATCAAAGTGAATGCATCCTGCGCACCGAGAACCGCACCGAAGGTATTTTGGATAAACGCCAATTGCTCGCCAAGCCCGGCGTCTTTTGTGACTGCAAGTCCTGCAGTGATGTCGCTGTGGCCGGATAAGAATTTCGTTGCACTATGCAACACTATGTCTGCACCAAGCGCCAGCGGGTTTTGGTAGAGCGGCGTCATGAATGTGTTGTCGACGAATGTCAGGGCATCGTTGGCTTTTGCCAGTTTTGCGGCCATTTCGATATCGGTGATTTTCATGACTGGGTTGGACGGCGTTTCAATATAGACGACTTTCGTGTTGGGCTGGAACGCCGATGCCACTTCGCCCAAATCAGTCATGTCGACAAAGGTGAAGTCAATTTTGAATTTTTCAAGCACCTCTGTGATGAATCGGTATGTGCCGCCGTAGACATCTTCAGAGACGAGCACGTGATCGCCTGCTTTCAGTAACATGAATGCGGAAGAAATGGCCGCCATGCCGGAAGAAAAGGCAAGTCCGCGAGCGCCACCTTCGAGTTTCGCGATTGTTTCCTCGAGTGATGTGCGCGTCGGATTGCCGGAGCGGCTGTAATCGAACGGCCCGAACGCATCAATGCTTTCTTGATGGAACGTCGATGACAAATAAATCGGCACATTGACTGCGCCCGTTAATGGGTCGATTCCTGCAGAATGGATCAGTTTCGTTTCAATTCGTTCACTCATAAGAAATGACCTCCTTTTCCAGTTTGGCCAAGGCTTGGGACAAATCAGCGATTAAATCTTCTGTCTGCTCTACGCCTACGGAAAAACGGAGCAGGCGATTACATACACCGCGTGCCGTGCGCTGTGCAACCGGCATATCGGCATGGGTTTGCGTGGCTGGATAAGTGATAAAGCTTTCTACACCGCCGAGGCTCTCGGCGAACGTGATGAGTGACAGGTTTTCCAAAAATTCACCGATCCATTCTTCCTCACGCAAGCGGAACGACAGCATGCCGCCTTTACCGGGGTACAGAACTTCGGTGATGGCATCATGGGTTTGGAGATAATCCGCGAGTTCACGGGCGTTTGATTCGTGCTGGCGCATGCGCAGCGGCAGAGTTTTTAAGCCGCGTATCAATAGCCATGAATCCAGCGGCGATAACACTGCACCCGCAGAATTATGGGCGGTGGCGAGCTTTTCGCAGAGCTCAAAGCCTTTTGCAACGACCAGTCCTGCCAGCACATCGTTATGGCCCCCGATATATTTAGTGGCACTGTGAAGGACGATATCCGCGCCTATTGTGAGCGGCTGCTGCAAATATGGCGTCAAAAAGGTATTATCCACAATCAGCAATAAATCATGGCGTTTTGCGAGTTCAGCATAAGCGATTAAATCGATTTCCTGCATCAGGGGATTGGTCGGCGTTTCGATAAAGATCGCCTTGGTGTTGGCAGTGATTTTCGCTTCAGTCGATTTTGCATCGGTAAATGCATCGTATACCGGCCGAATATTGTAACTGTCGCTGTATTGCTGCATCAGGCGGTAAGTGCCGCCATAAATATCTTCAGGCAAGAGAATTTCGTCGTTCGGACGGAATAAGGAAAGGACCAATTGGATCGCCGCCATGCCGGAACTGCAGGCAAACCCTGCATCGCCGCCTTCTAAGTTGGCGATGCCTTCTTCTAAAAGATTTCGCGTCGGGTTTTTGGTGCGGGTATAATCATAGCCAGTCGATTTGCCGAGCCCCTCGTGTTCATACGCGGTGGAGAGGTAAATGGGCGGGTTGACCGCACCCGTTTGTTTATCGCTGCGGTTGCCGAGCTGCACGAGACGTGTTTCCAAGCTATAATCTGTCATGGTCCTCATCCTTTCAATAAAGCGAAACTTCAATCAGTGGGGGTCTCATCCCCACTGATTGTTAGTTGATCCAATCGGACTTTTACGGACCGTTGATCTCCTGCTTTTGCAAGTGGGAATCTTACGGACCGTTAAAGTGGGATAAAAAAATAGCTTTCTTCTATAATAGAAGAAAGCCATTGTTTGTATATGCTATCTTCTCATCTGCCAGGCAACGCCTATTGGAATTAGCACCGTGACTGAGTCCGGTTGCTGAGACTTCGCAGGGCCAAATCCCTCCGTCTCTCTCGATAAGAAATCGTCTTATGCAGTTGGTTGATGTTTTTCATCATACGTTAAAGGGAGAGAAAATACAAGCGGAATATTGAAAATAATCGGACAAATCATAAAATGGCGCTCACTTTTATTTCTCTTGTTGAAATTTGCTGTTAATTTTTTGAGCATGACCTTCATCTCCACCTTTGAAGAAAGTGGTGGGGAATTTGTTGTAGATTTGTTTTCAATAGGTGATTTAACGCGCATTGAAAACTAAGCCGGCTGAAATGTGTCGAATATTTTTTCTTTTTTCTTTTTCAACGGGTTGAAGCGATTTTCCTGTTTTTTCAATAGGATATTTGGAAGCCTACAGGGAATATAACAAAGGAAGGCTTGCATCACGAGGGCCTATGAAAGAAGGAGAGTCAAGTGGGAGCGGAGCACAATCATTCACACAACAGAAATAAAAAGACTTTATTAATCGCATTTTTAATTATCACCGTCTATATGGTGGTCGAAGCGATCGGGGGCTATTTGACGAATAGCCTTGCCCTTTTGGCGGATGCCGGCCACATGCTCAGCGATTCGGTTTCGCTTGGCGTTGCTTACCTGGCTTTTTCTATCGGCGAAAAAGCAGCCGACAAAATGAAAACTTATGGCTATAAGCGCTTTGAAATATTGGCTGCAGTTTTTAACGGCGTGTTGCTCGTGGTGATTGCGCTCTATATTTTCTATGAAGCCTATCAGCGTTTTTCCGACCCGCCAGAAATTGCGACGTCGGGCATGCTCATCATCGCGGTGATCGGCTTGTTCGTCAACATACTGGTCGCTTGGATTCTGATGCGCGGCGGGGACACAAAGGGAAATCTAAATCTCCGTGCCGCTTTTTTGCACGTCCTCAGTGACCTGCTTGGATCGGTTGGTGCGATTACAGCGGCTCTCCTGATCATTTTCTTCGGGTGGGCATGGGCCGATCCGCTTGCGAGTGTACTGGTGGCCATACTTGTTTTGATCAGCGGATGGCGCGTTACAAAAGAAGGCATCCATGTTTTAATGGAAGGAACACCGAAAAACGTCGACCTGGAACAAGTGAAACGTGCAATTGAAATGCTGCCGGCCGTGAAAAGCATCCACGATTTGCACGTCTGGAGCATTACGAGCGGAAGAAATGCGATGTCTGGGCATGTTGTTATAAGAGAACATATCTCTTTCAAAGACAGCCAGCAGGTTTTAAGGGAAATCGAAGAAGCGCTCGCGGAATTGAAAATCGGCCATGTCACGGTGCAGCTGGAAACAGAAGACAATCCTCATGAGGATTCGATCAGCTGTCAGCCAGAAGAAGATAGCGAAGAAGCGGGGCATGAGCATCATTAAAGCGGAATAGATGGAACGTTGGGCAAAGAGGAGCGGAATTTCCGTTCCTCTTTTTTGTATGAGAAAATTTGCTTAAAAAACATTTTTAAAAGACAGCAACACTTGAAGATATAAGTATATGCTGATATGCTGTAATTAGTATTAAGCATTACATACAACGAATTATTAATAGAGTGAGGTGAATCACTATATGGAAGTGAAAGCACGCGAGATTGAAATCGAAAAGGCGAGCATGGTGCTCAAGCTTTTAGGGGACAAGACAAGATTATCGATGGTCAAACTGTTGGAAAAGAACGATTGCTGCGTCTGTGAATTCGTTGAAATCTTCAACGTCAGCCAGTCCGCCATCAGCCAACATTTGCGGAAATTGCGGGATCTGGGATTGGTGAAGGAAAAGCGTAAAGGGCAATGGATTTTTTATTCATTGAACCAGGACAGTGAGCTTTATGAAATGTTGATGCAAGTGCTGGCATTTATTCCAAGCCAAGATGAGCGCATCGAGAAATTGGTGGAACAAGGTTTGCGCATCCGTTGTGACTGAAGTTTAAGTTATCAAGTTTTAGCATAATGATATTCCGCAAAACCGCTGCGCTTTCCTGCGGGCGAGTGCCAAGCCTCCTCAGTCGCTACGCGCCTTGCGGGGTCTCGGCTGTCTCGGCTTTCCCGCGGGAGTCTCCGCAGTTTTGCTCCATATCTTATTGGGGTGCAATATCATACTGGATTATATACCAGTCAAGAAAATTTTATATTTAAATAAGGGAGTTAATAAAAATGACGAAAAAAACATTGTACTTTTTATGCACAGGAAATTCATGCCGCAGCCAAATGGCGGAAGGCTGGGGGAAAGAAATCTTAGGTGACGACTGGCAAGTATTGAGTGCTGGGATTGAAGCGCACGGTTTGAACCCGAACGCGGTGAAAGCGATGAATGAAGTGGACATTGATATTTCAGAACAGACTTCGGATGTCATCGATACGGAGATTTTGAATAATGCAGATTTTGTTGTCACTTTATGCGGCGATGCAGCAGATAAATGCCCGATGACGCCGCCTCATGTGAAGCGTGACCATTGGGGCTTTACGGATCCGGCGAAAGCGGAGGGTACGGAAGAAGAGAAATGGAAAGTGTTCCAGTCAGTGCGCGATGACATCGAGGCGCGCATCCGCCACTTTGCGGCGACTGGGGAGTAAGTAAAGCAGTTTGAGATTTTATATAAGTAAGAGGCATGGAATGGAGATCGCGCTCCAGGTCTTGCGCTTCATCTCTATTAATGAAGTGGAATATTGTTTTGAAGCGTAATGATGCCGGCGTCGAACAGATTAGATATATATAATTCGTCCATTCTATTAAAACCATTCTATTTGATAGAACGAAAATACATGAGTTGAAGGAGAATTGATCATGAAAAAAGTTGAAATTTTTGATCCGGCGATGTGTTGTTCTACAGGAGTGTGTGGACCGACTGTGGATCCGGAACTGACGCGCATTGCATCGGCAGTGTATTCTTTGGAGAAAAAAGGTTTCACGATTTCACGCCATAATTTGACGGATGATCCTGGTGCGTTTGTGAAGAATCAACAAGTCAATCAAGTACTCGTCGAAAAAGGCCCGGACGCATTGCCGATCGTTTTAGTCGACGGGGAAGTTGTAAAAGTAGCCGAATACCCGACAACGGAAGAGTTGGCGGAATGGTTCGAGATGACGCCGGCTGAATTGCAGGAAAAACCGCGCGTACGCTTGTCACTCAATATCAACAACTAAAGGAGGATTCCGATGTATTCATTATTCAATCCGAATAAAATGGTAGTTACTCCGTTTTTGTTTTTTACAGGAAAAGGCGGCGTCGGGAAGACGTCTACAGCATGTGCCACTGCGGTCGCTCTCGCTGATCAAGGCAAGAAAGTATTGCTCGTCAGCACCGACCCGGCTTCCAATCTGCAAGACGTTCTGGAAGTGGAACTGACAAATGACCCGAAGGCCATTCCGGCTGTCGAAAATTTGTCCGCCTGCAATATCGATCCGGAAGAAGCGGCACGTGTTTATAAAGAAAGCGTCGTCGACCCGTATCGCGGCAAATTGCCGGATACTGTTCTTGCGACAATGGAAGAGCAATTATCCGGTGCTTGCACCGTCGAGATTGCGGCATTTGATGAATTTTCGCATTTACTCGCAGATGATGAAATTCTCGCGCAATATGACCATGTTATTTTCGATACTGCACCGACCGGCCATACACTGCGCCTTTTGCAATTGCCGACGGCGTGGAGCGGATTTTTAGAAGACAGTACGCACGGCGCTTCCTGCCTAGGCCCGCTTGCAGGCCTAGAAGGCAAAAAAGCAATGTACGCAAAAGCAGTCGAATCACTATCGGATGGCGACAAGACAACTTTACTGTTGGTGGCGCGTCCTGATAATTCGTCTTTGCTCGAAGCCGATCGTGCATCATTTGAACTGAAAGAAATCGGCATCAAAAACCAGTTGCTCATCGTCAACGGGCTGCTGCAGACACATCAGCCGGAAGATGCCATATCGACAGCATTTTACAAGCGGCAGCGTGCAGCAATCGAGCAGACACCGGAAGCATTGAAGCAAGTGATGACCTATTCACTTCCATATGTCTCTTACTCGTTAACTGGCGTGGAAAATTTGCGCCATCTGTTCAGTTCATATGCCATTACAACGTTCGAAACAGAAGAGGCAGGAGAGAAACTAAACTTGCCGGGACTGAACGAAGTCATCAATGATTTTTCCGAAAACAATACACGCGTCATTTTCACGATGGGCAAAGGAGGCGTCGGCAAAACGTCCGTTGCTTCTGCAATCGCAGTCGGTTTGTCCGAAAAAGGGCATAAAGTCCATTTGACGACGACCGATCCGGCCGCTCATCTCGCCTATACGTTTGAAGGAAGCGGAATCCGCGACAATTTGTCGATCAGCAGCATCAATCCGGAAATTGAAGTGGAACGCTATAAACAGAACGTCATCGAACAGGCAGGTATGGGGATGACAGATGAAGAGCTCGCCTATTTGAAGGAAGATTTGGAATCACCATGCACGGAAGAAATCGCGTTGTTCCAGGCATTCGCAAAAGTGGTGGAAAAGTCCGAGAACGAAGTCGTCGTCATTGATACCGCGCCGACCGGGCATACTTTATTGCTGCTCGATTCGACGGAAGCGTACCATAAAGAAATGAGCCGCTCGACCGGGGATGTGCCGGACAGCGTCAAAAAGCTATTGCCGCGCCTTCGCAACCCGAAAGAAACGGGTGTCGTCATCGTCACACTGGCTGAAGCGACGCCGGTACTGGAGGCAGCGCGCCTAGAGGAAGATTTGAAGCGTGCCCAGATCGAGCCGAAATGGTGGGTCATCAACCAAAGCTTGTATGCGACAGATACGGCCGATCTGGTCTTAAAAGGGCGTGCCGCTTCTGAGAAACAGTGGATTCGCAAAGTGAATGATGAACTCGCGCAGAAATGTGCAATTATTCCGTGGCTCGAAGAAGAGAAAATCGGTTATGAACAATTAAAAGCGTTCATTTTGTAAATAGCATAGATTTATATTGAGGCAGCCAGGAAGGGATGACGGAAAACGATGAGCGAAACTTATCAGCAATTAGTGAAAGACCGTATTTTTATCGGCGGCGCAGCAGATGCGAAAACTGCAGTGGAAAAAGAAGGCATCGATATCGTATTCGATTTGCGCGCAGAAGCAACGGATAGCGATGGAAGCTATCCCCGCGTCCATGCACCGATTGTCGATGATTCCGTTGAACACCAGGATGAATCGATCCAAGACGCAATCGATGGAGTCGTCATTGCTTACGAAGAAGGCAAGAAAATATTTTTCCACTGTGCTGGCGGCAGTAACCGAACCGGCACTGTAGCTATAGGGACACTTCTCGCACTAGGGGAAGCGGATACGGTCGAGGAAGCGGAACAGATGGCGACATCCGTGCGGCCGAAAATCAGTGTGAAGCCTGAACTGAAAGAATCACTTGAGCGCATTTTTCCACAAGCTTAATTCGTGTTAAAGTAAATAATAAAAGATAAGAAGAGGAGAGATGGATCAAATGATGATTACCGAGGAAGCAAAAAGCTATATCCAATCCATTCTAGAAGAAAAGCAAACGGAAAACTTGCGCCTCTATGCAGTCGCTGGCTGCTGCGGCCCGCAGATCGGCTTATCGCTGGATGCGCCGGAACAAACGGATGAACTCGTCGATGTGAACGGCATCCGCATAGCGATTGCGCCGGATGCGAAACAATTAGCGGATACCCTTACCTTGGATTTTGATACACAAGGCGAACAAGGCGGCCTTGTTATGGTCGGTGCACCAACTGGCTGTTAACTAACGAAAAAAGAGCTCATCAGTGAGCTCTTTTTTTAATGGATTCCGTTCACGCTGCTTCTGCGTTCTAGAAGGATGTTGTCGCGCCATACGCCGTCCCGTTTCCCGATGCGCTCGCGGAAGCCGACTTCACGGAAGCCGTTTTTCAAATGCAGGCGTAAACTTGCACTATTTTCCGGGAAGATTTTTGCTTCCAAAGTCCAAAATCCTTGCTGCTCCGAAGCTTGAATCAATGCGTGCATGATCTGTTGGCCGATGCCTTTACCGAACTGCGTGGGATCAACGTAAATGCTCACTTCCCCGACGCCTGAATAGACTGCCCGCAGTGACACGCGTGAAAGCTTGCAAAAGCCAAGGATTTGCTGCTCGGACTCGATGACTATGCGGCAAGCAGTTGTTTTTTCATCGCCCCATTTTTCATGACTGGGTGCTTCAGTTTCAAACGTCGCGAGACCAGTGTTGATTCCTGCTTCATAGATCCGCTTGATTTCCGGCCAGTCGTCTTCGGTTGCTCGTCTGATTATATATTCCATTCTATTCGCCTCCGATGAATTATTAAAAAAATTATAAATAAAATACTTGCAAAATGCAAGTATTTTTCGTATGATGTATATGTGAGGTGTAGATAATGGAAAACAAACGAGAGCTTTTTCAAAGCATGGTCAAACGCTTTGGTCTGCTGAATAGAAATTGTTGCACCGTCGGAAAAGTGGAAATCAGTTTGGTGCAAAGCCATATTCTTTATGAGATCGACCGGCGTGAACTGCCGTCGATGCAGGAAGTTGCGGACGCATTAGCGACGGACCTTTCCACGTTTAGCCGGCAAGTACAAAGCTTGATAAAATTGAATTTAGTAGTTAAGGCGCCGTCTGATGCAGATAAGCGGATTTCCGTTCTCTGGTTGACTGAGGAAGGAAAAGAACTGGCAACCGTCATCCAACAAGATATGGAAGCGCATTTAGATGAAATTTTCTCGCATATGACGGAATTCGAACGGGATATTGTCCTGCAATCGATCAAACTATTGAACGAAGCGATGGCGAAATCATCTGTCTGCTGCAAGCCGATGTATTAATTATTAAAAAATACTTGCAAAAATCAATTTTTTATAAAAACTAGGAGGCTATAATATGAATGCTAAAACTGCTTGCAGTTCTATAACACCACAACCGATCCGTTTTGAAAAATCAAAAGACCAATCTGGGAATCTGCCGGTTGTCGTAATCGGTGCAGGACCAATAGGGTTGGCGGCAGCTGCTCAGTTGGCGTTGGCGAATGAACCATTTCTTGTCCTTGAAGGAGGGCAGATGGTCGGCCATCATGTGTTGCAATGGGGCCATGTCCGTTTGTTCTCTCCTTGGCAATATAATATCGACAAGGCAGCGGGGGAATTATTGGAGCGTTCCGGATGGCAAGCGCCCATGGGCGAGGAATTGCCGACTGGAGCCGAGTTAGTCGAGAACTATTTAACGAAACTGGCCACTGTACCTGAGATTGAACCGTTTCTTCGTCTCAACACGCGCGTTGTCGGCATCAGCCGAAAACACCAGGACAAAATGAAGACGGCAAACCGGGAAAACCAGCCGTTCGTATTATATGTTGAAACTTTAGGAAAACAAATAGAACGAATCGAAGCGAAAACAATCATCGATGCGACGGGAACATGGGGGCAGCCGAACCCGCTCCACGCAGATGGCGTTTGGACGAGAAGTGAGCGGGATCTTCAACCACACATCTTTTATGGCATTCCAGACATTCAAGGGCATGACCGCGAACGTTTTGCCGGAAAACATGTGGCAGTTATCGGCAGCGGGCATTCTGCCATCAATACTCTTTTAGACCTTGCCGAACTCGGTGGGAATGAGCCTAACGGAAAAATCACGTGGATTTTGCGCAAGCCGAAAATCGAAGACGTTTACGGAGGAGAAGCAGACGATGCCCTTGAAGCACGCGGTGCGCTCGGTTTGCGTATCCATGAGCTTGTCGATTCTGGTCGTGTGGAGATCTATACACCGTTCCGAGTTGAGAATGTTTTCGAGAACGGTCAGACACTGACATTGGAAGGCGAATGGAAAGGCGAAAACTACTCTATCGAAGAACTCGATGAAGTGATCGTCAATACAGGAAGCCGCCCAGACTTAAGCTTCTTGCGGGAAGTCCGCTTGGATATTGATTCCGCAACTGAAAGCATAAAAGCACTGGCCCCTCTAATCGATCCGAACATCCATAGTTGCGGCACCGTCCGCCCACACGGAGAAAAAGAGCTGCGTCAGCCAGAAAAGAATTTTTACATCGTCGGCATGAAAAGCTACGGCCGGGCACCGACATTCCTGATGGCGACCGGTTATGAACAAGTCCGTTCGATTGTCGCATATCTGACTGGTGATGTTGAAGCCGCAGAGAAAGTGGAATTGGACTTGCCTGAAACGGGTGTCTGCAGTTCCGGAATTTCGAAAAGTGGAAACCAAGCGATTACAATCAGCGGCGCTGGGTGCTGCTGAAAAGGAGGGGAAACCGATGACAGTCAATCGCGGCAGCCGTCTAAAGCCAGCGTATTTCAAGTCATACCTTTCACTCATTATGAGTACGCACGAATGTGACCTAGACTGCGCACGGCAGCATACCATCGAAACTTTCTTTAAAGGAGACCCCGAATATTACGGCGCGGTCAGCCGCGACAGTTTTGAAGAGGCGGTCGAGTCGTTGCGGGAAACAAATTGATTAAAAGAATATACTAAGGAGTGCCGAAGGATGTTGTCTTCGGCACTTTTTTCATTGTACAGTCGATTTGAAAGAGAATTATTCAAGAGGAAAACAATCACTTGTTGAAGAATATCACATCAATCTGAAAGTTCTTCCAGTTGCTAGTGAATTGATCTATATAAGTTGAACTAATAAATTTTCACTGTAGATATTCCGCAAAACCACTCCGAAAAAGCTTTACTCTACTCTCACTGCGTTCGAGCATCGCAAATGAATAAGCTCAGCTTCCCTTCGCTTATTCGTTACCTGCGGGCGAGCGCCAAGCCTCCTCAGTCGCTTCAAAACCCTTGTGCTCCCACATCTGTATGGCAGATGCGTCGCAAATGAATGCGCTCAGCTAAGCTTCGCTCATTCATTCCCTGCGGGGTCTCGGCTGTCTCGCTTTCCCGCGGGAAAGGTGTTGCCCGACCCTTGCGAGGGCAATCCTTTGCGCAGCAAGGTTTTCTCCGTAGTTTTTCTACATATCTGTTTGTTCGCAAATTGTTAATGTTCAAGTAGTAGTGGTAATTCACTGATATCTCTTTAGTTCAACTCATATAGCAAAAAAAGATTAGCTAAATAGCAGCTAAAAGAGAATAATGAGATGGAAAGTAAATGATACAATCAATATATTTCGAAGGAGTTAGCGAATGATGAAGAAACTGCTGGATTTGTTTTTTGAAGACGATTCTCAACAAAATAACGATGGCCATAACAATTATTTTCTGGTCTTCGCAGTTTGGGGATCGATTCTTTTGGTGAATGGTATTTTTGAGTATTTCACGGAAACAGCATTAATCGAAAGTTCGTTTTTAATTTTGATGATCGGGCTCGTTGTTTTCTTTGCTGCTGAATCGTTCGGAAAAAAATCAATAGAGGCAAGAGAATGACATGAGGAAAATCATAGTAGCCGGTGGAGAGACCGTTGAAGTCGAGTGCTTGAGCTGCGCGATGGTCAAAGGCTTGATCCAATCCGAAGGCGGAGTTGTAGTGGAAACGGAACATTTCCATGCCCGTCAAGGCGTGGCGTATTCAATTCCGGGCTTGATCATCCTCGCGTCCAAGCGCCATCTGAAATGCTTGGATGAATTGACGGAAGCGGAGCGGCTCGATTACATAGATATTCTGTCGAAAATCAGGAAGCGCAGCGCGACGTCCTGGGCATCGAGGCGGTCTATTATTTCTACAACGAAGACATGACACATCATTTCCACGCATGGATGGTTCCGCGTTATGATTGGATGTGCGAATTCGGGCGTTCCGTCGAATGGGTCCAGCCGGTATTGTTGCATGCGCGAAACGAGATGAATGATGAAGAGAATATAGCTGAAGTGAGAAAAGCGATCGCTATGTTAACAGAAGCGCTAAACAGGGAATCTTAATCATACATAGAGCAGGAGGTGCAATGAAGTTGAAGAAGCTCCAAAAACACAAAACAGAGCTAAGCTCTCAAGACGATATTTGGAATGCGGTCATTGAAGCGATTGGTGAAATGGATTTGCCGATGGAGCCAGGCGCCCGGAAGGATACATTCTTGGCGTTCCATTATTATTCCACTATGGAAAGTGGCGGACATAAGAGCCTGCTGGATGCTTTCTTTGAGTATGTACAAGAAATTGGAGCCGAGCATTTTTTAACTGAACTTACTACCGCGCTCGAACGCATAGGGGCGGAGCATTATGCCCGGTTTGAGCGGGAATACGGGAAAGAAATGTGGTATCAGTTTGTTGCACTAGAACATGGCGAAACAGACGAAGCTGCGTTTTACAAAGTGATCGAGCAGGCGGACCAGGCGTATTACGAGCTGGGGAATTCCTTGGAGCAAGTATTGGCGGCTCATTTTGTTGCTGTTCACGAACAGCTGATCGATATCATTTAGAATATACAGGTGGACGGGGCAGGCAAATGAAACTATTCGATGCACATTTACATAAGCTTGGCGACAAATTCGTTCGTCGGTATCACGCAATTGCCGTCTACTGCATCGAATGAAGAGATCCTTGAGTTACATAATAAAGGGATACGCACGCTGCGCTTTAATGTGAACCGGGGGGCTCGGAAACCATTGTGCAACTGGATCATTTCGCCAGGCGTGTGTACGAAATCGCAGGATGGCATGCAGAACTGTATATCAATTCGAAAGATCTCGGTGAATTGAAAGAGACGATCGAGCGCTTGACTGCAGTTTCCATCGATCACCTCGGCTTGTCGAAAGACGGATTTCCCGAGTTATTGTCGTTAGTGGAGCAAGGCGTCAAAGTGAAAGCGACCGGATTTGGCCGGATTGATTTTGACCAGGCTTCCGCAGTTCGCACGATTCATGAGCTCGATCCCGAAGCGCTGCTGTTCGGCACAGACCTGCCATCGACGCGTGTGAAAACTCCGTTTCAAGCGAGTGATATAACTTTGATCCAAGAAACCTTAGGAGAGAAACAAGCAGAGAAAGTTCTCTATAAAAATGCATTGAAGTGGTACAGAATCGAATAAACTTTCACCTCAACCAGCATCCCGCCGAGAGCAAATGGGATGCTGGTTTTTCGTTCGAAAAGAAAGGCTTGTGCTTTACGTTAACGTCAATGCTAAACTGGAAATATCAAAAAAATCAGACAGGGAGGCGGGAGATGAAAACAATACGGGAAGCCTCAGAGGAGTTCGGAGTGACGACGCGCACGATCCGCTACTACGAAGAGTTGGGCATGCTCAAGCCGGAGCGGACAACCGCGAATCAACGCCTGTTCTCGAGTGCCGAAATCGCGAAACTGAAACTGATCGACAGAGGCAAGAAATACGGATTCACCTTAGACGAAATCAAGGAAATGGTGCTGTTGTTCGATGCGGACCGTTCCGGAAAAAAGCAGCTCGAGCGGACGATCGAATACGGTCAAAAGCAGATCCGAGTGATGGAACAACGCATCGAAGAACTCGAAAAGACGAAATCAGAGATGGAATTCCTGCTTGGCGAGTTCTCAGAAAAACTATCAAAACTTAAGGGGATGGAGAAATGAATATTTCACAATTGCTCGAGCGCAATGCGCGGAAATATCCAGACAATGAGGCAGTGGTCGGAATGGGCCAGCGCCTGACATTCCGGGAAATGGACAGGCTTGTAAACAACGTAGCTTACGCTTTAAGGAAGCGGGGCATCGGGCGCGAAGACAAAGTGGTTTTGTTCATGCCGAACGTACCGGAATTCGTGGTCTCTTATTTTGCCGCGCAGCGTGTGAATGCGGTCGTCGTGCCGGTCAGCGCAAAATTAGGGCAAAAAGAAATCGAATACATTTTGGATCATTGAAAATCCTCAAGCAGCCGCTGCGGGAAAGGAGTGTTTAAATGGTCGTATTAAAAGGTGCAGCACCAACGGGTGAACGCAATTTCTACGAACGGGACGAGACTTTGAAGAAGATTTTGGCGGAAAGCTTGCCGGATGATTTTTACCGCTATGCAGACCGCGAACTCACCTCTTTCGGTAAGCTCGCGGCAAACGACATCGATGAACGTGCACGCTATACCGACCGTGAAGGCGCGCCTCGGCTCGAGAAATACAACCGGCTCGGTGAAGACATTTCGCATGTGTGGGTCAACGAAGGCTATAAAAAAACGGTCGACGAAACCTACCGAACGGGCATCGTCGGCTATGTCCACAAGGAAATTCCCGAACTCGGAACTAAAGGCAATTACCTATACAGCTTTGCGCAAGGCTACCTATTGTCGCAATCAGAACCCGGCTTTTACTGCCCAGTGACCTTAACGATGGCAACGGCATATCTGCTCGATCATTATGCAGACGAAGACGTTAAGGCGCGGTTCTTGCCACATGTGTGTGCAACAGGTGACACGGAACTGTTTGAAGGCGCGACGTTTTTGACCGAGCGGCAAGGCGGTTCGGACGTCGGAGCGAACGTGGTGCAAGCACTCCAATCCGAAGACGGCTACCGGCTTTACGGGGAGAAATATTTCGCATCGAATGCCGGCATGGCGGGTGTGGCGATGGTGCTTGCCCGCTTAGAAGGTGCACCGAAAGGGTCGAAAGGGCTCACTTTGTTCGCTGTGCCGTGGAAAGTGGACGGCAAACTGAACGGCATCAGCATTCGCCGGTTGAAAGACAAGCTCGGCGTCCGGGCGGTGCCATCGGGTGAAGTTGAGTTTGACGGAGCACAGGCATTTGTCGTCGGAGACCCGAAAAATGGCCTCAAGTATATGATGGAAGCGCTGAATTTATCCCGTATCTGCAACGCAGTCGCGTCGATCGGCATCATGAAGCGGGCACTCGATGAAGCTGCTGAATACGCAGAGCGCCGCAATGCGTTCGGACAAAAGTTGAGCGAGTTTCCGATGGTGCAGGACAGCCTAATGAAACTGCGCGCAAAGCAGGAGTTTGAAACGGCAGCGATTTTTGAAGGGATCGGCTTGTATGACCGGGTCACAGCAGGAGACGCCACGCAGGAAGAGCAAGTGCTGAACCGCTTGCTCATTGCGATTTTGAAAAAAGAATCAGCTGAACAAGCGATCCATTTTTCGCATGAAGCGATCGAAATGCACGGTGGCAACGGTTATATCGAAGATTTCGTCACGCCGCGTTTATTGCGGGACGCGCAAGTATTGACGGTTTGGGAAGGTACGGCGAACATTCTCGGCCTCGAGCTGATGCGCCTCGTAAATAAATTCGGAGCACATGAGTTGTTTATTTGCCATGTCAAAGAACGTCTTGCAAAACTGCAGACGACTGTTGATGTGGAACTGCTGCAGGAGAAAACGAAAAATCTGCACGAGGAGCTGACGGCATTCGCAGGATTCGATGCAGCCCTCCAAAGTTTTGACGCGAAGAATTTGATGCAGAAAATGGCGCGGCTTTTTGAAAACACAGTTGCGCTCGAGTGGGCAGGAAAACACGGGGGCATCTACACGCCGCTCGCCGAGATTTTCACCGAGCTGACGTGGAATACACGTAGTACGGGCGGGGAAATGAAGACGGTGAAATATTTCAAACAAGTGATGGGCAAGTAGACGAAAGACCGGCTGCAAGGGAATTTGCAGCCGGTTATTTTTCTGTCTTATAGCGAGTGAGTATTTGGATAAGCTAATTTCAATAAGTCACCATTGGTCCGGTTTCAAGAGAACCTTCCCGCTCTCAAAACGTCCAGTTAGTAACAAAGTCAAAGGGGTGGAGACATGGGCTTTTGGTATATGCTGCTATTATTCATCGGCATTTGTCTATTGTTTGCAGGAATGATGCCTAAAATAGGTTTTTCGCTCGGCGTCAAAGCCAGCTTTTTGCTGACAGGCGCTGTTTGCATCGGTGTCTCACTCTTCATGTTTTCACCTGGAAGTGCAGAGATCATCGCAGATTTTCTCGATTTGGAATAACAAGTGGAGTGAATTGTAGACAAAGAAAGACAGAATCTTTCATGTGTTCGAGTCCTTGAGCATTTTCATACGCCTTCCGTTTAGAGAACTGTACAATGGAGAGGTAAAGGAGTGCTTAAACTAATGACACAAAAAACATTTCAGCAGATTCCGGTTGCGGTGCTCGATTTGGCGCCGATCAATGAGGGCAGTACTGCAACGGAATCATTTGCAAATAGCGTAGAACTTGCACAGCACGTCGAAAAACTTGGATTTAACCGCTACTGGTTGGCGGAGCATCACAATATGCCGGGGATCGGCAGTTCAGCGACGTCGGTATTGATTGGGCATATCGCAGGAAATACGAAAACGATCCGTGTCGGTTCTGGCGGCGTCATGCTGCCGAACCACGCACCGCTCGTCATTGCGGAACAGTTTGGGACGCTCGCTTCACTGTACCCGGACCGCATCGACCTTGGCCTTGGCCGTGCGCCGGGGAGCGATCAGGCGACCGCTTATGCACTGCGCCGCTCTCTCCACAGCACCGGCGATGAATTTCCTCAGCAAGTGATGGAACTGGAGAATTATTTCTCTAAGAACCCAGTCGGCAAAGTGCAGGCGTATCCCGGAACCGGCATGAATATTCCGCTTTGGCTTCTCGGCTCCAGCGGGTTCAGCGCACAGCTCGCCGCCCAAAAAGGATTGCCGTTTTCATTCGCCAGCCATTTTGCGCCGGACTTTACGATGCAGGCGCTGCAGTTGTATCACCAAAAATTCAAGCCGTCTGCCGCGTTGGATAGCCCGTACGCGATGGTCGGCGTGTCGCTCATCGTGGCCGATACGCAGGAGCGGGCGGAATGGCTGGCCACGTCTTCCCAGCAGCAAATGTTCGCGTTGATGCGCGGCGAACCGACGACATTCCAGCCGCCGATTGATGATCTCGGATCGGTTTGGACACCGCGGGAAATTGCGATGTTCCGTGAAAAACTGAAATCCGATTCGATGATTATCGGCACGCCGGAATTGGTCCGTGAGAAGCTCGCGGCATTCCTCACCAAAACGCGCGCCAACGAAGTGATCGTCAATTCACCAGTGTTTTACCTGGAAGACCGCTTGCATTCGTACACGTTGCTTGCGGATATGATGGCATAACAACTAGCACCAGCTCAGGAGCTGGTGCTTTTTCAATAGAAAAACCCCCTCCGTAAAGAAGGGGGAATGATCAGTGAAGGTCTTGCGGTTTTTCTTTTTCGTGTTTTGATATTTGCATTTCGATGTCTTCATCGTTTCTTGCGTAATCCGGACCGCCTTCGCCAATCATGTTCAGAATTGAGTCGAACTCTTCAGCGAGCCAGTCTTTCAACTCTTTTGGTTCCATGTCATCGTCGATACTTGCGTAATCTGGACCACCTTCACCGATCATGTTCAGAATCGAGTTGAACTCTTCATCGAGCCGCAGTTCCACTTCTTTTCGTTCCACCCATTTGCGTTCCATGATGATTACCCTCCTTCGTATGCAAATCGCAAGAACGACGGACTTTTCTTTTGTCACCCCAATTATACAGAGTATTCTGTCTTTTTGGTAATCTTTTGACTTGAAAGGTTGAAACATTTTTTGCTTGTCAGCTGCTCAATGAAAAACCCCTGGCCGCATGAAAACGGTCAGGGGTTTGTATGTTATTCGGCTAAATATTGTTCCATCGATTCGAAATAGCGCGCAGACGTTTGTTCGAACCATTCCGCGTAGGCTGCTTCAGGCTGTTGAGGAATCGCGTAGGCGAGCTCGGTCCGCAGGTCATCCGTCAATGCGATTTTTTGGCGAGGCCCGACAGGTGTCAGCCAGTTGAACTGTTCACGTCGGTTCGTGTTCGCAAATTGGACCCAGTCGGTTTCCGTTTCAGGGGAATCAAAAAGCGCATCGGCCGATAAAAGCATCCAGCTTTCGCTCTGGTGCTTCGGCGGAAGCCAGAAGTTTTTTGACAAGACGCCTTCTTCAACGGCGAAATCATGGATCTCGTGGCGCAGTTCCTGCACGCGTTCGCCGTTGCCGAGTGTTAGTCCGCGGGAGACGTAAATATTACCGACCAATGTCTCGGTGCTGTCAGTTCTGACAACGCCGAACGGGTTGCGTGTCACATCGTTCCCATATGTCTGCTCATCGCTTTGGAGCATCGGCTCTTCGTTCCAACGGGTGACGACCGCATCTTCTAGACCGTTGAGATTCATCGACATGGTAAAGGGCATCCATCCGGTGTTATCGACTTTATCGAACAGCATAATGTCGCCGTTGGGCAATTGCTGCTCGGTAATGGTCAGTGAGCCGATCGAGAGGGTGAGGAGGCTCAGCGCATGGACATTTTCTGTCACATCGCCGGTCGTTTCCGTTTGGGCTTCGCCGATTGTGATGAATTGCGGCTTATCGATGCTGATTTCAACATCTCCATTCGTATAAAGTGTTTCTTCGCTTTTCAAAAACATGACGGCTGTAAAAACGATCAGCACCATGAAGAACAATGTAATAACCAATATGACGATTTTTTTGAACACTATTTCCACCTCAAGTTTCGGGTATTTCCTGCCTTACCGATTATAGCATGGCAGCTGGCCGAATTCCGGGTGGAGTTTTGAGCATCACATGAACAATGGGTGAATGTTGCTCGGGCTTTCGGGGAAAGCTCGAACAATATTGTAGTGCAATTATTTCAGCGTGCTGTGCAGTAGATGGGCCATCCAAGAGCACAATCACTGATCTGTGGCCAGTAATCGAGCCGGTAAGTTCCGGTTCACCCTCAAGTTCTTCTGCGATATCATTAAACAGGTCGAATCCAACAGCGTTTTCGTATGTAGGGCATGAATCGACAAGCTTGAACCTTACTGAACCAATCTATGCTGATGCCTCGATGAGCGACACAGAGATGCAGGAATGGCTCGAACGACTGAATGCGGAACAGCGATTTTTGTTTGAGCTCATGCCGGAATCACTTGCGCGGGAGCATGTGGCAGAAGGGGATGTTCCACAAGCTGTCAAGTTGCTCGAAGCCGATTACCGTTTAGTGGTCGGCAGAGAAGATTCGTCCCGCTTTGCCTTGGATTCATTCCTGCGCCGTTCATACACAGAAGAGCTGCGCTTGAGAAATGCGGAGCAGCAGACACCCGGCATCCGGGAACAAGTGGAAGGATCGCTTTCTGACCCTGCGCTGACGCTTTCCGTTGCATCAGCCCAAGGAGCGCAAGACAGCTTTCAGTATGATGGCGAACTTCAGTTATTATTCGGCATGACTTTGTTCTTTGTTATCTACACGATCATGTTCAGCCTTGTGCGCATCGTCGATGAAAAACGGACCGGCACATGGAGCCGCATGATCATTTCACCGGCAACAAAATGGCAAATATACCTCGGCCATCTCGGCTATAGTTTTTTGATCGGCTTTTCACAGATCAGCTTGATCTTTCTATTATTCCGTTTTGCTTTCGGGTTTGATCTTGGGGAACATTTCTGGCTCTTGATCTTGATTGCGGCTTGCTATACATTTTCCATCGTCGCACTTGGGCTGTTGATCATGTCGCTCATCACGAAACCCCAGCAGCTCGGCGCGGTCATTCCGATCATTGCGACGGGAATGGCGATGGTCGGCGGAGCATTTTGGCCAACGGAGCTGGTGAGCAATGAAGTCCTGCTGACAATCGCCAAAGTCTTGCCGATTACGTATGGACTGGAAGCATTAAAAAGTGTCGCGGTTTACGGCAACGGTTTCGAATCGATTGTTTTGCCGCCTGCACTATTGCTCGGATTCGGCGGCGTCTGCATGGCGATTGCCATCCGTCTATTGGAATGGCGGACCACTCCATGAAAAAAAGAACCGCAATTTGCGGTTCTTTTTTAGATTATTTCCCAGTTGCGTTCGGAAGCAATCGTCCGGAGCCGCGGTTCAGGGCGCACGGCGACCGGGTTGCCGACAAGTTCCAGGACAGGGAGATCAGAATGGCTGTCGCCGTAAGCATAGCTGTTTGCCCAGTCGATCGATGCGCTGCCGAGCGCTTCCAGGATCTTTTCGGTTTTCAGCGGGCCTTGGATGTGGATGACCGGCGTTCGGTGCGCCAGGATATCTGCATCATACGGAATTTCTGTGCCGATGATTGTTTCGATCGGCAGATTTTTCGTCACGGCGTGCAAGAGTGGTGTGAATGCGCCTGAGACGAGCATGCAATAATCTTCATTTGACACGTGCTGTTTGAGACGTTCGACGACTTCATGGTTAAAGTCATCGTGCATGAGGTCGGCAATTTCACCGAAATATTCTTCCAGTTCTTTTTTTGAAAATGTTTCGAGAGCTGCAAGATAAGCTTGGACAGAACGCGCCCGCATTTTCGCTTCGGGATAGATTTTAAGTTTATGGCCGATATACGGCGGCATGATGGTGCGGTAGAATTTGCGGTATCTGCGGCTATGGACCGGGTGATTCTTCAGATGATCCATCATCAGTTGAAACGTTTCTTTCGCATACAAAGTGCCATCGAAATCAAATATGGCGACGCGCATAAAATCCCTCCACTCTCATTTTCCTGCTGTTTCCATCATAGCGGAAACAACCAGTATTATCCAAGTATGTTTAGCTGTTTTCTTCCGCAGCGTATGGACATGGCAAAGCAACGGAGTACGGCCGGTTATGTGGAATTAACACAAGATGAATCAGACCGGTTGCTTGAAGAAGTGAAAAAAGAAAAAGCTGAGGGGATTCCCTCAGCTTTTTTCTATTCTTCTTTATTAGCGATGCAACGTTCGCATTCATAGATGATTGATTCGCGGCGTTCCTTGATTTCACAACCGCATTCGCGACATTCTTTTCGTGTACGAGTCCCGTAAGTTTGCATGTTTTTCATAGTGATCTCCTCCAGTTTTCAGGTTAGTTTTTCATACCCTGGCAGTGTTAAAAATTCGGCAAAATCACTTTGCAAAGTGAGACTTGTAAACAACTCGCGAGCTTCCGCGTAGTGTCCAGTATTGTAGCGTTCTTCTCCGACCGCTTGTTTGATTGAGGCATCTTCTTCTTCGATGACTTCGTGGAACAAGCTGACGTCGACTTTCCGGCCGTCTTCTAGGACACCTTTCGGATGGCGGATCCATTGCCATACTTGGGAGCGGGAAATTTCCGCTGTCGCTGCATCTTCCATCAAGTTATTGATTGGTGCAGCGCCGTTTCCGGAGAGCCAAGAGGCGATGTACTGGATTCCGACAGAGATATTGGAGCGGAGGCCTTGTTCGGTGATCGAACCTTCCGGAACTTCAACCAGCTCTTCCGCGGTTACGTGAACATCATCGCGCTGTCTGTCGATTTGGTTTGGCGTAGGCATATGCTTATCGAATTGCTCCATCGCCGTCTGAACCATTCCGGGATGGGCGACCCATGTGCCGTCGTGCCCGTCTGTAACTTCGCGGAGTTTGTCTTCAGCGACTTTATTGAAAGCGACTGTGTTTGCCTCGTCATCCCCTTTGACAGGGATTTGGGCAGCCATTCCGCCCATCGCTGGAGCACCGCGCCGGTGGCAGGTTTTGATGCTAAGGGACGTATAAGCCTTCATGAACGGAACCGTCATCGTCACCTGGGAGCGATCCGGGAAGATATAATCCGGATTATTGCGCATCCGCTTGATGACAGAGAAGATATAATCCCAGCGGCCGCAGTTGAGGCCAGCCGAATGGTCACGCAGTTCATAGAGGATTTCATCCATTTCGAATGCCGCCATGATCGTTTCGATCAATACAGTCGCCCGGATTGTGCCTTGTGGAATACTCAGTTCATCTTGTGCAAAGATGAAGACATCGTTCCATAGGCGGGCTTCCAAATGGCTTTCGAGTTTTGGTAAATAGAAGTAAGGGCCAGTGCCGCGCTCGATCAGCTCTTTGGCGTTGTGGAAAAAGTAAAGGCCGAAGTCGACGAGGCTTCCGGAAGCCGGTTTACCACCGATCAAGATGTGTTTCTCCGGTAGGTGCCAGCCGCGAGGGCGGACCATCAATACCGCTGTTTTTTCATTCAGCGTATATTTTTTGCCGGTTTCCGAGGCCGTGAAATCGATTTGGCGGCGAATCGCATCGCGCAAATTGATCTGGCCGTCGATGATGTTGAACCAACTTGGCGCTGTTGAATCTTCGAGATCCGCCATGAACATCTTCGCGCCGGAGTTCAGCGCGTTGATGAGCATTTTGCGGTTGGTCGGGCCGGTGATTTCCACGCGGCGGTCTTTCATATCTTCCGGAAGGGGAGCGATTTTCCAGTCCCCTTCGCGTATGCTTTTCGTTTCAGGAAGGAAATCGAGCTTCTTGCCGCTATCAAGTTCTTTCTGACGTACCTGGCGTCTCTCCAGAAGTTCGATCCGACGCTTATCGAAATGGACGTGCAGTTTTTCAATGAACTCCAGAGCGTCAGGAGTCAAAATTTCCTCCATGCCTGGAATGTCTTCACCTATAATCTGTACATTCGATTTCGTCAGCAATCAAATCATCCTTTCGTCTTTTGGAATTGATCAGTTTCAGTAGAACCTTGCATCGCAGTCGTTGAGCTTGTTCCGCCGGATACGATTTGCGAGATCTCATCGAAGTAGCTAGTACCAACTTCGCGCTGGTGGCGAGTTGCTGTGTAGCCTTTCGATTCGCTTGCAAATTCAGCTTGCTGAAGTTTCGAGTAAGCAGCCATGCCGTTGTCTTTGTAGTCGTGAGCAAGTTCGAACATGCTGTGGTTCAATGCATGGAAACCTGCAAGTGTAACGAATTGGAATTTATAGCCCATTTTGCCGAGCTCGACTTGGTATTTTGCGATTGTTTCTTCGTCAAGCTTCGCTGCCCAGTTGAATGAAGGCGAGCAGTTATAAGCGAGCATCTTGCCAGGGAACTGTGCATGGATCGCATCCGCGAATTGCTGTGCTTCTTCCAAGTTCGGGTGGGAAGTTTCACACCAGATCAAGTCAGCATATGGTGCGTAAGCAAGGCCGCGGGCGATTGCCTGGTCGATGCCTGGGTTTGTGCGGTAGAATCCTTCCGGTGTGCGTTCGCCAGTGATGAACTGATGATCGCGCTCATCGATATCGCTTGTGATCAAGTCTGCTGCGTCAGCATCTGTACGGGCGATAATGAGTGTCGGTACGCCCATTACGTCAGCTGCAAGTCTAGCAGAGACAAGGTTTTTTACTGCGTTTTGTGTCGGCAGCAATACTTTCCCGCCTAAGTGGCCACATTTTTTCTCGGAAGCGAGCTGATCTTCAAAGTGAACGCCAGCTGCGCCAGCTTCGATCATTGATTTCATCAATTCGTATACGTTTAGCGGTCCGCCGAAGCCTGCTTCTGCATCTGCGACGATTGGTGCGAACCAGTCAAAGCCTTCTGTGTTTTCTACGCTATCGATTTGGTCTGCACGTTGAAGTGCGCGGTTGATTTTACGTACAACATCAGGAACCGAGTTTACCGGGTACAAGCTTTGGTCAGGGTACATCTGCCCTGCGGAGTTAGCATCCGCTGCTACTTGCCAGCCGCTCAAGTAAATCGCTTGAAGTCCAGCTTTCACTTGCTGAATGGCCTGGTTACCGGTAAGTGCACCTAAAGCATTTACAAACGGCATCTCATTGATCTGGCGGTAGAGGCGTTCAGCTCCGCGCTGTGCGAGTGTGTGCTCGATCAAGACCGAACCACGAAGCTTTACTACGTCCTCTGCAGTGTATGGACGTTCGATGTTTTCCCATCTTTTATCTTCCTGCCACGTTTTGTTCAATTTTTCGATTTGCTGTTGTTTGTTTACCAATCTAACCATCCCTTTCAAAGTAGAAGTTTTTAAGAAAACAGTAACTGTATTAATACAGTTTGTTTTGATGTATATTAATATATAACAGAACCGCGATATTGTCTTGAAAAAATGACAGGAAACGGTATAATGAGACGAAAGCCGGAATATTCAGACGAACGCAATTGAAAGGGGACTAGGGGATGGGGAACACTGTATTGGAACAGATGGGATTCATTATTGGGGATTGGATTCCGAAAGAGGCATCGATCGCAGTTGCGGCGGATAATCAGTACATTTATTACAAGGCAGGCGTACATGATCTCTCTATTAAAGAAGGACAGCCGGTATCGTCCGGAACGATTGCTGCACGTGTAGCCAAGGAAGGGCGCAAAGTCGAGATGTATGTCGAACAAGCTGTGCTGGGTTCGGCTTATTACGGAATCGGGTATCCGATTAACATCGATGACAAAGAAGCAGTGCTTGTCATTACGCTGCCGCCGGATTATGTGGTGGGGCCGAAAAAACCGCTGGCGTTCCTGACGGGCAAGCAGGATGAAACGTGGCGGCCGATTCCAATCAAGCAAGTCTCACATATCGAAAGCAGCCAAAAAAAGACATGGTTTTATGCAGACGAAGATTCGTATTGTTCCAGCCATACCCTGAAGAACTTAAAGGAGCGGTTGCCGGATTACTTTTTGTCGGTGCATCGTTCGTATATAGTGAACGTACATTATATAGAAGAGATTGCAAAAGATGTCGCGTCGAACTATGTGCTGACCTTGCGTGATGGCTCGACGATTCCAGTCAGCCAGAACTATACGGCGGAGGTGCGCAACCGCCTTGGGTTTTAACATTTTTTACAATTGATCTGGCAGGAAATGAGCGCGCTAGGTGGAATAGACTAAGCAGTAAGCAAAAAAGGAACGAGAAAGGCGGAGGCTGATATGAGAGTATGGCCCATATCCAAGTTAGGCAATATTTCAGTTGTCTTCACAGTTGTTCCGCTGCTATTAGTTCTAGTTATCGCGATTGCTGGTGCGTTTCAGGAATTGCCGTTGACGTTTGAAGGAGAAATGTCCGATAATTTGCTGTTATCGCTGTTGGTCTTGGCTTCTGTCGCGTCGTTTCTGGTGGCGCTGTTTGCCGGAGTTCTCGCGATGCTCGCCAGAAGAGAACGATCGCTATCAGTCATCGCGTCGATCGTCGTCTCGGTTATCGCGCTGATCGTTTCGTGGAGTTGGTGGATGTAGGTTTCCTTCTATATGAATAAATGCAAAAAGCCGCTGAGAATTTGTCAGCGGTTTTTGTCTATTTAAATCTAAAAAGCGTTCGTAAATCTGTCTTCAATAAAGCGAACGTTCGTAAAGTGTTTTTTACACATTTACGAATGTTCTTTTTCGTCTTATTGAGCTATTTTCGAGTGTTCGTAAGGGTGTACTTTTACGAACGGATTTTAACAGGAACACAGGAATTTTAATAATCAATTAATAAGCATTTTCAGGAGATGATAATCTATAATAAAACAAAAAATCAAAAAACATTCGGAATTCTCGAATATAAAGAAATAAGGGTTTCTTTATATGGGCTTGCAAAACTTTTTGTAATAGATTTATAACACAATAAGTAAAAGAGGGGGTAAAAATTATGGAAGTGAAAAATTTAAAAATTGGGAAAACAAGTGAAATAATCTTGAAAAGATATCGCTTAACTAGAATTTTAGAGTCTTGGGTAGAAATTAATACTACTGTTGATAAAGCATGGAATGCACTTGTAGATTTTGAATCTTGGACACAATGGAATTCTTTTATTCCTGTGGCAAAGGGTGAATTAAAGGTTGGAAATAAAATGATGATAAAAGTAAAATCACCTGGTCTTAAAGAAATGAATTTTAAACCCACTGTTTTTGAAATAGAGGATGGTAAGAAAGTAGTTTGGGGTGGAGGATCTTTGCTTATTGGATATAGAGGTATTCATGAATTTATCATTGAATATATCGATGAGAATCTAATCAGGTTTAAGCAAATAGAAAAATTCGAAGGTCCAATAGTTTTGTTTATGAATGGAATGATATCTAAAACAGCTATCGGCTATGTAAATATGAATGAAGAATTCAAGAAATTTTTAGAAAAAAACTAGAGAATACCGCTTTAACTGAAGTCTCTTATGGAAAGCGTTCCAAAAGCCTGGATTTAAAGAAAGAAAGCATCTACAAGAATGGATTTGTAAGAATACAGAAAAGCTTGCTGAGCAGGTTTTAATAATCCAATAAAGAGCCTAGCAGCTTAAAGGATACAAATGAAAGGCTGGGTTTACATTCTGTAGATATAAACGGAGATTTTGTAATTATCGAAAATAAACTCGATGATATACAGGGCGGGAAGTAACTTGGAATGCTTTAAAATCTCTAAACTATTGCTCTGGCTAAATAGAATTCCAAGATTATAGAATTGATTCAATTAGTTAACAGATGACCGATTAACAGAAGGTGCTTGAATTTAAAAGGAGAGAAGAGACTGATCACGGCACATCTTCTCTTCTTTTTTGTTTGGGAAGGTACTTTTACGAACGGTTATATTTCCAAATCCCCCTTGCTTTATCAATTTTCACTTAGTATATTCGGAGATGTTTTTGCATGGGCAAAAACATGTATTCAAGTGAAACCAAGTAGGCCATCGTGAAAGACGTAATAAATAGAAAATTCTCTTTGAGATATTCTGTACAGAATTGAATTTTGGAGGGGCATTATTTTTTTCCGAAATAAAATAAGCCGATTCCAACCCAGCTAAGCATAAGGACTGAACAAAAGATTAAGACAGGTATAATACCAAACTGTGCAATGAGGGGAAGGGAAGCCGCAGTGAATAATCCGCCTCCTACGATCGGCTCAAACATCAATTGTTTATAGCCGAATGCTTCCAATGCTTTGGATTCGTCTTTCGAGTCAGCAATTCGAATGAGCATCAAACCTGCGGCAGTCATTCCCATGGACTGTCCGTAATCCCCAATTCCGCGCTCGAACCAGTACTCCGGAATCATGCGGGGGGCTAAAAAGACAAACGCTAGGGTATTCCAGGCAATTCCTGTCGCAGCCAACAGTAAAAATGGGATCAGATTGTCTCCGATAACTGTTAAAGATAAAGTGGCCAGTGCGCTGACAATCAAGAAATCCAAAGCAAGCCCTTGTATCCGGAGCACCATTTTCCGGTTGACGAGTTTGTACTTATCATATCTATCCAAAAAAAGTTGCAGCAGGACACCGCCAATCATCGCTAAGGGAAACAAAGGTAAAAAAGGCATAATTTCAATTTCAGTCCATGATCCCCAAGTGGCAGATTCTAAATAGATAAGCCCTTCCAACAGAATCTTACCGATCAGAATGGCGACTCCCACTACTGAGATATGGAAAGCAAGAGGTTCAATCGACTGTGGTTCTGTCGTCATTTTTCCTGCAATCGGACGGTCTTCGGGTTCTATAATGCCTCGAAGTTTGTTTTCCGGAAGATCGTTCGTGTTATCTAAAATCATCGCTTTGTCTTTTTTGACGCCCCAATTGATTAAAATGATTCCGCATACAACTCCTGAAACAACCCCCACAGTAGCTAATCCGATGGCAAGATCAGCGCCTTCGCTGAATCCCAGTTCTTGAAAAGTGCTCGCCAAACCGGCACTTGTTCCGTGTCCGCCTTCAAACCCTATTTCGATTAATGCTCCAGCCATCGGATTTATGCCGAAGAAGGGGGCTAGTACGAGTAGTGCCAAAAGAAGACCAAAGACATACTGCCCCCAAGCCACTGATTGGCCAAACGAAACTTGGGGGCCAGCCAACAGCCAGATATCTTTTATTTTGGGAATCTTTTTCCCTAAAAACAAGCTTGCAAAAATGACGCTGATCAACAAACCCGGGAAAGTAGACCATGATTCGAGCACGTCCTCCGGAAAAAGTCCATTTGAAACAGGAGATGTTAAACCATCCGTGAAGAAACTGATCAAGGCTCCTAATACTTCAGGGCCCAAAAATAAGCCGATAAACCCAGCGATAATAGAACTTGGCAGAAAATATTTTTGAAAAACGGAAAAACTTACACGAATCCATTTCCCTATTAACAATAAAATACCAATCAGTAGTATGCTAAACCCAACCATCTCTGCCGACATCATAACCCTCCTGACCAATGTTTGACCTGTATGTCGTGTACGGGATCTATACATCTGTTCCCCTTGCATTGCCAGGAAAAACAATATGTGTTTACGTTCACAAAAAAAATGGTTTGGGGCTGTGTAAATGGTGGCTCCTTTTTCCGCACGAGTGGCTCATTTACAATGCAATAATCAACGCCAATGCGTTAGGGTCGTTCTTCAGTAAAATAACACGGTGTGGATCTTTTAGTGATGAAGATCTCTGGCGACTGGTGCAACCATTTTTGACACATCGCTTTTCTATTTCAAACTATTACTTTAATAGTTATTTTGCATAAACATCAGTTTTTTTCATTAGGCGCAACGATAATTGGGCCAGCAAAAAGGTGCATCGTTCTACCCGTTAATTTGTAATCCATTCTGCTTCAAACTAAATGGAAACGGGAAACTTATCACCCTGCAGCAACCATTGACGAAACGAGATCTGATCCATTGAGTGTTAAAAGCGAAGAAGATGCGACAGATCCGGCATCTTCTTTTTCGTTTGACTGAATCTGTGTTCATTCCGAGTGAAAGTATATGAGAAAAACAAATAAAAAATCTGAATTATTAAAATATTCTAAAATACTTTACATATTCAAGGTTATACTATAGGTTTATTGTATTAGTAAATGGAATATTAATAGCATTTTTTAGCTTAAAACAGGTAAAAATATTCATCTTATAAAGCTGCAAGTAAATACCATCTATCGCATTATTTGAATGATCGTTCGGCTGAATTTCCATTATTCGTTAACAAAAGAAAGCCACTTAAGTTAAAAGTTGAAAGTTTACTCGCTTTCTTTCATTGAAGGAGATCAGCTCTTTGGAATGCACTAGTTATGGGGAATCGCAGTAAACCGATCAGCATGCCAACAACTTTAGTGAAAGAGAGCAGAAGGAGTGGTTAGAGTGACAGAAACAAACTCACTGGCATTAACGGCTGAGAAAGTAAACGGATTTATGGGCACAGAAGTGGAAGTAAATACAGAATTTTGGCAGCTTAAGAAACGGATGATCGAAGTGCACAAGAGCCCCGGTATGTGTGTTGGCTGGTCACTGGACCTCGCGGTTTCCTTCAAAATATTTCGTGATGGCCGGGAAGCTGTTAATGAAGCTGAAGTCTTTCTTCTTCCCGAAGAACTGCCACTTTTTACAGAGGCATTGATACAGCACCCTATTTTATTGCCCGTCAGTTATTCGCAGCACCTGTCAATGGAGCACGGCATGTCTTGCATTCGATTAAAATCCCAGGAGCCTTTCGAAGATTTTGCTGAACGCCTTTCCGAAGCGCTCTGTGCACTGGGATAAAGAAATGAGCAGAGGAACGTGGGATAAGAGTTGATTTAAGAGGGGGAAGTGAAAATGGAAACGATGGAGCAATTGCCTCAAAAATCGGTTGGCTATTATTTTTTCAGATCCAAAGATGTGCATGTGGAAAATGGATCGGCTTTTCTCACTTTCTTTGTTCGCCTGACAAGAGAAACTTCCTTTAGAAAAGAAGGGAAGGTACAGACCCAGGTTCAGTCGGTATGGGTGGACGTAGATGATGTGATGTTGGGACACGCATCTGAAAAAGTAAGAGCATTACCGGATTGCAAGCAGCGATACGAACTCACACAAAGTGTCTTCTATAGCTTATGTCGTTTATCCAAGAGTTGTCCTGAAGAACTCTTTTACATCACGCCCTATCACCGGAAATCCCCGCACAAGGAATTCATTACCTGAAATCGCATCCTAAACTGCCAAAGCAGGCACAAGCGAAATTTATAGTTAGCTACGTTTTTTTAATCAAATCAGAATTCGGAATAATTGCTCTTCTCCCCTGCCAACTATGTGACTAATGAGTGTAAAGAACAATACCGAGGAGGATGAATCAGATGACTACTATTTTAAAGGAAGAAACAACAATGGATAACCAAACTAAAAGCTATTTGCAAATGTACGAGGAATATATCAGCGGCTACAAACAATACAAAATGGAAAAAGCTGCGCTGTGCACTAAAACAGCGAAGGTCTAACATGTTGAGAAATGACAACAACTTAAAAAACAGTGAACCGAAGATTCGCTATCTCTGATCCAGCTTAGCAGAACATACGCTTTGCACTTTAGATTGATCGCATGCTCACCAATTAGGACCTGGCGAACATTTGCGGAATGACGAGGAAAGTGGTCAACCGGATGCTGAATGATTTGAAAAAGAGTGGACTTTTGACCTTGAGTGAAGAAAAACTCCTTGTTCAAGATAGTGAGCATTAAAAGTCAGAAACAAATTGTGAAAACTGCCCGATCTATTGATGCAAAATCGATTTGCAGAAGAGCTTGCCTATGAGCATGAGGATGACTTTTTTATCCGAAGTTTTCAATTTTTCAAAAAATCCTCTTGTGTGAGAAATGTCACAGCACAAAATACATGGATAGTGTAGGTTTAAAGTAGTAGGTGTAAAGTATTAGGTATATATCTTAATTGTTTGGATATTTACGCGCTTTTTATCTGGGAGATGAAGGTTCAGAAACCCAGACCCTTTTATCGACTGATCCGGCATTCGCTAAAAAGATTCGTTCAAAAAGCCATTCTGCTTAGCCGAACTTATGTCGATTTATAGAAAGATGCGCCGATTATCAATTTTGCACAGTTAATAGAGAAAGAAGTGGTCTAAGTGGCAGGAACAGATTCATTGGCACAGGCAGCAGCGGAAATAAGCCAGTTAATGAACACAGAAGTTGAATGGACTTCGGGAATATGGAGTTTCAGGAAGAAACGAGCAGTCAAACTGGAGAACCGCACATCCGGTTTTTGCTGTTCACTGAATATAGATGTATCCTTTTATGGAATTTTAGAAGGCAGGTCTGCTGTTAACATGGCTGAAGTTTTCCTGCTGCCTGAAGAAGTTCCCATTATCACGTCAGCGCTCAAACAACAGGCCTTCTTATTTCCGGCAAACTACTTGCAGCAGGTGATGACGCTGGAACATGGATTGTGCTGTCTGGAACTCGAATCGCTTGAACCCGCTGAACATTTTGCAGGACGTCTTTATGAGGCGCTGCTGGTTCTTGAACAGCAAGTTCCAGTCATTACAAGAACCTCTTGATTACCCGATGATCTGCAGCTATGCACTATTGGCCTGCAAGAAAGAGTGCAGATGCTTGTGTTTGAAGAATATGCCGAAAAGAAAAATGTCTGCAAGAGAAGGCGCCTGAACCAGCGACTGGATAAGATGATTATGAAACGGGAGGTAACCGACATGTTAGTAAAAGAAGTGGATTTTAAGCTGCTAGACTTTGTTCAAACTGCCGAGGGAACATGGTTTTCTATCGGCTTCATGGACAACAAATGCAAGAAAACCCTTTCTAAAAAGACAGCTCGCTCGATGTATGAAAAAGGCCAAATCATAAGGAAATCAGAAAAAATTGATGGTAGAACTGTATGTGAGAATTTAAACCATTATTAAATAAGATTGTACAACCATTCCATTCTAACTACCCGCAGACTGCCAGAACCATTGGATAGGGAAGCAACAGGAAAAATACCCCCGTCACAACAATGGTTCCAGCAATCCGAAATCAGCTTGCTGGACGGATCGATTTCGTTTTCATAAAGAATCTAACTGAAAAAGGGAAAGGAGAATCAAGAAGATGGTGCAAAAACAGTCCATTCCTCAGAAATCAGTCACTTATTTCTTTCTCAAATCCAAAGATGTACACATGGGAAATGGGTTAACCTCCATTACTTTGTTCGCCAGGCTGGCGCGTGAAATCACTTCTTTCACGGGCCGGGAGAAACAGACGCAAGTTGATACATTTTGGGTCCAAATCGATGATCTGGGGATGGACCACGCAACTGAAAAAGTGAAGACAATGCCAAATTGCATGGAGAAATACGAGGTGTCTGAACAAGTTTTTCGGCATTTACTGCAACTGTCCAAAAGGTGTCCGAACGAACTGTATGGCATTATTCCTTATTACGTGAAGGCCAATCGGGAGATGTTCCTTCCGTGGCAGGAGTTGGAACAAAGCTTGGAGAATTGCTGAACGGAAGCTGCCGGCAGCTATCAAAAGACAATGATTTATTGCTGAGCCATTCGCGCGGCAATAGGAAAAGGGAGGTGGACAGAATGGGTGTTGGGGTAAAGAATCCTGTGAAAATGGCGCATGTGAATAAGCGGCGTCTGCAATCGTACAAGGAGTTTATCCGAGGCTATAAACAATACAAAGAAGAGAAAGAAAAAATTCTCAAAGGTATATAGGCACTGGTTCATAGAATATCTCCTAGATACAGATGTGCGCTTGCTGCACGGAAACTTATGAGGAATTCAAGTAGTCGGCACAAAAGAAATAAATCCAAGTTCTTAAACAGACGATTCGAGGAGGAATAGCTCATGGAAAAATATCAATCTGCGAAAGTGAAAGATACATTCAGTTGGAATATGTGCTACTACGAGGAATACATCGCCGGGTACAAATTGTATAAGCAATTGAAGAAAAAATGGGATGCCATTGAAAAAGGGGAGACCCCAGATGCCATCCGGCAAATACTTGGCTAAATTCCGAGGTGAGGATGTCTATACGATGCTGTATCTTTACCACAGCAAAGGCGATTCTTCGGAAACTTTGGAGAGCCGATTTTCAATCGGGCAAGAAGCACTTCGAGGTTTTTTGGAAGGACGCTACAGGAGAGAATGCTATGAGAATTACAAAGCAGTTGAGAAGATGTTTCATAGAACCAGAACAGTTGCCGGGCTTTAGAAGGAAGTCCTGCCTTATTTAGTTAGGTGGCATGATGGCGCCTTTCTGCTGGCTGGGTTGTTAAGTTGCTATTATAGAAAAACACGTGTGTTGATTAACCAATAAATGACAGACCACTCCTGCTGCGCGCAAAATGCTCGAGTGGAATAGGAGGAATCACTTAAAAGGACTTTGTGAAGGAGTAAAATAATGAACATAACTTTCTATGGATATAATACGTTTGTAGTCAAATCCAAAGATAAGAAAATTGTTATTGACCCTGGTGGTGGTCTGTATTTCTTTAAAGGATGGTTGAAAAGTCTTATCCCACTATCGGAATGGGATGACATCACTCATATATTCGTAACACATGGCGATCCAGATCATTACTGGTATGCAGACAGGATAGCTGAAAAATCAAGTGCGTCCATTATATGCAACAAAACAATGATACAAGAAATAGACGGTAAACCATTGCTATTAGGACCCAGGAATAGAGGACTGGCCTTTACTACAGAAGTTGATAATTTACATACTATAGCTCCTTTTGAAACTATAAAGGTGGACGACATGGACATAACCGGGGTGAAAACCGCTCATGGACCCCTAACTATTAAGCTAGGACCGTTTTCTAAAACACTAAAGCCCGGTCCTAAAGAAAGAATTGGATGGGGTTCTATCGGTTTTGAAATTCGATTGGACAGCAAAGTGATAATCAATTTAGGTGACACACTTATCCATAGAGAAGAATGGAAAACAATCAATTCCCCAGATATTTTAATGACCCCAATAGGTGGCGGAAAAGTACATAACACTATGGATGAAGATGAAGCACTGGAAACAGTTGAAATGATTAAACCTAAATTAGTTATTCCGTGCCACTATAACTGCTCTGCTTTCCATAAAAAGAATGCAAATCCTGCTGATGAGATTTATTTTTATGATGAGGTAAGAAAAATGGGGGTTAATTGTGCTCTTTTGGAGGTCAACGAATCGATTGAAATATGAGTAATTATTATTGGTTATCACGTGTGTTGATTAACCAATAAATGACAGACTGCTCCTGTTGAGCGCAAAATACTCGTACAGAAATGTCGTCAGGGCATCCAGCCAAATCAAGGACAAGGTGCCAGTCAACAGTGTGCGCTGGGAGGCTAAAAGCGACAAGGCAGGCGTAGGGATGGTCAACTTTGTTTTTTGATAGAGCCACTGCACCAGCACATAAGTGATCAATGCCGCAAACAGTTGATTATAGACGGCATTGGGCGTTTGGCCGAATAACTTCGGCACATTCAGGTTCTGTTTGATCCAGCGGAAAAAGGATTCGATGCCCCAAACGCGCTTTGTAGATTTGAGCGCTGGTCTCAGCTGACAGGTTGAGAAGATTGGTGACGACCCGAATTTCGTGTCCTTCATGATCCGTGAAAAAGACCATGCGGTGTCGTTTCGTTGAGCGCGATTGAGGCGTTCCCAGCCGGCAGGTGAAGTCACGGCTAACATTGGACCCTTTCTCTGGCAGGCGCTGCAGCGATTTGATGGTCGACAGTTCCACATTCTCTTTCACTCGGATGACAAAATCCTGGTGATCCGATACGAACCGGTCAATGCGTTTGATGTTGAAATACGCCCGGTCCTGCACCAGGATAAACCGGCGGTCGGCCAAGCGTTCACCGACCGGTCCATCGTGTACCAGACCGGTGGTTTCAACCACGTCTAGCGGCATACTGGTTTCGGGTGTATAGTTGACATGAAGCTTGATACCCGATAGTGAGCTTCCGCGCGGTGTCTTCGTAGCCGATGAGCTCCGTGAGCGTGGCCACTTCTTCATCTGTAATCAACTTTTGAATCAAGTTCGGGAACATGGTATTCTGTTTCATAAGGGACACCTCTTCCTGTAGTTGTTGGTTCGCACTTACAGTCTACAAGAAAGGTGTCTCTTTTTGTATTGATTTGGATTATTCTGGTTAATCAACACGCGTGATAGAAAAAAGCAATAAAAAACGGAGAAAAGATCAAAAACTAACAATAAATCCGGAGGGACGATGCCAATGTATTGGCATCGTCCCTTTCTTGGCTAAATATAAGCGCTAAATAGATTCTCTGAAAAACAAAGAAACAATCAGTATGCAATAAAATTTTTCTGATTAAATATTTTCAAAAAACAGGTTACATATCGTCATGTTATCGGAAGAGTGAGGACGACATAAAATTCTCGCTTTTTTCTATGGAAGTAATTTTTGTGCTATTTGCGGGTGCAGCCGAAATCGTTTATGCCGCAATGATGCCAAGAACGGATGGATTCACGAAACTGGGACCAAGCTTGTTTTGTGTCTTCTTCATTACGGTCAAGTATGTACTTACTCTCTTTATCCACTCGGACGAGATCCCTGTTGGAACCGCTTATGCGGTATGGGTGGGCATTGGCGCTGGCGGAAGATCGCAGAGATTTTCTTTTTTAATGTCTGTTCTTCATCGGTTTTCTTTTGTTGATTTACGACCGCAGTCGTCGTTCCGTAATAGAAATTACTGCGGCTGATTCCGAGGACTTTGCACATTGCTGATACCGAATAGCGATCCTGATTCTTTTGGATAATCTCTATTTTTGTCCCATGATCAGCGCGGTTTGCTTTAAAATATCGACTTCCATCTCCAGTTGTTGAACGCGTTTTTTGTAGTCGATCAACTTTTGTTGTTCAGTTGTGCGATTCTCTTTTTCAATGAACGAATCGGAACGATGGGCCTGAGCGATCCAACGATCGAGCGAGGACGAGCCAACGTGATATTCTCGAATGATTTCCTTTTTGCTTTTGCCGTTTTCGACTAAATCGACCATCTGTTGCTTGAATTCACGCGAAAAAGCGCGACGATCTTGGGGCATAATAAGTACTCCTCTTCGGGGATTGATTTTGTTTTAGCTTACGCCCCCTTCATTTTTCTGTCCAAAAAAGTGTAGCCTATCCAACTTTCCGGCGCAGTTCCACCGGCTCTTACTCGTCGATTTAATGTACAGTTCACCTCTACTTGGGGACAACAGCGCATTGCATAATGTTAATAAGGTCGTTTTCCCGGCTCCCGATGGGCCAACAAGTGTGGTGATTTTACCCTATGGAAAAGAGCCGGTCACTTCCTTCAGGATATGCACATCGCCAATCGAGAAACTGATGTTGTTAAAATATATAGAAGGTTTATAGTCCATCACCTCTTTCCATACAACAAACAGCACACAATCTCAGCCGTGTGCTGTTTGATTTCGCCCGTATTATTCTTCCAGTTTTCTTGCAGCAAACTCGTCGTCCATTTTCAGGAAATACTCGCCGCCTTCTTCGATGCCTTTTAAGCGAATGATAATATCTCGGAACATTTTTTCTTCTTCCATTTGTTCTTCAATAAACCAATCCAAAAATGATAACGTGGCATGTTCCTGCAGTTCATCCGCCAAGGTTACCAGTGTATATATGTTTGCAGTCACTGACTTCTCCTGCGCAAGTGAAGCTTCCATGACATCCAGGGCATTTGTATAATGGTTTTTAGGTTCTGTTAACGCCTGGAGTACAGGCTGTTCATTCATCGTCACCAGATATTGATAGAATTTCATCGCGTGAACATGTTCTTCTCTTGATTGGATTAAATAGAAATTGGCAAATCCATGGTACCCTTTTCCTGAAAAGTATGACGCCATCGCTGTGTACGCATGCGCCGCCTGAAGTTCGTTATTGAATTGATCGTTTAACGCTTTTGTCAAATTTGTTGGTAGCATCTTGAATTCCTCCTCTATCTTATTTAGATTATTATAACACGGGGTGTTGATTAACCAATGAATGACAGAATTCTCCTGCTGCGCGCAAAATGCTCGTGCAGAAACGTCGTCAAGGGATCCAGCCAAATCAGGGGAAAAGTGCTGTTCAATATCGTGCGCTGAAAAGCCACGAGCGATAAGGACGGCTTCCGCATGGCTGGCTTTGTCTTTTGATATAGCCATTGTACCAGCACATAAGCGATCAATGCCGCAAAAAGTTGATTATAGACGGCATTCGGCGTTTGGCGGAATAACTTCGGTACATTCAAGTTTTGTTTGATCCAGCGAAAAAACGATTCGATGCCCCACCGAGTTTTGTACATCGCCGCGACGGCTTCGGCCGAAACATGGCGCAGGCTCGTGACGACCCGGATTTCCTGTCCTTCATGGTCAGTGAAGAAGACAACGCAGTGGCGTTTCTTCAATCGCGATTAAGACGTATCGAGCCGGTAGGTGAAATCTCAGGGGATGTTGGTTCTGTCTTCCGGCAGACGCTGGATAAACCGTTGGTCGGCTAATTCTTCGCCGACCGGTCCGTCGTGTACCAAGCCGGTGGTTTCCACCAGGAAAGTGAAATTTGATCGTGTCTTAATTGAAACTACGGGCTTAGCTGACCCAGCCTAGTGGCTCAAACTTTCTTCATGGATGAATTGCTTTCACAAAAGTTCCAAGTAGACAGCATTATCACTGTTGTAGATAGTAAACATGTTACAAAGCATCTGGACGGAAATGATGAGGCTCAGGAGCAAATTGTTTTTGCCGATGTTCTCATTTTTTAGAAGATCATCACGCTCATGAGCATGATGATAGAGTGTCTTCTGTTGTTTTTATAGAAACTAAACCCCTCGATTTAAATAAAGTAGAGCAATAGATGAGTTACCTAGTACGTAAAAAAGGAGAAGATCTCTTTGAACTGAGCCCCCATTTAATGGACAGTTTAATAAAAGCACCCTGCAGCTAGGCTGCGATGAGATGATTTCGGTATTGTACCGGAGTCATCTTTTTTAAATTCCATTGCTTGTGTGTTCCGTTGAAATGCTCCATGTAATCATCCACCAGCCCTTTCAGTTCGGCGAGACTGGTTGCTTGTCGAAAATCTAGATCATCTTTAAAGTGGCCAAAAAACAATTCGATAGGGGCGTTGTTGATGCAATTGCCCCTGCGGCTGACATTCGCTGTGCGACGAAGGGTTTTCACCAAATTCTTCAATTGAAATCTGCGGACCACCTCATTGATTGCTTTATATTTTTCCATTGGGGTCAGCTGCGTTTCTTCGCCAGCCTCTCGAGCGCCTCGAGCTTTTTTAGCAACTTATTTTCCGCTTCTAGGTATTTGATGCGGGCTTCCGCCTTCTCCAGCTTTTTCTCCGCAGAGAGATCCTTGGTGGATGGTCGGCCGGTACTGCCTTTTCCGCGGCGCTCTTCAAAGAATCCTTCTTCTCCATAAGTTTGAAACGTTGTCCACCAACGGTTCAAAGATGAATTCGCTTTTTTGGACCCAATAACAGTTAAATCAAACCCACATTCACTGAAGATTCGGGCAGGACCTTTGCCCGCAAGGTTCTCCTTCACAGCATGGATTTTGAATTCTGGTGTGTACTGAATCGCCCGATCAGATACGGAAGCGACATGTGGATTCGCCTCCAAGACCCGTTGTTGGTGTTCGTTGAAAATGATTTTACTTATGTGATCTTCTCCCGTCCAAGTTAGCTAAATTTAGTATATCGGGGTCTGAAAACAGAAAAAGCCTCAAATGGTAATCACTTTTTTAAAGTGTCTAACAGTTGGGGTTCAGTTCATTAAAGCCGATCTTCTCTTCTTTTTATTCTGTATAAGTGTACTTTTACGAACGCTTTTAAAGAGTAGTAGAAGTTATTAAAAAGGAGTATAAAGTATTTTGGCGAACTGAGTGAATGTGGAATTGATGAAATTACGACAATTGAGTTTGATGATTTATTTCTAGAAATAACGTCTTCCGATGTTTCATGCGTAGACTGTCCGTATCGCTATAAGAGATGCTGTGTAATGCAAAATAGAAGTACAAAGTTATGAGGCGAAAAGATGAAGTACAAGTTATAAAGACAGTAATGTTGATCGTAAATTGCATACTTTTAATTGTGAGTATTCAGGTTATGTTAGCTTTAACTGCCGTAGAAAAGGCTGGTGCAAAAAACTCAGAATGATTGGAGGGGCTGTAATGAAGAAGTGGTTAAGTTTCTTTCTCAATAAATATCCCGTGACCGCTTATGTAGTCCTTGCCTGTGGTTTTACGTGGTTATGCTGGATTAGCGCCCTTATTGTTTCATATAATATAGGTTATGTTTTGCCGGTCCAGGAAGTGTATACTGAGTTAATTCAAACGGGTTTTACTGATACTTTCCATATTTTCATTTCGCTGATATTCATTCTAGGAGGATTTGGCCCTCTTATTGCGGCCATCATTGTTGTGGGGTTCGAATCAGGCAGGTCAGGTCTTGCAGAACTCAGGGGGCAGACATTTAAATTTCGTATAGGACTGAATTGGTACTTAAAAGCAGGATTAATAGCTGTATTAATTCCAGGTGTCATTTTTCTCCTCACAGTATTAACGCCGTTTGCTAATTTTAGTGTCACAGGATTCAGTGTACTTGCTCCTTTTATATTGCTGATTTTATTATGGGAAATCGTTATTAGTTTCGGTGAAGAACCCGGATGGCGCGGGTTTCTTCTTCCCAGGCTGCAGAAGCGTTTTGGCGGGGAAAAGTATATTTGGGTTCTCGGATTGATCTGGGCTTTCTGGCATTACCCTTTTGTAGTGTATCATACGATAATTTCGATGGAGAATATATCTGTACCGGGAATGCTGATAGGTATAGTTATGACTCTTGCCGGATTCACCATGACTCTTATAGGGCAGACTTATATTTATGCCTGGTTTTACAATAATACGAAAAGCGTTTTTCTTGCTGCTTTATATCATGGAGTACTTAATTTCACTTCACTGATAGTTGTATCTTTCATGGAAACCTTTACCCCTTCCATTACTTGGATTTTGGCTCTGATGCCATGGGCTGTTGTTATTGTCCTTCAAAAAAGAATGGGTAAGGATCAGTTTCCCGGGCATACAAATACTAACGCATCTTAGACCACACTATGAGCTATCACTAAAATTAGAGTTGGCCAGGGTTTGCAGAAGTTGGGAATTTCGGATGTTTTGTGAAATGCCGCGAATCACGGACAATTTATAGAACGGATTGAACAACTTAAAGGAGGCACTTTTTGGAAAATCCAACCCCCTAAGCATCAATAAAATACTGCCAAATTTGATTCATATATAGGCTATGAATCAAATTTGAAGAGAAGGAGCTGTAACGATACGGCTTCTTTTTTATTTGGTAATCTCGAGTTCGGTTGGGTGATTGACTGCTGCTATTCCGGGAATTTTAGAGGAATGAAATCAAATCCAAGAAAGATCTGGCCCATGTAACTGCGGCTGGCTCCGAATCAACTGATTTCAAATAGAGCGGAGTTGAAAAAGAAAATTAATAAGCCTTGTCTTTCCGCTAAAAGTAACGGGAGGGCATGGCTTTTCTATTTGTAGGAGGAAAAATTCTGAACTTTGTTGAATAAAAGAATTTAAAGAGCTTGTATAACCACTTTCCTAACCGCAAGCACTGTTACTCGTTGAAAGATATTCATAATCAGATTTAGTTGAACCTGAGGGAGGGAGCTAAATGAAAAGCGGTAATATGGATAGTGAAATTCAAGGACTATATACAAAAATTTTAAACAATAAGTTTGTAACGGTATGCATTCTGTTTACTGTTATTACTTTATTAGACACCATACCAATCCTACTGGGGTTCTGGCCAGCAAAGTTAGGACAAGGACCGTATATTCATTTATTGGGCAGATTTATCCTGCTTAGCTTACTTGTGGGTGGATTATTTATTTTTGATACTTTAAGAAAAAAGATCAAATCAAAATTATTAATATATATGATAACGTTTCTTGTAACTTGGGGAATTCTTTTGGCTTATGTTTGGAGTAATAGTCTTTTTACAGAATTGCACCCTGATGCATTTAGAGATGCTTCAATAAGTTATGCGTTTATGTATATTCTTTTAGGGATAATTATCTATATTGTCGACAAAGCAAAAAGTAGTAGGAAGAGGTAGGTTTTAATAAAACGGTTCCCACGTGTAAATAATAATGAGCAAGACGATTAAAACGGCCTGTTCATTATTACTATACTTAAAAGGAATGCGCTTATATGTAGAGGAGGGTGAGGAAATACAGCTATAAAAAGTAAAGAAGAATTAAAAGAACAAGAGGTCTTTACAACAAGGCCAATGCTTTCTATGGAGTTTATGATGAAAAGTGAAGAAAACCGGAAATACCATCTTTGGGTAACTGAAGAAGGGGAAGGATACCTCCAGAGCTTATTGCCGCATAAAAGCGTAACGTTTCAAATGGATAAGGATTCTACAGAGGATTTAAAAGATTTCTTTGCTTCGAAAGAAAATGTAGAAGTTTTACAAGTTTAAATAGAGTTTGAGCAATAATTATTACCTTTCGCAAGAATCTCTTAAACAATCCGTCTAATAAGAAATAAGTTTACAGATCCCGGATTATCGGTAGCTGCATAAAAACGAAGGGAGGGAAGAGGCTAACTGAACTGCCACTTCTCTCCCTTTTACTCGTTTGTCGATGAACTCAGATTAAAGATGGTCATCCAAACGCATTAAATATTATCCATCCAACTGAATAGCCCTTTTGATAATAGATTCTGATACTGATGGGGCTGTTCAGTGATATCGACCAAAAAATATGTATCTTTTCGCTCGAAACAACTGATGAGATGCGTTTCGAGCAACTGCACATCATCGGTCGTCTTGATAAGGTACAGCGAGTTATGAAGCGGTTTGATATCGTAAAGACTCGCCATGCGTTCCGCGATGCATCAATCTGTCCACTCTCTATTCGAACCGCATTCATAAAAAAACAAATAAATCCTACTTGCCATTCTTGTCACCCTTTCTAACTTGTTAAGTTCGCAGTTCTTGCTTCAAGTCTATCGATCCTGCTTCAAACAAGAAAGGCGGACTATTCTATGCACTAGACGTGGTTAAGGGTCAAGGAATTGGGGTGAAGGAAAATGGGGGACATCTGGGGTTTGTAGAGAGATGAAAAATCCATTTAATTTCCAACTCTAAAACCGATTGCCTATTTTAGGGACTAGCTTTATATAGTTACAGAACAAGAAAATGGTATCAGAATGAATGGTGATATACACTAATACACGCTAGTTCTTACTAGCTTTATTGCAATACTGGCTATTTCCATCAAAATTCGTGCAAATTATATTTCGAAAGCAGGTCATTAACATGGGCTGGATTTATCTACTATGTGCGGGTGCAGCAGAAATCGTCTACGCTGCGACGATGCCAAAAACGAATGGATTTACTAAATTGGCGCCTAGCTTATTTGCTATTTTCTTCATTGCGGTCAGTATGTACTTGCTGTCATTATCAACTCGGACCATCCCTATCGGAACCGCTTATGCGATATGGGTAGGCATTGGAGCCGTCGGAACTGCCATATACGGGATGGCCATGCTGGGAGAAGAAAAAAATATCGCGAAGATGATTTGCCTGATGTTTATTGTCTTCGGGATCGTCGGATTGAAGTTATTTTCAGGTGATGAAAGTCGACCGGCTGATACCCAGTAATCTCCGAACCGATATTTCTTCAAAGGAGTGCCCTTATGAATGTGTTCGAGAAGTTTCAAACTCTTATTATTTTACTTGCAGTAGGCGTCGGCCTTTTCTTCGGGCAGTTTGCCTTTTTTGAGCAACATGCCGAGTCCTTTATTGTTCCATTTTTATTGCTCATGCTTTACGGATTATTTCTATCAATTCCATTGAAGCATCTAAAGAACGCCTTTAAAAACCTACCGTTCTTAAAGACAAGCACCATCATCAATTTTGTCTGGACGCCTGTTTTGGCATGGGGGCTGGGTGCAGTCTTTCTTGCGGATCATCCAGCCCTTTGGATCGGCTTCATCATGCTGATGGTCACCCCATGTACCGACTGGTATTTGATGTTCACTTCGATCGCGAAAGGGAATGTGCCTTTGTCCACTTCGGTCTTGCCGATTAATTTGATTTTGCAGGTCGTACTGCTGCCGGTCTACCTGTTCATTTTTGCCGGTACGATTGAAGCGATTCCGTTATCGACTATCGGGGAAAGCATTCTATTGGTTCTGGTTATTCCATTTGTCTTGGCGCATGCAACTCGCTATGCTCTACGAAAGAAGGAAACATTCTTGAATGACAGACTTTTGCCTTTTTTTTCCGCGACACAAATTCTCTTTTTATCATTAGCGATCATGGCAATGTTTGCCTCACAGGGAAATTATCTGCTTAATAATCTTGAGGTTATTGCTATTTTATTCATTCCGATTTTGCTTTTCTTCGTCATCAACTTTGGGGTAGCGCAAACGGTAGGGAAAGCCATGAAATTTTCCTATGAAGATACCGTGAGCCTGAGCCTTACCATTATTGCACGCAATTCGCCCGTCTCTTTGGCGATTGCGGTCATCGCCTTCCCAGATAAACCCTTGATCGCCTTAGCATTGGTCATTGGCCCGTTGATCGAATTGCCTATATTGACGATTGTGTCGCAACTGTTGCTTTCATTAAGAAAAAGAAGCGCATAAAGAGCCTTTATGATAGCAGTTCACTGGAAACATGTAGGGATTCGCGAGGAGATAACTTTAAGTTAACATATGACACCTTCTTCTCGGAAGAAGTGGAGAAGTGGCAAGCTATCGGAACTACAAAATGCCATTGGCTTTACTTTCCGCCTCTATTCGAACGAGATGGTCCGCAATGACAAAATTAAATTGATATCGGTTGATGGCATTGAACCAAGCATCCTGAATTTCCGTTCGGGAAAATTCCCTCTGGCTTCTGAAGTTTATGCTGTTACCGCGGGGACGGAAAATCCGAACGTGCAGCCTTCCATTGAATGGATCTTTTCTGAAGAAGAGCAAAAATTAGTGGACGATACAGGATTTGTGCCGGTCCAGAAGAAGCCTTCCTTGTTTTCAATGCGACCGGTTCACCACCTTGTTCTTATCTAATGAGGAAAAAATCCAAGAGGCAATCGCAAAGCAGAGGTGGGAAGCAGTGATTTGCGGACCGGAAACGAAGCTAGAATAGTTTTTAGAATAACCGCTTCAATTATAATAGATGTGTTCAGGAAAACGAATTATGAGGATATTGCCGAATAAATCGCCATCAAAAAGTGCGTTGTTTGCTATTGTTTTGTATAAACTGAGGATAAATAGTTTAATTCTTATGGAGTTGGAAGTATGAAAAAAAATTGACGATATAGCCCATTTAGCGAGTGTAGCAAAAAGTGTGGTTTCGCGATATCTTAATGGTGGGTCTATCAGTGACTCCACTAAAAGAAAGATCACGCGAATTATAAATGAAACGGGATACACACCCGATAGCTTTGCCCAAAGTCTAAAAGCTAAAAAACCGAACATTATCGGGACGATTGTTCCTCGTCTCGATTCCTTTGCCGCGTCTAAAATATTAATGGGGATTGACGAACAATTGGGGGTGTAAAATTACCAAATGCTAATTTCTAATACCAGCCAAGTTTTAGAGCGCGAAGTTGAAAGTGTTTATCATCTTTAGCGAGAAGACCCTCACCTCAACGCCTTGCGTAGGTCGGGAATGAATCGCTTTTTTTTCGTTTTCCACGGTTAAAAGAACATGTGTTCTGGTCATAATACTGGTAAGGAGGTGGCCTGCTGTGATGGTCCACAAAGCGTACAAGTTTCGACTCTATCCCAATAAGAAACAGCATGTGCTCATTGCCAAAACGATCGGCTGTAGCCGCTTTGTGTTCAATCACTTCCTGGGTCACTAGAATACCACTTTTGAAGAGACCGGAAAGGCTTAGGCTACCTCCACTGTTCTGCACAGCTCACTCAACTGAAGAAAGAGCTGCTCTGGTTGAAGGAAGTCAACAGTATCGCCTTGCAGTCTGCCCTCCATCATCTGGACGATGCGTTCAAGCGATTTTGGAACAAGCAAAACCAAAAGCCGCGCTTCAAGTCCAAGAAGAATCCGGTCCAGTCTTATACGACCAAATTCACGAACGGCAATATCGCACTTGACGGACAGAAGATCAAGCTGCCGAAACTGGGCTGGGTCCGTGTGGCCAACAGCCGGGAAATCGACGGACGCATCCTGAGCGCCACGGTCCGGCGCAAACCCAGCGGCGGCTATTACGTGTCGCTCTTAGTGGAAACCGAAGTTCAAGAATTGCCGAAAACAGGTTCGGCAGTCGGCATCGATATCGGGCTCAAGCAATTCGCCGTTTTGTCCGACGGCACGGTCTATCAACATCCGCAAAGCTTCCGAAACCTGGAGAAGAAACTCGCCAAAGCGCAAAGGAAGCTAGCTAGGCGTCGGGAGCTGGCCGGAAAACGCGACTGCCCCTTGCTGGAGGCGAAAAACTACCAGAAACAAAAACGGCACGTGGCGCGGATCTACGACAAAATCGCCACTGCCCGAACGGATTTCCTGCACAAATGCTCGACCGACATCGTCAAAAACCACGACCTGATCGGCATCGAGGATTTGCAGGTAGTTGCCGTGCTCCAAAACCGCCAATTGGCCAAGGGAATCAGTGAAGCTAGCTGGTCGGAATTCCGCCGCATGCTCGAATACAAAGCAAACTGGTACGGCAAACACGTCGTGGCCGTTGGCAAAACCTTTGCCTCCAGCCAGTTGTGCTCGAACTGCGGATACCAGCATCCAGACGTCAAGCAGCCCGTCCTGTTCGGCGCACCACGAGCGGGATATGAACGCCAGTATCAATATCAAGCGTGAGGCCATGCGACTCCTAACCGCAGGAACTGCGGGGCTCGCCTAATCAAGCAACCGACTGCCTAGTTGGTGTTCTTAGGAATCTCCCACTTAAACGCCTGAGCGTTTAAGTGGGAGTAGTTCAAGCTGTATATAAGGTGCCTTCATCGATTATGAAAAACGTATTTTTCCAGGTTGTTCGGCAAGCTGATTGCTTATTTCCCATGATATAATGAGGTATAAGCTAATCGAAGTGGCACGAGTATCACCATATTACGAACCTGAAAAACCGGGTTAGGGCCCTGTTAGGCCACAAGCAAAGCTGTCATCGACTTCACTTGCCTTGCCACATCCACGTGAGCAGCACCGAGCAACATAAATTATTCTAAATGATGTATTTGAGTTATCTTGATTTAAGAATCACAGATGACAGGAAGATAGGCAAAGTTTCAAGCCGTTTTTGGGAACGGTTCCAAAAATGGCTTTTGGTGGGAAAAGGGTTTCTTTGATAATTAAGTTTTCTGGTACATGTTGCAAGGCAAGATTTTACTTTTACCAAAAGGAGTATAAATAAAATGGAATTACCACTGGGGAAAAGTTACATCCGACTCGATCAGGTCAACCAAGAAGCGATAGATAAGCTGATTTTAAGGGTCAATAGCTGCACTTGGCGGCAAACGTTTCATATTCAACCGATTTCTGGGCTTCTCAATGATCCGAACGGTTTCAGTTACTTCAACGGGGAATATCATCTGTTTTATCAATGGCATCCGTTAGGACCTTTTCATGGCTTAAAATATTGGTACCATACCAAATCAACAGATCTTGTAAACTGGAAGAATGTAGGGATAGCCATTAAACCAGACGATTATTTTGACAGCCATGGAGCATATACGGGAAGTGCCATTGAGCATAACGGAAAATTATATTTGTTATACACAGGCAATACACGGGATGAGAATTTTGATAGACACCCACATCTATGTATAGCAATAATGGATGCCCAGGATAATATTACTAAATTGGAAGAATCAGTTCTTGATAAAGTCCCAGCGGGATATACTGAGCATTTTCGCGATCCGAAAGTATGGAAAGAGCCAGAAAGTTTTTACGCGGTGATCGGAGCACAAAGAACGAATAAAACAGGATGTGTCTGTTTATTAAGTTCAACTAACCTGTTGGATTGGAACTTCGAAGGAGAACTTGCCACAAAGTTGGATGACTTCGGCTTTATGTGGGAATGCCCGGATTATTTTGAAATAGAAAATCAAGGTGTCTTGGTTTTCTCTCCGCAAGGACTGGAGCCTGTTGGGGACCTTTATCAAAATATTTACCAAGCGGGTTATGTGCTGGGTGAGAGGATCGATCTGCAACGAAAAGAATTGAATCATGGAAGTTTTATCGAACTTGACAGAGGTTTTGATTTTTATGCCCCACAAACCATGGAGGATCCAAATGGCAGACGTCTTTTAGTCGGCTGGATGGGTTTGCCTGGAATCGAGTATCCTAGCGATATAAATGGATGGGCCCACTGTTTGACACTCCCTCGGGAATTATCGGTTCACGGTGGAAAAATAATTCAAAAACCTGTGCCGGAACTTCAGTCACTTCGTAAAAAGAAAGCTGAAGCAGCGGATAGAATTTCTAATGAAAAGAAAGGGTATGATGGATTTTCTGGTGTTACTTATGAACTTGTGTGTGAGTTTGAACAAGGAGATGCCTTAGAATATGGGATAGAATTCTGCGCGGGAGGGGATAAAAAAACGGTGATCAAATATGATGCGGTGCAAGGGAAAGTCATACTGGACCGCAGGCTATCAGGCAAAGTAATCGGAAGCGCGTTTGGAACAGAAAGAAAATGCCATATAGTTGGAAATGTTCACAAGTTTCATTTGTTCGTTGATTCTTCATCCGTGGAAGTTTTTGTGAACGATGGAACTGAAGTGTTTACCTCCCGTATTTTTCCGGATAGAAAAAGCAAGGGAATTCGGTTTTTTGCAACAGGCGGTTCTGCGGCGTTTAAAGCTGTAAAGTGGGACTATTAATAGAGTAAGTTTTAAAAAGGTAGATGTGCTGAATGGGAAAATTATTTTCTATTGGCGAAATATTACTAGATTTTATCCCCCACCAAAAAGGGATCGCATTAAAAGATGTCATTTCTTTTACGCGAGTTCCTGATGGGGCTCCTGCAAATGTCGCTGCTGCTATTAGAATCAAACAAAATAGCAGGATAACCTGATAGGTCGACTTATGTATCATCTTTCAAACGCTAACATATCACTTCAAACGAATGTAACTTAATGGTAATTAAGTTACTTTCAAAATCAAAGAAGGAAACCAGTTACTTTAGGTTCATTCAAAAAAAACAAGCATGCGCCATCTTACTGGGCACACGCTTGTTTTTTCTTACTGATTATAGGTGTTATTCGAGTGTTCTTGGCACTTCTCCGGTTTCAGGGGCATTTTTTTCTTCGAATTTACTTGTTTCTTCAAATTCGGCTCTTGTCATCACATCTTCTACATGCATATTTAATTCCACTACATCAAGACCTGTCATGTTAAGCATGGATTTTTTGACTTGGGCAATCGTTTCTTCGAAGATAGCCGGAATACTTTTTCCATATTCCACAATGACTTTTAGGTCAAGTGCTACTTGCTTTTCGCCAATCTCGACGTCAATTCCCTTTGTGATATCTCCAGAAGCACGAAAACGATCCGCAATGCCACTCATAAATCCACCACTCATTGACAAGATCCCGTTAATATCACTCGCAGAAATACCTGCAATTTTTTTAATAACCTGTTCTTCAAATGTTAATTTGTTTTTGTGGCCGCTTACCTCGTTGGTTGTTGTTAAAGTTTCTTTCATTTTTATCTTCTCCTGTCGTTTTAGTTTATCGTTTGTTTTTCAAAAACTGAAACCACGATGTTGTATCCAGTTTTCCATCTTTCCATTTTCCGATGATGTACCCGGTAGCGGCACATGCCAAGATAAAAAGAGTTGGACCTACGTTGATTGTCAGAAATAAACTCGCAATAATAACCCCAATTAACAGTCCAGCCAAGCGACCGCGGTAGGGCATCAAATAATCGGATGTTTTCATCAGCCTCCCCCTTACACGACACGCTGCGTTTGTTTTTTATGGAGCTCTTTGGTTTCCCCAATTATAATTTCAACGTTTTCAACAGGGATCTCTAACAGACTTCCTACGGCTTCTTTTACGCGTTCTTGCATTTGTTTGCCTAGAGATGGCAGCTTGGTTTGATCGAATACCTGACAACTCACTATAATCGACACTGCGTTCTGTTTCCGATTAATGGTTGCTCGGACAAGAAGATCTCGTACACCACTAAGTTCTTTAACTGAACGAAGCGCAACAGACTCTATTGCTTTTCTGGAAATTTCAATGTTGCCCTCACCCGTTCGAATGATAATCTGCTTTTCTGGCGTAGGAGAAAAAAGGCCAGATAGAAGTAAAATTAGAAAGATGAAGCCGATAAATATACTCGCGGAAAGTAACGTATAAAAGAACCATTCTGTGCCATCAAAAGACTGAACCCACGGTGAGATGTATGGGATCTCAAAAATGACCGATGCCAATACTAATATACTTAGTAACCCAGTTACTCCGAAGACAATTAGTAAAAAGCGATTAAACGGGTTAATGGTGTTTGCCCCCTCTCGAAATCAGGCTGAGTACCCTTTTCATGTTTCTCTTTTTTTATTACTTGAAGCAATTTGCAACTTGGAGCCGTCACCACTCGAATTAGGAGACATCAAGAAAAACGATCACCCCCCCAGTATTTGGACTGAGAGTTACAGCACAGACAGTAAGGGCTGCCTGATAACTCTCTGCCTTCTATAGCACCTAGAAAGCCTGTTTGATATAACATTAGACAGTCAATGATGAAAATCCTCTTTTTTAGACGAAAAAAAGGCATTTTAGATTTTTTCCAGGAAGGTAAAAAGAAACCATCTTACATTTGAAAGAACAAGGATTGAGTGAGACCGTCAATATTTATGTGTAAATAGATAAATCCTTTTCTTGTATGTAGGTAGTCGATTATGAATTTGTAAAATTATCAGAAAAATAACAAAATAATGATTATTAATTTTCGTTATGGGTAACTTAAGTATTAATAGCAGCAAAAATAAAACCAGAAAGTAGGGGGTAAGATGGTGAAAATGAATTTGAAACCCGTCCCTCAAGCCAAAAAGGAAGAGCCTCAATCGGCGAAAGGAAAGAAACGAATGGCCAAAATTCTCATGTCGTTTGCGTTAGTCTCGTCCGCTGCAGTTGCAGGCCCAGTGGTTACACCAAGTGCAGCTACTGAAGTGGCCAGTTATTACATTGTCCAAAAAGGAGACACATTCTACAGCATTGCGAAAAAGTACGATTTGGTAGTTGAACAGCTGATGGCGGCGAACTTCACTACAAGCAGCAAAATAATAGCCGGACAAAAAATCGCAATTCCTCACAAAAACCAGCCTTGGTATGGAAACCAGGAAAATCTGGATAACAGAAATTATCGGGTGGTAAAAGGGGATACCTTGTATTCCATTTCCAAACGGACAGGCGTTTCGATCGACAGCATCAAGAGACTTAACAATTTAACATCGGACCTCATTCAGATTGGGCAAATCTTAACGCTGTATCCTGATACGGGGGTAATACAACGAACTTCTGCACAGTACGTCGTGAAGTCTGGAGACACTAAGTACACATTGCGAAACAAATTCGGAGACGCGATCGCTTTGCCAACTGGTACATTGCAAGTGCTTCAAGAGCTTAAAGTCACAGGTAAAGTGCTGCAAATCACCACAGAAGAACCTTTTGGGTTAGCAGATGGCCGCGTGATCGAAGTGAAAGCGGGCGATGATTACTATGCGATAAACCTGTATCAAGGAAACGATCCAATCCAGCATTTGGCGGACCGAAATGATCTTAGATTAACGTTCACGGTGGTTCGTGTAGAACAGCGATATGAAATGGTTTCTTATGCGGTGCAAGAATTGGAATGAAAAAGGTAATTTAGTTTTGAGCTATGGCAGAAAAAATCACCCGGACATATTTGTCCAGGTGATTTTTTGTAGCTACTTCTAAAATCTGCTTACGTTCTTGCAACCATGTCTTAGATTTTATGCTTCCTGTAATTCTGCGACAGAAAGGGATGATTTATCTGTTCTCTCGCACACCAAAATTTCCCGCAGAAATAATGCTTTTTTCGCGATGCAGCGGTCGGTTATCGTGAAGCCCGCGTCCTCTATCATGTAATCGATGGGATCAATGGTTACGACAAGCAATTTTTCGGTGAATGGCAATGCGTGTTTAAGGATTTCCTGCTGTTCAACGAGTGTCGCGTGCGTGTACAGGTTATACGGCATATCAATAATGGCCACGTCGTATTGCTGTTTAATATCGGCAATCGCGCCTAAGTCGACTGTTCCTGACAAACCGAAATGCGCGATGTTTTCCCGCGAACCATCAACGACGAGTGGATTGATGTCCCGGCCGACAATGTCGATCCCCATCGACAATGCTTCGACCAATACGGTTCCAATGCCACAGCACGGATCGATCGCTTTGACTCCCGCAGGATCTGGAACCGCAATATTGGCGATAGCTCGCGCCACTCTTGTACTCAGCGCAGTGGAATATTCCCGTGGTTTTCGCTGATGTTTGAACCAAACAGACTCGCTTTGCAGGTATTTCCCAAAATACCAACGGTCCTCAAATGGAATCAGCCCAAAAGTGACATCCGGGTTATGAACATCGGCTTTCCCTGTGATAACAAAGCCAATCTGTCGTTCAATCTCCCGTTTTTCCGCGTACTCTACTTTATCACCCAAAGCCAAGCCGTTGATTTTCGGGAAAATCACTTTAAACGTGTAACTTTCCATATCCACTTCGGCAGCTTGTTTCAAAATGTCCGCTAGCTCCGCGCCCTCAAACAACACTTCAATCCGCTCCTTGATGAATGGGCTTCTGCTCGGGTCTATACCGCGCGTGCTTTTAATGATTTTCTCTTCGGTATCCTTTGCGAAAAAAGCGCGCATCTCCAACTGGCATAAGTCTTTCTCGTCTGGATGATATGCGTATGTATAAATAAATCCACCTAGTGGCGTTAATTGTTTCATTTCATCCCGTCCTTCTTAATGCGTCCTGTCTAGACTGCATTTATAAAGTATACCAATATCAACGGAGGAATAAGGCACAAGGAACATCGAAAAGTTTCCTGGCTAAACATTTATAGAAGAAACCCCAACACCTTTTGGCTATTAGATCATTGGGGGTATTACTTAATTTTTGAAGCATCCTATATAAAACGAATGTAAGTATCATCTAAATAGCTCTAAACCATTCGACGCAGTCTCAAGTGAGGCATTGAATATAATGTAAGGCCTAAGCATGCACATACGCATTTCCGCGCACCAATTCCACTACATTCCCACCATTACACTCCTCTAGGGAAGCGATTCCCCAAACAGCGGATGAATGTTATAGAAGCAGATAGTATTTCAATCGCTAGAACCAACGGAATTTAACAGCCGTCCCGCGGCAAGGGTGAAGCGCAGCAGTGAGACAGGTGGTCTTTCTTCCTGGCTCACTGCGAAAGCGGGGCTCCAAGCGAGTCGGCTAATACGATGTGACGCCTTAAAAAAGCAAGCACATTTCCGCACACCAATTCCGGCTCATACTGTCACACATACCAAGAATGCTGTGTTTACTCAAATATCTTGCCTGGATTCAAGATGTTATGCGGATCGAGCATTTGCTTCATATTTTTGAACAATGTCAGTGCTGCGCCATGTTCGGTCTCTTGGAATTTGCGTTTGCCGAGGCCGACGCCGTGTTCACCCGTGCATGTGCCGCCGAGTTCGATGGCGCGGAACGCGAGCTGGTCATTGATGCCGAAAGCCAATTCTTTTTGTTCTACAGATGTAGGGTCGTAAACGATGCAGGTGTGGAAATTGCCATCGCCGATATGGCCGAGCAGTCCACCTTCCAAGCCGCTTGTCTCAATCAACTCTCGCCCATGCTCGAGCAGATCCGGCAATTTGGAAATCGGCACGCAGACGTCTCCACCTGTAACGGCGACACCTGGCTGGTGGCGGTAAGCATACGCCATTTCGTGGCGCGCTTTCCAGATGGAGGCGCGTTCTTCAGCATCCGCTGCGACGTGCCAGTTTTGCGCTCCTTGGTCTATTAGAAGTTCTTCGGCTATCTGGGCGTCTTCGATTGCGGATTGGGTAAGTCCTGCGAATTCAAAGAATAAGGAATGCTTTTCAGGGAGGCCGTATCCACCGTATTCATTTACTTTTTTGATGCTCGGGGCATCGACGAATTCCATACGCTGGACAGGTATGCCCATCAATAGCACGCTGTTCGCAGCTTCTGCACATTCGCGCGGCGTATCGAATGTACATGAGGCGGCGATGGTATGTTCCGGAATCGCGTGCAGTTTCAAGGTGATTTCCGTTATGATGCCGAGTGTTCCTTCTGAGCCGGTGAACAGGCCGCCGACAGAATAGCCGGAAGAAGATTTTTTGGCTTTCGTGCCGGTGTGGATGACGCTGCCGTCAGCGAGCACAACTTCCATGTCCAAAATCTGGTCGCGCATCACCCCGTAACGGACGGCGGTCGTGCCGCTGGCGTTGGTCGCAGCCATGCCGCCGATTGTCGCATCGGCACCTGGGTCAACCGGAAACTGGAGACCGTGGCGGTTGATGCGCTGATTTAAAGTCAGACGTGTAATCCCTGGCTGAACGGTGACGAGCAAATCTTCCGGTGCAAAATGCAACACTTGGTTCATTCGTTCGAAATTGAGTGAAATGCCTTTTTGGACCGGAATGGCTTGCCCTTCAAGACCAGATCCTGCACCAAAAGCGGTGACTGGCACTTTGAATTGTCTAGCTGTTTCCAAAATCGCCTGTACGTCTTCCGTAGTTTCCGGGAAGCACACTAGTTCTGGTTCGACGGCAGAATGGTCGGATTCGTCATGGCTATGGCGATAGCGTTCACCTTCACTTACAGACACTTGATCAGCGGCTAGGCGGCTTGATACTATTTTGATCCAGTCGGTGGTTGTTTCAGCGGACATGCAATCAGCTCCTATTCATTTTATGCAATGTTATGCAATAGTCGGAATATTTTTCGTCAGTGATGATTCAGAAGTGTAGGGTTTTGTAGGTTCGAAAATCAAAGTTTAACTATTCGTCAATTCTGAAAATTTATGTTTACAAACAAAGATGAGTATTTTATACTTCCTGTATACAGTATACACTATGTAAGTTTTGGATGGGAAGGGAGGAATCATGAGAAAAATCATCAAACAGCCGACATTAGCTGAACAGGCATACGAATCCATCAAAAAAATGATCATCACCGGTGAACTGAAGCCGGGAGAAGAGTTGCCGGAAGAAAAGCTGGCAGCGGAACTGGGTATTAGCCGGACACCGCTTCGTGAGGCGTTGAAAAGACTCGCTGTTGATGCGCTTATCGAGTTGAGGAAAACAAAACCAGCGCTTGTCGCAAAGTTTACTCACCAGGATGTCAAAGAGATTATGGAGCTACGCCGAGTGCTCGAAATCTATGGGATTGAAGGGTTGTCGAAAGCAGATCAACAGCATGTCTTGAAGGAATTACGCTATGCCCACGAGCGGCAATGGGAAGCGATACAAGACCATGATTTTGCCTTGTTCATGGATTGGGACCAATGGTTTCACGACGGATTCTACAAATACCATCCGAACCAGCGTTTGCGGGAAATGATCCACGCCGTGAATACGGGAGGCAGCAGAGTGTTTTTACTGTTGTCGCGGAAAGTATTTGATAGTGCGGTCATTGCCCATAAAGAACACGGCGCGATCATTGAAGCACTCGAACAAGGGAATTTGGAGCTAATGAAACAACACTTGGCTGCCCACCTCGATAATATCGAGAGCCGGCTGCTGAAATACATCTCACAGGAGGAACTATGAAAAAAATTACAGGATTACTTTTACTTATATTGGTTTTATTTCTCGCAGCTTGCGGCAGACCGGATGAGGGCAACACTACTGGCGGAGAAGACGGAGACGGCGAGTCGTACACGATCCGCCTCGCTCATTTAGTGCCTGAAGAACAATCGTCTCATGTGGCCGCGGTCGATTTTAAAGAGAAACTGGAATCCGAGTCGGATGGCCGGATTACAGTGGAACTGTATCCGAACGGCCAACTTTACGGCTCTGACCGCGAGGCGATTGAAGCGGTGCAACTCGGCAACATCGAAATGACCATTCCAGCAGTTGCGGCAATGGCTTCATTCAATGATAAATTCCAAGTGTTTGATTTGCCGTTTTTGTTCAACAATAACGAAGCAGCGTATGAAGCGCTGGATGGTGATTTGGGGCAAGAACTGATGGCGGATCTGGAAAGTAACGGCTTGAAAGGCTTGGTCTTTGGAGAAAATGGTTTCCGCCATGTTTCCAATAACGAAGGACCGATCGAAAGCCCGGAAGACATGAAAGGCTTGAAGATGCGTACGCTTGAAAGCCCATTGCATACGGATACATTTAATGCATTCGGTGCGAATGCTTCGCCATTCGCGTTCGGTGAATTGTATACAGCATTGCAGCAAGGGACGTATGATGCAATGGATTGCCCGATCTCCCTCTACTACACGAATAAGTTCTACGAAGTGCAGGATTACCTGACATTGACGGGCCACGTGTATGCGGCCACTTCTCTTCTAATGAATGATGATTTCTATAATAGCCTGCCGGAAGATCTTCAGGAGTTGCTGATGGAAGCATCGGAAGAATTCCGCGAGCAGCAGCGTGAACTGGCTCAGCAACAGGATACTGAATTCATGGAGCAGCTGGAAGCGGAAGGCATGCAGATCAATGACTTGACGGATGAGCAGCGTGATGAATTCCGTGAAGCAGCAGCACCAGTTTATGAAAAATATGAAAGCCAAATCGGTGCAGATATCATCGACCGTGCGCTTGATGCAAATAATTGAGTGAAAACAGATGAAAAATCAAGGAAGCAATTCCTTGATTTTTCCTTTTAGAGAGGAAGAATCAGATGATTAAAAAGTTAGCAAAAGCAGAAGAAGCTTTTCTCGTGCTGACGCTGGTTGCGATGGTTGCTCTTATTTTCGGGCAAGTCGTCGGACGCTATGTATTTTCAAATGCGCCGAGCTGGACGGAAGAGATGGCGCGCTATATACATATTTTCCAAGTATGGATCGGTGCCAGCTATGCCGTGAAATTGCGTGAACATATCCGGGTGGAAGCATTTATTACCCGGTTCCAGGGCCTCCCGAGAAAAATCCTTGAAACGATTTCATTAGCCATCTGGTTTGCGATGGCGTTGTTCTTGGCGTATTTCGGCACGCAATTGGTGCTGCAAAGTTTCACAAATGGCCAAGTGACGCCGGCGATGCAATTGCCGATGTGGATTCCATTCCTTGCGATTCCACTGGGTGGTTTTGGCATGTGTTTCCGATTAATCGAACAACTGCGCAGAATTTGGCGCGGTGATTATGAAATGCATAAAGAAGGGGGTGTGAAGGCATGACCATCGCCCTGTTATTTGGTACTTTATTTGTCTGTTTAGTGATTGGGGTTCCGATTGCGATCGCTTTAGGTGTTTCGGCATTGACAGCCATTTATTTCGGTACGACTATGCCGTTGAGCATCATTACGCAAAAAGCGTTCACATCACTCGATTCATTTCCGCTCCTCGCGATTCCGTTCTTCATGCTCGCAGGAGTGTTGATGGGCAAAGGGGGCGTCTCGAAGCGACTGCTCGATCTCGCTTCGGCGATGGTCGGCTGGATGACAGGCGGACTTAGTATGGTAACGATTGTCGCTTGTATGTTCTTCGCCGCCATTTCAGGGTCGGGTCCGGCAACGGTTGCGGCGATCGGTGGATTTATGATTCCGGCGATGATTGCACGGAACTATAGCGGCGGCTTTGCCTCTGCCGTTGCGGCCTCTGCCGGTTCGATCGGCGTCATGATCCCGCCGAGCATTCCGTTCGTTCTGTATGGTGTCATCGGCAGCGTTTCTGTCGGCAGCATGTTCCTGGCAGGAATTTTGCCAGGGCTGCTCATTGCGACGGCGCTTATGCTGACTGCGTATATCATTTCGAGAATACGCGGCTATAAACCGGAGCCTGGCGAACAAGCTGAGTTCCATTTTAAAGATGTAGTGAAAGCGTTTTGGGATGCGAAATGGGCGCTGCTCATTCCGGTCATTATTCTCGGAGGCATATACGGCGGGGTGTTCTCGCCGACAGAAGCCGCAGTCGTTGCGGTCGTTTATGCCATAATCATCGGGAAATTCGTCTACAAAGAGCTGTCCTGGAAAGGCTTATACGAAAGCTTCCGGCAGACTATCGTCATCAATGCGACGACGATGATCATCATTGGCTTGTCCGTGTCATTTGCTTATTTTATGACGATCCAACAAATTCCCGGAGAAATCTCGGATTATTTAACGGCATTATCGACCAATCCATTCGTCATTTTGCTCGCAATTAATGTATTATTGCTCGTAGTGGGCATGTTTATCGACACGATTTCAGCGCTGGTCGTTTTGACGCCGATTTTACTCCCGATTGTCGTCGAGGTAGGTGTCGACCCGGTTCATTTCGGTGTCGTCCTCGTCGCTAACTTGGCGATCGGATTCGTCACACCGCCGCTAGGAGTCAACTTATTCGTCGCCTCGAGCGTGGGGGGCGTGAAGTTCGAACGGATCGCTTACGCGGTGCTGCCGTTTTTATTCACGATGATCGTTTGCTTGCTCGTCATCACATTTGTTCCTGAGATTTCCCTATGGTTGCCAGGGCTTTACGAGTAAGAGTTATTCCTAATTGCAGAAAGGTTGTTTCCTTATGAGCATGACTATTAATAAACGCGCTGAATCGATCGTCTTTTCAGGCATTCGCCAATTCGCCAATCAAATGGTGGATTACCCGGATGCGGTCAATCTGACGGTCGGCCAGCCGGATTTTCCGACCCCTGATGCGGTCAAACAGGCAGGGATCGATGCCATCCGCAACAATCAAACTAATTACACCCATAACGCTGGCGTTTTAGAGTTGCGCCAAGCGATACAATCATTTTTCAAAGACAGCTACGGGTTGTCTTACCGGGTAGAAGATGAAATTATCGTCACCAACGGGGCGAGCGAAGGACTCGATTCGGTGTTCCGGACGATTTTAGAAGAAGGCGATGAAGTGATCTTGCCGGCTCCGACTTATTCCGGATATGAGCCGCTCGTGGAACTATGTGGAGGAAAAGTCGTCTACTTGGATACATCGCAAACCGATTTCAAACCGGATCCAGAAGCGCTCGAAAAGCTGATCAATGAGCGTACAAAGGCGGTGCTGATGAATTTTCCGTCCAATCCGACAGGCGTCACCATGACGATGGATGAATTGGACGCTTTAAAAACGGTATTTGAACGCCACGAACTGTTTATCGTAACGGATGAAATCTATAGCGAAAACACGTTCGGCGGAACCCATTGCACGTTCGCTTGCTTTGACAGCTTGCGCGAGAAAACCATCCTCGTGCACGGCTTATCGAAATCCCACTCGATGACAGGATGGCGCATCGGTTATATTTTAGGGCCGGCAAAAGTGATGGAACATGTGCTGAAAGTCCATCAATACAATGCGATTTGCGCATCGACTCCTTCACAATACGCCGCTATTGAAGCGCTTGTTCATCAGCGCCATGTGCCTGCTGAAATGAACAAAGCCTATATCGAACGGCGCGATTTTGTCTACAAAAGGTTGACGGACATGGGGATCGATGTGGTCATGCCGACAGGCGCATTCTATATTTTCCCGTCCATCGAAAAGTTTGGCCTGCCGTCTTATGAATTTGCGATCCGCTTGCTGAAAGAAGGCGGTGTCGCGGCTGTTCCCGGTTCGGCATTCACGGAATACGGAGAAGGATTCTTGCGGATTTCGTATGCCTATAGCATGCCAGTGTTAAAAAAAGGTATGGACCGATTGGAAAAATTTATATCAACGCTTAAAAAATAATAACAGCAGTAACGTCAGGCAGCCTGTGGCGGGATTTTCCGCACGGACTGTTGGGGGGCAGCATTAACCATCTGGCAGGACTGAATACAAGCAGAAAAAATGATTTTTAAGTATATGGAAAATGGAAGGATTGGTTATAATGGAGCGTTTCTGGGATACGCCGGAAAAATTGGAGGACTTGTTGTGTGAGTTGGTCAGTTGGGAGAGCGTTTACTTAACACAAGGGGAAGCGGAGTTTCCAGTGAAATTGAGAGGCTTGCTCGGGGAATTGGAGTATTTTAAACAGAATCCGGATCAGTTGGAGCTAGGGGAAGTAAACTGGGGAAGAACCTTTCTGACGGCGCTTTACAAGCATGTGGAAGCGAAACATACCATTGTGTTAATTAGTCATTTCGATACAGTCTCGACAGAAGATTACGGCGTATTGCGGCCGCTATCGACAAGTCCGCGGCTGTTGACCCGTGCGCTTCATGACCGCAAGGAAATGCTTAGTAAAGAAGCGCTGGAAGATTTGGAGTCAGGCAATTATCTTTTCGGGCGAGGTGTCATGGACATGAAAGCAGGGCTTGCGTTGCATATGGCGCTGCTGGAAAAAGCGTCGACTGAAGAATGGCCAATCAATTTGGTGCTGTTGACGGTGCCGGATGAAGAAGTCAACTCCAACGGCATGCGCCAAGCGATACCTGCACTTTTGGAACTGGCCGATGCGCATGAACTGACGTATTCATTGTTTTTGAACGGTGAACCGGTGTTCGCGCAAGACCCGAAAGAACAGGATTTTAAAGTATATTCCGGAAGTATTGGAAAGATCATGCCAAGCGCCTTGTTTTACGGCAAGGAAACACATGTCGGCGAACCGCTCAGTGGGTTGACGTCGAACTATATGGCGTCGTATTTGACGCAGGAGATGAGCTGGAATCCATCATTCCGTGAAACGCTTTTCGGGGAAACATCACCGCTCCCGGTCACTGTGCTGCAGCGCGATGTCAAAATGGAATATTCCGCGCAGACGCCATACCGCGCAGTGTCCATGTATAATGTCTTTTTACTCGAACGCGACGCAGAGCAGACAATGCAACTGTTTGAAGATACGGCGAGAGACGCGCTTCATAAAATGAGCCGCGATTATGTCGAGATGTGCACACGCGAAGGCATTGAGCCGGTCAATGAAGTGAAAGTGTTCCGATTTGAAGAATTGAAGGAATATGCGCTGGAGAAACTGGGCGAAAAAACGGTGGAGCAAATCATGTCGAACGTGACAGAAGACGTCGATCACGATGTGCGGGAGCAGTCCCACGCCATTACGGATCAATTATTGATCCAGTGCCATGAGCTGACGCCAGCCGTTATTTTGCTGTTCGCGCCGCCTTATTATCCGCCGGTCAATTCAAGCGAATCCGAACTCGTCAAATTATACGTCCAGCAAGTACAGAATACAGCGCTTGAGAGATTTGGCTTGGAAGTGAAGCAAGGCCATTATTTCAACGGCATCTCGGATTTGAGTTATGTCAATTTCCAGGACCAGAATGACGGCTGGCAGACTTATGAACAAAACACACCGGTTTACGGCAGAAGCTACAGCATTCCATTTGAAGAAATGCACAAATTGCAGGCTCCCGTATTGAATGTCGGGCCGTTCGGGCGCGATGCGCATCAGCGGACAGAGCGGCTGAACCGGAAAAATGCTTTTGAGGAAATGCCTGTCCTTTTGGAGGATTTATTGCTTTCCCAATTCACCTCGATTTTCACAGATAATAACGCATAACCGTCTACGCACGGGGTAAAGAGGAAAAAAGGAGCTGATCAGGATGAACGATGCTCAATCATTCCGTTTTCAAGATGATGGCAGCATGCCGAACAACCCTTCGCTGCCTGTCCTCTTTTATCCCGGTGCATTCAGTGGGCAGCCTGACCGCATCGAGCGCGCTTTTCAACAGCATGGATGGGGCAATACGTGGCAAGGCGGCATTTTCGGCTATCACCATTACCATAGCAATACACATGAAGCGCTCGGCGTTGTAAGCGGCTCTGCGCGTTTGCAGCTTGGCGGGGAAAATGGAGAGGCTGTCACAGTGAAAGCTGGGGATGTCTGTGTCCTGCCGGCAGGCACAGGCCATAAATGCCTGGAAGCAAGCGATGATTTCCGCATCGTCGGCGCTTATCCGGGCGGTGTCGAATACAATCTTAAAATCGGTGAACCGGACGAGCGGCCGTATGTGCTGGAAGATATCCCGAATGTGCCGCTGCCACGACAGGATCCGGTCTACGGAGACGATGGGCCCCTTGTTGTCGAATGGAAGCTATGACGACAAAAAAAGATGCATAAGGCAGCTGCCTTGTGCATCTTTTCATTGTCCGACAAGTGCCGGTGCAAAAAATTCCTTGTACAGTTCATTGAGGATTTTTTCTTCATCAGCTTTTAAAATGCCGAACACCAAGCTGACCTCAGAAGAGCCTTGGTTGATCATTTCGATGTTGACATCGGTCCGTGCAAAAGCTGCGGATGCCCGGGCAGTCAAGCCTTTGTGATTGTTCATGCCTTCGCCGACTAGGACGATCATCGAAAAATCATTGCGGATGTGGACATCGTCTGCGCACAATTCGCGTTTTACCCGTTCAACGATGCGTGTTTCTTTTTCCGCATCAAGCTGATGGCTCCGGAGGATGACCGATAAATTGTCGATGCCGGATGGGATATGTTCATAGGAGATTTCTTCGTCTTCTAGGATTTGCAGCAGCTTGCGGCCAAAGCCGACTTCCCGGTTCATCAAGTATTTGCTGACGTATAATGTCGAGAAGCCGCTGTCTGCGGAAATGCCTGTCACCGGCCGCAGAGAATCGCTGCGCTCTGCGACGATCATCGTGCCCGGTGCAGACGGGTTATTCGTATTGCGGATGCATAGCGGAACAGAGGCGCGGAAAGCCGGCATCAGCGCTTCGTCGTGCAGCACGGCAAAGCCGGCATACGACAGTTCGCGCATTTCACGGTACGTCATCTGCTCGATTTCGACTGGGTTTTCGACAACTTGGGGATTGGCGGCGAACACACAATCGACATCCGTAAAGTTTTCGTAAAGTTCAGCTTTGACGGCAGCTGCAAGAATCGATCCGGTAATATCGGATCCCCCGCGGTCGAACGTGCGGAGCATGCCATCTTTTGTATAGCCGAAAAATCCAGGGAAAACGGTGATTCCCGGTTTTTCGGCAAGGGCTGCGAGGTTGTCATAAGACTCGTCGAGCGCTTGTGCACGCTCTGGCGGATTGTTGACAAAAAGTCCGCCGTTCGCGGGATTGACATATTCCGCCTGTAATCCGATGGAAGTGAAGTAAGCGGCAATCAGTTTTGCGGAATTGTCTTCGCCTGCTGCTTTGATCGAGTCGAAGAACAAATCATGCTGGCCGCGGTTCGCGCGCAAACGATCTGCGAGGTCTGCACGGATGATGTCGATGATATCACGGTCAAGCCCGAGCCCATCGGCGATTTCCGTGTAGCGGTCGATGACAGCTTGCATTGCGGACTGGGCAGATTCGCCTGCAAGCGCTGCAGATGCGAGCCGAATCAGCAGGTCAGTCACTTTCGTATCGCCGCTGAAGCGTTTGCCGGGTGCCGAGACGACTACAATGCGGCGCGCTGGGTCTGCTTGGATGATGCTTGCGACTTTTTTGATTTGTTGTGCGCTAGCGACTGAAGTTCCACCGAATTTGCATACTTTCATCGTATCAAGTCCCATCTTTTTTAATAGTCAGTGAAAAGGGTTGTATTCGTTAAAATATAATACTATAATGTCTCTATGACAAAAACAACTGTTTTTTCACAGTGTACACACCATGGGAGGAATCGTCAATGAAAAATGAAATTTCAATCGGATTATTAGGTTTCGGAACAGTAGGGAGCGGCGTAGCGAAAATCATACAGCAACACCAGGATGATCTTCAGCATAAACTAGGCGCCCAAGTCGCGATCCGAAAAGTATTGGTGCGGGATGCCGGGAAAGACCGGTTTACGGACCTCGATCCGAATGTCTTCACGACGGATATCGAAGAAATCTTGAATGATTCTTCCCTAGACATCATTGTGGAAGTGATGGGCGGCATTGAAGGTGCGAAATCGGCGATGGAACAAGCGCTGAAATCCGGGAAGCAAGTGGTCACAGCGAATAAGGATGTCATGGCGGAATATGGCCACGAGCTCTTGAAATTGGCGGATGCCGAAAAATGCGACTTGTTCTATGAAGCAAGTGTCGCAGGTGGCATTCCGATTATCCGGACGCTCGAAGACGGGCTGGCGTCGGATCGCATTTCTAGCATGATGGGTATCGTCAACGGGACGACAAACTTCATCTTGACGAAAATGAAACAGGAAAAGAAAAGCTATGAAGACGCATTAGCGGAAGCGACCAAACTCGGTTTTGCAGAAGCGGATCCGACAGCAGATGTCGGAGGGCTAGATGCAGCGCGTAAAATGGTCATCTTGTCTTCTCTCGCATTTTCAACAGAAGTTAAATTGGAGGATGTGCACATCCGCGGCATGGATACCATTAAAGACGGCGACGTGGAAATGGGGGAAAGGCTCGGCTATACGATGAAAATGGTCGGCTCGTCGACAAAAGATGAAGACGGCATCGACGTTTCCGTAGAACCGATTTTCCTGGCGAACGCCCACCCGCTCGCTGCAGTCAATAATGAATTCAATGCTGTCTATATACATGGTGATGCAGTCGGAGAAACAATGCTTTATGGCCCAGGGGCAGGTTCTTTGCCGACAGCCACATCGGTCGTTTCGGATATCATCGCCGCTTGTCGGAATTTGTTGCTCGGCGTCAATGGGAAACGGAAACACTCCGCACAATACGCTCGTGTCATCAAACCGGCAGAGAAAAGCTGCTCGAAATACTTCCATCGCCTGCTCGTCGATGACGTGGTCGGCGTGTTGTCGAAAGTTAGCGCGATTTACAGCAAACACGGCGCAAGCATCCAGTCGATTACGCAAAATCCTGCAACCGGTGAACATGAAGGAAAAGCTGAACTCATTTTGCAAACACATGAAATTTCACGCCAGCAGCATTTGGATGTGTTAAAAGAAATGGAAGGCATGGCAAGTGTCATCAGCCATTACCGCATTGAAGGGGAGGAAGCAGCATGAGATGGCCTGGATTGATCGAACAATATAAAGAGTGGTTGCCAGTAACGGAAGCTACTCCTTCACTGACTTTGCAGGAAGGCAATACGCCGCTAGTGCATTTGGAAAAACTGTCTGAGCAGTGGGGCATCGATGTTTACGCTAAAATCGAAGGCGCCAATCCGACGGGATCGTTTAAAGACCGCGGCATGGTCATGGCTGTCGCCAAAGCGAAAGAAGAAGGCGACAGCGTACTGGTCTGTGCATCAACTGGGAATACGTCGGCATCTGCAGCTGCATACGGCGCAAGAGCGGGCATGCGGACAATTGTCGTCATCCCGGAAGGCCGCATCGCACTCGGAAAGTTGGCGCAGGCCAAAATGTACGGTGCAGAAATTTTGGAAATCAAAGGCAATTTCGATGATGCGCTGGAGATGGTCCGTGAAATTGGAAAAGAACCAGGGATCGCACTCGTCAACTCCGTCAACCCGTATCGCATCGAAGGACAGAAAACCATTGCGTTCGAAGTAATCGAGCAACTCGGGAAAGTTCCTGATTTGTTCGCACTCCCGGTCGGCAATGCCGGAAACATTTCAGCTGCCTGGAAAGGCTTCACTGAATACGCAGAACGCACAGGCGAAAAACGCCCAGTGTTGCTCGGAGTTCAAGCAGAAGGTGCATCGCCGATTGTCCAGAACAAAATCGTTGAACAGCCCGAAACCGTAGCGACAGCAATCCGCATCGGCAACCCGGCGAGCTGGCAACTGGCGCTTGACGCACTGGATCAATCGAACGGCACGATTTTGGCAAGGAGCGATGAAAAAATTCTGGAGGCTTACCAATTATTAGCTAAAACAGAAGGAATCTTTGCGGAACCCGCATCTTGTGCATCGATCGCCGGACTGAAGCAGCAAGTGGAAGCAGGACTAGTAGAAAAAGGTTCAACTGTCGTTTGCGTCCTGACAGGAAACGGCTTGAAGGATCCGGCAACAGCCATCGACGTCAGCAAAGATGAAGGGATGCTCCAAGCCGACGATATGGAACGGTTTTGGGAGGCGCTGAAAAAGGAGGTCAATGTATGAGTTGGAAAGAATTTTCGATAGCAGTACCGGCTTCAACGGCAAATCTTGGGCCGGGCTTTGACTCCATTGGATTGGCGCTCGACCTTCATTTGAACATTCACGTGTCGCCTTCGGACTTTTGGCAGCTCGACTATAAAACTGCTGGATATGCCCATCTATCGAATGTTGAAGATAATTTGATTCTGCAGGCAGCTAAACAGGCAGCATCCGCTTACGGCAAAACATTGCCGACGGCGAAACTCGAAATCGATACCGACATCCCGCTCGGCAGGGGACTTGGCAGCAGCGCGTCTGCCATTGCAGCCGGCATCGAGCTGGCGGATCGCCTGCTCGGACTGGATATGACGCAACAGCAGAAAGTGCGTATCGGCACGGATATGGAAGGTCATCCCGATAATATATCCGCCTCGCTGCTCGGCGGTTTGACGATTTCTTATTTTGATGACGACCAACTCGAAACGGTGCACATCGAACAAGTGGATATCGGCGTCGTGCTACTCATTCCGCAAGCGATTTTTCTGACAGAGGAATCGAGAGCGTTATTGCCTGAACAACTGGCCTACAGCGACAGTGTGCGAGGGAGCGCTGCAGCAAATGTGTTATCTGCAGCACTCGTGCAAGGCGACTGGGAAAAGGCTGGAAAACTGATGAGCAAAGATCTGTTCCATCAACCGTACCGCCAAAATCGCTTTCCGGACTACCTTGAAATCGGGACAGTTTGCTTGGAACTTGGAGCATATGGCTATGCCATCAGCGGCGCCGGCCCATCACTATTCATTCCAGTAAAAAGCGGTGAGGAGCAGCGGATTGCTAGAGCTCTCGGTGAACGCTTTCCACATTATGAAAGCTTGGTGACAAAACCGGCGAATGCAGGTACGAAATCGTGTGAAACAGTCGCATAACTAAAACGCTCCGGAAAGCATTTGCTTTCCGGAGCGTTTTTTATTTTGCATGAATCAAATGAGTAGTATGTTAAGATATGCGGTGTTTAGAGCTGGATGGAGATGTATTTCGTTTCAAGAAACGCCTCAAGGCCTTCCTGTCCGCCTTCACGGCCGATGCCGCTTTCTTTCATGCCGCCAAATGGTGCTTGTGCAGTAGAAGGGGCTCCGTCGTTCCAGCCGACAATGCCGTATTCGAGATTTTCTGCGAGAAACGTTCCGCGCGACATGCTTTCAGTGAAGAAATACGAAGCGAGGCCGAACCGGCTATCGTTGGCGAGCTTTACTGCTTCCTCGTCCGTTTTGAAACTCATGATCGGTGCGACCGGCCCGAAGGTTTCTTCGAACATGACCAGCATGTCTTCTTTTGCACCGGTGAGCACGGTCGGATTGTAGAAGTAGGCGTCATTCTCGGTTGTGCCGTCACCGCCGACGAGCACTTTCGCGCCTTTATCGACTGCATCTTTTACGTGGCGCGCCACTTTCTCATAGCCTTCTTTGTCGATGAGCGGCCCGATGTCTACCCCTTCTTCGAGTCCGTTGCCGACTTTCAAATGTCCTGCTGCTTGTTGCAATTTATCGGAAAATGCATCAACTATGCTTTCTTGAACGTAAATGCGGTTGCCGCAAACGCAGGTCTGTCCGGCATTGCGGAATTTCGAAGCCATGACGCCTTCGACCGCTTTGTCTATGTCGGCATCATCGAGGACGATAATGGGTGCATGGCCGCCGAGTTCCAATGACAGGTTGAGCATCGTCTCAGAACTTTGCTTCATCAATTCCTTGCCGATCTCCGTTGATCCTGTAAAGGTCAATTTGCGTACTGATGGATGGCTCGTGAACACCTTGCCGATTTTTGATGCGCGGCCGGTCACTAAATTGATGACGCCTTTCGGGAACCCTGCCTCTTCGGCCAGTTCAAATATACGGACAGCAGTGAGCGGCGTCATTTTCGCCGGTTTGGAAACAAACGTACAGCCGGCAGCGAGAGCGGGAGCCATTTTCCTCGCCATCATCGCAGCGGGGAAGTTCCATGGCGTAATCGAGGCGACAACGCCGACAGGCTGCTTGTTGACCTGAATCCGCTTGCCGTCTTTGCTCGCTGGAATAGTGCGCCCATAGACCCGTTTTCCTTCTTCGGCGAACCAGGAGATGAACGATGCGGAATACTCGATTTCACCGATCGCTTCTTTTAGCGGTTTGCCCATTTCCTTCGTCAGGATTTCGGCGATTTCTTCCTTATGCTCCAACAGAAGATCGTGCCATTTCATCAATAGTTTTGCGCGGTCGTATGCTGTCGTTTTCGACCAGCTAGGGAATGCAGCTGCTGCAGCTTCGACCGCTGCCGTTGCCTCTTCCTCGCCGCCGTTAGGCACTGTTCCGACTTGTTCGCCAGTAGCTGGGTTCATGACCTTAATCGAATCATTGCCTTTATCGGTCCACTCACCATTTATATAATGTTTGCCATTCATTAAAAATTCCTCCTTTTTTCTAATAGCTAATTATACTTCTCTTGAATAAGTCTAGGGTTGTGCTACTTTATATTAGTTCCCTCATTCACCATAAATCATGCGAAAATTATAAGGTTTGTCAAAAAAATAAACAAGTCTAAACAATACGCAATATATTGCTGGTTGTCGTGTTTTCGAAAAAATGAATGATTATTCAATTTAAAGTTATTTCAAAATAGTCTATAAATTCCGTTTTATAGATGGGATTTCTGTGCTACTATTGCTTAAAACTAATAGATTTCCTAAAAAACTTGTATCTCTATAGTTTTTTTGGAAGTCATGAAAGCGAGCTGAAACGACATGCCGAAAATGTTAGCTCTGGCCATTATGATTTTTATTTTGTTTATCGGAGAGATGATCTCCATACGAACAAAAGCTTGGATTCCTTCCATTTTTATCAGCGGAATGTTGTTCTTGATCGGATATTGGACATTCTTCCCTGAGGACATCGTAACGCTTGGCGGAATTCCGTCAACTGTCGCGGTCATGCTGATTTATCTTTTGATTACGAACATGGGGACGCTGCTGTCATTGGATGAACTTAAAAAACAGTGGCGTACAATTTTAATTGCCCTATCCGGAATTTTAGGGATTATCGTTTTCCTGCTCAGCATCGGGACACTTTTCTTTGATTTTCAGACGGTCATCGTAGCCATTCCACCGCTTGTTGGAGGATTGGTATCTGCATTAATTATGTCAGAAGGAGCAACGGCAGCGGGATTGCCGACGCTAGCCGTATTTGCAATTGTCATTTACGTTATCCAAGGCTTTGCAGGGTATCCGCTGACATCCGTTATGTTGAAAAAGGAAGGCCGCAATTTACTGCACAAATACCGCAATAATGAATTGGTGGACTATCAGCCTTTAGCGGAAGAAACAGCTGAAGTTACAGAACAAGATGAAAAGCCAAAAATGTTCAGAGCCATGCCTGAGAAATACAATACCGATTTCTTCAAGTTCTTCCGCTTGGCATTAGTTGGCTATGCCGCTTATCTCGTATCGACGCTCGCAGCACCTGTGGTCGAGATAAGCCCGTTCGTTTTGTGCTTATTGTTTGGGGTCATCGCACGTTCTATCGGCTTTTTGGAACGCCATCCGCTGCAGAAGGCAAACGGCTTCGGCTTCGCCATCATGGCGTTATTGCTGTTTATCTTTGATGGGTTGAAAACGGCGACGCCTCAAATGATGCTAGAAATTCTGTACCCGCTGATTGGCATCATTATCATCGGCCTTATCGGAATGTATATTTTCTCGTTCATCATCGGGAAAATCCTCAAAGTCAGTAAAGAAATGGCATTTGCCTGTTCATTGACGGCTCTGTACGGATTCCCGGCGGATTATATCATCACTGTCGAAGTAATCAACGCCCTGACACGTGACGAGGAAGAACGGAAAATGCTGACAAGCCGCATGCTACCGCCGATGCTCGTCGCCGGATTTATTACCGTGACCATCGTATCGGTCATTCTTGCGGGTATATTCGTCGGTTTCTTGTAAACGATAATTAGGAGGTTTTGCAATGATTCATAAAACGATAAAAAACTATATTGCAGAAAATAACGAGGAATTGGTCAGCATCCGGAGAAAATTGCACAGCGAACCGGAATTGTCTTGGGAAGAATATAAGACGTCGGAATTCGTGGCGAGCTATTTGACGGAGCTCGGCATCACATGCCGTAAAACCGAACCGACGGGTGTCGTCGGGGAACTGGCCGGTGGCAAGCCTGGCAAGACGGTCGCGCTTCGGGCAGATATGGACGCATTGTCAGTAGAAGAGCTGACAGAAGAGTTGCCGTACGGATCCAAAGAGCCCGGTAAAATGCACGCTTGCGGCCACGATGCGCACACAGCGATGCTGTTGATTGCGGCAAAGGCACTTGCCACGGTGAAAGAAGAGCTTTCCGGCACGGTGCGCTTCTTGTTCCAGCCGGCAGAAGAAGTCGCGACCGGAGCACGGGAAATGGTCAAGCAAGGCGCAATGGAAGGTGTCGACAATGTTTTTGGTATTCACATTTGGTCGCAAAGCCCGACTGGCAAAGTATCGTGTACGCCCGGTCCATCGTTTGCATCAGCCGATATTTTCAAGATCCGTTTCACAGGGCGCGGAGGGCATGGAGCGATGCCGCAAGCGTGCATCGATGCATCGGTCATGGCCTCTTCATTCGTTATGAACGTACAGTCGATCGTCTCACGGACCATCGACCCGAAGCAGCCGGCAGTCGTGACGGTCGGGAAAATGACAGTCGGCACCCGCTTTAATATCATTGCGGAAAACGCAGTCATTGAAGGGACGGTGCGCTGTTTTGATCCGGCTGTCCGAGATCATATCGAAAAGCAATTGGCCGTGTATGCGAAAAATACCGCCGAGCTTTACGGAGGGACAGCCGAACTGGAGTATACCCGCGGCACGCAAGCGGTCATTAACGATGCAGAAAGTGCAGAACATGCACAAAGAGTTGCGGCGGAAGCGTTCGGGCAAGATGCGCTTTACGTTGAAGACCCGACGATGGGCGGAGAGGATTTCTCGTTCTTCCTGGACGAGGCGCCTGGCTGTTTCGCATTGGTCGGTTCAGGGAATCTGGAGAAAGACACACAATGGGCCCATCATCACGGACGGTTCAACATTGATGAAGACGCGCTTTCAACGGGCGCAGAATTATACGCTCAGTACGCTTATTCATATTTGGACAAAAATCGAACGAACTAATGGAGGGACTTATGGGAAACAGCACAGTATATGACGATTTAATTAAATCATACGATGTGACATTGGATCATTCAGGTGTCAAAGGCGAACGACTTGCAAAACGCCTGCATGAGTTATCGGAAATTGGCTATACGGAACCGGGTGGAGTCAGACGCCCCGGCTTATCCAGCGAGGAAAAACAGGCCAAGCAATTGGTCAAATCCTGGATGGAACAGGCAGGACTAAAGGTAAGAGAAGACGGAGCTGGAAATGTCTTTGGGTCTTTGGCAGGGAAAACAGCAGGCCCAGCGATTGCGTCAGGGTCACATGTGGACAGTGTGCCGAATGGCGGAAACTTTGATGGTCCACTCGGTGTGCTGTCAGCGCTTGAAGTAGTGGAAGCTTGGAAAGAAACCGGCTTTGTTCCTGAAAAACCGTATGAAGTGGTCATCTTTACGGATGAAGAAGGCTCCCGCTTTAATAGCGGGTTGACCGGAAGCCGAGCGATGACCGGTGATATCACTGAAGCCGAAATGAAGCAATTGAGGGATTACAATGGCGAAGGTTTAGAACAAGTGCTTACTTCTTACGGCAGCTCATTAACGGCTTTTCAACAATCTGTCCGGGATTTATCCGAACTGGAATTATTTGCAGAAGTCCATATCGAACAAGGAACAAAGTTGGAGCAGGAAAATGAACCGGTCGGCATCGTCAGCGGCATAGCAGGACCTGCCTGGATACAAGTTGAGTTTTCCGGGCACGCTGGACATGCGGGCAATACACCGATGATTGGAAGAACCGATAGCTTAGTGGCAGCTGGGGAGTTTGTCAGCCGTTTGCCGGAACTTCCGCAATCGGTCAGCGATACGGCCGTAGCGACAGTCGGCAAACTCGATGTTTCGCCAAATGGCATAAATGTTATTCCAGAGCGTGTCGTTTTGCATGTCGATGCGCGGGATATCCAAACAGAACCGAGAGACTTGCTCGTTGAACGAGTTCAACACTTAGCTGAGGAAGTGACGGAAAAACACGGAGTCTCTTTAACGCTTCAGCAAAACACCAGCATCACTCCAGTGCCGATCGCGGATGAGCTGCAGCAGGAGCTGGCGGATATTTTGGAACAGCAGAAGATCAAGCCTGTCAGAATTCCAAGCGGCGCCGGTCACGATGCCATGATTTTAGGCAGGCGCATTCCGGTCGCGATGCTATTCGTGCGCAGCCAAGACGGCATCAGCCACAATCCGAAAGAATGGTCGTCATTATCGGATTGCGTGCAAGGCGTTCACGTATTAAAAGCGTTTATTGAATCACGAATGAAGAAAAGCGCATTCGAATAATTTTAATCTTAAGAGACGGGGACAGATTCCCGTCTTTTTTTTAGTTAAAAGGTACCGTGAAAAGGGAGGCATGCGGGAGAATCGAGAAACATACAGAATTTGGTTTTTAATGAAATTTGATGGAATTAACAGGATAAAATGATAGGCAGTGTATATTTTTCAGTGAATCGGGTATAGATAACTATGCACTATTTCGAATCTTGATATGGAGGTGATGAAAGTGAAAGTAGTTGAGAATAACATAAGCAATTCTGCGCGTGCTTTTTCTGAGGAAAAAATCCTCAAGGAATGCCGCCATTATTTTTCATCGGAAACTGCTCGAACAGCAGAAATCGGCGAAAGGTTCGTGGAATATTTTATAAAGAATGCCTCTAATGAAGGAGTTCTTTTTAAGACGATAAAAGAGATAACCCATGACTTGAATGTATCTCATCAAACCTTGACCAAAATATTAAAGCGGCTCGGGGAAAAAGAGATTATTTATAGAAGAAACGGCATTATCGGATTTTGGAGCGAGTAGGAAAACTCAATAAAAAAACAGGCTGAGAATTCATTTCTCAGCCTGTTTTTTTGGTGTGCTGAGATTCGAATAGGACTCGTTAACCATTCGAGAACTGTCACACAATATCAGAGCCGGGTGGAGAATTCCCAGTTGATTGAAATTTTTTGATTGAATAATTAGCGGTAATGTCGGAATTTAGTAGGTGAATACTCACTGATTCATAATGAATCTATATAACCAGAAAAGGGTTTAGTTGCTATAATTTCTGTCTTTATAAAGCCTTTATACTTATATTTATTGAAAAAAAACATGAAAATAAGTAAAAAAGTGTAGAAAGAACCAATGAAGTGTGATATAAATGTACTATAATAATCTGAATTTTTAGATATGTAAGGCATTGTAATTGGCGGAAGGGGGATGGATTTATGGAAAAACGCATACTTAAGCATCGCTTGTTAAGCTGCATAAGCCGAAACTTTCTGCTTGTGGCAGGGACGACGGTCTCGACGGTATTTGCTGTATGGCTAGTCTCGGTATTCATCTATGAGCCTGAATTTACAGCAACGAGCCAAGTTTTCATCGAGCCGCCGACAGCTGACACAGGCTGGGGGGATCCTGTCCTCGCCTCAGACTACCAAACGCTTGAAGCCTACCAGGTTTTAGCGAAAAGTCCTGCAGTGCTGTCACGGGTGCTTGAGCGTATAGAAAGTTCCTATTCCATTTCTGAGCTCCACAATCGCATCGCGATCGACCGCCCGGAAAATTCACAAGTACTAAATATCGTCGTCACCGCCTCTGATAAAAACAAGGCTGCAGGAATGGCCAACGCAATAGCATTCAGCCTGCAGGAAGAAGTAAAGAGTTCGTTAAAAGTGGATAATGTCAGTGTCATTTTGAAAGCCGGAACATCCTATAGTTCGCTCGAAGAAAGCAAGAGCTTGGGCATTCTTTTGCCGCTTGCTGCGGTAGCCGGTCTTGTAGCCGGTTTAGTCCTAAGTTTCCTTTTCGAATTGATAGCCCTTAGAGGACGCTTTGCCCAATACGGCAAGAAAAAGAATACGCATTTGCAAACGGTCTTCAAATGACCGTTAGTCAAAGTTGAGGTGAAACAAATTATGTATACGCTGGTATCCATCCAAGAGCATATAAAGTGGCAGGAAATACTCGATGCCTTAGAAATACAGGATATTTACTACACAACACAATATTTTTTGAGTGCCCTGAAATTGGATCCCGGTGAAGCATACCTTTTTCATTTCCAATGCGAGCATGGAGAAGTTGCTTATCCATTTATCAAACGGCTTGTAAATGAAGAAGAACCTCGATGCTTTGATATTACAACACCATTCGGCTATGGCGGCCCGGTCTTGAAGGTCCGCACAAACAGCAATTCGCTGATAGCCGATTTTCGTAAAGAGTTTGTTGCATTTTGCCGGAACGAACAAATCATTGCAGAATTTATCCGCTTTCATCCGTCACGCGAAAACGCCAGTTTCTTCAAAGGATATGTGCAGTTGTTGCCATTATACGAAAGTTATTCGGTTGATTTAAAACTATGGCAGCAGGAACATGGGAACCAATTGCCTTCTGCTGATGTCGACATCCGAAAGCTCGGCACAGTCCGCCATATGTTTGAATTTTTGGTTTTGTACTATTCGGAAGCCCGCAGAAGAGAAGAAGCAGACAGTTATTACTTTTTTACAAACGACTATTTTGAAGCTTTAGTCAGTTCGCTCGGGCCGAACCTTCATCTGTTTGGAGCTTACCACGAAGAAAAACTGATATCTGCCTGTTATGTGTTGGCGATGGGGAAAACAATCCATTTTCACCTGGAAGGCAATTTGCCGGAAGCAAAAGCGCATCAGGCAGATCGGAAATTGCTGATGAAAGTCGCCGAATGGGGTGTGGATAATTACTATGAGGAGTTTCATCTCGGTGGCAGCCTGGACAGTGAACTGGGTCAAGCGAAACAGGCGATCGCCAACAAGCCGTCCTACACTTTTTATATTGGAAAGCATATCCATAACGAAGCGATATACCAACAATTTATATCCTTGGATGACGACGAAATTATCCGGCGATACCGCAACATTTAATTCGTAAAAAAATGATTAGGGAGGCCTAGAGATGAGATATACTCAATATAAAGGTGTAGTGGAAAGAGAGTACAAAAAGTCGCTTCGCAAAATTATGCATGAAATTTGTGCTGTCGAACAATTAGATGCTGTAGAAGGGGCGCTTCGTTTAGGTGTCGCTAAAAGCATTTTCGAATATTGGCGGAACTTTTATCGCTATGATGATCAGCAACGTTTGTTTGACCAAAAAGTACAAGAACTGGACCAACCGCATTACCTTTATGTGAACGAACGCAAAAAACCTACGGCGCCGAGTGAACTCAAACATAGCGAAGAGTTGAGCCTACAAGGCTTTCAGGAACAACTTGAAAAAATGACCGCCTATTACCGGGCTGTTCAAAAAGAAAGTGGCGGGTTGGCGGTGGAAGCCGCAAATCTGCAGCTATTCGAATTTGCCGAAGAGTTGCTGCAGCGCTATCAAAGTGGCGAACTCCATAAAGAAGTGATGGAAAAATCTTTGGAAGAGAATGAAAAGGGGAAGTAATTTACGATATGCAAGCATTCACAAAACAAGCAATTGAAATTATGAAAAGCATTCCACAGGGGAAAGTGATGTCATATGGCCAAATAGCCCGTTTGGCCGGAAGTCCCCGTGGAGCAAGGCAAGTAGTGCGGATTCTCCACAGTATGAGCGAAAAAGAAGCGATTCCATGGCATCGGATCGTCAATGCTAAAGGTGAAATTGCGATACAAGAGGCTGAGGGACGCTACACACAAAAAGTTTTGCTCGAAGAAGAGGGGCTTTTCGTTGAGGCAAACGGCAAAGTATCCTTGGAATGCTATCAATATTTCCCAGAGCCGCAATCAAAGCGCTGATAGTTTAACATTCATATAAAAAGGGGTATAAAACTTCATCAGCCAATTTTTTGATTGCAGAAATGGGGAGTTAAAATGGCAATAAAAGATAAACCAGTTATTGGAATTACTGCACAGGTAGAGGAAGATCAAACATATTCTTTGGATCCAGTTTACTCACAGGCGATTCTCCAAGCAGGCGGTTTGCCGCTAATCGTCCCGATTGTGGACGAAGCAGATATTCCGTTGCTTTGTGAACGGTTGGACGGCTTGATTGTAACCGGTGGAGGCGATATTAATCCGAGCCTTTACGGCGAAGAGCCGCATATCCGCTTAGGCGCTGTGTATCCTGGCAGTGATATATATGAAGAGGAACTGATTTTGAACTTCTTGAAGCTCGACAAACCGTTCATCGGCATGTGCCGTGGGATGCAGATGTTCAACGTGGCACTTGGAGGGACGGTTTATCAGGATCTTGAAGCCCAATATGAAGGAACTTTGTACCAGCATAAACAAAGGGCTATGCGTACGCACCGCACGCATACTGTGAAACTGGAAGAGGATAGCTTGTTATATAAAATCATGAAAGAAAAAGAGTTCAACGTTAACTCTTTCCATCACCAAGGCGTAAAAGATGTATCCGATAAATTGCAAGTTTCTGCTCGAGCAGCCGATGGACTCGTTGAAGCTTTGGAAAGCCCGAATCACCAATTTGCGATGGGCATTCAATGGCATCCAGAAGAGTTCGCTCTGCAAGGCGATGAAGCATCACGCAATATCTTTTCATACTTCGTCAAGGAATGCCTTGTCGATAAAAAACAAAATCAATAAACAAAAAAGCACTGGAAAAATTCCAGTGCTTTTTTATATTGAATTAAGGGAATGGAAAAGCTACCGTTTGAAGCGGGAGCGAGATTTTACAATTAAAATTAAGCTTTAGAGTTTTGAACAGACCAAGGCTCAGG
>NZ_JAGGPW010000004.1:152626-1103248 GCF_018613655.1 Planococcus sp. ISL-109
AGGAATACGAGCTTTAGCAGCTAACTCTTCAGAATCGGATACAGTATTGAATGTTGGTAAGGTGCTTAATGCAATTGCGGATACAAATAATATGGCGATACCTTTTTTCATTATTCTCCACTCCTAATCAATATTAAGTACTTCCTTGTACGCATCCTTTGATTTTTCCAATGCCTCAGCAGACTCTTTATATCGACCCTGTCTAAAGTATAACTTACCCAAATAACCAAGGTAATATCCTAAGTCATGAAAACTATCGGAATTTTCAAAACTTTTTATTAGTTTATTTAATAAAATTGCCTCAAATTCTTCTTCTTGATCATTTAACAAATAAGTAAGAGCTACGAATTCCATGTAAGCATCCATAAAGGCGGAATTTGAAGGTGAATCTAAGCGCAACTCTTTTGCTTTTACAATCTCTAAACCAATAACCTTTGTTTCATGGGCTTTAACTTTATTGCCAAGTTCGAAATAGCTTTTAATCAAAATACAATGCGCGGAAATAGAGTCAGCTACGTATTCGTCGGGGATGTATTTTAAAGCGCTATGCAAATGTGGAATCGCTTGTTCATACTGTTGATAAATAAAATACGAATAACCTACATTATATTCCGTAGTGAACTTCAAAATATCGATATCCAATTTGTTGCCGATAGTTAAGGCGTTTTTATAATGCTCCATTGATAGTTTATGGTTTCCAAAATGTTCGTGGGTTATTGCTATATTAAGGTGACACTCCACAATCCTTTTCGGAACAAACTCTTGCTGATATATCTTTAAAGCTAAATCTGAATATTTAAAAGCCAATTCATGTTCACGACAATAATTGCTAGATATCCCGATTGAATAATAGAGATCGCCAAGTTCTGCAGCAGAAATGGATTTTGGAGCAATCTTTTCAGCGATCAAATAGGTCTTTAATGCCTGTTCATAATCATTAAGAATATAGTTATAGTTCCCATTATATTTATTGAACAGGTAATACTGTTCCTGATTCATAAATTCCTTGAAGCGGTCCATTTCCTTGATCTTATCTTCAGCACACTCCAAATCACCGGTGATGATGAAGTAGCGGATCTGTTGGATGTCGAATTCGAGTTCGACATCTTCATCTGCGCGCAATAGAGGGTGGCTGGAGATATCTGCGTAATGCTCCATGATCTTGCCTTTGTTCTGTGGATGGAGCAGCGAGTTTTTGAAGTTTTTCACGAGCACTTTGCCGATCGGATTGTCCTTCGCGGCTAGCGGGATTTCGAGTTTTTTGCACAGAGCTTCCAACTCTTTGAGTGCAGGTTCTTTCTGTCCAGTTTCGATTTTTTTCAAATCTTTTGTCGAAAGAATGCCTGATGCTGTTTCTTCCAAGCTGAAACGCTTTTTCAGCCGATGATATTTCAAACGCATTCCTGTATCCATTTCCACTCTCCTTTCCAGTTGCATGGGCAGCACTTCAATCATCCATGTAGGAGAGTTTTCCCCAGCTCTACCAGGCGGTCCCGGTAGGCGGAAATCCGAGAGATTGTTCAGTACGATAATTACCGCCTCCAAATCCATATGTTACTTTATTTACTCATATTAAATCTATGATAGCATCAATTTTCAAAATAAACTGCTTTTTTATTATCATAACTCTTGTTTTTAGAAAAAAGGTAAAAAGTGCCTAATAACTAAAAAATAATCCAAATCATTACATTAATTAGTTTTATGCATAGTTCTTTTGATTCAATGCGAGTGACTTATTGAAGTTTAGGTTATAAGAGATTAAGGGTAAACAGAAATAACCCAACAAATTAACTTATTTATAATCGGAGGTTTTTTATGATGAGTTCATCCAATAAAATAATACTAGGCGTTGTCTATTCACAGGAAGATTATGAGCGTAAGATTGCGCAATTGACCGAACAAGGGTATTCGGCAGCTGATATTCATGCAGTCGCAGAGAATGCCGACAGCTTAAGAGGGACACAAGTTCAAGTCGAAGAAGCGGGCACGTTCGGGGACAAATTGAAAAGCTTTATGACAGGGAAAAGTGCAATCCGAGAAGCTGTCGAATCGCTCGATTTGTCGGAAGCGGATTCTAAGCGCTATACGGAAGATGTAGCTAAAGGCGGAATTCTGTTATACGCTGAAGGTGGAAGAGAAGGAATTGTGGAAGCTGTGAGAGAAGCGGAAGGCAGCTCACTGGATACTCCTGCCGATGCAGAGCGCCAGCAATTCATAAAATCGGTCGATAATAACTACGATGAGCAGGAAGATCGATTTGCACGCGGGGAGACGTTCCTGCAAGACCCGACTCTTGTAAAAGATGAGCGGCATGTGTCATTTTCGACGCAGGAAAAGCCTGAAGTCGAAAAAGCAAGAGGCGGCAGCAGCAAAGCGGAAACGCATAGTACGAGCGATAAAAAATATAAATAACTAGTAGAGCTTTCATCCATATCAGGATGGGGGCTTATTTGTTTTTTAAAAGCGTTTGGATCATGGAGTCAAAGAAATAATGCGATGTTTTAGCGTCTATGCAGTGAGGGTAAACAAAAATTAAGAAAAGATTAATTCAGGAGGTTATGAAGATGGCACAGACAAACCGTCAATATGAAATTGTGTATTCGCAAGAGGAAATGGAGCAAGCACTAGACACTCTTATCGCAAGAGGATACCGAAACGAAGATATTCATGTCCTGGCGAACGATAAGAACATGGTGAAGCAAGCGCATGACCGGTACGGGGTGGATGCCTACAAGGCAAATTCCTTCAAAAATCGCATGAAGATTTTCTTGACCGGCGAAAACGAGGCGCGAACGAAGCTCGAACAATTCGGTTTGGACCGTGATGCAGTTGACCATTATGATCGTGAAATTGAGCGCGGAGCTGTTTTGCTTTATACGGATGGCACACCTAGCGGAAGCGGGGAAAGTGAACATTTTTCTTCGCATTCGGATGATAACCGTCCGATGGATTTAGAAGGTGAAGACCGCAATACCGCATTTGCTCCATTTGGCCGCGACATAGAGCGCGAGGGAAGACAGTATAACGAAGAAAAAATTCTTGATAAAGATGACCAAAAGCACGAAAAACACCGTGATACTGGAGTGAAAGGGATTTATACGACGGATGCTACACGTGAAGAGACGAATAAATCCCAACCGCATAGTAAATCGCAGGATTCGCGCCTAAAAGGCGATGAAATCCATCCGACTGGAGATCGTGCAAAGCCATCAGGTGCAGAGAAACCAGCTGAAAAACGCATGGATCATGAGCCGGAACTCGGAACTTCTGAAGGCGAAAAGGAACTTAACCGTGAAGACGGAGTAAACCGCCGCCAGAATGAACCATCACCCGGAGCAGATCCGAACCTTGGGCCGGCTCCATTCGGCAGAGACTCTGAAGAAGAGCATTTGTTGAACGATCGCCGGGATGATTTTGAATCTCCAAAAAGCCCGCGGAATGTAAATGATTTTCATAATCAAGTTGAGAAAAAAACAGGCACACCACCGACGCCTCGGTTATTCTAAATAAAAAGGCCAGAGAAAATATTCTTTTCTCAGGCCTTTTTTATTGTGCAGTTTGTTTGCGTGGTGAGTTTGGTTTATGCGACATCCGTGCGATGATCATGCCGATAATCGTTCCGATGACCGCAGGCATTAACCACCCGATTCCTTGCTCATAAAACGGTAAATACGAGAACAGTTGGCTGGCTGCAGCAAATTCAAATCCAGAGCTTTTCAATGCGTCGAAAATACTGATAATACCCGTCAACACTAATGGAATAATGTAGACATACGGTTTTTGGTAAAAAGAGCGGTCGAAAAATGATAATATTACGAGCACAATGGCTAGTGGATAAATCGCCAATAATACAGGCAATGAAATGGCAATAAGCTGCGTTAATCCTACGTTGGCTATAATGGCCGAGAAGCCGGCAAAAATGAAGACATAGACAATATAAGAGAGTTGCGGGAAAATCTTATTGAAAAACTGGGACGTTGCCGAAACGAGCCCGATGGAAGTAGTTAAGCAAGCAAACGTGATTGCCAGCGCTAAAATGAAGCCGCCGATTTCTCCGTATAAGACACGTGCAGCCAGGGCGATTACTGCACCGCCGTTTTCTTGCATCCCGACAGCTTCTACACTGGTGGCACCGATATAGCTCAGAGACAGATACACGAGCGACAATCCGGTTGCCGCGATAAATCCTGCATAGGCCGTCGTTTTTAAAATGACGTTTTTGTCTTCAACGCCTTTAGCGCGGATGGACTGGATGATAACAATCCCGAACACGAGCGCCGCGATAGCGTCCATGGTCAAATACCCTTGCAGGAAGCTTTCGAAAAATGCCTCTGTGTCATAATTTCCGACTGGCGCGCCGATCGGGCCCATTGGCGTCAGGAAGCTTTTCACAGCCAGGAAACCGATGACCACAATAAGTATCGGCGTAAGGATTTTTCCGATGCGATCAACCAGTTTGGTCGGATTTAAAGCAAATAGAACGGTAATAGTGAAGAAAATGATGGTGAACAGAAATAGCGACCAAAACGACGACGCTAGTCCAGCTGTTAAAAATGGCGCAGTGCCGATTTCAAACGCAACGGTTGCAGTACGTGGAATTCCGAAAAAAGGCCCGATTGCCAAGTAGACGATCATTGTGAAGACGATACCGAAGACCGGGTGTACTCGGCCGGCAATGGATTGCAAATCTCCACCCGCCTTAGCGATGGCCAGGATGCCGAGAAGCGGCAAGCCCACACCTGTCAGTAGAAACCCGAATATGGCCAGAAGTAGTTGGTCACCGGCTAATTGTCCAAGGTAAGGGGGGAAGATAAGGTTTCCAGCACCGAGAAACAGCGCGAAAAGCATAAGGCCGATGGTCAAGGTTTCAGAATTTGTAAGCGTTTTCTTATTCATGGAGTTCTCCTTCTGAATTAAACATAGTTGCACAGAAATTTATTATAACTGAATTCACGCAGTTATGAAAATTATAATAGGGAAAATAAAAAAGCCGGCATGAATGCCGGCTTTTCAAGTTATTACTTATTTTTATTGATGCCGTCTTTAAACTTGCCAACGGTATCTTGGAATTTCCCTTTTGTTTTGTCCGTTTTGCCTTCAGCTTGCATATCCTGGTTATCGGTCGCGTTGCCGACTTGGTCTTTCAATTCGCCTTTGCCTTTGCTGACGGCACCTTTTAGTTTATCTGAAAATCCACCTTTTTCTGCCATGGTATTGCCTCCTTTAAAATTATCTTATTTCTTATATAGCCGCTCTATGAAACTGTAAACCTTAAATGGAAAATAAAAGCTTCCCTGTATGTTGGGAAGCTGATGCTTACGATTTTTGTGATTGTCTGTTTAGCGTTTCTTGGGCTTTGTCTTGGACAGATAAGCATAAATCCTGCTCGGCTAATCGTTTCAACGTCATCAGTGGTGTAGCTGCATTTGCGGCGACGCCTTGTCGGACTTCAGGATGCTGATCGAGTGATAAGTCCACTAACAAGCCTTCACAATTGATCGACCGTGCAAGTTCTGCTCTTTTTAGAAAATCCATTTTCAACACAGCGGCTTCATCGTAAGGGGACCAGTGTTTCTTTGATGCGTAAAATAGAAGGTTACTGTCCATAATTAGCACTCCCGCTCATTATAGTATGTTAATAGTAATCTATATGTTTATTATATCAGATAAAGGATATAATACTACAAAAGCGCCACTTAATTATCGGAATTTAATAAAAAGTTTAACATACCAATACTAAAGAACTGGTTTCCGTCAGTAGCCATTAGCTTTATCATTAATCCCGCTTCAACGTTCCGATTGGATCAACTAACAATCAGTGTGGGATTAAGAAAACCCCCACTATTGAAGTTTCTCTTTATTTTCAATAGAATTTTGAACAATGGAAACTTTTCTACCTTCCAAACCGTCCCGTAATAATGAGGAAAGCCTTTGAGCGCGGGGAAGTTATCACTTCCATTTTTCTTCTAGCGTGCTATAATAATAATGGATATGTATGCAAAATGAGATTTTTTTAAGGAGGAAGGACATGCTATACCTTACAATGGTTGTGGCATTCATCGCTTCGATTCTCCTGACACCCCTTGTGAAAAGATTAGCATTTCGCATCGGGGCAGTAGATCGGCCCAATTACCGAAAAGTGCACGCAAGAATAATGCCGCGTTTAGGCGGTTTAGCTATATTTGGATCTTTTTTGATTGCTTATTTCATTCTTCAACCAAAAGATCCCGTTTCATCAGCTATTGCTTCATCCTGGATTCCGATTGAAACAGCTATCATCATCGGAGCAGTGATCATCATTGTGACAGGCGTATTCGACGATATGCTTGAAATCACGGCTAAAGCGAAGTTGCTCGGGCAGCTCGTGGCGGCAGGCGTCGTGGTGGTCGGTGGGGGACTTGAAATTTCCTTCATCAACTTGCCTTTCGGTGGCGTGCTGGATTTCGGTTACTTCAGCATCCCGCTGACGATCATCTGGATTGTGGGCATCACCAATGCCATCAACTTGATTGATGGACTCGATGGCCTAGCAGCTGGTGTCTCGACAGTCGCATTGTTAACGCTTGCCGCGATGGCCTATATCATGGGCGATGTGTTCGTCATGTCGATGGCTGCGATTCTTGCTGCTAGTTCAATCGGCTTCCTGTTCTATAATTTCCATCCAGCGAAGATTTTCATGGGGGATACAGGAGCTTTGTTCCTCGGATTCATGATTTCAGTTTTGGCGCTCATGGGCTTCAAAAACGTCACAGTTGTAGCATTGATCATTCCGATCATCATGCTCGGTGTGCCGATTTCTGATACATTCTTTGCGATCGTGCGGCGTGTCCGCGAGAAGAAATCCATTTCGGAAGCGGATAAATCGCATTTGCACCATTGCTTACTGAACATCGGTTTTTCACATAGCCAAACGGTATTGATCATCTATGGCATAGCGGCACTGTTCGGATTAGCTACCTTGTTGTTCTCACAAGCTACATTGTGGGGAGGCATCTTGCTGATCGGTGTCATGCTGCTGGCGATCGAGTTATTTGTTGAGGTCGTTGGGTTGGCAGGAAAGAATTACCGCCCTTTGATCAACCTGGTAAGAATGATAGGGAAATGACGAGCGGCTGCGGCCGCTTTTTTCTTTGCACATGGAGATTTCGAATACGCGTGAACATGAAATAAGGCCTTAGAAACGAAATCGTTTCTAAGGCCTTATTTTCTTATTGCTCTGGCACCATTGAAGGGAGAGCTTGTTCGGCAAAATCGTCTGGATTTAAAGACAGATTGGACGTGTCCGGCTTCAAGCCGAGATGGCCTTGCAGGATGTCCTGTAATTCCTCAAGAGACTCTTCGTCAGGCATATAATAATAAATGCCCGTCGACATATCATCGTATCCTTGGACGCTCATCGTTTCTACATTCGGTTTGCCGTTTTTCGCATATTCGAAAAATGCCTGCATATCGCGGAAAGTTAGGTTGGTTTTCATATTGTCCCCAACTGCTTCAATGACATTTCCATATCTTGTAATAGAACCAGCCGATAAGGCTTTGTCCATGATGGATTCGAGGATCATTTGCTGGCGTTTCCCGCGTTCGATGTCATTGTCATAATAACGGGTTCTTGCTAGAGCGAGTGCCTCGCTGCCGTTCAGGTCCTGGATACCTTCCTCAAGTTCGATGGCATTGTGGGAATCGGTCTCATCTTTTTCTTTCATGTCGTATGGAACTTCAGCTGTAATGCCGCCGAGCGCATCGATCACGTCGACAAAGGCGTCAAAATTCATCGTCATGTAATAGTCGACAGGTACATTGAGCAACCCTTCGACGCTTTCGATAGTCGAACGTGGACCGTTATACGCATAGGCGTGTGTGATTTTGTCTTCTCGGCCGGAGTCCGGGATGTACGTATACGTATCACGTGGAATGCTGACGAGCTTCACCGATTTATCCGCATTATTCAATGTAGCTAAAACCAAGGCATCGGATCGGACATTATCGCTGCTTTGGTTTCGTGCTTCGCTGTCATCAATTCCGATAAAAAGAATGGAAATGTTGTCGTTAAGCGGTTCAACCTGCTCATCCCGCAGATCGGATTTATCGCGGCCGTCTGCAGTATAAGCATTATTCGCAGCGAATTCTGCTTTTTTCACGAGCCAAATGCCAAAGACGGATAAACAGATCAAAAGTGAAACTGACAAGATTGCGGTGATTTTCATTATTTTTCGCCGGCGTCTTGACTGCTCTTTACGGTGCAATTTACGGTTCATTATAATAGCTCCTCTAGAAGGGATTATGTGGGGCTTTTGGAACCGTCCCGCACATGTCCATGTCTGTAATGTAAGAATATGGACATAGTGAATTTACGAATTTTCATTTTTTGTGCTGTTGATATTATACAGTGATTTGCACCGTGCGTAAATGAAAAGAAACTATGGTAACGGAAATTCAAGGAATTCGGTTTTTTCGGAGCTGATTTTGGCTTGCCCATTCGTCATTTCGTTCATCCACGAATTAAATTCTCGTTCTTTTTCAATTGGCACATGGATGGATAATTCAACGAAATCCGAATACTCGATGCCCGCTAAAGGATATCCGGACTGACGGACTTCGTTTTCCATCTTGCCGAGCCACGTATAGTCGATCGACACCTGCATTAGGTAATGGAGGCGCCGTTCAATGATGCCGGCAGCTGCAATGGCTTCAGTAGCTGACTTGCCGTACGCACGGATCAAACCGCCACCGCCTAATTTAATGCCCCCATAATAGCGCGTTGTGACCAGCACGGTATCTTTCAATCCTTGTTTCTTCAATACTTCTAGCATAGGGACGCCGGCAGTGCCGCTTGGTTCCCCATCGTCGTTGGCTTTTTGGATGGAGTCGTGTTCGCCGATGATATACGCAGAACAATTATGCGTAGCTTGCCGGTGAAGCTGTTTGATCGAATTGATAAAAGCGATCGCTTCCTCTTCCGTTTCAGCACGAGCCGCATGGCCAATGAAACGGGACTTGTTTATGAGTATTTCTGCACTGGCAGAAGCTCCTACTGTTATGTAATTTTCTCGCAATTTAACTCCTCCTGTTGTAAAATAAAATCAGATATATAAGTTGAACTAATAAATTTCCACTGTAGATATTCCGCAAAACCACTCCGAGAAAAGCATTGCTCAGCTTCCCTTCGCTTATTCATTTCCTGCGGGGGGTCGGCTGACTCGTGTCGCGTCGCTACGTTGCTCCCTTGGGAGTCTCCGTAGTTTTGCTCCATATCTGTTTGTTTGTTCGCAAATTGTTAGTGGTCAAGTAGTAGTGGTAATTGACTGATATTTCTTTAGTTCAACATATATAGTTTGTAATGTATTCTTAATATGGGTTTGCACATAAAGTGGTATACTTGTTAAAGCCCGTTAAGCCAAAAGAAGCAAGAAATTAAAGGGCTACGTTAAGTATAGCTTAAGGCGGTTTTAGAATGGCAAAGAAAAGCGATGGAACTTCATTGGATTCCATCTTTGATGAACTGGTCGCAAAGATGGATCAGTCAAAAAAAGATATTTTCGCCATTAGCGAAGAAAGTCGCCAAAGCTACGAAGAAATGAAAGACGAACTGGAGAATGTCAGGGCGAACATCGGCCGCATCATTGCGGAAGGCGACGCTTTGGAAGAGAGGACGCGGGCAGCACGCCGGCGTCTCGCTGAATTGTCCCGTTCTTTTAATAAATTCACTGAAAGCCAGGTTCGTGAAGCGTATGAATTGGCGAACGAGCTGCAAGTGCAGTTATCATTGAACCGTGCAGAAGAAAAGAAATATCGCCAAAAACGTGATCGCCTCCAAAAAAAGCTCCAAAAACTTCTGCAGACGATCGAACGTGCAGAGCGCTTGGTTAATCAGATCAATGTGACGACAAATTATTTGTCATCCGATTCGGAAGATGTCGGTGAAGTGCTAGATAAGTCCAAAACGAAACAAGACTATAGTTTGCGCATTATTGAAGCACAGGAAGAAGAACGCAAACGGCTGTCGAGGGAAATTCACGATGGCCCAGCCCAAATGATGGCGAATGTTCTCTTGCGTTCAGATTTGATCGAAAAGACCTTCCGTGAAAAAGGGCCGGAAAAGGCTTTCAAGGAAATTTCTTCGTTAAAGGATATGGTGCGCCAAGCCCTGACGGAAGTCAGGCGCATCATCTACGACTTACGTCCGATGGCACTGGATGATCTCGGGCTTGTCCCGACTTTAAAAAAATATCTGGAAACGATTGAGGAATATAATCATGGTGTCCGGCTTGATTTCCAATCGAATGGCAAAGAAACACGGCTTCCGAACAATTTTGAAACGTCCATTTTTAGGCTTGTGCAAGAAGCGGTTTCCAATGCGATCCGCCATGGCAAATCGACGGACATCGAAGTCAAGATGGAATGGCTGTCAGAGCAAGTTTCCATCATCATCAAAGACAACGGCTCGGGCTTTGATCAGGGGATTGTCAAAGACCAGTCTTTTGGGTTGACCGGTATGAGGGAGCGGATCGAATTGATTGGTGGAGAATTTTTCATCAACTCTACGCTCGGAGAAGGAACAGTGTTGATGTTTCATATTCCGCTGAAGGCGGGTATATAAGATATGGTATTTGAGGAGGACGACATAATGACGAAAATTATTATTATCGATGACCACCAATTATTTCGTGAAGGGGTAAAGCGCATCTTGGATTTCGAAGATTCTTTCGAAGTAGTTGCAGAAGGCGGGGACGGCGAAGAAGTCTTGAAGCTTTACGAAGAGCATCATCCGGATGTCGTGCTGATGGATATCAATATGCCGCAGAAAAATGGCGTCGAAGCAACAGGGGAATTGATCGAGAAATTCCCGGACGCAAAAGTCATTATGCTGTCCATTCACGATGACGAATCGTATGTGACGCACGCTCTGAAAACAGGTGCACTCGGCTATATGCTGAAAGAAATGGACGCAGATGCGATTATCCAGGCGATCAAAGTCGTCGCTAAAGGCGGATCTTATCTGCATCCGAAAGTGACGCGCAATTTGGTCATGGAATTCCGCCGTTTGAGCGAACGCGAAAACAAAGGCTCTTTCCATCAGACGGAAATTCGCCGCCCTTACCATTTATTGACAAAGCGCGAAAGTGAAGTTTTACAGCTTTTGACGGATGGGCAAAGCAACCGCGTCATCGGAGAAACATTGTTCATCTCGGAGAAAACGGTGAAAAACCACGTATCAAGTATTCTCCAAAAAATGCAAGTAAATGACCGGACACAAGCTGTTGTAACCGCCATCAAAAACGGTTGGGTAGAAGTCCGCTAAAGCGGGAAAATAGAAAAAGCGCCGGAAGCATATGCTTCCGGCGCTTTTTACATGCGTCCGATGCAGAACTGGTAGATGGATGCGGTGACGAGGCAATCCCCGAGCGCATCGTGCGCATTGTGTTCGAGCTCCAGATAAGCTGATAAAGTCGTCAGCTTATGGTTCGGTGTTTCCGTGATGAATTTACGTGCGAGCCTGACCGTATCGATCACCTGATAAGGGGGAATCGGCGTAAACTGCTCCAGTGCATAGAGAAAGCCCATATCAAAAGGTGCATTATGGGCAACAATCGGCAAGTCACCGATAAAGCCAACCAGCTGCGGGGCGATTTCTTCGATCACCGGTGCATTTTCAACGTCTCTGTTTTGAATCCCGGTAATCCGTGTAATGGTGCTTGAAATCGCCCGTTCCGGGTTGATCATTAAATACATCGTCTGCTGCTGCTTGTGCCCGATATATTTGACGGCTCCAATTTGGATGATTTTATCGTCTCCTGCACGCAGGCCTGTCGTCTCGAAATCAAGGACGACATAATTCTCTACAGCTTCCATTGATAAGGTATATTTTTTCGCGCGCGCCGGGGTTCTTCGTCTCGGGTAGGTGCGGGTATCTTGCAGTTTTTTGTCGAGCAATCGTTCGGCTTCCCATTTCTCCACGTGCATTGCCTCCTTATAAGCTTTCTTCCATTGTACCGTAAGGCGAGATGAACTGTCCTGTTCGACAATGACACCGTTTCTTCATTGTATTCCACAGAAAGCTATGGCAAAATGAGCGCAGGAGGAATGCATCATGAAAAAATGGATACTAGCAACTGGCCTTATGCTTACACTTGCAGGCTGTTCGGGCGAAGACGATTCGGCGGTTAACAACAATAATGTAGAAGATGGCAATGCTACTAGTGAAAATAACGCGGTCGAACATGGCATCAAAGATCAAGAAGTAGGTTTTACATTGGACGATGATGGCGAAATCATCGCAGCGGAAGTTCCGGAAACGGAGCGACAGGAAATCCTTGGCGCTTACGATGAATATATCGCAGCATTCAATGAAGAGGATCTGGACCGTTACATGGGCGTGATCGCCGAGAATCCAGACGGCTTTGACCGGGAAGAAGATAGAGAAGCACTGGCGCAAGCTTTTGAAACATACGATACGACGTATACAACCAGCAATGAAACAATCGTGAAATATGAGGAAGGCCGTGCAGAAGTGTATGCTACGATTGATGTGGAGATGAAAGAAGCCGGCACTGAACAGGGTATGGAGCAATCCGGTCGGCAAGTAGTCGTTTTCAAGCAAGAAGAAGGAAACTGGAAAGTGACCAGTCTGCATTTCATCGGCAACCAATAAAGTTTTAACGGACTTCGCTTTTTCTGACACTGGCTATCCTGCTACTGTCGGGAAAAGCATTTTTAATTTCCGGATGAAGCATATCACATTGATTGATTCATCAAGGAAACTTATTTTTATTGCCAATTGGCAGACCAGATTTGATAAGATAGCAGTGGGGGCTGATTAGATATGAAAACAGCAATTGTAACGGATAGTACAGCGTATATTCCTCCGCAGCAAGCAAAGGACAAAGGAATCCATGTTGTTCCTTTGCAGATCACGTTCGGCACAAAAGCTTATGCTGAAACCGAATTGGGTGTTGAGGAATTTTATGAAAAAGCACGGGAAGAGCTTCCGAAAACGTCTCAGCCGCCGATCGGTGAATTTATTACACTTTATGAAAAGCTGGCAGAACAATACGATGAAGTCGTCGCGGTCCATTTATCCAGCGGCATCAGTGGAACCTTTGCGGGCTCGGTACAAGCAGGGGACATGGTTGAAGAGCTGGATGTCCAAGTATTCGATTCTGAGATAGCTTGTGCGGTTCAAGGGTTTTATGCATTGAAAGCAGCTGATTTGGCAGCACAAGGAATGGATGCAAAAGGGATTCTTGCTGCACTTGCCGAAATGAAACAATCGTTGCGGGCTTATTTCATGGTGGAAGATTTGCGCCACCTGCAGCGCGGAGGCCGCTTGTCCGGTGCGCAGGCACTCGTCGGGAGCATGCTCCAAATCAAGCCGCTATTGCATTTCCAAGATAAATTGATCGTGCCGTATGAAAAAATCCGCACACGAAAAAAAGCGATGAACCGCATCGCGGAAGAACTGAAGAAAGACTGCGGCAAAGAGCCGCTGCAAGCGACGGTCATCCATGCGAACCGACCAGAAGAAGCAGAGAAATGGAAGGCAGAACTTGAACTCGCTTGTCCGGATGTGGAATTCACCATTTCCCATTTCGGGCCGGTCATCGGTACACATTTAGGAGAAGGCGCTATGGGTCTTGGCTGGGCAAAGAAATGACCTGCTAAGGCCTTTTGGCTACCCAAAAAGGAGGACATTCATGAGACCAATGGAAGCATTTTTAACCGGGCGTGTTTGGATTAGGCAAGCATTTCCTTTTTCGGAACAGGAATTGCAAGAAGCCATTCAGCAAAACAAAGCACAAGTGATTGCAGGCATTACAGATGCCGGCGAATGCCGCAGATGCCTCGAGCGCTCGCAAGCATCCATCATTGCCTATTATTGCGCGACATGCAACAAGGTTTGCCGCTATTGCCGGACATGCATTAAGATGGGCCGCATCAGCAGCTGCACGGAATTGGTTGTATGGACGGCACCAACCGCCAAACAGATTGGGCCGAGAGTATTCGGCTGGCAAGGATCGCTCACCTTTTTGCAAGAAAAAGCGTCACAAGCCATTTCCGCAAGCATCGAAAGGGGCAGTGACCATTTGCTGTACGCAGTCTGCGGAGCGGGCAAAACAGAAATCCTCTTTGCCCCGATTTATGAAGCGCTGCAAAAAGGTTTGCGCATTTGTGTCGCAGCCCCGCGCACCGATGTCATCCTTGAACTGGCTCCGAGATTTCACCAAGCTTTCCCGGACGCCACCATTCATACCCTCTATGGCAACAGCCCCGAACAAAACGGCTACGGAGAAATCATCCTCACCACAACCCATCAATTGTACCGATTCCATGAAGCTTTTGACGTACTGTTCGTCGACGAAGCGGATGCCTTTCCGTATTCGCTCGATCCTTCACTTGAACGGGCAGTGAAAAAAGCGAGGAAACGGAACGCCCCGATTATCTACATTTCTGCGACTCCATCGAAAACACTCCAAAAAAACGTCTCCGAGCACTCCACCATTTTCCGCCGCTATCATGGTGCGCCGTTGCCTGTCCCCAGTTACCGGGCTCTGTGGAATTACGAACGGAAAATCCATCGAAAAAAAATTCCTGTGCCATTAAAAAAATGGATCGAGGATAAACTCCAAAAAAAGCAGCCATTCCTGTTGTTTTTCCCTTCTGTCGAATTGATTGATCAAGCAGCACCGCTGTTGAAGGCAATTGATTCGCGCATTGAAGCGGTCCATTCGAAAGATCCGGACCGCAAAGAGAAAGTGCTGCGGCTGAGAAATGGCGCACTCTTGGGCCTAGCGACATCGACGATTTTAGAGCGCGGCATTACCATTGCGAATTTGCAAGTTGCGGTCATCGGTGCCGATCACCGGGTTTTCGATGCGGCAGCGCTCATTCAAATTGCGGGGCGTGTCGGACGAAGCGCTGCTGATCCGACGGGGGATGTCCTGTTTTTCCACGACGGGATCGCACACCAAATGGACCAGGCCCGTCAAACGATTCTTTCTTATAATAAGGAGGCGATCACATGAACTGTTATTTATGCGATCAACAACTGCGCTTTGTTCCGTCTTGGCGGGGGATTTTTCTACAGGAACTGCCGGAAGTGCTGTGCAGGGAGTGCAGAAGCGGATTTTTGAAGCTCAACACCTCAGGCTGCAGGCTTTGCAGCAAGCCAGGCGATGCATTATGCCGCGATTGTTTGTACTGGGAAGCACATGGCTATCAAGATTTGATCGAATCAGGTATTAGTTTATACAGCTATAATGAAGCGATGAAAAACTGGTTTCATCAATATAAGTTTTTGAAAGATGTCGTACTAGCGGAAGTGTTTGCTAGCGACTTGAAGGAAATTCTCGTTAAAGAACGGGCAACGGTTGTGCCGATCCCGCTTCACCCTGGCAAACTTCATGAACGCAGCTTTTCGCAAGTAGATCAATTGCTCGTGGCAGCAGGAGTTCGGTACAGCCATTTGCTCGAAAAATGCGGCGAAACTTTAGGTGAAAAAAACCGCCAAGAACGGATCGCTTCAACCGATTTGTTCCATCTAAATGGTGAGGCGGTTCCGAAACAGGTTTTGCTGGTGGATGACCTTTATACGACAGGCACTACGATGCGCCACGCGGCCAAAGCGTTGACGCAAGGCGGCGCTAAAGACATCCGCATGCTGACCTTGATCCGCGCCTAACGAGGCATCGGCCATTTCATTTGCTCTAAAAGGCATAAAAAAACAGCTGCTGAGCAGCCGCTTGTTCAATGTTCGTAAATCATTTTCCGGGTCATTCCGCCGTCAATCGTGAGACATTCACCTGTGATGAAAGAATTGTCCGGATTTGATAGAAATAAGCATGCTCTTGCGATATCGTCGGTCGTCCCGGCGCGTCCGCTCCAATGCTGCTGGTGGTCAACGGCCCGCAATTCTGTCGGGTCCCCGGTATGGATCCAGCCCGGGGCGATCGAATTGACGCGGATGCCTTTTGTGTGGAGGCTCGCAGCAAGTGAATGGCTTAATGCGTAAATGCCGCCTTTCGACGCCGAATAGGCTTCCGTTCCTTCCTCTGACATGAATGCTCGTGTCGAAGACATATTGACGATTGAGCGGATGTCGTCATCCATATAACGGGCGGCTTCACGGCTGCAGATAAAGACGCTTTTCAAATTCGTATCGAGCACTTGGTCCCAATCTTGTTCTGTAATGTCCCATAGCGACTTGAATTCTGAAATGCCGGCATTGTTGATGAGGACGTGGATGCTGTTATGCGTCTCGTAAATATCGCGAAAGACATTTTCCACTGAAGAAAAATCCCCGACATCGCAGTGGTGGTATTCGATTCCTTCACTCGCGAGGGGGGTGATATCAAGGCCGATCACTGTGGCTCCCTGTTTCTGGAAATATTCTGCTACAGTTTTGCCGATCCCTTGTGCGGCACCCGTAACAACGACTATTTTTTTTGTAAACATTGGCTTCATCTCCTTGTCTCATAGTTTACCTTTTTGTTATCGTCCTGAAACTTTTTACGTTTCAAGAAGGATTCTTCAGGGAACTAGTAGAAATAGATAGATAGCAAAAAGAAGGAGGAGTTCATATGTTGCAATTCAACATCAGAGGCGAAAATATTGAGGTAACTCCCGCGATACGCGACCATATTGAAAAGAAAATCGAGAAAATCGAACGTTACTTCACCGACGGCGCGAACGCTACCGCTATGGTGAACCTAAAAACCTATAACCATAACCAAACAAAAGTGGAAGTAACCATCCCAATGAAAAATCTAACATTGCGTGCTGAAGAGCGGCACGCCGATCTATATGCGGCAATCGACTTGATCGTTGCGAAACTTGAACGTCAAATCCGCAAATATAAAACGAAAGTAAACCGAAAATTCCGTGACCGTGAAGGAATGGGGCTTGCATTTGCAATAGCCGAAAGCGAAGCGCAAAACAACGGCGCTGCAGATTCGGAAGAGGAAGATTTGAGAATCGTCCGTACAAAGCAGTTTGATTTGAAACCGATGGACGAAGAGGAAGCAGTGCTTCAAATGAATATGCTGGGGCATAATTTCTTCGTCTTCACCGATGCCGAATCCAATGGCACAAATATCGTCTACAAACGTAAAGACGGTTCATACGGCTTGATTGAAACAACTTCATAAAACAGAAAGCCTCCTGTAACGGGAGGCTTTTTTTTGTGGGCTTATTTCTGTTGCTCTTTGTTGAAAATAGAGTCTGTCAATCGATCGGTAATACATATCGGCGCTTTTTGGTAATCTATTGTTATGGTCTTGCCGATGCATTGTTTGCACGCTTTATAGTGCAGTGTTAAAATGAATGATGAGATTTTTATTGAAAATGCTGCATTTGATGAAGGCGAACGTAAGAACCAAAGGTAATGAAAATACGAGCAATCGCGGTCAACCGGCTAGCTTGAACCGGAATCGCCATGCAGGGAGCGGTTAACATGCTTGGAGTATTGAATAAAGTATTCGACCCGAATAAACGGGATTTAAAACGATTGGAAAAAGTTGCAGATCAGGTGGAAGTATTAGCGGATGAATATGGTGCTTTACCGGATGAAGCGTTAAAAGCGAAAACAAATGAGTTTACAGAGCGTTTCGAAAAAGGGGAAACGCTGGGTGATATGCTGCCTGAAGCTTTTGCAACGGTGCGGGAATCTTCTAAGCGCGTCCTCGGAATGTACCCGTTCCGCGTACAGATCATGGGCGCAGCTTCACTTCACCAAGGGAATATTTCCGAGATGAAGACAGGGGAAGGGAAAACCTTAACTTCGACGATGGCTGTATATTTGAACGCCATAACAAAAAAAGGTGTCCACGTCGTCACAGTAAACGAATATTTGGCGAGCCGTGATGCGGAAGAAATGGGCGAATTATATAATTGGCTCGGCTTGACGGTTGGCTTGAACATCAATAGCTTGACGAAAGACCAAAAACGAGAAGCGTATGAAGCTGATATTACGTACAGCACGAATAACGAACTCGGCTTTGATTATTTGCGCGATAATATGGTGCTGTATAAAGAAGATATGGTTCAACGGCCGCTTCATTTTGCGGTAATCGATGAAGTTGACTCCATCTTAGTCGATGAAGCTCGGACACCGCTGATCATTTCAGGGCAAGCTGAGAAGTCGGCACAAATGTACATGCAAGCGAATGCGTTTGCGCGCCTGTTAACGAAAGACATAGATTACGCATATGATGAAACGACTAAAGGCGTAGTATTGACGGAAGACGGCATTGAAAAAGTCGAGAAAGCTTTCGGGATCGACAATTTGTTCGATTTAACGCATGTCCGCTTGAACCATGCAATCAACCAATCGCTGAAAGCGCATGTCACAATGCAAAATGATGTCGACTATGTTGTCCAAGAAGGCGAAGTGGTCATTGTTGACCAATTCACCGGCCGCCTGATGAAAGGCCGTCGCTATTCAGACGGTCTTCACCAAGCGATTGAAGCAAAAGAAGGCTTGGAAGTGCAAAATGAGTCGATGACGATGGCGACCATCACCTTCCAGAACTATTTCCGCAAGTACGAGAAACTTTCCGGCATGACGGGTACGGCGAAAACGGAAGAAGAAGAGTTCCGCAATATCTACAATATGAACGTCATCTCTATTCCGACAAACAAGCCGATTATCCGGGATGACCGTGTCGATTTAATCTACGCTACGACAGAAGGCAAATACAAAGCCGTAGCGGAAGACATTATCGAGCGCCACAAAAAAGGGCAGCCGGTCCTTGTCGGTACCGTGGCTATTGAAACTTCAGAAATCATTTCCGCATACTTGACGAAAAAAGGCATCAAGCATTCGGTATTGAATGCGAAAAACCACGCTCATGAAGCCGAAATCATTTTGGATGCCGGCCGAAAAGGCGCGGTGACGATTGCTACCAACATGGCAGGGCGCGGAACGGATATTAAACTCGGCGAAGGCGTCATTGAAGCAGGTGGACTTGCGGTTCTCGGTACAGAGCGCCACGAATCCCGCCGTATCGATAACCAGTTGCGCGGCCGTTCCGGGCGTCAAGGCGACCCGGGCGTTACGCAGTTTTACCTATCGCTCGAAGATGACCTGATGCGCCGCTTCGGATCTGATTCGATGCGCAGCATGATGGGTAAACTCGGCATGGACGATACCCAGCCGCTTCAGTCGCGCATGGTGACGCGTTCTGTCGAATCTGCCCAAAAACGGGTAGAGGGCAATAACTTCGACGCACGGAAACGCCTTTTGCAGTATGATGATGTCTTGCGCGAACAGCGTGAAATCATCTATAAAGAGCGTCTGGAAGTACTGGAGACCGATAATATGCGTGCACTCGTCGAGAATATGATCGATGGCTCGGTAGGCCGCATGGTTGCAAGCTACACAACTGGTGAAACGCCGGAAGAATGGCATTTGAAATCCCTTACTGAAGTGATTTCGGCGAATTTACTGCCGGAAGATACCATCACTGAAAAAGATCTCGAAGGCAAGACGCAAGAACAGATCATCGAGCATATCCGCGGTGAAGTGACCAAGCATTACAATGAAAAAGAAGTGGAAATGACGCCGGAACGCATGCGCGAATTCGAGAAAGTCGTACTGTTGCGTTCGATCGATACGAAATGGATCGATCACATTGATGCGATGGACCAATTACGCCAAGGGATCCACTTGCGCGCCTATGGCCAGAACGATCCATTGCGCGAATACCAAAACGAAGGCTTTGCGATGTTTGAAGCGATGATTGCAGCGATTGAAGACGATGTTGCGAAATATTCGATGAAAGCGGAGATTAAAAACAATCTTCAGCGCGAAGAAGTGGCTAAAGGCCAGGCAGTCAACCCGAAAGAAGGCGGAGAAGCACCGCGCAAAAAGAAAGAACCGGTGCGCCGTGAAATGGAAGTTGGCCGAAACGACCTGTGCCCATGCGGCAGCGGCAAGAAATTTAAGAACTGCCACGGAGCAGCTTCGTAAATGAGTTACATGGCCGAAGAGCAAAAGCTCTTCGGCATTATTATGAGGAGGAAATTATTATGATGGAATTATCCGATATTCGCAACGAGCTCGACAAAACAGCCGAAAAACTGGCCGACTTTAGGGGGTCTCTTTGACTTAGAAAACAAAGAGGCACGCATTCAGGAGTTGGACGAGCGGATGATCGACCCGAACTTCTGGAACAGCCAAGAAGAAGCTCAAATCGTCATTTCCGAAATGAATGCATTAAAAGATACCGTCAATCGCTATCGCAAGTTCGAAGACGAGCAAGAGAATATGGAAATGACGCTTGAACTTTTGCGTGAAGAGCCCGACGAAGAGCTTCATGAAGACGTGAGTGAGGAACTGAAGCAGTTTCTTAAAGATCTCAGCGCTTTCGAACTCGAGCTCTTGCTGAGCGAGCCGTACGATAAAAACAACGCCATTCTGGAACTGCACCCAGGAGCCGGCGGAACCGAGTCTCAAGACTGGTGTTCGATGCTGCTGCGCATGTATACGCGCTGGGCAGAAAAACGCGGTTTCAAAGTTGAAACTTTGGATTATCTTGCTGGAGACGAAGCAGGCGTGAAATCTGTAACGCTCGGCATTAAAGGCCATAATGCGTATGGCTACTTGAAAGCTGAAAAAGGCGTCCACCGCCTTGTGCGCATTTCACCGTTCGACGCATCCGGGCGCCGCCACACTTCGTTTGTGTCATGTGAAGTGATGCCGGAGTTTACAGGTGAAATTGAAATCGATATCCGCACGGAAGATTTGAAGGTCGATACGTACCGCGCAAGCGGCGCCGGCGGCCAGCATATCAACACGACGGACTCCGCTGTCCGCATCACGCATCTTCCAACCAATTCGGTTGTCACGTGCCAACAGGAACGCTCACAGATCAAAAACCGCGAGAAAGCGATGCAAATGTTGAAAGCAAAACTATATGCGTTGAAGATCGAAGAACAACAACAGCAATTGTTGGAAATCCGCGGTGAGCAAAAAGAAATCGGCTGGGGCAGCCAGATCCGCTCTTATGTCTTCCACCCGTATTCCATGGTGAAAGACCACCGGACCAACCATGAAACCGGCAACCTTCAAGCGGTCATGGACGGCGACTTGGACGGGTTTATCCACGCGATGCTGCGTTCGAAAATGCAATAACAAAAAATTAATGAGCTGCTCAACTAAATAGAATGCAAAATAGCGAATTCGAACAAAACCCCGATAAGGACACTTTCCAAAAGTCTCCTTATCGGGGTTTTCTCTTTTCGTAGCCAGGTATACTATGTAGAAGCGGAGTTAACTATGAAAGGAGGTTTCGGTTTTGATTACCCATCAACTGCTTCTCTTATTGTTTATCGGCTATATCGTCTATACCATCGATATCAAGAAGAAATTTTTTCCGGTACCTGTTGTACTGGTCATGATTGGCTTGGGCTTATCATTTATCCCTTATTTCGAGGACTTCAATATCTCGAAGGATATTATTTTCAATGTCTTTCTTCCGGCTATCCTTTTCACGTCCGCTTATCAATTCCCTTTAAAACAGTTAAAGGAAAATATCGGTATTATCATTAGCTTTAGCACCATCGGCTTGATTGCAACTGTTCTTTTTTTAGGCTTATCGATATATCTGGCAGGAACATTTTTTACCGCGCTGTCTTTTACTGCTGCCTTTTTGCTGGCAGCTATCCTGACACCGACTGACCCGGTGTCGGTCATCACGATTCTGAAGGAAAGCAGCGGCGCTGAACAGATTGCAGACGTGGTGGAAGGGGAGTCTATGATCAATGATGGAACAAGCATCGTTTTCTTCACTATCTTCCTGGCAATGTATCAGACAGGCGGAGGATTTTCTTTAGGCGAATTCATTTCAGAACTTCTGGTCGTTTCAATCGGAGGAGTAGCTCTGGGAGTTGTCGCCGGATGGCTGATGAGGGAAACCATCCGATTTAGGCAAGACAAGATATACCAGGTCATGTTAAGTGTAATCGGTGCTTACGGCGCTTTTTATATTGGAGAGGCAATCGGCGTCTCGGGAGTCCTGGCGACGGTAACAGCAGGGATATTCGTAGCTTATGAAATGGGCAAGGAAATTAAAGAAGATACACTTCAGCCATCGCTTGACGGTTTTTGGGATATTGTCACCCCGGTTCTTTTAGCTGTGTTGTTTCTTCTGATCGGCATCCGTAGCGCCGACTATCTGGCTTTCTCGGGCTGGTGGTTTGCGATTGCTATTTTCTTGCTCACAATTAGCGTCCGTTTTATTATAATCGGGCTGTTCATTTACGGGGTGTCTAAATGGAGAAATGAATTCAAAAATGATTTTTCGACGATCACTTTAACTGCCTGGTCAGGAATAAAAGGCGCGATGTCAGTCGCATTGTTGCTGTGGCTTGAAGAAACGGCTTCAGGAAAAGATCAGCTGCTCATTTCCCTGGCTTTCGCTGCTATACTCCTGTCCCTTATCATTCAGAGTATCGGCATCTATCCGCTATCAAAAGTTCTGAAAAACCTTCAATGAATTTTTAACTGTGTATAAACGGTTGAATTTTCAATGGTCCCAAATAGAAGCCTCACCTAAGTAGCTGTCCTTTCGCTGTGAAAGGGCAAGTTGCTTTATTTGGATGAAGTTCACAAAAATCGGGGGTTCTGCTATACTCTGACAGGGTTCGAACGAATTATAGAAGAAAGAGGAATTATATCTTATGGGCAAACGTAATATACGTAAGCAAAAACATCCGCATCCGGTTTTGTCGACCGTGCTGGATTATCTCGCAGTGCTTGCCGGTGCGGCGATTGTCGCGGTTTCATTCAACGTCTTCTTATTGCCGAACGAAGTAGCATCCGGCGGCGTCAGCGGAATCAGTACCATTTTATTTGGGCTTTTTGAATGGAAGCCGGCCTTTGTGCAATGGGCGTTGAACATTCCATTATTTATTGCCGGGCTCATTTTGCTCGGGAAGAATTTCGGCATCAAAACAGCGGTCGGAACTGTATTTTTGCCGTTAGTCGTCTTTATGACGGAAAGCTGGGAGCCATGGACACAAGATCCACTTCTTGGCTCTTTGTTTGGCGGTATCATGGTCGGGCTTGGGCTTGGCATCGTGTTCCGCGGGAAGGCTTCTACAGGAGGCACGGATCTCGCTGCGCAAATCATCACGAAATATACAGGTTTGACGCTCGGCACTAGTGTTGCGATCATCGACGGGATGATCGTCTTGGCAGCTGCAATTGTCTTTGATATCGAAAAAGGTTTGTACGCATTGATCGGACTATACTTGACAACGAAAACGATCGACTTGGTTCAAGTTGGATTCGGCCGTTCTAAAATGGTTTATATCATCACCAACAAACAAGTGGAAATCCGTGAGGCGATTTATGAAGAAGTTGACCGTGGTGTCACCGAATTGACCGCAACGGGCGGTTATTCAGGGACTGAAAAGCCGATTCTCATGGTGGTCATTCCGCAGACGGAATTTACCAAGCTGAAACAATTGGTGAAATTGATCGATCCGCAAGCGTTCGTCATCGTTTCCGATGCTTCGGAAGTGCTAGGCGAAGGTTTCAAACGCGCTTAAATTTGGTATACTCTTAAAGAAGGTATAAATAGCAAGAGACGAAGGAGGAACTTCCATGAAAAAGCAATTGATGACCGTATTGTTCGGCTCTATGTTAGTACTTGGGGCTTGTGGCGGCGGAGAAGAAACGACTCCGGAAGAACCGGCTGACACTGGCGGCGAAACAGAAGAAACTGAAACAACAACGGTGGATGCAGAGCAAGTCATTCAGCAAAACTGTATTTCTTGCCATGGTGAGAACTTGGAAGGCGCAGGAAACTTCCCGGCATTGAACGATGTAGGTTCACGCCTATCAGAAGAAGAAATTTTGGCTATCATTGAAAACGGCGCAGGTGCTATGCCAGCGAACATCATCCAAGGTGAAGAAGCACAAGTCGTATCGGAATATCTCGCTAACCAAAAATAAACCGGCATTTTGCCTGGTTTATTTTTTTTGGAAAAAAATAGTGATTTTATACATACTTATGGTAAGAATAAGGAAGTTATAGAAGGATAAAGACCTTATAAAATTAAAATTTCAGTTAATTATTTGTATCGAGACTGAGTCTGAATTGAAATGTAACTGTAACAAAAAAGAGGTTTATGGGTGTTATAATAAGCGTGCTGCAAATTTACTGTGTATACCGGAAATCTGATTTCAGCATTGGCTGAAATAATATAGGTGGTTTATAAATGATACAAATGAAGAATGTCTACAAAAAATATCCTAACGGCATTGTGGCACTCAACGGATTGAATGTTGAGATTGCCCAAGGCGAATTTGTATACATCGTCGGTCCGAGCGGAGCTGGAAAGACGACGTTCATTAAGATGATGTACCGCGAGGAACGGCCGTCTTCAGGACAGATGCTGATTGATGGAACAGATATCGCTAAATTGAAAAGCCGGAAAGTACCGCTTTTGCGCCGCAACATTGGCGTTGTCTTCCAGGATTTCAAACTATTGCCACGGTTAAATGTCTATGAAAATGTTGCTTTCGCATTGGAAGTAATAGAAGAAAAACCGAAAGCGATCAAAGAGCGCGTCATGGAAGTTTTGGACATGGTCGGGCTGAAACATAAAGCAAAAATGTTTCCACGGGAATTGTCCGGCGGTGAACAGCAACGCGTGTCGATTGCCCGTTCGATCGTCAACACACCGAAAGTCATGATCGCTGACGAACCGACGGGGAACCTTGATCCTGAGACAGCATGGGACATTATGAACTTGTTTGAACAAATCAACTCAAAAGGAACGACCATCATCATGGCGACACACAACCGGGACATCGTCAATAAATTAAGACATCGCGTTATCGCTATTGAAGGCGGACTCATCGTTCGCGATGCAGCCGGAGGTGACTACGGCTATGAAGATTAGAACATTCGGCCGGCATATCAAGGAAAGCTTGAAGAGCCTCGGCAGAAATGGCTGGATGACTTTTGCATCGGTCAGCGCTGTTACCGTCACTTTACTGTTGGTGGGCGTATTCGTCATGATCATGATGAATTTGAACAAAGTAGCGGATGACCTTGAAAATGATGTAGAAATTAAAGTTTTTGTATCACTTGATGCAGATGAAGAAGCGATCGAACAGCTCGAGGAAGAAATTACCGATTTAGCAGGCGTCGAATCAGCGGATTTTTCAACGAAAGAAGAAGAGTTAACGGATTTGGTGCTCGACTTCGGTGAAGAGCTTAGCTTGTTCGAACAAAGCAACCCGCTATTTGATGTGTTTTACGTCAAAGCAGTGGAGCCTCAGCAAACTGAAACTGTGGCGAAAGAAATTGAAACACTGGAATACATCGAAAATGTAGAATACGGTGAGGGGAAAATTGAAAAACTCTTTGATTTCCTGAATGCAGGACGTAATGTTGGACTGATTCTCATTTTGTCGCTGTTGTTCACAGCTATGTTTTTGATTTCCAATACGATTCGCATTACCATCGTCGCACGACGGACTGAAATCGAGATTATGAAGCTGGTTGGTGCAACAAACTGGTTCGTGCGCATTCCCTTCATTTTAGAAGGCATGTGGTTAGGGATTCTTGGTTCGATTTTGCCGATCGGCTTGATTGTTGTGCTGTACCAAAGAGTAACGGAATTTGCACAACCGCGCCTAAGCGGAGAACTATTCCAACTACTGGAGTTCTCACCGTTTATTTATCAAGTAAGTGCTTTAATCCTGGCAATGGGGATCTTCATCGGTATATGGGGAAGTTTTATGTCCATTCGCAAGTTTTTGCGTGTATAATCAATTTAAGGCCTATGGTCGCACATTCACCATAGGCCTTAAGCGCGCATGGATTAGGAAAAATAATACAGATATAGAAAATGAACGTAAAACGAAAGGGGAAAACGAACTTGAAATTGAAGTCTAAATGGATGATCACTGGTGTTTCTTCGATTTTAGCGTTATCTTTACTCGTACCTGCTGCTCACGCAAATAGCAGCAAACTAAATGAACTGGAACAACAGCAACAAGAAGTCCAAAAAGAGCAACAGAAATTGCAAAAAGAACAAGGGGAACTTGAACAAAAAGAAGAAAACTTAAGTTCCGGCATTCAAGAAAAGCAAGGCGAGATCAAAGAAACCTCGTCTAAACTGGATAGCATCGTTTCAGAAATCCAGCAACTGGATAAAAAAATGCAAGAAACGCAAGGGCAAATCAATACTTTACAAGCAGAAATCGATCAGACAAAAGAAGAAATCGATGAACTGAAAAAAGCGATTAAAGATTTGGAGCAAAAAATCGATGAGCGCACCGAACTGCTTAAAGAACGGGCACGCGCGATTCAGTTGAGCGGTGGTTCTGTCGAGTACATAGATGTTCTTTTGGGAGCGAACAGCTTTATTGATTTTATCGATCGCTTCTCAGCAGTCAACACATTAATGGAAGCAGACCGCGACATTATGCGCGAACAAGCAGCTGATAAAAAAGAACTGGCAGCTAAAAAAGAAGCAGTTGAAACCATTTTGGCCACACAGGAAGAACGCCGAGTGGAATTGGTTACATTGAAGGCATCTTTGGACGGCCAGAAGAAAGAACAAGCTGGTTTGAAAAAGCAAATGGAAGCTGAACAAGCACGTTTAGCGGATGAAAAGTCAGACTTAGAAGCACAGCATGAGGAAGCGCTTGAAGTAAGTGCGTCTGTAGAGAAACAGATTATGGGCCAGCAATCGCGCATGGCGGAACTTGCGAAGCAAGAAGAAGCTGAGCATCAGCGAATTGCAGAAGCCAAACGAAAAGCAGCAGCAGAAAAAGCCGCGGCAGAAAAAGCGGCAGCCGAACGTGCAGCAGCAGAAAAAGCGGCAGCCGAGCGCGCAGCGGCTGAACAAGCAGCAGCAGACAAGGCAGCAGCGGACAAAGCAGCAGCAGACAAATCTGCGGCCGCAAAATCTGCAGCGGCAACTGCCAAAGCTGCTACTCCCAAGGTAGCGGCCACTCCGGCACCGGCTCCAGTCCCAGCTCCAGCACCTATTCCTGTCGTCCAAACGGCAGCTAATTTTGTGATGCCGGCAGCGGGGCGCCATACTTCAGGTTTTGGCGGCCGCAATATCGGTGAGGGCCAAGAATCTCACTTAGGATATGATATAGCGAATAGCCCAGGTACACCGGTCGTCGCATCGGCTGGCGGCTTTGTATCATTTGCAGGAGCGATGGGCGGTTATGGCAATGTAATCATCTTGAACCACTCTATCAATGGCCAGCCCTATGCGACTGTTTATGCGCATCTGAATTCCATTGGAGTATCGGTCGGACAAAAAGTTGATCAGCGTCAGTATATCGGTGGAATGGGCAATACCGGACGATCGACAGGTCCTCATTTGCATTTTGAAATACATGTAGGATCTTGGAACGGATCACGCAGCAATGCAGTGAACCCGGCCAACTATTTATCTTATTAATTTTAATAAAGCCGTCAAGATGTGTTTCTCTTATCCAATTTATTGGGCAGGCGAGATTCTCTTGCCGGCTTTTTTTCTAAGCTTTTCCTTATTCTACCCAAACGTGCGAATTTACTGGCGGCAAACTAGGCGTTTGTCGTATGATGGAGGTTGAATGGAGTGAAATGAATGTCGAAGAAAATGATAGGGCTTCTGCTTGTTGCCGTCTTCATCATCATTCTTGCAGTATGGACGGTTCTAGACAGCCAACGGGAAGATCGCGCGCTGAATAATATGGCGCTCGGAAGCAATGTCGAGTTTTTGCCGACTGATGAAGGCCTTGCGAAAGGTGAACTTGCACCTGATTTTAAACTCACTACGCTTGCAGGAGAAGAAATGCGTTTATCGGATTACCGCGGAAAAGCGGTCATTCTTAATTTTTGGGCAACGTGGTGTCCCCCGTGCCGTGCAGAAATGCCGCATATGCAGGACTTTTATGAAAACCAGCAAGCTAATGATCTAGAAGTGCTGGCCGTCAATTTGACGACAGAAGACAGTGGACTATCAGACATCGAGAGTTTTGTGGAAGAGTTTGGCCTAGGTTTTCCGATTCCGATGGATGTAGACGGTGAGGTCGGGAAATTGTACCAGGCTTTCTCTATTCCGACTTCCTACATAATCGACCGGGAAGGCCGTGTCCGGCATAAAATTGTCGGGCCGATGGACGAGGAAATGATGAATGGATTTATCGAAGAAATAGATGAGGGGGAATTTTAATGGCGACAATCGAAACAAAGTCAGTTCATACAGCAACGATGGAGGAACGGATCATCCGCCCGAAAGTTATGCCGGTTTACCAAAGCTCAGCGTTTTCTTTTTCTTCGCTAGAGGAATTGGAAGGCTATTACGAAGGGAACGGGACGTATTTGTATACCCGTACAGCTAATCCGAACACCGATGCACTCGGCCAGACGGTAGCCGTATTAGAAGGCGCTCCAAAGGGCGTAGCGGCATCTTCCGGGACGGCCGCGATACTGGCCGGGATTCTGGCTGTCGTGCGCGCAGGCGACCATGTGCTGGCTGCTGAGGATGTATATGGCGGAACGTTCCATCTATTGAAAGAAGAATTAAACCGCCTGGGGATTACGGTTCATTTTGCCGATTTTTCACAGATCAGCCAAGTTGAACAAATCTTGATCGACTACCCGGAAGTGAAAATGATTGTCAGTGAATCCATCACCAATCCCTTTTTGCGCATTGAAGATATTGAAGTATTAGTGCAAATGAAAAAGCATTACGGCGTCACAATCATGATTGATAATACATTCGCGACGCCTTACACGTTTACGCCTTATGCCCAAGGGGCGGATTTGGTCGTACATAGTGCAACGAAATACCTCGGCGGACACAGTGACGTCACATCCGGTGTTTTGGTCGGCGATGCTGCGTTGATCGACGAGGCGACGAAACGGATTGTCAATCTCGGCATGAACTTAAGCCCTTTCGAAGCTTGGCTGACGATTCGCGGCATTAAAACTTTAGCGCTGCGCATGGAAAAGCAAACAGCCAACGCCAAGGCCATCGCGGATTTTCTCCAGGACAAAGCGCGTGTCTGGTATCCGGAAAAAGGCGCGATTGTCTCGTTCGAGCTGCCTGAAACAGCGGATGTTTCGAAGTTTTTCTCATCACTCGGCTGGATTAAAATTGTTCCGACGTTAGCCGGTGTCGAAACGACCGTCTCCTATCCGTTCGGGACATCCCACAGGGCTCTGTCGAGTGAAGAAAAAGAAAAAATCGGCGTCAATGAGCGCATCGTCAGATTATCTGCAGGTATCGAAGGCACGGAAGATATCTTGGGGCAGTTGGCTCTTGCGTTTAAATGATTGAAAAAGATGTAGGGCTATCCTTGCATCTTTGGTACAATGGAAGATAAGTTCATTTAGCTTAAGGATGGTGTCAGTAGAGTGTTAACGGATTTTTTGATGGCAATTGCCATGTTTTTTCTTAACCCTGTTTTTTATGTCGCGTTATTTGCTGCGACGATGCTTGGATATTTCCGCGTAAAAAAGGAACGCCGCATTTTCCGGACACGGATCGTCTATGGCGGGACCGAGTTTAGGCGCCTCTTAAAAGATGGCTTGCTTGCTGCAATCATCTTGTCAGCCATCATCATCGTTGCCGGTTTGGTCGTTCCACTGGAATGGCTGATTGCGCTCAGCATTGTCAGCGTCATCGTCATGCTGACAGGTTTTTACCACGCCGCTTCTTTCGTTTATTTGGCAGGAGCAGCCGCTCTTATCGTCTGGTTGTTTCAATCCAATGGCTGGAGCGTCGATTTAGGGTTCGCCGAGATGGCGGGCAGGGAATTATCGTCTGGCTGGCTCGTTCCGGTTGCTTTGATTACGGGTGTAGTTCTTTTCATCGAGAGCCGTATGGTGGAAAAAGCCGCAGCCGCAGCCGCTTCGCCGCGTTTGCATAAATCAGCACGAGGTTTGCGTGCTGCCGCCTATATTTCGCGCCGCCTTTGGTTGCTTCCGGTTATCCTGATCGTCCCTGGCGAAATGATTTCCGAGTATGCACCGTACTGGCCGCAATTGCCGATCGGGGAAACGGCGTTTTCCTTTATTTTATTCCCGTTCGTCTTCGGCTTCCAAGGGCGCAGCCACCGCACTTTGCCGGTGTATTTGTATCCTAAAGTCGCGAAATCCATCGCCTGGGTTTCTGTTATGACGATCATTCTCGCTTTGTTCGGTTTGTTGTGGATGCCGATGGCGATTATCGCACTAGCAGCAGGCGCTGCTAGCCGTTTGCTCATCTCTTTGTATTATGCGCACAAAGAAAAAAGCGGAAATTATGCAGTGACGCCTCAAGCGCAGGGTGTGATGATCATTGATGTGCTTCCTGGATCTCCAGCACAAAAGATGGGGCTCGTACGCGGGGAAATCATCCGCAAAGTGAATGGCACAATCGTTACGAACGAAACCGAACTATATGAAGCGATTCAACTTAACGCAGCACATTGCCGCCTAGAAGTGGTCGATCATAATTTAGAGGTTCGCTTGCGCCAGCACGTTGTATTCCGCCATGACCACCACCGCCTGGGACTCTTGATTGTTGAGTAGGGGGAGAAGAATATGGATTCGATGGTAACCAAATTTTTTCTATCACTTTTCGTACCCGGGCTGCTCGTCATTTTGTTCACACGTGTGACTTTCAACCATGTGGTTGCGTTGATCCTGACCGTGGCGCTCATTGCAGCGGCGGTATATGCAGGATTTACGCATACATGGCTGTTGTTTGCCGTCAACGCTGCTTCTTTGACAGCTGGATTCTGGTATGCGAGCAATATGTATCATAAACGAAAAAAAGCCGAAGCTCATGAAGATGAGTAACGGCTTTTTTTCTTATCCGAACCACAGTCCATAAATGGAAAGAATGGCAATCGTCCCGAGTACGACGAGGATGACGTTCGCCCCGGTAAAGGCGATAGCAAATGCAGCAATTGCACCGATCACACCAAACCATATGTTGTCTTGAATAAACAATACAGCGGGAAAAATCAATGCACCTAAGACGGCATACGGGATATTCCTCAATACATTCTGTACGGCTTCCGGCAATTCCCGGCCTTCCAAAAAGGTTAACGGAATAGCGCGTGGAATATAAGTAACAATGGCCATTCCTAGAATCATCCACCAAAACCATGCGCCCATCAAGCAGCCACTCCTTTCCGTGAAACCAGTTCAATGAGTATCGCCGAAGCGAGTGTCGAGACCATGATCGCCCAGCCGGTCGACAGCCAGCCGGTGAAGTAGAACAGTGAGTTGAAAAGCGCGGCAATCAAAGCCAGGCTGACGACTTTCCGGTTGCCTTTCATGGACGGGACGAGCAAACCGACAAACATCGCGTAAAGCGCGATTGACATGGAAGCTTGGAGAAATGCCGGGAGGCTGGCGCCGATCAAATGGCCGAGTGCCGTAAAGCTGACCCAACTGCCATAGGAAATGACGATGACCCCTGCGGCAAAAGAAGTGCGGATATTGTCTCCACGTTGGGTGGCGAGCACAGTGAAGGTTTCATCGGTAATGCCGAACGCATAGAGCGCTTTTTTCCAGCGTGCATCCGGCTGCATCTTTTCGTTCAACGCCGCCGTCATCAGGAAATGGCGGATGTTGACGATGAACGTGTTGACGACGATGAGCGCTGGCAATACGCCTGCTGTAATGAGAGATAGAGATATGTACTGGGCAGCGCCGGCAAAAACGAAGATGCTCATGGCGGTCGCTTCAATCAGCGACAAGCCGGTCGTTTTTGCCAGCAAGCCGAACGTCAGCGCTACCGGGAAATAGCCGATGGCAATGCTGGCGCCGGCTTTCAGCCCGGATGTAAATCCGTGTTCCTGCAATTTGCCTCGCTCCTTTTGTTGAAAGTATTTCTCTTTTCCAAACCGGGAGAAAGAGTGTAAAGTAATTATAATAGCATAGCATATATTTTCCTTATTTTATTGAATCATTTTTGACAAATCGCGCTACTAAAAGGAATGAGACTATGATGGATTTTTTTACTATGGAAAACATCGTTGAGTTGACGAAATCGTACCGGGCATTCGGTCCGTTTATCGGCTTTTTGCTGCCGTTCATCGAAGCGTTCTTGCCGTTTCTGCCGCTCTTTGTCTTCGTTTTCGCCAATGCGACGGCTTACGGCTTATGGCTCGGCTTTTTGCTGTCGTGGGCAGGGGCAGTAGCTGGATCATATACGGTATTCTTATTGATCCGAAAATACGGCCAAGCGCGTGTCGTGAATTTCATGACACGCCACCAAAAAGTGAAGCGGCTCATTCATTGGGTCGAACGAAACGGTTTTGGGCCGCTATTTTTACTGCTATGTTTTCCGTTTACTCCATCGGCACTGGTCAATTTAGTGGCGGGATTATCGAATATTAGCCGCCATTATTATTTGCTGACTTTGATGGCCGGAAAATTTGTCATGGTATTTACCATTTCCTATGTCGGTTATGATATTCGGGCACTGTTCACTCAACCGATCCGGACTGGGATCGTCATTGGAGTGATCGTGCTATTGTATGTGGTCGGAAAAATCCTTGAAAAGCGCCTCAACAAAAAAGTGGAAGCCGACTTCCGCCGAGCGAAAGAAGAGCGCGAAAAAGAACCTTTATCCTGATCAGGTTTTCGCTATACCGCTTGAAATAATATATAATTAGAACAAATGTTCTGTATAGAGGGGGGATTGGATGTCTTTACGAATCGTATACGGGCGTGCCGGGACAGGAAAAACCCGGTTTGCCCAAGAGGAAATTGTCGAGAGTTTGAAAGATCATGCTGATGGAGATCCCATTTTTCTTATCGTACCAGATCAAATGTCGTTTTCGACGGAATATAGCTTGTCTGCTGAATATGGCATGAAAGGCATGATCCGTGCACAGGCCGTGACGTTCAAGCGCCTTGCATGGCGTGTGTTGCAGGAAGTCGGGGGCATCAGCCGCAAAGAAATCGATACGTTCGGTTACCGAATGCTGATCCGCAGTCTCCTCGAAGAACACAAAGCGGACTTCCATTTGTTCAAAAGAGCTGCAGGAAAAAGGGGCTTTACGGACCAGATTGAACAATTGATCAAAGAATTCTCCCGCTATTGCATCGATTACGATGAACTCGGCAATATTCGCTCTTCGCTTGAAGAGGCAGGAGCGCCGCGCACATTGCAGGATAAAGCGGCGGACTTGGAGCTGATCTTGCTCGAAATTGACCGGCGCCTCGGGAAAGTATTCGTTGATTCAGAAGGGCATCTTGGTTTGTTGAGTGAAAAGATCCGCCACTCCGAGACGATGAAAAAATCAGCCATCTACATCGATGGGTTCACCAGTTTCACGGCGCGTGAGTTCCAGATTATCGCGGAATTGCTTAAGTATGCCAAGTCGGTATCCATCGTCTTGCCGATGGACACCGACAGTAGTCCAGAAGACGAGCAGTCGCTGTTTCATCAGCCAGCGGTTACGTCACAGCGATTGACTGAACTGGCAGCTGCTGAAGGGATTGAACTAGAGCCCGCCGTTTACTTGCAGGAACCGAAGCGCTTTATGAATCCTGAACTTTTGCATGTGGAGCGCTATTTCGAGACGTTTCCGGCGCCTTCTATAGAAGGCCAGGGGGCAGTCACGCTAGTCGAAGCGTCCAATCGGCGTGCTGAAATCCATGCACTCGCACGGTCCGTCCGCACGCAGTTGATGGACGGGTACCGCTATAAGGATATTGCCGTGCTGTACAGGCAGCCGGAAGTTTACGATGAACTGATCAATACGATTTTTCCGCAGTATGATATTCCCTATTTTATCAGCCAGAAAAAGTCGATGCTGCATCACCCGCTCATCGAGTTCAGCCGCTCTGCACTTGAAGCAATCATCGCCAATTATTCATATGAGCCGGTCTTCCGTGCTTTGAAGACGGATTTGTTTTTCCCGGAAGGCAATTTAGCCAGGTGGAGAGAACGTGGAGATCAGCTCGAAAATTTCGTGCTCGCCAACGGCATTTACGGAGACCGATGGCTTGATGATAAACGCTGGATCTATAAAAAATACCGCGGCCTGGAATTCCATTCAGGGATACAGACAGATGAGGAATTGGCTCTCCAAATGGAATTGCAGACGGTCCGCGATGTAATTAGGGATCCGCTTGAGCGCTTGAAATCGCGCCTGGGCGACTGTGTAACCGGCCGTGATTTTGCAGCAGTGCTGTTTCAGTTTGTCGAAGAACTGGATGTTTATGCGAAAATCCAAACGCTGAAAGACCGGGAAGAGGCGAATCATCAGCTGCTCGCAGCGACCGAACATGAGCAGGCATGGAATCAGTGGGTCGGCGTATTGGATCAGTTCGTCTTGATGTTCGGGGATAAAGAACTGAGCCTCCAAAGTGCTGCGCGGATTTTGGATGAAGGGTTCGAGACATTGGAATTTTCCCGCATTCCGCCATCACTCGATCAAGTCACCGTGGCGAAAATGGAACTCGCACGTTTGATGGACATCCGTTCAGTTTTTGTCATCGGAACGAATGACGGCGTCTTGCCGCAGCGCATCGAACACGAAGGGCTATTGACCGATGCAGAACGGGAGTGGTTCGAGAAGGTCGGAATCGAACTTGCGCCCAGTTCCAGAATGCGGCTGATGGATGAAACGTACATGGCCTACCGGTCGTTTTCATCCGCTTCTGATCTGTTGACGATTTCCTATCCGATTGCGGATGAAGAAGGAAAAGCATTATTGCCGTCTTTATATATTAAAAAAATCGCGGATTTGCTTCAAATCGAACCGAAACTTGCAGCGATCGGACCGGAAGAATTGCACGAAGCGGATGCGTCGGAATATATTTCTCATCCGAGAGCGACACTGGCTTACCTCGCTGCACAAATCAGAATCGGCGAGCTTACGGATCAGTGGCAGGCTGTGCTTGATTATTACCGTGAAGATCCTCTGTGGTCATCGATTATCGACCAAATCTTCAAGCCGCTAAAGCCGAATACTGCAGAGCAGCTGAGTGAACCACTCGCAGAGTCTTTATACGGTGCGCCGATCGCTTCCAGTGTTTCGCGAATCGAAACTTATAACAGCTGCGAATTTGCCCATTACGCGGCTTACGGTTTGAGATTGGAAGAGCGCAGCCAGTATCGCTTAGCGGCGCCGGCGATGGGCGATTTGTTCCACGCCGCAATCAAGTGGATTTCGGATGAAGTGATGCGCCTCGGCGTTTCGTGGTCGTCGCTGAGCAAAGAACAATGCACGGATTTGGCGAAACAGGCGATAGAGCAATTATCGCCTTATTTCGTCAATCAGATCCTGTTGAGTTCGCATCGGTACCGCTATATCCAATACAAGCTTGAGGGCATCATCCGCCAAACGGCTTTTATGCTGAGCAAACACGCGCAAGTATCGGGCTTTGTGCCGATTGCGCTTGAAGTCGGCTTCGGCACGAAGGAAGCGATTCCACCGCTTAGCATTGCGCTGAAAAACGGGCGGAAAATGGACGTCAGAGGGCGCATCGACCGCATTGACTCGACCGATATAGGTGGCAAGCCTTATTTGCGTGTAGTCGATTACAAATCATCGAAACAAGGCCTGGATTTTGGGGAAGTGTACTACGGGCTGGCGCTCCAGACCTTTACATATCTGGACGTAGCGCTCACTCACTCCAAACGCTGGCTGGGGAAACAGGCGGAGCCTGCGGGTGTGTTGTATTTCCACATGCACAATCCGATGCTGAAACTGACCAAGCTGTTGACTGCGGAACAACTGGAAGAAGAACTGTCCAAGTCATTCAAAATGAACGGCCTTGTTGTAGAAGACCCGGAAATCATCCAGGCGATGGACAATGGCATCGACGGTTATTCAAATGTCATTCCCGTGCGCCTCAATAAAAACGGATCGGTTTCAAAGGGCTCATCGAAAACAGTGGAAAAAGACGATTTGGAAACGATCCGCAAATATGTCCGCAAACAGCATGAATCTGCAGGGAATGGCATTCTTGACGGCAATACCGCCGTTAAACCGTATCGCCTGAAAGATTATACACCGTGCCAGTTCTGCAACTTTCGGCCGGTGTGCCAGTTTGATCCGAGCGACCCGGATCAGACATACCGAAGGCTGCCAGTGTTGAGTTCCGACCAGGCAGTGGAGAAAATTCGCAAGGAGGTGACAGCTGATGATACCTGAAAAACCGAATAATGTGACGTGGACAGACGAGCAATGGCAGGCGATTTGGGCAAAAGGCCAGGACATGCTTGTGTCTGCGGCGGCGGGTTCCGGCAAAACCGCGGTCTTGATCAACCGGATGATTGAAAAAGTGCTCGATGAACAGGACCCGGTTTCGGTCGATGAATTACTGGTCGTCACTTTCACTAATGCTTCAGCTGCTGAAATGCGCCACCGGATGTCATATGCTTTAGAGCAAGCGGTAGTGGCGCAGCCTGATTCTGCACATTTGAAAAAGCAATTGCGCCTGATCAACAAAGCGCAGATCTCCACCTTGCACTCGTTTTGCCTGCAGGTCGTCAAGCAATACGCCTATCTGCTCGAAATTGATCCAGGGTTCCGCATTGCAGGAGATACCGAAGCGGCTTTACTGCGTGACGATGTCATGGAGGCGGTGCTTGAAGACGCTTACGAGGGGGCGGAGCGTGAAAGGATCTACCGGTTGGCAGACAGCTTCACTTCCGATCGCAGCGACCAAGCGATGGAAATTTTATTAAGCAAGCTCTATGATTATTCGCGTGTCCATCCAGAGCCAAATCTTTGGCTCGAGCAACTGCCAAAGCTCTACGATGTGCCGGAGGATGCAGCGATAGATGATTTGCCGTTTATGGAAGACTTGAAAATGACAATACGTCATAGTTTTGAAGCGGCGCTCGATTTACTGGACGAGGGCTGGGACTTGGCGACTCGACCGGACGGGCCGGCTATCTTGGAAGAAAACTTTCGAATGGATGCCACGCTGATCCGTGCTGCGCTCGATGCCCTGGATGAGTCGTGGTCTGCGCTTCACAGTTATGCACGCAACATCCAATGGGAGCGTCTGGCTTCGGTGAAAAAAGATTCGTGCGATCCGCAGTTGGCAGAACAAGCAAAGGCACGCAGAAACGAAGCGAAAAAACTCTTCAATGATGTAAAAGACGGCTATTTTGCCCGTGCTCCTCACCGCCTGCTCGAGGAAATGCGTGAAATGGCTCCGCTTATGCGGACTTTGGTCGATTTGACGAAGAAGTTTGCACAAGGTTATCATGCACTCAAAATCGACAGGGGCTTGGTGGATTTCTCGGATCTGGAGCATTATGCACTAGAGGTTTTGAGTGACGGCGGGCAACCGTCTGCGATTGCCATTGACTATCGCGCGCGCTTTAAAGAAGTCTTGGTCGATGAATACCAGGATACGAACATGCTTCAAGAAACGATTTTGAACTTGGTCAAATCCGGTTCGGAACAAGATGGCAATCTATTTATGGTCGGCGATGTCAAACAGTCGATTTACCGTTTTCGACTGGCGGAGCCGATGCTGTTTCTCGGCAAGTATTCCCGCTTTAGCCGGACAGCGGATGGAACTGGTTTGCGCATCGATTTAAACGCCAACTTCCGGAGCCGCAAAGAAGTACTCGATGGAACCAATTATTTATTCTCCCAAATCATGGGCGAACGTGTCGGCGAGATCGATTACGATGAAGACGCGGCGCTAAAGCCGAAAGCCCCTTACCCCGATCAGGTTGTGCCGATCGGCTTGACGCTCATCCATGAACCGGACACGGAAGAAGAGGCGGAGGAAGCGAATAGCGAGATGGACAAATCCCAATGGGAAGCCCGCTGGATTGCGGGGGAAATCAGGCGAATGATGGATTCCGGCGCTACTGTGCACGACCCGTGGAGTGGAAAAGAACGGCCGCTCGAATACCGGGACATTGTTGTGCTCATGCGTTCGATGACATGGTCAGGAGATTTTTCCGATGAGTTTAAAATGGGCGGCATACCACTATATGCTGAGCTGAACGGTGGTTATTTCGATGCCCTTGAAGTGATGATCATGCTCAACACATTGCGCGTTGTCGATAACCCTTATCAGGACATCCCGCTTGCCGCTGTGCTTCGCGCCCCGTTTTTCGGCTTGCAGGAAAATGAACTTGCTGCTATCCGATTGGCCGATCAAAAGGGAACATTTTATGATGCGTTAAAAGCATTCATCCGTATCGGTTCGATGGAGGAAGCGACACGAGCGAAGCTCCGCCGTTTCACGAACAACTTGGAACAATGGCGCAATTTAGCACGCCGTGGCTCTCTATCGGAGTTGATTTGGCAAGTTTATATGGACACGAATTACTACGAAATGGCCGGGGCCATGTCCAATGGCAAGCAACGCCAGGCGAACTTGCGTGCACTTCACGACCGGTCGCTTGAATACGAGAAAACGGCGTTCCGAGGATTGTTCCGCTTTCTGCGGTTTATCGATCGCATGCGTGAGCGCGGGGATGATCTAGGGACGGCGAAATCTTTGAGTGAAAAAGAAAATGTTGTCCGTCTCATGACGGTCCACAAATCAAAAGGCTTGGAATTTCCCATCGTCTTTTTCGCTGGAACGGGGCGTCAGTTCAATGAAATGGACTTCCATAAACCGTATCTGTTCGATCAGCAATACGGGCTCGCAGTGAAAGCAGTCAATCCCGATACACGTCTCGAATATACGTCACTGCCTTATCTTGCGGTCAAAGAGATGAAGCAATTGCAGATGAGAGCGGAAGAAATGCGCGTATTATATGTGGCGATGACCCGTGCAAAAGAAAAACTGTATTTGACTGCATCGGTAAAAGAACTCGACCGGCTGTTCGAAAAATGGAAAACCGCCACCGGTGAGGTTTTGCTGCCGGATTTCAAGCGTTCACGTGCCAAATCCTACCTGGACTGGATTGGCCCAGCCGTTTCCAGACACCCGGATGCAAGCGAACTGCACACCGGCGGAGATGTAATGGAGCATCATTCCCGCTTCCATGTGGAAATCGTCGAAACACAGTCTCTTGAAGAGCCGCCGCTGCTGCTCGACGCACAGCAGCACCGTCCGGAATCAAGTGAAGATAGCGCTTTGATCCAGAGTCGTTTCGATTTCCGCTATCCTCATCAGCGTGCAGTCGACAAGCGTTCCAAACAGTCGGTGACCGAGATGAAGCGCCTACAGCTATTGCAGCGCTTGGATGAGCCCGAATCGTTCATCCAGAATTTCCAGCCGAAAACGCAAAAAGCGACGCCTCACCGGCCTGACTTTTTGATGGACCGGAAATTATCGGCAGCGGACATCGGCACCGCAGTCCATACCGTGATGCAGCATTTGCCACTTGAGCGCCGCCTTAGCCTAGAGGAAATCCGTCAATTTTTAGATGATTTAGTCGGGCGTGAAATCCTCACGCAAGAAGAAGCCCAAGCGGTCAAAGTACAAGAAGTCGAAGCGTTCTTCCAAAGCGCAACAGCAGAACGGCTCATGAATGCGGATGACATCAAAAGGGAAGTCCCGTTCACGTATGCGCGTGCCGATGAAGACGGGGACCATCAGATTGTCCAGGGGATCGTCGATTGCTTGTTCTTGGAAGATGGGGAATGGGTGCTGCTCGATTACAAAACAGACAAGACTCGCCAGCTGAGCGATATCCAGTCGGCGATGAAAGAGCGCTACAGCATCCAACTATCAGTTTATCAGGAAGCAGTGGAAGCGATTTTGCGCATACCGATCAAACAACGTCTTTTATATTTGTTCTCCACTAGCGAAGAAGTGGAAGTCTAGGAGGATTATTTTGAAATTACAGCCTATTTCTTTACATGAACGGGTGGAAGCCATTGATTTGATGAGAGGTTTTTCGCTGCTTGGCATTCTACTCATCAATATGTTGGCGTTCCATACCCCGTATTCTTATATCGATCCGTACAAGTGGTTCAGCGGCAACACGGATCAAGCGATTTTCACCGCTTTGGATATTTTCGTTCAAGCAAGTTTTTACCCTTTATTTTCCATGCTGTTCGGCTATGGACTGATGATGCAGTTTTTGCGGGCCGAGAAATTTGAGCAGCCGTTTATGCCGGTCGCCGTCAAGCGCTTATTGGTGCTGTTGGTATTCGGTATCGTCCATGCGTTCTTAATTTGGTACGGGGATATTTTGATCACTTACGCCATTATGGGCCTATTGCTGATCGGCATGCTGCGTTTGCCTGCGGGCTGGCTGTTAGGTCTCGGTGTGATGCTTTATGCGCTGCCGCATCTATTGTTTACGGTCATTATGTTTATGGCGGTCGCGGTGGATCCGAATATATACATCGGCTATCAGGAAGCGGAGAGATCGATTGCTGCCTATCAATCTGGCAGTTTCGCAGAAATCTTCAGCCGCCGGCTAACAGATTGGTATTACGTTAATAATCCGTTCAGCTTTATCATTCTAACGGTCACCATTTTGCCGCTAATGATGGTCGGTGCGGCTGCAGCTAAATGGCGGATGATTGAACTGGCCGCAGAAAAGAAGAAAATCTGGTTGGCGCTTGCAGTAAGCACGCTAGTTGTCGGTCTGCTACTTAAATCTGCTCCTTATCTATTCGATAAAAACTATGCTTATCAATATGTACAGGAAATTTTCGGTGGGCCGCTTGTAGCAATCGGCTATGCTGCGGTCATTGCTTTGTGGTCCCAGAAGTTGAGCTTCACAAGAGCGATGTCACCGCTGATCAAAGCTGGCAGAATGTCGATGACGATTTACATTACCCAATCGATTCTCGCGACGAGCATCTTTTATTCATTCGGCTTCGGATTATATGGCCAAGTGGGTCTGTTGACCGGCACATTAATCGCTCTTGGGATATTTGTCATTCAATTGATTTTTGCGGAACTCTGGTTTGTCAAATTCACCCGCGGTCCGATTGAAATGTTGTGGCGCCGGTGGACGTACGGAAATAATTTTGAAAAAAGCAACAATTCAAAACGCTGAATGTGTATAATGAATGCAATCATAGAAAAGGAGTGTTTGATGAATGAAACTTCTATCGTTTCGCTTTCAAGGAGAAGAACGTTTTGGACCAAAGGTAAAAAAAGAAGAAGCCGTGTGGGATGCCCTCGCAATCCAAGAGCAGCTGAATGTCTTGCCGGAGTTTCCGGAAAAGCTGATTGACGGAGTGTCACAAGGGATGGAGTTTGTGGAACAGATCCGCAAATTGACGGAAGCGGCTGTCCAATCGGAAACCCCTGAGCAATTCAAACACTCTTTTTCGGAAATCGAATGGCTCGCGCCGATTCCGAAACCACCGAAAAATGTCATTTGCATCGGCAAGAACTATGCTGATCATGCAGCAGAAATGGGCGGTCAGGCACCTATCGACATGGTTGTCTTCACCAAAGCGGCGAATAGCGTTGCGGCCGACGAAGAGACGGTGCCGGCACATGCAGATGTGACGGATTCTTATGACTATGAAGGCGAACTCGCTGTGGTCATCGGGAAAGCCGGGCATAAGATTCCAAAACAGATGGCATACGATTATGTCTTCGGTTACACGATTGCCCTCGATTTGACGGCGCGTGACCTGCAGGAAAAGCATCAGCAATATTTCCTAGGAAAAAGTTTGCCGGGGTCCTGCCCGATGGGTCCTTATCTCGTCACGAAAGATGAAATTCCGCAAGCGCAGAACTTGTCTGTCGTCACTAAAGTGAATGATGAAGTCCGTCAAAACGGCAACACGGAAAATATGATCCGCCGCGTCGATGAGCTGGTCGCTGAAATTTCCAAGTCTGTTGCGCTTGAACCGGGCGATATCATTTTGACCGGAACCCCTGCTGGTGTCGGCAAAGGTTTTAACCCGCCGAAGTTTTTGAAGGCGGGCGATACGATCAAAGTATCTATCCAATCGATCGGGACACTCGTCACACATTTGTCATAAGGAAGAATCACTTCTCCTTGTCCTGCTTGTGGTAAACTTGATAGGACTATATTAAATGAGGTGAGCTTTTGGGATTTTTAACTGATACAACACATTTACACATTACTGTGTGGGTGGTAGGCGTCATTCTTTTCCTCGTAGCGGCATTTATGCAGCGCGACAGCAAAGGACGCAAAATCGTCCACATGGTTACGAGATTGCTCTACGTTTTGATTATCATAACAGGGCTGACATTGTTCATCGCGCATTCTTCATTCGATGCAATGCTATACGGCTTGAAATTCCTATTCGGACTATTGACGATCGGAATGATGGAAATGGTGCTCGTGCGCGGCAAGAAGCAAAAGCCGGTTACGTTATTCTGGGCATTGTTTGCAGTATTCTTGTTCGTGACTTTGTTCCTCGGCTTCAAATTGCCGATCGGTTTCGATTTCTTAGCATAACATGCGTAAATTAGGCTCTCTTTTCATTGTTAGCAGCAGCTGACGGTGGAAGGGGAGTTTTTTTGGGCGAAATAGGTCACTTTAAATGAAGCCGACAGTTCGCCAGTCTTCACAGTTTGGACGAAACTGGCGATGAACTGCCTAGCTGTCACGAACTTGACCTGGCGGCAGGTAGGGGAGTTTGATAAAATAGACCGGGTGAGCAACAATCTTGACCTCATTGAAGGAGGGTTACGGAATTGAAAAGAAAAAGCATAATTTTGGCGATGATAGCGGCTTTACTATGGCCATCAGCTGGCATTTCGGCTGAAGAAACACGCACGATTGAAGATGAAATCATTTACGATGTCCTCGTAGACCGCTATTTCAATAAACTGATACAGAATGACTATGAGGTGGATTCAACAGATCCGTCCAGATTCAGTGGCGGTGATTTTGCAGGGATGGAAAGTGAAATAGGCCATGTCCGGGAGATGGGATTCACTGTTTTGTCGATCGGATCTGTCTTCCAATCAGCAAGTTATGATGGTAAAGAGGTTATCGATTATGGGCAACTGGAACGCCATTTTGGAACATCTGAAGAATTTTTGGCACTGATTGAAAAAGTCCATTCGGATGATATGAAGTTGATCGTCGATTTGCCGACTCAAACTTTGAACGCTGAACATAGCTGGACAGCAACAAATCCGGAATGGTTTACCGAAAATGAGGATGGCACAATAGCGCTCGATACGGACAATGAACAAGTACAGCAGGCGCTGATCGAAATGTTCCAGCAGTTCCGTGCTGACTATCCGATTGACGGCGTACGCTTGCAGCAGTCGGATGAGCTGAGCCCGGCATTCGTCGAGAGCTTTTCCAATGCGTTAAAAGAAGACGGTGGATTTTATGTGCTGGCGGATGCGGAAATGCCAGCACAGCCCGGGTTTGATGCTGTGGTGCAAGAAGGCGTAGAAGACACGTTGCGCAATAGCTACCGCGTGTTTGATCAGCCGCTGACCGCTGTGCCGGACCTGATGGAGCAATCAGCAGGGAATTTGATCCAAGTCGATTCACTCAACGGTTCGCGTTTTACATCAGACATCGTGGAATCAAGAGGCTACCCGCCGACCCGCTGGCGGATGTTATTTGCGCAGCTGCTTACGATGCCAGGGATCCCAGTCGTCCAATACGGTTCGGAAACAGCGATGAACGGTGAAGCGCTGCCCGATTCACATCAGATTTTGGATATGGCAGTAGAAAAAGAATTGGTCGATTACATTACAAATTTAACTACATTGCGCAACTCCTCAGAAGCATTGCGTACCGGGGAGCTTGAAATGCTTCACGAAGAAGAGGGCTGGATGGTTTATAAGCGTTCAAACGAAGAAGAAGCATGGATTATCGCCATCAACAATTCTTCGGAAACAAAAAACCTGACACTTGACCAGGAAATCATCGGAGACGATATGGAACTTCGTGGTTTGTTCGAAAATGATATTGTCCGCCCTAATGATGATGGGCAATACCGTTTGACGTTGAACCGGGAACTTGTGGAAACGTATCATATTACCGAAAAAAGAGGGCTGAATACGGCGTACGTCGCAACTCTCGCCCTCATGTACTTGGTCTTTATGGGCTTCCTATGGGTTGTCTGGAAAAAAGGCAAGCAGCGAAAAGCCGATGAAGCGGCGAAAAAACAGCAAGCGAAAGAAATTTAATGAGAAAAAGCCGCGGTAGGATTTGTATCCTACCGCGGCTTTTTGGTGCTGAAAAATTATTCGATCGCTTTATAGCTAATCATATTGACCGGGTCTTTCGGTGAGGAGAACGGCGGAGCATAGCATAATTCTAGCGCCTGCAAATCGTCGATCGTGAGCCCTCCATAAATTGCAGTAGCAATTACATCGATGCGCTTATCTACTCCCTTACCGCCGACACATTGAGCGCCGAGGATTTGCCTAGTCTCAGGGTTGTAATGGACTTTCAAGGTCAATTTGCTGTGGTCAGGGTAGTAACCCGCATTCGAATTTCCGGTGTGGGTGACTGTTTTTGCTAACAGGCCTTTTTCGTTGATTTGCGTTTCGGTCAAGCCGGTCATCGCAGCATCCAGATCAAACACTTTCAGAATGGATGTGCCGAGCAAGCCTTTTTTCGCAATGGGACTGCCGGTGATGTGGCGCGCCGCAAGGAATGCTTGCCGATGTGCAGGAACTGCAAGGGGCACACGTTTCGGATCACCTGTAATAAAGTCGCTGTTTTCAGTGGCGTCCCCGATTGCATAAATGGCCGGATCATCTGTTTGCATAAACTCATTAGTACGGATGCCGCCTGTCTCGCCGATGCTCAAGCACGCTTGTTCAGCGAGCGCAGTATTGGGTTTAAAGCCGATGCTCATGATGACTAAATCACTTGCGAGGCGTTTGCCATTGGAAAGGTGGGCTTCTTTTTTATCGATCTTTTCTATGACGGCATCGGTATGGACATCGATGTTGTGCCTTTCGAGTTCTGAGTGCAGCAACTTGGATAAGTCTTCATCCAAAATCGATAGGATGGCACTCGACTTATGGACGATAGTGACCTCAAGGCCTAAATGGCAGAGGTTTTCGGCCATTTCCAAACCGATGAAACCAGCGCCGGAAACGACGCAATGGGACGGCTTTTCACGGTCGATAAAAGTTTGAATGGCCTGCATATCAGCATAGCTGCGCAACGTGAAAACATTGCCTTTATCCAATCCGGCTATTTCCGGCATGATGGCACTGCCGCCTGGCGATAAAATCAACGCATCGTAAGAATCGCTGAATTCATCACCTGTACTCAGGTTGCGGACCAGCACTTGTTTTTGAATACGATCGATTTCGACGATTTCATGCGCCAGCAAGACATCGATGTTGCGCTTGTTTTTGAATTGATCCGGGTTTGCCATGATGATCGAGCTTTCCTCTTCAATGACGCCGCCAATGACGTAAGGGGTTCCGCATGCAGCATATGACATCGTTGAATCCCGGTCGTATACGGTGATCGCCATATCTTTATCATAATAGCGGAGCTGCGAAGCGGCTGTCGCCCCGCCGCCTACCGCACCAACTATGATCACTTTCTTCATGCGATTCCACTCCTCAATTAATTTGGTTAAAGAAGAACAAAGCAAGTGTGCCCGGTCCTGTATGGGAGCCGATGACAGATCCGACCATATGGACTTCGATGTCTTTTGGTTGGTATACGGATTCGATTTCTTCTTTTAAAGCATTCGCAAATTCCAGATCATCGGCATGGCTGATGGCCATCGTTTGCTGGTCCAAATCCTGTCCGCGCTCTTTCATCAATTCGATCATCCGTTTGATGACTTTTTTCCGGCCGCGCAATTTCTCGATCGGTACGAGCTTGCCTTCTTCAACATGGAGCAACGGCTTGATGTTCAGCAAGCCGCCGACAAATGCGCTACCTTTGGAAATCCGGCCGCCTTTGGCCATATAGTCCAAATCTTCGACAGTAAACAGACTTTCGAGATGGTCGGCCTTAAAACGGACTTTTTCGATGATGTTCTCTAAGCTTTCTCCAGCATTGCGCAATTTCGCTGCTTCTTTAACGAGCAGGCCATAGCCGAGCGATGCCGCTTTGGAATCCAAAATTGTCAGTTTCAAATCCGGGTATTCTTCCCGCACTTGATCTGCCACCATCACCGCTGTCGCGTATGTACCCGACAGTTCAGATGAAAAAGCAATATAAAATCCTTCGTCTCCGTCTTTCGCCAATTGTTCGAATGCCTTCATCATCTCTTCCGGAGACGCTTGAGAGGTTTTCGGATGAACGCCTGAGCGAATGGCATCATAGACTTTCATGGAATCGATCGTCCGGATATCCTCGTATTCCTCATCGCCGATATGGACGCGCAAAGGGAACAAGACAACCTCTTCTTGTTCAAAAAAATCTTTCGGTAAATCAGACGCGCTGTCTGCAAATAATCTCATGGATACTCCTCCTTTTAGAATTTTAGTTTTAAACGGTCCATCAGCAGTTCTGCGATGCCGTCTTCGTTATTGCTCAACGTAATTTCGTTCGCAATGTTTTTCAGCGGTGCAATGGCGTTGCCCATCGCGACCCCGACTCCTGCATAATCAAGCATTTCCAGGTCATTATCTTCATCGCCGAAAGCGATGATCCGGTCTTTGGAGATGCCGAGTGATTTTGATACGCGGTCAATGCCGACTGCTTTGTTCATGCCGGAACGGACAACTTCAATTACGTGCCACGGTGCACCCCAGCGTCTATGGTCGATCACTTCCGCGTGCACTGCAGACAAATGTTCATGAATGGCTGGGACTTTTTCGAACGGTGCATGGATCAGTATAGAAGTGGGATCAGTTTTTAAGTAATTCCGCAAATCCCCAGTTGTGATGCTCGGATCCCCAAAGCTGAATATATCCATTAATTTCTTATCGTGATGGTGTACGTATACATCATCCAACACTTCCGCAACAATATTATGGAAATCAAAATCATGCATCGATTCCACAACTTCGTGGACAATATCCAAGCCGATCGGCGTATGATGCAGTCCCCAGAGATCATCTTTCGGATGATGGACGAATGCTCCGTTAAAATTGACGATGGGGGTCGTTAACCCAAGTTCGCGGTAATATATTTCACTGGCACGATAAGGGCGGCCAGTAGCGATCATAATTTGATGCCCTGCTTGTTTTGCTTTATTCAAAATGTGTTTGGTTTTTGGTGAAATGGCTTTTTGGTCTGTCAGTAAGGTACCGTCCAGATCCAATACGATCAAATGTTGCTTCATTATAATCCGGCTCCTTTCTATCTCTCTTCAGTTTAGCGATAACCTTGCCTATTCGTCAAAAAACCTGATCAATAGCTGACGATTTGCGCGGCTTGAAAAAAATTGGTAGCATTTAGGTAAAGGAGTGAGGCGCATGAATGTCGCGAAAGAATTGTGGGGCCATATCCCTGTTTTACATATTACACCAGAAGGCCATAAGGGCGGTGCATTGCCGACAGTTATTTTTCTCCACGGTCACACAAGCGCCAAAGAACATAATTTGCACTATGCTTGGCAACTGGCCCAAAAAGGAGTCCGCGTCATTTTACCGGATGCCCTGCTTCACGGAGAGCGTGATGAGTCGCAAGATGAAGTTCAAATCAGCTTGCGCTTTTGGGAAATCGTGCTGACATCCATCGAAGAGCTCAGCTTTTTGCATACAGAGCTGAGTAAACGCGGTTTGGCAAATGATGAACCTGCAGTTGGCGGGACGTCGATGGGCGGCATCACGACGCTCGGCGCATTGACGACCTATCCATGGATCAAAGCAGCAGCAGTGATGATGGGTTCCGGCAATTACGTGGAACTGGCAAAAGCACAAATGCGGCAATACGAGTCACGCGGCTTTGAATTGCCGCTCACCGATGAAGAAAGGGCAGGGATGCTCCAAGCTTTGTCGCGCTTTGATATTAGTATGAACCGGCAAGCTTTGAGTGGGCGTCCAGTCTTTTTCTGGCATGGCGTAAAAGATCCGACGGTTCCATTCGAGCCGACAAAACGGCTGTATCATGCGCTTCAGCAAGATTATGCAGACTATCCGGAACGTTTGACGTTTATGAAAGAGACCGAGGCTGCCCATGCAGTCAGCCGGAACGGCATGCTCGCTGCTACCGAATGGCTTGTTAGGCAAGTGAAGAGCTAAGCAAGTGGATGTCAATTCGTTTCGATGTTTGGTAAGATAACTAGTAACAGGAAAAGGAGGGATGCTCAATGGATCAAGAAACAAAAGACTATCTATTAGGCGCTTTGGAAAACGTCATCGACCCTGAACTTGGAGTGGATATTGTGAACTTGGGTCTTGTTTATGATGTCGAACTGTCCGAGGACGGCTTCTGCGTGGTGACAATGACTTTAACTTCAATGGGGTGCCCAATGGGACCGCAAATCGTCCAAATGGTTAAAACGGCCTTGTACGAACTTCCGGAAGTTGAAGAAGTCGACGTAAAAATCGTCTGGACACCTGTCTGGAGCAAAGATCATATGTCACGCTACGCCAAAATGGCGCTTGGCGTCCGATAAAAGTGTTTAAAACCTGTCCGGCTTCTGCTGGGCAGGTTTTTTTCAATGAGCATTTCGGTTGCAAAAAACAGATGGATTTTTTATAATTGAATTAGTCAAAGAAGGTCAAATAATTTAAGGAGCGTGATTCGATTGGTCCAATCCCAAAATCCGAACGAAGAACAAAAGTCGCCTCTCGAACAATTCGGGCGCAATTTGGTGGAACAGGCGCAATCCGGCAAAATGGACCCTGTAATCGGGCGCGATCAGGAAATCCGCAATGTCATACGTATTCTTTCAAGAAAAACGAAAAACAATCCGGTGTTGATCGGGGAGCCTGGAGTCGGGAAAACAGCCATCGTTGAAGGGCTTGCACAGCGTATCGTCCGCAATGACGTACCGGAAGGGTTGAAAAACCGCGTCATCTACGAATTGGATATGAGCGCACTTATTGCAGGAGCTAAATATCGCGGGGAATTTGAAGAGCGGCTGAAAAGTGTCTTGAAGCAAGTCAAAGACAGCGAAGGTCAGATTATCCTATTCATCGATGAGATCCATACGATTGTCGGCGCCGGAAAAACAGAAGGTGCGATGGATGCAGGGAATATGCTTAAACCGATGCTTGCGCGCGGGGAGTTGTACTGCATTGGCGCGACCACTTTAGATGAATACCGCATGCATATCGAAAAAGATGCGGCACTCGAACGGCGTTTCCAGCAAGTAATGGTTCGTGAACCTTCTGTCGAAGATGCGGTGTCGATTCTCCGCGGATTGAAAGAACGCTACGAGCTCCACCACGGGGTGCGCATCCATGACAGGGCAATCGTTGCAGCAGCAACGATGTCAGATCGCTATATCACAGAACGATTTTTGCCTGATAAAGCGATCGACTTGATCGATGAAGCGTGTGCGATGATCCGCACAGAAATCGATTCGATGCCGCAAGAACTCGATGAAGTGACGCGGCGTCTCATGCAATTGGAAATCGAAGAGCAGGCGCTCAGAAAAGAAAAAGACGAAGCGAGCAAAACTCGCTTGGCGACACTGCGTGAAGAAATCCAGGAGCTGAAATCGTCTTCTGAAGGAATGCAGCAGCAGTGGAATGAAGAAAAGCAGTCACTGCAAAAGATCCAGCAAAAGCGTGAACAGTTGGATCAATACCGCCGCCAACTGGAAGATGCAGAAAACAAATATGATTTGAACACGGCAGCGATGCTGCAACACGGCAAAATTCCAGAGCTGGAAAAAGAACTGTCGGTGCTTGAACAGGAACTTGCCGGAGACGGCGGGGAGCGCTTATTGCGCGAGGAAGTGACAGAAGAAGAAATCGCTAGCATCGTCGCCCGTTGGACCGGTATTCCAGTGACCAAACTGGTCGAAGGCGAACGCGAAAAACTATTGCGTCTCGGCGATACACTGAAAGAGCGCGTAATTGGACAGGACCGCGCCGTCGAGCTTGTGACAGAAGCCGTATGGCGCGCACGTGCTGGCATTAAAGATGAACAAAAGCCGATCGGATCGTTTATCTTCCTCGGGCCGACTGGTGTCGGGAAAACGGAACTGGCAAAATCCTTGGCAGCGAACCTTTTCGACTCGGAGGATCATTTTATCCGCATCGACATGTCCGAATACATGGAGAAGCATAGCGTGTCGCGTCTCGTAGGTGCCCCTCCAGGCTATATCGGTTATGAGGAAGGCGGTCAGTTGACGGAAGCGGTAAGGCGAAATCCATATTCGGTCGTCCTGCTGGATGAAATCGAGAAGGCACATCCGGATGTTGCCAACATTCTCCTGCAGATTCTTGACGATGGCCGGATTACGGATAGCCAGGGCCGCCTCGTGAACTTCTCCAATACAGTCGTCATTATGACGTCGAATATCGGTTCACAGCATATCAGCGGCAATATTGATGATCATGACATGGAAGATATCGTCATGATGGAATTACGTAAACATTTCCGTCCGGAGCTTTTGAACCGGATTGACGATATCGTCATTTTCCACGCTTTGTCCAATGAACATTTTTACGGCATCGCCAAAAAGATGATTGGTGAACTCGCGAACCGGATGAAGAAGCAGCAAATTGCTTTGGAAGTCACGGATTCGGTCATCGACTATATCGTTGAAGCCGGAACCGATCCGGTCTTTGGTGCGCGGCCATTGAAACGTTTTATCCAGCGTGAAATTGAAACACGCATCGCAAAAGAATTGATCAAAGGGGACATCCCACCGGGTTCAAGTTTGACATTAACGATGGATGACCAGAAACAATTGCTCATCCAGACATAGGAAAAAGCCGCATTTTTAAAAATGCGGCTTTTTTTTGTAGTTCAACAGCGGACGTCCGGAATTATTGCGAAAAAAAGCGGAATCCTTTTATGGATTCCGCTTTTTTTATTAAAATTCCTTTGCTGCTTCTTTCGGGATGATCATATCAAGGACAAAGATCAGTACAGCGACTGCAACAGCAAAGTAAATGCCGATCATAAAGTCAAACGGTACGTTTTGAACGGCACTTACCACGTAATTCAATGTGGAAATAATAAGGACAGACCAGATAAGTGTTCCAATGTAATGCATCTGTTTTCACCTCTATATAAGAATATCTAGGTTTATCATAGCATATGCACGCTGCGACAGAAAGAAAGTTTCTCTTGAATCCTAATTTTTTGTCGGAAATATGTCGGTAACTTGAAATCCGTGAGAGAATATCGTATTATTAACACCAGGTACTAACAATTGATGTTAATCGAAATGAGGGACATATATGAATGCTGGAATCATTGGTACTGGCAGATGTTTGCCAGAAGAAAAATTGACGAATTTCGACCTCGAGCAGCGAATGGATACTTCAGATGAATGGATTCGCACCATGACAGGAATTGAAGAACGCCGGATGGCACATAGTGGCCAAGACACTTCCGACATGGCAAGAGTGGCTGCACAGCAGGCTATAAAGAATGCTGGCATCGATCCAACGGAAATTGGGTTGATTTTAGTGGCGACAGTTACCCCTGACCGCCCATTTCCATCAGTAGCTTGTGATATCCAGCAGCAAATAGGTGCTGTCAATGCGGCGGCGATGGATATTTCCGCAGCCTGTGCAGGGTTTATGTATGGCGTCATCACAGCAAAACAATTCATCGAATCGGATACGTACCGTTATGTCTTAGTAGTAGGCGTTGAGAAGTTATCGAAAATCACCAACTGGGAAGACCGTAATACGGCTGTCTTGTTCGGTGACGGGGCAGGTGCAGCTGTTATCGGGAAAGTTTCCGAAGGGCGCGGAATTTTGGCGTTTGAACTGGGCGCTGATGGCTCTGGCGGGGAACATTTGTATCAAGACAAGCATCTTATCATGAACGGGCGTGAGGTCTTTAAGTTTGCGGTTCGCCAAATGGGCGAATCAGCGCTAAATGTCATTGAAAAAGCAGGACTCAAAAAAGAGGATGTCGATTTCCTGATTCCTCACCAAGCGAATATTCGGATCATGGAAGCTGCACGGACCCGTTTGGATTTGCCGGTGGAGAAAATGTCGAAAACCATCCAAAAATACGGCAATACCTCTGCTGCTTCCATCCCAATCTCCCTTGTCGAGGATTTGGAAGAAGGCCGCATCAAAGACGATGATATTGTCGTCATGGTCGGATTCGGCGGCGGCCTGACTTGGGGCGCCATTGCTATGAAATGGGGGAAATAATCGGATATGCGAAAGGAAGAAAAAGAAATGCAAAATCGTCGTGTAGTCATTACTGGTATCGGTGCTGTGACACCGCTAGGGAATAGCATAGAAACAACGTGGGAAGCGGTCAAAGAAGGAAAGTCTGGCGTTGGTCCATTGACCCGCCTGGACGCAGACCAATATCCGGCAAAAGTGGCCGCAGAAATAAAAGACTTTTCGATTGAAGATTATATTGAGCGCAAAGAAGCGCGCAAGATGGACCGTTTTACGCATTATGCACTTGCTTCATCCATTATGGCGATGAAAGATGCAGAACTTGAATTGGACGATCAAACTGCTCTTCGGACTGGCGTTTGGATCGGTTCAGGAATCGGCGGAATGGAAACAATCGAAAACCAAATGGATGTTTTAAATTCCCGTGGGGTCCGCCGCATCAGTCCTTTCTTTGTCCCGATGATCATTCCGGATATGGCATCAGGCCAGGTGTCGATTCATTTTGGAGCAAAAGCGATCAACTCTTGTTCGGTAACTGCATGTGCTTCTGGCACCAACTCAATCGGCGATGCATTTAAAGTCATCCAACGAGGAGATGCCGATGTCATGATTTCTGGAGGAGCGGAGGCACCGATTACGCGCCTATCAGTTGCCGGCTTTACAGCCAATACTGCCTTGACAACCAATGCAGATACAGCGACGGCATCGCGTCCGTTCGATAAAAACCGCGATGGTTTTGTTATTGGCGAAGGTGCAGGCATTGTCATTCTGGAAGAATACGAACACGCAAAAGCACGCGGTGCGAAAATCTATGCAGAGCTTGTCGGATACGGATCCACAGGAGATGCCCACCATATAACGGCACCTGCTCCAGGCGGAGAAGGCGCAGCGCGTGCGATGAAACAGGCGATCGATGATGCAGGTATCCAAAACGAGGATATCGGCTATATCAATGCCCACGGCACCAGCACACCATATAATGATTTGTATGAAACGATGGCTGTAAAAACAGTCTTTGGGGATCATGCTTATAAACTAGGAATGAGCTCCACAAAATCAATGACAGGACATTTACTTGGTGCTGCTGGCGGAATTGAAGCGATATTCACTGCTTTGGCTTTAAAAGAAGGCATTATGCCACCGACTATGAACTATGAAACACCGGATGAGGAATGCGATTTGGACTATGTAGCGAATGAAGCACGGCCTGCAGACCTCTCTTATGCTATGAGCAACTCGCTCGGATTTGGTGGACATAACGCGTCACTCGTGCTGAAAAAAATCTAATTTATCGAAAAAGCTCCCGTCGCTGGGAGCTTTTTTTAATAGTCATTTAATATTTTAGTGAAAAATATGCAAAGCTTGTATAGTTGGTCGAAGTTTACAGCCACATGATTTTAGAGGGATTTAATAGTGAAAAAAATGGTAATCTTTGCTTGAAATACAAAAATTATATTGCGCCTGTAATCCTTTTGTAATATGCTTAAAATAAGAGGAAATTAACAGAAAAAAAAGAATTTTGAGGTGTTTTTCATGTCAGCTATGTTTGGTTCCAACGAGAATACACCGCTCTTGCGGGTCAAAAACCTTCAAACGGGATTCAAAATTGAAGGAGATTATTATAACGCAGTCGAGAGTGTGAGTTTTGATGTAAAGCGCAAGCAGATCGTCGGAGTTGTCGGCGAATCAGGATGCGGAAAAAGCGTCATGTCTTTATCCATCATGCAATTATTGCCAGAAGGTATCGGAAAAATCCGCGGCGGTGAAATCGAATTTGAAGGAGAGAACATTTCAAAACTCTCCGACAAACGGATGAACAGCATCCGCGGTAAAGATATTTCGATGATTTTCCAAGAACCGATGACGTCACTTAACCCCGTATTTACGATCGGGTATCAAATAGCAGAAGTAATATTAAACCATGAAAATTTGACGAAAAAAGAAGCGCGCCTCCGTTCAGTGTCATTGTTGAAGCAAGTGGGCATTCCGCGTGCTGAGCAAATCGTCACAGAATATCCCCACCAATTATCCGGGGGCATGCGCCAGCGCGTCATGATCGCCATGGCCATCGCTTGCCAGCCGAAACTTTTGATAGCGGATGAGCCGACGACTGCACTTGACGTAACGGTGCAAGCCCAAATTCTGGAGCTGTTGAAAGGTGTTCAGGAAGCAAATGATATGTCGATCATCTTGATCACTCACGATTTAGGGGTGGTAGCGGAAATCTGCGATGAAGTACTAGTTATGTATGCTGGGAAAATTATTGAGCGAGCGCCGGTGGAGGAATTGTTTGCTGCACCGAAGCATCCATACACGGAATTATTAATGAAAGCGATTCCAAAAATGGACGAAGAGGTCGAAAAGCTTGCGACAATCGAAGGCTTGGTACCTTCTGTGATCAACATGCCGCAAGTCGGATGCCGTTTTGCTAACCGATGCCCAAAGGCGATGCCGGAATGTATGACTGTCACACCACAGCTTGTTGATGTGGGACATGAACATGAAGCGGCTTGCCTCTTGTTTGATGAAAGTTGGCCGGCAGACAGAAAAAGAGATAAAGATAGAGATAGAGAAGGAGTCACCGCATTATGACAACACGAGATTTCATTCAAGACCGAATCGATCATCTGGACAATCGTGAAAACCTGCTGGAAATCCACAACTTGAAAAAATACTACCCGGTTACTGGAGGATTTTTCAAGCGGACAATCGGTAATGTCAAAGCTGTTGATGATATATCGTTTGCGCTTCGAAGAGGTGAGACATTCGGATTAGTCGGGGAGTCAGGCTGTGGAAAATCCACAGCTGGACGGACGATCTTACGATTGATGAAACCTACAGACGGCAAAATCATTTTTGAAGGGAAAGACATTACCCGGTTATCCGGAGCCAAATTGCAGCGCGCGCGCCGGGATTTCCAAATGGTGTTCCAAGATCCTTATGCATCTCTCAATCCGATGCAGATGGTCGGCGATATAATCGCTGAGCCGATCTTGAATTATGAAAAACGCAATAAACAAGAGCTCGAAGCTGAAATTAAAGCGCTCTTGAAACGAGTTGGTTTGCCTGAAGAGGCTTATTATAAGTACGCCCACGAATTCTCAGGGGGGCAAAGGCAGCGTGTAGGAATCGCCCGTGCACTGGCTTTGCACCCGAAGTTGATTGTAGCGGACGAACCAGTGTCCGCCCTTGATGTATCCGTGCAATCGCAAGTATTGAACTTGCTGAAAGAATTGCAAATCGAATTCGATCTAACATACCTCTTTATTGCCCACGATCTTAGCGTCGTCAAGCATATGAGTGATCGAATCGGAGTAATGTATTTGGGCAATCTCGTTGAGCTTGCTTCAAATAAAGATTTATACAAAGAACCGCTGCATCCCTACACACAAGCGCTCATTTCCGCGATACCGGAACCGAATCCGGCGAAGCGGAAAGAGCGAATTGTCTTGAAGGGCGATGTGCCGAGTCCACAAAATCCACCTACCGGCTGCCCGTTCCATACGCGCTGTCCGGTAGCAATGGAAGTCTGCTCACAAGAGAAACCAGCGTTAGCAGAAGTGCGTCCCGGCCATCAAGTTGCGTGCCATTTGTATTAATCAAAATAATGTTTAGGGGGAAAACAGATGAAGAAAAAATCCTTACTCTGGCTTTTCGCGCTAGTACTCATCTTGTCCGCGTTCCTTGCGGCATGTGGCGGCAGCGACGATACAACCAGTGATTCAGGCTCAGAAGGCGAAGGCTCTTCTGAAGAAGGCGAACCACAGCAAGGCGGTACACTTGTATACGGACTCGATGCTCCACCGGAAGGTCTATTCTCTTCTGCATTTTACGGCATCGCAACTGATTTTGAAGTCATCGATTTGTTCGATGAAGCTTTAATCAGCTATAACGAGAACTTGGAGCCGGAACCGAACGTCGCTTCTTGGGAAACTGAAGATAATAAAGTCTTCAACTTCACATTCGAAGAAGGCGTGAAATGGCACAACGGTGAAGAATTGACAGTTAATGACTGGGTTTTTGCACTTGAAACTCTTGCAGATCCAGACTACGACGGTCCCCGTTACACTAACGTTCAAACAGTTGAAGGAGCAGAAGCTTACCGTAGCGGTGATGCTGACTCTATCTCAGGTATCGAAGTCGTCAGCGACTACGAAATCACTATCACTTTCGACGAAGCACGCGTTAACAACTTAACTAACCTCTGGGCATATCCACTTCCAGAATCTGTACTTGGCGATGTGCCAGTAGCAGAAATGTCAGCTTCTGAATGGGTTCGTTCAACTCCAATCGGAATTGGGCCATTCAAAGTGGACAAAATCGTTCCTGGCGAATCTGTTGAATTCTCGAAATTCGACGAGTACTGGAATGGCGATGTAAACTTGGACAAAATCGTCTTGCGCGTTATCGATAACTCTTCTGTTGTCGGAGCTTTGCAAAACAGTGATATCGATATGATTTCCCTTCAGCCAGTATCTGGTCCTGAAGTAGAACCTCTTGAGAATGTTAAAATCGTTACTTACCCAGGATTGACTTACTACTATGTAGGATTCAAACTTGGTAAATTCGATAACGAATCTCAAACAATCTCAGAAGAACTGCCGAAGTACCAAAGCAAAGAATTGCGTCAGGCAATGATGTATGCACTAAACCGCCAGGAATGGGTGGATGCATTCTTCTTCGGTTATGCTGATGTAGTCAACAAGCCGGTTCCGACTTCTCACTGGAACTCAGCTGATGATAGCGAATTGACTCAATACGAATACGATCCAGAAAAAGCAATGCAGATGCTTGATGAAGCAGGATATGTTGATACAAACGATGACGGATTCCGTGAAGATCCAGATGGCGACGAATTCGTCGTTAAATTCTCTCACTATGCTACAGGCAACCCGACATTCGAATCCCGTGCTCAAGCAATTGCACAGTACTGGGAAGAAGTCGGCTTGAAAACAGATGTGGAAATGGTAGAAGTTAACCTTTACTACGATATGGTAGAAAAAGATGACGCTTCGATCGAAACATTCTTCGGCGGCTGGGGAACAGGCGTTGACCCGGATCCATCAGGTCTATGGAAATCTGACCAGCTTTGGAACTACCCACGTTACAACAACACTGAATCAGATCAATTGCTTGACGATGCCTTGGATATCGAAATCGTCGGCACTGATCAAGATAAGCGTACAGAATTGTATGTAGAGTGGCAGAAAATCCTAAACGAAGAACTTCCGATGCTTTACATCGCGGAACTTGAAGAAATTGTAGCTCTTAACAACCGTGTTGGCGGAGTTGAATATGACGTTTCTGGTCAAAACAGCCCTGCTGAGTGGTTCGTAACAGAATAATATCAGCAACAAACCTTCAACGATGGGCTAAAATTGCCCATCGTTGAATCTTTATATGAAGCTCTTATGCACGGTAAGGGCTGTTTACTTAAAACAATTCTTACCGTGCCGGAGAGCACAACCAAGAATTTATCAGACAAGGAGAGTACCTATGCTTAAATATTCGATTAGAAGATTGCTTGGAATGATTCCGATGTTGATCCTGATTTCCATCGTTGTCTTCAGTCTCGCTAAATTGATGCCGGGGGATTCCCTTAGTGGAGAAATCGATCCGCTGAACACCAACCCGGAATACATAGCAGAAATGCGTGAAAAGCTGGGTTATAATGATCCATTGCCGGTCCAGTATTTCAATTGGATCACTGGATTCGTGCAAGGGGATTTCGGTAAATCTACACGCTTCAAAATCCCAGTATTTGATCTTATTATGGAAAAAGTACCTAACACTTTATTATTAGGGGTTACCGCATTAGTCATCACCTATATTATGGCCTTTATGATGGGCATGTATTCAGGTAGGCGGCCTTACACATTGGGCGATAATGCCATTGCTGGATTTAACTACATCATGCTCGCGATTCCGTCTTTCGTCGCTGCCGTTTTCGCTATCTATATTTTCGCCTTCCAGTTAAATTGGTTTCCGTTTGCCGGATCTGTCGATATTCTGGTAGAGCGGGGAAGTTTCGAGTATTATGTGAGTCGCATGCATCATGTGCTCTTGCCGGCATTGGTGCTCGGCGCGATGAGTACAGCCAGCTATACGCAGTTTTTGCGCAATGACATCATCGAAAATTCCCGTAAGGACTTTGTCCGCACTGCACGCGCAAAAGGGACACCCATCAAAAAAATCTACAATGTCCACATTTTGCGCAATTCGATCATTCCATTGGTTACATTCCTCGGATTTGACTTTGCCGCTTTGATCGGCGGAGCCATCATTACAGAAACGATCTTCACTTATCCGGGCATCGGTCAGCTGTTCTTGGAATCCGTAACGAGCCGAGATTATCCAACCTTGATGGCACTGACAATGCTGTTATCGTTTCTGACATTACTTGGTAACTTGTTGGCAGATATTCTATATGGCGTCGTGGATCCACGAATTCGCCTGGATTGAGGAGGAAGCAGTAAATGGCATCATCAACAACCATCACTCAACAAAAAAAGCCGGAAAGAAGCTTGTCTCCCTGGCAAATTGCACGCAAGAAGTATTTAAGAAATAAAATGGCTATGATTAGCACATTCTTTATTATACTCGTTACTTTAATGTCTTTTTCGGCACCATTTATCGCGCATTTGTTGTCGCCTCTGCCGGATGTATCGAAAGTGAACATCGGAGCGATGAGTATCGAGCCGAACAGTGATCATCTGCTAGGTACGGATAAAAGTGGTCGTGACGTACTGACCCGATTGTTCTATGGCGGCCGCATTTCTTTATTGGTAGGTTTTAGCGCAACGGTATTGGTCATCACTTTTGGAACACTCGTAGGTGCGCTTGCCGGATTTTTCGGCGGATTTATCGACAGCATCCTGATGCGCTTTACGGATTTTGTCCTGAATTTTCCATTCCTCGTTTTCGTAATTGTATTGAATACAATCCTTTTCGGCATTGTGGATGGATTATGGGTATTGATTATGGTCATCGGTGCACTTAGCTGGGGTGGGGTAGCCCGCTTGGTGCGAAGTAAGGTTTTGGCCGAAAAGGAAAATGAATACATTATGGCTGCCTTATCGATCGGCTGTTCACCGTTTAAAGTCATCACCAAACACCTGTTGCCGAATGTAGTTTCCACAATCATCGTTCAAGGAACTTTGATTTTTGCTACGATGATCGTCATCGAATCTGCGCTCAGCTATTTAGGATTCGGCGTTCCACAAGCTACACCAAGTTGGGGCAATATGCTGTCATCCGCAAATGAACCGGATGTTTTACAAGGCAAACCATGGATTTGGATGCCGCCAGCAATTATCATCACGTTGACGATTTTATCGATCAACTTTATCGGGGAAGGCTTGAAAGATGCTTTGAACCCGAAATCGCTGCGCTAGTATTCATGAAAACAAAAAGATGGGCCAGAAGAAAATCTTCTGGCCCATCTTTTTTATTTGGGTTTCTTCATCGTTTCCGTTTGCGGCCAAGGCCCATTGCGTTCTCCATCTTTTTCAATGTTTTATTGGCGATGAAATTCGCTTTTTCTGCGCCTTCGTCAAGAATCGTGTCGAGTTCATCTGAGTCGATCAGCTTATAATAGCGTTCCTGGATCGGTGCCAAGTGCTCGGTAATTGCCACAACCACACCCGCTTTGAATTCGCCATAGCCTGATCCTTCATATTTAGCGACCAGTTCATCGATGGAAGCGCCAGTCAGTGCTGCTTCAATAGACAACAGGTTCGAAACACCAGGTTTGTTCTCCGGATCGTAACGCACAATCCCTTCCGAATCAGTGACGGCGCTCTTCACTTTCTTTTCGATCGTTTTCAAATCATCGAGCAGTGTGATAATTGATTTCTTGTTCGTATCGGATTTACTCATCTTCTTGGCCGGATCCTGTAAGGACATGACACGTGCCCCGTGCTTCGGTATCCGGATGGCTGGGATCGTAAAGATATCGTTGTATTTCCTATTGAATCGTTCAGCCAAGTCGCGCGTCAGTTCAATGTGCTGTTTTTGGTCGTCGCCGACAGGCACTATATCTGTTTGATATAGCAGTATGTCTGCGGCCATGAGCGGTGGATAGGTCAGGAGGCCCGCAGAAATCGAAGCCACTTTTGAAGATTTGTCTTTGAACTGCGTCATGCGTTCGAGTTCGCCGATGGTCGCTACGCATTGCAGCATCCATCCGGCTTGTGCGTGAGCGGGGACTTCAGACTGGATGAACAATGTCGCTTTTTCCGGATCGATGCCGGCCGCAAGATAAAGCGCGGCAAGTGATTTGATGTTCTTTCTTAATTCCAATCGGTCCTGTGGCATGGTGATGGCGTGTTGATCGACAATGCAAAAGATGCAGTCATAGTCATGTTGCAACTCTGTAAACTGCTTGAATGCGCCAATGTAATTGCCGAGCGTCAAGGTTCCTGTAGGCTGGACTCCTGAAAATATCTTCTTCATTGAAACTCCTCCTTCGAATGGGTAATGCGGAATACACGTTTGAAAACAAAAAAACACATCACCCGTCCCTGAAACAAAAGGGACGAATGATGTGCGGTTCCGCGGTACCACCCTGGTTGCCGCAATTGCGGCCTCTTTATTCCGTAACGTGGAAAAGACGAAAGCGGCTACTTTTTTCACCCCTCCAGCTCGAAAGTCCATTCAATACAGCCTTCTGCTTGTTTACACCAGCCACAAGCTCTCTTATATTATAGAAGGAACTGCATTTACTAATCTTTGTCAGCGCTCATTTCTTATTGAATTCATTATAATACAAAAAAGAATCGGCCTGCAATAGACAACTTACAATTGGTAAATCAGCAGTGAAATGACCATGAGGATGAGCGTAAATGCACCCACTACCAAAAAAGGTGAACTTGAGAATGCAAGTGTTTCTGAAGGCAAACGCATATCATCTTCTTCGAGGGTGGACTTACCCTTGAATACTTTGCGCATGCTCATGGTGAAGATGTCGAAAACTCCAGTCCGGACGACAAAGACCCAGGCGCCGAAGAATACAAGAATTCCCCCGTAGATAAAGGAGTTGTTGATGTAAGACAGTAAAGAAAACGGATCGCTCCGAAGCAGCATCGTCAATAAAATAATTGATTGAATGATGGCGACCCCAATGATGTTTTTTTTCATTTCAGCACCTCTATTCGTTCTAATTGTAGAAGAAATAACAAAAAAAATCAAAATTTTATTCCTACTTCAATTGAGAAGAAAACGCTTACATGACGCGCTTTTCAGCTTATTTAGCCGACTTAATAAAGCAAAAAATGTAAAATATGCAAATAAAAACGCTGTACATCAAAAAAATATTTATGTATAATAAATCTTGTACCAATTTTTCAGAAAATTCAAGGGGGGCAACATTAGTGAAAAACAGCAAGATTTTATGGCTATTTGGTCTAGTTTTGGTACTTAGTGCTTTCTTGGCTGCCTGTGGCGGCGGAGATGACACAGATACGGGAACTGAAACTACAGAAACAGAAGGCACAGAAGGCAACGGCGGAGAGCCGGATTCTGTACAAGAGCTTAACTTGATCCAAAGTGCGGAAATTCCAACAATGGATGTTTCTATGGCTGAGGATGCTGTAGCATTCGAAATCCTTAACAACGTAAACGAAGGTTTGTTCCGTTTAAACGAAGAAAACATTGCTGAACCAGCACTTGCTGAAGGCGAGCCGGAAGTTAGCGAAGACGGACTTACTTATACATTCAAATTACGCGATGCTAACTGGTCGGACGGTACACCGATCACAGCTAACGATTTCGTATTTGCATGGCAGCGTGCGATTGACCCAGACACTGGTTCACCTTACGGACCATATATGATGGCTGGCACGATCAAAAACGCTACTGAAGTTTCTGAAGGGTCCATGGAAGTTTCAGAACTCGGAATCACTGCTGAAGATGACAACACTCTTGTTGTAGAACTTGAGCGCCCGACTCCTTACTTCATGTCTTTGATGGCTTTCGGTACGTTCTATCCTTTAAATGAGGAATTCGTAACTGAGCAAGGCGGAGACTATGCTTCAAACTCTGAAACAATCCTATACAACGGTCCGTTTACTCTAACAAACTGGGATGGCACTGGCCTGACTTGGACAATGGAGAAAAACGCTGAGTACTGGGATGCTGAAACTGTTCAACTTGACGCAGTCAATGTTGACGTAGTTAAAGAAACATCAACTGCTGTAAACCTTTACCAATCTGGTGAAAAAGATCGCGTTGGTCTTTCTGGCGAATTCGCTTTGCAATACGCTGAAGATCCAGAAGTTCTACGCGAGCAAGAGCCTGTATTATTCTACTTGAAGTTCAACCAAGAACGTGACGGCGAAGAAACTGCAATGGCTAATGAAAACATCCGTAAAGCGCTTGCTACTGGCTTCAACAAGCAATCCCTTGTAGATGTTGTTCTTGCTAACGGTTCCCTTCCGGCAAACTATTTGGTTCCAACTGAGTTTGCTTTCAACGAAGCAGGCGAAGACTTCCGTGAGATCAACGGAGATATGCTTGGATTCAATGCTGACGAAGCGAAAACTTACTGGGAGCAAGGCCTAGAGGAAATCGGCGAAACAGAAGTGACACTTGAACTTCTGGGTGGCGATACTGAGCTTGCTGGTAAAATGGACGCTTACTTGAAAGATCAGCTCGAAACAAACCTTGAAGGTTTGACAGTCAACTTGAAAGCTGTACCATTTGGTGTACGCTTAGAGCTTGATGAAGCACAGGATTACGACATCCAAAACTCTGGATGGGGCCCTGACTTCCAGGATCCGATGACATTCCTAGACCTATTCGTAACTGGCAGCTCACATAACTTGATGTCTTACTCTAATGAAGAGTTTGATACATTGATCGAGCAAGCTAAAGGCGAATTGGCACAGGATGCTGAAGGACGCTGGGAAGCAATGGCTCAAGCTGAAAAACTCTTAATCGAAGAAGACGCTGCTATCGCACCGATCTATCAGCGCGGTATCATGTCCCTTCAAAAGCCGTATGTTAACAACATTGTTAAACATCCATTCGGTGGAGATTACAGCTACAAATGGGCTTATATTTCCGGTAAGGAATAAGAATTCCCAACTGAATGTACTTTAGGAAAACATAATAGAAAGAGAGTATATCAAAGGATTGATATACTCTCTTTTCTAATGTAAATAAATTCACTGAAAATTAACAGTATTATGCTTATTCAGTAAAAAAGCTTATTTTCAGCAAGTCTATGCAATAAAGTGATTTTATTTTGGAGGTGCACCATGGCACGCTATATAGGAAAAAGACTCATCTACATGTTCATCACGTTAGCGCTTATTGCCACGTTTACATTTTTCTTGATGAAAGTATTACCAGGTTCCCCAATTGCTTCCGCAGATAAATTATCTCCTGAACAACGGGCAGTCGTAGAAGCACGGTACGGACTGGACCAACCCCTTCCTGTTCAATACTTCAATTACATGTTTGGTTTGCTTCAAGGTGATTTGGGTATTTCCATTAACCAATTCAAAGGCGCAGACGTAACGGATGTTATTTTAAGTCGCATGGGGCCGTCAGCTCAGATCGGATTCCAAGGTATGGTTCTCGGAACGTTCCTAGGAATACTGTTCGGAATGGTGGCAGCGCTCAGGCAAAACACATGGGTGGATTATACGAGTACCATAGTAGCGATTATCGGGATATCCATTCCGTCATTTGTTTTTGCATCCTTGCTTCAATACTGGTTCGGTTTAAAGTGGGATCTGTTCCCAGTGGCGCTTTGGAAAGATGGATTCATGTCGAGCGTATTGCCATCGATTGCTTTGGCGATGTTCCCGCTTGCAACAGCAGCCCGGTTTATCCGTACGGAAATGATTGAAGTTCTTGGTTCGGATTACATCACTCTGGCGAAAGCTAAAGGCGCGAGCGGTTCTGAAATCGCTTTCAAGCATGCATTTCGAAATGCACTGATTCCGTTGGTTACTGTTCTTGGGCCAATGGCAGTCAGTATCTTGACAGGTTCTCTTGTAGTCGAGCAAATTTTCGCGATTCCTGGAATCGGTGAGCAATTCGTTAAATCCATAATGGTCAACGATTTCTCTATTATTATGGGTACGACGATGTTCTTCTCTGTATTTTTGATTGCAATTATTTTAATAGTAGATATTTTGTATGGCGTCATCGATCCTCGTATTCGTCTTTCAGGAGGTAAGAATTAATGACACAGAATTATGAAAATCTTCCAAAAGATTCTTTTGAACGCATCGCCAGAGATACAGTTCAAGCAGAAAAGATTTCTAAACCGAGTGTCAGCTTTTGGCAGGACGCTTGGCGCAGTCTAAAGAAAAATAAAGGGGCTATCGTCAGTTTGGTCCTATTCGGCTTTATCGTCATCATGGCGCTAATCGGTCCGATCCTCAGCCCTTATGAACCGAATGCACAAACCATAACACATGCGAACTTACCACCGAAAATTCCCGTCGTGGAAAATCTGGGTATCTTTAATGGTGAAGGAAAACTGGGGGGCAAGACCGTCGACTTGTATGAAATGAAGAATGTCGACCAGTATTATTGGTTCGGCACAGATGGCCTTGGCCGTGATATGTTTGCGCGTGTCTGGAAAGGTACACAAGTATCCTTATTCATCGCTTTCGTAGCAGCAGCGATCGACATGGTAATCGGTGTCATCTACGGCGGAATTTCGGGATACTTCGGCGGGCGCATTGATGATGTCATGCAGCGTATCGTCGAGATTTTAACAGGTATTCCAAACTTGGTCGTCGTTATCCTCTTCATCCTCATTATGGATCCCGGGATACTCGCGATCATCATCGCCCTGACGATAACCGGCTGGACCGGAATGTCGCGGGTTGTCCGTGGACAAGTTCTTAAGTACAAAAATCAGGAATTCGTGTTGGCAGCGCGCACACTTGGTGCGAGCGATAGCCGCATCATCTGGAAACATTTGATGCCGAACGTTCTTGGCGTCATTATCATCAATACGATGTTTACGATTCCAGGCGCTATTTTCTTCGAAGCATTCTTGAGTTTTATCGGTCTTGGCCTGCAAGCTCCTGATGCTTCTCTCGGGACATTGATCAATGACGGCTATAAACTGATTCAGTACCAGCCGCACATTTTGCTGTTCCCAGCAGTTGTCCTGAGTTTGATCATGATTGCATTTAACTTGATTGGTGATGGCTTGCGTGATGCGCTTGATCCGAAGATGAAAGATTAAGGAGGAAAGCCTTAGATGGAAAAGATACTTCAAGTAAAAGACCTCGAACTTTCTTTCCACACATTTGGTGGTGAAGTGAAGGCGATTCGTGGCGTTAACTTTGATTTATATAAAGGAGAAACTCTGGCAATTGTAGGGGAATCCGGTTCCGGAAAGTCAGTGACAACCAAGTCGATTATGCGCTTGTTGCCGGAAGCGACTTCTGAATTCAAAAGCGGCGAAATTCTGTTTGGCGGCCGCGATTTGACGAAGCTTAGCGATAAAGCAATGCAGAAAATCCGAGGAAAAGACATTTCAATGATTTTCCAGGATCCAATGACTTCGCTAAATCCGACGATGCCAGTCGGCCGTCAAATTACAGAGCCGATACTAAAGCACCAAAAAGTCAGCAAAGACGAAGCGAAAAAAGTAGCAATCGATTTGCTGCGTCTCGTCGGAATGCCGAAACCCGAATTGCGCATGAAGCAATACCCGCACCAATTCTCAGGTGGCCAGCGTCAGCGGATCGTTATTGCGATTGCATTAGCCTGCAATCCGCAAATTTTGATTGCCGATGAGCCGACGACAGCACTGGATGTAACAATCCAAGCGCAAATTCTGGAATTGATGAAAGATTTGCAGAAAAAAATCGATACATCGATCATTTTCATCACCCACGACCTTGGTGTGGTGGCGAACGTAGCAGATCGTGTAGCCGTTATGTATGGCGGGAAGATCGTCGAAATCGGTACCGTCGATGAGATTTTCTACAACCCGCAGCATCCGTATACATGGGGCCTTCTAAGCTCTATGCCTTCGATGGATGCAGAAGATGCAAAGCTTTACGCGATTCCAGGTACGCCTCCGGATCTTCTCGATCCGCCAAAAGGTGATGCCTTTGCTCTCCGCAGCGAATACGCGATGAAGATCGATATGGAACAGCCGCCTCCGTTCTTCAAAGTCAGCGATACACATATGGCAGCAACATGGCTTCTCCATCCGGATGCTCCGGAAGTCGAGCCGCCGGTAATGGTCATTGAACGGATGAAGAAGTTCCCAGGCAGCCGTTACTATGAAGGGGGCGCAAACTGATGGCTGAAAAATTGCTTGAAATCCATAACCTGAAACAGCATTTTAATGTCGGAAAAGCGAATGAAGTCAAAGCGGTGGACGGCATTTCCTTTGATATATACAAAGGGGAAACTTTAGGCCTCGTCGGGGAGTCGGGCTGTGGAAAATCTACAACAGGACGCTCAATCATCCGGTTATACGATGCGACGGACGGGAAAGTTCTCTATGAAGGAGAAAGCGTCCACGGCAAAAAGTCCAAAAAAGAATTGAAAAAGTTCAACCGTAAAATGCAGATGATTTTCCAAGATCCTTATGCATCTTTAAACCAACGTATGAAAGTCATGGATATCATCGCAGAAGGCATTGATATCCACGGGTTGGCGAAAAATTCCACGGAGCGCAAGAAGATGGTTTATGATCTGTTGGAAACGGTAGGATTGAACAAAGAACACGCCAACCGTTATCCGCATGAGTTCTCAGGCGGCCAGCGCCAGCGTCTAGGGATCGCTCGTGCTCTTGCAGTCGATCCTGACTTTATCATTGCCGATGAACCGATCTCTGCACTCGACGTATCGATTCAAGCGCAGGTCGTGAATTTGCTGAAAGAATTGCAGGAAGAAAAAGGCTTGACGTATTTGTTCATCGCGCATGATTTGTCGATGGTAAAATACATTTCAGACCGTATCGGCGTTATGTACTTCGGAAAGCTGGTGGAACTTGCTTCGGCAGATGAATTATACGAAAACCCGCTGCATCCTTATACGCAATCGTTGCTCTCGGCAATTCCGCTTCCAGATCCAAACTACGAGCGGAACCGGATACGCAAAGCCTACGATCCAGCAGTCCATAACTACACAGAAACTGACGACGTGAAAATGCGTGAAATTACACCGAACCATTTTGTTCAATGCTCTGATAAAGAGTTTGCTGAACTGCAAGAGCGAATGGCCACTAAACAATAATGCAAATCCATAGATTTGGAACAAGCGCACGTTGCCAATAGGCTGCGTGCGCTTGTTCCATTTTTTTGTAAAAAAGTTCGATTGAGTTAAACAAAAAAATCGGGATTTCTCTTTATTTACTAGTTTAGTCTGTCAAAAGTTTCGTAAAATGGTAGACTGTAGAAAAGTGGTAAAGGTGTGTGAAGCTCAATGAAATCCATAAAATGGCTTGCTGCAACTGTGTTGCTCTTAGGAGTTGGCAGCACTGCACAAGCAGCTGAAATGTCTGCAGAGGACTTTTCTACCCGTACATATGAAATAGCCGCAATTGATTCGGGCATACTCGGAACTTCCGACCGTTTTCAGTTCGACTCCGGCTTGAATTTTGAATACCCGGATGCAGTTCGTGGAATCTTCGTCACCGGAAATTCAGCAGGAGGGGAACGTTTTCCTTCGCTTGTAAGCCTGGTTGACTCAACAGAGTTGAACGCTATGGTCATTGACATAAAAGAAGATATGGGGCATTTAACTTATGTACCGGATAATGATTCTCCTCTAGCTGAATATGGCATCGGTGAAGCGTTGATTAAAGATCCCCGCGCGATGCTGGGGCAGCTGGAAGAAAAACAAATCTATCCGATTGCACGCGTCGTCGTCTTTAAAGACACTATTCTCGCAGAAGAGCGGCCAGATTTATCGTTTACAAGTGGGGACGTAGTATGGAAAAATCGCCGCGGCGAAGCTTTCGTGAATCCGTTCCTCAAGGAAGTTTGGGACTATAATATCGAAATCGCTATTGAAGCCGCAAAGCTCGGATTCAAGGAAATCCAGTTTGATTATGTCCGTTTTCCTGAAGGATTTGAACGTCTTGGAGAAGAGTTGGACTATTCCATGGGCGATTATGCTGAATCGGATTTGGATACTGTGCAGCGCAGAGTAGAGGCAGTGACAGATTTTGTTGCTTATGCACGTGAAAAGCTGCAGCCTTATGATGTGGATGTTTCCGTTGATATTTTCGGCTACGCTGCTACCTTGCCGGAAGCACCAGGAATCGGACAGAACTTTTCGGAAATCTCAAAGAATGTTGATGTGATTTCATCGATGATTTACCCTAGCCACTGGACTTCATATTTCGGCATTGCAAAACCCGATCTGGAGCCGTATAATTTAGTGGCACAATATGCCAAAGTTGAAAATGAAGTTCTCGGCCAGCTCGAAAACGCACCTGTGTCGCGTCCGTGGCTGCAAGATTTCACCGCTAGTTATTTAGGGGCGGGCAACTACATGCGCTACGGAAAAGCAGAAGTGGAAGCACAAATCCTTGCTTTGAACGATGAAGGCATCGATGAGTTCCTTTTATGGAATGCAGGAAATCGTTATTCGCCAGGTGTCGATTATACTCCGCAGCAATAAACAAACAGCCTTATGCCACAATTACCGGCATGGGGCTGTTTTTTAATGAGAAAGATTCGAATGGTTGTTGAAACCTTTTGAGTGATAAAACGTACTATATATAGAAGCATTAGTTTCAGATGTTTAATGTAACTGAGAATATTTTTTTCTTAATGACGTTTAATTGATAACAGAAGCGGGTAAATTTCTATTGTATAACTTTAACAGTCTTGCAATAAGTATAGCGAGAATGTGACGGAATCAATGTTTTTTTCGTTTTTTTGCGAACAACTATATAAACCTGAAACTTAATGTTGTATAATGTTTGTAGAGCTTCTAAACAATAGTGATTCTTATTTAAGAATAGATTCCCATTAGCATCTATGAATCCGAAAGGAAGTGCTCCATTATGATGGTTACATTATTCACTTCTCCAAGCTGTACGTCTTGCCGTAAGGCCAAAGCGTGGCTGGAAGAACACGATATTCCATATACAGAACGCAATATCTTTTCTGAACCTTTGACTATTAGTGAAATCAAAGAAATTCTTCGTATGACTGAGGACGGAACGGACGAAATCATTTCGACACGTTCGAAAATCTTCCAAAAACTGAATGTAGATGTGGAGAGCTTGCCATTGCAACGCCTCTATGAATTAATCCAAGAGCATCCGGGCTTACTTAGACGCCCGATCATCATGGATGAAAAACGCCTGCAAGTCGGCTATAACGAAGATGAGATCCGCCGTTTCCTGCCACGTAAAGTGCGCGCGTATCAATTGCTGGAAGCTCAGCGCATGGTCAACTGAGAATAACTAGAAAATAGCTGTCCGGACTTTATGGCTTGTCATAAGGGATCTATGGGCGGCTTTTCTTTATCTCGCTTTACCAGACAATCAGCTCTCACTTCTTTTAAGCGGGAGATTTGTTGTCCTTAGAAGCTCGTTTGAAGATTCTCTTTATCTTGTTTAGTTGCAAAAGTCTGTCGATTAGAATAAACTCGAAGGTAATTATCTTCTATATCGCTGTAGGCATAAAAATGTTTTTCTACCTACAGGAAAGGTATAATGAAGACAGTAAAAAATCACGGCTTTTGAGGGGTTTCCTCTTAGTCCAATCCGAAAAGGAGAGGTGTAAAATGGAAATAGAACGCATTAACGATAACACAGTGAAGTTTTACATTTCCTATCTCGATGTCGAAGAGCGAGGGTTTAGCCGTGACGAAATATGGTTTAACAGAGACAAAAGCGAAGAGCTTTTCTGGGAAATGATGGATGAGGTCAATGAAGAAGCCGATTTCGTTATGGAAGGACCATTGTGGATCCAAGTCCAGGCTATGGACAAAGGGCTTGAAGTCACCGTCACACGTGCACAATTAACAAAAGATGGGCAAAAACTTGATTTGCCGGATGACATAGAAGAACGCCGCAAAATGTTTGCGGGAGAAGAAGTAGAGTCACAGGAATTTGACGAGTTCGAACCGGTTTACGATGACACCGATAAGAAAAAGCTTGAATACTCGTTTATCCTCTCTGAAGTGGAAGAACTGCTGCCGATTGCTAAAAGGCTTATGTATGTTCCACTAGACACAGCACTCTACCATTTCGAAGGAAAATACTTCTTGCACATTGCGTTTGATGAAATCTTGCATTCTGAAAAAGACATGAAAGATCAATTGAGTGTCATTACGGAATACTTGCAACAATCCCCGGTGACGATTCATCGTCTTGAAGAATACGGCAAGCCAATCTTTAAAGAAGACGCTTTAGCGAACGTGCTGCATTATTTCGGCTAAAAAACCTCCTAACTAGAGGTTTTTTTTATTGCGTAAATTTGCTGTCAATCGTAGACTGAAAAAAAGGAGAGTGATTCATATATTGACAGCCCTTCACAAACAAGCTTTATTCGTGTTACAGGAGCATCACACACGCGCACAACTGCTCCAGATGCGCAGTACCAGCCAGTTTTATTGTCCGTGTTGTAAAGCCCCAGTCATCCTCAAAGTCGGCACCTCCAAAATTCCGCATTTTGCACACCTCCAGCAATTTTCGTGTACGCCTGGCAGTGAACCTGAAACTTTGCTTCACTTGCTCGGAAAATCCCGCTTGTATTCGTTTCTCCAACAGCAAAAGCTTTCAGTCGATTTAGAGCATTACCTCCCGGAAATCAAGCAACGTCCTGACCTGTTGGTGTTAAACAACGCTTTGGAGTTTCAGTGCAGCGCGCTGACTTCCGAACAAGTAATAAGACGCAGCGAAGGCTACCGTTCCACCCAACTGGAACCTAGTTGGATTCGTGGAACAGAAACCATTCCACTTGCGGGACCGGGTATTTTTCAAATCCGGCCGTTCGAGCAAGAGATGTTCTTTGGCGCTGCCGACAAGCCATATCTGCTATCTTTCCACCCCGAACAATCCCTCTTTATCTATTTCTCCAACTTATTTTACCTTCAAGGAAACCGGTGGGTTGGAAAGGCTTCTGTTCTTAAAATGGAGCACCAAGTCTACCCATTTGCCGTCCCCAAGCGACTGAAAAAAGAAGAGTACAGAGTTATGGCGGCGCTGTTTCGGACGGAGAAAAACAAGTTTATCCGTTCTCAGCTCTATGCGAGAAATCGGATGCGCAACGCGTTTTGGCGATTGAGCTATGAATTGCAGCTAGATAAACAGACGGTGCCGGAAATTTTCGGGCTGCCTTTATTAGGAGGGCATTTGATCGCGGAGCATGCCCTGATTTGGCAAATGAAAGCGGCGGTGATGATCAAAGAAGGGAATTCTGTTGAAGCATTGGTTGAAAAAGGTATGGTCAAGCTTTCGGCACAACATGAGCGGGAGAAAGTTTTTCGCTTGTTATGTCTTTATGAAACTATCTATAAAGAAGGAATTGGGGCATCGGCTATAGAAGTGGTGGATATTTCCTACCAGGCGCTTGCAAAAACGTGAGAAAATTGAGAAAATAAGGTGTAATTCGTTTCCCGAAACAAAGGGATAAAGGAGGCAGTCGGATGACAGAGAAATTATTGACGAGAGATCAAGTGCCTGCAGAATTGACATGGCGCTTGGAAGATATTTTTGCAACAGATGCACAGTGGGAAGAAGAGTTTGTTGCCGTTTCAAAACTGGCTGAAAAAGCAGGCCAGTATGAGGGTACGTTAACGAATGGAGCAAACGCTTTGTTTGAAGCACTCAGCTACAAAGATGCCCTAACTGAACGTTTGCGCAGGCTTTATACATATGCCCATATGCGCTATGACCAAGATACGACAAACTCCACTTATCAGGCGATGGACAGCCGCATCAAATCGCTTTTTGCAAAAACTGCAGCAGGCTTATCGTTTTTGACGCCTGAAATTCTATCGCTTGAGGAGTCGGAATTGAATGGCTACGTCGCCGAGCATGATGGCTTAAAGCTTTATAAGCATGCACTCGAAGAACTCAACACGATGCGCCCTCATGTGCTCAAAGCCGAACAGGAAGCGCTGCTTGCGCAATTATCCGAGGTGGTCGGTGCTTCTTCTGAAACATTCGGCATGCTCAACAACGCCGATTTGGAATTTCCTGAAATCGAAAACGAAGATGGCGAAAAAGTGCAGATTACACATGGCAATTACATCCGTTTTATGGAGAGCAAAGACCGTCGTGTGCGGGAAGCTGCGTTTAAAGCGGTTTATGCCACTTATGGCAAGTTCCGCAATACTTTTGCGTCGACTTTGTCCGGCAATGTAAAGCGCGATAACGTCCATGCGAAAATCCGCAATTACTCATCGGCACGCGAAGCTGCACTGTCGGATGATCACATTCCGGAAGCGGTATACGATCAATTGGTCGAAACTGTCAACAACAATCTGCACTTGTTGCACCGCTACATTGCACTGCGCAAAGAAGTGCTCGGCGTAGACAAGGTCCATATGTATGATATGTACACACCGCTCGTCCAGGAAGTGAAAATGGAGATCCCGTACGATCAGGCAACCGGCATGATGGTAGACGGCTTGCATGCGCTAGGGGAAGAATATGTCGGCATCGTTAAATCTGGCATCGATAACCGCTGGGTCGATGTGAAAGAAAACAAAGGCAAACGCAGCGGCGCTTATTCTTCAGGTGCATACGGAACAAACCCATACATTTTGATGAACTGGCAGGATAATGTAGACAATCTCTTTACCTTGGCACATGAGTTCGGCCATAGTGTCCACAGTTATTACACGCGCCAAAATCAGCCATACGTCTACGGCGATTATTCGATCTTTGTTGCTGAAGTGGCATCTACGACGAATGAAGCGCTTTTGAATGAGCATCTGGTCCAAACGACAGAAGATGAGCAGGAACGCATCTACTTGCTGAACCACTGGCTAGATGGATTCCGCGGAACGGTTTTCCGCCAGACGATGTTTGCTGAGTTTGAGCATAAAATCCATCAAATGGACCAGGACGGGGAAGCACTGACGGCTGACCGTTTGACGGAAGTGTACTATGCACTGAACAAGAAGTATTTCGGGGAAGATACGGCGATAGATGAGGAAGTCGGCTTGGAATGGGCACGGATTCCGCATTTCTACTATAATTACTATGTATTCCAGTACGCGACCGGCTTCAGTGCAGCGACTGCGCTGAGCAAGAAAATCCTTGAATACGGCGAGCCGGCTGTAGAACGCTATATCAATGAATTCCTGAAAGCGGGAAGCTCCGATTATCCGATCGAAGTGCTGAAAAAAGCCGGCGTTGATATGACGTCTTCACAGCCTGTCGAAGAAGCATGCAAAGTGTTCGAACAAAAGCTTGAAGAACTGGAAGCTTTGCTGTTGAAAAAATAATTTAACCTTTGAACTTTACTTGAGCCTTCTGTGGATCCGTTCCACAGAAGGTTGTTTATATTATTGCGAAATGCTCGAAAAAGAGTGAGGGATTCCAATAATGCTTATTATTGCAGTGATTATAGTTATTCTTAAATAACTTTATTTCTTAAGAGATTAATGTAAGCGTTTGATATTATGACAGATTTGTGAAAAAGTATGTGATTTATTGCATTAACTATTATGCCGTGATATTATTAGGTTGTGAAATAAATCACATACAAACATACACCCCTTTGTTTGAGCGTGAACATTTCTCCCATCCCCTTTGTGTAAGATATAGAAAGGCGCCTTCCGGACGTGGAAGGCGCCTTTCGCTTGCAAAAAAAGCAGTAAAACAGCCTTGCCCCTTAGAGGGGGCAAGGCTGTTTTACTTTCCACAAAGTTTCATCCTGCAGTGTGAAGCGTTCTATTTTTTGCAGCAGCACTTGCTTTTTCAGTTCGTGCTCTGCTGTTTGCTCCGTAATATTGTAGATGCTTGCAACTTCATGGGTTGCCATCGTTTGATATTTTGTGAACAGATCATCGAGAGAAGGCGGGGACTGCCGGTAGAGCCGGTCTTTTCCCAACATTTCCTGTAAGATGGTCAAATAGACGTCATATGAATAAAGGCCTGAAACTTTGACGCCTTCGTCCTCGATGCATTCATTGAAAAAGACGATGCTTGGCACTTCGGTAATTTCCATTTCGCGCGTAATGCGGAGATCGCATTGAAACGCTTTGGCACTGTGAACTGAATGGAAGTCGTCCTTAAACTCTTCATGATCCAATTCTGCTTCTTGTGCAATTTCAAGCAGTACATCGTAAGAAGTGACATTTCTTGATTGAAGAAATAAATGTTCCTGTAATTTGTAGAGGAAACGGTTGCCGGCGCGCTTGCCTTGAAGTTCAGCTGCTTTAATGGCGACTGAAGGCAATGCCGGATGATCAAGGTTATCTCCGCTCATTTCGGAGCTTTTCACAGTCGTGTTCAATGCTGATAACTGAGTGCTCAAGACGACCCGCATGGAAAAATAATGGCCGTACTCGATTTGCAATTTTCGAATGATGGATTGAAGATCCCAACATGTAGGGTTCATCGGGTCCATGAACACATAAAGCTCCATCGGTTTACAGGGGGCTTTGTGTTCGAGGATTTGCTCTGCCAAATCCAGGTTGCTCACTCCAACTCCTCCTCGCTGTCGTAATCATTCACCATGTGGTGTGCGGTTAAGACAAGGCGATTGAAAAAGGTCTCACGGAATTGCCCGCTGAGATTGACTTCATCCATCGCTTCACTCATGCATTCGAGCCAGGCTTGTGCCCGGTCAGGTGTTATCGAAAATGGATGATGCCTCGCTTTTAACCGCGGATGTCCATGTTCTGTTGAATAAATGTTCGGGCCACCCAAGTATTGTGTCAGAAATTGCTTTTGCTTTCGAGCCGTTTCGGTAAGGTCATTTGGAAAAATGGGCGCAAGTTTTGGATGTGCTGAGACACGTTTGTAAAAGGCGTCCACTAGCTTTGATAATGTTTCCGCACCAATTTCATCATACGGAATTAGCGGTTTTCCAGTCATCATCTTGTCCCCTTTGTGATTGCTGTAAATCCATTCTATCAACGCATGGAAAATATCTCAAACAAATCGCATGCCAGGGATTGGGATTTAACTTTTAACACTGCTGTGCCGCTTGCATAAAGCGGGCGATTTTTTTGTCGGCAGGGCGTACAGGGATCGATTTTTCTTCCAAAAAGTTAAGGAATATCGACTTGCCGGAAGTTTCATCTGTCACTTCGTATTCCATTTCATAATCTTCGATGCCGCAGTATTCCGAATGGTCAAGGACGAGAAGCCCTCCTGCATAATCTATTTCGGCTCGATGTGTTGTCAGCGAGCCGATCAGTTTTAATTCAGCTGGGGAAACGTTCATCCGTTCAAGCTCTGTTCGGACTTCCGGTGCGTCGAAACGATTCCCTTTTAGAATGTCCTCAGCTTGTCCGGAAGTCAAATTATCGGTCGTTTCATAATTGCCGGCAGGAGCCGGGGTTTTGAGTGTGCATTCGAAACGGCCCCCTGTTTGGCGGATGCGCAATGCGGCTTTTTGGCTGCGGAGCTGGAAATCAGCTGAATCGAAGTAATGGTTGGTTTGGCTGATGGGCGTTTTTTTAGTTTCTGCCAGCAGCTTCGTGTATTCTTCTTTTGTCAGCATATTTTTAAATTCGATTTCAAGTTCTTTTGACATATCTTCACCTCATTTATCCCGCTTTAACGGTCCATAAGACTCGCACTTCTTTAAAGTGGGAGATCAACGGGCCGTAAAAGTCCGATTGGTTCAACTAACAATCAGTGGAGGATGAAGAACCTCCACTGATTGAAGTTTCTCTTTAAGATTAATTTCATTATCGGTTAGTTTGATGCAATCTGCAACGCAGGGACTTGCTGTGGTAAAATAACGGTATGAGAATAGAGGCCCTGTAGTGGGCATGATCGCTTGATAGAGAAGGAAGCGGGTAGTAGGGGGGATCAGACATGGGGCAATGGAATCGATTTTTGGCACCGTATAAACAAGCTGTCGATGAAATGAAAGTGAAATTTAAAGGGATGCGCAAGCAATTTGAAACGAATAATACCAATTCGCCGATTGAATTTGTCACCGGCCGAGTCAAACCGCTGGCAAGCATATATGATAAAACCTTGGAAAAAGGCTTGCTGTTTGAACCATCGGAAGAATTGGCCCGCAACTTGCAGGACATTGCCGGTTTGCGAATGATGTGCCAGTTTGTCGGAGATATCGAAACTGTTGTGGAGCTTTTGCGCCAGCGCAATGATTTGCGGATTGTGGAAGAGAAAGATTATATTTCGAATGAAAAACAAAGCGGCTACCGGTCGTATCATGTCATTGTCGAATATCCGGTACAGACGATCAACGGTGAACAGCTGATTCTCGCCGAAATTCAAATCCGCACTTTGGCAATGAATTTCTGGGCGTCGATTGAGCATTCATTGAATTATAAATACAAAGGCGTGTTTCCAGAAGAGATTAAACTCCGACTGCAGCGCGCGGCCGAAGCGGCATTCCAATTGGATGAGGAAATGTCGCAGATCCGGGATGAAATCCAGGAGGCGCAAGCATATTTTTCTGAGTTTAAAGAATCACCCGGGACGAGGTTCCCAACGGACATGGAAGGAGGGCGAAAAGAGACATGAAATTCTACATCATTTCCAGAAGCGATGACTTATCCGATCGATTGATGAATGAAGCCCGCACTTATTTAGAAGATTTCGGAATGGAATGGAACGAAGAAGAGCCCCAAATTGTCTTATCCATCGGCGGCGACGGCACATTGCTCCACGGATTCCATAAATACAGCGACCGCTTGGATTCAGTCGCTTTTGTCGGGATCCATACGGGGCATTTGGGCTTTTACGCAGACTGGAAACCGGTCGAAATTGAAAAACTTGTGCTGGCTATCGCCAAAAAACAGTTTGAAGTCACTGAGTATCCACTTCTAGAGGTGACAGTGATTTACCGCAACGACCAAGAGCCTTCCGTATATTTGGCATTGAATGAATCTACTGTCAAATCCCCTGACGTGACGCTCGTCATGGATGTGTTCTTGAACGATAGCCATTTTGAGCGGTTCCGTGGAGACGGTTTGTGTATGTCCACGCCTTCCGGCAGTACGGCTTATAACAAGGCACTAGGCGGCGCAATTATCCATCCGTCCCTGGAGGCGATGCAATTGACGGAAATGGCGTCGATCAATAACCGGGTATTCCGGACTGTCGGATCGCCGCTCGTCTTGCCAGGGCATCACATCTGCACATTGCTGCCGGTGAAGGCGCCGGATTTCATGGTGACCGTCGACCATTTCCAATTGCTGCATAAAGATGTGGAATCCATTGAGTACCGTGTTGCAAAAGAAAAAGTCCGTTTCGCCAGATTTCGGACATTCCCGTTTTGGCGCCGTGTCCATGATTCGTTCATTGACAGCGAGCTATCGGAGGATTGACGAAATGAAAGCTTTTCAAGTCGAATTTACAGCAACAGAGCGCGGGCTTTTGCGGAACGCACTCCAAAATTATGGCATTTCGAAAAGAACTTTGGCTTCTGTGAAATATAGCGGAGGCCATTTGCTGGTCAATGGTTCGGAAGTGACGGTCAGGCATCCGCTTGAAATCGGGGATGCCGTGACCGTTGTTTTTCCGAAAGAAGCGAACGGCAAAGGGTTGGCGGCTGAGAACGGCCCGCTAGTCATCGTCTATGAAGACGCGGCACTGTTGATTGTCGAAAAGCCGCCCGGCCAAAATACGATTCCATCACGTAATCAACCGCTCGGCAGCCTAGCGAATATTGTTGCGGGGCATTTTGAACAGCACGGCGTTCCGTCAACACTTCATATTGCTACGCGGCTGGATAAAGATACTTCAGGCCTAGTGTGCATCGCCAAAAATCGCCATATCCATCATTTGCTGTCAGTGCAGCAACAGGAAAAGCGGATGAATCGGCGCTATGAAGCTTTTGTCCACGGTGAAGTAACCGATGAAAAGGCTATCATAACAGCCCCCATCGGACGCAAAGAAGCAAGCATTATCGAACGGGAAGTAAGAGCGGACGGGAAATTTGCCGAAACCGAAATGGACCTTATTCAGACGATGAAAGGCGCTAGCCACATCCGGCTGAAGCTTAATACAGGGAGGACCCATCAAATCCGCGTCCATCTGGCCCACATCGGCCACCCTCTGCTTGGGGATGATTTATACGGCGGAGGCCTCGGCATTATTGCGAGGCAAGCGCTGCACTGCACCGAGTTGCAGTTGGATCATCCGTTGTCAGGCGAGCGGATGGAGTTTACATCCGCTCTGGCTGATGATATGCATGCATTGATTTAATTTATCTCGCTTTAACGGTCCGATTGGATCAACTAATAATCAGTGGGGATAGGCAACCCCACTGATTAAAGTTTCTCTTTATTCAAACTGATGGAAGCGGTCTTTCTGGTATGGTTGTTTCGATTTTACGCTATAGAGCTCTATTTCCGGGAAACGCAACGCGCTCAGCGCTCCGCCGAATACGCATCCGGTGTCGATATTGACGGTCTTGTTTTTAAAATAAGCTGTTTTGACTGGCGTATGGCCGTAAACGATCCATTGCTCACCTTTATAGGTGCGAGCCCAATTGCCGCGCACCGGCCGGCCATCCGAATGGTATTCACCGGTTATTTCCCCGTATAGCGCAAATATGATCATGTGGCGGTTCAAGGTTTTGCCGATCATGTCGTGCCGAAGTCCAGCGTGGACGACAATCAAGTCATCACGTAGCTGATGGTAGAGCGGGAGTTCTTCGTAAAAGCGGATATAGCGATCCCGAAATTTTTTCTGTTCACTTTTTTCAAGTTGCCGCCACTCGGCGACGGTTATTTCAAGCCCGTGCAAAAGTTCAACACGGTTGCCCTTGAAAAAGCGGTATAGTTTATTGCAATGATTGCCGGGGGAATAATAAAGGGTGTTTTCATCCTGCATCTTAAATAATAGCCGCAAGACAGCGAGTGAATCCGGTCCGCGGTCCATGGCATCTCCGACAAAGGCGAGATTCCTGCCTTCAGGATGCAGCGGAATGCCGTCTTGGAATTGATAGCCTAGACGTATGATCAATTCGTTCAGCTCCTCAAAACACCCATGAATATCACCAATAACATCATATTTCAACTTCATCAGCTCCTATATATGCCTTGCTATCTTAAGTGTAACGCATCGTTGAAAGGAAAAAAGCTGAAACGATTGAAAGGAGGGAGTATACAAGATGGAAGAAACAATGATCCGTGATGAAGAATTGAACGAAGAGCTGATGCTCGAATTATTGAAGCAAGGGGATGTTGAAGCATTCCGTGAAGAATTTTTGTCGCACCATCCGTACGACCAAGCAAGCTTTTATGAAAAGGCGGATGAAGGCACGAGGCAATTGCTCTATCAGTATCTCTCTCCAAAAGAAATGGCGGATATTTTTGAAGCCATTGAAGTGGATGATGACGAATACGAAGACCTATTCAAAGAAATGGATACGCGCTATGCGGCGGATATTCTTTCGTATATGTATACGGATGATGCCGTTGATGTGCTCAATGAATTGAACAAAGACCAGGTCGCCAGCTATTTGACGATCATGGACAAGGAATCAGCACGCCAAATCAAAGACTTGCTGCATTACGAGGAGTATACGGCCGGGTCGATCATGACGACGGAGTATGTGGCGATTCCGATGAACTCAACAGTACGTTCCGCGATGAACATTTTGCGCAATGCCGCCCCGAACGCGGAAACAATTTATTATGTCTTCGTTATCGATGAAGATCGCCGCTTGTCAGGGATTGTGACGCTCCGCGACTTAATCATCGCCGATGAAGATACTTTGATCGAATCGATCATGAACGACCGTGTCGTCAGTGTCCAAGTCAGCGAAGACCAGGAAGAAGTCGCGCGCATGATCAAAGACTATGACTTTCTCGCACTCCCGGTCGTCGATTTCCAGAATCACTTGCTCGGGATCATTACGGTTGATGACATTATCGACGTGCTAGATGAAGAAGCATCCGATGATTACTCCAAGCTGGCCGCCGTGTCCGATATGGATACGTTTGACCGAGGCCCTTTGACCGCAGCGAAAAAGCGCTTGCCTTGGCTGATTTTGCTGACATTCCTCGGGATGCTGACGGCGAATTTAATTGGGATGTTCGAAGCGACGCTTGATCAAGTGGCACTCCTTGCTGTATTCATTCCCTTGATTGCCGGCATGGCCGGAAATAGCGGAACGCAGGCGCTTGCAGTTGCTGTTCGCGGGATTGCGACAGGGGATATTGAAGAACAAAGCAAAATGAAGCTGCTGTTCCGTGAAGCGGGAACCGGCATTATTACAGGAGTAGTGTGCGGTATTGTGGTCGTCGGACTCGTATATTTCTGGCAATCAGAATTGCTGATCGGTTTGCTCGTCGGTACAGCAGTAGCGAGCTCGATCTTTGTCTCGACACTCGCCGGATCATTTATCCCGCTATGGATCCACCGGATGAAAATTGACCCGGCGGTTGCGTCTGGACCGTTTATTACGACCTTGAATGACATCATTTCGATTTTAATTTATTTGGGTTTGGCGACTACTTTCTTAGCGCAATTATAAACAAGGGAGCAAAGCCGTCTTACGCGAAATTAACGAAAGTGCAATTGCACTTTCGTTTTTTATGGGGTATTATTAGTACCAGGTAATAATATTAGGAGGTATGAATATGTCGATTTCATTGAAAGATAAAACGTATGTCATCATGGGTGTAGCCAACAAACGGAGCATTGCATGGGGAATCGCGCGTTCACTGGATGCAGCAGGCGCGAATTTGATCTTTACATATGCAGGGGAGCGCTTTGAAAAATCAGTGCGTGACCTGGTCGCGACACTAGACGGCAAGCATGAACAGATTTTGCCATGTGATGTGACAAGCGACGAAGATGTGGAAAAATGCTTCAGCACAATCAAAGAGAATGTCGGGAAAATCGACGGGCTCGCGCATTGCATCGCGTTCGCGAAAACAGAAGAGTTGTCCGGAGACTTTTCAGATACATCCCGCGACGGCTTCCTGCTTGCGCACAACATCAGCTCGTATTCGCTGACGATCGTTTCAAAATACGCCAAGCCATTAATGACAGAAGGCGGCAGCATCGTGGCCTTGACGTATATCGGGGGAGAGCGCGTCATGCCGAACTATAACATCATGGGCGTTGCAAAAGCCTCACTTGAAATGTCTGTCCGTTATTTGGCGGCTGACCTCGGCAAGCACGGCATCCGCGTCAACGCTATTTCATCCGGCCCGATCCGCACCTTGTCTTCCAAAGGCGTCAGCGATTTTAATTCGATTTTACGTGAAATCGAAGAAAAAGCACCGCTGCACCGCAATACGACATCGGAAGAAGTCGGCGATACGGCCGTCTTCCTGTTCAGTAATATGTCACGCGGCATCACCGGCGAAGTTCTCCACGTTGACAGCGGCTTTCACGTTCTGTAAGAAGCATTAGACAATATAAAAACCTTCTGAGCTATGCTCAGAAGGTTTTTGTTATAGCGTTTTTTCCATTTGGCGATGGGGAATGCCGGCGTCCATGAACTCCGGAGAGACCACTTCATAGCCCAGCCGCTCGTAGAACGGAAGTGCATGGGTTTGGGAATTAAGCTTTAAGCGGAAATAGCCGATTGAGCGGGCGTATTCCTCGAGCTGATCCATCATGTCTGCGCCGAAATGGTGGCCACGGTATTCTGGAAGGACACAGACCCGCTCGACTTTGCCGACGCCTTGTTCGTATTCGCGGATCCTTGCAGCGGCGATTGGTTGTTCTAGCTCATAGCCGACAAAATGTGTCGCGCTGTCGTCGTGTTCATCCATCTCGATGTGCCGTGCAACGCCTTGCTCATCGACAAAAACTTTTCGTCGTATGTCAAAAGCCTGTTCTTTTTCCAATACAGTTTCAGCTAATTTGACTTTTTGCAATTAGGATTCATCTCCCGTCAATCGGAATGTATCGTAGACCGTCCATGAGCCATCTTCCAATTGATACAGCAAATGGACGCGATCGATCATTTCTTCCTGATCGATACCTGCCATTTTCAGTTGGCCATATACATCAGCATGTTCTGAATCTGACATTTTTTGGGCAATCGTAATATGCGGAACAAAAGGATGATCCGGCATACCGCCTAACAGATCGGAGTGGAGGTCTTCGTGGAGAGCCATCAATTCTTTGGATTGCTCAATTTTAAAGTACAGTGCGTTCGTCACCGGAGAAAAAGTGCTGACGCGTGTTGCATGGATGCCGAAAGGCTTCTGGCGCTTGGCGACATTTCTGAGCTCTTCTGCCATCGCTTTGACCTGAGTGTTATCCGCTTCGAAAGGCCCTTTTAATGTAATGTGGGGCGTAATCAATTCATAATGCGGATCATAGCGTTTCCGGTAAGAGTTCGCTAAATCTTGTAATTTTTTCGATGGAAATGCTGCAATTCCATATTTCATAATCAATAGACCTCCTCATCTAATAAATACTCGCCTTGTTAATTATATCAAAATGTTTTCCTTGGTTCCTTAAGCATTACATACCGAAATTCATAAGCAACGCACGCTTGAAATCAGGTTGCCAGTATTTCCATGTATGGTCTCCTTTAAATTCTTCATAAAACAGTGAAAACCCTTTATTTTTCATCAACTGGTTCAATTCCCGGTTAGGGCTGAGAAAATCAGCCGTTTCCCCATTCGTCAGCTTAACCGCAGTTTCTTCGCTGCCGATCACGTGATAAACCGTGAAGGAATTGTTCATCGGAAAATTCTCAACAGCTTGCATCATTTCCGGGCCGACTTTCGGCGATTGCAAAATGACGCGCCCGAAAATATTCGGGTATTTGAGTGCTGCCATCAAGGAAACGGTGGCTGCGAGCGAATCTCCGATTAATGTGCGCCCCATGCCCACTTGATAGGTAGGATATTTTTCATCGAGATAAGGCGCCAATTCATGGGCCAAAAACCGCAAGTACGCTTGATGCTGGTCGCCAGTTGGTTCGTATTTGCGGTTGCGGTCAGCAACGCTTTTGTAAGGAATGCCGACGAATATTATATTTTCAATTTCCTGGTTTTCTAGCAGTTCATCGATGACCCGCGGAACCCGCCCTAACTGAAAATAATCCTTGCCGTCATTTGCTATGACGAGGCTGTATTTATATAGAGGAGAATAATTTGCCGGCAAATGGACCAGCAATTGCATTTCTTCTTGTAAGGCTTCGCTGTAGAGCGTGAAATCTTCTACGCTTCCTTTGTTCATGGTGTTGCCTCCTTCAAGATATTGTACAAAAATTGTAACATATTCCCCCTGCAAGGTATAATAGGGAGGCAGGTAAATCCAATAGAGAGAGGGGATCGCATAATGGATGGTGGACATTTCCGTGTGCATTCAGAAGAAGTCAATAAAGCGACGCATGAAGCTTTGGAGAGAAGAGGCGTAACGAAAGAAGATATTGCAGAAATCGTTCTCGATATGCAATTGCCCTTCAATGAAGGACTGACTTTGGCGCATTGCGTCGAGTCGGTCGAGAGCGTTTTACGCAAACGGGAAATGCAACATGCCCTTTTAGTCGGCATCGAACTGGATGAACTGGCAGAGCAAGGCAAGCTGTCCCAGCCCCTACAGCAAATCGTGGGTTCGGATGAAGGTTTGTTCGGTGTCGATGAAATGATCGGTCTCGGTGCAGTGTTGACCTACGGCAGTATCGCAGTCACGACGTTCGGCCATTTGGATAAAAACAAAACCGGCATAATCCATAAGCTTGATACGAAATACGGCGAGCATGTCCATACGTTTTTGGATGACCTGGTTTCTAGTGTGGCAGCCTGTGCTTCTGCACGCATCGCCCATAGAACCCGTGATCTGGAAGAAGAAGGCAGAAGCTTCGAGGATCTGAAGCCGGAAGAGACCACGCCGGAAACTCATGTTCCTGGTGCAGAAACGTAAATATTGGTTTTTATTTACAAAATTTTGGTTTGAAAACGATTCCATTGTCAAAATTAAATTGACAGCTGGACAGAAAGTCATGGTATTATGAAGATTGAAAGAATACAAAGATAAAGGGAGGCCGATTTATGTTGAACAAAAAGTTTGGATTCTACGCGACTGTCGCGTTGGCCGGATCTGTATTTCTAGCGGGCTGTGGAGATGACACTGCGACTGATGGAGAAGGCGGTGAATCAACAGATCCTGAATTCATCAGTATTTTGACTGGTGGAACAACAGGAACATACTATCCGCTTGGCGGAGCAATGGCGACGATCATTGAAAATGAAACAGGCGTCGATACGACTGCTGAAGTGTCACAAGCTTCTGCAGCGAATATGACTGCTCTTGCTGATGGCACTGGGGAAATCGCTTTTGTGCAAACAGATACGGCTTTCTATGCATCTGAAGGGTCTAACATGTTTGAAGGGGAAGTCATCGATAGCGTATCTGCAATCGGGGCACTTTATCCGGAAACGATCCAGATCGTAACGACTGAAGGTTCTGGCATTTCTTCTGTTGAAGATTTGGCAGGAAAGTCAGTATCGGTCGGAGCACCTGGTTCAGGGACTTACATTAATGCTGAGCAAATACTCGAAATCCACGGAATGACAATGGACGACATCAACGCTCAAAACTTGGATTTTGGTGAATCACAAGAGAGCCTGCAATCCGGCCAAGTGCAAGCAGCATTCATCACAGCTGGAACGCCGACCGGCGCAGTCGAAAGCTTGAGTGCTACATCTGATGTCAACATAGTACCGGTGTCAGCAGAAAAAGCGGGCGAATTGATCGAGAAATATCCGTACTATGCAGAAGCCGTAGTTCCATCCGGCACATATGGCTTGACAGAAGATGTTCCGACGGTTTCTGTTCTTGCGATGCTAGTCGTCCAAAACGATATTTCTGAGGATCTTGTTTATGATATTACGAAAGCAATTTATGAAAACACAGATCAAATTCAACACGCCAAGTCAGAATACATCCAAGCAGAAACTGCTCTTGAAGGCATCGGGATTGATATCCACCCTGGCGCACAACGTTACTTCGATGAAGTAAATCAATAAGAACTGATCAGAATAACTGGCGATAAAGCGCAAGCTTTATCGTCGTTATTTGTTTTTTATTGTTAGGAGGATCGACTTGCATAACAAATCCATTCGCAAAATCCTTCTCATAACAGCCGTCCTCATTCTTATCTGCTCCGCAATTTTCTTTATCCCATATGAGAAACACTTCGTCTTCATCGATTCGGAAACAAGCGAGATAGCTGTCCGAATTCCAGTTATTGAAGACCGTTTCAAGATTCGATATACGCACTCGATCCATTTATCGGAAGTCTTTGAAAGCTATCGCCTAAGTCGCGATGGGCAATTGGTACTGACGGAACTGGAGTACGAAGATTTCAATATCGGTATGCCGTCGAATGCAGGAGAAGGGGAGCGCTTTGTCGAAAAAGACGGGAAATACTTTATTAAGGATATGAAGCGGGAGCTACCTGAATTTCGATTGCTTATCGGTGATGTGGACGCGGAACTCGTTTTCCTATTCGCAGGAAAAGAACTCGATTTGAAAAAGAGTTTGGAAAGAGGCAAGATTTATACTTTCCGTGCCCAACGCCTTTCCATTTATCAGCAATTAGAAGGAGTGAACATCTATGAGTGATAAACTATCGCCAGAAGAAAGAGAAGAAAAAAAGCTTCCGCCAGAAGATGAGAGCTATATCTCAGAAGAAAAACAGAAAGAAGTACTTCAAAAATATGACCCTGAGTCAAATACGCGGGATTTATCTGGATTTATCAAGCACGTCGTATTTTTTGGGCTTCTCGCATTTTCATTGTTCCAATTGTATACTGCTATATTCGGGCAGTACACAGCATATATCCAGCGTTCGATCCACTTAGGCTTTGCCCTGTCGCTCATTTTCCTATTGTTCCCGATGCGCCGGCGCAAAGGGGCACGCCATAAAGTTGCCTGGTACGATTACATACTTGCCTTATTATCCGTCGGGGTCGGTGCCTACTGGCCGATCATGTATGATGATTTGGTGTTCCGCATCGGCCGTGTAACAGAACTCGACTTGGGTGTCGGGATTCTCGCGGTTCTGCTGACCTTAGAAGCCACTAGACGGGCAGTCGGTATGCCGATTACGGTCATTGGAGCTTTGTTCCTAACATATGCCTTTTTCGGTCCATACTTCCCAGGCTTCATGAGACACCGCGGCCAGGACTTGGATTCTCTCATTCAATTGATGTTCTTTACGACAGATGGGATTCTCGGAACTCCAATCGGCGTATCCGCAACGTTCATCTTTACATTCCTGCTGTTCGGTTCGTTCCTCGTGAAAACAGGAGTCGGCCAATATTTCAATGATTTGGCCGTCACCTTAGCTGGAAACTTGACCGGTGGGCCTGCAAAAGTAGCGATTTTCTCGAGTGCTTTGCAAGGGACCATTTCCGGGAGTTCGGTCGCCAACGTTGTTACATCCGGTTCTTACACGATTCCGATGATGAAAAAGCTCGGTTATAAAAAGGAGTTTGCCGGCGGAGTTGAGGCTGCGGCTTCAACGGGCGGCCAGCTGATGCCACCGATTATGGGGGCAGCGGCGTTCTTGATGGTCGAATTTATCGGAGGCGTAACCTATTGGGAAATCGCCAAAGCAGCAACAATCCCAGCTTTGCTTTACTTTACGGGTGTGTGGATTATGACGCATTTCGAAGCGAAGCGCATCGGTTTGAAAGGCCTTTCGAAAGAAGAAATGCCGAACCGCAAAGAAGTGCTGAAAAAGATCTATCTATTAACACCGATTTTAGCAATTATCGTATTCCTATTAATAGGGATACCGACGATGCAAGCTGCCCTTTATGGCATTTTACTTACAATTTTTGTTAGTTCTTTCAATAAAGATACCCGGCTCAACTTTAAAGATATGATTCATGCGCTCGTGGATGGTGCACGAACTGCGCTGTCTGTGGCAGCTGCCACCGCCACTGCAGGTATTATTGTCGGTGTCGTCGTGAAGACTGGCTTAGGGCTCGCGTTAGCGAACGGCCTAGTGTCTGCCTCCGGCGGAAACGTGCTCTTGACTTTGTTCTTCACGATGCTTGCAGCGATTGTCCTCGGAATGGGGTCGCCGACAACAGCAAACTATGTTATTACATCCACTATTGCCGCGCCGGCAATCATCACTTTGTTGATGATTGATGAGCCGGTTGGTGCAACAGTACCGATTGTGGTCGCATTGTCTGCTCACTTGTTTGTCTTTTATTTCGGGATTATCGCGGATATTACGCCGCCTGTTGCACTCGCGGCATTTGCAGCTTCTGGGATTTCCGGAGGTGAGCCGATACGGACCGGATTTAATGCAGCAAAACTTGCCATAGCGGCGTTCATCATTCCGTATATGTTCGTCCTGTCTCCAGAACTATTGATGATCGATACGACTTGGCCTCAATTGATTTGGGTAGTGGCTACCGCGGTTACCGGAATGATCGCCATCGGTGCGGGACTTATCGGTTACTGGTACCGCAAACTCAATTGGTTTGAGCGGGTCATCACGTTCGTTACAGGTATTGCCTTGATTTACCCTGAAGGATTTACAGATCTTATAGGGGCGGCAGTGTTCGTCGTGTTGTTTGCGATCCAATGGATGTCTAGAGACAAAAAAACACCGAAACCACAAACAGCATAAATTAAAAAAGATGGAAGCCCCAAGTGGCTTCCATCTTTTTTATCATTGCATAAGAAAAAGCCAACCGAAACACCGGCTGGCTTTTTGGAGCAGTTCACGACTGCTCTTGTATGATTCCTACTGGGCTCGAACCAGCGACCTCTACCCTGTCAAGGAGTGACTTAATTTCCTTCAGGCAAGAATCAAGCAGACGTTGATACATGAACACATTCGTTATTCTGTTGTGTTAATAATACAGAATTTGATTGCAAGTCTACAGAAATTTCATCAATTTTATATTTAAAACGGAGGCCAGTAGATTTATTCTGCCAACCATTCTTTAAGCAATATTGGATGCCGTTCCTTCCAATGTTAAGTTTCCTACTTGCATCGGATACAGATTTAAACTCAATTTCTTTAGTATCATCATAGGCAATAATTTTTCTTTGCTGCTTTTCGTATGCTTCTCTTCGGTTTTTCTCCGCTGTAACTACAGTGCAATTCTCCAGCGAATAAATGTTACCACCTTTAATGTCTTTATCAAGTTGCCATTCGAGGCGTGACTGATAAAGTAGATGACCGTTGAACAAGTGGCTATCAATATCTTCGACAAAGTTCCAAAAATCATGCCACCGCTCATGAACAGTGATACCTTTGGCACCATAGTATTTATATAATTTATGATTCGGATTATGACAGCGACCCATCATTTCGTGCCAACGTCCATATTGTGCGTGTGCTTTTTTGTTCATTATTATTCGCCTCCTAATATCAGTATATTGGGAGGTAAATAAACGTAAGGCAGACATACGCAAATAGTTCTCTTGACAACTATTGTTATGCAAGAAGTGTATATGGTATTAGGTTTCAACCTCCGATAACTTTACTTGTGTAAACTAAATGTTTTTAGCAACGTTGGTCCTACAACGTTTCTGAACATGCGTGAAAGTGTCATGTATACATTTTTCATACATCGTTGAAGAATCAACGTTTCTGGAGTAGGGTTGCATAATATTTCTCGAACAAAGTGCATAAACATTTTCTTACAGATGTCAGTTCAGCAAAGAAAGTCAGAAACGTTTGTTCGTTGAATATTAATATTCAATTATTGGTTATGAAGTCCCCTCGTCCAGGAGAAAATTCCTTATAAGAAGAGAGGACCAAGTTGAGGTTGGTGTGAAAAATTTTTATTCCCAGCAGAAAGGATTTCAATACCCCGCCCCGCCAGTAGAAAAAACGTGTTTGAAGATGGAGGACCAGTTGACACTCTGCTTACACCACAGGTACCTAAACGAAATATTGGTGTGAAATATCTTTCAGCAGTGACATTTTTATTGCGCTATTAGGAATCTATCGTAAAGTACCGCTGAACGTCCTAAACGACCACCAGTGCGACCAAGTGACATGCTGTTGTTAATAGGTAAAAAAATATAAGCACTCCCAATGGGTGCTTATTTAAATTTAAAACTATAATTATCAAGTTCATAAATCTGCTCGATTATCTTTTCTAAAATGTCAATAGCAAGTTTAAGGGTTCTCCTTGTAGGTTGCTTAAGTTCATGAGCGGAAGAATTTCCTAATCCTCTAATTTTGTGCAGGATATTTGCCTGGGATTGAACTACTACGTTTTTCTCAACAAGACCGTTTATTTTGCCTTCTAATCTTTTACTAAACACTTCATCAGTTGAATCTTCTTTCAACTTTTTATTCCCAGATTCGTCGAGAACGTATCCTCCTTGAATCCCTAAATCTTTACAGATTCCTTCCACTAGCATTCTTAATCCCACAGCGGATAATAAATAGGATTCCATATTAAAAGCTGAGACAATCTGAGAATACATTATTTGTATTGCTTCTGGAGATTCCCTGAAGTCTAAAGGTTTGTGCGGTTCATATCTCGATTTTTTTTCAACTTTTGGTTCTTCAGGATAGACAATAACATCTGTGAAATGTCTGTTCTCGCCATGCGGGTCTAAATCAATCATAGACTCGTCTCCGTATTCACTTACAAAAGCAACGGTATCACACCCAAGACATTGGACTATAAAGTATTCGTGCTTCCAATCAAAATCATCATAAGGGTATTCACTTTTTTCACTATGGGACATTATAATGCCATGATGGTTTCTGTTTTTACATTTACGGCAGTATACTTTCGCTGAAAATCTTTCCATATATAATCACTCCTAGTTCGATAAAGTTTATCTTATTAGCAACTGTTGGTGTGTATGAATCATGAAGATTGCCACAGGCAATCTCACGATCATTTTCTTGATGGCCATTTCCATTAAGTATAACTATGGTGGGAAAAGTTTACAATGCAAAAAAGGTATGCCCTAAAACGGAGCATACCTGTAGGTGCGTAACGAAATGTTATATCCCGAGGTCATTAGCAATGACCTTGGGATTTTCCTTAAGTCGTTTCAAACGGCTTTAAAATTTGCTTAGGTTCACTGCATGAACCTTGGTATTTATTCCGTACCATATCCAATATCATTGCCAAGTTCGGTTCGTAATCGGCAACTTGATTAGCAACCCGCTCCAGTATTACATCTTCTTTCATATCATTTTGACGCTTCAGTTCATACCCGATAGTATCCAACGATTCAACCAACTTGTGAGCAGTTTCTTCAGTGATTCCCATTCTGATATTCCTCCTTGATTTGTATTAATAAGAATTATGATTCAATTCTCAAGTGCTGGCAATCTACTTTATATATTTATAACCCCAAAGGGGAAAAAGCAGCCCTGCTGAGCGTAGTCCAGCAGGTAAGCGTATTACCTATGCGTAGCAGAGGTATATACGCCACAGTATGAGTAAATAACGTTAGGAATGATTTGGACATAACGTAAAGATGCCTCTAAAGTCCTCCTGCGATTTCGGATTTCATCAATATAATAACGGTAGAAAAAATTTTGTGGAGGTTTGGAAAATGTCAAAGTACAAAGTAATCATGAAGAAATCTTTAGCAGAAAACTTAAAAGGAGCAGGTCACGAATTTGTGAGAGATGTAGAAAGTAAAAGCAGAAAAGGCTATCGTGCATTTATTTTTATTCAGACGCCTGGACTAATTGAGGACATGCTGAAATTTAATCAAGAGTAGGTTGCACCAACTCAATTTTATATAAGTAAACTTATTATATGTTAGTGAGTTCCTGCACCTTCTACAAATAATTCTACAGAAGGAGATTCTACAAAATGGAAAAGTATTCTACACAAGAATTGTGCGACAGTGTGTTATTTATTACGACTGCCACATTCAAACGTCACAAGCAGAAATATCTGGAAGAACTGAAGGTAAATTATTTTGTAACAGAAGAGAAAATCGGAGGAAAAAATTTCTTCACGTTGGAACCTAAAAATACATTGGTTCACATACTGGATTGCAAGGTCGGTAAAAAAGATGTTGATTTAATAGCAAGGATTTTAGAAGTGCTGTTGGATGACAAAGTCATACCTATATCTGATGAAATCGGGAAAGCATTGAACGTGCCATCTGGAACTATTAATGGGTACATATCGTTCTTCTATGCTCGTAATATTCTGGTGGAACCAGTGAGTGTAAAGGAGCAAGAAATAGATATGGAAACTGGAGAAATCATGAATGAGTATAATCGAGTACAAGGTGCTCATGTATACTATGATATTAAGTCCGATGATACTCGAGTGCTTCTTGATAAAAAGTCTCAAGTTCAAGTCGACAATTTGTTTAGGTCCGCTTGGAAGGAGTACCATGTTACAACGATTAATCCACTAAAGAAGCGGGCGCCTAAAGCGAACTTCCAACCTCTATATACAACCTTTAGTAATATCGTATGGAAAAGGATTAATGAAACTTTTGGGTTCCGTCACTGCTGGAGAGTTCCTAAACCAATCATCAATCCCGAAATTAAACAGCAACTACAAGAATATTTTTATCAGGTCACTTGATGTTATGAGCCGATCATTGCTGCGCAATGTCGGCTTTTACTTATTCAACTTAATCATCAGTAAACACGTTTGCTTCATGCACTACGGAACATATTAAATCACAGAATACATTCCTATTACTAAATCAGTAAATGGAGCGGTGACACAAGCAAATGGTAATAGGATATGTCTTTGACAGCCTCCTAGGTCTTTTTAAAAAACCTTTCTAGAGAGAGAGGACCAGAGTGAGGGAGCAGTGAAAAAAACTTTTCCCCATCTAAAGGTTTCGAAAGTCAGCATGCTAATACTTGAAGAAAACCATCAAAATTTACATGTTTTTTTACATATAAAATTGAGCAAACACGCACTACCAATGAGTTTCTCTCCCCATCTTTTCCCTTTAATTATTTAAACTCCAAGCAGGATAACGAAGAAAAGCACGATATACCTCAGAAAACCCATGAAAAAGACGTTGAAAATCATCGAAAAACTATATGAAAACTATAGAAAATGAATAGAAAAGTGGTGTTTTCCATAGGTTGTTGCTGTAGACGGTTATGAATAAAATCCCCATTTTACTGTAATCTGTAAAGGATTTACAGACTGTAGTACAGACCAAAAGAGAAGGCCTGAGCAAATTGCCCAGACCTTTTTATATCCGTCTATTATTCCGCTTTCTGTAAATTTTATTATCCGTTCCGAAAAATCCAGCAGAGGCGTGTCGTTGTTGAACTGTATTATCTGCCATGTGAGCATATATGAGAACTGTCCGTAAATCCGAATGACCAAGGATTTTCCTCAGACTTTCAATATCACCAGAAGACGACAAGTAATGGGTGGCCGAAGAATGCCTTAAAAGGTGAAGGTAAAAGCGCTTGGATATTTCCGCTTCGACAGCATATTTTCTAATATCTCTCAGCACATTGTTCTTGCTCAACATTTTCCCGCTCAGCGACAAGAACAGTAAATCATCGACCTCGCCCTCGAACGCCTCATTCTCAATCAACAGTTGCTCAATTAGACGGTAAGTTTTATTTGATAAAGGAATCATGCGGCTTTTGCGTGACTTCGCATTTTCCGATTGGATTAATATTGACTTGTCCGAATGGTTAATATCGGTTGGCGATATCAGCAGTGCCTCAGTAATACGTAACATACCGTCCACTAACAGGTGCAACAAGACGTAATCACGAAAATGCTTGAAGGACTTCTTAGAATGGATTTTTGCGACCTTTAGTAATTCATCAATTTCGGAGCGGGTGAGTATATCAATGTCTTTTTTGTTTTGCTGGAATCCTTCAAATTTATCGAAAGGATTTTTCTGAATTAATTCTTCCTTCTGGCACCAACTCATGAAAGATTTTAGATTTTTAATTCTTGTTTCTATAGAAGCATCTGCAAGTCCTTTGGTTTGATATTCCGCAGGCGTGTATTTATGGCCTTCAAATTTAACGCAATCATTCTTCAACCAGTAGACATAATCGCTGATTAAATCGGTGGAAATATTGCTGAGGTATAAAGGTTGGTCACTGATGGTACTGTAGAACTTTTCAAAACTTTTAAAAGCAATAACGTATTTATTCAAGGTGGTAGGGCGCAGATTTTGTTTAACTTTGGCATCAAGGAATTTTTCAAATAGAGATTTGATGCTTTCTCTTTTGATGATTTTTTCAGGCTTCCGTTTATGCGGTTGCCTTTTAGCGATACGTGGTTTTTCTTCAAAAAAGTTAATGGACATAAAAAAACACTCCTCATTCTGTAATTTACAGAATAACGAAGTGTTCCGCTCAAAAGTTGAGTGCAGTCCTACGCACTTTCTTTTGAAACTTAATGATAGCAACGCATTGCGTATGCAAGTATGATTCCTACTGGGCTCGAACCAGCGACCTCTACCCTGTCAAGGTAGCGCTCTCCCAGCTGAGCTAAGGAATCGTAATCTCAAGGACATTTATTATTATATATGGCGCAAAAGAAAAAGACAATAGCTTTTGTGAAAAAACTTTTCTTTTTCGTTCATCATCAATCAGTAAGAAAAATGCTCCATTCGATAGTGGTGCGGCCATGCACTTTAGACCAGCACTCCACTGCTGTCATCAGCTGAAGACAGTGTTGCAGCCCCTCGACAGCGGATGAGCTGAGGTAATCAAGGCACACGACGAGTTGCTGCATGGAATTCCTTCTCTTACTTACTGGCCGGCACTGCGGAATCCGGCATCGCGCGCTTGTTGTTCTGTACAGAACCATTGTTCCGGGTTGGTCTGTTCGTAGGAAGGGGTGCCGGGCATATGAAAAATTTTGTCGCCGCTCCGGTTGATATTGCCTTTAATGCGGCAATCTTGAGTAGCTGGGGCATTGTCCGGCTGATATGCGTCTGGATTAAATCCGCGGTCCGTTGCATAGTTATCAAACTGCCAAATGCCGATTTCCGCTTGTTTGGCTGTAGCTTCCGCTTCCCGGAATTCATCGACATAACGGGTATTCGGCGGGTAAATATAGGCTACACGTGCAAATCCTTCCGCTACCAATTGCTCTTGGACGCTATCCCCGTCTGCATAGAAATAGCCGAGCAAACGGTCGTAATCATCGAAGCGGCCGCCAACGTCAAATTCGATTTCGACATGATCGGCAGTTTTTAAAATTTCCCTGTTGCGCTCGGTCGCTTCAGGTCCAAGGGGCTGTTCGCCGAATCGGGGGTGGTTCGTTTCGGGTGTATCGACCAATAAATAGCGCACTGTGGTTTCTTTGCCTTCATAAATGACTCTAACGGTATCGCCGTCGATCACTTGTGTCACTTCGACAGGAATACGGTCTGTTGTGCCGCCTGTTTCAGTCGCGCCAGGAATAGTACATCCTGTCAGCAACAATAATCCGATAAAGAGAAATAATGTTTTCATAAAGATCCCTGCTTTCTATTTCGAATTATAGCGAAAAGCAACGCAAGCGGCAACGTGGTCGCACTATATAGAAGAAAATAAAAAAACGCCTGTTTCCGCTTCTGGCCGGATCAAGCGCTGCTGTTATGTAGATGCAAATTCATTTTGTATGCGATGGCTGCTCCAGTTGGGTGGTGGTTGCGCCAAAATATAAAATGCTTTCTTCATTGGCCGTTTCGAGCTTTTCTTTGTCGACACCTAATTCAAGTGTGCCAGTGAAAATCGGTTCCCACCAGTGTGCATGTTCGTTCATGATGATTCCTCCTCTAATTTTCTCCGAATGTATTTGTTTGACTATTCTATACCCTGGAAGGTTACACTTATAAACAATGAAATAAAAAAGGGGTGATGGCTTTGATTTCAATCGGGATTATTGGTGCTGGCATAGTAGGAGAAAGGATCATCAAGCAAACGATGGAAGAGACTGGCGTGGACATACAAGCAGTCTATGACACGGATTCGGAGAGGCTGAAATACATTGAAAAAACTTACCATTTGCCTGTGACAGACTCTTTGGAAGAGCTGTTTCAAGCGCCGATTGATTGGGTTTATATCGGTACACCGCCGAAAAGTCATGCGGAACTTGCGGAAACCGCAGCAAGAAGAGGTTTAAATGTGTTATGTGAAAAACCACTGGCACATGATGCCGCAGCCGGGGAGGTGATGGCCGAATCGGCTGTCAATAACCGAATTCATACCGCTATGCATTTTCCGCTCATGTATTCGCCGGTAGTCCGTGAAATGGCGCTGCTCATAAAAAGCGGCGACATCGGCAAAGTCCGCCGCGTCGAACTTCACACTGTGTTCCCGGAATGGCCGAGAGCTTGGCAGCAAAATCCGTGGATTGCCTCGCGCAGCCAGGGCGGCTTTGTGCGGGAAGTGTTTCCGCATTATTTGCAACTGATGCACCGCCTGTTCGGCACTTTGGAGATTACTGCGCATCAAGTGGATTATCCTGAAGAAATCGAGAAATGTGAAACAGGCATTGTCGCATACGGCCAGACACAGCAGGGGGCACCGTTTTTGTTGTCAGGCTTGAGCGCAGTGGGCCAGCAGGAATTGCTGCAATTCAAAGTGTACGGCGAAGATGGTGTACTGACGCTTGAAAACTGGTCGCATTTGTACCGTGAAGAACTGGGAAACACACGTGAAGAAGTGAAAACGGACAGAGTTGTGCCGTCGCTTTTTGCTGAAATGAAAGAGCAATCGACATTCCTCGTTGGATTTGACGAAGGGCTGGTCGTTCAGCGTTATATTGACCAATTATTAACAAAATGATATGGGAGGCTTACCTGTGAATTTCACCGCCAATGATGTAGAAGAAATGATCAATGAACAGCACGGCTATTATTATACAGGAGTAACGAAATCAGCCGAGTTTCGCCAGGTGCAGCTGCAACGGTTAAAATCGGCGATTCAGGCTTATGAAGATGACATCATCGAAGCGCTGCAATTGGATCTCGGGAAAAGCGAGTTTGAAGCATACGCGACAGAAGTCGGATTCGTGCTCGATAGCATCGGCTATATGACGAAGCATTTGGAAGCTTGGGTGAAGCCTGAACAAGTGAAAACGCCGCTTTATCTGCAGCCGGCCAAAAGCTTTGTGATTCGTGAACCATACGGCTCCGTCCTTATCATCGGGCCTTTCAATTATCCGTTCCAATTGGTGATGGAGCCGCTGATTGGAGCACTCGCAGCCGGCAATTGCGCAATCGTCAAGCCATCTGAAGCGACGCCGAATGTCGCGCGCATCATCCGCACCATTTTAGAGGAGAGCTTCCCAGCACATTACGTCAAAGTCGTCGAAGGGGAGCGGGAAGAAGTGACGGCGTTGATCCATGCCTCATTCGACTATATTTTCTTTACTGGCAGTGTGCCGGTTGGGAAAGTAGTCATGAAAGCAGCATCGGAACGGCTCACGCCGATTACACTCGAACTCGGCGGCAAAAGTCCCGCAATCGTCGACCAGACCGCCAACTTGGAGCTTGCCGCAAAACGCATTGCCTGGGGAAAGTTCATGAACACCGGACAGACCTGTGTGGCACCAGATTATCTTTGTGTCCATGAAGCTGTCAAAGAGCCGTTCATGAAGATACTCAAGCAAACAATCCGCGATTTCTATGGGGAAGATGCCCAGGACAGCCCGGATTACGGCCGCATCGTCAATGTGAAGCACCACGACCGCTTAACTGACATTCTGTTGAAAGAGCGGGACCATATCGTTTATGGCGGCGATTTTGACCGTGTGGACCGCTATATTGAACCGACCTTGCTCGACGGAATCCAGTGGGACGATCCGTCAATGGAAGATGAGTTATTCGGCCCCATTTTGCCGGTCATCACCTATAACGATTTGCCGCTATTGATGCGCCAAATCCGCCAGCTGCCGAAACCGCTGGCCGCATATCTGTTCTCGGAAAATGACCGTGCTATACGGTTCTTCCTGGATCAGTTGCCGTTTGGCGGCGGCAGCATCAATGATACCGTATCGCATATGGTCAACGTCCACTTGCCATTTGGCGGTATCGGCCCTTCCGGCATAAGTGCGTACCACGGCCATACCAGTTTCGAGACATTTACACACGCCAAATCCATCTTGCGGAAATCCACAAAACTATCGACCAACCTATCGTTCCCGCCTTATAAAAATAAAGCGAAATGGGTCCGGACAGTATTGAAGTAAAAGCGGCCTTGAGGTCGCTTTTTTCTTTTCGGACCTGCTATTATAGGGAAAAAGGGAGGGGCCCACATGACGGAGCGCATACTGATCGTGGAAGACGAAAAAAGCATTGCTCGTGTACTTGAGCTGGAGCTGAAATTCGAAGGGTATGAAACCGCAGTCGCTTTGACGGGGTCGGAAGGCTTAATCAAATTCCGTGAACATGAATGGGATTTGGTTTTGCTGGATTTGATGTTGCCTGAAATTCATGGGCTTGATGTATTAAAGCGCATCCGTGCGGCGAATGCCACCTTACCGGTCATTTTATTGACGGCAAAAAATGACGTCAAAGACAAAGTGGCAGGACTAGACCTGGGAGCCAATGATTATGTTACAAAACCATTCGAAATCGAAGAATTGCTGGCGAGAATCCGGGCCAATTTACGGTCGAAAAGCCCAACTGACCAACATGTGCACCGGTTCGAACAGCTCGAACTGAACGAAAGCACACGGGAAGTGAAAAGAGGCGCGAGACAAATCGAATTGACGCCCAGGGAGTTCGATTTGCTGCTTTATTTGATGCGCCATCCGAAACAAGTGCTGGGCCGCGAACAATTATTGAACGCTGTCTGGGGCTATGATTATTACGGTGATACGAATGTCATCGATGTCTATATCCGTTATTTGCGCAAAAAAGTCGATTTCGGTGAAAATGAAACTTATTTGCAGACGGTGCGTGGCGTCGGTTACGTCTTAAAGGAGCAGCAGCATGAAGCTCAAAAATAAAATCCATTTGTCTTCGACGCTTTTGATGTTCTTCGTACTGGCCATACTCGCTGTCGTCATTTACTTTTCCTTCAGCAGCTTGGCGTATAATTCGGAAGTGGAACGTTTAAAATCCGAAGTGGATGTGATGACTGCTACTTTCAACACCAACACGAGCCAAGACCCGGGAGATGTCCTGCGTGCATATGTGCCGGTCGATGGGTTGATTAAGGAAAAAAACCCCAGCACAAATCTGTTCAGTACGATACAGCGCCCGTCCGTCCAAGTGGAATTTCCAACTAACGTCGAAGGAACATCAGGAAGAATGACGGTTGAAGGTGAACAATTTGCTTATGTGACGGCGCCAGTCATTTGGCCAAGCGGCGAGGTGGTCGAGTTGATCATCGCCCAATCATTAAGGGAAGTAAACGCGAATTTGGCTACTTTGCGCATTGTACTGTTTTCCGTCAGCTTGCTTGCGATGATCCCGATTTTCTTATCGAGCGCTTTGCTGGGGCGTGTATTGACGCGTCCGATTGAAGGGCTGACCGGAACGATGCAGCGCATTCAGCGCGACGGCTCATTCGAGAAACTGCCGATCGCTGGCAACTCGCAAGACGAATTGAGCCAAATGGGCATCGCATTCAATGAAATGATCGGCCTTTTAGAAGAAAATTATAAAAAGCAAGAAGAGTTTGTATCAAATGCATCCCATGAGCTGAGGACACCGCTTACCGTCATCAGCAGCTACGCTGATTTGCTGCAGCGCAGAGGGGCACAAGAGCCGGCGATTCAGGAAGAGGCATTGACCGCCATCCGCAATGAAACGGAGCGCATGCGCCAATTGATCGAGCAATTGCTCCACATTGCAAGGCGCAGCGAAGCACAGGTGGAATGGCAAAAAATCAATTTAGCACCAGTGCTCGGACAAGTGATGACCGCTATGAATGCTTCGTACAAACGGGAATTCAAGCTGCAGCTTGAAGATGAAATGCTGCTGGTCACGACAGATGTGCAGAAATTGAAGCAGTTATTGTATATTCTCTTGGACAATGCGAGAAAGTATAGCGAAGCTTCGATCGAAATACAGGCAGGGAAAAAAGGCGAAGTGTTTGTGAAGATCAAGGATTACGGCGTCGGAATTCCTAAAGAATCCTTGCCGCATGTCTTCGAACGCTTTTACAGGGTCGACAAAGCAAGAAGCCGGGAAACAGGCGGTTTCGGTCTTGGCCTTGCACTCGCTAAAGAACTGGCGGATTCACTCCACATCCAACTTGAAATTGAGAGCATCGAACAATTAGGGACGACAGTTACGGTTGTTTTCTCAGAGAATTTTAATGTTCCCGCGCTACAATCGGAACAGGAGGGATGATCATGCGGAAATCGTGGGCTATGTCTGCTGTCGCCAGTGTGCTTTTGCTGTTAATTTTAACATTGCTGCTGTTTCCGAGAACATCTGCCGATTCGGTGACAATCGAAGAAGCACAAGCATCGATTGAACAGCTGTATGGCGGGGAAATCAACAATACGATGGAAGCGGAAGACTTTTACCAAATTGAGTTCAATCGGGCAAATGGCCGGTATTTAGCGGTCGTCAGCAGGGCGGATGGGCAAGTCACTTCATTGGAATTAATAGAACCACAAGGTCCCGCAAAAAAAATGACGGAAAGCGAAGCGGCAGAATTTGCGCAGGCTGCTGAAGTAGGGGAAGTGGATGAAGTGCACTATGTGCAGAAAAGCAATGCATACAAGATTGAGATGTTAAGTGACACGGAAAAGAAAACTCTAGTCGTCTCTGCTGAAGACGGAGAGATCATGGATGTCCAAAAAGAGCCGCGCGAAATTGCAGCGGACCCTGAAGATCCCGCCACAGCGCCAGAAGAACCGGTAGCGGAACCTGAGCGTATCATCAGCAAAGATACGGCAATTGCCATAGCAAAAGAAACTTTGAACGGCGAAGTGGATGATATTGAATTTGTCCAGACGGCCGATGGCGGTTATTATTTGGTGGAAATTGATGATGACGCAACGGACAGGGAAGCGAAAATTCAAATCCATGCGATTCGTGGAGAAACGATGACGGTTGAATGGGACGACTAAATGCATAATGGATAAAGGGACTGTGCCAAAAGCTCATGAAAATGACTTTTGGCACAGTCCCTTTTTCAAATCTTAGAAAATCTGTCAGATCGTTTTGTCGTAGAGGTGCAGAAAATCACTGTTCTCATAAATTTCTCATCTCCGTTTAAGCGTTCTTTAAGCTCTAGCGCATATGATAAATCTATTAAGAAAACAGGAAGAGACCGAAATGAAAAAACTGATTTACATCCCGGCAGCAGCAGGAATATTGGCGTTCGGAGGCATTGTGTTGGCAGATGGGGGAACGTCACAGAATGCTGAAAAACCGCAAGTGGAAACAGCGGGAGAGGCAGCGCTGGAAGTGGAAATGCAGCGTTTTATCAGTGTGGAGGAAGCAGGGAAAATTGCGCAAACAAAAGCACAGGGAGAAAGTGTTGAGCTTAAGCTGAACGGAGATGACGACAATCCGCATTATTCAGTCGAAGTGAAGAAAACGCAAACAGTGCAACAATTTGAAATCGATGCGGTAAATGGTTCCATCCGGCAAACGGAATCGGAACTGGCTGCCGTCAATAAACATGAGCAGCAGAATCCGCAAACCATTTTTAAAAAGCAGCTGATCGGCAAAGAGCAGGCGGTAGAAATAGCGCGTACAGTCGCTACGGGCAAATTGGATGATGTGGAACTTGAGAAAGAACACGGCATGTTTATATATGAAGTGGAGTTTGAAGACGGGGATACCGACTACGAAGTGCAGGTGGATGCGATTAACGGCATTGTTCTCCACGTCGAAACCGATCATGATGATTGAACAAAACTCCCGTAGCTAAACGGGAGTTTTGTTTTGCTATACAGTGGACAGAGGCAATGTAACGATGACACAAGTGCCTTGTTGTTTACGGTTTTTCACCGCTAAACTGCCCCCGTGTTCTTGGATGATTTTCTGGGAGATCAATAAACCGAGTCCAGTGCCTGTAGGTTTTGTCGTATAAAACGGTTCGAAAACACGCTCAATTAATTCCAGCGGGATGCCAGGGCCTTCATCTTCAAAGCTGATTGTCAGTTTGTCAGCTTCTGTTTGCCTGGCAGCAATCCGCAAAGTCCCCCCTTCTTCCATCGCTTCGATCGCATTTTTCAGTAAGTTAATAAATACTTGCTTTAAGTGATTTTCTTCCCCTTCAGCGCGAAAAGGCCCGGTGGAGTCTGTTTTCACGACAATATCGTGAACGGCAAATTCGGGGCCGAACAGAAAAATGCATTCATCGAGAATCTTTCCGACGTCCAACGATTTTAGTTCAGGTGCTTGCGGTTTTGCTAGTATCAAAAACTCGCTAATAATCAAATTGATGCGGTCGAGTTCCGATTGCATCAATGACGTGTAGCTCGGGTAGAGATGGTTCGGGTCGTTGTGCATCATCTGGACAAAGCCGGAAATGACGGTCATCGGATTGCGGATTTCATGTGCCACGCCAGCTGCAATTTCACCGGCCATTTTCAGCTTTTCCGTTTGCAAAAGCATTCGCTCGGTTTCTTTCCGGTAGCTGATATCCCGCGAAATGACTGAAGTGGCAATCACTTTCCCATGTGCATCGAAAATCGGCGAGAGGGTGATTTGGGCAGGAAAGCGAGTACCGTCTTTTTTGATATCGTCCGTTTCAAGCGTAAAGTTTTCCCCAAGCCGGACTTGTTCAGCACGCATTTCTGCTGCTTTTGCATGTTCCGGAGGGTACAGGGCAATCACCTTGCCGAGGGAGTCATCAGCGGTCCAGCCGTATAATTGTTCGAAAGCGGGATTGATCGCAATGATTCTGCCTTCCGAGTCGAAAACCGCAATCGCGTCTTTGGCTGCCTGGAAAAAAAGCTCGAGATAGCCTTCTTTTGATACGAGTGCTTTTTTCATAGAGGCGTTGCGCAGCTCCAATTGCCGCCAATAACTGCTGAAGTATGAACTGTGCAGGACCGCCAGCAACATGACCAGCCCAAAAAACGTTAACATTGAGACATGAATATACTCGAGCGAACTTCTTGCCTCAAAGAGATCGAACACAAACGTCAGCAGCAACACTTCAATTACAGTTAATGCGGATAATGCAATAATAGACAGGGTATCATTATAAAGAGAGGCTGCGATGATCGGAATGATAAAATAAATCGCTGTCACAGATGATAAGGATTCGAACTGGAGAATGACAATGTAGGCGTTTATAGCAAAGAGCACAGCTAAACGCAACCTGGCAGGCGGTAATTTCGTATAAAGCAATGTGAAAAGAAACATATAAGCAACCATGCCGAAAATCGGCGCCACAATGGCCGCATTAGATTCGACAAAAAAATTAAGCGTCAAATGAGCTAGGCTGGAAAAGCCGAACAGGTGTATAAATAATTGATTGCGCTTGCGGTTTGTCAGGGAGCTATCCATAAATCCACCTCGTCCAACTAAAAGTCTTATTTATCTTACTATAGTCGGGACTGTGCGAATATGGCTGTTTTTGATATGATTAGAAAATCAGGGAGTGATTGAATTGGCATATTCGTGGAAAGAAAACGAAACGCTTGCGATTTTGGAGAAACTAGTCACGACTCCAAGTCCATCCGGCTATACGATGCAAGTTATGAAAATAGTTGAAAAATACTTTGATCAAATTCAAGTTCCATATATAACAACGAACAAAGGCGGCGTCATTGCGACTATTAAAGGAGACGACGATAAGCGCCATCGCCTGTTGACAGCGCATGTCGACACGCTTGGCGCGATGGTGAAAGAAATCAAGCCTTCAGGCCGCCTCAAATTGTCACTTGTCGGAGGCTTCAAGTTCAATGCCATAGAAGGCGAGAACTGCCTCGTCCATACCGCGAGCGGTGAGACCATCAGCGGAACAATCCTGCTTCACCAGACGACAGTCCATGTCTACAAGGATTCCGGAACGGCTGAACGTTCTGCTGACAATATGGAAGTGCGCTTGGATTTAAAATGCGATTCTGCAGAACTAGTGCGTGAACAGGGCATCGAAGTCGGCGATTTTGTTTCATTCGACCCGCGCTTCATAAAAACCGATTCTGGTTTCATCAAATCGCGCCATTTGGATGATAAGGCGAGCACTGCGCTAGTTCTGGAACTGGCGAAACATTTTGCAGGCGGTGATACTTTGCCGCATACGACGCATTTCTATATTTCCAATAACGAAGAGATCGGTTATGGTGGAAACTCGAATATCCCCGAACAAACCGAAGAATATATCGCAGTCGATATGGGCGCAATCGGCGACGGCCAAACATCGGATGAATATACGGTATCGATATGTGCGAAAGATTCAAGCGGGCCATACCATTACGGACTGACGCGCCAATTGATTGCATTGGCTAAGGAAAATGGCATCGATTACAAAGTGGATATTTATCCGTACTACGGCTCTGATGCTTCTGCTGCAATTGGTGCAGGCGCAGACGTGAAACATGCATTGTTCGGGCCAGGGATCGAAGCATCTCATGCTTATGAGCGAACGCATATCGATTCACTCGAAGCGACAGCCAAGTTGCTTCATGCATATGCAAGTTCGCCGATCGGGTCATAACATTAGGAGGATTTCAGATGGACAGCAAGCAATTATTCGCAAATATTCCAATTTTAACTATAGAAGGCAAGTTGCCGCTTGCTATTCCGCATATCACGATGGATTCGAGAACAATACAGGATGGCTCGCTTTTTGTGTGCATTAAAGGCTATACGGTTGATGGGCATAATTTCGCAGAGCAAGCGGTTACGAAAGGCGCGGCGGTCATTCTTGCCGAAAAACCGCTCGCTATCGAAGGGGCAACAGTCGTCACAGTGTCAGACACAACCCGCGCGCTCGGCATTCTCGCTGTCCGCTTCTACGGCTATCCGTCGAAGAAGCTGAATATGATTGGCGTCACTGGAACTAACGGTAAAACTAGCGTCGCGGGCATGCTTCACGCCATGCTTATGGAACTCGGGGAAAAATCAGCATTGACCGGTACAATCGGGTTTAACTTGAACGGGGAATTACATCCGTCAGCGAATACCACGAGCGATGTGCTGACGACTCATGAAATGATCAGCCGTGCCAACGGTGAGGGATGTTCGCATATGACGATGGAAGTATCATCCCATGGCCTCGTCTTGGGCCGCTTATCCGGTGTCGAGTTCGATACGGCAGTCTTCACCAATCTCACACATGACCATTTGGATTTTCATGGCACGATGGAAGAGTATGGCCACGCCAAAAGCTTGCTATTTTCTCAGCTCGGCCAAAATCTGACCGAGAACAAACGGGCCATCTTAAACGCAGACGATGAATGGTCGGAAAAATTCGCTGCAATGACACCGTTTCCGGTTTATACATATGGCATGAGCGGAAATGCGATGTTCAATGCAAAAGAAGTGCAGCTGGAAAAAGAAGGGACTTCATTTGTGCTCTATTGCCCGCAAGGAAGTTACCCGGTCTCGATGAAACTGCTAGGGAATTTCAACGTCTCCAATGCGCTAGCGGCAATTGCGGCGTTAGTTGCGGAAGAATATCCGATTCAGGATGTGATCACCGCTTTAGAAGCCATTCCGCCAGTCGAGGGTCGCATGCAAAAAGCGCAGATCGACGCACCGATTTCTGTGTTCATCGATTATGCCCATACGCCGGATGCAATCGAAAAAGCGATCGCTGCGGTGGAAGATTTCAAAACCGGACGAGTTATTTTCCTGGTGGGCACAGGTGGAAATCGTGATAAGACGAAACGCCCGATCATGGCAGAGAAAGCCTCTGTTGCGGATTATGTCATCTTGACGACAGATGACCCACGCTACGAACAATATGATAGTATCCTAACTGACCTGTCGGCAGGCATGCTGCACGACCGTTTTGCCTGCATCGGAGACCGTGAGCAAGCGGTGCGGCACGCTATTCAACAAGCGGAACCTGGCGATATCATCATTTTGGCAGGAAAAGGCCACGAAGATTACCAAATTATCGAAAATACAAAATACCCGCACAGCGACAAAGAAATTGCGGAAAATGAAGCACGCAAAAAGTTCGGATCTTAAACTGTCAGATGGCTATAGCTTGAACTGAACAGAGAAAAATCACAGTATTTTTCTCCGTTCATTTTTATGCTTAGGAATGTGCCGGATGCCGCAACTTCTGGCGATAATTCTTGTTTTTTGCAAATTCCTTCTCTAAGATGGAGAGAGGATATTAAAGGAGCGTATACAATGTCAGGCCAATTAGAACAAGCAATTGAAAGTAGAAGAACTTTTGCTATTATTTCCCACCCGGATGCCGGGAAAACGACTTTAACCGAAAAGCTATTGCTATTCGGCGGTGCGATTCGCGATGCCGGAACAGTTAAAGGGAAAAAATCCGGGAAATTCGCAACATCCGACTGGATGGAAATTGAAAAGCAGCGCGGAATTTCCGTAACTTCGTCCGTTATGCAATTCGATTATGCTGGACACCGCGTCAACATTCTTGACACACCCGGACACCAAGATTTTAGTGAAGATACGTACCGTACCTTGATGGCTGTAGATAGCGCTGTCATGATCATCGATGTCGCCAAAGGCATCGAGGCACAAACCGTAAAATTGTTCAAAGTCTGTAAAATGCGCGGCATTCCGATTTTTACGTTCATCAACAAAATGGACCGTCAAGGTAAGGAACCGCTAGAGTTAATGGAAGAATTGGAAGAAGTGCTCGGCATTCAATCGTACGCGATGAACTGGCCGATCGGCATGGGCAAAGAGTTTATGGGGATTTACGATCGCTTCAATAAGCGCATCGAGCCGTTTCGCTCTGATGTCGGCCGTTTCATGGAACTCGATGAAAAAGGCCATTTGGCTGGAGAACACGAGATGACGAAATCGTCCTATTATACGCAGGCACTCGAAGATATCGAACTATTGGAAGAAGCAGGCAATGACTTTTCCATCGACCGTGTGAAAAAAGGCGAATTGACGCCTGTATTTTTTGGTTCGGCACTTTCAAATTTTGGCGTCGAAACATTCCTTGAGACGTATTTGCAGTTCGCGCCGCCACCGCAGCCGCGCATGACTAAGGAAGGAGACATCGTCGATCCGGTCGAGACGCCTTTTTCCGGCTTTGTCTTCAAAATCCAAGCCAATATGAATCCGGCTCACCGTGACCGCATTGCGTTCGTCCGGATTGTCTCCGGGAAATTTGAACGCGGCATGAACGTTACTTTAACGAGAACCGGAAAATCGATTAAGCTTTCCCAGACAACGCAGTTTTTGGCGGATGACCGTGAATTGGTAACTGAAGCTGTAGCGGGGGATATTATCGGCTTGCACGATGTCGGCAATTACCAGATTGGCGACACGATAACCAGCGGCAAGAAATTCGAGTTTGAAGCGCTGCCGCAATTTACGCCTGAACTGTTCATGAAAGTGACGGCGAAAAACGTCATGAAACAAAAGCATTTCCATAAAGGGATTTTGCAATTGGTTCAAGAAGGCGCGATTCAATACTATAAAACTCTGCACTTGGAAGAGGTTATTCTCGGCGCAGTCGGCCAGCTTCAGTTTGAAGTGTTCGAGCACCGCATGAAAAATGAATATAATGTGGATGTGAGAATGGAGCCTGTGGGCAATAAAATCGCGCGCTGGATCGAAAACGAAGAAGACGTCAAAGAGTCGATGTCGAGCGGACGCTCTATGCTCGTGAAAGATCGCTATGACAATTTGGTGTTCTTGTTCGAAAATGATTTTGCAACGCGCTGGTTCCAGGACAAAAATCCGGGAATCCGCTTGTATAGCTTATTATAAGAGAGAAAACACAGCGTACCTGAAAAGTGCGCTGTGTTTTTTTGTGTTGAAATCAGGGCTGGGTCAATTTAGCTGGGACTAGGCAATAGGAAAAACATGTCGTTATTGTGAACATGCAGCCTCAAGTTTGCGGTAGAGCTCTTTTTTTCTTATGATAAAGGGACCAGTCATAGAGAGGGATTGAACAGATGAAGCTAAGTGATTTTTCCATCAAAAGACCAGTATTGACCATCGTCACGATGCTTTTGGTCATTATTTTAGGAGCAGTGTCATTTCTCCGGATACCCGTTACATTAATTCCAGAGCTGAACCCTCCAATTGGTGTAGTCGTCACCAATTATCCAGGGGCGAGCCCGACCGAAGTGAACGAAAAAGTCACCAAGCCGCTCGAAGCGAACTTGGCGACTTTGCCCGGCATTGAGTCTATTCAATCCAATAGCCAAGAAGGGTCCAATTTCATTTTGCTGCAGTTCGGATGGGACACGGACATTGATGATGTTCAGTCGGAAGTGATGCAGCGTATTGCTCAGACTCCGATCCCTGACGACTCGAACGATCCACGATTTTTGAAGTTCGACCCGTCACAGTTTCCGATTATCCAATTGTCTCTTCGCGCCACTGATGCCGAGCAAGATGTGCGTGTTGTAGCGGAAGAGCTAGAAACACAGCTGCGCCAGACAGACGGGGTAGCAAGTGTTAACATTTCCGGTTCATTGATCGAAGACGTAACGATTCAACTTGACCAGCAGGAGCTGGAAGAACGAGGGTTACAACAGGCGGATATTGTTCAATTGATTCAAGTGAACAACATATCCTTGCCGGGTGATCCAATCGAGACAGAGGATGGCCGCAATTTGACGACGCGGATCGTCAGCACTTTGGAAAGTGTGGAAGACATCGAAAATCTTGTCGTGACGGTTGATGCGCTATCTGGCGATAAGGTCACCATTGCCGATGTAGCGGAAGTGGCTATTGCTGAACGTGAAACGAATAGTGAAACACGTGCCAACGATGAACCCGCGGTGCTGCTGTCAGTGCTGCAGGAATCCGGTGCCAATACCGCTGATGTATCCACCGCTTTTCAAGAGCGCTTGGATGAATTGCTGACAGAAGACCGCTTTTCATCTGTAGAAGCCGATGTGTTGTTCGACCAAGGAGATTATGTCAAGTTAGCAATTAATAACATCGGTCAAACTTTAATTCTTGGTGGCATTTTTGCGATGCTCGTCCTGTTCTTTTTCCTTCGCGGCATCAAGAGCCCGATCATCATCGGTGTTGCGATTCCTTATTCTGTCATTGTGACATTTGTGCTGATGTTTTTCGCCGATTTTGCGTTGAACATCTTGACGCTCGGGGCTTTGGCACTCGGAATCGGGATGCTCGTCGATAATGCCATCGTCGTAATCGAAAACATCGAACGGCATTTGGCGATGGGCAAAAAACCGAAGAAAGCGGCATCGGACGGAGCACGTGAAGTCGCAGGGGCGATTACCGCTTCGACATTTACGACTATCGCCGTTTTTGTGCCGGTCATATTCATCTCCGGTTTGATCGGGGAAATCTTCTTCGAATTTGCTTTAACGATCTCCTTTAGCTTGATTGCGTCGCTTGCCGTTGCATTAACCGTCATTCCAATGATGGCTTCACGGATGCTCGGGCAAAAAGACGGCAAGCCAAAGCAAGTGAAACCGGATTCAAAAGGAGTGCTGCGCTTTGAAAAAAGCGTTCTTTGGGCATTACGTCACCGGATTATCGTTCTCTTAACGGCACTTGCGTTTTTGGGGATCGGTGCATATGGCGTGTCCCAAGTAGGAACTGAATTTTTGCCGGCAACTGATGAAGGCTTTGTCAGCGTCTCAGTTGAACTCGACAACGGGGCGTCTACTGCAGCGACAAATAGCGTAGTCAACAGAATTGAAGAAGAGCTTCAAGCAGAATCGGATGTGGATGTCTATGTCAGCTTGATCGGATCGACTCAGGAAGGGCAGGCACAAGGACGTGCAGAATCCAATACAGCAGAAGTCTACGTCAAACTAGTGCCGCTTGATGAGCGGGATCGATCGGTGTTTGAGTTTGTCGATGAAGTACAGCCACGCGTGGTGGAAAAAATCGGTGAAGACGCTGTCGTCAGCTTTAATTTGCAAACAGCAGCCGGATCTACTCCAAACACGTTAAGCTTTACGGTGACCGATACAGACAAGCCGCGCCTCGATAGAGCGGTCGAAGACATCAATGAAAGTTTGGAAGCTTTACCGAATTTAGTGGAGTTGACTAATGACCGCCAAGAAACAATTGATGAAATTCAAATGACCATCAACCGCGAGGCGGCAACTGAAAACAATTTGCCACCTGCGCAAATCGCCCAAACCGTCAACAATATCACGCGCGGTGTGCTCGCCACGCAACTCATTGATGAGCGGGACGAAGTGCTGAGCGTGTTCGTGTCTTATAATGAAGAAGACCGCAACAGCGTAGAAACCTTGCGTGAGCTGACATTGCGCACCCCGTCCGGTGCCTTTGTCGAACTTCAGGAATTGGCGGATATTGAAATCGCGCAAGGGCCGGTATCGATCAGCCGTGTCGACCAAGCTGAAAGTGTTTCCTTTACGCTTCAGTATTCATCCAATAAAACGATGGGCGAAATGTCGGCAGCTGTCGATGAAGCCATTGCAGAACTCGAGCTGTCGGAACAGACACAAATCTCATTCGGTGGCGACCGCGAACTCTTTGATGATGCAATCAATGATATGTTATTAGCGGTTGTATTGGCGATTGTGCTCGTCTATATCGTTATGGCAGCGCAATTCGAATCGTTCAAATACCCGCTCGTCATCATGTTCACGGTGCCACTGATGGTCATCGGTGTGTCGATAGCCTTGTTTGTGACACAAACCCCAATCAGCATTACAGCGGTCATCGGTGTGCTGGTGCTCGTCGGTATTGTCGTCAACAACGGGATCGTCCTCGTCGATTACATCAATCAGCGGAAAGCAGCTGGCTTGAGTTCCTTAGATGCGATCACGACAGCGGTCCATGATCGCAGACGTCCGATTTTAATGACGGCTTTGACGACCATACTCGGTCTTCTGCCGCTTGCAATCGGCATCGGGGAAGGTACAGAAATCAACCAGCCGATGGGAATCGCCGTTATCGGCGGATTGATCAGCTCAACGTTCCTGTCATTGTATGTCGTTCCAGTTGTCTACAGTTTATTCGACCGGGAAACACGCTGGATGAACAGCAAAAAAAGAAAAGCCGAAAAAACCGAAAGTTAACCAGATCTGTGCAGATAATTCTGCACAGGTTTTTTTATGCATTATTTTCACTTAAGCTATCCAGTATTTAGTAGAATATAAAAAAGGGGAGGGATTGGATGAAGATGATGGTGTTTACAGGATTTCCAGGTTTTATCGCCACGCGGCTGATGGAAACGAGTGCTGAAAAAGGGGTGACGCTTGCCGCGATTGTTTTAGCGTCTGAAATGGAGGCGGCAAAAACGGCTGCCGGCCGCATCGAGAAGCAGACAGGATGTGGAAGCATCCGTTTGCTTGCTGGTGATATTACAAAACCAGGCTTGGCTTTATCAGGAGAAGATACACAGTATCTACAGGACCGTGAGCTGGTTTTTTGGCATTTGGCAGCGATCTATGATTTGGCCGTCCCGGAAGCGATCGCCCGGAAGGTCAATATCGAAGGCACCGGGCATGTGAATGACTTTGTCAAAAGCTTGAAAGGCCTGAAGCGTTATATGTATTTCAGCACCGCATATGTTGCAGGAGCTCGGGAAGGAATCATTCGTGAAGATGAACTGATCCGCCCGGAAGCATTCAAAAATCATTACGAAGAAACAAAATTTGAAGCGGAGCTATTGGTCGACAAGTTGAAAGGTGAACTGCCGGTGACAATCATTCGGCCGGGAATTGTCAGAGGACATTCGAAAAGCGGAGAAACATCGAAATTTGACGGCCCTTATTTTTTCCTGAACATGATTGACCGCATGAAGCACATGCCGGTGATTCCTTATATCGGCCACTCGAAAGCAACCATCAATGTCGTGCCGGTTGATTATATACTTGAGGCTTCGGTTTATTTAAGTTTATTGGATGAAGCCGCAGGAGCTACAGTCCATTTGACCGATCCGAATCCGCATCCTGTCGAGGAAGTTTACCGTGCAATGGTGCACGAAATGACCGGAACTTATCCGAAAGGCCACTTGCCGAAAAAGCTGGCCGCGCTGTCGATGTCGATCCCAATGGTTCGGAAGTACCTCAGCGTTGAAGCGGAAACACTGGATTATATGGACTGGCAGGCAAAATTCGATACACAGCGGGCACAAGCCCTGCTTCAAGAGAGTGACATCAAATGCGCTGATTTCCTTGAAACGATGCCGGCCATGGTGGCGTTTTATAAAGAGCATCGAGCCGATAAAAATTATCAAGTGCCCATCACTTGAATGTTTACGGAATCCAGCCAAGTGCCATAATCTATGTATAATTCAATAATCAAGACTCTCGTCAAAGGGGAGTAGCTAGAGGGAAACCTGCTTCACAGTCGCCAAGACATGGCTTATTTGTCATAGAGGATCAACATCGCGCTTAGCAAGACCTTTGCCTTTCATTAGACATAGGTCTTTTTTGTTGTTCATAAATAGGAGGAGATTATGGATACCATTTTGTTGGAATACACTTGGGTGCTGCTTGTGCTATCGGAATCGGGGGATTGCTAGCAGCCGTAGCGCTTGCTGTGACATTGCTGCATCTCGGTGATTTTGATCTTGGCGGAATCAACGGCGGTCAATTTGCTGTTATGCTTGCCGGTGGCTTGATCGGGGGCATCTTCTTGCGCTTTGCAGTCGATAAGTTTAACCGTTTGCTGGAAAGATTCCCGCAATTGGAGACCGCTGCTTTTGTCGTTGCCGACTGGGTAGGTGTCAAATTGCTCGTTTTGACCTTGTCCCACTAAATTCGGAAGTTTGCTGCATGATTTTCCGCATTCGACGCCGTGAACATTGACGTTTTGGACGGTCCTCTTAGAGATTGTGCTAGTCGGTGTTTTCACAGGGGGGAGAAAAAACAAACAGAATGCTTAAAGCATACGATAAGCTTAGTGGAGCATTTGCCCACCAAGCTTATTTTTTGGAAGATAAATGGACGGACACAAAATAGCGTTCAGCTACGAATAGAATAATGGCTAGAGTCGCCTCATTCTTTTCAATCCTTGGACGGAAAGTTACAATGAAGAAAAGGATTTGAAATGAGGTGAGTTGTATGCTTTTGACTGCTGTAGGCGGTTTGTTGGGGCATGGCGCCGGAATGCCATTAGAAACGATGGTCAAACAGGCGCAGCAAGGAGATGAAGAAGCACTGAATGATTTGCTCGCTTCACATATGCCTTTTGTAAAAAAGACGGCTGCCCAAGTATGCAAACGGTTCATTGATGAACACCAAGATGAATTCAGCATTGCGCTCTCAGCGTTTCATGAAGCGATCCGCCAATACCGGCCTGGACATGATGCATCATTTCTGACATTTGCCCATATGGTCATCAGGCGGCGGGTCATTGACTATATTCGAAAAGAAAGCAAACGAGTCGAGTTCAGCCATGATTTTTCAGTATCTCCAAATGAAGACCATCACAGCCATATTGGGGATGCGGCTTCAACGGTTTATCATACAATCGAACAACAAAATGATAAGAGGCGAGAGGAAATCCTTCGTTTTGAACAGCTGCTTGCAAGTTATGGTTTGTCATTCCAAATGCTCGTGAAAATCTCGCCATCTCATGAAGACGCCAGAAGAAACGCCATGCAAATTGCGCAGCTGGTAGCGGAAACGGACGATTATAAACAGTATTTGCTCGACAAGAAAAAACTGCCGGTCAAGCAAATCGAAGACCTCGTCCAGGTGTCACGGAAAACGATTGAACGGAACCGAAAATACATAATTGCAATGGCTTTGCTTTTGATGAGCGATTTGCATTATTTAAAAGATTATTTAAAGGAGCGGTTAAACTGATGCGGATGCAAAAAGGCATATGTATTGAACTTGATGGAGACCGCTCTGTCTTCATGCTTGCGGATGGCCGTTTCGTGACCGGCCATCCGCAAGAAGGCACAGCGGTCGGGGAGGAAGCGTTTTTTGAATCTTTCTCCAACACCAAATTAAAACGCCGCCGCGTTAAGGTACTTGCGATGCCAATTATTGCAGCAGTCGCTGTATTGATTTTGGCTTTCTCCACATTCATGATGCCGGAACAAGAAGCATACGGCTATGTCCAGGTGGAATCCAATCCTGGCATTGAACTCGCCGTAGACAACGAATGGCATGTAATTTCACTGCGGGAGCTGAATGTGGATGGCCAGCAATTGATCGAGCAACTTGATGCTTGGGAAAACGGGACTTTGGCAGATGTATTGGAAAATGTGCTTGCCCTGTCGATAAACGATGACACTGAGCAAGTGACCATTACGACTGTACAAGAACGAGGGGACACAAAAACCTTTTCAACCGTTGAACAAATTACATTAGCGGCATTAACCGCCAATGCAGGTAGAACCCTCCACATCCATTTGCGAGAAGCCAGTAAAGAACAATGGCGCCAAGCGAACAAGCAACAAGTGCCTGTTGGGCAATTTGCTGAAAACAGCCGGACTTTATCTTCCCCAACCAATGAGAATAATGAGGTGCAACCTGCTCAGATTGAAGAGAAGGAAATCGAAAACGTGAATAGCGATGGCCAAACCGATCAACCTGGTCCCGCGGAAAAGGAAAACCCGGATGTGCGATCGCCAGCTGAAGATTCAAATGACAAATCACCAGCTAGCCCTTCAGATGATGCAGGCAAATCACAACCGGTTCCAGCAGAAAAACCGAAACCCGCTTCACTAAAAGAAAACAACGGGAACAAGCCTACATCCAGCACAGAAGTTCCAGCGGTGAAAAAAGAATCGTCAAAATCTGCAAAGTCGTCTTCGGGTCAACCGAAAAATCCAAATGCAGGAAAAGACAACAGCTCAGTTCCTGCCAAGCCAAAATCTTCAACGGATAAAAAAGAAAATCCAGCTGATATTAAAGGCAATGAAAGCAAAAAAACAAATCAGCAAAACAATGATAATAAACAAAAAGAACAGCAAAATAAAGACAAGCAAGAAAAAGCAAAACAAAACAATAACAGCAACAATGATTCGAAAGGAAAAAGTGTGAGCGAAGAGAACAAGTTGAAAAAACCACAAAATAATGCGCCGAAAAAAGCAGATTCGAACAGCAGGCAGCCTGGAAATGGCCAGGGAGCGCATAATAAAAACAATTCATCGTCAAGTTCAACTGATGGAAAAGTGAATGCGCCAAATCCGGATAAAAAAGCGGAGAAAGATGACCCGCAATAAAGCCGTTTGTTTTCTTTTGCTGATGGCGAAATCACCGATATGACTGCCATTCAAATCGTTTATTCTTTAGAGGGCGCCGGCAACTGCGCATTTCTAAGGAATAGGCGTTTTTTTCGAAGCTCAAAATAAATGGTGTCAAGCACATGGGTATGTGCAGTTTTTCAGTGGAATCGCTCTACATTTCAAAATAGCTCTTTTCTTTTCCACTTTCTTTACATAGAATGAGAAGAGAGTTACTTGCGGAAGGGAATTTTACGCCTATGATCAAATCAGTTCAACGGATCCGGAATCTAACACCTGCCCAGGCAATCGTAGCGTATTATTTCGTAGCGATTGCTTTTTCCTTTTTGCTCCTAAGGCTTCCGGGAGTCTTGCAGCCTGGAGTGAGCATGACATATATCGATACGTTGTTCACCGCCGTCAGTGCTGTCAGCGTCACGGGATTGACGGTGATCAACGTCTCGGAAACGCTGTCTGTGTTCGGGATCATCATTTTGATGACCATTCTCCAGTTCGGGGGCATCGGAATCATGTCGATCGGGACATTCTTCTGGATCTTGCTCGGTAAGCGAATCGGGCTTCGGGAACGGCAATTGATCATGGTCGACCATAACCAGTCGAGCATGGCTGGCGTCGTGAAACTGATCACAGAAATCGTTAAGATTCTTTTGCTAATCGAAGCGATTGGGGCACTCATATTGACGGTGTACTTTACCCAATATTTCTACAGTTTCAGCGAAGCGCTCCTTCACGGTGTATTCGGCGCGGTTACTGCGACAACGAACGGCGGCTTCGACATCACCGGATCTTCCTTGCAGCCGTATGTCGATGATTATTTCGTCCAGATCGTCAATATGCTTCTGATCATACTCGGTGCGATCGGTTTTCCTGTATTGATCGAACTAAAGGAATTTTTGTCGAATGATACGAAAAATTTCCGCTTTTCACTGTTCACGAAAATCACGACGAGTATTTTCGGCATGCTGTTGGTCGTCGGCACGATCGGCATTTTGATTTTGGAGTCGGTCAATGCATTCAAAGGAATGTCCTGGCATCAGACGTTTTTCGGGGCACTATTCCATTCCGTTTCCTCCCGGTCCGGAGGGCTTGTCACAATCGATATTACACAATTCAGTGACGCGACCAATGTATTTATGAGCGCCTTAATGTTCATCGGCGCTTCTCCAAGTTCAGCAGGCGGCGGGATCCGGACGACGACATTTGCAATTGCCATCCTGTTTTTGATCAATTTCGCGCGAGGCAAGAACACGATCCAAATATTCAATAGGGAAATCGAATTGATCGATGTGTTTCGGTCGTTTGCGGTCATTTTCCTCGCAGGTTCGATGGTGTTATTTTCAACAATGGCCTTGATCATCACCGAACCGAATGCTTCTATCGTTGAAATTGTTTTTGAAATTACATCTGCTTTTGGAACGACCGGCATGTCGCTCGGCTTGACCAGTGATTTGTCATCGGTCGGAAAAGTCATTATTATGGTATTGATGTTCGTCGGGCGCGTCGGGCTGATTTCCTTCCTGTTCACGATTGGCGGCAAAACCGATCCGACGAAATTCCATTATCCGAAAGAGCGCGTCATCATCGGATAAGTCGACTGCACGTGCTATTCGGCTATCAAAACGATATAATCAATGTAATTGAGTAACTATAGTGGAAATGAGTGAAACAAAATGAATGAAGACATTAAGCAGTCATTGAAACTGTTCATCGTTTTGTCGAGAGCGCATAAAGCAATCTCGGAACAGACGAACCATTTTTTTCAAGAAAACGGGGTCAATCCGACAGAATTTGCTGTGCTCGAGTTGCTGTACCATAAAGGCCGGCAGCCGCTCCAAAAAATTGGCGGCAAGATTTTGCTAGCTAGCGGTTCCATTACGTATGTGATCGACAAATTGGAAAAGCGCCAATTTATCACACGGGTCAATTGCCCGAGCGACCGGCGCATCACGTATGCAGAAATCACCGATGAAGGAAAAGCGTTCATGGCTGAAATTTTCCCGGCGCACGAACAGAAACTGCATGCATTGACAGCAGCCTTGTCTCCAGAAGAAAAAGAGCAAGCGATCGAATTGATGAAAAAGCTCGGTTTGTCGATTAAAGATCTGTCTTATTAAAAAAAGATCCTCCGTTTATCACGGAGGATCTTTTTTTGTTATTTCTGTACGCGTTCGATCGTTTGTGCCATTTCGATGAAATCGTCTCGTGCTTCAATCGTGCTATGGTCGAAGATTGTCACGCGGACGATGATGTTGTCGCCTTCAAAAGCAATGCCGGTCACGTGGCCTTCCGCTGTTTCCACTTCATATGCTGCGGATTGGCTATAGGACGAGCCGTCGAACCCTGTAAACTCCTGCACTTCAGCATCCGGATTGGACGCTTGGACGGTGTCTTGTGTATTCGCCGCCAAATCATCGAAACTGATGTCACTCGGGTAATATGTTTCGATGCGCATAAATACGGCATCATTCTCTTCGAGGAACACGACGTCGCGGTTTGGCTCTTCAGCGGTGAACGCATAGCCATCGAGCACGTAAAGCTGGTAAGCTTGCTGATCGCTCATCGTCAGTTCCCCATCAGGCGCATCATGACTATCCCCGGATGTGCCGTCTGTATCCTCAGGCGCATCTGATTGATCTTCTGTTTCTTCCACATCGGTATCAGTTGTTTCTGCGGGAGTTTCCACTGGGTCTACTGCGTCTGGTTCATCTCCCGCCAGGTCAGCTGTGCCGCAGCCTGCCAAAAGAATCCCTGCAGTGAGAATTGCTGGAGTGAATAAAATATTCTTTTTCATGAATCAAATTCCTCCTTCCGGTTTCCCCATTAGACGACTGAAGGATGAAAACGTTTCAAGATAATTGAACAAAAAGGAATTGATGACGATAGCAGGAAAAGTTTCAAGCCGGTAAAGGAAAAATCAAAAACAGCAAGATCAGGATCACGAGGTGTGTGATGATCAGTAATGGCATGCTGCGTTTCCATTCGTAAAGCACACCGAGCACTGCCCCAGTTAAAATCCCAGCAATGATCGCTGGCCAAAAGCCGCTAAAAGAAAGTGCAACGCCGAATAGCAGCGACGCGCTCAAAATCGCGAGCGGCAACTTCATATACTTCTTCAATTGCTGCTGGATAAAGCCTCTCCAGAAAATTTCTTCTCCTGGAACGATGATGAACATCAATAATAAATAATGCCAAATGCTGCTCGGGGCAAAAATGGTCTGTAAAGCAGCGACAGGCCTTTGTATATTGAGTGGAAAAACGTCAAGGAACCGGTAGCCGAGCGCAAGGAGCGCATAAAGCAGCGTACCGAACATGACACCGTAAAGCAGCGACTGCCAAGTTTTCAGTTGATCGAAGACAGAGTAGTTTACAATGGCGATCGACATCAAGAGCAAAATGGCGAATGAGTACATATACCAAAAGACAGCTGTATTTTCAAAGGCAAGATGATACAAATAAAGTGAAAGCGGCAAAAGCCAAAGGAGCGAATGGCGCTTGAAAAAACTGAACATAGAAAAAATCCTCCTAAAATTGCGTCGGCGTATTGCCTAATTCAAACATATGGATTATGTGAGTGGACGGGAAAGGTTTAGTCCGTATAGTATTATAACAGAAGCATTTTGACAAAACGAAAGGAAAAGGGGAACATTTCATGACTGATTATTCAACTGAACTGGAACGATTAAGAAACGGGGAGCTACAAACCTTAAGAATTCCAAAAGAGGATTTTTTGGAATTTCGCAAAATATTAATCGAGCAAGAAGACTTCAAGCATTTTCGCGGCACCGCGTATCATCATGGCCTGACCGAATATGAATATACAGAACAGCCGTCAAAATAAATTTTCTAAAAAAGGTTTACCGTGCGTTTGCAGCGGGCATAGTATACTTGAACACAGCAACATTCTCATTTCCCCCTTTTGTGGTCGGCCCATTATGGACCGGCCTCTTTTTTTTGTTTGAAAAGAAGAGTGAATAGACTGACGATTTTTGCTACTATAGAAGTACTAAGGGAGGAAATTACATGAAAATTGGATTTATCGGAACGGGTGTCATGGGAAATAGCATTGGAGGACATTTGCTAGACGGGGGACATGAACTGTCTGTGTATACGAGAACCGCGTCAAAAGCTGAAGACTTATTGTCGAAGGGAGCGGTTTGGAAAAATAATCCGCAGGAACTGGCGCAGTCAGCAGAAGTGATTTTTACGATGGTCGGCTACCCGTCTGATGTCGAAGAAGTGTATTTCGGCGAAAACGGCTTGTTGCAGCATGCAGAAAAAGGAGCCATCTTTGTTGATTTAACGACCTCTCAACCGAAATTGGCACAAAAAATAGCACAAGCCGCTAAGGAAAAAGGAATGCACGCTTTAGATGCACCGGTTTCCGGGGGCGATATCGGGGCGAAGAACGCGGTCTTATCCGTCATGGTCGGAGGAGAAGAGCCGATTTTCAACGATATACTGCCGCTGTTCCGATTGTTCGCGGAAAACATCATCCACCAAGGACCTGCAGGCTCGGGGCAACATACGAAAATGTGCAACCAAATCAACATCGCCAATAATATGCTGGGGGTATGCGAGTCATTGATTTATGCGAAAAAAGCAGGCTTGGATCCAGAAAAGGTATTGCTCTCCATTACTACTGGCGCAGCAGGATCCTGGTCATTGTCGAATTTGGCGCCTAAAATGATCGAAGGGGATTTCCGTCCAGGGTTTTACATTAAGCATTTCATCAAAGACATGAAAATTGCAGTTCAAGCGGCGGAGCAATGGGGACTTGATTTGCCCGGACTTAAATTATCGCTCGGCCTCTACGAAGAACTTGAGGATGCAGGAGATGGTGATCTTGGGACGCAAGCGCTGATCCGGCATTTTGATTTTGCCGAAAAATGAGCAAATGAAAACCGGCAGCATTACCGCTGCCGGCTAGACTAATCAAAATAAGACTTTTTTGGTGTGTAGAAACGATCCATATCTTTTGGCTCGTAGCGTTTGGGAAGTGCCGATATGGCGGGATTTTTATCTGTCGGCTCTAGGCCAGTTAAGTTGCGCAACAGTTCTTTAGCATGTTTTAAATTCATGCGGCTAGGCGGATTGCGGTACGTTTCATCCAATTCACCCAAATGTTCGAGTGTGTGGAAATCTTCCTTTCTAGGAAGCATATGGAAATAGTAATCGCCGCATTTCACGAGGATGGAAGATTGTTGTTGGCTTTTGCGGGGGTTTTTACTGAAGTGCAAGCCCAGTTTCTGTGCTCTGTTTTGTTGGATCATCAAGTGTAGAGCTTCTTTTTTCAATGCATATAAATACTGGTTGTCTGTGGCGGTTTTGGCGTGGCGATTCACAGTGAATATTGCTTGTGCGATTTCCGAATCCTTGTTCGTAGAGGACATGGGCTCATTCCTTTCGCATTAATGGAGTGTTCATTCTCATGTATCATATCAAAATTTTCAATCACTGTACATAAAGTGGAATCAACTGCAGCGCTGCGCTGACGAATAATATAAGGGGATGTTGAGATGTTGAACGAACAAACAATTATTGTTACTGGGGGATCCAGTGGGATGGGTTTTCATATGGCACAGAAATTTGCGGCGGAAGGAGCGAATGTCGTCATTACCGGACGGGATATGGAGAAGCTGAACGAAGCTTTGACGAAATTGTCGGGACTGCGCGGGAAAGCAGAAGCGTTCCAAATGGATGTCCGCGAACCGGAACATGCCAAAGCGATGGTGAGTTTCGCCCACGAAAAGTTTGGCAGAATTGATGGGCTCGTCAATAATGCAGCGGGCAATTTCATTGTCCATGCAGAAAAGTTGTCGCCGAACGGTTGGCGCTCTGTTATCGACATTGTATTGAATGGGACGTTCTTCTGCTCCCACGCTGTAGGAAACTATTGGATTGAAAATGGCACAAAGGGGAATATACTTAATATGCTGGCTACGTATGCCTGGAATGCCGGTGCAGGTGTCGCACACTCTGCCGCCGCAAAAGCTGGGGTTATGTCGCTGACACGCACTTTGGCCGTGGAGTGGGGCACGCAATACGGCATTCGCGTCAATGGTATTGCCCCAGGCCCTATTGAGCGGACGGGCGGTGCGGACAAACTGTTTGAGTCAGAGGAAGCGAAAGAAAGAACGTTAAAATCAGTGCCGTTGGGGCGTCTTGGAAAACCGGAAGAAATAGCCGAGCTTGCAGCGTTTATCATGTCAGAGAAAGCGTCGTATATGAACGGGGAAATTGTGACTTTAGACGGTGGCCAGTGGTTAAACAAATTCCCTTTTTAAGCCAAATCACCCAATTAAATAGTTTCGGGATTCGTGTTATGTTATGATGTAATCGAAGTGTTTGGCATCAGACCATCCGATGCAAAAGGAGTAGAGCACATGATTTCATTACCGAGCAAAGATTTTCTAGAAACCCCGATCGAAGAATTTGTCATCTCGTCCGAAAAGGTAGCACATGTTCAAATCGGCAATAGTGCCGAGCATGCTTTATTAGTTTTGACGAAGACCGGCTATTCAGCCATCCCGGTTTTGGATGCGAAGTACCGGTTTCACGGCTTGATCAATGCCCAGCGCATCACAGATGCCATTCTAGGAATGGATCATATAGAATATGAAAAACTTGGGGATATCCGAGTCGAAGAAATTATGCAAACCGACCTGCCGCGCATTCATCTGCATGAACGATTCCAAAAAGCCTTGGATTTGGTGATCGACCAAAACTTCCTTTGTGTAGTCGATGATGAGGATATGTTTATGGGGATTTTGACGAGACGCATCGTTTTAAAGCAATTGAAAAAACAGCTATACCAGTTCAAGCGGTAACCATCCGAAAAAAGGCCTCATCCATTGAGGCCTTTTTTTCTGCTCGCTGAAAGAAGGGATTCTATGGAACAAGCAAAACGCCCGTTGATATTGATTGCTGTCATGCTTGCGATGTTCGTGTCGGCCGTTGAGGCGACCATCGTCTCCACGGCAATGCCGAGCATCGCCGCCGACCTCGGCGGCTTCTCGAAATACAGCTGGGTATTTTCGGCGTATTTGCTGATGAGCACAGTAACCGTTTTGTTATACGGAAAGCTTGCGGATATACTGGGCCGAAAACCCGTTTTCGCGTTCGGCATGGTACTGTTTCTAGTCGGTTCATGGCTTTGCGGTTTAGCTGACTCGATGGATCAATTGATTGCGTTCCGTTTTATCCAAGGAGCTGGAGCGGGAGCAATCATGCCGATTGCCTCGACGATTGTCGGCGATATCTATTCTGCGGAAGAACGGGCGAAAATCCAAGGCTATTTATCGAGTGTTTGGGGTATTTCTGCTGTGGCCGGGCCGGCAATCGGTGGCGTTCTGGTCGCAACCATCGGCTGGCAGTATGTATTTTGGGTCAATTTGCCGCTTGGTGTCTTGTCGTTCCTAGGGATCATGATTTATTTAAAAGAGCCTGTCAGGAATAAGCGCTTGAAGATCGATTATAAAGGCGCGCTGTTATTGACGGTTGCATTGAGCACGATTTTGTACCTCCTCATTGAAGGCGGCGTCTCGTTTGAGTGGTTGTCGATGCCATCTTTGTTACTTGCAGTGATCGGTGCATTATTCCTCTATGGCTTCGTCAAAGCAGAGCGCGCATCGCACGACCCGATGATGCCTTTTGAAATATGGCGCAACCGGGCGATCTTGTATGCAAACCTTGTCTCGCTGGCAACAGGAATCATTCTGATCGGCATATCCAGTTATTTGCCGGCCTATGTCACCGGTGTAATGGAGCAGCCTGCTGCTATCGCCGGTTTTACGCTAACGGCGATGTCGATCGGCTGGCCGATTGCCTCGGTGTTATCAGGCCGGCTGTTGATCAGCATCGGCTATTTTCGGACTTCACTTTTGGGCGCTATGTTTTTGCTTCTCGGAACAATGCTTTTTGTATTCATGCGCCCTGAATTCGGGCCGCTATGGGCCGGGATGTCGAGCTTCTTTATTGGCGCAGGAATGGGTTTGACGAGCACCGCATTTATCGTTTCGATCCAATCGGCAGTGTCATATGAAAAAAGGGGCGCTGCAACGGCTTCCAATATGTTCATGCGCAATCTCGGCAGCACGATCGGCGTTGCGCTTTTGGGCAGTATTTTAAACAGTTCCTTATTGAAGTATTTTGAGCAAAACGGCAGCAGTCTCACATTGGAATCGGTTAATGCGATTTTAAGTGCAGGCAGCAGAAGCCAGTTGCCTATGGAAGAGCGGATGATGCTGCAGGAGGCGTTAGCATTCGGATTGCGGAATGTCTACAGCCTGACATTTTTCTGTGCATTACTGAGCTTTTCGCTGATATTCGGTTTGCGTGGATTAAAAGGAGTGAAACCTGATGTCAAATGAAGAATTGATCATCAAAGTATTAGCTGAAGAAGGAAATATGCGAAAAGCTGCAGAGCGACTGTTTTTGTCCCAGCCGGCACTATCGCAGCGCCTCCAATCGATCGAAAAGGAATGGGGGCAGCAATTGTTCGTCCGGTCACAAAAAGGTTTGACGCCGACGCCTGCGGGGGAGCTGGTCATTCAATACGCCAATGAAGCCGTCCAGCGAAAAGAGGAAGTTTTCGAGCAGCTGCACACCTTAAGCGAAAAGGTCCACGGCACATTAAAAATCGCCTGTGCATCGATCATCGGTCAAAATTGGCTGCCGAAAGTGCTGAAAGATTTCGTCACGCTTTATCCGGAAGCGAAAGTTCAATTGATCACCGGATGGAGCTCTGAAATTGTCCGCTCCCTTTATGACGGGGAAGCGCATATCGGCATTGTGCGCGGCCAGACCGATTGGAAAGGCACGAAGATCCACTTGTTCAAAGACACTTTGTATTTAGTCGACAAAGAAATACAGTCATTGAACGAAGTGATGGACACGGAACGGCCGTTTATCCAGTTTAAAAGCGATTCGACTTATTATGCAGAGATTCAGCAATGGTGGCAAAAGCACTTCGCCTACAGCCCGAAACGCCAAATCACTGTGGATCAAATTGAAACGTGCAAGCAGATGGCGGTCAACGGCATCGGCTATGCCATATTGCCTTCCATAACGCTGACGGGTACAGAAGACGTCCATACGATGCCTTTGACGACCAGTGAGCAAGAACTCGAGCTGACGCGGGATACGTGGCTGATCGGCTATGAAACATCGTTTCAACTGCGGCAAGTGGAAGCATTTGTCGATATAGTCAAAAAACATGCCGCTCTGCTAAGCTAAAGGATGAATTATTATACAAAGTCAGATATAATAACACCATTACATAATAGAAAGAGGTTTTGATCAATGGAGCAAATGGATGCAAATCAAATTATTTCGTACATACAGAACGCAAAAAAGTCGACACCGGTAAAAGTTTATGTTAAAGGTGAAGGCGTTGCTGCGCTGAACTTCGGCGAAGGCTCGAAAGTATTCGGCGAAGGCAACCACGCAACCGTTTTCGGCGAATGGGCTGAAGTGGAAAAAGCACTGGAACAGCACGCGGCTGTCATTGAAGATTCCGTCGTGGAAAACGATCGCAGAAATTCAGCGATTCCGATGCTTGATTTGAAAAATATCAATAGCCGCATCGAACCGGGTGCGTTTATCCGTGAAAATGTGGAAATCGGCAATAATTGCATCATCATGATGGGCGCTGTCATCAATATCGGTTCAGTAATCGGCGATGGCACGATGATCGATATGGGCGTCATCATGGGTGGACGAGCGACAGTCGGAAAAAACTGCCACATCGGTGCAGGCGCAGTACTCGCTGGCGTTATCGAGCCCGCATCTGCTACACCAGTTATCGTAGAAGACGACGTTATGATCGGCGCGAATGTCGTCGTACTTGAAGGCGTTCGGATCGGCAAAGGATCAGTTGTCGCAGCCGGGGCTGTCGTCATCGAAGACGTACCGGAAAATGCCGTTGTCGGCGGGATGCCTGCACGTGTATTGAAATTGATGGACGATAAGACCCGTTCGAAAACGGAAATCAAACAAGAGCTGCGCCAGCTGTAAGAATATTATGGACCTTATTCAAATAAGAAGAGATCTTCATAAAATTCCAGAGCTCGGTTTTCAGGAAGTGAAAACGCAGCACTATCTGAAAAAAGTCATTTCCGACATGGCAACTGACCGCGTCCAACTGACGGAATGGCGCACCGGGCTTGTAGCCATAGTTACAGGTACAGCGCCTAAGCGGACGCTCGGGTGGCGCACGGATATCGACGGTTTACCGATACAGGAAGCGACCGGCTTGCCGTTTGCCTCGCAGCACGAAGGGTTTATGCACGCTTGCGGGCACGACGTCCATATGTCGATTGCACTCGGCTTGCTCGCTAAGCTGATCGAACAACCGATTAAAGATGATGTGGTGATGATATTTCAGCCTGCAGAAGAGGGGCCAGGCGGCGCTGAGCCGCTGCTAGCTTGGCTGGAACAGCAGCGGCCGGATCTTTTGCCGGATCAAATGTTTGCACTTCATATTGCACCGGAGTTGCCTGTCGGTACCGTTGCGACCAAGCCGGGTTTGTTGTTTGCCAATACTTCAGAGTTGTTCATCGACTTACGCGGCAAAGGCGGGCACGCCGCTTTCCCGCATCAAACGCGCGATATGGCGGTCGCAGCTGCAGCATTGCTCATGCAATTGCAGACAATCGTCAGCCGTAATGTCGACCCGATGGATTCGGCCGTACTGACTGTAGGCAAAATGACAGCGGGCACGGTGCAAAACATCATCGCGGAAAACGCCCGTCTCGAAGGAACGATCCGAACTTTGACGCCGGAATCGATGAAGCGTGTGAAAAAACGCATCGAATCGCTGTGCCGCTCGATTGAAGAAGGCTACGAGTGTAACGTAGCGATCGATTATGGTGCCAGCTACCGCCAAGTCGATAACGATACAGAGCTTGCGGAATCCTTTTTGGAGTATGCATCTCAGTATCCTGAAGTGACGGCAATCCGCAGTGAAGCCGCGATGACCGGTGAAGACTTCGGTTATTTTACTGGACGCTTGCCGGGCCTGATGTTTTGGGCTGGCGTCGGTTCGCCGTTCGGCTTGCATCATGCAAAGCTTGTGCCGGATGAGACGATATTGGATTTCATGCCGGACTTTCTCTATAATTATTTTAAAGCATTGTAAAAAGAAGCTGACCGCAATCGCGGTCAGCTTCTTTTTATGTGATAAGACACCACTTGATCAGCTGCGGCTTTCTTGCAGCAAGTCTTTCTTTTTCAATGACCAACTCGAAGCAATGAAGAAACAAACGAGCAGGATGAGCGTCCCCGCGATATACGGAAAGCTCATATCAATATCAAACAGCACACCCGCAAGTGCCGGGCCGATCATATTGCCGAGGCTCATATAGGCATTGTTCATGCCGGCTGCGTAGCCTTGTGAATCGCCGGCAAGCTTGGAGATGAGTGTGTTGATGGCGGGTCGCAACAAGGAAGCGGCTGTGAAGAAGATGGCTGAGACGAACAGGATGGTCCAGAACGTGTTGACGAACAGGATGCCGATCATAGCAGCCGCTGAGATGAGCAAATTGACGAGAATGACGCGCATCTCGCCAAAGCGCTTAAACAAGCTGTCGATGACGAAGGTTTGGACGATGACACCGACAAAGCCGCCGACGGTAATAACGACAGATATTTCTTTCGGTGTAAACTGGAATTGTTTATCCACATATAACGCAATCGTCGACTGGAAATTAGACAGTCCAAACGCGAAAATGAACATGACGACGAGCATGACAAAATAAGGAGTGTAGACAGAACGCTTCATCTGCTGGTATAAATTCTCCCGTTTATAATCCGCCGCTTGCACCGCTGGTTTGACGTTCGGTAAAGCAAAATAGGACAGTAATGCCGCTAGCAAAGCGACGGCGGTCGCGACATAAAACGGGAATTGCAAGCTGACTTCCGACAAAAAGCCGCCGATGCCGGGCCCAATCATAAAGCCGAGTGACATTGAAGCACCGAGGTATCCCATCCCTTTGCCGCGTTCTTCATAAGTTGTAATATCCGCGACAAAAGCCATCATTGGTGGAATGAGAAAAGCACCGCCGACACCGCTGAAAAAGCGGGCGAGGTAAAGGACCCACAATTCGGTGGCCATGCCGAAGAGCAATTGCGACAAGCCGAAAACGACAAGTCCGAAAATGATTAGATTTTTGCGTCCGTATTTATCGGACAGTTCCCCGGAAATGGGGGAGAATAGGAACTGGGCAAATGCAAATGTTGCAATCAGTGTGCCGAGCGCCTGGCCAGCTACGCCGAACGTGTCCAAATAGGCGGGCATGATCGGAATAATCAGGCCGATGCCGCTCATGGCGATGAACATATTGAACATGAGAATGTATAAGGCAAATTTAGTTGATTTTACGGCCATAAGCCAGACCTTCTCTCGGTATTGTTTCGTGTGACTAAAATTTAGCATAAAGAACTTAATTACTATACCTTATTTAAATAGAAAAAAACAGGCAGAAGCTCTGCCTGTCATTTTTCCATATCCATTTTGAATTCCAAAAATAATTCATTGTAAACACCTAGCATTTCAAGCCCTAAGTTTTCATAAACTTCCAGGCGGTCGCGCATTTCTTCGGTCGGATAAAAACGCTCATCTTCGGTCACTTCCGGATCCATTAAGGCAAGCGCCTCTTCGTTTGGTGTGGAATAGCCGACGTAATCCGCGTTTTGGGCAGCGACTTCCGGATCGAGCATAAAGTTAATGAATTCATGTGCGCCATCGACATTGCCGGCAGTCGATGGAATGACCATATTATCGAACCATAGGTTGGATCCTTCCACGGGTACTACGTAATCAATGTCTTCATTGATCCACATCATGTCCGCTGCTTGACCGGACCATGTGACAGCAACGGCCGCTTCCTCGCGGCGCATCATTTCGACGATTTCGTCGCCGATGATGGCTTTAACGTTCGGCCCAAGTATCTTCAGTTTATCCGTCGCTTCCCGCAGTTCTCCAAGATCTGTCGAGTTCAGCGAATAGCCGAGGCTGTTCAAGCCCATGCCAATCACTTCCCGTGCACTGTCGACGAGAATTACTTCCTGTTCGAGTGTCGGGTCCCACAGGTCGTCCCATTGTTCGAAGGTTTGTCCTTCAAGAAGAGACGGGTTAAAGGCGATTCCGACCGTTCCCCAGAAATAAGGAATGGAATATTCATTGCCTGGATCAAAAGGCAGATCCAGAAAATAAGGGTCGATGTTTTCAAGATTCGGTATTTTGTTTTGGTCGATCGGCAATAATAAATCATTTTCCTTCATTCTTTCTATAGCGTATTCAGAAGGCATGGCCACATCATACGACGTACCGCCTTGTTCGATCTTGGTCATCATCGATTCGTTCGAATCAAACGTCTCGTAAACAACTTGAATGCCGGTTTCTTCTTCAAAGCGGGTAACGAGTTCCGGGTCGATATATTCCCCCCAGTTGTACACTGAAATCGAACCGCTGCCGGATGTTGCCGAGCTGGTTTCGAGCAAATGGACCGCATAAAAGAGAACGGCTGAGATGGCGATGATGGCGATACTGGCTTTTACTAGATCTTTCATAGACGAGTTCCTCCTGTTCCGGCGGACGCGGCTGAGCGCTGGTTAAAGAAATAATACCCGAGCACCAGGCCAAGTGTCACGACAAAGATCAGTGCCGAAAGAGCGTTGATCGTCAATGTGATGCCGGCCCGCGCCATCGAATAAATCTCGACAGACAATGTCGCAAAGCCGTTGCCGGTAACGAAGAACGTGACCGCAAAGTCATCAAGCGAGTAAGTCAATGCCAAAAAGAAGCCGGCAAAAATCCCGGGTTTGATATAAGGGATGATGACACGCGTCAGAATATCGCGCTGGGATGCCCCAAGATCCGTTGCGGCATCGATCAACGTCGAGCTCATTTCCTGCAGTTTCGGCAATACCATGATGACGACGATCGGTATGCTGAAGGCGATATGCGAGACGAGAACGGAGGCAAAGCCGAGCTTGACGCCTAGCATTGTAAAGAGAATCAGAAACGAGGCGCCGATAATAACATCAGGGCTGACAATCAACACAGTGTTCAAGGACAAAACGGCGCTGCGCATCTTGCGGTTGCGCAAGAAGGTAATGCCGATCGCCCCGAGCACGCCAATTGTGGTTGATATGAGCGCAGATAATAAGGCGACGATGACCGTGTTCAACACGATAATGAGCAAGCGGGTGTCATTGAATACAGCTGCATAATGCTCCCAAGTGAAATCTTCAAATCCGGACATCGTGCCTCCGCTGTTGAAGGAATAAAAGATTAAATAGAAAATCGGGGCGTAAAGAATAAAAAAGACGAATGCCAAATATATTTTGGCGGACTTACTTAGCTTTGCCATTCAATGCCCCCCCTTTCTCTTTTGGGCCAGTGAGCAGCACAATGATGATCATAAAGAGCATCAAAAAGACGGCGATGGTCGAACCCATGCCCCAGTTTTGGGTGACGAGAAATTGCTGTTCAATGGCCGTTCCGAGTGTAATCACTTTATTCCCGGCGATGAGGCGGGTAATAACAAAAAGCGACAAGGCCGGAATGAACACCACTTGAACACCGGATTTGACGCCGTTGAGCGCCAGCGGAAAAATGACGCGGCGGAACGTCATCCATTGCGATGCCCCTAGGTCGCGCGATGCATCGATCAATGCAGGGTTGATTTTATCGAGTGAATTGAAGATCGGCAGCACCATAAAGGGGATGAAAATATAAACTGCTACGAAGACGAAACTGAAATCCGTAAAGAGGATCTGCAAAGGAGACGCTCCGAAAAACTGAATCAATTGGTTGGCCGGGCCATACAAGCCAAAGATGCCGATGAACGCATACGCTTTTAGCAGCAAGTTGATCCATGACGGAATGATGATCAAAAGGAGCCACAGCTGTTTATGCTTTGTTTTCGTCAGCCAATAAGCGGTCGGGTAGGCGATCAAAATCGAAATCAAGGTAATCAAAAATGCATACCAGAACGAACTGAGCGTTAAGCGTAAATAAGTCGATGAAAAGAAATCCGCGTAGTTGGAAAACGTGAACCCACCGGATAAGTCTTGAAATGAAAAGTATACGATGAGTACTATTGGTGCGATGACGAACAGCACAATCCATAAATAATAAGGGATGAGATACCACGGGCGAGAAGACTTTTTAGCCATTCGGATGCGCTCCGTAAGATTCAAGGCGCGCATCAAATGCTTCCTCGGACTCGTTCAAGCGCATGACATGAATCGCTTCCGGATCAAAGTCGAGGCCGATTTGCGAGCCGACCTCCACTCGTTTGGTCGAGTGGACGAGCCATTCATTGCCAGTTTCGTCATATGTGGAAATCTCAAAATGCACACCACGGAACAATTGGCTATCAACATGGACTGCCATTTTCCCGTTTTCCGGGTGGGTGATTTCGAGATCTTCCGGACGGATGACGATTTCCACTTGTTCATTGAGCGATAAGCCTCGGTCAACACAATCAAATTCCTTGTTGGCGAAGCGGACGCGGTAATCGGCAACCATTGTGCCCTCGACGATATTGGATTCTCCAATAAAATCAGCGACAAAGCGGTTGATCGGTTCATCGTAAATGTCCATCGGCGTGCCGGTTTGCTGGATTTCACCGGCATTCATAACCAAAATCTCATCGGACATCGCCAAGGCTTCTTCCTGGTCATGCGTGACGAACACAAAAGTCTTGCCGAGGCGTTGCTGCATTTCGCGCAGCTCGTATTGCATTTCCGTCCGCAGCTTTAGGTCCAGTGCCGACAGCGGCTCATCGAGCAAAATCACTTCCGGATCATTGACGATTGCACGGGCAATCGCCACGCGTTGGCGTTGTCCGCCAGACATTTCGTGGACTTCCCGGTTTTCATAACCGTTCAAATTGACGAACGCCAACGCTTCTTTAACGCGCCGTTCGACTTCCGCTTTTTTAATTTTCCTGATGCGCAAACCGAATGCCACATTTTCAAATACATTCAAATGGGGGAAGAGTGCGTAATCTTGAAACACCGTATTGACTAGCCGCTCATTCGCCGGCAATGTGTTTACTTTTTTTCCTTTAATATAGATATCGCCGCTTGTCGGCTGGTTAAAGCCGGCAATCAAGCGCAAAATCGTCGTCTTGCCGCAGCCGGAAGGACCGAGCAGCGTATAGAATTTCCCCTTTTCCATTTCAAAACTAATATTGTTCAACACGTTTCCCGCGCCTTCAAATGTTTGTACTACATTATCAAAGCGGATGATCGATTGGTCAGTCATACTATTCCTCCTGGATTATAAATAAGATTTTGTGGCCACAATGATCATTTCCGCCTGTTCAGCGGAGTGGTTCACTAAGGTATGTTCTTGGTCTGCACTATAATAAATGGAGTCGCCGGCATCGGCTATATAGGAGCGGCTTCCGATATCCAATCGAACTTTTCCGTTCAGTACATAAACAAAGGTTTCGGATGTCGACGGTTCAAAGGTTTTGAATTTCCCTTGTTCGTTGAGTGTTAAATAAACGGGTTCCATTTCTTTTTTGTTGGATGTGGGGACGAGCCAATCAATTTCGTATCCCGCTTCCCGGTCACTATGCACGGTATGGTCTTCTTCTTTGAAGACGAGCTTCGCTTCTTCTGCATCCGTGAAAAATTCCTTTGGTGTGGTGCCGAGCACTTCAAGAAGCGAGAATAGCGTTTCGATCGAAGGAGAATTCATATCCCGCTCCAGCTGGGAAATAAACCCTTTACTTAAATCGGTGCGTGATCCAAGCTCTTCTTGGGTCAGTTCATTTTTCAGCCGCAGCGTTTTGATTTTTTTGCCGATTTGCATGCAGTTTCCTCAATTCTTGTGAAATAGGCGAAAGCGATAAGTTGATTCTTAGTATCATGCTTCGAAAGTGGAGTTTAGTAAAAATACACTTAAAGTTTAGTTAAAGTATTTATTCATTATACAAAACATAGAATAGAATTCAAGTGAAAATAATTTGCGAAAAACAATCCGAATCTATTGCAATCGGCTAAGGCAATTACTATCATAGAGAAAGTGCAAAAGTCATAACGTCTTAAAAGATTGACATAGAAGTTTCGGTTGTGCAGATTCAGCAGATGATGAAGGGTAGACAATAGCCCAACCACCAACGGGAGTGATCAACATGAACGGAAAGATGAATTTTTTCCTTGACCCAAAAAACAGGGTAGCTCAAAAACCATCGATTATGAATTATAAACAAGATGAAAAAGGGCTTTATTTAGTAGCGAATAAGAAGTTTATCAATTGGATGGATGTCCATACATTTTGCCATACGTGCATGGACCCGCTGACTTTCGATAACGAATTCGATGCGAGTTACTGTGCGAGCTGCAATGAATGGCGCGAAGAGCGCTGCAGCGATATCAGCTGTGAATATTGTGAGAACCGTCCAAAACGGCCGCTTGACCCCCGCAAATAAGCGGGGCTTTTTTTATGTATGAAAGAAGGATATGATAAAAGAGAGACTTAACAGGATGGGGGATCACAATGAAGAAAGAATTCGTGGTAATTGGCTTGGGGCGTTTTGGCGGAAGCATCGTGCGGGAATTGATCGAGCAAGGTGCGGATGTCATGGCAATCGATAAAGACCATGAGCGCGTGGATGAATTCGCATCAATTGCAACGCAAGCCGTAGTAGCCGATACAACAGACGAATCGGTTCTGAAATCCCTCGGGGTCCGAAATTTCGAGCATGTTATTGTCGCAATCGGCGAAAATATCCAAGCGAGCATCTTGACGACGCTGATGCTGAAGGAAATCGGTGTGAAGAAAATTACAGTGAAAGCGCAAAATGACTATCATGCCAAAGTTCTGCACAAAATTGGAGCCGATAAAGTGGTGCATCCGGAGCGGGACATGGGCATCCGCATCGCCCATAATATTTTGTCGAATAATGTGCTCGATTATCTGGAATTGTCGGATGAACATTCGATTATGGAGATTAAAGCGAATGAAAAGCTCGCGGGCTATACATTGATCGAATTGGACATCCGGGCAAAATACGGCATCAACATCGTCGCAATAAAAAGAGGCGATGACATCATCGTATCACCGCAAGCCGATCTAGAAATCGAACGGGAAGATATTTTGATCATCATCGGATCTGATGCGGACATCAACCGCTTTGAGAAGAAAGTGATGAATTAACTAAAGCTGCCGATAATACGGCAGCTTTTTCCTATGAAATGGAGCAAAAAAAAGAAGCCGCTGAGGGCTTCTTTTTTTATACTTCCATAATAACTGGCAGAATCATCGGGCGACGTTTCGTTTTTTCGTAGAGATACGGTCCGAGAACATCCGAGATATCGGTTTTCAGTTCATCCCAGTCGGTATTTTTACTGTGGATTTTTTTGTTTAAGTGGCGATTCAGCATTTGCTGTGCCTCATAGATCATCGTGCCGGATTCGCGCATATAGACGAATCCACGAGAAATGAGGTCAGGGCCTGATACCATGCGGCTTTTCTTTTTATCGATGCTGACGACGACAATGACCAGTCCATCTTCAGACAAGAGCCGGCGATCGCGCAGTACGATATTGCCGATATCACCGATTCCGCTGCCGTCGATGTAAATATCGCCGGAAGGGACACGGCCTGCTACGGATGCTTCGTCTTGGCCAAGTGCCAAAACATCGCCATTTTCCATAATGAAGGTATTCTCGCGCGGAACATCGCAATCTACTGCAAGTTCTGCGTGTTGTGCCTGCATCCGGTATTCACCGTGGATCGGCATGAAGTATTTCGGTTTCATCAAGCGCAGCATCAATTTGTTTTCTTCTTGTGAACCGTGTCCAGATGTATGGATATCGTTCAACGAGCCGTGGATAACATCAGCTCCTGCACGGAACAATAAGTTGATTGTCCGGTTGACGCTGCTCGTATTGCCTGGAATCGCGGAAGACGAGAAGACGACAGTATCGTTCGGTTGGATCTGGATTTGTCGATGGGTGCCGTTAGCGATCCGTGACAGTGCAGCCATCGGTTCGCCTTGTGAGCCGGTACAAAGGATGACGACCTTATCGGCAGGCATCCGGTTCAAAGTTTGCGTGTCGATGAACGAATCTTCCGGTACAGTAATATAGCCGAGTTCACGGCCGATTGTCATGGCATTGTCCATGCTGCGGCCGAATACCGCAATTTTGCGGCCTTGGCGCACTGCTTCTTCAGTTACTTGCTGAAGACGGTAAATATTGGAAGCGAAAGTCGCGAAAATCAAGCGGCCTTCAACTTTGCGCATAATTTCTTTAAGGGTTTCGCCGACTTTGCGTTCGGACAAAGTGAAATTCGGGATTTCAGCATTAGTCGAGTCGGACAACAGGCACAATACGCCTTCGCTGCCGATTTGAGCCATTTTCAAAAGGTTTGCCGGTTCGCCGACTGGTGTAAAGTCGAACTTGAAGTCGCCTGTGTGGACGATGCTGCCGGGTGGTGTTTTAACGACTACACCGAAAGAATCGGGAATACTATGTGTTGTACGGAAGAAACTGACCGAAGTTTTGCGGAATTTGATAACGTCTTCTTCAGCAATTTCAATCAGCGTTGTGCTGCGCAATAAGCCATGCTCTTCCAATTTTTTGCGCAATAAGCCAAGTGCTAGCTTACCGCCATAAACAGGCATGTTTACTTGCTTGAGTAGGTAAGGGATGCCGCCAATATGGTCTTCGTGGCCGTGTGTTATAAACAGGGCTTTGATTTTGTCGGCGTTTTTAACTAAATAAGTGTAATCTGGAATAACATAATCGATTCCGAGTAAATCGTCTTCCGGAAATTTGATGCCGGCATCAATCAGGATGATTTCATCCTGGAATTGGACGCCATAAGTATTTTTGCCGATTTCGCCGAGTCCGCCGAGCGCGAAAACAGCTGTCTGATCATTTTTTACGAATTTCATCGGGTTTCAAGTGTCTCCACATGATAGTCTTGGGATGCTTGTTCATATTCGAGATGCTGCCCTTCAAGTAGCTGCACTAACTCGACGTTGTAGTTACGGTCTTTCAGATGATGACGAACTTCCCGCTCGGTGGAAGCTTCAACATACAAGCTTTTGGTGTTTTCTCTTACTGGTACTTCAAAACGGTTTTCCTGGTAATAAACTTTATAAATCATAGGTTGCTCTCCTTTTACACGTTCAATAATAAATGCACTTCCTTTATATTATCATGTCATTGTTTTAAAATAAAGAATAGCCCTCCTATTTAATATAAGAAGGGCCAAAACTTTATGCTATCTTCTTTTTGTTCATAATGCCGTTGAGCTGTCTGAGTAGTCTGCGTTTCAACCGTTTCAGCATGGCCCACCACTCCTTATGTATAGTATACTGTTTTTTCTGACAAATGAAAAGAGGGCGCTCTCAAAAGTTCCTTCATAAAAAGATTGGAGATTGAAGTATGTCAAAATTATTATTATTGGATATTGACGGCACATTGCTTGATTCGAACAAGCAATTACCGGGAGCTACAAAGCAGGCATTGATACGTGCACGGGCGAATGGGCACCACTTGGCCATCGCCACTGGCCGCGCACCATTTATGATAGGCTCGCTGCTAGAAGAGCTGGCGATCGATACGTATATTACGTTCAACGGCCAGTACATCGCATTTGAGAATGAGGCCGTCCACAAACAAGCGATTGAACCGGTTATTTTAGAGCGTGTGATGGATTTTGCCGATCAGCGCGATCATCCGCTCGTTTTTTTGAATGAGCATAAAATGGTGTCATCGATCGATTTCCATCCGAACATCGATGAAAGCATCAAAAGCTTGAAGTTTCCGCATCCCCAAATGGATAAGGAGTTTTATCGGACGAACGATGTATACCAGGCGCTGGTATTTTGCGAAGAGCACGAGGAACAGCAATATCATCTAGCGTTCCAAAATGTCGATTTCGTCCGCTGGCACCGAGTTTCCTGCGACATCCTCCCAAAAGGAGGAAGCAAAGCTGAAGGCATCAAGCATTTGATACAGTCGACAGGCCACCGCTTAGAAGATACGATTGCGTTCGGTGACGGCTTGAACGATCTGCAAATGATGGAAGTTGCAGGCTTCAGCGTGGCCATGGCAAATGGCCATGAAGAAACGAAGAAGCGTGCAAATCATGTCACCAGCCACGTCGATGAAGGCGGGCTGGCAAAAGCTTTTGACTTTCTCGGCCTCAGCCGTTAATCGAAAGAAATAGCTTGTAGGCGTGACTTTGCCTGCAATCAGTTGGCGAATCGGCAAAACAAAACCCCGCCAGCACTCGCTGAACGGGGTTTTGTTATTCGACGGTAACACGGTCGATGGCGACGGCATTTTCAACTTCATGGAACGGATTTTTCGGGTTGATATGGTCATAGAACATAATGCCGTTCAAATGGTCGAGTTCATGCTGAAAGGCGATAGCCGGAAGACCCTTCAAGCGCATCTTGAATTCTTCACCGCTTAACGTAAAGCCTTTGACAGTAATGCGGGCATAGCGCGGAACATAGCCGGGAACGGAACGGTCGACAGAAAGACAGCCTTCCCCGCTCGACAAATAGGCTTTTTCGACCGAATGGCTGACGATTTTAGGGTTGACCGCCACAAGGCTCAAATTCTCACCGGACTGCTCGTCGAAATGCAGGGCGAAAATCCGTTTCGATGCATTGATCTGCGGAGCGGCGATGCCGACACCGGGGCGCAGGTCATATTTTTCCATCAGTTCGTCGTCTTGGCTATTCTTTACATATTGCAAAAGCTCCTCGCCTAGCTTGCGGTCTTCCTCTGAAAGGGGAAGCTGGAGTTCTTTTGCTTTTTGACGGAGGGTCGGGTGCCCTTCACGAATAATATCTTTCATTGAAATCACTATGTTCATCCTTTCATGATGCCTTCTTGTAGTTTTATTGTACCGTATCAAAGCGTTTTTGAAAAAAGAAAAAGCTTTAGCTTTCATTGTGTTTTTTGGATATTCATTCTATAGTTAAAACATGGAAATCAAGGGGGACTTTATTGTGAAGAGAACAGCTATGGCCACCGTTTTAACCGGGATTCTTTTTCTTTCTGCGTGTTCCGGAACATCAACGGAAGAACAATTGAATGATATTTTAGAATCGACATTTGAAGAGGAAGCAGACTACCGGGATGTTCAGGGCGAGTTGCAGAGCCGCGAGCAAAACGAGCATCAGCTTTTCGAGTCGATGATGGCATTGACAAAAGAACAGCAGGCGGAAGTCGAAGAGATAGCGCAAGAAGCGATTGCTTCTGCGGAAGAACGACTGGAGTTGCTTGAAACCGAAAGGCAATCAATGCAAAGCGCAGCTGAGCAATTCCAAAGCATGGATCAATTGATCGAAGAGGCGGAAGAAGAAAGCTTGCAGTCGGATCTTATGGCGCTGAAGGAGCGGATGGAGGAGCGTTTTGCCAAGCACCGCGAATTCACAGATGCTTATCAATCGCTGACGGAACACCAAAGTGAATTGTACGCCATGGTAGCTGAGAAAGACATGGACCTCGAGACACTTCAAGCTAAAACAAATGAAGTCAACGAGCAAAATGAGCTTGTCCAAGAAGCTGTGACAGCGTTCAATGAACAGACCGAACAGTTCAATGAATTGAAAAGTGACACAACTCAGAAAATCGAAGCCGATAATGAATGAGCAGCCGTAAAGGCTGCTTTTTTCTGTGCTATAAAAGGCTAATCTGAATACATTGTATTATAGTACAGTTTAGATTTTTTTATAGTACAGTTTTTGCTATTTTTAAGATTTTTGAAATCGGGTATATACGTATAATGTATAGTACTTCTATGATTGACCGTGTTATTGCGGTCGCGTATACTGATGGAGAATGTGATGATTGTATCAATGAGCTAGTGTAAAAATTTTAATACAGATAAAGGAGAGTTGCTTTTATGGCTGCGAAAAAGAATCAGCAATTCGATCCAGTAGAAACATTGCATGCGATCGAGGAAAAGTTTGAAATGGTTCAAGTGTTGAATGAGGAAGGCGAAATTGTAAACAAGGATTACGACCCGAAGCTGTCCGATGAGCAATTGGAAGAATTGATGAGACGGATGGTTTACACACGTATTTTGGATCAGCGCTCGATTTCATTGAACCGCCAAGGCCGTCTTGGATTTTACGCCCCGACTGCCGGTCAGGAAGCTTCCCAATTGGCTTCGCATTTTGCGTTGGAAAAAGAAGACTTCATCTTGCCTGGTTACCGTGACGTTCCACAATTGATCTGGCACGGCTGGCCGCTGCACCAAGCGTTCTTGTTCTCGCGCGGCCATTTCAAAGGAAATCAGATGGCTGAAGGCTTGAACATTTTGCCGCCGCAGATTATCATTGGCGCTCAGTTCATCCAAGCAGCCGGTGTAGCGCTTGGTATGCAAAAGCGCAAAAAAGAAGCAGTCGCTGTTACGTATACAGGCGACGGCGGATCTTCACAAGGTGATTTCTACGAAGGCATCAACTTCGCCGGAGCATTCCGTGCACCAGCGATCTTTATCGTACAAAACAACCAATTCGCGATTTCGACACCGCGCGAATTACAGACATCAGCCAAAACAATCGCACAAAAAGCAGTATCTGCAGGGATTCCAGGCGTGCTTGTAGACGGCATGGATCCACTTGCAGTCTACGCAGTCACTCGCGATGCACGGGAACGAGCTGTGAAAGGCGAAGGGCCGACATTGATCGAAACGATGTGTTACCGCTACGGACCGCATACGATGGCAGGAGATGACCCGACACGCTACCGTACTTCAGACATCGACAGCGAATGGGAGAAAAAAGATCCGCTCGTTCGCTTCCGTAAATATATGGAAGCCAAAAAACTTTGGAATGAAGAAAAAGAGAACGAAGTGATCGAGAAAGCAAAACAAGAAATCAAAGCGGCGATCAAAGAAGCAGACAGCACGCCGAAGCAAAAAGTATCTGACCTTCTCGGAATCATGTACGAAGAAGTTCCATTCAACGTTCAGGAACAGCTCGATATTTATAAAGCAAAGGAGTCGAAGTAAGCCATGGCACAATTGACGATGATCCAAGCGATTACGGACGCTCTGAAAACAGAAATGCAAAACGATGAAAATGTTCTTGTTTTCGGTGAAGACGTAGGAAATAACGGCGGTGTATTCCGCGCGACTGAAGGGTTGCAAAAAGAATTCGGGGAAGATCGTGTATTCGATACGCCACTCGCTGAATCAGGAATCGGGGGGCTTGCGATTGGGCTTGCTTTGCAAGGTTACCGCCCAGTTGCGGAAATCCAATTTTTCGGCTTTGTTTTCGAAGTGATGGATTCCATCAGCGGACAAATGGCGCGCATGCGCTACCGCAGTGGAGGCACGCTGACATCACCGGTAACAATCCGCTCACCATTCGGCGGCGGCGTCCATACCCCAGAAATGCATGCGGACTCACTTGAAGGCCTCATGACTTCACAGCCTGGCTTGAAAGTAGTCATTCCTTCGACTCCTTATGACGCTAAGGGGCTTTTGATCTCGGCAATCCGCGATAACGATCCTGTCATCTTCTTGGAGCATATGAAGTTATACCGCTCTTTCCGCCAGGAAGTGCCGGAAGAAGAATATACAATTCCACTCGGCAAAGCCGATGTGAAACGCGAAGGATCCGACCTTTCTATCATCACGTATGGCGCGATGGTCCAGGAGAGCATCAAAGCGGCAGAAGAATTGGAAAAAGACGGGCATTCAGTCGAAGTCATCGATTTGCGTACGGTCCAGCCACTCGACATTGAAGCAATTATCGCTTCTGTTGAAAAAACAAACCGCGCAATCGTCGTACAAGAAGCGCAAAAGCAAGCGGGAATTGCAGCGAGTGTTGTCGCTGAAATCAATGATCGTGCGATTCTTAGCCTAGAAGCACCTGTCTTGCGCGTAACAGCGCCGGATTCTGTTTTCCCGTTCTCACAAGCCGAGCAAGTTTGGCTGCCGAATGCAAAGGATATAGTAGAAACAGCGGAAAAAGTGCTGAACTTCTGATTTGCTGATGATGGCGCAGAATTTTCTGTCCTCAAAAAGAAGCAAATAGGGTGATAGCAGTTTAATACGTTCGGTCGAGCCGGCGGGTGTGTATAGTCGGGTGGCTGGATATAGATCTACAGCAACATTTCATATGGTGCGCCGTATCAAATGTACATTAGAAAGGGTGACTAGCATGGCTTTTGAATTTCGTTTGCCGGATATCGGTGAAGGTATCCACGAAGGTGAAATAGTAAAATGGTTCGTCAAGGCCGGAGATACGATTGAAGAAGACGACATTCTGTGCGAAGTGCAGAATGATAAAGCGGTCGTTGAAATTCCATCTCCTGTATCAGGAACAGTTGAGGAAGTGCTTGTAGAAGAAGGCACTGTCGCAATAGTCGGCGATGTATTGGTGAGAATCGATGCTCCAGATGCAGACGATGTCCACTTTAAAGGCGGCAAGGAAGATGGAGAAAAGCCTGAGCCTGAAGCAAAAGAAGAAAAGCAAGAAGAAACAACTGAAGAGCAAGTGCAATCGGGCACAGCTGAATCCGGCCAAGATGTAGAAAAAGTACCGGCACCGGAAACTGAGCCCGAAGGCGATACTGGTGCAGGAGCGCAGCCGCAAGCAGACGAGTCGAGTGATTCGAATGTACGCGTCATCGCGATGCCGTCCGTCCGGAAATTTGCTCGTGAAAACGAAGTCGATATTAAAAAAGTCAAAGGGTCCGGCAATAACGGCCGAATCCTAAAAGAAGATATTGAATCATTCATGGACGGCGGACAACAGCAGGAAGAGCCGGCTGCAGCTCAAGAAGCGGCTTCACAAGACGCAGAAACACCAGCAAAAACAAAAGAAGCAGCGGCGAAACCGTCTCCAGAAGGCGAATTCCCGGAAACGCGCGAAAAAATGTCCGGCATGCGCAAAGCAATCGCCAAAGCCATGGTCCATTCGAAACATACGGCTCCGCACGTCGCGCTTATGGACGAAGTTGATGTGACGGAACTTGTCGCACACCGCAAAAAGTTCAAAGACATCGCAGCCGAAAAAGAAATCAAGCTGACGTATTTGCCATATGTAGTAAAAGCTTTGGTCAGCACTTTGCGTGAATTCCCGGCACTCAACACATCATTTGATGATGAAACGAGTGAAGTGATCCAGAAACATTATTTTAATATTGGAATCGCAGCAGATACAAAAAAAGGTTTAATGGTTCCAGTCATTAAAAATGCTGACCGCAAATCCGTCTTTGCGATTTCCGATGAAATCAACCAGCTCGCGACAAAAGCTCGCGAAGGGAAATTATCCCCTGCTGAAATGAAAGGCGCGTCATGTTCGATCACGAACATCGGGTCTGCAGGCGGACAATGGTTCACGCCGGTCATCAACCATCCGGAAGTCGCAATTTTGGGCATCGGGCGCATTGCTGAAAAGCCGGTAGTAAAAAATGGTGAAATTGTGGCAGCACCTGTGTTAGCATTGTCAATGAGCTTCGATCACCGCATGATCGATGGAGCAACAGCACAGCATGCATTAAATCACCTCAAGCGTTTGTTAAGTGAACCAGAATTACTATTAATGGAGGCGTAAAACTTATGGTAGTAGGAGATTTCCCAATCGAAACAGACACGCTCATCATCGGCTCAGGCCCTGGCGGCTATGTCGCAGCTATCCGTGCAGCACAGACTGGCCAAAAAGTTACCATCGTTGAAAAAGAATATATCGGCGGCGTTTGCTTAAACGTCGGTTGTATCCCTTCAAAAGCGATAATCTCAGTCGGACACCGCTTTGAAGAAGCCCAGCATTCCGATGAAATGGGCATTGTAGCTAAAGAAGTTTCGTTAAACTTTGAAAAAGCACAAGCGTTCAAAGAAGGCGTCGTCAAGAAATTGACAGGCGGCGTAGAATCATTGCTGAAAGGCAATAAAGTGGAAATTATCCGCGGTGAAGCTTATTTCGTGGATGAAAACACTGTCCGCATCATGGACGCGGATTCTGCACAGACGTATAAGTTTAAAAACGCAATCATTGCAACGGGGTCACGCCCCGTTGAAATTCCGACGTTCAAGTATTCAGAGCGCGTATTGGATTCTACGGGCGCGCTAGGCTTAAAAGAACTTCCGAAAAAGCTTATCGTTATCGGTGGTGGATATATCGGAACTGAGCTAGGAACTGCTTATGCGAACATGGGTTCTGAAGTGACGATTCTTGAAGGAGCTCCAGATATCCTTGCTGGCTTCGAGAAACAAATGACGGCAATCGTCAAAAAAGGCTTGAAGAAAAAAGGCGTCGAAGTCATCACGAAAGCGTCTGCTAAAGGCGTAAAAGAAACAGATTCTGGTGTTTCCGTATCTTATGAAGCTGGCGGCGAAGAGAAAACAATCGACGCTGACTACGTATTGGTAACTGTCGGGCGCCGTCCGAACACAGATGAAATGGGCCTTGAAGAGCTTAACATCAAAATGGGCGAGCGCGGGTTGATTGAAATCGACAAGCAATGCCGCACAAGCATCCCGAACATTTATGCAATCGGTGATATTGTGGCTGGGCTTCAATTGGCGCATAAAGCATCATATGAAGGCAAAATTGCTGCTGAAGCGATTGCTGGCGAAAAGTCAGAAGTCGATTACATGGCGATTCCAGCGGTTTGCTTTACAGACCCTGAACTTGCAAGTGCCGGTTTGACTGAAGAGCAAGCGAAAGAAGAAGGCTTTGAAGTGGTAGCGGCGAAATTCCCATTCGGCGCAAACGGCCGTGCGCTCGCTCTTAATGCTACTGAAGGATTCGTAAAACTTGTGTCCCGTAAAGAAGATGGCTTGTTGCTAGGTGGACAAATCGTTGGAGCAGGCGCTTCAGACATGATTGCGGAAATCGGTTTAGCGATTGAAGCAGGCATGACGGTGGAAGATATTGCAATGACAATCCACGCTCACCCGACTTTGTCTGAAATTACAATGGAAGCTGCGGAAGTAGCTCTTGGAACACCGATTCACATCATTAAATAAGGCGTTTTTTAAAAGGACCGCATTTAGCGGTCCTTTTTTCTATGCTTTTGGTTGGTCATCTATGATAAAATTTACCATGATAAAATTTGCCGAAATGGGGGATAATCATGAAGAAGCAAAATTGGCTAGTGCCAGCGTGCGCAGTTCTCTTGCTTGGCGCTTGTGCTGAAGAACAATCAGCAGAACAGTCGGCAACAGAAGAAATGGCAACGGCTGAAGTGAGCGGGAAAGAAACAGAAGAAGAACCGGCTGAAGATGAAAAAGCAACTGAAGAAGCCGTGGAAGAAGAGGAACAAGAAGAGGAACAAGAAGAGGAACAAGCAGAGGCGGCCGATGAACCAAGCTATCGGATCAATCCACAGAACTCCAAAGTGGAGCCGATAGGAGATGCTAATGAACAAGCAGTTCTTATTACGGTTGATGACGCACCCGATACATATGCACTTGAAATGGCTGAAATTTTAAATGAACTCGATGTGCCGGCTATTTTCTTTGTGAACGGGCATTTTTTGGATACCGAGGAAGAAAAGGAAACATTAGCGAAGATTTATGACATGGGCTTTGCAATCGGCAATCACACGAATACCCATGTTAATTTAAAGCAATCCACAGAGACTGTGCAGCAGGAGGAAATTGTTTCGCTCAATGATACGGTGGAAGCGATCATCGGTGAAGCGCCCCGGTTTTTCCGGGCTCCGTTCGGCGTGAACACTGAATTCAGCAATGCACTTTCAAAAGAGCAGGGAATGGTGCGCATGAACTGGACATACGGCTATGACTTCATGCAGGGCTATATGGAAGAAGCGGCACTAGCGGATATCATGGTCAACGCACCTGAACTCAATAGCGGGGGTAATTTGTTGATGCACGACCGGGAATGGACGAAAGAGGCATTGCCTGAAATCATCAAGGGGCTGCGGGATAAAGGCTACGATTTTGTTGATCCGGACGAAATAGAAGGAATCCAATCGTAAAAAAAGGTTCTGGCTAAATATGCCAGAACCTTTTTCTTGTGGAACATGTATCGGGAATTCTAGCGGAATGCTTGATGTTCTTTAATGACGTGCAATGTTTGCAGGGAATCGTCTTCAGGTCCCTGCACCGGCAAGCCTGCAGCAATATTGGTGTGGATATAGGAAATATTTTCCTCGGTAATGATCTCTCCCGGAATGAAAATTGGAATGCCTGGTGGATAAATCATAATAAACTCTGCGGAAATGCGGCCGACTGCCAGGTCGATCGGGACGATTTCCGTATCAGCGTAAAAAGCATCGCGCGGAGTCATTGCTAGGCGCGGAATGTCCGGCAACAAGACGATGGGTTCCATTATGGCGTTTTCCGTCTCGAGTGCACTACTCATCCGCTGCAACGCATTGACGAGCAAATTGATTTCTTTGCGACTGTCCCCGAGCGTAACGAGGCACAGAATATTGTAAAGGTCAGATAGCTCGATTTCAATATTAGCATTCTCTCGCAGCCATTCTTCCGCCTGATGGCCGGTAATCCCGAGATTTTTGACGCTGATCAATAATTTCGTCGGATCCATATCGAACGTTGCGGAAGAATTGAGCAGCTCTTTTCCAACGCAATGGAGGTGTTGGATTTTATTGATGCGCTTGCGGGCGTCTTGAGCTAAACGGATTGTCCGGTCGATCAGGTCGAAGCCATGTATAGCAAGCTGCCTGCGCGCCGTATCAAGTGATGCCAAAATTGGGTAGGACGTGGAAGTTGTCGTGAGCATCGACAAGGTGGCTTGCACGCGCTTTGGCGACACCAGCCCTTCCCGCACATTCAAGACAGAGCTTTGCGTCATCGAGCCGCCCAGTTTGTGGACCGACGTGGCCGCCATATCCGCGCCCGCTGACATAGCCGAGACCGGCAGTGATTTGTGGAAATGGATATGGACTCCGTGTGCTTCGTCGACAAGCACCGGGATATCTTTCTTATGGGCGATATCCACGATGCGTTTCAAATCCGCGGCTACACCGAAATAAGTTGGATTGATGACGAGAACCGCTTTGGCATCGGGGTATTCAATCAATGCTTTCTCCACTGATTCCGGAGAAATGCCGTGGGAAATCCCGAGATCCGGATCGACTTCGGGGTGGATAAAGACCGGGATGGCTCCGGCAAATACGATCGCCGACATGATTGATTTATGGACGTTGCGCGGAACGAGAATTTTGTCGTTCGGCCCGACGACACTCAGAATCATCGTCATGATTGCGCCGGTAGTTCCTTGCACAGAGAAGAACGTGTAATCTGCACCGAACGCCTGCGCTGCCAGTTCCTGTGCTTCTTTAATGGCGCCTTTTGGGGAATGCAGGTCATCTAGTGGAGCTATATTGATGAGATCTATCGATAAGATATTGTCGCCGACAAATTCCCGGAATGCCGGATCGACGCCTTGGCCTTTTTTATGGCCCGGAATGTGAAATTGTATAGGATGCCGATTTCGATGCTTTAATAATGCATCAAAGAGTGGAGTTTCGAGTTGGGACAATGGGACGTGCACCTCACTTTACTAAAATGAAAACAAGAAAAATTATAGCATGCGAAAGATTTTGTTACTATACATATACTTGCAATGCATCAGTTATTTTCTTGGAGCATATATAGGGAAGCTGCCCGGGAAAAGGAATTTCAACAAGTATCGCGAATAGAAAACTTGAGGACCTAAAAAAGGAGTGGAATTATGGCGTTTAAAACGAAAATAACAGAACTGCTCGGCATCGACTACCCAATTATCCAAGGAGGCTTGGCTTACTTGGCATATGCTGACCTTGCCGCCGCTGTCTCGAATGCTGGCGGTTTAGGTCAGATTACAGCGATGAGTTTGCCGGGTCCGGATGAATTGCGAAGAGAGATCCAAAAAGTCCGCGAACTGACGGGTCGGCCATTCGGCGTGAATTTTGCGATTGGAGAGCACGGCAGGCCCTTTTCACATATGCTCGATGTTGCCATCGAAGAAAATGTGCCGGTCGTCTCGATGACGGGGGGCAATCCGACGCCGATATTCGAACAATTGAAAGGCACATCAATCAAGAAATTGGTGTTGGTGGCAGCAAGGCGACAAGCTGAAAAAGCCGAACAGCTCGGTGCAGATGCGGTCATGGTTGTCGGGCACGAAGGCGGTGGACATCTCGGGCGTGATGATATCGGGACGATGGTGCTCATCCCGCAAGTGGTCGATGCGGTGTCGATTCCAGTCATCGCATCCGGTGGTATCGGCGACGGACGTGGCTGGATGGCAGCACACGCCCTTGGTGCAGAAGGAATTGAAATGGGCACACGCTTCATCGCGACAAAAGAATGTGTCCATGCATCACAACTTTACAAGCAAAACTTGATTGACAGCACAGAAAACGATACCGTAATCATTAAGCGCAGCATCGGTGCACCGGCGCGTACGCTCGCCAACACATGGACCGACCAGATTTTGGCGGTTGAAAAAGAAACACCGACCTACGAAGCACTGAAGGATTATATTAGCGGCACCGCCAACAAGCGCTATATTTACGACGGCGATGCTGAAAAAGGCTTTGGATGGGCTGGGCAAGTGACAGGGTTGATCCACGATGTGCCGTCTGTGCAGGAGCTGTTCGACCGGATGGTTAGACAGGCTGAGGACATTCGCGCACGTTGGGGTATTACTGAAGGAAAGTAGGCGAGAGAGATGGATTATTCGTATCCATTTTCCATTGACTGGACGACGGATGAAATCGTCGATGTCGTGGAATTTTTTCAAGCGATCGAGGATGCATATGAAAAAGGCATCAAACGGGAAGAGTTGATGGATAAATACCGGAAGTTCAAAAAGGTTGTGCCTTCGATGGCTGAAGAAAAAAACTATTTCCGTGAGTTCGAAGAAGAAAGCAGCTATGTAAGCTACGCGGTCATCAAAAGGATGAAAGAAGCATCGGGCGACGAATTGATCCGCATTAAAAAATCATGAAAAAACCGCCGTTCAGCGCTGAACGGCGGTTTTTTCGTTAATTTGGAGCAAGTTGCGGTAGACAGGCAATAACTCGCGGAATGTTTTTTCTGCAAATGCATAAAATGCGTCTTTATCAAGTGATAAAGCGTCAGTCCGTGCCAGGTGGCGGCCGATAACCAGTTCACCTTTTTTGACATCGCGAAGACGGACCAGTAATTTTTCGATTCCTTGTTCGCCAAGTGACTCGATGGCTTCAGCGTCCGGCTTCATATGGTCGCCGGAAACCACAAAGTCATTCGGCAATTCACTTAAAGCGTCGAGCTTGATGAGCTTGTTCGCCATGTCCGGTTTGCCGGGAGCTTCATAAATCACAGCGAGAATGACAAATACATGACTGTTCCACAACCCAATCTGAAAATGGGGAACTGCTTTATACCCGCGCTTATAGGGAGCAAACGCCACCCAGCTGTCATTTGGCGGATTTACGGTGCGCCGCATATGCTTTGCCACATGCGGAAAAAATTCATCTCCAGTTTCCCCGGAGAAATAAGCCGAGAAGTCTTGCCCCAACTCTTCGAATTTCGGGCGGACATAATTTGTCAAAGCTTCCATTCGTGCTTCAAGGCCGTCGGTTTCAAAAACATGAAAATCCTGCTCAGTCCAATAAGAGTTCATGATTATTCCTCCTTAAATGCAACATCAGGTTTTAGTGTAACGAAGTTTGGAAAGAAAGAATATAAATAAGTTTTCAGCAATCGGAATTGGGGTAAAGGAGGATAACAAACATCGCGGTCGGAATATTCCGATAACGTGGGAAGGGGCGCTCAAAATGAAACAGATGATTCAGGTTATCCGAAAGGCGGATGTAGAGAAAGAATACGTCAACACGTTGAAGCTAGAGCTTGATTACGAATTGGCCACCTTGTACGATGCAATGCAGCAAAACGACGACGAGCAAAAAGCGAAGAGCAAGAAGCGGCTTACTGAAATACAGGTAGAACTGGAGGCCCTTCATGCACTGTGAAAAATCATCCATACCTTAAAGGCATCTGCTGGCAAAAGACAGCGGATGCCTTTTTCGTTATACTAGAGAGAAATGAGGGGGAAATCTTACATGGATCAGCACGCAATGGACCGTTACATAAAATCGATGATAAAAGAAGCGGGGCACCGCATCCGAAATTCATTTCTTAGCGATATTACGGTCGATACAAAAGCTCACGCAAATGATCTTGTCACCAATGTAGACAAAGAAGTGGAAAAGTTTTTTATCCGCCACATCCGTAAAGATTTTCCTGGCCACCGCGTGTTCGGGGAAGAAGGCTTCGGTGACAACATTGAAGAGTTGAGCGGTACCGTTTGGCTATTGGATCCGATTGACGGCACGATGAATTTTGTGCATCAACGGCGCAATTTCGCCATTTCGCTCGGCATCTATGAAGATGGCGTCGGGAAGATGGGTTATATTTATGATGTCGTCAATGATGATCTCTACCACGCAATTGAAGGCGGAGGCGCTTATTACAACGATGAACGGCTGAAGAAGCTTTTTGAAACGGACATTAACGAATCGATTATCGGCATGAATCCGATTTGGGCGACACCGAACTCCCATATCGACCATGAAGCGACGATCCGCCTGGTCCATGATGTGCGCGGCGTGCGCTCGTACGGCTCTGCGGCACTGGAGCTCGCATATTTGGCGAGCGGGCGCATCGATGCATATATCTCCATGCGGCTTTCACCTTGGGACATTGCGGGGGGGTTAGTCATGGCCAAAGAAGTCGGCGCTGTCGCGAGCACTTTTTCCGGCGAACCGGTAAACCTTTTAAAGTCGGATACGTTTGTAGCTGCAAACCCGTCCATTCACGGCAAATTGATCAACGAGTACATCAAGCCGAAACAACCATAATGCAAGACAAAGAAAAAAGAGGCGGAAAAATCCGCCTCTTTTTCTTGTGGAGTTATAGTATTCCGGCTTCTCGCATGTCTTTTTTCCGTTTGAATCCGAGCCCCATAACAGCGAGCAATAATAAGATTGAAAGGGCGATTCCCGGCATGCTGCGCAGCGCAACTGCAACACCGATCAACACCATTGCGCCAATGGCAGCAAGTGAATAAAGCACAAAAACCCATTTTATATTATGCCATGATTCTATGACCGCTTCTTTCATTCCATCTAACCTCCTGCGTATGCATGAAATAAAATCGTAGGGTTTTTCCCCTATATGTGCTATACTAGCACAGTTATAGGCTCGAAAAAAGAATATTGGAGTGAAAGTTATGACTAACCTTAGAAACGATTTACGTAACATTGCAATTATCGCACACGTTGACCACGGCAAAACGACATTGGTGGATCAGTTGCTTCAGCAATCCGGAATCTTCCGATCAAACGAACATGTTGATGAGCGGGCGATGGACTCCAACGACATTGAAAGAGAACGCGGAATTACGATTCTCGCAAAAAACACCGCGATTCAATATAAAGACGCTAAGATCAACATTTTGGATACTCCTGGACACGCCGACTTCGGCGGTGAAGTGGAGCGTATCATGAAAATGGTTGATGGTGTTTTACTCGTTGTCGATGCTTATGAAGGCTGTATGCCGCAAACGCGCTTTGTTCTTAAAAAAGCGCTTGAGCAAAACTTGAAGCCGATTGTAGTCGTCAACAAAATCGACCGCGATTTCGCGCGTCCTGATGAAGTTGTCGATGAAGTCATCGAATTGTTCATCGAACTTGAAGCGAACGACGACCAATTGGAATTCCCGGTTATTTTTGCTTCCGGCATGAATGGAACTGCAAGTCTTTCATCTGATCCTGCTGACCAAGAAGAAACTATGCAGGTCATTTACGATGCAATTATGGACCACGTCCCAGCACCAATCGACAACCGTGAAGAGCCGCTGCAATTCCAAGTAGCGCTTCTTGACTACAGTGATTATGTTGGCCGTATCGGAATCGGACGCGTATTCCGCGGCACGATTGAAGTTGGACAATCCGTATCATTAATGAAATTGGACGGATCCATTAAAAACTTCCGCGTCACCAAAATCCACGGATTTATGGGGCTGAAACGCGTTGAGATCCAAAAAGCCGAAGCAGGCGATTTGATTGCCATCTCGGGCATGGAAGATATCAACGTAGGTGAAACTGTGACACCACAGGATCACCAGGAAGCATTGCCGATCCTCCGCATCGATGAGCCGACTTTACAGATGACATTCCTTGTCAACAACAGTCCGTTTGCCGGTAAAGAAGGAAAATGGATCACTTCCCGGAAGATTCAGGAACGTTTGGATGCGCAGTTGCAAACTGATGTATCTTTGCGTGTAGACCCTACGGATTCACCGGATGCTTGGGTAGTATCAGGCCGCGGTGAGTTGCATTTGTCGATCCTGATTGAAAACATGCGCCGTGAAGGATTCGAGCTGCAGGTTTCAAAACCTGAAGTAATCGTCCGCATGGTTGATGGCGTTCGCTGTGAGCCGGTTGAACGCGTACAAGTAGACGTTCCTGAAGAGTACACGGGATCGATCATTGAATCCCTTGGCGAACGCAAAGGCGAAATGCTTGATATGATCAATAACGGAAGCGGGCAAGTGCGTCTTGTCTTTAACGTTCCTGCACGTGGATTGATCGGTTATACAACTGAATTCCTGACGCAGACTCGTGGCTACGGTATCATCAACCATACGTTTGACAGCTACCAACCAGTAGCATCCGGCCGTGTTGGCGGACGTCGCCAAGGCGTTCTTGTTTCAATGGAACGCGGAAAATCTTCAACTTATGGTTTGATGGGTATCGAAGACCGTGGAACTTCATTTGTTGAAGTGGGTACTGAAATCTATGAAGGCATGATTGTCGGTGAACATAACCGCGACAGCGACTTGACTGTTAACATCGTTAAGATCAAAGCTGCGACAAATATCCGTTCAGCGAACAAAGACCAGACGACTACGATGAAGAAACGCCGCATCATGAGCTTGGAAGAAGCACTTGAGTACTTGAATGATGATGAGTATTGTGAAATCACTCCGCAATCAATTCGCTTGCGCAAGAAAATTCTTGATAAAAGCGAGCGCGAACGTGTTTCGAAGAAAAAGAAAGTAGCCATCGAAGAATAAATAACCGGAAGGATGTATAATCAGTGGACGAACAGTCTTTTGTCTTTGAGAATATGTATCCGGTAGCCCGAGTTCTTTACCAGAACTTGCCGAGCTATGAAATGGCGGGATATGCACTTTTTGCAGTCATCTTCATTTTGTCGGCACTTGTGTATAAACTGGGCTTTGCCAAAAAACTGCCTTTAGGAAAAAATGCAGTGATCATCTTGTTTTTGGCTGCAGGTGGATTAGGTTTAACATTTTTGGCCTTTTTCCTTCCTGTAGTCGAAGGTTTGGTTATTGCCGCATTGATCCTCATTCTCTATAAAATCCGCCTTTGGCGCGAAAAACGTGAAAACGCTGCTTCTCATTGAGAAGCAGCGTTTTTTCGTTCGAATGTTTTGTAAAGGACTGGCAACAATAGTGCATATGTCAGATGAGCGAGGATCCAATAAAGAAAAGCCTCTATGTCTGTTGGGCTGGGTACATCGGCTTCAACGGCAAGAAAAGATAACGGAAAAAATAATAAGTAAGTCGGCAAAGTCAAAATGAGGCTTAGTATGGTCAATTGCCCGAACGTATACTTGCGGCGCTTGGCCAAATAAACATAAACGATCCCGATCACTAAGGAAATGATCAAATGAAAAACAAATTCAGTCAGCTCGGACCAGTCGACCTGGCCGATGGTTGGGATAAAATCAACATTCAGCAATAGCTCATAAATGCGGACCCCCGTTACTTTTTGCATCCACTTCATCAAAAGGCCAAGTATGAGGCCGCTCCAGAATCCAATCCAAAGTCCTTTTAAAATCTTCATTAAAAATCATCCTCAATGCTGCGGGAGCTGCGGAAGAAATGGAACGCGCCTGTGGCGAGGCGCTCTTCGGTCCGTTTGGCGATCCGTTCGTTGCATTCCTGGCACATATGCGTGTGGATCGGCCGATTGCGGAGGCGCTTCGCTTGCAGCGTATCTTCTTCAAGCTCTTCAATTTTATCGCAGATGACGCATTGTACGCGCATAGTGGTTCCTCCTATTCGACTCGGATAGCATGAATATGTGTAATCGGTTGATCCACATTCGAGCCATCGGGCAATAGAATATGAACCGGGCCATCTTCGCGGAGCGGTTTGCCGTTTTCACTGAATTTGAAGATCAATTTTTTGGCATGTTCGATCGGGAAGACATGTTCGCCGGAAGCTGTTTCAAATACGACTTTTGAAGCGCTTGCGTTCGGCTCCGCGTTTTCCAAAAATGGCTGGAAGCGCATGCCGAATGTTCCTGTAAGCATGGCTTGTTTTTCATGTCGTTTGTATTTCTTTTCAGAGTTTAAAGTAGGCGGCACGGTCGCACCTTCCATGATTTCGCGCGACCAATGTTCACCCATCCCGCGTTTGTATTCTTCGAGTTCATCTTTAACGATTTGCTCTTCTGTGAAGAAGGTTTGAAGATCGAGTTTCCGGTCGTCGAAAATCCACACGGTCGGATCCAAAGTTAATTTGTATGCGACTTCGCCTTTAAACGGTACTATGAATTCCATAAGTAAAACCCTCCATTATAGTATCTCTCTTCCTCAGTATACCTGTTCACATGCAATTCCCAAAGTGTTTAATCCTTATAGGGAGAGACTTGCAATTTAACGAAGTTAAAGATACACTTTATACAGGCTATTGGAGCAGAAATACGAGTGATGGGGGAGTCCTCATGGAACATACAGAAGAACAGACTTATCAAGAAAAAGCGTTGGAACTCCTTAAAGCTGATGCAGAGAAAATAGAGCAATTGATCAAGGTGCAGATGGACCATCTGACTTTGCCTTCCTGCCCTTTATATGAAGAAGTTCTTGATACGCAAATGTTTGGCTTGTCACGGGAAATCGATTTTGCGGTTAAGCTTGGCTTGATCGAACGTGAAACCGGAAAAAATTTAATGGATACGCTGGAGAAGGGATTATCTGTTCTTCATGAAGCGTATACAAATAAATGACCCAAAACTCAAACGATTCCTGTTTGAGTTTTTTTACTAATGAATCCAATTGAATGAGGGAAAAAACCTATGAAATCCTACATCAAGAAATACGCGAAGTACATCGATTATCCGCTATTATTCACCTACCTGGCCTTGACGATATTCGGGCTGATCATGATCTATTCCTCCAGCATGGCGTGGTCCGTAAACTATTACAACGATTCGCCGGACCGCTTTTACATACAACAACTGATCAACTTGGCGATTGCCTACCCCGCATTTTTAGTGGCAGCCATTTTCCCGTACAAACATTTCAATAAAAAATGGATGATGGCGACTGTGCTCGCCGTTATCTTCACCGGTCTCATCCTTGTGCACTTTATCGGTTTTGCGGCGGGTGGCGCAAGAAGTTGGATCAGCCTTGGCTTCGCCAATATCCAACCGTCGGAAGTTGCAAAAGTCGGCATCATCTTTTATTTGGCTGGTGTGTTCTCCAACAAATACCGAAACGGTTCCATCAATAAATTGAATGAATCGATTTTTCCTCCTGTCATCATTTTGACGGGTGTGCTGCTATTGGTGTTCCTCGAGCCGGATCTTGGTTCAATGGTCATCATCGGAGCGGTCGGCCTGTCAGTCATGGCGGCGTCCGGCGTCCGCTTAAAGCCATTTATCAAATTGGCCGGCATGGTTGTTGCCGCTGCGGCGGTCTTCATTGTGCCAATGATGGTGTTTGCGCGCGATCTGATTTTTACTGAAAAGCGGATGGGGCGCATCGATGCGTTTTTTAATCCTTTTTCGGATGAACTCGGCTTCGGTTTTCAGATTGTCAATGGTTATTTGGCGATCGGGTCAGGGGGCTTAAGTGGTCTCGGGCTTGGCCAGTCGATTCAAAAACTCGGCTATTTACCGGAGCCGCATACGGATTTCATCATGTCGGTCATTGCCGAAGAACTCGGCGTTTTCGGCGTTTTCTTTGTAATCGGCGGACTTGGATTTATCGTGCTGCGCGGATTATGGATCGCGATGACGACAACAGATCCGCTCGCGCGAATGCTTGCAGCTGGCGTGGCGAGCATGATTGGCATCCAGTCTTTCGTCAACTTGGGCGGCCTTTCCGGAATTATTCCGCTGACAGGAGTCACGCTTCCCTTTATAAGCTATGGCGGAACGTCCGTTATTTTGTTATCGTTAGCTATGGGAGTATTAATGAATGTTTCCATGTTCAATAAATACGAAAAAACGAAAAAGTAAAGGGTGTGCGACAGAGTGAAAGAGATGAATAAAATCTTGGTAGCCAACCGCGGAGAAATTGCTATTCGGATCTTCCGCGCCTGTACAGAACTGAATCTTCGGACAGTTGCGATTTATTCGCAGGAAGATAGTGGTTCGTTTCATCGTTACAAAGCAGACGAATCGTATTTAGTCGGCAAAGGCAAAAAGCCGATCGATGCTTATTTGGACATTGAAGACATTATTCGCATTGCAAAAGATTCGGATGTTGACGCAATTCATCCTGGATACGGGTTCTTGTCAGAAAACGTCCATTTTGCGCGGCGTTGTGAAGAAGAAGGTATCATCTTCATCGGCCCAACGTCCCGTCATCTCGATATGTTCGGGGACAAGGTCAAGGCCCGTGGCCAGGCCATTGCTGCAGGCATTCCAGTCATTCCCGGTACGGATGGCCCCGTCGAATCGCTCGAAGAAATTGAGGCATTCAGCAAACAAGCCGGATTCCCGCTCATGATCAAAGCTTCACTCGGCGGCGGCGGACGCGGCATGCGTATCGTCAAAGATCAAAGTGAACTGGCTTCTGCATACGAACGGGCAAAATCCGAAGCGAAAGCTGCATTCGGTTCCGATGAAATGTATGTGGAAAAGTTCGTGGACAAACCAAAACACATTGAAGTACAGATTTTAGGAGATGCTGATGGTAATATCATCCATTTATATGAACGCGATTGTTCGATCCAGCGGCGCCACCAGAAAGTAGTGGAAATTGCACCTTCCAACTCGATCAGTGAAAGCTTGCGCAACGAAATCTGCGATGCGGCAGTCAAATTGATGAACAACATCGATTACATAAATGCTGGAACCGTTGAATTTCTGGTAGCTGGGAATGAGTTTTATTTCATTGAAGTCAACCCCCGCATCCAAGTGGAGCATACCATTACTGAAATGGTTACAGGGATCGACATCGTCCATGCCCAAATCAATATCGCACGTGGGCATACGCTCCACAGCGATGTAATCGGCATTCCAAAACAAGAAGATATCCCATTGTTCGGTTTTGCCATCCAATCCCGGGTTACGACGGAGGATCCGTTGAACGACTTTATGCCGGATGCCGGACGTTTGATGGTTTATCGCTCAGGCGGCGGTTTTGGCGTTCGCTTGGATGCCGGAAATGGATTCCAGGGAGCGGTCATTTCCCCGTATTACGATTCTTTGCTCGTGAAAGTTTCCACTTGGGGGACGACGTTCAAGGAAGCGGCTGCTAAAATGGACCGCAACTTGCAGGAATTCCGGATCCGGGGCATTAAAACGAATATCCCGTTTCTTGAAAATGTAGTAAAACATCAAAACTTCATCAATGGTGATTTTGATACAAGCTTTATCGACAGCACACCGGAATTGTTCATTTTCCCTGTGCGCCAAGACCGTGGAACGAAATTGCTCAGCTATATCGGCAATGTCACGGTTAACGGCTTCCCTGGAATCGAAAAGAAAAAGAAACCGGTTCATGCAGCACCACGCAAGCCTGAAATCGATATCATCACAGAAGTCCCAAAAGGCACGAAGCAAATCCTGGACGAGCGAGGCCCAGAAGGCTTGGCTAAGTGGATCCTTGAGCAGGATGATGTCTTGTTGACAGATACGACATTGCGCGATGCCCATCAATCGCTTCTTGCAACTCGCATGCGTTCCCATGATATGTTCGCGGTAGCAAAAGAAACCGCACGCCTTCAGAGCGATTTGTTCTCGATGGAAATGTGGGGCGGGGCAACGTTTGATGTATCGTACCGCTTCTTAAAAGAAGATCCGTGGCAGCGCCTCATCAAATTGCGTGAGGACGTTCCGAACGTCTTGTTCCAAATGCTGTTCCGCGGAGCGAATGCAGTTGGCTATAAGAACTATCCGGACAATGTCATCCGTGAATTCGCACGGACATCAGCGGATGCAGGAATCGATGTGTTCCGTATTTTCGACAGCTTGAACTGGATCAAAGGCATGGAAGTTGCAATTGATGAAGTCCGGAACTCCGGCAAAGTCGCGGAAGCCGCGATTTGCTATACGGGTGATATTCTCGACCCGAGCCGTGATAAATACACGGTGCAGTATTATAAAGATATGGCGAAAGAGCTCGAAGCTGCAGGCGCCCATATTCTGGCAATCAAAGATATGGCCGGTCTGTTGAAGCCGGAAGCGGCATACCGCCTTGTTTCCGAACTGAAAGATACGGTTTCCTTGCCAATTCATCTGCACACACACGACACGAGCGGAAACGGCATCTACCTATACTCCAAAGCGATCGAAGCGGGCGTCGATATCGTCGACACGGCTCTTGGCACAATGGCAGGGCTTACATCCCAGCCGAGCGCCAACACGCTATATTACGCGATGAGCGGCGGCAAACGGAAAGTCCGCGCCGACATCAAGTCACTTGAAATATTGTCCCATTACTGGGAAGATGTCCGCAAATACTACTCTGATTTCGAAAGCGGCATGAACAGTCCACATTCAGAAATCTATGTGCATGAAATGCCAGGCGGCCAATACAGCAACTTACAGCAGCAAGCGAAAGCGGTCGGCCTCGGCATGCGCTGGGAAGCAGTGAAAGAAATGTACTCCCGTGTTAACTTATTGTTCGGAGATGTCGTGAAAGTAACTCCATCATCGAAAGTTGTAGGGGACATGGCGTTGTTCATGGTCCAAAACGATTTGGACGAAGAGACGGTGCTGACGCGCGGCGAAAGCATCGATTTCCCTGAATCGGTCATCGAATTTTTCGAAGGCTATATCGGCCAGCCACATGGCGGATTCCCGAAAGAGTTGCAAGATGTCGTTTTAAAAGAACGCAAGCCGATCACGGTACGTCCGGGTGAGCTTTTGGAACCGGCAGATTTTGAAGGCATCGAGAAAAAATTATTCGCCCGCTTGGAACGTCCGGTGACGAGCCACGAAGTGTTGGCTTATGCGCTTTATCCGAAAGTGTTCGAAGAATATACTGTCACCAATCAAACATTCGGTGATGTATCCGTTCTTGATACGCTGACATTCCTTTACGGGATGCGCCTCGGCGAGGAAATCGAAGTCGACATCGAAAAAGGTAAAACTTTGATGATCAAACTCGTGTCCATCGGCGAGCCGCAAAAAGACGGTACACGCATCATTTACTTCGAATTGAACGGCCAGCCACGTGAAGTGAGCATACAAGATATAACAGTGGAAACTGACCAGTCGGCAAAACCAAAAGCCGATCCGACTAAAGAAAACCATATCGCAGCAACAATGCCTGGCACCGTGCTCAAAGTAATCGGTGAAAAAGGGCTGAAAGTAAAACGTGGCGATCACTTGCTCGTCACAGAAGCGATGAAGATGGAGACGACCGTCCAGGCGCCATTTGACGGAACGATCCAGGAAATTTATGTGACTGCTGGAGACGGCATTTCTACAGGAGATCTGTTGATCGAAATGGAAACAAAATAAAAAAATTCCGGTGCGAACTTCGCACCGGAATTTTTTATTTGCTCTTGATGAATTTGCTTCTCGAGACGAGCAGGACCATATAGCACAGTAATCCGAACAGCATTGAAATCAGCAAAGAATGCATCAATGCGACAGCCAAGTTAAGTTTCGTCAAGACGGCCAGCATGCCGGTCGTAGCCTGCAACAGCACAATGATGAAGGCGATGAGCCAGCCCCAATAAATTACACGTTGGTCGCGGTAATGGCGGTATGCATGGAGAGCAATGATGCCGAGCCAGATGACGATGAGCGCAGCAGCAAAGCGGTGACCCATCTGAACCCATTCGTACATGTTGCTGGGGAGAGCAAACTGATCATTGCGGCATAACGGCCAATCGGAACAAATCAAGCTTGAATCCGTGTGGCGGACCAGTGCTCCCGTATAAACGACAATATATGAATACAAAGTGACACCGATCGTGTGGAATTTCAATTTGCGCCCGATCTGCACGCGATCAGCATCAAACTTCCGATCGACTTCGAAGACGAGCAAAGTCAATAGCAGAACAGCCGCAAAAGAAATCAGTGAAATACCGAAATGAAGAGCAAGAATGAAATCTCCTTGTCCCCATAAAACTTGAGCAGCTCCGATTAAGGCTTGGAGCACGAGGAAGAATACGGCTAAAACCGCAAGGAATTTCGTTTCCCGCACATGGCCGAACTTGCGCCAAGCCCATACTGCGAGAATCACAATGAGAATGCCGACAACGCCTGTAACCAAACGATGTGAAAACTCGATCAATACTTCTGGTGTGATTTCGCGTGGAATCAGATTGCCGTTGCAATCTGGCCAGTTCCGCCCGCAGCCCAAGCCGCTGTCGGTTTTCGTGACAAGCGCACCGCCAAGGAGAATGAGCAGCATGCCAAGAGTCGCGAGCACACCGAACACTTTTATATAAATGTTACTTTTCAATATGTCACCTACTTTTTTTAGAAAAACTTTTATCCTTGTATATAACCTGCATACTCGATGATAGCGAAACTGCGTTTAAAATACAACGAGAAATGAGCGTTCGCCTAAACTTTCAAGATTTGGACATAATAACAGCGACCTTCACAAACTGTTCAAAAACAACGTTTTTTCTATCTTAAAATAACGAGGAACCTACTGTATGATTAAAGATGAATATAAGTAAGACCAATTGCGTGAAATCATCATTTATATCAGGAAATTTCAGTAATATGTAGAAAAAGCGCTGGAATTTAGATATAGTTATGATTAGCGGAATATGCTTACAACTTTGAAAGGAGGGAGTTATATGTCAAACGGCCGGTCTTTGCCTGCAGAACCGACTGAAGCTGTGGAAGCGACTACGTTCACAAAAGACTTTTTGGCACTTATTAAAATTGGGATAGTGAATTCCAATTTGATTACAGTCTTCACGGGGCTTTGGCTCGCATTCCAGTTTTCAGGAACGAACTTTCTTGACCATATGGACATTCTCGTCTACACACTCGCCGGTTCGGCATTGATCATAGCGGGGTCTGCGGCGATGAATAATTACATCGACACAGACATCGATCCACTGATGGCTAGCAAAAGATCTCGCCCAACGGTTACGGGCAGGTTTAAGCCATCCGCTGTCTTGGCACTCGCCATTTCTTTCATCGTTATAGGCGAACTCTTTTTGTTTTCCGCTTCTGTTTCAGCAGGGCTACTGGGAATAGCCGGCATTTTCGCTTATGTCGTACTTTATTCGATGTGGTCGAAGAGAAGGCATGTTGGAAATACGATCGTCGGCAGCATCTCCGGAGCTATCCCGCCATTAATCGGGTGGGCTGCTGTGGAGCCGACGCTCGGTATGGGCGCATGGGCGTTGTTTCTGATTATGTTCATCTGGCAACCGCCGCATTTTTATGCGCTAGCAATGAAACGGACGGAAGAGTATCGGGCTGCAAATATCCCGATGCTGCCGGTGGTCAAAGGGTTCCACCGGACAAAAAAATCGATGCTTGCATGGGTTTTACTGCTGTTTCCATTGCCGTTTTTACTGACGGAACTGGGAATTGGCTTCATTATCTTAGCCACTGCTTTGAATATCGGATGGTTAGTTCTGGCAATCCGAGGCTTTAGTGTGGCGGATGATTTGAAATGGGCGAAGAAAATGTTCATCTATTCGTTGAATTATATGACGATTCTATTTGTATCGATGATCATTTTTGCAGTTTTCGTCTAAATTTCATTTTCACTTATATGTAAAACATTTTATTCAGAGAGGGGTATGAAAAGCTATGATGAAAGGACCAAAGAAATGGCGCCTTTTCGCATTGATGACCGCATTGCTTGTTGTTCTTTCGGGATGCGGGCGCGAAGAAATTTCGACGCTGATACCGGCTGGTAAGGTCGCACAAGATCAGTTCAACTTGCTGATATTGTCTTCCGTCGTCATGTTATTTGTTATCATCGTCGTCTCAATCATCTATGTATTGGCAATTGTGAAATTCCGCCGTTCAAAAGTAGGGGAGGATATGATCCCTGAACAAGTCGAAGGAAGTGCACGGCTTGAGTTTATCTGGACTGCAATTCCAATCGTCCTGCTTTTGATCCTCGCTGTCCCTACAGTTTATTCCACATTCGACTTGGCAGATGTCACGGCGATGGATGCACAAACTGAAGAAGGCATTGCTGAGAGCTTGACGGTCAACGTCACCGGTAAACTTTACTGGTGGGAATTCGAATATCCTGAACAAGGAATCATTACAGCTCAGGAACTCGTTGTTCCAACAGGAGAGCGCGTTTACTTCAACTTGATTTCGGCAGACATCAAGCACTCTTTCTGGATTCCGTCAATTGGCGGTAAGCTAGACGTCAACCCTGAAAACGTCAACACGTTCTACTTGGAATTCGACCGTGAATCGGCAGAGCTTGATAACGGCGTATTTTACGGAAAATGTGCTGAGCTTTGCGGCCCATCCCATGCTTTAATGGACTTCAAAGTGAAATCGCTTAACCGCGAAGACTTTGATCAATGGGTAGCTGGAATGCAGGAAGAACAAGAAGCACCTACAGAAGCTGTTGCTCAAGAAGGTCAAGCACTATTTGAGCAAAGCTGTATCGCATGCCACGCAACTAGTGGTGTAGGAGCTACTCCGGGAGTCGGTCCGAACCTTGCAACATTCGGTGACCGCAACACAGTTGCCGGCTTCATGGAACATAACGAAGAAAACTTGAAAAACTGGATTGCAGATCCACAGCAATATAAGCCAGGTAACTTGATGCCGAATGCAGCTTCACTGAATAATGGTGAGCCATTCTCTGATCAGGAACTTGATGCTCTTGCTGCATACTTGATGGGCTTGAAAGTGGAAGAGTAAAGATTCAGAGCTTAAAAAAGGAGGTAAACTATTGTGAGTTCTAACGCTCAAAAAACGGGCTTCGGTGCTACAATATGGGACTACATAACAACAGTAGACCATAAGAAAATCGCAATCCTCTACTTGATCTCCGGCGGATTTTTCTTCCTAGTCGGCGGCGTAGAAGCGATGCTGATCCGGATTCAGTTAATGAAAGCCGGAAATGATTTTCTCAGTGCCGGAACGTATAACGAAGTTTTAACGATGCACGGTACGACCATGATCTTCCTGGCAGCGATGCCGATTCTTTTTGCATTTATGAACTCCATCGCGCCTTTGCAAATTGGTGCGCGTGATGTTGCCTTTCCATTCCTGAACTCACTAGGGTTCTGGCTGTTCTTCTTCGGTGGTGTCTTCTTGAACCTTTCTTGGTTCTTGGGTGGTGCACCGGATGCAGGGTGGACAAACTACGCTTCCTTGGCACTCGCTTCTGAAGGCCACGGAATAGACTTTTATTCACTCGGTTTAACGATATCCGGTTTCGGTAGTTTGATCGCAGGGATTAACTTCCTGGTAACGATCATCAACATGCGTGCACCGGGTATGACTTATATGAGAATGCCATTGTTCACATGGACGACATTTGTGGCATCTGCCTTGATTCTCTTGGCATTCCCTCCACTAACAGTCGGTATCTTCTTCATGATATTTGACCGTTTGTTCGGAGCGAACTTCTTTGATGTAACGATGGGCGGTAATACAATCATCTGGGAGCATTTCTTCTGGATCTTTGGTCACCCGGAAGTTTACATCTTGATCTTGCCAGCATTTGGTATTTTCTCTGAGATTTTTGCGATATTCTCTCGCAAGCGTCTGTTCGGATACACGGCACTCGTGTTTGCAACAATCTTGATCGGTTTCTATGGCTTCATGGTATGGGCTCACCATATGTTCACAACGGGTCTTGGGCCAACTGCGAACGCAGTATTCGCCTTGGCTACGATGATCATCGCGGTACCGACAGGAATCAAAATCTTTAACTGGCTATTGACGATTTGGGGCGGAAGCATTTCCTTTACAGTCCCGATGATTTACGCAGTAGCATTTATTCCATCATTCACTGCGGGTGGGGTAACTGGTGTCATGCAGGCAATCGCTCCTCTTGATTACCAGCTTCACGATTCATACTTTATCGTCGCTCACTTCCACTACGTAATCGTTGGTGGTGTCGTGCTCGCAATTTTGGCAGGTACGCATTTGTACTGGCCGAAGATGTTCGGTACGATGTTGAGCGAGAAACTCGGAAAATGGACATTCTGGTTCTTCTTCATCGGATTCCATTTGACATTCTTTATCCAGCATTTCCTCGGTCTTATGGGCATGCCTCGCCGTGTTTACACGTTCGGAGCCGATCAGGGCTGGGATCTCTTTAACGCCATCAGTACAGTAGGCGCATTCTTCATGGCAGTCGGCGTAATCATTCTTCTTGTGAACGTCGTAATGACTACCATCAAAAATGAGCGCGTTGGAAATGACCCATGGGGCGACGGACGTACGCTTGAATGGGCGATTCCTTCACCACCGCCATTCTATAACTTTGCACAGACTCCGCTTGTCCGTGGACTAGATCCTTATTGGATCGAGAAAATGGAAGGAAATAAAGAAGGTATGATTTACGCAGAACCGCTTGGCGATATCCACATGCCGAACAATTCCTTTATTCCATTTGTCATGTCACTCGGTATGTTCGTTGCATCATTTGGTGCTTTGTATCATCTAGATGGCGACAAAGCTTGGGCATTGCCGGTATTGATCATCGGTCTTGGAATCACATTCGGTTCGATGCTAGTCCGTTCATGGAAAGATGATCTTGGCTTCATTGTTACAAAAGAAGAATTGATTGCGGATCAAGAACGCATTCAAAGAGAAGCACAAGCGCGGGAAGGAGGCAAAAACGGTGGACTTAAATAAGCGATATACCCCACAAACTTGGCCGGATCATCCTGAAACGGCGACGCTCGAAGGAAAGAACAAGTTCGTTGGTTTCTGGTTGCTGCTAGCTGCTGAAACAGTCACCTTCGCCTCTCTCTTTGCAACATATTTAGCATTAAAAGACAAAGGGCCGAGCGGAATGGAATTTACCGCAGCCGGATTGTTCGAACTTCCACTGGTCTTTGCGATGACGATGATTCTTCTGACTTCATCTTTGACAAGTGTGTATGCAATTTACCATATGAAAAACCATAATTTCAAAGCGATGCAAGCATGGCTTGGCATAACCGTTCTTCTCGGTTTAACGTTCCTAGGCTTGGAAATCTATGAGTTTAATCATTATGTTCACCTTGGCTTTGGTTTTACCAATAGTGCATTTAGTTCCGCCTTCTATGTTTTAGTCGGAACGCACGGAGCCCACGTTGTTTTCGGACTTAGCTGGTTTATCGCCTTGATGCTCCGAAATGCAAAACGAGGCCTGAATATGTACAATGCACCGAAGTTCTACCTCGCAGCTCTATACTGGCATTTCATTGACGTAGTGTGGGTGTTCATCTTCACTGTAGTCTATCTGATGGGAGTGATCGGTTAATATGGCACACGATACTCATGATATTCACAGATCTAGAGCAGAATACGAATTTGTTAAGAGAAAAAGAGCTACTGAAATGCGCGGGCAATTAACGTCATTCGCAATAATGATCTTCTTGACGTTAATCGCATTCACTCTAGTGGCTGCGGAGTTCTCTCCGTACCTTATTGTGCCGATCCTGTTGCTACTGGCAGCAATTCAAGTAGTGCTTCAGCTTTATCACTTCATGCATATGGGCAACAAAGGGCACGGCATGATGGCTTTCTTCATGTTTAGCGGCATGTTTATTGCTTTCCTGACTGTCCTAGCGATGGTTACAATTGTATGGTGGTAATTCCCCAAAAACTCCGGACACTCAGTGTCCGGAGTTTTTTATATACAAGCAGGAACGGCAAATGTCATGATTCGTTCATTGATATAGCAGTGTTTCCCCTATATAATGAGGTTACTTAAGGAAAAGGAGGTACGGTCTAATGCCAATCAGCATTTTCGGCTTCGAAGCGTTATGGAGCCCCTGGTATTTTGGATTTCTCGTACTCGTCACGCTGCTCTATTTTTTAATTACGGTAAAATGGAGAGAAAAGTTTGCTGATAATGAACCCTTGCAGCCGAAACAAGCGATCTTGTTCGTCTCAGGGATGTTATTGCTATATATCCTGAAAGGTTCTCCTATCGACTTGATGGGGCATATCATCTTTACGATGCACATGGTGCAGATGGCCTTTCTATTGCTTTTGGTGCCCCCACTATTGATCATGGGCATACCAGCTTATATATGGCGGGCGTTCATTGAATTGCCGGTCATCAAGCCGTTGTTCATGTTTTTCACAAAACCTATGCTGGCTTTGCTGTTATTTAGTTTGTTTTTCTCGTTATACCATTTGCCGCTGGTTTTTGACTTCGTAAAGCAAGATGTGCTGATCCATGGAATCGTCAGCAATTTGCTGTTTGTTTCCGCTATCCTTTATTGGTGGCCGATCGTCAATAACCTGGAAGGGATGCATAAATTCCACGGCTTAAAAAAGTTGAGCTATTTGTTTGGACTCAGCGTCTTGATGACGCCTGCTTGTGCGTTGATCATCTTCAGCACCGGCCCGTTTTATGCAACCTACTCGGACGGGGAAGCTTGGCTGCAGGCAATGGCGCTTTGTGTTCCTGCTGGGACATTGGCTCAGCTCAATTTGACGGGTCCTGAATTGTTCACCAATATGTCGACGCTCGAAGATCAAAGAACGGGCGGGATCGTGATGAAAGTCATTCAGGAACTGGTGTTCACCGTGTTCATTTGGCTCGTTTTCCACGAATGGCTTAAAAATGAAACAGCGAATGCAGAAGATATTACCGCAAAAGTTTTGCAAGACCGTAAAGATATGGCGTATCACAGACATAACGGGTAATGACCCAAAAGGAGTTTATTTCAAATGAATTTGCCGCTTTTGCCAACTATCAGCACGATTTTTATCGTCCTTAGCGCCATTCTTGTGGCGATCGGATGGAACTTGATCCGCCAACGCCGTATTGAAGCGCACAAAAAAGTTATGCTCGGTGCGGGAGCTGCTGCGCTGACGTTTTTCATCATCTATGTTTCCCGCACACTGTTTGTGGGGAACACGGCATTCGGCGGTCCCGATGAATTGAAAATCTATTATACGGTTTTCTTGATTTTTCATATTACGCTTGCAACAATCGGTGCAGTGATGGGGCTACTGACCATTTTCTGGGGATTGAAAAACCGCTTGGACAAACATCGGAAAATCGGGCCATATACGAGTGTGGTTTGGTTCTTCACTGCAATTACAGGAGTAATGGTTTACTTGTTGCTTTATGTAATTTATGAAGGCGGGCACACAACCTCGGTTTTCAAAGCAATACTTGGAAACTAAAACAAGTAAAAAAAGCACAGAGCGAATTTGCTCTGTGCTTTTTTTGTATTAGGGAAGCGTTAAAGCTTGAACTCCATTTTGATGATGCCTGCTTCCCGTGCGGAAGTGAAAAGAATGACCAGCAGCGGGCCGACGAAAAAGCCGAGGAATCCGATCAATTGAAGGCCGATAAACATGGCGATCAATGTTGCAAGCGGTGACAGGCCGATCTGTGTACCCATTACTTTCGGTTCGACGGTTCTGCGGATTACCAAAAGGACGAGCGCCAAAATAGCGAGCTGCGTTCCTTGGACAATGTCGCCAACGATAAACTCATAGATAAACCAAGGCGTTAAGACGATGATGGAACCGAGAATCGGGATGAAATCGACAATCCAAATGACGAATGACATCACTAATGCATATTCAGGGGCAATGAATAATAATGCGATAAAGCTCACTGCAAAAATGATGAGGCTGACAAGGAACTGAGCTTTTAAAAATCCGAAGACAACATTGTTCAAGCGTGCGCTCATAAAGCGCACTTTCTCTGCAGTCGATTCCTTCAAGCGGTTAAAAAGCATGCTTCTTAAGTCGATCAAATCCAGCATGAACAAGAACAGGGCAATCAGAAAAACAATAAAGCTGACGAGGAAAGATGGTATACCCGTCAATAAATTAGTGACAGTATCATAATTGACTAATGTTAAGATCCAGTCTCGGGTGCCCTCCGCAAAAGCGATCATTTCCGTTTCGAACGAACTGACCACTTCTACAGGCATTTCAGCTGTCGAGCGGAAAAAGAATTCTTCGACATCTCCCCACATCGTCGATAAGGAATTTGTGTATTCTGGAACCATCTTAGAAAATTGGATAATTTGACCAACTAACTGTGTAATGATCCAATAAACACTTGTCGAGGCGATGACTAGAAATAAAATGAATACGGTTATGACAGCACCTTTTCGTTGCCATTTAAACCTTCTCTGAACGAATTTAACAGACGGTTCGAGAAAGATGGCCGTGAGCAAAGCGATGATCAAAGGGACAGCTATCGGCAGTATGTATATAGAGATAAGAATCAAAACAGCGACGACCAAGATAATGGTTGCCAACTTTTTATTAAACCACTTGCCCACAATTAACCTCCTTCAATGAACTATTCGAAATTAATGCAAAAAAAAAGCGATTGTTTAAAAAAACCGCAGTTCGCTTTGAACTGCGGAAATTTTATGCTTTGATTTCGAACTCGGCTACTTCTTTTTTGACAGCAGCTAAAAGTTCAGCGCATGTTTTCAAAAGGTGATCCGGAAAATGCTCATCTTCGCCGTACTCGACGCCGTGTGGGTAATAATGCTTGCCGATCATCGGTTTCAAGACGCGGACAGTTGCTTCATTAGCATCAATGTCGCCATCAATGGCATAAGCGAAAACGCGCAAGTAGTAAGTGCCTTCACGCACGATGAATTTACGGTCATAAGTGACTCGTTCGTAATCCCATTGACCTTCTTTTTTCAAACCTTGCTGGTTCATAGCGTACTCAAGCAATGTGACATCTACTTCAATGTTCTCTAATCCTGTATTTTCAAAATACATGGAATCTCCTCCTCTATAACAAAAAAAGACTGAATGCTCCTTTAATAATAGATCATATTTAGAGCACATGCAATGGCTAGATTGTGTCAGAATGCAGGCGGCTGTTATAATAAAAAAAACGGGTGTCGGGAGCTGATCGATTGAAGGACTTATTGCGCATCATGATATTTCTCGCCATTGTCCTGATTGGGCTATTTTATTTGGACCCGTCGATCAGTGAAAATGAGTTGCTGGAAGCCCCAAGGAAGGCAGATCCAATGCCGACAGATGACTTGACTGAAAGCGTACTGGATTTGGAACGTCCAGCATCCGGATTGTCTGTCTACATCGGGAAATCTATCGATGACTGGCTGGCGGAGCACGGCAAGCCGGACCGCATCGAACCATCCGCCTATGCTTACGAATGGTGGGTATATGATGCCTCTTATTCCAACTATGTGATGGTCGGCGTCAAGGAGGGGCGTATAGCCCAAGTATTCGCAGCAGGAGAATCGACCAATATAGCTCCTTATGAAATCGGCCAGTCATTAGAGGAATTATACCGTTTCACCATTGTGCAGAATGAAGTGACCGTAAAATACGGAACGAATACGTATACCTTTAACTTGAGCGAGGAAGATATGGACAAGCGCCTTCTCGTTAGCTTTGACGAAGTTTATGCACAATTATATATCGATGCTGAAGACCAGCAATTGGAAGCAGTGCGCTTTATGGATGCGGAGACGCTGATCCGCCACCAGCCGTACGACATTATGTATGCTGGTGATTTGCTCGTGACACCGCGTCCTTCATCTACATTGCAGCGGTCGATCGATGAGGCGAACGCGAAGCAATTGGTCGATTTGACTAATGTCTACCGTGTGCGTCACCAGCGCTCGCCAGTTTCAGAAAACCGTGGAGTCAGCATGCTGTCCAAACAAACGAGCGAAGAAATGGCGCGTATGGAATTCACTTCAGTAGAACTGGAGATCGAAAATTTGGAAGCAAGGCTTCAAGGGGCGGATATTCAATTTGAACAGGCAGCAATCAATACAGCTTCGCGCTATTACGACGCAGCCGAAACGGTTCATGGCTGGTTCAATTCTACAAGCCACCGCGGAACCTTGCTTGGCAGGCAATACAACCAAGTGGGTGTTGGGGTATTTGGGAGATATTACAGCCAAATTTTGCTGAAACAGGATCAAGACAGATATGAAAGCCAATAATCACAAAACCTATGGTGTGTGAACTTTAAAATGAATTCATTTTAAAGTGCAGGTCTTCTTAATGAGAGGACAAACTGTGTATGATTCCGGAAAAAATTCTGATATGATGTAACGGTAGAGGAGGAATGCGCATTGATCATGACTTATGAATGGGTTGTAGTAACTGACTCTGCAGACGAGCTGAGTGAAATGATTCTTCAATCAGAGCAATCGGCGAAGTATCGCGAAGCCTACGACTCTGTCTATAGCGATAAAGTGTTGGCGCGGGAAATTCATGAATTCGCCAGGCTGAAGGAACTCTACGAAGAAGTGCAGCGTTTCGGCAAATATCACCCGGATTACAAACGGGTGATGAAGCAGATTCGTGTAGATAAACGGCAGCTTGATTTGAATGGAAAAGTGGCTACACTCCGTCTTGCAGAAAATGAGTTGCAGGATTTAATAGATCAAGTCAGTTTTATAATCGGCCGATCGGTTTCAGAAGCGGTCAAGATCCCATCAAGCAATCCGTTCTTTTCTTCGGATTCTTCTTGCGGCAGCGGATGTGGCACTGGCGGCAGCTGTTCTTGTTCCGCATAATATAGAAAAAAAGTGCAACCGCGGTTGCACTTTTTTTTATCCCGCTTTTACGGCCAGTAGACCAACGAAAAATCAGTGGGAGATTTTTCATCCCTCACTGATTTTTTTGATTCTTTTTATTTGCGATTTTCCTCAACTGCCGATATTAACTTGATGGCAATATCAGGCCGGCTGGTGATGATGCCTTTTGCTCCCGCAGCAATCAGTTTTTCCATCGCGTCCTTTTCATCGATGACCCAATAATGTACTGGAATGTTCAGGCGTTCAAGAAACGCAATGAAACGAGGCGAGTCGAGCCGGAACACCGAATGCTTTACTGGAAGTTGGAAAACATCTGCCCGTGGAGCATACAGATGGCCAAACTGGCTATTAAACGAGGCAAATGCTTTGCGCACTTCGTTTTCACCAGCACCAAGAGCTACCCGGTTTTGTGCATACAAATTAAAGCGGTCGATCTGTTCATCAAAAAAGCTCGTAACGACGACGCGGTCTTGCGCTTCCAATGATTCGATCAAACGCCAAAGCTTTGAAGGAATTAAGCTGCCTTCGTACGTATCCGGTGCGTCTTTAATGTCGATGTTGATGTGCATTTGTGGAAAATTCTCCAATAAATCACGCAGCAGCACAACTGTCTCGCCTTTGCCCCGGTATGAATGTTCCCCGTTTTCATCAACAAAATGATAACCGAGATCGAGCGCGCGCAATTCGTCAATCGTCATTTCAGCGACGCGGCCCGCCGAATCAGACGTCCGGTCGATAAACTCATCGTGGAAAACGAGGATTTCTTCGTCGTTGGTCATACGGATGTCGATTTCAAATCCATGCGCGCCGAGTTCAGTTGATTTATTGAAAGCCGCCATTGTATGTTCTGGTGCGAGAGAACTGCCGCCCCGGTGAGCAAGCACAATCGGGTGGCCGTAGCTCAAAATCGCTTTTTGCGGACGTATTTGCGGTCCGGTCAAGGCCTTTGATCCGGCCCATGCTGCAGCACCGACTGCGGCGGCTGTAAGTCCGATTTTCGTTTTCTTTCCCATATATGTATAACCCCCTATATTGGTAATATTCACATTATAGCCGAATGGGACTCTTGGTGTCAGTTTATTCGGTTGCAGCTTTTTTTACTCCTATGGTATTCTAGAGTTTAGAAAAGAGGGATAGATATGCATGATCGCCAAGGTCTGATTGTCTATGTGCATCAGCTGAAACAAGCGAAATCGCTGCGGAAGTATGGACATGTCCATTTTATTTCCCGCAAATTAAAATATGTAGTCGTTTATATGGATCAAGACAAAATCGAGAGCACGAAAGAAAAACTATCGAAATTGCCTTATGTGAAAAAAGTGCTGGAATCCCAGCGGCCATTCCTTAAGACTGAGTACGAAAACGCCAAGCCGGATAAAGCGAAAGAATACGATTATAAAATCGGCTTGTGATTATTGCATCGGCGGAATATAGTGGTTGAGCCTGAGAATCGCGATGAGATGGGCAAAATAAAGAGACGGGTCTGCATATTGTGTGGAATTCTTTACGTCCATGCGGATCGGTGTAGCCCCGAGTTGTTCTACGGCTTCTTCGAACAATGCCAGCCGCTTGGAACCATCCGGTATGCCTTCACGGCATAAATAAATCGGCATGAAGTTTCCTTCAATTGCAGGCTGAAATGCAGCGGCGACGGACACCACCGGTTTGTTGTCTTTTGTTTTCGAAACAAAAACAAATCCGTGCATAAAGCGGTCTTTATTGCTCTCCATCAACTGGCGAAGTTCGTAAATATCGCCGTATCCTTCTCCTAGTTCGATAAAACGTTGTATCATATAAGTCACGTCCTTTCCAGAATCCATTCTACCATTCCGGTGGGCAATTGCAGTAATAAAATGACAAAGTAAGAGGCGATAGTATGCGTGTAGTAGCTGGGCAAGCAAAAGGTTTGCCTTTGAAAGCGGTTCCGGGCAAAACGACAAGACCCACGACCGACAAAGTAAAAGAATCCATTTTCAATATGATTGGCCCATTTTTCGATGGCGGTACAGCTATCGATTTATTTGCCGGCAGCGGCGGCTTAGGGATAGAAGCATTGAGCCGTGGCATCGAACATGCCATTTTCACCGATAAAGATAAAAAAGCGATCGATACGATCCAAGCGAATTTACAGAAAACAAAAATGGAAGACCGTGCCGAAGTATACCGTGCGGATGCTGAGCGCGCATTAAAAGCGATGAAGAAAAACGGTGTAACTGCACGCTTGTTGTTTTTGGACCCGCCGTATCATATGGAGAAAGCGTATGAACTGATGGAGCGGGCCGCAGTGATTGGCTTATTGGAAGAGGAAGCAATTGTCGTCTGTGAACATGACCGTGACATTGAACTTCCAGACGAAACAAGCCATTGCAGGCGCTTTAAAAAGGAATTATATGGGAATACAATTATATCAATTTACCGTTACCAAGGGGAAGAGGGAGAACGCATTGACTAAAATTGCAGTAGTACCGGGGAGTTTTGATCCAATTACGATGGGACATTTGGATATCGTCAAACGAGCATCCGCGATTTTCGATGAAGTGAAAGTAGTGGTCATGAACAACTCATCGAAAAATCCTTTGTTTGACGTGAACGAACGAATGGCTTTGATCTCAGAAGTGACCAAAACGATACCAAATGTAACGGTCGATTCTTTTGCCGGTTTATTGATCGATTATGCTGTAGAAGTTGAAGCGAACGCCGTCATTCGGGGGCTGCGTGCCGTATCGGATTTTGAATACGAAATGCAGATTACGTCGATGAACCGCTTTTTGAACGAAGACATCGAAACTTTATTCATGGTGTCGAACAATCAGTACTCGTTCCTTAGCTCAAGCATTGTCAAAGAAGTGGCGAAGTATCATGGCACGATCTCGGGGCTTGTGCCGGATGTGGTGGAAAAAGCGTTAATAGAAAAGTTCAAGTAAGTCACGTGTCACGTGGCTTTTTGTTGTGGTTCGACAGTAAAGGAGAGGATGGCCGATGAAAAATAAGAGACTGTGGTTTTTTGTATTGGTGATGGCGATTGTTGTATTCGCCAGTTCTTATCGGCTGGATGCGTATATTTCCCGTCCGGGAGATGCCTATGAACTTTCTCCGTTCGTTGAAGTGGAAGGCAGAGATGACGACGATGAAGGCACACTTAGTCTGATGACCGTCACGATGTTTAATGCGACACCGGCTTTATATATAATGGCTAAATTCCAGGAAGGCTATAAGGTGCTGGACCCTGAACAGGTAAGAAGCCCGCACGAAAGCGACGAGGAATACAATGTCCGCCAATTAAAGCTCATGTCCGATTCTCAGGTCAATGCGTTGCAAGTGGCGTTCGAGCAGGCAGAGCTGCCTTATGAAGTATCACGCAACGGCGTGTTCATCATGAACGTTTTAGAGGACGGTGCAGCGGCTGGACTGTTGTCTCCGGGTGATCGTTTGCTTGAAATTGATGGGCAAGCATTTGGCACGATGGAAGAGTTTCTGCAGTATTTGAGTACAAAGCAAGTGGGCGACGAAGTGGAGTTGGTGATTGAACGGGAGGAGCGCCAACTCAACCAATCGATTACATTAGCTCCGCTGCCGACAGAGTCGGAGCGGGCAGGAATCGGAATTTCATTTGTGGAAGACCAAGACATTGAAACGACGCCTCAAGTCCTGTTTGACTCGGAAGCGATCGGCGGGCCTTCTGCAGGACTCATGTTCACCCTGGAAATTCTCAATCAATTGCTGGATGAAGACATCACACAAGGCTACGACATAGCAGGGACCGGAACGATGGAGAGTGATGGGACAGTAGGGCGCATCGGTGGAATCGACCAAAAGATCATTGCGGCCGACCGTGCGGAAATCGATATTTTCTTTGCACCGGATGATGCGCCGGAATCCGATCTGCCGAGCAATTACACAGTGGCGCTCGAAACAGCACAAGAGATCGGTACGGATATGGATATCGTGCCGGTGACAGACATCGAGTCGGTACTCGATTACTTATCTGAGCTGGCGCCGAAGTAAATGGGAGGGGTCGTATATTCTTTTTTTAAGGAAGCAGCACCGATTGCTTGAAGATAAAGCATGGAAGCCCGGATATCCAGCTGTCCCATAGGCCCTTTTAAGTCCGCAGCGCGGCTGATGAGGGGGAGCGGGATGGCTTTTTTTTGTGCGTTTAAATAATTGCGTCCGGACTCGGTCATGCCGAGCAGGCGGATGTATTCAGGCTCTCCGACTGCTTGCGATTCTTCCTGTGTATACCCGGTGAAAATATGTGTCAGCATGCGCTGTATGCGTGTACGGGTGAAGCGTTTGCTTTTCACTTGAGTGATGAAGCCTTCAAAGTTTTCTGCACGCTTCGCGGCATCATAAATGAGGTTTTCAATGCCTTCCGTCACATCGGCAAAACGCGCAAGCGCTTTAGGTCCTTCGCGCAAAATGGTGAAGCGCAATAGCGGATAAATTTTTTCCCAGCCGATGAATCCGTGCTGTTCAGCATGAAAACGTTCGAGCAGGCGTATGCTTGTTTCCGGCAGATAAGGCGTCAAGTGCCCGATGTTTTCTCCTTCAAAGAAGGCGTTTCGGATGCCGGTTGCGCTGGCGATGCTGACACCGCGCTCTAAGGGATCGTGGAAGCCGGCGACGATGCGTTGTATTGTCAGGGGCGTCATCGGGCTTCCGAGGGCGTGAGCGGCCTCTATATAATGATAGCCGAGAATATTGTTCGGCTTTGTCAAATCAGCAAAGCCGTCGCGGCCTTCGGTCAGGCTGAGGTAAGCATCGTTCAGCGCTTTCGGGTAGCTGATGCCGGTTTGGATTCTTTCGTGGATGATATTGTCATAAGCTTCCCGGTTTGTGCTCAACAGTTCCAGGCTATTGAGAAATGGGTTGATGTCGCCTTGTTCACTGCCGAAGCAAAAAGAATCGCAGCGCAGTGCGCTTAGCAGCCCGATCGCCCCGCGTGCAAACTCTGCAGCTTGTGCGGTCGCGTAGACATACGGCAATTCGATTACGAGGTCGACACCGCCGTGCAGCGCCATTTCCGTACGCGTCCATTTATCGGTGAATGCCGGTTCACCGCGCTGGAGGAATTGGCCGCTCATGACCGCAACGACTATGTCTGCGCCGGACAATTGTTTCGCTTTTTTGGCATGGTGCAAATGGCCATTATGGAACGGGTTATATTCGACGACGATTCCTGTTGCTTTCAATGTATGGCCTCCTTTTGTTATGATAGCTCTAGTATAGCGGGGAGCGAATTAGAGTGACAAGATTTTTTCTTGACATCGTTTGTTCTACATTATATAATCAACTTTGTTGTCTTGAGGTGATTACTTATGAAAATAGCGATTCAACAGCTACAAAAGTATCGTAAAGACGGGATGCCAATTGACGAGTTTGTTCAGTTGGATGAGGTGAAGTCACGCAATAGCGATATTCGCGCGATATCCCCTGTTCACGTCACAGGACACTGTACGATTGGCTCGCAACAAATGACGTGCATGCTTCATCTTAAAGGGACGCTCATGCTGCCCTGCGCTAGAACTTGGGAAGATGTCGAATTCCCGATCAATATCGACACGGTGGAAATCTTCGACTGGTCTGAAAAAGGACAAGAAGAAGGCGACGATGAATTCGTCCACGCGGTAACTACTGAAGTAATTAATCTTCAGGAGATTTTAGAAGAGTTGATCGCGCTCGAAGTGCCGATTCAGGTATTTAAAGAAGACTCGGAAAAATCCGTCATCAAAGGCGGCAAAGACTGGTCTTATTTGACAGATGAAGAAGATTTAGCGGAGAAGGAACAAGCACAATCAAAACCGGATCCAAGACTGGCTGATTTAGCCAAGTATTTCGATCAGACAGATGAATAGAATCACTGTAAGGAGGTGTCACCAATGGCAGTACCGTTCAGAAGAACATCCAAAACCGCTAAAAGAAAACGCCGTACACATTTTAAATTGTCAGTGCCGGGCATGGTAAATTGCCCAAGCTGTGGCGAAAGTAAATTGGCTCACCATGTCTGCAAAGCATGTGGATCATACAAAGGGAAAGAAGTAGTAGCAAGCAAATAAAACAGTATTTGCTGCAAAAAAGGTTATCTGGAGACCATGGCTCCGGATAACCTTTTTCTCTTGCCTAAAATCAGGTAGAATGGAGCCAGAGGTGATCAAATGGCGTACCGAATCGAAACAAATAATCAAATCATGACGTTCACCATCGACCGTCCGCATATCCGGAACGCTATCAACGGCGAAGTGATGGAAGGTTTGGAAGAGCTGGCTCTTCGTGCTAGCGGGGAAGACATTCGGTTTGTCGTCATTACAGCAACCGGGGATCAAGCCTTCTGTTCAGGCGGGGATCTGTCCGTCTTCCACGAACTGAAAACAGAGCAGCAAGCTTGGCCGATGCTTAACCGGATGGGACAGGCACTTTATGCAATCAAAACGCTGCCGGTGCCGGTCGTGGCTCTCGTCAACGGCACGGCAGTCGGCGGCGGCTGTGAAATTGCCACAGCGTGCGACTACCGGCTCGTCCGCAAGCACGCCAAATGTGGATTTATCCAAGGGACGCTCGCCATCACTAGCGGCTGGGGCGGTGGTACTTACCTTTTTGAAGCCTTACGCCACGATGCGGCATTGAAGATGCTCAGTGATGCGCGCGCTTACTCAGCAGACGAGTTGCTGGCAAACGGCTGGGCGAGCGCCATCATCGAAGAAGACCGGGATGTCGAGCATTTCCTGGCATCGATGAAACGGGTTTTGCCGGAAGTGCACCGAGCCTATAAAGCGATGGCAATCCGCAAATGGCAGGCAACGAATTTAAAAGAGCGGGTCGACCAGGAAATTCGCGAATGTGCTGTGTTATGGGCAGAACAAGCCCACCACGCAGCAGTGGACGGGTTTTTGAACAAAAACAAAAAGTGAGCGCTTATGCGTTCACTTTTTGTTTTGAGAAAAATCCGGTAAGGTGCAACTTTCTAAGTGGTGAGTAGACGGAACATTATGGAAAAATATTTATATGAATAGTTGAAATCGCTTACAAAATTCGTATATGCTAGAGAAGGGAGAAAACATAGGGGGTATTCCATAGATGAAGAAAATCCTGATTGCCAATCGGGGCGAAATTGCACGGCGCATCATCCGCACATGCGACCGCCTCGGCATCGAAACTATCGCGATTCACTCTGAGGCGGACGGGGAACTGCCCTTTGTAAGTGAAGCGACAGAAGCGGCAGCGATCGGTCCAAATCCGGTCGCCCAATCTTATTTACAAGCAGATAAAATTATTGAAGAAGCATTAAATCGAAACGCGCAGGCGATCCATCCGGGCTACGGCTTGTTGAGCGAAAACGCAGATTTTGCGCGCAAAGTGCAAGAAGCAGGACTTATTTTTATTGGCCCGAAACCTGAAGTTATCGACACTATGGGCGACAAGCTTGGCTCTAGACGCACGATGATGGATGCCGGGGTCCCGGTTGTTCCGGGAACTAAAGACGGGGTGCAAGACAGTGCTGCTGCCATTGCAGCAGCACAGGAAATCGGCTACCCGCTCATGTTGAAGGCCAGTGCTGGAGGTGGCGGAATCGGCATGGTGTTGTGTGAAAGTGAGCAAGCGCTCACTCAGCAGTTCGATTCGGTGAAAAACCGGGCGAAAGCGTATTTTGGCGACGACATCGTCTACTTAGAGAAATTCATTGCGAATGCACGCCATATCGAAGTGCAGATTTTCGGGGATGAACACGGCAATATCGTTCATCTGTTCGAGCGCAATTGCTCTGTGCAGCGTCGCAACCAAAAAGTCATAGAAGAATCACCGTCACCGGACTTACCGGAATCCACGAGGCAAAAATTGTGCGAGGCAGCCGTGAAGGCGGGGCGTGCGGTCAACTATACGAATGCGGGAACGGTCGAATTTATTGTCGATGAAAACAATGAATTCTATTTCCTGGAAATGAATACACGCTTACAAGTGGAGCATCCGATTACGGAAGAAGTGACGGGTGTCGACCTTGTCGAATGGCAAGTAAATATCGCACGAGGCGAAGCATTGCCAGCTCAAGATGCCATCAAAACGACCGGGCATTCGATCGAATACCGCATTTACGCAGAAGACCCAAAAACCTTTTTCCCTTCACCAGGAACATTATCCAGCCTGAAGTGGGGAGCGGGTGCCCGCATTGAAACCGGGTACGAGGAAGGCAATAAAGTGACGCCATTTTATGATCCGATGATCGCCAAAGTCATCTTAACAGGCACGTCCCGTGAAGAGGTGCTGGAAAAATCACGGAAGTTCTTTAGCGAAACGGCAATCGAAGGTGTTAAAACCAACTTGCCGCTATTCGACAAATTTATCGAATCCAAACCATTTATTGAAGGAAACTATGCTACAGCGGTTCTAGCTCAGTGGCTTACACAACAAAAGGAGGAAAAAACAGTATGAAACAATTAACAGCAACTATGGCCGGAACGGTCTTGAACATTAGAGTATCGCAAGGGGAGTCCGTATCAGCCGGCCAGATGGTCATGACTTTGGAATCGATGAAAATGGAGATTCCGGTAGAAGCGGAATTCAGTGGACAAGTAGAGAAAGTCAATGTGGAAGTGGGCAGTTTTGTCAACGAAGGGGACACATTGGTGACGCTCGGCGAATAAGGCATTTGAATCCAAAGGGGTGGAAGAAATGACGAAAACGACTGAAACAACAGGATACAATACAAGACTGGAAGAAAAGCTTTCGAAGATTTTCGCAGGCGGCCAGGAGAAATACCATGAAAAACTGAAAGAAAGCAATAAATTGTTCGTCAGAGACCGGCTGAATTTATTGTTTGATGACGGTGATTATATTGAAGACGGGCGTTTCGCCAATGTTGAAGCGGGAGATTTGCCGGCTGATGGGGTTGTGACGGCAATCGGCAAAGTGAACGGCGAGACGGTTTGCGTCATGGCGAACGATTCAACAGTGAAAGCAGGTTCATGGGGTTCGAGGACGGTGGAAAAAATCATCCGCATCCAAGAAACGGCTGAGAAAATGCAAGTGCCGATGCTTTACTTGGTCGACTCTGCAGGAGCCCGCATTACCGATCAATTGGACATGTTCCCGAACCGCCGCGGCGCCGGGCGCATTTTCCATAACCAAGTCCGCATGTCCGGAATGGTGCCGCAAGTATGCCTATTGTTCGGACCATCCGCTGCGGGTGGTGCTTATATCCCGGCATTTTGCGATATCGTCATCATGGTCGAAGGCAACGCTTCGATGTATTTAGGTTCTCCGCGTATGGCGGAAAAAGTCATCGGCGAAAAAGTGACGCTTGAAGAGATGGGCGGCGCCCGCATGCACTGCACCGTTAGCGGCGTCGGCGATGTGCTCGTATCCACTGAAGAAGAAGCGATTGCGGAAGCTCGGCGTTACATGGCGTTCTTGCCGGCAAACTTTGCCGGCAAGCCAGAGAACGTGGAAGCAAAAGTGAAGAAAACCGGGCGCAGCTTGGAAGAAATTATTCCAGAAAACCAAAACGCGCCGTTCGATATGTACGAATTGATTGATCAATTGATCGACGAAGGGAGCTTCTTCGACATCAAAAAGCTTTTTGCACCGGAGTTGATTACCGGCCTCGCGCGTATCGACGGGCAAGCAGTCGGCATCCTCGCCAATCAGCCGAAAGTCAAAGGCGGCGTATTGTTCGGAGATTCTGCGGATAAAGGTGCCAAGTTCATTAACATCTGCGATGCGTTCTCGATTCCGCTGATTTTCCTTGCAGACGTTCCTGGATTCATGATTGGAACGAAAGTTGAACGTGCCGGCATTATCCGCCACGGCGCCAAATTCATTTCGGCGATGAGTACCGCATCGGTGCCGAAAATTTCAGTCGTCGTCAGAAAAGCTTACGGCGCCGGATTGTATGCGATGGCAGGTCCTGCGTTCGAGCCGGATGTCTGCATCGCCTTGCCGACAGCGCAAATTGCTGTCATGGGGCCGGAAGCGGCAGTCAATGCGGTCTATTCGAATAAGATCGAAGCGATCGAAGACCCGAAAGAGCGGCTCGCATATGTTCAGAAAAAACATCAGGAATATAAAGAAGAAATCGATATTTATCGCTTGGCTTCTGAACTGATCGTTGATGAAATCGTTGCTCCGTATGCACTTCGCGATGAATTGTCCAAGCGGCTTTCCATTTATGCCACAAAAGATTTGCCATTGCCTTATCGAAAACATCCAATTGTTCCTGTATAATAAGTTTAGACGTGGAGTCTGCCTCATAAGGCAGGCTTCTTTTTTAGCAAACGCAGCGCTGTTATGCGCGTTTACTAAATACGATTGCTTTAAAAAGGAGGGATTTCCATGGAATTCGCAGTCATTGGCGGGAATGCGCAAGCACTTCTACTTGCGCATCTATTACAAAAAGATGGCGATGTGCAGCTCATCATTACAGACAAAGCACAAGCAAATGCCATTAGCGAGCGAGGGCTTGTATGCGGAAATGACCGTCAAGAAATTCCTGTTTATTCCGATATTGAACAGGTGAATCCGGATGCTTATATATTTATTGCGGCTCATTCAGAACAACTGCCGCCGATTTTGAAATTGCTTAAAATTAGGCGCCCCGGCAATCCGCTCATCTTTGTCCAGCAAGGCATGCTTTATTTGGAAAAAGCGCGCTTGTTGGCGCATCGCCAAATTGCAGCCGGTACGCTCGATACGGATGTCGTCAAAGTCAGCGGACATGAAATCCAGTTTTCCAAACAGCCTATACTCGATATGAGCTTGATCAAAGGTGAGGTGTCCCATTTTGATCCGTTAGTCCACTTGAAGCATGTGCGGGTCAACTGGATGGAGGACCTGGAAGCGCAGCTATTTGAGCGGCTGCTTCGCGACAGCCTCATCAATCCGCTTACGGCGCTCATGCAAATTAAAAAAGGCCGCCTGCTCACTGATCCAAATGCCTATGAACTGTTCCGCAATCTATACAATGAATTGTATTTGGCATTTCCGGAAATCGAGACGCTGCAGCCGATTGAACGAGTAGCCGCTTATTGTGCTTCCCGTCCAGAGGAAATTTCATCGATGCTCGCCGACCGTTTAGCTGGCGACTTGATGGATGTCGATGGGCTGATGCTCTATGTTTTGCAAACTTCGAAATTGGATTTGCCATTATTTAAATCATTTTATCACTTGCTGAAAACGGTGGAGGCTAACTGATGGATTGGCTGAATACGATAGGGAAAATCCTGCTCTACCTTCCATTTCTTATTTTCTTGTTCGTCTACGCCTTGACCCATAAAGCGAAAAAACGTAAAGCACTAGGCATTGCAGCCGATGTGACGACATTTTTATTGTTTTTCTCGATTCCAGCGTCAATAGTTTTGCTGTTCGGCATACAAACACAGCCCACCATCTTTTTGTTTGCCTTACTATTTGCGATTTTCTTGTTGATTCGGGAATGGAAGACTACGAAAGAAATTGAAATCATCAAGTTTTTCCGTAAGCTCTGGCGCATTTATTTTTTGGCGCTTGCAGCGATTTATGCAATCACCTGGCTGTTAGGTACGGCTTTTTTAATGATTCAAACATTTCGCTAAGCGGATTTTTTCTCAAGTTATCCTCCTTTTGTTATAGTAGTCTTTGAATGTAAAGCGAAAAGGGGATTTAACTTCATGAGATTAGAAGAGAAATACATACCGCCATCCTCTCAATTGATGGCTGATTATACAAATGAGGATCAAAGCATCCTTCAATATTTTTCCTATGGACCTTCTTTGGAACAAGCGCGAAAACGCTTGCAATCGCTTGCGGACCATCCGGTTGACCGCAAAAAAGTAAGCGGCATACTGGAAAGCTATATGAAAGATTTCGGATTGTCTGAGGCAGCGCGCAAAAACCTGTGTCATTTTGAAGAAGGCGCGCCAGTGGTTGTGACCGGCCAACAGGCGGGTTTGCTTACAGGTCCTTTGTATACTGTACATAAAGCGATTTCAACGATTTTGCTGGCCAGACAAGCGGCAGAAGAACTCGGAGCTCCGGTTGTGCCGCTTTTTTGGATCGCTGGGGAAGATCATGATCTTGCTGAAATCGCGCATGTTTACCGGGAAACCAATGGGCGAATAGAGAAACTCAACTATCCGCATGCGAAATTCGGCAAAAGCGCCGCTTCGCAGACACCGCTGAATTATGAGGAAGTCGCAGCATTCATCGAAGAATATTTCCGCAGCTTGCCTGAAACCTCGCATACGAAACACGTCCATAGCCTGGTATTTCGCCACCTTCGCGAAGCCAAGACATTTACAGGTTTTTTTGCAGCATTGCTAAATCACTTTTTCCAACAAGAAGGCCTGCTTTTTATTGACGCGGCCGACAAGCAATTGCGCACATATGAATCGCAATTCTTTTGTCGAATGATCGACAACAGCAAAGCAATTGCCGAAGCGGTCATGGAGGCGGAAAGTTCGCTACAAGCGATCGGATATACCGCCGGAATCGACGCCAAAAAAGATGCGGCGCATTTGTTCCTGACGATCAAAGGCGAACGCTTGTTATTGGAGCGGGACAATGCCGGATTTATCGTGAAAAATACAGCAGTGCGTTATACAGAGCAAGAGCTGATGGAGATTGCGCGGCACGAACCGGAGCGCTTGAGCAATAACGTCGTCACCCGTCCGTTGATGCAGGATTTGGTATTTCCTGTTTTAGCCTTTGTCGGAGGCCCTGGAGAAATCGCTTACTGGGCTGCTTTGAAAGGTGCATTCGAATTGATGGACATGGAAATGCCGATTGTCATGCCGCGGCTCAGCGTCAGTTTGATCGATCGCCGGACAGCGGCACTCCTTGAAAAGCACCAGCTGAGTTTTGAAGACGTCGTGGTCGAGCGGAAAATTCCACAGCTGCGCAACGAATTGTTGGAGTCGATTCGGGATGTCGAGACTGAATCGAAAATCGGCGCAATCCAACAAGATCTTACAGTGGAATACGATGAATTGATGGAGCGCTTTACATCCGTCAGTGCCGGGCTCAAGCCGCTCGTGGAGAAAAATTTACGCATTCATTTGGATCAACTGACCTTCTTGAAGAACAAGCTCCAAGATGAAGTCGCGATCCAGAACAGTACGCAGTTCAATCAACTCGCGGCAATCGAAAATGCGCTGCTGCCGGAATCCGGATGGCAAGAGCGGATTTACAACCCGATTCCTTATTTAAATCAATATGGTGTAGAATTGGTGGAAGACTTGCTTGACTTGCCGATGAACTATAATAAAACACATAAAATCGTCATTCTTTAAATTGGAAAAGCCTGCATATGCAGGCTTCTTTTTTGTGAAGTAAACTACTTGAGATGAAATGCTGTAACAATAGTGAAATATTTCAAAAACAAGTGGTGGCATGTGGGGGAATGTGGTACATTAATTATAATAAGTGGGGTGAAAGGCATGTTCATGGGCGAATTTCAACATAATGTTGACGCAAAGGGCAGATTAATTGTCCCTGCAAAATACCGTGACTTGCTTGGTGAACAGTTTGTGATCACCAGAGGCCTGGATCAGTGCTTATTTGGTTATCCAATGAATGAATGGAATAAAATTGAAGAAAAATTAAAAGAAATGCCAGTAACTAAAAAGGATGCGCGTGCATTTACGCGTTTTTTCTTCTCCGGAGCCCAAGAAGTGGAACTTGATAAGCAGGGACGCGTCAATATACCTGCGACGCTTTTGACTTATGCGAAAATCGAAAAGGAATGCGTCATTTTAGGCGTCTCCAACCGATTTGAAATTTGGGCGAAAGATTCCTGGGAAGCGTATTTTGTGGAATCCGAAGAATCTTTTAACGAAATTGCCGAAAACTTAACTGACTTTGATTTTTAATAAACGAACGGGGGGACTGGGTTGTTCAATCACACTACAGTTTTGCTGCATGAAACTGTCGATGGGCTGAACATTCGTCCTGATGGTATATATGTAGATTGTACGCTCGGCGGAGCAGGCCATAGCGAATATTTGGCCCAGCAATTATCCGATCAAGGACATCTGTACTGCTTTGATCAGGACGCGACAGCAATCGCGCATGCACAAGAAAAACTGAAAGATTATTTACATAAAATCACATTTATTCATGCGAACTTCAAAGATATAAAAGAAGAACTGAATCAGCGGGGCGTAGAGAAAGTGGACGGGATTTTGTATGACCTCGGCGTCTCTTCACCGCAGCTCGATACACCGGAGCGCGGATTCAGCTATCACCACGATGCACCGCTCGATATGCGCATGGACCAAAGTGCTGAACTGAGCGCTTACCATGTCGTGAACGAATGGCGTTTTGAAGATTTGGTGCGCATTTTTTACCGCTACGGAGAAGAAAAATTTTCCAAGCAAATCGCCCGGAAAATCGAAGCTGCTAGAGAAAAGCATCCGATTGAAACAACAGCACAATTGGTGGAATGCATCAAAGACGGCATTCCGGCTCCGGCAAGACGCACAGGCGGACATCCCGCCAAACGAGTATTCCAGGCCATCCGCATAGCAGTGAACGACGAATTGGGTGCTGCAGAAACATCTTTGCAAGATGCACTTGATCTGTTGGCTGAAGGCGGCAGAATCAGCGTCATCACATTCCATTCCTTGGAAGATCGTTTAACGAAGGCACTCTTTAAAGAGGTTTCGTCACTGCCGGAATTGCCTCCGAATTTACCGATTATTCCAGAAGGCCTTGAACCGAAATTCAAACTTGTTACACGCAAGCCGATTCTGCCGTCTGAGGAAGAACTGGCCCATAATAATCGTTCGCGTTCCGCGAAGCTGCGGATTGCGGAAAAAATCAAATCCTAAGGACGTGTTTAAATGGCGTTGAATGCGAGACCTCAAACCTACATCCAGCAGCCGGCCGTTCCTCAAAAACCGAGTAGCCAGCCGGTCCGAAAGAAAGTTCGAATTACAAAAGGCGAAAAAATCTTATACACGGCCTTCCTCGCTGTATGCATTCTGTGTGCACTGCTCGTTTTGCAGAATCAGTCGACGATCCAAGCTTCGACGCAGGAAATCCAAACAATTGAAAATTCAATCAATGAAACGATGAGACAAAATACCGATTTGTCCGTGCAAGTAAGTGAACTGTCTTCATATGAGCGCATTTGGTCGAAAGCAAAGGATTACGGCTTAAAATTAAATGAGCGAAATGTAAAGGTAGTGCCTGGACAATGAAGAAAAAGTTTCGTTTTCAAGGGGGAGCCTTTCTGCTATTTTTGTTATTTGCAGGGCTCTTTTTCCTTTTAATGACCAGAATAATCACAATCCAAGCGACTGGCAAAGTGGAAGGCCAGGAATTAGCCGCACGCGCGGCCGCCAAATACAGCCAAGAAGAAGTGTTGACGGCAGAACGCGGAAAGATTATCGATCGCAACGGCGAAGTGATCGCAGAAGACACCCTTACTTATAAGTTGGTGGCGGTTTTGGATGAATCGGTCACGACAAATCCGGAACAACCGAACCATATCGTCGATCCCGAAGAAACGGCCACATATTTGGCGGAGCAATTAGGCACGCCGAAAGAAGAGCTATTGAACATATTGGTGAATGGCATCGAAAATGAGCGCTATCAAGTGGAGTTCGGGGCATCAGGCCGCGAAATCAACCATACGCAAATGCTTGAAATGGAAGAACAGGATTTACCAGGCCTATTATTCATCAAGGATCTAAAACGTCTTTATCCAAACGGCACCTTTGCTTCGCATTTGATTGGTTTTGCGATGAAAGAAGAAGATGAAGGTGAGGATGGCTTGGTGAGAACGACTGGGAAAATGGGGCTCGAAGCGATTCATGACCAAGTTTTGACCGGACAAAACGGCAAAATGGAGTTCGATACGGATAAATGGGGCTACCTCTTGCCGAATAGCGAAGAAGTGATTACGCCCGCCATCGACGGTTCAAATCTTCAATTGACATTGGACCGGACGATCCAGAATTTCCTCGAAGATGCCATGTCGAGCGTGCAGGAAGAATACAATCCGACGCGCATGATCGCGGTCATCGCCGATCCCGATACTGGTGAGATTCTCGGCATGTCACAGCGTCCGACTTTCAATCCGAACACAAGGGAAGGTTTATCGGACAACTGGCTGAACGAAAGCATTGAACTGACTATAGAGCCCGGATCGCCGATGAAAATCTTCACCGTAGCTGCCGCAATAGAAGAAGGCAAATGGGATCCGAATGCTTATTACGATTCCGGGACGTATACATTACTCGACCGGACTATCGGCGACCACAATAGTGGGCGCGGTTGGGGCAGCATTACTTTTCTTGAAGGTTTCCAACGCTCCTCGAACGTATCAATGGGGTATTTATTGGAACGAATGGGACCGGATATGTTTATGAACTATGTCGATGCATTCGGCTTTGGCGAGAAAACCGACATCGATTTGCCGAATGAAGCAGCCGGGAAAATTCTGGATCAATACCCAATCAATAAATTGACGACTGCCTACGGACAAGGTTCAACCGTGACGCCAATCCAAATGATTCAGGCAGCAACGGCAATTGCAGGTGACGGAACGATGATGAAGCCTTATATCATCGATCAAATTAAAAACCCGGATACAGGCGACGTAACAGTGAAGTCTGAACCCGCAGAAGCGGGCAAGCCGATTTCACAAGAAACGGCCAATGAAGTGCGTGAACTGATGGCATCTACAGTCACTGCGGAAGCTGGGTCCGCCAAAGGCTTTGGGCTTCAGGACTACACGGTTGCCGGGAAAACTGGTACCGCACAAGTCCCAGGCCAAGACGGGCAATATATGACCGGAAGCAATAATTATTTGTTTTCATTCATCGGAATGGCGCCGGCGGAAGATCCGGAGCTGTTGATTTATATCGGCGTACAGCAACCTCAATTGCCGGCTGATGAATATGGATCCGTTCCGGTATCAAAAATTTTCACTTCTGTGATGGAGAATAGTTTGAAATACTTGAATATCGCACCGGAGAATTCGATAGAAGCGAAGACGGTGCAGATAGAAGATTATTCTGAGATGCCTCTAGAACAAGCGATTGCCGAATTGGAGGCAATCGGCTTGAATCCGGTCGTCACAGGGGAAAACACGCAAGTAAGCGATCAATACCCTCAAAGCGGCGAAACATTAGTCGCTGGCGAAAACATCATTTTAAGAACGAGCGGGAAAACCGTTATCCCTGACTTTACAGGGTGGTCGAAGCGTGAATTGCTTGCATACCAGACGCTCAGCGGATTGCCGTTGGAAATTGCAGGACAAGGCTTTACCATGACGCAAAGTGTTCCCGAAGGGGCGACACCTGCGGCAGGGGAATCCGTCATCATCGAATTGCAACCGCCGGAGATATTTTATCCGCAGCAGGCGCAAAATATCGAAGAGGCCATAGATAACCCACTCGAAGAAACACAAGAAACACAAGAAACACAAGAAACACAAGAAACGCAAGAAACACAAGAAACACAAGAAACACAAGAACAACCGGAAGATAATGAATAAACGAACGAGTCAACTCGTCTTTAAAGGAGCTCTATAAATGGAAGGTATGCATATAATTGGATTTGGGGTCGCATTAATATTTACTGTCGTATTGATGCCTCTTTTCATTCCCCTATTGAAACGTATGAAATTTGGTCAAAGCATTCGAGAAGAAGGACCGCAATCCCATATGAAAAAAACTGGGACGCCGACAATGGGCGGACTGGTTTTCCTCATTTCCATCATTGTGACAGTACTGCTTGTCGCAGCATTTAACGAAGAACTGACGACACAAGTGACCATTCTCTTGATGGTGTTGTTCGCCTATGGACTAATCGGGTTTTTGGATGATTTCATCAAAGTAGTATTGAAGCGCAATCTCGGATTGACTTCATTGCAGAAATTAATTGCACAAATTGTTATTGCCATTGTGTCATTCTTCTTGCTGCGCACAAACGGTTTTGACACGGCGCTCGGAATTCCCTTTACCGAGGTGTCGATTGAACTTGGCTGGGTTTATGTGCTATTCATCGTCTTCTGGCTTGTCGGCTTCTCAAACGCCGTCAACTTAACGGATGGGCTGGATGGGCTCGTTGCAGGGACAGCTACCATCGCTTTTGCTGCATTTGGCATTTTGGCGATTGCACAACAGCAAATGGGCATCGCATTGTTCACCTTTGCCGTAGCAGGCGGTCTTCTTGGGTTTTTGGTTTTTAATAAATATCCAGCGAAAGTCTTTATGGGCGATACCGGGTCATTGGCACTCGGCGGCGCGCTTGCTATGGTGTCGATCCTATTAAAGCAGGAATTGCTCTTGCTATTGATTGGTTTAGTATTCGTTATCGAAACAGCATCGGTGATATTACAGGTAGGCAGCTTTAAGTTGCGGAAAAAGCGCATATTCAAAATGAGTCCGATACATCACCATTTTGAACTGGTCGGTTGGTCCGAATGGAAAGTTGTTAGCGTATTTTGGGGCGTCGGTTTTATCAGTGCCGCAGTCGCCGTTTTATTGGAGGTCATGTAAATGAAAGAATTGCCGCAATTGCATCAAAAAAAAGTGCTGGTGCTTGGCCTGGCGAAAAGCGGTTATACAGCCGCCCGCCTTTTGCACAAGCTCGGAGCATTTGTAACAGTCAATGATTCCAAGCCATTCGAAGAAAATCCAGAGGCACAGGATTTGCTGAATCTGGGCGTCACCGTTATTTGCGGCCGCCACCCGGAAGATTTAATGGACGAAGGATTCGAACTGGTCATCAAAAATCCTGGGATTCCTTACCGCAATCACCTGATCCAAAAAGCGATAGAAAAGGGCATTCCTGTTTGGACTGAAATTGAACTTGCTTACCGCATCAGCGAAGCGCCGTTCATTGGAATTACGGGATCGAACGGCAAAACCACCACTACGACTTTATTGTTCCATATGCTGAACCAAGACGGCAAGGCACCGCTAATTGCAGGGAATATCGGAACAGTGGCAAGCGGAGTGGCGGAAAAAGCGGCTGCTGACAATGTCATCGTCACAGAGCTTTCTTCATTCCAGTTAAAAGGAACCGAAACCTTCCGTCCGCAAATTGCGATCATCATCAATTTATACGAAGCACACCTCGATTATCACGGATCGCTCGATGATTATCTTGAATCGAAAAAGAAAATTACAGAAAACCAGATCGAAACAGATTATTTCATTTATAATGCGGACCAAAAAATACTCGCTGATCACGCTAAAACTGTAAAAGCAATACCTATGCCTTTTACGTTGAAAGGCAGGACGGACGAACATATTAGTGCAGACCGGGAATTTATTTACTGGCAAGGAAAACCCTTAATTGAACGCAAGCGAATCATGCTCGCAGGCGAACACAATCTTGAGAATATACTGGCAGCCACTGCAGCGGCATTATTATGGGGCGGGACAAAAGAAACCATCATCCGCGTGTTGACTTCTTTCACTGGTGTCAAGCACCGTTCCCAATTTGTCGATGAATGGCAAGGACGGCGTTTTTATAATGATTCCAAAGCGACAAATGCCCTGGCAACGAAAAGCGCTTTAGAAGCGTTCCAAGGAAACATCATCCTGTTGGCTGGCGGTTTGGAGCGCGAGCATTCGCTTGAAGAACTGCGGCCATTTATGGAACGGGTGAAAGGATTGGTGACTTTCGGCGAAACGGCAGAACGCTTTTCCGATTTTGCCGAATCGTGTAATGTCCCGACGGTCACAAAAGCCGGAATGATGGATGATGCGGTCGAAAAAGCGATTGCGTTGTCACAGCCAGGAGATACCATTCTCTTGTCGCCGGCTTGCGCAAGCTGGGATCAGTACGAGAGTTTCGAAGTCCGCGGTGATGCATTTATCGACGCAGTCCAAAGACACACAGACGCGAACGAATAATACGAAGGAGCGGCGGTTATGGACAAAGTTATAGACATCGAAGAACGCATTCCAACGCTCCGGGAGCGGCGAAGAAAAAGAACGAACCGCAAGTTTGCTGCATTGCTGTTCATTTTCGTTTCTTTGTTGCTAGTGCTCTTATACAGCCAGTCCACGTATAGTGAAATTCAGTCAATTGACGTAACAGGTGCCGAATTATTTGATGGGGAAAGCTATGAGCAAGCGAGCACATTGGAGGTTGGAGATTCGATGTGGTCATTTGATAGCGAAGAAATCGAACAGCATATTGAGGCGTTGGAATGGGTTGAAACAGCATCCGTCCAAAAAAAATGGCTGACCTCTGTCGAAATTGAAATTGAGGAATTTGTTGAAATGGGGTATTTGGATCAAGGCAATAGTTATCAGGTGGTTCTCTCGAACGGCGTGGTGCTTAATCAGCCGGTAACCAATATCAAGGGTCCGATATTTTTAAATTTTGAAGATGAAGCGAAACGGGAAGCACTCGTGGAACAATTGGTCCAAACGGAACCGGAAGTGCAAAACCTCATTTCACAAATCATTTTGGATCCAGAGGAAGAGCGTGCGGATTATATTACGATTTACATGAATGATGGCAATGAAATCAAAGCTATCCTATCGACACTGGCGGAGAAGATCAATTATTATCCGTCGGTCACAGCACAGCTTGAAGAGCAAAAAGGCATCATCGACATGGAAGTCGGCATTTATTTCCGTTCCTATAATGATGTATTTGGATTGCCGGAAGCGGGTGTGGATTTTGAAGATGCCGAAGAGGAATGATCGGAAAAGCATCAGTAAATCCATCATTTTTTCGTTAGTTTTTCTTGTTCTCGGGTTTATTATGGCTTATTCATACAGCTTATCGAATCAGCGTGAAGCAGAAAACGATTTTAGCGGCGGCACGTTTTTCGAACAAAAAGAGCAATACCGGAAAGAATTGATCGAGCAGCAAGAACGCAATAAAGAGCTGAGGGAAGAACTGTCCGGCAAACAGGGCGCTGTGCAAGAATTCGAGCGCTCTGTAACGGACGGGGAAGAAGATTATACGGCATATGCCCGGGAGGCGGAAGAACTGCGACGCTTCCTCGGGCTTGTTCCAGTTAAAGGCAGCGGCTTGAAAGTCACATTGCAAGATGGGGACTACAGCGCGGACTACGTCAATCCGAATGATTACATTGTTCATGAAAGCCATGTGTTCCAAGTGATCAATGAATTGTATATCTCTGGAGCGGAAGCGATAGCGGTCAACGGCCAGCGTATCCATGGCAACTCCAATATCGTTTGCACCGGCCCCGTAATCATGGTGGATGGGGTGCAGCACCCTGCCCCGTTTACCATTGAAGCGATCGGCAGCCCGGACGTTTTGACTGCTTCGATGCAATTAGCGGGCGGTGTCCAAGACCAGCTCGTCAACGACAATATTATAGTGACACTGGATGAAGGTCTCGATATCCGCATGCCGGCCTTATTGTCGGAATAGGGAACAGGAGGACGTGCAATGAAAAAGCGAATATTGAGCCGTTTTACTGTGATTCTTTTTGTCATCGGGTTTATGGTCGCTACACAATACAATACAATCAATACCAGCGATACGCGCGACACGCGTGATACGTGGGAAATCCGCCAAGAGCTGTCCAGGGAAAAGCAAATCCATTCAGAGCTTTTGTCGGAAATCAGTTTATTGGATGAGACGCTTGGAAAATATACAGGAGAAGCAGCAGAAGATCCTGAAAATATTTTACAAGAAACGGTTGAGGAACTACGGATTTTAGCAGGGCTTACTGAAGTGACAGGGTCAGGGATTACACTCGAGGTCAGGCCGTCCCTTGAAGCGGTTGCCATGGGAACTGACATCATGGAAATTCCGCCAGACTTGCTCATCCGTCTCGTAAATGAAATCAATCGCTTCAATAGCATTGAAATGACGATCAGCGGCCAGCGCATAATCAATACGACGGCCATCCGTGATATCAATGGCTACACGACCGTTAATGGGGAACGGATTTCAACTCCTCCTTTTGCTATTGAGATTACAACTGGCAATATGGAGGAGACACGGAAACTTTTTAGCCATTTAACGGCTTCTGAAATACATGATGATTTTTACATAGACGATTTAACAATCGCCGTTTCGGAACCGCAAGAACAGTTGACGCTCCCGCCATTTGGAGAGGACTGGAGCGCAGCACATCTTGAAGCACTAGAGGAGGAGTAATTTATGTGGATTTCAATCCTTGGCCTGCTTCTCGGCATTTCGCTTGGTTTGCTTACCGATGTTCAAATCCCGCCGGAATACGCCAGTTATTTGTCCATCGCGGTCCTGGCTTCACTGGATACATTATTTGGCGGCATTCGAGCGCATTTGCAGCAAGTTTACGACGATAAAGTTTTCGTCTCCGGATTCTTCTTTAATATTGTGCTGGCTGCAGGCCTCGCTTTTCTCGGTGTTCATCTCGGTGTAGATTTATATTTGGCGGCGATTTTTGCTTTCGGTGTGCGCCTGTTCCAGAACATTGCGGTGATCCGCCGCCTGCTGCTGGCAAAATGGACTGAAAAAAGAGGTTAAGTGAAGCAAAATGAGAAATTGCAGGAAAATTTTCTAAGTTTCGCTATTTTACTTAGACAAGGTGTGTATTTTACAATAGAATGTAATATAGAGAAGTTTTAAAGGGAGGTGCCACGAGTTGAGTCAATCAGAATTATATGTAAGTTTAGATATTGGGTCTTCCTCCGTTAAAGTATTGATTGGGGAAATGACCAATAAGTCGTTGCACGTCATCGGCGTAGGCAACGTCAAATCCAATGGAATCAAAAAAGGCGCGATTGTTGATATAGATGCAACAGTGCAGTCCATCAAAAAAGCGGTCGACCAAGCAGAGCGTATGATCGGAAAAGAAATCCACGAAGTGGTACTGGGCATTCCAGCCAATCAAGTGGCATTGCAGCCGGTAAAAGGGATTGTCGCAGTCAACAGCGAAAACCGGGAAATCACGGACGAAGACCTCGAGCGGGTGCTCGAAGCTGCTCAAGTCATGTCGATTCCACCTGATCGGGAACTCGTAAACATCATTCCGGAAGAATATGTCGTTGATCATCTCGGTGAAATTAAAGATCCTCGCGGCATGATCGGCATCCGTCTTGAAATGGATGGTACAATGGTGACGACTTCAAAAACTGTATTGCACAATGTATTGCGCTGCGTAGAGCGAGCTGGTCTCGAAATCCGTGAGATTTATGTCCAGCCATTAGTTGCAGGAAGCTATGCGCTTACTGAAGACGAAAAAAACCATGGCACCGCTTGCATCGATATCGGCGGAGGTTCAACATCTATTGCAGTGTTCCGTGACGGTTATTTACGTGCAGCATCGGTCATTCCGGTCGGCGGCGATCACGTAACGAAAGACTTATCGATCGTCTTGAAAACCCCGACAGAGCAGGCTGAAAAAATCAAGCTTGAACACGGCCATGCATTTTTTGACGATGCATCCGAAGAGGAAGTATTCGAAGTGCCGGTTATCGGTTCAGATTCCAGAGAACAGTATAGCCAAAAATACATATCTGAAATAATCGGGGTTCGCATGGAAGAACTTTTCGAATTGATTTTGGATGAGCTATATCGTCTTGGCATTGAAGAACTGCCGGGCGGTGTCGTGTTGACAGGTGGCATGGCAAAAATGGATGGGCTTCCAGAGCTCGCGCGCAGCATCCTTCAAAGCCGCGTCCGGTTGTTCACGCCGGAATTTATCGGTGTTCGTGAACCGCAATACACGACAGCGGTCGGCTTGATCCAATACGCATATGCTGAAGATTTGTTCTATGGCAATGTCGGCCACGGTTCAGCCGCTGCACATTCCCCGAAAGCGGAGTATGTTGATCAGCAGCCGAAAAAGCAAAAACAGCCAAAGCAACCGAAAGAGGATAACGAAGGTGTCGTCAGCAAAGCCAAAAAAATGTTTGATCGTTTTTTTGAATAAAATCATCATTGTGTCCGGCTTATGTGTTAAAAGCTGAGCAATCTTAGGAGGAAACAGAATGTTGGAATTTGATACAAATATCGATGCATTAGCCGTAATTAAAGTCATTGGTGTCGGTGGCGGCGGAAACAACGCTGTAAACCGCATGATCGAGCATGGAGTTCAAGGTGTGGATTTCATCGCAGTCAACACTGATGCGCAAGCATTGAACTTGTCGAAAGCGGAGACCCGCCTGCAAATCGGTGGGAAATTGACGCGTGGCCTCGGTGCTGGTGCAAACCCTGATGTCGGGAAAAAAGCAGCAGAAGAAAGCAAAGAACAGATCGAAGAAGCTTTGCGCGGAGCGGATATGGTTTTCGTTACTGCCGGTATGGGCGGCGGGACAGGAACTGGAGCAGCTCCGGTGATCGCCGGAATCGCGAAAGAACTTGGCGCTTTGACAGTTGGCGTCGTGACCCGTCCGTTTACGTTTGAAGGACGCAAGCGTTCGACTCAAGCAATCGGCGGCATCGCAACAATGAAAGAGTCGGTTGATACATTAATCGTCATTCCAAACGACCGCCTTCTTGAAATCGTCGACAAAAACACGCCGATGCTCGAAGCATTCCGTGAAGCGGATAACGTCCTGCGCCAAGGTGTTCAAGGGATCTCTGACTTGATCGCGGTTCCTGGACTTATCAACCTTGACTTTGCCGATGTAAAAACAATTATGTCGAACAAAGGCTCTGCACTTATGGGGATTGGTGTCTCTTCAGGCGAAAACCGTGCGGCTGAAGCTGCGAAGAAAGCAGTTTCCAGCCCATTGCTGGAAGTTTCGGTTGACGGAGCAAAAGGTGTTCTTATGAACATTACAGGCGGTTCTAATTTGAGCTTGTATGAAGTCCAAGAAGCTGCTGATATCGTTGCATCCGCTTCTGACGAAGAAGTGAACATGATTTTCGGTTCCGTCATCAACGATAACTTGAAAGATGAAATCGTAGTAACGGTTATCGCTACTGGCTTCAACGAAGAAACATTGAGCCCAGCTGGACGTGCGCCACGTGGTTCTGGATTGAACGCAAACCGCATCCAATCCATCCAGCAGCAAAATCCGGCACCTACGATTCGTGAAGCGCGCCGTGAAGAGCAACAGCAACGCCGCGAGGAACAGACTCCTCATTACAACCAAGAGCCGCAGCGCCAGGATAAACAAAGTGAAGATGCACTTGATATCCCGACCTTCCTGCGCAACAGACAGAAGCGCCGTTAATCCAAAAACCAGCTGCCGACTAGGCAGTTGGTTTTTTTTAGAAACCGATTGAACCGAACTGGAGCAAGGTGAAATGACAAGCCTTGTCACGGTTCAGTCAATTTTTTTTGGAAAAAACCGACGCTCCGTGGATTTCATGATTAGCTGAATTGATAATTCGGTCTTGTCTTGGTACAATAAATTGAACGTCTATAGAAAAGTTGTGAGCATATGAGAACGATTAAACCGAAGTTTGAAGAAATGACCAATAAATTAAACCAAATCCGAAGCGGCATTGAGATTGTCGCAGTGACAAAACAAGTTGGAACCGTCACCACTCAAGAAGCAGTGGATGCAGGTATACGCCATATCGGGGAAAATCGTCCTGAAGGGCTTAAGCAAAAAAAAGCCGAGGTTGAAGGCGATGTCGCATGGCATTATATCGGAGCACTTCAGTCGCGAAAAGTCAAAGAAGTGATCGATCTCATCGATTACTTGCATTCATTGGATCGTCTGAGCCTAGCGAAAGAAATTCAAAAGCGAGCCAGCAAACCAGTGAAATGTTTTGTTCAAGTCAATGTTTCCGGTGAAGACTCCAAAAGTGGATTTTCTCCGGAAGAAGTGCCCGCTTTTATCGAATTCCTCAAGGACTATGACAAAATTCAAGTGGTCGGTTTGATGACGATGGCACCAAACACCGAAGATGAAAGCTTAGTGCGCACTACTTTTAAAGGATTAAAAAAACTTCAACACCAAATTGCAGAAAAACAATGGCAGCACGCCCCTTGCACTGAACTGTCGATGGGCATGTCCAATGATTATCTGATCGCCGCCGAAGAAGGCGCAACATTTGTCCGTGTCGGCACGGCATTAGTGGGGTCGGAAAGCGAGGCACAAAGATGAACATGAAAGATAAATTCAAAAACTTCTTCTATCTGGATGAATACGAAGAAGAACCTGTACAAGAAGAACGCAAGCAGCGCCCTGTCCAACGCTATGAAAAGCCGGCAGCAGCTGTAGAAGCGCAGGCGAAAGTGCAGAAAACATCGAAACCAGTGAAAGAACGCCGTGAAAAAGTGGAGGAACCTACCGTGCAAAATATTGTCAATTTGCAGAATTCAGCTGCATCTTCATCTAAAGTCAGCCTGGCAGAACCGCGCGTTTATGCAGAAGCGCAAGATATTGCGGAAAGCCTTAAAAACAAACAGGCCGTCGTGGTCAATCTTCAGCGCATCGAACGGGACCAGGCTCTTCGCATCATCGATTTCCTAAGCGGTACCGTTTATGCCCTCGGAGGAGATATCCAACGCATCGGAACTGATATTTTCCTGTGCGTGCCGGACACAGTGGAAGTGGATGGCGCCATCTCGGATTACTATCACGATGATCAACAATAAGAAAGGTGCTTAAAACGAATGATTCTTCTTGTAAATTTACTGTTAGGTGCTATTAATATTTATTTCTATATCCTGATTGTCAGTGTGTTCATGAGCTGGGTTCCAAGCATTAAGGAATCTGCATTCGGACAGATGATTTCCCGGATTACTGATCCATATTTGGACATTTTCCGCCGTTTTATTCCGCCAATCGGCATGATCGACATTTCACCGATTGTGGCAATTTTCACTTTGAGCCTTGCCAGCCAAGGAATCGTCACGTTGGTTAATTATTTTCTCTGATAATATGAGACCGGTTGACGCGCCGCTGTAGGAAGATGGAGAAACTAGTTTCTCTGTCTTTTTTATTTGACTGCACAAAGAATGGATGGTGCACAAATTCTAGAACCGGAGGGTACGACTATGGAAGAGATATTTCAGCATTTCCGTAAAGATGAACAACAATTCATCGAACAAGCAAACGATTGGTTGCGTGACGTAGAAGATATGTATGCACCGAAGCTCACCGATTTTCTAGACCCGCGCCAACGCTTTATCATCCAATCCCTCATCGGCTCAAGAGATGTCCAAATGGCCGCTTCAGGATTATTTGAACAGGCAGAGCGGCAGCGCGTCCTTCTGCACCCGGCATATTACGTTCCGTCAGAAGATGATTTTCAAATTACGATGTTCGAGCTGCGCTACCCGATCAAGTTCGTCTCATTAAAGCATCCGGATATTCTCGGTGCGCTCATGTCTCTTGGGCTGGAGCGGGGGAAGTTTGGAGATATCCGCATAGGAGAAGGACGCGTGCAGCTTGCGGTGATGGAAGAAGTCGCGCCGTATTTGCGAGCTAACTTCATCAGCGCCGGAAAAGTTAAAGTACAACTAGAAGAAGTGGTGGATTCGTCGGCTTATCTGCCTGTAATCGAAGAATGGATCGAAGAAGCACACACGGTCAGTTCACTGCGGCTTGATGCGGTCATGAGTTCAGTTTATAAAATTTCCCGGCAAAAAGCGGCTGGCCTGATCAACGGCGGCAAAGTGAAAGTGAATTGGTCAATTCAAGAGCAAGTGTCGTTTGAGCTGCACGAATCCGATCTAATGTCAGCACGCGGGCTTGGCCGTGTGCAAATCCAAGCAATCGAAGGACGGACGAAAAAAGACAAAATCCGCCTGCTAGTCGGCAAATTGGAACTTAAAAAATAAAACAGCAATGAAAGTGCTGAATAATACTGAAATTTCTCGTCATGAACGGTATAATGAGATTAATAATGAAGAGAGTAAGGAGAGATACGATGCCTTTATCACCACTAGATATACACAATAAAGAGTTCAGCCGCGCATTCCGCGGTTATCAAGAAGATGAGGTCAATGAATTCCTCGAACAGATTATGAAGGATTATGAAAAAGTATTAAAAGAAAAAACACAAATGGAAGAGCGCATGAAGTCGACAGATGAGCGCATGGGCCATTTCACGAATTTGGAATCCACTTTGCAGAAATCTATTTTTGTAGCACAGGAAGCGTCAGAAGAAGTGCGCCGCAATTCCCAGAAAGAAGCGGACCTGATTGTTCAGGAAGCGGAAAAGAATGCAGATCGCATCGTCAACGAATCTTTGGTCAAAGCGCGCCGCATCGCAACGGAAATCGAAGAGCTGAAAAAGCAGTCGAAGATTTTCCGAAACCGCTTCAAAATGCTCGTAGAAGCGCAATTGGATTTGATCGAAACAGAAGATTGGAACACATTGCTTGAATACGATTTGGACACTGACAATCTGGAACAAATCGAAAAAAATGAAGCTGAGACCGCAGCGAAGGAATAAGCCCGTCCTTGACTGTAATCTATTCTACTTCTATAATTACGACATACTTACAAACGCATTGAAGGAGACAGTACAAAGCGGAAATCCGATGAAGCGAGCCGGGGGCGGTGAAAGCCTGGCATTGGAGCCGTTTTGGAATATCACTCCTGAGCTGGACCGGTGAAAGACAGTAGCCGATTCCGTCGTCGCCACGTTACGGTGTTCAGAGTGGCAGCATAGCGCTGCAACAAGGGTGGTACCGCGAGCTTCTCGTCCCTTTCCAGGGATGGGGGCTTTTTATTATGCCTACAGGAGGAATGGAAATGGATTACAAAGATACGTTATTGATGCCGAAAACCGAATTTCCTATGCGCGGCAATCTGCCGAACCGGGAACCTGAAATGCAAAAGAAATGGGAAGAAATGGATATATATAAGAGAGTTCAAGACCGCACGAAAGGCCGCCCGTTCTTCGTTCTTCACGATGGACCGCCATATGCAAACGGCGATCTTCATATGGGCCACGCCTTGAACAAAGTCCTGAAAGACATGATCGTCCGTTCGCGTTCGATGATGGGATTCCATGCTCCGTATGTTCCTGGTTGGGACACACATGGTTTGCCGATCGAGCAGGCGCTGGCGAATAAAGGCGTCAACCGCAAAGAATTGTCTTTGGCGGAATTCCGCAGGCTTTGTGAAGAGTATGCATACGAACAAATCGACAGCCAACGTTCTCAGTTCAAACGGATCGGTGTGCGCGGTGATTGGGAAAACCCGTATGTGACATTAAAGCCTTCCTACGAAGCACGCCAAATCGAAGTATTCGGTAAAATGGCCAACAAGGGCTATATCTATAAAGGCTTGAAGCCGGTTTACTGGTCCCCTTCAAGTGAATCTTCACTGGCAGAAGCGGAAATCGAATATCACGATAAAAAATCCCCATCGATTTATGTATCGTTCCCAGTTACAGATGGCAAAGGTGTATTGGAAGAAGGCACCAAGCTAATCATCTGGACGACGACGCCGTGGACCATTCCCGCAAACCTTGGTATTTCCGTGCATGCTGATTTGGACTATGCAGAAATCGCGCAAGGTGGTTCGGTGTATGTGGTCGCAAAAGACTTGGTCGAAGAAGTGGCAAAAGAAATCGGCTGGACAGATTACGAAGTGGTCCGGACTCTTAAAGGACAGGAACTCGAGCATATTTTAGCGAAACACCCATTATATGACCGAACGTCACTGGTTATGCTCGGCGAACACGTTACGACGGATTCCGGTACAGGCTGCGTTCACACAGCACCAGGACATGGTGAAGATGACTTCTTGATCGGCAAGAAATACGGCTTGGACGTATTGTGCCCGGTCGATGAGCGCGGTATCATGACGGAAGAAGCGCCAGGATTTGAAGGCGAGTTCTACGACAAAGCGAACAAATCGATTACCGAAGCTTTGGACGAGTCGGGCATGTTGGAAAAATTATCTTTCATCACACACTCCTATCCGCACGACTGGCGCACGAAAAAGCCGGTAATTTATCGGGCGACGGCGCAATGGTTCGTATCGATCGACGCGTTCCGCGAGCAGATTTTGAAAGCAATCAAAGAAACAACGTTCACACCTGCATGGGGTGAGACACGACTTTACAATATGCTGCGCGACCGCGGTGACTGGAACATTTCCCGCCAGCGTGTGTGGGGCGTTCCAATTCCGGTGTTCTATGCGGAAAACGGTGACCCGATCATTACAGAAGAAACAATTGCGCATATTGCGGATCTGTTCCGCGAACACGGTTCAAACATCTGGTTCGAGCGCAGCGCGGCGGAATTAATGCCGGAAGGCTTCACGCACCCGAGCAGCCCGAACAACACTTTTACAAAAGAAATGGACATCATGGACGTTTGGTTCGATTCGGGATCGTCCCACCAAGCAGTGCTTGATGAACGGGAAGACCTGCAATATCCGGCTGACCTTTACCTCGAAGGATCCGACCAATACCGCGGCTGGTTCAACTCATCCCTGACGACCAGCGTCGCAATCAACGGCATCGCGCCATATAAAGGCGTCTTGAGCCATGGTTTCACATTGGACGGCAATGGCCGCAAAATGAGCAAATCACTCGGCAACGTCATCGTACCAGCTAAAGTCATGAACCAAATGGGCGCTGATATCCTGCGCCTATGGGTTTCTTCTGTCGACTATACGGCTGACGTAAGAGTATCAGATGATAACTTCAAGCAAGTGTCTGAAGTGTACCGGAAAATCCGCAATACGTTGAAATTCCTTCACGGCAACTTGGCGGACTTTGATGAAACAGTGCATCGCGTGCCGTTTGAAGAAATGCGTGAAATGGATCAGTATATGGTCATGAAATTGCAGAAACTAATCGATACGGCGCGCAGCGGCTATGAAAACTATGAGTTCTCCTCTGTGTATCTTGCGCTGAACAGCTTCTGTGCAAATGATCTCAGCTCGTTCTACCTAGATGTCGCAAAAGACGTCGTCTACATCGAACGCGCCGATCATCCGCACCGCCGTGCGATGCAGACGGTTATGTTCGACAGTTTGATGGCAATCGTCAAGCTGTCATCACCGATCCTGCCGCACACAGCGGATGAAATGTGGTCGTATTTGAGCTTTGCATCAGAAGAAAGCGTTCAGTTGACGGATTTCCCGGAAGTGCAAAAACGTCCGGAATTCGCTGAGTTGGAAGCGAAATGGAGCCGTTTCATGGACGTCCGCGACGATGTCTTGAAAGCGCTGGAAGAAGCGCGTGCTTTGAAGACGATCGGTAAATCTCTGGAAGCGAAAGTGACTGTTTATGGCAGCGAAGAAATGGCGACTTTATTGCCGGCCATCGATTCGAATCTTGCACAATTGTTCATCGTCTCCGAGTACGCGTTTGGTGGAACGAAAGAACAAGCACCTGAAAACGCATTGGCTCTCGATGAAGTGTCAGTTGTTGTCGAGAAAGCACAAGGCGAGAAATGCGGCCGCTGCTGGACAATTTCAAAAGAAATCGGACAGTTTGATGCGCATCCGGAGCTTTGTCCGCGCTGTGCAGAAGTCGTCGAAATCGAATTTGCTTAAGTGTCAACGGTCCGAAAGCCGGCTTTCCGGTTTTCGGACTTTTTCTTTTTTCGGCTGCTCTGTGTTAAAATGAATAGACTGATGAATGACGGGGGAAATATGAGTGATTTATTATGGAATTGCTTTACTTATTATCGCGCTGGATCAATGGACCAAGTGGCTAGTCGTCAAAAATATGGAGCTCGGCGAGCGTATCCCGGTGCTCGAGCCGTATCTTGGCTGGCTTTCCCACCGCAACCGCGGCGCGGCGTGGGGGATGCTTGAAGGGCAGATGTGGCTGTTTGCGATCATCACAATCGTCGTCATCGTGGCGATTCTGTATTATTTCCACAAACATGCCGGGGGACAGCCGTTGTTCCAGCTTTCGCTAATGGTGCTGTTGGGAGGCGCGATCGGCAATTTTATTGACCGCATGTACCGAGGCGAAGTCGTCGATTTTGTCGATGTGCTGATTCCAGTAATTAATTATGATTTTCCGATCTTCAATGTGGCGGATGCTGCATTGACCATTGGTGTCGTCTTAATGATCGTTTATGTAATCATGGATGAAAAACAACAAAAGAAAAAGGTGTCTTAATAATGGAAGAGCTAACGATACACATTACAGAAGAACAAGCAGGCGACCGGATTGATAAAGTGATCTCTGCTATTGATGAAGACTGGTCACGGTCCCAAATCAGCAATTGGGTCAAAGATGGCGCGATTAAAGTGAACGGCGAAACGGTGAAACCGAATTATAAAGTCCGCATAGGTGATGGAATCATTATCACACCGCCTTTGCTCGAAGAATTGGACGTAGAACCGGAAGACCTGGATCTTGATATCGTCTATGAAGATGAGGATGTACTCGTCGTCAATAAACCGAAAGACATGGTCGTTCACCCGGCACCTGGCCACGCGAACGGAACGCTTGTGAACGGACTTATGTACCACTGCACGGATTTATCTGGCATTAACGGAATTGCACGCCCGGGAATTGTCCACCGGATCGATAAAGACACTTCAGGCTTGTTGATGGTAGCCAAAAATGACATGGCACACGCATCTTTAGTAGACCAGCTGGTCGAAAAAACGGTTACGCGCAAATACGTGGCACTGGTTCATGGGCATATTGCGCATGATAAAGGCACCATTGAAGCACCGATTGCCAGAGACCCGAAAGAGCGCCAGAAAATGGCCGTTGTCGATAAAGGCAAACATGCGGTGACGCATTTTACGGTGCTCGAACGCTTCGGTAATTTCACACTGGTAGAATGCCGCTTGGAGACCGGCCGGACGCATCAAATCCGCGTCCATCTGCGATATATCGGATTCCCGCTTGTCGGCGATCCAAAATACGGACCGAGAAAAACAATGGATATCGGCGGACAGGCACTTCATGCTGGAGTGGTCGGTTTTATCCATCCTCGCAGCAAGGAATATATGGAGTTTTCCGCTCCGCTGCCGGCAGAATTCGAAGCATTGCTTGAAACACTTCGCGAAGAGGGTTGACAAGTTTCACTGCTGTTCTTTATACTAAGACCAGTCAAAAACTCAATACGCATCACCTTTAAGAACAGTCCAGAGAGGCTGAAAAGGGATAATCGCAAAGCCGGAAGTGTGTCTTCCGGAAGGTTTTTTTACTGCGCATCTATACCCTTCGCCTCTTTGGCGGAGGGTTTTTTCATGCACAAACAACGAAACGAGCGATAAGGAGTGGAAATCATGGCAGAAAAAGCGGATATTCTCGATGACAAAGCCATTGGCCGTGCCATCACACGGATTGCCCATGAAATCATTGAGCGCAATAAAGGAATTGACGAATGCATTTTAGTCGGCATTAAAACACGCGGCGCCTTCATCGCCAAGCGGCTCGCTGAGAAAATCGAGCAAATCGAAGGCAAGCCCATTTTGACCGGCGAACTGGACATCACGCTTTACCGGGACGATCTCAGCCAGAAAAATCCTAGTCAAGAACCGCTCGTCCAGCAAGTCGACATCGCCCACAGTATTAAAGATATGAAAGTCATCCTAGTCGATGATGTGCTGTATACGGGGCGTACAGTTCGCGCAGCGATGGACGCGGTCATGGACCTCGGGCGTCCGGCACAGATCCAGCTGGCGGTGCTGATCGACCGGGGACATCGGGAATTGCCGATCCGCTCCGATTATGTCGGAAAAAACATTCCGACATCGAGCGAAGAACGGATTGTGGTCGAAATGGCTGAAAGCGACAATACCGACCGCGTCACAATCCACGATTAACAACTAGAGATTATAGAGACAGGGGAGAAACAGCTTGAGCAATGCCATTTTAGATATTCACGACAAACCAAAATCGGGGCAATGGATTTCCCTCAGCCTGCAGCATATGTTCGCCATGTTCGGCGCAACAATCCTCGTGCCGCAGCTTGTAGGCTTGAGTCCTGCAATCGCGCTTTTGACAAGTGGCATCGCCACCATCATTTTCGTCTTGATCACACAGTTTAAAGTTCCAGCATACCTCGGGTCATCGTTCGCCTTTATCGTCCCGATACAGATTGCAACAGAATCAGGCGGCATCGGATCGGCGATGATCGGTGCCATGTTCGTCTCGCTCGTCTACGCAATCGTCTCACTAGTCATCTGGAAGACGGGTTATCAGTGGCTCATGAAACTGTTGCCTCCGATTGTCGTCGGCCCAGTCATCATCGTCATCGGGCTTGCACTGTCGGGCACAGCGGTCAATATGGCGATGAATATTCCGACAGCAGACGGCGGCTCCGAATACAGCTTGCTGCATTTCTCGGCCGCACTCGTCACACTCACCACCGCCATCATTTGCAATATTTACTTCAAGAACATCATTTCGCTCATGCCGATCTTGATCGGTATCATCGTCGGATATGTATACTCCACCTTGATCGGCATCATCGACTTTAGCCCGATCGGCGCCGCAAGCTGGTTCCAAGTGCCGGACTTTCTCGTGCCGGGCATAGACTATTCGTTTCAAGTGACGCCGACATTACTGTTCGTCATGGTGCCAATCGCGATTGTCACCATCTCTGAACATATCGGACATCAGCTCGTGCTCGGAAAAATCGTTAACCGCAACTACATAAAAGATCCTGGCCTTCACCGCTCGATTCTCGGAGACGGACTCGGGACCTTCATTTCCTCACTAATGGGTGGGCCGCCAAAAACAACGTACGGCGAGAACATCGGCGTACTGGCCATTACGAAAGTTTTCAGCGTCTACGTCATTGTCGGCGCCGCGGTATTCGCCATCTTGTTTTCTTTCTTCGGAAAGTTGATGGCGGTCATTGACACGATTCCAACAGCAGTGCTCGGTGGGATTTCAATCCTGCTGTTCGGCATTATCGCTTCATCGGGCATGCGCATGCTCGTCGATAACGGCATTGATTTCGGCAACAACCGCAACTTGGTCATCTCTTCAGTCATTCTGGTCATCGGGATCGGCGGCGCGAAACTGGAATTCAGCGAAACTTTCGTCATCGAAGGTATGGCACTCGCTGCCATTGTCGGGGTGCTGTTGAACTTGATTTTACCGGGACTCAACAAACAGGAATTGGATGACGGAACTGAATAAATTTACCTTTTAAGGAATGTCCCGAGAGGCATGGAAAGGGTTATTGGAAAAGAGGCGCAGCAGGCCTTATTTCCTTACACCTTCCTGCCCCTGGGAAGGTGTATTTTTGTACAGTCAACGAAAGGGGCGTGAGGGAATTGCCGAATCTATTATCGATGAACGGACTCCAAAACGAACAGATCATGAACTTGCTGAAGCGCGCGGAACAGTTTGAACAAGGTGAACAAGCAGAACTTGAAGGCGCGGTCGTCAATTTGTTTTTCGAACCGAGCACGCGGACGAAAATGAGCTTTGAAATGGCCGAACACCGGCTGGGGTTATCCGTGCTACCGTTTGAATCCGCCTTCTCCAGTATTATAAAAGGGGAAACCTTGTATGATACAGTTAAAACGATGGAAGCGATCGGCGTCCGTGCGGTTATCATCCGCCACGAAGAAGAAGAATATTACCAGCAGCTAACAGGATGCCATGTCGCGGTCATCAACGGAGGCGACGGCTCAGGGCAGCATCCGACACAATCGCTTCTCGATCTTTACACTATCCATCAAGAGTTCGGGCGCATCGAAGGAATCCACGTCACGATCGTCGGCGACATTGCCCACAGCCGCGTTGCAAAATCGAACGCCGCGGCGTTAAAGCAGCTCGGCGCAACAGTCAGCTTCGTCTGCCCAGCCGAGTGGAGCGGCGATTACGAAACGACGGACGATTTGGATGCGCTGCTCGGCGCAACAGACGTCGTCATGATGCTCCGTGTGCAGCACGAGCGCCACGCCGTATCGGCCTTGTTTTCCAAAGAACGCTACCATAAAGAGTTTGGGCTGACCGAAGCGCGGGAGCGGAAAATGAAAAAAAGTGCTATCATCATGCACCCTGCACCGATCAATCGCGGCGTTGAAATTGCGGACTCGCTTGTCGAGTGCAAACGCTCGCGGATCTTCAAGCAAATGGCCAACGGCGTGTTCGTCCGGATGGCAGTACTCGAATATGCAATGAAAGGGAGAGATTGAGATGGGATTATTCATTAAAAATGTAAAAATGTTAAACGGAGAACAACTGCAGGAGGCCAACATCCGCATTAAGGATGGCCAGATTGCAGAGATCGGCGAAGGCTTGAAATCGCAAGGCGAAATCGAAATCGACGGCAAAGGCCGAATGATCGCACCGGGATTTGTGGATGTCCACGTCCATTTGCGTGAACCGGGGGGAGAGCAAAAAGAAACAATCGAAAGCGGCACGAAATCAGCAGCGCGCGGAGGCTACACGACGATTTGCGCAATGCCGAACACTCGCCCTGTACCGGACACGAAAGAAAATCTTGATCATGTCAACGCACTGATCGACAAAAATGCGCTCATTCGGGTTTTGCCGTATGCATCCATCACGATCCGTGAAGCAGGCAAAGAACGGACCAATTTGAAAGAATTGAAAGAACATGGCGCGTTCGCGTTCACCGACGACGGCGTCGGCATCCAGGAAGCGGGGATGATGTTCGAAACGATGAAAGAAGCAGCTACACTCGATATGCCAGTCGTCGCTCACTGCGAAGATAATAGCTTGATCTACGGAGGCGTTATGCATGACGGCAAAAGAAGCCGCGAACTCGGTCTGCCGGGCATCCCGTCCGTTGCAGAATCGGTCCATATCGCGCGCGACATCCTGCTGGCAGAAGCAGCCGGCGCCCATTATCATGTTTGCCACGTCAGCACGAAGGAATCGGTACGCGTTATCCGCGATGCGAAAAAAGCAGGTGTCCGCGTAACGGCGGAAGTGACGCCTCATCACTTGCTGCTGACAGAAGACGACATCCCGGGAGACGACGCAAACTACAAAATGAACCCGCCGCTGCGTGCAAAAGAAGATTTCGACGCGCTGCACGCCGGATTGCTCGACGGCACACTTGATTTTATCGCAACGGACCATGCACCTCATATTGCACAGGAAAAGGCGAACGGCATGGAAAAAGCGCCATTCGGCATCGTCGGATTTGAAACGGCATTCCCGCTTCTTTACACAGAATTTGTCCAGAGCGGTAAATGGACGCTCCAGCAATTGATTGACTGGATAACGAAAAAGCCGGCGGATGTGTTCGGCCTTCCTTACGGCAAGATCGAAGCGGGCCAAGCAGCAGATCTAGTGCTGCTCGATTTGGACAAACAACAGGAGATCCACACGGAAGATTTTCTTTCCAAAGGCACCAACACACCATTTGGCGGACAAACTTGCACCGGCTGGCCAGTTATGACCATTTTCGGCGGTGACATCGTATGGCAGGAGGAAAACTGATGAAACGTTATTTGATCTTAGAGGACGGTACGGTATTCGACGGGGAAGCATTCGGCAGTGAAGAAGCATCGGTCGGGGAAGTGGTGTTCAACACGAGTATGACCGGCTATCAGGAAATCTTGTCCGATCCATCTTATTGCGGGCAGATCGTCACAATGACTTATCCACTTATCGGCAACTACGGCATCAACAGCGATGATTTCGAATCGATCGACCCGGCAGTGAAAGGGATGGTCGTCCGGGAAGCGGCAGAGTTTCCGTCGAACTTCAGGAGCACCATGAGTATTGACGAATTGTTGAGAAAAAAAGGCATTCCCGGAATATCCGGGATCGATACGCGAAAACTGACACGCCTCATCCGCGTCAACGGCTCGATCAAAGGCGTCTTGACAGCAGCTGGCGAAGAGCCAGACTTCGAGCAAGTGACAAATAAGTTGAAAGAAACCGTGATGCCGACCGATCAAGTGGCACAAGTGTCGATCACACGTCCTTACCCAAGCCCTGGACGCGGCAAGCGTGTCGTAATCATCGATTACGGCATGAAGCACGGCATCTTGAGGGAATTGACGAAACGCAAATGTGATGTCATCGTTGTGCCGCATAACACTTCGGCACAGGAGATTCTTGCATGGGGCCCCGACGGCGTCATGCTGTCGAACGGTCCGGGAGATCCGAAAAATGTACCGGAATGCGTAGACGTCGTGCGCGATCTTATCGGCGAAGTGCCGGTGTTCGGCATTTGCCTCGGCCATCAATTGTTCGCACGCGCGTGCGGTGCGGACACGTTCAAATTGAAGTTCGGCCACCGCGGCGGCAACCACCCGGTTCGGGATCTCGTGACGGGGAAAGTCGAAATCACTTCACAAAACCACGGCTATGCCGTTGACGAAGAAACTTTGCAAGGAACGCGTTTGAAAGTGACACATAGCGCACTCAATGACGGAACAAATGAAGGATTAACACATTTGGATTACCCGGCATTTACTGTCCAATACCACCCGGAATCCTCACCAGGACCGGAAGATTCGAATTACTTGTTCGACCGATTTCTAGAAATGATGAACGCACAGCGGAAGGAGCAACAACATGCCTAAAAGACAAGATATTAACAGCATCCTCGTTATTGGTTCCGGCCCGATCGTCATCGGCCAAGCAGCAGAATTCGACTATGCGGGTACACAAGCTTGCCTCGCCTTGAAAGAGGAAGGCTACCGCGTCATTTTGATCAACTCCAACCCAGCGACCATCATGACCGATACGGAAATCGCCGATAAAGTGTATATCGAACCGATTACTTTGGAATTTGTCAGCCGCATTTTGCGCAAAGAACGCCCGGACGCCCTGCTCGCAACACTCGGCGGGCAAACCGGCCTGAATATGGCGATCGAGCTGGACGAGTCCGGGATTTTGGATGAACTGGACATTGAAATACTAGGGACAAAACTGGAAGCCATCCATAAAGCGGAAGACCGCGACTTGTTCCGTACCTTGATGAACGAACTCGGCGAACCGGTACCGGAGTCCGATATCATCCATAATATGGAAGAGGCGAAAAGATTTGTTGAACGCATCGGGTATCCGGTCATCGTCCGCCCAGCGTTTACGCTCGGCGGAACAGGAGGCGGCATTTGCCATAACGATGAGCAATTGCGCGAAATCGTCGCAAGCGGCCTGAAATACAGCCCGGTGACGCAATGTTTGCTGGAAAAATCGATCGCCGGATTCAAGGAAATCGAATACGAAGTGATGCGCGACGCGGAAGACACCGCAATCGTCGTCTGTAATATGGAAAACATCGATCCGGTCGGCATTCATACCGGCGACTCGATTGTCGTCGCACCGAGCCAGACCTTGTCGGACCGTGAATACCAAATGCTGCGCAATGTCTCGCTGAAGATCATCCGTGCGCTGAAAATCGAAGGCGGCTGCAACGTGCAGCTCGCACTCGACCCGCATAGCTTTAATTACTTCATCATCGAAGTGAATCCGCGCGTCAGCCGTTCATCTGCGCTGGCGTCAAAAGCGACGGGCTACCCGATCGCCAAACTGGCAGCAAAAATTGCCGTCGGGCTGACGCTCGGTGAAATGATGAACCCAGTGACAGGGCGCACGTATGCGGCGTTTGAACCGGCACTGGACTATGTCGTATCGAAAATTCCACGCTGGCCGTTCGATAAATTCGAATCGGCGAAACGCAACCTCGGCACGCAAATGAAAGCGACCGGCGAAGTCATGGCGATGGGCCGGACGTTCGAAGAATCGATGCTGAAAGCGGTGCGCTCGCTGGAAACAGGACAATTCCACTTGGAGCTGAAAAATGGGGGTACGATGAGCGACGAATGGATCGAAAAACGCATCCGCAAAGCAGGGGACGAACGGTTGTTCTTTATCGGCGAAGCACTCAGACGCGGCGTGACGATCGAGACGATCCACGACTGGAGCCAAATCGATTTGTTCTTCCTGAAGAAATTCGACAATATTGTGCGCTACGAGGAAGTGCTGAAAGCTAACCCGTTTGATTTCGATACGGCGAGAAAAGCGAAACGCATGGGCTATGCGGATAGAACGATCGCCAAATTGTGGAACACCGCGGAAGAGGAAGTTTATCAGTGGCGAAAACAGCAGAAACTTGTGCCGGTCTATAAAATGGTCGACACATGTGCTGCCGAGTTCGAATCCGAAACACCTTATTTCTACGCCAGCTACGAAGACGAAAACGAATCGATTCGCACGGACAAAGAAAGTGTCATCGTTCTTGGATCCGGACCAATCCGCATCGGACAGGGTGTCGAGTTCGATTATGCGACGGTACACTCGGTATGGGCGATCAAAGAAGCAGGATACGAGGCAATCATCATCAACAACAACCCGGAAACGGTCTCGACCGACTTCTCCATTTCCGACAAGCTGTATTTTGAGCCGCTGACGATTGAAGACGTCATGCACATCATCGACCTCGAACAGCCAAAAGGCGTCGTCGTCCAGTTCGGCGGGCAGACAGCCATCAACTTGGCCGACAAGTTGGAGAAAAACGGCGTGAAGATTCTCGGTACGTCTCTCGAAGATATCGACCGTGCAGAAAACCGCAATAAGTTCGAAGCGGCACTGCATGAAATTGGCATTCCACAGCCACTCGGAAAAACCGCCGTATCGACCGAAGAAGCGATAGTGATCGCCACAGACATCGGCTATCCGGTACTCGTACGTCCGTCATATGTGCTGGGTGGACGCGCGATGGAAATCGTCTATAATGAAACCGACTTAATCCATTATATGGAACATGCCGTCGAAGCAAGCCCGGAACATCCGGTGTTGGTTGACCGCTATATGACGGGTGAGGAAATTGAAGTCGACGCGATCTGCGATGGTGAAAATGTCTTGATTCCAGGGATTATGGAACATATCGAACGCGCCGGGGTCCATTCGGGCGATTCGATCGCGGTGTATCCACCTCAAAATATTTCCAAAGAATACATTGAAACACTGACCGACTACACAACTCGCCTGGCCAAAGGCTTGAACATCATCGGCTTGCTCAATATCCAGTACGTCATTTCATCAGGCGAAGTGTACGTCATCGAAGTGAACCCACGCTCGAGCCGGACTGTGCCGTTCCTCAGCAAAATCACCGGCATTCCGATGGCGAATATCGCGACAAAAGCGATTTTGGGCCAGAGCATCATCGACCAGGGCTACAAAGCGGGGCTCGCACCGTTGAAAAAAGGCGTTTACGTCAAAGTGCCGGTGTTCTCGTTCGCGAAACTGCGCCGCGTCGACATCACACTCGGGCCGGAAATGAAATCGACCGGTGAAGTGATGGGCAAGGACGTCACGCTGGAAAAAGCGCTGTACAAAGGCTTGGCTGCTGCGGGTATGCAAGTGCAGGATCACGGAACGGTACTTCTGACTGTCGCAGACAAAGACAAAACGGAAGCGATCGGACTTGCCAAGCGTTTTAAAAATATCGGCTACCAAATTATGGCGACGGGCGGCACCGCGCAAGCTTTCGAAGAAGCAGGCATTGTGGTTGCGGAAGTCGGAAAGATCGGTGCGGAAGGCCGGACACTTCTCGATGTCATCCAAAGTGGCGACGCACAGATCGTCATTAACACATTGACGAAAGGCAAGCAGCCGGAACGCGACGGTTTCCGCATACGACGGGAATCGGTCGAAAACGGGGTGCCGTGTTTAACTTCACTCGACACAGCGGAAGCAATGCTGCGTGTTATCGAATCGATGACATTCCAAGCTGAAGAAATGGGGGCAGGTGTATGATCAAACAAGAAAAAATGGCTGTTGTCTCCCAACAGGAAATCGCAAAGAATATTTTTGAACTGACCGTCACAGGAGCCTTAGTCCAGGAAATGACTGAGCCCGGGCAGTTTGTCCATGTGCGCGTGGCGGACAGTTTCGAACCGCTGCTGCGCCGGCCGATCTCTGTGGCGAAAATCGACAAGGAAGCTTCAAGCTTCACGATGATCTACCGCGCAGAAGGAAGGGGCACGACATTGCTTTCCGGAAAGACCGAACGCGACACGCTCGACGTGCTCGGCCCGCTCGGCCACGGCTTTCCGGTCGAAGCAGCCGAACAGAAAGCGTATTTAATCGGCGGAGGAATCGGTGTGCCGCCCCTTTATGAACTGGCTGTGCAACTCAATGCGCGCGGTGTGGAAACAGTCCACATTCTCGGATTTGAAAGCCGTGAAGCGGTGTTTTACGAAGACAAATTCCGCGCACTTGGCGACACCCATATCGCCACCGTCGACGGCTCGCACGGCACGGAAGGCTTCGTGACGCATATCTTGAACGCTTTGCCGAATGATTTCGATACGTATTATTCTTGCGGCCCGACGCCGATGCTTGAAGCGGTGCAATGGGCATATCCGCAGAAAAAAGGATTTTTGTCTTACGAACAGCGCATGGGTTGCGGCATCGGAGCATGCTTTGCGTGTGTTTGCCGGACGACGAAAAGTGAAACGGATTACATCAAAGTGTGTTCAGATGGACCGGTATTTCCAGCAGGGGTGGTGATTTCATGACGGATTTACGCGTTCAACTGCCAGGTCTCGACTTGAAAAATCCGATCATGCCGGCATCCGGCTGCTTCGGCTTCGGTAAAGAATACGCACAGCTTTATGATCTATCGCAACTCGGGTCGATCATGATCAAAGCGACGACCGCCGAGATGCGTCTCGGCAACCCGACGCCGCGAGTTGCAGAAACCTCATCTGGCATGCTCAATGCCATCGGGCTGCAAAATCCGGGGCTTGAAAAAGTGGTAGGCGAAGAACTGCCATGGCTTGAACAATTCGATGTGCCGATCATCGCCAATGTTGCAGGATCGCTCGCGGAGGATTATGTCGAAGTGGCACGCGCCATTTCGAAAGCGCCGAATGTCCATGCACTGGAAGTGAACATTTCTTGTCCGAACGTCAAACAAGGCGGCATCACGTTCGGGACAGACCCAGACGTTGCGAGAGAATTGACGCGGATGGTTAAAGAAGTATCGGGCGTTCCAGTGTATGTGAAATTGTCACCGAACGTCACCGATGTGGTTCAACTTGCAAAAGCGGTGGAACAAGGCGGAGCTGACGGCATCACAATGATCAATACGCTGCTCGGCATGCGGCTTGACCCGAAAACCGGGCGTCCTGTCATCGCCAATATAACAGGGGGCTTGTCGGGCCCTGCGATTAAACCGGTCGCCCTGCGCATGGTCTACGAAGTGAGGCGCCATACCGATTTGCCGATCATCGGCATGGGTGGCGTAACGGAAGTGGATGATGTCATCGACTTTTTATCGGCAGGCGCAAGCGCCGTTGCAGTCGGTACGGCGAATTTCGTCAATCCGTTCGTCTGTCCGGAACTGATTGCAAAATTGCCGGAGCGTTTACATGAGCTCGGCTACGAATCAGTTCATGAACTAATCGGAAGGAGCCACCGTCTATGACGAGCAAACCGATCATTGCACTGGATTTTCCGTCAAAACTTGACGTGGAAGAATTTCTTTCAGAGTTTACCGAGCCGCTGTTTTTGAAAGTCGGCATGGAATTGTTCTATCAGGAAGGGCCGGAGCTGGTCAATACGCTGAACGTATACGGCCATGATATTTTCCTGGATTTGAAGTTGCACGATATCCCGAACACGGTCGAGTCGGCGATGCGGCGCATAGCAGAGCTTGGCGTGGATATGGTCAATGTCCATGCGGCAGGAGGCGTCGCGATGATGGAAGCGGCAAAGCGTGGGCTCTCGGGAAGCGGCACGAAACTGATCGCCGTCACGCAGCTCACCTCGACAAGTGAAGAGCAGATGCAACAGGAGCAATTGATTCCAGTCACTTTACAAGAGTCGGTCTTGCATTACGCCAATCTCGCTAAACAAGCAGGGCTTGACGGAGTGGTCTGCTCGGTGCACGAAGCGAAAGCAATCGGTGAAGCTTGCGGTGAAGACTTCCTGCGTGTCACTCCAGGAATCCGCCCGGCATCATCAGAAGCGCATGACCAAAAGCGCATTGCGACACCAAGGGATGCGAAAGCACAAGGAGCGACCCATATCGTCGTCGGCCGAGCCATTACGCGCTCGGAAAATCCGCAAAAGAGCTATGAATACATCAACGGGGAATGGGGCGGCCGGTCATGAAAAAGCAAATCGCACAACAACTATTATCCATCGGAGCGGTAGAGCTGAGGCCGAAAGATCCGTTCACGTGGGCGTCAGGTGTCAAATCACCGATCTATTGCGACAACCGGCTGACGATGTCCTATCCGTCCGTGCGCAAGGCAATCGCCGATGGGCTCGCCGAAACAATACGCCGCGAATATCCGGATGCTGAAGTGATCGCAGGGACCGCGACAGCGGGCATTCCGCACGCGGCATGGGTCGCGGAGCGTCTCGACTTGCCGATGGTCTACGTCCGTTCCAAACCGAAAGGGCACGGCCAGTCGAATTTGATCGAAGGAAAAGTCGAACCCGGAAAGAAAGTCGTCGTTGTCGAGGACTTGATCTCAAAAGGCGGTTCGGTTCTCCAGGCCGCGGAGGCTTTAAAGGATGCGGGATTTGCCGTAGCTGGAATTGCCGCGATATTCACCTATAGTTTGCCACAAGCAGAAGAAGCGATTCATCAGGCGGGCTTTTCGTTCCACACCTTGACGGATTTTCCGTCGCTCGTCGAACAAGCGGAACAAACTGGTGCCATCAATCAGGCAGATTTGCCGATGTTAAGCGAATGGCATGAAAAATTAAAGGCAGGTACTTTGTAAAAACACTCGGCACACCATTGTGTGCCGAGTGTTTTTAGTTTTGGGATTTGTTAGTGGCAAGAAATAATCCGCAGATTTCGTTATAATACGAGGTAAGAAAAAGAAATCACCTAAGCATCGGAGGCGTGGCATCCGTTCAAAACGATGAATGGACTTTACGAAAAGGAGGCGGAATTAAAATGGAGCTGACAACGCAACAAATTGAACAAATGCAGCAGCAGTACCCGCTACTGTCGAATTTGATCAAATTGAAGCCGGTCGTGTGGCTGAATCCGAAGCGAAAGCGGATGGAACAAGTGACGGATTTGCCGGTTACATTCAAAGACCTCAAAGAAGCGGAGGAGACGTGGCAGCGTTTTGCTCCGTATTTAATGAAAGTGTTCGCCGAAACAGCCGAAACGGGAGGGATTATCGAATCGGTTTTGCGTCCGGCATTTCGCATGCAAAAAAGTCTGGAGTTGTATTACGAAAAGCCTCTGCCGGGCAAGTTATATGTCAAATGCGATAACGAACTGCCGGTTGCGGGGTCCGTTAAAGCGCGCGGCGGCTTTTTTGAAGTGCTCCGCTACGCGGAAGCTTTAGCGCTTGATGCCGGGCTCATCAGACGAGAGGACTCTTATGAATGGTTCGCGACAAAAGCGGCGAAAGAGTTTTTCAGCGGCTATTCGATCGGTGTCGGCTCGACTGGAAACTTGGGACTCAGCATCGGCATCATCAGCGCCGAACTCGGCTTTCAAGTGACCGTCTATATGTCGGCAGATGCAAAAGCGTGGAAAAAGGATTTGCTGAGGGACAAAGGAGTGGAAGTTGTGGAGTTTGCTGGTGATTTCAGCGAAGCGGTGACGACCGGGCGCAAGGCTACGCTTGCTGTTGCGAACGGTTATTTCGTCGATGACGAAAAATCCCGTGAGCTGTTTCTCGGCTATAGCGTCGCCGCGCTGCGCTTGAAAGAACAGCTTGAACAGCAGGAGATTCGAGTGGACAAAGAGCATCCGCTTTTCGTTTATTTGCCGTGCGGAGTCGGGGGAGCACCAGGAGGCATCGCATTCGGGCTGCGCCACGTGTTCGGTGATCATGTCCATCCGGTTTTCGTTGAACCGACGCATTCACCGGCCGTCCTGCTAGGGTTGATGACTGGTTTGAAGAGCGGAATTTGCGTCCAGGATGTCGGTATTGATAATGAAACGGAAGCGGATGGCTTAGCTGTCGGCCGGCCGTCAAGTTTTGCATCGGAGAGCTCTGAGCAATTGATATCAGGCGTCGCGACAATCGAAGATGAGGCGTTATTCCCTTTACTTGCATTGTTGAAAGACAGCGAAGCGCTGAAAATCGAACCGTCCGCTGCAGCTGGGTTTACAGGTCCGTTTGCGATTGCTTCGACTGATTATGCGAAAGACCATGGCATCGCGCTGGAAAAAGCCACCCATATCGTCTGGCTGACAGGTGGAGCGCTAGTTCCGGATGCTGAAATGGCCGGTTTTTATGAAAGAGGCCGAAAGAAAATGAGGGGATGAGCAGGAATCTCGTTTCATTCAACGAATAGAAGAGGGAAAGCAAAACGAAAAAGAAGGGAAGCGAAACCATGTCCATTCAAGCGAACCAGATTTTCGTAAATTTGCCGGTCAGTGATTTGGAGAGATCGATGAAGTTTTTTGGAGAAATGGGATTTGATTTTGACGAACGGATGACGGACAATAACGCCACTTGCATGATTATCGGACCGAATATATACGCCATGCTATTGGTGGAGGATTTCTTCAAAAGCTTTACCCATAAAGACATCGCGGACACGTCCAAAAGTGCTGAAGCGATCATCGCCTTAACCGCTTCGAGCCGCGAAGAAGTCGACGAATGGATCAACAAAGCCATTGCGGCAGGCGCCGGCTCTGCCAATGAGCCGATGGACAATAAGTTCATGTACTCTTGGAGTTTCCGTGATCCCGATGGCCATCTATGGGAAGTCATGTATAAGGAAGAAGGAGCATTCGAATAACAAAAACCCACGCCGGTTAACCGGCGTGGGTTTTTGTTTGTCATAAATATTCCGCGTAGCGTTTTTCCAAATAATTTTGCAGCACTGTCATGACTGAACAAATCGCCCAGTAGATAAGGGCTACAAGGATCAGCAGCGTCAGCAAATCATATTCGCGTGCACCGACTACCCGTGCTTTCTGGAAAATTTCCGGCACCGTAATCATCGCAGCGAGTGAAGACGCTTTGATCAAATCGAGATAAACATTCGATAATGGCGGTACTGCAATGCGCACCGATTGCGGCAAAATGATGCGCCGCATCGCCTGCCAATAGCTGAGGCCGAGCGCGGTGGACGATTCCCATTGGCCTTTATCGACAGAAGCGAGTGCGGAGCGGAACACTTCTGCGATATAAGCGGCGCTGTTGATCGTAAAGCCGAGCAACGCGGCTTGTAGCGCTGTAAATTCGATGCCGATGACTGGCAGTGCAAAATACAGCAAAAATAAGATCACGAGAATCGGCACGCCGCGCATAAAGGAAATATAAAGGCGCGCCGGCAAATGGAGCAGCGGCTGTTTGGATGTGCGGGCGAGTGCCAGGAAAAAGCCGATGACAAGTCCGCCGAGCATGCTGCCCATCGAAATGAACAGCGTATACCAAATGCCTTCGAGCACATAGGGCAAGGAATCGATCGCCAGTTCAGGATCGAATAACAATCCCCATTCGATATCGCTCATAATAATGGCCCTCCTTTAATTTTCCTCTTCGATGTCCGGTTCGATAGTAACGTCCGCTCCGCCGAAGAACTCAGCCGAAATCTCACTGACTGTTCCATCCGCAAGCATTTCATCTAGTGTGGCATTTACTTGCTCGAGCAGTTCTTCGCTGTCTTGATTAACGACGAGCCCGACTTCAGAAGGCAAGTATTTGATATCGGGGTGGATGGTGATGTTCAGTTCCGGGAAAGCCGCGACACCAAATGTCGACAAATAATAATCGTTCAATATGACATCGGTCCGGCCGATTGACACATCGCGTAAATAGATTTCGTTCGTGGCGTTGTCATACGTCACTTCTTCCGCACCATAATCGCGGGCAGTCTGCATATAGACAGAAGTCGATACGCCGGCTGCTTTTTTGCCTTCAAGATCCTCAAGTGACTCAATCCCAGACAAATCGTCTTTTCGGACGACCGCTGTGCCGTAGGAGTATTTGATTGGTGTGGAGAACAGGAATTTATCGGTCATGTCCTCCGTCACTTCGATGTCGTTGGCGGCCATATCGAGCTGCCCTGTGCTGACGCTCGTCAACATTTCATCAAATCCGAGCTCGCGGAATTCGATTTCCAACTCGAGGCGTTCGCTGAGTTCACGGACGACTTCCACTTCAAAGCCTGTCAACTCGCCGCTTTCTTCGTCGCGGAACGAAGTAGCCAACAGCGTGCCGGATGTGCCGACAGTCAATGTGCCTTCTTCCTGGATACGGTCCCATTCTGATGACTGTTCCGTGTCTGCCGTTTCATCGCCACAAGCTGACAGCAATAATACTGTTGCGGCAAGAGAAGCTACACTTATGTATGTTCGTTTCTTCAAGCTGTTCAATGATATGCCTCCTCTGTATTCGTCCTCTAAAAAGATAGCATTATCTAAAGGTTCGGGCAATGCTTTAAGAAATACAGTGTTCATATAATAATGTTATGTAAACTGCAGTTGCTTTTGAACAAAGAAAAAGAACTGTCCGGCTTGCTTTTAGGCAGCAGGGCAGTTCTTCTGTTACTTTTTCAATTTCAAAACTAGGTCTTCATCCGGCGTAACAAAGACCGTTTTCTGTTCAAAATAAATTACAAAGCCCGGTTTTGCACCGCTCGGCTTTTTCACTTGGCGGACTTCGGTGTAATCGACTGGAACCGATGCAGATTCGCGCGCTTTGCTGAAATAGGCGGCAATGGATGCAGCTTCTAAAATGGTTTCTTCGTCCGGTTCTTGTGAATGGATGACAACGTGCGACCCTGGAATGTCTTTCGTGTGAAGCCATGTATCGGATTTCGACGCAACTTTAAACGTCACATAATCGTTTTGTTTATTGTTTTTGCCGACGGAAATCGCAATGCCGTTACTCGACTCATAATGTTCGACACTCGGTTTCTTCGGCTTTTTCTTTTTCTTGGATTTCTGCGCTTTCATATGGCCTTGTTCGGCCAGCTCTTCGCGGATTTCTTCGATATCGGAAAGCCCTGCTTGCTGGACTTGCTGCATGAGCTGCTCAAAATAGCGGATATCTTCATCGGTTTTCTTGATTTGTTCCTGCGTTTTGACGACCGCGGTCTTGGCTTTTTGGTAGCGCGAGTAATATTTCTGGGAATTTTCGATCGGTGTCTTGCGCGGGTCGAGCGCAATCGACACGGTTTCTTCGTTATAATAATTGACGACTTCCACTTGCTTCATGCCTTTTTTGATGGTGTGCAAGTTGGCCATGATCAGCTCGCCGTTCAATTGAAGCTGGTCGCGTTTATGTGCTTGGTCCTGCTCTTTTTGCAGCTTTTTGAGTTTCAGTTTCAGTTTAGCGATTTCATTTTGCAGCCAGCGTTCTAAATCCCCAGCCTGCTGTTTGACGCGGTCGCGTTCTGCTTTGGCGTAATAGATCCGGTCGAGCAGCTCGGAAAGATTGTCGAAGTGGATATTTTCCTGTTCAAGATGCGTCAGCGGCGTTGCTGAGAAATAGCTTTTGCCTTGTTGCTCGACGTAATAGCCGCTCGGTGCGGGATTCGTGAAATCGTTGAGAAATTCTTTAGCGCTTTCCGGGTCTTTCTCGAGGCGGTAATGCAATTCCTTTGCCGTCAGCGGGGAAAACCCGGCGAATTCCGAGACGATTTCTTTGCCGCTGAGTTCGTTGAAACGAGCGCCTTCATCGTATGGATTGCGTTTATCTTGCGAAGGCGGAAAAATATAATCTTGACCAGGTAGAATCGTTCGGTAGGAATTGACGCTCGGCGGCAAATGCTTCAAGCTGTCGAGGATCATGTCACGTCCGGCATCGACTAGGATGACGTTCGAATGGCGCCCCATCATTTCGACGTGAAGTTCGCGTTCAATTTCATCGCCGATTTCATTTCGTGCACGTATGCGGAGAATGATCAGCCGGTCGGAGCCGTGCTGGTGCACTCCGGTAATAACGCCGCCTTCGATATGCTTGCGCAGCAGCATGCAAAACATCGGCGGTTCCGATGGGTTGACGTTTGCTGTGTTCGTCAAATGGATCCGTGAATAGGATGGGTGGATCGAAATGAGCAATTTATGGTTTTTTCCTTGTGCACGTATATGCAGGAGCAGTTCGAGCTGATTAGGCTGATGAACTTTTGAAATCCTACCGCTGACTAGCTGTTGGAGCTCGCTCGTCATCGCTTTCGTAAATAATCCATCAAATGCCATAAAAAATCCCTCTTTCAAATCGTTTTGTTCCATCTTATCATTTTCACGACAGAATATGATATAATAAGACAGTTAGATTCAAAGCGAAAAAGTTAGACAAGCATCGGTGGCGGTGAAGATAATGAAACCAAAAGTGAAATTCATATCCATCGGCTCGGGCAACGCGGTGGCTGTAAACCGGATTGTGTCGCTGATCCAACCGGATTCGGCGCCGTCCAAGCGTTTGATGCAAGAAGCGCGCAGCAAAGGCTTGCTCGTCGATGCGACAGGCGGTAAGAAGACCAAGTCGATTTTTATCATGGATAGCGACCATGTGGTCATTTCTGCTTTGTCGGTCGAGACTGCACTTGCGCGGATGGAAGAAAATGATGATGAGGCAAGCGAGGGATAAAATGAGAAAACAACGCGGACTGCTGATTGTGCTGTCGGGGCCTTCGGGTGTCGGAAAAGGCACGGTGAGAAAAGAGCTGTTCGAACAGCCGGATACAAACTATGAATATTCCATTTCAATGACTACGCGCTCACCGCGTGAAGGCGAAGTGGATGAAGTCGATTATTTCTTCAAGACCCGTCATGAGTTTGAAGAACTGATCGACCAAGGGCAATTGCTGGAGTATGCTGAGTATGTCAGCAATTACTATGGCACGCCGCTCGACTATGTCAATAAAATGCGCGATGCAGGGCGCGATGTGTTCCTGGAAATCGAAGTGCAAGGGGCTGCGCAAGTGCGCGACAAAGTGCCCGACGGCTTGTTCATCTTCTTGGCGCCGCCAAGCCTTTCAGAACTCGAAGAGCGCCTGGTCGGCCGTGGCACAGAATCGGATGAAGTGATTGCTTCCCGGATCAATGCCGCCAAAAAAGAGCTGGAAATGATGAACCTCTACGATTATGTCGTTGAAAACGATGAAGTGGAAAATGCATGCGACCGCATCAATGCCATTATCATTGCAGAACATTGCAAGCGGGAACGTGTCGAAAAAAGATACTTAGATATGCTAAAGGAGAATGCCTGATGTTATACCCATCCGTTGATAAACTAAAAAGCCGTATCGATTCAAAATACTCACTTGTAGCGTTGGCGTCGAAGCGAGCGCGCCAATTGCATGAACATGGAGACGAAAAATTAGACTCCTATGTATCCCACAAAGCGGTCGGAAAAGCGCTGGAAGAAATTGCAGAAGGCGTATTGACGCCGGTTCAACAAGATGCATCCGCAATTTACGAAGACGAAATTTAACCAATGATATCAATTAACGACTCCCAGAGCGAATATGTTCTTTGGGAGTTTGTTGTTTAGAAAGGGTGTTTAACGGTGTTGGTAAATCGGAAAATCCTATTATGTGTGAGCGGGGGAATCGCAGTCTACAAAGCGGTTGCACTCGTCAGCAAACTATCGCAAGCAGGTGCGGACGTTAAAGTCATCATGACCGAATCGGCGAAACAATTCGTCCAGCCTTTAACGTTCCAAGTGATGTCGAGAAACGATGTCTATTTTGATACATTTGATGAAAAAGACTCTTCAGTCATCGCGCATATCGATTTGGCGGACTGGGCAGACCTGGTCATCGTAGCGCCAGCGACGGCAAACATCATCGCAAAAATGGCCAATGGCTTAGGGGACGATATGGTTTCGACCGTGTTGCTTGCGGCGTCTGCGCCGATATGGGTCGCTCCGGCGATGAATGTCCACATGTACGACCATCCGGCAGTGAAACGCAATATCGATAGGCTTCACCATGACGGCGTCCGATTTATCGAACCGTCTGAAGGCTTTTTGGCGTGTGGATATGTCGGCAAAGGGCGCCTGGAAGAGCCGGAAAAGATTACTGAACTAGTTGTTGGGCATTTTTCTAAAAACAAGCCGCTGGCAGGAAAAAAAGTGTTAGTGACGGCAGGGCCGACGCGTGAGCGGATCGACCCGGTTCGTTTTTTGACAAACTTTTCCAGTGGTAAAATGGGTTACGCGATGGCGCAAGCGGCAGCGGATCTTGGTGCGGAAACGCTGTTGATCAGCGGCCCTGTTTCTCTTCCGGTGCCGAGCGGCGTCACTCGAATTTCTGTGGAAAGTGCAAAAGACATGCTGGACGCAGTGTTGCGGGACTACGATAGCGCCGATATGGTCATCAAAACAGCAGCCGTTGCCGACTACCGTCCTGCGGCGATTGCCGCGCAGAAGGTCAAGAAAAAAGATGGGAATTCCGTCATTGAACTGGAGCGGACAGTGGATATTTTACAGCAGCTCGGACAACAAAAAGACAAGCAAGTGCTGGTCGGCTTCGCGGCAGAGACCGATCACGTGGCACAGTACGCAAAAGATAAACTGAAGCGTAAAAACGCAAACTATATCATCGCCAATGACGTCAGCGCAGATCAAGCGGGCTTTGACCATGACACGAACGAAGTCACAGTCTATGGGCTGGGCGGGTTTGAAAAAACCTTCCCGGTCTTGCCGAAAACTGAATTGGCGCATGAATTGCTGGCGCTCATAACAGAAAAGGAATTTGTAAAATGATTGCGGAAGTGATCGTCGATGTTGCCGCACATCCGATCGACCGGCCATTTGATTACGCGGTGCCGGAAAAATTTGCAGCACTCGCAGAGCCGGGGATGCGCGTCAAAGTGCCTTTTGGCAATCGCAAAGTTCTCGGCTTTATTACGGCTATTAAAGAAACGTCCGAATTCGACCCGAAGCGCCTAAAGACTGTGCATGAACTGATGGATGTTGAGCCGGTTCTGAACCGGGAAATGCTTGATTTGGCCCAGTGGATGAAGCGGCACACCGTCTGCTTTGAAATCGACGCATTGCAAGTGATGGTGCCGGCTGCACTGCGCGCGAAATATGAAAAGCGCTTCGTGTTGAATGCCCCGCTTGAAGACTTGCCGAAAGACTTGCAGCCATATTTCGGCACACGGGAATTTGTCCGTGCGCAAGAAGCTGAAGCCGTATTTGGGCTGATGAAAAAAGAGATGGATAAAGGCACGGTTTTGGCGGATACGAATATCCAGCAAAAAACCGCTGTTAAAACCATACGCATGGTGCATATTATGGATTCTATAGAGGGAATTGAAAATATTTCCATTCGAGCGAACGCCAAACAGCAATTAAAACTTCAGGAGTTTTTCCACAACCATCCGGGGGAAACGGTCGAGGCAGCGCGTCTGCAAAAAGAAGCGGGCGTTTCGCTTCCGACGATCAATGCTTTAGTTGAAAAAGGGTTGGCAAGTTACTCGCTCATGGAATCGTACCGCGACCCTTCGCTGTTGACGGCTATTGAACATAAAACAGCATTGTCGTTGACGGATGAGCAGCAAACAGCGTTTGATGCAATTCAAGCTTCCCTGAATACGGAAAAGACCTTTATGCTGCACGGCATCACGGGCAGCGGAAAAACCGAGATTTATTTGCAGACCATCGCCCAAGTGCTCGAAGAAGGCAAAGAGGCGATAATGCTCGTGCCGGAAATTTCGCTGACCCCGCAAATGACCATTCGCTTCAAAGAACGCTTCGGCGATCTTGTAGCCGTACTGCATAGCGGCTTGTCGGCAGGAGAAAAATACGATGAATGGCGTAAAATCCAACGGGCGGAAGTGAAAGTTGTCGTCGGCGCCCGTTCGGCTATTTTTGCGCCGTTCCAAAATCTTGGTTTGATCATTCTTGACGAGGAACATGAATCAAGCTATAAGCAAGACGATGCACCTCGCTACCATGCCAGAGACGTGGCGATTTGGCGCAGCAAGCAGCATCAATGTCCAGTCATTCTGGGAAGTGCAACGCCTTCACTCGAATCCTATGCACGTGCGCAAAAAGGCGTATACGAGTTGTTGGTGCTGAAAAACCGCGCCAAAAACCAGCCTTTGCCCGAAGTGTACATTGTCGATATGCGGGAAGAGTTGCGGACCGGCAACCGGTCGATGTTTTCGGTAGAGCTTGCAGAAGCGATCCGTGAGCGTCTCCAGAGAAATGAACAAGTCGTGCTGTTTTTGAACAAGCGCGGCTATTCTTCGTTTGTGTTGTGCCGGGATTGCGGAACGGTGCTGCAGTGTCCGAACTGTGACATTTCCTTGACCTATCACCGGTCAAGCGAACGCATGAAATGCCATTATTGCGGCTATGATGAACCTGTTCCGACAATTTGTCCGCAATGCGAAAGCGACCATATCCGCTTTTTCGGCACAGGGACTCAAAAAGTCGAAGAGGAACTGGCGAAGCTCGTTCCCGATGCCCGCGTATTGAGGATGGACGTCGACACCACACGCAATAAAGGCGCCCATGAAAAAATATTGTCGGCATTCGGGGAAGGAAAAGCCGACATTCTGCTCGGCACCCAAATGATCGCCAAAGGCCTGGATTTCCCGAACATCACGCTCGTCGGCGTTTTGTCGGCGGATACGACTTTGCATTTGCCGGATTTCCGGGCAGCGGAAAAAACCTATCAATTGTTGACGCAAGTCAGCGGCCGTGCCGGACGCGACATTCTGCCAGGGGAAGTGTACGTCCAGACTTACACACCAGAGCATTACGCGATTATGCTCGCCAAAGACCAATTGTACGAACCTTTTTATGAGCAGGAAATGGCCATGCGCCGTGCGAGCGGCTACCCCCCGTATTATTTTGTCGTCAATATCCAGTTCACCCATGAGGATTTGATGACGGTGTCCGGCTATGCTGAACAGATGACGGAATATCTGCGCAATCGCTTATCGCCAAAGACCATTATTATCGGTCCGTCTGCATCGATGATTGCCCGTGTGAACAATAGATATCGCTATCAATGTTTGATAAAATACAAAACAGAACCAAAGCTGGCTGAAGTGCTGCAGCAATTGATCAAAATTTACCGCAGCGAGTGGATCAAAACGGGGGCGACTTTGTCCATCGATATGAACCCGACGACAGTCATGTAACAGAAATGAGGAATAGAAATGGTAATCCGCGACATTGTAAAAAACCCGAATAAAGTATTAGAAACACCGTGCAACACCGTCACTGAATTCGACAAGGAATTGGCAGTACTGCTGGATGATATGCATGAAACAATGGTCGAAGCGGACGGCGTCGGCATTGCCGCTCCACAAGTGGGCGTCTTGCTCCGCGTCGCAATCGTCGATTTTCAGGAAGGGCAAGACCCGATTGAAATGATCAATCCGGAACTCGTTTTGTTTGAAGGAGCGGAAACCGATATTGAAGGCTGCTTGAGCTTCCCTGGAATTTTCGGTGAAGTGGAACGCCACGGCCGCATTAAAATCAAAGCGCAAGAACGCGACGGAGCATGGTACGAGCTGGAAGCTGAAGGCTACGAAGCACGCGCAATCCTCCACGAAATGGATCATTTGGACGGAGTGTTGTTCACGAGCAAAATCGAGAGGTACGTGACACAGGAAGAATTGGATGAGATGATCCGCCAACAGGAAGAGGAGGATTTGCTTTGACCAAAATTGTTTTCATGGGAACGCCGGCATTTTCTGCGCCGATTTTACGGATGCTTGTAGAAGAGGGGCATGAAGTTGTATCGGTCGTCACCCAGCCGGATCGTCCTGTCGGCAGGAAGAAAATCCTGACGCCGACACCGGTGAAAGAACAAGCGCTAGCACTCGGGTTGCCGGTCTATCAGCCGGAAAAGTTGAAGGACCCGGAGCAAGCCCAAAAGATTCTGGATTTGCAGCCGGATTTAATCGTGACGGCCGCTTTCGGACAGATCTTGCCCACAGCCGTACTTGAAGCGCCGAAGCTTGGCGCCATTAATGTTCACGCATCTTTGCTGCCGGAATACCGTGGAGGCGCGCCCATTCATCAGGCGATCATCGACGGCAAACAACAGACCGGTGTGACGATCATGTATATGGTCGATCGCTTGGATGCCGGGGATATCATTTCGCAAACAACGGTGCCGATCGAAGAAGCGGACCATACCGGCAGCATGTTCGAAAAACTCAGTGCTGCAGGAATGGAATTATTGAAAGAAACTTTGCCGTCGATCATCGACGGGACGAATGCGCGGATTCCACAAGATGAAGAACGGGTCTCTTTCGCACGCAATATTTCGAGGGACCAGGAGCGTCTCGACTGGAACAAATCAGCACGCGATCTGTATAACCAAGTGCGCGGACTGCACCCCTGGCCTGTAGCCTTTACTTCATTAGACAGAACCAACGTGAAAATCTGGCGTGCGGAAATCGCCGATTCGGTCAAAACCGCAGAACCCGGTGAAGTGCTTGAACTCACAGAAGATGCTATCATCGTCCAAACTGGTGAAGGGGCGCTTGCCATCAAGGAGCTGCAGCCAGCCGGCAAAAAACGCATGACGGCACAGGATTATTTGCGCGGACCGAAATTACAGGCAGGAGACCGATTCGAATGAAAAACAAAAAAATCCACGGCAATGTGAGGGATGCGGCATTGTCGATTCTGTATGCGGTAGAAAATAAACAAGCCTACAGCAATCTGCTGTTGAATAAAACGATGGACAGCTATGGCATTTCTGCGAAAAACAAAGGGTTGCTTACAGAAATCACTTATGGGACGCTGCAGCATCAAATGACTTTGGATTATTATTTAAAACCGTTTATCAAAGGGAAAATCGACCCATGGGTGCGGACACTGTTGCGTTTGTCGCTTTACCAAATCATTTATTTGGATCGGATTCCGTTTCACGCAGTCATCAATGAAGCGGTGGAAATCGCAAAGCGCCGGGGACACGGGGGCATCGCTTCTGCCGTCAACGGCATTTTGCGCTCGGTTCAGCGCGAAGGCGTCCGGTCGTATAACGAAATAGCCGATCCGATCGAGAAGATATCCATCGAAACGAGCCATCCGGTATGGATGATCAAACGCTGGTCCGAACAATTCGGCATGGAAAAAGCCCGAGAAATGGCACTCGAGAACAATAAAGCACCATTGCAGACGGTGCGTGTCAATACTGTCAAAGCGTCAACGGAACAAGTGATCGAAATGCTCGAGTCAGAAGGGCTGACGGCAGAGCCGAGCAAAATCATTCCGGAATGTCTCATCGTGACCGGTGGGCAGCCGGTGCGATCGCAAGCTTTTGAAAAAGGCTTTATCACTATCCAGGATGAGAGTTCCATGTTGCCGGCCTATGCGCTTCAGGTCGAACCTGGCATGACGGTTCTCGATATGTGCGCCGCGCCAGGAGGGAAAACGACCCATATTGCCGAAAAGTTGGAAGGCACAGGGAAAGTGCTGGCGATGGATTTGCATCCCCATAAAGTGAAATTAATCGAAGAAACGGCTGCAAGGCTCGGCCATCAGCACATTGAAACGATTGTCGGGGATGGCAGGGAAAGCGCCGCACGATTCGGCGAAGAGCAATTCGACCGTATTTTAGTGGATGCACCTTGCAGTGGACTTGGCGTAATCAAGCGCAAGCCGGATATTAAATATACGAAAACGCCGGATGATTTCGGCCGCCTGCAGACCATCCAATTGGCGCTGCTGGATGAAGCGGCCAAGTTGTTGAAGCCCGGTGGCATTGTCGTCTACAGCACGTGTACCGTCGATACCGAAGAAAACCGGGGAACGGCCGAACAGTTTATGAAGGCGCATCCGGAAATGGAGCAGATTCCGTCCGCATTGCCGCCAGCTTTCAAAGGTAAAGGGCAAGGTTTTGTCCAAGTTTTCCCACAGGATTTCGGGAGTGACGGGTTTTTCGTCGCAAGCTTTAAAAAAAGCACTGGCAATCATAATGCCGGAAGTTAAAAAGCGGGGTGTACACTATTGTTTCAGTATGTAATTGAAAGTGATACCGGCAGAAAACGGGAAGTCAATGAAGATTGTGTCGCAGTACTCAATCGTCCGAACGGTTTATTGCTGGCGCTTGTCGCCGATGGCATGGGCGGACATAACGCAGGGGATGTTGCAAGCCGGGTAACGGTGGATGAACTCAGCCGCAAATTTCTGGAAGCGGATGACGCGGCATTTGAAACTGCCGAAGCCAGAAAAGCATGGCTGTCAGAGCGGATTTTGGAAGTGAACCGTTATGTTTATGAGCATGCGGTAAATCATATCGAATGCAAAGGAATGGGCACGACGCTAATCGCTGCGTTGATTGACGGGGAAGATTGCGTGCTTTGCCACATCGGCGATAGCCGGGTTTACCTCATCGATTCCTCGGTCAGACTAATGACGCGGGACCATTCGTATGTGAATGTGTTGGTCGATAACGGCGAAATTACTCAGCAGCAAGCAGAAGACCATCCGAAGAAAAACTGGATTATGCGCTCACTCGGCACAGAACCAGAGATAGAACGTGAGATGCACCGATTTTCTCTTGCGGGAATTCCTTATTTGCTAATATGCACAGACGGGTTGAGCAATAAATTGAGTGAACATGAAATTTCCTCCATTGTTCGTTCACAAGCTTCGCTGGCACAAAAAGGCAAAGCATTGATCAGACTGGCCAATGAGCACGGCGGAGAAGATAATATCTCATTTGTATTGATGAAGCCGCGCGGTGAGGAGGTATAGCGATGTTGATTGGTAAAAGAATTAATGGTCGTTATAAAGTCCTCGAAGCAATCGGCAGCGGTGGCATGTCCAATGTGTATTTGGCGCACGATATGATCCTTGACCGGGATGTGGCGATTAAGGTGTTGCGCTATGATTTTTCAAATGAAGAAGAATTGCGGCGCCGTTTCCAGCGGGAAGCTCTATCTACCACCAGCCTTGACCACCCGAACATCGTCACTATTTTTGACGTTGGGGAAGAAAATGCGTTGCCTTATCTCGTCATGGAGTATGTGCCGGGGGATACGCTGAAAGAATACATCATTAAACATTCCCCAGTCGAGCCGGAACGCGCCGTGGAAATTATGAAGCAGTTGGCTTCAGCGCTAGCGCATGCCCACCACAATCACATCGTCCACCGGGATATTAAACCGCAAAACGTCCTTGTAGATGGAGAGGGCAATGTCAAAATTTCGGATTTCGGTATAGCGATGGCATTAAGCGCCACTTCCTATACGCAGACGAACTCGGTTCTCGGGACAGTACATTACTTATCTCCAGAACAAGCTCGGGGGGGCACAGCCAATAAAAAGTCCGATATTTACTCACTTGGGATCGTCATGTTTGAATTATTGACGGGTAGATTGCCGTTTTCCGGCGAATCAGCAGTGGCGATTGCGTTAAAGCATCTGCAGACAGAAACGCCTTCCCTGAAAGAGATTGTCCCCAGCCTCCCGCAAAGTTTGGAGAACATCGTTTTAAAAGCAACTACTAAAAACCCGCAATACCGCTATGCATCAGCTGATGAAATGGCGGAAGATCTGTCGACCGCGCTCTCTCCGGAACGGTTAAACGAACCGAAGTTTGCGGTTCCCATCGACGAAGGGGAAACCCGTGCTATGCCCGCCATCAAAGACAGCGGCGCGTATGAGCAAGCGGATGCGACGAAAACGGTGGAACTGCCAAAAGCCGAAAAAACTCCACCTGTAAAGCCATTAAAGAAAAAGGAACGGAAAAAACTTCCGATTATTCTCGGCATTTTTGGCGCATTGCTCCTTGCTGGGCTGATTATAGCGATTGCATTCCCAGGATTGTTTGAAGCGAGGCAAGTAGCGGTGCCGGATGTTTCGGGCATGGAACGCGCTGAGGCACAAGAAGAGCTGATGGCTGCTGGATTTATTATCGAAGAAGAGACAGAGGAATTTTCAGAAGAAGTGGAAGCGGACCATATTATTCGCACGATTCCAGAAGCTGGGAAAATGCGCGATCGTGAAAGCGGCATCAGTTTATTTGTCAGTGCTGGCAAAGAAACCGCTGAATTCGGCGATTATGTCGGCACTTCACTCGAACAGGCACAGCGCATGCTCGAGTCAGCGAATTATGCCCCGGCCGATTCTCAGGAAGAATTTTCGGATGAAGCGACTGGCACCATTTTAAGCCAAAGTCCAGAAGCTGGAACCGAAGTCGTCATTAGTGATACTGAAGTCGCGTTTGTTGTCAGCAAAGGCAAGGACATGCGGGAAGTGTCGGATTTAAGCGGATTCGGGGAATCTGAATTGAACGAATACGCCCGTTCTTCAGGATTCAATATCCGGATTGTACGTGAAGAAACATCCGAAACGGTAGAAGAAGGATTGGTCTTGTCGCAAAACGTCGCTAGCGGAGAGATGCTCGAAGTGGGCAGCACGATTGAGGTGGTTCTTTCTTCAGGGGGTGCTGAACTCCCCGTGAAGACGTATGTTGAAACGGTGGAAATTCCGTATGAACCGGCTGAACCTGCAGAAGAAGGGGAAGACCCGGTCGAACAGACAATCCGCATTTATATCCAGGACCAAAACCAGAGCATGGTGGAGCCGGTCGAAGAATTCACTATCACGGAAACGACTGAGCACCAGATTGAAATGCAAATTGTTGAAGATGCGAGCGCTTCTTACCGAATTGTCCGAGATGCGACCATCATTCTGGAAAATACCGTAGAATACGAGAACGTCGATTAAGCGAGTTGAAAATAAAGAATAAGGGGTGGTGCTATGCCGAAAGGTCAGATTCGAAAGGCGTTAAGCGGATTTTATTATGTGCTGGATGAAGATGGAGAGCGTTACACGCAATGCCGCGGGCGCGGAATATTCCGCAACCGCCAAATTACGCCGCTCGTTGGGGATTTTGTGGAGTATAAAGCGGACAACGAACGCGAAGGAACCATACTCGAAATCGAAGAACGGAAAAATGAACTTGTGCGGCCGCCGATCGCCAATATCGATCAAGCGATCTTGGTATTTTCGGCAAAGCAGCCGGATTTCCACCCGCTGCTGTTGGACCGTTTTCTTGTCGCTGTCGAATCGTTCAATATCCGGCCGGTCATTTGCTTGACGAAAATGGATTTAGTACCTGATAATGAGCGTGCAGCACTTGACCGCTACACAGAGGATTACCGGAATATCGGGTATGAAGTCATCGAAACATATAAAGACGATCCCACGCTGCAAGAGCGGCTTATGCCGGTTCTTGAAGGAAAAACAAGCGTGCTAGCCGGCCAATCCGGAGTCGGCAAATCGACGCTTCTGAATACGATTTTGCCTTCGCTGAAATTGAAGACCGATGATATCTCGCAGGCGTTAAACCGCGGAAAACATACAACGCGCCATGTGGAATTGATCGACGTGAACGGCGGACTGCTTGCGGATACGCCGGGATTCAGCTCGTTTGATTTTGATCAACTGGAAAAAGAGGAACTGTCGGCATGCTTCCCGGAAATGGAACAGCGCTCAGGCGCATGCAAATTCCGCGAATGTTTGCATTTGAACGAACCGAAATGCGCCATCAAACAAGCGGTGGAAACTGGGGAAATCCCTGCTTACCGCCACAAGCACTATTTGAAGTTTTTGGAAGAAATTATGAATCGAAAGCCGAGGTATTCACATGATTAAAATTGCACCGTCCATACTAGCAGCTGATTTTGCCAAACTCGGACAAGAAGTACAAGAAGTCGAAAAAGCAGGCGCCGATTGGATCCATATTGATGTCATGGATGGCCATTTTGTACCGAACATCACGATGGGGCCCATCGTCGTCGGTGCGCTTCGCCCGTTAACGAAGCTTCCGCTCGATGTCCATTTGATGATTGAAAATCCGGACCGTTATATTGAAGATTTTGCAAAAGCGGGAGCGGATTATATTACGGTCCACGTCGAAGCGTGCCCGCATCTTCACCGTACGATTCAATTGATCCGTTCATTTGGCGTCAAGCCTGGCGTCGTATTGAATCCACATACACCGGTCGAAACGATCCAGCACGTTCTGGAAGATATCGATTTGGTGTTGTTTATGACCGTCAATCCAGGGTTTGGCGGCCAGAAGTTTATTCATTCGGTGGTGCCGAAAGTCGCGCAATTGGCGGCGATGGTTAAAGAACGAGGCTTGTCGGTTGATATTCAGATCGATGGCGGCATCAACGAAGAAACAATTGTTCCGTGTGCAAAAGCGGGAGCAAATGTATTTGTCGCTGGATCCGCTATTTTTAGTAAAGAAGATCGTGCGCTCGCTTTACAGGCCATCAAACAAGCGGGTCAAGGGGCATTTTCGTGATTGTCGTTCTAACAGCAGGAGGTCCGGTAGATGAATTGCCGGACCTTTCACTCTATAAAGATGCGGTTCATATCGGAGTGGATGCAGGAGTCGTCACGCTTCTCGGCCAATGCATTGAGCCGTTAGAAGCGATTGGGGATTTTGATTCGGTGTCGGATGATGAGTATGAACAAATTCGTGCGGGCTTCCCTTCACTTGAACGGTCTCCGGCGGATAAAGACGAATCCGATACGGAACTCGCCTTAGAAAAAGCCATGCATTACCGTCCGGAGACGGTCATCATTACAGGTGTGACAGGCGGGCGCCTGGACCATTACATGGCGGCGTTGCATATTGTTTTCGCTTATCAAAGGCGCTATCCGGATGTCGAATTTCTCGTTTTGAACAAACAAAACCGCATCCGCTTCATGGAGCCTGGGGAATTCCAAATGGAACCCGACCCGGCATACGACTTCGTATCGTTTTATCCGTTTGCGGAACAAGTAAGCGGCTTGACTATAGAAGGTTTTAAATACACGGTGCAAGATGAGGAAATTCCGTTCGGTTCGACGCGCTTTATCAGCAATGAATTGTCGGAGTGTGGAACCGTGAAATTTACGGGCGGCCATTTGATTATCATCGAAAGTTCCGATTGAACGCACGAAAAAATGCCAGGCTGACATTTGTCAGCCTGGCATTTTTCATGAGCGTTTAGACGCGCTCAACTTTTCCTGATTTCATTGCTCTCGCGGAAACCCATACACGTTTCGGCTTGCCGTCTACAAGGATACGAACTTTTTGAAGGTTTGCTCCCCATGTACGTTTTGTCGAGTTCAACGCGTGTGAACGGCTGTTTCCTGCACGAGCTTTACGTCCAGATACTGCACATACTTTTGGCATGTAAGTCCCTCCTCACAAGTGAAGCTGAAAATTATAATAGAATTTCAGTTCATTTTTCGTTCCACATACTTTAATAATTTACCATAGAAAAAAGAGGTGCGCAAGTGAAATTCACCCCCTTTAAAGAAAAAAACCTTTACACACCAAAACGGCGGCTTTTCTTATAAAGGGCTTTGATGTAGAATGAAAAGAGTGAAATAGGACTCGAGGAGGAATTTTAATGTCGATTGAGTTGAATAACGAATATGGTCAAATCGATATTTCCAATGATGTGATAGCTCAAATAGCCGGCGGTGCTGCGATCGAATGCTACGGAATCGTAGGGATGGCAACAAAACACCAAATCCGTGACGGCCTGACCGATATTCTCCGCAAAGAGAATTTCGCCAAAGGAGTCCTTGTGCGCCAAGACGATGGCGATTTTGTTATTGATATGTACGTAATCATCAGCTACGGAACAAAAATTTCGGAAGTGGCATATCAAGTCCAGTCCAAAGTGAAATATACGATTACTAAAACATTGGGTATGCCGGTAAAAGCGGTAAACATTTATGTCCAGGGCGTTCGTGTTACGAACCCGTAATGAGGAGGAAAAGTCGGTTATGAAGTCATTAAACGGAGTGAAATTCGCGGAAATGGTGCAGATGGGTTCGCATCACCTGTTCCAGAATGCGGATTATGTAGATGCATTGAACGTCTTCCCGGTGCCTGACGGCGATACAGGGACGAATATGAATTTATCGATGACATCCGGTGCTAAAGAAACACAAGCCCATGTCCAAGAACATATAGGCAAAACAGCAAGCGCTTTATCGAAAGGATTATTGATGGGCGCGCGCGGCAACTCGGGTGTCATCTTGTCCCAATTATTCCGTGGCTTCGGAAAATTCATCGCGGATGAGTCCGAACTTTCGGCAAAGAAATTGGCGGAAGGCTTGCAGCACGGCGTCGAGACAGCTTATAAGGCGGTCATGAAGCCTGTAGAAGGTACAATTTTGACCGTCGCCAAAGATTCAGCAGCGAAAGGCATGAGCCTTGCTGAAAGTGAAGAAGATATTATCCTCTTGTTTGAAGCGGTTGTCACGGAAGCGAAAGCTTCTCTTGAGCGCACACCGGACTTGTTGCCGGTGTTGAAGGAAGTCGGCGTCGTAGACAGCGGCGGGCAAGGGCTCGTCTTTGTTTACGAAGGGTTCCTTGCTGCCTTGAAAGGTGAAGCCTTGCCGGAAAAACATGCGGATAACTCAATGGATGAACTGGTCAGCGCGGAGCACCATAAAAACATCGCCGGCTTTATGAATACGGAAGATATCGAGTTCGGTTATTGCACCGAATTCATGGTCAAGTTTGAAGACGGCAAACGCTCATTCAATGAAGCCGAATTCCGGACGGATCTTAGTAATTACGGGGATTCCCTATTGGTCATTTCCGATGAAGAAATCGCAAAAATCCATATCCACTCCGAAGAGCCCGGAAAAGTCCTTACATACGGCCAGGAATACGGAAGCCTGATCAGCATGAAGATCGAAAACATGCGCCAGCAGCATACCGACCTTGTCGGCGAAGGCCATAAAAAAGCACCGGTTGCTGAAAAAACGAAGCACCCGTATGCTATCGTGACGGTCGCAATGGGTGAAGGCGTGGCAGAATTACTCCGCTCAATCGGTGCTTCCTACGTCATTGAAGGCGGCCAGACGATGAATCCTTCTACAGAAGACATCGTCAATGCGGTCCGCTCGATCGGCGCAGAGCGCGTGCTGATCCTGCCGAACAATAAAAACATTATCATGGCAGCTGAACAAGCGGCCGAACTGCTTGATATCGAAGCGGCAGTTGTGCCGACAAAAGACGTTCCTCAAGGAATGTCTGCTCTTTTGGCATTTAATCCAGAAGCGCCGGTCAGCGAAAACCGCAATGCGATGAGCGAGGCTATCAAGCATGTCAAGTCGGGTTCTGTAACTTTTGCGGTGCGCGACACGTCAATTGACGGAATCACCATCAAGAAAGACGATTTCATGGGCATTTCCGAAGGTAAAATCGTGGTTTCCGATATGAGTCTAGAGCATGTGACGGAAGAGCTTTGCAGAAGAATTGTAGATGCCGATGCTGAAATCGTCACGATCCTTTTCGGAGAAGACGTCACCAAAGCGGATGCTGAAAAACTCGGTTCTTTCATTGAATCTTTGAACGAAGAAGTTGAAGTAGAGATTCATAATGGCAAACAGCCGCTGTATCCGTATATTTTAGCAGTTGAATAAGAAATGGCGGAGGTCCGGGAACTAGATACCGGACCTCCGGTTTTTTTTTGTCAAAATAGGAAAGTTGGCGGGCTATTATGATTCCCCGATAGAAATCCCTTTAAATGAAAATAGCTGAAAAAGCACAGTGTCATGACAATGTATGCGCTTTATTATCTTTGTTTGTTGCGGGTTTTTCGTGTAAAATAAAGCTATACGAAGTGGAAAGTGAGGGGTTTGGGCATGAAGTTCAAATCTGTTTTTGATATAATCGGTCCGGTTATGATCGGGCCATCATCGTCGCATACGGCAGGAGCTGCCCGTATCGGCAGAGTGGCACGCGACCTGTTTGGCAGTCAGCCTTCATGGGCGAAGATCCATTTGTATGGATCTTTTGCAGAAACGTATAAAGGGCATTCGACCGATGTCGCGATTGTCGGCGGATTGCTGGACTATGATACATTCGATGAACGCATTAAAACTTCATTCGACGAAGCGGAAAAGCTCGGCATGAAATTCGAGTTTATTCCGGAAACAGGCAATGTCGATCATCCGAATACGGCGCGCGTCGTCATCGGCGATGATGAGTCGGAAATGTCGATGGTGGGCATTTCCATCGGTGGGGGAAAAATTGAAATTACGGAATTGAATGGTTTTCCGCTCAGGTTATCCGGTAACCACCCGGCGATTCTCGTCGTCCACGACGACCGCTCGGGGTGCATCGCGAATGTAGCAAATTGTTTGTATAAGTACGATATCAATATCGGCCATATGGAAGTTTCCCGGAAAGAGCGCGGGGACATGGCGTTGATGGTCATCGAAGTCGATCAAAACGTCGGGAAGCCAGTGATGGATGAGCTGCGGGAATTGCCGAATATCACGCAAGTGACACGAATCGCCGACTGAATTGGAGGTAAGGAAAATGGATGTTTTATTCCGAAATGTAAGGGAATTGGTCGAGCGGGCGGAACAGGAAGGCAAGCTCATCTCTGAAATCATGATCGAGCAGGAGATCCTCATAACCGACCGTTCGCGTGAAGATATCATGCAGCAGATGGACCGCAATTTGACGGTCATGGAAGAAGCTGTGGAAAAAGGGCTGAAGGGTGTGCATTCCGTGTCCGGATTGACCGGGGGCGATGCGGTCCTGCTGCAGAAATACATGGAGCAAGGAAATAGCCTGTCCGGCGATTTGTTGCTCGATGCGGTCAGTAAAGCCGTTGCCACCAATGAAGTGAATGCCGCGATGGGCACGATTTGTGCAACACCTACAGCGGGTTCTGCAGGTGTCGTGCCGGGAACTTTGTTTGCGGTGCAAAATAAGTTGAATCCGACGCGTGAGCAAATGATCCGTTATCTTTTTACTTCAGGTGCATTCGGTTTTGTCGTTGCTAACAATGCATCGATTTCCGGTGCGGCTGGCGGTTGCCAGGCGGAAGTCGGGTCTGCTGCAGCGATGGCTTCTGCTGCAATCATTGAAATGGCAGGAGGCACGCCTCAGCAAAGTTCAGAAGCATTTGCCATCACCATGAAAAACATGCTCGGTCTCGTATGCGACCCTGTGGCGGGGCTCGTAGAAGTACCGTGTGTCAAACGCAACGCAATGGGCGCGGCCAATGCGGTTGTAGCCGCCGATATGGCGCTCGCTGGAGTGACAAGCCGCATTCCGTGCGACGAAGTCATCAGCGCGATGTTCGAAATCGGGCAAGCGATGCCTAGCGCGTTCCGCGAAACGGCAAAAGGCGGACTCGCGGCAACGCCGACCGGCAAATGGCTCGAAGCGAAAATCTTCGGCGGATCGGTAGTCGGCAGTGGACAATAAATCTCCGGTCTCTTCTTTGAAAGGGGTCGGCAAGCAAGCAGCTGAAACCTTGCGGGACATGAAAATCGAGACGGTAGAAGACTTGATCATGACATTCCCGTATCGCCATGAGGATTTTCAGTTGAAGGATTTGGCGGAAACGCCCCATAATGAACGTGTAACGGTGGAGGGAAGGGTCGAAAGTGAACCTTCCGTCCTTTTTTTAGGGAAAAACAAATCCCGGACAACGGTAAGCGTCCTTGTTGGACGCCATCTCATCAAAGCCGTGTTCTTTAACCAGCACTACGTGAAAACTAAACTGCAGATCGGAGCCGTCATCAGCCTGACCGGCAAATGGGACCGCGGACGGCAGTTGATTACCGTTTCGAGCCATTCGATCGGCCCGCGGACGGACGGTGCGGATTTTGAACCGGTCTATAGCTTGAAAGGTGCGATGCACCAGAAAACCTTCCGCAAACTGATGCGCCAAGGACTCGACGCGACAAAAGGCGAGTTGATCGATTGCTTGCCCGATTCGCTTTGTCGGGAATATCAATTGTTGCCGTTTGAAGAAGCGCTCGAAACCGTCCATTTCCCTGCAGACGGTGAGGCGCTGAAACAAGCGCGCCGCCGGTTTGTCTATGAGGAGTTATTGCTGTTTCAGCTTAAGATGCAAGCACTGCGCAAGAAAAACCGTGAAGCCGAAGGCGGTTCGTTCATCGATTACGACCTACCTCGTTTGAAGGCATTTATCGAGGCGCTGCCGTTTGATTTGACGAGCGCACAAAAGCGGGTCGTCAATGAAATTTGCCGTGATATGAAAGAGCCGTTCCGCATGAACCGGCTGCTTCAGGGAGACGTGGGGTCTGGGAAAACTGTCGTGGCGGCAATTTCTTTATATGCGGCGGTGACGGCTGAAAAACAGGGTGCGCTCATGGCGCCGACCGAAATCCTTGCGGAACAGCACGCCAATACACTTGAAGAATGGTTCCGTCCGTTTGGTGTCAATGTCGCCTTATTGACAGGTTCCGTCAAAGGCAAAAAACGCAAGGAAGTGTTAAAGCGTTTAGCCGCCAAGGAAATCGACATCCTCATCGGCACACACGCGCTGATTCAGCCGGAAGTCCTATTCAGTAATTTAGGGCTAGTCATCACCGATGAACAACACCGCTTCGGCGTGGACCAGCGCCGCGTCTTAAAAGACAAAGCTTTAAATCCTGATGTCTTGTTCATGACGGCGACGCCAATCCCAAGAACGCTCGCGATATCAACGTTCGGGGAAATGGACGTTTCGGTTATCGATGAAATGCCTGCCGGACGGAAAGAGATCGAAACGTATTGGATGAAAAAAGAAATGTTCGGCAAAATCGTCGGCCGGATGGAAAAAGAGCTCCAGGCCGGCCGCCAGGCTTATGTCATCGCGCCGCTGATCGAAGAATCCGAAACTTTGGAATACCAAAATGCGGTGGAACTGTATCAGCAGTTGACGGTTTATTTTGATGGGCGCCACAAGGTTGGCCTTATGCATGGCCGCTTGCATTCGGATGAGAAAGAACAGACGATGCGCGAGTTTGCGGAAGGGCACATTGCTGTGCTCGTTTCCACCACGGTCGTTGAAGTCGGCGTCAACGTCCCGAATGCGTCATTCATGCTAATCTACGACGCCGAACGCTTCGGTTTGTCGCAGCTCCATCAATTGCGTGGCCGCGTCGGTCGAGGCAGCGAGCAGTCGTATTGCGTGCTGCTCGCAGATCCGAAAACCGAAATCGGCAAAGAGCGCATGAACTCGATGACCGAAACAAATGACGGCTTTATCCTTGCCGAAAAAGACTTGGAGCTGCGCGGGCCGGGGGACTTTTTCGGCCGTAAGCAAAGCGGGATCCCTGAGTTCCGCATGGCAGATCTTGTCCATGACTATCGTGCGCTCGAAGCGGCTAGAAAAGATGCTGAAGCATTAATTGCGCGCGAGTCGTTTTGGACCTCAGAAGAAACAAAATGCCTTCGTTCGATGCTGCAAAGTTCAGGCGTGCTCGAAGGCGGCAGGCTTGATTAGAATGCAGGGATAGCGATTTTCCTTGCATTCTTTTTTTGTTGTTTATATACTCATATTAGTACCAAGTGCTAATAGCGGGCGGTGACATAGTGAGGAAACCTAAAAAAGAGCGGCAGCAAGCGCTGAAAGCGTCGATCAAAGACAATCCGTTTGTGACGGATGAAGAGCTGTCGGCGGAATTCGGTGTCAGCGTCCAAACGATTCGGCTCGACCGTATGGAGCTTTCGATACCGGAACTCCGGGAACGCATTAAACATGTAGCCGAAAAAACCTTCGGCGATGAAGTGAAATCACTGCCGATCGATGAAGTGATCGGTGAAATTATCGACATAGAATTAGACAATAAAGCCATATCGATTTTTGATGTAAAGCCGGAACATGTCTTTCAGCGAAATCGAATTGCCAGAGGCCACCACTTATTCGCACAGGCGAATTCGTTAGCGGTGGCGGTAATGAACGAAGAGTTGGCACTGACGGTGAAATCCGAGCTGCAATTTCTGAAGCCGGTCAAGGCCGGGCAACGAATCGTCGCGAAAGCACAAGTGACGGACCGCCAGCCGCAAAAGAACCGGGCATTCGTGAAAGTGGTGTCAACGGTCGATCAGGCCGTAGTTTTTATCGGGACATTTGAAATGTACCGCATGACTGAACAAAGTGAAGGTGACAATTCGTGAAAATAGCTATTGATGCAATGGGCGGCGATAATGCCCCAAAAGAAATCATTGAAGGCGTCAAAAAAGCGCTCGAAGCGTTTGAAGACGTAGAAATTCTGCTTTACGGACAGCAGGAGAAAATCAATGAATACATAACTGAGCATGACCGCCTGACAATCATCCACTGCGCTGAAGTGATCGAATCAGAAGATGATCCAGTCCGTTCTGTGCGGCGCAAAAAAGACGCTTCAATGGTCCGCATGGCCGAAGCCGTTAAAAAAGGAACTGCCGACGCGGCAGTATCCGCCGGCAATACAGGCGCCCTCATGTCCGCTGGATTGTTCATTGTTGGACGCATTGAAGGGGTGGAGCGCCCGGCGCTGGCACCGACCTTGCCGACAGTCGACGGCAAAGGATTCCTTATGCTCGACTTAGGTGCGAATGCCGATGCCAAGCCGGAGCATCTCGTTCAATACGCGATTATGGGCAGCATTTATGCCGAAAAAGTTCGGGGCATCGAAAACCCGACGGTCGGTTTATTGAATATTGGAACCGAAGAAAAAAAAGGCAATGAACTGACCAAAACGGCTTTTCCACTGCTTCAGCAGGCGCCGGTGAATTTCATCGGCAATGTCGAGTCACGCGATCTTTTGAACGGCGCGGCGGATGTTGTTGTCACTGACGGATTCACCGGCAATATGGTCTTGAAGACGATCGAAGGAACGGCGATGAATGTTTTTGCCATGATCAAAGACGTCTTCATGTCGTCTGCAAAAACCAAATTTGCGGCGATGCTCGTGAAAAATGATTTGAGCGCGTTAAAAGGCATGCTAGATTACAGCGAATACGGCGGAGCCGGGTTGTTCGGCTTGAAAGCGCCGGTTATCAAAGCGCATGGTTCATCCAACGGTACGGCTTTTTATAACGCCATCCGTCAAGCGCGCACGATGGTCGAATATGATGTAGCCGGTAAGATTTACAGCACATTGAAGGAGGAACAAACTTCATGAGGAAGCAGATCGCATTTATATACCCAGGGCAAGGGTCCCAAACGGTAGGCATGGGCGAAAGCTTCCTGGAAGATGATAAGAGCCGCCAGTTTTTCGAAAGCGCCGATCAAGTGATGGAAATGAGCTTGTCGAAATTGATGCTGGAAGGCCCACAAGAAGAGCTGACTTTGACGTATCACGCGCAACCGGCGCTATTGACGGTCAGTTCCATGATTACGGAGCGGCTCATGCGCGCAGGAATACGTCCTGATTATACAGCCGGGCATAGCTTAGGTGAATACAGCGCACTCGTCGCTTCAAACGTCATGGAATTTCCGAAGGCGGTGGACGTGGTTCATAAGCGCGGGCTTTTCATGAACGAAGCAGTGCCGGCTGGGGAAGGTACGATGGCCGCGATCTTAGGCATGAGCAGTGATGAGTTGGAAAAAGTTACGAATGAAGTGACCGACAGCACAGGAGTCGTTCAATTGGCCAACTTGAACTGTCCAGGGCAAATCGTCATTTCCGGAACGAAGGCCGGCGTCGAACAAGCTTGCCTATTGGCGAAAGAGCGCGGCGCGAAACGCGCCATCCCGCTTGATGTCAGCGGGCCGTTCCATTCCGAGTTGATGCGCTCGGCATCCCAAGACTTGGCGAAAGTATTGAGCGAATCATTTCTGCTCAATGCGAACATTCCTGTGGTCACGAACGTCAAAGCGGAGCCGGAAACAAATGCTGCGCAAATTCAGGATTTCCTCGTGCACCAGCTTTATTCTCCGGTGTTGTGGGAACAATCTGTTCGCCGCATGATTGACCTCGGCGTAACAGTTTTTGTCGAAATCGGCCCCGGCAAAGTGCTGAGCGGCTTAGTGAAAAAAATCGATCGTTCGGTGACAACAATTCCCGTCTATGATCTGGAATCGTTCGAGAAAGCGGTAGAGGAGTTGACAGAATGAGCAAATTAACGGGGAAAACAGCTATTATTACAGGAGCATCCCGCGGCATCGGCGCAGCCATCGCCCGCCGCTTTGCTGAACAAGGCGCGAATATTGTCGTCAATTACAGTGGCAGCCAAGAAAAAGCGGAAGCGGTGGTTCGGGAAATCGAGCAGACAGGTGGAAAAGCGATTGCTGTCAAAGCAAACGTAGCGGATGCAGTTGCCGTAAAAGCGATGATAGATGCTGCGATGGAACGATTCGGTTCTATCGACATCCTGGTCAATAACGCCGGCATCACGCGCGACAACTTGATGATGCGCATGAAAGAAGACGAGTGGGATGATGTCATCAACACCAATCTAAAAGGCGTTTTCCTTTGTACAAAAGCTGTAACGCGCCAAATGATGAAACAGCGTCACGGGCGCATCGTCAATATTGCGTCTATCGTCGGCGTCATGGGCAATGCGGGCCAGGCGAATTACGTAGCCGCTAAAGCGGGAGTTATCGGCTTGACGAAAACGACGGCAAGAGAACTTGCGAGCCGCGGCATTACAGCGAACGCTGTAGCCCCTGGCTTCATCACAACCGATATGACAGAGAAGCTCGGCGAAGACGTGCAAGCGAGCATGCTGTCGCAAATTCCGCTTGCCCGCTTCGGCGCGCCGGAAGATGTGGCGAATGCCGCATTGTTTTTGGCTTCCGATGAAGCGAGTTATGTGACGGGCCAAACTTTGAACTTGGATGGCGGCATGGTCATGTAGAGCATTATTAGGTATACTCATTTGAGGGGAGGTGACGACATTGTCAACAGTATTGGAACGTGTAACCAAAGTAATCGTAGATCGTCTTGGTGTGGAAGAAAGCGAAGTGAAACCTGAAGCATCTTTCACGAACGACCTAGGGGCGGATTCATTGGATGTAGTGGAATTGGTCATGGAACTTGAAGACGAATTCGACATGGAAATTTCTGATGAAGATGCAGAAGGTATGTCGACAGTAGGCGACGCAGTAACTTACATTGAAAAAAAACAAGCTTAAGTAATATATTGGGAATGATCCCAGCTTGATAGCAATTAAAATTGACGCGCAGCCCAGCTGTGCGTCAATTCTCTTTTTGCACAATACCCGGAAAACAGGTAAAATCAACAAGAGAACAGTAGAGGAAGGCAGATAATCATGGCGATGAACCGAAAACCAAAGCAAGCCAAGCAGATGGCGTTGAAAGACAGTGCCAAACAAGCATTTGAACAACTGCAAAAAGAGTTGGATATTCAATTTGAAAAACCTGCCCTTCTGCAGCAGGCGTTTACCCATTCATCTTATGTGAATGAGCATCGAAGAAGACATTTCACAGACAACGAACGCCTGGAGTTTTTAGGCGATGCCGTTTTGGAATTGTCCGTATCGCATTTTCTCTATATGAAATATCCCGAAATGGCTGAAGGGGAACTGACGAAGCTGCGCGCATCGATCGTCTGCGAACCGTCACTCGTCTTATTTGCCAACGAACTCAATTTGGGCAGGTATATTTTGCTCGGTAAAGGTGAGGAGCTGACTGGCGGCAGAACGCGTCCAGCACTGCTTGCGGATGTCTTCGAATCATTCGTCGGGGCATTGTACTTGGACCAGGGCCTTGAAAAGGTCGTCGCCTTTTTAGAGGTTGTGTTATTTCCAAAAGTGGAAATCGGTGCTTTTTCGCATGCGATGGATTACAAAAGCCAATTGCAGGAACTGGTGCAGCAGAAAAATACAGGTGTTTTAAGTTATGAAATCATCGAAGAAAAGGGTCCTGCACATAGCCGCATCTTCGTTACACGTGTTTCCTTGGGTGACTTGGAACTGGGTGTTGGCGAAGGGCGTTCCAAAAAAGAGGCAGAGCAGAAAGCAGCGCAGCTCGCTATTCGTAAATTGCAGGAAACAGCGGAGGATTGAACATGTTTTTGAAAAGATTGGAAGTTATTGGATTTAAATCTTTTGCCGACCGGGTCGGCATTGATTTTGTCCCGGGCGTCACTGCCGTTGTCGGGCCAAATGGCAGCGGTAAAAGCAATGTAACGGATGCTATACGTTGGGTACTTGGTGAGCAATCAGCCAAATCGCTGCGGGGCGCAAAAATGGAAGACGTGATTTTTGCCGGCAGCGAGTCGAGGAAAGCGCTGAATTTCGCAGAAGTGACCCTCACATTGGATAATACCGATGGCAAAGCCCCTCTCGATTACAGCGAAATCAGCGTAACGAGAAGGGTTTTTCGTAGTGGAGAAAGCGCTTATTTGTTGAATAAGCAAGCTTGCCGTTTAAAAGATATCACCGATTTATTTATGGACTCAGGGCTCGGGAAAGAAGCTTTTTCCATTATTTCACAAGGTCGTGTGGACGAAATTCTGAACAGTAAAGCGGACGAGCGGCGCTCAATATTCGAGGAAGCGGCGGGCGTTTTAAAATACAAGCAGCGCAAGCGCAAAGCGGAATTCAAGCTGAACGAAACCGATGAAAACCTGAACCGGGTGCTGGATATTTTGCATGAACTCGACGGCCGCATGGAACCGCTTCAAATCCAGGCATCCACAGCACGTGATTATCTGGACATGAGCGCTCAATTAAAAGATGCGGATATCGCATTGTTGGCACATGATGCGAATGCTTTAACAGCAGAGCTATCGAACTTAGTGGGCGAAGCACAGCAACTAACAGAAAAAGAACGGCAGTTGGCTGCGGAAATAGCCGACAGCGAACAAAACATCTCGGCGACAAGGCGATCGGTTCAAGCACAGGATGCTGAAATCGATGCAGCACAAGCAGTGCTCGTGGAAGCGAGTTCCGAGTCGGAGAAATGGGAAGGCCGCAAATTGCTCATGTCTGAGAAAAAGAACAATGCGGACCGGCAACGCCAAGGGTTGGAAGAGTCGATCAAAGCCGAGCGTGAGCAAGCAAAAAAGCTCCAGCAGAGACGCACAGAGCAGACAGCTTTATTGAATCAACAGAAAGTTGAGCAGCAACAAGTACGGAAATCCATCCAACAGTTGGAAACCCAATTGAATCTGACGCCTGCGGATATCGACAATGAAATTGAATCGAAGAAATCCGTTTATATCGAATTGATGAATGAACAAGCGGGCTTGAAAAATGAATTGAAAAACATCGACTTCCAGGAACAGCAAATGGCCGAGTCGAGCGGGCGGGTTGTCGCGCAAGAAGAAGCGTTCGCCAGAGAACTGGCGCGCTTGGTGAAGGAAAAGCAAGAGGCGAAACTGGCGTATGAGGAAATGCATGCAGATCTGGACAATAAACGCCAGCGCTTCAAGCAACAAGAAGCGCAATATAAACAATTGTCTGAGGGCTATGACAACAAGCAATCGCTATTGTTCCAGGCGTACCAATCGCATAAACAGCTGACCGCGCGCATCGAGACTTTACAGGACTTGGAAGCGGATTATTCGGGCTTTTTCCACGGTGTCCGGGAAGTTTTACAGGCAAGAGAGCGGCAGGAGTTAAGCGGAATCATCGGAGCCGTCGCTGAACTGGCAGACGTTCATCAAACATACGCAAAAGCGATTGAAACCGCGTTCGGGGCAGCGAGCCAGCATATCGTGACGGATGATGAGAAAAGCGCGAGCGAAGCGATCCGCTTTCTTCGCAACAAACGTGCCGGCCGCTCGACGTTCCTGCCGATGACCGTCATGAAAGCAAGACATATTCCGCAGCAAGTTGTGCAGTCGGTGTCTGCGCATCCGGCATTTGTGGATATCGCAGCAGAACTAGTCAGTTATGATGAACAATATGCCATGATTTTTAAAAACTTGCTCGGCAATGTCGTCGTCGCAAAAGATTTAAACGGTGCGACGGCGATCGCGAAAGCAATCAGCCACCGTTACCGCGTCGTGACTTTAGACGGCGATGTCATCAATGCCGGCGGTTCCATGACTGGAGGCGCGACAAAAAACCAGGCGTCTTTCTTTACACGGAAAGCTGAACTCGAGCAATTGCAGAAACAAGCCGTGGAGCTTCAGCAAACCATTGAGGATGCTGAAAGGAAAGTGCATAATTTGCAATTGCGCGCCGAAACGGCAAAAGAACAACTTGAACAGCTCCGGGCAGAAGGTGAGCGCTACCGCGAATTAGAAGCGGAAAGCGCCATTCATCTGCGTGAAATTGAGGCAGTGTGGAAAACGACAGGCAATCGCTTTACCTTGTTTCGCGCTGAACAGCAATCGAAACAGGATCTGTCTGGGCTCACTGAGAGGAAACAATCGGCGGCCCAGCGAATGGATGCCGTCGCACTCGAGCTTGCAAGCTTAACTGCGGAAATTGAAGAGCTGACCGGTTTCAAACAGCAAAAAGAAACTGCACGGGATGAGCTGCTTGCGAAACTTGCAGAGCACAAGTCGGATTTGGCGGTTCGCAAAGAGCGCATCCAACAGCTCACTTCCCAGACAGCGGAATTGCTCGAGCGTGAGGCTAGCAGTGTCGCGAGGTTCGGTAACTTGGAGCGCGAGCTGGCATGGATTCAGTCGGAGGAAGCTGCAAAAAGCTATTCGGATGAAGAAATCAAAGCGGAAATCACACGCTGGGCAAATGCGCGGCAAGTAGCTAAAAAAACCATTGAATCTGCACGGGATGAGCGCTACAAGCTGCAACAAGCACTCGATACCCTTGAAGCGCAACTACGTGAACAAAGCCGCATCCATAAAGGTTTCACGGAAGCGGTGCGCATTTGCGAAGTGAAAGCGACACGACTGGAAGTTCAATTGCAAGGGCTGCTGGGACAACTTGAAGACCATTACGAAATGGATCTTGAAGCGGCCAGCAGCTATCCTTTGGAAGACGAGGAAGCGGCTGTCAGAAAGCAAGTGAAGCTTCTCAAACAATCGATTGATGAGCTTGGAACCGTCAATATCGGGGCCATCGAAGAATTTGAACATGTAGCGGAACGCCACCGTTTCTTAAGTGAACAGCGTGAAGATTTAAACGAAGCAAAAGACACACTACGCACTTTGATTGAAGAGATGGACGAAGAAATGACTTTGCGCTTCGATGAAACCTTCCATGCGATACGCAGCCATTTCCGTGTTGTGTTCCGTGAGTTGTTCGGCGGAGGCTCAGCCGATCTCGTCCTGACCAATCCATCAGATCTGCTTTTGACAGGAGTCGACATCATCGCACAGCCTCCCGGCAAAAAGCTGCAGAACTTAAGTTTATTATCCGGTGGAGAGCGTGCGCTTACCGCGATTGCATTGCTTTTTGCAATTTTGAAAGTGCGCCCCGTACCATTTTGTGTGCTTGATGAAGTCGAGGCGGCGCTTGATGAATCAAACGTCATGCGTTACAGTCAGTACTTGAAAAAATTCAGTGAAGACACCCAGTTCATCGTCATTACGCACCGTAAAGGAACGATGGAAGGTGCGGATGTATTATACGGCATCACGATGCAGGAATCCGGCATTTCCAAGTTGGTATCCGTGAAATTGCAGGAAGACATCAAATAAGGAGTGATTCGATGAGTTTTTTTAAAAAGCTGAAAGACAAATTCACGGCTAATGTGGAGGAAGAACAATCAACCGAGAAATACCGCGAAGGATTGAGCAAGACGAGAACCGGCTTCACATCGAAAATCAATGATTTGGTTGCCCGCTACCGGAAAGTTGATGAAGACTTTTTCGAAGAATTGGAAGAAGTGCTGTTGCAGGCGGACGTCGGTTTTGAAACAGTCATGGAGTTGATGGAAGAACTGCGCTATGAAGTCCAGCGCCAAAACGTCAAAGATACATCAAACGTCCAGTCGGTCATTTCCGAAAAACTCGTGGAGATCTATGAAGCGGGAGACCAGGGATTGAGTGGGCTGATATTTGCCGAATCCGGCCCGACTGTCATCTTGATGGTCGGTGTGAATGGTGTCGGTAAAACGACCACTATCGGCAAACTGGCGCAGCGTTTGAAAAATGAAGGCAAATCCGTCATGCTCGCAGCAGGCGATACGTTCCGTGCAGGGGCCATCGAACAGCTCGACGTTTGGGGCCAACGCGTCGGCGTTGAAACAATCAAGCAGAGTGAGGGGTCCGATCCGGCTGCGGTCATGTATGATGCTGTCCGCGCTGCGAAATCGCGCGGCATCGACGTATTGATCTGCGATACGGCAGGACGCTTGCAGAACAAAGTCAATTTGATGAACGAATTGCAGAAAGTGCACCGCGTCATTTCTCGTGAAATTCCGGGTGCGCCGCATGAAGTGTTATTGGCGCTTGATGCGACGACGGGACAAAACGCGATGATCCAAGCGCAAACCTTTAAAGAAGTGACAGAAGTGACTGGCATCGTGTTGACGAAACTCGACGGCACGGCAAAAGGTGGCATCGTCCTGGCAATTCGCAGCAAGCTCAATATTCCGGTGAAATTCGTCGGCCTCGGTGAAAAGCTGGACGACTTGCAGCCTTTCGATCCGCAAAAATATGTCTACGGATTGTTTGCGGAAGGGTTGGATCAGGAAGAACGCCAAAATCTCGATTCAGACAAGTAAAATTACTTGACGGACTCTCGCGGATTCAGTATGGTATACAGGAGTATGAATGGGGTGAGCGTCATTGATGGGACTGGAAAAAACGATGAGAATGAACTATCTTTTTGATTTTTATCAGGAGTTGCTGACGCCCAAACAGCGCAGCTATATGAGCTTGTATTATCTGGATGACCATTCGCTCGGTGAAATCGCCGAAGAGTATGAAATTACCCGCCAAGCGGTTTATGATAATATCCGCCGGACGGAAGCGATGCTTGAAGAATACGAGGAGAAGCTAGAGCTGTTCGAGAAATTTCAGCGGCGCCAGCAACTCGTCTCAACTTTTGAAAAACAGCCATTCACAGATGACAATGTCCAGAAGTTTCTGGATGAATTGAAGGAATGGGACTAGGAGGCGATTACAGTGGCATTTGAAGGATTATCTGAACGCCTGCAAGGGACGATGACCAAAATCAAAGGCAAGGGGAAATTGTCTGAAGCAGACGTCAAAGAGATGATGCGCGAAGTCCGCTTTGCCTTAATTGAAGCGGACGTCAACTTGAAAGTCATCAAGGAGTTCGTCAAGAAAGTCAGCGAACGTGCTGTCGGACTTGAAGTTATGGAAAGCTTGACGCCTGGCCAACAAGTCGTAAAAATCGTTAAAGATGAGCTGACAAAACTCATGGGCGGTGAACAAAGCTTAATCGAATTCTCTACGCGCCAGCCTACAGTCATCATGATGGTCGGTTTGCAGGGCGCCGGGAAAACGACGACGACCGGGAAACTGGCAGGGGTACTGCGCAAAAAGAACAACCGCAAGCCTTTGCTTGTAGCTGCAGATGTGTACCGTCCGGCCGCGATCAGTCAGCTTGAGACAATCGGCAAGCAGCTGTCGTTGCCGGTGTTCTCCAAAGGAACCGAAGTCTCTCCGGTAGAAATTGCACGCGAAGCGATTGAATACGCGAAAGCGGAGCATCTTGACACCGTTATCATCGATACGGCAGGACGTCTCCATGTCGATGAAGACTTGATGCAGGAACTGAAAGACATCCGGGCGATCAAAGAGCCGGATGAAATCTTCCTCGTCGTCGATGCGATGACCGGGCAAGATGCCGTCAATGTGGCACAAAGCTTCAATGAAGCCATTGGCATTACAGGTGTCGTCTTGACCAAACTTGACGGGGACACACGTGGTGGTGCCGCATTGTCGATCCGCACGGTTACCGAAAAACCGATCAAATACATCGGGACAGGCGAAAAGATGGACGCACTTGAGCCTTTCCATCCGGAACGCATGGCCTCCCGTATACTCGGCATGGGCGATATGATGTCTTTGATTGAAAAAGCGCAAACCAATGTCGATGAAGCAAAGGCCAAGGAACTGGAAGAAAAATTCCGCACATCTTCGTTTACATTCGATGATTTCCTTGAACAATTGGACCAAGTGAAACAAATGGGGCCGCTCGATGAGATTTTGAAGATGCTCCCTGGCGCCAATAAAATCAAAGGCCTCGAAAACGCCAAAGTGGACGAGGGCCAAATGGGACGCGTCGAAGCGATTATCCGGTCGATGACGATCCAAGAAAAAACGACGCCGGATATCATCAACGCCAACCGGAAAAAACGGATTGCCCGCGGTTCCGGAACGTCAATCCAAGACGTCAACCGTCTGCTCAAACAATTTGAAGATATGAAGAAAATGATGAAACAAATGTCCGGAATGGCCGGTAAAAAGGGCAAGAAAAAGATGTCGATGCCAGGCCTAGACTCGCTTTTTAAGTAAATTTAGTAGTGTTAAGAAAAAATACTTTACAAACCTTTTAAAGCTTGCTAATATAATATCTTGTGTGAAACTATTCGGAGGTGCTTTATAAAATGGCAGTAAAAATTCGCTTAAAACGTATCGGAGCTAAAAAGTCTCCTTTCTATCGTATCGTAGTCGCTGATTCACGTGCCCCACGTGACGGCCGTCAAATCAAAACAGTAGGTACTTACAACCCGTTGACAGTTCCAGCTGAAGTGAAAATCGACGAAGAATTGGCGTTGAAATGGCTTCATGATGGTGCTAAACCATCTGACACAGTACGTAACTTGTTTTCTCAGAACGGCATTATGGAGAAATTCCATAACGAAAAACTAAACAAGTAAGGGAGCGTTCTTATGGAGCAGCTGATTGAAACGATCGTTAAGCCGCTAGTTGATTATCCGGAAGAAGTTCGTATTGAAAAAGACGAAAACACTAACCGAGTCGTCTACAAGCTTTCCGTGCATCAAAGTGATACAGGGAAAGTGATCGGCAAGCAAGGACGTGTGGCGAAAGCCGTGCGCTCCGTCGTCTATTCAGCAGCAGGAAATTATCATAAGAAAAAAACGTATCTCGATATTGTGGATTGAAAAAGGAAGGAGCCCTGGTTCCTTCCTTTTTTGTCAGGAAAAAAAGAGTCGGAAGGGTGTTTGTGCGTGGAATGGTTTAACGTAGGAAAAATAGTCAATACTCACGGAATCGACGGCGAAGTGCGGGTAATGTCCCGCACCGATTTCCCGGAAGAGCGTTTTGCAATCGGCAATAAACTCGGGTTGTTTACGCCGTCGGCAAAAAAACCGATTATGGTGACAGTGGCGAGCCACCGCAACCATAAAAACTTCGATCTATTGACTTTCGAAGGCTATCCGACCATCAGTGACGTCGAGCCGTTCAAAGAAAGCTATTTGAAAATAGCGGAACACGATCTCGGTGAACTCGAGGAAGATGCTTTTTATCATCACGAGATCCTCGGCTGCCGTGTCATTTCAACTGAAGGCGAAGACATCGGCACGGTGACGGAGATTCTCGAAACCGGAGCCAATGATGTGTGGGAAGTAAGCCCGGAAAAAGGCAAAAAGCATTATATACCGTATATCGAAGACGTGGTCAAAAAAGTCGATATCGATGCAAAGACCATCACCATCGAAGTTTTGGAAGGCTTGTTATCATGATGAACATCCAAGTGCTGTCGCTGTTCCCGCCGATGTTCGAAGGCGTTTTCCAGCATTCGATCATGAAAAAGGCACAGGAAAAAGGGGCGGTTCACTTAGGGGTCATCGATATTCGCGAATTTGCGAATAACAAGCGCCAAGTGGATGATTATCCGTTCGGCGGGGGAGCCGGCATGGTGCTCAAGCCGGAACCTGTATTCAATGCAGTCGAAAGCTTGGCGACATCAGAGAAAAAGCCGCGCGTCATCTTGATGTGTCCGCAGGGCGAGCGTTTTACGCAGCAAAAGGCAGAAGAACTCGCGAGGGAACAAGAGCTCGTCTTTATTTGCGGCCATTATGAAGGCTATGACGAGCGGATCCGGGAACATTTGGTGACCGATGAAATTTCCATCGGCGATTTCGTCTTGACAGGCGGGGAACTTGCGGCGATGACGGTCATCGATAGTATTGTCAGGCTGTTGCCGGGCGTACTCGGTAACAGCGACTCATCGGTGCGTGATTCGTTTTCGACGGGTTTGTTGGAACACCCTCATTATACGCGTCCAGCGGTCTTCAGAGGCCATAGCGTGCCGGACGTCCTGCTATCGGGCAACCATGCCAAGATCGATGACTGGCGCGAAGAGCAAGGCTTAAAGCGCACGCTCGAACGCCGGCCGGATCTGTTGGAGAAACTGGAACTGACCGACAAGCAGAAAAAGATACTTGCCCGTTTGCAAAGTGTAAAATAAATGAAGATAGCTCTTGCAGCTACCCCCGTGAAGTGATAGTATGGAGAATGTACTTTTATGCAAAGTACACGAATCACGGTGTTCCGCTGCAGAGCTAACGGATTGCAAGAACATCTGTAGAAGGAGAGAAAATCATGCAAAACATTATTGCTGACATCACAAAAGACCAACTACGTGCTGATCTTCCAACTTTCCGTCCGGGCGATACTGTCCGCGTCCACGTGAAAGTAGTCGAGGGAACTCGCGAACGTATCCAGGTATACGAGGGAGTCGTCATCGGCCGTCGCGGAGGCGGAGTCAGTGAAACATTCACTGTCCGCAAAATTTCTTACGGTGTAGGTGTTGAACGTACATTCCCTGTACACACACCTAAAATCGCTCAGCTTGAAGTTACTCGCCGTGGTAAAGTGCGTCGTGCGAAATTGTACTACTTGCGCAACCTACGCGGTAAAGCAGCTCGTATCAAAGAAATCCGATAACATCGCAATTCAGGAAGAGGGCATTTATGCTCTCTTCTTTTGCATTAAAGAGATCCGGACTTGTCTGGGTCTTTTTTTTGTGCACACGCTGCCGCTTGGACAACTGCAAGCACCAACAGCGCCAAGGCAAAGAGCCTGCTGTTTTCTTTGCTAAACAGCTTTTTTCGCTGTACAATTAAAGCAATAAGCGCGGGGAGGAACACGCATGGAAGCTGAAGGGAAAAAGAAGAACGAAATGTGGGAATGGTCCAAAGCTCTATTGATTGCGTTCGGCCTTGCAGCAATTATCCGGGTTTTCCTATTTACCCCAATTGTAGTCGACGGTGAATCGATGATGCCGACCCTCGAGCACGGTGATCGGATGATTGTCAATAAAATCGGCTATACTGTAGGAGATCCGGATCGATTTGATATTATCGTATTTCATGCACCTGAACAAAAAGACTATATTAAACGGGTCATCGGCTTGCCGGGCGATCACGTGTCCTATGAAGAAGACCGGTTGTATATAAATGGCGAACCGGTAGATGAACCTTATCTCGAGGAATACAAGCAAGGCATTACCGGAACATTAACGGAAGACTTTTTGCTCGAAGATATTGCCAACCATTCAGTCATTCCTGAAGGGTATGTATTTGTCATGGGCGACAATCGCAGACAAAGCAAAGACAGCCGTCATATTGGGCTTGTGCCGGTCGAAGAAGTAATTGGCAATACGAAATTTGTGTTTTGGCCGGTGGATGAAGCCGGCATTGTAAAATAAGGAGTGGTGTCATGACGATTCAATGGTTTCCCGGACATATGGCGAAAGCGCGCCGGGAAGTAACAGAAAAACTGAAATTGGTTGATATCATTTTCGAATTGGTGGATGCGCGTTTGCCGCTGTCTTCACGCAATCCGATGATTGATCAAGTAATCCAGCAAAAACCCCGCCTCATCATCCTTAATAAAATGGACATGGCGGATGAGAGAGAAACAAAAAAATGGATCGAGCATTTCGAGAGCGAAGGAACCCGCGCAGTGGCAATCAATTCCTTAGAAGGGAAAGGCTTGCAGGCGGTCACAAAAGCTTCAAAGGAGATCCTCAAAGAGAAATGGGATCGCATGGAAGCGAAGGGCATTAAGCCGCGCGCCATTCGCGCCATGATCGTGGGCATTCCGAATGTCGGAAAATCGACCTTGATCAACCGTCTCTCCAAAAAAAGCTTGGCGAAGACGGGCAATATGCCAGGCGTCACAAAAGCCCAGCAATGGATCAAAGTCGGCAAGGAAATCGAATTGCTTGATACGCCGGGTATTTTATGGCCGAAATTCGAAGATCAGGAAATCGGACAAAAACTCGCAGTGACCGGAGCTATCAAAGATTCGGTTATTCAAATGCAGGAGCTGGCTATTTACGCGCTGAAGTTTTTGGAAAAGCGCTATCCGAGCCGCCTAATGGAACGCTACGGCATCGATCGGATCGACGAGGATTTGGTGAAGACTTTCGATCATATCGGCAAGAAACGCTATATGATCGGCCCAGATGGCGAAGTCGATTATGAAATGACGGCAGAAATTATCGTTCGCGATATACGCAACCAGCGTTTGGGGCGGGTTACATTCGACTACCGGGATGAAATGATTACAGAACAAGACGAACTAGCATAAAGAGCGGGTCCTGAAAATAGGGCCCGTTATTCTTTTGCGGAGAGGGCGTGGGGAATGGAGACGACGGCATCCATTAAAGAAAAACTGCAAGCGGCGAAGAGTTATGAGCCGTGGATGGAAGAGCTAAGGGCGGATAAGCGGAAAAGCGTGCAGCAATTGCTGGCGTCCTGGAACAGGCGTTTTGATAAGCAGCAATCGTTGGTGCGCCAATTAGAGGAAAAGCGCAGCTTTGATGACCAGTTTAAAGTTCATTTCAGTTCACTGGTCGCAGGAATCGATGAAGCCGGGCGCGGCCCGCTCGCGGGTCCTGTCGTCACAGCGGCGGTCATCTTGCCTGAAGATTGCAGCGCATTTCTAGGGCTGGATGATTCGAAACAAATAGCCAAAGCGAAACGCAGTGAGCTGGCGGAATTAATCAAAGCGCAAGCCGTCAGCTGGTCAGTACATATCCAGCCTCCTGAAGCCATCGACCGGTTGAATATCTACCAGGCGACAAAAGAGTCTATGGAAGCGTCAGCGCATGCTCTCGACCCCATCCCGGACATCGTGCTAGTAGATGCGATGAAGCTGGCAATTGCAATGCCGACAGAAGCGATCATTAAAGGCGATGCGAAAAGTTTAAGCATCGCAGCAGCTTCCATCCTTGCAAAGACGGGGCGTGATGATCTCATGGACGAATACGCTGCGATATATCCGGAGTATGGCTTCTCGAAACACGCCGGCTACGGAACGAAAGAACATTTGGCGGCACTCGAAGCGCACGGCCCGTGCCCGATCCATCGTAAGACGTTCGAGCCAGTAAAATCGATGCCCAAAAGACCATAAGACCGTAAGAGACGGAAAATTCGAAGTTTTTGTCAGAGTAGCTGTCAACTGTGGACATTCTGTGGCAACTTTAATACAATGGTAGAGGCAATAAAATAACGAGACAGACGTTTGATTGGAGGATGACAGATGAATATCCATGAATATCAAGGAAAAGAACTCCTCAGACAATACGGCGTAGCAGTTTCATACGGCATCGTTGCTTTTTCTCCGGAAGAAGCAGTTAAGGCGGCTAAAGAACTGAGTACGGATATTGTCGTGGTAAAAGCACAAATCCATGCAGGTGGACGAGGAAAGGCCGGCGGTGTTAAAATCGCCAAAAATTTGGATGAAGTCCGCGCGTATGCGAAAGAGCTTTTAGGAAAAGTTCTTGTGACCCACCAAACAGGACCAGAAGGCAAAGAAATCAAACGCCTTTTGATCGAAGAAGGATCTGATATCAAAAAAGAATATTATATCGGATTGGTGCTTGACCGCCAAACTTCACGTGTCACTCTTATGGGGTCTGAAGAAGGCGGAGTTGATATCGAGGAAGTTTCTGAAAACACTCCTGAAAAAATCTTTAAAGAAATTATCGACCCAGTAGTCGGTTTGACTGGTTTCCAGGCACGCCGTATGGCTTTCAACATGAACATTCCGCCAAAGCTTGTAAACAAAGCAGCGAAATTCATGCTGGGCCTTTACACGGTATTCGTTGAAAAAGATGCTTCCATCGTTGAGATCAATCCGTTGGTTGAAACAGGCGACGGCAACATTTTAGCGCTTGATGCAAAATTCGATTTCGATGAAAACGCTCTTTACCGCCACAAAGATATTGTGGAACTTCGTGATTTCGATGAAGAGGATTCAAAAGAAATTGAAGCTTCCAAGTATGACTTGAGCTATATTTCTTTGGACGGGAACATCGGCTGTATGGTTAACGGCGCCGGACTTGCTATGGCAACAATGGATACGATCAACTATTACGGCGGAACACCCGCTAACTTCCTTGACGTTGGGGGCGGTGCCACCGCAGAAAAAGTAACGGAAGCATTCAAAATCATTCTTTCTGATAAGAATGTTAAAGGAATCTTCGTTAACATTTTCGGCGGCATCATGAAATGTGACATCATCGCAGAAGGCGTAATCCAAGCTGCTAAAGAAGTAAGCCTGGACGTACCTCTAGTCGTTCGCCTTGAAGGAACAAACGTTGAAATTGGTAAAAAACTGCTTAATGAATCAGGTCTTAATATTGTGGCTGCCGGTACGATGGCAGACGGCGCTAAAAAGATCGTAGAACTTGTAGGCTAAAGAAGGGCAGGGACAAAAATGAGTGTATACATTAATAAAGACACAAAAGTGCTTGTACAAGGAATTACAGGGTCAACTGCCCTTTTCCATACAAAGCAGATGCTTGAATACGGAACGAAAATCGTTGCGGGTGTAACACCAGGCAAAGGCGGAACTGAAGCTGAGGGCGTACCTGTCTTCAATACTGTAGAAGATGCAGTAAAAGCTACAGGAGCGAACGTATCTGTAATTTACGTACCGGCTCCTTTCGCGGCTGATGCAATTCTTGAAGCTGTTGAAGCTGAACTTGACATGGCAATCTGCATCACTGAGCATATTCCGGTACTTGATATGGTCAAAGTGAAGCGTTATATGGAAGGCAAGAAAACACGTCTTGTCGGACCTAACTGCCCGGGTGTCATCACTCCGGACGAATGTAAAATCGGCATCATGCCTGGGTACATCCATAAAAAAGGCCATGTTGGTGTAGTATCACGCTCTGGTACGTTAACGTACGAAGCAACTCACCAATTGTCTGAAGAAGGCATCGGCCAGTCGACTGCTGTCGGTATCGGCGGAGACCCGGTCAACGGCACGAACTTTATCGATGTGTTGAAAGAATTTAACGAAGATGAAGATACGTATGCTGTGGTTATGATCGGTGAAATTGGCGGAACTGCTGAAGAAGAAGCTGCAGAATGGGTTAAAGCGAATATGACGAAACCTGTTGTCGGCTTTATCGGTGGCCAAACAGCGCCAGAAGGAAAGCGCATGGGCCACGCCGGTGCGATCATTTCTGGAGGTAAAGGAACTGCTGCAGATAAGATCAAGGCAATGAACGAAGCTGGAATCGAAGTTGCAGATACACCTTCTGTTATCGGTGAAACTTTGATCAAAGTGATCAAAGAAAAAGGCCTTTACGACAAATGTAAAACTCATTAATGAAAAAAACCTTGAAGCGTCTGAAAAGACGCTTCAAGGTTTTTTTATGTTGCTTTACCGCAAGTCTGATTGGGAAAACTGACAATCCAGTGAAAGTTTTCTTCAACAGCCACTGATCGAAGTTTCTCTTTATTGGGGAATCCCGTTGATAATGAGTGATTAAAGGACAGTTTTCTGCGATCCTGATTTATAATGAAAATAGCCGAAATGGCGAGGACGTAGGAGGGTGTGGCATGGAAACAGAGTGGGTCTTAGGAATCGCGGCAAGTACCATAGCCGCAGTTTCCGGGATGGCTATCGCGAACAAACGGTCAACAACAAAAATACATGAAACGCAGGAACAGGCCATTGTGGAGGAATTTGTGTCTCCTTTTTTGCCGGAAGTGATAAGTTTTCATCAACTCGGAACCTTAGGTGAAGATCCATTCAAAACGGTTAATAGTGAAAAACTCGTGGTGGATATTTATGCTAAAAGCCAAGTGAGCGGGTATCATTCGTACGACCGTTTTGATGCGCTTACCCATATCGAAATGTTGGGGGAATCTGCTGGAGAGAAGAAGAAAGAGCTGCTGGAATTCCTATTCTGGTATCTTGATTTCGCCAATGCTATATTAACTGACACTGTGCAATCGCCCAATACTTTACTGAGGGAAGTAAGGCAGCTTCAAAAGCATTACGCTGTTTGGTATATCTGCTATGAAGAAATGGAAAATGATGCCCCGGACATCATTCCCGAATTAATTCGTTATAGCGCTTATTATGCCAGTGTTTTGAGGGAAATTGAAATGGGGGTGTTTCGGGATTTGATGCAAGATGAGCAAAAGCGTCGGGATCGCCGTGGAAATTTTGTCCGCATCATTTTTCAGGCACTCGAAAAACAAGCTGATGGCAAGGTGGAGTTGAGTGCCGTCGCGCAATTTCATCAACATTACGATCAACAATACACGCACCGAAACAAAGGGAAAATCCGCTTCTAAAAACATTTACGGATCGATCTGAAAACTCTATGATAAAAGAAAGGTGCACTCGACACGTGCGCTGATCTTTTCTAGAGGAGGAATGACATGAACAAAGAATCCACACAACGCTTGCTGGCACTGCATTACGTTTATCCGAAGCCTTTGAACCGATTGATGCCTTTATTGAAAGACGACCCCGCACTTGAATTTCTGCATCTCCGCAGCCCTTACGACATGGCGGAACAACTGCAAATCCCATTGCCAAAAGCGACCTTGTTGAAGCAATCGTATATTCACCATATGCACTCCCCCTTTCACGCCATCTACGAAAAAAGCCGCATCCACATCGTCACGTGCTTTGATCCCCTCTACCCACCCTCTTTGCTTGAATTGATCGACCCGCCGGCGATACTTTATTTGAAAGGCGATCCCCAATTGCTGAATGCTAAGGAAAAAATAGCGATCATCGGCTCCAGAAAAGCACAAAACTATTCGGAACGGGCCATTAAAGAATTGCTTCCCCCGTTACTTGCGGAAGGGTTCGTCATCATTAGTGGCTTGGCGAAAGGAGCAGACGCGATGGCGCATCGCCAAACCATCGATTTGGGCGGAAAAACCATTGCGGTCATCGGTAGCGGTTTTTTGCACCGCTACCCGAAAGTTAACGAAGAACTGTTCTCTTTAATAGAAGAAACCCATTTGCTGGTGAGTGAATATCCACCGTATATGACGCCGCGAAAATGGAATTTCCCGATGCGTAACCGCATCATCAGCGGCTTATCAAAAGGCGTTATCGTGACGCAGGCAGAAGTGAAAAGTGGAACATTGAGCACTATCGAACATGCGTTGGACCACGGTAAAGAAGTGTTTGCTGTTCCGGGGGACATCTTTTCCCCACTTTCAACAGGTCCCCATAAATTAATTGCGGAAGGGGCAAAACCTGTCTGGAACGGCGCTCAAGTGCTGGAAGAATACCGGCAATTGAGAAGCTGAAGAAAGGCGATTCGACGAAATACCTTGCAATCGGCCATAAACTGTTATACATTTTGCATCAGGTGATTCTTTACAAAATTTGAAGAAACCTCTATGAGGAGGAGTATCGATGGCGGATTTTTTGGTGATTGTCGAGTCGCCCGCAAAGGCGAAGACAATTGAACGGTATTTGGGAAAAAAGTACAAAGTAAAAGCTTCACTGGGCCATTTGCGTGATTTGCCACGCAGCCAAATGGGGGTGGATGTTGAAAATAATTATGAACCCCGTTATATAACAATCCGCGGAAAAGGGCCTATCTTGCAGGAATTGAAAAAAGAAGCGAAAAAAGCGAAGAAAGTCTTTCTTGCAGCTGACCCCGACAGAGAAGGGGAAGCGATTGCTTGGCATTTGGCGAATGCGCTCGGCGTTGATATCGAGTCGGATTGCCGCGTTGTATTCAATGAAATTACAAAAGATGCAGTGAAAGATGCGTTTAAACATCCGCGTAAACTGAATATGGATTTAGTGGACGCTCAGCAAGCGCGCCGAATCCTCGACCGTCTTGTCGGCTATAGCATCAGTCCGATATTGTGGAAAAAAGTGAAAAAAGGTTTATCCGCCGGTCGTGTGCAATCCGTTGCACTACGTTTGGTCATCGACCGCGAAAATGAGATCAAGAGTTTCGAACCAGAAGAATACTGGTCGATTACGGGGCAATTCGAAAAAGCGAAAAAGCAATTCGAAGCCCAATTTTATGGAACTACCGAAAAGAAATTAAAGCTCTCCAATGAAGAAGATGTCAAAGCCGTCATGGCTACGATGAAAGGCAAGGATTTCCTCGTCAAGAGCGTCGTGAAGAAAGAACGAAAGCGCAATCCTTCCCCTTCTTTCACCACATCCTCTCTCCAGCAGGAAGCAGCACGGAAATTGAATTTCCGCGCCAAGAAAACAATGATGCTTGCCCAGCAGCTATATGAAGGGATTTCTGTCGGCAAAGAAGGTGTAACGGGTTTGATCACCTATATGCGGACAGACTCTACGCGTATTTCCGAAACGGCGAAGCAGGATACAATCGAGTTTATCGCCGACAAATACGGCGATGAATATGTCACGCAAAAGCCTGCGGCAAAACAATCGCAAAAATCACAGGATGCGCACGAAGCGGTACGTCCGACAAGCGTCCACCGAACACCGGAATCCATGAAAGCTATTTTATCGCGTGATCTGCACCGTTTGTATAAATTGATTTGGGATCGTTTTGTTGCGAGTCAGATGGCACCGGCAGTACTCGATACGGTGATGGCTGAACTGCAAAACGGCGAAGCGATTTTCCGGGCGAACGGTTCACAAGTGAAGTTTCCAGGGTTTATGAAACTTTATATTGAAGGAACAGACGATAAAGTAGAGGAAAAAGACAATATTTTGCCGGAGATGACGGAAGGCGACAAAGTCAAGGCCGTGGACATCACGCCGAACCAGCATTTCACGCAACCGCCTCCGCGCTATACAGAAGCGCGCCTCGTGCGGACATTAGAAGAGCTTGGAATAGGCCGTCCGTCCACATATGCCCCTACCTTGGATACGATCCAAAAGCGCGGATATGTCGCGCTCGACGCCAAACGCTTTATTCCGACAGAGTTAGGTGAAATCGTCCATCACCTGGTCAATGAATTTTTCCCGGACATTCTTAACATTGAGTTTACAGCGAAAATGGAAAACGATCTCGATAGTGTGGAAGAAAGTGAAGCGGATTGGCGTGCCATTATCGACGTTTTCTACAAAGAGTTCGCGAAAGACTTGGAAGTAGCGGAAAACGAGATGGAGAAAGTCCAGATTAAGGATGAGCCGGCAGGAGAGGACTGCGAATTATGCGGATCTCCAATGGTCTATAAGCTCGGCCGCTACGGAAAATTCATGGCATGCAGCAATTTCCCGGAATGCCGCAATACGAAAGCAATCGTCAAGCACATTGGCGTCAAATGTCCAACTTGCAAAGAAGGCGAGATCGTCGAGCGCAAAAGCAAGAAACGCCGCATCTTTTACGGTTGTGATCGCTATCCGGAATGCGAATTCGTGTCATGGGATAAGCCGATCGAACGGCCGTGTCCGAAATGCAATAGCTTGATGGTCGAGAAAAAAGTGAAAAAAGGCGTACAAATCAGTTGCACAGCGTGCGATTATAAGGAAGAAGTTCAATAATTAATAGAGGTGTTCAGTAATGACAAAAATTGTGAATGTAATCGGTGCCGGACTTGCAGGAAGTGAAGCAGCATGGCAGATCGCCAAGCGCGGCGTCAATGTAAGGCTTTATGAAATGCGTCCGGTCAAACAAACTCCAGCGCATCACACGGATAAATTTGCGGAACTTGTATGCAGCAACTCGCTGCGCGCCAATTCCTTGACCAATGCAGTCGGCGTCATCAAAGAAGAAATGCGCAAGCTCGATTCCGTCATCATTGATGCAGCGGACAAAGCATCGGTCCCTGCGGGTGGCGCTCTGGCGGTTGACCGCCACGAATTTGCCGGCACAGTAACGGAAAACGTCCGCAACCACCCGCTCGTTGAAGTGATCAACGAAGAAGTGACGGAAATTCCAGAAGGCATCACCATCATTGCGACAGGACCATTAACTTCACCGGCGCTTGCCGAGAAAATCCGTATGCTCACCGGGGAAGAGTATCTTTATTTCTACGATGCGGCAGCACCAATCATCGAAAAAGACAGTATCGATATGGAAAAAGTCTATTTGAAATCTCGCTATGATAAAGGCGAAGCCGCCTACTTGAACTGTCCGATGACAGAAGAAGAGTTCAAACGTTTCCATACGGCATTAGTCGAAGCGGAAGTCGTGCCGCTCAAGGAATTCGAAAAGGAAATCTATTTCGAAGGCTGCATGCCGGTTGAAGTGATGGCTGCGAGAGGCGATAAAACCTTGACGTTCGGGCCGATGAAGCCAGTCGGTTTGGAAGACCCGAAAACTGGCGAGCGCCCTTACGCTGTCGTGCAACTGCGTCAAGACGATGCAGCCGGAACGCTGTACAATATCGTCGGATTCCAGACCCATCTGAAATGGGGAGCGCAAAAAGAAGTGCTGCGGCTCATTCCAGGCTTGGAAAATGTGGAGATTGTCCGCTATGGTGTTATGCATCGAAATACGTTCATCAACTCGCCGAACGTCTTGAAGTCGACCTATCAATTGAAGGCCGATCCGAACATTTTCTTCGCCGGGCAAATGACCGGCGTCGAAGGTTATGTTGAATCTGCAGGAAGCGGCTTGCTCGCAGGCATCAACGCTGCGAAACTTGCGCTCGGAGAAGAGCCGGTCGTCTTGCCTGCCGAGACGGCGCTTGGCAGCATGGCCCGCTATATTACAGAAGCGGACAGCAAGAACTTCCAGCCGATGAACATCAATTTCGGGTTGTTCCCGGACCTTGGCGTGCGCATCAGGTCAAAGCAAGAGCGTGCTGAGCGCCATGCGAACCGCGCGCTTGAATCAATTCAAAATTATATGAATTCAGTGACGGTTTAATTGAAAAAAGCCTCTAAGTATTGGTATACTTTAGAGGCTTTTTCAATTGCCTGAAAGGCGGCATGCCAGATGATTAAAGAACAGATGCTCGAATCGTTCATGACTTATATCCAGTTGGAAAAAAATTATTCCACGCACACTGTCCACCAGTACCGTCAGGATCTGGAGGGTTTTTTTCTGTTTTTGGAAGAAGAAAGTGTATCCGATCTGCATGAAGTGGAATACTTGCATGCCCGCAATTACGTAACGAAATTATATACCGCAGAGTTGTCCAGGACGTCGATTTCCAGGAAGATTTCAGCGATCCGCTCGTTTTTCCGTTACGGCAACCGCGAGTTCGGCTTGAGCGAAGCGGCTTTCCGCTCGCTTTACCATCCGAAGAAAGAAGAGCGGCTGCCGCAGTTTTTCTACGAAGAAGAGTTGGAACAGCTGTTTGCTTCACTAGTCGGAGAAGATTCTCTGTCTCTTAGAAACCGTGCGCTCCTAGAAATATTGTATGCGACCGGCATGCGTGTCAGCGAATGCGTGTCCATTCAAATGAAAGACCTGGATCGTCATATGCACATCGTCAAAGTGCTTGGAAAAGGCCGAAAAGAACGCTATATTCCATATGGCCAGTTTGCACATGATGCCTTGGAACTTTATATCGACCAAGCCCGTCCTAGATTGATGAAGTCTAAAGAACATAATATGCTGTTCGTCAATAGCCGTGGAGAAGGGGTCACGGACCGAGGCGTTCGCCACATTTTGAATGAGTGCATGAAGAAAGCATCGCTCAATTCGTCGATCTATCCGCATATGATTCGCCATACATTTGCTACTCATTTATTGAATAACGGCGCCGATATGCGCACCGTGCAGGAATTGCTCGGCCATGCGCACCTCAGTTCCACGCAAGTATACACGCACGTGACGAAAGACCATTTACGCAATACGTATTTAAAAGCCCATCCTAGGGCCTAGAGAGGAGAACTACACCATGCAGGAATTTCATGCCACCACGATTTTTGCAGTAAAGCATAAAGGCAAATCAGCGATGGCGGGCGATGGGCAAGTGACATTCGGCAATGCCGTTGTCATGAAACATACCGCAAAAAAAGTACGCAGGCTTTACAATAACGAAGTGTTGACCGGGTTCGCCGGTTCGGTAGCCGATGCGTTTACGCTATTTGAAATGTTCGAAGGCAAACTGACAGAATTCAACGGCAACCTTCAACGGGCTTCAGTTGAACTCGCCAAGCAATGGCGCGGCGACAAAATGCTGCGCCAGCTCGAGGCGATGCTCATCGTCATGAACAAAGACGAATTGCTGCTCGTCTCAGGAACAGGCGAAGTCATCGAACCGGATGACGGCATCCTTGCAATCGGTTCCGGCGGCAATTACGCGCTCGCGGCAGGAAGAGCATTGAAGAAATATGCCGGCGACCAGATGACCGCTGGAGAAATCGCCCAGTCTGCTCTTGAAACCGCTGCAGATATTTGTGTCTATACAAATCATCAAATCATTATGGAGGAGTTGTCTTAATGAAAATGCAGAACGATTTGACTCCCCGGCAGATAACCGATCACCTTGACCGGTTTATCGTCGGTCAAAAAGACGCCAAGCGCTCGATTGCCATTGCGCTCCGCAACCGTTACCGGCGCAGCCGGCTGAATGAAGAAATGCAGGACGAAGTCATTCCGAAAAACATTTTGATGATCGGTCCGACGGGTGTCGGGAAAACAGAAATCGCACGGCGCATTGCCAAACTGACCGGCGCACCGTTCATCAAAGTCGAAGCGACAAAGTTTACGGAAGTGGGTTATGTCGGGCGGGACGTGGAGTCGATGGTCCGCGATTTGGTAGAAGCGTCCGTCCGCATCGTCAAAGAAGAAAAATACGAAGCGGTGAAAGTGCGCGCAGCAGCGGCAGCAAATGACCGCATCGTCAAGCTACTGGCCCCGTCTCTTAAGAAAAAGCAAAATCCCCAAAACCCGCTTGAAATGCTGTTTGGGCAGAAGCAGGAACAAGAAGAGGAAGACCCGACAGCCGAAGTAGAAGTGCGCGTCAAGCGCCGCGAAATCGCAGGCGACCTGAAAACCGGCAAACTCGAGGAGGAATGGGTGACGGTGGAAGTGACGGAAAACACCGCTTCGATGTTTGACGCTTTTCAAGGATCGGGAATGGAACAAATGGGTGAGAACATGCAAGATGCTTTGTCTTCATTGATGCCGAAGAAAAAGAAAAAGCGCAAGATGCAAGTGAAAGATGCGCGCCGCGTGTTGACGGCAGAAGAATCGGAAAAGCTTGTCGACAGCGAAGAAATTTCAACGGAAGCGATTCGGCGGGCTGAACAGCACGGCATCATTTTCATCGACGAAATGGACAAGATCGCTAGCAAAAGCTCCACTTCTTCTGCGGACGTATCCAGAGAAGGCGTTCAACGCGACATTTTGCCGATCGTTGAAGGCTCGACCGTTGCGACAAAATACGGCGCCGTGAAAACGGACTATGTGTTGTTTGTCGCAGCGGGAGCTTTCCATATGTCGAAACCATCGGATCTGATCCCTGAACTGCAGGGGCGCTTCCCGATCCGTGTCGAGTTGACCAAGCTAGAAGTCGATGATTTCGTAAAAATTCTAACTGAACCAAAACATTCTTTGCTCAACCAGTACAAAGCACTTCTCGAAACTGAGGGAGTTATGGTACACTTTACTGATGCGTCAATCGTCAGACTTGCGGAAATTGCTTATGAAGTAAATCAACAGACGGATAATATCGGCGCTCGCCGACTTCATACAATATTGGAACGGTTACTGGAGGACTTGTCATTTGAAGCTTCGGAGATTTCTCCAACCCAAATTGATATCACGCCTCAATACGTCAATGAAAAGCTTGAAAATGTGGCGAAGAACAAAGATTTGTCACAATTTATTCTGTAAAGCAAGGCGTATAGGTATCAATGAAGTGTAAAAACCTTTAGAATATTGAATAAACGGTGCGAAATACGTACGAATCATGTAGGAGGTTCATCATAATGAATTTATTAGGAAAAACAAGACGAATTAACTCTATGCTGCAAGCAGCAGCCGGAAAGCCGGTCAATTTTAAGGATATGGCTGAAACATTGAGCGAAGTCATCGAAGCGAATGTCTTCGTCGTCAGCCGCAAAGGGAAAGTACTTGGCTATGCTATCAACCAGAAGATCGAAAACGAGCGTATGAAAAACATGCTCGAAGAACGCCAATTCCCGCTTGAATATACACAAAACCTCTCAAATGTCACAGAAACATCCGCTAACATGGATGTCAACAGCGAGCACACGATCTTCCCTGTGGAAGAACGCGAGCTGTTCAAAAACGGCTTGACCACAATCGTGCCGATTATCGGCGGCGGTGAGCGCCTTGGCACATTGTTGCTTGGACGCGTCAACGAGCAATTCGGCGATGATGACTTGATTCTTGGGGAATATGGCGCAACTGTTGTCGGCATGGAAATCCTCCGTGAAAAAGGTGACCGCATCGAAGAAGAAGCACGCAGCAAAGCGGTTGTTCAAATGGCAATCAGCTCGCTATCATACAGCGAACTTGAAGCGATCGAACATATTTTTGAAGAGCTCGACGGCAACGAAGGTTTGCTCGTCGCTTCAAAAATTGCGGACCGCGTAGGCATCACACGTTCGGTCATCGTCAATGCACTCCGTAAGTTGGAGAGTGCTGGCGTCATCGAGTCTCGTTCACTTGGTATGAAAGGAACGTATATCAAAGTATTGAATACGAAATTCCTTGCAGAACTTGAGCAATTGAAAATGAATTAATGGCTCATGCTGCCCCGGACTACTAATTAGTCCTGGGGCAGCTTTTTTTATTGATGCGGCAGCTTTGCGCTTGTGCATTTTTTTGGTGGGTAAAGCAATTTTTTGCGAAAATCAGTTGCAGGCTATCGTGTATGCGTGGTATAATTTCAAATGGTGTTAAATACACACGCATTCCGATCTGTCCCGCAGGTGCCTTTATGGTAACGGTTCAGAGGAGAAGAGTGCGGAGGCAAACAAAAACCTATTAGGAGGAAACACATCATGGCAGTAATCTCAATGAAACAATTGCTTGAAGCTGGTGTACACTTTGGCCACCAGACTCGCCGCTGGAACCCGAAAATGAAGAAATATATTTTCGTGGAACGTAACGGCATCTACATCATCGACCTTCAAAAGACGGTCCGCAAACTTGAGGAAGCTTATAAGTTCATGAAACAAGTGGGCGAAGAAGGCGGAAAAGTTTTGTTCGTAGGAACAAAAAAACAAGCTCAGGACGCGATCAAAGAAGAAGCAGAACGTTCTGGCAACTACTACATCAACCAACGCTGGTTGGGTGGGACACTTACTAACTTCGGCACGATCCAAAAACGTGTTAACCGCATGAAACAGATCGAGCGCATGGAAGAAGACGGCACTTTCGAAGTTCTTCCGAAGAAAGAAGTAGTTCAATTGAAAAAACAACACGAACGCTTGGATAAATTCCTAGGCGGTATCCGTGACATGAAAGGTCTGCCGGACGTAATGTTCGTAGTCGACCCTCGTAAAGAGCGCATCGCAGTAGCAGAAGCTATGAAATTGAACATCCCAATCGTAGGTATCGTTGATACAAACTGCGATCCGGACGAAATCGATTACGTAATTCCTGCAAACGATGATGCTATCCGTGCGGTCAAACTATTGACTGGCAAAATGGCAGATGCTCTTCTTGAGTCTAAGCCGGAAGAAGACGAAGAAGCTGCAGCAGAAACTGCTGAGTAATTCGCAATGACTAAAGGTGATAAGCGGCCAACCCCACTTATCACCTTTTTTTGAGAAAACACAAACAAGCTGAAGGAGGAATTTAATCATGGCAGTAACAGCCCAGATGGTTAAAGAATTGCGCGAAAAAACAGGCGCAGGTATGATGGATTGCAAAAAAGCATTGGTAGAAACTGATGGCAACATGGAAGAAGCTCTAGATTTCCTACGCGAAAAAGGATTGGCTAGCGCATCTAAAAAAGCGGATCGCATTGCGGCAGAAGGAATCACTTCGATTCTTGTTGAAGGCAACGAAGCAGTAATCTACGAAGTTAACGCTGAAACGGATTTTGTTGCTAAAAACGAAGGTTTCCAAACTTTGGTAAAAGAAATAGGCGAGCACTTGCTTACGACTAAACCAGCATCAGTCGAAGAAGCGAACGCTTCAACGATGTCCAACGGTTTGACTGTTGCGGATCACATTTCAAATGCGATCGCAAAAATCGGCGAAAAAATCACATTGCGCCGTTACGAAATTCGCACGAAATCAGACAGCGACGCTTTCGGTCCATACTTGCATATGGGCGGCCGTATCGGTGTTCTAGTTCTTCTTGAAGGTTCTGCAGATTCAGGTTCTGCACGCGATATCGCAATGCACATCGCTGCACTTAACCCGCAATACGTGTCACGCGACGAAGTGTCTGCTGATGAAGTAGAGCGCGAGCGCAAAGTCTTGACTGAGCAAGCGTTAAACGAAGGCAAGCCAGAAAAAATCGTTGAAAAAATGGTTGAAGGCCGCCTTGGGAAATACTTTGAAGACGTCTGCTTGCTTGACCAAGCTTTCGTTAAGAACTCTGACCAGAAAGTCCGCGAATTCGCTGCATCTGTTGGCGGAACTGTAAAAGAGTTTATCCGTTACGAAGTTGGCGAAGGCATCGAAAAGCGCGAAGACAATTTCGCTGATGAAGTTATGAGCCAAGTTAACAAAAAATAATCTAACTTTTATATGAATTATCCAGGGAACACAATGTTGTGTTCCCTGTTTTTCAATAAACGTGTAACGGAGGGTACCGATGAGTGTTCCAAAATACAAACGCATTGTACTAAAATTAAGTGGAGAAGCGATGGCAGGCGGACAAGGATTCGGTCTTTCCCCTGACATTATCAAATCTGTCGCAGCCCAAGTGAAGGAAATTGTCGAGCTTGGCGTAGAAGTCGCGGTAGTTGTTGGTGGAGGAAATATTTGGAGAGGCAAAGTCGGCTCAGAAATGGGCATGGACCGCGCAACGGCAGATTATATGGGAATGCTCGCGACGGTCATGAACTCACTTGCTTTGCAGGATTCGCTCGAGAAGCAAGACGTGGAAACACGCGTATTGTCTTCGATTGAAATGCGCCAAGTCGCTGAACCGTATATCCGCCGAAGAGCGATTCGTCATCTGGAGAAGAAACGCGTCGTTATTTTCTCTGCTGGAACAGGCAATCCTTATTTCTCGACGGATACGACAGCCGCTTTGCGTGCAGCTGAAATCGAGGCAGACGTCATCTTGATGGCGAAGAACAATGTGGACGGCGTCTATTCTGCTGATCCGAAAACCGATGCTGATGCGGTCAAGTACGATGAACTTTCCTACTTTGATGTCATCCAGCAAGGGCTTCAAGTGATGGACTCGACCGCTTCCACATTATGTATGGACAATGATATTCCACTCGTAGTATTCTCTATAATGGAAAAAGGAAACATAAAACGAGCTGTTCTAGGCGAAAAAATCGGAACAGTAGTGAGGAGAACAATATAATGCCAAAAACTATTATGAATGACACGAAAACGAAAATGAGCAATGCCATTCAAGCGTTCTCGCGTGATTTGGCTGCTATCCGTGCAGGGCGAGCAACGCCTTCACTGCTCGACAAAATTACGGTCGAGTATTATGGAGCTCCAACACCGATCAACCAAGTCGCCGGCATTTCGGTACCGGAAGCACGTTTGATCATGATTCAGCCATACGACAAAACGGTGTTGGTTGAAATCGAAAAAGCGATCCAAAAATCAGATCTAGGCCTTAGCCCTTCTAGCGACGGGAATGTCATCCGCCTTGCGGTTCCGGCTTTGACGGAAGAACGCCGCAAAGATTTGGTCAAGCAAGTGAAGAAAGAAGCGGAAGAAGCGAAAGTTATAATCCGTAACATTCGTCGCGACGCCAATGATGATCTGAAAAAACTCGAGAAGAAAAGCGAGATCACAGTTGATGATCTGCGCGGATACTCGGATGATGTGCAAGACATGACCAACTCTCATATCACGAAGATTGATGACATGGTCAAAGATAAAGAAACAGAGATTATGGCAGTTTAAGCGAACTTCATCTGTTCTAAGGCGTCCTGTTTTACAGGACGCTTTTTTCATGTCGAAATTTCGGAAGTGCCTGGAAAGTTCACGCACAATGTACGTTTTTTTGATATGATAAGCAATAGACATTCCGATTGGTTACAGGTGGAGGATTAATTATGTTCAATAAACTATTAAAGCGAAATATAGAGCCGATCACCGTGGAATACGGAGAGCGTGCTATGGCGGTAGCTGGTGCGGCTGTGCCTTCCCACGTGGCGATCATCATGGACGGCAATGGGCGCTGGGCAAAAAAACGCTCAATGCCGAGAGTTGCAGGCCATCATGAAGGAATGAAGACGGTCCGCAAAATCACAAAGCTCTCAAGCCATTTGGGCGTTGATGTGCTGACACTATATGCATTTTCAACAGAAAACTGGAAGCGGCCAAAAATGGAAGTCGACTTTCTCATGCGCTTGCCGGAAGAGTTTTTATCCAGCTTCTTGCCCGAACTGATTGAAGAAAATGTTCGTGTGGAGATGATGGGCTATGTGGATGATCTGCCTGCCCACACGATACAAGCGGTTCAAAAAGCAAAAGAAGCGACCAAGCATAATACTGGGTTGGTTTTAAATTTTGCATTGAATTATGGAAGCCGTGCGGAAATTGTCGACGCAGTGAAGAATTTGGCTTCTTTAGTCAAAGCGGGAGAGTTGGAGCCTGGGGATATTTCGGAAGAAATGATCACGAACCGTCTGATGACTAAAGGTTTGCCGGAACCGGATCTCTTGATTCGCACGAGCGGAGAGGTACGGTTGAGCAACTTCATGTTATGGCAGCTTGCTTATACAGAATTTTGGTTTACCGACACGTTATGGCCGGATTTCAATGAAGATTGTTTGCTGGAAGCATTTGAAGTTTACCAGAAGCGCAATCGGCGATACGGTGGGTTGAAGGGGGAAGAAGCGAATTGAAGCAGCGTATCATCACGGGAGCGATAGCAGCAGCTTTATTTATTCCATTTGTCATTATTGGCGGCATCCCATTCATGGTAATGGTGTACGTCCTTGCAACAATCGGTTTTCAAGAACTGCTGAAGATGAAAGGCCGGAGCCTCATGAGTGTGCCCGGTCTTATTTCTCTGTTGGCGTTATATGCATTCATGCTTCCTGGGGAATTGTCGCAGCAAGTATTTGAATGGACCGGCTATGCTAAAGTGGAATTCGCCTTTATGGCGGTCATTTTATTGCTTATACATACTGTCGTCGTCAAAAACAGTTTTACTTTTGACGATGCCGCATTCGCTATACTTGGTTCTCTTTATGTCGGGCTCGGGTTTTATTATTTGATCGAAACGCGTGAATCGGGTCTTGCTGTTTTGATATTTGCGTTGCTGGTCGTTTGGTTCACTGATTCCGGGGCGTATTTCACGGGCCGGAAAATCGGGAAACGCAAACTATGGCCCGAAATTTCGCCGAACAAAACAATCGAAGGATTTGTCGGCGGCATTGTTTGGGCAGTGGGCATCGCAATCATATTCGCTTATTTTGCAGGGATGGAGCAGCCTATGTTTGTCGTCATCATTGTCGCCATTGCCGCATCGATCTTTGGGCAATTGGGTGATTTAGTGGAATCAGCGCTTAAGCGCCATTTCAACGTAAAAGATTCCGGGAAGATTTTGCCTGGACACGGCGGCATACTGGACCGTTTTGACAGCATCCTTTTTGTCATGCCATTATTGCATTTTCTTCATTTCATTTAAGAGAGGATTGTTTCATTGATGAAAAAAATCATTTTGCTTGGAGCGACCGGCTCGATCGGCGTTCAAACAGCGGATATCATCCGGGAACATCCGGAAGCGTTTTCGTTGATCGGGTTATCGTCCGGTAAAAATATGGAAATTACACGGCGGCTTATTCACGAATTCCGTCCTGAAATCGTCTGTGTGCAGTTAGCTGAAGACGCGCAGCAATTGCAAAAAGAGTTTCCGAAGACGCAATTTGTCTACGGTCATAAAGGCTTGAACGACGTGGCGACGTACGACGCAGATGTATTGGTCAATGCAGTTATTGGCAGTGTCGGACTCGAGCCTACTTTAGCAGCGATTAAACTGGGCCGCACCATCGCTATCGCGAATAAAGAAACTTTGGTGACGGCAGGACATTTGGTTATGCAAAGCGCCAAACAATTCGGAGCGGACATTTTGCCGGTCGATAGCGAACATTCGGCATTGTTCCAAGCGCTGAACGGCGAGAAACTCGAGCAGGCGAGCCGTTTGATTTTAACCGCTTCCGGGGGCAGTTTCCGCGACAAAACGCGCGATGAACTGAAAAATGTCACGGTGGAAGATGCACTCAATCACCCCAACTGGTCGATGGGAGCTAAAATCACCATCGATTCGGCGACGATGCTCAACAAAGGGCTGGAAGTGATTGAAGCACATGTGTTGTTCGATTTTGCTTATGACGATATCAATGTCTTATTGCACCGGGAGAGCATCATCCATTCGATGGTGGAATTTCAGGATACCAGCGTTATGGCACAGCTCGGGACACCTGATATGCGGGTACCGATCCAATATGCGCTGTCTTATCCGGACCGGCTTTCACGCGCAAACGCAAAACGCTTGAATTTGGCGGAAATCGCGCAATTGAATTTCCGTGACATGGATTATGAACGTTTCCGTGCCTTAAAGTTAGCATTTGATGCAGGGCGCGAAGGCGGCACGATGACGACCGTTTTGAATGCGGCCAATGAACAGGCCGTGGCGATGTTCCTAAACCGGGAAATCGGATTTTTGCAGATCGAAGAATTTATCGAGCGGGCGATGGAAGTCCACACGGCAATTGCCTCCCCTGATCTTGAGACAATTCTCGCGGTGGATTCCCAAACGAGAAAAACCGTGGAAAACATGCTAAAATAGCGACAGATTAAAACCGAATAGGTTTATGAAGGATGGGTTCAAAATGGAGACAGTATTGGCGTTCATAATCATTTTCGGCGCGTTAGTGTTTTTCCACGAGCTGGGCCACTTCCTGTTCGCTAAGCGGGCCGGGATTCTCGTTCGTGAATTCGCTATTGGGATGGGGCCTAAAATATTGGGCATTACCAGAGGCGAGACGCTTTATACGATAAGGTTGCTGCCAATCGGCGGTTATGTCCGAATGGCAGGAGAAGAAATGGATGCCATCCATCTACAGGCTGGGCATCGTATCGGTTTGCTGCTGAATGAAGAAGGACTCGCAAAAAAAGTCATCCTCAACCAAAAGCATGTTTATCCGGACATTTTATTTCTGGAAGTGGAACAAGCAGACCTCGAAAAAGAGCTATACATTAAAGGCTATGACGAAGACGAGAAATTAGTGAACATCAAAGTAGCGCGCGATGCGGTCGTGGAAGAAAACGGGCGCGAAACGATTCTTGCACCGTATGATCGGACGTTTGACGCGAAAAATTTGCCGAACCGGTTTATGACGATTTTTGCCGGACCTCTTTTCAATTTCATTCTGGCATTCTTTATTTTCACTGCAATCGGCATGATGCAAGGGGTTCCGACATTTGAACCGGTCATATCAGAAGTGACGGAAAACAGTCCGGCTGAACAAGCCGGTATGCAAGATGGCGATTTGGTCACTGAAATTGAAGGGCAACCGATCAATAGCTGGGATGAGCTGGTCGAGTCGGTTCAAGGAAATGCCGGCACTGCGCTAGATTTCCAAGTTGATCGAGGGGGAGAACCACTGGACTTCACGATTACACCAGAGCTGTCCGACCAGACAGCGGAGCAAGTAGGGGTGATCGGCGTCTTGTATCAAAGCCCTGTAGAAAAAGACTTTTTCGGGTCTTTCGCCTATGGAGCTGAACAAACCGTGTTCTGGTTTAAAGAGATTTTCCGGCTGCTTGGTATGCTGGTAACAGGACAATTTACGATTGATGCCCTGTCAGGACCAGTCGGTATTTACAAAACGACAGAAGAAGTCGCCCAATACGGCATTTTCACGCTAATGAGCTGGGCTGGCATGCTCAGCATCAATTTAGGGATCATGAATCTCCTGCCCCTTCCTGCATTGGATGGCGGACGGTTGATGTTCTTCGTCCTTGAAGCACTGCGCGGCAAGCCAGTCGACAAGCAAAAAGAAGGCATGGTCCACTTTGTCGGCATCATGCTCTTGATGCTTCTGATGATCGTCGTCACCTGGAATGATATCCAGCGATTTTTCTTTTAACGGGAGAAAGGAAAGCGGCATTCCGCTTTCCTTTCTCTGCTACATAGAGATAATAAAATAAAATAGTCAGTTGAGGTGTATTCGAATATGAGACAAACATTAAGCTTTATCCCGACGTTACGGGAAACTCCAGCTGATGCGGAAGTGAAATCACATCAATTATTGCTGCGTGCTGGATTTATCCGCCAAAATACAAGCGGAATTTATTCGTTTTTGCCGCTCGGCAAACGTGTCCTGCACAAGGTAGAACATATTATCCGCGAGGAAATGGAAGCGATCAATGGCGCTGAAGTGTTTATGCCAGCTTTGCAGCAAGCAGAGCTATGGCAGGAAACCGGACGCTGGTATTCGTACGGTGATGAGTTGATGCGCTTAAAAGACCGTAACAACCGCGAGTTTGCACTCGGTGCGACTCACGAGGAAGTCATTACCAGCTTGCTGCGCGATGAAATCAAATCGTATAAAAAGCTGCCGCTGACGCTTTATCAGATCCAGTCTAAATTTCGCGACGAAAAACGCCCGCGCTTCGGTTTGTTGCGTGGACGTGAATTCCTCATGAAAGATGCCTATTCGTTCCATGCGACAACCGAAAGCTTGGATGCGACATATGATGACATGATGCAAGCTTACAGCAATATCTTCAGCCGACTCGGCTTGAATTTCCGTGCGGTCATCGCTGACTCGGGTGCAATCGGCGGAAAAGACAACCATGAGTTCATGGTGCTGTCGGAAATAGGAGAAGACACGATCGCTTATTCCGACAGTTCATCGTACGCCGCCAATATTGAAATGGCTGCTGTTGACATGGACTACCCAAAATCCGATGAATCAGCTCGCGCGGTCGAAAAAGTATCGACGCCGGACCAGAAGACCATCGCACAAGTGGCGGAATTCCTCGATACGACGCCTGAACACTGCATCAAAACATTGGTTTTCAAAGCGGACGAAGAATTGATTGTCGTCTTGTCGCGCGGAGACCACGAAGTGAACGATGTGAAAGTCAAGCACATTTCAGGGGCGAAGCTTGTTGAAATGGCGACACCGGAAGAGGTGCATGGGTTGCTGTCTTGCGATATCGGATCGATCGGCCCTGTTGGCTTGCCGTCCGGCGTCCGTGTATTCGCTGACCAGGCCGTCAAATCGATCGTTAATGGCGTCACAGGCGCCAACGAAGAAGGCGTCCATTTGATCAACGTGACACCAGGAGAGGACTTCTCTGTTGAAGAATACGGAGATCTGCGCTTTGTCCAAGAAGGTGACCCGTCACCAGACGGCGAGGGCACAATCAAATTCGCCAAAGGCATCGAAGTCGGCCATATCTTTAAGCTAGGAACGACTTACAGCGAACCGATGAAAGCGACATTCCTCAATGATCAAGGAAAAGCGATGCCTTATATTATGGGCTGCTACGGAATCGGAGTGTCACGAGTTGTTGCCGCAGTAGCAGAGCAGTTTCAGGACGATGCCGGGTTTACATGGCCGAACGCCGTTGCCCCGTACGAAGTCCATATCGTGCCGGTCAACGTCAAAGACGATGTCCAGCGTGAAGTTGGAGAAGAGCTTTATGAGCAGTTGAAAGAGCAGCGCTTTGAAGTGCTGCTAGATGACCGGAAAGAGCGCGCTGGCGTGAAATTCGCAGATGCTGACTTGATCGGCATGCCGATCCGTATCACTGTCGGCAAACGTGCTGCAGAAGGCGTTTTGGAAGTGAAAATCCGTCAGACCAACGAAACGGTCGAATGGCATAAAGACGAAGTGCTTGAGAAGGTACGCGAATTCTTTAAGCGATAAGCAAAAATCTGATATGATAACAGGAAAGTACATGTGTACTTTCCTTTCTTTTTATGAAATAAATGGCGAAGGGGATAATCATGATAAATGAGCAAGACGCCAAAATGAGATTCAAGTTGTTGCTGCAGCATTTGGAATTAACCGAAGATGTCAATATGCCTTTTTTTGAAGAGGCAGAACTGACGCGCATGACCGTCCATAAAAAAGAGCGTTCGTGGCGGTTTCTCGTCAAACTGCAAAACGTGCTGCCGCTAGAATTATTTATTCAATTTCGCGAGCGGCTTCAGGCGAAGTTTTCGTCGATTGCAGCCGTTCAATTGCATATTGAAACCAACGTCCAGCAAGCGGGCGGAGAGCAAGTGAATGCCTATTGGCGCCAAGTCGTCGATGAATTGGCGGATATGGCACCGCCGCTGCGGGAGCGGTTGTTATCGCAAGCGCCCGACTGGAACGGCAGCAAGCTGATCGTCGACTGCTGCCATGAGCACGAAATGATGGCTTTAAAGTCCAAATATACAGAAAAACTCAGCGCTGTTTATCAGCAATTCGGCTTCCCGCCGTTCGCTATCGATTTCCGACTGTCTGCTGAAGATCAGCAAGCGGCACACGAAGCGTTTATGGTGGAGCGCAAAGTTGAAGAAGAAGCGATGGCGAAAAAAGCGGTCGCAGATATGAAAAAACGGGAAACGGACCGCAAGGAAAACGGCGCACCTTCAGGACCTTTCCAAATGGGTACCGGCATCAAACCGGATGAGCAGATTTCAGAAATCCGTTCGATTGTCGATGAAGAGCGCCGCGTAACAATAGAGGGCTTTGTGTTCGATGTGGAAGTCCGTGAACTTCGCAGCGGCCGTTCTTTATTGACTGTAAAAATTACGGATTACACAGACTCTATTCTCGTTAAAATGTTCTCGCGTGATAAAGAAGACGCCGAACTCATGGCGCAAGCGAAAAAAGGCATGTGGCTGAAAGCAAGAGGCTCGATCCAAACTGATACGTTCGTCCGCGACTTGGTCATGATGGCACAGGACATGGTTGAAATTAACCCCGCGGTGCGCAAAGATACAGCCGAAGTCAAACGGGCGGAATTGCATTTGCACTCAAAGATGAGCCAGATGGATGGCGTTTCTTCCATTGAATCATTAGTGGCCCAAGCGGCAAAATGGGGGCATCCGGCCATCGCAATTACGGACCATGCAGGTGTGCAGGCGTTTCCGGATGCCTATGCGGCGAGCCAGAAGCACGGTATTAAAGCGATTTTTGGTCTAGAAGCAAACCTGGTCGATGATGGCGTTCCGATTGCTTATGAAGAGCGCCACGTGTTGCTCGAGGAAGAAACTTATGTCGTGTTCGACTTGGAGACGACCGGGTTATCAGCGGTTTACGACACCATCATCGAACTGGCGGCAGTGAAGATCAAAGGCGGGCAAATCATCGAGAAATTCGAGCGTTTTGCCAATCCGCACCACCCGCTATCTTCAACGACAATCGAACTGACCGGCATCACAGACGATATGGTCAAAAACGCACCTGAAGTGGAAGAGGTCATCCGTGAATACCACGAGTGGGCGGGCGATCATATCATGGTCGCGCACAATGCCTCGTTCGATATGGGCTTCTTGTATGTCGCCTATAAAAAAATGGGCATCGATAAAGCACATGCCACAATCGATACGCTGGAACTGGCACGCATGCTGCATCCCGAAATGAAAAATCACCGTTTGAACACGCTGGCGAAAAAGTTTAACATCGAACTGACACAGCATCACCGTGCGATTTACGATACGGAAGCGACTGCGTATTTGATGACCCATCTGCTGAAAGAAGCGGATGAAAAAGGAATTCTGTACCATGACCAATTAAATGATTACGTCGGTACCGGCGACTCTTATAAACGCTCCCGTCCGACACATTGCACACTGCTGGCAAAAGACCAGGAAGGCCTCAAAAACCTATTCAAACTCGTGTCGGCATCGCACATCAATTATTTCTACCGTGTTCCGCGCATTCCACGCTCGCTTCTTCAGCGCCACCGCAAAGGCTTGCTCGTCGGGTCGGGTTGTGACAAAGGGGAAGTATTTGAAGCAGTCATGCAAAAATCAATGGAAGAAGTGGAACGTATCGCCCAGTTCTATGATTACTTGGAAGTGCACCCGAAGGCAGTGTACCAACCATTGATTGAACGGGAGCTCATACGTGATGAATGGAATTTGGAAGACATTATCCGCAAGCTGGTCAAAGTGAGCCGCAAGCTCGACAAGCCTCTTGTAGCGACCGGCAACGTCCATTATTTGGATGAAACAGATGCAGTATTCCGCCAAGTATTGATCGGTTCACAAGGCGGGGCGAATCCATTGAACCGCTCGAAGTTGCCGAAAGTGCATTTCCGCACGACCAATGAAATGCTAGAAGCGTTCGATTTTCTCGGTGAAGAGACGGCACGCGAAATCGTCGTCGACAACTCGCTGAAAATCGCAGAGATGATCGATGTCGTCAAACCAATCAAAGATGAACTGTACACGCCGAAAATTGAAGGAGCGGACGAAGAAGTCCGTGAACTCAGCTATTCGACAGCACGCTCAATTTATGGCGATGATCTTCCGGAGATCGTTGAAGCGCGCATCGAAAAAGAATTGAAGTCGATCATCGGCCACGGCTTTGCGGTCATTTATTTGATTTCGCATAAGCTGGTGAAAAAATCATTGGATGACGGCTATTTGGTCGGTTCGCGGGGCTCTGTGGGGTCATCACTTGTGGCAACGTTGACGGAAATTACGGAGGTCAATCCGCTGCCGCCGCATTATGTATGCCGTAAATGCAAAAAACATGAGTTCTTCGATGACGGATCAGTCGGTTCAGGGTTCGACTTAAAAGACAAAGACTGCCCCGATTGCGGCATACCTTACAAAAAAGATGGGCAAGACATTCCATTTGAGACGTTCCTAGGATTTAAAGGTGATAAAGTGCCTGATATCGATTTGAACTTTAGTGGGGAATACCAGTCGAAAGCGCACGATTACACGAAAGTGCTGTTTGGTGAAGACAATGTGTTCCGGGCAGGTACGATCGGAACGGTCGCTGAAAAAACGGCTTACGGCTATGTCCGCGGTTATGCGAATGACCGCGATATGACGCTTCGCGGTGCTGAGATCGACCGCTTGGTGCAAGGGTGTTCTGGCGTTAAGCGCAACACGGGGCAGCACCCGGGGGGCATCATTGTTGTTCCGGATTATATGGATATTTATGATTTTTCCCCGATCCAGTTTCCAGCCGATGCGCAGGATTCGGAATGGAAGACGACGCATTTTGATTTCCACTCGATCCATGACAATCTGCTGAAGCTTGATATTCTCGGGCATGATGATCCAACGGTGATCCGCATGCTGCAGGACTTGTCCGGCATCGATCCGAAAACGATTCCCACTGATGATCCGGAAGTGATGAAAATATTTGCCGGGCCAGAATCGCTCGGCGTTACGAAAGAACAGATTGGCTGCAAAACCGGAACGCTCGGCATACCGGAGTTCGGGACGCGTTTTGTTCGCCAGATGCTTGAAGACACTAAGCCGACGACATTTTCGGAGCTCGTGCAGATTTCGGGTCTGTCCCACGGTACGGACGTTTGGCTCGGCAATGCCCAGGAACTGATTCATAACGGCACGTGCCAACTGTCCGACGTAATCGGCTGCCGGGATGATATTATGGTCTATTTGATTTATCAAGGACTGGAATCTTCACTGGCGTTTAAGATTATGGAATCTGTGCGGAAAGGGAAAGGCTTAACACCGGAGATGGAAACGGCGATGAAAGAGAAAGCTGTTCCAAACTGGTACATCGAATCATGTAAAAAGATTAAGTATATGTTCCCGAAAGCTCACGCTGCCGCTTATGTCTTGATGGCGGTCCGGATTGCGTATTTCAAAGTGCACTTCCCGGTTCTGTATTACGCTGCATATTTCACAGTGCGTGCCGAAGATTTCGATGTTAATGCGATGGCAAAAGGTTCCCAGTCCATTCGCGCGAAAGTGGATGAGATTAATTCCAAAGGGCTTGAAGCTTCAACGAAAGAGAAGAACTTAATGACCGTAATGGAATTGGCGCTCGAGATGGTGGAGCGCGGCTACAGTTTCCAGAAGGTCGATTTGTATAAATCGTCTGCTGATCAATTTCTTATCGAAGGCAATACCTTGATCCCGCCGTTCAACGCCATACCGGGACTTGGGACGAATGCCGCCCAATCCATCGTTGCAGCGCGGGGCGAAGGCTCATTCCTGTCGAAAGAAGATTTACAGCAGCGCGGCCGCGTTTCAAAAACGATCATCGAGTACATGGATGATCACGGCTGTCTAGAAGGGATGCCTGACGCCAATCAGCTGTCCTTGTTCTAGTCGGTTGCGCCGCACCGCTAAGCATGGTATTATTGTAGTAACATTTACTGATAGCTCTGTCGCAGAAGAGTGGGTTCTCCCGCTCTTTTCTGTTTGTTGTGGCGAATTATTGGCAGGAGGCATTTTATGAGCAAAATTACTGAACAAATTGAAACAATGGCACAACCGATCATTGATGAGCTCGAATTGGAGCTAGTGGATGTCGAGTTTTTGAAAGAGGGGAAAAACTGGTTTTTGCGTGTGTATGTGGACAATCCACATGCACCGATCGATATCGACCAATGCGCCATCGTCAGCGAACGATTAAGCGAATTATTGGATGAAGTGGATCCGATCGAGCAGAATTATTTTCTTGAAGTCTCTTCTCCGGGAGCAGAGCGGCCGCTGAAGAAAGAAAAGGATTTCGAAAAAGCTTTAGGGAAGTTCATCTACATCAAAACCTATGAGCCGGTGGAAGGCGCAAAAGAGTTCGAAGGCTATTTGAAATCATTCGATGATGAACAAGTTGAAATTGAAATCAAAATCAAAACCCGCAGAAAGACCATCAGCATCCCGAAAACGAAAATCGCCTTGATTCGTCTGGCGATCGACTTTTCTGCAAAAGCTGAATAGAAGACTTTAGGAGTGAAAAAACTATGAGCAGTGAGTTATTGGATGCTTTAGAAGTATTGGAGAAACAAAAAGGGATATCACGCGATGTGCTGATTGAAGCTATTGAAGCGGCACTCGTTACTGCATATAAGCGCAATTTCAACCAAGCGCAAAATGTTCGTATCGATTTGAACCTTGATACCGGGACGATGCTTGTGTATTCCCGCAAAGACGTAGTCGAAGAAGTCGAAGATGAGCGCCTGCAGATTTCACTGGAGGATGCCCATGCACTCAACCCGGTTTATGAACTCGGCGACATCGTGGAAGAAGAAGTTACCCCCCGCAATTTTGGCCGTATTGCAGCACAAACTGCAAAGCAAGTGGTGACTCAGCGCGTACGTGAAGCTGAGCGCGGAATGATTTTCGAAGAATATGTGGACCGTGCAGACGATATCGTTAATGGCATCGTCGAACGCATGGACGCGCGCAACTTATATGTCGGACTAGGCAAAGTGGAAGCAGTGCTTCCGCAGACAGAGCAAATGCCGAACGAAAGCTATCAGCCGCATGATCGCATCAAAGTCTATATTACAAAAGTCGAACGCACGACACGCGGACCGCAAGTATTCGTGTCGCGCACACATCCAGGTCTCTTGCGCCGATTGTTCGAGAACGAAGTGCCGGAAATTTACGACGGCATCGTCGAGATCAAATCGATTGCGCGCGAAGCGGGAGACCGTTCGAAAATTTCGGTTTATGCTCACGATGATGAAGTAGACCCAGTCGGTTCATGTGTCGGTTCACGCGGGGGTCGCGTCCAAACAATCGTCAATGAACTAGGGGGCGAAAAAATCGATATCGTCGAATGGTCGGAAGATCCGGTCGTTTTCGTAGCGAATGCACTGAGCCCGTCAAAAGTACTTGACGTTCAAGTAAGAGATGATGACAAATCTACGACAGTCGTCGTGCCGGATTATCAATTGTCTCTTGCAATCGGCAAGCGCGGGCAAAACGCCCGCTTGGCAGCGAAATTGACAGGTTGGAAAATTGATATCAAGAGTGAAACGGATGCCCGTGAATTGGGGATTTATCCGCCCGCCAACGATACTTCAGCAGCTTCAGAAGCCGGTGAAGAATCGGATGACTTTGATTTTTATGACGAAGAAGAATAAGCTGAGAAGGTGATATCCGTTGGCTATGCAAAAGAAAATTCCGTTACGCAAATGTGTTGCAACCGGTGAGATGCTTCCGAAAAAAGAAATGATCCGCGTCGTCCGTTCCAAAGAAGGCGAACTATTCGTCGATTTGACCGGCAAAAAGTCGGGAAGAGGCGCATACGTTTCAAAATCGGAAGATGCCATCGAGCTTGCACGCAAAAAGAAGGTTTTGGACAAGCAGCTTGAAGTGAAAGTTCCAGACGAAATCTACGAGGAGCTCGTCCACACCGTACGCAGAGAGCAGCTGAAATCATGAATAAAGAAAAGATCCTTCAATTATTAGGGCTTGCCACGCGGGCACGCAAAATGATCACCGGCGAAGAACTGGTCATCAGTGAAGTGCGGCGAGGCAAAGCGAAATTGGTCATTTTGGCTGAAGACGCATCCGATAACACAAGGAAAAAATTGCAGGATAAATGTAAATCCTATAATGTTCCAGTCCGAATTGGCGCAAACCGCTATGAAATTGGCCATGCAATAGGAAAAGAAGCGCGCGTCGTTTTGGCGATTACCGATAAGGGATTTGCAAAGAAAATGACGAGCCTGTTTGATGAAAACTAACCGGGGGTGAGCAGATGACCAAAATTCGAGTACATGAATACGCGAAAAAAGTAAATAAACCAAGTAAAGACATCATCGATGAATTGTCTAAAATGAATATCCAGGTCAATAATCACATGGCAACTTTAGAAGATACTGCTGTGACGAAATTGGATGGTATTTATAAAAAGCCTGCACAAGGAACTCGTGCACAAGGTGGGCAATCACGCCCGCAAGGTCAAAACCAGCGCCGCGGACAAAGCGGACAGAGCGGACAATCCCGCCCGCAAAGTGGGCAATCACGCCCTCCAAGCGGACAGAGCCAGAACCGCACAGGCGGCCAAAAGAGTTCCCAGTCAACGCAACAAGGAACACAAGAAGCACGCGGTACCAACTTCACGCCAAAAGCAGCCAAACCAGCTCCAGCTCCAGGCCAGCGCGGCCGTTCAGGCGGACCGGGGCGCGGTGGACAAAACCGCAACCGCAAAGGCAAGCAGCAGCGTCCGGTGAACCCGATGCCGCCAATGCCGAGAAGAGAAAAAGAATTGCCGGCAAAAATCACATTCAGTGAATCATTGACGGTAGGCGAACTGGCGAAAAAACTTGGCCGTGAGCCATCTGAAATAATCAAAAAGTTGTTCATGTTAGGCGTTATGGCAACAATCAACCAAGAGTTGGATAAAGATGCCATTGAACTCGTTTGCGCAGAATATGAAGTGGAAGTAGAAGAAGAAATCTTGGTCGACAAAACCGACCTTGAAGTTTACTTCGAACCGGAAGAAGAGTCCCTCAAAGAAGAACGTCCGCCAGTCGTCACCATCATGGGTCACGTTGACCACGGGAAAACGACGTTGCTGGATTCGATACGCCATACGAAAGTGACTGCTGGAGAAGCTGGCGGAATCACGCAGCATATCGGTGCTTATCAAGTGGACGAAAACGATAAGAAAATCACGTTCCTTGATACACCAGGCCACGCCGCCTTTACGACGATGCGTGCCCGCGGTGCAAAAGTGACGGATCTTGCAATTATCGTGGTCGCAGCTGACGATGGCGTAATGCCGCAAACGGTGGAAGCGATCAACCACGCGAAAGCAGCAGAAGTTCCGATCATCATCGCTGTCAACAAAATGGATAAACCTTCCGCTAACCCAGACCGCGTTATGCAAGAATTGACAGAACACGGTCTTGTTCCAGAAGCATGGGGCGGCGACACGATTTTTGTCCCAATATCCGCTTTGAAAGGCGACGGTATCGACACACTTCTTGAAATGATTTTGCTTGTTTCTGAAGTTGGCGAACTGAAAGCCAACCCTGGCCGCCGTGCAATCGGTACGGTCATCGAAGCTGAGCTCGACAAAGGACGCGGATCTGTGGCGACGTTACTCGTCCAGGACGGCACTTTGCATGTCGGTGACCCGATAGTAGTCGGCCATACGTTCGGACGCGTCCGTGCAATGGTCAACGATCTTGGGCGCCGCGTGAAAACGGCTGGCCCGTCGACGCCTGTTGAAATTACAGGACTCAGCGACGTGCCGCAAGCAGGCGATCGTTTCGTTGTCTTTGAAGACGAAAGAACCGCCCGCCAAATCGGCGAAGCGCGTTCTGCTACAGCGCTCCAGGAAATGCGTTCTGAAAAGAACCGCGTCACGCTCGATAACTTGTTCGACCAATTGAAACAAGGTGAGATGAAAGAGCTGAACTTGATTGTCAAAGCAGACGTTCAAGGAACAGTTGAAGCAATGGCAGCTTCTCTATTGAAGATCGATGTAGAAGGCGTCAATGTGAAAGTCATCCACACCGGTGCTGGTGCGATTACAGAATCCGACGTTGCATTGGCGGCAGCTTCTAATGCCATCATCATCGGCTTTAACGTACGCCCAGATGTAAACGCGAAACGCGCTGCAGATGCGGAAGGCGTCGACATCCGTTTGCACCGCATCATCTATAAAGTGATCGAGGAAATCGAAGCAGCGATGAAAGGCCTCTTGGATCCAGAATTCGAAGAGAAAATCATCGGCCAAGCAGAAATCCGCAGCACGTTCAAAGTTTCCAAAGTCGGAACGATTGCAGGAAGCTATGTAACAGAAGGTAAAATCACCCGCAACAGCGGCGTCCGCATTATCCGTGAAGGCATTGTCGTATTTGAAGGTGAAATCGACACGTTGAAACGTTTCAAAGACGATGCGAAAGAAGTCGCAAAAGGCTATGAATGCGGCGTCACGATCAAAAACTTCAACGACGTCAAAGAAGGCGACATCCTTGAAGCTTACATCATGGAAGAAATCGAACGGAAGTGATTCTTTCCATGGAATGCGAATTTTTCATCCCAATAGCGCATTCATTGAAAGATAAGCGGGCAGTCGTCAAAAGTATGATGACCCGTACAAAGCAAAAGTTTAATGTATCCGCGGCTGAGATTGATCACCAGGAAGTATGGCAGCGCGCGCGCCTGGCATTTGTCACCGTCGCTTCTTCGAAAGAAGTAGCGGAGCGGGAAATGGCGCAAGTGCTGCGCTTTTTGGAAAGCAACCCATCGTGGGAATGCATGGAAATAGAGAAAGAATATTTGTAAGAACGGAGTGGATTCGAAATGTCAATGCGCTCGAATCGTGTAGCTGAGCAGATGAAAAAAGAGCTTAGTGATATTATCGGCAGAAAATTGAAAGATCCGCGCATCGGATTTGTCACAGTGACGGATGTCGAAGTGACGGGCGACCTTCAACAGGCAACGGTCTATGTTAGCGTATTGGGCGATGATAAAGCGAAAGAGCAGACTTTGCTCGGTTTGTCCAAGTCCAAAGGATTCATCCGCTCGGAAATCGGGCAGCGGATCCGTTTGCGCAAGACTCCTGAGTTGGCGTTTGAAATCGATTCATCTGTCGCGTACGGCAATCGAATCGAATCATTGCTGCGGGATATTAAAGAACCAACAGAAGAGTAAACGGAAAGCCTGCTGGTCTATATTAGACAGCAGGCTTTTTTCTACATAACAAAAGACCAAAAAAGCGAAGTAAGAGAGGAGTGCTAGCCGTGGAGCCAAATGGAATTCTTCCCTTATGGAAAGAGCCGGGAATGACTTCCCACGATTGTGTTTTCCGCCTGCGGAAAATCTTGAAAACAAAAAAAGTCGGACATACCGGTACACTCGATCCACAAGTGGACGGGGTTCTGCCGATTTGTTTAGGACGTTCGACGAAAGTGGCGGAGTATATTACAGACCAGGGGAAAACGTACGAAGCGGAAGTGTTGATCGGATTTTCCACTGAAACCGAAGATGCTGAAGGCGCAGTGGTCGATCGGGATACCAGTGTAAAAATAGTAACCAGGCAGCAATTGGAAGCAGCGCTGGGAAGTTTAACAGGGGATATCGAACAAATTCCCCCGATGTATTCCGCTGTCAAAGTGAACGGCAGAAAGCTTTATGAATATGCACGAAAAGGTGAAACGGTCGATCGTCCGGTACGGACTGTCCACATCGATTCCATCGAATTGTTGGAAACTGACGACTCATGGAGCGGACAGAATATAAAGTTCCGCATCCGTATCCGCTGCGGCAAAGGCACATATATCCGGACCTTGGCGGTGCAGATCGGCCAGGCGCTTGGCTATCCTGCCCATATGTCCCAGCTGACACGGACAGAATCCGGCAGCTTTACAAAAGAGCAATGTGTCACACTTGCCGAAGTCGAAGAAATTGCCCAAAATGGAAATATCGACTCGGTGTTGCAGCCGATCGCATACGGCTTGAGTGCATTTCCGTTTACAGAAATCACACCGGATTTGCTGTTCGGCATCAAAAACGGGCAAGTACTCGATGAACATCCAGTCCTTTTGGAAGAACCGCTTGTCGTGTTCACTTATAAGGGCGAGCCGGTGGCGTTGTATAAAAGGCACCCGGAAAAGCCGGGCAAAATGAAACCTGAAAAAATGTTTGGATTCCCTAAAACAGACGAGGTGTAATATGAAAATCATTCACTTGAGCTATCCGCATGAGATGAAGTCGAAAGATTACGGACCGATTTCGATGGCTATCGGATTTTTCGACGGCGTCCATAAAGGCCATCAGCAAGTAATCGGTGCGGCGATCGAAAAAGCACGCAGCAAAGACATGAAGTCTGCTGTGATGACATTCGATCCCCATCCATCGCTCGTCCTCGGCGGCCGAAAAGAAGAGGTATTCTACATCACGCCGCTCAATCAAAAAATGGCGATTTTACAAGAGATGGGTGTCGACATTTGCTTTATCGTGCGCTTTACTTCGGAGTTCGCGAAACTCTCCCCTGAGCAATTCATCGAGCATTTCATCAAAAGTTTGGGGGTCAAGCAAGTGGTCGCGGGATTTGATTTTTCGTTCGGCTCCAAAGGCGGCGGCGATATGGCGCTGATGGAATCGTTCAGCGGTGGAGAATACGCAGTGACGACTGTCGGGAAATTGGAAGAAGGCAATGAGAAGGTCAGTTCGACTCGGATCCGCCATTTGCTGAAAGACGGACTTGTTGAACCGGTACATCAGTTGCTCGGCAGGCCATATCGAATATCAGGGACCGTAGTCAACGGCGACAAGCGGGGCCGGACAATCGGTTTCCCGACAGCGAACATTGAACCTGAACTCGGTACATTCGTTCCGAAGCGCGGCGTCTATGCCGTCCGTATCGAAGTGCAGGGCGCTTACTTTGATGGCGTCAGCAATGTCGGCTATAAACCGACATTCCATAATCCGGACATTAAAAACTTGGTCATTGAAGTTCATATCCTCGATTTCGATAAGTCGATCTATGGTGAAAAAGTCACCGTCGAATGGTATAAACGGATCCGTGACGAGCAGAAATTTTCCGGTATCGAAGAGCTGAAACAGCAAATTGGGCGGGACAAAGAAACCGCGAAACAATACTTCGGAGGGTGAAACCGACAGTTGATTTCAAGAAATCACTGTGCTATGATAACTGAGTACTGAACGTACTAACCGTTGCTTGGCAAATCGAATCACCAACGTTTGCTCAGTAATTGGGGCTATTAGAGATTAGGAGGTGGAACAGCATGGCAATCACTCAAGAACGTAAAAATGAATTGATCACTGAATACAAAGTGCATGACACTGATACTGGTTCTCCAGAAATTCAGATCGCTATTCTTACTGAGGACATCAACAACTTGAACGAGCACTTGCGTACCCACAAGAAAGATCACCATTCACGTCGTGGTCTATTCAAAATGGTCGGACGCCGTCGTAACTTGCTTAAGTATCTACGCGAGAACGATGTACAACGCTACCGTGATTTAATCGGAAGACTTGGTCTACGTCGATAATAGTAAGCAGAAAAAGCGGGATTCGTCCCGCTTTTTCTTTATGCTTAAAACTTTGCATTCAATCGCACTCAAGATGCTTTTTTGATACACTACTTAAGGATACATACGAGATACACAGTAAGAGAGGAGCTCGACTATGGAGCAAACAAAGAAGGTTTACACATTCGACTGGGCAGGCCGCGAACTCAAGGTGGAAGTCGGTCAATTGGCAAAACAAGCAAACGGAGCAGCATTAATCCGTTACGGCGATACAGCAGTGCTATCCACTGCAACAGCATCAAAAACTCCGAAGCCGTTGGACTTTTTCCCACTTACGGTGAACTACGAAGAGCGCCAATATGCAGTCGGAAAAATCCCAGGCGGTTTCATTAAACGCGAAGGGCGCCCGTCTGAAAAGGCGACATTGACCAGCCGTTTAATCGACCGTCCGCTGCGTCCGTTATTCCCGGATGGTTTCCGCAACGAAGTGCAAGTCATTTCCATGGTCATGTCCGTCGACCAGGACTGCCCGTCTGAAATGGCAGCCATGTTCGGCTCGTCATTATCATTGATGATTTCTGATATTCCGTTCGACGGCCCGATTGCCGGCGTCATCGTAGGCCTTGTCGATGGTGAGTACCTCATCAACCCGACAGGTGCACAAATGGAAAAAAGTTCGATCAACTTGATCGTTGCGGGCACGAAAGATGCCATCAACATGGTTGAGGCAGGTGCGAAGGAAGTTTCCGAAGAAGTGATTCTTGAAGCGATCATGTTCGGCCATGAAGAAATCAAAAAGCTGATCGCATTCCAGGAAGAAATTGCAGCCGAAGTAGCCAAAGAAAAAACAGCGGTTCAATTATACGAACTGGATGCTGAATTGACAGCGGAACTGAAAGCCGCAGTTGAACAAGACTTGAACGCTGCTGTTCAAGTGAACGAAAAGCAAGCGCGCAACGAAGCGATTGCAGCAGTCCGTGATCGTGCGCTTGAAGCGTATGCAGAATCAGCAGATGACATCAAAAAGCAAGCGGGCCAAGTTCTCGATAAAATGGTTAAAGACGAAGTACGCCGCCTTATCACGGACGAAAAAATCCGTCCGGATGGCCGCGGCCCTTCAGAAATCCGCGAATTGTCTTCAGAAGTCGGCGTGCTCGCACGCACACACGGTTCCGGTCTCTTTACACGCGGCCAGACGCAGGCGATGAGCATTTGTACGCTTGGCGCACTCGGCGATGTCCAAATCATCGACGGCCTTGGATTAGAAGAGACCAAGCGCTTTATGCATCATTATAATTTCCCGCTGTTTTCTGTCGGCGAAACCGGTTTCTTGCGTGGCCCAGGCCGCCGCGAAATCGGCCACGGCGCGCTCGGTGAACGTGCGCTTGAAGCGGTCATCCCAAGTGAAAAAGATTTCCCATATACGATCCGACTCGTTTCCGAAGTGCTTGAATCGAACGGTTCTACATCACAAGCGAGCATTTGCGCTTCGACGCTCGCCATGATGGATGCAGGTGTGCCACTGAAAGCACCGGTTGCCGGCATTGCCATGGGGCTCGTGAAAAAAGGCGAAAATTACACCGTGCTATCCGATATCCAAGGGATGGAAGACTACCTGGGCGATATGGACTTTAAAGTGGCCGGAACGGCAGAAGGCGTTACGGCGCTTCAGATGGATATCAAAATCGACGGCTTGTCCCGTGCTATTTTAGAAGAGGCATTGACGCAAGCAAAAATTGGCCGTCTGCATATTTTGGAATCGATGATCGCCACCATCAATACACCGCGCACGAATTTGTCGAAATTCGCACCGAAAATCATCATGGTGAAAATCAATCCGGACAAAATCCGCGATGTTATTGGGCCGGGCGGAAAAGTCATCAACAAAATCATCGACGAAACCGGCGTGAAGATCGATACAGAGCAAGACGGCACGATTTTCATTTCCTCAGTTGATGAGGAAATGAACGATAAAGCGAAAGCGATGATCGAAAATATTGTCCGCGAGGCGAAAGTCGGCGAATATTACGAAGGCGCAGTTAAGCGTATCGAGAAGTTCGGTGCATTCGTTGAATTGTTCCCTGGCAAAGACGGCCTTCTCCATATTTCCGAAATCCAGGAAGAGCGGACGAAAGAAGTGGAAGATGTCTTGGAGATGGGCGACCTTGTACAAGTGAAAGTCATCGAAATCGACCGCCAAGGACGCGTCAACCTATCACGTAAAATAGTGTTGAAAGAACAACAAGAAACAGACGAAAAGGCGTAAAATCAGATTGAATGAGAAATTGCCGGTGGTACTCGCCGGCAATTTTTTTCATATACAGGGGGTCTTAAAATGGTTACAACTTATACTTGCCAAAACGGCTTGCGCATCGTTTCAGAGCACATCCCGCATTTCCGTTCGGTGTCGGTCGGTGTATTCGTCAATACAGGGTCGCGCGATGAAAGCCCGGAAGAAAACGGCATCACCCATTTTATCGAGCATTTGCTGTTTAAAGGAACGCACACGCGCAGCGCAAAGGATATTGCACGGGAATTCGACCGCATCGGCGGTGATTTGAACGCTTATACTTCAAAAGAATATACGTGCTATTATGCAAAGGTGCTCGATCATCACGCGCCGCTTGCGGTGGACGTACTGGCGGATATGTTCTTCCATTCCGTTATGGAGCCGGAAGAAATCGACAAAGAACGGCTCGTCGTTAAAGAAGAAATCAGCATGACCGAAGATATGGCGGATGACGATGTCCACGAACAATTGTGGCGCGTCATGTATCCCGGCAATGCAATCGGGGCGCCGATTTTAGGAACTGCGGAAACGCTCGACCGCTTTAGGAGAGATCAGATTTTCGATTACATGGAGCGGCATTACACGCCGTCGAATACAGTGGTGTCGGTAGCAGGACATATTGACCAGGCGCTGCTCCGCCAAATTGAACAGTTGTTCGGCACGTTCGAGCGCTCAAATCCTGGCGAAAGACATGTTTTGCCAATATTTGTCCCAGGCCATTCCATCAAGCAGAAAGATACAGAACAAGCGCATCTTTGTTTAGGTTATCCGGGCTTATCGCTGAAAGACGATAGGCTGTTTGCACTTGCGGTAATGAACACGATCGTCGGTGGGTCAATGTCATCGAGGTTGTTCCAGGAAATACGCGAAGACCGCGGACTTGCCTATTCGGTTTATTCGTACCATTCGGCTTATTCAGATCACGGGACGCTCGCCATATACGGCGGAACTGCTACGCATCAAGTGGGGGAAGTGGAAGAATTGATCCGCGGCTCGCTTCAACGCATGCAAGACGGTGACATCAGTGAAGCGGAAGTGGAGGATTCACGTGAGCAACTAAAAGGCAATTTGGTGCTGGGTCTGGAAAGTACCGGTGCGCGGATGAGCCGCAACGGGAAATACGAATTGCTGCACGGTAAGCACCAGACAGCGGACGATATCATCCGGCTGATTGATGCGGTCAAGCGCGAAGATGTGGTGGAATTGATGCAATTGACTGCCCATGCACCAGCCGTTTCCATCATCCGCTCACAATGAACTGTGTGAGTATTCGCTGTAATTTGTTCCTTTACTAAGATAAATTATGTTACAATAACGCAAATTAGTTGTGAAGGAGAGAATCGAGTGAAAACTTATAATGTAGCGATCATGGGCGCCACCGGAGCCGTTGGGCAACAAATGAAAGATCAGTTGGAAAAACGCAAGTTTCCAATCGGCAACATAAAGTTCTTGTCATCTAAACGTTCTGCAGGGAGCAAAATAGAATTCAACGGTGAGTCCTATACGGTAGAAGAAGCCACACCGGATTCTTTTGAAGGCATAGATATTGCGCTGTTCAGTGCAGGGGGCAGCGTTTCAGAAAAATTCGCACCCGAAGCGGTCAAACGCGGTGCGATTGTAGTGGACAATACGAGTGCGTTCCGAATGAACGAAGATGTTCCGCTCGTCGTGCCCGAAGTGAATAAAGAGGCACTGAAAAGCCATTCCGGCGTCATCGCGAATCCGAACTGCTCTACGATTCAAATGGTCTGCGCCTTGCAGCCGTTGAAAGAGAGATTCGGCTTGCGGAAAATCATCGTTTCTACGTACCAAGCTGTATCGGGTGCAGGAATCGACGCGATTAATGAATTGAAAGACCAGGCAGCGGATTTTGATAATGCTGCGACTGCCGAGGCGAAAATATTACCGGTCAAATCAGCCGAGCGCCATTACCCGATTGCGTTCAATGCGGTGCCGCAAATCGATCAATTTGCAGAAAACGGCTATACGCTGGAAGAAATGAAAATGATCAACGAAACGAAAAAAATCATGAATGCACAAAACTTGGCTGTTGCCGCAACTTGTGTGCGCTTGCCAGTGGTGACCGGGCACTCCGAATCGGTTTATGCCGAGTTCGACCGCGCACCGACATTAGAGCAAGTGAGAGATGCGTTGCGCAGTACACCAGGCGTCATTCTTCAGGACGACCCGTCCAAGCAGGAATACCCGATGCCCCTCATGGCAGCCGGAAAAGATGAAGTGTTCGTCGGCCGAATTCGCCAAGACCTGGACAATCCAAATGGCTATCATCTGTGGGTCGTCTCCGATAATTTGATCAAAGGCGCTGCGTTGAATTCCGTTCAGATTGCGGAAGCGCTTATCGAAGAACAGTTGCTGTAAAATTAAATGCGGCCTTCTTAACAAGCCGGCAATCTGTCCAGAAACTGAGCCACACGTATCGCTGGGAAGTGTTTGCTTCTTGAGCGAGAGCGTGTGGCTTTTGTGGTTGGGGTCAATCATTGCTGTCTATTTTGTGTGCTGATTCCCCCAAAAGGCAGAGATTATTTTTTCTTTGGACTGTTAACGGTGATTACCGTATAATGAAGACTATGGATCTGTACGGGTGAAATATTTTAGGAGGAAATCAATTGAGTAAAATTAAAAATGAAGTCATTAAAGTCATTCCGCTCGGCGGAGTAGGAGAAGTTGGGAAAGCGATGTACGTCATCGATATTGATGATGATCTGTTCGTCGTTGATAGCGGGTTGATGTTCCCGGAAGATGAGATGCTCGGCGTCGACATCGTTATTCCGGACGTCACCTATCTTGAAGAAAACAAAGACCGTGTCAAAGGGATTTTTCTGACGCATGGCCATGAAGATGCGATCGGTTCGATTGCTTATCTATTGAAGAAAGTCCAAGCGCCGGTTTATGGCTCGAAGTTGACCATCGCGCTAGCGAAAGAGCACGTGAAAGAACTTGGTTCACTCAAGCATCATAAATTCTTTGAAGTGACCAATAAGAGCCGGATGAATTTCGATAAAACCCATGTGACATTTTTCCATACAACACACAGCATACCGGATGCGCTCGGCATCGTCTTCCACACATCAGAAGGCGCGATTGTCCACACGGGCGAGTTCAAATTCGACCAATCGATGCAAGGCAGCTACCGCCCGGATTATGCTAAAATGGCGAAACTCGGGGAAGACGGCGTCCTTATGCTGATGTCCGACTCGACAGAAGCCGAGCGCCCAGGATATACGACTTCCGAAACAGTTGTTGCAGACCATATCCTGACAGCATTCCACCAAGCGCCGGGACGCATTCTCGTATCACTTTATTCATCAAACTTCATCCGTATCCAACAAGTGTTCGATATTGCAAAGCAAACCGGTAAAAAAGTGGCTGTAGTCGGCAAAAGCTTGGAAAAGAGCTATGAAGTCGGCTTGCGTCTAGACTATTTGCAAGTGGACGAAGAAACGGTCATTTCTGTAAAAGATCTCGAAAAATACAACGACGATGAAGTCGTCATCATCGTGACGGGCAATCAAGGCGAGCCTCTCGAAGCGCTCGACAAAATGGTCAAGCGCCAGCACAAAGATATCCGCATCAATGAAACAGATACCGTATTGATCACATTCACCCCGTCCCCTGGCATGGAAGTGCCGATGTTCCAGACGATGAACAAGCTGGCAAAAGCAGGCGCCAAAGTCTTGACATCGAATAAAAAAGTTCACGTCTCCGGGCATGGCAGCCAGGAAGACTTGAAGATGATGCTGAACTTGATGCAGCCGAAATATTTTATCCCGATCCAAGGCGAATACAAAATGCTGATTGCCCATTCCAAACTGGCTCAGCAAGTCGGGATCGCAAAATCTAATATCTTCATCGCCGATAAAGGCGATATTGTCGAATACCGTAAAGAAAAAGTGCGCATGAGCGGCCGCGTGACGGCAGGCAATGTGTTGATCGATGGGATCGGCATTGGCGATGTTGGAAATATTGTACTTCGCGACCGTAAATTGTTGTCGCAAGATGGTATTTTTATTGTAGTTGTCACGTTGAACCGCAAAGAAAAACGCATCGCTTCTGGTCCTGAAATCATATCCAGAGGTTTTGTCTACGTCCGTGAATCAGAGAAGTTGCTGGATGAGTCTAGCCAACTAGTCCATAAAGTGGTCGACAAATACGTGACGCGCGATGCATTCGAGTGGAACAATATCAAACAGGAAATCCGTGATACGCTCAATTCGTATTTGTACCAGCAGACGAAACGGCGCCCGATGATCATTCCAATTATCATGGAATACTAAGCTAAGAATACAAGTAAAGGGATTCCGTACCGATTCAATCGGCAGGAATCCCTTTTATTACGGAAGAAAAGAGGGAATCACATGGCGCGAAGCCGTACGACCACAAAAACGACCGCAAAGCCGCGTACCAAACCGCGGACCAATCCACGGACCAAACCGAAAACGAACAAGAAGAAAATACAGCCGATGCCGATGATTGCTTATGAAGTGATCGGACTCGTCCTCATCGCCATCGCCATCCTGATGGTCTTCCGGCTCGGCTTGATCGGCCGCATGTTCAATAACATTGCTGAGTTTTTAGCGGGTTATTTGGCATTTCTCGTTCCAATAGCGCTGATTGCTGCGGCGCTCCATATTATGGTGAAGCGTGGCGTTCCGAAAGTCCGGCTGAAAACGGCAGCGGGTTCATTGTTTGTGATCGCGGGGGCTTTGCTCTTCAGCCATTTGATTTGGGCAGCTGGCTCGATACTGCCAATCACTTCTAGCAATGTGGTGTCTGAAACGTCCAAAATGACGCAAATGACCGGAACGATTTGGGGAGATTTCCAGGCTACCGGCGGCGGGATTTTGGGTGCGTTCATATTCGCCATGCTTCATGTTCTTTTTGCCACTGCCGGCACATGGGTGATCGCTTTCATCCTTGTATCGATTGGTGCCATCATTTTGACAGGAAAAACAGCAGCGCCATTTATTGCAGAACGCTTGCCGGCTGCAGGCGAGACAATGCGTTCTTTCATCGAGCGCATCAAGCCGGAAAAATTCGAGCCCGAGAAAAAGCCGCGCAGAAAATCAGCACCGGAAAAAGTGCTCGAAATGAACGATCAACTGTCATATGATGATGCGCTGGAAGAGTCCGAAAAGACCTTTGTCTTCGACCAGGAAGAAGCGGAAGTCCAGCCGGATGACGCTGCAGAAAAAGAGCCGATCATTTCCGCTTTCACAGAAAACGTCAAGCAGAAACGGCAAACGGCGAATGCAAAAACGCAGAACTCCGACACGACGGAAGAAGTCAGGCACGTCGACCCGGAAACAGGCGAAATTTTGAAAGAATCAGTCATTTCATTGAAGGAGGAAGCGGAAAATGAAGATTACACGTTGCCTCCGATTGATTTATTGACCTTGCCGCCGCATAGTGACCAAAGCGGGGAATATTCCGGGATTCAAAAAAATGCAAAAAAACTGGAAAAAACCTTCGAAAGTTTCGGTGTGCGCGCGAAAGTGACGCAAGTCCACCTAGGACCTGCCGTCACGAAATACGAAGTGCTGCCGGATGTCGGCGTGAAAGTCAGCAAAATCGTCAGCCTCCACGATGATCTGGCGCTGGCACTTGCGGCGCGCGATATCCGCATCGAAGCACCGATACCAGGGAAATCGGCGATAGGCATCGAAGTCCCGAACACCGAAGTGGCTGTTGTTAGTTTGCGTGAAGTGCTGGAATCCGAAGAAAATAACCGGCCGGATTCGAAATTGCTGTTCGCCCTTGGCCGGGACGTCACAGGCCAGGCGGTGATGACTGAGCTGAATAAGATGCCCCACCTGCTCGTTGCAGGGTCGACCGGCAGCGGGAAATCGGTTTGCATCAACGGCATCATTACAAGCATCATTATGCGGGCCAAGCCACATGAAGTGAAAATGATGATGATCGACCCGAAAATGGTCGAATTGAATGTTTATAATGGTATTCCGCATCTGCTCGCACCGGTCGTCACAGACCCAAGAAAAGCCGCTCAAGCACTGAAGAAAATCGTCTCGGAAATGGAGCGGCGCTATGAGCTCTTCTCCCATACCGGCACACGTAACATCGAAGGATACAACGAATACGTCAAAAAGTTCAATGAAGAAAATGAAGAAAAGCATCCGAAACTGCCGTTCATCGTCGTAATCGTCGATGAATTGGCCGATTTAATGATGGTTGCTTCTAATGACGTGGAAGATGCCATCACCCGCCTTGCCCAAATGGCTCGTGCTGCGGGTATCCATTTGATCATCGCGACGCAACGCCCGAGCGTCAATGTCATTACCGGTGTCATCAAAGCGAATATACCATCACGCATCGCGTTTGCCGTATCATCTGCCATCGATTCACGGACCATACTCGACATGGGTGGAGCGGAGAAACTGCTGGGCCGAGGTGATATGCTGTTTCTCGGTGCAGGGCAATCAAAACCTGTGCGTGTCCAAGGTGCGTTCCTGTCAGATGCAGAAGTAGAGAAGATCGTCGACTTTTCCATCGAGCAACAAAAAGCGCAATATCAAGAAGACATGATTCCGTCTGATGTCGAAGAAGTGAGCGTCGATGCAGAAACAGACGCACTATACGATGATGCTGTCCAATTGGTCACGGAAATGCAGACCGCGTCCGTATCGATGCTACAGCGCAGATTCCGCGTCGGCTATTCGCGTGCGGCGCGCATTATAGATCAAATGGAGCAGCGCGGCGTGGTCGGACCTTATGAGGGGAGTAAGCCACGGCACGTTCTAGTTCCTAAGCAGGAAGACTATTGAGTCGGCACTGGCTGTTTGGTGACAAAATGTTTAGAATTTGAGGAAGCTTGTTCACGAAAATTCGCAGAATTCGACAAATTGCTATTTATTTCACTCCTATTAAATGGTATAGTATTTCTGATTAGTAGGAATGTTTTACATCAGATGTCTGATCTCTGTCATGGGTGGTGAATCATATGACGATCAAATCGGATCACCGTGCTTTGTATCTTCAAGTGATCGATCGAATGAAGCAAGATATTGCGGCGGGTGTCTATAAAGAAAAAGAGAAATTGCCATCTGAATTCGAATTATCGAAATCACTTGGAGTGAGCCGTGCAACTTTACGTGAGGCGCTGCGGCTTCTCGAAGAGGATAATATCATCGTCAGGCGCCACGGAGTCGGAACCTTTGTCAATTCGAAACCGGTCTTTTCATCGGGCATCGAAGAATTGACCAGCATCTCCGATATGATCCGTCAGGCGGGAATGGAACCCGGAGTAGTCTATTTGAGTACTTCGGAGTCCCTTTGTTCTGAAGAAGATGTTAACCGCTTTCATTGCAATCCGAGTGATACTGTCATTTCAATTGAACGCGTCCGGACGGCGAACGGGGAGCCTGTCGTCTATTGCATCGACAAAGTGCCTTCCGTCTACATGCCTGAAGGTTTTCTCGGACGCAAAGAAAGTTCCATATTCTCGGCACTAGAAGAATCCGGCGAAATCCGTATCTCGTATGCGGTCACCTTCATTGACCCGACTGGCTATCATGAAGAGGCGTCGCCAATTCTTGAATGTGACCCAGAAACCGCATTACTCGTATTAAAACAGCATCACTACGATGAAAACGATCGCTTGGTGCTGTATTCAAAGAACTATTTCCGGGCTGATAAATTCAGCTTCCACGTAGTTCGCAAACGTCTGTAAACATCTGATTCCTGCTATTATCAAAATTACCTTGGGGGTTATTACATTGATTAAACGTAAATTTGGCGTAGGTTTATCATTAATGCTGGCAGCTGGAGTTTTAGCGGCATGCGGTAGCGAAGAAGACACATCAAACGGCGGCGAGTCTGCTGAAGGCGGAGAAAGCACTGAAGAAGCAAGTGATTTCTCAGTAGCGATGGTAACGGATGTCGGCGGTGTCGATGACAAATCCTTCAACCAATCCGCTTGGGAAGGAACCAAGCAGTTTGGTGAAGAAAACGGCCTCGAAAAAGGAGACGGCGGGTATGATTACCTCCAGTCCGCTTCTGATGCTGACTACAACACAAACCTCAACAACTTGATCCGCCGTGATTTTGACGTAGTATTCGGTATCGGCTTCTTGATGGAAGGTGCTGTAAAAGAAATCGCTGAGCAGCAGCCTGACGCACAAATTGCTATCATCGATGCAGTTGTTGACGCTCCTAACGTAGCAAGCGTTATGTTCAAAGAGCAAGAAGGAGCATTCCTTGCAGGAGTTGCAGCGGCATTGATGACTGAAACTGATAAGATCGGCTTTGTCGGCGGGATGGAAATTCCTGTTATCGAGCGTTTTGAAGCTGGATTCAAAGAAGGCGTAAAAGCGGTTGATGAGTCAATCGAAGTCGATGTTCAATACACAGGTGCTTTTGATAAAGCGGAATTAGGTAAAACAACAGCTAACCATATGTACGGCGCTGGAGCTGATATTATCTTCCACGCAGCAGGCGGAACAGGAAATGGTGTTTTCACAGAAGCAAAAGAGCGTAAAGAAGCAGATCCGGATGCAGACGTCTGGGTTATCGGCGTTGACGCTGACCAATATGAAGAAGGCCAGACTGGCGATGCGAACGTTACATTGACATCTGTCTTGAAGCGAGTAGATACAGCGGTTATGAACATTTCGGAACAAGCGATGAACGGAGAATTCCCAGGTGGCGAAACAGTTACTTACGGTTTGTCTGATGAAGGGGTTGGCCTTGCGGATTCACGCGGTGCGATTCCGGAAGATGTCATGGCTCAAATCGAAGAATATAAAGAAAAAGTAATTTCTGGAGAAATCGAAGTTCCTGAAACACTTTCCGAATAAGCTGTAGTCAAATACGGTCATCATAAAGACCGGGTAGCCGGTCTTTATGATTTTTTTTCGTCTATTTTTCGAAAGATTAATAGATGAAAGGTTTCTGCAGAAAGAAGCCTTTCATGTATTAATTCATTTAATGAAGAAATAACCAGTTTTCGAGGGAGTGAAAACCGTGGAATATGTAATTGAAATGCTGAACATCCGCAAAGAGTTCGGGAATTTTGTCGCGAACGACAATATCACCCTCCAACTTGAAAAAGGTGAAATTCACGCACTGCTCGGTGAAAATGGGGCAGGAAAATCCACCTTGATGAACGTCTTGTTCGGATTGTACCAACCGGAAGGCGGCGAAATCCGGGTAAGAGGAAAAAAAGTGGATATTACCGATCCGAACGTAGCAAATGAGCTCGGAATCGGCATGGTCCATCAGCATTTCATGCTCGTCGAGAATTTCAGTGTCACCGAAAACATCATTCTCGGCAGTGAACCGACCAAGATAGGCGTGACGAACAAAAAAGACGCAGCAAAAAAAGTTGCGGATTTATCAAAAAAATATGGCTTGAATGTCGATCCATACGCCATCATTGAAGATATTTCAGTCGGCATGCAGCAGCGCGTCGAAATTCTGAAAACGCTTTACCGCGGAGCGGAGATCCTCATATTCGATGAGCCGACCGCATCATTGACGCCTCAGGAAATCACGGAATTGGTTCAGATCATGAAACGGTTGATCGCTGAAGGCAAATCAATCATCCTCATCACCCATAAATTGAAGGAAATAATGGATGTCTCAGACCGTGTGACGGTCATCCGCAAAGGACAAGGCATCGGAACCGTAATCACTGCCGAAACGAACCCAAACGAACTGGCCGCTTTAATGGTCGGGCGCCAAGTGACATTCAAAACTGAAAAAGGCCCGGCACATCCGACAGAAGAAACCTTAACGGTCAAAGATTTAGTGGTTGAAGATTACCGCGGCATTGCCAAAGTGAAAAACTTGAATCTTTCTGTCCGTAAAGGTGAAATTGTCGGAATTGCAGGAATTGACGGAAATGGCCAGTCGGAATTGATTGAAGCGATTACAGGGCTTCGCAAAGTCAAAAGCGGCCATATCTTGATCCACGGCAAAGACGTTACGGGAATGAAACCGAGAAAAGTGACGGAGTCCGGCGTCGGCCACATTCCACAGGATCGCCACAAGCACGGCTTGGTGCTCGATTTCCCGATAGGCCATAATATCGCCTTGCAAACTTATTATATGGCGCCTATCTCAAAGTCCGGAATCATGGACTATAACAAGATCACGGAAAAAGCGCAGCAAATCATCAAAGATTTCGATGTTCGAACGCAAGGGCCTCATGAACCGGCTCGCGCTTTGTCAGGAGGCAATCAGCAAAAAGCGATTATCGGACGAGAAGTCGACCGAAATCCGGATCTACTCATCGCCGCACTTCCGACACGTGGGTTGGATGTTGGTGCAATTGAATTTATCCATAGCCGGCTGATTGAACAGCGCGATAACGGCAAAGCCGTTTTGCTGATTTCATTTGAACTGGACGAGGTCATGAACGTTTCAGACCGAATCGCCGTTATCCACGACGGGGAAATCGTCGATGTTGTGATTCCGGAAGAAACAACTGAACAAGAACTCGGCCTGCTTATGGCAGGACACGCGGAAAAAGCGAAGAAAGGTGGGGAGCACCGTGTCGAATAGAGCGACAAACTTGCTGGTCCCGATCGTTTCCGTAGTGCTCGGCCTTATTGTAGGGGCGATCATCATGCTCGTCAGCGGCTATAACCCAATCGAGGGCTATGCTGCATTATGGAACGGAATTTTTGGGGACCTTTACACAATCGGTGAAACGCTTCGCCAAATTACACCATACTTACTGGCAGGTTTGGCAGTGGCTTTCGCGTTCCGCTCCGGTTTGTTCAATATCGGAGTCGAAGGGCAATTGATTGTCGGCTGGTTTGCCGCAGCATACGTAGGTGTGGCTGTCGAATTGCCGAAAATCATCCACTTGCCGCTTGCTATTTTGGCGGCGGCTGTAGCTGGAGCTTTATGGGGCTTTGTGCCAGGGCTGTTAAAAGCCAAGTTCCGTGTTCATGAAGTTATCGTCACTATCATGATGAACTATATTGCGCTTCATGTTACAAACGCTTTGATTAGAACCGTTTCAGAAGGTGGAGACCGCACCGAGCGGATTTTCGCCAGTGCTTCACTTCGTTCTGAGTTCCTGGAGAACTTGACGGAATTTTCCCGACTGCATTTCGGTTTATTGCTGGCGCTTATCATGGTCGGTGTCATGTGGTTTATCTTAGAAAAAACGACGCTCGGCTTTGAATTGAAAGCAGTTGGTTTCAACCAGCACGCTTCTGAATATGCCGGGATGAGCGTCAATAAGAACATCATCCTCGCGATGGTCATTTCCGGTGCATTTGCCGGACTTGCCGGTGCGATGGAAGCACTCGGAACGTTCGAATATGTTTCATCGAAAGGCGGCTTTACTGGGATTGGATTTGATGGAATCGCGGTTGCCCTGCTCGGGATGAACACGCCGCTTGGAGTCATTTTCGGTGCGACCCTATTCGGTTCCTTGAAATACGGCGCACTCAATATGCCGAATGCCGCCGGGATTCCGATTGAAATCGTTGAAATTGTCATCGCCGTGATCATCTTCTTCGTAGCATCCGGCTATATCATTCGTTTGCTGCTGCTCCGAGCAGCTGGCAAAAAGAAGGAGGCGAAGTGATATGAGCTTTTTAGATATCCTGTATTTCATCGTCCCTTCGGCGATTTTCTATGCAGCACCGCTAATTCTTGTGGCAATCGGCGGGGTGTTTTCCGAGCGTTCGGGTGTCGTCAATATCGGCCTCGAAGGATTGATGGTCATTGGGGCATTTGTCGGGATTTTGTTCAACTTGCTTTTTGCGGATACATTCGGCGGACTGACGCCGTGGCTGGCTCTGATAGCTGCAATGGTGGCGGCGCTCTTACTGTCGCTGCTTCATGCGGTCGCGTCGATCTCGTTCCGCGCAGACCAAGTTGTTTCGGGTGTAGCCATTAACTTATTGGCGATTGCTTTAGCACTTTACTTGGTGAAAAGTATTTTCGATAAAGGCCAGACGGATTTCATCAGCGAACGGTTTTCCCGTTATAATGTGCCGATCCTCTCGGACATTCCGGTAATCGGCCCATTATTTTTCACTTCCGTCTATAACACCTCATTCTTTGCGATTGCGGTTGCGTTCTTGGCGTGGTTCGTCATCTACAAGACGCCATTCGGTTTGCGGTTGCGAGCAGTCGGTGAGCATCCGATGGCAGCCGATACGATGGGCATCAACGTCGCAAGAATGCGTTACGTTGCAGTTATGATCTCCGGTGCTCTTGCTGGAATCGGCGGCGCGATTTATGCACAGACAATTACCGGTGATTTCGGGCATGCGACGATCAACGGCCAAGGATTCATGGCGCTTGCTGCGATGATCTTCGGAAAATGGCATCCACTTGGTGCAATGGGCGCGGCCTTGTTCTTCGGCTTTGCACAGTCACTCAGCATTGTCGGTTCATCAATTCCGGTGATCCAGGAAATTCCGAATGTCTTCCTTTTGATACTTCCTTATGTGCTGACGATTCTTGCACTGGCTGGCTTTATCGGCCGCGCGAATGCACCGAAAGCGAACGGAAAACCGTATATTAAAGGACAACGATAATAATTACACCAGTTATTTCTGGCGGATAATGAAACTGATGGGGACTTTCCCCATCTTTTTTTTATGTATACTGGTTTCACCTCGGCCGTTCGGCAATTCCTCATGCATGAAGCTGAAATAACAGAGCTAATTTGGAGAATAACTGTTAATCGGGCAAACTGGTGGGAATCTCCTAGCTTTTTCCGTTTGTTTCCTCCAGTTTCATTGCAATTAAAGGAAAAAGTCCGGTATAGTTAGTGTAAGAACGATGAGAGGGGTATCAAAACATGTTTGAAACCAAAACAATTTCCAAAGGCGTCAACGTCCATGTCAATGAGACGACGCAGTTTAAAACGATAAATTTCTCAATCCGCTTTAAAGATCGCTTAACAGAGGAAAACGCTTCAGCCCGCGCGATTTTGGCGAATGTCTTACAACATAGCAATGAAAAGTACCCATCTCATACAGCGCTTCGCATGGTGCTTGATGATTTATACGGAACTTCCCTTTACATAGATACGACAAAGCGCGGAGATGATCATATCATCAGCTTGAATGTCGAAACCGTCAACGATCAATATTTGTCGGAAGAAGGCGTTCTGGAAAAGGTGTTGAACTTGATGTATCTCATGCTGTTCAAGCCGAATTTCGAAAACGGCTTGTTCAAAGAGAGTATTTTCAAGCGTGAGCAAGAATCGATCATTCAGCGCATCGAGTCGGTGTTTGACGACAAAACCCGCTATGCACAACAGCGCTTGATGGACATGGCGCTTCCGGGGCACCCGGCATCAATTTCTTCCAACGGCTCTATTGAGAAAGTAAAAGCCGTGACGAGCGAGGCTCTTGTATCGGCTTACCGGAATATGCTGGATAACAATGAAGTGGATATTTATGTAGTTGGAGACGTTTCACCGGACCACATCACCTCGCACATCCGCGATTATTTCCACTTTGCTGACCGGCAGCAGTTGCCTAAAAAACAACAAAGCCAATTGCATACCCCAAGCAAATCACGTGTGCTCGAATTCGAAGACATGAAACAAGGCAAATTGCATATGCTGTTTTTCACACCGGTGACTTTCCGCGACGAGGAATTTCCTGTCATGCAATTAATGAACGGTATTTTTGGCGGTTATGCGCACTCCAAGCTGTTCGCTAATATACGAGAAAAAGAAAGCATGGCCTATTACGTTTCAAGCTCATACGCTTCGCAATTCGGCCTGATGTTCGTCCTGGCCGGCATTGACAGCAAGCTTGAAAAAAAGGCGGTTTCTTTGATCCTCGAGCAATTGGAGGAAATGAAGCAAGGCCATATTACTGATGTCGAACTGGATCAAACAAAAGCGCTGCTGACCAACCAATTAAAAGAAGCGCTCGACTCTGCCAGAGGGCAAATTGATATTTACGATCAATACAAAGAGCTATCCGAAACGTTTGAACCTGCATTTCTGATTGAAAGATGGGAAAAAGTGACAAAAGAAATAATTGCACAAGAAGCCCGAAAAGTCAGCTTGCAAATGACTTACTTCTTGTCTGGCAAGGAGGATGAAACGGATGAATAAAGTGGATTTTAATCAATTGGAAGAAACGCTCTATCATGAACAATTGCCGAACGGCTTGACTGTCTATATTTTGCCGAAGCGGGATTTTTCAAAAACTTATGCGACCTTTACGACCAAATACGGATCTATCGATAACCATTTTGTCCCACTCGGCGAAAAGGAAGCCATTCAAGTACCGGATGGCATAGCGCATTTTCTGGAGCATAAAATGTTCGAAAAAGAAAAAGGCGACATCTTTCAGGAATTCAGCAAAAATGGCGCTTCCGCCAATGCCTTCACATCGTTTACGAGAACCGCGTATTTGTTCTCGGCAACTGGGCGGATCCAAGAAAATGTGACGACTTTACTGGATTTTGTGCAAAGCCCATATTTTACAGAACAAACGGTCGAAAAAGAAAAAGGCATCATTGCGCAGGAAATTACGATGTACGACGACCAGGCCGACTGGCGCTTGTATTTCGGCATCATCGAAAACTTGTATAAAAACCATCCGGTGAAAATCGATATCGCCGGCACGGTCGCATCTATCCAGGACATTACGGCAGAGCATTTGTATACGTGCTACCATACGTTCTATCATCCTTCGAACATGGCTTTGTTCATCGTCGGAAACGTAGAACCCGATAGCATGATGCAGCTTGTTAAAGACAACCAAGCCGCTAAAACCTTTGATGCACCGGCGCCGATCGAACGCATATTCCCGCAAGAGCCGAAAGAAGCTGCGGTCAAAGAGCGGATTTTGGAGATGGGCGTACAAAAGCCGAAGCTTTTCGTCGGTGTTAAACCGGAGCGGCTTGATCTGCACGGGCCGGAAATGCTCAAGCATGAACTGTCGGCACAGCTCGCGTATGAATTATTATTCGGGAGAACATCGGATTTTTATCACGAAGCCTACGAAAACGGCTGGATCGATGAATCGTATTCATTCGACTACTCCTTGGAAAGCGGATTCGGTTACGCATTGATCGGGTCGGACACGAATGAACCGGAAAAACTGTCAGAGGAAATCAAGAAAGCCATACACCAGGCAGTGGAAAAATGGCCGTTCGGTCAAGAAGATCTGGACCGTGTGCGCCGCAAGAAGATCGGCTTTTTCATGCGCGCACTCAACTCCCCGGAATACATCGCCAATCAATTTACGCAATATGCGTTCAACGGCATGAATTTGTTCGATGTTGTTCCAGTGCTTGAGGAAATTGAAGTGGTCGATTTGCAGAACGCTTTCGCAAGCGTCAGCGCAGAAAGCCAGCAATCGGTCTTTACCATCAAGCCGCCGGAGAACGGGCAGGCGTGAAACGATTTGCGCTCATTCTAGGGGCTTCGGGCGACATCGGCGGTGCCATCGCAAAACAACTAGCCGATGACGGCTGGTCCCTTTATCTTCATTACCATACAAGACCTGTTGAAGTATTTGCAGGTGAGCTTCGCGAACAATATGCCGGACAGGAATTCATCCCTGTCCAAGCGGATTTCACGAAAGATGACGGAGCGCAGCAGGTGGCACGTCATGTCTTCGACAGCTCGTGCATCGTGTGTGCAAGCGGCCATGCATTATCAGGCTTGCTGCAAGACACAACCCATGAAGACCAGGATGCCCTTTGGCGGGTTCATGTGAAAAACCCGGTCGAAACGGTGCGGCTGCTATCGCCTTATTTTAGAAGGCATACGAAATCCTATGTCGTGTTTATCGCGTCAATCTGGGGCGAAACCGGTGCTTCGATGGAAACGGCGTATTCAGCCGTAAAAGGAGCCCAGCTCGCTTTTACAAAAGCATATGCGAAAGAAATGGCTCCGTCCGGAACGCGCGTCAATGCGATTTCGCCTGGGCTGATCCGCACGAAAATGAATGCCGGATTATCCGTGGATGAGTGGGGTAAATTGGAAGAAGAAATTCCGCTCGGTGCCGGATCGCCGGAAGACATCGCCCATGCGGTGTCATTTCTGGTAGGCGGCAAAGCCGATTACATCACAGGACAGACCATTCGCGTAAACGGCGGCTGGCTCATCTAGCGAACTGCGTCTTTTCATGAACAGCCATGTAGGCTATTATAAAGACAAAGCACCAGGATTTCCGTAGGAGAAGGGAGAGTGGAGCATGAAAGAGTGGTATTTTGAATACGAAATTCAAGTGAACCGTCCGGGCTTGCTCGGGGATATCGCATCACTGCTGGGCATGCTGCGTGTCAATATCGTCACCATTAATGGGGTCGATCAAGGGCGCCGCGGCATGCTATTGCGTGCAGAGCATGACGTTCAAATCGAACGTTTTGAACAAATCCTGTCGACCATCGAGACGATTGCTGTGACAAAATTCCGTGAACCGAAACTGCGGGATATACTCGCGGTACGCCATGGCCGCTATATCCAGCGTGATGCCGATGACCGCAAGACATTCCGCTTTGTGCGGGATGAATTGGGTCTGCTCGTTGACTTCATGGCGGAAATCTTCAAGCAGGAAGGCCATAAATTGGTCGGAATACGTGGCATGCCGCGTGTCGGCAAAACCGAGTCGGTCGTCGCTGCAAGCGTCAGCGCCAACAAGAAATGGATTTTCCTTTCATCGACGATGATCAAACAAACCGTCCGCAACCAATTGATGGGTGATGAGCACAATGATAATAATATCTTCATTTTGGACGGCATCGTTACGAGGCGTTCTGCGGATGAGCGGCATCTTCAGCTTGTCCGGGAAATGATGCGCATGCCGACAATTAAAGTGGTGGAACATCCAGATAAGTTTGTGGAGCATTCCGAATACAGCATCGATGATTTTGACTACATCATTGAACTCCGCCATCATCCAGAAGAGAAAATCACATACGAAGTATTAGAGAGAAACACGTTTATGAACAATAAAGACCAAATGGACATGTTCGGCGACGGGTTCAATTTTTAAGCAGGCAGGTGATGATGATGGGACAATTGGGTGCCAAGCTGAAACGAGCAAGGCTTGACCAAGGCTTTAGCTTAGAGGAACTTCAACAACGCACGAAAATCCAGAAGCATTATCTTGAAGGCATTGAAGCAGGGAATTATTCAGCAATCCCCGGCGCTTTTTACGTGCGCGCCTTTATTAAGCGCTATGCACAAGCGGTAGGCCTCAACGGAGATGCACTGCTTGCAGAGCATGAAAGTGAGTTGCCGGAAGAACAAGCTACTGCGCCGCCGGCCGACCATTTTGCTAGGCGTTCAGAGCCGAAAAAACGCAGCTCAGGCCCGATGCCTGAAGCGATGCCGAAAATACTAGTAGCTCTTTTCATTGTCTTTATCCTTTTGGTCATATGGTATTTCTATTTGCTCAGCACATCAGGAAACGGTGTTGAGCCGGCAGATGAAGGCGGCGGCGGGGTCGAGTACGAAGCTCCTGCTGAACAGGAACGGGAAGAGCAGCCGGATTCAGCTCCTGAAGATGCTCCTGAAGAAGAGCAGGCTGCTGAACCGGAAGAAGCACCGAAAGAAGCATCAGCCGAACTGGCATTGGAAGGCGTATCGGGTGAAACGACGACATATCTTTTTACAGGGCCAACGGACAAGCAACTGGACTTTACGGCAACCGGTGATTCCTGGGTTAGCGTCATAAGTGATGATGGTGCCGAATTGCTGAGCTTGGCCCGTGTTTTCGGGGCAGGTGAAACGGAAACCTTGGATGTATCGGATGAAACGAGTGTTTTTATGCGCATTGGAGATTACGCCATGTTAACAATTGAATTGAACGGTGAACAAGTACCGTATGAACAGGAACGAAAACCGCAAAACATCATCATCCGCTTTGATGATGCCGAATAGCCATCGTTCGATGGCTATTTTTTCTGTAACGATTGAAAGGAGAAAATAAATGAATATTCCAAACCAAATCACCATTTCCCGAATTTTGCTTATCCCGATTTTCATGGCATTCATGCTCATTGATTTCGGCTGGGGAGATATCACTCTTTTAGGGGCAAGCATGCCTATTGCCCATTTGGTCGGGGCCCTGATCTTCCTGTTTGCTTCTGCAACCGACTGGGTGGACGGTTATTACGCGCGCAAATACAATTTGGTGACAACTTTCGGCAAATTTTTAGATCCGCTCGCCGATAAATTGCTCGTCTCGGCCGCTTTGATCATCCTCGTGGAGCTTGGGTTTGCTCCGGCGTGGGTTGTTATTTTAATCATCAGCCGCGAATTCGCAGTGACGGGGCTGCGACTTGTACTCGCTGGTGAAGGGGAAGTCGTGGCTGCTGGAAACCTTGGAAAGATCAAGACCGTTACGCAAATCTTTGCGATTGCCGCTTTATTGCTTTATAATATTGGTTTTGTCTTAGTGGGCATTCCGTTCGGAGAAATAATGCTTTATATCGCGTTGATCTTTACGGTTTGGTCTGGGTGGGATTATTTCTATGTTAATCGCAAAGGGCTTATGGCGTCTAAATAAGGTTTGACTGGAGGAAGATGGATGAATGCTGAAATCATTGCAGTCGGCTCAGAGCTATTGCTCGGCCAAATCACCAATACCAATGCCCGCTTTATTTCGGGGAATTTAGCTGAAATCGGCATTAATGTTTATTACCATACCGTCGTCGGCGACAATGCGGACAGATTAAAAGAAACGATTGCCATTGCGGAGTCGCGTGCAGACTTGATCATCTTCACGGGCGGTCTCGGGCCGACGAAAGACGATCTGACAAAAGAAACGATTGCGAAACATCTTGGGACGACCCTTGCGATGGACGAGGAAGCCATGGTGTCCATCGCGGCATTTTTCGAACGCGCAGGACGCCCGATGACCGAAAACAACAAAAAGCAGGCGCTCGTACTCTCAGGGAGCGAGGTGCTCTTCAACGACAACGGCATGGCACCGGGAATGATGTATAAAAACGGCAAATATGTATATATGCTATTGCCAGGTCCGCCGCATGAAATGGAGCCGATGTTCCAATTCGAAGCCAAGCCGAAACTGATTCGCCTGCTAAACAAGGAAGATGTCATCCTGTCGCACGTGCTGCGGTTTTATGGCATTGGGGAAGCGGAGTTGGAAGATCGCCTGCAGGACATTTTGGATAAACAGACCAATCCGACGATTGCACCGCTTGCGTCAGCCGGGGAAGTGACATTGCGCATTACTGCCAAGACAGACAGTGCAGATGAAGCGTGGAAATTGATCAATTCAGCAAAAGAAGAGATCTTGGAGCGTGTCGGCCAATATTTATATGGCTATGATGATGATTCCCTCGCCTCGAAGGCCATCGACTTATTAAAAGAACAGGGCAAAACCGTTTCAGCAGCCGAAAGCTTAACGGCGGGTTTGTTCCAGTCCGAGCTCGCTTCAGTTCCTGGAGCCAGTGCGGTCCTAAGCGGCGGTGTTGTTACTTATAATGAACAAATGAAAATCCAGCAGCTCGGCATCATGCCAGACTTTTTCGGACAGCATTCCGTCGTCAGCGAAGAAACAGCTGCTGCGATGGCGACCGCGGTGCGCGATAAATTCAACACCGATATCAGCATCGCCCTTACCGGAGCAGCTGGTCCGGATGCTCACGGAGAACAGCCAGCCGGTACGGTTTGGATCGGTATTGCCAGTGATCAAGGGACGAAAACCTATCACCTTCAGCTGTCGGGGATGCGCAACACGAACCGCATTCGGGCAGTGAAATTGGCGCTTTATTACTTAATACGAACACTGATGGAAGAAGACGCACGCAAAATTTAATTTTGCGTGTTTTTTCACGTCCATTTCTGGGGAATGAAAGGATAGCGGGGGATCAAATTCGATATTCTTTTATGCGAACACGAATGAACGTTCGCTTTTTTCTTGTAAATTTCTCAATAAACTAGTATACTGAAATCAGTTAGAAAAATTGTTTTGTATATAAGAGGAGGATTTCTTTTGAGCGATCGTAAAGCAGCGCTGGATATGGCGCTAAAACAAATAGAAAAGCAATTCGGTAAAGGATCTGTCATGAAATTGGGGGAAAGCACAACCCATAATGTCTCAACGGCTTCAAGTGGGTCACTGGCCCTTGATATCGCACTCGGCATAGGCGGTTATCCGCGCGGCCGTGTTATCGAGATCTACGGCCCGGAAAGTTCGGGTAAAACGACAGTTGCACTTCACGCGATTGCTGAAGTTCAAGCATCCGGGGGGACGGCCGCATTTATCGATGCAGAGCATGCACTTGACCCGGTTTACGCAAAGGCGCTGGGCGTTAACCTTGATGAATTGCTGCTGTCACAGCCGGATACCGGCGAGCAGGCACTTGAAATTGCAGAAGCACTTGTGCGAAGCGGAGCAGTCGATATTGTCGTCATCGACTCTGTCGCGGCACTTGTGCCGAAAGCGGAAATCGAAGGGGAAATGGGTGACTCGCATGTCGGTCTCCAAGCCCGCCTCATGTCACAGGCTCTCCGGAAACTTTCGGGTGCCATTAACAAATCAAATACCATTGCTGTATTTATCAACCAGATCCGAGAAAAAGTCGGCGTCATGTTCGGTAACCCGGAAGTGACACCTGGTGGACGCGCATTGAAATTCTACTCATCTGTCCGTTTGGAAGTCCGTCGTGCAGAAGCTTTGAAATCCGGAAACGATATTATCGGGAACCGGACAAAAATTAAAGTCGTCAAAAACAAAGTCGCGCCGCCGTTCCGTACAGCGGAAGTAGACATCATGTACGGCCAAGGTATTTCACGCGAAGGCGAGATCGTCGACCTTGCGGCTGACCTTGATATTATCCAAAAAGCCGGTTCGTGGTATTCCTACAACAATGAACGTGTCGGACAAGGCCGTGAGAACGCGAAGCAATTCATGCGTGAACACGAAGACATCCGCAATGAGATTGCCGGCAAAATCCGTGAACATTATGGCATGACCGCAGCCTCTTATTCCGTTGCCGGTGCAAAAAAAGACAAGAAAGAAGCGGCTGAATTCGATGTGCTGATTGATGAAAAAGAGTAAGGTTCAGTCTTAGCTTGATAGAATAATGCCAAAAAGACTGCGAAGCTATTGCTTCGCAGTCTTTTTATAGACAGGGAGCCCCGGCTTGGCAGGGTTGACACAACATAGGTCCATCTATACAATTAAAGTTGTATTATTTACTAATTTTTAAACGATTGATGAATCAAAAAGAAATGCTGATCCATCCTTTAAAAATGTAAAAAATCAATAGCAAGAGGAGGTGTCCGAATGGGATTTTCTGAGTTCATCTTCGCTTTGCTTGGTATCATCGTCGGTGTAGTTGTTGGGTATTTTGCATTGAAAAAGGCAAACGATTCCAAAATGGCAGGCGCTAAGCATTCCGCTGAGCAAATTGTCGAAGATGCGAAACGAGAAGCAGAAGCGCTGAGAAAAGAAGCTTTATTGGAAGCGAAAGACGAAAATCATAAATTGCGTACTGAAGCTGAATCTGAAATTCGAGAACGCCGATCGGAAATGCAAAAACATGAAAATCGGCTGTTGCAGCGAGAAGAAAATTTGGATCGCAAGGATGATGCTCTAAACAAACGCGAGGCCGGTCTTGAACGCAAAGATCAGGCGCTTGCTGAAAAACAACAGCATATTGAACAGATGGAGAGCAAAGCTGAGATATTGGTTCAGCAGCAACAAACCGAAATGGAACGGATCTCATCTCTGACACGCGAAGAAGCGAAAGCCATCATTCTCCGTCAAGTGGAGAACGAATTGTCGACGGATATCGCGGTGATGGTCAAAGAATCGGAAGCCCGTGCCAAAGAAGAATCGGACAAAAAAGCGAAAAACATCTTGTCATTGGCGATGCAGCGTTTTGCTGCCGATCATGTAGCGGAAACGACCGTTTCGGTGGTCAATTTGCCGAATGACGAGATGAAAGGCCGCATCATCGGGCGCGAAGGACGTAATATTCGAACGCTTGAAACTTTGACCGGCATCGATTTGATTATCGACGATACACCAGAAGCGGTCATTCTTTCCGGATTCGATCCAATCCGCCGTGAAACTGCGCGCTTGGCACTTGAAAAATTGGTGTCGGACGGTCGCATCCACCCAGCGAGAATTGAGGAAATGGTCGAAAAGTCAAGACGTGAAGTCGATGAACAAATCCGTGAAATTGGTGAACAAACCACATTTGACGTAGGTGTCCATAACTTGCATCCAGACTTGATCAAAATACTCGGTCGCCTCCGCTACCGCACAAGCTACGGCCAAAACGTCCTGAAGCATTCAGTCGAAGTGGCGTTCTTGTCGGGCCTTATGGCAGCGGAGCTTGGAGAAGATGTGACACTTGCACGACGTGCCGGTTTACTCCATGACATCGGCAAAGCCATCGACCACGAAGTCGAAGGCAGCCACGTGGAGATCGGTGTCGAGCTCGGAACGAAATACAAAGAACATCCAGTCGTCATCAATAGTATCGCCTCTCACCATGGGGACACGGAAGCGACATCAGTCATTTCCGTCATCGTCGCTGCAGCGGATGCACTGTCCGCCGCACGTCCAGGTGCTCGAAGCGAAACATTGGAAAACTACATCCGCCGGCTTGAAAAGCTGGAAGAGATTTCAGAGTCTTACGAAGGTGTCGAGAAATCATTCGCCATCCAAGCGGGCCGCGAAATTCGGATTATGGTTCGTCCGGAGCAGATCGATGATATGACAGCACACAGACTCGCACGTGACATCCGAAAACGGATCGAGGAAGAGCTGGATTACCCTGGCCATATCAAAGTGACGGTTATCCGCGAAACGCGGGCCGTTGAATACGCAAAATAAAAAACGAAAAAGGCTTCGTTGAATATCCATTCAAAGAAGCCTTTTTCTTATGGGGAAAGGTGATAGCATGAAAATTTTATTTATCGGAGATATTGTCGGGTCGATCGGGAGAGACGCTCTGGAATCGTATTTGCCGAGACTCAAACGCAAATATGCGCCGGATGTCGTCATTGCCAACGGCGAAAATGCCGCAGCAGGACGAGGCATCACGAAGGCGATCTATCAAGACTTATTGTTCATGGGTGTCGACATGGTCACGATGGGCAACCACACATGGGACCAAAAAGAGATATTCGACTTTATTGACGACGTCGATTACTTGATCCGCCCGGCTAACTTCTCAGATGAAGCACCGGGGCGCGGCATGGCAACGGTAACGAAAAACGGCAAAACCTTGTCGGTGATCAATTTGCATGGCCGGGTGTTCTTGCCGGCGCATGACGACCCGTTTAAAAAAGCGGATGAGTTGATTGCGGAAGCTAAAGAATTATCCCCGCTCGTATTTGTCGATTTCCATGCAGAAGCGACGAGTGAAAAAATCGCGATGGGCTGGCATTTGGATGGCCGTGCTTCTGTGGTGGTCGGGACGCATACGCATGTTCAAACAGCGGATGCGCGCATCTTGCCGGGCGGCACTGCATACATTTCAGATGTCGGCATGACCGGCCCGTACGATGAAATTCTCGGCATGAAACGCGATTCTGTGTTGTACCGCTTTAAAACGAATATGCCGACGCGCTTTGAAGTGCCGAAAACGGGTCGTTCGATCGTTAGCGGTTTTTTCACGGAAATCAATGATGACAGCGGAAAAGCTGTGTCTTTTAAAAGAATCTATATCAATGAGGATTATCCATTTCAAAACTGACCGTCAGGCCGTGTCGATTTAACGACAATTCGCCTGCTGGCTTGTAACCGGCGGCAGGATTTCAGTATAATAAAGACAGTTGCAGATACACTACTGCACTGGGGCGTATGACTCGTGAGAAGACTGTTTGTGAACCATTAACTGTCTTATTCAAGAGCAGCCCTTCAGCAGCTTGCCACGCTGCGAGCTGAAATTCTTGTCGGGCTTCGCTGGTTCGCTGTACAATCATAAGCGACAGAAAAGCGAAGTGTGAGTGCATAACGCATTGACATAGGCCAAGAAAACTAAAATATGTTCATATCGCTGCAGCTGTGGCCGATTGGACGAGGAAATGGGTGTCTAAGGAAATGACGTATACAAAAGAGCAAATCGTCGCGAAAGCGCGTGAAGTGGCAGATATGATCGCTTCGACAGAAGAAGTGGATTTCTTTAAGCGTGCAGAAGCGCAAATTAACGAAAACCAGCAAATCCGCGAGAAAATTGCAAGCCTCAGAAGTTTGCAAAAACAAGCGGTCAATTTCCAGCATTACGGAAAAGAGCGTGCGCTTGAATTGATCGAAAAGAAAATCCAGAAAATCGAAGATGAAATCGATTCCGTGCCGGTTGTTCAGGAATTCAAGCAATCCCAGAGCGATGTCAATTCGCTGTTGCAGATGGTATCGACCGCAATCGCTAACCAAGTTACAAACAACATCATTACAGATACCGGCGGAGACCTTTTGCGCGGCGAAACCGGCTCTAAAGTTAAAAATGAAGGCGGCAGCAGCTGTTCCTAATCGATAACATGAAATGTCGCAACATAGCGATATCCATAAAAACTGAAAGAGCTTAAGCTCTTTCGGTTTTTTCGTTTTTGGTCATGAGTTTGTTATAATAGAAAAACGAACTATTGATTGAATGAGAGAGGGTTAAACATGTCACCGACACCAATGATCCAACAATATTTGCAAGTGAAATCCGATTACCAGGACGCGTTCCTATTTTTTCGCCTCGGCGATTTTTATGAAATGTTCTACGACGATGCCATTAAAGCATCGCAATTGCTCGAAATTACATTGACGAGCCGCGGAGGCAACGGAGATGACCGCATTCCGATGTGCGGGGTCCCGCACCACGCGGCCAAAAACTATATTGACCAATTGATTCAAAAAGGCCATAAAGTAGCCGTGTGCGAACAAGTGGAGGATCCGAAGCTGACAAAAGGCGTCGTCAAGAGGGAAGTGGTCCGCCTCATCACACCAGGAACGCACACCGAAGGCAAAAGCGTGGACGCCAAGACGAATAACTTCATAGCGGCTGCCGATGGATTGGATGGCGGCTTCGGCCTGGCGTATTTGGATATTTCGACCGGAGAAGCGACGGCAACGTTTATAGCAGGCGGGGAGAAAGCATTGCTCAATGAACTGCAAGCTTTGCATATCCGGGAACTGGTCGTCTCTGAACAATTGCGCCTGCTGCTCAATGAAGAAGAGCAGGAGCTCATTTTGTCGGTGGAACATATGGAAGCACCTTTCACCGTGGATGAGAGGATGTTTTCCGAATGTCCGGAACAGCTGAAGATGAGCGGCAAGCGGCTTTTGGCATACATCGCCGCCACCCAAAAACAATCACTCGATCATATCCAGCCGTTTTCCTTCCGGGAAAGCTCACGTATATTAGGTATTGATTTTCATTCAAAGCGCAATTTGGAATTAATCGAATCGATCCGTGGGGCAGACGCGAAAGGGACTTTGTTATGGCTTTTGGATGAAACCGTTACAGCGATGGGTAGCCGCAAACTAAAGCAATGGCTGCATCAGCCGCTGGCGGACCGCTACGCGATTGAAGCGCGCCAAACAATGGTCGAAGCGTTGATGGACCGTTATTTTGTTCGTGTGGAACTGCAGCAGCTGTTGAAAGAAGTTTATGATCTGGAGCGGCTCTCGGGGCGCATAGCGTTCGGCAGTGCCAGTGGGAGGGATTTGGCGCAATTGCGCAACTCACTGGAAAAGATTCCGCAGCTGATGGAAGAATTGGCAGCTTCAGGGCACGCAGCACTCGAACAATTCAGTACAGTCTTGGATCCATGTCCGGAAGTATGTGAGTTACTGACGGCGATCAGCGACAACCCGCCGCTTTCCGCAAAAGAAGGAGGCATTATCCGTGATGGCTTTAATGCACAATTGGACGAATACCGGGATGCATCGCGCAACGGCAAAGATTGGATTGCAGAACTCGAACAGAAAGAACGGACAAAAACCGGAATCCGTTCATTAAAAATAGGCTATAACCGCATTTTTGGTTATTATATTGAAATTTCGAAAGCCAATATGCATTTGGCGGATCTTGACCGGTACGAGCGCAAGCAGACGCTCGCAAACGCCGAACGTTATGTTACGCCGGAGCTGAAAGAAAAAGAAGCCTTGATTTTAACGGCTGAAGAGAAAAGCCTGACACTTGAATATGAGCTGTTTGTCAGCGTTCGTGAGCAAGTGAAAGAGTATATTTCGCGTATCCAGCAGCTTGCTGCAAAAGTCAGCGCACTCGATGTCTATATCAGCTTTTCGGAAGTCGCGGAGAAATACCGTTTCACGAAACCGACTTTCAATGATGGACGGACGATTTCAATCCGCGAAGGGCGCCATCCCGTTGTGGAGAAAATGCTCAACAAACAGCATTATGTGCCGAACGACTGCGAGTTGGACGATGCGGGCAATATGCTATTGATTACCGGTCCGAACATGTCCGGTAAAAGTACGTATATGCGGCAAATCGCCTTGACGATTGTGCTCGCACAGATCGGCAGCTACGTACCGGCCGCTTCGGCTGAACTGCCGATCGTCGATCAGATTTTCACGCGTATCGGTGCCGCGGATGATTTAGTGTCCGGGCAAAGCACATTTATGGTCGAAATGATGGAATCGCAATACGCCATCACCCATGCGACGGAACGCAGTTTATTATTATTCGATGAAATCGGCCGCGGAACGTCGACCTATGACGGTATGGCGCTGGCACAATCGATGATTGAATACATCCATGAAAACATCGGGGCGAATACTTTGTTTTCGACGCATTACCACGAATTGACGGCACTTGAAGATACGCTCGATAAACTGAGCAATGTCCATGTTTCCGCGATGGAACAATCCGGAAAAGTCGTCTTTTTACATAAAGTAAAAAGAGGGCCAGCGGACAAAAGCTACGGAGTGCACGTTGCAGAACTCGCCAATTTACCGGAACCGATTCTTAGGCGTGCCCGCGAATTGTTGGTCAGTTTTGAAGCGGAAAACCACAAGCCGCAGCATCAAGCGGAGCAATTATCGTTTTTTGATGAGCGCGATACCACGAAAGACGAAGTGCTGCAGTCGATCATCGACGCATCCATTTCTAGGATGACGCCGCTAGATGCGTTGCAGCTAGTCAACAGTTTGCAGGAGAAATTAAGCGGAAAGGACTGAGTGTATGGGCAATATCCGATTGATGGACGAGCCGCTGTCGAACAAAATTGCAGCAGGTGAAGTGGTAGAACGGCCAACGTCTGTCGTAAAAGAACTGGTCGAAAACGCAATCGATGCCGGCAGCACCGCCATCGAAGTGCTGTTGCAAGAAGCCGGGCTGACGTCGATCCAAATTATCGATAACGGGGCGGGCATGGACTCAGAAGATGCCATTCTTTCCTTTTCCCGTCATGCCACCAGCAAAATTGAAAATGAACACGATTTGTTCCGCATCCGTACACTCGGTTTTCGTGGAGAAGCGCTCGCAAGTATCGCCTCCGTATCGAAAGTGGCGCTGCACACTTCCACCGGCGAATCGGGAACTTATTTGGAAATGGAAGGCGGCAGGCTAATTGAACAACGTGCTGGGGCACTGCGCCAAGGCACAGACATCCGCATCGCTCAGCTATTTTTCAATACGCCGGCACGCTTGAAATATATGAAAACTTTGCAAACTGAACTGGGCCACACGATTGATTTGATGAACCGCTTCGCACTTAGCTACCCACACATATCGTTCCGTCTCGTGCACGACGGCCGGCCATTGTTGCAGACAGCCGGCAGCGGAGAAGTCCGCCGTGTGTTGGCGGATATCTACGGTGTGGCCATCGCCAAAAAGATGGTGGCGTTTGAAGGCGAGTCTCAGGATTACCGGGTCGAAGGTTTTGCTTCTTTGCCGGAAATCACACGAGCCAATAAAAACTACATTTCGCTGTTCGTCAACGGCCGCTGGGTCAAGCACTATGCCATCGCCAACACCGTGCATAAGGCATATCATACATTTTTGCCGCTCGAGCGCCAGCCAATCGTCGTCTTGAATATCAAAGGCGATCCGTATTTGACCGATGTCAATGTGCATCCGTCAAAGCAGCAGATCCGCTTGAGCAAGGAGAAGGAATTGCTCGAACTCGTCCACGACACGATCCGCCAAGCTATTCAATCGGCGGTCCGTGCGCCGGTCATCGAACGCCCGAAACACGTCAAGCAAGTGCCGAGCAGGCAAATGGATTTGTGGAAACGGGCTCCGGCAGAACCCGCAGGGCAGGAAGCAGAGACAGTTCGTTCGATTGACTGGAAACAAGAGCGGCTGCAGGAGCGAGGGGAAGACTTCGGAATCGAGCCGACTGTAGATTCACGAGAACAACGGCACGAGCCAGTAGAGGATGTTGAGGAGCGGCAATCCGCCGCGGAAAGCCCGCAATTTCCAGAGCTTGAAGTCGTTGGGCAAGTTCACGGGACATATATCGTAGCCCAAAGTACGGACGGCTTTTATTTGATCGACCAACACGCAGCCCAGGAACGGATCAAATACGAATATTACCGTGAAAAAGTAGGTGATATCGATTCAGGCGAACGCCAATCGCTGCTCTTGCCGTTAACCTTTCATTACAGCCGCAACGAAGCGCTGCATTTAAAGGAGCAATTGCCGGCTTTGGAAGAGAGCGGTGTTTTTCTGGAGGAATTCGGCGATACATCATTTATCGTAAGAGAATATCCGACCTGGTTTCCGAAAGGTTTTGAACAGGAAGTCATCGAGGATTTGATCGAGCAAGTATTGGCTGACCGCAAAGTAGATATTAAAAAACTGCGCGAAGAAGCGGCGATCATGATGAGCTGCAAGCGGTCGATCAAAGCCAATCATTACTTGCAAAAGCATGAAATGGAACGATTGCTGGCAGATCTCAAGAAGGTGGAACAACCTTTCACTTGTCCTCATGGGCGTCCGGTCATCATCCATTTCAAAACTTATGATATCGAGAAGATGTTCAAGCGTGTAATGAATTGACGCGCAGCGTGACGACAATAATAAACTATGGAAGCTATAGATCAACTGACAGAAAGGCGGGAATCGATGGAATCGACGAATGCATTCGTTCGTGCGTCAGATGGCCACGAACTATATAACTTGATATGCCATGCAGAAAAACCGAAAGCTCATGTACACATCATACATGGTATGGCCGAGCATAGCGGGCGTTATGACAGGTTTATCCGCTCGCTCGCGGAACAAGGATTCACGGTTTCGGCTCACGACCAAAGAGGCCACGGGAAAACAGCGGAGCGCAATGGCCATACGGGCTTTTTTGCAGAAAGCGACGGCTTTTCGCGTATCGTTTCGGATGTAGAAGAAGTGGTCCAACATAGCCGCCAATCAATCGGCGAACTGCCGCTGGTCGTGTTGGGGCATTCTATGGGATCCTTCGTGGCGCGCCGCTATTTGCAACTGCATAGCGAGAAAGTTTCTTGTGCAGTGCTGTCCGGTACGGGAGGGCATCCCGGAATTTCTCTTATAGCGGGCAAAGTGACAGCCAAAAGCATTAGCCGCTTGGAAGGGAAAACCAATAGCAGTCCTTTTCTCGGAAAACTGATCTTCGGTAGCTACAATAAAGACTTTTTAACGGAAAAATCCAAGTTTTCCTGGCTCAGCCGAGACGCAGAAACAGTAAAAAGCTATGAGGCCGATCCGTGGTGTGGATTTGAAATGACCAATCAGTTTTATGTCGACTTGTTCGAAGGGCTCGACATCATTCATCGGATGGAACAAGTCGAGCGCATCCGCAAAAGCCTGCCGGTCTTGTTCATCAGCGGCTCGATGGATCCGGTCGGAGCAAAAGGCAGCGGTGTTTTCGAAGCAGCTGAACAATTCCAGCAGGCCGGTATCCAGACCGTCAAAGTGTATATAGCAGAAGAAGCACGCCACGAAGTGTTGCATGAACTGAATGCGGAAGTTTCCCAGCAGGCCATCATCGATTGGATAGTCCAACATGGTTGATGTCATAGCGGTTGTCGGACCGACCGCTTCCGGCAAGACCGCACTCGGCATCAGACTTGCAAAGCAACTGGGCGGCGAAATCATCAACGGGGATTCGATGCAGATCTACCGGGGCATGGACATCGGTACAGCGAAGGTCCGGCCGGAAGAGATGGACGGCATTGTCCATCACCTTTTGGATATCCGGGAGCCGGAAGAGCCTTTTTCCGTTGCGGAATATCAGCAATTAGTGCGCAGTAAAATCGCTGAAATCCAGCAACGCGGAAAAATCCCCATTGTGGTCGGAGGTACGGGTTTATATGTGCAATCAGTGTTGTTCGATTATCGCTTTGCAGAGCAGCAAGCCGATTCGGAACTGCGGCACGCTTTGCAAGACGAGCTTGAACGCGTCGGAAAAGAGGCGATGCACCGTTCATTGTTGTCACTGGATCCGAAAATCGACATTCATCCGAACAATACGAGGCGCGTCATCCGTGCGCTCGAAATCCTGTTGAGCGGCGAGGAAAAAGAAGATGGCAGTTTGGCGCAAACACCGATGTATAACGAATTGATCATCGGGCTGGATATGCCGCGCGAAAAGCTTTACGAACGGATCGACCGGCGCGTCGACATGATGATGCAGCACGGCTTGCTAGAGGAAGTTAAGCGCTTATACGATCGTAGGCTGCGCGATGTACAATCGATTAAAGCAATCGGTTATAAGGAATTGTATGCGTATTTTGACGGCCATGACAGCTTAGAGGAAGCGACGGAAAAGCTGAAACGCAATTCGCGCAAGTATGCGAAGCGCCAATTTACGTATTTCCGCAACAAACTGCCCGTGCTGTGGGTGGATGCGACAGCGGGGGCAGAAAAGAATCTGGAAGAAATTATGCGGTTTTTGCAGGAAACAGACCGCAATCGTCGAATTGAAACAGATGGCTAATACTAAACGATAGAGAAACAGGGGGAGTTCCATGAAACCGGTTAATATCCAAGATGTCTATTTAAATCAGCTTCGCAAAAACAATATCTTCGTTACAGTATTTTTGCTGAATGGATTCCAATTGAAAGGCACGATCAAATCCTACGATAATTTCACGGTGCTCGTGGAAACGGAAGGCAAGCAGCAATTGATCTATAAGCATGCCATTTCCACTTTTTCTCCAGCAAAACCCGTATCCATCGAGCATCAGGAGTAAATTTCACAACGATTGCGTACTTAAACGAGGAGGAAATGTCAAATGAAGACGGTAACTGCAGATGAACTGAAACAAAAAGTTGAAGCAGGCGAAACGGTCCACATCATCGATGTCCGTGAAAAAGATGAAGTCGCTGCTGGAATGATTCCGGGAGCGCAGCATATCCCGCTCGGTGAATTGCCGGAGCGTACCGGAGAACTTGATTCTTCGCAGGAATATTATGTCGTCTGCCATGCTGGTGGACGCAGCGCGAAAGCTTCTGAACACTTGGAATCCAACGGCTTCCATCCAATCAACGTCGAAGGCGGCATGTCTTCTTGGCGCGGTGTCACGGTTTACGGATGAAAAAAGGCTGATCGGCAATTGCCGATCAGCCTTTATGTTGTCGTGAGAATTTTTCGTGTCGGCAGCTTCCATCTGTATGTATAAGATAGAATCCGCAACAGCGTAATGATGAAAAACAAGATATATAGCATCAAGTCGGTCCGCACCATTTCAATGCTGATCAACAGTCCGGCCATAGCAGCCCATACTGCGTATATTTCGGCTTTTAACACGAGCGGCTTTCTACCGGCAAGAAGATCGCGGACCATTCCGCCGCCGGAGCCCGTCAGTACAGCGGCAACGACTGCTGCGTATACCGGAAGCCCCAGTTCAACTGCGAACAAAGCGCCTTGCACTGCAAACGCAGACAAGCCGATAGCGTCAAAAAAATACCCCCAACGATTCCAGTGGCTGAGCGTTTTTTGAGGAAATAAAAAAACGACCGTAATGGAAATGAGTGCCAGCTGAAACATGAATTCCTGTTCCCACAGAGCGGATACAGGAACGCCGATCAATATATTCCGGATTGCTCCGCCGCCGAATGCGGTGACGACACCGAGCAGGTAAACGCCGAAAATGTCGTATTCCTCTTCCATGGCAATAATTGCCCCGGAAATTGCAAATGCAATGGTGCCAATGGCGCTTAGTACTTCCCAAGCCATTATTCGACGCCCTCCTTAACTTTTAAACAACTCTATGAATTGTAGCAGAATTCAAGACGATTTCAAATAGCAGACCGGCCAATAATCATCTAAGAGAAATGGAGATTCCCATGTATACTACTATCCAAAAAACTGAAGACCTGATTCGCCCTCAGCTAGCAGCTGCAGACAAAATTGCTTTATACAATCAACAGAAAGTGCTAGAGGCATTCCATCGCCAAAAAGTGAGCGATCACCACTTTCACCCCTCCACCGGTTATGGCTATGATGATGAAGGGCGGGATACATTGGAGCGTGTCTATGCGGATGTATTCAAAGCACAAGCGGCACTCGTCCGCCCGCAGATTATTTCCGGAACACACGCTATCACGATTGCGCTGTTCGGCATTTTGCGCCCCGGGGATGAATTGCTCTATATTACCGGCCAGCCTTATGACACGCTCGTGTCTATCGTGTCGGGAGGAGAACAGGATACCGGGTCACTAAAGGATTTCGGCATCAGTTATAGGCACATTGAGCTGACTGAAGACCACGCAGTAGATTGGGCGGCGGTTAGAGCGGCGGCAAACACCAACACCAAAATGATCGCAATACAGCGCTCGAGAGGCTATGACACCCGTCCTTCTTTTACTATACGTGACATTGAAGTGATGGTGAAGCGGATCCGTGAGATCAAGCCGGATGCTGTCATTTTTGTTGATAATTGCTATGGTGAATTCGTGGAACTGAGAGAACCGATCGAAGTCGGCGCGGATCTGATGGCAGGATCTTTAATTAAAAATCCGGGAGGGGGACTGGCCAAGATCGGTGGTTATATTGCCGGAAGACACAGTTTTGTGGAAAAATGCGCTTACCGCATGACTTCACCGGGTATAGGAGGGGAGGCTGGCGCTTCACTTAATGCGCTGGCGGATATGTACCAAGGTTTTTTTATGGCGCCACATATCGTTTCCCAATCATTAAAAGGCGCCATTTTTACAGCAGCTCTTTTGGAAACGGCTGGTATGGCGACAAGTCCGCATTTTACGGCTGAACGCACCGATTTGATCCAGTCAGTATCGTTCCAGACAGCTGAGCAAATGATCGCCTTTTGCCAAACAATCCAAGCGAATTCACCGGTCAATGCCCAATTCTTGCCGGTACCGGCATATATGCCTGGCTATGAAGATGATGTCATTATGGCAGCTGGCACATTTGTTCAAGGTGCCAGCATTGAATTGACGGCAGATGGCCCGCTGCGTGAGCCGTACACAGCATTTGTGCAAGGCGGTTTGACGTATGAACATGTGAAAATCGCGGTTATTAATGCTCTTCGGGCATTGGAGAAGAAAAATCTGCTGTAAGTGAATGCAAAGAACTAGCATAAATGAAAAATCATGTAAGAAAATCTAACATCAGTTTGACAAATAACCTGACATGTAATAAACTGAAAATGTAGTAATTATTGAAATGGGTGAAACTTATGACAAATCGGGTTCGCCGCACGATGCCCATTCTCCCGATCAGCATCGTCATGCAGCTGACGGATTTGACAGCACGGCAGATCCGCTATTACGAAGAACAGAAGCTGATCAGCCCTGCTAGAACAAATGGCAATAAGCGCATGTTTTCCTTAAATGATGTCGATGCACTAATCGAGATCAAGGATTATCTGGAGCAGGGTCTCAATGTCGCGGGCATCAGAAAACTGCATGAAACAAAAGAGACGCCACGAAATGACCAAGCCGAGCCGAAAACATTGAGTGATGCAGAGCTTCGCAGTTTGCTGCGAGAGGAAATGAAGCATCAGGCCAGGCCATTTGATAAGGCGTTTCAACGACAAGGTGATTTATCCCGCTTCTTTAAATGAGTGGGTTACATAATATAACTTAGGAGAGTGAACAGTTCATGGGCAAGTTTACAAAAGAAGACATTATTCGTTTAGTAAAAGAAGAAGACGTCAATTTTATCCGCCTGCAATTCACCGATATTCTGGGAGTTATTAAAAACGTAGAAATTCCGACATCTCAGCTTGATAAAGCACTCGATAACAAAATGATGTTCGATGGTTCATCGATCGACGGATTTGTCCGCATCGAAGAATCTGATATGTACTTGTTCCCGGACCTTGATACATGGGTCGTATTCCCATGGATTACCGGAAAAGGGAAAGTCGCACGTTTGATTTGCGATATTTACAACGCCGATGGCACGCCGTTTGCAGGAGATCCGCGCACGAACTTGAAGCGCGTATTGAAAGAAATGGAAGAGCACGGCTTTACACATTTCAACCTCGGACCTGAGCCGGAATTCTTCCTGTTCAAACTTGATGACAGAGGCGAACCATCTCTTGAACTGAATGACCACGGTGGCTATTTTGACCTTGCACCGATGGACCTTGGTGAAAACTGCCGACGCGACATTGTCCTTGAGCTTGAAGAAATGGGCTTCGAAATTGAAGCGTCCCACCACGAAGTGGCACCAGGACAGCACGAAATCGACTTTAAATATGCAGATGCCATCAAAGCTTGCGATGATATCCAGACGTTCAAACTGGTTGTTAAAACGATCGCACGCAAACACGGCCTTCATGCAACATTCATGCCGAAACCATTGTTCGGCGTCAACGGTTCGGGCATGCATATGAATGTTTCCTTGTTCAAAGGCGACGTAAATGCGTTTCTTGATGAAGACGGCGATATGAAATTGAGCAAAACCGCTTACCAGTTCATGGCGGGCATCATCGAGCACGCGAAAGGATTTACTGCGGTGACAAACCCGACAGTCAATTCATACAAACGTCTCGTGCCAGGCTATGAAGCACCTTGCTATATCGCATGGTCAGGCCAGAACCGTAGCCCATTGGTACGGATTCCTGCTTCTCGCGGTCTGTCGACACGCGTGGAAGTGCGTTCTGTTGACCCAGCTGCGAACCCTTACTTGGCAATGGCTGTCCTTCTTGGCGCCGGCCTTGACGGCATCAAGCGTGATCTAACGCCGCCAAAAGCTGTAGACCGCAATATTTATGCAATGAACAGAAAAGAGCGCAAAGAAGTTGGCATTGAAGATTTGCCAGGCTCATTGTCTGCAGCTCTTGATGAGTTGCAAAACGATGAGGTCATGACAAAAGCACTTGGTTCGCATATTCTCAACAACTTTGTGGAAGCGAAGGAAATTGAATGGGATATGTTCAGAACAAGCGTCCACCCTTGGGAGCGCGAGCAATATTTGAAAATGTATTAATCCAAAACCGGAGCCCAGAGCTCCGGTTTTTTTGTGTTGAGCCTAGCTCTGGGACTTCTGAAGAGGAAAACGAACGCGTTATGCTAAATTAAATCAAAAGATTGCATCCTTTCACATATACGTTAGGAAGTGGAAACGTGGTAAGATTTTACTTATTATGAAAGAACTTTTACATTTGGAGGGGTAACATGCGGTTTTTAAATGTCATTGTAGTATTTCTCATCGCGTTTTCACTGAGTGGAATCGCTTTATATGCCATCGGGCCGAATCTTTCGACAGAAGCGGTGACGCAAAGAGCATTAACACAGCTTGAAGAAAGCGGCAAGATGGAGGAAATGGTTCAGTATATCGAGTCGGATCCAAAAGTGAATCAGTATATGGAACAACTGGAAACTCAGGCAAATGTTCAACAGGACCTGCAAAGTGGCACTAATGAGTCTGCTGATGGGACAAAAGAGGAAATGTTGGAAACCACTGCTGAAGATGCTGGAAACCGGTTAAATGCGCCAGAAGACGAAACTTTGGCATTCGAGACGAAAGAAGACGCTGCAAAAACCGTCATAAAGAAAGTCGGCTTCCGAAATTTATTGAAAATGAAAAATGCTGTGGAAAACGACACGATGACCGCACCGGAAGTCTTGAAGGAACTGGAAGAGGATTTAAACGAAGAGGAAATGATGGCCTTGAAAGTAATGATCTTTAAGGAATGGCAAAACCGAAATTAAGCGCAATTTGTGCTACACTTAAGAATGCATATTCATTCTTTTTTGAAGGGAGGAATCTCGGTGAAAACTTTTCAAGTAGAATTCTTCTTTGATCAAGGAAACTCCATTGTCCATAGTGTAAAAGCAATCGACAAGGAATCGGCCATGAGCCAAATCCCGTCGAATGGCACATACGAACTAACTGATGAAGCTAGCGGAAAAATATACCGCATCACAATCAACTTGGTTAAATACATTGTCATTGGAGAAGCCAAAATTTAGTAATAGTTCAATATAAAAAAGCTGGTGCATATTGCACCAGCTTTTTTATATTGAACTATTAAGTTTACATAATATGATTATTTTGAATGAAAAGAGACATAGAAAAAAGGAGGAAGCATGTTTTCTACCTTTTTTCTATGTCTCTAATTAATAAAGATAAAATTTAATGGATCTGGCGGTAAACGCCAACGACTTTTCCGAGAATGCTCACTTGGTCTACGATGATCGGATCCATTGAAGAGTTTTCCGGCTGTAAGCGGAAGTAATTGTCCTCACGGAAAAAACGTTTGACGGTCGCTTCATTTTCTTCGGTCATAGCAACGACGATATCGCCGTTATTGGCTGTTTGTTGTTGTTTGACGACCACATAATCGCCGTTTAGAATGCCTGCCTCGATCATACTTTCACCCATGATTTCAAGCATGAAGATGTGGTCTTCCTCTGTTCCGTATGTTTGCGGCAGCGGGAAGTACTCCTCGATGTTTTCAATCGCAGTGATCGGTATGCCGGCAGTAACTTTACCGATAAGCGGAACGTGCAGCACGGGGCTTTTATCGATCAGTGAATCTTCTGAGCCGATAATTTCGATTGCTCTCGGTTTTGTCGGGTCTCTGCGGATCAAGCCTTTGCTTTCGAGTCTAGCTAGATGGCCATGTACAGTCGAACTCGAAGCTAACCCTACAGCTTCTCCAATTTCGCGGACAGACGGTGGATAACCTTTTGCACGGACTTCATCTTTTATGAAATTCAGGATGTCTTCCTGACGCTTGGATACTTTTTTCACCAGTTTCACCTCTTTATAGGATTTCTTAATGATTAACTATCCTTATTATAACAACTTGGGCACTGAAATGCAAACATAGGTTCGAATTTTTTCTTGACAAGAAACATCTGTTCGCTTTAATATGAGAACATACATTCCGAACAAAATTCTAAAGGAGGCGGCTTGAATGACATTCTTTCGACGGAACTCATATTTGGTTTTCTTTTTCTCATTGATTGTAGTATTCACTTTTTATTCAGTGATTAGCCATAATGCCCAAAAACAACAGCTTGGCGAGCTTCAAATTGAAAAAGGTGATACGCTGTGGGAACTAGCTGAATCTTTCAGTGGCGAAACCCCACAACATAAATGGATAGAAGAAATCATGGAAGTGAATAATTTGACGACAACAAAAATTATGGCTGGGCAATCGCTGAAGATCCCTGCCGAGCAATTGAATTATTCCCCAGATAAAACGAAATACTATGCAGGTGATGCTGAATGAAGAAAAAGGCTTTGGTTTACTGCCGCGTAAGCACGGCGAAAGACGAGCAGGAAAGTTCACTCCAACGGCAAGAAGAAGAATTGATGAAGTTTGCATTCGAACAAGGATACTTGGTGGAAGAAGTTTACGTGGACCAGCATAGCGGATATGAGATGGACCGCGAAGGGTTGCTCGAAATGCTCAACCAGATCAAATCCCATCCGGTCGATGCCGTATTCATCCAAGATGAAACGCGCCTTGGCAGGGGACATGCGCGCATTGCTTTGTTGCACGTGATGAAAAAACACGAAGTTGATGTGTTTACTTTATCCGATCAAGGGCCGATTGCGTTGAACGATATGGACGACATGGTGCTTGAGATACTCGCCATAGTGGAAGAATACCAACGCAAAATCCATAATGCAAAAATCAAACGCGGCATGAAGCGGGCGGTGGAGAATGGTTATAAACCGGAACGCAATCTGAAGGGCAAAGGCAATCCTGATGGCCGCGAGCGGCTTGAATTGCCAGTGGACCAGATTGTCAGCTTAAAGATGAGTGGTTTAACGTTCCATGAAATTGCCGTCACGCTGCAAGGCTTCGGCTATCAGGCCAGCAAAGCGACCGTGCACCGGCGCTATAGAGAGTATCAGCAAATGAAAGAAAGCTGAAATCTTGCACAGTCCCGCCTTTTTTTGTACGATGGAGCAGTAGAAAGGGGGACTTTACGTGTTATCTCCAGAAAAGATCAAGCGTATTAACGTGCTATCCAAAAAGTCCAAGCGAGACGGGCTTTCTAAAGAAGAGGCATCAGAACAAACTGCCCTTCGCGAGGAATACTTGCAGAATTTCCGGCAGTCAATGCGGGGGACGATTGAAAACGTAACTGTCATCGATCCGGAAGGAAAAGACGTTACACCAGATAAAATCAAGAATATCCGAGAGAATAAGTATTTGAATTAATACTTATTCTCTTTTTTCGTTGTATTCTTTCCTATAGTTGACTAAACTAAAATAGGATTAAATTTAGTTTCAGAGAGGATGTAACAATGTCAAATCATGCAGATCAGCTCGCAGTTACAACTATTCGAACACTTTCAATCGATGCTATCGAAAAAGCGAACTCGGGACACCCGGGACTTCCAATGGGCGCCGCACCAATGGCGTATACACTCTGGACAAAGTACATGAACCACAATCCGAAAAACCCAGATTGGTTCAACCGTGACCGTTTCGTCCTATCAGCAGGGCACGGCTCTATGCTGCTATACAGCTTGCTTCACTTAAGCGGATATGGTTTAACGATGGACGAGATCAAGAATTTCCGACAGTGGGATTCGAAAACGCCTGGCCACCCGGAATTCGGTCATACAGCTGGTGTTGAAGCGACGACTGGCCCACTTGGCCAAGGAATCGGCATGGCTGTCGGTATGGCTATGGCTGAACGCCACTTGGCAGCTACATACAATAAAGAAGGACTTGATATCGTCGACCATCATACGTTCGCTCTTTGCGGAGACGGCGACTTGATGGAAGGCGTTGCCGGAGAAGCGATTTCCCTTGCCGGTCATTTGAAACTAGATAAATTGGTCGTTCTTTACGATAGCAATGATATTTCGCTGGATGGCGATTTGTCGATGAGCTTTTCAGAAAACATTCAAAAACGTTTTGAGTCGTACGGCTGGAACTACCTGCACGTAGAAAACGGCAACGATTTGGATGATTTGTCTGCAAAAATTGCGAAGGCAAAAAATGACACTGACAAACCGACATTGGTCGAAGTCAAAACAGTCATCGGCTATGGTTCCCCGAACAAATCCGGCAAAGCGGATTCACATGGAGCACCGCTCGGCGAAGATGAAATGAAACTGACGAAAGAATACTATAAGTGGACGTTTGAAGAGGATTTCTACGTGCCGGAAGAAGTATATGAAACATTCAGTGAGGCGACAGAATCACTCGGTGCAAAAGCGGAAGCGGCATGGAATGAATTGTACAAGCAATACGAACAGCAGTATCCGGAACTTTCGGCTCAATTGCAATCCGCAATCCGCGGCGACCTGCCGGCTGATTTTGATGCCGATTTCCCTGAATACGAAGTAGGCAAATCGCAAGCGACACGCGCATCTTCCGGCGATATGGTCAATGCAATTGCAAAAGCAGTTCCGTCATTCTTCGGCGGCAGTGCCGATCTTGCCGGTTCGAACAAGACGAACATCAAAGGCGGCGGTGATTTTGATGCTGATCACCCGGAAGCCCGCAACATCTGGTTCGGAGTCCGTGAATTTGCGATGGGCGCTGCAATGAACGGCATGGCACTTCACGGCGGCTTGCGTGTGTTCGGCGGTACGTTCTTCGTATTCAGTGATTACGTCCGTCCAGCGATCCGTCTAGGCGCTTTGATGGGCTTACCGGTAACATACGTCTTCACTCACGATAGCGTAGCGGTCGGGGAAGATGGCCCAACGCATGAACCGGTCGAGCACTTGGCATCATTGCGTGCAATGCCGAACTTGAGCGTCATACGTCCGGCTGATGCGAACGAAACAAAAGCAGCGTGGCGCTTGGCACTTACTTCCAAGAACAAGCCTACTTTACTCGTACTATCCCGCCAAAACTTGCCGGTGTTAGAGACGACTGGTGAAAAAGCGGAGGCAGGCGTTGAAAAAGGCGCTTATGTCGTATCTCCTGCTGACGAGGCACAGGCACTTCTTCTGGCGACAGGCTCGGAAGTCAGCCTTGCTGTAGAAGCGCAGAAGCAATTGAAAGAGCAAGGCATTTCGGTGTCTGTTGTTTCGATGCCATCGTGGGATCGTTTTGAACAGCAAGACAAAGAGTATAAAGAATCCGTCTTGCCGAAAAGCATCACAAAACGCTTGGCAATTGAAATGGGCTCATCTTTCGGATGGGACCGTTATACAGGATTTGAAGGCGATATCTTAGCGATCGACCGCTTCGGTGCAAGTGCACCGGGCGAGAAGATCATTGAAGAATTCGGCTTTACACCAGACAACGTTGCAGCGAAAGTCAAGCATTTAATCAACGGCTAACTTTCCTTGGAATATATGTTCCATCATTTTAAACAGTTTATTTGAAACCGCCAGAGAACTCTTTCTGGCGGTTTTCTCTTGTCTGAAAACATTTTTTTGCCGGTTAAACTTTTCACAGCCCCCTCCGGTTATAATCGAAATAAGGAGTGGGATTATGAAGGAATTATGGAATTTAATACCAGCAACTGCTGTTTTTATCGCTCTAGGCATTGTTGGTTTTTTCGGGGGTATCATGTTGCTGTTATCGGGGGAAAGGCAGTGGTTGCCGTTATTTTTCACAACATTGATCTTTCTATTTATCGTCTTTGTGCTGTCACTGCGGAAACTTTCCAGAATAAGATGGAAGCAGACCGCAGCTGGCTTTTTGTTGTCAGGACTCCTCCTATCGATTTGGCCGCTACATCAGCTGTATCTCGACACTAGACCAACTGTTTCTGCCGAGATTGACGCCTATATGTACATGCCATTTCAAGAGGATTCCAACCTGCAAGTGCTGGGTGAAACGCCTACTGTGGAATTCAAAGGGGAATTGCCGCGGCTTGACGGTGCGACCGCGCTATACCCGGTATATGCTGCAACTGCAGAAATGCTGTACCCTGAAAAGTGGTATGACCCATATGACAGTGAAGTGATGGTTAATACCACACCTGATGCCTATTTGAATTTATTCAATGGCACAGTCGATGCCGTTTTTGCAGCAGGACCTTCCGAGGGGCAGCTGTAAACAGCAAAAGCAAAAGGGCTGCAGTTAAACTTAACGCCAATCGGCAAAGAAGCGTTGGTCTTTTTTGTCCATGCTGAGAATCCGGTGGATGCGCTGAGCACTGCTGATATTCAAGCTATTTATAGCGGTAAGCAAACGAATTGGTCGGCACTCGGCGGTGAAGATCAACCAATACGTGCGTTCCAGCGGCCGGAAGACAGCGTACGCCAAACAGCATTGCTGAATTTCATGGGCGATGTCCCAGTGATGCGTGCGCCGATTGAAAACATGGAAGAAGGAATGGGCGGCATTATCGAGCAAGTTGCCGAATATAAAAACCATTCGAATGCGATCGGCTTTACGTTCAGGTTTTACGGGGGAAGAAATGGTTGGCAATGAGACCATTAAATACGTGGCGATAGACGGCATTTCCCCGTCTGTAGAGACAATCCGCAATAATGAATACCCGTTGAGCTCGGAGTTTTATATCATCACCACACAATATAGCAGCGAGACATCATTGGAAGTAGCCGACTGGTTCACAGCTGCTCAGGGGCAGCGCCTCATTGAAAAGAGTGGTATGCACCGTAACGGCCCAACAGTGACTGAAAGGGGCTGTTGGCGATCTCTGTGCACGAAGCAAAATACGCGCCCTTGCTTATTCCGCATTTTTTAATCCCGTTCATATAGTCACGTCTCTAAATTTATAGTATAATCCTTTTTGGTGCATGATTTAATTGGCAACATGAAGGAGGTAATTTGTATGGACACATGGATCTGGATTGTTATCGTTATCGTGGCTCTACTCGCAGGTGTTGCACTTGGATTCTTTATCGCTCGTCGATATATGATGAAATATTTGCAGGACAACCCACCAATCAACGAAGAGATGCTGCGGATTATGATGATGCAAATGGGACAAAAACCATCTCAAAAGAAAATCAACCAAATGATGGCTCAAATGAACAAAGCCTCGACAAAACCGGGCAAAAAATAAACGCTTATGCAATTATTCGCCCATAGGTGATGAATACAAAACAACCACTGTTTCGCTAATAGCGAAACAGTGGTTGTTTTTTTGCTGTGAACTAATGGGGTGCCCTGCACACAGCTAGCAGCCAGCTGATGAATCCATTCAGCTTGGAATTTGTGCAACGATGCCTGGATGTATTCTAGGCAACAGCAAATCATAGTCACTTAAAAAATCCGCAATCGTTGCTTCATATTCTTCGGGATTCATATTATATGACTGCGCATGTTGGCCTTCGTCGAATAGCTTCAATTGCTTGGCGCCTTGTTTTAATTTAAATAATTCTTGGCTCATTTTCGGCAAGACGAATTCATCGTTGACACTGTGGATAAACAGCACCGGTTTGACAATGTTTTTCACGACTTCGCGAGGCGACACAGTAGTGATGGAATAGCCGTCGCGCAACTTCAAGAATACATTCGCCAGGCGCAGTGCCAAGGTGGTGCGCATCGGTGTCGTAGTGCGCATGACGTGAAGGATTTGTTCGCTGATGTCGGAGTAGGCACAATCCGATATATAGAAATCGGCCGAATCCTCCATGCCTGCATATAATAGTGTGGTCGCTGCCCCCATCGATTCACCGTGGATGCCGAAGAATAAAGAGGGACCCATGTGAAGCTTCAGTGCCTGGACGACCGCCTGGAGATCCAGTTTTTCATAATGGCCGAAACTGGTCGTCTTGCCGCCGGATTCGCCGTGTCGCCGATGGTCATAGACGACCGAATTAAAGCCGAGGCGTTCGAACAGCCGGGCGTATTTCAATGAGTTCACTTTGGTTTCGGTCACCCCGTGGCAAATGACGACATAACGGTCGGTCGCATGCGGTTCCAGAAAAATCGCTTTGATCGGATAGCCATTAGCGGATTCGATCCATTGCTCACTTTTATTGGCATTGTCATACCACACTTCATCGTAGCGTTTGGCGTTCGTTTCACGCTCCAAAATGAAGGCATCGTCTTTTTTCTTCACATACATCAGACGATTACTGGCCAGGAATCCTAAAATGGCAAAAGAAGCGGTCAACGTGCTCGATGCTACAGCAGAAACTATCAATAGTCGCTTTTTCATGGCGCACACACCTCATTTTCTGTTTTTGTACAAAGTATACATTCCTGTTTGCAAGGAATTCGATACATGCGGTTCGATCAACGAAATGGCTTCAAACAATTTGTCTAGATCCACTCCAGTATCGACGCCCATCCGGTGGAACATATGGACAAGGTCTTCCGTCGCGGCATTCCCGGTAGCTCCCGGTGCGAACGGACAGCCGCCAAGCCCGCCAGCCGAAGCGTCGAAACGGTCAATACCGGCTAGAAGAGCCGCGTAAGCATTGGCGAGCGCCATCCGTCGCGTATCGTGGAAATGGGCAGCAATCAGGATGTCCGGAAATTGTTTTTTCAATCGGCTGAACAGTTCATGGCTTTCCTGCGGATTAGCCATGCCGATCGTATCGGCGACGCTCAGTTCATCGACTCCCCAATCGACGAACTGTCGACACAAATCGATCGTGTCTTGCGGATTGACCGCGCCTTCAAACGGGCAGTAAAATGCTGTCGAAATACAGGCACGGACGAAAATGCCGTCCTGCTTTGCTTTTTCGATGAGCGGCCGCAGATTCTCCATTGCTTGCGCAGTGGATTTATTGATGTTTTTTTCATTGAACGAATTTGAAACGCCGACAAATATAGCAATAGAATCAACGCCGGCTTCCAAAGCGGAAGTGATGCCCCGTTCGTTCGGCGTCAGCACCAACTGCCGGCCGAACTTTTTCGTGCCGGCAACAATGTCGCGTGCATCCGCCATTTGCGGCACCCATTTCGGCGATACGAAAGATGTCAGTTCCATTTCGGACAGTCCGGCTGTTTGCAAGGCGTGAATAAAGGCCAGCTTGTCTTCTGTTTTGACTGTCTTGGCTTCATTTTGTAGACCGTCCCGCGGGCCAACCTCGATTATCGTAGCTGTTTTTGGTAAACTAAACATACTATCCCCCCTTAGCTTTATTGTAGCGATAGGGGGGATAAAAGAGCAAGAAGCAGACAAGGGGGAAAAAGAAATGTCACAAGAAATCGTAATTGCGAGCGCTGTCAGAACGGCAGTCGGTTCTTTCCAAGGGGCTTTAAAAGATGTGCCGGCGACGGATCTAGGCGCAATCGTCATCAAAGAAGCACTAGCGCGCGCGGGGGTAGCGGGCAATCAAGTATCTGAAGTCATCATGGGCAATGTCCTGCAAGCAGGGCTCGGCCAGAATCCGGCGCGCCAAGCATCCATCAAAGCAGGTCTTCCGGAAACGGTTCCTGCGATGACCATCAACAAAGTATGCGGTTCCGGCTTGAAGTCGGTGCATTTGGCATATCAAGCAATTTTCGCAGGTGACGCAGAAATCGTTGTCGCCGGAGGAATGGAGAATATGAGCCGTGCGCCGTATCTGCTCGAAGGAGCTAGAGATGGTTACCGTATGGGCAATCAAAAAGTGGTCGACAGCATGGTCCACGACGGACTGACGTGTGCGTTCAACAATTACCATATGGGGACGACTGCGGAAAACCTTTGCGACCGCTATGACATTTCCCGTGAAGAACAAGATAGCTTCGCTGCACGCTCCCAAGCAAGAGCTTCAGCAGCAATCGAAAGCGGCCGTTTCGATGAAGAAATCGTGCCTGTTGAAATTTCACAGCGCAAAGGCGATCCTGTCATTTTCAAAACGGATGAATACGTGAAAGTCTCTTCGACGGAAGAGAAGCTGGCCAAACTTCGTCCAGCGTTCAAAAAAGACGGCACTGTAACTGCAGGGAACGCATCCGGCATCAACGATGGAGCGGCAGCGGTAATTGTCATGACGAAAGAGAAAGCTCAAGAACTCGGCATCGAGCCGCTTGCCGTGATTTCAGCGAACGGCAATGCTGGAGTCGACCCTGCAGTAATGGGGATCGGACCTGTACAAGCGGTGAAAAATGCGCTTGAAAAAGCTCAATTGACATTAGGGGATATCGATTTGATTGAAGCGAACGAAGCATTCGCTGCGCAATCAATTGCGGTGGACCGTGAATTGAAATTTGATCACGAAAAGCTGAATGTCAATGGTGGAGCCATTGCCATCGGCCACCCGATCGGCGCCAGCGGGACACGGATTTTTGTGACATTGCTGCACGAAATGAAAAAACGGGATGCCAAGACGGGTCTTGCGACTTTATGCATCGGCGGCGGCCAAGGAGTCGCAACTATAGTAAAACGCCCATAAGGAGAGAGAATGATGGCGAAAGACAATAAGCAAGATAACGGCCTTTTTTCAGAAGACCAGCTGTTGAAGCTGAAAGAAACGAAAAAAGAGCTATTGAAAGATCAGCAAAAAGTCGAAGAGGAAAAAGAAGCGCAGCGCCAGTTTGAACGCAAGCAGCGCGAAAAGAACATGTCGTTTGCAGAACTGCTCGAGCGTCACGGGGATTCAGGCGATAAATACTGAACACGAAAAACACCTTCCAGTTTATCTTAATGGAAGGTGTTTTTCGTTCAAGTGAACCAATCGAATATAAATACAAATGCATAAATTGGCACGCCAACGATGAGTGCTCCAGCAACCAAATAAGAAATGCCCCATAAGATCCATCAGGCGATATCGCGGATTGCGCCCGCTAAATCATCGATAAACTTCATAAGCTGCTCCTTTCTATGCTGGGTGGATAAGATAGAGGAATCCATTTTTTTCTATTTTATCAGACTAACAAGACAGCTGTGAATCGAAAATCGAATTAACTATAAATTTCCAAAATATTTTTATTTCCCATTTCTCAACAATTGATATAATGGAAAAGTAAACTAACCGCTGTATCGAGCGGTAAACGCTTGTAAAAAAAGGGCTGCTCAAAAGCCAACGAGCAATAGGACATGATTGCAGGAGGAGCAAACAATGACGGATGAAGAATTGCCAGCAAATGCACAGCTTGAGGGGAACGCCAAACTAGAGGAGAAAGAGAAAAGTGTGATGCTTCGGCCTGAATCCAGGCCACTTCTATACTTCGGTTATTTCGTAGTGGTTTTACTAGTGTTTTCGACGGTTTTTTCAGTTATTAAAGTAGTGGCGGAATAATCGCTTTTTTCTGGCTATTCTTTACCTTTTTGTGAAACGTCTTCCTAATTCATTCGTATATTGTATGGCAGGGGTAGATTAGCATAATGAAGGGGATGGAATGTTATGGAATCAATCGGAATTATTTCAATCTTAATTGTCGTATTAATTTTAGCGGCAATTGCGGGCATCGGGTATTTCTTCTGGATGAAAATCCGCTACCGAACCGCCAAATCAAATGAAGCTTTGATCATCACGGGGCCGAAACTCGGCGATCCTCAGAAGGATACGAATATTTTTACGGATGATGAAGGTCGGTCGATGAAAATCATCCGTGGCGGCGGTTATTTGCTGCGGCGTTTCCAGACCTCAACGCCGGTCAGTTTGACGTCTTTCCAGCTGAAACTTGCAACGCCGCGCGTCTACACGAATGCTGGGGTGCCGATTGTGGCGGATGCCGTCGCGATGGTGAAAGTCGCAGATACATTAAACGGCATCGCCAACTATGCAGAGCAATTCCTCGGTAAAGAACAGGAAGAAATCGAACTGGAAATCATCGAAGTGCTCGGCAGTAATTTGCGTGCCATTCTATCGAAAATGACGGTCGAAGACATCAACAGCGACCGGGAGAAGTTCAACACCGATGTCCAGGAAATCGCACAAAAGCAGCTCGATTTGATGGGTTTTAAAATCACCTCGCTCGGGCTGACGGATCTCCGGGATGCCGATGAAAACAACGGCTATTTGGAAAACCTGGGCCGTCCGCGCATAGCGGAAGTACGCAAGTATGCAGAAATCGCTGAAGCAAACACCGAGCGGGAGACACGCATTCACCGTGCGCAGACCGACCAGGAAGCGAAAGAAGAAGAGTACAAGCGCCAAATTTCCATCGCCGAATCCCGCAAGCAAAAAGATTTGAAAGATGCGGCATTTATGGAAGAAACAGAACGAGCGCGTGCCAAGTCCGAACAATCCTATGAACTTGAAAAGGCGAAACTTGCAATGGAAATTCAAGAAGAAGAATTGAACATGCAGTTTATGGCACGCGAACGCGCGGTCCGGCTCGAAGAAGAAGAAAGCAAAGTCCGCAAAACGAAAGCAGATGCCAGCTACTACGAAACAACGCGTACTGCCGAGGCGGAAGCGAGACGTTCTGTCATCGACGGGGAAGCGAAAGCGAAGATTAAACGCGATGAAGGTGCTGCTGAAGCGGAAGTCATCCGTGAACGAGGGAAAGCGGAAGCGGAATCACGCAAACTGTTGGCGGAAGCGATGGAAGAGCATGGCGATGTCATCATTGCCGAAAAACTCATCGAAATGATTCCAGTATTCGCCGAAAAAGTGGCGCAACCGCTCAATAATATCGATTCGGTGAAAATCATCGATTCCGGAAATGGCCAAGGCGTGCCGTCTTTCGGCAGAAGTGTGACACAGACCATGGTCGACATGCAGGAGCCATTGAAGGAAATGACCGGTATTGATATTTCCGAAATGTTGAAATCCTATACTTCGAAAAGCTCAGCAATAATCGAACGGGCAACACCACAAGCCGAAGAACAGCCTGTCGCTGTAGAAGTGAAGGAAGATCCAGAACAGACGTGAACTGAAAAAAAAATAAAAAGACGGAGAACATAAATCCTGTTCTCCGTCTTTTTATGTTGATGTTATTAGACCGTCATAATATCTTTGAACATCTGCTTTAAGCTTTTCGCGACATCGTTTAGATGGAAATCTTTTCGTGCTTCCGCTTGCTGCTGCTCGATGAATGTTTCGGACGTACGATTTTTTGAAAACGGCGTCAACGTATGAAGCTCTTTCGGGTGGCTTTCTGCCAGCAGGCGCAATGATGCGAACACCGGCTCAGTAAGTTCAAATCGATGATAGCCATTCGGCATGTTTATGATTTTTTCCGGGGCGTCTGCAAGCAGCCAGTTGTCTTCTGCTTCCCAAGCCAGCTTATGATTTTTAAATTCCTGTCCAAAGGATCTTGTCACAGATTCAACAACGAGATAAGAATGCATCGAAATGGCATCACCATCTACTGACTGGTAAGATTTTTTGGATTGGGTCAAATAAAAATTCATCATTTTGAACGCCTCCGATTTTGTGAAATTAAGTATTTAAAATTTCAATCGTAATCAGTATATTCACTTTGTGGTATTCTTTCAAACCTGCAAAAGTCCTCTTTTGTAAAAATAAGCGGCTTCAGCGCTAACCAATAAACAGAGAGATTACAGTAGAAAAAAACAGAAAAACCGCTGTATAACAAGCGTTTATGCAATATTCGACAGTTAGAGGGAAAAGTTTGTATAAGGAAAACCCCTAAAAAGGGGTCAAATGTCCTTAACTGTATCGCAGCCCCGCGTTTTTGTTGAATTCGAGCGGCTATTTGGCAAAAAAACGCATCCTAAACACACACTACGCCATCGATTGACGTTTAATGGAAGTTTCTGCTTTCAATCGCGATGCTGTTCATAACGGTCCAGACGCGTGGATTGCTTTGCTTTAGTGATTTGTTCAGCGCTGACAGGCTGTTCGTAAGCGTGCAGCGTTTCGCGCAGTTGCTCGGGACTGCTTGCTCCGGTGACCGCTGCTGCGACGGTGCTGTCTGACAGGACGGAGTGCACGGCGAGCGCATGTACGCTGTCATGAATATCCGATAGCTTTTTCAATGTCTCCATCAGCTGTTCTTTGCCGTATTGCAAATAATCACCCATCTTGTCCGCACGGGAAACCCCTTCAGCAGTCAGCAAGCCTTTTGCCAGACTGCCGCGAGCAACAACAGAGCGCCCAGTTTCACCGATGCCTGGCAAAAACTCCTCAGGACGCCGGTCGAGCAGGCTGTATTGCATCATGATGGACGAAATATCGCTGTTGTCTAGAAAACGCCAGATGATATTCGGGCGTATTGAGGAGATACCATATGCGCGGATCAAGCCTTCTTTTTTCAGGTCTTCGAACGCTTGGATCGTTTCTTCGGAATTATCGGTAATCATGCCACCGTGAAGCTGATAGAGGTCCAAGTAATCCGTCTTTAGGCGGCGCAGCGAATGATGGATCTGTGTTTTAATATAATCCTTGCCCGGATTCCATTTCACTTCGTCCGAGTCCTCCGACCATTCGTTTCCTACTTTGCTTGCCAGTATGACATCGCCTCTGCGCTTGCCGAGTGCCTCGCCAATAAGTACTTCGTTTTTTCCTTTGCCGTAAAAATCAGCTGTATCGAAATAATTGACGCCGTGCCCAATCGCTTCATCGACAATTGCTGATGCTTGTTTCGGATCTTCCGGCAGCGACATGCAGCCGAGTGCAATTTCACTGACTTCGAGCCCGCTATTGCCAAGCATGTTCTTCTTCATCTCTTCACCTCATTGTAAAATTTTGTTTCCTCTATGGTATACTTTGCGGTATTGAAACCACAAATGAAATGAGGGCCAGCATGAAGAAATTTGAAGAAAAAACGCTCCACAGCGAACGGTTATACGAAGGCAAAGTCATCAACCTGAAAGTGGATGATGTGTTACTGCCGAACGGTAAGCAGTCGAAACGTGAATTGATCGAGCACCCCGGAGCTGTTGCGATCATCGCTGTGACAGACGAACAGAAAATCATTATGGTCGAACAATACCGTAAAGCATTGGAACGCCCGCTCGTTGAAATACCGGCTGGAAAACTGGAACAAGGCGAAGCGCCAGAGACGACGGCACTTCGTGAATTGGAAGAGGAAACCGGCTATTCCGCAGAAAAGCTTGAAAAAGTCATCAGTTTTTCCACTTCGCCAGGATTTGCGGATGAAGTGGTTCATGTATTTCTGGCAAGCGGACTGCATGCCGCCAAAAACGGCGCGGTCACAGATGATGACGAGTTTGTGGAATTGATGGAAGTGACGGTAGCAGAAGCCGAGGAATTGATCCGAAGTGAACGGATTTTTGATGCGAAAACAGCGTATGCTGTGCAATGGGTTAAAAACTACTTATCAGATAAGAATTAATACAATTACTATTTAATAATGATTCTAAATAATAAACGGCATCGATTGTTGTAATCGAGAACGCCCTTTTGATATAATGAAAACAGTTTGAGGGAGGGCGTCGCATGGAAACAAGGATTGATCGTATAAAAAAGCAATTACACGCTGCGAGTTACAAGCTGACGCCACAGCGTGAAGCAACGGTACGGATATTACTTGATCATGAAGAAGATCATCTAAGTGCTGAGGATGTCTATCTATTGGTCAAAGACATTGCGCCGGAAATTGGCTTGGCTACTGTTTACCGCACTTTGGAATTACTCACCGAATTGAAAATTGTCGATAAAATAAATTTCGGGGACGGCGTTTCCCGTTACGATCTGCGTCAGGAAGGCGCGGCACACTTTCACCATCACCTTGTCTGCCTGGAGTGCGGAGCGGTCGATGAAATTCAGGAAGATTTGCTTGAAGATGTAGAAGCGATCGTGGAAAAGCGTTGGAATTTCCAAATCAAAGATCACCGTCTTACTTTTCATGGCATATGCTGGCGCTGCAATGATTTGGGTGCTGAAAAGCCAGAGAACGACGCATAAAAGGCGGCCTTTTGAAGGCGGCCTTTTTTTCGTAACCGTTTAGTTGGACATTCGAAGGAGGAAAACCGATGAAAGATGCGAAAGATGCATTGGACGATTATTTACATTTTCTCCGTGTAGAAAGACAACTTGCAGACAATACGCTCATTTCATACACACGCGATTTAAAAGCGTATTTGCAGTTTATGGGTGAAGTGGAGCAATTGCAATCACTCGGGAAAATCGAGCGGGTACATATTTTAAATTATTTGCGCCACCTGCAGGAAATGGCGAAAAATTCCCGCACCGTGGCGCGCCACATTTCTTCTATCCGCTCATTTCACCAATTTCTCATCAGGGAAAAGCGCAGTGGTTCGGATCCGACAGTTCATTTGGAAATGCCGAAAATGGACAAAAAACTGCCGAATGTTCTGTCCGTTGAAGAAATCGATGCCTTATTGGAATCACCAGACACATCCAAAGCGAGCGGATTGCGGGACCGTGCGATGCTCGAATTGCTCTATGCAAGCGGCATGCGTGTCAGTGAATGCATCAATTTGGATATAGAAGATGTCCATTTGACGATGGGCTTTGTGCGCTGCACCGGAAAAGGCGGCAAGGAACGGATCATTCCACTCGGCCGTGCAGCACTTGAAGCGAACCGCGAATATATTGAGTCTGGCCGATTGGAAATGCGCAACACTTCGGAGAAAACAGATGCGCTGTTCATCAATCAACGGGGAAAACGTTTAACGAGGCAAGGGTTCTGGAAATTATTAAAGCAGCATACGAAAAAAGCAGGCATCCAAAAAGAATTGACGCCGCATACATTGCGCCACTCGTTCGCGACGCACCTGATCGAAAATGGGGCGGATCTGCGGGCAGTGCAGGAAATGCTCGGACACGCCGATATTTCAACAACTCAAATCTACACACATGTCAGCAAAACCCGGTTAAAGGATGTTTACAGCCAATTTCACCCTCGCGCTTAAGAGAAGTCTGACTTCCGACATGAGTAGCTTTTGTGGTAGAATCAAAGCGTAAATAAGGAGGAACTTACATGACAATGAAACCGTTTACCCGTATTCATTTAATAGTATTGGATTCTGTCGGCATCGGTGAAGCACCGGATGCTGAAGCGTTTGGAGACAAAGGCGCTAATACGCTCGGGCATATCGCCGAATCCGTTGATGGCTTATCGATGCCGAACATGGAAAAGCTCGGACTCGCCAATATTGTACCGGTCAAAGGACTGGCAGCGCAGAAACGGCCGGCTGCTCATTTCGGCCGTCTGCAAGAGGCGTCTGTCGGGAAAGATACGATGACCGGACATTGGGAAATTATGGGCTTGAACATCGATACGCCTTTTAAAGTATACCCACAAGGCTTCCCGGAGGAATTGATCGAAAAGCTTGAACAGGCGACTGGCCGCAAAGTGATTGGCAATAAACCGGCGAGCGGCACGGAAATTTTAGATGAACTTGGCCAAGAGCATATGGAGACCGGCGCATTGATCGTCTACACTTCTGCTGACCCCGTGCTGCAAATTGCAGCCCACGAGGAAATCATCCCATTAGAAGAGCTTTATCGCATTTGCGAAATTGCACGCGAGCTGACGCTTAGTGCTGAATTTCTCGTCGGGCGTGTTATTGCACGTCCGTTCCTCGGGCAACCGGGTGCATTCAAGCGCACAACAAACCGCCACGATTATGCACTGGCGCCATTTGACCGTACCGTCATGAACGAACTCAAGGACGCTGGAAAAGACGTCATCGCCATCGGCAAAATCAATGATATATACAATGGCGCAGGCGTGACTGAAGCACTGCGCACTACCGATAATTCGGATGGTGTGGATAAGCTCATGCAGGTCATCGGCAAAGATTTCAACGGACTCAGTTTTTTGAACTTGGTCGACTTTGATGCGCTTTTCGGCCACCGGAGAGATCCGAAAGGCTACGCTGAAGCGCTAGAAGCATTCGATCAGCGCTTGCCTCAAGTGCTCGAAGGATTGAAGGAAGATGATTTGCTGCTCATCACGGCGGATCACGGAAACGACCCGACATTCCCGGGAACAGATCATACACGTGAATATGTGCCGCTGCTTGCCTATTCGACTCGCTTTAACGGTGGGAATGACCTTGGCACGGGTGCAACATTCGCAAACATCGGCGCGACGGTCGCCGAGAATTTCGCTTGTGAAATGCCGAAGTTCGGCACAAGCTTTTTATCGAAACTAAACTGAAAAGGCGGGATTCATCAATGAGAATGGTGGACTTGATCGAAAAAAAACGAGACGGCTTTGAGCTGTCTACAGAAGAAATCCGTTTTATCGTTTCGGGCTATACACAAGAGGAAATCGCTGATTATCAAATGAGTTCGTTTTTGATGGCGGTATTTTTCCAGGATATGAGTGAGCGGGAACGGGCAGATTTGACGATGGCAATGGCCGAATCGGGAGACCAAATCGATTTGTCTGAAATCGAAGGCATCAAAGTGGACAAACATTCGACAGGAGGCGTTGGCGATACGACGACTTTAGTACTCGGACCGCTTGTCGCTGCTTGCGGAGTGCCGGTAGCGAAAATGAGCGGCCGCGGGCTTGGCCACACGGGCGGAACAATCGACAAACTTGAAGCGATCGAAGGCTTCAATGTCGAATTATCCACAAAGGATTTCATCCGCCAAGTGAACGAACATAAACTGGCGGTCATCGGCCAAAGCGGCAATTTGACGCCTGCCGATAAGAAAATGTATTCACTTCGCGATGTCACTGCAACTGTCAACAGCATTCCGCTCATTGCAAGTTCCATCATGAGCAAAAAAATCGCTGCAGGTGCAAATGCCATCGTCCTCGACGTGAAAACAGGCGAAGGCGCATTTATGAAAACTGAAGAAGATGCGAAAAAACTGGCGCATGCGATGGTCGGCATCGGCAACGCTACGGGTCGCAAAACAATGGCCATCATTTCGGATATGAGCCAGCCATTAGGATTTGCAATCGGCAACGCGCTTGAAGTGAAAGAAGCGATTGAAACTCTGCAAGGCAAAGGTCCGAAAGATTTGACCGAGCTGTGCCTCGTGCTGGGCAGCCAAATGGTCGTCGTTGGCGGCAAGGCGGAAACTTTGGAACAGGCGCGTACGATGCTTGAGCGCGTCATTGAAGACGGCAGCGCACTTGAAGCATTCCGCCAGCTGATTGCGGACCAGGGCGGCAACCCACAAGTAATCGATGACGTCTCGCTGCTTCCACAAGCGAAATTCATTACCGAACTGCCAGCGACACAAGACGGCTATATTTCCTTTATGGAAGCAGATGAAATCGGGACGGCGGCGATGGTGCTCGGTGCAGGCCGCGCCACAAAAGACTCGGTCATCGATTTGTCGGTCGGCTTGGTGCTGCATAAAAAAGTCGGCGATTTCGTAAAACAAGGCGAAGCGCTTGCAACCATTTATTCGAACACACAAGACCTCGCAGAATGCCAGAAAATGTTATACAATAGTATCGAGTATTCAAACGAGCCGGTTGAAGCGATTCAGCTTGTCTCCGCTTTGATCACCGATTAAACGAATCTTGCTGGGTGTAGGCTCAGCAGGATTTTTACTTTACATAGCCCATTCAGGAGGAGTCGCCATGCATTTATACGGGACACAATCAATTAACGAAAAAGGCCATTTGACGATCGGGGACGTTGACACAGTCGACCTCGCAGCGCAATACGGCACACCACTTTTTGTCTATGACATCGCTTTATTCAGAGAACGCGCACAGGCGTTCCAAAAAACTTTCGAAAAAGAACACATCAACTATCAAGTCGCCTATGCCAGCAAAGCCTTTTCTGGCATAGCCATCTACCAGGTGGCGGCGCAAGAAAGCCTATCGCTCGATGTCGTGTCCGGCGGAGAATTGTTCACGGCAATCCAAAGCGGGTTTCCACGAGAGAAAATCCACTTCCATGGCAATAACAAAAGCCAGGCGGAAATCGACATGGCGTTTGATGAAAAAATCGGCTGCATCGTTGTCGACAATTTCCACGAAATCTCATTGCTGAAAAAAACGGCGGAACAGCGCAAGCAACACATGAAGATCTTGCTGCGTGTCACTCCGGGTATCGAAGCGCATACACATGACTATATTACGACAGGCCAGGAAGATTCGAAGTTCGGATTCGATTTGAACAATGGCCAGGCAGACCGGGCGTTCAAAGAAACATATGGTCACGGCTATCTTCAATTAATCGGCCTGCACTGCCATATCGGGTCGCAGATTTTCGATACAGCTGCTTTTCAAATGGCATCCGAAAAATTATTGCTGAAAATGGCTGCTTGGCGCAATGACTACTCGTATACGTGCACGGTGTTGAATTTAGGCGGAGGTTTCGGCATACGCTATACTGAGGAAGACACACCGCTCGCGCCTGCTGCTTATGTCCAGGATATGATCCATACTGTTAAGGCGGCATCTGCAGAAGCGAAATTTCCAGTGCCGGAAATCTGGATCGAACCGGGCCGCTCGCTGATTGGGGATGCCGGAACGACACTTTATACGATTGGCTCGATGAAAGAAGTGCCAGGTACACGGCGCTATGCAGCAGTTGACGGGGGCATGTCGGACAATATCCGGCCAGCATTGTACGGCGCAAAATACAGTTCTTTGATTGCAAACCGTGCCAAAGAGCAAGCTTCAGAACTCTACACAATCGCAGGAAAATGCTGCGAATCCGGAGATAAGCTCATTGAAGAAGCCAACTTGCCGGAAGTTTCAGCGGGGGATATTCTCGCTGTTTTCTGCACCGGGGCTTACGGCTATTCGATGGCCAGCAATTATAATCGGATTGCACGACCGGCAGTTGTTTTTGCAGAATCCGGACAGCACCAGCTGGTCATTCGCCGGGAAAGCTTTGAAGATTTGGTCAAAAATGAAATGGGTTATACACAGGAGGGGGCTAAGCGATGAGAAAGCAAAACATTAGGCTGTTTCTTTTCGTCCTCTTTATGGCATTTGCCTGGGGCATCGTCTACTGGGTGTTTTTTTCGCACAATGTAATGGAGTAAACCCTAAGGAAACTTGAGTTATTGGAGCTTTTATAGTAGTATGGGTGAAGCTGCTTTTAAGATGAAAATGAGGGATCAATTATGTTATATAGATACAAAAAATCATTTGAAAAGATCGCCATGGGCTTGTTGTCATTCATGCCCAAAGAACGCGAACTGAAAAAGCTACAGCAGACTATGCACATTTACGAAGAAAATCCGCAATGGCAATTGTTCCTTTGGAAAAAAGAGGACGATTTCGTTGGGTTATTAGGTGTGGAAGTCGCAGAGGATCATTACATCATCCATCATGTATCGGTGAACCCCTCCCATCGCGGAGATGGCATCGGCCATGAGATGATCGATAAAATACAGCACATGATGCAGCACCGGGAGATGCGGGCTACAAACGAAACCGAAGCTTTCCTGAATAAATGCCCAGTAAAAAAAGGCGGCCTTTAATTCTTAAAGGTTCCGCCTTTTTTTCTGTTGTCGCAGCTCAATGATTTCCGTCCGGTCACGGAGCCTATGCTTGTGCATTATATAATAGTCGTCATAGCCGGGAGACAAATACTGCTGTTTTTGCTGTTCGACAGCACGTATTAATTCCCCGGGGAGAAGAGGCAGCTCGCGGTTCTCGTACGGGTGGCGATCCGTGACGCCTTGAATTGAGTCTGTAAGGAGATCGATCAACTCACTATGGTCGAAGCCTTCTGTCCAAATGCTTGCTTCAGCGAGTTTCGCCTTTGCGCGAATAAACGAGCGCAGTGCACCCGGATAGTTGCTGCGGCGCCAATGGTACATGCCGACGGCCAATTGGATCCAGCCCGTCAACGGGTGTGTCTTGTCTTTCGGCGCGATTTCTTTCCAATATTCTTCGCCGACTTCATGGCATTCAAAAAAATCTCTTTCTTCATTGAAATGGATGATGTATTGAAGAAACAATGGATGGGTGAGCGGATGCATTTGGATCCCCTTTCTTTTATAATAATTAATAGTAGGAATTTGAACAGTCAGGTGGTCAGAGTATGTCTTACGAAGTGAAAGTGGAAGCCTTTGAAGGTCCTCTTGATTTATTATTGCATTTAATCCATCGTTTGGAAATTGATATTTACGACATCCCGGTTTCCCAAATCACTACACAGTATATGGAGCATATCCGCGCAATGCAAGTGCTCGAACTCAACGAAGCGAGCGAATACTTGGTGATGGCGGCAACACTCCTAGCCATCAAAAGCAAGACGCTGCTGCCGGTGCATGAAGGAGAGCTTGAGGAAGTCGATTATGAATTTGTAGAACAAGACCCCCGGAATGAATTGGTGTCCAGGTTGATCGAATACAAAAAGTACAAGGAAGCGGCAGGTGAACTGAAAAAGATGGAAAACGCCCGTGCGGTCCTGTATTCGAAAGCACCGGACGATTTGTCGGAATTGCAGGAGCAGCAGCCGGCACCTGTCGATATTGATGCCAATGCATACGATATGCTCAGCGCATTTCAAAAGATGCTGCGCAGGAAACAATTGAGGGCGCCTCTCGCAACACGCGTCGCAAGACAGGAACTATCGATCAAACAGCAGATGGGCACGATGGTCAGCCTCTTGAAATCACGCAACGGCCGTGCCAGTTTTTCTGAGCTGTTTCCATCGGATGATCGGACAGTGCTCGTCGTTTCGTTCCTATCACTGCTTGAATTGATGAAGCGGCAAGTGATTAAAGTAGAACAGCAAAAAAACTTCACTGATTTGTCGGTGGAACTGAGAAAGGAAACGTGGCAAGATGAAGAAGAATCTTTCGGGCCAAATTGAAGCGCTATTATTTGTCACAGGGGATGACGGACTCAATTTTAGCCAGTTGCAGTTTTTGACGGGTACGTCGGCAGAACAAATCGAACAGGCGCTAATGGAATTGAAAAATCTCTATGATCAACAAGCACACGGTATCATGCTGAAAGAGCTAGCGGGTGTCTATCAATTGGTCACCAAGCCGGAGCTGGCTGAAACGATCCAGAAACTGGTCGAAAACCCGAGCGTCCAATCCTTGTCTCAGGCCTCGCTGGAAGTGTTGGCGATTGTTGCCTATAAACAGCCGATTACGCGAGTGGAACTTGAGGATTTGCGTGGAGTGAAGAGTGAAAAAGCACTTGCTACACTGGCTGGCAAAGGATTGATCAAAGAATGCGGACGGGCAGAAGGAACCGGGCGGGCCATTCTTTACGGCACGACAGTGGAATTCCTGAATTATTTCGGCTTGAAAAACCTGGAGGAGCTGCCTCCGCTGCCGGAAGAACTGGCGGATGAGGCGGATGAAGAAACCGATCTTTTCATGACGAAGTTTCAAGAAGCTTTCAAAGAAGAAGTAAACGCATAATGGCTTACTGGGAAGACTGGGACGCGCAAACAGTCTTCTTTTCGTTTGAGCTATGCGCTTTCTCTTTACTTGGAATTGTGACATAATTTCGTGTAGATGGACGGAAATTTTCGGAATCGATGGCATATGCGATCGACAAATAAATAGATGAGGTGAACGGTTAAATGGAAAGATTACAAAAAGTGCTGGCTCATGCAGGGATTGCATCGAGGCGCAAAGCTGAACAAATGATTTTGGACGGTAAAGTAAGAGTGAATGGAAAAACAATAAAAGAATTGGGCGTCAAAGTATCAGCGTCCGATAAAATAGAAGTAGAAGGTGTCCAGCTGGAGAAAGAACGCAAAGTCTATTTTCTGCTTTACAAGCCGAGAGGCGTCATTTCAGCTGTTTCCGATGACAAAAACCGCAAAGTGGTGACTGAATTTTTCCCGAACGTCGAAGAGCGCATTTACCCGGTCGGGCGTCTTGACTACGAAACGTCAGGGCTATTGCTCTTGACCAATGACGGCGAATTCGCGAATAGCCTGACGCACCCGAAGTTTGAAATCGATAAAACATATGTTGCCCGTTTGAAAGGGATTCCGGAAAGGGAAGACCTGCAAAAGCTTGAGCGCGGCATTAAATTGGAAGATGGCATGACGGCACCGGCCAAGGTGAAGCTATTGTCAGCAGAACGCAAAGCGGCAAAAGCCATCGTCCAAATCACCATCCATGAAGGCCGTAACCGCCAAGTCCGCCGCATGTTCGAGGCAATCGGCTTCCCTGTGCAGAAATTGAGCCGTGAACAATTCGCCTTTTTGACATTGCATGGACTTAATGCAGGCGAATCAAGAGAGCTCAGCCCGCACGAAGTGAAATTATTGCGTGTTTTGGCGGATACTGGAAAAAGGCACTAACGTTCACAAACCCTTCAAAACTCGATTCAGGTGACTAGAGAAACTTTGTTATAATTGGGTTGCATCTTTCCTTCGAAGGAGGATTCTCATGAGTATGGAAAAAAAACGAAACAAAAAACAAAATAGAACGATTATGCGTACAGCCATTTTGCTGCTTTTGATCGCTGCTATCGGCTACACTATTTACAATAGCGTGACAGCCGGGGAAGTAGAAGTGTTGAAAGTGGGAGACCAGGCACCTGATTTTACACTGACGGATTTGAACGGGGAATCCCATAAATTGTCGGAGTACGAAGGACAAGGCGTATTCTTGAATTTCTGGGGCACATGGTGCGAGCCATGCGTTAGAGAGATGCCGGCGATGGCCAGCCAATACGATGTATATCGAGAGCAAGGTGTCCAAATTCTCGCAGTTAATATTGCACAATCGAATTTTGAAGTGGAAACGTTCGCTCGCCAATATGGACTCAATTTCCCGATTGTTATCGACCGCGATAAAAGCGTCATGACTGCATATAACATCCGCCCGCTTCCAACGACGATGCTAGTGAACCCGGAAGGCAAAATCGAGCGCATCGTCACCGGTGAAATGACAGAACAGGACATCGCAGGTTTTATGGAAGAAATCAAACCTGAATAAGGAGATTTTTTGGATGGACAAATTGCTTTGCAAATGCGGCCATGAAAATCCACCAGGCACGGTTCTCTGCGAATCGTGCGGGCGGCCGCTTAACGAACAGGAAGAAAATAAGGAATTAGCCGACATGCGTTACGAAGGTACGGCAAGGCGGTCACAGACATACAATAAATCGGTTATCGACAAAATATGGAACTTCTTTTCCAGTGTAAAAATCGGTGTCAGCATTATCATCATCTTATTGATCGCCGCGGCACTAGGTACGATTCTGCCGCAGCAGCAATATGTGCCGGCGAACACGGAAGCTACTATTGAAGCATATTATACCGATATTTATGGAACGGTCGGAACGGTCTACCATGCCTTAGGCTTCCATGATATGTACAATTCGTTCTGGTTTATCGGACTGGTCGGGATGTTGGCGATTTCGTTGATTATTGCAAGCTTGGATCGTTTCGTGCCGCTCTACAGATCACTGAAAAACCAGCGGGTCTTGCGCCATCCAAGTTTTATGCGCAAGCAACGGATTTATGGACACGGACCGGGACAAGAAGATACGTTGCAAAAAGCGGAAGAGAAGTTGAGCGAGCTGAAATACAAAGTGTCGACCGATAAGAACGGCCTGCTAGCTGAAAAAGGCCGTTTTTCGCGGTGGGGCCCTTATGTTAACCATATTGGATTGATCATCTTTCTGTTCGGCGTTATGCTGCGCATGATTCCCGGTTTTTACGTGGATGAAACATTGTGGATCCGAGAAGGTGAGACGCGTGCCATTCCGGATGCACCGGGGTATGTGCTTGAAAGCAAAGGCTTTACACTAGAAACCTATACGGGTGAAGGCGAACAGGAGAAATTCGGCGAAGCCATTGAACGCGTAGGAACGGTAGCGAAAAATTACCAGACGGATGTTGTGCTTTATAAAATTCCAGAAGGTGCATTGCCTGGCGATACGGACGAGATGGAAGTGGTAGAAGAATACCCGATCCGCGTCAATCAGCCGTTTAAGTTCGATGGCTATGCGCTTTATCAAATGGACTTCCGCCAAGATGAATTCAGCACAATGAGCTTTGCACTGGAAAACAAAGAAACAGGCGACAGCAGCGGCGATCTGACAATCGACCTGGTGAATCCAGAAACGAATTATGAACTTGCGGATGGATCGGTAGTCGAATTGCTCGGCTATTACCCGGACTTCTCCGGTTTCGAGAATGGGGAACCGCAAACAGCGTCGCCGCTTCCGAAAAATCCAGGATTCCTCGTCAAGATGACGACACCGGATACGCCGGACGGGGAAACCAGTTTCATCACGATCCAAAATACGGTCGAGCCTTTGGGCGACAACGACTATAAACTGGCGTTCCAGAGCGTAGAAACACGAGATGCATCCGGCTTGACGGTGCGCAAAGACCGCACATTACCGATTCTTGGGCTCGGCGGTTTGATCTTCATGATCGGCGTCGCACAAGGGATGTATTTCAACCATCGCCGCTTCTGGATCCAGCAACAGCAGGATGGCAGCATCCTGCTTGCAGGACACACAAACAAAAACTGGTTTGGCTTAAAGAAAGATTTGGATCAAGTAAATGAACACGCTTCTCTTCCAGCTTATCGCGACCAGCAGGAAGATTTGGAAGCGCAGGAGAAAAGGGAAGGTGAACAATTGACATGACGTTAGCCGATATTAGCTCCAATTTATTATACGTAGCGTTTATCGCTTATTTGATAGCAACCGTTATTTTCGGAGGAGCGGTCAAAGGCAATAAAGAAGGCTCTTTCAGATCAGAGCAGCGTTGGGGCAAAGTGGCCATCACCATCACAGTCATCGGCTTCCTCTCGCAGCTTGGCTATTTCATCACACGCTGGATAGTAACAGGGCATGCCCCTATCAGTAATATGTTCGAATTCACGACTGCATTCGGGATGACTCTTGTCGGTGGATTCATCATACTTTACGCACTTTACCGGACGGCTGTCCTCGGTATGATCGTCTTGCCGGTCGCGCTGTTAATCATTGCTTATGCAAGCATGTTCCCGAGTGAAGTGAGTCCTTTGATTCCAGCGCTTCAGACCAACTGGCTGGCGATTCACGTCATTACAGTCGTCATCGCGGAAGGGATTCTTGCGATCAGTGCAGCGGCGGGCTTGATTTATCTGCTCAAAGTCATCGATCAAAAGAAAAAATCGAAACAGCGCTTCTGGCTCGAAGCGATTATGTACTCGCTAGTACTCGTGCTCGGCTTCATCATTATCAGCACGTTTTTCACTTTGACGAATTACGAAGCGGATTTCGCTTATGTCAACAAAGATGAGCAAGCTTCTCAAATCACTTACAATATGCCAGCGATTTTCGGCATGAACGATTACGAGTCGCTTTCCGATGGGACATTTACACCGCTTGTGGAAATGCCACCGGTCATCCATGCTGGTAAATTGACGACGGTCTTCTGGTCTGTACTGGTCGGAACGGTTTTGTATTTATTGATTCGACTGATTTTCCGCAAACGGATCTCCGCGATGCTGCAGCCTTTTACAAAAAATGTGAATTTGCAGTTGATGGATGAAATCAATTACCGGGCAGTCATTATTGGCTTTCCGATCTTCACGCTCGGTGCGTTGGTTTTCGCCATGATCTGGGCGCAAATTGCGTGGTCGCGCTTCTGGGGTTGGGATCCGAAAGAAGTTTGGGCACTGGTTACATTTTTGTTCTACGCTGCGTATTTGCATTTGCGGCTCGGCAGAGGGTGGGCAGGCGAAAAGTCTGCATGGCTTGCGGTGATCGGATTTGTCATCATCATGTTCAACTTGGTGGCGGTGAACTTGATTATTGCAGGATTGCACTCGTACGCTTGACGAAAAAAGCCTTTTCCTTCAATGGAAAAGGCTTTTTGTTTATTTTTAGAACCCTTATCGGTACAATGAAACTATTGAGATGAAAGTTGGAGGGGTTAGCATGTCTGAAGAAATTAAAATTCTTGTAGTAGACGATGAAGAAAGAATCCGCCGCTTATTGAAAATGTATTTAGAGCGCGAAGGATATATGGTAGAAGAAGCTGAAAACGGCGTGGAAGCAATGGAGAAAGCATTAGAAACCGATTACCATTGCATCTTGCTCGACCTCATGATGCCGGAGAAGAATGGTATTGAAGTGGCGACAGAACTTCGCGAGACAAAAATGACGCCGATCATTATGCTGACTGCTAAAGGGGAGGAAGCGAACCGCGTGGAAGGATTTGAATCCGGAGCCGACGATTATATCGTCAAGCCGTTCAGCCCACGGGAAGTGGTGCTGCGGGTCAAAGCGATTTTGCGCCGGTCTTCCGCGTATTCGCCGACGACAAGCTCGAGCGTATCGAAAGACTTGGTCGTGTTCCCCCATTTAACGATCGATCACGACGCACACCGCGTAACGGCGGATGGTGTCGAAGTGAACTTAACTCCGAAAGAATACGAATTGCTGTATTTTCTCGCGAAATCCCCGGATAAAGTGTTCGACCGGGAGCACCTGCTGAAAGAAGTATGGCATTATGACTTTTTTGGTGATTTGCGTACCGTTGACACGCACGTTAAGCGCTTGCGTGAAAAACTGAACCGCGTATCTGAATCCGCCGCTAAAATGATTGTCACGGTTTGGGGCGTCGGATACAAATTCGAGGTCGGCAATGAATAGAATATGGAATAGTATCGTCGGGAAGCTGTGGGTAACCATTTTGCTTCTCGTTTCCTTTGTCCTGTTTATTGTAACCGTCCTGTTATTGGAGTTTCTCGGCAATTTCCATAGTGAAACCGTCGAAGAAGCACTCCATAATGAAGCGAATATGATTGCCCGGATCTTTAATGACTACGAAGGGGACAGCACGCTTTCGATCGTCGGCGAAGTGTTGGGAGATGAGACCAATGCCGTGATTGCTGAAGAGCCTGGCTCTATTTCCTATTTTCTGCATGACGGATTGAATGGCGAGGAAATTAGGGAAAAAATTATCAGCGAACCCGAGTTCCAAACCGTGTTCGAAAGTAATGAACCCGTGACCAAGGAAATGTTGCTGCCGTCCTTGTCAGAATCAGATCGCATGGAATCATACATCGTTATGGCTTCCCCATTGCAAACCAATGATGAACTGCATGGAACGGTATTCATTTATCAATCGTTGGAAGTAATGGACCGAACGGCTGAACGGACGACGAATATCGTCTTTCTTTCTGCTTTCCTCGCCTTGCTATTGACGACGATTTTTGCCTTTTTCCTGTCGACGCGCATCACCTCGCCGCTCCGCAATATGAGAGAAGGGGCGTTCGAACTCGCCAAAGGGAATTTTGATACGAAAGTGAAAGTGTCATCAGGAGACGAAATCGGCCAATTGGCGATTGCGTTTAACCAGATGGGCAGGCAGTTAAAAGATCACGTAGAAGTAATCAATCAGGAAAAAGAACAGTTGTCGAGCATCTTGACATCAATGGCAGATGCGGTTATTACATTTAACCAGGATAAAACGATTCTGCTGAGCAATCCCCCTGCCGAAAAGTTGCTGCACCAATGGTTGCAAAAAGGCGGGAAAACGGATTCGAAAGCTTTGCCGTCGGAAATGCTGCATATGCTTGATCATGTCTTGACATTCCAGGAGGAAATAGAAGAAGAACTTGAAATTGAAGGCGCCTACTATGCCATCAACTTCAGTCCGCTGTATGGAGGGCAAAGCGTGCGCGGGGCGGTAGCGGTGCTTCACAATATGACCGAACAGCACCGGTTGGAAAAATTGCGCGAAGACTTTATCGCCAATGTTTCCCATGAACTCCGCACGCCGATTGCGATGCTTCAAGGCTATAGCGAAGCGCTTCTTGATGACGTCGGCGCAAGTGATGAGGAACGCAATGAAATGACTAAGATCATCTATGAGGAATCTCAGCGCATGGGTCGCCTGGTGACGGATCTATTGAATTTGGCCCGCATGGAATCCGGCCATATGAGGCTTTACAAAGAGCTTGTTCAATTCAATACCGTTATTGAGCGCATGACCAATAAATTTGCTCAAGCTGCAAAAGAAAATGGCATCACACTTAGCTTCACGAGTGAAATCGATGACTGGGCAGCTGCCGACTTGGATGAAGACCGCATCGAACAAGTGATGACCAATTTGATCGATAATGCACTTCGCCATACGCCACAAGGAGGGCAAGTATGCGTGCGTGTCGAACAAACTGGAGACTACGCAAAAGTATCGGTGAACGATACAGGAGCTGGAATCTCACAAGAAGATTTGGCATTTGTCTTTGAACGTTTCTATAAAGCAGATAAAGCTCGTACGCTTGGTACAGGCGGTACAGGACTGGGCTTGGCGATTGCCAGCAATATCATTAAAGCGCATGCTGGGGAAATCCATGTCGAAAGCATACTCGGCAAAGGCACTTCCTTCATCTTCACACTGCCGATCACGAAGATGTAACTTTTTTTGGCAAGTCGACGACTAATCCAAGGGACGGGGGGAGTTACGTGAATGACTCCGTGTTTCACCGGCTTTACGACCAATACCATCAGGACGTTTTTCAGTTTCTCGTCTATTTAGTAAAGGACCGGCATTTGGCAGAGGATTTGATGCATGAAGTGTATGTTCGGGTATTTCGGGCATACGATCGTTTCCAAGGGAAAAGTTCAGAAAAAACTTGGCTTTTTTCAATCGCTAAAAATGTAGCAATCGATCATTTCCGAAAAACGGCCGTGCGAAAAAAGCATTCGATGGATTTCTTCGATTGGGAAACTCAACAATTGGTATCTTCTGAACGCATTCCGGAAGAAGTTTCCTTGCTAAATGAAGATAAAATCCGACTTTATCACATGCTTGATTTGTGCACGGGAGACCAAAAACTGGTCATCATCATGCGCTACTTTCAAGACCTTTCCATCGCTGAAACCTCCGAGGTCCTTGGCTGGTCGGAAGGAAAAGTGAAAACGACCCAGCACCGTGCAATCCGGTCCCTACGTCAAAAATTAAGCGTAGCAGAAGGAGGAGGAGAATATGCCGAATGACAAATGGAACGATGAAGAAATCGAAAATTTGTTGCGGGATTTCCCCGAAATCCAAGATGAACGGCCTAAAGCCGAAGTGTATAAACAGTTAGCCCAAACAAAACCGGCAGCAAGGCAGCCGAAACGGTGGCTGCCTCTGCTTGTGGCCATCGTGGCATTTTTCAGCATCAGCGTCTTGGTCGTTTCCTTATTGCAGCAAGATGGAAACGATTCAAGCATCAGCGAGCCGGCAACCGATGAATCTCAATCTACAATGTCGACCGACCAAGCGGAAACGGAAAAAGCCGCGCCGGGCGGGGATGAGCCGGAATATGCGGTTCCGCCCGAAACGGATGCATTGCGAACAGCGGTGTATGAAAGCGATTTGGCGGAAGGTCAGCTGTTTCGCATCGGTTTGGCGCATCAAGCTTATGTGGTGCCGGTGAGTTTTCTGATTCCGAATGGACAAGTGCCATCAGCCTCCGGTTCACTCGCTTTATACGATCAATTTGCGGAACAAATCGATGAAACACAGCTGGGCTTTAATGAATATCATCCTTTCGAAGGGAATTTCCAGCAGGATGCTGAACGCCTCAACCATTTCTTGCCGAATAATCACCCTTACGACGAAGGTTCAGCTTCCACGCTATTGTATTTGTACAGCTTGGAGGAAACGTTCATGGATCAGCAGGAAATCCATATCCTGAATGAGGAAGGCACAGCGGCAGAGTTTTCCCATCTGGGCGTTGCCAATCCGATAATTCCGGGTGAGCAGGGGAAAAGCTTTTATGTGCTCGCTTCTGCACAATGGCAATATTTAGCGCCTGCTTATGGGTTATCGGAAGCGCAGGCAAAAGATGCACTGCTGGCTTTGCAGAATGCGCCAAATGATGATTACGCAAGCCCGGTTCCTTCACAAATCGGCTATGCAGTTGAAGAACTGGGGGATGCTTTGACGGTCGTCTTCGATGAACCACTCGATCTTCTGGCGCTTGATGAACAAGAGGCGATGCAAATGATCGAAAGCATGGCCTTGACCGCGGAATCTTACGAAGTTTCCCTGCAATTTGAAAATATCATTCAACCTGAATGGGGCGGTTTTGAATTCGCAGGCCCGATCGAATTGCCGGTTGCACCAAACCGCATCGACTGGCCACAAAAATAAAACGGCAACAATGTAAGCAGGACGGTTTACATTGTTGCCATTTTTTTATAAGATTGACTTGTATAAAAAATTATCGATTCATCTTCGGGGCAGGGTGAAAGTCCCTACCGGCGGTAATTGGACAAGAGTCCATCAGCCCGCGAGCCGTAAAAAGCAGGATTTGGTGAAATTCCAAAGCCGACAGTATAGTCTGGATGGGAGAAGGTGAAGGTACGGACGTATGCCGCTTATTATTAAGTGGACCGTTTATTTGGTGTGCCTATTCTCCCTTAAGCGCTTGTGCTTAAGGGATTTCTAATGGCCGTGTGCGTCCGAATCTTTCTTCTGGTGAATCACGACAAGGAGAGAGGATTATGAAGAACAAGAAATTGCAATCGATGATCGTTGTCGGTATGCTGAGCAGCATCTCATTTGTATTGATGCTTTTCAATTTTCCACTGCCGGCATTGCCAGCATTTTTGAAAGTGGATTTCAGTGATGTGCCCGCACTTATCGCGGCCATTACAATGGGGCCAGTCGCCGGAGTGCTAGTCGCATTCTTTAAAAACGTATTGGACTGGATTTTTTCCGGAAGCCCGACAGGTGTACCTGTAGGCCACATGGCGAATTTTGCTACGAGCCTCCTGTTCATTTTGCCAGTCTACGCCATTTACCGTAAAGTTTCGACTAAAAAAGGCATTGCATTCGGATTGGTGATTGGGACTCTTTCGATGGCTATCGGAATGAGCATACTCAATTATTTCGTGTTTTTGCCGATGTATACGTATTTCCTCAATATGCCCGCGCAGACGGGCAGTGCGCTCTATACAACCATCGTACTCGGTATCCTGCCATTTAATTTGATCAAAGGCCTGGCATTAACTACGGTCGTCTTGTTGATTTTCGGCAGTATGCATACGTGGATTGAAAAACAGCGTTCCTATTATTTGTCATAAAAAAAGCGGCTGTAAGATTTACTCTTACAGCCGCTTTTTATTAATCTTCGTATTTTAATGGATTGCCTTCAAATGATTCGTCTGCAACTTTAATGGAATCGGTCGGACACCCTTCGAATGCGTCTTCCATATCCTCCAACAGCTCATCTGGTACTTGTTCAGTCCCCATGTTATCATCAAGAATAACGAAAGCGATGCCCTCATCATCATAATCATAAATATCTGGTGCTGCAGCTCCGCATGCTCCACAAGCGATGCACGTATCCTTATCAACAATGGTATATTTAGCCATTCCAGTTCCTCTCCTTTATCTCCGAACAAGTTCAGTTATACTATCGTTTTTATTCTATAGATGTTCCATCTGTTTTTCAACCCAAAACCGCCGGGAGGTTGTTTCTGTGCGATTCGATGAAGTCGTTTTAGCAATAATGAAAGCGGTCGACGGTCAGCGGACCATTTCTTCCCCCTATCATTTAATTAAAGGAAAAAAATCAGGCCAAACCATTCAGGATATCGGCTATTTCAATTTGCATCCTTTTTTTGGCGTGCTTCCCAAATTGGAGAAGTCTGATTACCTAGCGGCAGTCGCGCGGCTGCAGTCGACAGGCATGCTCGAGCCGGAAGCGGAGCAGGTCCGGCTCACGGCTCGGGGATTCGAGGTCCCATTGCCAACGACGCCCTTGAACGGCTGGAAATACAGAGGAAACGAAAGGCGCTTTTTTGCTCGCTTGTCGTTAATCGTCCAAACGATGTCTTGTTTTATACAAGGGCAAAACCGGTTTGACCCGGTCGTTTCCGATGAAGCGATTCAAAATTGGGTAAAAACGTATTTACACCGCATCCATTTCCGCGATTCCGTTGTTCAGCATGAATTCAGAATGCAATTGGAGAGCATGTTGGAACGGGCTGATGCAGCGTCATGGCAAAAAGACATTATAATTGAGCGACTGTCAGGGTTCAATATCGGCGGCCTTACATGGGATCAAATAGCCAATCGAGGGAAAATTTTTCCAATCGATGCACAGCTGGCGGCTGTGGAAGTGCTGCATGCCTCGCTGGCCGTTCTGGAAGAACACCAGCCCCCTTTATTAATAAGTCTGCTTGAGGGCGTGATTCAGCAGTCTGCTTTAACAGAATCGGCGAAACGAACTCAAAGTTTATTTGAACGGGGATTTTCGCTTCAACAAATTGCGGAACTGCGCCAGTTGAAAACGAGCACCATTGAAGATCATTTTGTGGAGCTGGCGATGAACGACCCGGCTTTTCTTTATACACTATTCATGGATGCGACAGTCTACGAGATGATCCATAAGACCAGCGAGGAGTTGAAGACCATGCGCCTGCGCGATATTAAACAGCAGTTGCCGGAAGCGAGTTATTTCCAGATTCGTTTGGCGCTGGCGATGAGAGGTGCCGGGAAGTGAATTTGGAGAAGCTGTTATACGATTCATATGGATTTACTGAGTTCCGGCCAGGACAAAAAGAAGTGATTGAACAAGTGCTTGCTGGCCGGGACGTTTTGGCGTTGTTGCCGACAGGTATGGGGAAATCGATGTGCTATCAATTGCCGGGGAAAGTTTTGCCGGGAGCGGTTGTCATTGTTTCACCGCTTTTGTCACTCATGCAGGACCAGGTTGCCCAATTGAAAAAAATGGGGGAGAAATCGGTTGTGGCGATCAATTCGTTTATGAAACCGGATGAACGGGAGCGGGTATGGAAGACGCTCGAACAATACCGGTTCATTTTCATCGCACCGGAAATGCTTGTCCAACCTTATGTTCTCGGGAAACTGAAGGGGATCGGAATATCTTTGCTTGTAGCTGATGAGGCCCATTGCATTTCCCAATGGGGCTTTGATTTTCGTCCTGATTATTTGCGGATTTCAGAGGTATTGCCCTCTTTAGGGAATCCGCAGACGCTTGCATTGACTGCGACGGCCACCGATAAAGTTACCGATGAAATACAGCGTTATTTAAAACTGAGGCAGCCGTTTATTTATGCACACCCGATGGATCGCCCGAATATCAGCTACGATATCCGGAAGTTCGAGAATGAGAAAGAAAAAATAGAACAATTATTGAGGATGGTAAAAAATTATGGAGGGCCAGGAATTATTTACGCCGGCACCCGGAAAAGATCTCAGGAATTGGCGAGCCGTCTGCTGGATCACGGAATTCAAGCGGCTTTTTATCACGGTGGAATGGAACAGCAAGATCGTATTTTTGTGCAACAGCAATTCCACAACAAAGAATTGGAGTGGGTATGTGCTACGAATGCTTTCGGCATGGGCGTCCATATCCCGGATATTCGCCAGGTGATACATTTTCAGCTCCCGTCATCAATTGAAGGCTACGTCCAGGAAGTCGGAAGAGCAGGACGTGACGGCAAGCCATCCCTTGCGACTTTGCTATACGTGGATGGAGACGAACGGCTTATCGAAAGCTTGGTGTTGGATGACTTGCCTGAACGTCATGAAGTGGAATTGATTTATGCAGCAGGCGCAGAAGCAAAACAGCTGGTCGAACAAGGCTTGGTGCGGGAAACAGCTTATCGGATCCTCATCTATTGGCGTGAACGCATCTCTATGGAAGGCACTTTGAACCAGATGGAGCTATTGAAAAAGGAAAAGCTCCGTCAAGCCAGCACAATCCGTCAGCTGGTCCACGAAAAGGGCTGTCTGCGCCAGTTTATAAGTGCCAGCTTCGATCAAGAAACGCCTGTCATACCGCCTAATTGCTGCGGTTTTCACGGAATTGACCACGAGCTTTTTAAAGCGCATCGACCGGAGCCAAAACGCGATTCGGCCCCGTCATGGCAAGAGCGATTAAAGGCCATTCTCCCTATATGAAATTTATATTCTATTATTTACAAATAAGTTTTTTTTCGTCATAATAGATATATTAGTACAGATAGGGGTAGTCGTGGAATGGGAAACGATAAATATCATGAATCGATGGAGAAAAATCGTCAGGAATTGTCGCAGGAACGAATGGCAGAGTTGTCGAGGCGTTCACGCCAGGCACCGAAAGCCAAAAGCAAGGGCTTGTTGTTGCCGTCCTTGTTTTTCATCTTTATTTTGATTCCGGTCACTTTATTGATTTATGTTGCGTTTTATTATGAACCGGATGACACGTTAACTGCCAAAACCAATGAGAATGAAGTCAGTTTTGAATTGAACTCTCAGCCTCCAGCAAGTGGCACAGTACTCGCTGCTTCCGAAGATTCGACAGAAGATGCAGGAGAGTTGAAAGCTAAAGAAGCTGCCGAACAAAAAGAACTAAAAGAAAGAGCCCGTGAACGCGAAGCGAAAGCCGCTGAAGAAGAGAAACAACAAGCTGCGGCGAAAGCGGACAAAAAAGCCCAAGAAATCGCAGCCGCTGAACAAAAAGAGCGCGAAGAAGCTGAAGCACAAGCAAAAGTACTTGCACAACAGCAAGCAGAAGAGAAAAAGCAAGCAGAAGAGAAAAAGCAAGCTGAAGAGAAAACAGAAACGGAACAAGAAACTCCGCCGGCCGGCGGCAAAACGATTGTCGTTCAATCGAGTGAGACGCTATACCGCATCGCTGTCAATAATTACGGGGCGAGCGGAGCGGCCGCAGCAGTAGAAAAGATTAAACAAGCGAACGGTTTGGGATCGAACGATATTAGCCCGGGACAAACATTGATTTTGCCGTAAAATGAGGTTACATGCCGCCTGATAGGAAAAAGATACAATAAATGTAAAAAGAGGTGAGCAGATGTTCGTTAAGAGTGCGTTAGTGAAAAAAGAAAAATGTTATACCGTCCGCCCAGAAGATACGATGGAAAAAGGGCTCGAGTTGCTGGAGAAGCATTCCGTAGACGCGCTGCCCGTTGTCGAAGGTCAGGAGTTTAAAGGTATTTTCACTTGGTACCATGCGTACCGTGCCTTTTTCTATTCCAATGCAAACAAAGACGAATTTATCCGTTCGACAAAAATAAAAGACATTATGGTCAACCAAGATGTTTATTTGAACATCAATGATGTTTACGAAAAAGCGCTCGTCGAATTGCGTGATTTTCCGATTATTGCCGTTGTCGACGAAGGGAAGTTTTTAGGGATCGTTACGCGCTTTGATGTGGTAAATCAATTGCAAAGTGCTTTCGGGATGCAACAGTCTGGATTCCGCATCACGTTCACATCAGTTGAATCTGAAGGGCGCATCGGCCGCCTCGGGGAAATCATCGAGAAATACAAAGAGTCGGTCGTCTCACTCGTAACGTTCGATGAAACCGATAAAGTCGTGCGACGCATCGTCTTGAAGGTGAAAAAGAAAAACAATATTGACAAATTCACAAAAGAGCTGGAAAAATCCGGTTTCCGCATTCTCGATATTACGCAAGACTGAATAGCGGTTGAAACAGAGAGCATAAGCACAGCTTATGTTTTTTTATTGATTTGGAAAGGATGTACATCATGAAATGGTTTTTACGACTGGCTTCAGCAAGTGCCGCATTGATCGCTTGCATGTACCGCAATGCCCATAACGAAAAGAAGAGGCAAGCGGTCGTCCACTTAGCTGGAAAAGCCGATTTTGATCCCTTTAAAATGCTGTTCATTTCTGATGTCCACCGACGTACACTTCACCGTAAGCTGTTTACTGAACCAGTTGACCTTGTCGTCATTGGAGGGGATTTTGTCGAGCGGGGTGTTCCAATAGAGCGGATTCGGGAGAACTTGCGGATTCTGAGGAAAGCCGCACCGGTTTATTATATTTTCGGCAATAACGACCGGGAAGTAGGCGAAAAGTTGCTGCGCAAGCTGTTTAAGGAAGAGGGCGTGAAAGTGCTGGATGATGAGGCGGTTGTGTTATTCGATAACCCCCGGTTAAAATTAGTCGGTATTGATTATTTTGCTTTTCGCGAGAACAGTTTATCGGCTGCATTTGAAACAGTGCAAAAAGATGATTCCGTCATCTTCGTCTGCCATACGCCCTTCATCTTTAAAAAAGTGAAAGACAACTACACGGCAAGCCTGCTGCTTGCCGGTCATACACACGGCGGCCAAATCCGCATAGGGCCGTTCGGGATTTTCGACCGGGGTGTTTTGAAAAGTGAGGAAGGACTTACTGAGTTGGTCAGCAATGGCTTTGGCACAACTACTTTGCCGCTGCGCCTCGGAGCAACTGCGGAATATCACGTGCTTGAAATTCATCCCACGAAAGGCGATGTGCGCTTGGCACAATCGGTTCGAATCGGATAAGATGAATATGGACATTACTACAGGAGTGGTTTAAATGGAACATGCTGACGTCATCATTATAGGGGGCGGTCCTTGCGGGTTATCGGCCGCCATAGAAATTCAGAAACTGGGACTGCACGCCGTCATTATCGAAAAAGGCAATATCGTCAATGCCATCTATCATTATCCGACTCATCAGACGTTTTTCAGCAGCAGCGAAAAACTGTCGATCGGAGATGTCCCTTTTATTACGGAAGACCGCAAGCCGAAGCGCAATCAGGCGCTCGTCTATTATAGGGAAGTGGTCAAGCGCCACGCGCTGGACATACGTGCGTTCGAAAAAGTGGAATCGGTCGAACGGGGCGATAAATTTCTCGTCAAGACGACAAAATCGCAATACACAGCCAGCTATGTAGTCGTGGCGACAGGCTATTATGATCATCCGAATACACTTGATGTACCGGGTGCGGAATTGCCGAAAGTGATGCATTATTTCAAGGAAGGGCATCCGTATTTCGATTGCGATGTGCTGATCATCGGTGGCAAGAACTCCGCGGTAGATGCAGCGCTCGAATTACATAAAGCCGGAAGCCGCGTGACCGTTTCCTATCACGGCACGAGTTATTCGAAAAGTGTTAAGCCGTGGATCCTGCCTGAATTCGACGGCTTGGTGCGCAAAGGGGAAATCACGATGCTGTTTGATTCCATTGTCGATGAGATCCGTGATGGCGAAGTGGAACTGACGGTCAATGATACGAAAGAAACGCTGCCGAATGATTTTGTATTCGCGATGATCGGCTATCACCCGGACCACCGCTTCCTCGAACAGATGGGCATCGAAATCGATAAAGCAAGCGGCAGACCTACGTTTGATGAAGAAACGATGGAGACCGATGTCGAAGGCTTATTCATTGCGGGTGTCATTGCAGCCGGTAATAATGCCAATGAAATCTTCATTGAAAATGGCCGTTTTCACGGGCAGCAAATAGCCGCAGCCATAGCCGAAAAACAAGAGCGACTGCGCGAATAGCTGTAAACAAGCAAGAAAGAGGTGCTTTATGAAAAAGAAAGTTTCGTTGATCACGACAGGCGGAACCATTGCCAGCAAAGCCATTTCAGATGGTTTGCTGCAATCTGGTGCGATTTCCGGGAAAGAACTAGCTGAATTATGCCAGCTTCCGGAGGAAATTGAAGTAAAAGTAATCGACATTTATCAATTGCCGAGCATGCATATCGGCTTTACGGAAATGAACTTCATAAAACAAGCGATTTTAACGGAACTACAAGATCCTACTGTGGAAGGCGTCGTTGTTACCCATGGAACGGATACGCTGGAAGAAACGGCTTATTTTCTGGATTTGACCATTGGTGATGACCGGACGGTGGTCGTGACGGGCAGCCAGCGGTCGCCGGAAGAGGTCGGCACGGACGTTTACTCCAATTTGCGCAACTCTATCTATGTTGCGGTCGACCCGGTCATTCAAGGGGTTGGAACGGTTGTCGTATTCAATGAGCGGATTTATAGCGCAAAATATGTCAAAAAAGTACATGCCAGCAATTTGCAGGGATTCGATTCATTCGGGCATGGCTATTTAGGGATCATCGATAACGATAAAGTGCGTATTTATCAAAAACCGGCGTTCCGTGAAGTTCACCGGATACCCGGGGGGATGCCACGTGTCGATATCGTCAAATGCTATTCCGGCCAAGATGGCTTGATTGTCGATATGCTTTTTGAAGGTGGGGCGAAAGGCATTGTATTGGAAGCAGCTGGCCGAGGCCAAGTTTCGCCACTTATGGTGTTCGCGATCGAACGAGCAGTCACATCAGGGGTTCCAGTTGTTCTAACGACCAGCGCAGAAGAAGGAAATGCTTATCCGGCGTATAGTTACCCGGGAAGTGCACACGATTTGTTGAAACGCGGCGTCATTTTGGGCAGTGATTACGACAGCAAAAAAGCACGCATTAAGCTGGCGATTTTATTGTCCGGCAACGAAGTGGTCGACCGACAGGCTTTCGAAATTTAACGATTCGCTAAAGTTGAATGGAGGAGGGCGCATATGTTTGAGTTGTTGACGGTGGCTATTGCGCCCGGACTCGCATTGTTCAGTTATTTTTATTTGCGCGATCAGTTTGCCGGGGAACCGTCAAAATTGATATTTCATTGCTTTTTATACGGCGCTATAATGACATTCCCTATTTTATTTATCCAGTATGTGTTCGAAGCCGAGAGCGTTTTTCAAAGCACGTTTGTCAAATCAGTTTTGTTTTCGAGCCTGCTTGAAGAATTCTTCAAATGGATCGTTCTGGTAGTAGCCGTATTCCGCCACATCGATTTTGAAGATCCGTATGACGGGATTTTGTACGGTGCCAGCTTGTCTTTAGGGTTTGCGACAGTGGAGAATATCCTGTATCTTCTGGAATTCGGCTTAGGCGCTGCTTTTCTTCGAGCTTTTTTGCCGGTTTCGAGCCATGCGCTGTTCGGCGTGGTCATGGGTTATTATTTCGGCAAAGCGAAGTTCAGTAACAAGAACGAAAGCAAATGGTGGCTGGGGATTGCACTTGTTGCCGCCTCAGCACTGCATATCGCTTATAACGCTTCACTTTACGTCTACGACAATCTGCTCTTCGGAGCGGTTCCGTTCATGTTATTTTTATGGTGGTTCGGCTTGCGCAAAGTCCGCCAAGCACACCGCTTGTCCATCGACCATTACCATAAACACACACCCGAGTAACCGTGACCTAAAAAGCCTTGATCTGCAAGGCTTTTTCTTTTTGCGTTTATTCGGTTTTACATATTACCTATTCATAAGAGGTGTGCATCGCTGTCACACGGTGCATGCGTTTTGCGAGACGACGGCAGTTTAAAATTAGAACTTCAGTTTATACAGTTGCGGATTATGATAAAATAAAATGACTACTTAGGATGAGGTGACAGTTTTGACTAATGCAATACAAATTGCGATCGACGGGCCGGCTGCTGCGGGCAAAAGCACGATCGCTAAAATAGTGGCAGAAAAACTGGGTTATATTTATATCGATACAGGGGCGATGTACCGTGCCATCACGCTGAAAGCGCTCGATACCGGGATTAACTTGGCGAGCAATGAAGAAGCGGGCGCATTGCTTGCGGAAACGGAAATTGATTTGATCCCAGTCGAAGGCGGACAGAAAGTATTGCTAGATGGCAAAGATGTCTCGGAAGCCATACGGTCTCAGCATGTAACGAAAGCGGTGTCGGAAATGGCGGCTCACGAACTCGTCCGCAGACGCATGGTCGAGCTTCAGCAAAAGCTAGCTGAAGCTAGGGGCGTCGTCATGGACGGCCGCGACATCGGCACGCATGTCTTGCCGGACGCGGCACTTAAAGTATTCATGTCCGCAACAGTCGAAGAACGTGCAAGACGGCGTTTCGAAGAAAATAGAAAGCGCAATATCACGACACCGCTCGAAGAATTGCAAGCGGAAATCGCTCAGCGGGACAAGATGGACTCGGAGCGTGAAGTCGCTCCACTGCAGCAAGCGCAAGATGCTGTGTTTTTGGATACGACGCCTTTGACGATCAGCGAGGCGGCAGAAGCCATCATGAAATTGGCAGAAGAGAGGTCAGTGGCGCTATGAATTTATATGCAATCGGCAAGACGCTCGTCAAGACAGCATTAAGCCCGCTTTACCGTTTTCAAGTGAGTGGCACGGAGCATTTCCCGAAAACAGGCGGCGTGCTGTTGTGCAGCAACCATATCCATGCCCTTGATCCGCCGGTAGTCGGCATGACCGCACCAAGAACGGTTCATTTTATGGCGAAGGAAGAACTGTTCAAAGCACCGATACTGGGGGCGATTTTGCCGAAAGTCCACGCATTCCCAGTCAAACGCGGAATGAGCGACCGTGAAGCGCTCCGTGCTGCCTTGAAGCTGTTGAAAAGCGGCGAAGTGGTCGGGCTGTTTCCGGAAGGGACACGCTCAACAGACGGCGTGTTGAAAAAAGGCTTGAGCGGTGCTGGATTCTTTGCGCTACGCGGCAATGCCGATGTCATGCCTTGTGCCATCATCGGACCATACAAACCTTTCCGGAAAGTGAAAGTCATCTACGGTGAACCGATTTTAATGGAGCCATACCGCGAACGGAAAGCAAATGCAGAAGAAGTGACAGAAGCGATCATGGCAAGTATTCAAAAAATTCTGGATAAAAACCTCGAAAATAAGTGATTATTTTTGTTTTTATTAGAGAATTCGAATAAAATAGAAGATGGACAGTTTGTGAAGGAGGGCTACTTATGTCAGAGGATATGAATTTGATGGAAAACCGTGACTTCCAAATAGGAGATCGCGTAAAAGGTATAGTCGCCAAAATCGAGGATAAAGCAGTAACGGTGACAATCGAGGGAGCGCCATTCGACGGGATCATCCCGATCAGCGAATTATCGAGCCTCCATATCGAAAAAGCTTCGGACTCGGTCCAAGAAGGCGACGAGCTCGAACTGATCATCACAAAGGTGGAGGATGAGAACTTTGTATTATCCAAACGCAAAGTAGATGCTGAATCCGCTTGGGACGATCTCGAGAAGAAATTTGAATCCGGTGAAATTATTGAAGCGGAAGTGAAAGATGTCGTCAAAGGCGGTCTTGTAATTGACCTTGGCGTGCGCGGCTTTGTGCCGGCTTCACTCGTGGAAGATTATTTCGTGGAATCATTTGAAGATTATAAAGGCCGTGTTATGACCTTTAAAATTGTTGAAATGGAAAAAGAAAACAATCGCCTCATTCTTTCCCACCGTGCTGTTGTGGAAAGCGAAAAGGAATCGAAAAAAGAGCAAGTAATGGATTCGATCAATGCCGGCGATGTATTGGACGGAAAAGTTCAGCGGATCGCTTCATTCGGGGCGTTTGTCGACATTGGCGGCGTCGATGGTTTAGTGCACATCTCGCAGCTGTCGCATGAACATGTCGACAAAGTGTCGGACGTCGTGAGGGAAGGGCAGGAAGTGAAAGTGAAGGTCCTTTCGGTCGACCGTGATTCGGAACGCATTTCCTTATCGATTAAAGATACCCTTCCTGGTCCTTGGGATTCGATTGATGAAAAAGCGCCGAAAGGTTCTGTCCATCCAGGTATAGTAAAACGCCTTGTCAGCTACGGAGCGTTTGTAGAAGTGTTGCCGGGAGTAGAAGGTTTGGTGCATATCTCACAAATCGCCCATAAGCATATCGCGACACCGCACGAGGTTCTTCAAGAAGGACAGGAAGTCCAAGTGAAAGTGCTTGAAGCGAATAAAGATGACAAGCGTTTATCGCTCAGCATTAAAGAGCTTCAGGAAAAAGACACGGAACAAGACTTCTCCCAATACGATATGCCGGAAGAATCAACTGGATTTTCCATCAGCGATGTTATTGGGGATAAATTAAAAGGGTTTAAATCCGAATAAATGTCACGGGCTAAAAGAAAAATGGACCATATCAATTATGCACTGTCCACTGGACAAGGGCGGGAGACTTGGCTTGATTGTGTCCGCTTTGTCCACCAAGCGCTGCCGGGAATCGGCGTCGCTGATGTTTCATTAGAGCCGAAAACAGGTGATTTGAAGTTGAAATCACCTGTTTTTATTAATGCCATGACTGGCGGCGGCGGACAGGATACACTGCAGTTGAACGCATTGCTTGCAAGGGCAGCAAAAGAAACAGGGATCGCGATGGCGGTCGGCTCCCAGATGGCCGCGCTCAAAGACAAAGCTGAGCGCGACAGTTATGCAGTCGTCCGGCAAGAGAACCCTAATGGCATCATTTTCGGGAATCTCGGAAGCGAAGCCACTGTCGTGCAAGCCCAAGAAGCGGTAGAGATGATCGGGGCCGATGCACTGCAGATCCATTTGAATGTCGTCCAGGAGTTGACCATGCCAGAAGGCGACCGCCAGTTTCGCGGAGCGTTGGATCGCATCGGGCAAATTGCGGAGGCACTTCATGTGCCTGTCATCATAAAAGAAACCGGCTTCGGCATTTCGGAAGAAACCGCTAAAGCCCTTGGTCAGACGCGTGTAGCAGCAATCGACGCAAGCGGCTTCGGTGGAACAAATTTTGCGAGCATCGAAAACGAACGCAGAAAACGCAAACTGGCGTATTTTGAAGATTGGGGCATCCCGACTGCAGCAGCGATTGTGGAGTGCCGTGAAGGCTTTGAACGCACGGTCCTAGCATCGGGTGGTCTTCAGGATGCCGGTGATTTGGTGCGGGCGTTCCGTCTCGGTGCGGATGCAGCTGGAATTGCTGGTAGCTTTCTGAAGCGTGCAGTGAATTGCGGGGAGAGCGGATTGATCGAGGAGATCAATGCTCTGCACGAGGATTTGCGCATGCTCATGACTGCTCTCGGAGCACGGACAATTGAAGAAATCCGGTCAAGCCCTGTTGTGATCAGTGGAGAACTGTTGTCTCATCTGCAGCAGCGCGGCTATGATGCGGAACATTTTGCGGTTCCTGTGAAAAACTGAATATTGGACAATTTAAGGGGATGGACATTATGCAGATGTCGTCCTCTTTTTCGTGTATAATAAGCATATCAGAAGTGGAAGGATGAATTAATTATGCCTAAACCGGTAGTAGCAATTGTTGGCCGGCCGAATGTAGGAAAGTCCACGATCTTTAATCGCGTGGTTGGTGAGCGCGTCTCCATCGTGGAAGATATCCCGGGAGTCACACGTGACCGCATCTACAGTTCGGCTGATTGGCTGACACATGAATTCAATATTATTGATACAGGAGGAATCGACCTCAGCGATGAGCCATTCCTCGAACAAATCCGCAGCCAGGCCGAAGTGGCGATGGATGAAGCGGACGTCATCATTTTCCTCGTCAACGGACGGGACGGCGTGACGGAACAAGATGAGCAAGTTGCAAAAATCTTATACCGTACGAAAAAGCCAGTTGTGCTGGCTGTTAACAAAATTGATAACCCTGATATGCGCCACATGGTATATGATTTCTACTCGCTCGGCGTAGGCGAACCGTTCCCGGTGTCCGGCTCTCATGGACTGGGTCTTGGCGATCTGCTGGATGAAGTGGCGAAACACTTCCCGACAGAAGAGGAAGAAGAATATCCGGACAATGTCATCAAGTTTTCATTGATTGGCCGTCCGAACGTCGGCAAATCCTCACTTGTCAACTCGTTCCTAGGCGAAGAGCGCGTCATTGTCAGTGAGCTGGCCGGTACGACAAGAGATGCCATCGATACGCAATACGAATACGATGAGCAGCCTTATGTCATTATCGATACTGCAGGAATGCGCAAAAAAGGGAAAGTTTACGAAGGAACCGAAAAATACAGCGTGCTTCGTGCATTGCGCGCAATTGAACGTTCAGACGTTGTGCTGGTCGTCTTGAATGCGGAAGAAGGCATTCAAGAACAAGATAAGAAAATTGCGGGCTATGCCCATGAAGCCGGAAAAGCGATCGTCATCGTCGTCAATAAATGGGATGCTGTGGAAAAAGACGATAAAACAATGAACAAATTCACGCAGCAAATCCGTGAACATTTCCTGTTTTTGGATTATGCACCGATCATGTTCGTCTCGGCGACCAGCGGCAAGCGCGTACACAATATCCTAGAAGTCATCAACCGCGTCAACGATAACCATTCGCGCCGCATTCAATCAAGTATCCTGAATGAAGTCATTGAAGACGCTGTAGCGATGAACCCGGCACCGTCTGATAAAGGACGCCGCTTGCGCCTTTATTATGTGACCCAAGTGGCCATTAAGCCCCCGACTTTTGTCGTCTTCGTCAACGAACCGGAAATGATGCACTTCAGTTACGAGCGGTTTTTGCAAAACCGGATCCGTGATAGCTTCGACTTTGAAGGCACGCCGCTGCGCTTGATCACGCGAGCGCGCACATAAAGAGAAACTTTACTCAGTAGGGTTGTTTAACCCCGCTGAGAGTTTAGTTGATCCAATCGGACTTTTACGGAAAGTCGGATCTCCTACTTGTAGAAGCGGGAGTCTTACAGGCCGTTAAAGCTGGGTAAAGGGGAGATATCGATGGAAAAAGTCACAGTATTTGGTGCCGGAAGCTGGGGTACTGCGCTTAGCTATGTACTGGCGCAAAATGGCCATGACCTTCTTTTGTGGACCCATCGCAAAGAACAGGCTGAAGAAATCAATGAACATTCAAATGAACGTTATTTGAAAGGGATTCGTCTGCCCGATTCGTTAAAAGCGACAGCCGATCTCGATGAAGCGGTGGCACATGCTGATATTTTTGTGCTTGCTGTACCGACCAAAGCGATACGTGAAGTGTCCCGGGACATACGTACGCGAATGACTAAAAAAGGTCTGTTTGTCCATGTCTCAAAAGGAATCGAACCGGATTCATTAAAACGCATCAGTGAAATGATCCGTGAAGAAATTCCTGAGGAGCTCATTGAAGAAGTCGTGATCCTGTCCGGGCCGAGCCATGCAGAGGAAGTTGTGTTGGAACATCCGACCACGGTAACTGCGGCATGCGGCAATACACAAGCTGCAAATCGCATCCAGGATTTGTTTATGAATTCCTATTTCCGTGTTTACACGAATACGGATGTCATCGGAGTGGAAATTGGCGGAGCCTTGAAGAATATCATCGCTTTAGCGGTCGGGATCACGGATGGTCTTGGCTATGGAGATAACGCGAAAGCTGCAATCATGACGCGGGGCCTTGCGGAAATCGCTCGCCTCGGCGTGAAGATGGGTGCTACGCCGCTGACATTCTCTGGCTTGTCCGGCGTTGGTGATTTAATCGTCACGTGCACGAGCGTCCATTCGCGCAATTGGCGCGCCGGCAATATGCTCGGCAAAGGCAAGAACGTAGAAGAAGTGCTCGATGAAATGGGCATGGTCGTTGAAGGAATCCGCACGACCAAAGCGGCTCACCAATTGGCCGAAAAATATCAAGTGCCGATGCCGATCACAGATGCTCTCTACATGGTATTGTTCGAAAGCGTCAAGCCGGAGAAAGCTGTAGAGGAACTGATGGGGCGCATGAGAAAAAATGAAATGGAAGATTTGATCGACTTGCTGTAATTTGTCACAAACGGAGGGGTTGCTTGCTGCTGCCCCTTCTTTTTCTATGCTATACTATTGACTGAAACTCGACGAAAGGCGGCTTATTCATGAGTTCTTTGGATAAAATGTGGGTATCTTTTGCAGGGATCGCTTTTTTGATCATTTCAATGGGAATGATTTATCTGAGCCGGTACAAATTGCAAAACGGTATCTTTAAATTTCTATTTGCGCTGATTGCGTATGTTCTGCTGATTCTCGGCTTCTTTATTATGGTGTTTACGATATTCAGCGGACCGACAGGCGGCGCTTGAGGAGATGAACGTGATGAAAAAGATGGCAATCTTCTTATTCACACTGCTCATCAGCTTGGCCTTGGCGGGATGTGCTTATCCGAGCGGTGAACGCGCGGAAAATGAGATTCCCTATGAGGATCAATTGATGACAGTAACCAATGCGGTCGAGCGTTACCAGGAGTCTAATGGCGGTTTATTGCCGATCAAGACACGGGATATGGACGTGGATCAATACATCAAATACCCAGTCGATTTTTCCAAAATCGTACCGGATTTCACTGCTGAAATACCGTCGAATGCGTTTGAAGTGGGCGGAGTTTATCAATATGTCTTAATGGATGTCGAAGAAAATCCTTCAGTGAAGCTTGTCGATTTGCGTGTAGCAGAGGGCATCCGTTCGGTCAATGTACGAAAGAGTGCAAACGGTGGGAGGGCACCGATTGCTGAAGTCGTGGCTGACAATGTCTACAGGTTCAACCATGAGGCTATGGGATTCAGTGATGAGCCGGTGGTGCAAAGTCCTTATAGCGGCCAATTGCTGCCGATGGTCATCACAGGACGCGGCGATGTTTACGTCGACTATTCCATCGACCTATATGCAGCAATCCAGGAGTACGACGGGGAGCTGAAAGAAGGACAGGACATCCGCTTTATCTTGTATGAAGATAGCCCGATTGTTCCCGCATATTCACTTCCGTACACTATTGATGAAAATGGGGAACCGATCTTTCTGACGGAGTGAAAACCCTTGATGCAGCGCGGATTTCAAGAAAATCCACATATTTTTAAAAAATTTGGGAGTATTTGGTGGTTTTCTTCGAAACGCGGCCTATTTGTTGTTGCTATGCGATTTTCGTTGTGATACTCTTTTTACAGGATTGATGGCAAGCATCCCCTTTGAGAGGAGGTGAATAGCATGAACAAAACAGAATTAGTGAACTCTGTTGCAGAAGCGGCTGAACTTTCTCGTAAAGATGCTGCGAAAGCAGTTGACGCTGCATTTGAAGCGATTCAAGATGCTCTAACTAAAGGTGACAAAGTACAGCTGATCGGATTCGGTAACTTCGAAGTACGTGAGCGCGCGGCCCGTAAAGGACGCAACCCACAAACAGGTGCTGAAATCGAGATCGCCGCTAGCAAAGTTCCTGCCTTTAAGCCAGGTAAAGCACTTAAAGACGCAGTGAAATAAGCTTCGGCAACTGTACATAGAATGGCTTTTGTGAGATTCGTTCTTGCAAAGGCCATTCTTTTTTTCGGCCTCCTTTTTGCCAATCCCCCCCGTAAATGCTACAATTCATGTGAGAAAAGCGGAGATGAACGGAGGCTCGAAAAACCGGACACTAAAACCGCGCCTCAATTCAGTGGTTTACTGCTTGCTGCCCCAAATAGAGTGATTTTTTCTACAGGAGGAAACAATGTGATAGATATGAAAAGCCATAACGTAGATCTGGAAAAAATAGAAAAGGCTGTCGGCATGATCCTGGAGGCTGTCGGGGAAGATGTCGGCCGTGAAGGGCTGCAAGACACCCCCAAGCGTGTCGCGAAAATGTATGCGGAAGTTTTCGCTGGATTAAAAGAAGACCCGAAAGAATATTTCAGAACGGTTTTTCATGAAAACCATGAAGAATTGGTGCTGGTCAAAGACATTCCGTTTTATTCGATGTGTGAACATCATTTGGTGCCGTTCTTTGGCAAAGCCCATGTCGCTTATATTCCGCGCGACGGTGTCGTGACGGGGCTGAGTAAATTGGCCCGTGCAGTCGAAACTGTAGCCAAACGTCCCCAATTGCAGGAGCGGATCACATCTACAATTGCCGACTCCCTCATGGAAACACTGAATCCGCACGGCGTCTATGTGATGGTCGAAGCGGAACATATGTGTATGACGATGCGGGGCATCAAGAAGCCTGGATCCAAGACTGTGACCGCTGTTTCAAGAGGGCTTCTGGAGACGGATGATATTAAACGCTCTGAAGTCATTACGTATATCAATATGAACTAACAAACTTAAAAAGCAGGTGAAAGAAATGGCACAGACAGAATATATTGTCATCCGTGCACAAGAAGACGGAGTCAACGTTATCGGCTTAACGCGCGGCAATGATACAAAATTTCACCATACGGAAAAATTGGACCGCGGCGAAGTGATGATCGCGCAATTTACCGAACATACTTCAGCGATGAAAATCCGCGGCAAGGCGGAAATCCATTCCGCTCACGGCATCATTGAAAGCGATGCCAAAAAATAAGCGTTAATAGTGAAGGCTATATGGCCATTATGGTATAATATGACGTATGGCTAACCTATGAATGGAGCAGGCAGTATGAACGGACACCAAATACAATCCAAAATTATCTCCATGGAAATTGACGTCCTGAATGCAGTTCGTCAACGCACACTTGATCAGTGGACAGATGGGCCGTTTGTCAAAGAGTCCCGTTTGTTTTTCTTGCTGCTGCCGTACTTTAACGGGGAGCAATGGTCAGCGAAAATGGATACAAGCGCAAATACGGTAGCAATTGTCTATGCGGCTTTACATGCCCATGACAAGGTGAAAGAAGAAATGCCGATTAGCAAAGAACAGCAACTTACCGTTTTGGCGGGCGATTTGTATAGCGGCATTTATTACCAAATGCTCGCCAAACTTAAAAACATGGAGATGGTCCAGAAGCTGGCTGCTGCAATTATTCAAGTAAGCGAAAAAAAAGCGTCGTTCCATGAACACCGTGTCCAACAACCGGAGGAAGTCGAAGAAACGGTGAAAGTGATCGAAACGGCATTGCTCAATTCATTCTACGAAGTGAGTGAATTCGGCAACTACCGCGAACTGATGGAATGCTCTCTTTTGTACCAGCGCTACACGGATGAATTGGAAGCGCTAAAGACTGGACAGTTCAGCTATGTACTAAGCCTTCTAAGCGAGACGATGGTCCATAGTTCGTTGATTGAACAATGGCTCATGGAGCGGCTCGATGCGTTAAGTGAACAAATTCTTTTAGCGGCAAATGATTGCCAGCTGGATTTTGAAGTTAAGGCTATATTGCTCGACCAAATTATTCCGCATCAGCACAGTGCTGAACAGCTGACGCGAGAAGGATGACGATGATGCAAAAAACGAAAGAACAACGCGTGCATGAAGTTTTTGAAAAAATTTCCGAAAACTATGATCAGATGAACTCGGTCATCAGTTTTCAGCAGCATAATAAATGGCGCAATGATACGATGCATAAAATGCAGGTGCCACAAGGCGCATCGTGCATCGATGTTTGTTGCGGCACAGCCGACTGGACAATCGCATTAGGCGATGCAGTGGGGCCTACAGGAAGAGTGGTCGGCTTGGATTTCAGCCAAAACATGCTGAATGTCGGTCATGGCAAAACGGCGCATATGCCTCAAATCGAACTGGTCCAGGGCAATGCAATGGCGTTGCCGTATCCTGATAATTCATTTGATTTTGCGACGATCGGCTTCGGTCTTAGAAATGTGCCGGATTATGAGCAAGCATTATCTGAAATGCACCGAGTACTGAAGCCGGGTGGCATGATAGCTTGTCTTGAAACTTCCCAGCCGGAAAGCTTTTTCTTTAAACCGTTTTTCCGTTTTTATTTCCGTTTCATCATGCCGGCTTTCGGCAAAATGTTCGCAAAAAGCTATAAAGAATATTCCTGGCTGCAGGAATCGGCTAAAACATTTCCAGGCATGCGTGAGCTTGCCGGACTTTTCAGCAAGGTCGGTTTCACTAAAGTGAAGTTTAAACCATATTCCGGAGGCGCAGCTGCGCTTCATATGGGATTGAAAAAGTAAACGAGCGGGAGAAGGTTATGAAGTGGAAAAGATGAAGTTGAAATTGCTCTATTCCGACCTGAAACCAGAGCTGGAACTGATCGAAACAGAATTGGAACAGGCAGTGGATTCCGAATCCCTTCTATTAAATGAGGCTTCTCTTCATTTATTGCAGGCTGGAGGAAAGCGAATCCGCCCTGTTTTTGTTTTGCTTGCTGGAAAATTCGGCAATTACAATGTCGAGCTACTCCAAAAAGTGGCTGTACCGTTGGAATTGATACATATGGCATCGCTCGTCCATGATGATGTCATCGATGATTCCGAGATTCGCAGAGGGCGTCCGACAGTAAAGTCGGAATGGAACAATAGCGTCGCAATGTATACAGGAGATTTCATTTTGGCACGGGCATTAGAGCGGATTACAGAAATCGACATTCCGAGAGTCCATGATGTTTTGTCGAAGACATTAATCGAAGTGTGCCGCGGAGAGATCATCCAAATCGAACATAAGTATCGGCTGGACCAGAGTTTGCGCGATTATTTACGCCGCATCAAACGGAAAACCGCATTGTTGATTTCTTCAAGCTGTGAACTAGGGGCATTAGTCTCCGGGACAGATGAAAAAACCGCAGCGCATTTGCGCCGTTTCGGCTATTTTATCGGCATGTCGTTCCAAATCATCGATGATATTTTGGATTTCACGGCAAGTGACGAAGAGCTTGGAAAACCGGCTGGCAGTGATTTTATACAAGGTAATATCACGCTGCCTATTTTATACGCGCGGCGGGATCCGGCTATCTACCGGTTGCTTAGCGAAAATTTGGAGAAAGACATTTCGGATGATAAGCGCTTGGAAATTGTCCGGACCATCCGCAGCAGCTCGGCAGTCGATGAAGCCAAGCTCATGAGCAGCCTGTATCTTGAAAAAGCATTACAGGAATTGGCCTATTTGCCGAAAGGCCCCGCAACGAAAACGATGCGCAAAATCGCATTCTTTATCGGCAAGCGAAAGTTTTAGTTTCCGGTTGACAAATGTTTGGACAATGATAGTATTTTTTAAGGTGGGCAAGTTGCCCGAGCTTTCTAATAGAGGAGTGTTCAATAGTGGAAAAAACATTTTTGATGGTAAAACCTGATGGTGTGCAACGCAATGTCATCGGTGAAATCGTTTCCCGTTTCGAGAAGAAAGGCTATCATTTGGCAGGAGCTAAATTGATGCAAATCCCGACTGAACTTGCTGAACAACATTATGGAGAGCACAAAGAGCGTCCGTTCTTCGGCGAACTTGTTGATTTCATCACATCCAGCCCTGTTTTCGCTATGGTTTGGGAAGGCGAAAACGTCATTTTGACTGCACGTCAAATGATGGGCGCTACAAACCCTAAAGATGCTGCTCCAGGAACAATCCGCGGCGACTTCGCAGTCACTGTTGGCAAAAACATGATCCACGGTTCTGATTCAGCTGAAAGCGCTGAGCGTGAAATCGGCTTGTTCTTCAAACAAGAAGAATTAGTATCATACGAAAAAACAATGAATAACTGGGTCAACTGATCCGGATTTCGATTAAAGGCGGCCGTGCAATCGGCCGCCTTTTTTTTATTTGCCCGAATGGAGAGAGGACGACTGGCTTCGTGAGTGAAAGCGGTTTCTTTTGGGGCGGGGGTTCAGTTGCTATTCGAATGTTTAGTTTTCTGGATATTTAGGATAGAATTGAACAAATGCCATATGGTATAGTGAAACATAAATACTTTAGCACGTTGAAGGGAGAAAGTGTACATGCGTTATTTAACAGCAGGAGAATCTCACGGACCGCAATTGACCGCCATTATCGAGGGTTTGCCAGCACAATTGCCTTTGACGGCGGAAATGATCAATAAAGAGTTGAAACGCCGCCAAGGCGGCCATGGCCGCGGCAGACGGATGCAGATTGAAACAGATACCGTAGAAATCGTCTCAGGCGTCCGACACGGGAAAACACTCGGTTCGCCGGTCGCGTTGGTCGTTAAGAATGATGACTGGAAGCATTGGACGAATGTTATGGGGATAGAACCGATCGAAGAAACAGACGAAGTGAAGCGTCAATTAACACGGCCGCGCCCAGGTCACGCCGATTTGAACGGCGGCATGAAATATGGCCACCGGGATTTGCGTAATGTATTGGAACGTTCTTCTGCGCGTGAGACGACTGTGCGTGTAGCGGTCGGGGCAGTAGCGAAGCAATTGCTTGCCGAACTCGGCGTCAAAATCGTCTCCCACGTGACTGAAATCGGCGGCATCAAGGTCGACCCGGCAAGCTATATCGGAAAATCAGCCGATGAGATCCGGGACATTGTCGAAAACGATGCAGTATACTGCGCAGATCCTACAAAAACGTCTGAAATGACCGATTTGATCGACGCCACGAAGAAAAATGGTGACTCGATCGGCGGAACGGTGGAAGTCATCGTCGAAGGCATGCCTGCAGGAATCGGCAGCTATGTTCACTACGACCGCAAATTGGATGCGAAAATTGCTGCGTCTGTTATGAGCATTAATGCGTTTAAAGGCGTGGAGTTCGGTTTAGGGTTTGAAATGGCGAGACGTCCGGGCAGTGAAGTCCATGACGAAATTCTTTGGGACGCAGTACAAGGCTATACAAGGAAGTCGAACAATCTGGGCGGTTTTGAAGGCGGAATGACGACAGGAATGCCGATCATCGTCCGTGGTGTGATGAAGCCGATCCCGACGCTTTATAAACCACTGCAAAGCGTGGATATCGAAACGAAAGAACCATTTCAGGCAAGCATCGAACGATCGGATAGCTGTGCGGTGCCGGCTGCTTCAATTGTAGCGGAGCACGTGGTCGCATTTGAAGCGGCGAATGCTTTGCTCGAACAATTTGATGCGGACCAATTGCCGCGACTAAAAGAAAACATCGAAAGCTTTAGAGCCTATACGAAGGAGTTTTAAGAGATGAGAGAACTGCGGGTTGAAACGGGGCATCCATATTCTGTGCATATCGGGCCGCATGCCATCGGGCTATTAGCGGAACGTTACCAGGTGTTATTGGCACAAGCGGATCAGATGGTCGTGATTGCCGATAGCCGGGTTGCTGAGTTGCACCTGGATAAGCTTTTGGCAGAGCTAGAGGAGTTCCACCCGAAAGTGTTTCAAGTGCCGGCCGGGGAAAAAGCGAAATCCGCAGAAAGCTTTATGGATTGCCATAGCTTCTTATTATCGGAGAACTGTTCGCGAAATACCGTCATCTTGGCGTTTGGCGGAGGCGCAGTCGGGGATTTGGCAGGTTTTGTCGCCTCGACATTCATGCGCGGAGTGGCGTTTATTCAAGTGCCTACGACCATTTTGGCACACGACAGTGCGGTCGGCGGCAAGACGGCGATCAACCATCCACTCGGGAAAAACATGATCGGCACGTTTTATCAGCCGCAGGCAGTCATTTACGACAGCAGCTTTTTCGGGACGCTTCCTGACAAGGAAGTCCGTTCCGGGATGGCGGAGGTGATCAAGCATGCGTTCATCTCGAATGAACGCTGGCTGGATGAACTTTTGGCAATCAACGATTTTGGCGCCATGTCTGAAACTGAGCTGTCGATTCATCTTGAAAAAGGCATCGCTGTAAAAGCGGCGATTGTCGAAGAAGATGAGTTTGAAGGGGGCGTCCGCAAATTTTTGAATTTTGGTCACACGCTCGCCCATGCCATTGAAGCGCATTTGGGTTATGGCAAACTGACGCATGGAGAAGCGGTCGTTCTCGGAATGGCTTACGCGCTCGAGTTGTCGGATAACGCCAGACTTATAGACTTTCTCAAGTGGGCAAAAGCGAATGATTATCCGCTCGAACTTTTGTTGGACATGCCGTTTGAAGCACTTTTGCCTTATATGAAAAAAGACAAAAAATCGACTGCTTCGGCACTGAATTTCGTGTTGCTCGGGGCAGTAGGTCAGCCTTATGTGGAAAAAGTCGAAGAACAGCAGGCGCAAGTAGCTTTTAGACAGTTGGGAATAACGATCAAGGAGATGATTTGATGATTCGAGGAGTCAGAGGCGCAATCACCATATCAAAAAATGAAGCGCCGGAAATATTGGAACAAACGCGTCGGCTAGTCCTGCAGATGGCCAAAGAAAACGATATCAAACCGGATGAAGTGGCATCGGCGATCATATCGACTACTACGGATATTTCTGCAGCATTTCCGGCAAAAGCCGTCCGGACGATCGACGGCTGGACCTATGTGCCGGTCATGTGCACGCATGAAATGGACGTTCCGGGTAGCATGCCACTGTGCATCCGTGTCATGATGCACGTCAATACGAAAATTGCGCAAGATAAAATCCAGCATATTTACATGAACGACGCTGTGAAACTGCGTCCCGATCTATCACAGAAAAGCCAGGTGAGCCAAGCGTGAAAACAGAAGTACTCATCATCGGCCTCGGATTGATCGGCGGTTCTTTAGCAAAGGCATTGCAGCGAAACGACAATGTTCATGTGTCGGGCTATGATGCAGATGCATTGACCGCCAGAAAAGCTTTCAAAATGGGAATCATCCAAAGCTCACCGCCTTCACTTGAGCAGGCGGCAGCTGCGGCTGATGTCATCGTGTTTGCGACACCGGTAGGGGCTACGGTCAAGTTGATGGAGAGAAGCAAATATTGGGAATTGAAAGATGATGTCATTTTAACGGATACCGGCAGCACCAAAGTCCAAATTATGGAAGCTGCTGAAAAACTAGAGCACATCTTTATTGGAGGACATCCCATGGCGGGTTCCCATAAAAGCGGTGTTGAAGCGGCAAAAGATGTGCTGTTTGAAAATGCATTTTATATTTTGACGCCCGGCAAGCGTGCAAGTGAGCGGGATATAGAGCGGCTGACCGCGCTGCTTTCGGTTACTAAAGCGAAGATAAAAGTGCTAGAAGCAAAAGACCATGACCATATGACGGCTATTGTCAGCCATTTCCCTCACTTGATCGCAGCCGCTCTTGTCCACCAGCTTGACCGGGAAGAGCAATTTCCGTTTGCGCGGCAGCTCGCGGCAGGCGGGTTCCGCGATACCACACGCATCGCTTCTGCAAATCCGGATATGTGGCGCGACATCACGACGCAAAATAATGAAATGATCGTGCAGCAATTGGACCATTGGATGGACCAGATGACGCATTTGCGTGAAATCTTGCAAAAAAATGAACCGGAGCCGATTCACCGCTTTTTCGCCAAAGCGAAAGAAACACGGGATGAACTGCCGGAAGCTGGGCACGGAGCGATGTATTCCGTGTTTGATTTGTATATCGATATCCCGGATGTACCGGGGATCATCTCGGAACTGACGGGGTATTTAGCGGAAGCTGGCATCAGCATCGTCAATTTGCGGATCCTGGAAACGCGGGAAGATGTTTTTGGCATACTGGTCCTCAGCTTTCAGACAGCGGAAGACCGGGAAAGCGCGCAGCGCGTGTTTTCCGAGCGAACCGCTTATGATACGTATATCTCCTGAAAGGAATGAATTACATGTCCAAAACGATCAGCTATACGAAGCCGGCGCTATCCGGCAGCGTTCAAGTTCCGGGCGATAAGTCCATATCACACCGGGCGGTCATGTTCGGCGCCCTTGCTCGGGGAACGACGACTGTCGACGGTTTCCTGATGGGGGATGATTGCTTGAGCACGATCAGCTGCTTCCGGTCACTCGGCATCGACATCAATATTGACGGTGACCACGTAATCATTAAAAGTGGCGGCAGACGGGAGTGGAAAGAGCCGGAAGTGGTATTAGATACTGGGAATTCTGGGACGACCACACGGTTGATGCTCGGTTTGCTTGCAGGGACCGAATTCCATTCCGTCATGGCAGGCGATGAATCGATTGCACGCCGTCCGATGAAGCGCATTGTCGAGCCGCTTCGTCTCATGGGAGCGGACATTCGTGGGCGCGCCAACGGCCATTTCACGCCACTCGCTGTCAAAGGCACACAACTCAAGGCAATTGACTACACGATGCCGGTCGCAAGCGCTCAAGTGAAATCAGCGGTCCTTTTGGCAGGCTTGTCTGCTGATGGCATAACGACCGTCCATGAACCAGTGCCATCGCGTGACCATACAGAAATTATGCTTAAGCATTTCGGTGCGGACATCACGCGTCAGGGAGATGTGATTTCGTTAACTGGCGGGCAGGAGCTCAGTGCGGCACACGTACAAGTGCCTGGCGACATCTCATCTGCTGCGTTTTTGATTGGAGCAGCTCTGGTTTCAGAAGGCAGCGACATCGAACTGAAGAATGTCGGCATCAACCCGACGCGAACCGGCATACTGGATGTTTTCGAATCGATGGGCGCGGATATTCGATTGACCGAGCGAGATTCAGAGGGTGAGCAATCTGCGGACATCCAGATCCGTAGTGCTGCACTTTCCGGAACTGAAATTGGCGGTGCTCTTATTCCGAGGCTGATCGACGAGATTCCATTGATTGCACTTGTGGCGACGCAGGCGAACGGCAGGACGGTCATCCGGGACGCGGAAGAATTGCGCGTCAAAGAAACCGATCGCATCCAAGCAGTCGTCACCGAACTGAAAAAGCTCGGAGCTGACATTGAAGCGACAGAGGACGGCATGGTCATTCAAGGCCCCACAGCCTTGCGTGGTGCACCGATGACCAGCTATGGTGATCACCGCCTTGGCATGATGGCGGCAGTAGCTTCGCTCATTACAGACGGACCAGTGACGATTGATGATCCGGGCTGTATTTCCATTTCCTACCCAAGCTTTTTCGAACACCTGGATAAGCTCACACAATAACTCTCCTTCGGGGGAGTTTTTATTATGCTACAATGATGGTTTCGTGTACGATAACAATAATAACTGCAAAGAATAGGTGATGTGCATGGCAACATTAGAAAAAATACAACAAGCCGTACAGGCTGGTGATACAGTAGCGCTGGATACGCTGCTCGATCAATATCTCCTGAAGGGCAATCCCGATGAACAATATGCGGTCATGGAATGGCTCCAGGAAATCGGGTTTATCGAGGAAGCGCTCCGCGTTGTCGAACACCTGCAATACATGTTTCCAGAAGAAACCCAGCTGCGCATCGACCGCGCCAATCTGTTGATTGATGCGGACTTGGAAGACGAGGCGCTCAATGAGTTGATGGAAATTCCAAAAGGCGATGAGTTATACCCGCAAGCGCTGATCGCTTTGGCGGATCTGTTTCAATTACAGGGGCTTCTTGAGGCGGCGGAAAATCGTCTTGATGAAGCAATCGACCTGATGCCGGGCGAGCCGCTGTTGCAGCAGGCAAAGGCGGAACTTTTGCTCGATTCCGGGCGTTATTTGGAATCGGCGCGTATTTACCAAGAGTTGGAAAGTAACAAAGTTTCTATCGAAGGCGTCAATTTGAACGAGCGTTTGGCGGAAGTATACAGTGCTGGGGCTGCCTATGAGGAAGCATTGCCGCATTATGAACGTGCGCTGAAAGAAGAAGTAAAGCCTGATGTGTTATTCGGCGCGGCTTTTGCTGCGTTTCAGTCAAAGCAGTATGAACTTTCTGTGCGCAGGCTCGATGAACTATTGGAAGCTGATCCGGATTATTTCTCTGCATATTTGTTGAAAGCGCAATGCTTCAATATGATGGAAGATTATAAACAAGCCTACGAGGCGATTAAACAAGGGCTGGCTCGCGATGAGTTCGACAAGGAATTGTATTTGTTTGCTGGGAAATTGGCGCTCAAGCTCGGAAAGCCGCAAGAAGGCGTCAAGATGCTGCGTCAAGCAATCGCGCTCGACCCGGAATATATGGAGGCTCTTTATGTATTGATGGCGTATTTCCATGCCGAAGAGCAGGATGAGGAGCTATTGGAGCTCGCGTCGATGGCTGTCGAGAGCGGAGATGATTGGAACGCACTTTATCCGATGATTGCACAAGCGTATAATCGGACCGAGCGATTCGATCTGGCACTGGAATATTACGAAAAAGCCCATCCAGCATTTTCCGACGATGCAAGTTTCCTTGAGTCATATGCGTTATTTTTAGTGGAAGAAGGGAAACGGGAACGCGCTCTCGAAATAATCAAAGAGCTGCAGGCGTTGGAGCCGGAAAATCCGCAATGGTTTGATTGGCTTCAATCGTTTGACTGAAAGGGGGAGACATTATGACCGCATCCGTTTCTGTAGGCGAGAAAAAACAATTTGTCCGTTGGTTCCTTGGGTCCTATAAGATGAAAAGACGTGAATGCATTTGGATCCTCAATTATTTATTGAGCAATGATGAATTATTGGAGAAAACGCATTTTGTAGAGGAAGCGCATTATTGTCCCCGTGCGATGGTCATGTCCACAACGGAATCCAAAGAGATACCGTTTCAATTCTATAAAGGAAAACTGATGACAGCAGATGCCGAGAAGTCGTTCCACGACCTCAGGCTCAACCCGGAAGAAGCACTGTATGTGCAATTGAATTTCCCGAGCATACCGCCAGTTCCGCTTTACTTGGCAGTGCTTGAGGAAAATCCACATTTGCCTAAAGGGGCGGCTGTGAGCGAACAGGACCGGTTATTAGCGGAGCAAGTATTGAATGAAAGCTTGTCTTCCTATCAGGTAGAAACGATACTGAAAAAAATCGATGAAGCATTGGATGCGGGCGATAAAGACAGATTCTTTGAGCTCTCTGCTCTGCTCGCTACAGTGAAATCGATGAAAAGAGATGGAGTGTGAATCAACGCATGCATTTTACGAGCAAAGACATTGATCAATATGTGGGCCAGAAAGAATATGTTGATACGGCGGTTATCCCGTTGATTGAACTAGACTTAAGTGCAAACGGCATGAAAGCGAGCGCCAATGCATCCGAATATATGCAATCTTTGACTGCTATATTGGAAAAACAATTCAAAGGGCGGATTCTTTTGTTTCCGCCTGTTTCTTATGCCCGGGAGTCGGACCGAACAAAGCTTGCCGTGGACTTGCAGGCGGAACTTCGCAAAACCAGCTTCCAACATGTGTTTTATTTGACAGCGGATGCCCAGTGGCGCGCCCTGGACGATTTACCGAATGTTTTATGGCTGCCGGCGATTCCTACAGGGGATATGGACCAAACATTCAAGAAATCGGTAATGGAAGACCAGTTGCGGCAAGTGCTGCCGCTGTTTATGAAAGAATGGACACATCATTCATGAAATGTTCACAAAGTGTTCCATTCAGCTGAATGCGATATTGACCTTGAGTTTTGATTGATATATCATTAGGTTGTCCTAGTAATTATATCTGAATGAGTATGTCCATTGGACTGACCTTGTAATGTTAGAGGGGGGAAAAGGATGAGTAATAATCGTGTATCACGACGCCAATTTTTAGGTTACACACTAACAGGTGTGGGCGGTTTCATGGCAGCAGGGATGCTAATGCCAATGGTTCGCTTTGCAGTGGATCCAGTTCTTCAGCAAAAAGACGCCGGGGATTATGTATTAACTGGCCAAGCGGTTTCTGAGATTACAGAGGAACCTGTAAGAGTTGACTTTTCATACGAACAAGTTGATGGCTGGTATACATCTGACGTCACGAACTCTGCTTGGGTTTACAGAGATGGAGATAAGCTAATCGCGCTATCACCTGTCTGCAAGCACTTGGGTTGTACAGTTAACTGGGGTGGAGATGCAGAACACCCGACACAATTTTTCTGCCCGTGCCACGCTGGCCGCTACGAGAAAAACGGTGCCAACATTGCAGGTACGCCGCCAATCGGCCCTCTTGATGAGTTCGATGTTGAAGACCAAGATGGTTTTGTAGCCATCGGAGCAGTAAAAGAAAATACTTTAGTTTAATAGTTAGGGGGTACGACACCAGTGCTAAACAAGTTATATGATTGGGTAGACGAGCGATTGGACATCACGCCGATCTGGCGTGATATTGCAGACCATGAAGTACCTGAGCACGTAAACCCCGCACACCACTTTTCAGCATTTGTCTATTGTTTCGGAGGGCTGACATTCTTTATCACAGTCATCCAAATTTTATCTGGTATGTTCCTTACGATGTATTACGTACCCGATATCGAAAATGCTTGGCAGTCGGTTTATTATCTCCAGAATGAAGTCGCTTTTGGGGAAATTGTGCGTGGTATGCACCACTGGGGAGCTTCTCTTGTAGTAGTTATGATTTTCCTTCATACGCTGCGAGTATTCTTTACAGGTTCATATAAGAAACCTCGTGAATTGAACTGGGTCGTTGGAGTATTGCTATTCGGCGTAATCCTTGGTCTTTCCTTCACAGGTTACTTGCTTCCATGGGACATGAAAGCATTGTTCGCAACAAAAGTTGGGATTGAAATTGCAGCTTCTGTACCGGTAATCGGCGAAACCATCAAAATTTTGCTTGCAGGGGATACAGCTATCCTTGGAGCTCAAACATTGACGCGCTTCTTCGCGATCCACGTCTTCTTCTTGCCTGCTGCTTTGCTTGGGTTGCTCGCAGCACACTTTATCATGATTAGAAGACAAGGTATTTCAGGACCATTGTAATTCATCCTTAACCAAGGATTTTAAGGAGGGGACACTATGCACCGTGGAAAAGGGATGAAATTTGTAGGGGATTCCCGCGTACCGAGCAAAGAGTTTCGGAAGCCGAATATCCCGAAAGATTACTCCGAATATCCTGGCAAAACAGAAGCCTTCTGGCCGAACTTCCTTTTGAAAGAATGGATGATCGGTTCGGTTTTCTTGATTGGATACTTGCTCTTGACTGTCGCCCACCCTTCGCCTCTTGAAGGCCAGGCTGATCCGACAGACACAGCATACATTCCATTGCCAGACTGGTATTTCTTGTTCTTATACCAATTATTGAAATATGAATTTGCGTCCGGACCGTTTAACGTCGTCGGCGCCATCATCATACCGGGTCTTGCATTCGGTGCGTTGATGTTAGCACCATTCCTCGATCGCGGACCGGAACGACGCCCATCTAAGCGTCCATTGCCGACAGGCTTTATGCTTCTGGGAATCGCTTCGATCATTTTCTTGACTTATGAATCCGTCGCTAACCATGACTGGGAAGCAGCGGCACGCCAAGGCGAGATTACAGAAGAAGCAGAAATCGATACAGAAGATCCGGGATATGAAATTTACACCCAATCTTCATGTATCAGTTGTCACGGTGATAATTTAGAAGGGGCTGTCGGACCGACATTAGTTGGAACTGGCTTGTCACCTGAAGAAATCGCTGAAATTGCTGTAAACGGTATCGAAAGAGATGGAGCACAAGTAATGCCGCCATCTTGGGAAGACGGATCTGAAGAAGATCTGCAAGTTATGGCTGAGTTCATAGCTGGACTCGAAGCTGAATAAGTTGGCAAAAGAAAAGAGTCGGGAAACCGGCTCTTTTTTCTGCACAAGAAAGGAAGGTTTCATGTTGCAGTTCGTTGCGAAAGTTTCTGCTTGGCTGATGTTCCGCCCTTTTTTAATCTTATTGTTTTTCGTTAATTTAGGCGGAACGATTTATGGCTATATTTGGTATGGCTGGCAATTGCGCATCACTGAGCCGATTTTTCTAATCTTTGTACCGGATAGTCCGACAGCCAGCCTGTTTTTCACCATTGTGCTGGGGCTATGGATCGTCGGGAAACGCAATTCACTGCTTGAGGCTTTAGCATTCGTCACATTAATCAAGTACGGATTATGGGCGGTTGTCATGAATTTACTGACGCTCTGGCAAACAGGCTCTATCGGCTGGCTCGGGTGGATGCTGGTTGCTTCGCATTTTGCGATGGCACTCCAAGCTGTGCTTTATATCGACCATTACCGCTTCGGCTATGTTTCTGTTGCGCTGGCAGCAATTTGGACATTGCATAACGACGTCATTGATTATGTGTTTGGGCAGATGCCGATTTACTCGAGCTTGAGTGAATACAGTGCGCAAATCGGCTATTTTACATTTTGGCTGTCGATTGCCTGCATTGCATTTGCGTGGGTCGTCGCTTCATTGAATCGTCATGAAGCGACGCGCGTATCAGTTGACCGTGAGTGGGAAAAACAAGTAAAATAGGCTTATAGAAACAAAAAGAGAGGTTGATCAATATAATGGGATTGGGCGGCTATTTGATTTATTTTATCGTCTTGTTGATTGTGCCTATCTGGGCTCAAATGAAATTAAAAAGTACGTATAAGAAATATTCTAAAGTCCGGTCAACATCCGGGCATACCGGTGCTGAAGTGGCGCGTATCATTCTTGACCAGAATGGCCTTCATAACATCAAAGTCGTTGAAAGCCGGGGCATGTTGAGCGATCATTACAACCCGATGACAAAAACGGTTGCGTTAAGCAGCCATAACTATCATGAGCCTTCTGTCGCTGGTACAGCGGTAGCTGCCCATGAAGTCGGCCATGCCATTCAAGATGCGACGGATTATTCGTTCTTGCGTTTCCGCCACCGTTTAGTACCAGTCGTCAATATTTCATCGAATATGTCTTGGGTATTCATCATGATTGGTTTGTTCGCGCAAATGAGCGGGGCTTTGTTGATCGGGATCGTACTCCTGGCAATCGGGGTATTGTTCCAATTGGTCACATTGCCGGTCGAGTTCAACGCTTCTAACCGGGCGATGAATGAATTGTTATCGCATAACATCATCCGCAATGAAGAAGAACGCCATGCGAAAAAAGTATTGAACGCTGCGGCGATGACTTATGTAGCAGCAACTGCTGTCGCAGTCATCGAACTTGCGCGCTTGCTATTGATCTACACTAGTATGAATCGTTCATAAAAATAAAACGGGCGGGAAAAGCGATCGCTTTTCCCGCCCGTTTTTTGATGCTTCCATTGCAGTTCAATTGCTAAATCGGCTGCTTTTGTTCATCGAGTGTGAATCCTTCGCCCATGACGTCATGCACTTCAATCAAGGAGACAAAGGCGTGCGGGTCTACCGAATTGACAATATTCTTCAGCCGGACCAGTTCATTGCGTGCAACGACGCAATACAACACTTCCCGCTCTTCTTTGGTGAAATGGCCATAACCTCTTAATATAGTAATGCCGCGGTCCATTTCGATTGCGATGCGGCTGGCGATTTCTTCTTGTGAGTTGGAAATGATTAAAGCGCCGCGCCCCGAATACGCGCCTTCCTGCACGAAATCAATGACTCGCGCCCCGACGAATACAGCTACCAGCGTATACATCATGGAGCGGTAGTCGAGGAATGTCAGCCAAGACAGCATGATGACCAGTGCATCGAAGAGGAACATCGTCTTGCCCATGCTCCAGCCGATGTATTTTTGGACGAGCCGTGCAATGATATCGACTCCACCGGTCGTCCCGCCAAAACGGAAGATGATGCCAAGCCCGACACCGATGAACACCCCGGCAAATAAAGCAGCGAGGAACAAATCGTCGCGTAGAGGAATCTGTATTTCGTATATAAGGAAGATTTTCAAAAACACGGAAACCGCAACCGTTCCAATAATGGTATTGAGCAACACTTTGCGCCCGAGCAATTTCCAGCCGACAAAAAACAACGGAATGTTCAGCAATAAGTTCATCAATGCCGGGTCCCAATTCAACAGGAAGTACAGTATTAATGTAATTCCGGCAAAACCGCCTTCCCCGAGCTCATTTTGAATATTAAAATGCACGAAACCAAAACTATAAATAGCTGAGCCTAGAACGATGAACAAGATATTTTTCAACTGTAGTTCTTTCATATTTAAAATCACCCTTTCGTCAACTTCTGTATTATCTGTCATAATGCCGATTTTGACAATAACCTTCCTTTTCTTTACGATTGAAAGAGGAGTGTGATGACAGTGGGCGATGAAAAAAGCATGCGGCAATTGCAGCGTGATGTGGACGAATATATCGGCCAGTTCAAAGAAGGTTATTTTGCGCCTATGGAAATGCTGGCGCGGATGACTGAGGAACTCGGCGAACTGGCACGGGAAGTCAATCATGTCTACGGTCCGAAAAAGAAAAAAGCGACAGAAGCCGAGAAGAATATCGAAGAGGAAATGGGCGATGTGCTGTTTGTCTTGATCAGCATGGCCAACTCACTCGATATCGATTTGCAGGAAGCACATGACCGTGTGATGGATAAGTTTCAAACTCGGGACAAAGACCGTTGGACAAGAAAGGAAGAGCAATCATGACGATAAAAGTAGCGATAGCCGGAGCACGTGGCAAAATGGGCAAAGAAGCAGTACATACCGTAATGGAAAATGTCGACATGGAATTGGTGGCAGCACTTGATTACAAAGAAATAGGCAAAACCTTAGCCGATACTGGGTTGTTTCCGGAAAGTTTCCAAGTTCCGGTCTTCACCGACTTGGCTGAGCTTCACAAGAACTGTTTACCGGATGTGCTCGTCGATTTGACCACACCTGAGCACGTCTATGCCCACACAAAACAAGCGTTGCAGCTGGGGATTCGCCCGGTTGTCGGAACAACCGGATTTTCGACAGATGAGTTGCGAGAGTTGACGGAACTTGCAACAGCTTCGCGACTCGGCTGCATCATCGCCCCGAATTTCGCGGTGGGTGCCGTATTGATGATGAAGTTTGCCGAACAGGCGGCCAAATATTTGCCGGATGTCGAGATCATCGAAATGCACCATGATCAAAAACTCGACGCGCCGTCTGGAACAGCGATGAAAACAGCCCATCTGATGAGTAGAGAGAGAATTGCTCATCCACAGGGCCATGCGCATGAAAAAGAAACATTGGAAGGCGCACGCGGTGCAGATTACGAAGGCATGCGAATACATAGTGTGCGGCTTCCGGGCCTTGTCGCCCATCAGCAAGTGCTCATGGGGGGGGAAGGTCAGCTGTTGACGATCCGCCATGATTCGTTCAATCGCGGCTCGTTCATGTCCGGAGTTAGTTTGTCTATAAGGGAAGTAATGGAAAAGCAACAATTAATTTATGGCCTTGAGCACATCATCGCCTAGAGGAGACGATTGGATGAACATCGCATTGATTGCCCACGACCGAAAAAAAGATGATTTGATACAGTTTGCGACGGCCTATAAGCCGATTCTTTCCAAACACACTTTATATGCGACGGGAACGACAGGCCAACGGGTAATCGATGAGACGGGGCTTTCCGTACACCGCTTCCAATCCGGGCCGCATGGCGGTGACCAGCAGATCGGTGCGATGGTCGCACAAAACGATATGGATATGATCATCTTTTTCCGTGACCCGCTGACGGCGCAGCCACATGAACCGGATGTCACGGCATTGATCCGTTTATGCGATGTCTATCAAATTCCGCTTGCGACCAATATGGGAACAGCTGAGGTCCTCCTGAAAGGTCTGGAAAAAGGCTTGGTCGATTGGCGGCTCCTAAGCGAGCGCCGGAAATAGGAGGAGAAAACTGTGCGAAAAATGAAAATCGGAATTACGTGTTATCCGACGGTCGGCGGGTCTGGCGTAGTGGCGACGGAACTTGGAAAGATGCTGGCAGAAAAAGGCCACGAAATCCACTTCATCACATCCAGTACGCCTTTTCGTCTGAACCGGATGTACGCCAATATATTCAGCCACCAAGTGGACGTCAACAGCTACTCAGTATTTCAATATGCCCCTTACGATATTGCGCTTGCTACCAAAATTGCGGAAGTGATCAAAAACGAAAAGCTTGATTTACTGCATGTCCATTACGCCATCCCGCATGCAGTCTGTGCGATTTTGGGCCGCGATATGGCCGGCTCCGACATCGGCATCGTGACGACTTTGCATGGGACTGATATTACCGTTCTCGGGACGGACAGCTCGCTGAAAGACGCCATCCGCTACGGCATTGAAAAATCGGATATCGTGACGGCAGTTTCAGATTCGTTGAAACAGCAAACATACGAAATGATCGCTCCTGACCAAAAAATTGAAACGGTCCATAATTTCGTGGATGAACGGGAATATCATGTACGCGATTCAGCTGGGTTAAAACAGGAACTTAGCATCGAAGCGCACGAGAAAGTTTTGATTCATGTGTCGAATTTTCGCAAAGTGAAACGGGTCGAAGACGTTATTTATACTTTTGCAAAAGTGCGGGAAGCGCTCAATGCCAAATTGCTGCTCGTCGGTGATGGACCGGAAATAAGCTGGATCCATCAACTCGTCAAAGAACTGCATTTGGAAAATGATGTGCTGTTTCTCGGAAAACGCGACAACTTGTCGGAATTGTACAGCATGAGTGATGTGAAATTGCTGATGTCGGAAAAAGAAGCGTTCGGCTTAGTGCTGCTAGAAGCGATGGCTTGCGGCGTTCCAGCGATTGGAACGCGCATAGGCGGCATTCCGGAAATTATCGAACCGGGTAAAAATGGTTATTTGGTCGAACTGGGCGATAGCGACGCTGCAGCGGATGCTGCCATAAAGATCTTGGGCGACGCAGAGCTTTATCAACGGATGAGCGACGCTGCCTTAAAAACTGCGACACAGAGTTTCAGTTCCAAGAAAATCCTAGCCGAATACGAAGCGCTCTATGCGCGTCTTTTAAAAAAGGCGGATAGCTGATGGAAAATGCAAAAACCATCATCGCCTGCTTAAAGCTGGCGGGGTTTGAAGCGTATATGGTCGGCGGTGCAGTAAGGGACTATTTGCGTGGCGTGACGCCACATGACATCGATGTTGCTACTTCTGCAACACCGCAGCAAGTGAAAGCTTTATTTGAGCGGACGGTGGATACTGGCATCGAGCACGGCACTGTACTAGTCCTTATTGGCGGCGCGGGAACCGAAGTGACCACTTTCCGGACCGAAAGCGGATATTCGGATAACCGCCGTCCAGATAAAGTGGAGTTTGTAAATTCCTTACAGGAAGATTTGCGGCGCCGCGACTTCACCATCAATGCGATGGCGATGACGGAGCAATTGGACCTTATCGATCCGTTTGAAGGAAGGGAAGATTTGGCAGCCGGGCTTATTCGGGCGGTCGGAAATCCAAAAGAACGCTTTTATGAAGATGCGTTGCGCATGCTCCGGGCAATCCGCTTTTCGGGGCAACTGGAGTTTCGCATTGACCCTGATACTTTACTGGCCATCATACAACATGCAGAGAGAATCCGCTCAGTGGCAATTGAACGGATCAAAGCCGAACTGGATAAAGTGATGGTATCCCCTGCACCGAAGCTAAGCATGGGCTATTTGCTCGAAACCGGGCTCAATGAGTCTCTCCCGGCAGGCGATTTGTTTGCGCTTGATTGGTCGATGTTCCCATCGTCTAATGATGCCTTATCCGGTTGGTTTTATCTTCTGCACCACAACGACAAACAGTTTGAGGTCATAGGGGCATACCGCTTCTCTAATCACGACAAGAAGGATTTGCAGCGGGCACTTGAAGCAAGCCGCCTGGTAGTTTGGGATGATTGGGTTTATTATCAGTATACGGAGCGCCAGTTGGCGATTGCACAAACTGTTGTCCATCAGGATGATGCCATTAATGAGCGAAAAGCTGCCTTGCCAGTCCGCTCGAAATCGGAATTGGCGGTCAATGGCCGCGATCTGATGGAATGGACAGGGCGAAAAGCCGGTTCCTGGTTGAAAGAATGGATCTTGCAAATTGAGCAAGCGGTCGTAAATCGCCGTTTAGCCAATGACAAAGAACGGATAAAGGATTGGTTTATTGATGAATATCACCGTCACACATAAATTGGCGAAACGTTTGCTAGAAGCTGGCGAGGAGCCTGTATCGGGCCAGCAACTGGCAGAGGAGTTCGGCATTTCCCGGACAGCCATATGGAAGCATATGAAAGAGCTAGAAGAGATGGGCTATGAAATCGATTCGGTCCGCAAAAAAGGCTATCGCGTCAAGAAAAGCCCGGATAACCTGGAAGCCTTTTCTGTCCAGACGGGGCTCAATACAAAAAAAATCGGGGGCCACATTACTCATTTGGAGCAATGTGCGTCGACGCAAATCGTCGCCCACAAATTAGCCCAAGAAGGAGCAGTGGACGGAACGGTCGTCATCGCAGAGCTGCAGACCGAAGGCAGAGGGCGCTTGATGAGAAAATGGGATTCCGCACATGGCAAAGGCATCTGGATGAGTATCATACTGCGGCCGAATGTTCCGCCACATAAAGCCCCTCAGTTTACGCTAGTTGCGGCCGTCGCGGTCGTCCGGGCTATACAACAAGTCACAGGGCTTGAGCCGATGATCAAATGGCCGAATGATATTTTATTCGGTGCGAAAAAAGCAACAGGCATCTTAACCGAACTACAGTCGGATGCGGACGGCATTCAGGCGCTGATCATCGGTATCGGTGTCAACGTCAATCAGCAGCTGGATGATTTCGACCCATCAGTCCAAGACATCGCCACTTCGTTAAGCTTGGAATCGGGCACTGTGGTGAACCGCCGTGAATTGGCGCAGGAAATTTTGCGATGCTTAGAACTGTATACTGACATGTATATCGAGCATGGATTTTCCCCGTTAAAACATTTATGGGAAGGGCATTCGGCAACGATCGGCAAAGCGGTGCGAGCGCGGATGTCCAGGGAAACTTTGGAAGGCATTGCCGAAGGGATTACAGAAGACGGCGTCTTGCAGCTCCGAACGGCAGACGGCAAGCTCCATGGCATTTATTCGGCTGATATCGAACTGAAGTAATGGATATAGGCAAGTTCAGGAAATTCTGCTATAGTGAAAATAACGGGCAGTATCCACTGTGAACTGCACCGCAGCAACGCAAGACAGCAAATACAATTGTATACAAATCTGCCTTGATCAGCGCATGACAGGGACGGAGGAAACCGAATTGGAATTTTCTGTCCTTCTGTCTTTCGACAGAAGGCTTTTTATATGGTTTTCTCCTAAAAAGGAGAGGAAAACATGCAAGTGGTAAAAAGTTTACAGGATTTTAAAGCGTGGGTCAGGGAAGTGAAAAATAGTGGCCGATCAATCGGGTTGGTGCCGACGATGGGTTTCTTGCACGAAGGACATTTGTCGCTCGTCGAACAGGCGAAAGCGGAAAACGATCAAGTCGTCATGAGCATTTTCGTCAATCCGGCACAGTTCGGGCCAAATGAAGATTTTGATCGTTACCCGCGCGATTTCGAGCGAGACAGCATGCTAGCGGAAAAAGCAGGAGTCGATGTGATCTTTGCACCGTCTGCTGAGGAGATGTATCCGCGCAAATCACAGCTTTCGATAAGCGCTGGATCGCTTGCAACCGTTCTATGTGGTGCGAGCAGGCCCGGCCATTTCGATGGCGTTTTGAAAGTGGTGACGAAGTTATTCCACCTCGCTGAACCCGACATCGCCTATTTCGGCCAGAAGGACGCCCAGCAGTTGGCTATCATCGAATCGCTCGTGCGCGATTTCAACTTTCCGATGGAAATACACCGAGTCGCCACGGTCCGTGAACAAGACGGCTTGGCGAAAAGCTCGCGCAATGTGTATTTAAGTGAGCCGGAGCGCAAGGAAGCGTCGATGCTTTATGAAGCTTTGCAGCAAGGGAAAACAGCTGCCCAACAAGGCCGCAACCCCGTTCCTGAAATGGAGCAGTTCCTTCAGGCCGAAACGTCAGGCGTTATCGATTATATTGAACTGCTTTCTTATCCCGATTTGACGCCGGACCCGAACGGACAAGTAATCTTGGCGCTCGCTGTACAGTTCGAGCGCGCCCGTCTTATCGACAATATCATTTTCACTTTAAAGGAGAACTGACCTATGCTTAGAATGATGCTCAATTCCAAAATCCACCGTGCCACTGTGACAGAAGCCGATTTGAATTATGTCGGTAGCATCACGATCGACCAGAATCTTCTGGATGCAGTCGGCATGCTGCCGAACGAGAAAGTCCACATCGTCAACAATAATAACGGCGCCCGCTTTGAAACATATATCATCGCCGGAGAGCGCGGTAGCGGCGTTATTTGTGTCAACGGTGCAGCGGCACGCCTCGTCCAACGTGGCGACATCGTCATCATCTTGTCTTACGGATATGTCATGGATAAAGATGCACGCGACCATAAGCCGACAGTGGCGATCATGAATACAGACAATTCAATCAAAGAAATCATCCATTATGAGCCAGAAGCAACAATCATGTAACAATACAGCTCTAAAACACCGCAACAGGAATGCACGATTTCCTAATTGCGGTGTTTATTTTTTTCATAGTGTTGGAGCCGGCGAACAGGCGGGGAATATGTTACAATTTTTCGTGAGAGAACCACCTGAGAAAGAGGGGTTAATATGAATTCCCAAAAATATATCGTTGTTGATATCGAAACAACGGGCCATTCCCCTGCAAAAGGTGATCGGATTATCCAACTGGCAATGGTTACAATCGAACATGGCGAAATTACTGATACATATACGAAATTTATCAATCCGCAGCGCAAAATCCCTGCGTTCATACAAGACTTGACCAATATTACCGAGCAGGATGTTGTAGATGCTGAACCGTTCGAATCGCATGCGGAAGAAGTATATAGCCGCTTAGAAGGCACAATTTTTGTCGCCCACAACATCCATTTCGACTTGCCGTTTCTTCAGGCGGAATTGAAGCGGGCAGGACTGCCGATGTGGCACGGGCTTGCGATGGATACGGTGGAACTCGCGCGCCTCGTCTATCCGACCGCCTTCAGCTATAAATTGCAGGACATCGTGGCAGAACAAGGAATTGCGCTCGAGAGCGCACACCGTGCAGATGATGATGCCTTTGCGACGGCGGAATTGTTTTTAAAAGCCAAACAGGCGCTGGTGGAACTTCCGTACGACACGCTGGTGCTGCTGCATAAACGTTCTTTCCAGTTAAAATCGGATTTGTCGCGTTTGCTGTTTGAAATCACCCAGCAAAAGCGCAATAGCCAAGCGGACCGCTTCAAGCACTTCCGCGGCATTCCGATCGTCCCGAAAACCAGTCGTGAAGGATTAGAATCGTCAGAACCGCTTACTGATTGGCGCAGCGGGCTGGAAAAAATCATGCCGAATTACGAAAATCGGCCGAGCCAAGTGGCGATGATGCGATCGATCGATCAAGCGATCCGTGAGCGCAAAGAACTTGTGATTGAAGCATCGACCGGAATGGGAAAAACACTCGGGTACCTGCTGCCGGCCGCCTCTTATGCGCTTGAATCCGGCAAACAGGTCGTGGTCAGTACGTACACGACACATCTGCAAGATCAGCTCGTATCAAAAGAAGTCAAACTGGCTGAACAGTTTTTAGGAACAGGAGTTCGCGTTTCACTTATTAAAGGACTGACACATTACATCGACTTGAGCCGCTTTTTCGATTTGCTTCACGGAGACGATGAATCCTACGATGAAACCTTTACCATCATGCAAATTCTCGTATGGCTTACTGCGACCCGTACAGGTGATTTGAATGAATTGAACGCATCGAGTGGCGGCCAATTGCTGATTGATAAAGTCAGGCGGTCGCATTTGCGCAAATTGTCCCGCGAAGAAAAAAAAGTTGATTTTTATGAATACGCGTTGACTGAGGCAGAACACGCCCATGTCATCGTGACAAATCATGCCTTTTTGTTGAACCCCCACACGCAAAAGCGCTCAGTGCTGAAAAATGTCGATGCTTACATATGGGATGAAGCGCACCAAGTTGTGCAAGCAGCAGTCGCCCATAAGGAGAAGACTTTTGTCTACACACAGTGGCGCTACGTCTTCGGGCAGATTGGGAGTTTTGATGAAAACCAGCTATTTGCTTCATTTTACCGTGTTGCGGAAGCGCAGCGGTTTGCAAGGGTGCCGGAGTTGCTTCAAATGGAGTCGCTGTTTTTGAAATATACCAGTTTGTTCGATGTCATCTCACTCGACTTGGCGCAAGCTTTTCAAGAGAAATTCCACAATAGCCGCCAGAAAAAATGCGCCGCATTGTTGGATGAGCTGAATTTCGAGCGGGAGCAATTTTTGGAGTTGCTGCGCTTTTTGAACAGCTGGATCGATATGGCTCAGACGATTTTGCAAAAAGCCGAGCGTTTTACGGAATTGACGATGGCCGACCGGCTTATCATTGCGGACTTCCGCTATTGGACAGAAGAATTATTGCTTAAAGCTGTGGAATTCAGTGAAATCTTCGTTTTTCCGAAAGAAGACGAAGTTTCTTGGGTCGAAGGCGACCTGCGCAGCATGCCGACTAGTTTGTCGCTGTACAAGCGGCCGTATGAAGTGGCTTCGCTCGTCGATAAAGTGGTGGGGCAGGCACGCGGAGAAAAAGCGATTATTTGGCTTTCGGGAACGATGAGCGTTCCGTCGAACGAACGCTTTATCGTCAACCAGTTGGGCATTCCGCTTCATGTGCCCATCGAGAAATTTGAGCCGGCCGACCAGTTCTACAGCGGGGCAAAAGTGTATATCGTAGAAGATATGCCGGACATTCAGCAAGTCGCCCAGCATGAATACATCGAATCGGTGGCGGATGCTGTTTCGCAGACGGTGCTGGTGACGGAAGGCCGCTGTTTTGTGCTGTTTACGTCACAGGACATGCTCCGAAAAACTGTCGATTTGATTCAGGATTCTCAGTTATTGGACGATTATATGCTATTTGCACAAGGCATGTCATCAGGAAGCCGGATGAAGCTGCTGAAATCATTCCAGCGCTTCCAAAAATCGGTGTTGTTCGGAACGAATAGTTTCTGGGAAGGCGTCGACGTGCCGGGAGATGCGTTGCGCGCGGTCGTCGTCGTTAGGCTGCCATTCACGTCACCCGAAGAGCCGGTATTCAAAGCGAAGTCACGCATTATTTCGAAAGAAGGCATCAATCCGTTTCTGCATTATGCACTGCCGGAAGCGGTGCTGCGTCTGCGTCAAGGATTCGGCCGTCTGATTCGCTCGAAAAATGATAAAGGTTTGTTTATCGTACTCGACCGCCGCATCGAAACGAAATCCTACGGACAGGAATTTCTGCAGGCTCTGCCGGATGTGCCGATAGCGAAAGTGTCTTTGGAAAAGATGGTAACGGATATTGAACATTGGTATAATAAGCAAGGATAAAGAGAAACTTCGATCAATGGGGATTCTTTTCCCCACTGATTGTAAGTTGATCCAATCGGACTTTTACGGCCCGTTGATCTCCCGCTTAAAGAAGTGAGAGTCTTACGGACCGTTAAAGCAGGATAAAGCGGACAAAGTTTCGCCCTCAATCGAAAGGAAGTGCCGAACAATGGAGTCCAAAATCGAAGTATTAACGACTGTGCAAGTCGACTACCAATCCGATCTGTACAAAGTGGTCGATGCATTAAACCGGACATTGAAGGACCGTGATTTGATGTTTGGTTTGGCGCTTGATAAAGACGACCAGACAAAAGCGGTTTTTACAGTTTATAAAACCTAGGTGATTATATGAAAGAATGGATGAAGTTTATCGTTGGCTTCCTTGCTTTGCTCGCCGTTGTAATCGTCCTCATCATTTTATTTTTGGGCAATAAGCCGTTTTCCGAAACAGAGCAGGCAGCGATCGAACAAGTAGAGGCAGATGGGGTCCTCTCGGAAGTGGACCGGGCTTATGTCTATACTAGTGCTGTGCAATCGGTGACGGTTCTCGGGACGGATGAAGAAGGTAGATTAAAGGCGGTTTTCGTCTCTGAAGACGGGGAAATGGAGACGCTGATGCTGGAAGATCAAGTAACCGCGCAACAAGCACGCGAGATTGTCCAAGCCGATATGGAAGTGAAGAAAATCCTTCATACGAAGCTCGGCATGGAAAGTGCGGGAGCGGTATGGGAAATTGCCTTCCTGAATGAATCGGACCGCCTGAACTATGTGTATCTGTTGGCGGAAGACGGCACGTGGTGGAAACGCATACTGAATTTGTGAAAGGGTTGAGAAATTTGTTGACATTAGCAAATCGTGTAAAGACATTAACGCCATCGACAACATTGGCGATTACGGCAAAAGCCAATGAATTAAAAGCACAAGGCGTCGATGTGATCGGCCTTGGCGCAGGCGAGCCGGATTATAATACACCGCAAAACATTCTGGACGCAGCAAACCGCTCCATGCAAGAAGGCAAGACGAAATATACGCCAGCTGGTGGTTTGCCAGAGTTGAAAAAGGCGATACAAGATAAACTCGAGCGAGACCAGGGGCTTTCCTATGACCAAAAGGAAATCATGGTCGGCATAGGGGCAAAACATGTACTTTATACACTGTTCCAAGTATTGTTGAATGAAGGCGACGAAGTCATCATTCCAATTCCTTATTGGGTCAGCTATCCTGAACAAGTGAAATTGGCTGGAGGCGTACCGGTATATATTGAAGCGACTGCCAACCAATCGTATAAAATCACGCCGCAGCAATTGCAGGAAGCGATTACGGACCGGACAAAAGCGGTGATCATCAACTCGCCGAGTAATCCGACCGGCATGATCTACTCGAAAGAAGAACTGCAGGCACTCGCGGAAGTTTGCCGCGAGGCGGATATTTTGATCGTTTCCGATGAAATTTATGAGAAATTGATCTACGGCAAGGTGACCCATACGTCGGTTGCTGAATTGTCTGATGATGCCAAGAAACGCACAGTCCTCATTAACGGCGTTTCAAAATCCCATTCGATGACCGGCTGGCGGATCGGCTATGCTGCTGGCGATAAAGAATTGATCAAAGCGATGACCGACCTTGCGAGCCATTCGACGTCGAACCCGGCGACCACGTCGCAGTACGCGGCGATCGAAGCTTATAATGGCCCTCAAGATGCAGTAGAGGAAATGCGCCAGGCATTCGAAAGCCGTCTGGAAGCCATTTTTCCGAAACTTGCAGCGATACCAGGATTCACCGTACTGCATCCGCAAGGCGCATTTTATTTGCTGCCGGATGTCTCAGAAGCAGTAGCAAAAACCGGTTTTTCTTCAGTCGATGATTTCGCGAAAGCTTTGTTGGAAGAAGCGAACGTTGCAGTGATTCCAGGATCCGGGTTCGGTGCGCACTCGACAATCCGTTTGTCTTATGCGACATCACTTGAAGTACTGGAACAAGCGGTCGAACGGATCAGTGAATTTGTTCAAAAACATTGGCAAGAATAAGCACTATATATTTGGAGGCTATTTTACAGATGAAAAAAATCACTATTGCCGAGATGGCAAAGTATAATGGACAAACAATCAAACTCGGCGCTTGGGTCGCCAATAAACGCTCCAGCGGCAAAATCGCCTTTCTTCAATTGCGCGATGGCTCTGGATTCGTGCAAGGCATCGTTGTAAAAGCAGAAGCGGGCGAAGAGATTTTCGCAAAAGCGAAAGCCTTGACGCAAGAGACCTCTCTATATGTGATAGGCGAAGTAAAAGAAGACGAGCGTTCGGCGTTCGGTTATGAACTCGCAATCTCAGATATTGAAGTGATTCACGAAGCGAAAGATTTCCCAATCACGCCGAAAGAACACGGCACTGAGTTTTTGATGGACAACCGCCACCTATGGCTGCGTTCAAGAAAACAGCATGCCATCATGAAGATCCGCAATGAAATCATTCGTGCGACTTACGAATTCTTCAACGACAACGGATTCGTCAAAGTGGACCCGCCGATTTTGACGGGCTCTTCTCCGGAGGGCACGTCGGAGCTATTTGCGACCAAATACTTTGACGAAGATGCTTATTTATCGCAATCTGGCCAACTGTACATGGAAGCGGCTGCGATGGCACTTGGGAAAGTGTTCTCATTCGGCCCGACATTCCGTGCCGAGAAATCGAAAACACGCCGCCACTTGATCGAGTTTTGGATGATCGAGCCGGAAATGGCGTTCGTAGAACACGCTGAGAGCTTGGAAGTCCAAGAGCAGTTTGTAGCGCACATTGTGCAATCGGTATTGAAAAATTGCCAGATTGAACTTGAGCGTCTTGAGCGCGACACGACCAAACTTGAAAAAATCAAAGCGCCGTTCCCGCGCGTCACTTATGACGATGCGATCAAATGGCTGAACGACAATGGCTTTAAAGACATCAAATGGGGCGAAGATTTCGGTGCTCCGCACGAAACGGCATTAGCCGAGAGCTACGACATGCCGATCTTCATCACTCATTATCCGATCGGGATCAAGCCGTTCTATATGCAGCCGCATCCAGAGCGTGATGACGTCGTATTGTGTGCAGACATGATCGCACCGGAAGGATACGGCGAAATCATCGGTGGATCTGAACGGATCCACGATTACGAATTGATGAAGCAGCGTATAAAAGAGCATAATTTAGATGAAGCTGCTTACGAATGGTATCTGGACCTGAGCAAATACGGAGCAGTGCCGCATTCCGGTTTCGGCCTTGGACTCGAGCGGACAGTGGCTTGGATCAGCGGCGCTGAACATGTGCGCGAATCGATTCCATTCCCACGTTTGTTGAACCGTCTTTATCCATAAGGAACTAGTTAATTGAAAAAATCCTCACTTGAAGATATAAAGCAAAACTGCTGCGCTTTCCCGCGGGAGTCTCCGCAGCTTTCCGAATTATCTTGATAGTTTTAGACAACTAGAAATTTGCATACAGAAAGGTGGTTGGGATATGAAACAATCTGATCGATTGCAGCAGTGGATTGAGCAGGGGAATGTTACCATTTCCCAGCTTTTTTTTCAGTTTTACCGGCGCTTGAAGATCAGCGATGAAGAAGCGGCTTTGCTTTTGCAAATCCAATCTTTCCAGCAGGCAGGGAACGTTTTTCCGACGCCTGAAGAAATCGCGTCGCGCATGTCCGCCACACACGACGGCGTGACAACGATGATGCAGAAGTTGATGCAGCAAGGCTACCTGTCGATCCGCCAGGAAACGGTGGAGGGCATGCTGACGGAAACGATTTCTTTGCAGCCCTTATGGGAAAAGTTGGTGGAATGTTTAGAGCTGAAAGCGCAAACTGAAAAAGAGCATACACAAAAAGAGCAGGAAGGCGAGATATTCCAGCTATTTGAACAGGAATTCGGGCGCTTTTTGTCGCCGATGGAAATTGAGACGATCTCCATGTGGATGGACCAGGATGGCCATACGCCGGACGTGATCCGCATGGCATTGAAAGAAGCTGTCATTTCACAAAAAATCAGCTTGCGCTACGTGGACCGGATTTTGTTCGAGTGGAAGAAAAAGAACATCCGGACGTCCAGCCAAGTATCCCGGCACGCGAGTTCGTTCCGCGAAAAAAACATCCGCATTCAGCCACAGGAAAGCACCGCCAAAAAAGTGCAATTCTATAACTGGCTGGAAGAGCGGAATTAGCAGGTGACACGATGATGACGAAAAAAGAATGGTTGGCTTGTTTGGAAGAAATGGATCATATGTTTCCGGATGCCCATTGTGAACTCGTTCACCGGAATCCGTTTGATCTGGTTATTGCGGTGTTATTATCTGCACAATGCACCGATAAATTGGTCAACAAAGTAACAGCTGATCTTTTCCAGAAATACCATACACCTGAAGATTACATTTCCGTGCCATTAGAAGAATTAGAGCAAGACATCCGCTCGATCGGTTTGTTCCGTAATAAAGCGAAAAATATCCAGGCACTTAGCCGGATGATGATTGAGCAGTTTAATGGCCAAGTACCGGAAGATCGGGATACCCTGATGACGTTCCCAGGGGTTGGCAGAAAGACCGCCAACGTCGTCGTTTCCGTCGCTTTCAACAAACCGGCTTTGGCGGTCGATACACATGTGGAGCGGGTCTCGAAACGGCTCGGTTTATGCCGCTGGAAAGATTCGCCCTTGCAAGTGGAAGAAACGATCATGAAAAAAACACCGGCAGAAAATTGGTCGAAAACGCATCATCAAATCATTTTCTTCGGACGCTATCATTGCAAAGCGCAAAATCCAGGATGTCACGTCTGTCCGTTGTTCGATCGCTGCCGTGAAGGAAAAAAGCGGGATAAAAAAGGGCTTGTAAAGCATGAACTTGTCACAGAAATCAATTGACGAAATGGTTTCGCCGTTTTACGAATCGTGGCAGGAGCTGTCCCAAGATATTCAGAATTGCTTTGAACGAGAGCCGACAACTTGCCGCCAGTTAATATCAAAAGGCTGCGAATTATACGTGGAATTAAAGCACACACTTGTTATTCTTTTCGGCGAATCCTCACCGTCGCCGTTGAATGAGCAAGAGAGGCTGTCTTTTGTCCAAAATTCAAAAAGCGATCACGCAGCATACCGCCAGCTTGAGCAATTATTCCGTGAGCTGAAGAAGAAAATCGCCCGCCAAAAGATCGGGTATCCAGTCGAGCATCAAGAGTGAAAATTGCATATCAATGTCGTTTCTCATCACTAGCATGAAACCGAACGGAGAACGCTTTCCGTTCGGTTTTTTAGTCGAAAAGAACCCGCTCACCTTTTAGGTGAGCGGGTTCTTTGTTATGGCCATAGCGTATTATTCTGCAGCATCTTCTTCTTCACGGTTGGACTCGTTACCGCTATTATCTTCAGCGTCATCATTGTCGCCGTTGCTATTACCGTTGCCGTTATTACCGTTACCACCGTTACCGTTGTTGCTGGATGAAGAGCTACTGCTTGAACTTTCTTCTTCGTCAGCGGCTGCGTCATCTTCGGAATCCGGCTCTTCTGGCTGTTCTGGTGTATCTACGGGCTCATCCGGTGTTTCAACCGGCTCTTCTTCAGTCGGTTCTTCTTCGGTTGGTTCTTCAGCCGGTTCTTCTTCTACAGGCTCTTCTTCAACCGGTTCCTCTTCAACCGGTTCTTCTTCTACAGGTTCCTCTTCGACCGGTTCTTCCTCGGGTTCTTCTTCCTCTGGAGGGGCAATTTCAATGGTCGTAGAAGCAGGTTCACTGCGTCTGCCATTTTGGATGGCGACGACACGGAACGTATAAGGGACGCCTTGTTCAAGGCCATTATAAGAATAATTGGTATCACTGGTCGTCGTCAAGACTTCGCCATTGACCGACACTTCAAATGAAATGCCGTCGGCGTCGCCATAGCTCCAGCTTAGGTTTGCTGTATTGCCGCTGACGTCCGCTCTCAATCCAGAAGGTCTGTCAGGGTCTGCCACAAATCGCTCTGATACTGTACTGGGCTCTGACCCCCGGGCAAACAATTCTTCACTGCGCATGCTCCAAGGGGTGAACGGGCTTGCTAAGCGCAAAGGCTCTGTGCCGACTTCAATTACTTCTTCAGTGACCGAATCCGGCTGTTGGAAGCTTGCCGTTTCCGGTGATGAAATTTGGCTCATCACCTGCTTGAATAGGCGCTGTGCGAGCAATCGTTCATTTGAAGCTGTATCGATCGGTGTACTAACTGATGGATAACCGCTCCAAACAGAAATCGAGTAGTCGGTCGTGTAACCGGCGAACCAAACATCCCGTGCAGAACTGGCATCCAAGCCGTATTTTCTCAGGTCATCTTCAGCATAGTTGGACGTACCGGTTTTACCGGCCATATCAAGTCCATTAATGGCTGCTTCTTTGCCTGTCGCGCCATCAACGCTAAGATCGACGGCATCGCGCAACATATCTGTGACCATATACGCTGTACTGTCTTTCATAGCGTTTACCGGTTCAGGGGAGACGACCGCTTCGGTCGTACCGTCACGGAACACAATTTTTTTGATGGTGTGCGGTTCAGTAAAGACACCGTTGTTGCCGAAAGCTGCGAAAGCGCCAGCCATGTCGACCGTGGAGATTTGTTTTTCAGGTGTGCCAAGTGCAGCGGATTCATAAATGCCGCCGAAATCCAAACCGAGTTTCTGTGTAAAGTCAGCGGCATTATCCGATCCGACTTCACCAAGTGCTTTAACCGCTGGAATGTTGCGTGAGCGGTATAAGGCTTCACGTAATGTCATCGGTCCTAGGAACTGGCCATCGACATTGCGGATTTCCTGGCCGCTGCTATAGGAGTATTCTTCATCGACCAGCGTTTGGCCCGTAGACCAACCCAAATGTTCGATTGCTGGCCCGTAACTGACGAGTGGTTTGATCGTCGAACCGATTACCCGGTCAGTGGAGGTTGCAAAGTTTCTGCGCACATCGCCTTCGTATTTGCGGGCGGCACCGACTGCACTGATTGCGCCTGTTTTAGTGTCTACAACTGTCATTGCAGATTCGACTTCCTCGTCGAAAAATAAATCAGATGCCATCGTTTCATTGACACGTTCTTGTACATAAGGTTCAAGTGTTGTGTAAATCGTTAAGCCTTCATCCAATGAGTAATCGCCATCAAGTGTTTCGAGTTCATCGACGACCATTTCCATAAATGCAATGTACTCGGTGTTTTGCTCAGCTGGTCTGCGTTGGTCTTCCGGCAGCAAAGTAGATTCAACCGGAGTGTTCCATGCTTCTTCTTTTTGCGCAGCATCGATTTTTCCGTGCTGCTCCATCAAATTTAAGACAATATCACGGCGTTCTTCTGCCGCTTCCGGGTTTTTGAATGGATTAAAGCGGTTCGGGCTTTGGGGCATACCTGCTAGCAGCGCTGCTTCGTGCAGTTCCAATTCTCCAGCGGGCTTGCCGAAAAATTCTTCAGCAGCCGTTCCAAAGCCGTACGTGTTTCCAGACATTAAAATCTTATTGAAATACATTTCGAAGATTTCTTCTTTGTCGTATTCTCTTTCCAGCTTGTAAGCCAAATAAGCTTCTTGCGCTTTTCGTTTCAAGGTTTTTTCGTTCGACAAGAATGAGTTTTTGATTACTTGCTGGGTGATGGTGCTGGCCCCTTGGGAACCGAAACCGCCTGTAATGTTGGCGATGACGGCACCGCCGAGGCGGATGACGTCAATTCCGGAGTGGTCATAAAAGCGATTGTCTTCTGTTGCTAAAATGGCGTCTTCCAAGACAGAGGGGATGTCTTCATAATTCACATATTCCCGGTTTTGTGCGGTGAAGAAGGGAATTTCGGTTTCCTCGTCATTCGCTAGAAACACCGGGCTGATCGGATCCCGCAACAGTTCTTCGTCGAGTTCCGGTGCGCCGCTCGCATAAACCGCAAACAGGACGATTCCGAATAGCAGTCCGGCAGCAATCAATGCGACGATGCCCAGTATTCCTCGCTTGATCCAAGTTTTAGTTCCGGATTTCTTTTTTTTGTTCGAATTTTTCCGTTTCCGTTCAATTGATTTTCTGCGTTCTTCACGCGATATTTTCTTTTCACTCACAAGCGCTTCCTCACTTTCATGTATATGCTATTGCTTTAGCTGATCGAGAACGGATAAATAATCGATTCTCGGGAAAGCACCGGGCTGTACTTCAATCGAAGATTCTTCAATTTCATCTATTGTCATCGATTTTCTGCCTCCTGCCGCCATTCTTTTCCAATACGTTTCCAATGTCTCGAACGGCAAGACGAAATAACGGTCTAAGCTTGAAAATCGGATGATTAAAAAAGCTAAACCGCCGTGTTGGAGAATGTCTGCCATATGGTGGACTTGATGTTCATGGATGTTTTTTAATGGAAATGACGTGCGGATTTCCGTTTCTTTCGCTTCAAAATCGATATAGCGACCTTGCCACAAGCCGTTGTAATCGGTCGTAGAGGGCGCTTGGAAATAAGCTTCCCGGATAACCGCGGCACTTCTGGATGGGTATTCGACACGGACGATTTGAACCGGTACCGGTTTTTTATGGATAACGGCCAGTCCGCGCTGCAAATAATACGTATTCGTTTCGTTCAATTCGTCTTCCAAAGTTTTCCCGCGATTACTGAACGATACATCCTTTTTCTTTTGTGGGACGGGTTTGTCCTTTGGGGGAGAAAATTTCCTGCCGTTTGGATAATTGATTGCCATTCGTGATACACCTCGCTTACTTTATCATATCACACGCAGATAGACGACAAATATTATGAAAGGTTTCCGAACTATATTCCTAATAATAGCGGATTTTGGAGCTATCTCCAACTGAAAAGAATGCCTGTTCGGCAAACTGCATATTGAGCACAGGATTGTGATAAACTTATGCCTATGGAGGTGGGAATCAATGATGGACCTCAAACAACGATCTACTGCATTATATGATGAATGTGAATCTTGCCTCAATCGCTTTAAAGAGATGCGGGCGCAAGACGCAGAACCTGATTTTTTTCAAGACGTAAAACCATATGCCGACCACTGGCATCGTTTGATAGAGGAATGGAAAAACTTGACGCTTGATTATATCCAGCAAGAACGACCGAAATATGTCCATAAATTACAGATCGACAATGCTGCAGAAGGCATGGGGCAAGTTTTTGTCCAAAGCTTCTATAAAGAAACGAGCAAAAAGCGCTTTGTCCAGACGATACAGGCAGCTCAATATACGATACAGACCTTGCTTACGGCGATAGATGAAAAGGGCGATGAGAAACAATGAGGATCAAAAAGACCATACCGGAAATATTGGAAGAGTGGAAAGTGGAGCCGGAAATGATGGAACGCATTTACCATTGGCATACAAAGCAGGAAAAACCGGCGAGTTATGCGGATTTTCCGGAAGCGATGCACGATAGTTTAAAGCAAGCGCTCCGAAAAAAAGGCATCGAACAATTGTATACCCACCAAAGGCAAGCGTTCGATCTTTCGCAGCAAGGAAAATCGTTCACCGCCGTTACGCCGACCGCCTCGGGCAAATCGTATTGCTATCATTTGCCGGTGCTCCACAAAATCCTCAATGACCCGAATGCGCGGGCACTGTATTTGTTTCCGACCAAAGCGTTGGCGCAAGACCAGAAAAGCGACCTGCACGATTTGATCGAAAAGACCGAGCAGTCGATCCTGTCGTATACTTACGACGGCGATACGTCTCCTTCGATCCGGACAAAAGTGCGCAAAGCTGGCCAGATTGTCATGACCAATCCAGATATGCTCCACTCCGGAATTCTGCCGCATCATACGAAATGGGTGTCACTTTTTGAAAACCTTCATTATATAGTGATCGATGAGCTGCATACGTATAAAGGCGTGTTCGGGACGCATGTGGCACACGTCATACGGCGGCTCAAGCGTATCTGCAACTTCTACGGTAGCGATCCCGTCTTCATCTGTACATCGGCGACCATCGCCAACCCGAAGCAATTGGCGGAAAGCTTGACCAATACGGATCATGAGCTGATCGACCAAAACGGCGCGCCGGCAGGCAAAAAGCATATTCTATTCTACAATCCGCCGATCGTCCACCCGACATTCGGCGTCCGGCGCAGCGCGGTGCTCGAGGTGAGGGATTTGGCGACCTATCTCATCAAGCAAGGCATCCAGACGATTGTTTTTGCAAAAAGCCGTGTCCGTGTGGAAATGCTGGTAACTTATTTAAACGAAATCACCAAATATAAGTTGCAAGATGAGTCGATTAAAGGATACCGAGGCGGCTATTTGCCGTCTGAACGGCGTGCCATTGAAAAAGGATTGCGTGACGGGTCGATCCAATGTGTCGTGTCGACCAACGCACTCGAGCTCGGTGTCGACATCGGCCAGCTCCAGGCGTGCATCATGACCGGCTACCCCGGCAATATCGCCAGCGCCTGGCAACAGGCAGGACGTGCCGGGAGACGCCAGGATGAGTCGCTCGTCATTTACGTCGCACAATCGACAGCGCTCGACCAATACATCATCAATCATCCGGAATACTTACTCGACCAATCACCGGAAGAAGCGCGCATCCATCCAGAGAACATCATCATTTTGATGGACCATTTGAAATGCGCTTCGTTCGAGCTGCCGTTTTCGTCAGATGATATGTACGGTGAATTCGATGTCCAGTCCTTGCTTGAATACCTTCAGGAAGAAGGCGTTCTTGTCCGGACGTCGGACCGCTGGCACTGGATGAGCGACCGGTTTCCGGCGCATGACATTTCCTTGCGCTCGGCCACTCAGGAAAATGTCGTCATCATCGACCAATCGGTTCCGGCCGATACGAAAGTCATCGGCGAGATGGACCGCTTCAGCGCCATGACGCTATTGCACGAAGAAGCGATTTATCTGCACCAGGGAACCCAATTCCAAGTGGAGATTTTGGACTGGGAAGAAAAGAAAGCATACGTGCGCGAAGTCGATGTCGATTATTTCACCGACGCGAACTTGGCGATCGAATTGAAAGTGATCAGCGAAGACAAATACCGTGCACTCCATAAAGCGAACGTTTATTATGGCGACGTCGCGGTTCTTGCGATGCCAACGATATTCAAGAAAATCCGCTTCGATACGCATGACAATATCGGCTCGGGCCCGATTTCACTGCCCGCCGAGGAGCTGCATACTTCTTCGACGTGGCTGAGCTTCGATAAACCGGCTAATTTCAGCGACTCGGATTTGTCGGACACGATGACCGGGGCGGCTTATGCCATCGAAAGTTTCATCCCGATTTTTGTCCAATGCGACCGTCGGGATGTCCACGTCGTGCCGCAAGTGAAATCGCCGCATAACGACCAGCCGTCGTTCTTTATTCATGACTCCTATCCGGGCGGCATCGGCATTAGCGAGCGCATTTATGACCTGTGGCAGCCGCTGCTCGAAAAAGCGCGGCAGCATGTCACGGAATGCCCATGTTTTGACGGCTGTCCGTCTTGCATCGGCGCACAGGATGCTGCACTCGATATGAAAGTGCGTGTCATCGAATTGCTCGAGGAACTGGAAAAAGAGGGGTGAGCGGATGTCTTTTGAAAAAAAACTGATGCAAATGAAAGGCATGCTGAAGAATAAAACAGCAGCCCGAAAGCCGCAAACCACACCGACGCGCCCGCCTCAAGAACAGCAATGGAAAGAAATCGGATTGACATTGAAAGAAAATAAATTCGGGTTTGTTTTTGAGAAGAAAATCGAGTACCCGTTCGATTATCGCCATGGAGATGTTGTGCTCGGGGAACTTGACCGTGTGCTTGCGGCATGGGAGAAAACCGAATACGAGCATCCGTTCAAGCTGGCGGGAAATGACCCGCTCGTGTTTTTCGACACGGAAACGACGGGACTCGGCGGGACAGGTGCGTATATTTTTCTGCTCGGCGTTTTGGAGCGGCGAGAAGACCGATTTGAAATGACGCAATGGATCATGCCGGAACCGTCCCATGAAGCGGCATTTCTATATGAATCGAATTTATGGAAGGCACAGGATTCAATCATTTTCTCTTATAACGGAAAAAGCTTCGATTGGCCGCAGCTTCACTCGCGCTGGACAATGCACAGAGGCGTGTTGCCGAAACTGCCAGATCCGAAACAGATTGATCTTTTCCACGGGACCAAGCGAATTTGGAAAAATGAATTACAGCGCCTCAAGCTCAGTGTTATTGAAGAGCAGAAGCTCGGCTTTGCCAGGAGTGGAGATGTGCCTGGGTACCTGATTCCGGCGATTTACCTTGATGCAGTGAAAAGCGGGTTTCCGGAAGGGCTTGCGAAAGTGCTGTACCATAATGAATTGGACATTTTGTCGCTCGTCTCACTCTATATCCGTTCTTCCGACCTATTGATGGAGGATTTATCGAGCGAGTCGAGCGGGGCTTATACGAATATCGGGAAATGGTATGCTGACTTGAAGCAGTTCGACCAAAGCGCAGCATATCTCGAGCATGTGACGCTTGAACGCGGCGACGCCGGGGCTCTCGCCCGCTACTTATTGGCGGTCCAGAAAAAGCGCAAGGGACAAAATGAAGAGGCGCTTCAATTGTTCAAAGAAGCGGCACCGCATCTTCGCGGCACGGTTGAAGTGGAAGCGTGGGTGCATGCGGCAAAGCTCTATGAGCACCAAATGAAAGACCCAGCGCAGGCTTTGGTCATGACGGGGTTTGCAAAAGAAGCGGCGGCGCACACGAAAGTCAGGCAGTCTATTATGAGCGATTTGATCAAGCGCGAATTGCGGCTCGAACAGAAAAAACGAAAAAAAGCAGCCGAATCCACGGTTCACAGAACACGATAAATATCGCTTATGCTATACTATCCGTAAGGAATGAACTAAATTCACGAAGTTTCTTTTAATGGAAGGGCGATTCGAATGGACATTAAATATGCAGCAAAAGACATTCTTGAAAAAGACTTTAAAACAGCAATGCGCGGCTACAATCAAGATGAAGTGGATCATTTTCTCGATGAGGTCATCCAAGACTATGAATTGTACAATAAAAAAATCGAACAATTGCAAAATGAAAACCGGCGTTTGCGTACCGAGCTGGAGGAATCGCCAAAAAAACAGGCGACGCCCGCTCCAGGAACGACCAATTTTGATATTCTGCGGAGATTGTCACATCTGGAAAACCATGTGTTTGGCAACAAGCTCGACAATAGGTAAAAACATTGCCACGCGGCAAGGAATAGCGTATACTTAGTTAGCCATTTAAAATTCTGGCAATCGCTCCTGCACTTGTTGCGGGAGAGGAAAGTCCATGCTCACACGGATCTGCGATGACCGTAGTGATCGCGCCCAGCGAAACAATAAGCTGGGGCAGCTATTCAGCTGACGGCGGGTAGAACGCCTAAGTCTTCGGATATGGCCGAAATACCCTGAAGGTGCCACAGTGACGGAGCTGCATAAGAAATTATGCAGGTGGAACGAGGTAAACCCCGCGAGTGAGAAACCCAAATTATGGTAGGGGCACTTTTCCAAGGGAATTGAACCGACGGAAGAGGCGGATCTGATCCGCAGATAGATGATTGCCATCCACCAGTACGAGGCTTCGGCCGCTTGAGTACATGGAGACAAAACATGGCTTATAGAATTTTAAATGGTCTTAAATTATTTTTCGGAAAGGCTCTCCTGTCGGGGAGCTTTTCTTCATATGAAAGAACATAGCACACTAAACAACGCATGAAACATCGATTAGTTGAACAAAAATCGTGTATTTGACGTGAATCGGCACTGCTTGAAGCCATCCGCAACATTACACAAGAAATTGCACTGCGCAATATAGAAAGGGCGTTTATATGACCAGCTATAAGTTACTCGCTACTGCAGCAATGGGACTCGAGTCCATCGTGGCGAACGAAGTGAAAGAATTGGGATACGAAACAACGACAGATAACGGAAAAGTGTTTTTCCAAGGAACCGAGCGGGATATTGCAAAAGCCAATTTATGGCTGCGTACGGCCGACCGTGTTAAGTTGATTGCCGGTGAATTTACAGCGGCGACGTTCGATGATTTGTTCGAACAGACGAAAGCCATCGAATGGGAGAAGTTTTTGCCAGTCGATGCTGAGTTTCCGGTTCAAGGAAAATCCGTCAAATCGACATTGTATAGCGTGCCGACCTGCCAGTCGATCGTCAAAAAAGCGATTGTCGAACGCTTGAAAAAAGCATATCAACGCAATTCCTTCTTGGATGAATCAGGTCCGCGTTTCAAGATTGAAGTGTCTATTTTGAAAGACAAAGTGCAATTGTCGATCGATACGAGCGGTGCCGGGCTCCATAAACGCGGCTACCGCGTTGGACAAGGCGAAGCGCCGCTAAAAGAAACATTGGCGGCAGCGCTCGTCAAACTATCCCGCTGGTCACCGGACCGGCCTTTCGTTGATCCATTCTGCGGCTCCGGGACCATTGTCATTGAAGCGGCGATGATCGGGCAGAACCTCGCTCCCGGCTATAACCGGGAATTCGACAGTGAACACTGGCCATGGATCGGCTCTGAAATTTGGGATGAAGTGCGCGAAGAAGCGGAAACGCTAGCCAATTACGATCAGCCACTCAATATTCTCGGTACGGATGTCGATCCCCGCATGATCCAAATCGCGGAAGAAAACATCATCGAAGCCGGATTTGCTGGGTTGATTCGCTTGCAGCAGCGCGAAGTGAAAGATTTCACAACTGAAGAAGAAAACGGCATCATCATCGGAAACCCGCCATATGGCGAGCGGATCGGTGAAGTGGAAGTGATAGAGGAAATGATTGAAGATATGGGCCAAGTGTTATCAAGATTCCCGACTTGGTCTGTCTATATGCTGTCATCGATGGAAGGATTCGAAAAGTTGTATGGACAAAAAGCGACGAAAAAACGCAAACTCTACAACGGCTTTATCCGTACAGATCTGTTCCAATTCTGGGGAGAACGTCCAAAAAATAAATGAGGAAAACGGAAGGGCAAATGCCCTTCCGTTTCTCTGTGAGGAGATTTTATGAGAAAAGCATTGCCATTTCCATTATCCAAAGACAAAACTTTCTTCGATTCATTGAACGATTGGATCGGTGATATATTCTACGATATCCTGCCGGAAAAAGGCTATGAACTGCGCGATGAACAAATCTTCATGTCGTTTCAGCTGGAAAAGGCATTAAAAGACAAAGAAGTGCTGTTCGCAGAAGCAGGCGTCGGCACCGGAAAAACGCTGGCGTATTTGTTGCCGGCCATTGCGTATGCCCGCTATACAGGGAAGCCTGCGCTCATTTCGTGCGCCGATGAAGCATTGATCGAGCAATTGGTGAAAAAAGGCGGAGACATCGATCGATTGGATGAGCTGTTCAATTTGAATCTGGACGTCCGTCTGGCGAAATCACGCGACCAGTATTTATGCCTGCAGCGTTTTGAAGGGGCGAAAAAACGCAGTGAAGCCGAGTTTTTGGATGTCATCGAATTCACGTTGCCGGAATTCGTCAACAAGACGTATTCCATGCAGCAGATGTATCCGTACGGCGAACGTTCGAGTTATCCGGAACTGACCGATGACGAGTGGCAGGAAGTCAATTACCACCCAATCCAAAACTGCCACGCCTGCGATATGCGCAATAAATGCGGTCAGACTTTGCACCGCAACCATTACCGGGAAGCGACCGATCTGGTCATTTGCTCACATGATTTTTTGATGGAGCATATTTGGACGAAAGAAAACCGCAAGCACGAAGGGCAGACGCCTTTACTTCCGGAAGTTTCCCAAATTGTGCTCGATGAAGGACATTTGCTCGAATTCGCCGCACAGCGCGCGCTGACATATGAAGTACAGGAAAGCTCCCTTTATGATGTAACGGAAAAAGTCATGGTCGACGGGGTCCGTGAAAAGACGCTCGGACTGATTGAACGGACCATTGATTTGCATACGGAGTTTTTCCGTGTCTTGCGCAGCAACCTCATCCCAAGTGATGAAGATCGCAAAGCAATACAGGAAGACCCGTTATTGAAACGCATCGGCCATGAATTGATCAGCACTGTCGATGACTTGACGGAAGAATTCGTTTTTGAAGGCGAGCTGTACAGCATTCCGGAATACGAACTGAATTTAGCGGAAGAATATTTTGAGCAGTACAAATTCTCCATGGGCTTGTTTGTGGAAAATGGCGATGCCATCAGCTGGCTCGAGAAAAAAGATGACATCGAAACTTTGGTCATCATGCCGCGCTTGGTGACAGAAATTTTGGAAGAAAAACTGTTCGACGGCAAATTGCCGATCGTCTTCTCTTCTGCGACATTATCGGTCGCAAAAGATTTCACTTACTTGGCGGATACGTTAGGGATCGATGCGTTCGAATCGTTTTCGGTGCCGTCGCCTTTTGACTATGAAGAAACGATGGAAATCTTCAAGCACCCGCTCAATCAAGAAGATAAAGCGGCACGCGTCTTGGAACTTGCGGCAGAAGGTGGACAGACTTTGGTGTTATTCAAGTCCAAATCCGCCATGCAATCCTTCCAGCGTACTTTGCCGGAGGACTGTTCTTTGAGCATCGAATTTGAAGGGGACCGTGAATTGTCATCGGTCGTCCGCGATTTCCAGTCAGGCAAATTCCAAGTGCTGTGCTCCCACCATCTTTGGGAAGGCATGGACTTGCCGGGTGAGGCTTTAACGAAAGTCATCATCGTCGACTTGCCGATGCCGCCGAACGATCCAGTGTTTGATGCGAAGCGCAAATTCAGCGATCGTCCTTTGGAAGAGATCGACTTGCCGTTTATGCAACTGCGTCTGCAGCAAGGCGTCGGCCGCTTGATCCGCTCTTCTACCGACCACGGAGAAATCCATTTGTTGTTGACCGAAGAAGAATTGCGCATCGAACACTTGTGGCAGTCTGTTCTGCCGGTAACCGCGAAAAATCGCTAGCTCTAGCATCACGTTATGATACAATAGACCGGAAAAGAAGGAGGAATATTGTGTCAATGGAACAACGATTTAGAGAACTTCACCAGAAAATGACAAGTTACAGCGAGGCGATTTCCCTCCTGTATTGGGATATGCGGACAGGTGCACCGAAAAAAGGAATGGAACTGCGATCGGAAACTATCGGCACCTTGTCGTCTGAACTGTTTGCCATGTCGACATCCGAAGAATATGGCAAGCTGATTGTCGGGTTGAAAGAACAAATGGGATTGTCTCCGGCTATGCAACGTTCAGTCGAAGAAGCTGACCGGGAGTACCAATTGAATGCGAAAATTCCGCCGGCAGAGTACCGGGAATTTGTCGTCTTGACGAGCAAAGCTGAATCGGTCTGGGAGCAAGCGAAAGAGCAAGCCGACTTCGCGCTGTTTCAGCCATATTTGGAGCAGCTGGTGGAAACGACGCGTCGGTTCGTAGGATACTGGGGCGTGAAAAACGGCAGCGTTTATAACACTTTGCTTGACCAATATGAGCCGGACGTGACGACAGAACAGCTGGACAAGGTGTTCGGGCAGTTGAGAAGCCGCATCGTACCGCTTGTCAAAAAAATCAACGAATCCGCCAATCAGCCGGAAACCGGTTTTTTGTACGGGCATTTCCCGAAACAAGCGCAGCAGGATTTCAGCTTCGCTGTTTTGAAAAAGCTCGGCTATGATTTTGAAGCGGGTCGGTTGGACGAAACGGTCCATCCGTTTATGATCGCGATCAACCGAGGGGACGTGCGCGTCACGACCAAATATGATGAAACGGATTTCCGTACAGCGGTATTCGGCACGATTCATGAGGCGGGCCATGCGCTCTACGAGCAGAACATCAGCAGCGAACTTAGCGGGTTGCCGGTCGATGGAGGTTCGTCGATGGGTATTCATGAATCCCAGTCGCTGTTTTTCGAAAACTTCGTCGGGCGCAATGATGCATTTTGGCAGGACAATTACGACAACTTCCTATCCTATGCACCAACAGCGTTCCAGCAAGTGCCGGTGCTTGATTTCCTCCGGGCGATCAATGAAGCAAAGCCGTCTCTCATCCGCATCGAAGCCGATGAATTGACGTATGCGCTTCACATCATGATCCGCTACGAGCTGGAAAAGGGGCTGTTCGATGGCGATTATGAAGTGAAAGACTTGCCGCAGTTATGGAATGATAAATACGAGGAATATTTAGGCATCCGCCCCGGCCATGACGGAGAAGGGGTACTTCAAGACGTCCACTGGGCAGGCGGCAGCTTCGGTTATTTCCCGTCCTACGCACTCGGACTGTTGTATGCAGCCCAGTTCAAAAAAGCGATGCAACAAGACATCCCGAATTTTGACGAGCTGCTGGCGACCGGACAAGTTGAGCCGATCACCGAATGGCTGACCGATAAAGTCCACCGCCACGGAGCGGTGAAAAAACCGCTTGAGATTTTGGAGGAAGCGACAGGCGAAGGCTTGAACGGCGAGCACTTAGCTGACTATCTGGAAGCGAAATATACGAAACTGTATCAGTTAGTTTAATCAGCCAGTAGCATTTCTGATGATTGGGAATCCATGAATAGAAAATGACTAAAGGAGGCATCCGCTTTGTTGGCATCATTCAGTTTGGAAGGTAAAACCGCAATCGTCACCGGTGGCGGCAAAGGCATCGGGCGGGCAATTGCGCTCGCGCTCGGTGAAGCGGGAGCGAACGTCATGCTCGTCGCGAGAACACAAGACGATTTAGAAAGCGTGCAACAAGAAATGCAAGCTGAGCGCACGGCTTATGCAGTCACTGATGTGACGCAGCGCGCGGCTATTCAATCAGCTGTCCGACAGACAATCGAGCGCTTTGGAGGCGTTGATATTCTCGTCAATAATGCGGGTATGAATATCCGTTCGAAACTGGACGAGGCGACCGACAGCGAATGGCAAAAAATCATGGATACGAACGCCCAAAGTGTATTCATGTTTTCACAGGAAGCTGCGAAGCATATGAATAAAGGCGCTTCCATCATCAATGTCAGTTCCGTCGGGGGAGAGCGTGCGCTCAAAACCGGTGTCATTTATGCTGCCTCTAAAGCTGCTATTATTCAAATGACAAAAGTGATGGCGATGGAATGGGGGCCAAGAGGCATCCGTGTCAATGCAGTCGGCCCGTGGTATTTCCGCACGCCGCTCACCGAAGGCATCTTGTCGGATCAGGCTTATTTGGACTCGGTTTTAGCGGTGACGCCGCTGAAGCGCGTCGGCGAATTGCCGGAAGTGGCATCTCCAGTCGTCTTTCTAGCTTCCGATGCGGCAGGATATATCACCGGCCAGACATTATTCATCGACGGCGGCATGTCGATCCACGGATTTTCCTGAGTAAACATCCTTCCAGAAATGGGAGGATGTTTTTCGTTACGCATAAAAGATGATATGATGAATAGAAGTAACGGTGAAGGGGATATACATATGACATCGACAGACCACAAACAGGAATTAATCGAAACGGGACATCTTTACCGGATTTTTCAAAGCAACGAAGATACCGAGCGCGAGGAAAAGGCGAAATTATTCGCCCGGAAAATATTGAAAGATCAGTTTATCATCGGTTTTGCGGGCCATTTTTCTTCCGGCAAATCATCGATGATCAACGCGTTGACTGGGGAGACTTTGCTTCCGTCTAGCCCGATCCCGACCAGCGCGAACATCGTCAATGTCCATAAAGCGGATAAAGACTATGCGATTGTCAACCGCAGGGGAGACCGGCCGGTGTATTTTCCGGAAAACTACGATTTCCAAGCAGTCAAGGATTTCTGCAAAAGCGGGGACGTTACGCAAATCGACATCGGCCATGAAACCTCTGTCTTGCCGGAAGGCATCACCGTCATGGATACGCCAGGGGTCGACTCGACCGACGACGCCCACCGCGTGTCGACGGAATCGGCTTTACACGTGGCGGACATGGTGTTTTACGTCATGGACTACAACCACGTCCAATCTGAACTGAATTTCAATTTCACACGCGAGCTGCAGAAATACACCGAGTTGTATTTGATCGTTAACCAAATCGACAAGCACCAGGAAAGCGAAATGACGTTCGATGCGTTCCGGCAGTCCGTCGCCGATAGTTTTGCGGCATGGGGCGTGGAACCGAAAGGGATCTTTTTCACCTCGCTGAAAGTGCATGATTTTCCCGGCAACGAGTTCACAAAAGTGAAAGAGCTTGTGTCGTCGGTTATGGATAATTGGCAAGGGCATATTGGCGAAGCGTCTGCATCTGCACTTCACCAATTGAAAGATGAGCATATCCGCTTTTTGGAAGACGAAAAAGCGGAGCGGCTCGAGGCTTTCTCCAACGTGCTGTCTGAAGAGGAATGGGACGCGCGGGAAGATTTAAAGAAAGACCACGAACTCATCAAACGCCGCAGTTCTGTCCAGGATTACGCCAATTGGCGGCTGAATTTCGAGAAAAAACGCAAAGAGCTTCTGGAAAATGCCAATATCATGCCTTACGAAGTGCGCGATGCGCTGACTTCTTATTTGGAATCCCGCCAGTCGGGCTTTAAAGTCGGCTTAATGTTCAGTGGCAAGAAAACGGAAGAACAGCGCCAAGTGCGCAAAGAGGATCTGCAGGACAAGCTGTCGAAAACGATCGACTCGCAAATGACCGGCCACTTGAAGAAATTGATGAAAACATCACTGCGGGAAGCTGGTTTGTTAACCGATACCGAATCGCTTCGAATCGACAATATGGATTTTGAGCTGCCGTTCTCGATTGTCGAAGAAACTGTTCCGGCAATGACAGCGATGACCGCAGATACGGTGCTGAATGTCAGCAACAGTGTAACTTCGCAAGTTCAGCGCTGGCTGATCCAGGAAACCGATCCGTGGAAAGCCCAGCAACAAGAGGGCTTTGAGGGCTTGCCGGACGACACGGGCGTGGAGATCGACATGAAATCCGAATCGCTTGAACAAAAAGTGCTAGCGGTCCGGACGCTTGAAGAAATGGACATGGCGATTGAAAAAGTGAAGAAATCATTCACTGCCATTTTGCCGAAGCAACGGGAAGCTGCCGAACAGCAAGTGACGGACTGGCAGCAAATGTTCCACATCTCTAAGGAGGACATGACCGAATTTACGCCGTCGATGCTCGAAACCGCAACGGAAGAAGAGTGGAATGAAGGAGAAAGGTCGCCGAAAAACGAACTCGCGTCCTTTGATGAAAATGCTGTCCTCCAGCGCGTCCAACAAACGGCGCAGATTTTAGAGCCGGTCCGCGGATTCTCGGAAACCGTCCAATATTTGCGGCGCAAAGCTCAGCGTTTGGAAGGCCAGGAATTCACCATTGCCTTATTCGGCGCATTTAGTGCCGGAAAATCGTCGTTTTCGAATGCGTTGATGGGCGAGTCTGTGCTTCCGGTATCCCCGAACCCGACGACGGCGACGATCAACCGCATCCGCCCGGTCACGAATGAGCATCCGCACGAAACAGCGGATGTGCGTTTGAAAACAGCAGCGGCGATGACAGAGGACGTTAAAAATTCATTTGCGGTATTCGGCATGGTTGCCGAAACGCTTGATGAAGCTTTTGTGAAAACAAACGCACTACCGGAAGACGCCACTACCGAACAGCAAATCCACAAATCGTTCCTGTTGGCTTTCAAACGGGGCTATGAATCATATTCCGGCCAGCTCGGCGAAACATTGCGCGTTAACCGCGAGGAATTCGGCCAATACGTCGCCAACGAAGAGCGCAGCTGCTTTGTCGAAGAAATCGACTTTTACTTCGACTGCGAATTGACGAGAAGCGGCGTAACTTTAGTCGATACGCCGGGAGCGGATTCGATTAATGCGCGCCATACGAACGTCGCGTTCGAGTACATCCGAAATGCCGACGCGGTCCTGTTCATCACTTACTACAACCACGCCTTTGCGCGTGCTGACCGCGAATTTTTGATTCAGCTCGGACGGGTCAAAGATGCGTTTGAAATGGACAAAATGTTCTTTGTCGTCAACGCCATCGACCTCGCCAATAACGAAGAAGAAAAACAAGACGTCATCGATTACGTCGGCAACGAATTGCAGCGCTTCGGCATCCGCTTCCCGCGCCTGTTCGGCGTTTCGAGCCTGCTCGCCCTAAAAGACCGTGAAGTTTCAGGGATGCCTCTATTTGAAGAGAATTTCCAGCATTTCCTCAAGGAAGAACTGAAAGGCATGGCGGTGCAGTCGCTGTCAGAAGAAGAGCAAAAGACGGTAGATCGCTTCCGCAATCTGATCCATTCCACGGAGAAGAACTTGGAGCGCAAAGATGAGCGCCTCGCTGAACTGAAGCAATTGGAGCAGAAAGTGCGCAAACGCTATAGTGACACGATAGCGCCAGTCCTTGAGCGGGAAGCTTCCCAGGAACTGGGGGAATTGCTGTATTATGTGAAACAGCGTGTATTTTATCGCTTCAATGATTTCTTTAAAGAAGCTTTCAACCCATCCCTATTTTCCCGTGAATCTTCAAAACAAGCACTTGATACGGCGCTGCGTGATTTGCGCGATATGACCGCGTTCGATTTCGGCCAGGAGCTGCGGGTCACGAACTTGCGCCTGACGCGCTTTGTCGAAAAGAAATTGACGGAGCGTTTTAAAGACGATGCCGCGAACTTGAAGGAATGGAATGCTGAGTTTTCGTTCCTGCCGTATGAAGTCGAAGAAACAGAGCCGATCGAAGTCGGGGAACCATTTGACGGGGCGGATTATTCATCGGCCAAATCGTATTACAAAAACAATAAGAGCTTTTTTGAGAAAAATGAAAAAGAATCGATGCGGGATGCTTTGCAAGCGATGATGGAGCCGGACGCATCGGTGTATTTGGAAAAAGCAAAAACCTCGCTCGAAGACTGGGCGGTTTTCTGGATCGAACAAGAAGCGGAAGGGCTCAGGCAGCATCTGTTGCGCCAGGCGATGGAGCAAATCGAATCCGAACGCAGTTTGCTTCAGCAAAGTGAGATTTTGGCACAATGGAAGCAATTGCATGATAAGTTGACGGAAGGCAGGGGATGAAATGACTGTTTTTATTGAAACAATAGATACAGAAAATTATCGTTGGATCGACGCCCGTTTTGATTTGAAAGATCCGAACTGGGGAAGTGAATGCTTTTCAAAGGAGCATATCAGGGGAGCAGTCCACTGGGATTTGGAGCAGCATTTATCTGACATGTCGTCAGCTAATGGCCGCCATCCGATGCCGGGCAAAGAGCAGCTGACTGAGCTGTTTCAACGGGCTGGCCTGGAGTTGACCGATTCCATCGTCGTCTATGACCAGGGCGGCTCGCCTTATGCGGCCCGCGCCTGGTGGTTGCTGCACTATGCCGGCTTTAAGCAGGTGTATATCAGCCGCATCGGCTTTGATGCATTAAAGCAGCAAGGGATTGCTTTATCAACAGAACCTGACGTTTATCCGCGGACGGAAATACAACCGCAGTTCAACGATCAGCTGCTCGCCGAACGCCAAGACGTCAAACACATCGTCGACGGCAAAGACTTAGGCGTCTTGCTCGATGCCCGTTCAGCGGAGCGCTATGCCGGTACGAATGAGCCGATCGATGCAGTGGCTGGACGCATTCCGGGCGCCCGCAATTACGACTGGGCACAGCTCGTACGCGGAGGCAGTTTCCGGACTGATGTTAGTTTCGGCACATTGCTCGACCCGAAAGAACCGGCAGTCGTTTATTGCGGAAGCGGCGTCACCGCGGCAGCGCTTTATGCCGCACTGGCTGACAAGCAATACGCCAATATCAAACTTTATGTCGGCAGCTATTCCGACTGGATTACCGATGAAGACAATGTTGTCGAAATTGACCGCGATGAACATCCGGAAGCAGCAGATGATCAGACAAAAGCGGTGTTGGCGAAACTGATCGAAGAAGGCTATAGCGGTGAGATGTTGATGAAGAAATTCGAGTTTGAAAAATCGTTATTGAACGAAAAAAAATAATAAAAGGGCATTGCTTGGAAAAGCAATGCCCTTTTATTATGTGTTGATTGTCTTGTTAAGTTGAACCGTGATGATTTGGTGGTTTTCCATTTCCCGCACGATAAACCGGAAATCAGGCAAGTCGATGGTGCCGCCTTCGCTGATATCGGTGTCCATCATCTGTACCCAGCCGCCGATCGTATCAATGTCTTCACTTTCCGCAAAGCTGATCGGGAAGCGGGCTTCTAGTTCTGACAATAACACGCGGCCGTTGACGAGGAAGTTATGGTGATCCAAGCGCTTGATGTCGTCGGATTCGTCATGGTCGAATTCATCGCGAATTTCCCCGACGATTTCTTCGAGAATATCTTCCATCGTAATGACGCCGGCAGTCCCACCGTATTCATCGACAACAATCGCCATGTGGACGTGCTGGCTTTGCATGCGCAACAGCACATCCTGTATAGGCGCTAGGTCATGGAGGAACGGCAAGTCATGAATCGTCAAACTTTTCGCCAAATCGCGCGTCGTCGTGTAACTTGTGAGCAGTTCCTTGATGTTGACGAAGCCGATGATGGCATCTTTATCGCCATTCTCTGTGACGGGATAGCGTGTATATTGATGTTCTTCAATAATTTCCATCAGTTCCGCATGATCCATTTCGAGTGAAATGGTGATCATTTGTGTTCGTGGCAGCATGATGTCTTTTGCTTGCCGCTCGTCGAAAGAAAAAATGTTCTGCATATAGGCCAGTTCGTTCTGGTTGATTTCACCGCTTTGATAGCTTTCATGCATTAACAGCTTTAAATCTTCTTCGGAGTGGCCGTATTCAGGCTGTGTGGAACGAACTCCGAACAGCCGTAGTATCGCTCGGGCACAAACATTCATCAGCCATAAGACAGGTGCGAAAATACGGCCTGATAAATACAATGGTGGAGCTAAACGGAACGCCGCACGTTCTGCATACTGCGCGGCAAGCGCTTTTGGCGCTAGTTCACCGATAATGGCACGGATTAAAAAGATCAGTGCAAATACAGCGATATAGGCGATGGGCGCTGATAATTCTTGTCCGAAATTACCGGTGATCGCTCGTACACTGGGCAATTCAGCGAAACGCTTGGATAGCCAGCCAAGGCCGATTGCCGTGGCTGCAATGCCGAAGCGGGCTACGGATAAATAATAATCCAGGTTATTGCTGATTTTTCCGAGCCACTTTGCATTTCGTTGGCCTTCTGAAAGGGCTTGTTCGATACGTGACAAGCGAACACGGATAATCGAGAATTCCGCTCCGACAAAAAAAGCGGTCAAAAATAAAAGAATGCTTGCTAATGAAACATATAGATAAAATATACTGTCCAATTCGTCCCCCATATCCGGGAGCTCACCTCAGCTTTCTAAAGTTGTGCATAGTATATCATAAATGGCCATCGATGTATCTGTGCGGCAAATGAGAAAAAATGCCTGTTTGCAACCAAACTTATTGAATGAGCTGCAGAATAAATCTATGATGAACTAAGAGAAAAGGAGTGGAAGTAGATGAAAGTGCTTTGGTATGGTGGACAGATTTACACAATGGACACAGAAGGCGAGACGGTCGAAGCAGTTCTTGTCTCTGGTGATCGCATAGAAAAAACAGGAACAGTAGAGGAGCTTATGCCTCTTTGCGATAAAGCAATAGATTTACACGGGCGCACGATGTATCCGGGCTTTGTCGACAGCCACCTGCATTTGATCCAGCATGGTGAAAAGCTGATGCGCAGCGATTTGTCGAAAATCACCAGTTCGGAAGAAATGAAGCAGCAGCTGATTCGCTCCACAGAAGGGATACAAGGAGACGAGTGGTTTATCGGAGAAGGCTGGAATGAGAACAACTTCCCGGACCGGAAAATTTTCCACCTCAGTGAACTAGATGCCATCAGCCAGTCACCGATGATGTTGAAGCGGGTATGCCGGCATGCCATACTGACCAATTCAAGAGCCCTCGAACTCGCCGGCATCACGAAAGATACAGAAGATCCGGAAGGGGGACTCATCGTGCGCGATGCGAACGGCGAGCCGACGGGATATTTGCTCGATGCGGCACAAGACCTCGTGGCAAACGTCATACCGGAAGTGACCGTCGAGTATTTGACGAAGGCACTCAAGACCTCGGTCGACGATTTGCTCAAACTCGGGCTGACGGGCGCGCATACGGAGGACATGGGTTATTACGGCCATTACTCGAGACCGTTGCAAGCTTTCCATAACGTCATCGGGGAACAGTTGAAATTCCGCGCCCACCTACTGCTCGCGCATGTCGCCTTTGAAGAAATGATGGAACAGGCGGAGTATTTGGAGCCGTTTATCGAACCGGGCCCGATGAAGCTATTTGCAGACGGCTCCATCGGCGGCAGAACCGCGTTGTTGAGCCGCCCTTATACAGACGATCCATCAACTAGCGGCGTGGCGATCCATTCTGATGACGAATTAAAGCGCCTCGTAGCTGTTGCAAGAAAACACGGAGAAGCGGTCGCCATTCATGTAATCGGCGATTTCGCGATGGAAAAGGCACTCGATGCCATTGAAACGCACCCGACACCAAAAGGTAAAAGAGACCGCCTCATCCATGCAATGGTGCTGAGAGAGGACTTACTCGAGCGCCTGACGCGTCTAGACGTCGCACTGGATCTGCAGCCAAGCTTTGTCACATCCGACTTCCCGTGGGTGGTCGAACGCCTCGGTGAAGACCGTCTGGCATTGTCTTATGCGTGGAAGACGCTGTTAGACGCCGGCGTCATTTGTGCGGGAGGCTCGGATGCACCGATCGAGGAAGTGGACCCACGGCTAGGGCTATTTGCGGCAGTGGCACGGCGCAAGCCGGAAGACAAGCACGACGGCTATTTGCCGGAACAAAAGCTCAGCCGCTTTGAAGCGATCCGGCTCTATACATTCGGCTGCGCCGAGGCGATTTGCATGGAACACCGCCGCGGGTTGATCCGTGAAGGGTTCGATGCGGACTTCACCATTTTCGACCGTGATTTGTTCGCAGGTCCTGAAGAGCAATTGCTCGAAGCCAATGTCACCATGACGGTCGTCGCAGGCGAAGTCATGTACGAGAAAAATGGTGTGGAGGTGTAGGCATGGAAGCTTATGTGATTACAGGAGCATCAAAAGGCATCGGGCTTGCGCTCAGCAAGCAGTTGACACAAGCTGGCCACCAGGTCATCGGCATCGCACGCTCAAAACCGGCGGATTGGACCGGACATGTCTTCATCACGCATAACCTGATCGACATGGACCGGATTTCAGGCATCATGGCGAGCGCAATAAATGAAATTCCGCAAGACGTAACGGCCATCACCCTAGTCAACAATGCCGGAACAATCGAACCGATCGGTTTTGCGGCATCTGCTCAACCTGAAGAGCTCGCGGCCAGCATTAGCTTGAACTTGGTCGCTCCGATGGCGTTATCGGCTGCGTTTTTGCGTGAAACAAAACCGGGGCGTGCAAAGCGCCGGATCGTCAATATTTCGTCTGGCGCCGGCAGAAAGCACATCGCCGGATGGAGCGCGTATTGCACAGGAAAGGCCGGGCTCGACCATTATACGGCTTGTGTGGATGCAGAATATCCGGACGTTAAAGCCGTCTCGGTCGCACCGGGCATCATCGATACGGCGATGCAGGAAACGATCCGCAACAGTGGGGAAGAAGACTTTCCACAGCTCGAGCATTTCCGCGATTATAAACGCAGCGGCAAACTGAGCAGTCCTGAAGAAACAGCGGCAGGCTTGATCGCTTTGATGCAGCGACCGGATTTCGAGGAGCTACCGGTAGTGCTCGATTTGCGGGAGTTGCCGCAGTGAAAAGGAGGGGATTCCATGGCGACCAATCACGAGATGCTGTCGAAATTACAGCAGGCAGGTGAATCGGGAGTAGACCTCTCGAGCCCGAAAGCGTTCGTTACCCATTTGCTCGGGTGCGGCGATATGGAAGCGGTTCTTTGGTTTTACAAACCGAACAGCGTCGAATTCGATTTTGACAAATACAAAAAACTCACAGCGCAAGTAACAGCGAATTAACCTGCAAAACATCCATTTCGGCGACAGGCGAAATGGGGGGGAAGGTGCGTTGGGATGATTTCAGTGCTCGCCGTCTTCGCGGAATAACTATGCTATAGTAGCTACAAGGTAGTGTTTGCCGCTGAAGTAGGTGGCAAACGGCACGACAGTTTCGTCGATGGGACAGAACAATTTATTGCAAAGGGATGGAACCGATATGGATGTCTTGTTACTAGTGGCAATTATCGCAGCGGCGGTTTTTGTCGGAATCGCTTCAAAGAAATATTACGACAAGCCGTATATCGTCAATTTTGGAATTGCCGTTATGATGTTGCTGTTGGTCGTTCAATCGATTTTGATGCAGCCCATCACGACGCTCGGCTATTTGGCGATTGTGGTCTGTTCGATTGCTTTCGTATTTCAGGCAGTCATCGGCTACCGCAACTGGAAGAGCCAAACGGCCACAAAAGCATAACCAAAAAAGCAGGCGAAGGAATTTCCTTCGCCTGCTTTTTTTATTGTGGAGAAAAGTCGCTTCAGATATTGTGCAGTGCTTTTTCGATTTCTTCGTCGCCGGACGTCAATTCAAAAGTTTTATCGGCGAGCTCGGGATTGTCAAGGCAGGCGAGTATGACTGCAGCAACGTCTTGTCTCGGGATGCTGCCGGTTTCGAGTTTTCCTGCAGCGGCAATTTTTCCGTTTGCCGGTTCGTCCGTCAATAAGCCTGGACGGATGATTGTGTATGAAAGGCTGCTCGCTTGGAGGATACGGTCGGCATGATATTTGGCGATATAATACGGCGTCATTTCTTTCGTCCATTGCGAACGGTCATCAGCATGGATGGCACTGACCATGACAAAGCGTTTGATGCCAGCGAGTTCAGCTGCTTCCACCGCTTTTGCTGCGCCGTCAAGGTCGACCGTTAAGGTTTTGTCCGCACCTGTAGAGCCGCCGCTGCCGGCAGTAAAGACGACCGCGTCGCATCCGTCCATTGCCTGCTGAAGTTCTGCGACTGACCCTTCAAGGCTCGCCACGAATGTTTCTGCGTTCAACTCATCGAAAAAGGGCTGTTGTTCCAGCTGGCGGATCAGTGCTTTCACGTGATGCTGCGGATGTTCTGCCATCAGCCGGACGAGGTGCTGTCCGATTTTTCCATTCGCGCCAATTACTAAAGTTTTCATGGGGGCATTCTCCTTTTTCTATAAGATTATGTAAGGTATATACCCCAAATAGATGGAAATAGCCAAAAACTAGGGCATGATGCAAAAAATCTAGCATGTATTGTTTCCTCAGTTTTTAGTATAATCATAAAAGTAAAATAATTTAAAAATGTTAAATTATAGGGGTGTGTTTTATGAGCAAGCAAGTAGAAAAAAATACCTTTTCCTTTTCAGATCGTCAAATAGCGGACACGCCGCCTGATTTCTCTCAATTCAAAGGCAATCGCCTCGACAAGCAGCCGAATTTATTGGTCGATGGACTCGTTCATGTGTTTTTGACCGCCATCGGAGCGGCTTTACTGATGGCCATCGCTTATGTATTATTCAATTACATCAACTGGTAAGGAGGACAACACATGATCCGCTATCCAGATAGACCTTTGAAAACAATCGGAGTCACCGCACCTTCTTCAGGTGTTCCTGAAGCGCATCACGATTTGCTGAAGGCTGCCGTTTCGCAGCTCGAACAAACTGGACTTTCTGTTAAGACTAGCGCCAATGCGTGGACACAACAAGGCGCCAGGTCGTCTTCTGCAGTTGACCGCGCACGACAACTGATCGCCATGTGGCAGGACCCTGAAATCGATGCGATCGTTCCGCCTTGGGGCGGGGAGCTGTTGCTGGAAATTTTGGAGCATACTGATTTCCAGTCGACCACGCCGAAATGGCTGCTCGGTTATTCCGACTTGAGCCTGCTTACTTTAGCGGCAACATTGAATACCGGGATCGCCACCGCACACGGAACGAATATCATCGATCTGCGCGGCAGCGAAACTGACCCGACGACGGTGCGTTGGCGAGATGTGCTCGAATCGACACAAGGAGCCGTCATTGAGCAGACTTCATCAAAATTTTACCAGAAAAGCTGGGAGCACGACAAGCCGACACCTGCCGTCTTTCATTTAGATGAGCCAACTGTCTGGAAGACGGCTTCCGGTCACGCGGAACAAATGGACGGCCGTTTGCTCGGCGGCTGCATCGACGTCATCCGCCATTTGATCGGCACACCGTATGGCGATGTGGCAGGATTCCGCACAGCGCATATCCCGGGTGAACCGGTTGTCTGGTATTTGGAAAACTGTGAACTGACCGTCACCGATTTGAAACGCAGCTTGTTGCAAATGAAATATGCGGGATGGTTCGACAATTGTGCAGGCATCGTGTTCGGCAGAAGTGCCGCAAACGGGCCGGTGCAAGGTTATACGGCAGAAGATGTATACGCTGAACTGGCGGAACAGCTGAACGTTCCGATCATTTATGACGCGGATATCGGCCACCAGCCGCCTCAGCTGGTCTTTGTCAACGGTGCCTATGCGACTGTTCACGCGCAAGACGGCATAGGGCGGGTCGTTCAGGAATTTCGTTGATGAATTTTAATGGTGCGCTCATTAACGCCATGAAGCCAATAAAAAAAGCAGAGACCAAGATCTCTGCTTTTTTTACTGTTCGTTTAAAATATACAGCTTGTCGTCGCCATCAGAAGGCGTACCGCGCCCATCCGTGTTGTTGGTGATGAAGTACAAATTGTCTCCGTCCGAATGAACGTCACGGATGCGTCCGTAGCCTTCGATGGAATCCGTGATTTCAGCCGTTTCGGGATCGAGCACTTCGATCGCAGTGCCGCGCAGCGCTGCGATGTACAATGAACCGTTGTGGAAATCAATGCCGCTCGGCGCCCACGTATTATCGGCACCACTTGTGGCAAACGGGGCTTTCATGCCGTCCGCAGTTTCTTCCCCTTCGATTTCCGGCCAGCCGTAATTGGCGTCTTGTTCGATTATGTTGATTTCGTCATTGGCGGATTGGCCGTGTTCGGAAGCATACATCACGCCATCCGACCAGGCGATTCCTTGCGGGTTGCGGTGGCCGGTCGAGTAGATTTCGAATTCGCCGAACTCATTGAGCCGGAGAATTTTGCCGTTGACCGATGCCGGGTCCTGTGCGAGTTCCGGGTTGGAGGCGTCGCCGACCGTGGCATATAAAATACCGTCGTCATCGATTTCCAAGCGGCCGCCGTGATGGACATTGCCGGTCGGAATGCCGGCAAGGAGTATGTCGGTTTCCGTCCAGCTGCCAGCTTCCAAGCGGAAGCTGGCAATTTTATTATACGAATTGCCGTTTTCTTCATAGACATAATAGCCATAAGCTTCTTGGGATACACTAAAATCAGGCTTCAGGACAAACCCGAGAAAGCCAGCTTCCGATGCATCAGATAGTGTCGAAGTAAAGTTGACCGCTTGCCGCTCTACAACGCCTTCTGCATCAATGTAAGCAACCGTTCCTGGCCGTTCCGAGACATAAAAAACATCTTCATGTTTGTTGATTGACCAAGGGGCATCAAGGTTAGTCGCGATGACATCCGCAGGGGCAGTCGCTTCATCGGGATTTGCAGGTGAATTGCTGCAGCCGGTGAGGGCAATTGCGAGAATTCCGGGAAAGAGCCATTTTTTCAACTTGAAAACCTCCTTTTTATTCATCATAATCGAAGCAGGGAGCGATGGGAAATGAAAGACAGCAAGGAGGGCAAGAAATGCCGTTATTAAAAGAAGTGAAAGAAGAGCAAGAAATCCGCCGCAAGCGCAACATGATCCGCATCATCACCTGGATTAGCATCGCAGTCGTTTTGTTCATACTCTGGTATGTGCTGTAAGCGATTGTGCAAATGATGGACAAGAAAAAAGCGCGAAGCCCTGAATTCAGGGTTTCGCGCTTTTTTAGGTTTTGCTGTTCTGCTGGGGTTTCGTGATGAACAATTCGACGACGACAAATACCGTCGCCAAAACGATCATCAAGTTGACGAGACCGGCGTCCAAATATTTGTCACGGAAAATCATCGCCACAGCCAACACATAAAACACCGCTTGCGTCACTTTGGCAGCTGGGGGCACCGCATTTTTCGGATAGCGCAGCCGCCCGAGCTGGAACATCAAAAAGGCCAGCAGCAAGATCAAATAATACGGCCACGACAGATCTTCGCTGACCCCATTATTGACCGCAGCATAAATGGCCAATGGGAGAAAGTAAAACAAAAGCGTTTTCACCATAGATCCTCATTTCTGCTATTTTTTTCGTTGCTGGTCCGTTTGCTTCGCTTTGACGATATGGTATAGGTTATAGATGGCGAAAGCGAGCGCAATGCCGATAATGATGATCGACAAGAGCGGATAAAGCGTTACCCCGTCACGCGAAATGTCTGCAATGCGCGAATAGATGATGATTGGTCCGATCAGTAAGATGAAAATATCGAGTGCCGTTCCTAGTTTCGATCTCATACATAGCCTCCAGTAAATCAGGATGTCTCCATCATAGCAGAATCCGGCAGCGTCTGGCATGTCAAAACTAAAAAGCAACCATTCTAATTGAATGGCTGCTTCGGCTATTTGTGCTTATTGAGCTTTTGGTTGGCGAGCGCATGCGCTGCCTTGTTTTGCGAATCGGGGATCCATTTGATAAAGCAATATTCGAAGCCATCGGCGATATGCAACGCTTCATCGAGAAGTTGCCGGTACACCGGATTTTTCACGAAACGCTTTTCGAACGCGTCGACGACTAATTTCGAATCGCATTTGATCGAGACCATCCCGGTCGCGAGCGGCTGTGCAAGCTCAAGGCCTTTTAAAAGGGCGATGAATTCCGCTTGGTGATTGTCCATTTCCCCGAGGTATTCACTCCATTTGATGGAATGCCCTTCGCCGCGTAAAAACACTCCAACGGCGCTGACATTGACACGTCCGGCAGTCGAGGCATCGACGAACAGTTCAATCATTAAGCGGCCTCCTTCTCGTCGAGCGGGCGGATTTTTTTCGCCATATAGCCGAATGGCGTACCGAGCACCGACACGATGAATTTCAACACATAGGTCGAGATGAAGATTTGGATCCACACGTCAAACGGAAAGACGCCGTAAAAGGCGATGGACGTGAAGATCAGCGTATCGAGCAATTGGCTGAGCAGCGTCGAGCCGTTATTGCGGATCCAGAACTGGCTGTCTTTCGGGAACACGCGCCTGAGCGCTGAGAACACGATGACGTCGATATGCTGCGCAAGCAGGTAGGCAATTAAACTGGCGATGGCGATTTGCGGCACCAAACCGAAAATCGTTTCAAGTGAACCTTGTGCAAAATCACTTTCTGCCGAAATGAATTGCAGGCCGAACTGCATTGTCAATACCATGATCAACAGCGACGAAAAGCCGAGCCAGACCGCTTTTTTCGCTTCTTTTCGGCCGTATTTTTCGTTCAGGATATCCGTTGCGAGGAACGTGGATGCATACAGGCTGTTTCCAAGTGTTGCCGTCAGCCCGATGATTTCGATCGTTTTCGTCACTTGGATATTCGCAAGGATGGTGGCGACCGCGACCCAGGCAAACAAACCGGTCTTGCCGAATACTTTATACATGATGAGCAATAACACAAAATTAAACAGGGCAAAGCTGAGCCCCCATACTTCATTGAACAAACGAGTTCCTCCTTAGTTTTGGTAGAGCGGGAAGTTTCGAACCGCTGATGGACCAAAATGTCCCAGGCCAGTATACCGATTGTTGCAGAAAAAAACAAATTCATAGTAGAATAATAGAATGACATTTTGCGGAGGGACTCATTATGAAGAAAGTATCCATCATCAATGAAATAGATGACATGCTCAGCACCTATTGTGAAGGGTGCTTTGTCAAAGCCCAACTCCGCAAGGACGAAGGAAAAACAGCCGCGCACCGCTTCTGCATCAGCGAATGCACCGTCGGCACCCAGCTGCAATTTTTGGGGCAGGAACTGAATAAAATGGGCTCCAGAGGTTGACTTGGATGATTTAACCAAAATAAAAAGCAGGAACGGAAAAATCCGTTCCTGCTTTTTTCTTATTCGTTATCAATAAGGAGGACGTTTGCTGCTTGTGGGCCGCGGTTGCCGTCGATGATCTCGAACGACACGGGTTTGCCTTCTTGCAACGTGCGGAAACCATCACCTTGGATACCGGTGAAATGGACGAAAACGTCATCACCGTTGTCACATTCGATAAAGCCATAGCCTTTTTCAGAATTGAACCATTTCACAACTCCATGGTGCATGGACCTTCCCCCTATATATTCGGATTGTCAGAAACCAAGCCAATGAGACAATGGATGGATTAACTATACATGATGGTGCATATAAGGTCAATATGGCGAAGAGCCGCCGTTTGTAAGGTTTTCGCGTTATACTGGTAGTGACAGTATGAATAGAAGGAGCGATTTGATGAACCACCCAGCCATTCCCGAATGCCGAATAAAAGTAAAACAGATATATGAAACTTTCGATGCTAGCCACGACTGGCAGCATATCGAACGGGTTATGCAGAATGCCTGGCACATTGCGCAAACTGAAGGCGGCGATCCGTTATTGATCGAGCTTGCGGTATTGCTTCACGATGTGTCCGATCCAAAATACAAAAAAGACGGTGAAGACTGGGAACAGGAAATTCTCCAACAGCTTGAGCTGACGGCCGAACAGCGGGGGAAGATTCGCTCCATTATCACAACCGTATCCTTTAAAGGCGGCACGAACGATGAGCCGGATTCCATCGAAGGAAAAATCGTCCGCGATGCCGACAGGCTCGATGCAATCGGCGCAATCGGCATCGCGCGAGCGTTTGCTTACGGCGGAGCCAAGGGGCGAAAATTCTACGACCCGGCCGAAAGAGCGCGTACGGCGATGACGGAAAGTGAATACCGGACGGGCGGGACGAGCACTGTGACACATTTTTACGAGAAACTATTACTGCTCAAAGAGCTCATGGTGACGGATAGCGGGAAGCAAATGGCTGAAGAAAGACACCAGTTTATGCTATCCTTTCTAGAGCAACTACAAAACGAAACGGATGGGAAAAAATGAGCCACTTACATGTAAAGCACTTAAGCAAATCAGTGGGGGTCAAAACCCTCTTCACCAATGTCGAATTTTCATTGTATCCAGGAGAACGCGCCGGCTTGATCGGCGTCAACGGCACCGGCAAGTCGACACTGTTGTCGATTCTAGCTGGAGATGTCGAATCGGACTCCATGGAAATGGACCATCCGAAAAAATACCGCATCACCTATTTGATGCAAGAGCCTGAATTTGACGAATCGCTGACGGTCCTCGAGACGGTGTTCTCCGGCGATTCACCGCTGCTTGCACTTAACCGCTCTTATGAAAAAGCGTTGGTCAATATGATGGCTGACTCAAGCTCTGAACAATTGCAGGAAGAATTGATGAAAATCCAGGAAGGCATGGAGCAGGAAAATGCCTGGGACATCAATGCTTTAGCGAAGACCGCCTTGACCAAACTTGGCATCGATATGTACGACCAGCAGATCAGCGAGTTGTCAGGCGGCCAGCGCAAGCGGGTAGCCCTCGCGAAAGCGCTCATCGAACCGGCCGACTTGATTCTGTTGGATGAGCCGACCAACCATTTGGACGCCGGCTCTACGGAATGGCTGCAGGAAACGTTGTTGCGCATGAACAGCGCGATGCTTTTCGTTACGCATGACCGTTATTTCCTCGATGCCGTCTCGACGCATATTTTTGAACTCGCGGACCAAACCCTTTACACACATAAAGGCAATTACGGCGATTATCTCGAAGCGAAAGCCATTCGCGAGGAAGTGTCCGAAGCTTCCAAGCAGAAAATGAACAACCGTTTCCGCTCGGAGCTGAAATGGATACGCCGCGGTGCGAAAGCCCGTAGCACGAAACAAAAAGCGCGCATCCAGCGCTTTGACCAATTGGCCGAAGATGTGCAGTCCACATCGGACAACACGAGCTTGGAATTGTCGATGCAAAGCCAGCGCCTCGGCAAGAAAATCATCGAAGGGGAAGGCTTGGCCGTTTCGTACGGCGACCAGAAAATTTTCCATTCATTCGACTTCTTGCTGCAAGGCGGCGACCGCATCGGCATCGTCGGCCCGAACGGTGCAGGTAAATCGACGCTCATGAAATTGATTGCAGGGGACATAGAAGCGTCGGCTGGCAGCTTGGATTATGGCAGCACCGTCAAAATCGCACATTTCACGCAACGTTTGCCGGAAATGGACGAATCCCAGCGCATGATCGAATACATCCAGGAAGTGTCGAGTGATTTTGAAGCGGAAAAAGGCGTCCGTCTGTCCGCAACACAAATGCTCGAACGCTTTTTGTTCCCGTCGAATGCCCATGGTACATTGATCGGTAAATTGTCCGGCGGCGAACGCAAACGCTTGTATTTGCTCAAGCTATTGATGGAACAACCGAACATTCTTTTGCTTGATGAGCCGACGAACGATTTGGACATCCAAACTTTGTCGGTATTGGAAGACTTTTTGGAGAACTTCCCGGGCGTCGTCTTGACCATTTCCCATGACCGGTTTTTCCTCGACCGGATCGCCAAGAAACTTTGGACACTCGGCAGCGGCACCGTCGATGAATACCAAGGTCTTTATACCGACTGGCTGAAAGAAAAAAAGCCAGTAGTTGAGTCGCAAGCAGTTACTGCGGCACCCGAAGTAGCAGCAGAGCCTGCAACTAGCAAAAAGAAGAAAATGAGTTTCCTCGAGCAAAAAGAATACGAAGGCATTCTCGAGAAAATCGCACAGGTTGAAGAGAAAATAGAACAGACCGAAGCCTCTATGTCGAGCGCCGGATCTGATTTCGATAAATTGCAGGAATTGACCGACACAATCGATGCTTACACGGCCGAGTACGATGAACTGATCGAGCGGTGGAGCCATCTGCAGGAAATGGCAGAATCGTAAAAATTTTCACAGGGGGGATTATCTTGAAAATTCTAGCTATTGAACCAACACCAAGCCCGAATACGATGAAAGTGATCATCGACCAGGAATTGCCGTTTGGCAAAAGCCATAATTACAAGAAAGACCAGCTAGAAGGCGCACCGAAAGAAGTGCAGGAAATCCTTGCAACCGACGGCGTCAAAGGCGTCTACCACGTCGCGGATTTCCTCGCCGTGGAACGCATCTCGAAATTCGACTGGGAAGGGATATTGGCAGACGTACGCCGTGTGTTCGGCGAAGGCAACGGCTCCCAGGAAGAACTCGAAATCGATGAGCATTTCGGTGAAGTGTACGTCCACGTCCAGGAATTCAAAGGCATTCCGCTGCAAGTGAAAGTGTTCGACTCGCATTCGGAAGAGCGTTTCGCGATGTCCGAACGTTTTGTCAGCGCGATGAACCGAGTGATGGACCCGAACGATGAAAACTTTATTTTCCAGCGTAAATGGGCTGATTACGGTGTCCGTTACGGCGAAAAAGCGGAAATCGGCAAAAATATCGTCGAAGAAATCGAAGCGGCGTATCCGGATGAACGTCTTGAAGCGCTGACGAGTAAAACCGAAACGAGCGAAGCGACAGGCACCGTCCGCAAACGCAAAGTATCTTTAGAAGAATTCGATGCGCCGGACTGGGAGACGCGTTTCCAACTGCTCGGCCAGCTTGTCGAAGCGGATTTGGATGATTTGCCGTTGCTCGGTAAAGCGTTGGAAGACGACAAAATGTCGATACGCCGTCAGGCCGCCATTTACCTCGGCGACATCGATGATGAGGCGGTTGTGCCTTACGCAGAACGCGCCATGAAAGACAAATCATGGGCCGTCCGCCGCACCGCGGGCGACACGATCAGCGACCTCGGCTTTGAAGCGTTCGAGCCGATCATGATCGACACCTTGAAAGACAAGAACAAGCTCGTGCGCTGGCGTGCGGCGATGTTCCTTTACGAAACGGGAACCGAAGCAGCGCTGCCGGCATTGAAAGATGCCGAAAACGATCCCGAGTTTGAAGTGAAGCTCCAAATCAAAATGGCCATCGCCCGCATCGAGCAAGGCGACGAAGCAAAAGGCTCGGTATGGAAGCAAATGACCGAAGCGCGCCAGGCGATGAAAGACAACAAATAACAAACTTATGTTTCCAGCCATCTCCTGCGAGGTAAAGAGCAATACGACGCTTTTACGTGGAGGAGAGAGAAAATGGCTGAAAAACAAATATATTCAATAGAAGTATTATGCCGCGGCAAATACGAATCGTGGGAATTCGACCAGGAAAATAAGCGCGACAAGTTTTACGAATCGGTGAAAACACAGTTCGCCGACCATGCATTCAAGGAAGAACCGACGGATGTGAAGGATACCGACATTCTTCAGCTGAGCGCCAATTCCATGCACATCAACGACGACGGCGAAGTCGATCAAAAAATGCGCTATGACTGGTTTCATTACGATAGTTTCGGAGATATGCTGTCGTTTATCAATAAACGCTTTAAAGGGAAATAGGTTTTAAGATAAGTAAGTAAAAAAGTTAGCGGGTTGTGATTTTCACAACCCGCTAACTTTTTTGTTTGAAGAAATAGGACTAGTTTTTACTTGCTGCGGGGATGGGTGATCTCTCTACAATTTCTTCTTCAAATACGATTGGATGAGTTGATGGTCTTCAGCTGTAAGGTTTTCGATCTTTTTTATCATCATTAGCGAGAAGACCGTTACCTCAACGCTATGCATAGGTGGGGGGATGAATCGCTTTTTTTTTTCGTTTTCACGGTTAAAAGAACATGCGTTCTAGGTGTGGTGCTGGTAAGGAGGTGGCCTGCTGTGATGGTCCACAAAGCGTACAAGTTTCGACTCTACCCCAACCAAAAACAGCAAGTGCTGATCGTCAAGACCATCGGCTGCAGCCGCTTTGTGTTCAATCACTTTCTGGATCACAGGAATACCACTTTTGAAGAGAACGGAAAAGCCTTAGGTTACATCAACTGTTCCGCGCAGCTGACCCGGTTGAAGAAAGAGTTGCTTTGGCTGAAGGAAGTCGACAGCACCGCCCTACAGTCTTCCCTCCGGAACTTAGAGGAGGCATTTAAACGACTGTGGAAAAAACAAAATAAAAAACCCCGTTTCAAGTCCAAAAAAAATTCGGTCCAATCCTACACGACCAAATTCACGAACGGCAATAGCGCGCTTGATGGACAGAAGGTCAAGCTGCCGAAACTGGGCTGGGTCCGTGTGGCCAACAGCCGGGAGATCGACGGACGCATCCTGAGCGCCACAGTCCGGCGCAAACCGAGCGGCGTCTATTACGTGTCACTGGTCGTGGAGACCGAAGTTCAGGAACTGCCAAAAATGGGTTCGGCGGTGGCATCGACGTGGGCCGCAAACAATTCGCCGTTTTGTCCGACGGCACGACCTGATCGGCATCGAGGATTTGCAGGTAGTCGCCATGCTCCAAACCCGTCACCTCGCCAAAGGCATCAGTGACGCCAGCTGGTCGGAATTCCGCCGCATGCTCGAATACAAAGCAAACTGGTACGGCAAACACGTCGTGGCGGTCGGCAGAACCTTTGCCTCGAGCCAGCTGTGCTCGAGCTGCGGACACCAGCACAAAGAAGTGAAGCGTCTCGCCCTGCGCCAGTGGGACTGCCCGTCCTGTACGGCGCATCACGAGCGGGATCTGAACGCCAGTATCAATATCAAACAGGAAGCCATGCGCCTCCTAACCGCAGGAACTGCGGGGCTCGCCTAATCAAGCAACCGACTGCCTAGTTGGTGTTCTTAGGAATCTCTCACTTCAAAACGCTTAGCGTTAAAGTGGGAGTAGTTCAAGATAAAGCGGCTATTATAAGCTTGTATCTCAAGGGTTATTTGTTTGGGGAGAGCTCGACAAGTGTGGAAACTGACTGAGGTGCCAACGATTCATCAAAGCAGATTCCATAAACTACTACAAAGAATATCTTGCTATAGAATTGAAAAAGTAAGTAATAGAAATATAAGGTGTCCGAATAAATGAAAATAAGCATGAACTAAGTTAGAATAATAACTGTAGACATAAACCTAAGCCAACAGAAAACTATTAAAGAAAGCAGGGAGATATATGAACGCATACGATGAGTACATGAAAGGCATTGTAGTCCCAATGCGCAAAGAATTAACACAAGCCGGATTCACGGAGCTGACGACTTCGGACGAAGTGAATGAACATATGAGCAGCTCGCAAGGCGTGAGCTTGGTCATCATCAACTCGATCTGCGGCTGTGCGGCAGGGCTGGCACGTCCAGCTGTGCGCGAAGCGGTGGAACTGGCAGAGCGCAAGCCGGAACATTTGGTGACGGTATTCGCAGGACAAGACAAGGAAGCGACTGCTCAGATGCGCCAATATTTCGAGGAAGTGCCGCCGTCTTCTCCATCGATCGCCGTTTTGAAAGACGGGCAGCTTGCGCATTTTATTCCGCGCGAGGAAATCGAAGGCTTTGAAATGGAGCAAGTGCGTGATGCAGTGAAACAAGCACTTGATGAGGCGACAGCCGAGTGAAGACAGTCGTCACGACCGCTTACCGGCCGACAGACGAGACGAAACGCCGTGCACAATCGACGGCAGCTTCGCTCGGTGTGAGCGCCGTTGAACGCAGCAAACGGACGATTTTCCGCATGCACGAAGAGGAAAAGGGAGACGTCATCGTCTGCAAAAAAGAACGGCTCGAGCTTTATCCAGTCGGACAAAGCGAGCCGTTCTTTTTTCATCCCAATTCTGCGGCATTTCGCTCGAAGCGGCCGCTCGGAGCAGATCCGCTCATCGAAATGTCAGGACTCCTACCGGGCGATGCATTTTTGGACTGCACGCTCGGCATGGCAAGTGATGCTTTGATTGCCTCACTGGTCGTGGGGGAAGCGGGGCGTGTTGTCGGTTGTGAGAGCGACACTGTCATCGCCCATATCGTTCAGGAAGGCTTGAAAAGCTATCAGGACATGCCGAAGTTGCATAAGTCGATGAGGCGCATCGAAGTCGTATCAATGAATGCGCTCAGTTATTTGAAAGGTCTCGAAACCGATTCGTTTGATGTTGTCTATATGGATCCGATGTTCACCGAAAGGATCACGGAAGCGTCGAATTTCGCACCGCTCCGGAACAATGCGGACCACGGCCAGTTAACGGAACAGTGGGTAGCGGAAGCCGTCCGTGTCGCAAGAAAAAGCGTCGTGCTGAAAGCTCATTTCCGCTCCACCGATTTCGAAGCGTTCGGATTTACGCGGCGCGTGCGGCCGAATACGAAGTTTCATTTTGGGGTCATTCAGATAAATAAAAGCCAATAAAAAAATCTCCCATTTGGGAGATTTTTTTATTTTTAGTCTGTATACGAAAGCGATGTCAAAAACACAAGCATAAACAATAGACCCAATCCGATCAATAATGACGCGTCCATAAAAATTCCTCCTTTTTAAAAAAACAAGGCGTACTTACTCACTTTATTGTACAATGAATTGGAACAAGATGAAACCTTTCCAACCAAAAATCGTTTATTACATATAGAAAGCTTGACAAAATGTTCGAAATTGAAGGTGATGTTCAGTGAAGAGTTGGTGGCAGAAGTCCTTGATGATTGCTGTAACGGTCCTGACGCTTGGAGCCATTACACCGAACCATATGATTTGGGAGTCTTTGCTCGAAGAAGACGATATTCCGAAATCGCATGCCAGCCAAGGGCAAACGAAAGAATATACGCTTGAATGGATCGATCCTGCAGAATATTATGTCACAACCGACACAATTCTCGCTGATTTTCGCTCGGCTGCAGAAGAGCAGTCGTATGTGAAGTTCGGTTCGCGCATCGGGCCGGTGATCGATGCGGAATTCCGCACGCGCATTTTGCCGGCGATACAGCAAGTCATCGACACGGAACTTTCGGTTTACGGCAAAGAGAACTTGTGCAATTTGGCGATTTCCGAAAAGCCATCCGGTGACCATGCGGAAAAAATTTTCCACGTCTACCATAAAGCCAGCGGCAAAGATGAAATCCGCTTCCACGTCCGCACTGAAAAGAAACCGCTCGAAGGCTATTCGTTCAATTTCCATTACCATTTAGCGAGCGATCAATACCAGCGCCATATCAGCATCGGGGATATCTATTGGTCAAAAGATACCCCGCCGAAATGGCTGTCGTAAAACCGTTATCATTATAACGGTTTTTCTTATTGTTATGGAATTTTTATTTTTTTATGTTACTCTTAATGTTTTTGTTATTTTACTTGTTTTTGTTATGATGATACTAATAATGGAGGTAATTGCATGAGACAATATTTAGCGTTATGCGAACATATTTTAGAACAAGGCGCAAAAAAAGAAGATCGTACCGGAACCGGGACGTTGAGCGTGTTTGGCCATCAGATGCGCTTTGATTTAGCGCAAGGCTTTCCGTTGATGACGACGAAGAAAACAGCGTTCCGCCTCATCGTCTCAGAACTTTTATGGTTCATCAAAGGCGACACGAACGTTCAAACTTTATTAAAAGACAATAACCATATTTGGGACGAGTGGGCATTTTCCCAGTGGGTGGAAAGTCCTGAATACAACGGACCCGATATGATTGATTTCGGACGGCGTGCACAGCGCGACCCGGAATTTGCTGAAATCTATAAAGAGCAGATGTCAAAGTTCCAGGAAAAGATCCTGCAGGATGATGAGTTTGCGCACAAATACGGTGACCTCGGCCCCGTTTACGGCAAGCAGTGGCGCTCATGGGCGAAGACGGACGGCGGTCAGCTCGACCAACTGAAAAACGTCGTCGAATCGATCAAAAACAACCCGGATTCGAGACGCCATTTGGTGACCGCCTGGAATCCTGAATTCATCGATGACATGGCGCTGCCGCCATGCCACATCATGTTCCAGTTTTATGTGGCAGACGGCAAATTGTCGTGCCAGCTATACCAACGCAGTGCGGACGTCTTTCTCGGTGTGCCGTTCAATATCGCCTCCTATGCGCTCCTGACGCATCTCGTAGCGCGCGAATGCGGTTTGGAGCCCGGAGAATTCATTCACACGACCGGCGACACACACCTTTACGTGAATCATCTGGATCAAGTCCGTGAGCAATTAAGCAGAGAGCCGCGTACGTTGCCGGCATTGAAATTGACTGAAGGCAAGTCGATGTTCGACATGGAGATGGAAGATATTAAGCTCGAAGGCTACGACCCGCATCCGCGGATCAAAGCGCCTGTCGCTGTATAGAAGGCCGAGGGGGAAAAAGCATGATTTCAATGATGGTGGCGCATGATCCAGAGTATGTTATCGGCAAGGACAATCAATTGCCTTGGCATATTCCGGAAGATTTAGCTTATTTTAAAAAACATACAATCGGCAAAGGCATGGTAATGGGGCGCAATACGTTCGAATCGATTGGACGGCCCTTGCCGAAGCGGCGCAATATTGTCGTGACCCGCAATAAAGACTATAAAGCAGACGGTGTCGACATCGTCCATAATTTAGATGACGCCATCAAACTGGCCGAAACCGAGCACGATGAAGTGATGGTCATCGGCGGCGAGCAGATTTTCCGTGAAGCTTTGCCGGTCGCCGACAGGCTCTACATCACGCTGATTCACCGCCCGTTCTCAGGGGATACGTTTTTTCCTGAATACGGCAGGGAATGGAAGTTGGTGTCAGAATCTGAGCGCCTCGAGTCCAACGGCATCCCGTTTTCTTATTTGATCTATGAACGGGATGCAGGAAGACAAGCAATTGATTAAATCAGCGCAGACATTTTCTTATTTGTTCGGTTATTTGCCTGTCGCCGCCAAAAACTTGGCGAAGTTCAAAAAGCAAAAAGACGGCATGGACACAGAAGAATACAGCCGGCTCATCCATAGTGAACCCCAGAAATGGGCAACAGGCATCATGAAGCGTACCGGCAGCAAAGTTACGGTTACAGGTCTCGACAAATTGCCGGGCGGCCCGGTGCTGTTTGTCAGCAATCACGAAGGGAACTTCGATATTCCTGTGCTGCTGTCATCGATCCCGAAACCATTCGGCTTTATCTCTAAAGAAGAAGTGAGGAAATTCCCGGTCATTCCGGCTTATATGGAAGAGATGAATTGCGTATTCCTCGACCGGACCGACCGGCGCAGCGCCTTTAAGTCTATCACCGATTCGATTGCGAAATTGCAGGCGGGCCATACGGTGCTGATTTTTCCGGAAGGAACGAGAAGCAAAGGCGCGGGACTCCAAGAATTTAAAGCGGGGTTCATGCGCATCGCAAAAGACGCGAAAGTACCGATTGTGCCGATCGCGATTGAAGGAACTTCCCGCATCATGGAAAAGAACAATAACCGCGTACATTCAGCCAATGTGACAGTCCAAGTGCTGGAGCCGATTTCACTGGAAGAACTTAGTGAAGCCGGTGTAAAAGCGGCAGAACTGGTCAGAAGCCGCATCGAACAGGCATTGGAGTCATTGCCGCACAAATAGTCCACAAAGATGAGCAAGGTTTACCAAAAGCATATGAAATGGAAGTGATCGAATGTCAAAAATTCATATTGTAACGGATTCGACTGCTGATTTAAAAGCAGAAGAAATAAAAGAATGCGGGCTTCACGTCGTGCCTTTGTCGATCCAAATCGGCGGCAACACGTATTTGGACCGCGTCGACTTGGAACCGGAAGCGTTTCTCGACTTGATGAAAACGTCAGAGGAATTACCAAAAAGTTCACAACCGGCTCCGGGTGTCTTTAAGGAGCTTTATGACGAACTGGGCAAAGATGGCGATCAGATCATCTCGATCCATATGACCGGGGGCATGAGCGGAACGGTGGAGTCGGCGCGCACTGCTGCAGAATTGACGGATTCCGACGTGACCGTCATCGACTCGCGCTATATTTCCCATGCGTTAAGTTTCCAAGTTTTTGAAGCGGCTAACATGGCGAAAGCCGGCCGATCGGTCGAAGAAATTGTTGAGCGGGTGGACGAAATCCGCCGCAATACAAAACTTTATGTAGTCGTCGACACACTCGATAATTTGGTCAAAGGGGGGCGCATCGGCAAAGGTCGTGCATTGGTCGGCTCATTCCTTAAGATCAAACCGATCGCCTCTCTCGATGATGGGGAATATGCGCCCGTTGCGAAAGCGCGCAGCCATAAGCAAGTCGTCGATTATTTGGTGAAGGATTTTGTCGAGCGTACGAAAGGCAAGGTCGTCAAAGGCGTCGGTATCGCACAAGCGAATGGGCAAGCGATGGCCGAACCGTTGCGTGAAAAAATCAAAGAAACCGGCTTCACCGATATCCGTTATGACTTTACGACGCCGGTCATTTCAACGCATACCGGCATCGGGGCGATCGGGTTCATGTATTATACCGAGTAAGCCAGATTAGGAAAAAAGGAGAGACGAACGTGAAACACATCCTGTATATTGTCATTGCCGTTTCACTCATGCTTTCGGGATGTGCATCGACGTTCAGTTTCGGCAAGGAGCAAGCTGAACCGCGCTTGCCAGTGGAAGTCAACGCTTATACGATTCCGCCGAACTTTATTCCGCAGACGGTCATCATCACAACACTCGGAGACTCTTTGTCGCAAGGTGTGGGGGATACTGAAAACCGGGGCGGTTATGCGGGGCGGCTGGCCGTGGAAATGGCTAGCTGGCGGGGTGTCGAAGGCATCGCGCTTGAAAACACAGCCAAACGCGGCCGCAGAAGTGATCAACTGCTCGCTTTGTTCAAGCAAGGCACGCTCACCGGACCGCTGCTGGTTTCGGATTATATCCTCATGACCATCGGCGGCAACGATGTGATGCGCATCGTCAAGCGGGATTTGTTCTCGCTTAATATTGATGCGTTCAGCGAAGAGCTGATTTTTTACCAAAATCGCTTTGAGACGATTTATGCTTCAATCCGTTCGGTCAATCCGACAGCTCCTCTGGTCGTGGTAGGGCTTTACAATCCGTTTTCACTCATTACAGACGAAGTGGAAGAATTCGATGAAATCATTGCCAGCTATAACAGTGTCATGGCAGAAACAGTGGAAGAAGATCCGCTAGCTTGCTTTGTGCCAGTCAGCGATCTGTTCGTCGGTAACCAGAATCTCGTGTACCATACCGATTTTTTCCACCCGAATAGCAAAGGCTATGACTTAATGTCTGAGCGGGTGCTTGAGACACTGGAACAATGCGGAATCAACTACCAAGGATAGAGGTGGAAATGATGAAAAAGTGGCGTCTCGCTTTTTTGATTCTATTAATACTGAATATTGTTGCAGTCGTTGGATTTCTTATATTCATCACGACGCCATCTGATAATTTCACGTCCCATCAAGCCGACAGCGGCCCGCCGCTTGAAGGAAATACGGTGGTCGTGAATACGACAAAAGCCGATTTCGAAGGCATCGCCAATACGTATATCGCACAAGCGATGGAAGGCCAGCCGATTCCGCTGCGACTAGCGGTCAATGATAATGTCAGCTTGTCGACAGAGCTGACATTATTCCGAGTGACCTTGCCGATTCTGTTGACGTTCGATCCGGTCGTATTGCCAGATGGCAATTTGCTGCTTGAGCAGCGCTCTGTTGAAGTCGGACGGCTCGACATCCCGCCTGAATCAGCGTTAAAATTGCTTAGGGACTCAGTGGATTTGCCTGACTTCATGGAAGTCATACCAGCAGAAGAAGAAGTGGTGCTGAAACTTACCGAAATTTCCTTGGATGACGGAATTTCTATCCGTGTTACATCGTTCGACCTTGAAGAAGACGATATCCGTCTATTAGTAACGATTCAACCTTAAGTTAGAGGAGGGTTACGATGAAAACCGAAAAAGCGACATTCGCAGGAGGCTGTTTTTGGTGCATGGTCAAACCGTTCGATTCGTTAGACGGCATTGAAGCGGTCGTCAGTGGCTATACGGGCGGCGACTTGCCGAATCCAACGTATGAGCAAGTGTGCACAAACCGGACAGGCCACCGGGAAGCTGTGGAAATAACGTTTCAGCCGGATATTTATCCGTATGAAAAACTGCTGGACGTGTATTGGTCACAGATTGACCCAACCGATGCCGGCGGCCAGTTTTTCGACCGCGGCGATTCTTACAAAACCGCGATTTACGTTCATACAGAAGAACAGCGCCTAGCAGCTGAACAATCCAAGCAAGATTTGCAGCAGTCTGGCAAATTCCATCAGCCGATCGCCACTGAAATTCTGGAAGCAAAGCCTTTTTATCCGGCAGAAACGTATCATCAAGATTATTACCAAAAAAACCCAACTCACTATACCCGCTACGCGACGGGTTCTGGGCGCAAGTCATTTATCCAAAGACATTGGGGGGATGAAACATGAAAGAAGAGCTGAAAGCGAAACTGACACCGATGCAATACCATGTGACGCAAGAAAGCGGCACCGAACCGCCATTCCAAGGCGAATACGACCAGCATTTCGAAGACGGCATTTATGTCGATATCGTCTCCGGCACCCCGTTGTTCAGTTCACTCGATAAATTCGATGCGCATTGCGGCTGGCCAAGTTTCGCCAAGCCGATTGCAGGCGGAGAAGTGAAAGAAAACTTCGACACAAGCCATGGCATGAGGCGGACGGAAGTGCGTTCGGCTTCTGCCGATTCGCATCTCGGACATTTGTTCCCGGACGGCCCGTCTGAAATGGGCGGTTTGCGCTACTGCATCAATTCGGCGGCGTTGCGTTTCGTACCGAAAGACCAGCTGGAACAACAAGGTTACAGCGAGTATAAGAAGTTATTTGAATAGGGTGCAGGCCTGGACTTCGGTCCGGGCTTTTTATCCTGTTTTAACAGCAAGTCAAGAGCCCCACTTCTACAAGTGGGAGATTTGACTTCCCGTAAAAGTACGAACAGGTCAATTAACAATCAGGGGGATGAAGAACACCTGCTGATTGGAGTTTCTCTTTATTTGAAAGGAGGGGTCGATGATGGAGCGTGCGTTTTACCAATTTGCGCTGAAATATCGGGGCAAGCTCGAACAGGACGAGTATTCCCGGTTTGCGGACATGATGTTCTTGGATCATAGTTTTCCGAAAACCAGCAGCGATTTCCAGGAATTATCCCAATATATCGAAGAAAAAGCACACCCGGTCCTCACGGCTTCCACTTTTGACCAGATGTGGGAAGAATACGAGGCAGGTTGAGGGTCTTCATTGCACTCGGTGATAAAAAACAGTATGATTAAATCGACTAAAATAAAGTGAGGTTTTATGATGAGTGTCCACATTAATGCTGAAAAAGGCGATATCGCCGATACAATTTTGCTTCCTGGAGATCCGCTGCGCGCGAAGTACATCGCGGAAACGTTCCTAGAGGATGTCACTTTGTATAATGAAGTGCGCAATATGTTCGGTTACACCGGTACTTATAAAGGCAAACGTATTTCCGTTCAAGGAACGGGTATGGGCGTTCCTTCCATTTCCATTTATGTAACAGAATTGATGCAGGAATATGATGTGCAGAAATTGATACGTGTCGGAACATGCGGCTCGATCCATCAGGACGTAAAAGTGCGCGACGTGATTCTGGCGCAAGCAGCTTCTACGGATTCTAAAATGAACGATATCATTTTCAACGGAATCACGTATGCACCGATTGCGGATTTCGATCTTTTGCAAAAAGCGTATGCGGCCGGTATAGAAAAAGGGTTGAATTTGCGTGTCGGAAACGTATTCACGGAAGATGTGTTCTATAATGAACATGCTGAGCATGAAAAATGGGCGCAATACGGAATTCTCGGCCTTGAAATGGAGTCTTCCGCATTGTATACGCTTGCGGCGAAATTCGGCCGTAAAGCCTTGTCGATTTTGACGGTCAGCGACCATCTATTGACTGGCGAAGTGACTTCAGCAGAAGAGCGCCAAACAACGTTCAACGATATGATCGTTGTCGCATTGGATGCAGCGATTCAAGACTAACAGAGGGAAAGACTGTCTAGGCAGTCTTTTTCTTTTAACCCCGGGCAAGTGATCAGCAAGTATTGCAATACCTGCTGTTAGGTGATGAAGAAAGTGGTGAACGAGTATGGACGACAAGCGACCAGGCGAAGAGCAACAACCCGAACCGCAAACCGCGGAAGAGCCAAAGCCTCATTTTATTCGGATGAAGACCTTTTATTTTATAATGCTTGTCTTCTCATTGATAATTGCGACGGCGGGTTTGACCGTTTTTGCCCTGACGTTCGGAGATGAAAGAGCAGTGGAAGTGAATACGCCTGAACGCGTTGAGTTCCAAAAATTGTATTCGGCTTATGATCAGATTCAAGACGAGTATTTCGAAGACGTGGAGCAGGATGAATTGATCAACGGTGCCATCAATGGTATGGTCGATGCTCTTGGCGACCCTTATTCGGATTATATGGATGAAAAAGAGGCAGCTCAGTTTATGGAAGGCATTTCTTCAAGCTTCCAAGGCATCGGAGCAGAAGTTCAGGAGCGCAATGGTTTTGTGACCGTCGTTTCTCCAATCAAAAATTCTCCTGCCGAAAAAGCAGGCGTTCTGCCGAATGACCAAATTCTAGAAGTGGACGGCGAAAGCATTCAAGGCTTTTCCACGACTGAAGCGGTCATGCTTATTCGCGGTGAGAAAGGGACGGAAGTGACCTTGACGATCCAGCGAGGGGAAGCGGCAGACCCAATTGAAATTACCATTGTCCGCGATGAAATTCCGATTGAAACGGTGTATGCAGAAATGGTCAATGACCAAGTGGCCCACATCAACATTACGAGCTTTTCAGAAGACACGTATAATGAATTGCTAGAAGCGATTGCCGAAATGGAAGAACAAGGCATGGAAGCAGCGGTTCTTGATGTGCGCCAAAACCCGGGTGGCCTGTTGAATACAGCCCTTGATATTTCCAACCTCTTTATCGAGGAAGGTGAGGAAATGTTCGAAGTGCAGGCTAAAGGAGCAGAACCGGAAGTGTACTTGGCGACCGGCGGCGAAAAATTGGATATCCCAGTAACTTTGCTGATTGATGGAGGCAGCGCATCGGCATCTGAGATTTTGGCAGGTGCAATGAGCGAATCCGCTGACATTACATTGATCGGTGAAAAAACATTCGGCAAAGGAACGGTCCAAACCGCCAACGATCTTGCCGATGGCTCGAATTTGAAATTCACGACGGCCAAATGGCTGACGCCGGACGGCAATTGGATCCACGATGAAGGCATTCAGCCGGATGAAGAAGTAGCTTACCCGGAATATGCATCGCTTCCGTTTCTGGATGTGTCCGTTGAACTGAAAGATGGGAGCATTTCCGAGCAAGTGCAAACGGCAGAGAAAATGCTGGATGCTCTCGGCTATGATGTCGGCGAAATCGACGGCGTATTTGAAGAACAGATGGAGCAGGCAGTTATTGAGTTCCAGGAAGCGAACGACCTCGAAGCGAACGGTATTCTGACAGAAGACAGCACTTACGCTGTTATGGATGCACTGCGTGAGAAGATCAATACTGAAGATCCGCAGCTCCAAGAAGCCACGAGTATCATTATGGAACAAGCAGGCCTTTCATCTGAAGAAGCAATTGATGAAGATGCAGCTGCAGAAGAGACCGAAACTGAAGAATGATCCGTATAAAAAGGTCCGCTGCTGGCGGGCCTTTTTACGTAATAGGGAGGATGAGTTGATGGTAGACGTTTATTTATTCAGCGGTTTTCTCGGGAGCGGGAAAACGACGCTGCTGAAAAAAATGATCATAGAACTGAAAGATAAAGGCTTGAAACCAGCCGTGTTTATGAATGAGCTTGGCTCGATGAATTTTGATTCGGAAGAAGTCGGCGACGGAGTTCCGCTCAAGGAGATTTTGGACGGTTGCATTTGCTGCAGCGGATCCGAGCAATCCGAAGCGCAAATCCAAACATTGCTGGCAGAAGCGGAGTTTGATGTGCTGTTGATCGAAACGACAGGAGCTGCGCATCCCGTTGAAGCATTGGATGCCATTTTCTCGCCGTTATTCGCGGAGCGCTTAAATTTCCGCGGAATCGTCACCGTTGCAGACAGCAAGCGTTTTATGGAACGCCAGCAATTGCCGCCGCAAGTCCGCTCTTTGTTCATCGAGCAGATTCGCCATGCTGATTTGCTGTTGGCGAACAAAATGGACTTGTTGAGCGAGTCGGAACAAAGCCAGGCGATTTTTGAAATCCAGCAACTGAACCCATCGGCGAGAATTGTCCAGACGGTTCACGCAAAAGTGCCGTTTCAATTGCTGGAAAGCATGAATCATCAGTCGCGCGGAACGGTCGAACAGGCACCGATTTCAAAACTCAAGCTCCAAACGAAGATCATCAACTTCGATCGGCCCGTCGAGCGGGAAGTGTTCGAGGAATGGCTGCGCAATCTACCGGACACAGTCTACCGGATTAAAGGCTATGTTACGCTAGCTGGACATAGCTACCCACATGCGTTCCAGTATGCATATGGAATGGTGCAGTGGTTGCCGGAATACATGAAGCTGCGCAATCAGCTCGTACTGATTGGTGAAAATTTGGAAGAGCTGGTGCTGCCATGATCGATGCTTACAAACGGCTGTGGCCGGACCGCCAAGCTGTCCAGCAAATCACGACTGATGAGGAACTAGAAACAAGCATGCGGATTGAATTGAACGATGAATTGACCCATCCGCGCGTCCGTAAATCGGTTGATGAAAAATTGCAATTGGCGTATCAAAGGATCGAAGAATCTGATTTAAGCGAAGACGAAAAAACATTATTGGTCCAACTATATAAAAAACTTGCAGCTCAATGAGCTGCAAGTTTTTTTTGAATAAGTAATAGACGGATCGATAAGGTGATTGCGCCTGCTGTCAGTCCGACAATGAGTCCGACCCAATAGCCGAATGGCCCGAGATCGGTGAACGTGGCGAATAAATAACCGGATGGCAAACCGATGACCCAGTAGGAGATGAGCGCCATGATGAATGTGATGTTGACGTCTTTATAGCCACGGAGCGCTCCTTGAACCGGCGCTTGGACAGCGTCCGACACTTGGAACAGCGCCGCGAAGACGAGGAATTGCACAGCCAGCTCAATCACCGCCGGATCGGATGAATAAAGGGCAGCAATCGGCTCTCTGAGGAAATACAGGATGGCGGATGAGATGACGCTTAAGGTGACAGCGGCAGCGACACCAAGCCAGCTGTATATCTTGGCATCGTTTGTCCGCTTCGCTCCGATTTCAAAACCGACGAGTATCGTCGCGCCCATCGAAATGCTCAGCGGCAGCATGTACAGAAGAGAAGCGAAATTCAACGCGATTTGGTGCGCTGCGATGGTAATCGTTCCATACACCGCCATCATGAACGTTACGGCTGAGAAGATGCTCGTTTCGGCGAAGATGGAAATGCCGATCGGTACACCGATGCCGGAGATTTCTTTCCATCTTTTCAAGGAGATGCGCGGCCAATTGCGGAAAATATCGAACGACTTGAACGGTTCATTCGTATGGATGATGACCACTGCAATGACGAGCACGAGCCAATAGGTGATTGCCGATGCCATGCCGGCACCAGGCCCGCCGAGTTCAGGGAAGCCGAAGTTTCCGAAAATCAACAGATAATTGAAGAAGACATTGATTGGTGCCGACATCAAGGTGATGAACATCGTCACACGGGTCGCACCGAGTGCGTCAATATAAGAGCGCAAGGCGTTATAGACGAACAGCGGAACAAGTCCGATGCTCATCGCGAATATATAACGGCTTGCTACATCATTGACTGCCGGCTCGAGACTCATGAATGCGAGTAGCCGATCGATGCCGAAAAAGAAAAAGCTGAAAACGGTCGCAGCGAGGACAATGGCCAAGTAAATGCCTTGCTGGACCGCTTCTTTGACACCTTCTTTTTTCTTGGCTCCCATCAATTGTGCTACAATTGGAGTAATGGACATGAGGATGCCGGCGAGTCCGATATAGACCGGAACCCAAAAAGAGGATCCTATCGACACACCGGCCAAGTCTTCAGTCCCGTAGCGGGCGGTCATGTAAATATCGAAAAAAGTCACCATATACATAGCGACTTGAGTGATGAGAATCGGTAAGACGATTTTCATTAAAAGATTCATTTTTTCTTTAGTCGTTGCGGTTTCATACATATTCATTGCCTCCCAATACACTAAGTGCCAAATAAAACGAGTATATCATAGAAACGATGCGAAGTGATTTCGACACGAGCACGTATATATAGGAGAGTAGGACAATAGATGAAAACTAAGACAATAATTTTGACTGGCGGCGGAACCGCTGGCCATGTTTCATTAAATCAAGCCATTATCCCAGAACTTGAAAACCTCGGGTTCCGCATCGAATATATCGGCTCCAAAGCAGGAATTGAAAATGAACTGATCCGTGAGTCGTATCCAGAGGTTCCGTATCATGCCATTTCTAGCGGCAAACTGCGCCGTTATTTTTCCATGAAGAATTTCAGCGATCCGTTTCGTGTCGTTGCGGGACTGGTGCAGGCGACGAACATTATCCGCAAAGTGAGACCCGTTGCCATCTTCTCAAAAGGAGGATTTGTTTCGGTTCCCGTTGTGATGGCCGGACGGATGATGGGCGTGCCCGTCATCATCCATGAATCCGATGTCACACCAGGACTCGCCAATAAATTGGCGCTGCCTTTTGCAGACCATATTTTCACTGTTTTCAAAGAAACTTTGCGCCACGTGCCGAAAGAGAGATCGACATGTACCGGATCCGTCATCCGCAGTGAATTACTGGACGGGTCGGCTGCGAGTGGAAGAGAATTGTGCCATTTCGATAACACGCATAAAGTATTGATGGTAATGGGCGGAAGCCAGGGAGCGGCACCAATCAATGAAGCCGTCCGGGAAAACCTCGATGCATTGACCGAACAGTTCAACATTATCCACCTATGCGGAAAAGGCAATGTAGATGAAAGCTTAAATGGCCATGAAAAATACAGCCAATTCGAATACGTGACGCATGAATTATCGCATTTACTGCATTTGACGGATTTGGTCGTTTCCAGAGCGGGATCGAATTCCATTTTTGAATTTCTCGCGCTGAAAAAGCCGATGTTGCTCATACCGTTGTCGAAACAAAAAAGCCGTGGCGACCAAATCTTAAATGCCAATTTATTCAAAGCGCAAGGCTTTGCCCACGTGCTCGAAGAAGAACAACTGACAGCTAAGAGTTTTATGCAAGCAATCGAACGCCTGAATAGCGAGGAAGAGCAATTGGTTCAAGCGATGACAGAAGCAGAGCCGCCTAAAACCGCTTATGAAATGGCGAAACTTGTAGCTGCTCATGCGAAATAAACTGGATTTGAAGAGGTGGCCGAAATGGAATTAATCAAAGTGCACGGTTCAATGAACACATTTTTCCTCTATGCAGGGGATGACCGCGAAGATTTTCCACAAATTACGCGGCAATTGGCTCATTTAGATGGCCAAATTGACGGGTTATTGACCGTCTCTCCGTCCGAGCGCTGTGCGGCGAAAATGCGCGTCTTCAATACCGATGGCTCTGAGGCGTCGATGTGCGGAAACGGGTTGCGCTGTGTAGCGCGTTTCGTCTGTGAACGGGACGCTGTCGATCAAGCTGTTATCGAGACGTTGAAAGCGGATTTGGTTGTCCAAAAAGAACCGGAAATCGATGAGGGTGTAAAGATCTACGGCGTCGAAATTTCACCGGTTTCGTTTAAGCTTGAGGAATTGCCGATGGTTTACGAAAATCATGCAGAGTGGCAGCAGAAGCCTTTGCCTTTTGTTGATCCGGCCATTCCGTTTACTGCGGTGGCGGTCCCCAACCCCCATTTGATCGGCATTGTCGAACCTGAATTGCAGCGCAACACGCGCCACCAAGAAAAATGGGCAGCTTATTTCAACGGCGAAAACCCATATTTTTCAGACGGTGTTAATTTAAGTTATGTAACACCGATCACAGCCGGCATCTTTGTCCGTACGTATGAACGGGGCGTCGGATTTACAAATGCATGTGGTACAGCAATGACCGCATCGGCTCTTGTCAGCTGTTTAGCAGGGCTTGTGCCGTTCGGAAACGTTTCCGTATATAATCCCGGTGGTATGGTTAACTGTACGGTAAAACCAAATGACGGCCAGTATGAGTTAGAACTGAGCGGTAATGCGACTTATCTTGCTGCGTATCGCTTCCATTATGGCGATGGTTTAGAAAATGGTGAACTGGAATTGGTCAAGCAATACGAAGAGCAACCGTCTTATGAAAAATTTATCGAGAAAATTAGTGATGCGACCTCAGAGCTGATTTGATGGAAAGCGGTGGATGGGATGTCCGGACCTTTTACTAACGAACAATTGGATATGCTCTACGGAAAAGCGGCCGACCCAGTGTATTTTATGAAGCAACAGGGCACGGGCTTTGTTTACGCTTGGGTTAACCCAGTGTGCAACGAGATCTTTGGTGTAGATTTGACGGGAACAACTGTCGAACAATCCATGCGGAAAGACTTGATGCTGGAAATCCATAAACAATACCGTATTGCAATTAAACGCAATAGCCGCCATCTTTATCGGGACTATAGCTTGTTTTCTGATCGCGGCACTGCCATGGAAACCGAATTAACGCCATTGGTCCACGAAGGCACTCAATACGTACTGGCTGTTACGAGAGACGTCACCGCGCAAAAGAAGATTGAAGAAGATTATTTGTTTTATCAGTCGCTTGTCCAAAACTCGGTCGATCCGATGCTGATGATTTCAGCGGATTTTACGATCCTTGACATGAATCCAGCATATGAGAAGACCTTTGGCGTTTTGAAACAAGAATGGGTCGGGCGCAATTACGAAAATATTCCGCAGGATAAACAAAAATTATTTGAAACCGGCAAACTATTGCTTGAAAGTAGCAGCAATAACCACCAGACAAGTTCCATCTTTTTGAAACGCATCAAAAGCAATGGCCGTGAAGCACGATTTTCAGCCAGCTATTCATTGATCAAAGAAGATGGCATCGTCCGGGCTTTCCACGTCGTATTTCGTGAACTGACGAACGAACTGCTGTTGAAGCATGAGCTGAAACGGACAGAGAATATTCTGGAAAGCTACAAAGATGCACTGAATTATGCAGCGCTCGTGCTCATCTGGGATATCTCCGGTATGATTGAGTTTGCCAATGACAATTTCAAAAAGTTGACGGGCTTTGACAGCAGTGAACTGATCGGAATGAAAATCGAAACAATCGGCCGTGCCATTTTGACGAAACAAGAGCTCGCTCATCTCCAGACGGTCTTGAACAAAGGGCAAATTTGGAGAGGGTCACTCCGCAGCATAAACAAGAATGGACAGCCGTTCTGGGTGGATGCCACCATTATTCCGCTGTTGGACGTTGAAGGGCGGATTTACCAAGTGCTTTCGATCTTGTTCGATATAACGGACCGAAAAGTGATGGAAGAACAATTGCATCATATGGCATATCATGATCCGCTGACGAATTTGCCGAACCGCCGAATGATGGTTAAGCATTTCAAGGACATGGCCAAAGACAGCTCAAAGACCAAAGAGCTAGTCGCTGTTTTATACATAGATGGCGACAAATTCAAGCATATCAACGATCAGTACGGGCATGAAATCGGGGATGAGTTTATTCACCAATTTGCCCGTGCGCTTGAACGCAGCATCCGCAAACGGGATGTTGCGGCACGCATTGGGGGAGATGAATTTTTAATCCTGCTTCCGGGAATTTCTCCATTCAATAGCCGCAAGCAAATTGCCGGCATCATTCAGCGTATTCAAGAAACGCTGAAAAAGGGCTGGGTAATTGACGGACAGCAGTTTTCTCCTACTTGTTCAATCGGCAGCGCACTTTACCCGAATGATGGAGTAGACTTTGACAATTTGATGAAAAAAGCCGATCACGCATTATACGAAGCGAAGAAAAAAGGAGTCGGGTTAGTGTGTTTTCACGGGGAAAAATGAGTTTCTTCCATTAATAAGAAGAAATTCTGTCCCCTAGCAAGTATGTAAGCGCTTCAAATCGGATTAACCGAATCTTTTCAATGAAAAGCATTGTTTTTTTCAGTGGAAGTAGTAAGATTGATATGGAAATTCGTTCTGTACCGCTACAGCCCTGTCGCTTTAAGTCAAGCGCCGGGCGTGCTAAAATAGGAAAGACCTATAAATAAAAGTGAATGCCATAAGGCAAATAGTTGGAGGTTATTCAATGTCAACCAATCAACCAGACACAAAATCCCCTTGGAGTTCCATCACCGGCCCCAACTTGGGCTATGTAATGGAAATGTACGACCTGTACCAACAATCACCTGAATTGATCGACCCTGAATTCGCTGAACTATTTGAGCAATACGGACCACCATCAGAAAAAGCGGAAGTTCATGTGCAGACAAGCGCTGATCCTGGCGTTGCAGTTGAACCGAATCGCTTTGAAAAAGTTTTGTCGGCAATCCAGCTGGCGGAAGCAATTCGCGCGCATGGCCATTTGGCTTCAGATATTTATCCGTTGCAAGACCAACCGCGTGACACGGAAAGGCTCGACATTTCAAAACACGGCCTTACAGAAGCTGATTTGAAAGATGTCCCCGTTTCTCTCCTGTTGGAAAATGCACCTGCTGAAGTGAAGAACGGACTCGATGCAATCAATTACTTGAAATCTCTTTATACTGATAAAATCGCTTATGAATTCTCACACATCATCCAACCGCAAGAGCGCAGCTGGCTGCAGTCTAAAATCGAAGCGGGCGAAATGCAACCGAAGCTCGATGCTGACAAGAAAAAGCAAGTATTGGATTTGTTGACGCGTGTGGAAGGTTTTGAGAAATTCGTTCACCGGACATTTGTCGGCCAAAAACGCTTTTCGATCGAAGGCGTGGATTCACTTGTCGTCTTAATGGATGAATTGGTCCGTATGTCGGAATCGGCAGGCACGGAAAACATTATGATCGGGATGGCCCACCGAGGCCGTTTGAATGTGCTGACGCACGTTCTCAATAAGCCTTACGAAATGATGTTTGCTGGATTTGCCCATGTCGGTGATGAAGCTTTCCTTCCTGAAGATGGCTCACTAGAAATCACTAAAGGTTGGTTCGGCGATGTGAAATACCATATGGGTGCAGCGCACAGTTCCAAGTCAGGCACTAAAATCAAGCTTGCCTATAACCCGTCCCACTTGGAAGTAGTGAGCCCAATCGTCACCGGCCAAACGCGTGCAGCACAGGAAAATACTGCACAAAGCGGCTTGGCTCTGCATGATCCGAAAAAAGCTTATTCGATTCTTGTTCACGGCGATGCTGCGTTCCCGGGACAAGGAATCGTTACGGAAACTTTGAACTTCAGCCGTATTAACGGCTATCAGACAGGCGGTTCCATTCATATCATCGCTAATAACCTGATCGGCTTTACGACTGAACAACATGACTCCCGTTCCACTCATTATTCTTCCGACCCGGCAAAAGGCTTCGAAGTGCCTGTATTCCACGTCAATGCAGACAATCCGGAGGCTGTTGTAGCGGTTGCGCGCTTAGCGTTTGAATACCGCGAAAAGTTCGGCAAAGATATTTTGATTGATTTGATCGGCTACCGCCGCTACGGCCATAATGAAATGGATGAGCCTTTGGTGACGAACCCGATGATGTATCACGGAGTCCATAAGCACGATACGGTCCGTGAACTATATGGGAAACAATTGTCTTCTGAAAGCGTGCTTTCTGAGGATGATGTCAAAAAGCTCGATGCAGATATCCAGAAAGTGATGCAGGAAGCATACGATAAAATAAAAGAAAACAAATCCGATGACCACGCGAAGTTGGAAATCCCGGAAGCAGTCTTGAACGGATTCCCAGAAATCGAAACTGGCGTCGGCACAGAAGCGCTTCATAAGATGAACGAAGAGCTATTGTCATGGCCGGAAGATTTCTCTGCGTTCGGCAAATTGGCGCGCATTCTAAAACGCCGCGAAGAGCCGTTCAAAGGGAAAGGCAAAATCGATTGGGCGCATGCTGAAACATTGGCATTCGGTGCTATTTTGCAAGACGGCAACCCGATCCGCCTAACGGGCCAGGATGCACAGCGTGGAACGTTTGCACACCGCCATCTCGTTTTGCACGATGAGAAAAACGGCAATGAGCTCGTCCCGCTCCACCACCTTTCCGACTCAAAAGCGTCATTCGTCGTCTACAACAGCCCGCTCAGCGAAGCTTCGATTCTTGGTTTTGAATATGGCTATAATGTTGAAAACGATAAAGCGCTAGTCATTTGGGAAGCGCAATACGGCGACTTCGCCAATATGGCGCAAGTGATGTTCGATCAGTTCATTTCGTCCGGTCGCGCTAAATGGGGCCAAAAATCAGGTCTAGTCATGTTGCTTCCGCACGGCTATGAAGGACAAGGGCCGGAGCACTCCAGTGCACGCCTCGAACGCTACCTGCAAATGGCGGGAGAAAACAACTGGACAGTCGCGAACCTTTCAAGTGCCGCCAACTACTTCCACATTCTTCGCCGCCAAGCGAAAATGCTCGGAGAAGAAGCAATCCGTCCATTGATTATCGTAGCGCCGAAATCCTTGCTGCGTCACCCGCTCGTCGGCGCTGAAGTTGATCAATTGGCTGAAGGCAAATTCAAAACAGTGATTGAGCAGCCGGGCATGGGCCAAGATGCGAAAAAAGTAAAACGCCTTCTATTCGCCAGCGGTAAAATGGCGATCGACTTAGCAGAACGCGTCAAAGACGGCAAAGGCTTTGAATGGGCGCACATTGTTCGCGTTGAGCAATTGTACCCATTCCCGGAAGAGAAAATCAAAGCGATCATCGACCGTTACCCGAATGTTAAAGAACTGGCATGGGTACAAGAAGAGCCGAAGAACATGGGCTCCTGGTCATTTGCCGATCCGTATCTTCGCGAGCTTGCAGATGGCAAAGAAGTGAAATATTACGGCAGAATTAAGCGCCAAAGCCCTGCGGAGGGTGACGGAGAATCACATAAAGTTGAACAGGCACGCATCATCGACGGGGCATTAGCCAAAGCGTAACGATGAATTTTTGAGGAGGAATTAGTAGTGGCAGAAATCAAAGTACCAGAATTAGCAGAATCGATTACAGAAGGAACAATCGCCCAGTGGCTCAAAAAGCCGGGCGATACAGTAGAAAAAGGTGAATTCATCGTTGAACTGGAAACAGATAAAGTCAACGTCGAAGTCATTTCAGAAGAAGCGGGCGTTGTTCAGGAACTGCTCGCTGAAGAAGGCGACACGGTTGAAGTCGGCCAAGTGATCGCGACAGTCGGCGAAGGTTCTGGCGAAACAGCAGCATCAGCTCCGAAAGAACAAGCTCCGGCAAAAGAAGAAGCACCAGCAAAAGAAGAAGCATCTGCCGATCAGGCTGCTGCTCCGACTCAAGAAGAAGAAACGGCGACTGGCGACCGCACAATCGCAAGCCCGGCAGCTCGCAAATTAGCTCGCGAAAAAGGCATCGATTTGGCTGCAATTACGCCGGTTGACCCAATGGGCCGCGTGCGCGTCCAAGACGTAGAAGCACATGGTTCGAAACCTGCCGCAGCACCTGCTGCAAAACAGGAAGCTCCAAAAGCATCAGCATCAGCTGCGCCTTCTTCAGACGAAGAAAGCGGTCGCGTCGTCCGTGAGAAAATGACGAGACGCCGCCAGACAATCGCGAAGCGTTTGCTTGAAGTAAAGCAATCGACTGCTATGCTGACGACATTCAATGAAATCGACATGACCAATGTGATGGAACTGCGCAAACGCAAGAAAGACAAATTCCAGCAAGACCATGACGTCAAGCTTGGATTTATGTCTTTCTTCACAAAAGCAGTTACTGCTGCATTGAAAAAATATCCATATGTCAATGCTGAACTCGATGGCACGGATGTACTCTTGAAGCAGTTCTACGATGTAGGGATTGCTGTATCGACAGAAGAAGGTCTCGTTGTGCCGATCGTCCGTGATACAGACAAGAAGAACTTTGCAGAAATCGAAGCGTCCATCGGCGAATTGGCGACGAAAGCGCGCGACAAGAAATTGTCTATCGGCGATATGACAGGCGGTTCGTTCACCATCACAAACGGTGGTGTTTTCGGGTCATTATTGTCTACGCCGATCTTAAACGGCACACAAGTCGGAATCCTCGGCATGCACACGATCCAGAAGCGCCCGGTCGCTATTGGCGATGCTGTCGAAATCCGTCCGATGATGTATGTGGCGCTTTCTTATGATCACCGCGTAATCGACGGAAGCGACTCTGTCGGCTTTTTGAAAACAGTAAAAGAATTGATCGAAAACCCAGAAGACTTGTTGCTCGAATCGTAAGATAAAGCAGAAGTTTATTGCTTCTGTGGATGAAAAGGCAGCTCCGTTGCGGAGCTGCCTTTTTTTGTGTCATACTGTTGCAAAGAGACGAGGGATGCCGATGCCGCTGGATTTGCTTTGGGAATTAGTGAAGGAATACGGGTATGTAAGTATGTTTCTGGTGAATTGGCTGTTGCTGTTCGGCTTGCCGATCCCGAATGAGTTTGCCGCTGCTTTTTCAGGTGTAGTGACGGAAACGAGTTATTTTCATCCGGTGCCGGCGTTTTTAGCCGCTTACAGTGGACTAATCACGAGCAATCTGTTCGCCTATAGTATCGGGCGAATGTTCGGCAGCCGCTTGATTGAATGGCTGCAAACGACGTTTCTTGGAAACGGAGTAAAACGCTTCCGCGAATTTCTTTCGCAAAAAGGCAATTGGGCCATCTCATTTAGTTTCTTTTTGCCGGGAATCCGCTGGGCCATGCCGTATGTAGTTGGAGCAGACCGGTTTCCACTGCCGCGTTATTTGTTGTTTGCAATGCCCGCCGGTTTTGTGTGGATGTTCGTTTATTTCACACTCGGGCGCAGCTTTCCATATGCCTATGAAGCGATTCTCAGTCACTTGCAATGGTTTTTGATTGCGTTGTCCGCGACTGTAATCATCGCACTCGTGATTTACCTGAACTTTTTCAGGAAAGGCGGAAAGGGAGGACAAGTTTGAATTCTCCTGGCATTTTCCTTATACTGATACTATAAAACAAACAAATAGCAAAGGATGAAATCGATGATACATACAAATTGGCTTGAAAAAGAAACCGTCCGCACCGTTGTCTGCAAACATACCGATGCTGAGAAATTTCTCGTATCGAATGTTTTGACGCCCGGAAAGCAATACGATGTGAAAAACGAAACCGAGGAATTCCTTTTCGTCGTAGACAATACAGGAAAAGTCGGCGGCTATTACAAAACTTATTTTGAATAAATTTTTAAAACCGATGGTATTCATCGGTTTTTTCTATGGAGACGGGAGAGATGCATATGACCATCATTGACACAGAAATAAAAAACCGTTCAGCTAGAACACATGGGGAAGACGAGCGGCTCATTGGCACAGGCGGTTATATTGCGCCGGATGAAACGCTCTGGACCGATATTTTGACAGCAGTTGTCTTGAAAAAACCAGTACTGTTAAAAGGGCCGACCGGTGCAGGGAAAACCAAACTCGCCGAAAGCATTTCGGACCTGTTCCAACAGCCGATCCAAAGCATCAACTGTTCAGTCGACCTGGATGCCGAAGCACTGCTTGGTTTTAAAACACTTGTGCAGCGCGATGGCCAGAGTGCCATCGAATTTGTAGAAGGCCCTGTCGTCACAGCAATGAAAAAAGGCCATATTTTGTATATAGATGAAATTAATATGGCAAAGGCAGAAACTTTGCCGATTCTCCATAGTGTGCTCGATCACCGCCGCATGATGACCAACCCGTTCACGGGAGAAGTCATTCAGGCACATCCGGACTTTTCGGCCGTAGCGGCCATCAATGAAGGCTATATCGGCACCGCACCGATGAACGAAGCACTGAAAAACCGTTTTATTGCCTATCCTATTCCTTATTTGTCCGGCGAGCAGCTGTCTGCTTTATGGGACCGGGAGTTTCCACATGCGGATGTGAAACTTAAGGCATTCATGCTGAATTTGGCGGCGGATTTGATGAAGCAAGTGGAAAATGGCTTATTGTCGGAAGAAGCGGCATCGATCCGCAGTTTATTGGATGCCACAGCACTAGCGCTCCATATCGACCCGCTGCGCGCTGTCCGTTATGCCATTGCTGAAAAGCTCGACGATGAGAACGAGCGGAATTTATTGATGGATTTAGCAAACACCTGGCGAAAGTAGGGACGCGCGATGACTTCAATCAATCGCTTTATCCAGTTTAATAACGAAACGGTCGATACACGCCTTTTGAGCCGTATGGAAAAATTGGCGAGAGCGCTGGCATGCGCGCCGTATTTGCGCCTGACGACACGCAAATTGTGGGAATTCCGTCCGTCTGAAGGAGCCATATCGATGAGTGTTTTTTGGCGCCACCGGCCCAAAGAGATTGAACAGCTAGGCTACCTTTCAGACATTTATTTGATGAGTGCCGGTTTTTGGCGTCATTTTGATTTGCTGGCGTGGCGGGACTTTCAAATGACTCGTACAAAATTGCCGGAGCTCGCCGCCCAATTATTGCTGCTGGCGGAGGAATTCCGCTTGAGCGACCTGGTGGTTGCAGAACGCCCAGGAACTCAAAAAGCTTTTCAAGTGAGAGAACAAACAGTCAGCGGTTTCCATGCCGACCAGTTAAAGCAAAACAGGCAAAAAGCCTTTTGGGCCGATGCGTTCATCAACGCCGCGTACTTGAAGCTGCGGGGAAGAGATGTATCGGTGAGCGACGGTGTGGACGAGCTGTTTTTCACGTGGACGGAATTATTTAGTGCCGAATCGACGGTGGATTCCGCTCGTATCGTCACAAAACTCCTGCCCCGTTTGGAGTATCTTTTGGAAGCCGACGCATTGCATACGTATTATACGTTCGGCGAAGCGGCTGAGAAAACGCCGCCAACTCGATATCACGAAGGCATAAAAGCGGATCAGGCGGAACCGGAAGATGAGATAGAGACTATCGAAGAGTGGTTCCAGTCATGGCACCGCGAGACACAATTGGATGATGCCGCTGCGCTTGAATATGAACTCGAGCGAGGAGATTCAAAACTTGCGGAAGGTGGACGTGAAGAGGAAGGTTCGGGGGAAGTCGAACAGACCGGTACCGGCGACTCGAAGGGTGAGCACCGGGAAGACAACGATGCAGAAGAGCGCCGTAAGGATGAGCGGCGCCCGAAAAAAGCTTATGGCCGTTTCGGTTCTGCAAACGACGGGGTGGTTTATTACGAATCACGCATCGATCCAGTGACGCAAGATCGCCAGCAATTGCTCAAGTGGCGCAGCGAACAAGCGCCGTATGTCCGGGCATTGTTGAAAGAAATGCAAAAGCGCATGCAGCAGCGGGAAGAAAGCGTACGGACGAATTTGCATGCTGGCCGTTTGTCGAAAAAATTATTGCCGCTCGTCACGGACGAGCGCCCAAAACCTTTTTACCGCAAAACCGCCCCTTCAAAACAGCTCGACGCAGTATTCACCTTGTTGATCGATGGTTCGGCTTCGATGGTCGATAAACTGGACGAGACGAAACAAGCTGTTCTGTTGTTCCACGATGTGTTGCGAGCGTTGCGCATTCCGCATGAAATTGCCTTGTTTTATGAAGATGCCTACGAGGCTGGAGACACTATGCAGCCTAATTACTTCGAATGGATTCATAAGTTCGCCGACGGGACAATAGATCATGCAGAGCAGATTTTATCGCTCGATGCTCATGAAGACAACCGGGACGGGTTCGCCATTCGCTGGATGGCGGACCGCGTAAAGCTGCGTCCAGAGAAGCACCGCTTTATGTTGGTGTTCTCCGACGGTGAGCCGTCCGCTTATAACTACGCGGACAATGGAGTGGTCGATACCGCACAAGCTGTTGCGGAAACCGAGAAGTTGGGCATTGAAGTGATGCACCTGTTTCTCAGCCGCGAACCGACGAGCGAGGAGCAGGCTGCGTTTTATCGGATGCTGTACGGCAACAAGTCGGTCAGCGCCGATTCGTTGGAGCAGTTCGTCGACCAGACATTGCGCTTATTAAAGCGGACTTTGCACTTGGTCATACAGGCTCTGTAATGTAAACACGGAAACTTACGACAACAGAAAAAAGCCTCCGCACTGTATGCGGAGGCTTTTTTCGTTAGTTATTTTCATGGCCATCATGGATGGCAAGCAATCGCTGTTTCAAGTCTTCTTCCATACGGCCGATTTCGAGCTCTGCCGCTTTGCGGCTGCGGCGGCCTTCTGCTTGGATTTTTAAGGTTTCTTCGATCGTCTCCAGCAGGTTTTCCTGCGTTTGCTTCAAAGTTTCGATCTCGACGATGCCGCGCTCGTTTTCGCGTGCGGTTTCGATCGAATTCATTTTTAGCATTTCGGAGTTCTTCAAAAGCAGCTCGTTCGTCGTAGACGTCACTTGTTTTTGTGCTTCTACGGCTTTCATTTGCTTGTTCAAAGTTAGGGCGATCGCAATCTGGTTTTTCCATAATGGGATGGACGTCATGATGGAAGATTGGATCTTTTCCGCCAAAGTTTGATTCGTTTGTTGGATCATGCGGATTTGCGGTGCGCTTTGGATGGTGATTTGGCGCGACAACTGCAAATCGTAAAGCCGTTTTTCCAGGCGATCCACATACTGGACCATATCGCTGACTTCCTGATAGGCCATTTGATCATTGGATGCTTCCGCTTTTTTGCGCAAAGCAGGAATGGTTTCGTTCATGATTTCGTCGCGCTTGATTTCGGCGGCAGCGATATAGACGTTCAACGCTTGAAAATAGGTTTTGTTTTGATCATACAATTGTTCAAGCATCTGCACATCTTCGAGCAAGCCGCGTTTTGAATGGTCCAGCTGGATGCTGATGCGGTCGACTTGTGTGCTTAATTTTTGGTATTTGCTCATCATTTCCTGCACCGAGAATTTCGCACGGCTGAAAATCTTGCGGAGTCCGTTCTGTTTTTTCTGCGTCAATTCTTCCGGATTTAATTGCTGCAGTTTTTTCATAAGGTCATGCAGCACATCACCGACAGGGCCGATATCTTTTTGCTGGACGTGATCGAGCATTTTATGGGAAAACTGGCTTAATTGATTTTGGGCATTCGCGCCGTATGTGAGGATTGCTTCACGGTTGCCGGTTGGGATCTGCTTTGCCAGTTCATGCGCTTTTTTCTGCTCTTCTGTGCTCAGGCGATCCAATAATGCTACCGGTCGCCCATCTTGTTGCGTCAACTGCGTTTCTTTGGAAGTTTCCTCCATTCCAAACGGCGTGCCAAGAAGTTCATCCAGCTCATTTCTCGTCTGATTGTTGGTCATTGTCCAGGTCTCCTTTGAATTCGATTTGCTTTTGTTGATTAAGTGTCCGCACATGATGTTGATCGACCGAAAGCCGCGCATAGTCGAGCTCCATCCGCAATTGCTCGACATCGGTCGATAACACCCGTTTCAAATCTGCTTCCATGACGTGCTGCAAAGAGCGCAGCATGTCGCGTGTTTCTTGAAGTGCTATGCGCATTTCCATGTCTTTTATCGGTTGCCCGACCAGTAAGCTGTATTTCTCGGTCAGTTCAATCGCCGAATCGAGATGTGAGTAGAAGAATGGTTCCGCCAAATAGAATTTCCGCGGATTCTGCTGCACGATGAGCAGTATTTTGTTAGCGACTTTGACCATATCCATCAATTGCTTGAATGAGGAAATGGAACGTACTTTATAGTATTGGCTTTGCAATGTTTTTATTTTTTCTTTGCCTTCCTTAATTTGCACACGAATGCTTCGGTATTCACTGCGTGTCATGCCGAGCTGTTTGGAATCGCTCGATAACTGATATTGTTTTATCGATGTATTGCTGGCAAAGTAAGTGCCTGCAGCAACTGCTCCTGAAGCGAGTAATCCGATTTCTGCACCTAAATACAAAATCGGAAACATAACGGACATAAGAGGGAGGCTGACCGATTGTCTTTTGATAAAGTTTTCGATCGGCTTAATGGGCTTCATGCTGTAAACCTCCTTAACGGCTACTAAACTATACGTACTGCACGGCAAAAAGTTTCATGACGCGCATCTCTAGCCTCTATTTTACGTGAAGACACTAGCCAATACAAACTTGCGAACCTTTCAAGCAACCTGCATAACCACTTTACAAATTCCCGAAAATTTGACACAATGCTTATAAGGAAACTTGCAGAAGGCAAAGAAAACACAATTTGAAATAAAATCAGAAAGTTTTTAGATTTGTTTGACTTTTATAGTCAATTTGATATAATAAAGGTAATTCAACATACGAACACCCACAACAGCTATTCACATATTCCCAAAAGTGATCAGCAAGTGATGGTACTTTTGGTAATATGTGAATTTTTTTAACGGGAAATTCGCATATTGAAAAAATTTTTTACCACAGGAGGTAATTTAAAATGCAAGAAGGTACAGTGAAATGGTTTAACTCAGAAAAAGGTTTTGGCTTCATCGAAGTTGAAGGTGGAGACGACGTGTTCGTTCACTTCTCAGCGATCCAAGGCGATGGCTTTAAAACGCTTGACGAAGGACAACGCGTAGAATTTGAAGTAGAGGAAGGCAACCGCGGACCTCAAGCTACTAACGTAACTAAACTTTAATTCTCCAAAGAGCTGCCGACCTCGGCAGCTCTTTTTTTCTATAGCATTTAACTTTGTGCTTGCTTCTATTGTTTACTATTACTTGTTATTTGGGTATATCTTAATTAGGTTGCTACTGACTGATAAAAGGGGGATATATTCATGCAAGGAAAAGTGAAAGAATTCAATGATGATAAAGGCTTCGGCTATATTGAAGGCGATACAGGGGAATTGTTCTATTTCGAAACAATTAACATCAATGAAGCCGGTTTTCGCCGCTTCGTACCAAATCAGCACGTAGAATTCACGGTTTATGACGGGGCACCCGACAAAGAGCGGGTCGCGACAAACGTCACCTTAGTTTTTTAACTGGGACATGAGGGGGAAAACAGCATGGTGAACGAATATTTAAGCAAGCCACTGCCAAGTGAAAAGCAGCAGCAGGATTTCTATCAGAAATTGCGAGTAAGAGTACACAATTGGATGGAATCGAAATCGCTGAAATTGGATTCTGCGGGCCAATTTGTATTTTTTGCGCCGGATCTTTTTCACTTATTGACACGCTTGCTGCTCGACAGCCGAATCGATAAAAAAAGCAGAGCATATGTCGGTGCCGGCGTTTTGTACTTTATGGCGCCGATCGATTTGATTCCGGAAATCTTGATCGGTCCAGCCGGTTATATGGACGATGTCATCGTCGCGGTCTATGTGATCAACACGATCTTAAATAAATTCCCGCGCGAAGTCGTTACCGAACACTGGGCAGGCGATGAAGATTTATTGAAGGTACTCGGAAAATTAGCCGGCTCCGGCAATAAGCTGACTTCCAAACTGCCAGCAGGCCGAGTCATCAAACGTTTTTTGAAATAAATTGACGCAAGAAATATAAACCCCCCGCAGAAATTCATTTTCTGCGGGGGGTTTTTTACTCAATGCGAGTTATTTGGCGATGCCTTGTGTTTCTTTCCATTCTAGATACTCATCATAAGTCAGCTGCTTGTCGAGGATCGAACCGTCTTCACGGATTTCAATCACGCGGTTTGCAACCGTCTGGATAAACTGATGGTCATGGGAAGTGAAGACCATGGCGCCTTTAAAGGCGATCATGCCGTTGTTCAAAGCTTGGATCGATTCAAGGTCCAAGTGGTTGGTCGGTTCATCCAATAACAGGACGTTGGCGTGTGCCAGCATCATTTTCGAAAGCATGCAACGCACTTTTTCGCCGCCTGATAAAACAGAAGGCTTCTTTTTCACTTCTTCGCCGGAGAATAGCATTCTGCCGAGGAAGCCGCGCAGGAAAGTTTCACTTTCATCTTCTGGTGAGTATTGGCGCAGCCAATCCACCAATGATGTTTCAGTGCCTTCGAAGTATTTGGTGTTGTCGATCGGCAAGTAAGCGCGTGATGTGGTGACGCCCCAGCGAGCTGAACCGGCAGCTGGTTGGTCTTCTTCAGCCAGAATGCGGAGAAGAGCCGATTTTGCAAGCGGTTCGCCGACGAGGACGATTTTATCGTCTTTATTCAAGTTAAAGCTGATATTGTTCAATAACTGCGTGCCATCCACTGTTTGGCTGACATCTTTTACCGTCAACACATCATTGCCGATTTCACGGCCGACGGTGAAGTTGACGAATGGATATTTACGGGAAGAAGGTCGTATGTCGTCAAGCTCGATTTTATCAAGCATTTTCTTCCGTGATGTCGCCTGCTTTGATTTCGAAGCATTGGCGGAGAAACGGGCGATAAAGGCTTGAAGCTCTTTGATCTTTTCTTCTTTCTTCGAGTTCTGATCAGATGCCAAACGGGTTGCCAATTGGCTTGATTCGTACCAGAAGTCGTAGTTCCCGACATAAAGCTGAATTTTACCGAAGTCAAGGTCAGCGATATGCGTACATACTTTATTCAGGAAGTGGCGGTCATGCGATACGACGATGACGGTGTTGGCAAAGTTGATGAGGAATTCTTCCAGCCACTGGATGGCTTTCAAGTCCAGATGGTTGGTCGGCTCATCGAGCAAGAGAACATCAGGTTTACCGAATAAAGCCTGTGCCAAAAGCACTTTCACTTTATCAGAACCGGATAGTTCAGACATTTTCTTGTCATGAAGTTGTTCAGAAATGCCAAGGCCCTGCAACAGGATTGCGGCTTCGGATTCAGCTTCCCAACCGTTCAGTTCGGCGAATTCGCCTTCAAGTTCAGCAGCGCGCATGCCGTCTTCATCAGAGAAGTCCTCTTTCATGTAGATGGCGTTTTTCTCGGACATGACTTCATATAACTTCTTATGGCCCATAATAACGGTCTCAAGAACAGCGTGCTCTTCGTATTCAAAATGGTTTTGCTTTAATACAGCAAGGCGTTCGCCTGATCCCATATAGACATTTCCGGATTGTGCTTCAAGTTCACCAGAAAGAATTTTGATGAACGTCGATTTTCCGGCACCATTGGCACCAATCAATCCGTAGCAATTGCCCGGGTTGAATTGGATGTTAACATCTTCAAACAATTTGCGGTCGCCAAAACGCAAGCTTACATCATTTACTGCTATCATTAATATTCGTCCTCCTAAAATTCACAATATGAATAGTATAACATATAACATGGATAGACCCAAAACCGGTAGCGTTCTAAGGTCTTGTCGGCTAAACTGATAAAAGAGGTCGTTATCGGCTTTTCCTTTTTATATAAGCTTCTAATTGGCCCAGTTCTTTATTGAGGAGATACTCCATTTGGACATATTCGCGTCTGCCCGGAACATGCTCGGGTGTAAGGCCTTTCATTGAATAAATAAAGTAATAGCCGCCGATTTGGCGGAACAGCACAACGACGTGTGGGAACTCATCGAATGTCGCTTTTATATTATATCGTTTTGCGTAGCTCCAATTTATGAGCTTCATCTTGCAACCCGCCTTTCCTGTCTTAATTTTAATGGGAACGGCTAGAGGAACACAAGTTTGGTGTCGAGGGCAGAAGGGGAGAAGTCATGAAAAACATTGTGGAAAAGCGGCCAGTCACATGGACCATATTCGCTATATTATTAGTGGCACTGAATCTGCGTCCGGCCATCTCATCGATCGGCCCGATGCTTGAACCAATCCGTACAGACCTGGCGCTGTCACACGGTCAAGTGAGTTTGCTGACAGCGGTGCCAGTTCTGTGCATGGGGCTTTTCGCGCCCGCTGCCATTGTTTTCAACCGCCGCTTCGGTTTAAAGCCATCGATCGGATGTTTGCTCGCGGTTATCGGGGTTTTCACCTTGGCGCGCGGATTCTGGCCGACTTACACCAACCTTTTAATCAGTTCGTTTTTTATCGGCATCGCCATCGCAATCATCGGCCCGATGTTATCCGCCATGATCAAGCGTGACTTTCCTTTTCGAACAGCATCGTTGATCGGCGTTTATTCGTTCGGTATGGGACTCGGTGCCACGCTGGCCGCTGGCTTGACGAGTGTCGTCTATGCCAGCTCCGGCTGGCCGATAGGGCTTGCAGTGTGGTCTGTGCTTGCGCTGATTGCGATCATCGTTTGGATCCGGATGCCAGCAAGCAGTCCCGCAACACCACAAGAAGCGGCAGCGGTTTTAACGATTAGCGGCAGCCCCTGGAAAAACCGTAAGGCGTGGTATATGCTATTGTTTTTCGGATTTCAATCCGCGTTGTTTTTCTCTATGCTAACTTGGCTCGCTCCGATTGCAATCGACAAAGGCATGAGCGTTCTCGCAGCAGGCGGAGTGGTCACTTTGATGACCGCTGTGCAGATTGTCTGCAATATCACCATCCCGCTCTTGTTCGAACGCTACCCGAACCGTTTTTCCTGGGTGCTGTTCGTCTTGGGATTTGGCGTGGCTGGGGTTCTACTATTGATGGTTGCCGGAACCACGGCAATTTGGGTAGCAGCTGCATTGATTGGGGTAGCGCTGGGTGGTTTGTTCCCGATAGCATTGCTTATGCCGCTGGATGCGACCGATTCCTCAGATGAAGCGAACAGCTGGGCTGCCATGACCCAATCGGGCGGCTATCTGATTTCTGCATTTATGCCTTTTGTCATCGGTTTGATCTATGATCAGACAGGGAATCACGACATTAGCCTGCTCATGTTTTTGATATTTATCGCTTTGATGATTGTGTTCGCGCATCTGCTTAATAAAAACTCTTGATATCTTGCTTTGAAGGCTGCGCTACCGCTAACTAGGAAAAATAAGGCGACAGCAAAGGGAGCAGGATGGCCCATGTGGCGACAAGCATAGCCGGAACATTGGCGCCGGGAAAAACAATGGAAAAATACCAATAATTAATTTCGAGAGAAAATATAAGCGTCAGCAGCGGTCCGATGAAAACCCGGCCTGTTATTTTTGCGAAAAACACCGAAAAAGCGATAATGACGGCTGGAATGAGGATCAATTGTACGATCATTACATCAAATGTGTTGAGCCATTGCGTCGGAATGCCTCCTAGGTCGCACAGTTTAACGGAAAAAACCCGCGTATCCTGATTTTAAACTAACAGAATAATCTGTCAATGGTAATGTGCAGGAAACTCGGCAAATAAAAAAGCCGGCGCATCAAGCGTCGGCTTTGTTCCACGCGGCATCCAAAAAAACATCACGCCCAGAAGCTTTGCGGTCCCGTAAATAATGTGTAGGGTGTTTCTTGTAAAAGTCCTGATGATAGTCTTCTGCGGGGTAGAAGGTTTCGGCATCCAGGATTTTTGTCACGATCGGTTTATCGAACCGATTACTGTCCGCGAGCTTGCGTTTGGAAGCTTCGGCGAGTTTTCGCTGCTGGGCATTATGGACAAAAATCGCCGGTTGATAAGAGGGGCCCCGATCCTGGAATTGGCCATCGTTATCTGTCGGATCGATCTGTTGCCAGAAGATCTCGAGCAGATGCTCATAAGAGAAGACCGCTGGATCAAAGGTGATTTCGACAGCTTCCAAATGGCCGGAATGGCCGTTTTTCACTTGTTCATAGGCGGGGGTTGCCAAATGGCCGCCGGTATAGCCGGAAATGACTTGTTCGATGCCGTCAAACTGGTCGAATGGCTTGACCATGCACCAAAAACAACCACCCGCAAATGTCGCTTTTTCAGTCATTCTAATACCTCCTCTTTATCACATCAGGGTTGCGTCTATTTTACTTGCCGCTTGCAATCACCGTCCGCTTTTTGTTCGGGGGCAAGCGTGCAAATAAATCTTGGCGTATATCCTGGGAATAAGAAAAATTTTACCATTTCACCACCGGCTAGACAATAGAAACGCACTAGCCGGGCGGAAACCTATTGGCGTGTCTATGCGTCTAATCAAGGTGAACAGCTCAGAAAGGAATGTAACCATCATGGAAGAACAATACGAAACGAGACAGGCCCGAAAACGCAAACGGTTCCGTCCAAGAGGCAAACTTCTATTATTATTCATTGTTTTGCTGCTCGGAGCGGGAATTTATTTTTTAATCCAATATCAGCAAGGACAAAATATTGCAGGGGAAACTGAAATCGAGCCGGAAGAATTCACCGGCGATGACAATAACAGCGGCTATCAAAACATTTTGGTGCTTGGCGTTGATTCGCGCGGTGAAGCGCAATCACGAACGGATACGATGATGCTGGTGACACATGACCGCGAAAACAATGAAGTGAAGATTACTTCGCTGATGCGCGATATTTATGCGGACATCCCCGGCTATCAATCTTATAAATTGAACACAGCTTATTATCTGGGCGGGGTGGAATTGCTCGGTGAAACGATCCGTGAGATGTTCGGGGTCGAAATCCATAACTATGCACTTGTTGATTTCACCAGCTTCGAGACACTAGTGGACATCGCTGCGCCGGATGGTGTGGAAATCGACGTTGAAAAAGAAATGTCCGAGAAAATAGGCGTCAGTTTATTGCCGGGCGTGCAAAATTTGAATGGTCAGGAACTGCTTGGCTATGCCCGGTTCCGAGCAGATAGCGAAGGCGACTTCGGGCGGGTCCGCCGCCAGCAGCAAGTGCTTGCTGCATTAAAAGACGAACTGATCAGTGTTTCTTCCATACCGAAACTGCCGAAGCTTGCCGGAGCGGCACAAGGCTATGTGCAAACGGATATGGCATTAGTCGACCAAATCAAATTGGCGACGCAACTTGCAACAGGAGGCAGCAATGAAATCGAACGGATGACGATTCCGATCGAAGGCGGCTACACAGACGCCACTTACCCTCAGGCAGGAGCTGTACTGGAACTTGATTTGGAGCGTAATCGCCAGGCGCTGGCAGAATTTTTGTCTCAGCCGCTCGACTAATTTATCAGAAAATATGATAAAATATGGATAGAAGCTTACACCTGATAAAAGAAGGGGATTGCCATGCCGCCAGAAGACAATAGACCGCCGTTTTTCGCTACGAATTACATCCGCTTTCTCGGCGGACGGAATACACTTTATACCTTAATCGTGTTGTTGATGCTTGGCTTCGTGGTGTTTATATTCCGCGAAGTGTCTTTTATCTTCAACCCGCTCAGCGTCTTTATGAAAACGGTCGTCTTGCCGGTTATCCTCGCGCTGATTTTTTATTATTTGTTGCGGCCGGTCTTGCGCTTGCTTGAGCGCTTTAAAGTACCGAGAATCTGGGGAATACTCATCATCTTTTTCGGTGGCATCGGGTTGTTGACCTTGCTGAGCGTATTGGTATTCCCATTTTTGAGAGATCAGTTCCAGAACATGATCGAGGAATTCCCGGACTATTTTATGCGCCTATTAAATAATATAGACCAATTTCTCCGGACTTCCTTTATCGGCGATTACTATACGGAATCCAGTTTCAATATCGAAGCGCTGATCGCCACCTTGCCGACGAATATTGCAGAGACGCTGCAAGAAACCGTAACAGGCATCATCACACGAGTCACCGGCTGGATTTCCACCATTACCGGGGTCATTCTGTCCATCGTCATCGTCCCGTTCATTCTCTTTTATTTATTGAAAGACGGCGACAAGTTGCCGGACTATTTCCTGAAACTATTGCCACCGAGATTTCGTGAAGATACGAAAGAGGTATTGAAAGAAGCTGATCAGCAATTGGGTGCTTATATTCAGGGCCAGTTGATCGTCGCCTTTTGCATTGGGGTCATGGTCTATGTCGGATTTTTGATCATCGGCATGGATTATGCACTGCTGTTGGGTGCGCTGGCGATGATGACGAGCATCGTTCCGTATATCGGCCCGGCCATCGCAATCACGCCGGCTGCCATCATCGCGCTTGTCACATCACCGTTCATGCTTGTGAAACTGGCGATCGTCTGGACTGTTGTGCAGGTTGTAGAAGGCAATTTGATTTCTCCTCAAGTGATGGGGAAAACGATGTACATCCATCCCGTAACGATTATTTTTGTGCTTTTGACCGCCGGTTCCTTATTCGGCGTCGTCGGGGTCATTCTAGGTATCCCGATGTATGCATTGCTGCGCGTTATTATCAGTCATATGTATAAACTATTCAAACGGCGCTATAATCGCTATGAAACGGATTTGGATAAGCAATACGATTACACAGAGCGATAAAATTCCAGTTTAACGGCTGGCTGTAAGTGGTATGGAAGATTATCATATGTTGGGGGTATCTAGTTATATGAAATTCAAAGATTTTTTATCTTCTATCGGCATCGGTTCGATAAAAGTGGATACAGTAGTGGAGAGGCCGAACCTAGAGGAGGGAGAAACATTGAACGGCACCGTCTATTTAGACGGAGGCAGTGGGGACCAGGAAATCGATTATATCGAGTTGCTAGTGGTCCGTTTAGTCGAGGATTACCGCGAAGACAGCGATTTCGATTTCTACGAAACGCCGGTGGCGAAGCAAAGCCTCGAATTTGCCGGTTCCGTCAAATCGAAGAATACGGTGATGCAGCAATTTGAAATCGTGCCGGACGAACGTTGGGAGCTGGAAAATCCGAACGCTAAATTGATCTTGCGGACAGTTGTCCATGTGAAAAATGGGGTCAACGTACAAGATGAAGACGAAATTACGTACGGAAAAATCGGGAATTCTTAAAGTTTCTGATTTTTTATTCATCATAATAATATTATGTAAACAAAAACCTGTTCAGCGAATGTACTTTCCATTCGCTGAACAGGTTTTTCTGTTAGAAATCCAAAAATTCAATGCTGCAGCACAGCGCCAACACAATACCGAACAAAGCGGTCAGCACATAATCCATGCGGGTGATGGTCAGCTGCTCATAAAAGGCCGTTCGGGGTTCTCCGGTAAATCCCCGTGCTTCCATCGCAAACGCCGCGCGCTCCGCTTTGCGTACAGCACCGGCAAGTAGGGGGATGAACAGTCGGCGCATGGCCAATAGCCGGTTCCACCAATGCTTGTCGATTTCCGCACCCCGCAGGCGATGAGCTTGTTGAATTTGTTCCAGTTCGGCTTTCAAAACCGGCAGGAATTGATAACTGACCATCAAGCTATAGGCCAGTTTCGGCGACAGCTTCCATTGCTGCATCAAACTTTGGATAAAGCGCACCGGGTCTGTCGTCAAAGCAAACAGTAAGGACAGGCTGGAAAACGCCAGCACACGGAGCGACAGCGACCAGGCATGTGCCCAGTTTTGTTCCGTTATTTCAATCGGGCCATAACTCCATAGGATCGGTCCTCCTGTATCGGCCCCAAACACCAACGTGGTCCATAAATAGCCGAAAGCACCGAAGAAAAACGGCAGCATGAACAATAGCCAAAGCTTCCAATTGATGCGGCTGAACAATAACTGCAAGGCAATCACGCTAAGGAAAAACAACAGTGGCGTCCAAGGGTTGAAGAAAAACGCCAGAACCAGCATGGACACCGTTACCGCAAGGAATTTCATGGATGGGTTCATATTATGCAAAATCTGTCGCATAAGCATTCCTTCCTTTCGGTGCGAGCAAGCGGTGTTCATGCAATAATTCATCATTTCCCCACAGCGCATCCGGGTCGAAAACCCCTGTCAGCGTACCGTCTTTCATGAGCAAAATGGAATCGGCAATGCTGGCGGCAAAATTCATATCGTGTGTGACGATCACAGCAGTGCAGCCATCTTTTGCGCGCGCATCGATCAGCTCGTAAAGTTCTTTCAACGCCTGTTCGTCTTGCCCAGCCGTCGGTTCATCGAGCAGCAGGACCTTGCGTTTATCGGCAAGCATTGCGCCGATTGCGACGCGGCGCTTCTGGCCGTGGCTGATGGAGAAAGGGTGGGCATGAGCAATCGGTTGCAGGAAAAGGCCGTTCATCAAACGGTCCATTTCCGCTGGAGAGGATTTACCGGAAAAGGCAAGTTCGTCCGTTACGTTTTTCGTTAAAAACAATTGCTCAGGAGATTGCGGCACGTATCCTGCTGGGTCGCCTCGAACGGTTCCGTTGGGTGGCCTGTAAATGCCGCATAATGCTTTTAGCAAGGTGGATTTCCCGCAGCCGTTCGGTCCTGCGACAACCGCTACTTGCCCGGCTGCAAGCGAAAGCGACACTGCGGAAATCAATTGTTTGCCGCTTTTTTCGATCATCAATTGTTCAGCGGTCAACAGGGTGTCATGTCGCTTTGTATGTTGTCGTTTCTTAAAGGGAATAGGTAATGTCGCCGCAAATGCTCTGTCCTTATCGATGCAACCATCCGCATTCAATGCGATTTCGCGGTCAAAAAACGAACCCCATAGCTCCAGCTTATGTTCTACGGCGATGATGGTCAGCTTACGCTGAGACTGCAAGGCGTCGAGCCACGAGACGAATTCCATTGCGGTCAGTGGATCCAAGTGGGTGAGCGGTTCGTCCAGCAGCAGGCATTTCGGCTCCATGATCAATGCGCATGCAGTCGCGACACGCTGCTTCCAGCCACCTGATAAAGTTTGGATGACGCGATGGCGGTGTGCCTCCAATCCCGTCATCAATAGGATATCGTCGATGCGCGCTTGCATGTCTTCATGCGGAGTGTGGAGGTTCTCTAATGTGAAAGCCAACTCTTCTTCTACTGTAGGCATGCAAAATTGGGCGTCTGGATCCTGAAAGACAGTGGCGACTGTCTGGTTGATTTCCCCCGGTGCGTAATAACCGGATCGCTTGCCGTAAATGTCGAGTGTGCCGGATACTGTGCCGTCGCAATTTGCGGGATACAACCGGTTCAACAAATAGAGCAGGGAAGATTTCCCGCAGCCGCTCGGCCCGGTGATGACGACACGCTGTCCTTCCTCGATGGCTACATCGAGGTGATTCAATGTCGCATCCGCTGTGTCCGGATAGCAGAAGCTGAAATCTTCTAAAACAAAAACCTGATTACACACCGGCATCGTTCTTTTCGGTACGGGCAATCGCATAGCCCCTCAGCGAACCAGTCGCAAGCAAGCCGTCAGCGATATATTTACCGCCGATACCGGCAATGATGGCGCCGCTCAGCACGCGCAAAGTGAACATCAATGCGACAAACGATGGATCGAGTGCCGCATAACCGGATAGAAAATAGCCGTACACAAAACTGAATACACCGGCCAAAGCGCCGGCAAGCATCAATACCCCCACATGGAAATGCCGGTAGCGGGTCATGGCGAACGCTGCTTCAGCACCAAGCCCTTGGATGATGCCGGACAAAATGAGGCGAGGGCCGACCGCGTTGCCGAGCATCACTTCAATGGTCGCAGCCAAAGTTTCCGGCAGAAGTGCGGCGCCCGGTTTGCGGATGATATACATGCAGATGATTGAGACGATAAACCAAATGCCGAACATCCACTCATAGGCGAGCGGCCCGATGATTCCTGCCCAAAAATTGCCGATATGGAGAAAAACCAAATAAACAATGCCAAAAACGACGCCGAATAAGGACATTAGGACGATTTCTTTTAATTTCCACGATTTAAGCATGATTCTCACCCGTGTGCGACGGGCTGTTGATGCTCATCGAAACCGTCATCACGAGATGCGGGTGTTCGTCCGTGCGGGCATTTGCGAAGCTTTCTTCATAAAATGCGAAGACATCGTGGATATCGCCGTGGATGCCGCTTGCGTAATGCATCGAATCGTTCCAGACGCCGTGTTTTTTCGCTCTTTCCACTTCACGGTAAATGAGCGGCATATAATCCGGGTTGTTCATCGGATAGAGGGCGAACTGAGACGACACATATTGAGCTGCCGCATCCGTATTGGCCAATTCGTCTCCGACTTCCAAATTATTGTCGCCTTCCGTATCTCCCGGACAGCCGATCGAAAACGTACCGGACAGCGCAATATGCTCTTTTGTCTTCGCCGCATGCAGCGCCAGTGCTTTGGCGACGTTGAAGACATGGTGTTGTTTACCGCGGATCACCGTAGACACATCATCTGTCTGCATCCAGATATTCGATGTGTTGGTTTCTTTTAACGCTCCTTTAATGATTTGGATGAAGTTACCGCTCATCGGATGCATCGAAAAACGAAAGCCGACGATCGGGCTCGTGCCGCAAAAAATAGGTTCCACTTAAATTCCTCCTAAAAATGTGCACAAAAAAAGCCGCATCCGTGAAGATGCAGCCACTGTCCCAAATCAATTCAAAGTTTCGTTTTGGAAAGTCACCGCACTTCCTCACGCAGGTCCTAACCTGTTCGAGTCATAAGGGATCGGAGCAAAAGCTCTCATCTCAGCAAAAATATGCACCCCTAGTGCAGAAAACGCTATGCTTTTTTAGTGTCGGGTTGACCCGATGGCTTTAGTCTAGAGCAAGGACTTCGTGAAGTAAAGTATTTTTAGATTTTTTGACGATCTAGTGAACTTCTCTTGAATGAAGTATATACGCTGCTGAAACGGGTAATGAAGAAGAGTCACTTATTTTTAGGAGGAATTCATCATGGCACAAGTTAAAAAGTACCGCGTCGTCTATCATCTAGGGGGCGGAGCAGAAGCGGCAATCGTTGTTGAAGCCGGAAGCCCGAAAGAAGCAGCAAGTGGACTGGATTCAGACAGCCTGTTGGAATTCACTGGAGAAAACAATACATTTTTCCAATTCAGAATGAATGAAGTGAAAATGGTCAGCACTACGGAAGTTTAATTGGGTAGTTATTCGTATGAATAACTGGCGAATAATGGTTGAATTGAATAAATTTTATTCACGCTGTTAATAGGGATGAATAAATTCTATTCAAAAGCTCTGCGGAATTTTTCTGCAGAGCTTTTTATGTGCCGCAAAACGTTCGGTAAGGTGGCGTTGAAGGGGGCGGGGGTGCCGCAAAAGCTTGTTGTTCAGCTGAATGGGCATAAGGGTCCCGCAGTATAGCCAATAACTTTTCGGTGACGCTGTAATCGCCTTGTCTAGCTGCAGAAAGAGCGGTTTCGACGAGGTGGTTCCTTGGAATGACCGCTGGATTCCGGCTCTTCATCAAGTCCTGGATTTGCTCTGCGGAACAGTCTTCCTGTTTTTGGCGAGCAGTCCATTTTTGGTGCCAGCTGTCGAATGCTGCGCCGGTTAAATTCGGTTCTGTTACATCTTTGAAAGTAAGTGCACGGAATGTATTGGTATAGTCTGCATGTTGGTCTTGCATCAATTGGAGCAATTCATCGATCAACTGGGCATCTTCTGGTTGTTCCGTGAATAAACCGAGCTTTTCCCGCATGCCTTTTCCGAAATAGTCTTTTTGGAGACTGACGTATTCCTCCAATGCCTGTTGCATAGAAGATAGTGCCTGTTGTTCCGGCATATCATCGAGCAAAGGGAATAGAGATTCCGCAAAGCGCGCCAAATTCCATCCGCCGATCAATGGCTGGTTGCGGTAGGCATAGCGCCCGCCGGCATCAATCGAGCTGAAAACCGCCTGTGCATCGTAATGATCTAAAAATGCGCACGGGCCGTAATCAATCGTTTCACCGCTGATGGCCATATTGTCGGTGTTCATGACGCCGTGGACAAAGCCGGCAAGCTGCCATTTGGCGATAAGGAGAGCTTGTTTTTTGGCGGTGCGGCGGAATAATTCGATATAACGGCTGCCTTGTATATCCGGGAAATGCCGTTTAATCGTATAATCCGCAAGTGCGCGCAAATCGTCTACCGAGCGGTATTTCGCCGCGTATTGAAAGGTGCCGACGCGTATATGGCTCGAGGCGACACGTGTTAAAATGGCGCCGGGTTCTGCAGAATGCCGCTGGATCTTCTCGCCGGTCAAGACGACGGCCAGGCTCCGGCTCGATGGAATTCCGAGTGCGTGCATGCTTTCGCTGATGATGTATTCCCGGAGCATCGGGCCGATCGCTGCCCGGCCGTCGCCGCCGCGTGAAAACGGGGTGAGACCGGCGCCTTTCAATTGGATATCAAAAGATTCACCAGTTGGTGTTTGCTGTTCGCCGATTAGAATTGCGCGGCCGTCGCCAAGCATGGTGAAATGGCCGAACTGATGCCCAGCGTATGCTTGTGCGAGCGGAAAGCTTCCAGCAGGAAAGTGGTTGCCGGCAAAGATCTGAACGGCTTCCGGTGTCTGGAGTTTAGCCGGGTCGAGCCCGAGTGATGCAGCAAGTTCCTCATTCAATAGAAGCAGTTGAGGTGAAGCGACTATATTGGCTTGCATCGGGGCGTATAAAGTTTTCGGAAGTTGTGCATACGTATTGTGCAGATTCCATCCAATATTCGAGCCCTGCGTCTGCATGAGAGTGCCTCCTGTCGTAAGCTGATTAGATTGTGTGCCTTTGTGCCATTATAGCCTGTTAAAAAACCGGGAAACAAGAAAAGGGGGCTGGCCACTACGGGAAATAAAAAACTTGAGCCGAACACCCATCACAAGGTTCGGCTCAAGCAGTTGGTTATCAAATTAGCGCTGTTCAACCGGTACATAAGTTTGCATTCCCGGTCCGATGTATTCCGCGCGCGGGCGGATCAGGCGGTTGTCGGAATATTGCTCCAAGATGTGCGCCAGCCAGCCCGATGCACGGGATACCGCGAAGATCGGCGTGAACAAATCATGCTCGATGTTCAAGGAATGGTACACCGATGCCGAGTAGAAATCGACGTTCGGCGGAAGCGGTTTTGCGTTCGTGATCAATTCGTCGATCTTCACGGACATGTCGTACCATTTCGGTTCGCCGCGAAGCTCCGTCAATCTTTTCGACATCTCGCGCAAATGCTTCGCACGCGGGTCCCCTTTGCGGTAGACGCGGTGGCCGAAGCCCATGATCTTTTCTTTGTTGGCAAGCTTTTCTTTGATGAACGGCTCGACGTTTTCGACCGATCCGATCTCTGTCAGCATCTTCATCACTTGCTCATTGGCGCCGCCGTGGAGCGGGCCTTTCAAGGCGCCGATCGCTGCCGTCACGCCGGAGTAGACGTCAGACAAAGTCGCAACCGCTACACGCGCAGTGAACGTCGAGGCGTTCAGTTCGTGGTCGGCGTGCAAGACGAGCGCTTTGTTGAACGCTTCAACTTCGATGTCTTCCGGCAGGTCACCGGATAGCATGTACAGGAAGTTCGCCGCGAAGCTCAAGTCCTTTTTCGGTTGAACCGGCTCTTTACCTGCACGGATGCGTCCGAATGCCGTCACGAGCGTCGAGATCTTCGCTTGGATCTTGATCGCTTTGCGGTAGTTCGCCGCTTCTTCCATCACTTCCGCTTCTTCATCGAAGAGGCCGAGCATGGACACCGCTGTGCGCAGTGCCGCCATCGGGTGGACGTGTTTGATGTCGTATGTCTTGAAGTGGTCGAGCACCGCTTGCGGCACCGCCATGTTGTCGGCGAGCTGCTGTTTCAGTTCAGCCAGTTCGTCTGCTTTTGGCAAACGTTGGTGCCACAGAAGATAAATCACTTCTTCGAAACTGGCATTGTCAGCCAAGTCATCGATATCGTAACCGACGTATGTAAGTGTGTCGTCAATAATCGAGCTGATTGCCGATTGTGTTGCTACTACACCTTCTAAACCTTTTGTTGTTTCAGTCATGTGAGCATCTCCTTTTTTAATTACCATTTAATTAACTGCAATCCAGCCATCCGAACTTGTGCCGCCGTTCCTTTAAAGCGCTTTCATTAGTATGGAAAAAAAGAAACCGTTAGGCATCGCCAAATTCGATTTGACTGATTATTACGTAATTTTACAGGAACAATCAGAATTATAGGCGCTAAACACGTGAAACACGATAAATAAGGGTGAAGCAGAAAAAAAGATGGATGAAAGAGGGTATTGTTTCACTTGTAATTATTCTAATGGTATAGTAAATAAATGATGTTCGGCGATATTTTCAGTATAGGCGCAAGCAGATGCGTTAAGTTGAAAGTGTTTTGTTTGTTCAAAAGGCGGAAATATGCTCTTCCTTGTGCTTTTCAAAGAAAGTTTTCTATAATGGTCTGTAATTGGACAGTAATTGTTAATCAATAGAAAAATGTAAAAAGATGGTCATATACAAAAGGAGCTAAACAATTGAAAACTACGGAACGCGGCATCCGCTACATCAGCTTGATCGAAGAGGATTCGGAATTCAATATTCAGGCCATGGTTAAAAAAGCGAAAACGGCTTATAAACCGTTTAATTTCAAAGATAAAATTGAACTGCTGGTTTTTTATAGCGAGCGCAAAGATTTCAGCCACACCATTTTTACTGAATACGGCATCATAGATGATGAGTTTGACGGAAAAAAAGCGATTCATCATCCATTCGGTGTCAAAAGCATTATCGGTATTGAATTGTCTGGGGATGATCCGGTTCCGTTGATAGCATTTGCCCTTGGGCAGGGGATTGAACATTTTAAACAGAACTTGGATATTCAGCGACATGCTAAATGGCGCGAACTGGAAAAAAGTGAAGCGTACCTTTGCTGGGAAATATTTTTCTGCCAAGTCCATAGTGCAACCATCCGCTATGAAAACGATGGGGCGGCCGACTTGTTTTTACGGAGCTTGCCATTCCTGTTGACGAAAAAAGAACAAAGCTTTTCCGCCTCTTATATTGACGGCACTTTCCGCCATTTGATCAATGCATTGAGTGAATTGCATGTATTGAAACAGGCGGGCGAACTGGAAAAGGCCGAAGACCATCTACAGACGTTCCGCGAATTGACGGATGAATCGTTTATCGAACTCTACCAAAAATTATTTGAAGAACTGGTTGCTTATTTAACTACAGTCGGCACGAAATACAATGAAGTCCATGAACTGACGCTGTTCAAGAATTTGGAAACACACAAAAAACAATTGAATGCCATGTTCAGTTAACGGACTGAGGAAAAATTTTCTGGCATTCATTTAGATTTATAAAGCTAGAAAGCCCGGAGAACCTTCCGGGCTTTCTTTTGTGCAACAAAGTTCAGAAAAATCAAAATGAGGGTAGCAATCCGACTACGAGTTGCGGTACACTTTTTATTAACGGAAGGATTAAGGTTTATTTCCTTATATATTTGAAAGCAGGTGAGCATAAATGAAAGGACAAGTACAGGCGCTTTTTGAAGATATCCGCGCATTCCGCAGAGAGCTTCACGAGAATCCTGAATTAAGCGGAGAAGAAGTGGAGACGTCCAAAAAGATCCAAGCAAAGCTGGACGAGTATGGCATTACGTATTTCACCGGGTATGCCAAAACTGGCATACTTGCTGTGATTGAAGGCGGCAAACCAGGAAAAACGGTGGGACTGCGTGCAGATATTGACGCATTGCCGATTTTGGAAAAGGCGGACGTACCATTCAAGTCGAAAGTGGACGGCAAGATGCATGCTTGCGGACATGATGCACATACCGCGATGCTGCTGGGGGTTGGAAAGTTGTTGCAGGACCAAAAAAGTGAGATTGCAGGAACAGTTTTGCTCATATTCCAGCCAGCAGAGGAAAACGCGCCGACGGGTGGATCTGAACAGATGATGGAAGACGGCGTTTTCGACAAATACAAACCCGATGTTTTATTGGCGCAACATGTCTGGCCGGGGCTTCCAGCGGGGCAAGTCGGTATCATCGACGGGGCCATCATGGGCAATTCAGACCGCTTCGAAGTGACGATCCACGGATCAGGGGGACATGCATCGATGCCGCATCAAACAGTCGATGCGATCATCATCGCCAACCAAGTGATTTCAGCGATTCAGACGATCATCAGCCGCAATGCCAATCCGATGGACTCCGGTGTCATCACGATCGGAAAAATATCTGGAGGCTACCGCTATAATGTCGTAGCGGATACTGTCGTACTTGAAGGCACGATCCGCTCGCTGTCGGACGATACGAAAAAACTGCTAAAAAAACGCTTCCGTGAAGTTGTTAAAGGCGCTGTTGAGATGATGGGCGGGACATGTGAAATCGATTATTCAGACGGTTATCCGGCAACGGTCAATACAAAACGCTGGGCCGAGGTAATTCGTGAGTCTGCGAAGTCTACATTAGGGGATGAAGGCGTTCCGGAAGTGATTGGCAGCATGGCAGGGGAAGATTTTGGACGCTTCTTGAAGAAATACGAAGGGGTTTATTATTGGCTCGGCACATCGGTAGGCGAAAACCAAAAACCGCTCCATGACCCGGGCTTCATGATCGATGAAGACGCGCTAGCCATCGGAACGGAAGTGATGGCGCAGGCGGCACTGGATGTGCTTTCGGAATTAAACGGATAGGAGTGGACATTGTGGGAGACTCTATTGAACGCTTTATGGAAGAAATCGAGCCTTTTATCGTCAACCAAAGGCGTAAGCGCCATAAATACCCGGAAGTCGGCTTTACCGAATACGTGACAACTTACGAACTGCATGAAACATTGAACGGAAAAGGATTTGAGCTTTATTTGGGCGATGATGTGTTGGTGAGCGACAAGCGGATGGGCGTACCGGATGACCGTGTGCTTGTGGCGAATGAACGGCGAGCGCTCGACGCTGGAGTCCCTGAGGCGTTTCTTGAAAAGATGAAAGGCGGGCATACCGGGCTCGTTGCGGTGCTTGATACCGGACGGCCCGGGCCGCATTTTGCATACCGTTTTGATATCGACGGCTTGCCGATTGAAGAATCACAAAATCCGCAGCACGTGCCGGCAGCAGAAGGTTTCCGTTCCGAAGCTGACGGGGTGATGCACGCCTGCGGCCACGACGGCCACGCCGCTATCGGCCTTGGGTTTGCCGAATATTTGGCGGACCGCCAAGACCGTTTAATCGGCAAATACACTTTGTTATTCCAACCGGCGGAAGAAGGCGGGCGCGGTGCCAAAGCGATGGTCGAAAAAGGATGGCTGGACGATGCGGATTATTTCCTGAGCGGCCATGTCGGCCTCCATCCGAAAGAATCCGGGACCGTCGCGGCGACCACTTCACGGTTTTTGGCCAGTTCCAAAATCAATGCGAAGTTCATCGGCAAAGCGGCACATTCCGGACTAGAGCCGAATGAAGGGCGTAATGCGCTACTCGCTGCTGCATCCGCCACGCTGCACCTGCACAGCATATCGCGCCATAAAGACGGAGCCACGCGCGTCAATGTCGGCACTTTGCACGCTGGAACCGGGCGCAATATCATCGCTGGAGAAGCGCGAATGGAAATCGAAACGCGCGGTGAGACGGATGAATTGAATGCTTATATGGAAGAACATGCCTTGCGCATTCTCCGCGCCAGCGCGGTGTTGCATGATGTCGAGCTTGACTTGATTCATATGGGCAAGGCGATTACAGCTGAAGCGGACCTGGACTTCGCCGGGGTTGTTGAACGGGCATGTGCACAGTCTGAGACGCTGAAAATCGTCCCGGAACTGCCGATTGGAGCATCGGAAGACGTGACGTATATGATGGATCGGGTACGCAATCAGGGCGGAAAAGCGACATTTATGATTTTTGCCAGCCCTTTGCCGGCAGGGCATCATCACCCAAGCTTCGACTATGAAGAAAAAGCGCTGCTAGCTGGATTGGAAACATTGATCCGCACTACTGAATACTTGTTGAAAGGGGGGGAAGTCCGTGAACAACTGGCTGATTGAGCAATTACTGCGTTTGAATATGAGCGAAGCATTAGTCAAACCGGAAGGATTCACACGGGAAGGCTATACGGATGAAGAAACGGCAGCGATTGCCGCCTTTAAAGCGATTGCTGAAGAATTGGGCTTGGCAGTTTCTGAAGATGCCGCGGGAAATGTCCTGGCGCGCTGGGAAGTGGACGGCGGCTTGACTGCTGCTGTTGCGACCGGTTCCCATTTGGATACCGTACCGAATGGCGGCGCCTTTGACGGCGCTGCAGGAGTGATCTGCAGCCTCGGGGCAGTCAAGCTTTTGAAGGAAGCGGATTATAGTCCTCAACGTCCGATTGAAGTGATTTGTTTCCGTTCCGAAGAATCGTCGCGTTTTGGCGTTTCGACGCTCGGCAGCAAAGCGATGAGCGGGTTATTGGATCCTGCAATCGGATCGCTCGAAGACCAAAACGGCATCACCATCGAAGAAGCGGTCAAGCGCCAAGGCTATAGCTGGCAAGACATGGTTGCATCAAAGCGCCGAAAAGAAGAGCTGAAATGCTTTGTGGAGCTGCATATCGAGCAAGGGCTGCACATTGTTCAGCACCACAAAAATTATGGTGTCGTCAAAGCCGTGGCTTGCCCGATTCGCCTGGCGGTGACGATCACCGGTAAAGCAGGCCATACCGGCACGACGCCCATGGACCGGAGGCAAGATGCGCTGGTGGCGGCCGCTCCGTTGATTTCATTTGTCCGGGAAACGGCTCTTCAACTGAACGCTGCGTATGACACAGCACTGGTTGCAACGGTAAGCACACTTACGGCCGCACCGAATTCGATGAACGTCATCCCGCAGTCCGTGACGGCAGGCATCGATATCCGCAGCGTGGATGATGACTTGAAGAAAAAAATGGCCGATGCCATCCGCAACGAATGCAAACGGATCGAAGAAATATTCGGAGTGGCGATTGCCATCGATGTACTGGTCAATAATCCGTCGATCGCACTCGATGAAGAAATGGCGCAATCATTGGCTGATGCTGGGAATCATGAAGCGTACTTGCCTCACCGTATGGATAGCGGCGCCGGCCATGACGTCATGAACATGGCACAGGCTTGGCCGAGCGGCTTGATATTCATTCCGTGCAAAGACGGGCTGAGCCACCATCCGGATGAATATGCGACGCCGGATGATTTGAAGATGGGCGTGGAGCTTTTGGCGAGATTTTTGGTGGAGGCAACTCAAGATGGCAGAGAGGGTTAGGGTCGGGCTTATCGGACCGAACGATTCAGTCAACGAAACCATGAAAGCCGCGAGCGGGCTTGAGGGGGTCGAACTGATTCCATTCATTTACCAACATACCGAAGAAACCAAAAGCATCATCAAAGAACATTCCTCACGCATCAACCATTGGCTTTTTTCTGGACCCGCGCCGTACCATTTTGCGTTAAAAGAAAAATTGATCGATGCCAATCATGCGGACTATATTTTGCTGCATGGTTCGAGTTTGCTCGGCACGATGCTCGATGCGTTTATGCAAGAAGGAAAAGTGTTGTCGAGCATCAGTGTTGATTCCGTTCCACGCAGTGAAGTATTGAAGATGCTGAAAGATTTCGATTTGCAAAAAATGGAAATCCATACCGCACCGGAACTGGGCTATATCCCAGCAGAGGAATTGATCGACTATCACGAAACGCTTTACCGGACAGGCGCCATCCAGGCAGCGCTCACTTGTGTACACGCCGTTTATAATGGCTTGAAAGCAAAAGGCGTGCCAGTCTACCGCATCAGCGTTTCGGAACTTGCGGCGCACCGTGCCATTTCGGTCATCAAAGAAAGAAGTTTATCTGATCTCTACCGCATGAAGCAGCTGGCCATGATCGGCATTGAAATCCTTTACCCGAGCCAAGCCCAGCAGCGTAAAACGCCGTTTAAGATCGAACGCCAGGAACTCGCGATGAATCGTGTGCTGATTGACTTTGCTGAAGAAATCAAAGGGTCGAAAGTCGGTATGGGGAATGGCGTCTACTTCATTTACACGACACGGGGCGAATTGGAGCTTTATGCAAAATCCCATAGTCCCGAAGAATTGAGGGAGGAAATATTCGCCAACAGCAATATGCATGTCCGCATCGGCATCGGATACGGCAGAACCGTCACGGAATCCGAACAAAACGTCAGGTTGGCACTCGACTACGCCAGAGAAAAAGAGAATGGCGTGGTCATCAATATAGACGAAGACGGCAGGGTGACGGAAATCAATTCATCGGTCGGCCGGATCCGCTACAGTCGGCGCAGCAGCGAAGCCAAATGGCAAGAAGCGCTGAAAGGTGCCGCCATCAGCCAGACGGTGATCGCGCGGATCGAATCACTGTCCCGCCATTATGCAAAAGAAGAAGTGACGGCTTTGGAACTGTCGCAATGGATGAATAGCACAGAACGCAATGCCCGCAGAATTTTAACAGAGCTGGAAAGTGTCGGCGTGGCGGAAGTGGCAGGAGAGGAAGCAGGCAGGCGCGGACGTCCACGGAAAATTTACCGCTTGCTTTTTGGAACCCGCAAACAATAAGGGAGGAATGGACATGGCATCACCAGTAGAGCAACAAGACAAAAAAGGGTTTTTGAATTTTATTGAAAAATGGGGCAATCGCTTGCCCGATCCATTCTTTATTTTTGTATATTTAGCGATTTTTGTTGTATTGCTGTCATGGTTGGTCAGTAGTCTTGGCACCACCGTCGTCCATCCAGGTACGGGTGAAGAATTAGCAATCCTAAGTATTGTTTCCGGTGAAGGGATCCGGTATATTCTCGCAGAAACGATCAATAACTTTACAGGCTTTGCTCCGCTCGGGCTAGTGTTGGTCATGATGCTCGGAATCGGGCTGGCGGAACGCGTCGGTTTGATGGAAACGGCCATTAAGAAATCCATTTTGAACGCACCGAAAGCACTCATTACGTATGCAGTCATCTTCACTGGAATCATGGGCAACTTGGCTTCTGATGCAGCATTCATTTTAGTTCCGCCGCTTGCCGCCATGGTTTTCGTATCGGTCGGCAGGCATCCGCTCGCGGGTCTTGCTGCCGGCTTTGCGGGAACAGGCGCTGGCTTTACCGCCAATATTCTCATCACAGGGACGGATGCACTATTATCCGGGATCTCTACCGAAGCCGCCAGAACGATCGATGAGGCGTTTGTTGTGACACCGGTCGACAACTGGTATTTCATGAGTGTATCCGTCATTGTGATGGCAATCGTCGGTGCACTCATCACTGAAAAATTGGTGGAACCGCGCCTCGGCAAGTATACGGGCCGGACGGATAAAACCTTTGAGCCGGTTTCGAAACAAGAAAACAAAGGCTTGCTGAATGCCCTTATTGCAGGGGCCGTGTATATCGGCTTGATCGCATTGCTAGTGTTCTGGCCGGAGTCGCCTGTGCGTAACGAAGAAGGCGGCATCATTCCTTCGCCGTTCCTGTCAGGAATCGTGCCGATCATCCTGTTCTTCTTTATTACGGTTGCTATCGCGTATGGCAAAACCGTAGGCAAAATCAAAGAATCAAAAGATATTCCGGGATTCATGGGCGATGCCATTAAAGATATGTCCGGCTATATCGTCTTGATTTTTGCTGCTGCCCAGTTCATCAGTTACTTCAACTGGAGCAATCTTGGTATTTGGGTCGCTGTCAATAGTGCAGAGTTTCTGACGAGCATCAATATGACCGGGTTGCCGGTTATGGTAGGGTTTAGTGTCCTGGCCGCAGTGCTGAATTTGTTGATTTTCAGTGGCTCGGCACAATGGGCATTGATGGCACCGATTTTTATTCCGATGTTCATGCTGCTCGATTATCACCCTGCTTTTGTTCAGCTGGCATTCCGCATCGCGGATTCATCGACGAACATCATTACGCCGCTCAACCCGTACATTTTGATCGTACTTGCCTTTATGCGAGAATACGATAAAAAGGCTGGACTCGGCACATTGATATCGTTGATGTTGCCGTACAGCCTCATCTTCTTCGGTGTTTGGGTCGTTATGTTGATCATCTTTGCATTGACTGGAATTCCGATCGGGCCTGGTATCAGCTTGCGCATGTAAATGGAAAGTCCGCCTCTCGCAGGCGGATTTTTTCTGTAACGATCAGTTGGTTCAAACGTAAAAGGTGACAGGCAATAATTCAAGGGACAGCCGAAATTACATACTCTCCAACATGCGCTAAGGAAAGCGATGAAGGCTGCCGGCATTTGCGCTTTGATTGCCTAGAGCTTCTCGCATGCTGCGCCTGTAAGAGACTAAAAAGCGAATCTTTTCGAAAGTTTTTTTCATTTGTTAATAGTTTGTTCACAGTTGCTCTGTATACTGGTCTATGAAGTCATCCGATGGAGGGTGTGTCGAAATGAACCGTCAATCCAATCAATTGAAGCACTTAAAAAGAATGTTTGATGAGTCGTATGAAGTATGCAAAAAAACTAATGGCGCCATCGTTTCAGAACTGCGCAAACAAGGCGTCAATGCTTCGCTGTGCAAGAAACCATCAATTCTTGAGCCATCCGTTTGATTCATGCAGCGCAAGAGCAAAGTTTTTAAGCTGCCGCCCGCAGCGGAGCATACTTGAAAAGAACAACGAAAAAAAGCTGTCCCTTCCGCCCGATTAGGCGGAGGAGACAGCTTTTTCAATTAATAGCTAAGCCCTTTTTCGTAAAGCCACATTTTCAGGCTCCCGAATGAAGGGAAGGAGATGGATTCGCCAGTTTCCGGATGCTCGGCGAGGACGATGATGTCCAATTCGTTCGGTGTAAAAGACCAGCCTTCTTCCATAAGGGCACGCACCACTTTCACCATCATGCTCGAACCTCTAATAGTACCCATTTCCATCGCTATCATCTCCTTCATTGATATCTCCCATTATAACAGGGGGATTGTTTTTAGTAGTACACATATGCTTTCTATAGTATTCCTGTAATTCCTCTATTTCAAACCTGCCGAGTTGTTGGGGAGAAAATCAACGGTCGGATTCCGACGTGATTTACAGCGCCAGTTCGATACTCTAGGGTAAAATGGCCGAGAATTTTTTTGAGAAAGAGAGATGAACGATGAATAAAACAACTATCGTTACAGGCGCGAGCTCAGGAATCGGACGAGCGACCGCCAAACAATTGGCTCAGCAGGCCTATTAGCTCATGCTCGCATCGATACCGGAACAGCTTATATCAGATTGCAGGAGGAAATCAAGCAAGGGGTCGGAGTGGCAGAATACATAGTAACCGATGTCACGAAACAGGAAGAAATGAAGCAGTTGGCTGGCCGGACAATTGAGTTATCAGCCAGATCCAATCGAACTTTTACGGCCAGTGGGAGCTTGACTTCCTGCTAAATCGGGATAAACTGGATAAAAACAGGTTGACTTCTTTGGGGAGTGTTCTATAATTCTGATATGGGTCTCTGACTATATTGAATATTCTGATAATTATAGGAGGAATAATGATGAAATTCATGCCTAAAAAACGGGAAGATTTCTTCCCGAAACTTTTCCAAAGTGATTTAGATTCCGATTTCTTTGACCGCTTCTTCAAGGAAAGCAATTATCCGCAAGTGGACGTCAAAGAAGTTGATGGCCAATACGAAGTGGTCGCAGACGTTCCTGGCTTTTCCAAAGAAGATATAAGCGTTGACTATAAAGACGGTTATCTGTCAATCAGCGGTAAAAAAGAAGAGAGTTCAGAAACGACGGAAGACGAAGGGCATTACATCCGCAAAGAGCGTTCATTTGGATCGTTCAAACGCAGCTTTTATGTCGGGGATGTCGACGACCAAGCAATCAAAGGGAATTTCAAGGACGGTGTCTTGAAGGTGAATGTGCCAAAACCGGAAGAAAAAGAATCCGAGAACAGCAAACAGATCAAAATCGAGTAAAGAGCCTGGTCAGAGGCTCTTTTTTCGTTTTAGTGAAATTTCATTTGGGTACATATAAGAAGACTGAAGATGAAAAAACTGGAAAGAGGTGTTGAAAATGGTCAGCGTGGATCGCTCGACAGCGAAAGATGATATCGAAAAGTATGAAAAGCGCAATTTCTGGTCCGGATTATTTTTCGGAATCGGCCTGATGGCATTTGTCGACGAAGTTATTTTCCACCAATTGCTTCAATGGCATCATTTTTACGATTTGTCGACACCGCAAATCGGTATTTTTGCGGATGGCCTCCTTAATTCATTTGCCTGGTTTGCAGCAATCGGCGGGCTGTTCATGTTCGCGGACTTGAGGCGGCGAAATGCGGTCTGGATGCGCCGCTGGGTAGCATCGATCCTAATCGGAGCGGGGACGTTCCAGCTGTTTGACGGCATCATCGACCACAAAGTGCTGCGGACCCATCAGATCCGTTATAATGTCGAGTTATTACCATATGACTTGGCATGGAACATATTTGGAGCAATATTGCTCTTCGCTGGAATCGCGCTGCTTGTAAAAGCCCGAAAAGAAAGGCGGTCAGCATGATGCTATGTCACATCATTATTTAGGGTCAATCGAGCTATGGTTTTCGGTCACGGCGGCTTTAGCGCTCGCTTGGGCATTGATTTTTTATCCGATGCTCGCGATTTGGACGAATGAACGCTTTAAAAAATGGCCGGTCCGCCGCTACTTGTTCTGGTTTGCAGGCGTTACTGCTGCAGGAGCGGCACTTGTCGGGCCGCTTTCGGAACAGGCCCACACTAGTTTTTCGGCTCATATGATCGGCCATCTTTTGCTTGGTATGCTGGCACCGCTTCTGTTGCTATACGGAAAACCGATGACCTTATTGCTGAGAAGCCTGCCGAGGGATCTGGCACGCTTACTCAGCCGGATTCTGAACAGCCGTTATATACATTTTATAAGCCATCCCGTCGTTGCCTCTCTGCTGAGTATCGGCGGACTTTATATTCTATACCGGACCGATATCTTCATCTGGATGCATCAATCGACAATCGTATACGCCATTGTTCATATTCATTTTTTAGTTGCAGGGTACTTGTTCATGATGTCGATTCTTTATGCCGACCTTACACCGCACCGGTATTCTTTCCGCTTCAGGGCAATTGTGCTGATTCTGGCGCTGGCAGGGCATAAGATTTTGGCCAAATCGCTTTACGCGATGCCCCCAGCCGGAATCACCACAACCGACGGCGAAATGGGGGCGATGATCATGTATTATGGAGGAAATCTTATCGATCTCGCGATCATCCTCCTCTTTTGTTACAGTTGGTATAAAGCAACAGCGCCTGGCCGAGTGGTCCGGGCTATATAACTTCCATTCCTTACATAAGGGATGGATTTTTTTGTTCACTATAAAAGCTTTATCCTAATCCGCAAAAGCCCGGACGAAATATGGGAAATGATGATAGAATAGAAGAAAGCAATTGTCAGGAGGCACGAAATGAATAGCTATATCGTTATGCAGGGGGAAACATATAAAGAAGAAAAGCTCATAGGGATTCTTCGGGCGCCCATGAAGGATAAATCGGGGGCGACGCCGCATTCTTGGGAACGTATGAAGTTGCTGCAAAAAGGAGACAGGACCTTTCACTACGTTAAAGGGGATCTTGTTGCGGTCGGAACAATCCAAGAAGACGCAAGAGAGGCAGCTGTGAACACAGCAAAAGCCGAGTGGGTCGCGCCGTGCGAATATCTGGAGCTGGATGAACCGCTGGAAATCGCCTATCATATCAAAGAGCTGGCCGAACACTTGCCGATTAAATATGCTGCTTTCCAGCCGGACGGGAATGGCAATTCCGGCTATTTGTATCCATGCAACGAAGAGCTCGCACTGAAGTTTTTGGCGTTGCTGGCTGCATCCAAATGGCAGCAGATCGAACAGCTGGAATTTTCCTACGACGCAGTCCGAACGGAAAAATATAATTCGTGGACGGCATGGATGATGGACACCGAATTTTTGGCGCGCCGAAAACTCTCCAACTTCGAACAGCTATTCACGGAGCGGCAGACACAGCGCTGGAATGGCAGCTGTGCCATTTGCGGCAAGAACAATAAAGCGCTGCTCAAAGCTGTCTACAGCAAGCCGTGGAAAGACAGCGTGGATACAGAACGGATCGATGGGGCAAACGGTGTGCTGTTATGTGCCAACCATGCCGCTTTATACGAAAGCGGGCAAATCGCTTTTACAGGAGCAGGGACGCTGCGCATCTCGCCTACATTAAACGAGCAAGCTGTAAATTATGAACTGAAAAAAAATATGCGAATTGCTGCAGAGGAAGAGAATATTGAATACTTCCGTTGGCATCGCCGCACTCAATTTAAAGGTGAATAATATGAATAAAAGGAGCGCAGCCCCGCCGCACTCCTTTTATTCATATTATTCAAAGAATTACAAGGTCGCTTCGGCAATCAACCGGTCGAGTTTTCGGATATCGACTTTTTTGTGGAGATTCAACTTGGAAGCGGCCGGACTTGGTCCATAGTTCAATTTCGGCATTTGCATCAAAAGTTCCGGCATTTTCTGTGGAGTACATATTGATTGAAGCAAACGGAATGGTGTAAACTTCAATTTTTTTACCGGTCATTCCTTGGCGGTCCGCGAGCAATATCCGTTTATTCGTGATGACAGCTACGTCCCGCACGGTTTTATACGCCGCTGCGGCTTTTTCGCCATCAATCAACAGTTCTTGCAGATGCTCAGGCACATCGACTTCTTGATAGAAAGACCATGATTTCAGCCAAGTCAATTCAGTCATAGGACCACTTCCTTTCCCGTCCATCATAAAGGGTATGCGCGAATATGTAAATCCCTCCAATTTTATTCTGAATACTCTCATTGGTTATGGTATAGTATATTCAATGAATGAATAGAGAGGGTGGGGAAAATGGTGTCCACAACAGAAGTTGCAAAACATGCAGGCGTTTCCCAAACGACAGTATCGAGAGTGTTGAATCGCCCGGAGCAAGTCAGAAAAGAAACATATGACAAAGTAATGCAAGCCTTAGCTGAGCTGGACTACGGCAATAGCGCCCAGCCGGCTAAAGAGGAAGTGGTATCATCGCGGGATGTTTTGGTGCTTCTTGCGAAAGATAGCCCGGCTGAATCATTTGACACTTTCCGGGAATTGGCTGAACAAGCTCAAGCTTTCGGTTATCATGCGGTTGGGCGTTTCCTTACAGGCGCTGAAACGGCAAAAGACATTCAAGGGTTCGCAAATCAAGTTGCAGGCACCGTCAGCATCGGCGAACTTCCGGCTGGCATCAGCGAACAATTAAGGGGAACCGGACAAGCATTCCGGCAAGTTGAAGCGGTGCCTGCAACTGAGTCATTCGATGGGCACCAGGCGGCCTATTTAGCGACGAGCCATCTGGCGAGTGAAAACCATGAGCAAATCGGCTGGGTTGGAGCAGACCGTGAAGACAGTGGTGAACGGCTGCAAGGGTATTACGAAGCGCTGGCCCATCACCAGCTGAAGCTGCGGAAAAAGCGCATCCACACGCCCCACAACCCGGGGGATTTTGATGCTTTGGCAGCTGGTTTGCGAACTTTTCAAAAGCCGACCAGTGCATTTGTCGCAGCGAGCTACGAAGACGCGGTGCAGTTGGTCGATGCATTGGAAAGTGCAGGGCATAAAGTGCCGAAAGAGGTTAGCGTGATTGCGATTGGCGCACCGAAAGAAAGCGCACCAACAGTCAAAGTTACCACAGTCAAACCGGTTCATGCTGAGCAATCGATTGCTCAGCAGGTCATGCAGCAATTGACGCAGCAACTTGACGGTAAAGCGGTGGAAACAGATGCTTCCGCACAAGAACTGCAGATCGATAACCAAAAAACAGTGAAAGCTTTTAAAACGAAACAACAAGTTAAAACCACGTCCAAAAGTAAGTCATAACCAAATAAGAAAAGCCGTCCGTACATGTTTACAGACGGCTTTTCTTATTTGGTTTCTTTATGTGAAAACGGGCATTTGCCTTGAAGCGGTTCTGCGTCATCTCCGATGAAAAATTGTTTCCATTCATTGTGTGTAGGATCACCGAAATGGCTGATGTCCGGATGTGTCGGCAACTGATCCCACACTTCCACGCGCTCGCGCACTTTTTCGCGGGACATGATGCCGCCTTTTTCAGTTCCAGTCAATCCTTCAAAAATCCGTCTCGGCTGGAAGCCCAGCACCATCGCATTCCCGAGATGGCGTGTCAGGCGCTGCTTGTAGGCGGGGGCATTGCCGAAGATGAAGATCGGTTCGCCTTTAAAGTTGAAATCCCATAAATAATGGTCGGGGTCGCGCGGCGCTTGTTCGGGCCATTGCGAGTCATCCGAGTCGTGCAAGTATTGTAGAATGTCCCAAAATTGCTTGCGGTATTGTTCAAGGGACTCTTCCGTTTCGAATGGCTCGACAAAAACAAAAAGCCCGTGCCGTTTATGCTTCGGGTCTTCAAACAAGGTGAGAAACGCGGCAACAGCTTGCGGCAGATCCGACCAGTCGTCTTGGCTTATATAAGCATAGCGCAGTTCGCCTTTTAACTCTCCGCTCCGGCCGAAATAGCAGGGGAAAGTTTTTTCTGTCACGGTGTCATGGAATGTTTCGTATTCCCGGATCAGCCATTCAGGCAGGTCGGTCCGGTTCGTAAAATCGTCTTTCGTCAATAACGCAGAGTTGTTCTTTTGCATGCATAGTCCTCCAATACGAAAATCTCATCTTAGTAATGTTCCCTTAAACCATTAGAATGAAACACCACAGACAATTCGCCCAATTTTTAAGTGAAGATTAACGTAAAAAACGCCCGGTGCCGGGCGTTTTTAAATGGTTCTATTCAGTTTTATTCATTTAAACGCCGCATTTGGATGGAGTTAGTTGCTGCTGTTAGCATATGAAGTGCCGGGCCACTCTTCCCCCGTCATTTCAAGCAATCCGAGTAATTTCCGTCTGCGTGTTTCTAAAGATTCCATCGCCTTTTCATAGTCGCTTGGATCGACTAATGGAATCGTATCGTTTAAGTTCGCCAGTACTTGATGGGGCGGGACGACGGGAGATGAATCGATCGAGGATGCATGCAAAGTATCCAAATAGCTTGTGATGCTGCTTCTCAGTTCTTGGATGAGTAAGCGGTTCGGCTGGTGTTGTTGTGGAATGCCGTAAGACAGAAATGTCAACGCCTCATCCAGCACGACGATATTCACCGGCAGGGAGCGGTCATGGGTTGCGCTTCGGTAGTAATGGAGGACGGGGTACGCATTGTATTTCGAGACGATGCCGCTCAAGTCGTTTGCAAATGTATCGAGCAGTAAATTGACGTTGTCGAAATCCTTTCCGTTCCATGCGCAGTTGACGAATGCAGCCGGGTCTAGAGCGATTCCGGAAATGCTCGAGGCGAGTGAGCGCTTGTCCGTTACGGCGCTCAAAACTTGAAGCAAATAAGTGACGCCGAATGTGATGAATAGCATGCCGGAGCCGGTCGCTAAAATGGCGATGATCTGCCATATCCCGTCATCCGGAGCAAACTCGCCATTGCCGAGTGTAAAGATTAAATAGCCTGCATAATACGCATTTTCGAACCAAGACATCGGACCGCCGTCTTTCGTATCGACAATGAAGCTCGTACTCGCAAAAATAAGTGTCCAACCAATCCATAAAAGAAAAATCCACATGCTTAATGTAAGGATCAGCACGAATGGACCTGCGAGACTCAACAGTTTAGGCTGCCTGTTGCTGATTGCTTTATGCAAAGTCCAATAAGCAGACGTCAAGCGGTTGGTCAAAGGGCCAGCTCCGCCGTCCACCCACAGCGTCGTCCAGACAAAATCAATGATCGCTAGGGCGACGAGGAATATGCCGAAAATCAAATAAAATAATTCCATAATTACCTCCTTCTACTCTCTAACCTTCTATACCACTAATGAGGTGAGGCTATGCATGAATCACGAAAAGAGCAAAGGAACGGACGGATATGATAAAATATAGTCATAGTAAAAGGAGAGGGCGTGCAGTAGATTGGGGCAAAAATTCCGGTCGAGTGCCCTTTTTCGAAAGGCGCTCCAACGAAAAAAACGCAGCGCACTACAGCCGCAACACATACATCGAATCATCATACTCGGTGATTCAGTTGCTTACGGCTATGGCACTAAAGGCGGCATTGCAAAACATTTACAGGAAAGTTTTCCAGCGAGTGAAGTGCTGAATTTCGGCATCAATGGCCTGACCAGTGATGGTTTGGTGGAGCGTTTGCGTTCAAACTATTGGCAGCAGGAATTGAAAAAAGCAGATCTCGTTCTGTTGAATATTGGCGGCAATGATTTGCTTAAACAATACCAAAACGGTGGGGCCAAGAATTTGATTCGACAGTTTTCGGCATTGAAAAAGCGCTATCGCCAAAATTTGCTGGAAATCTATAAACAAGTCAAACACGAAAACGTTCATGTTCTCATCATCCAAAACAGCTTATACAACTCCATGAAAAAGGAAGCGCAGTATTTTGGCTTCACTAATCTTTTGTTCCGCTTGTGGAATTCGGCGATCGGTGCTAAAGGGGTTGTTGTGACAAACACAAGGAAAATGGGCAAACAGCCGTCGATATGGCTGGACTCCATTCATCCGAACGAAGCAGGTTATGCCCTCATGCATGAATTGTTACTGGAAACTTTGCACACCACCGGCGTTTCCATTACTGAGCGGCGCTGAGCGCAAAAAAACCAAGCCTGAGAAAGGCTTGGTTTTTTCGTCTATGTGTAACCGGTCACATGTACGCCAATACGAAGGAGATACTCGTCATACGCGACAAATTGCTTGTTATTTTTAAAAAACATGGTATATTTTATCTAATAAAAATCAATATCTATAGTTCTCGTGGTTTAGTATAGGTCTTTGGTTGTTACCTTGAGGGAGTGAGGCATTTTGAGAAGAAAGCTTATACTTATTCAATTGTCGCGCGCGCTTGTGCCGTTATTGGTCATGCTTCATCATTTATCGACGACCATGATGGACTATTACGGATTCAATATTTGGGGCCTGTCTTATGTGCCGCTATCCGGCGGCGTCTATTATTTCTTTTCCTTGTCTGGTTTTATGGCGTACTATATATACCGGCGTAAATTTGGCAAGAAAGGGCAACTTGCAGACTTTCTATCCAACCGTTTTATCCGTATTTATCCGCTTTACTGGGTAGTGACCATCGCCTTTTTATTGTTGGCTTTTTTGTTTCCTTGGTTCGGAACAGGTGCTGAGCGGGATTTGGGCGTAATTTTGACATCGATTTTTCTTATTCCAAACCCCGAGTGGCAAGACCCCTTTGTGATCGTCGCGTGGTCTTTGGAACATACCATTTATTTTTATCTCGTCTTTTCCGTTCTTTTTTTGGCTCCTCGATTTCTTGGGCGCAGCCTCTTCGTCGGCTGGGGGATCTTCTCGATTTTTGCTGTATATGGATGGTTCTACATCGACCATTTCCTGTTTGATTTTCTATTTGCCCCGTTCAACTTAATGTTTTTAGCTGGCGTATTGTGTTCATGGCTCATTTTGCATGTGCAGATTCCGCTGCGCCTCGGGTATCTACTTACGGCAGTCGGGCTGGCGGGCTTTCCCATTACATGGGTGAATTCGGTGCAGAGGTTCATGGACGTCAGTTTTGAAGCGAGTGCTGGCGTCGCCATTGCGTTTTTATTAGTTGGGCTCGGTTCGATTGACTTGCAGAAGGACATCCACATCCCGCAAGCGCTCCATCAACTTGGCAATGCGGCGTTTTCGATTTACCTTGTCCATAATATCGTGCTTGACTTGTTTTCGGAGTGGATGGACCGCATCGGCGCATACGATGTGCTGGGAGGTGTCGGGATGAGCGCCTTGTTGATCGGGTTGATGATTTTCTTTGGCGTGGCTGCCCATTTCAAAGTGGAACTGCCGCTTCAACAGCATTTTAAAGAATGGCTGCTAAAGAAACCAAAACCTATGCCGCTCAACGACATAGAAACAGCAAATAAGCGCCGTTAACTAAAAAAATCCCCCCGGCTGTTTAGCTGGGGGGATTTGTGGTTACGCCGGTTTCTTCAGCAGGTTTTTCAAGGCTTTCTTTTCACGGTTGATTTCATCTGCTGTGCGAATGCCCAGTCTGCGGATGATCGTCAGCGGTGCGGACCAGCCTTGCAAGGAGTGCTGAATTAAAAAGATGCTTGCCGCGCCGGACAGAAACGCCCATTTCTTGTTGACGCCGAGTGCCAACAGTGAAGAGGTGAGGGCGATCGACGCCATATTCACTTCCAACACGCGCTGTGTATCCCATTCATGGTCAAGCTCTTCGATGCGTCCGCGAATTTCGCTTTCGTCCTGGCGCTTGTAATAATTAACGGATGCTTCCGTTTCCCGTTCAATCTGCTGGTTGATGTAGTCGGGGGTATTGTCGTTCACTGTCGTTTGTGTAGATGGCAATTGTTCTTTCGCTAAATCAAGTTCCATTAGAAATCCTCCATTTCATAGCACGTACTAATAGTAGTATTCCGCAAATAGGCGTTTTGTAAACCGGAATTTCAATTTTACTGAAGAGCTTAGTCGATATTGTCCGTCTGGTCTTTCATGATTTGTTCATCCATCGGGCCGACGATCTTTTGTTCAATTTCGCCTCGTGTGTTCAAGATGTACGTTGTCGGAACCGTGCGGATTTGATAGGCTTGCGCAGTGCTGCCGGTTTTGTCCATCGGCATGGAGAACGTCAAGCCGAATTCGTCGATGAATGAGTTGATTGCTTCATCGCCATTGTCTTGGGCGGTTAGATTAACGGCCAGAATTTCGACGTCGCCGCCTTCATTGTTTTCGTGGAATTGCTGCATGTGCGGCATTTCTGCACGGCAAGGCGGGCACCATGTCGCCCAGAAATTAAGGATGACTTTCTTGCCGCGGTAATCGGATAATTGGACGGCTTCCCCGTTCTGGTCGGTAAGGCTGAAGTCCGGTGCTTCCTCTCCTTGGGCTAAACCGGGCGCCGCTGCTTGATCTTGTGGAGCTGTTTCGGTCATTTCGTCGGCCGATTCCCTGTTGTTGAAGAAATTGATGGCGATGATTGCAAGCGCTGCAATGAGCAATAATGCGAGAAGTGCTTTTTTGATCATAAAGTTTGTCCTTTCTGTTCATGGCGTATGTAAATGCTGATGGTGAGGGCGGCAAGTGCAATGACTGTCGCATTTTGCCATGTAAAAAGTGGGCCGAATGCACTTAGAATCAATAACTCCAACATAAACAATAGCGCGAGCATCAACCCAACCGGCACATCTTCCCGCCTTTTTATAAGCCGGATGGAAACGATGCTGATGATCAGCAGCAATATGTGCAGTGCAGCTTCTAATAGATTGTTCTCAAAGCTTGTCAGGATGGCTTGATAAGCGAGGAAAAACAGCAAAACTGAAAATACCGCCTGTTCAGCGAGCTCCTTGTGCTTTTTACGTGCAACAAATAAATAGGCCATGACGAGCAATACAGCGAGCAGATGCCCGGGCAAGCCGCCGTTGAAATAAAGAAGGGATAAGGGCATATTGATAAAGTGCTCGAAATTGAACAGGATATAGCTGAGTTTCCATGTGAGGATATACAATGCGACAGCATTCCAATACCAATCCCCGGTTTTGTCCCCGCTGACGAAGCGCTGTAGCAAGCTTGCGGCGATGGCCGCTAAAATCACGGAAACCCAGATCGCCGGTACGGTCAGATGCATTATAGGAACGTAACTCACAGCCGCTTCTCCACCCGGTTTTCAGTCATCATAAAGATACCTCCATCCGTATTTGGATTGTTACAGTCGACGTCTTTCATTATAACGGAAATCACAAGCTTTTCATCTTTACTGCTTAAAGGGTATGCTAAAGGTAATTCGATTTTAGGGGGACAGCACAATGGCTTCATGGCATGAACGCTATCAAACTGAAGAGTATGTTTACGGGATAGAGCCGAACGAGTTCATCAAATCGATGCATCCAAAGCTTGCAGCCTCAGGCGATGCACTTGCCATCGCGGAAGGTGAAGGGCGCAATGCGGTTTTTCTCGCTGAACAAGGAATGCAAGTGACCGCCTGGGATTTTGCGCGGAGCGGCCTGGAAAAAACACAGCGGCTGGCGAACAGCCGGAACGTGGAGGTTGCGGTCTCGGAAGTGGATTTGGCGCAAGCCGAATGGGCGGAAGGCAAATGGGACGAAATTATTTGTGTGTTCGGCCATTTTCCGAAGCACGTCCAGCAGAAAACATTCGAAGGCATACGCCGTGCATTAAAACCGGGAGGCTATTTTCTGATGGAAGTGTATTCCACCGATCAGCTATCCTATGGCACGGGGGGACCGAAAACAGAAGAAATGCTGTACCGGCCGGAGGAAATTCTGGAAGCGTTCCAAGGTTTCAAGCTCATCCATTTTTTCGCCGGGGAAGTGGTACGCAAGGAAGGGTCACTCCATAACGGATTATCGCATGTCATCCAAGCCGCAGTCCAAAAGCCGCATCAACAATAAAAAACACCCAGCGCCTTAGCCGCGCTGGGTGTTTTGCTGTTTACTCTGCATTTTTTCCAAGTACTTGATTCCAATCGATTGTGCCGTCTTTTACTTGATCACGGCGTTCTTTCGTCATGCTATCGGTCGGCCTGTTGCTGTTTGGCCAGTCCTGGTCATGATTTCCCCATTCCGGCCGGTCTTGTGACAGGATGAATGCAGCCAAATCACTCGCTTCCTGGTCGGATAAACTGCCGCCGGCGCCTTTAGGCATATTGTTTTGCAAATAACCCGCCATCTTTGACATGCGCGCCAGTCCGGCACCGTCATTGAAAGAGCCATCTCCCCAAACGGCGGGGCCGTTATTTGAACCTATTCCTGCGCCGTCTGAAGCGTGGCAGGCAACACAGCTCGCCTGATAGAGCTTTTCTCCATGGTCGACATCCGGCACAGGCACATCTTCCATTGTATTATTATGGCGCCAAGGCATGTCAGATCCTTGCGGAATGCCTTCCGAAATATACTTGAAATAAGCAATCATGGCATCCATGTCCTCATCGTCTTCAGCGAATTTCTCACCGTTCATGCTGCGGACCATACATCCATTGATGCGTTCTTCCAATGTGACGATTTCCCCTGAGCGGCCTATGTACATCGGGTAAGCAGCCGTCATGCCGACAAGTGAAGAGGAATCCTCTTCGAGTCCGGCTCCGGCGTGGCAGCTCGTACAAGACAACTCATTAATGCGTTCTTGACCGTCTTCAACGCTTGCGGCATCTGTTCGCAATACTTCGGATGTGTTATTGACGAGGTCATAGCCGCGCTTCACCGCTTCGCCCTCCGGTCCGTCCGGTACTTCGTCCATGGACGGCGGGTTATGGGTGATGACCCCCGCTGTCGCTTCCTCCATTTGTTCTGTTTCGGTGTTTTGTGGTTGAGCTTCCGCTGTTTTGGTTTTTTCAGCAGACAACTCGATATTTAAAACACTTATGGCCACAACAGCGAGAAACAATAAGAACACGCTTGCGTAACCGATATTCTTCATCATATCGAAAACTCCTTCCATATCTCTTCCAGCTTAACAAAGGAAAAAAAACTTAGCTGTGAACTAGTTCACAGCTAAGTAAAAGAGCATATCGATTGTTTGGAAATCTTACTTATAACGTTTTATTCATAATATTTCCATACGAACGGAAGCAACTCTGCAATATCATGTGCGAGCATCGTATGGGCAGAGCGGGTCTTGATGAATTCATCCGCGCAAGCACCGTGCAAAAAGACCGCATTGAGTATGGCGTGCTCATAGCAATCATGACACATCAGCATGCCGAGGATCATTCCGGTCAAAGTGTCGCCGGTGCCTCCTTTGGCGAGTGCGGAATTGCCTGTCGAATTCTGATAGACGGTGCCGTCCGGAAAGGCGATGGTAGTTGCAGGGCCTTTTAAGACGACCGCCGCATTCTGCTCAAGCGCAAACGCATGGGCGCAGGAAGCAGGTGTTTGAAGGATCTCTTCAGGTGTAAATCTGGAGATCCGTGCGAACTCTCCGGCATGAGGCGTTAAGATGAGTGGTGCACTGCGTTCTGTATAGCTTCTTTTGCTCAAGGCGCCGGCATCGAGCAAAAGTGGCATTGCCCCGGTGAGTAAAGTTTCGACCGCCGCTTCTGTCACGGCATCCGGCAGCGTGCCGGGGCCGCACGCGATGGCGCGGTAATGGCTGAATGGAAGCGAACCGTTCGCTATGTTCTGCAACGCATCCGGAATATAGGTCGCTTCTGCCGTTTGGTGGGCAATGCTGCGGATTGTTTCGCGGTAGGTGCCGATTTCGAGCTTGCCGACGCCGCTCCGCAAAGCACCGAGTCCGGCAAGCAAGGCAGCGCCCGGCATATCCGGGCCGCCGGCTAGAAGCAGTGCAGTCCCGAAGCTGCCTTTATGGCTGTCCTGTTTGCGCTTGGGCAGTGTACTGCGCACCATCTCTTGTGACCAGACAATTACAGCTGGCTGATGTTGCTGATTCATCACGCATCCCCTCCAAATAAAGGTATTTATTACATTGTAGCCGATGATTATGAAAAGGAAAGCTCAGCGTATTGAGCGGTTGCAGCATACACAGAAACACCTTGAAAAATCGGCTTGTGCAAACCGATGGACATCAGGTATTTCGTACCGCGAAACAATAGAATTTCGAAACAGGAAATTTTTGCCTACAGCAATAGTACCGGCTGGCAAGAGCGGAACAGGCTGTATTATATATCCAAAGAACTGAGATTTCTGACAACTATAGGCAGTTCTCAATCGCTCTGCTATACTCAGCGTATTCAAAAAAAGGGAGTGGGACTATTTGAGAAAACAATTATTCCAGACGATGACCGTAGCCGGACTGTGCGCGATGCTCGCCATGCCGGTGCAGGCGGCGGAACCGGCACAGACAACTGAGCACCACCACGACAATGCAATCTCCGGCTTTATCGATTATGTGGAACTGCAGCGGGAGCTCGAGCGCATCGAAGCAACGAGTAAAGGTGCGGTTTCTATCGACGTGGCCGGGCAATCTTTTGAAGGGCGGGACATCTATACCGCAACAGTCGGGACGGGCGACAGAGTGCTGCTTATCCAAAGTGAGATCCATGGCAATGAAAAAACCGGGACTGTGGCGATCTTGAATATGCTGAAGAGCTTATCGAATAATTCCAAAGCCGCCAAAGCGATACGCGACGAAGTGACGATCGTCTTTATGCCGATGATGAACCCGGACGCGTCAGAAGCGGACAAGCGGCGCAATAGCATGACTTGGGACGATGTATTGGCGGATTACCCGGAACTGTCATCCGCTAGTCCGTCGTGGAATTATTTTGACCGCGGCGTCAGCCAAAGTTATGATTATGCAGCGAATCCTGGCTTTGACGTCAACCGCGACTTTAACCCGGACCTTAATTATGTGCCGGATGCCGCTGACTTCCCGGGAGCATCGGATGAGCCCGGCTGGTTCATCACAAAAGAAGCTCAAATATCGCGCGATGTCTATAAATCGTTGCAAGCCGAATTCGGCACAGTAGACGTCTTTGTCGATCTTCATCACCAAGGCATGTATTATATAGACGGGACTGCGGATCCTGTAACCCTGTCCTTGTCCGCACAATTTGTACCGGATCCGGCGTCTGCTGAAGGAGCGAAATACAGTGAATACGCGGATGGCTACAATTATGATTTCTCCCGCCAATTGAACGTCGCCGTGTACGACGAACTACAGTCTTACGGCAACTCCGAATTCACCAATGTTTCCCTCTACTCCCAAGGCCTCGATCTGCCGGGTACGGCTCTTGGCAGCTACGCCTTGAACGGCAGTGGAACGGTGTTGTTTGAAGTGCGCGGGCAGACGCAGATGATGGGCCACAAGGAAAAAGGCCAGTTGGTCAAATCTGTTGAACGCGGGTTGACGGCAATCTTGGAAGGAGTTGCCGATGGCAGCGCCTACAATATCGACCCGGAAGCGTATAAAGACATTCCACTCACTTCCTATCGTCCGAGCACAAATTGAACAATGGGCACCGCCGTCTGACTGGCGTTGTTTTTTTCTTCAGGGAAAATGAGATTGTGCCGTTTCCTTAAGTTAAGGTAGACTGGATAACAAATAGAAAGGGGTGCAAGCATGGCTATTACAAAATTAAGCGAGCGCATTCAGCTGATTGACGGTTTTGATCTCGGATTAAAAGAGCGCACCGGCAGCTACGTCATTCAAGAAAAAGACATCACGATTATCGAGACGGGTCCAAGCCCGTCCGTTCAGCATGTCAAGGAAGGGCTGAAAGAACTTGGCATTGCACTTGAATCTGTGCGCTATATCATCGTCACACATATCCATTTGGATCATGCCGGCGGAGCGGGATTGCTTCTTCAGGACTGTCCGAATGCCACGCTTATCGTCCATCCGAAAGGCGCGCGGCACTTAGCCGACCCGAGCCGATTGATTGCCGGGGCTAGAGCTGTCTACGGCGAGCAATTCGACCGATTGTTCAACCCGATCGAAGCGGTTGCAAAAAGCCGCATGGAAATCAAAACCGAAGGCGATAGTTTGCAGATCGGCCCGGAATGCACACTCAAGTTTTGGGATACGCCAGGGCATGCCAAGCATCATTTCGGCATTTATGACCCTGTCTCGAACGGCTTTTTTGCCGGTGACACGGCAGGCATCCGCTATGTGCAGCTGATCGAAGATGGCATTGAATTTTATTTGCCGTCGACATCTCCAAACCAATTTGACCCGCAAGCGATGGAAGACGCCATCGAACGCATGAGAAAGCAGCAGTTCGATGTTGTGTACTTTGGGCATTTCGGTGCGGCGGAGCTCCCGGATGCGGCACTTGGTCAAGTGCTCGCTTGGCTCAGTGTATTTGTCGAACAAGGAGCGGCTGCTTTCAAGGAAAATGAATCCCAGCAACAATTGGCTGGGCGTCTTCTCGAGTTAGTGAAAGCGCAGTTGAAAGAAAAAGGTGTCGCAGAGACGCATAAAGTGATGCCGTACATCGAGATGGATCTCCAGGTGAGCGCTCAAGGCTTGCTCGATTATTTCCAAAAGCAAGCCGCACGCCAAGAAATTCAAAAATGATGTAGATCAGCCGGTTTAGGCTTGGTTTTTTTGGGGGAATACACTGCATGCAAAGAAAATCGTATACGTTTTAGAAGGGCGGAATCTATTGTGGCACAAGTGTTAACTGAAAAAACAGCGATCATTACAGGGGCCGGGCGCGGCATCGGCCGGGCGACTGCATTGGCGCTCGCAAATGAAGGGGTGGCGGTTGGCTTGATCGCACGGACCGAAGAAGAGCTCGAAAAAGTCGCTCAGAAAATCCGTTCCTTGCGCGGACGTGCGGCTTACGCAGTCGCAGACGTCTCGGACCCAAAACAAGTCGAATCGGCGGTCCGAAAATTGACCGAAGAACTCGGCGCAATCGATATTTTGGTCAATAATGCCGGCATCGGAAAATACGGCAAATTTATGGAACTCGAAACGGAAGACTGGCAGTCGATGCTGAGCATCAACTTGATGGGCATGGTCCATATGACGAAAGCGGTGCTGCCGCAGATGATCGAAAAACAGGGAGGCGACATCGTCAACATTTCCTCGTCGTCAGGCCTCAAGGGTACGAGCGGCTCGAGTGCCTATAGCGCTTCGAAGTTCGCGGTGCTCGGAATGAGTGAAGCATTGATGCAGGAAGTACGCCCAGACAATATCCGTGTGTTCGCCTTGGCACCGAGCCGCGTCGTCACGGATATGACAGCTTCAGGCTTTGAAACCGAACAGGAAAAAGGCAAGTTCATGCAGCCGGAAGACATCGCGGAATACATCGTTTCACAGTTAAAGCTGAATCCGCGGATCTTTATTCCGCTGTCGAAACAATGGGCGACCAACCCGTTTTAAGGAAAATAATGAAAAGCCCTGAATGTCTTATGGACATTCAGGGCTTTTTTTTTAGTTCAGCTGATTTCTTTCACGTAAGCTTCGACTTCATCTGATGTTGCAAGCGCCAGTATGTGTTCGGTATGGGAAGCCATTTCGGCTTTCGATAATTTGCTGATCTGCGAGCGAGCCTTCAACAGGGAAGAGGCACTCATTGAGAATTCATCCAATCCGAGGCCGAGTAAAATCGGAATGGCGATTTCATCACCAGCCATTTCTCCGCACATGCCGGTCCATTTGCCCTCACGGTGAGAAGCATCGATGACCATTTTCACTAAGCGCAAAATTGCTGGGTTAAATGGCTGATAGAGATAAGACACCCGTTCATTCATCCGGTCAGCTGCCATGGTGTATTGAATCAGGTCATTGGTGCCGATGGAGAAGAAATCCACTTCTTTGGCAAAAACATCCGCCAGTATAGCTGTGGAAGGTATTTCAACCATGATGCCGACTTCGATCGAATCACTAAGTTCAACGCCTTCATTTAGCAGCTTCGTTTTTTCTTCTTCCAACAGACCCTTAGCCTGACGGAATTCTTCAATTGTCGCGATCATCGGAAACATAATCTTCAAATTGCCATGGACGCTGGCGCGCAACAAGGCACGCAGCTGGGTTCTGAACAATTCCGGCATCTCCAGGCATAGGCGGATGGCACGCAGTCCAAGAAATGGATTCATTTCTTTCGGCAGGTCGAGGTAAGTCAATTCCTTGTCGCCTCCGATATCGAGCGTCCGCACAACTGTAGGCTTGCCGTTCATCCCTTTCAACACTTTCGTGTAGGCGTCGAATTGTTCATCCTCCGTTGGGAAGGTTTCCCGGCCCATGTACAAAAATTCGGTGCGGTAAAGGCCGATGCCTTCGCTGCCGTGTTCGAGCACGCCCGTTAAATCCTTTGGTGTGCCGATATTTGCGGCCAATTCCACATGCTGCCCGTCAGATGAAACAGTCGGTTCATCTTTCAGTTTGGCCCATTCGGCTTTCTGGACATCATAAGCTCTTTTTTTCTGTTGGAACGCCTGAATGGTTACTTCGTCCGGATCGACGATGATCAAGCCTTCGAGTCCATCGACGATGACCACCACACCATTGTCGATTGAGGACATGACGGTTTGTGCGCCGACCACTGCAGGAATTTCCAGTGTGCGCGCGAGTATCGCCGAATGTGAGGTGCGCCCGCCGATATCGGTGATAAAGCCTTTGACGAATTCGGCATTCAGTTGAACCGTATCAGAAGGCGTCAAATCTTCCGCAATGACGATGACTTCCTCGGAAATCATGCTCGGGTTTTGAATGGTTACACCGAGCAGGTGAGACAAGACGCGCTTGCGGACATCGCGAATGTCCGCTGCACGTTCTTTCATATACTCATTGTCCATCGCCTCGAACATGCCGATGAACATATCAGTCGTTTCCTGCAGCGCAAATTCCGCATTGATATGGTCATTGTTGATTCGCTCTTTGATCGGGCCAACCAGTTCAGGGTCACTGAGGACCAACAAATGGGCACCGAAAATAGCGGCTTCTTTGTCGCTAATTTGCTGGGCGGTCTTTTCTTTGATGATTTCAAGCTCAGCGGCGGCTTTCGTGACAGCCGCTTGAAAGCGTTCGATTTCACTCGTGGTATTGTCGACTTTCTTCTGTTCGACCATTAATTCCGGATTTTCCAGACGGAAAGCTTTGGCTATGGCGATTCCATTAGAAGCTGCGATTCCGGAGATGGACTGTTTCATTCGTTTGAAATTCCTTCCGCTTTCAACACTTCGTCAATTTTCGTCATCGCTTCTTCTTCGTCCGCTCCGTCCGCAGCAATGGTAACGGTTGAACCAGAAGTCACGCCGAGTGACATAACGCCGAGAATGGATTTTAAATTCACTGTTTTCCCTTTGTATTCAAGTGTGATGTCCGACTGGAATTTTGAAACCGACCCGACAAGTGCAGAAGCTGGGCGTGCATGGACTCCCGCTTCGTCTGTAATTATATATTGTTTTTCCACCATGTGAAATTCCTCCTATTATATGAACGTGGGTGAGCGGATTCCATTCTGAAATGAATGAATTTGACTGCTTATGAATGATTATGATTGATTTTGTAAACGATTTCAAGTATTATCTATTTTATCAGAAAGAAAAGAGGGTGACTGAATGTTGACCACAGAGCGGCATAAACTGATCTTAACGCTTTTGAAAGAAAAGCAGAGTATTAAAATACAGGACCTGGTCGAACTGACAGCAGCTTCGGAATCCACCATACGGCGGGATTTGACGGAACTAGAAGAGCTCCAAAAGCTGGAACGTGTTTTTGGCGGGGCCAGGGTGATCGATCCCAATCTGCCAGAACCAAGCATTATAGATAAAGCAGCGAAGAACTTGAAGGAAAAACAGATAATTGCGCGCTATGCGTCGTCACTGGTCAAAACCGGAGATGCCATTTTCCTCGACGCAGGGACCACCACTTCACAGATGATTCCTTTTTTGAAAGGGAAAAATGTAACCGTTGTCACCAACGGCTTGAGCCATTTGGAAGCCTTGCTGGAGCAGGGGATTACCTCCTATTTGACCGGCGGTTTCATCAAGTCCCGGACTGGTGCGCTCGTCGGACCGCAAACCATCCAGTCGCTGGAAAACTACCGGTTTGATAAAAGTTTTCTCGGAGTGAATGGGATTCATCTGATAAACGGCTTTACTACACCGGACCCTGAAGAAGCGGCAGTCAAAAGAATGGCTTGCGAACTATCGAGAAGCTGCTTTGTGTTAGCGGATCAGTCGAAATACGGAAAAGTCAGTTTTGCACACATTATGGACTTGAGTCGATCTGCACTGATCATTGACGAATTGCCGAAGGATGCTGTAGACGACATAGAGCTAAAAACAACGATTAAGGTGGTGGCACAATGATATACACATGCACTATCACTCCTTCCATCGACTACACCGCCTATCTATCCCATTTTGAAAGCGGGAAATTGAATCGATCGGAAGAGGTCTATTATTATCCCGGCGGCAAGGGCATCAACGTCTCACGCGTACTCAGCCGTCTTGGGCTGGGGAGCCGGGCACTCGGATATGCCGGCGGATTCACCGGCCACTATATCGAGCAGTTTTTGGCTGAAGAAGGCATCGAAACGGACTTTATCGACACCGGTGAAATCACCCGAATCAATGTCAAAATCAAGACGGACAAAGAAACCGAATTGAACGGGCCAGGCCCCGAGATCAATGAAACCCAATTGCAGGAGCTGAACAACAAAATCTCCACGATGAAACAGGATGACTGGTTTGTTCTTGCGGGTAGCCTGTCGAAGTCTATCCCTATGCAATTCTTCAAAGATCTCGCAAATACCTGCAATGAGCGGGGCATCCATTTCGTTCTGGATACTTCGGGGTCCGCGTTAAAAGAATTGATTGATACAAAGCCATTCCTAATTAAGCCTAACGAACACGAACTGGGCGAGATTTTCGGTGTAGCGATCCATACCCAGTCTGAAGCATTTCATTACGCTAGCAAGCTGGTCGATCAAGGGATCGAGCACGTTGTCGTGTCGATGGGCGCCGCCGGGGCCATCTACGCAAACCGAGATCAATGGTATACAGCGCAGGCGCCAAAAGGAAATGTCGTCAACACCGTTGGATCCGGCGATTCATTGGTTTCGGGATTCATCGCTTCCTATATAGATGAACAGGATCCTGTACGGGCATTTCAATACGGCGTCGCAAGCGGAAGCGCCACTGCTTTCCGGACGGACCTGTGCGAAAAACAAGATGTGGAACAATTACTGGCTGAAGTGAAGGTACTGCCATTCGACAAAAAGGATGTGACAAAATGAGAATCACTCAATTATTGACGGAAAACACCATTATCCTGGATCTTCAATCGGGATCCAAACAACAAGTATTAAATGAACTGATCGACCAATTGGACAAAGCAGGGAAGCTGAACGACAAAAACGGCTTTACAAAAGATATTCTGGCCCGCGAAGCACAAAGCACAACCGGAATCGGAGAGACCATCGCCATTCCACACGCAAAATCTGCAGCAGTCAAAGCTCCGGCCATCGCATTCGGCCGGTCTTTCGATGGCATTGACTTCGAGTCGCTCGATGGCCAGCCTGCGCATTTGTTCTTCATGATTGCAGCCACAGAAGGAGCGAACGATGACCACTTAGAAGCTCTTTCGCGTCTCGCGACATTCCTGATGGATGAGAAATTCCGGGTCAATATTCTCGAGGCGAAGTCGAAACAACAAGTGTTGCAAGTGGTATCCGACAAAGAAACGGAAGTGGACGGTCCTTTAGATGACGCAGAGACTGTAGCTTCAAACCCAGAAGAACCACAGGCAGTTGCAGGCGGGAAAATACTTGCCGTCACGGCTTGCCCGACAGGAATTGCCCATACGTATATGGCTGCTGAGAAGCTGAGCGGGCGTGCAAAAGAACGAAACATCAATTTGAAAGTTGAAACGAACGGGTCAAGCGGAGTCAAAAACCGGTTGACGGATGCAGATATCGCGGAAGCGGATGCGATTATCGTAGCGGCCGATACAAAAGTGGATATGGCCAGATTCGATGGAAAACCGGTCATTCAAACGCAGGTCGGCAAAGCGATCTATGAAACTGATAAATTACTGGATCGCGCCATCGCAAAAGACGCTCCGATTTATAAGCATGACCGCACGAAAGATTCGGATACTGGCACAGAAACGAAATCAGGCTTCTACAAGCATTTGATGAATGGTGTATCAAACATGCTGCCATTTGTGGTCGGTGGCGGTATTCTGATTGCATTGTCCTTCTTCTGGGGCATTAACGCGACGGACCCTGACAGCCCTGAGTACAATGAATTTGCGGCTATGCTTATGACCATCGGCGGCGGCAACGCGTTCTTCCTGATGGTACCGGTCCTTGCCGGATTCATCGCGATGAGCATTGCGGACAGACCCGGTTTTGCTCCAGGTATGATCGGGGGCTTGCTCGCCATCACCGTTACGGGTGTTGAAGAAGCAAGCGGCGGTTCTGGATTCCTTGGCGGTTTGATCGCCGGTTTCCTTGCCGGCTATGTGACAGTACTTGTGAAAAAAGTATTCGCACCACTTCCTCAAAGCCTCGAAGGGTTAAAGCCGGTGCTGTTTTATCCGGTGTTCAGCATCGCTATTACAGGAATCATCATGATGCTGATCAACCCACCTTTGACGCAGGTTTACAGCGAAATTTCAGCATTCCTTGAAGGCCTTGGCGGAACGAATCTGGTGCTTGTCGGGTTGCTGCTCGGCGGTATGATGGCAGTCGATATGGGAGGCCCTGTCAACAAGGCGGCTTACACATTCGGCATCGCCATGCTGGATGCCCAGAACTTCAACTTCATGGCCACGGTCATGGCGGCGGGTATGGTTCCGCCGCTTGGCCTGGCCATTGCAACCACGATGTTCAAGAAAAAATTCACGAAACCGGAACGCGAAGCCGGAAAAACCGCGTATGTTCTTGGTGCAAGTTTCATCACAGAAGGCGTCATTCCATTTGCAGCAGCTGACCCGGCACGTGTCATTCCATCAGCTATCGTTGGAGCGGCGACGACTGGAGCACTCGTCATGCTATTCGATATCGGTCTGCGCGCACCGCATGGCGGAGTATTCGTCATCGGACTGGTGGATGGCGGGGCAGCAAACATCCTGTTGTACGTGATCGCGATTTTAATCGGATCATTTGTAACAGCGATCCTAGTCGGGTTGCTGAAGAAGAACGTAGCAGTAGCAGCTTAATCATAAAACCGCCATCTGAAATTCATTCAGATGGCGGTTTTATTTTGTGTTTGGCAGTTTTTGGAGAATTGTGCTCATTGAAAAAAATCGCTTGCGTCACGCAGCAGACTTGAAATTATTTCCTTTAGTAGTAGAGATGGCACTAGTCAGGAAAGCGAAGTTAAGGTAAAATGGAAAAATAAGCTGAATATTCCGTCTATAATGCACGTGTTTTTATTGGGTTGCATAGCGCTGCAAATAAACATGCAAAGGCAACAAGCTGCCTAAGGAGGAGAAGACATGAAGACGAGCAGCACGGCCGACTTTCTGCGCGATTTCAACGCTGCTTTTTTCAGCGGCAACCAGCAATTTATCGAACAGCATGTAACGGATGATGTGGAGTGGATCATGGTCGGAGCGACGCCTTTAAAAGGCAAACAAGCTTTAGTGGATGCGGCTTTCGGGATGCAAGATTATACTCAGTTGGACTTTGATATCGACATGATCATTGCCGAAGGTCGGGAAGGAGCGGTCAAAGGTGTCATGACTGCAACCGGTGGCACTGGTCGTGAGCGCAAATATTGCTATTCCGACTTCTACGAAATGACCGGAGACGCGGAACCGCGAATCCAAAAGATGACTTCATTTGTCGTCGAAATAAAAAAAGAGTCCTAGGGGCTCTTTCTTACGATTAGTCAATAGTTTTTAATTCGTTTTAAAGAGGTTCTTCCGAGATTCCTCATCTTTTAAGAGACGGAAATTACTCATAACTAAAAATGGGCATACCAAAAAACCCTCCGGCTTTTTTATTTTTTTAGCTGGGGCAGGATGTGTTAAACTTTAGGTGCCACGGTGCAGGGGCTCAGCCTGTAATCGTAGCGTAGTTGGTGTGTAACCAAGTGGTGGATCGTTTTGAGCAGCTTGTTCATGCACGCCACCACGGCAACCTTATGACATTTGTTATAAGGTTGTTTCTTTAATTTCTGGTAATAATCGACCAGGTGGTTCTGCGAAAAGCGCTGTTGTTTAATCATGTTCATGATGATGATATAAAGCAGTTTGCGGAGGTGTTTGTTTCCCCGCTTATTGATGCGATCCTTCGCCAGAAACTTACCGGATTGGTACCTGCGGATGTCGATGCCGGCAAAGGCGTTCATTTGTTTGTGATTTTCAAAACGCTGGATATCACCGATCTCGGCTAGCAAACGAACGGCGGTATTCTCCCCGATGCCCGGAATGCTTAACAGAACGGCATACTCGTCCAACGAAGTAGCCAGCGCCGTCATTTTTTCAATACACGCTTCTTTTAGCAAGACAAGCTCCTGGAACCGTTTCGCATACAGTCGAACCAGCTCACAAGCCAGGTCATCGACCTTTACTGCCGGATAGGAATTGCTTGCGGCATCCAGTAGTTGGATGGCTTTTTCTTCTGCTTTTTTCGCAGACATCCGCTTTTCAGTGTTGGCCAGAATCTGGTTTTTAATCACCGTTTTGGAATGTCCTAACACGAGTTCCGGATGCGGAAACAACTGCACCAACCGCAGAAAGAGGTCTGATTTTGTCGTGAACAAGCCCGTGAGTTCCGGGAAAGTGAGCTGCATTTCCGCGTGCAGGCGTCCTCGAATGACTGTTAATTCATCGTCCAAGTCGATGTAATGCCGAGACATTTTCTTGAGTTGCCGGTAGACATCTGATGACGGTGTCTCCAGGCGACGTTCATTTTGGAAGTGGCTGCTTGCGAGCTGATGGGCGTCTACGCGGTCTGTTTTATGGTTCCGCAACCGGTCGCTCTGCAGTTTGGCTTCCAGGGGATTCATCAGATAATAAGGATAACTGTTTTCCTGCATGAAGCGTTCGAGTTGGCGTGAATAGACGCCGGTGGATTCGAATACCAGGTGTGGCACCTCATCATAACCTGCGGTTAGGTCGTCAATCAGCAGCTTCAACGCAGCAAAATCTTCGCGCGTGTGCTGGATTTCTTTTTCAGTGATACAGGTTTTCAGCGCGTTATAGACCACAATATAACTTTTCCCCATACTGACATCAAAAGCGATGACATGTTTCATCTCCCACACTCCTCGTTTTCATTGGAAGCTTCACCAATCCTTACCGATTCCCATTTCTTCTACACGATCTCAACGGATCCCACATACTCAAACCTGATTCAGATAAGGTGGGTGAAGGAGGTCCGTTTTTTGTACGGATTCAAGATCCCAAGAGCCCCTCGACCTCCGCTTCACCTCTACTATAAAAAAAATAGTAGGACAAACCAATGCCTTGGTCCGTCCTACTAATCTTAGTATGTTTTTTATTTGTGGTTAGCTTTAAAATTTTATAATGTAGTAAACTACATAAGGTTTATTAAAATTATAATACAAGCCACCAAACAATTAGGCAACCGGAAAAGGATTTAACAACTCTTGCATTCTTGCATCCTTTTCGTCAATATTGAAAGCACAGGACATAGCAATTGGAAAGGATGTTCAAAGTGAACTATCTAAAGTCAAGGGAAAATTCGTATGCCGCGCTTCTAAGCGGACTAATACTAGGCGTCGTCATCGCATTCCTGATCAATGACGACCCGGACACCTCAACTTTGATTGCGGCCGGAGCGATCGGCGTCGTAATCGGGGAAGCCATTATGTTTTGGCGCTGGCACCGACAAAAAAAGTCAAACAATCCTGAAAGCTGAAAACCGGCAAAGTAGAGCGAGTTAAACTATATGGATTATTAATCTGCAAAAGAAGGGAAGTAGAATAGCATGACCACTATTTGCTTGATCCGTCACGGAGAAACGGAATGGAATAAACTCGGGCGCATACAAGGAACAACTGATGTGCCGCTCAATGAAAGAGGAATCAGCCAAGCACAAGCGTGCGGTGTCCATTTGCTTGCGGAAGAGTGGGATGTCATCGTCACCAGCCCGCTAGAGCGCGCAAGGCAAACCGCGGCCATCATCAACGAAAACTTAGGGCTGCCGCTAGTGGAAATGGCGGAATTTCAAGAAAAGCATTTCGGCAAAGCGGAAGGCTTGACGGCGCAGGAGCGCTACGGGCTGTATCCGGACAAAAATTACCCGGACCAGGAACAGGTGGATATGTTCCGCAGGCGGCTTGTCAGCGGACTGACACAGCTGAACGAGCAATTTGGAGATAAACGTATACTGGTCGTCGCGCACGGCGGCGTCATTCATACGATCCTGGAGCAATTGGCATTCGGGGAGTTTGACGCAGCCACCGTTCGTCTGCAAAACGGTGGCATGAACCGGATCAAGTATACTGAGCAGCGCTGGAGAATTCAAGCGTGCAATTTCGTAGGGCATTTAGTGGCTTTGGAAGTCGAAACAAAGACAAATCCATAGTTATGCGCTCACAATAAAAACCTGAACAAGGGAACACTAATCCACTTGATAAAGGCATTTACCACATCAGAAATGCTTGTGGAAAAAGGGCGAGAAATACTCAAGTTATATGAAATACGACCTGACTAGTAGAAAGAAAACTGTTGAACTAGTGAAAAATGGCAAAAAAAAAAGAACCGTCGTGGGTTGCGACGGTGTTGTCCATAGTAATCAGCGCTTTTTTTTGGCCACATTAGGTGGGGCAGTCTCTTTTGGCCCATCAAATATGCCGCGGCGGTAAACAAAAACAACGAGTGCCGCCATAAACAAGGCAGAATTAAACCAAAAGACCAGGTCGTTCAAATTGCCGCTGAAGACCAAAGTGTTGATAACGGTCAAAATATGCATGACCAATAATAAAATTAATAAAATCGTTGAGGTTCTCATAACATCACTCCAAATTTAGTGGGTTCCATTCTATTGTAACCGAACAGCAATGCTTGCGGCAGTGAAATATGGCAATCCGGAAAATACGCAGAACAGGAAGGAATGACCGAGATGGTGAAATGGAAAGAGCAGTTGACTATTGATGCATCGATTGAACGGGTATGGGCCCTTTTCCAGGATGAATCGATCCAGCACATCATGCCGAAAGTCGAAACACATGAATTAGTGGAAGGCACAGCCAATAAGGCAGGCGCGAAGCACGCACAAGTTTACACGGAAGGCAAACAACAACAACGCTATATTGTTGAAACTGTATCGTACGTTGATGAGCCGGACCGCAAATACCGCGAAACAGCATTTGCGATGGGGCAGATGTTTCGTGTTCGCTATCATTTCCTCCTTGAGAAAGTAGACAATCAGTCGACGCGTTTTACATACGAAGGCGAAAACAAAGGAATGAACTTGACCGGAAAGACAATGCTGTTGGCAGGCAGCAAAAAAGCAGCGCGCCAGACGGTGCTGGACTTTATGAACCGGGTGAAAAAACAAGCAGAGCAGCAGCCATCACACTAGAGATGGTTTTATTAAAAATACATGTAGTAAACTACATAAGGTTTTATGGAAAAAGAAAAGAATGCCCTCAAGCAAAATTATCGAACAAATAAGAAAAAGCAGGAAGGGCATGTAAGCATCTCGAAACTATATCTTATCAAAGCTTTCATCATTTATGCCATCCACAAATAAATTCGAAAAGGTAAAGACTTTGTACTGAAGTACAGATCAAAGTCGGGGGAAGGAGAATGGCTATGGTCATTTATATACGGATGATTGCAGAAATGCTAATCATTGCGTTATTCATTTATTTTGTCAGCGGCCGTCTGATGGGTTCAAAGGTGAATTTCCTCAAACGCTTGCTATCTGTCGTGCTAGGAGTCGTTTTGACGACATTCGTTTACTGGTATTCATATTTACGCTACACCGAATTTATGGATGATGCATTTGCGACAATGCTGACAGATACGAGTACGGTCATATGGATCGGTAGCATGTTGATGATTTCTATGCTTTTTTATTTGATTTTGGAATTATTCGACCCGATCGAACTTGGCGACCGCGGAGAACGCGTCACAAACCGCAAATTCATCTGGAAACGGCTACGCAGCCGTTGGAGACGGCAAAAACGATTAAGCAAAGTGCTTGAAATCGCTGTGAAAAACGGGATTTCGAGCACGCTGAAATACGCCCGGCACCGCGAAAACAACCGTGAACTGGCGGTTGCTTTCCGCCGGACGCTCGAAGAAAGCGGCGGAGTGTTCATCAAATTCGGCCAAGTACTGTCGACAAGAACCGATTTATTTGCGCCAGTGTTCATCGAAGAACTCAGCCAGCTGCAGCAAAACGTCAAACCTTTGCCAAAAGAGAAGGTAACGGAAATTCTTAGAAAATCAATGGCGCAGCCGGTCGAGGAAGTGTTTTCAAAACTCGAAAAAGAACCGCTCGCGGCCGCATCCATCGGACAGATCCACCGCGGCGTGCTGCGAAAAACAAACGAAGAAGTCGTCGTTAAAATGCAGCGCCCGGAAGTGAGTGCCATCATGCGCGATGATTTGGACATTTTGGTGGAATTTGCCGAATGGGTATCGAGCAAATCGACTTGGGCGCAAAACATCGGTTTCCGTGAACTCGCTGTCGGATTTGCCAATGGGTTACGCGAAGAAATCGATTTTGAAATCGAAATGCGCAATATGATTCAAGTAAGCAATTCATTGGAAAAAAGTAAAAACCTCATAAAAATACCAAAAGTGTATCGGGAATACAGCAACTCGACCATTATCGTCATGCAGTATTTCCAAGGGAAAAGCATATCAAAAGGTGATGCGGTGTTTCGCCATTTCGAAGTGGAGCCGAAACAATTCGGGCGGACGGTGCTGTTTTCATTTCTTGAACAAATGCTGTTTTCTGGAATTTTCCATGCAGATCCACATCCTGGGAATATTTTCATCGATGAAACCGACGGCAAACCGATTTTACTTGATTTCGGCTCAGTCGGCCGGTTAACCCAATCTCAGCAGGAAGCACTTAACCATTTTATTATCGGCATTCAGCAAAACGATGCAGGAATCGTTCATGAAGCTGTTGTGGACCTAGTGGAAAACAGCGATAAAATTGAAGGCCATCGCCTTGAACATGCTGTTGGGGAGATTCTTTTGAAGATCGCGTATGTCGACCGGATTCCGACCGCTGAATTGATTCATTCATTGTTTGATATGATCCGTGAGTTCGGGTTGGCATTTTACCCATCCGTCGGCATTGCGCTACGTTCGATGATCAGCTTGGACAGCACATTGCATACGATTGACCCGAAATTCGATATGTTTACGGAAGCGAAAACATTCGCGAAAGAATACAAGACCTCGGTATTGAAAAAACCGTTCAAAGAGCCGCGCGCCACAAAAGAGCGTATTGAAGAAGAATTGGTATTCATGTTGCCGGAAATCGCCAAATTACCGAAACGCGTCGATCAATTGATCCGTCGTGTAGAAGGCGGCAAAGTGATTCTGCATCATGATGTATTTTCCGACAAGCACAATTCAGCCTTTGTCATGCAATTATTCTCAAGGTTCGTGCTGCTGATGTCAGGGATTACGTTCGGCATCATATCAGCAGCGCTGCTGGCAATCGCACAGTTCATCGATACGATGTATGCAATCTATTTGAACACCGCTGCATACGGTGGATTGTTCCTGTGCGTCATATTGCTCGTGCGATTGTCTATACAGGCGATACGCGACATGAAACGAAATAACTAGTTTAACTAGAAGCGAAAAAATCCCGTGCAGAGTTGTGCGGTTTTTTTCTGGTGGTGTGAAGCTTGATAAGAAAGCGTTCTATGGAGCATCAAGAGGACGGGGAGTGCAGCGAAGATTGTGGTGGGGCAAAAATCATTTTTAGTTTACATAATATAAATTATAGGAAGTTGCGTCTCGTTTGTTAAGTATGCTCATTACAGTGAGACGAAACGGAAATTTTCACTGAAACCGGCTGATTTTCACGGATTTTGTTCCCGCACATTGTTTAGATGAATTTACAGCCGATCCGTTCGGTGATTTAGTTTTCATTATAAAAACCTAAACAGCAATTAAGCATTTGCTGTTTAGGTTTTTATAATTTCGTTCGCCGCATATTCGTTCAGCAATTTTTCACATCGTGTACCATCTGCATAAAAATTTAGTTCCATAGTGTCCGGTTTATTTAAACTGCGGATTATTCTGTGGATTGCTTCAACTTCGAAAATTCGCGTACCATTCATCTTAATGTTTTAAATCACGAATTTCTTGATTTTTGATCCTTCTAATTAATCCTAGGATCCCATTATGACTTGTACTGCTAAAATTCACTTGATTTGATTCATTTTGACTTCAACATAAGGTTTTATGTATTTTCGAAAGCTCTCCGCTCCCTGCCGGCTTTTTATAGTCCGCTTCCCGTACACACTACACCACTTTTCCTGAAACAAGTGCTTTGTCCGGCTTTTCCGGCCAGTTCACGAGGAAAATCCCCAAGAAAATCAAGGCTCCCCCCATGATCAGTGAAAGCCCGACACGTTCACCGAGAATCAGCCAACCGGAAATGACGCCGAAAAATGGTGCCAGGAACAAAAACGCACTGACTTTTCCGGGATTGCCATTTTGCAGCAGGAAAAACCAAATTGCAAACTGGACGATCGATGCTGGGATTGCCAGCCAGAATAAAATGAATATGGATTGCGCATTGATGGAAAATGTTGGGTTCTCCAGGAGACTACTAGCCATCAGCAACACCACGCCCCCGAACAGCATCTGATAAGCCGTCAATACCCACGTATCCAAGCGAATCCCCCAGTGTTTGATCAAAAGCGTACCGATTGCCCAGGAAATGGCGCTGGCGAACCCAAACAACGTCCCGATTTCCAGGTTTACCTGGCTGCCCATCGTGATGAATACCCCGAAAAACCCAAGCAACACGCCGGACCACTGGACGAGGCGGTAGCGGATGCCGAGTGCGAGCGTACCGAATAACACGACCAATAGCGGATTAGTGAACGTTAAAATGGCCGACTCTCCGGCAGTTATTGTCCGCAAGCTGAGAAAAATGCAGCCCATGACGCCAGCGGTCTGGAACAAGCCGATGATGAAAATATGCAGCCAATCCGAAAGCTCGCGCGGATGCTGCCGCCGGAACAGGCGGACCAACAAGGCCATCAAAATCCCAGCGATCGTGAAGCGAATTCCGACCAACAGCAACGGCGACACGTGTTGGAGCCCGATTTTTGCGACTGCAAACGAAGAACCCATCAAACTGGTCGTGACAACCACCAACAAAGCGAATAGAAATTTATTGTTCACGAGACATCTTCTCCTTACCCCTATTGAAAATTGCTTTTCGCGGTACCACTCATAAAGTATATTGTTCCATCGTATAGGAAAACCAGCTTACATTCCCCTATTTCCGTCGTTTTTATTTTGTTTTCTCCCATATAAAAACCGAAACGGCATGGAAATCACACCGTTTCAGTTATGCTCGACTGTTTTTGCCCTATTCGTTCATCATAAGGAAATTCCACCGATGTCCGTCAACATCAGAAAAACCCGCTCCATACAAGCCATTTTTTTCGCCCGGTTGTGCATACACGGTGCCACCGGCTTGTTCGATTCGGAAAACGAAATTCTCGACTTCTTCTTTCGGCTTCGCCGATAAAGAAAACAACACTTCTGAAGCCGTTGACGTATCTGCCTCTCCCTGTTGCGTAAATGCTTTAAAGGTCTCTTCTGGAAGCAACATCACTAGCATCTGCTTGGAGCGTCAAAAACCCAGCTTGCTCATAAAATGCCTTCGCAGCCGCTAAATTCTTCACCGGCAAATTGATCCACAATCTGTTGTCCATATGCTGATGCTGGCAGTTGCGACTGGCAAGGGGCGAATGCTGCAATGCTCGAATCGTCCATCTTCGCCGATTCCACGACGATCTTGAACTTCGGCGTCATTCTCGGCGCATTCCTCGCCGCTGCTGGCGGCTTGTTCAAGTTTACGAAAATCACACTGGGCATCCGTCGTCAGGGGCTTGCTGATGGGCTGTAGTGCGCGTATGGCGTTCGGCTGCAACATCGCGCTTATTTCGGCGGCATCGCTTCATTCAGCTTGCACGGCTATATTTGGGGCATACTGACACTAGCCGATACGTTTTTCGCCTTGTATCTGCGGCCGCTATTCGGCTTGTCCGTCCCAAAATCCAACGACTCGATCTGTTAGCGGTTTTTTTACTGAAATTTAAAAGGAGGTTTCCGTATACGCGGAAATCTCCTTTTGTTCGTCTGTCATCCAATGGTTCTTTTATCGACGCGTAAAGTCAGTCAATATGCGAATGCCGTCCATCAGCTTCGTACTATATGGTAAGTTGCATCTAGTGATGGTGAAATTATCAATTGTTGCTGTTTTTTAAAAATTTCACGGAACTTTTCCCGATATTTTTCCAATCTTTTTCTTCATTCTTGCTATAATGAATGTATTCTAGCAAGTGAAAAGTGTGGGTTTATATGAAACAAAATCGCCTCATCCAGTTAATTGATTCCAGCGCCATTCCGCCCGGGCGCACGCTATCCATCCCGCTCCACCGCCACCAAAGCTCAGCAGAACTCATTTGGATGGAGCGCGGTGCAGTGGAAGTGATGATGCCCCATGCACAACTGACCTTATCTGCTGGTGAACTACTGTTGCTCCCTTCCGGCTTGTGGCATCATCTGGAGTTTCCGATGGGCAACGAACAGCGCATCCACAAGCTGGTCTTCACGCAACCCACTAACGAAGGAGAGACGCAGTTTCAGCGGGCTACAGTGAACCGTCCGGACTTTGTCGGTTCGCTGTTTGCCGAAATCGAGCGGGAACTCCACGGTACTGCATCTGGTGCCGAACAGAAACAGCGGCTGTTGCTTGAACTCCTGCTGATGGAGCTGGACCACATTCCTTTGGCGGGTCCTGGTCCTGGTGCATCTAATGCTTATGGTTTGGCACGAATTGTTTACGAACTGGAAGAAACGTGCCACTTGCCGTTTTCACTGACGGAAACGGCCGAACGGGCAGGCATCAGCAAATTCCACTTTAGCCGGCAGTTCAAGGAATTGTGCGGAGAGACGCCGCTCCAGTTCGTCATCAGCTGCCGCATGGACCGCGCACAGCAGCTACTGCTTGCGACAGAGCTAGCGGTTGCGTCCATCGCCGCTCATTGCGGCTATAAGAGCGCCACACAGTTTCACGCCGCGTTCACCCGCCATAGCGGAATAACCCCGAAGCACTACCGGAATTTCCAGCGTGAACAAGTGGCGGACTCATGATGCGCCATCGTGTGCTGCCACGTAAAGGAGAGAACTCATGTCGATAGAATTGTTTTACCGCTCTTTGGAGTTTTGTTTGCTGCTGATCGCTAATATCGCACTCGGCGCACTCGGCTTCATCCCGAGCCTGCTCATCACCCCTGTCAACCTTGACCGCTTCGGCCTCATCGGCGGCAGCGCCTTGTCGCTAAGCGGGGAGATCCTCGGAGCACTCTGCGGATTTTGGCTATACCGCTACGGGGCAAAGCGCATCCCGCCCGCTTGGCAGCAGCACCGGTGGTTTCAGTATTTCCAGCACCAACAGGTGAAGACCGTTTTTTGGTCGGTGCTGGTGCTGCGCCTGGTGCCGTTTGTACCGTCCGGTGTCGTGACAGCAGGAGCCGCCGTTACCCGTATTTCTGCTCCGGCGTTTTTTGTCGCAAGTTCGATCGGCAAACTTCCGGCGGTCGCGCTGGAAATCGCGGTCGCGTTCGGATTGACGATGCTGTTGCCGCGCAGTGTTTTGTACAGCGTATTGGGTCTGGGCTTACTCGTTACCGCAGTTACTGTGCTTTATCGCAGGCGCAGCACGCCACCATCGAATCAGGAGTCCATATAAAAAAGCGAGTGCCGATGAGGGCACTCGCTTTTTCGTTGGTTAAGTTGGTTAATTGACTTTCTTGCCGCCGCCCCAGTACATTTCGCGCAGCTGGAACTTCTGGAGCTTCCCTGTTGCCGTTTTCGGCAAGGATTCCACAAAGTCGACAGATTTCGGCACTTTAAAGCGCGACATGTTCTCGCGCGTATAGTCGAGGATTTCTTTTTCCGTCACATCCGCGCCTTTATGCAGGACGATGATCGCCTTTGGCACTTCGCCCCATTTTTCATCCGGTACCGCAATGACCGCCACTTCCGCAATCGCCGGGTGTTTATAAAGAACCCCTTCGATTTCGGTCGAGGAGATGTTTTCCCCTCCGGAAATGATCATGTCTTTGATGCGGTCCTGGATTTCGATAAAGCCGTCCGGATGCGTCACAGCCAAATCGCCTGTATAGAACCAGCCGTCGCGAATCGCTTCCGCAGTTTTTTCCGGGTCTTTGTAATAGCCCGCCATGACGACATTGCCGCGGGTGATGATTTCCCCGAGTTCTTTGCCGTTACACGCGACTTCACGCCCGTCTTCCTGGTTGACGACTTTCGTTTCGCCATTGAACGCCAGCTCAATGCCTTGGCGCGCTTTAATGCTCGCTTGTGCGTCCGCATCGAGTGCGTCGAATTCATTTTTCCATTCGCAATACAGAATGAACGGAGACGTCTCCGTCAACCCGTAGACGTGCATCATGTTGAGGCCGAGCGTCTTCTGGGCTTTGGCGATCAATGCCGCAGCAGGCGGTGCGCCGGCTGTCCCCATGCGGATCTTCGTCTTCAGCTCGATGTCACCCGCTTTCGGTTCGTTGACGAGCATGTTGACGACCGTCGGTGCGCCGCACAGCGAAGTGATGCCGTGGCTTTCAAACAGATCGAGGATAAGTGGCGGATCGACTTTCCGCAGGCAGACATGTGTCGCACCGGCCGCGGTGATCGCCCACACGCCGCCCCAGCCGTTCGTATGGAACATCGGCAAAGTATGCAAATAGACGTCATCGTATTTGATCTCCAAATGATGCAGGAAATTCGCGCCGTTCAAATAATTCGTCCGGTGCGTCTGCATGACCCCTTTTGGATTCGACGTTGTGCCACTTGTGTAATTGAGCGACAGCATCTGGTTCTCATCAAGTTCCACTTCAGGAAGGCGGTCTTCGTCTCCTACCGTCCCGATGAACTCTTCGTAATCGACACCGGTGAGGTCCGTCTCGTGCCCTTCAGCCGGCGTGATGATGTATTTCTCAATCGGTAGTTCATCTTTAATGCTTTCGATGATCTTCGCGTATTCCGCATCGACGATGAGCACCTTCGCGTCGCTGTGCTTGATGATATACGCCAGGTCTTTGCCGGACAGGCGGTAATTGAGCGGCACGATGACCGCCCCAAGCGGCGTGATGCCGTAAAACGCCTCCAGCATGTAATGTGTATTCGGCAGCATGACCGCGACGTGCTCTTTTTCTTTGATGCCTGCGTTATGTAGGGCGATCCCGAGTTGGTCGGCACGCCGTGAAAATTCCTTGTACGTAAATCGCTTGTCCCCGTCAATGACGGCTACTTTTTCCGGGTAATACTTTGTTGCGCGCCGTTTCCAGTCTAGTGGTGTCAATGGTACGATCATTTTGAAAACCCCTCTCGTGTCTCTTGTTTTCAGCTGTTATATATCAAGTATAGAAAGGCTGGGACAGGCTGTCAACGGAAGTTTCCGAATTGGCGAAAAAATGAAACAATGCAAACTTTGTGTTATAGGACAAGTTTTTTGCCACTCTTTCCTCTCGTGTGTCTTCATTTACGCTTGAGCGGCTGTCATACCGGGCAAAAAGCGGCACAGATTATTCCACGGACGCCGTGTGCTCGTAGTCGATTGCCAGAATCGCCAAATAATCGGTGTCTTCATAGACGCCGTTCATCCGGAACTCCTGCTTGAACCGCCCTTCAAAAGCCATGCCGGCCTTCTGCAGGACGTTTCGAGACGCCGGGTTCCGTACCAGGCAGCGGCCGAATAGGCGGTTCAGCCCATGTTGCGTAAAGGCGATTTCCACTAGTTTCCGGCAAGCTTCGGTCGCATAGCCTTTTCCCCATTCCGCAGAATCGATAAAATAGCCGATTTCCCCCGACTGATGGGTTTGGGAAATGTTCACCAAGCCGCAATTGCCGATATAGCGCGACGGTTCCTCTTTCGTAAAAACGGCGTATTCATAAGCACTCCCGAGTTCAAAGCTTTTCTGCAAATAGGCAAGCCAGCCGTCAACTTGTTTGCGTGGATACGGATGTGGAATCATCAGCATCATATCCGCGATTTCTTTTTGGCGGACGACTTCATAGACGGCTTCCGCCATATGGTCTTTATACGGCTTTAACAACAGCCGCTCCGTTTCGAGTATGGTGGTCATAAACGTGCCTCCTGTCCTATAGAGGATCATCCTTAAATACCAGCTTGCAGCACCTCTCTGTTCCTCTTTGACATATATGCAGCCTGTTCCTGCCCATTCAGTGGATTTTGTTCTTCTATTGAAGGATTCTCGGAATATTGTGTTCAATTGTTTTTGTTTTTCTTCTTTTTGACATTTGAATAGCAATTGCAAAAACAGGAGCTGTGTTTAATTCTCTATTCAATCTTATTATTCATAAATAACTAGGGTTTTGAAATTCTCCAATATTTATTCATTTGTTTATTTATCTAAAAGTGACAAGGATTCGCTAGTCAATAACGGTGATTCCAAAAAAAAAGACGCTGAATGAATTACTCATTCAGCGTCTTTTAGAATTACTGTTTTTTTGGAATGCGGTGAGCTGCGATCACTTCACCGTCCGATGACTCGTCGGCAATAAACGAACCATTGGAGTAGCGATCGACAGCTTTCAGGCGGCCCGGCGCAATCGAAATGCGCAAGCCTTTTGCCGTTTCGAGCATAATTTCATCCTTGCCGGTCGTGCCGAGTACGGCGACGACGCGGTGGGGATTGGATTTCAATTCACGCAGCATGATGACGCCGCGTTTGGCCCGGCTGCCGCTTTCGAATTCAGTGAGTTTCATTTTCTTTGCAGCCCCGCGTTGTGTGGTTAAGACGAGGTCTTGCGAAATGTTCGGGTCGAGCATGACGGCAGAGACTGTTTCATCCCCGTCTTTTAAGTTGAGCCCTTTGACGCCGGCGGTGCGAAGTCCGGTGATTGGTACTTCATCGAGTGGAAAACGGACGCCATATGCCATTTGAGTAGCCAAAAACAGCTCGGTTTCGGTTGTTGCAAGCCCTACAAAGATCATTTCGTCGTCTTTTTTCAAGTTCATCGTCTTAATCGCCCGTGAGTAACGCTGCACGTGGTAGTCTTTGAGCGCCGAACGCTTGACTTGGCCGAATTTCGACACCGTTAGAATGGTTGCCTCCTGGTCGAAGTCTTCAAATGGAAACACTGCGATGACCGATTCCTTCGAATCCAAGGTGACGACGCTCGATAAATGCTGGCCGAGGTCTTTCCACTTGATGTCCGGCAATTCATTGACCGGTTGGAACACGAAATTGCCGCCGGAAGTGAAGATCAACACGGTATGCTGCGTATTGAGAGTGCCTTCAAACAACAGATGATCGCTGTTTTTCATGGCGAAATCTTTGCCATTCGATGCGGCATGGGAGCGGGTGCTGGTCCGCTTTACGTAGCCCTCTTTCGTTACGGTGACAATTACTTCTTCGCTTGGAATCATGATTTCGCGCGTGATAGTCAATTCCTCGATCTTTTCTTCAATTTCAGAGCGGCGCGGTTCCGCAAATTGCTTGCGTATGTCCTGTAACTCTTTTTTGATGATGTTTTTCAGTTTCGTGGCACTCGTCAAAATGCCCGTCAGTTCTGCGATGCGTTTCCGCAGTTCTTCTTCTTCTTTTTGCAGTTCGGAAATGTCGGTATTCGTAAGGCGGTAGAGCTGCAAGGAGACGATTGCTTCTGCTTGCGGCTCGGAAAACCCGAATTTCTCGATCAAATTGTTTTTGGCATCCCGCTTGTCTTTCGACGCGCGGATCGTTTTGATCACTTTATCGAGAATCGATAAGGCTTTGATCAAGCCTTCGACAATGTGCATCCGGTCGCTCGCTTTTTGCAGGTCAAACTCCGAGCGTTTCGTCACGACTTCCTTCTGGTGTTCGATATAAGCATCGAGCATCGTCGGCAAGGTCATCATCGTCGGACGGCGGCGGTAAATCGCCACCATATTGAAGTTGTAGCTGATTTGGAGATCGGTGTTTTTATACAAATAATTCAGGATGCCGGCTGCCTGTACTTCTTTTTTCAGCTCGATGACGATGCGCAGGCCGGTTCGGTCAGATTCATCGCGTACTTCGGAAATGCCCTCAAGTTTGCGGTCAAAGCGGTGATCGTCAATTTTCTTGATGAGGCTCGCTTTGTTCACTTCGAACGGAATTTCCGTAACGACGATTTGTTCCTTGCCGCCTTTTAACGGCTCTACTGCTGCTTTTGAACGGACGGCGATTTTGCCACGTCCGGTTTCGTATGCTTTTCGTATGCCATCGACGCCTTGGATGATGCCGCCGGTCGGAAAATCCGGCCCTTTTAAAACGGTCATCAGTTCATCAATCGACGCATCCGGCTTATCGATGCGCATGAGTACCGCATCGAGTGCTTCGTGCAAAGCATGCGGCGGAATATCGGTCGCGTAACCCGCTGAAATTCCAGTTGAACCGTTGACGAGCAAATTCGGGAAACGCGCCGGCAGGACCGTCGGCTCAACATCCGCGTCGTCGAAATTCGGAATGAATTCGACGGTGCGTTTCTCGATATCGCGCAGCAGTTCACCGGAAATTGCGGACAGCCGCGCTTCCGTATAACGCATCGCAGCTGGAGAATCCCCGTCCATCGAACCGTTATTACCGTGCATTTCCACGAGCATGTGGCGGACTTTCCAGTCTTGGCTGAGCCGTACCATTGCTTCGTAAACGGAGCTATCGCCGTGCGGGTGATAGTTGCCGATGACGTTCCCGACCGTTTTGGCGGATTTGCGGAACGCTTTATCGTTGGTGTTGCCTTCGTGGTACATTGCATACAAAATCCGGCGCTGGACAGGTTTCAATCCGTCGCGGGCATCCGGCAAGGCACGGTCTTGGATGATGTATTTGCTGTAGCGGCCAAACCGATCGCCGATGACTTCTTCTAAGGGCAGATCCTGGAAACGTTCGGTTTGTGTCATACGAGTTCCTCCTCAGCGTGAATCAAATCATTTTCTAAGATGTTGCTGTCGTCCTCTAATCCGAAGTCGACGTTGTTTTCGATCCATCTGCGGCGCGGTTCGACTTTATCGCCCATCAATGTCGTGATGCGGCGTTCGGCGCGCGCCCCGTCTTCGATCATGACGCGGATCAAGGTGCGCGATTCCGGGTTCATGGTCGTCTCCCATAATTGGTCGGCGTTCATTTCCCCGAGACCTTTGTAGCGCTGGAGCATATATCCTTTGCCGACTTTTTTGATCGATGCATCCAGGTCCGCTTCAGTCCACGCATAATCGACAACTTCTTTTTTGCCTACGCCCTTGGATACTTTGTAGAGCGGCGGAAGTGCAATGAACACTTTGCCCGCTTCGATGAGTGGTTTCATGTAGCGGTAGAAAAACGTCAGCAGCAGCACTTGGATGTGTGCGCCGTCGGTATCGGCATCGGTCATGATGATGACTTTGTTGTAGGCGATATCGGCCACAGAGAAATCCGATGACACCCCGCCGCCGATGGCATGGATGATCGTTGCGATTTCTTCATTTTTCATTATATCTTCGAGTTTCGCTTTTTCGGTGTTGACGACTTTCCCGCGCAGCGGCAAAATCGCCTGGAACGTCCGGTCGCGGCCTTGTTTCGCCGAACCGCCCGCTGAGTCGCCCTCGACCAAATACAATTCGTTCTTTTTGGCGTTGCGCGACTGTGCCGGCGTCAGTTTTCCGGACAGCAGTGAATCGGATTTTTTGCGTTTTTTGCCGTTGCGCGCATCTTCCCGCGCTTTTCGTGCGGCGAGGCGCGCCTGTGACGCACGGATTGCTTTTCGGACGAGGGATGCGCTATGTTCTGCGTTTTCCTCGAGGAAATACATCAACTGCTGGGAGATGACCGCATCGACGGCACTGCGGGCTATGCTTGTGCCGAGCTTGCTTTTCGTCTGCCCTTCAAACTGCAGCAAAGCTTCCGGAATGCGCACGGAAACGATCGCAGCTAAACCTTCCCGTATGTCGGAGCCTTCAAGGTTTTTATCTTTGTCTTTTAAGAGATTGATTTTTCGTGCGTAATCGTTGAACACACGGGTCATCGCGGCTTTGGCGCCGGTTTCATGCGTACCGCCGTCGCGCGTTCGGACATTGTTGACGAACGACAGGATGGTTTCGGAATAGCCGTCATTGAACTGGAACGCGAATTCCACTTCCAAGCTGTCGCTTTGCCCTTCCATATAGGCGACCTTATGCAGCACGTCTTTTTCTTCGTTCAAGTATTCGACGAACGCTTCAATGCCCGTTTCGTAGTAAAAGCTTTCGCTCGTGTCGGTGCGCTCGTCGAGCAATTCGATTGTCGTGCCTTTCATGAGAAACGCCGATTCGCGCAAGCGCTCGCTTAGCGTATCGTAATTGTATTTCGAAATGGAAAAAATCGTTTCATCGGGCAGGAAATGGATCAACGTGCCAGTTTCCTTCGTTTTGCCGATTTCTTCTAACGTGGTGGCAGGTTTACCACCGTTTTCAAAACGCTGGCGGTATTTGCGGCCATCGCGGTGGATCGTCACTTCCAAAAAGCTCGATAAGGCATTGACGACAGATGCGCCGACGCCGTGAAGCCCGCCGCTTGTCTTATAGCCGCCTTGGCCGAATTTACCGCCAGCATGGAGCACCGTCAAAATAACTTCCGGAGTCGGTTTGCCACTTCTGTGCATTCCCGTCGGCATGCCGCGGCCGAAGTCGCGGACGCTGATGCTATTGTCTTTGTGGATGATCACCGTAATGCGGTCACCAAATCCGGCTAGTGCTTCATCGACCGAGTTGTCGACGATTTCGTAGACCAAATGATGAAGCCCTCGGGTATCGGTCGAACCGATATACATCCCCGGACGTTTTCGTACAGCATCCAGCCCTTCTAGAACTTGGATTGCCTCTTCGTTGTATGCCGTGCTGTTCGTTTTAGCCATCTATTTCCCTCCAGCAAACATTTGTTCGTATACTCTCTTCTTTTAATCGTATGCCATTTGTGCCGTTCCTGTCAATGTTCATAGAAAAAGAGCGCTAGGCGCCCTTCGTGAAACCTGCTATTTCAAGATGGCATGTTCGACTTTGATGCAACGGTCCATGATTACCGTATAGCCTGCTTCTGTAAGGCGGTTGAACACTGCTTCATCCACCACATTGAGCTGCGTCCAAAATACCGGAGCATCGACCTTGAGAAAATTTTCTGCAAGACCGGGCAAAAATTCGCTGCGGCGAAACACATTGACGATGTCGACCGGTTCCGGGATGTCCTGAAGCGTGGCATAGCTTTTCTCGCCAAGCACTCTATCCGTCTGCGGATTGACCGGGATAATGCGGTAGCCTGCATCTTGCATCGCTTTTGATACCATATAGGACGTGCGCATCGGATTCGGGCTCAGTCCGACCACAGCAATGGTTTTGGCATTGTCTAGCACTTCTTTGATTTCTGTGCGGTCTGGGTTTTTCAACAAAATCACCTGTCCTTTTAGTCTATCATACATGAAACGCGCACGTTTGTTGAATAATCCGCCATCTATTGTTTCTGTCTCAAGGCTCATGGTAAACTGTAGAAAAGAAACCTGCACCCACAAAGGAGTCAGCCATGGATATTTTTCTTCCACTCATTATCGCTTATCTACTCGGATCCATCCCTTCTGCGTTATGGATCGGAAAACTGTTTTACAACACCGATGTCCGGACCAAAGGAAGCGGCAACCTCGGGGCTACCAATACGTTTCGCGTACTCGGGCCGAAAGCCGGCTTGATCGTCACCGTGCTGGATATTTTAAAAGGCACCGCTGCTACACTGCTGCCGCTGATCATCACAACGGACGTCCACCCGCTCATTTTAGGGGTTGTCGCCGTTATCGGCCATATGTTTCCAGTATTCGCCCGCTTTAAAGGGGGCAAAGCGGTCGCCACGTCCGGCGGCATTCTGTTGGGGTACCAATGGCCGCTGTTTTTACTCGCCGTTGCCGTCTTGTTGATCGCCTTGAAAATCACCAAAATGGTGTCATTGTCGTCGATCATTCTAGCGGTAGTGTCGGTCATTTATACGATCATCTATACCTTCTATACCGAAGATTACCTGTTCTTGGCCGTGATACTTACGCTCGCTACGTTCATCATTTACCGTCACCGTGCGAATATCGCGAGAATTCGCGCGGGCACCGAACCGAAGATCAAGTGGTAGACACCGAAAGGACGTGTTTGTATGAAGATCCATTTAAGCAAGGATGCAATGGATTGGTTCCGCGAAGAAATGGAAGTTGAACCAGGAGAAGCGGTGCGGTTTTTTGTCCGCTACGGGGGTTCCGGATTGCAGCCCGGCTTTTCGCTCGGCGTCACGAAAGACAGACCGTATGAAGCGACTGTCCGCCACGAACAGGACGATGTGCTCTATTTTATAGAAGAAGCGGATCACTGGTATTTCGATGAACATGATCTCCACGTCACAGTGGATGACACACTGGATGAATTGAGTTATTCATACGGACAAAAAGAAGCATGACGCTAAATTGCGTCACGCTTCTTTTTTATTCATCCTAATCACCTATGGTATTAACCAGCTTATTCAGTTGATCGAGCCGCCCTTCTGCTTTTAGGATTTCGGCTTGTCTTGTGCCGAATAAGTCAAAATGCGGGTAGTCATTCCGCAGATCAAGCCATTCGCGCTGCAGGCCATAGCGGCTGCCCCAGTCGACCAATTTGTCGATGTCGCAACAGCCGACTTTGGTCACCGTCGTGCAGCCCGGAAAGCGATGGTCGACCCAGTAATGCGTCAAAAACGAAATTTGGCCATTTGTCACATCGTGCTTCCAGCGTTCCAGCTCAGGTCGTTGGATTCCGAACGCCATTCTTGCCCGCCCCCCTCACCACTTCTTTGTATTTTGCGTCCCATGCCGGATCGACTTTGGCGAGCGGCACCGGACGGAACGTTTCTTTTTTCACGACAACGTGCTCGGAAGTCGCTTTGGCGGCGAGCGTTCCGTCTTCGTGAAGCACCTCGTAGCCATAAGTCGTCCGCAGGCGGCCGTGCGACTCCACCCAGGTCTTGACGATTGCTTTTGTCCCGTAGCGGAGTGCAGCTTTGTATTGTATGGAGATATCGGTTACTGGCGATAAAAACCCTTGCGATTCCATCCCGGCGTAAGTAAATCCGAGATCCTCAATCAATTGCGTACGGCCGATCTCGAGCCAGATGAGATAATTGGCGTGATAGACGACGCCCATCTGGTCGGTTTCCGCATAGCGGATTTCAATTTCTTTTTCACTTATGTACATGTTCCTCACCTCTCCTCTAGTATACAGGACATTTCTTTCAATCAAAAAGCACAGGCTCCTGGAGCTTGTGCTTTTTTTGGCATAAAAAAAGGCCGCCCGGAGGCAGCCTTTCTCTTTATACTTCTAGCAATTTGTTACGGAGCACCATTTGCAGGATGCCGCCGTGACGGAAATAGTCGACTTCCACTTCAGAATCGAAGCGGGCAAGGACTTTGAATTCCGTTACTTTGCCGTCTTCAGCAGTTGCTGTGACAGTCAGTACGTCGCGCGGTTTCACATCGTCAGTCAAGTTGACGCTGATGGTTTCATGGCCTGTAAGACCAAGAGATTCAGCGCTTTCGCCGTTGACGAATTGAAGCGGCAAGACGCCCATCATCACAAGGTTCGAGCGGTGAATACGCTCATAGCTTTCCGCGATGACTGTTTTGACGCCGAGAAGGAATGTTCCTTTGGCAGCCCAGTCACGGGAAGAGCCCATGCCGTAATCTTTACCAGCCAGAACAACGAGGCCAGTGCCTTGCTCTTGATACTTCATGCATGCATCATAGATCGGCATGATTTCGCCAGTCGGCCAGAATGTCGTGAATCCACCAGTTGTGCCTGGTGCGACTTGGTTACGGATGCGGATGTTCGCAAACGTACCGCGCATCATCACTTCGTGGTTACCACGACGTGAACCGTAAGAGTTGAAGTTGCGTGGCTCAACGCCGTTTTCGCGCAAGTACAAGCCAGCTGGTGTATCTTTACCGATTGCGCCTGCCGGTGAAATGTGGTCAGTCGTGATCGAATCAGCGAATTTCGCCATGACACGAAGGCCAGAAAGCGGCTGGATCGGTGCCGGTTCTTTCGACAGTCCTGTGAAGAACGGTGGGTTTTGGATATACGTAGAAGACTCATCAAACGCGTACAACGCATCGTCATTTGTCTCGATCGCATTCCAAGCATCGTTTTCAGTGAAGACATGCTCATATTCTTTGCGGAACAATTCAGGTGTAACCGTGCTAGCAACAACAGCTTTCACTTCTTCAGTAGAAGGCCAGATATCTTTGAAGAATACATCGTTGCCTTCTTTGTCTTGCCCGATTGGATCTATTTCAAAGTCGATGTCCACAGTACCAGCAAGTGCATAAGCGACAACGAGCATTGGAGATGCCAAGTAGTTTGCTTTCACAAGCGGGTGGATGCGCCCTTCAAAGTTCCGGTTGCCGGACAGTACAGAAGAAACGAGCAGATCGTTTTCAACGATTGCTTCTTCGATTTCAGGAAGAAGCGGGCCGGAGTTACCGATACATGTCGTACAGCCGTAGCCGACCAAGTTAAAGCCGATTTGGTTCATGTACTCAAGAAGACCGGAATCGCTCAAATAGCCGGTAACGACTTTTGAACCTGGTGCCAATGACGTTTTCACGTATGGCGGCGGCGTCAAGCCTAATTCAACAGCTTTTTTCGCTACCAGTCCAGCGCCGAGCATAACGTACGGGTTCGACGTGTTTGTGCAAGAAGTGATCGCAGCAATCGCCAAAGCGCCTGTTTTCATTTCCGCTGTTTTGCCGTCGTTGAATTTGACGGTCGCAGTTTTGTTGATTTCCTTCTCATCCAACGCGAAACCATGCGGGCCTTCTGCAGCTGTGACCGCTGTGTTGAATTCTTTCTTCATTTGAGAAAGTGGGATCAAATCTTGTGGACGTTTTGGTCCGGCCAAGTTTGGTTCGATGTCCGTCAAGTCGATTTCGACGAGGTCTGTGTAGATCGGCTCTTCGTTTTCGACTGTGAAGAACATATCGTTCGCTTTCAAGTATTCTTTCGTTACAGCGATTTGCTCTTCTGAGCGTGCTGTCAAACGCATGTAGTTGAGTGCTTCCTCATCTACCGGGAAGAATCCGCAAGTTGCGCCGTATTCAGGTGCCATGTTGGCGATTGTCGCACGGTCAGCAAGCGGCAATGTCGTAACGCCAGGCCCGAAGAACTCGACGAATTTGCCGACAACACCTTTTTTGCGCAATGTTTCGGTAACTTTAAGCGCCAAATCCGTCGCAGTCGCGCCGTTTGGCAGTTCACCGGTCATTTTAACGCCAATAACTTCCGGAATTGGGAAGTATGAAGGTTGGCCAAGCATACCAGCTTCTGCTTCAATGCCGCCAACGCCCCATCCAAGAACGCCGATTCCGTTGATCATCGTCGTGTGGGAGTCAGTTCCGACAAGCGTATCCGGGAATGCTTCGAATGTGCCGTCTTCGTTTGGTACAGCGTGAACGACATTCGCCAAATACTCAAGGTTAACTTGGTGAACGATCCCTGTAGCTGGTGGGACTGCACGGTAGTTATCGTAGGCTTTTTGAGCCCAGCTTAGGAACTGGTAACGTTCAGCGTTGCGTTCGAACTCGAGCTCCATGTTCGCGCGCAGCGCATCTTCGTTGCCGTAACGGTCAACTTGTACCGAGTGGTCAATGACCAAATCAACTGGAATTTCCGGGTTGATTTTGTCCGGGTCGCCGCCCATTTCAGCCATAGCTGAACGGAGTGAAGCCAAGTCAACAACAACCGGTACACCGGTGAAGTCTTGAAGGATTACGCGTGAAGGCTTGAATGGAACTTCTGCTTCTTTGTTGGCATCTTTGCCCCATTTTGCTAATTCTTCTACGTGCTCGTCTTTGATGACATATCCGTCGTGCTGACGCAATACGGATTCCAAAAGTACTTTTACAGAATACGGAAGGCGAGATACTTTCGCGATCCCCGCTTCTTCGAGTGCAGCGAGACGATAATAATTATACGTCTTGCCGTTTAGCTCGAAGGATGTGCGGCTGTTGTGCAAACTGCTCTTTGCCATAATCGTGTTCCTCCTTTAAATCTACTGAAAAGGCGTTTTACCGCGTCTTTTCTCCTCTTCCATCATACCGAAACATAGTGCATAAGTAAATTACATTAAAATTATGCATTGCGATAAGTTTTCCGAATGACTATTCCTTTTTCTCATTGACTTTTCTTAAGGTCTCTTCTAATTGAGACAGATGGCGTTTTTCGTGATAGCCGATAAACGGGAACCATTGCACGAGCGGCACATCGCCGAATACAGGATGCGGCATGGAATTGTTCCGCAGCGTTTCGTCGTCTGCCGCGGTGAAAACTTCATACAAGCGATTTCTCGATGCGTTCAATCTCTCCTTCATTTCCTCTAAAGTGAAGTAGCTGTCTTCCGGTACTGTGTGCTTCGGGGCATCGACTTTCACTTTGCGGCTGACGGACAATTGGATAGGCTTTTTGACCGCTTTTTTCTGCTGATTCTTTTCAATGGCTCGAGCGACGCCTTCGGCAATCGTCGTTTCGATTTTTTGAAGGTGATCAAGGATCTGTATCGCAGACCATTCTTCTTGTGAAGGCTTTTCGTTCAGCGCATCGTCGTCGAACCCCTCGGCTTTTTTCAAGATGGCGTGCCTTATTTTCGCGTTTTCTTCATTTTGCAATTGCTGCACCTCTTTCTTGTCCCATTATCTTTCTTGTCCCATTATCTTTCTTTATACCCGCTTTGTCGATAATCATTCTTTCTCTGGCGTTTTCACGGACTTGTTGTAGGCGGTTTTTTTTCAAACATATCCTTAAGTAGTTTAGTACTTATGAATGAATAACCGGTTCACTTCCATTCAGTCGCACACGCCAACAAGGGAAAGTACGTTCCCTTGTACCTAGGAAATGGTATACTAACTAAAACCTAGTTAGAGAGGTGAATGTCCATGCCATATGGTTATGAAAAATACAGATTGGATAATGGCATTAGCCCCAACACGGTCGTCCATGAAGTGCAGCTGATCCGTGCGCTTTTTGCCTTTTTGCGCAAAACGTATAAAAAATCGGTGGAGCCGCATGAAATCCGCCCTTCCGACATTCAACAATTTCTTCTTGAACAAAAAGAAGCCGGCATTAAAGACAGCACCTTGAACCGCAAATTGATATACATCCGGCGCTGGTTCGATTACATGTGGCAAATCGGCAAGATCCCGAATGACTTTATGCCGAAGTTCAAATTCAGCCGCAAGCTGGACTTGAAGCCGCATGACATCGACGTCGATTACGAGTCCTTGCTCGAGAAAAAACAACAAGTCCTGCAATCTGACAAGCTGCCGCTCAACGCCAAACTATTATATGTCTTCTATTTGTGTGGGCTGCGCCTTCGCGATATAGTGGCGATCGATATCGATAATTTTGTCGATGGCGAAAACGGACTGCAATTGGATGTCGAAAAGAAAGATGGCTATCACTGCACACTTCATTTTGATGAACAAGAAATTGCCGTCATGGAACAAGGCATTGAACGCGCCAAAATGCGCGGCACCTCGTTTTTGCTGTCTTCAAAAGTGAAAGACCAATACACCAATTTTCAAATGGGGTCGTTGTCCGATTATACCGAAGCTCTTGCGGAATTCGTCGGCATGCCCATGCGCTCCGGCGATATCCGTTTTGCGTACGTTCATTATCTGTATGCGGTCGAGCATAAAAACTTGGAAGAAATCCAGGAAATCTTAGGAGTCTCCCTCGACTCCGCGTCCCGCATCCTGAAAGATTCACTCGTGCGCCTGAAACGAAAAGCAGAATAGCCGAACGCACGAAAAGGATCCTAGCCAATGGCTAGGATCCTTTTCGTGCGTTCATTATTATTAATGGGTTTGTGTTGTGTCGCTCCCCTTCTCGATTAGGCAAGAAAACCGAAATCGAAGGCGAAACTGAAAATGATGAGTGTATGGATGACTGTAAACCAAACACCTTGTTTGTTAAGCTTTTCATAATTTTCATATTCCATGGAGCACACCCCTTTTCTTTATTTATATTATACTGAATGTTCAGACTATTTACAAGAGTTATTTCTCTTCCTCATTTCCCGCACTCTCCAAAAAGCACCTTACCTGTTAACATGGAAGAAACAATCAATTAAAATAGAAAAAAACAGGAGGCGAATCAAATGAAAAAAGCATTGCTTGTAGTCGATTATACAGTGGACTTTGTAGCCCCAGACGGCGCACTCACTTGCGGCGAACCGGGCCAGGCTATTGAACAAGCGATTTGTTCACTGACCGAACAATTTGTCGGGAACGGTGATTTTGTCGTCATGCCGGTCGATCTTCACGAGGAACACGACCCGTACCATCCCGAGACCAAGCTCTTCCCCCCTCACAACATCCGCGGAACGGCCGGGCGGAAATTATACGGCCGGCTCCAGGAAGTATACGAGCGCCACGACGACCGGATTGTCTGGATGGACAAAACACGCTATAGCGCATTTGCCGGGACACGCCTGGAACTCTTGCTGCGTGAACGGAATATAGAAGAAGTCCACATTATCGGTGTCTGCACAGACATCTGTGTGCTTCATACAGCTGTGGATGCATATAATAAAGGATTCCATATCGTGGTCCGTGAAAAAGCTGTTGCCAGCTTTGATGACGCGGGCCACCGCTATGCACTGCGCCATTTCGAGACCGTTCTAGGTGCGGATGTACAATAAATTTTCCTGTTCTATGTTTTAAAAGTCCTGAATGTGGTTATACCTAGAGTGTAGCACTTATCCATAACAAAACATTCAAAAGGAGCTGGAAAAATTATGGGATTCATTTTATATCTAATCATGGGTGGTATTATCGGCTGGGTCGCTGGCCTAATCCTCGGGAAAGATATTCCGGGCGGAGTAATCGGTAACATTATCGCAGGTATCGTCGGTGCATGGCTCGGCGGCATGCTCTTAGGAGACATGGGACCAGTTGTTTGGGACATCGCTATCATCCCAGCATTAATCGGTGCTTTGGTTTTCGTCTTCGTTCTAAGCTTGATCCTTGGATCAATGAACAAAGGCCGCAAACGCGCATAATCAACATAATAAAAAACGAACGGACCCTGGTCCGTTCGTTTTTTATTATGAATTATTGTATTCTTCTTCATAGCGTTCGTAATAGTGAAGGATGTCTTCGACGTATTGGTCGCTATGGTTATAGCGTAAAATGGCACGCTTCAAATCCCCTTCGGCTGCTCCATTTTGCGCCAAATAATTGGCTGCACTGTGTAGGGCGTCTTCTAAGTTGTACGGATCTGCTATGCCGTCGCCATTTGCATCCACACCGTATCCCCCGTGTTGTGCGATGACTTCAGGGTCGGTCTTTTCTGTTTCCGGAATGTCCCCTTCCCCGAGACCGGAACAAGTCGGATGGCTCCAACCGACAAATGTGCAAGGCATAAACTGCATATGCCCTTCGGCCCCGACCGGTGACAGCAAAGGGTCCATCGTCGAGAATTTCGTTTCGATGCGGTGATGGGCTGCCAGAAGCGTCCACGGTATTCCGTAAACTTCTGCTGCTTCGCGGTACAGCGCAATGTTTTCTTCTGGGAACGGAACTTCAAATACACGGTCCTGGCTTTTTTGGACCGTATCTTTAACGCTATCGCCGTATTGCGAAAACGCAAAAATCGCCACGAGTGTAAAGGCTACGATGGCTGCTGGGAACAGTGCCAACAAACAGCCGAACTTCAAAGCAAGTGCGCTGGTCTTTTGTTTTTTCTGTTTCATTGTTTCACACCTAAAAATCTATTTGCTCCAGTTTACCATAGCCCTTCCTCTTTGTCCGAAGTGCTGCAGCCCACCTTTACAGTGGAAAGGACAGAAGAATAGCTTTTTCAGCGGAATCTATGTACTAGAGGAATGAAGGGAGGGAAATTCATGTGGGAAGACTTTAAGAAGTTCGCATTAAAAGGCAACGTGCTCGACTTGGCGGTGGCGGTCATCATCGGGACAGCGTTCGGAAAAATCATCACATCACTTGTCGAGGACATCATAATGCCAGCAGTCGGCATTATGCTAGGCGGCTTTAGCGTTGAGGATTGGGCCTATACATTCAACGGTGCAGAACTGCGGTACGGCGTATTCACCCAGTCGGTCATTGATTTTTTCATTATCGCCTTTTCCATTTTCTTAGTAATCCGGCTGTTTACGCGAATGAAACGCAAAAATGATGTGCCTGCAGAAGAAGAACCAGAAGTGCTCGACAAAAAAGAACAGTTGCTGGTCGAAATCCGCGATTTGTTGTCAAAAGAAAAAACCGGCCTATGACCGGTTTTCCCTCAAAAAAAGCTGCCGTATTTCTCGGCAGCTTTTCTATTCTTCTAATTCCTTTATCGCTTCAATGATTTCTCCAGTCGGCACATTTTCGTACCCGTCGTAATTGCCGACGACTGCGCCTTCCTGGTCGACCAGGTAAAACGAAGTACCGTGGATCACTTGATTGCTGTTCGGGTCGTTTTTGACCAAAGTTTTGAAATTATCAGTTGCAAATTCCGCAATTTCATCCTGCGAATAACCGGTTAGCACATGCCATTTGCTCTCGTCGGGAATCGGGTAGTACGACAAGTATTCCTGTATTTTCTCCGGTGTATCGGCTTTCGGATCGACACTGAATGCAACGATTTTATAATCTGTCAGGCCAGCTGCTTCGATTTCCCCCTGCAGATCTGCCAGATTGAACGTCATCGGCGGGCACACCGTTTCGCAATTGGTGAAGACGAACGTCGCAATCCACGGCGTCCCATCCAAATCCTCTTTGCTTATTTCATCGCCGCGGTGATCGGTATAAGTAAAATCTTCGACCGCATCCGTGCCGCATGCTCCTAGAAACAACACAAGCGCGGACACAAGCGCCATCCATTTCCATTTCATACTAATGCCCCCACTCTCATAACTGCATATATCATAGCCGAACAAACGCCTGAAAACAATCCATCTTTAGCGCTTAGAAATCACAACTTTGTGAAATCACGGCATTTTCAAGGTGATGAGCGCATCATGGATGGCGACGAGTTTGCCTTCCACGCGGTGCATCAAATAAAACGATACGAATATCGGAAATCCGAGTTCCTGTGTCCATTGCATCCATTCCTGCATCGAAGCGCCTCCTTTCCTTTTAAAAAAACCTCCCCGCTTTTGCGGGGAGGCCTGATTGCTTATGCTTCGTATTCGACGACATTGCGTTCGACGATTCTGGCTGACTTAACGGAAGCAAGCGGTGAAGCGCTGATTTCAAAGACGCTCTGGTCTATGATCGCCTGCATGCCGGAAAAAAGTTCCTGAGCCGTCAAATCGCTGCGCGGCTCATCGACCGTCAAGGTGACCGCTTTGCCCCCGGCTGTTTCAAAAATCAATTCCAATGTTTTCGCCATGTGTACTCCTCCTTATTATTGGTAGATGCTTGAACCGGAAATCTTCTCCAGTTCCATGAGCGGCTTCGTGCCGAATGCTTCCAGCACTTGTGCCACTGTGAACATCCCTGCTGGTGATGCGTTTTCTGTGACGTTCTGGTAGGCCTTCACTTTGCGCTTCAAGCGCCCCTGTTCGTCGAGTCCGTTGTCGAACGTCAACCGCATGCTTGCGTTTTTAAAATCGCTGTATGCCATGTTGCTCACCTCCCTTCATTCGCTATATAGACACAAACACAAAAAAAGGATACATTTCAGGTGAATTTTCTTTGCTGGGCTTCTATAATGGAATAGAGAATGATTGAGGTGAATCAAGGTGGAATTACAAGGCTGGTTTTTATGGTTCATATTGTTTTGGGGCGTCGTGCTAGTTGGGCTGTTTGCAATCGGCGGATTCTTTATGTTCCGGAAATTCCTGAAATCGATGCCAAAAGAAGATGGCTTGTCGGATTTGAACTGGGAAGAATACTACGTAGACAAAACGATCCATTTATGGGGAACCGAAGAAAAAGAATTATTGAATGAACTCGTGCAGCCGGTGCCGGACTTGTTCCGGCCCGTAGCCAAGCAGAAAATCGCTGGGCGCATCGGACAGATCCTGCTGCAAGAAAAAGTGAAGAAAATGGAAATGGAACATATCATCCGTGGCTATATTCAAGCGACGCCAAAGCGCGACCACAAATTTCTGCGCAAAAAACTGGACGAGCTTGAAATCGACGTCGCGCCGTATGAACAGTATTTCGAACAATAAAGAGAAACTTCAATCAGGTGGGGTTTTCCTCGTCCCTACTGATTGTCAGTTGTTCCAATCGGACTTAACCGGCCTGTAAGACTCCCACTATAGAAGCGGTAGTCTTACAGACCGTTAAAGAACACTAAAAAAACGCTGTTCCCCTTACTCGGGAACAGCGTTTTTTTGTCCTGCAATCAATTGGTATTTCCTTAGCATGGCTAAGCGCCACGGCACGATCATGCCAAATGCCAGCAGCCAGAACATGCCCCCGAGCTCACCGATATCGATCGATGCGCTGAGTATGACTTTCGCCAATAGGCGCACAATCAATAGGCCGAGCAAAATGAAGACAAACGCTTTGGATCGCTTCAGGTAAATCTCCCCATCCCGCACTTCGAATTTCGATGTGCGGATCAAGATGATCGAAAACAGCATGCCGACCACCAGCGCTTCTGCAATCTGCAGCGGCGCCAATCGAAAAAACGGAAAAATGAACATCAATGCACCCGTCGACATAAAAAGCGGGGGCAAAATGATTTTTTTGGCCGAAGCGGGCTTTTTTGCCGATTTCGACCGGACGATGATGGCGAGCGTACCCATGACGAGTGCACCGATCGTCGTTACTGCAAGAAAGACGGCCGGCGGAATACTGTTGAAGAGTTCATCCATCCAGTTCCGCCTCCAGTTCTTCCAATCGCATCGCTAATTCGTCCATCCGCACAAAGCGGGCGAATCGCAGCTGTTCGCTGCCGTTTTTGAACAGGATCACAACAGGTGCCGTGAACAGCATCAATTGGCCAGCGATTTCTGGGACGCGCGCCGCGTTCACCAAGTAAAAAGGAATCGACGAATCCGGCTCCAATGCTTCCACTTGCGGCTTCAGCCCAACGCATACCGAACAATTGTCAGTTTTGACGAACAGCAAAAATGATTCCTCAGCTTGAACTTTCTGTTGAAATTGCTCCATTGATGCAATGGTTTCCATATTGACACCTTCTTTTTAGAATCCTTGGAAGTCCCCGAAAATCGGGCTCAAGATGCGGATGATATACGTCATGCCGTCAAAGAACAGCAAAATCCCTACTGCAATCATAATAAAGCCGCCCACTTTCATGATGATGCTGTGATGCTTTCGCAGCCAGCCGAGGCGGGTAACAAAAAACGACAACACGAAAAATGGAATCGAAAAGCCGAGCACATACGCAAGCATATACCAGACTCCTGAGCCTGGATTGGTCGCAGCCAGCGCATATATCGCCGCTGTGATTGGCCCCGTACAAGGCGTCCAGCCTGCCGCAAAGGCCAGGCCGATGACGAACGTACCCAAGAATCCGGCGGGCCGGTTCTTGAACGAAAACTTGCGGTCTTGCATCAAAAACTTCGGTGTAAAGACCCCAACGATCATCAGTCCGAAAATGACGATGAACAATGCGCCGACTTGGCGAATCAATTCGTCATAGCGGACAAACCATTCATAAAAGAATGATGTACTGAATCCTAACGCGATAAAAATCGTGGAAAAGCCCAATAGGAAGAACAAAGTATGGAACATTCCCCGGCGTTGCATCACTTTTCGATCATTTTTGATCTCATCCATGGTCATGCCCGTAATATAAGATAAAAAGGCAGGATATAAAGGCAAAGTACATGGCGAAATGAAACTTAAGAATCCGGCACCAAAAGCCAGCAGCAAATTAAAATCGGTGGCCATTCAAACACGCTCCTCTCTCTCACGACCTCTATCTTATCAGAGATGGTGCGCAAAAACCGCCAAATTGCCTGTGAAACCTTTATGGACATTTCGTGTAGTTGACCGAAAAAGCCCATGAAAAAACCGATTCTCTTTAGGGGGAGAGAACCGGACGCAATTGCTCGCCTGTTGTACCGTACAAGACAAGCGCGTTTATAATTGGACTACTGATCACCCGATGAGTTTCTTGGCTAGTCCCAATTGATAATGTACTTGGTCAAACCCGGTGCCTCCAAGCGAGGTGCGGCGTTTGACGGCCGTTTTCGGCAGCAAAGTCTCATAGATGTCTTGTTCAAAAAGCTGGCTTGCTGCTTGTAAGTCTTCAAGCGGCAAATCCTTCAGATAATAGCCACGCTGAATGCATGTGAAGACCAGTTTTCCGGTGACATCGTGCGCTTCACGGAATGGCATGCCTTTTGCTGCCAAATAATCCGCAAGCTCTGTCGCATTCGAAAAGTCGGAGTTGACGGCTTTTTCCATGGATGCCGTATTGACGGTCATCGTCCGGACCATCCCTTCGAAGATCGGCAGCGAGCCCATTAACGTGTGGACGGTGTCGAACATGCCTTCTTTGTCTTCTTGCATATCTTTATTGTATGCAAGAGGCAAGCCTTTCAAAGTCGTCAGCAAGCCGAACAGATTGCCGTAGACACGTCCGGTCTTGCCACGGATAAGTTCTGCCATATCCGGGTTTTTCTTTTGCGGCATGATGCTCGAGCCGGTTGAGAAGGTGTCATCGAGTTCGATAAAGCGGAACTCTTCGCTCGACCATAGGATGATCTCTTCAGCGAACCTGGACAAATGCATCATGAGCATCGAGGCGTTGCTGAGGAACTCGAGGATAAAGTCCCGGTCGCTGACGGCATCCAGGCTGTTTTGGTAAACGCCGGAGAAGCCGAGCAGTTCCGCGGACATTTCCCGGTCGATCGGGAAGCTCGTCCCGGACATCGCCCCCGCTCCGAGCGGCGACATATCGATGCGCTTCAAGGATTCCTGAATGCGTTCTTTGTCTCGCTGCAGCATCCAGAAATACGTCATCAAATGGTGGCCGAATGAAATCGGCTGCGCCCGCTGCAGATGCGTATAGCCAGGCACGACCGTTTCGACATGCGTTTCTGCCTGTTCGACGATTGCCGACTGGAAAGCTTCGATCAATTCAATGATTTCCGTTACACGGTTTTTCAAATACAGATGCATATCGGTCGCTACTTGGTCGTTGCGGCTTCTACCTGTGTGCAGCTTGCCGCCAACTGGGCCGATTTCATCGATCAGGAATTTTTCCAAGTTCAAGTGGATGTCTTCATTCGAAACGCTGTAGGCGAGTTCGCCGTTTTGCGCTTTATTCTGCAAAGTCTCGAGCCCCGATAAAATGAGGTCCGCATCTTCTTGTGGCAAGACTTTGCATGCACCGAGCATTTTCACATGTGCCATGCTGCCTTGTAAATCTTCGAGCACCAGTTTCTGGTCAAACGCAATGGATGCCCCAAACTCGTCGACCCACTGTTCGGCGGTCTTTTGAAAACGACCGCCCCACAGTTTGGTCATGATTGCACCTTCTCTTTAACTTGTGTCGTGACCGCGACTTCTTTCTTATTAATTTTCGAGTTGACGACTGTCGGTAAGCCCCATAGTTCGATAAAGCCGACTGCTGATGCATGGTTGAATGTATCGTCTGTAGAATATGTCGCAAGCTCTTCGCTATATAGGGAATTCGGCGATTTACGCCCTTCCGTGATGGCATGGCCTTTGAACAATTTCACACGTACCGTGCCGTTGACGAATTCCTGTGTTTCTTTCAGGAACGCTTCAAGTGCTACGCGGAGCGGTGAGAACCACAGTCCTTCATAGATCAATTCCGTCATTTTCTTTTCGATAACCGGTTTAAAATGCGCCATTTCTTTCACCAAAGTGATGTCTTCAAGTTCTTTGTGTGCTGCAATCAATGTCATTGCTGCAGGCGCTTCGTAGATTTCACGGGATTTGATGCCGACCAGTCTGTTTTCGACGTGGTCGATTCTGCCGACGCCGTGTTTTCCTGCCAAATGGTTCAATTCAAAAATCAGTTCCGTCAATTTATAATCGATGCCGTTCAATTTTGTCGGCACGCCTTTAACAAATTCGATTTCAACGATGTCCGGCGTATCCGGCGTATCTTCGAGTGCATTAGTGATGTCGTATGCATCTGCTGGAGGTGTCGCCCATGGATCTTCCAAAATGCCGCATTCGTTGGCACGGCCCCATAAGTTCATATCAATCGAGAACGGTGAATCAAGATTGACCGGGATCGGCACATCATGCTGCTTGGCATACGCGATTTCTTCATCACGTGACCAGCCCCACTGACGAACCGGCGCCACCACTTCAAGATCCGGGTTCAAGGATTTGATAGACACTTCAAAACGCACTTGGTCGTTGCCTTTACCTGTACAACCGTGTGCAACTGCCGTAGCGCCGCTTTCCACTGCGATTTCCACGAGTTTCTTGGAGATCAATGGGCGAGACAATGCAGACACGAGCGGATATTTGCCTTCATATAAGGTATGGGCTTGAAGCGAAATAAGTGCATAGTCTTCGGCAAATTCGTCTCTGGCATCAATCATATAGCTTTCGACCGCTCCGACTTGCAGCGCTTTTTTCTTGATGAATTCCAAGTCTTTTCCTTCTCCAATGTCGAGGCATACTGCGACGACGTCGTAGCCTTCCCCTTTAAGCCACGGAATGGCTACCGATGTATCAAGTCCACCTGAGTATGCGAGTACAATTTTTTTGTTCATAAATGAATGACCTCCTGTATTTTTATGCGTTATATGCAATGAATATACACATCTTAACATGGCATTTTTCAGAACGCAAGAGAAGCGCGCATAAATTTTCATCTTTTTTCACAAATATGCATATCATCTCTGTTTCTTCTATAAGAATGAAGCAAGATATGAAGCTGAAAATAAAAGACCGAACAGCATATTGCCGCTCGGTCTTGGTTGTCCTGACAGTAAAGACGACTATTGTTTACTCTTCGGTGCCTTCACTTTCTGTATTGCCCATTGTATATTCCAGTGTATTCATGTCGATGCGCACTTCGGTTAATTCGCCCGACTCCATATCGGTGAACAAAAAGCCGATTTCATCGCCGCGGACGATCGGCTGTCCCATCAAAATAAGTGTGGACAGTTGTTCGCCGTTGATGAATGCTTGCAGCGCTTCTGACTGGCGCTTGGATTCTTCATCCATTAAGATCGTGATCTTTTCCGCTTCCCCTTGCATCGGAAAAGATTCTGCAAGCGGCTCTGAGTAATCCGCCGAAACTTTCATGCCGGTGCGGATGTCGCTGATGGCGGCTTCGGTCGTTTCGCCGCCTTCTGCAAACTGCACTTCCACATCATCCGTGACGGCAAAGTAAATGTTATTGATGAGGATACTGCCATTGCCGACTTGAGTAATAAAGCCTTCCTCTGTCATATCTTCTTGATCAACTGCGATTTCCGGCTCTTCTTCACCTGCTGGTTCGGTCGGCGCCGCTTCATCAGAACAACCCGCCAGAAGCAGAATCCCTGCGAGAAACAAACTTGCTTTTTTCACTTTATCCCAATCCTTTGCGCATAGATTCTTGTTGCCATTAGTTGATTTCAGTTTACCTGTTGCCGCTAGTGCGTGCAACTTTGTGCGTTAAGCCTGGCGGTAAAGGAAAATGCCCCGGTCGTCCATCTGCTCTTCAATCAAGCCTTCTTCAAGCAAGTAATCGATTTGGCCGATCGTCTCTGACAGCGTCAAGCCCAGCTCTTTTTCATAAGCATGTGGAAATAGTTTTTTGGTCAATTCATAAACCGACTGCTCCTGTGAGCGATCCAACATCGCCAGCACTTTCATGGCGCGCTGATGCTGCTTTTCAAGACGCGTCGACACCAGTTCATGAACATTGCGCACTTCTTCACCATGACCACTGTAGATGACATCGATCGGCATTTTCAATAGGCGGCTGAGTGATGCATTGTATTGAAGCAAGGACTTCGGTCGTCCTTCTTCCGGATTAAACGGCGGTTCGATCAACGGGTTCGACGAAACTTTGGCGATGACATTGTCACCGCCGATCATCATCCGCTGTTCCGGATTCCAAAACGACAAATGGCTCTGTGCATGGCCGAGCGACTCTTGCACGTGCCAATCCGGGTGCCCTGGCAAAGTATCGCCTTCGTTTATCGCCATATCCAGCGGGCGGTCGCCCATCAGATTGAGCGGACGCTTCATTTTCTTCATCCAAAACATCAAATCGCCCGGCACGCCTTCTTCTTTTAAGCGCTCCTGGTAAAAGGCGTCGTGGTAATCGAAAAAGGCTTTATCGCGGCGCAGCCATAGGTCGCTATACGGATGGCCGTAAAGTTTCGCCGACTCAAACCCATCGACCCAGCCGGCATGATCCGGGTGGTGATGAGTCAAGATCACTTGTTCAATATCAGCAGGTGCAACATTAGCCGCCTTTAATCCTGCTTTCAGCGCGTACCACGCTTCGGGCGTTTTCGGTCCGGCGTCGATTAAGGTCAGCGCATCTCCTTTTAATAGATAGGAATTGACGTCTCCCACGGCAAATGGCGTCGGGATGATGATTTTGATCGGTTCCATAATTTCCACTCTCCTAAAATGAACGTCTATTCACTTATCATACCTTGAATATTAGGCGGCGTCACGCCGGCCAGCTAATTTGACAAATAAAAATTCTTTATCTATAATTTAATAACATATGTAAGCGTAGATGAAGAATAGTACGGAAGGTGATGGGTACAAGAGAGTGCGCCAACGCTGAAACGCGCACCCCCGCTCCCTTCCTGAACCTACTTCTGAGCTGCCGTGCAAACACGGTCGTCTGTCCGCGATAAGGACATCGAGTTGTGCAATTGTGCAAACTTAGGTGGTACCGCGGAAACAAGCGTTTTCGTCCTTGGAGTAACAGGGATGATTGCGCTTTTTATTTTGAGAAAGGGAAGTGGAATGTATGAAAATTGTATGTGTAGGAGCCGGATCGATGGCCGAATCCATGATCCACGGCTGGATCAATAAGCGAATTATGAAACCAGAGGAAATCTCCGTAATGAATCGGTCGGACCAGGACCGCTTGGAATTTTTGCACGATGAATACGGCGTCAATATTGTCTGCGACGACAAAAACGAGTTGAAGGATGCCGATTTCATTTTGCTTGCAATGAAGCCAAAAGATGTCGAAGTTGCATTAAAAGGCATCCGGGAAAACCTGACGGATGATACCGTCATCGTCTCAGTAGCAGCAGGCGTTTCGATCGATACGATCCAAAAACATGTCGGCGATTTCGCGGTCGCCCGTGCAATGCCAAATACATCCGCCCAAATCGGCAAATCCGCGACAGGAGTCGCATGGAGCAAATTTGTCACGAAAGAACAGCAGCACCTGCTGCGGAAACTATTGTCTTCAATCGGTGGCGTCACAGTCGTCGAAGAAGACCAATTGCATGCGGTGACAGGCATTGCCGGAAGCGGCCCGGCGTATCTGTATTATTTCGCAGAATCGATGGTCCAAGCAGGAATCGATAACGGCTTGTCTTCCGCGGATGCGAAAAAACTTGTGCGCCAAACCTTCGACGGTGCGGCTGAAATGCTTCAGCAGGAAGATTTCTCCGTGCTGCGCGAACGCGTCACAAGCCCGAACGGCACGACTGCAGCCGGACTTCAGGCACTTTATGATAATGATTTCAAGCGCATCGTGGGTGACTGCGTATCGTCTGCCGCGAACCGCTCCCGAGAGCTTGGCAAAGAATTCAAATAAGTTTTCCGGTATACTAATTCCTTGTATAGATCTTGTATAACTATAGAAGGAGGAATTCCACTTGGCAAAGTTATTCGAAGAGTTCCAAATCAAAGATGTGACATTCAAAAACCGCATCGTCATGGCGCCGATGTGCATGTACCAAAGCGATAAAGAAGACGGCCATGTCACTGACTGGCACCGCATCCATTACCCGACCCGTGCAGTCGGCGGTGTTGGCCTGATCATCACCGAAGCAACTGCTGTCCAGCCGGTTGGGCGCATTTCTTCTCGCGACCTCGGCATTTGGGACGACGCCCATATCGAAGGGCAAGCGGAAATCGTCCGCTTAATGAAAGCGAACGGTGCAAAAACCGGCATCCAGCTTGCACATGCCGGCAGAAAAGCGACCGTTGATGGAGACATACAAGCTCCGAGCGCGATCGCCTTCAATGATAAATACAAAACACCAACGCCCATGACACATGTTGAAATCGATGACACCGTTCAGGCATTCCGCGAAGGCGCGGTCCGTTCGAAACAGGCGGGCTTTGACGTCATCGAAATCCACGCAGCCCACGGCTATTTGATCAATCAATTCCTGTCGCCGCTCACTAATCAACGCACTGATGAATATGGCGGCAGCAGTGAAAACCGCTACCGCATACTTCGCCGTGTCTTGGACGAAGTGAACGCCGTATGGAGCGGTCCCCTGTTCGTGCGGATTTCCGCGAACGATTATGCAGATGGCGGCATGACCCCTGAACAATATCTCGAAATGACCAAATGGATGAAAGCGCAAAATGTCGATTTGATCGATGTCAGCTCCGGTGCTGTCGTTCCGGCACCGATTCCGGTCTTCCCTGGCTATCAGGTTCCATTTGCCGAAATCATCAAAAAAGAAACCCCGATCGCGACCGGTGCTGTCGGCTTGATCACCGAACCGCTCCACGCTGAAGAGATTCTGCAGAACGGCCGTGCGGATTTCATCTTCCTCGCACGCGAGTTGCTGCGAAACCCTTATTGGGCGTACACTGCCGCTCGTGAGCTCGGAGCCGATATCGAAGCTCCAGTGCCTTATGAGCGGGGTTGGATATGAGACAGTTGCAAAATAGCTGTAATTTAGTATACTAAAAGTAACGAAAAAAACCGGATGCTGTGTGCATCCGGCCAGCTGCATGCCGCCTTCTGAGGGCGGTCGGCTGGACACTATAGGTTTTTGAAATAACCGTCAGCCCACGCCAATGGGACGGTTATTTTTTTTTGGAAATGACCACAATCAAGTAAATGACCAGCGTTAATGCGCTAATCGTCAACCCAACACTCGTTAACACCAGCGAAAATGCTTCTGCCATGGTCATGCTACCACCCCCTTTCCTTAGGGAATGGCCAAACCGCCCTCATGCAGCTGTACTTCTATTTTAACACAAAGAGAACGTGTGTTCTATTATTTACTGTAAAAATTAACAGTAAAATTAAACCAAATATGCGAACCGGTTCCGCAACAATTGAGCCGAACTCGTTTTTGTACTATTTACCGATGTTACTATATCTATCCGATTTTCCAACTGGCTTTTTATATTGAGGTCTCTATTTCAGCAAAACACGTGTGCATTTATTTTTCATTTTTGATGTGAGAAGCCATTAACTTAACCAACCTATGATTCTCACACTTCAACCAATACAAATCCGACTGCAAGAATCAGCAATGCCAAACCCATAAACACCGAAATTCCACTAACCCGATTGATAAGTTGTTATCACCCCATTCCAATAAATGAATAAAAACCACTTATAATTCATCGTTGAATAAATATTCCACTAACCCATCCCTAACCCTGATTTTTTAATTGAATAAAAAGCTTAGTTATTTAAATAGTCATTCGTTGGTTCTCGGTTTTTCTAATTCAAAGCATATAATAGTAAAAACATATAAAAAGCGAGCTCTTCAATCTAAGCATCAATTCGATTTCCTCACCTGATATTATGCCATCAGCTCGCTGGCTGGATAAAGACACTTCGAACTGATGGGCGCCGGCCTGCACTTTGACGGTATAAAATTCGTGGCTGAATCTTACTTTCTGGACCACGCCGCAGAGCTGTTTAAATCCTGCCGGCAGCAAATTTCCGCTTTAAGAACTGCTCTAGCGCCCTCGTCAGTTGGCAGCTGAATATTCAAACCATTCACAGAAAATCCGTCATCTGTAAGCTTGTCTTGAATAATATTTTTTATCCCCTAAAAACGCGGCGACTTTAGCACTATTTGGCCGTTCGTATAATTTCTTGGCAGAAGCGGTTTGCAGCAGCTCACCTTTCTTCCCGTAGGCTCGGGTCCAGTGCACTGAATGGTCCATCCACCAATAGCGCACGTGGATTCGAAACGAGTGCTCTCGCTAGCGCAACCCGCTGCTGCTGGCCGCCACTCAGTTCATTCGAAAAGCGGTTGCCGAACCCATTAAGTCCGACGTGTCCAAGCATTCCCCTCACTTTTATGAGGCGCTCTTTTTCGCCGATTTTCAAGCCGAATGCCGCATTGTCCTCTTCGGTCATATAGGAAAACAGCAAGGATTGCTGGAACACCATCAACCCGTCTCGCTTCTGGCGGCATGTCGGTTAGATAAGTGTCCCCCACCCATACTTCACCGTTAGCGGCGTCAACTAGTCCTGCCACTAATTCCAAAAGCGTCGTCTTGCCACAGCCGGGCGGGCCGAGCAACGAGAAAAACTCGCCTTCTCGGATGGTCAATTCGACCGGCTGCAATGAAAAGCCAATATTGCCATTTTGCTGTGTTTGCCCGTATTTTTTCAAGTTGAATGATGCGCAAATCGCTCACGTGCCCACTCCTTTAGCCGGTACCTGATTATTTTGGAGTACTACGTCCATCCCGAGCAATGCCAGTATGGCGATCCCTGCATAAAGTAATAAATAAGCTGAAGCAACCGCTGGGTCTCCACCACTGATGAATGGGAACAGTAATATCGGCAACGTCACGACTTGCCCTGAACCGATGATGAACGTGATCAAGTCTAGCTCATGGAAATCAGGATACTTAAACCGCGCACCCGCTGCGATTTCTGGCAATAAATGCGGCAGCAAGACATGATAGAAAAGCAAGAAGCAACCCGTGGACATGAAACACAGCATCGACCGCAAATTCATGAAGCGCTATAAAGGCCTGTACGAATAACAGTTGTGCGAGCTATTTCCCCCACCAAAAAGCCAGTATTCCCGCGGATTTTGAGCTCAGTAGGAATACTGGCTTTCTGTTTTTCACTATATTTAGGATTGAATTTCACGCCTTATGACCACTGTTATGTTAACTTGCGGCAATTATCGGGTATAGCATATCCAAATACATCTATACGGAGGAGGAAACAAAATGGATCCAATCATTTGGCTGTACATAGCACTTGGAATCATCGTTTTAGGGTTCATCGTCGCAGGAATAGGGGTTTTCATGCTCATCTCAGGGATGAAGGAACCGATGAAAAAAATGAAAGGCTCTGCGGACAACCTGAAAGGCCGCATGGACAAGCTGATGCTTGAGACGACTCACCTTCAGCACACGACCAGTGAATTGAAGGAAGACATCCAGCAGAAAACAGAGAAAATCAACTACGTGGTCGATGCAGCAAAAGGAACGAAAAACTCTGTGCTCGACATGAATGCTGTCGTCCGCAACATCACTTCCGGTATCTCGTCCAAAGTCGAACATGATCCTGCCAATGCCGCACAAGTGAATCAGTGGAGCAACACCGCTATCGGACTTCTCAGCTACGTAGAGAAAAAGAAAGCTCCAGAACAAGGCAACAGCCACTATAATCCGGAACCTGCAGCAATGACTAATCACGAGAGCAACAAATACTAAGTAAGTTAAAAGGCAGCCAATAAGCTGCCTTTTTTATGTCTTCAATATGATGACATCGTCATAAAATTCCTAATGGAGTCGGCCCATTGCCTTTTTCTGACTTCAATGACAGATGTGGAACATTCAAGGGAAAAATATTAATTTGTAATTACATAAGCCTTTTAAAATAGGAATGTAGTTATAGCGTGTACACATTCTTGAAAAAAATACTGCGAGTGTTCAAACCGACTGAATGTTCATTCTCGACAACTACATGTCCTTTTAAACCCTGAGTTCCTTCGAACAAGTAGCCCACTTTAGTGCGTGTAATCTTATAAGATTTACACACTACACTTTGCTCAATCTCAACTGTATAAGTTATAGCCTATAACTCTCCTTGAACAATTAGTTTGTCGAAACGTCATGTGAATTGTTAATAGGAATAGAAACTTCTGCCCTGCTTATTCCTCAGCTTCTATCATACCTCTTTTCAGCACAGGCTTCGGATGCCCAAGCGCGTATCCCTGCCCAAAGTGAACTCCAATTTTCTTTAAAAACTGTAATTCCTCAACGTTTTCAATCCCTTCTGCAATCATAAAGGTATTGGATTGTGCGGGAAATTCCAGGAGCAGTTCGACCAATTGCTGCTGGGCAGGTTGTTTATAAATATCCCTTATGAGAAATTTATCGAGTTTGATGAATTCCGGTTTCAGGGAAATGATGTTTTTAAGGCTATTGTATCCTGTTCCTGCATCATCTATCGCAATGCGAAATCCATATTTCCGGTAATTATCAATGGCTCTTTCAAAACTTTGATAATCGCTGACTGCCTCTTTTTCTGTCAGTTCCAATACAACCTGATCTGGTGAAAGACCATATTTTTTTAATAAATCCAAAGTCGTTCCACTTCGATATGCAGAATCAGTCAATACTTGGGGCTGTATATTCAAAAAAAAATCAATCCATCTTTATGGCCTTCTGCTCTTTTTACCTGTTCTGCACATTTCCTCAGCGATAGATTCCTCAAAAATCCTTCAATTTGAAAAACATTATTGCTTTTGCCTATATATGAATAAAAGTCTTCTGTTGTTGGAAAGTAATCGCTGCTTTTCGGTCTGTTGAGCACTTCGAATCCAATGGTCTCACCATCTGTCAAAGACAGAATCGGTTGAAAAGCAGTATTGAAATCCTCGCGAAACATAAGCTTTTTTACTTCCTTGTCCTTCCGGCTGGCCTCATAGAGTGTTTTTTGATTTTCGTTTATGTAATGCAGAATTTGATTGCGCTGCTGAAACTGATATGAATCCTTCTCCTTTGTGATAAGATCAAAGTCTCTAGTATGTTGTTAGTAAAATTTAATATTGTTTAGGGTATGTTAAAATTTTGTAAAAGTTAATACTTTTTACTTTTACAATGTTTGATTAGACTCCTTGTATATATATTTTTTTTCGACCTCTCGAAGTTTATTTTCGAGAGGTCGATTTATCTTTCTCATGAAAAAACTATTTTTCAAGTATATTAATATTGAAATGTTCAGATGTGGACGAGACTCTCTATATTCTTTATCTTACCTGGAAATTCAGTGAAAAAAACACCACTGTGTCGCTTCCAGATAATCAAAACCTGTTATTCAACACTAAGTGTTTTTAGTTCCCTTATCTTTAATTGATTAATAACAAATCTTTACGACTGAATTAGAATGTTGCCGTTACATCAAGAGGCTATAAGTGCCCTGTCCCTCTTCTCATGTGAATGCCATTTAAAACCAAGCCAGAGAAGAATAAGCGCTTTAAGAATAAAGATTCCATATATCCCGCCATCGATTGAAAAAGCCAGAAAGACAATGATTGGGCCGATAGCTGCGCCAACATCGCTCCACATTGTGTAGACTCCGATAAACGAATGCGCTACTGATTTTTTCACACTGGCAGCCCGGACGTCCATAATTGTAGTTAACCAGGAAAACCCAAGCATATAAACTAATGCACACAGCACCCAGATGATAATTGGTGCAGAAACCAGTAACATCACCCCCGTAAGTGCAGTAACAAAAACGGTGGGTAGAATGCTTGGAGCAGAGCCTGCCGAGCGGTCCATCGACCTTCCTGCCGCTACGGCGACAAACGGCTCCCATAGCCACCTTATCGCCTGTATCGTTCCAGCGATTGCCGCAATTTCAACGAGTGTATCAAACAGCATTAATTCCCCACCATAATGATAGGCCATAAGATAGCTGAAAGAAGCCGTAAAAATCCCTTGAGAAAGCAATGCAATCGTAAATCCGGCAATCACATAAAACCCGAGATCGCCTTGTAGCTTTGTTGGCGACATCAAGATCGGTTTGACGCCTGCTTCTTGTGTCCGAGCCGATACCTTGGTGAAAATCATCACAAAAAATGCCAGCACCATCACACCGCCAAAAATCAGCGAAGTTAAGTGAAAACCGATGAGCCATACAAGAACGCCTCCACCCGCCATGCCAAAAAAGCTTCCAAGCCGAACAATTCCATTATATAGACCCACCCACTGTCCGTGATTACTGAATTCACTGAGATCCACAAGCGCGAGCAACCCGCCGATCCGCAAAAACGACCAGGAAACGCCCCAGATCATCCGCAGGAGACACCAGACGAGGAACGTCCCGGCAAAGCTATAGCCTAAAGTCACGAGCGCTGCCAATCCGATGGCTACAAGCATACCTGTTTTTACCGGAAGCCGGTGATACAGTTTGGATATATAAGGATTTAAAGGAATGCGAATGAGCCTGTTCAATGCCAGTAACAGTCCGACTTGCCATAATGCCGAAAGCCCTACCTCTTTATAATAAAGAGGTAAGGCAATGTATAAAAAGCTATCTCCCATTAGACAAATAGCAGTAGCCGCAGAAAAAGTGAGTAAAGAACTTTTGTCTTTTTTCTTCATACTTTCTTAACCAGAGACTGGGAATGCGAAAATAACCATTTTGCAACTCCGTGATCATCATGATGACCGGCAATTTCGTTTGCTACTGAAAATAAGCTCTTGGAACTGTTTGTCATCGCTACGCCGATTTGTGCTTTCTCAATCATGGACAAATCATTATCCCAATTCCCAATTGCAATGGTTTTGGAAAGAGGAATATTATATGAATCCGCAAGTTTTTGAAGTGCCAGCCCTTTTGATTGGTTTAATGGATGAAGATCCATAGTTGAAGGACTGGATTCAATCCATTCTATCGCTTGTTGACGCATGCACCACTCTCGAATTTCTCCTCTTTGCTTCTCTGACTCTATTCGCAGTGTAATCTTCCATACCTTTTCACCTACTGGAAGATTACCATCAATCACTGGAACTAAGCCCTGCTCTAAAGGAAAACGAACTGGCGCATTTGTCACATAAAAGGCATTGTCCGTCGACCAAATGACCGGAACGTTTAACTCTGTTAACTCACGAGAAATGGATTCATGATCTTCTTGTTCAAAAAAAACTGCATGAATCTGTCCACCCCCTAAACCTTGCACCCATGATCCATTAAAACATGCAATTCCATCCATCTTTCCTGACATTTTTATGATGGGGAACGTTGATAAGGGGTGTCTTCCTGTCACGATGGCTACTTTATTTCCTTCAGCTCGAAAATCCTGAATAACCTCCCTTGTATACGAGGTTACCTTTTCTGACGATGTAAGCATTGTTCCATCTAAATCAATACATGCCAACCAAGAACTCAAATCAAACTCCTCCTAATCTTAAGAGCGGACGGTTTCCATGGATGCGAGATCCAGCCGCTTTTTAAGCAATCGCGTCACATTTTCCACTACTAAAATCATAAAGAATATCACCAGCGTAATGCCCATCACTTCGCTATAGGCCGCCATTCGCGACGCTCTGACCAGTTCCCAGCCGATGCCGCCAGCTCCAACGATGCCGAGTATGGCTGCATAGCGAATATTAATATCAAAACGGAAAATCGACCATGATACCAGGGCGCTCATCATCGTTGGAAGGACTCCCTGGAAAACTAGCTGCATGGGCGAAGCGCCTGTTGATTTCATGGCTTCTACAATGCCGATATCAATTTCTTCAATCGCTTCTGCATAGACTTTGACAAGCATGCCGATTGAGTTCACGGCCAAAGCCAAAATTCCCGGAGTAGGACCTAATCCGACAGCAATAATAAACAAAATCGCCCAAATCAACGCAGGAACCGCGCGAACAAAAGCAGCAAATGATTTTACCGCTACACTAACCGTAAAATGGGGTGTTAAATTGCGTGCAGCAAATACCGCCAGGATGAGAGAAAACACAACACCGAATAATGTACCGAGTACTGCCACATGCAGCGATTCGAGTGCAGCCGTAGCGACATTTGAAGGGTTGGAGACACTGGGCGGAATCATGCTGTCTACAATCACCATTCCTCTGTCATAAGCCGCGGATAAACGTTCCCGAGATAACCCGAGCTGCGCCAGGCTGAGGATAAATAGAAGAAACGCAACTCCGGCTACAAGCCAGACTTTTATGTTTTTTTTCATAGTATACTCTTCCTAACGCGTGATGTAATATACTCTACGGCAATAATCATGGCAAAAATAATTAAAATGCCGGTTGCCGCTTCCTGGTATTGAAACAATTTAATACTCGAGTTCAGAGCAACCCCGATACCGCCGGCCCCAATAAGGCCCAATACTGCAGCTTCCCGAATATTCAAATCCATTTTATAAAGGGACCAGGCGACAAACCCCGCCATGAATTGAGGCCAAACCGCTCGACCAAGCACTTGAAGCCAACTGGCTCCAGTTGCTTTCACGCCTTCTACTTGCCCTTCATCAATCTCTTCAATAATATCGGCAAAGGCTTTCCCTAAAATCCCTACGCCGGAGATACCAATGGCAATCGTTCCCGCGAGTGATCCCAATCCAAACGCTGAAACTAACACCAATCCCCATACAAGAGCCGGAATCGCGCGCAAAAAAGATACAATACTTCGGAAAATGAAGGCAACGAATTTATGTGGCGATGTATTTGAAGCTGCGAGAACACCTGCAACAAGAGATAGAATGACCGCCATTACCATCCCTAAATAACTCATAACCAATGTATCGATCACCGGCTGCAAATACCTTGGGAGCACCGAAAAGTCAGGAGGCAGCAAGTCGTTGACAAAAAAGTTCGCGATATTGCCCAACCCACTCCACAAAAAAGAAAGTTTGAACTCAGTCATCACCCATGACCACACCACAAGAGCGAGCACAATCACGCCCACTAAGCCACGTTCCCGGTTCATCCGTTTACTGCGATTGGAATGTCTTTCCAACAATTGGTCCACCTTGCCAAGCGTTTTTTCCCGGTTGCTTCTGATAGCATCTGTTTGCCCTGTTTTCACTACCATTATTGCGCCCTCGCTTCTTCGGCGTACTGGTCTTGGTATAAATCCTTAATGATATGTTCTGACAGCAGATGTGGCGGACCATCATACATAATTTCACCTGCACGGATCCCTATGATTCTAGTGGCAAATGATTTTGCATAGTCTACTTGATGCAAGTTTACAATAGCGGTTATCCCTTGTTCCTGGCTCATTATTTTAATGTAATTCATGACACGCGCTGATGAAGCAGGGTCTAAACTGGCAATCGGTTCATCAGCAAGCAGAATCACCGGATCTTGCATCATCGCCCTGGCAATCCCTACCCGCTGTTGCTGGCCGCCGGAGCATTCATCGGCACGCTTAAGCGTCTGTTCTTCAAGCCCCATTCGAATCAGCACCTCTAAAGCACGCTTTCTTTCCTGCTGCGAAAACATACCCAGGCTCCCTTTGATAGAAGAAGAATAGCCTAACCTACCGTGCAGAACGTTTTGCAGCACCGACGAACGTTTAATCAGGTTGTATCCCTGGAATACCATTCCCACTTTTCTTCTAAGCTTTCGCAAGGAGGATCCTTTCGTTTTTAAAATATCTTTCCCTTCAATCAAAATCTCACCAAACGTTGGTTCCTGCAGTCGATTAATAGACCGCAAAAAAGTGCTTTTTCCTGCTCCACTTGGTCCAATCACTGCGATCAGGTCTCCTTTTTCAAAAGACACCGAGATATCATTTAGCGCCACTGTCCCGTCTGGAAACTTTTTCGTCAGGTTTTTTATTTCGAGAACTTTTTCAGCCACTTTTTTCACTCCTTCTATAATAGTAAAGGTGTCCCGAAAATCCGAGACACCTTTACAATTTGAAAGCTAGTTTAGTAGGTCTTCAGGGTTCAGTCCCAATGCGTCTGCTGTATCCCGGACAACTTGATAATCCTCATCCGATACTTCAACAAATCCATCACTCCATTTGTTTGACTCAAGAAAGGCCATTCCTAGTTCATCATCTTTCATAGTTAAGATGGCTTGTTTGAAGGCATCTTTCAAATCCTGCGGCAAATCACGTTGAATCGTTGTAGGACCGTTTGGAATCAACGCCGACTCTGTCACCACTTTCAATTGCTCTTCATTCGGATGGTCAATCCCATCCAACGATCTAGCGATACACGTAGAGCAAACTCCGGCAATATCGACATCGCCATTCAACACCGATAAAAGTGATGCTTCATGGCTGCCAGAAAACGTGACTCCGCCAAAGTAGTCATCAACTGTATCCATATCCAAGCCTTTTTTGTTAATGATCATTGCTTTTGGAAATAAGTGTCCAGAAGCGGAAGCAGGATCTGCATACGCCATCGATTTTCCTTCAGCGTCATCCAAGTTTTCAATCCCTGATTCTTCCAGTGCAATAAACTGCGCAGTATACCCAAGATTATCGGCATCTTCTGTGCCTACTGCAATTGCTTCTGCACCTGCACGCTCATGTGCTAGGACATAAGCGAAAGGCCCAAATCCTGATCCGTGGATATGGCCATTCGCCATCGCTTCGACAAGCGCTGTGTAATCCTGTCCTACGAAAATTTCCACTTCTATCCCAAGTTCATTCTCCAAATATGTACCCATGTCTTCAAATCGATCAGATAACTGCTCTTGATCCTCTGTCGGCAAGACGCCAAACACAAATTTATCCGGCCAGTTTTCTTTTCCTGTATCTCCAGATGCTGATGCTGAACCTTCACTTTCTGTTTCCGTATCACCCGCATCATCTCCACAAGCTGCCAACACTAGCATTAGAATTCCGAGCAACATGAACCAAGTAAATCGCTTCATTCAGTAAGCCTCCTAAGATAATTTTTCTAACAGGTTCATTGTAATTGCTAAATGTAAATTTAAGACTCATGTTATGTATAGCTCACATTAAGGTTTGTAAATCTATTTAATATCTAAAATTTCTCACCAACTAAACCGGATTAACTGATATGAACACGCGCCGCTGCTTCTTCAGTTATATTGGAACAGACTCAAAAAAAAACCCGGAAAAATTGAAATTCACAGAAACTTTATAGACCCTTAAAGGTATTTACGGCAACTGGACTGGTAATGTCGCCTATTTTGGCCGCTGCGCCGAATGTTCCATGGTTATCACTGCCACCGGTCATCACTAAGCCAAATGCCTCAGCAAGCATCTCCACTTTCTGGTGGTCATCCGCTGAATGGTCGAAGTGGTTTCGTTCGATGCCATCAAGCCCCACACGCACGAGCTCCGGAATCAATTCAAAAGAATCGAGCTGACCGGGATGGGCCACAACCGCAAGTCCTCTGTCCGCCTTGATTGCTTTTACTGCTTCAAAAACATCGATATAGTCAATATCACCTGCGGCTGGGCCCAGTCCTTTGAACAAGCTTTTGTAAAGCCGCTGATATTCCGGAGATGAATAGTCTGCTTGCGTCAACTCTTTCATGATGTGTTGTTTGTAAACAGTTCTTGACGGAAATGCCGATGCAATAACTGCGTCGATATCCAAGTTGTATCCTGCCGCTTTGATCTGCTCCATTTGCCAAAGGGAATGGTGATGGCGCCTTTCGAGCAACTTGTCGCAATGCTCTTTAATATGTAAAGCAGCTGGATGATACTCATAGCCGAGAACGTGCACTTTCCGCTGTCGTTTAAAATCATAAGCCGATATCTCGATTCCGGGCACAGCTTTGATGCCATATGATGAGGACAGGGCCTTTATTTCAAGCCAACCTGCTACAGTGTCGTGATCCACAAAACTTATGGCTTCAACACCGGCTGTTTTCGCCCGCCTCAAAACCGCTTCGACTGAATCAGATCCGTCGGAATAATGGCTATGGACATGTAAATCAGCTTTCAACGCCAATACCTACTTCTCGTCTTGGATGCATATCGTATACCTTGTCGCATAGCACTTCCATGAACTCAATGTCGTGAAAAATCCCCACCAGCGTAGTGCCATTGCTCTTAAGCTTTTCAATGATTTCACGCACTTTGATTTTGGAATGCTGATCGAGGCTGGCCGTGGGCTCATCGAGCAACAGCAAGCGCGGTTTCTTGACCGTGGCCATAGCGATATTCAAGCGCAGCTTTTCTCCGCCGGAAAAGGTTTTTGGATAGCTATCCCATAATTTTGGTTCCAGTTCAAAATGAGTCAATGCTTTTTCCGCTTCCCTCTGTGCCATATCCTCAGTTTCACCCATCTCAAGCAAGGTATTCGTCACCAGTTGGCGGCATGTCGTCCTTGGCATCACATTCAAAAATTGTGAGACATAACCGATTTCGAATTTGCGCAAGTACAGCATCTGCCTCTCAGCTATTCGGGAAAGATCAACCAACCCATATTTTTCTGAATCATAAAGAATCTTGCCTGCATCCGGTAAATAGGTGCGATAAATACTTTTCAAAATGGTGGATTTTCCGCTGCCACTTTTTCCAACGATGCCGATAAATTCCCCAGCTTCCAATGAGAAGTGGATGTCTTTGATTGCGGGCATCGTTTTATCCAAATGATGAATAGTGAAGCTCTTGCCGAATCCTGTTACTTCCAACATTGACATGGTGTTTCCTCCTCTCGAAATGAATTATTTCACACGGTAATTGGTGGTCGTGATCAAAGTCCCATTGACCATAGTAGCGGTCAGCATGGGGTAGCCATCTTCCATCCGTTCAATTACGAGAATGTCCGCTTTTTTGCCAGCACGGATGGAACCCAATTCATGGTCCAACTGAACCGCTTTTGCCGGATTCAAGGTCACCATCATGAACATGGCATGCAAGTCGTTGCCATATTTCTCATGGAGATCAAAAATAGCATGGAGCAAAGCAGCCGGGTAATAATCACTACAAAGAATGTCCATACAGCCAAGTCCAATCGCTTCAGCAGCTGACAAGTTTCCAGAATGGGATCCGCCAAGCATGACATTAGGCGCACCAGCTATGGTATATAGCCCCAACTGTTTCGCTTTCGTCGCCACTTCAAGTGTGATCGGAAATTCGCTGATTGTGGTGCCAAAGCTTTTTACCAAATCCAGTTTCTTGCAATCGTCGTCATCATGGGACGCAACGGCTATCCCTCTGGCCAACGCGATGTCTGCCACTTCCTTGATTTTTTCAGTTGTCAGAAATTCCGTACTCTGGCGCTCCGCAATCAGGACATTGACATCTGCATCGGAAATATTACGGTAGCCTTTTAATGTTTCGCGATAGACTTCTAGATTGCGGTATTGGCCTTGCCCCGGTGTATGGTCCATGAATGACAGCAAATGGACTTTGCCTTCTTCGATATTTCTTACGAGCTGGCCGACTTCGCCGATATTGTCGATTTCAAACCGTGCATGGAGGCGGTGGCGGATCAGGTGCAGACGGTTGTGTGTTGCGTCGATGGCGTCCACCATGCGTTGAATATTATTCGGATTGCGCATCGGTTTATGGGAAAATGCATCTTCCTTGTAAAACGACAGGGAATGAAACATTGTCGTGATGCCGTGGCTGATCAGAATTTTTTCCGCTTCCCGCAGGCTGATGTCAAAATCCATCATGCTAGTCGGACGTGGAGATGCAATCGTTTCAATATAGTCTGAGTGGATATCGATAAAACCCGGAGAAATAAAACCTCCGCTTGCATCAATCAATTGCGCATCGGGATAATTCACGACTTGCTGTTCGAGAATGATTTGTTGAATCGTTTCACCTTCAATAATGACGGCGTGGCCTTCTAAAATAGCAGTTTCCGTTATGACTTTCCCATTATGGATAATATACAAAGCACCGAACCTCCTAAAGTAATGAATAGACCAATTGCTGCGTATAGTGATGCTGAGGGTCTTCCAACACTTGGTCTGTCAACCCTTGTTCGATGATTTCGCCATTCAGCATGACAACTGTGCGATCCGCAAGCATACGAATCACTGCCAAATCATGCGATACGACCACCATGCTGATTCCCAGGTCGCGCTGGATTTTCTTAATCAGGTCCAAAACATTCGCCTGGACCGACAAATCGAGTCCCGTGGTGACTTCATCCAAAAATAGGATCGGGGGATTGTTCGATAAAGCCTTTGCGATCTGCACGCGCTGCTGCATGCCGCCAGAGAAATTGCGCGGTTCTTCTTTCATGCGATGGAGGGGGATCTGGACGTTTTCCAATAGCCTCTTGCCTGTTGCTTCCATTTCATCGACACGGCGGCTGCCGGCAGCGATCAATTTTTCAGCAATATTCCCAATAGAGGAAAAGTCCATTTTCAGCCCATGAATCGGATTTTGGTACACCATGCCGAAATCATGGTTGCGAATGGCACGCTTTTGTTGGGAAGATAAGCCAAAGACATTTTCACCGGCAAGATGCGGCACATTGATGCTTGCCGCTCCTGCCGTTACGTCGGTATCGAAATAAAGGCATTGCATCAAAGTCGACTTGCCGCTGCCGCTTTCTCCCACAACTCCGAGGATTTCACCGGCATATAAATCAAGTGACACATCCCGAACTGCGTATACAGTGCCGCAAGATGTACAGAAGTTTTTTTCTAAATGATCCGCATCCAAATCAGTGCAATGAGAACAACCTGGACCGAATTGTTTATGCAAATTTCGGACTTGTAAAATCGGTGTTTCATCCATAGACGCTTGCCACCTCCGCCTTTTGCTGTTTGTTCAGCTGCTCCATGCAGAAACTGGTATCATTGCATTGATGGGTGGTCTTGCCCGTCTCCTGGTCCACCAGTTCATCCATAAACACCCCTTCCGCTCCGCAAAGATGGCAGTGTATGCCTTCAAAAGATTCTTTTTGGAATGGATAATCTTCGAAAGCGAGCGAGGCAACATCTGTATGCGGAGGGACGGCATAAATTTTTTTCTCTCGCCCAGCGCCAAGAAGAATCAGCGCTTCCGATTGATGCATTTTCGGATTGTCAAAGCGCGGAATCGGGCTCGGTGCCATTACATAGCGCCCGTTGACGTATACGGGATGATCTGCCGCAGTTGCGGTTTTTCCATACTTCATGATCTGTTCGAACAGCATTAGCCACACGCCGCTGTAATCATCTTCCGAATGCATGCGTTTTGTCATATATTCTCTGGCTTCCACTGCGCGAAGGGGTTCCGGCATCGGAACTTGGAGCACCAGAATCTGGTCTTTCGTTAACGGGACTTCCGGTATGCGGTGGCGGGATTGGATCAAGTCGGCTTTTTCTGTCTGCTCAGTTACTTTGATTCCTGTCGTTTTCTGTACCAGTTTTTTGATGCTGACGGCATTGACCGATTCATCTGCTCCTTGGTCAATTACTTTTAGCACGTCCTGTTTCCCAATCAACGATAAGGTCAGTTGAAGGCCACCTGTTCCCCATCCACGGGCAATGGGCATTTCTCTTGAAGCGAATGGCACTTGATAACCGGGTATTGCCACGGCTTTCAGTGTGGCGCGTCGGATTTCTTTTTTTGAGCCTTCATCAAAAAAGGCGAAATGTGTATTAGCTTTCAATCGGCTGCACTCCTTTTTTCACCTGCCGGATACTGTCCAGCTTGGATTGGAACGTTACGTAATGCGGCATTTTCAAGTGGGAGATAAACCCGGTGGATTCTACCGAATCGATATGAAGCAAGACGAATTCTTCGTCATGGGTCGGAAAATCCACATCGGTATGTTCCAGGCATTGATCCAGGATGCTCATTGCAATGGCCTTGGTTTCGTTTTGCCCGTAACAGGCACCGTAGCCAATCTCAAAATCCAATTCATCTTCATTGTTGTCATTTTTCACTTTTACCGGCACAAACGATTCCACTTCCGTGACACGGATTTCGCCGATATAAAATTCGTCGTCACTGTCCTGTTCCACTGCGTTCGGATATTCCAAGTAAATCGGAATCCTGCCGACGCGTACTTCTCCGACTGTCGGATGAACCTGGCCGTACCCACGAAGTGAAGCATAGCCGAGTGATGTGACTGCGCCGGTCTGACCGCGAGTCAAAATTTGCAGCCTGGCGCTGCGGCTGGATGGAAATTGCAAGCTCTTTTTGGTGACATCATTCGGTACGGCGTTGTTTTTTTCATGTGTTTCAAACAAGCCTTCTTGACGGAGATAGTCGACCACTTTGGGGAAATAAACCAGTTCCTGAGCTGTTTCAACGTTCTTAAACTGTTTTTTGTACTCGGCCAACCAGCTTTGGACAGAATTCGGCTGTTCTTCCAGCAAATCAAAATCCAGCAATCGGTGCGTATAGTCATATGTTGCACCGAGAAGCTGTCCTCCTGGGATGTCCTTGAAACTCGCAGAAATTCTTCTTTCAACAAACATTGTTTCTGCTTCGACTGTCTGGCTGTAATATTGGCGCGGCAAAGTCGAACGGTGCGCGCGCATCAAAAATACAGCTTCCTCCATACTGCCTGTTGCCTGTTTAATGGCGAGCGCAGCCAGTTCGGGCGAATACAGGCTCGCTTCTGACATGACTTGATCAATCATGCCGCGCATGGAAGACAGAATGGTTTTGATCTCCACTATCTCTTCGTCCTTCAAGCGTTCGTATTTCAGGCGTTGAGTAGATGCTTCAATTGCACGGGTGCCGCCTTTTACAGGTACATAACCCATTTACTCCACCTCCGTCTCTGTTACTGAAGTCGTACGGGGAATGCAAGCGACATTTAGATTATCGTCCACAAAAATCAAGTCTATACCCATCGGATATTCTTTAATCCGGCTGCGGCGGGATTGCCAAAAGACATCTGGCATCCCGGTTTGGAGATGGGCATGATGTTCGATTCCCGGTCCCGACAACATCAAATTTCCTGTTTCAGTATGCCGATTGCTTTCAATAATCCACGTGGATGAAAGCTGGGGATCGATGAGATTGCCTATTTTGCATAGCTGCATCGCCTGAGAAACTGCTTGTTTGCTGTCGCTTTCTAAAATGATGATAAAATCCGCCTCTTCAATGGGTGCGTATTTGGCTGAGGTATATTCCGATATTCTCTCAATCAGCCGTCCATTTTCCGCCAGAATATGAAACGTGACTTCAGCATCCAACAATGTCATCGCACACAGCATCGTTGCTTTTTTGCAAGGTTGCTCATAGTCTAGCTCTTTCGCCTCCTTCTCGAGACTAGAGAGGGTTCCCGGTCGCGACATGCTGTGCAAGATTTTTCGGTAGACTTGCTGCAAATCATGTATTTGATCAATCGCCATTTTATCTCTCCTGAAATAGTAGTTTGGTTGGCCTAAACTTTCATGGTTTCAAAACTTACTTTTGTTTCAAACAGTTGTGTCTGCTCACGCACTCTTGCCCGAGCAATCTCTTGTTCCATGTCCAACAACGGCTGTTGCCACGCAGCTGTTTCAGGCAACTGTGCTTTATAAGCAGCATCGACAATGGCAAGGTTTCGTGAAAGATCTTCTTTCATGCCCGTGACGATCCCGATCCCGATACGGCCTTCAATTTCCACTTTTGTTTCGGTGATGAGAACTTCACCTAGGTAAAATAATGAGTTTTTCGCAGATTCCCTCATTTTAATCATCGTCATGCCATACTGCGGAGCACTAATTTCCAGGCATTCGTATTTTTGAGTAATCGATTCCGCTAATTCTCGGGCTAGACATTCATTCCCTTGAATCATAATTTCAGTTCTTTTGCGTCTTTTCATATTCACTGCCTCCTTCGATACAAGTTCATCGTAACTTGTCGCCAAGTTGCTGAGTTTTAAGCTTTAGTAAAGCTTATGTAAATCAGCTTCGCAACTTAAAGAAATAAAAAAACAGGCGACAGAAATTTCTCTGTCGCCTGCAGGGCCTAATCCATTGTGACGTCGTATTTGAATTTATCGCTGCGGTATAAGATTTTTGTGTGTTCCAATAATTTCCCTTCCTTGGCATCGACACAATCACTTTCTACGATTATGAGCGGCACTAGACTTTTACAGGACAGGAGCTGTTGTTCTTTTAAAGTTGGGAAAGTAATGCTCAAAAGAGACTGGCGACTTGCAAATTCGGTATATCCCAGCTTGCGATAATAGGCGAACATCGAACGGATTTGACTGCCTTCTTCCTCAATAGCTGGAAACATCACTTGGCTGACGTATGAATTATGGATAGCAATGGGCTCTCCGTTTATTAGTCGGAGACGCGAAACTCTAAAAACGTCTTCATTTTCATTCACATTCAAAGCCTTATAAATTTGTTCATCATAACTGATTTTTTCGCAGCTAATATTTTGTGTTTCCAAGTTATAGCCTGCGAGCTCCATTTTTTCAGTAAAACTTTTTTTAGCTGTCAGATGCAACTGGATTTGTATCGATTCTTCTTTTAAATACCTGCCTTTGCCTTGCTTTGAATAGATATAGCCCCGTTCTTCCAGTTTTAACAGAGCATTACGGACAGTCATCCGAGGCACCCCGAATTTATCGGCAAGCTCATTTTCGGAGGGAAGTTTTTCGCCATATTTGAACTTTTTTGAAGTGATTTGCTGCATTAATTCGTCCAATATTATGATTTCCTTGTCTTCGGCGATAATAATTCCTCCTCTTACTTACATTAATAATTAAGTTTCTTCCCAGTGAATCGTCGGAGCCTTCAAAGAAATGCTGACAAAGTCGCCTATATTGAAGCGCGACGCAAATACTGATTCATGGATGGTCCAGGTTTCTTCGCCGACTTCGATCGTATAGTGGATTTCGTGGCCCTGGTATTGGACAAAGGACACAATCCCCTGCAAGCCATCGCTTTCTGCCGGCATCAGCAGAAATTGCTCCGGTCGTACCGGATAAATGCCGCTTTCCTTGAAGGTGTTCGCCACACCGAGATCCGGCCAGACATTCTTCGGATCGATGGCCGGAACAAATCGGCCATTCTGCCATTGTCCTTGCACCAGATTGCATTTGCCGACAAAGGTCGCCACAAATTCCGTTTCCGGGCGTGTATATAGAATTTCCGGCGGCGCTATCTGTTCAATGCGCCCCTGGTTCATGACGACAATCTTATCAGCGATGGCTAACGCTTCGCCCTGATCATGCGTGACAAAAACGATGGAAGCTTTGGTTTCCCGGTGCAGCTTTTGAATCTCCTTGCGCATCTCCATCCGCAGTTCGACATCCAACGCACTAAGCGGCTCGTCCATCAACAGCAGATTCGGCAATGGCGCGATGGCCCTGGCCAGCGCAACACGTTGCTTCTGGCCGCCCGACAGTTCTGACGGATAGCGTTCAGCCAAGGCATTCAATCCGACAAGCTTCAGCACATCATCGATTCGATTCTGCAGCTCTCTCTTGCCTTCTTTGATTTTATTAGGATGGTAGCTCAACGGAAATTTGACGTGTTCTCCAACAGTCATGTGCGGCCATAGGGCAAACGACTGAAACACCATGCCAATGTTGCGCTTTTCAGGCGGCAGGACGCGCTTGGTCGATGCCAGAACTGTGCCGTCCATAGCGATGGTTCCTTCCGTCGGTCCCATAAAGCCTGCCAGCAGCTTCAGCAAGGTCGTTTTGCCGCATCCGGAAGGACCCAGCACGGCAATAAATTCCCCGTTGCCGATTTCCAGATTGATTGAGTGCAGCGCGGTAAACGAACCGTATTTTTTCGATAGATTGTTCACTTTGATCATTTGTTTTTCAGCACCTTTCTGTCCCAAAGCTTGCCAAGCAACATAAATAGTCCACCGCTGAGCAGGATGCCCAGCACGAGCACCGTTGAAAATGCGGTAGAGTAAGTGGAATAGCCTGCCTGTTCGTAACCGAAAATGACGACGCCGATCGTCTCAGAACCGGAAGACCACAATAGGCTAGAAACCGTCAATTCAGTGAGTGCCATCAAGAACACCAGCAGCGCACCGCTGAGAATGCCCGGAAACAGCAGCGGCAGTAAAATCCGTCGCCATTTGACCCAGCCGGCAGCGCCAGAAGTCCGCGCTGCTTCTTCCATCGATGGGTCGATTTGCAGAAATGCCGTATAGCTCCCTCTGACCTGCAGCACCAAGAAACGAGTGGCATACGCAATGAATAATATCCACACTGTGCCGTAAATGCCCGGATTCCATCCCGGAACCGGCTCCAGCCACATGAAGATCATGCACAACGCAAATACCGTACCCGGAAGCGCAAACGGAATGGTCATGAACAGCTCTGCGGCTTTCGTACTCCAGTCCGGATACTTAAAGCGCAAATACGCCATCGCCGTCCCGAGCACCAGACAGACTAGCATGGTGAAAAAGGCCAGCTGCAGGCTGTTCGTTAAAGCCGAAATGGGCTTGGAATCCGTCAAAAAGACGTATTCGTAATTCCGCAGAGACAGATTCTCCAGATTGAAGGGAACCCCATAAGCTGAGATGAGCGACAAAGCGCCCATTGTGATCAGCGGCATCAAGCTCGTTACCAATAGGAAAATCCACAGTGACGCCTCCAACAGCTTTTGTTTGCCGGCAGATAAATAGATGCGCGGCGTCGAATCGCTTCTATTCGTTTCATTGACGCGGCTGCGGCGCAGCAGGAACCATTGCAGTACTGTCCCCAGTAATGCAATGATCCCGAGAATGACCGACAGCACGGCTGCCCGAGAAAACGCAGAAGGACCGAATCCGACTACCTGCTCGTAAATATAGGTGCTCAAAACCCTTATATTGGCTGGAGTCCCGAGAAATGCCGGAATCCCGAAATTATCCAGATTTGACAGAAACGCGATCAGCCCACCGCTGGCAATACCGGGCAGCGCCAATGGCAGCACCACTTTCCGGAACGCCCGCTTTTTAGACAGCCCGCTTGTCGCAGCGGCCTCTTCCAGTTCACGAGGAATTTTCCGGAAAACGTTAACCGTAAACAAATACACCAGCGGATAATGCGAAATCCCGAGCAGCAGGATGATTCCGCCAATGCTGTATAGGTTCGGCGCTTCTAGACTTCCCGGCAGAAAGGACAGCACCGCTGTCACCGGACCAGATGCGCTGAAAAATTGCGTCCAGGCCAATGTCGTAATATAGGAAGGAATGATGAATGGCAGGAAGATAAAGAGCTGCATGGTCCGTTTTCCGCTCAGCTGGACATAAGCTACAATCCAGGAAAACAGAACCCCCAGCACCAATGCCAAGATCGTCGAACCCGCTACGATTATCAAAGTGTTCTGCACCGTCTTCCAAGTCGCAGGTTCCCTCAGCACTTCCGTGTAATACTGCAGCGTCAGGGAGCCGTCATCAACAAAACTCAGCCAGACGAGCCGCAGCACCGGCAGCAGGAAAAACGCAAAAACGGCTAACAGGCCAATCACTTTATACAGATTCTTATTTTGAAAAAAGAGAGAAAAAGAGGAATCCCTCTTCTTTCTCTCTTCAACCATTGGCTGTTTTACTGTCATATCCGTAACTCCTCACATCGAAATTCAAGCTACTGATTACTGGCCGAAAATCTGGCCGAATTCAGCTTTGTCTTCTTCACGCGTTTCCAATAACTCAACCGCTTGTGCATCCATAATGGTCATTTCATCCAATGTCTTCAAGCCCTCAGGTGCTTCTAGCCCCTCCCTAATCGGTGTATAGCCCTGCTCAGAAGCCAATTGCTGGCCTTCTTCTGACAAGATGAAATCAACAAATGCCTTAGATGCTTCTTCGTTTTCCGTATTCGCCATGATACCAACTGGCTCAGTGATGACCGGAACGCCTTCTTCCGGATAAACTAATTCAACCGGAGACCCTTCACTTTTCGCACGCGCCACTAGAAAATCGACGATCATACCGTAATTTTTGTCACCGGTCGCGACGCTTTCCAACACAGCCCCGTTGCCTTGGGTGATGGTGATGTCATTGGCGCGTAACGCTTCGTAAAACTCCCAGCCCATGCCTTCCTGGCGAGTTATCACACCGAGGTTATAGGCGGCTGCACCGGAATAAAGCGGACTCGGCATGACGGCCTGACCGCTCGTCGCTTCATCAGTTAAGGCGTTCCAGCTCGTTGGAAGCTCTGTCACTTCATTGGTATTGACGACCAGGCCGGTCGCCATGATTTTGGTGCCTGAATAAGTGCCGTCTGGATCGACGAATGCTTCATCAATCGATTCTGCTTCAGGTGATTCATAGGCTAACAGCAACCCTTCCGCCTTGAAATTCTCAAAGGTCACTGAATCGGCAACCAGCAGAACATCCGCCTGGATATTGCCTCCCTGGTTTTCCGCCTGGATTTTCGATACGACTTCTTCAGTGCCAGAGCGGAAAATGCTGATATCGATTTCCGGGTTCTGTTCTTTAAAGGCATCCACTAAAGCTTGTGCATCCGCATCCGGCTGGGACGTATAGAAATCCAAAGCACCGGAAACACCGGCTCCGGCTTCTTCAGATTCCATTTCCGTTCCACTTTCTTCACTGCCGCAACCTGCTAAAAACACTGCCAGACACAATGACGCCGAACTCCAAAATGTTTTTTTCATATCATTTCCCCCTCAAATTTTAAATCGGCCTTTTTGTATGTATATGTAAGACTCCCAATAAGCATAGAGCTCTTTTATGAAGCCAACGTTAAGCTGGTATTAAGAAATATTATTTCGGTTTGAAAATGTACTTTAATCGGAACTTCATATTTGCCTCGGTTAATTTTCTGCTGCTTGTTGCCCTCCTTAACCACCATAAATTGCCTGGACTGTTCTTATATTTATGGCCAATAAAGAAAGACAGGTATTTAAAAAGACCAATCATAATAATTGGTCCCTTCTTGGTAGTGTTAGCATTGATAATAGCCTTAGAGTTTTCAATTATTCATTAATTAAGAACGTAAAAAAGGGAGCTAAAAAAGCTCCCTGAAATGCAGTGAAATTGGAGGATAAAGCTTGAAATGGAACTACTCTCGAACTGCAGTGATTTCTGCTCGTTCTTCTTCCGTCAGTTCATCAGAGCGTTTTAAACTCCAACTCCCGACCCATTCTTTAATGATGGCAAGTTCTTCTTGTCTTTCTTCTTCCGTACTGCCTAGGTTGACATACATATTGCCCGGTTCTCCGTCCTCTGTATTTGAACCGTCATCGAGTCTACGCATTAATGCACCCGCATCATCGCCATTGACTAAGACGACCAAATCTTCGTAGTTATCAAGTCTTGGCCCCTGTGACTGGGCAATATAAGTGTCTGGGTCTTCTTTAAACTCCATTAAAGAAGGTGAATCGCCCCCATGACAACTAATGCAACTTTGTTCTATAATCCCTTCTACGTGACTCTCATACGTAACTTGAGAACTTTCTTCGGTTTCTTCAGTTTCTTCAGTGCCTTCAGTTTCTTCACCTGTTTGATTACAGGCACCCAATACAAGGACTAACACAAATGCAAAAATAATCACACTGATTTTTTTCCCATTCATTGGAATCCCTCCATCTCTTTTAGTCTAATTAGCTGAGCGAAATTATAATTCAATAGATACAACTTCATTATAGCATCTTAAATTGAATTATACACTGAAAATTCAGACTATAAATATATTCAACTCAGATATATAGGATGACTTACTCACCATATGATCAAACAGACTAAAGGATGCGTAATCAGCGGGACAAATTCATTTTGGGAAATGACAACTGAGGAAAGTGACGAAAGGCATTAATCATGCAATGAAATTTCATTAGATGTTCAAATGCCTACTAGGTAATATACAAAAAAACCGACGACCATCATTAAGCACATAATAAATCCTATCGTGATGGCCGAAAGTCCAAACTCCCTCTCTTGTTTCCCATACTTATCAAAGCCTTACTGCTAGATGGATCAATTAAGTTAGTAAATAATAATAGCCATCTTTACTCTTCAACATTTCTTTTTTTATCTTCTATTTCTTCTTTTTCCTGTAACTTATCAAACATCGAAATGGTGCTAACAAGATGATTATTAAAAATTTGCCGAGCAACTTGGAGCAATTCGATGATCATCGGGTCTCTTAACGAATAAATGACACGGTTTCCTTCTTTGGTGCCCGAAACAATATTTTTATTTCTTAATATCATCAGCTGCTGGGAAACCGCTGAACCTTCGCTCCCAAGGATGTTTTGGATTTCATTTACGCTTTTTTCTCCTTCAGCTAAAATTTCAAGTATTTTAATTCTCAAGGGATGCGCCAAGGCTTTAAAAAAATCCGCTTTGAATTGCTGCATATCCATATTCAACATAAATTTATTTCCTTTCCTCTTAAAAATTTACTTCGTTGAAAGTGCTTTTACTCTTTCGGATCTATCGTTGTCGATTGAGACAGCTTTGTGCATTCCTTGAAAGCGAAGTGTTTACAGCCTAAACATTTATTTCTGTCCAAATGTTCTAACGCATAATTGATGGCTTCGCCCGTGTGTTCAAAAATGTTTTCCTGGCCAATGGTCTCATACAGTCCGGTTTTTTGTAACATCACTTTCGTTTGATCGGACAAACCGGATAGCAAAACAACTCCATGCTTATTAAAGTCTCGAACGATGCTTGCTAAACTGGCTTCCCCGGTGATATCAATAAAAGGGACCTTCCCCATCCGCAAGAGCAACACTTTTGGTTTGTAATTGATTGCGCTCATAATGGTGTGTTCAAACGTCATGGCTGCACCAAAAAACAAGGGGCCTTCAACGTTGAAAATGGCAATCTGCGGGCAATCATGACCTTCGTTTACCACGCCTGTCTCTACTTTTTTATTTTTACTTTCTAAATTAGGTAATGCTTTGGCAGTCACCAAATTCTCGCTCATACGCTTAGTAAACAAAATAATCGCCAGAATAAGCCCAAACTCAACTGCTGCAGTTAAATCGACAAAAATCGTTAACAAAAAGGTGACGATCAGAACAAGTGAATCTCCTGTTCTTGTTTTCAGCACATACATAAACACATGTCTTTCACTCATATTCCAAGCCACCACCATCAAAATCGGGGCCATGCTGGCCAAAGGAATACTAGAAGCATAAGGAGCAAATAACAGAAGAATCAGCAACACAACCAAGCTGTGGATAACTCCTGATAATGGAGAGACGGCTCCATTTTTTATATTAGTGGCTGTTCTGGCAATCGCGCCTGTTGCTGGTATCCCACCAAAAAGAGGGGTAATCATATTCGCTAACCCTTGACCCATCAGCTCTTTATTGGAATTGTGTTTCGTATTCGTCATCCCGTCTGCTACTACTGCAGACAATAAGGATTCGATGCCGCCCAGTATCGCAATGACCAGTGCCGGCCTGATCATTTGTATCACGTTATCAAGTGTTATATTCGGAATTCCGAATTGCGGCAAAGTATTAGGGATGGCGCCAAATGTACTTCCGATGGTCGGTACATGCTCTGCAAAGAAAATTGCTGCGATCACTGTCGAGAGAACGAGCCCGATTAATGGACCTGGAATTTTAGGGAACAATTTAGGTGTTAACAGCACCGTCACTAAACAAATCCCTGCAGTTATCACACTATAAATATTAATCGTATCTATGTTACGGGCGATTTCAATTATGTTTTCGAAGAAGGATTCTTTCTTTTCCACGCCCGCCAACCCTAAGAAATTAGCGATTTGGCCAACAAAAATGATGATGGCTATCCCAGAGGTGAAGCCAATCGTAACCGACCTCGGAATGAATTTGATAAGGGTTCCCAACTTGAAAAATCCCATTAATAAGAGAAAGATACCTGCTAAAAAACCGGCAATCAATAAATTTTCATACCCATAGACCATGACAATCCCAAATAATATCGGGATGAAGGCACCAGTTGGCCCCCCGATTTGAAATTTAGACCCGCCAAATAGGGAAATGATAACCCCGGCGATGATTGTGGTATAAATCCCATACTCCGGTTTGACTCCGGAAGCGATCGCAAAAGCCATCCCAAGTGGAATGGCTATTACTCCAACTACAACTCCTGCCAATAAATCTTTTTGAAAAGCCGCCAAGTTATACCCTTTGAAATTACCGGACAAAAAGAATTTCTGTCGCATAATACTACCTTCTTCTCTTATATATTTTAATATTTGATTATTTGAATATACCACAAACCAAATATACCTGATTATATTTAAGTTGTCAAAGAGAATAGAGTGCAGAGGGACTTGAAATTGAAAGATCCTGCTTAGAAATCGTCAAACAACAGAAACTCACCTTTTCCAGACACAGTAATAATAGTTTTCGTCATTCAAGTAAGCGATGCTGACGCCTTCTATGTAACTATTAAGATAAAACTCAATAATTCTCGAAATATCCCAGTTTTCACTTCAAAAAAAAAGAAAGAAACCCAGTTGCTGGTTAATCACGAGTATATTTGGTTTGTATTCCATAAAAGTGGGGTGTCAGATTACCGTATACTTGTTTGATAAATTATCATTGTGCTTGTTAAGAACTTTTAATTCAACAAGCGAACATGTTTTCATAATTTCTATTCGGGTTGTTTTTATCTTTTTTACAAAGCAACAACATCTACGGATCCCTATAATTGTTTAACGACATGCCTTATAGGTAATAAGGGAACAAAGTGCTGTTTCTGCAAAAAAAAAGCAGCCGGAAGCTAGGGGGACAGCACATGCCGAAAACAAGATGGTTTCTATTTCTTTACAGCGTTGTTCTCATACTTATCATTATCTATCTGGCGGCTCGCATGCCGTTTCTTCTTTATCCTTTTCGCGTCATCTTCTCAACCATCGCACCGACGATCATCGTTGGTGGTATCCTCTATTACATATTCCGGCCACTCGTCCGGTTACTTGAAAAACGGACGGGTCGCGTAACGGCCATTCTTTCGATTTTCATGATTTTCACCATCGTCATCTTCCTCCTTGGCAGCTGGCTCGGGCCGTTATTGGCGAACCAGATAATGGCCCTTATCAATAATTTCCCGGCCATTGCCGAACGGGTGCAGAACTGGATCGATATGGCGCTGGAAAGTGACTGGTGGCAATACATCGAAGAACAGGACGTCATGCCTGCGCTTCAGCCATCCACATTGATGGATGATTTTTTCGCTACTTCTGCAGGCTTCGGTTCTAGTCTTATGAGCTTTATCGGCAGCTTTTTCAGCATGGTGTCCAAACTGGTCATCGTCCCATTCGTACTGTTTTTTCTGCTGAAGGATGGCGAGCGCCTGCCTGACAGGTTCCTAAAGATTTTGCCTTATGATTCGCGTGAGGAAGGGCGCAAAATCCTGCAGGATATGGATGAAAACTTGAGCGCCTATATCCAGGGACAGGCGATTGTCAGCCTGTTCGTCGGTGCGCTGAGCCTGATTGCCTATATGCTGCTCGGCTTGCAATATGCGGTGATACTGGCGCTTGTTGCGTTGTTCACCAACCTGATTCCGTTTCTCGGACCCTTCATAGGCGCTGTGCCTGTTCTGATTGTGGCATTTTTTCAGGATCCGATTCTGGCACTCTGGACTGCCATCGCCATCATCATTATCCAGCAATTGGAGAGCAATCTCATATCTCCAAACGTCATGGGCCATAAACTAGAAGTCCATCCGGTAACGATTATTTTTCTTCTATATATTGGCGGAAGTTTTGCCGGAATCATCGGCATGATCCTTGTCATTCCTATCTATGCCGTCGGAAAGGCTGTCATGCAGAATATTTACCGGCTTGCCCGATTGAGATTCCCGGCACTGCGCTGAATAAACAATCAGGGGAATTAAATGTAATATAATGAAAAATGACCACCATTCCAAGCACCTTAACCTTAATTGTGATTGGTCTTTTTGAGAAAATCGCGCCCTTGTGTAAAACACAATTCAAGTTTCACAAAAATAGTGCATGGATATTCCGTTACGCTGTCAGCATTCATTGTTATAAGAATGCCTCTACAACAGTTTTATCGTTTTTAAATACGACATGATATACAATATAGCAATATTTTTTTATATTTCACCACCTATAAACATCTGACAGGAGGATTGGGTCATGCTATTGATTCCGTTCTTGATCGGCATTGTATTCATCCTGATTCATTTCTTTGCGAGCGTTCTTGTCCCTAATGAAAAACTTAAGCGGATGAAATGGTTTTCGTTTTCAGGGGGCTTGGCTGTTTCGTATATTTTTGTCTATCTGCTCCCGACACTGCACAAGCAGCAGGCCGATATTCAAGAGCCCTATCGCCGGTTTACGATGGAGTCGGAAATCTATTTTATCGGCCTTCTCGGTATTGTATTATTTGTCGGCATTCAGATCTTCATCCAGCGAAACTATATTTCCCGCACATCCTCCTTTTGGTCAGTCATTGCGTTCTATGCACTTTATAACGCCCTCGTCTCGTACTCGGTGCTGTCTTTCGAAGTATCCGCGATTCAGGCACTGTTTTATTGCGTCGCGATTGGCCCGCATTTCGTGGCGGTTGCCCATGATATGTGGCGAAAGTTTCCGGTCGAATACAATAAATACGGCCGCTATATACTGGCTGTTGGGATTGTTGTCGGTTGGACTGTTGCATTGACGACTGAACTAACTCCACTTTTCAAATCCATTATTTTTTCGCTTGTTTCCGGGGCGATGATTTACACTGTGTTCAAACATGAATTGCCTAGTGAGAAAGAAACCCATTTTCCCACTTTTTTAATTTCCGTGCTCTTTTATTCCACGATTACGATGTCCTTGAAGTTTTTTTTCGAGTGGTAGTAGTTAGAACCATTGACTAGTCAAAAAAATGCCCCCGGAAGTAATGTATCCCGGGGACGGCAGTATAATAACCTTTACTATTCGCTTATCTGCTTAGCCAACTTAGCTTAAGCCATGGCTGATCATCGCGTCAGCAACTTTTTTAAATCCTGCAATATTGGCTCCGATAATCAAGTTGCCCGGTGAACCATATTGTTCTGCAGTATCGTTGCATGTCTTGTAAATGTTCTTCATGACCTGCAGCAGTTTTTCATCCACTTCTTCGGCTGTCCACGAATAACGCATGCTGTTCTGGGACATCTCCATCGCAGAAACCGCTACGCCACCTGCATTGGCTGCTTTTGCTGGAGCAAATAACACCCCGTTTTGCGTCAGCACACGGACAGCTTCTTCTGTACAAGGCATATTGGCGCCTTCTCCGACGGCTTTCACCCGGTTTTCGACCAAGGCGCGGGCACTTTCTCTATCGATTTCGTTTTGTGTTGCGCAAGGCAAGGCGATATCGCATGGAATTCGCCAAATTTCCGATCTATCGATGCCGTATTTTGCATTCGGATGGCTTTCAAGGTAATCGAAAATCCGTCTTCTTTCGACTTCCTTCAATTGCCTAACCGTTTCGACGTTGATGCCATCCGGATCATAGATATAACCTTCCGAATCACTGCACGCGACAACCGTGGCACCGAATTCAACGGCTTTTTCCATTGCATAAATCGAGACATTTCCCGAACCTGATACGATGACTTTGCTACCATTAAACGAATGTCCCTGGTCTTTCAGCATTTCTTCGACAAAGTAGACAGTTCCATATCCGGTCGCTTCCTTGCGGATCAGGCTTCCGCCATTATCCGGATTTTTGCCGGTGAAGACACCTGCTTCAGAGGCATTGCGAAGACGCTTATACTGGCCGAACAGATAACCGATTTCCCGTTTGCCGACACCGATATCCCCTGCTGGAACATCGATATCCGGACCGATGTGCCGTGTCAGCTCTGTCATGAAACTTTGGCAGAAACGCATGATTTCGCGATCGGATTTTCCTTTCGGATCAAAATCAGAGCCGCCTTTACCGGCGCCGATCGGCAAGCCGGTCAATGCGTTCTTAAATATTTGTTCAAATCCAAGGAATTTGACGACACTTGCCGTTAAGGAAGGATGGAAGCGCAGGCCGCCTTTAAAAGGTCCGAGCGTGCTGTTGAATTGAACACGATATCCCCGGTTGACATGGACATTGCCCGCGTCATCTTCCCATGTTACACGAAACGCAATAAAGCGTTCCGGCTCGGAAATGCGTTCCAAGATGCCCTGTTCCACATATTCAGGGTGCTGTTCAAATACCGGCTGCAACGAATCGAAGACTTCCCAAGTCGCCTGCAAAAATTCTGCTTCTCCCGAATTCCGGTCTTCGACTTCTTTATGAACGGCTTTTATGTATTCAGAAGATGATTGTTCTTTGATGGTTTTTTCTGTTTGTGTATATGACAACTGTTTTCAACCCTCTCTTAAATCAAATGCATTGAAATACTTGAATAATAATTCATTCTATTTAATATTTATAACTTATTATACAAACTGTTTCGAGCCGGCGCAAACCCTTATTGCCCTGCAGGCTGTTCCCAGACCATCATTTTGGAGTTTTCGCAAGGAAGAAAGCGCTATCATCTGCAATGCCTCGCGGTTTTCATTTTTTTTGTAAGAAATTTGATTTTCGTCATAAATAAAGGAAATTTTAGTGTCCGTCTTCTCATGCAAATGTTCTTTCCACCGATTTCGTAATTCTTCAACTTCTGATGATGAATTTCATTTTAAGTTGAATTGCACCTGATTACAGATCTAGTAGCTTGCGGCGAAGACATCATTTCAAATTAAAATACACATTCAAAAGGCTAACCGAATAATGAAAAGAAACCAATCGAAAGTTTCCATGCTTTTTCTTATTGCAGCCAGCTGTCCAAAAACTCCTGTTGATCTCCTTTAAAGTAGTCTTCAAAAAACGCCTTAAAGTCATCGGTATCCACTTGCTGGTATTGGAACTCCACGTAGTATGCCGCTAGAAATTCAAACGCCGCTTCCGTTCCCCCATTGTCATCAAAAAACGCTTTCAAAAGCATCGGCACTTCCCCGTAAATTGTTGCGTAGTATACCGACTCTTCAAATTCGTCCAATGGGATATTGGCGTGCGTTGCTGTCGTGTAAGAGTCTGCGTACGCTGCAGCCCCTTGGAAGCCGATATCGTCGTCACCGGCGTATTCACTGAGGAATAGCGCCATCGCAAATTCGGTTAAACTTTCATCCAACCACGCCTCGTTAAACGGATCATTGCCCACCATTAAATAAAACCATTGATGCGCGATTTCATGAACGAGAATGTATGCGAGATTTGCCTCATCTGTGGCCACTTCGATGATGTTTGGGTATTCCATATAGCCGTCATTGGCTATGATATCCAGTTCTTTCGACGGGTTCTCGCCGATCATTTCTTCAAAATAACTGTGCGCATCAGCAGCAAGGTCTGTCGTATCGGCTAAAATATCCGACCCACTCGGTGCAAACACTCGAAAAGTCGTGTCATTGACTTTCCGGCTTTTCATTTCCCAATCTTCCGGGTCCATCACAGCCATGTAAAAATCCTTGATCATATCTCCTTGCACTGTTCCGGAAGAACTGGCTCTGATCGTTCCGTCCTGTGCCGATGTCGCGACTAGGTAATCCTTTGACAGCTCATAACTCACGATATACTCTCCGTAACCGGTCGCATAGGACTCCCCTTTTGGGTCATAATCATGAATTTGCCAACCGTCTTCAAAACTTGCGAGCATCGGATACCAATGCGCCAAATAATAATTATCGTCCACTTGCGACAAGCGCATGCCGTTTTCCGGCAATCCCAGTGTATAGACTACTGCCACTTCACGGCTGTCCCCCGGTTCTAGCGCTTCTTCCAACTCAATCATCAAAGCATTATTGCTAAGCTGATAAGTTGTTGCCTCACCCTCGGCGGTGACCGCGGAAATGTCTACGGTTGCAGCTTCACCTTGATAGCCATCCGTCTCATCTGGATTCATGGCGTTCGGTACCAGGTAAAAGCCTAGTTCACTCCACTTCTCGTCAGATGTGTTTTTCACTCTGATAGAAGCAGCAATACGAAAAGCACCGGCTTCGTCCATTGTTACATCCAGGTTATAACTTGCGTCCATTTCCACATCGGTTGTCTCAATCGAGTCGCTTTCGGGTTCCTTGAATGAAAATATCCATACCAAGACAACTGAAATGAGGACAGCTAATGCGAGTACGATAATCCATAATTTTTTCTTCATGCAGCTTCTCCTATTTCTAAAGTTCTTTAAGCTTATCTTCTGTAAGTAGTATGCGGGTTGAACTAATTAGCATTTGCACCCGCACGTTCCCAAATGGCTTTTCCTTTTAAAGCAGTTAAGCCTTTGTCATCCTTTTGCGCCGAGTTGATCATCGCTTGTGCGAGGATTTCGGTCGGGAGCGGTTGCTGGGAGCGCAGAATGCCTGCTTTATTGATCAGCTGTATCGCTTTGAGCCCGAGATTCTCCATCACCCGGTCGCTGTTTTTACGCTCCAGTATCGGCGGGTTGAAGATCGTTATATATGGGAATACCAGCTCGATTACGGCTTCTTCGAGCTTGCCTTTCATCCTCGAGTAAAAACTGCGGGCTTTCGGTGAAGCAAAGTCGGCTGAGACCAACACGTAGCGTTCGACACCATTTTCCCTTGCCGCTTTTGCGAATTCGTATTGGTAACCGTAATCCACTTTCCACTGATTTCCCTTGCTTCCGGCCGCTTTGATCGTCGTCCCGAGGCAGGAAAACAGCACATAGCCTTTTACTAGATGCACCCATTCTTCCGGCTTATCAAAATCAATCACGTGGATTTTTAACTTGTCATGCCGGATGTCCAAGGACCTTCTGACAAAAATATCAACTTGTTCAAACGAAACGTCTTGCAATAACAATTCGACCAGGTCTTTCCCAGTTGCTCCTGTTGCTCCGATCACTAATGCGTGCATAATGTTCCTCCTAGTTTTATCTCTATGTGGATGAAAAATTCAATGTTCTGAAAATTTTTAGTCGTTAATAGTCAAAATCAGCGTTATTCAGTCCTCTAGCTCTTGCTGGGAGAGCACCCAAAAGCTCCAGGGTTTCGGTTCCGATCTTCCATTGGTATAGCTTGCCGTCGCTGTCGTGCGGATCGAAAAAATACGCATAGTTCCCCCGAACGCATAGTCCGCTTGAGCCATGAAGCAATTCTAGAACTTCGAAAGAGCGCACCAGGCGGATCTTCGGATCAACTGAAATCAACAGAAAGTCGGAGTAAGGAAATAGCCAAATTTCTCTTCCTTTTCCTTTAGCTATTGCATAACAATCAAAAATATCCAGCCTATCGAGTAAATCAGAATGGTACCTGAAAAGAACTTTTATGGACTCTTAACAAAATCTATTTTCTTCACTAAACGGGTTCATGTGCACCGCTCGACAAGCACATTTTTTTCGTTCGTTCTTTTCCAAATACCTCAAGTTCCTGCATGACAGTTTTAGCATCCATTGCTGTGCACGTCCTTTCGTTCTGGTGGATCTAAAAAAGAGACGTTTTCCGTAGTATGCTATTCAACTACTTGAAAACGTCTCTTTAGTATTATTCCAGTTTCATTAAGTGATGCTCTTTTTTATTCCAGGCATATTCATCAAAGTCATGCGCAATGTCACTGTTTGCGTGAATTTGACGCATCGCCGCGAGCAGCTCTTTTTCGTGTTCAGGTAAAAAGCGTGCGCTCAAATGATTGACGAGCAGTTTCCCAGCATTCGCATCTGCCGCAACTGCGGCGGCATCGAGCGTCGTCGAATGGCCGTATTCTTTCGCAAGTTTCTTCGTTGCCCCGTCAAACGTCGCTTCGTGGACGACGAGATGAGCATCTCTTGAAAGTTCCTCTGACTTTTTGCATAAACGCGTATCGCCGAGGATCGTCACGGTAAAGCCTTGCTGTGCCGCTTCGGTGACTTCTTCGGACTTGACCAAGCCTCCGTCCGGCAATTCCACCGTTTCACCGGCTTTCAGTTTAGAAAGAAGCGGACCCTTCGGCACTCCGAGTTCGCGTGCTTTGTCGATATCGAGTTTCGGAAGCAAATCCTTCTGTTCGATGCGATATCCATATGTAGGGATGACGTGCTCCAGCAAGCCAGCTTCGACTTTCAACAGTTCGTCTTCGAAAATGATGCCTTCAGTCACTTCATGAAAACGGATCGGGTAAGTTAAATGCGTCCTGCTTAATTTTAAAGTCATCTCGACATAATCTTTCAGATCTTTCGGACCGTACAAATCGAGCGGTTCTTCCCCGCCTTGGAACGAGCGCGAGCCGAGCAGTCCCGGCAAGCCGAAAATATGGTCGCCGTGCATATGGGTGATGAAGATCTTCTCGATTTTCCGCGGCTTGATCGAGGTCCGTAGAATCTGGTGCTGCACCGCTTCACCGCAGTCGAACAGCCACACCGTTCCGCGTTCTTCGAGCAGTTTTAAAGCGAGCGCCGATGTATTGCGCTGTTTTGACGGCATGCCCGCGCCTGTACCTAAAAATACTACTTGCATTAGCGTTTCTTCCTTTCGTGGTCGCTCAGGAAATCTTTGCTTAAACTCGTTTGTGCATCATGTGTCGACTGGCGGTAGCCGATGCCCCGCGAAACGGCGCCTTTTCCGAAACGGCTCTCGAGTTTCGCGACCAAGTCCAAAATCGGTTCGTCTTTTGCGTGCTCTTCGAAATTGAACAGCGACAATTGTTCGGTCATATCGCCTTTATCGACGACGTTCGACACCGTCACCCCGACGAGCCGCAGCGGTTCGCCGTTCCAATGCGTCTCGAACAGCTGCCAGGCTTGCTGCAGGATGTCTTGTTCTTTCCACAGCGTATTGTTCAAGGTGATGCTGCGGGTACGGTTTTTCCAGTCGGAGCTACGCGTCTGGATGCTGACGGTCGGCCCTGCCAAGTTTTTCGCATGGAGCCTGGCCGCCACTTTCGTGCTCAATGTCCGGAATATCTTTTTCAAGTTCTCCAGATCGGTTTCATCGATCGGCAAAGTCGTCGACGTCCCGACACTTTTCCGGTCATAGATCGAATCAGGATCCACTTCGCGGCTGTCTTCTCCCCTAGCGCGTGCTTGCAGTCGAACGCCGTTTTTTCCCATCTTTTCTTTTATCAAACCGTCCGGAGCATTCGCCAAATCACCGATCGTATAGAGCTTCAGCCCGTTCAATTTCGCTGCCGTGCTCTCGCCGATGCCGTGCATCTCAACAAGCTTTCTCGGCCACAAAATGCGCTGAATATCCCGTTTCCGGAGGATGGTGATACCAAGCGGTTTTTTCATATCGGACGCTGTTTTTGCGAGAAATTTATTCGGTGCGATGCCGAGTGAACACGGCAAATCGAGTTCCGCGAGAATGCGCTTTTGCAGCTCTTCCGCGATTTCCAGTGGATGTCGGTCGTTAGATAAAGACGTCACATCGATATACGCTTCATCAATCGACACCGGTTCGACGGCATCGGTATACGTGCGCAAAATCTCGAACATCGACCGCGACGCTTCGCGGTAACGATCGAAGTTCGGCGGCATGACGAGCAGGCCCGGATACTTTTTCTTCGCCTCGTGCACTTGCATCGTCGTGTAAATCCCGTATGCCCGAGCTTCGTACGAACATGTGACGATGATGCCCCGCCGCTCTTTCGGATTCCCCGCAATCGCCAGCGCTTTTCCTTTAAGCGTCGGGTCATGTGCCTGTTCGACCGATGCATAAAAGCTATTCATATCAATATGGAAAATAACTCGCCCAGCCATAGCAATCGCTTCGCTTTCCTTTTCTTTCAGTGTATCAAAAAACAGGCGAACAGGCATCCGGTTCACCTTTTCTTGTTATCTTTAGGTATCTTTTGAATTACTTTGTGCGAGAAAGAAAATCTGTTGGTTTCATCAGCTAGTGGATGCTGATTAATTGGACAAGAGAGCGAGATGGATCGTTTATTGATCGGTTTATCTCTAAACAGCCGCCTTCCGCTTGGGGGCATGCCTCCCGCAATGAGCCAAAAGGGGCGCTTGTCTCATCGCTCCGGCCAGCCCGTGTGCGCGGTGAGGCTTTTAGATTTCGTTATATTTTTTATGTAAAACAGCGACTGCTTTGATTCGTTTCCCCGGCTAGGTAACGACGCTTAGTTGGACATTATAGTGGCAGAGCGACTGATAAACCTTCAACGCTTCATCAATAGTTCCATCTAATTTTGAGATGTTGAAAAAATAGTTAACCCTGACTTCATAGACAGATGAATTTCATTTCCACTCTAAAAATAGAGATGGAGCGGAAGGGGCTGACACCGGAGGGACTGCGCGGGACAGGCCCCTGCAGCGCAATCTCACTCCAATCCATTTGCAATAACAAGCAGCTTAGTTAATTGCGAACATCCTTACCGCAAAAAAACATCAGCTTTACACATAAAAAAACTGCCCTAGAAAGCCATATTTTATGACCTTCCGGGACAGCCTTAACGTATAAAATTAACGAATCGCTGCTTCTTTAACGATTTCAACCAATAGCTCGGTCAGTTTCTCAAGCTCTTCTACCGGCATGCGCTCGTTTTTCGTGTGGATTTCCTCGTAACCGACGCATAGATTGACCGTCGGAATGCCGTGGCCGTTGATGATGTTCGCGTCGCTGCCGCCGCCGCTCGTCAGCACAGGCGATGGACGACCAATGCGTTCCGCAGCGGCTTTTGCGATATCGACAACCGGATCCATTTCATCAAAACGGAACCCTGGGTACATAAGCTGAACGTCGGTTTCCGCGCGTCCGCCCATTTCTTCAGCAACTTCTTTAAAGACCGTTTCCATATGTGCGGTTTGCCCCGCCAGCTTGTCTTCGCTGATCGAGCGCGCTTCCGACAAGATGTGGACTTCGTCACAGACGATATTGGTCGCTCTGCCGCCTTCGAAACTGCCGATGTTCGCAGTCGTCTCCTCATCGATGCGCCCTAGCTTCATGCGGGCGATTGCTTTTGAAGCGATGGTGATTGCGGAAATGCCTTTTTCCGGTGCCACGCCGGCGTGTGCCGTTTTGCCATAGATCGTCGTCCACAGCTTTGCCTGGTTGGGGGCTGCGGTGACGATGCCGCCGACTTGTCCGTCACTGTCGACCGCATAACCGAATTTAGCCGTCAGGAGCGCTACGTCGAATTCCTTCGCACCGACAAGGCCGCTTTCTTCTCCTGCCGTAATGAGGAACTGGATATCGCCATGCTCAACCTGCTCTTCTTTCAAATGGCGCGCAAGTTCAAGAAGTGCCGCGATGCCCGCTTTATCGTCAGCACCGAGAATCGTCGTGCCGTCCGAATAGACGTAGCCGTCGCGGACTTCAGGCTTGATGCCTTTACCCGGTGTGACCGTATCCATATGCGTAGTGAAATAAATCGCCGGCGCGCTTGTTTTCGTTCCTGCAAGCGTCGCGACAAGATTTCCGGCACCGTGGCCCGTGCGCTGTTTGGAATCGTCTTCTACGACCGTAAAGCCGAGTGCTTCCAGTTTTTCCGTCAAAATGACAGCAATCGCTGCTTCGTCTTTGGTCTCGGAGTCGATTTGCACGAGCTCCAGAAATTCTTCCAATAATCGATCGGTTTTCATTTAAAAACCCCTCTTCTATTCCATTTGTCTCAGGTTCCATTATAGACTTTCGTAGTGTCATCTTCATTCAAAATGAATCGACCTCTTCCAACTTTGGAAGAGATCGATTATCTAACCTATTATAGCGGCATATTGCCGTGTTTTTTCTTCGGGCGTTCGTCTTTCTTGTTGCGCATCATCTCGAGTGCCTGGATCAGCTTGATTCGCGTCTCCCGCGGATCGATCACGTCATCAACCATGCCGCGTGCGGCTGCGACATACGGATTGGCGAACTTCACGCGGTATTCTTCGATTTTAGCGGCACGTGTCGCTTCCGGATCATCGCTTGCGGCGATTTCACGCGCAAAGATGATGTTTGCTGCGCCGTTCGGCCCCATAACAGCAATTTCTGCGTTCGGCCACGAATACACAAGATCTGCACCGATCGATTTTGAGTTGAGCGCGACATAGGCACCGCCGTAAGCTTTGCGCAAAATGACTGTCATTTTCGGCACGGTCGCTTCCGAATATGCATAAAGGATCTTTGCACCGTGGCGGATGATGCCCCCGTGTTCTTGCTTAATCCCCGGGAAAAAGCCGGTGACGTCTTCGAATGTGATGAGCGGGATATTGAAGCTGTCGCAGAAGCGAATAAACCGAGCCGCTTTGTCGGACGAATCGATATCAAGACCACCAGCCATTACTTTCGGTTGGTTGCACACAAGACCGACTGTTTCCCCTTTAATGCGTGCAAGGCCGATGACGATATTGCGCGCGAATTCCGGCTGCACTTCCATGAAGCTGTCCTTGTCGACGACCTGCTCGACAACTTTACGCACATCGTACGGGCGGATCGCTTCAAACGGTACGACATCCGCCAAGTCCGGGCGATAATCATCTTCGTTATCGACTTCTAGTCGAGGCGGCATTTCCTGGTTGTTTTGCGGCAAATAGCTGATCAATTGGCGCACCATTTCGAGCACTTCCTGTTCAGAACCGGAACGGAAATGGGCGTTTCCGCTGATGGCGGTATGTACACGTGAGCCTCCAAGATCCTCGGAAGAAATTTTTTCTCCCGTAACCGTTTCGATGACTTTCGGTCCGGTGATGAACATCTGGCTCGTCTTATCGACCATGAAGACAAAATCCGTAATCGCCGGTGAATACACCGCGCCTCCTGCAGATGGCCCCATGATGACGGAGATCTGCGGGATGACGCCGGAATAAATCGAGTTGCGGTAGAAAATATGGCCGTAGCCATCAAGCGATAACACGCCTTCTTGGATGCGGGCACCGCCGGAATCGTTCAAGCCAATGAACGGTGCGCCGTTTTTCGCGGCCATGTCCATGACATTGGCGATTTTTTTCGCGTGCATTTCCCCGAGTGCCCCACCGAACACAGTGAAATCCTGTGAGAACAAATAAACTGGGCGTCCGTTCACTTTTCCGTACCCGGTTACAACGCCTTCACCTGGACCTTTGCCCATGCCGAAATCGGTCGTACGGTGTTCGACAAACGGGCTCAGTTCGACAAAACTGCCTTCGTCAAGCAATAATTCGATGCGTTCGCGTGCCGTCAGTTTGCCTTTTTCGTGCTGTTTCTCGATTCGGGCTTCGCCTCCGCCAAGCTCTATTTCTCTTTTTCTATCGTACAATTCATTGATGCGTTCATAAATGTCCATTTTCCCACTCCTCCGTCACTTCTTTTCGCATAGTTCGTACAATACACCGTGTGATGATTTGGGGTGAAGGAATGCGACCATCGCCCCGCCAGCACCTGGTTTCGGTTCTTCACTCAATAGCTGGACACCGTTCGTCCGAAGCTCTTCCATGCGCTCTTCGATGCCGTCAACACCGAATGCGATATGATGGATGCCTTCGCCTTTTTTCTCGATGAACTTATGGATTGGGCTGTCTTCGCTCATCGGCTCGAGCAACTCGATCTTAATGTTGCCGGCATCTAAAAATGCGACTTTCACTTTCTGCCCTTCCACTTCCTCCACTTTCATCAGCGGACACCCGAGTGTCTCTGTGTAATAAGGCAGGACCTGCTCTAAATCTTTTACAGCGATTCCGATATGATCAACTTTCTTCATCCTTATTCACTTCCTTTTTTAGCTTCCTCTTTATTGTACCCATTCACCGGCAAAAACTCTAGTTGTTATCGAATATTATGAAAATGGAGATGTTGGCAGTTTAAAATTCTCCCCCAATATGGTATGATATGCTGAAAGTCCAGTTAATAAAGGAGCTATGCTATCCATGAGAAACCAAGCTGTCCGAAAAGTCATTGTCTATGCAATGGTCGGATTGATGCTGCTGTCGAGCCTGATGATGGGCTTAAGCTTCGTCATTTAATATGAATTTATCGAAAGAGCATCCGCAAGCGCCTGCAACAGGCGTTTCGGATGCTCTTTTTTCATGGGTGCATACAGGTGATGTGGATTCAACCGTGCAAAAAACCGGCCAGAGGGCTTCTCTGGCCGGTTTTTTATGCAGGTGATGCCATCAGCCCTTTTTTATTGTGGAAGCCTTTATAGGATTGCTTGATCTCCAAATACGTCTCCATCTCTTGGATGATGGCGTTCAGATCGGCCATCGCCAAAAATTTCTCATGCGTATCGGGCAATGGCATCGCAGCAAAGTTCGCTTTGACGTGATCCAATTTATCGATGTATTGATAGGCAGTATTTCCCGAATGGACATGTTCCGATAAGTCTTCGAGGAAATCAGCGACCAGTTGCGTCTGTCCGACAATGACCGGAAGTGCAGTGATTTTCGGCAAAATGCGCTCGATGATTTCAAGTTGCTGCTCGCGCATATCGAAATAATGATAATACTTGTTCTCATGGCGCAACAAGTGATTTTCAACATCTTGATATGCGAGTGCCTTTGCTTTATCGAGCAGCTTTTCCGCTTCCATCAATTCCTTGCCCGTCCAATCGGATTCCCCCTGGCGCAAGTAAATGGTGATTTCCTTGAACACCGACGAGTACAGACTTTCAATCTCCTCGCGGTAGCTGGCCAGTTTCTTTTCAATGCTCGGCATATACATATTGACCAGCAGTGCTGTCCCAAACCCGATCAACATGAGCAAGACTTCGTTGATGAATAACCCAGTCGTTAAGTTTTTCGCGTCGTATAGATGCAGCAGAATAACCGCACTTGAGACAAAGCCGTCCGAAAAGCCAAGGCTGACTAGTACCGGAATGAACAGGAGAATCATTAAGCCGAGCATCACCGGATGGTAAGTGCCCAGTTCAAAAAAGACATACGCAAAACCTATGGCGATCATGCTCGCAACAAAACGGGAGAACGCCGCGCGCACCGATTTTTTCTTGGTCGGCTGAATGCATAAAATCGCCAGAATACCCGCCGATACATAATATTCCAGCCCGATTAATTGGGCAAGATAAATGGCGATTGCTGCACCGAGCGCCGTTTTCATCGTCCGGTAGCCAATTCGATATGGTTTCAGTTTCATAGCTGCCTCCCCCGTTTACATAAAAAAATGCCCCGCTGCGGGGGCATTTTTAATCAGACTTCTTCGCAATGCTCTTCAAAAATCGATTGGATGTGCGTAATGACCGACATCGGATCGTGCCCTTCGATTTCGTGGCGGCCAATTTCATCCACTAATTTGCCGTCTTTCAAAAATGCGAATGACGGTGAAGAAGGCAAATGCTCGTCGCCGAACAAATCGCGTGCTTGTGCTGTCGCTTCTTTGTCCTGGCCGGCAAATACGGTAAACAGGTGATCTGGGCGCTTATCGTAATGAATCGAGTGCAGTGCTGCTGGACGGGCGATGCCGCCTGCACAGCCGCAAACTGAATTGATCATGACAAGGCTTGTTCCCGATTTGGCGAACGCTTGTTGCACGTCTTCCGCCGTTTGTAGTTGTGTATAGCCGCCGTCTTTTAGTTCTTGGCGGGCTTGTGTAACGATATCATTCATCAGGAAGTTAAAATCCATGCTCATTTGTACCACTCCTTCATTATTGCTGTTCTTATCATATCAGGACAGCGGCACAGTTGCAAAAAAGCTTACTCGAACAGCTGTGCGACCGCTTGGGAGACCGTCAGCTCATCGCTGAGTATGCGCTGTTCCAATTGTATAACTTGCTGTTTTCGCTCTGCGTCCCCGTAAAAACGGCTGAGCAGTTCATCGGTTATCATCGAATGGAACCAATCCTGCGTTTGTTCTTGGCGCCGCGTATTCCAATAGCCGCTTTCTTTGACCAATTGTTCGAATTCCTGCACCATGTCCCATACTTCCCGGATACCTGCTCCTTCTATGGAAGATACCGCCAAGGGACGCGTCGTCCAGCCTTCCGTTGCCGGCTGGAGAAAATGCAGCATTTGCTTGTACTCGCGCACCGTTCTGTTGGCGAGCGGCAAATTGTCGCGATCTGCTTTATGGACGATCATGGCATCCGCAAGTTCTAAAATGCCTTTTTTCATGCCTTGCAGTTCATCGCCAGCACCCGTTAAGACGAGTAGCAGGAACATATCGACCATGCCACGCACCAAAGTTTCGCTTTGGCCGACACCGACCGTTTCGACCAATATGACATCGTATCCGGCCGCTTCGCATAAAAGCATTGTCTCGCGGGTTTTTTTATGGACGCCGCCGAGCGTTCCGGCAGTCGGCGACGGCCGGATGAACGCTTGCGGATTTCTCGCAAGCTCCTCCATGCGCGTTTTGTCGCCGAGTATACTGCCTCCCGTGCGTGAAGAGCTCGGATCGATTGCGAGCACCGCCACACGGTGGCCGAGCTCAGTCAGCATCGTCCCGAAGGTTTCGATAAACGTGCTTTTTCCAGCTCCTGGGACACCTGTGATGCCAATGCGGATGCTGTTCCCGGTTTTCGGCAACAGCACATTCAATAATTGCTGGCCTCGCTGTTTATGCTCCGGATTGGTGCTCTCGAGCAAGGTGATTGCCTTACCGAGATGCAGGCGCGATCCGCTTTCGACGCCGCGAGCGAGCTCGTCCAAATCAAACTGGCTGTTTGCGGGCTTCTTGAATTTTTTTCTCGGCACGGCTTTCATGCCATCGTGCGCATCCGAAACTCCCGACATGACCTGTCTGGACTGCTTATCCCGGTCCATCAGTCCACCTCTTCCTCGTAACCGAGGCGCGCATAAATTTCTTCTATGACTTTCTGGGCAGCGACCGGAATAACTGTTCCCGGCCCGAAAATCGCACTTGCGCCGTTGTTGCGCAGAAATTCATAATCCTGAGCTGGAATGACGCCGCCGACGACGATCAAAATATCTTCCCGCCCGACTTTTTTCAGTTCTGCCGCAAGGTCCGGCACGAGTGTCATATGGCCTGCTGCAAGCGAACTGACGCCGATGACATGAACATCATTTTCCGCAGCCTGTTGCGCCGTTTCGGCCGGTGTCTGGAACAACGGCCCGATATCGACATCAAAGCCGAGATCGGCGAATGCAGTCGAGATGACTTTCGCGCCGCGATCGTGGCCGTCCTGGCCCATTTTCGCAATCAAAATACGCGGACGGCGCCCTTCATTGCCGATAAATTCTTCAGTCATTTGTTTGACGACCTGCATTTCCTCCTGGTTTGAGAAGTTTGAACTGTATACCCCGCTCACGGAACGAATCACCGCCTTATGTCTGCCGGATGCTTTTTCGATGGCATCCGAAATTTCACCGAGTGATGCGCGGTGGCGTGCTGCTTCGATGGCACAAGCGAGAATATTATCTTCACCGCTCTCAGCTGCTTTGGTCAACTCCAAGAGCGCTTTGTCGACTTTTTTCTGGTCGCGTGTATCGCGCATTTTGTCCAGCCGCTCGATCTGCTTTTTGCGTACCATCGTATTGTCGATGTTCAAAATATCGATTGGGTCTTCCTGGTCGAGTCGGTAGCGATTGACGCCGATGATCGTCTCTTCGTTCGAATCGATTTGGGCTTGTTTTTTCGCTGCCGCTTCTTCGATGCGCATTTTCGGCAAGCCAGTTTCGATTGCTTTAGCCATGCCGCCGAGTTCTTCGACTTCTTCAATCAAAGTCCACGCTTTTTCCATGAGTTCTTCAGTCAGCTTTTCGACATAATACGAGCCGCCCCACGGATCGATCGTATTGGTCATCAAGGTTTCTTCCTGCAGGAACAATTGCGTATTGCGCGCGATGCGAGCCGAGAAATCGGTCGGCAAGGCAATCGCCTCATCCAATGCGTTCGTGTGCAAGGACTGCGTATGGCCCATAGCCGCCGCATTCGCCTCGAGCAAAGTCCGCGTGACGTTATTGAACGGATCCTGCTCCGTCAAGCTCCACCCGGAAGTTTGGGAATGTGTGCGGAGCGCCAGTGATTTAGGGTTCTGCGGATCGAAGCTCTTCATCATTTTCGCCCAAATTTCACGTCCTGCGCGCATTTTCGCCACTTCCATAAAGTAGTTCATGCCGATGCCCCAGAAGAACGACAAACGCGGTGCGAATTGGTCGATGCCGATGCCTGCGTCCAAGCCGGTACGGACATATTCCAAACCGTCTGCCAGCGTATAGGCAAGTTCGATATCGGCCGTTGCGCCGGCTTCCTGGATATGGTAGCCCGAAATGGAGATTGAATTGTATTTCGGCATATGGTCGGATGTGTATTTAAAGATATCCGCGATGATCTGCATCGACATCGCCGGTGGATAGATGTACGTATTGCGCACCATGTATTCTTTTAAAATATCGTTTTGGATCGTGCCGGCCAGCTGCTCCGGCGATACCCCTTGTTCTTCTGCTGCGACGATAAAGAACGCCATGATCGGCACAACTGCACCGTTCATCGTCATCGAGACCGACATTTGGTCGAGCGGGATGCCATCGAACAGGATTTTCATGTCTTCGACGCTGTCGATTGCGACGCCCGCTTTCCCGACATCGCCCACTACACGAGGGTGATCGGAATCATAGCCACGGTGCGTTGCAAGATCGAATGCCACAGATAAGCCCTTTTGCCCCATCGCCAAATTGCGGCGGTAGAATGCATTGCTTTCTTCGGCTGTTGAGAATCCGGCATACTGGCGCACAGTCCAAGGCCGTGATGCGTACATCGTCGGATATGGCCCGCGCACGTTCGGCGCTATTCCCGGCAAACTCGTCTGTGGTTTGTTCAAGTCTTTGGATGTGTAGAACGGTTTTACGGCGATGCCTTCATTTGTCATAAAAGCACTGTCGTCGCGCTCGCCTAATTTTGCAATATCCAGTTTTGTTACATCTATGTTTCTAAAATCAGGTGTCGTCATTTACAGCGCCTCCTTTCCGAGCGACAAAACGTCTTTCAATTTGGCAATCAACGGCTTTCCGGCATAGAGACAATCACGGATGCCGTTTGCTTCCCAGTTAGCCATGGTTTCGGCATCGACTTTTCCGGCGACGTCAATGGCCGTTTGCGGTTTCAGGCCAGGCACGATTTTCGCAAGTGTATCCTGGCTGCCGCATAATACCGCATAGTCGAGTTCCTCAGAACGGATAAAACGGTTGACTTCGTCTGCGGAAGATAGATAAGGGCTGATTTCGGGCTCGATTCCCGCAACGGAAAGAAAACCTGACACAAAGTCCGCCTGAGGTTTCACCGCTTTTAACGGTTCCAACAAGATAATGGCTGATTTGATGCTCGTTTCGCGGCTTTTAGCGCGCAGTTTCTCAAATGGTGTTGACAAGCGTTTGGCGGTCATGTATTCCAAGTGTGCCGCATCAATTTTCGAGTCCTTTACTGGTTCTTGTGGATTGGCGTATACATTCGTGCCGATTAATGAAGTTTTGCGCTTGGTTGCCTGTTGCTCGCGTTCGAGCCACTTCGCTTGGATGTCATCAGTCAGCCAGCCTGTGCGTTTGACTTCAGAATAGCCGCCAGCTTCCTGGATTTCGCAGAAATAATTCCAAGCAGCATCTACGTACTGGCGAGTTAAGCTTTCGATAAAGTAAGATCCGCCTGCGGCATCCGTGACATGCGATACGTGGGATTCTTCTTTAATGACCAACTGGACATTGCGGGCGATGCGGCGGCTCGATGCGGTCGGAACCGTAAGGAAATCGTGCGGATGCACCGTGTGCCCGTCAGTTCCGGCTAATACTGCCGAGAATGTTGCATTGCCGGCACGCAGTAGATTGACATATGGATCCAATTTGGAATATGAGCGGACGGAGGTTTCCGTAAACACCGGAATGCGTGGTGCCTGCTCGCCGTATGCGGTGCCGAATGCCTGCCACAAGATGCGGAATGCGCGTATTTTTGCGATTTCCTGGAAGAAATGCGTATCGACCGCAAAACGCACCCAAAACTTACTGGCCGCTTGTTCGAATGTTTGCTCTTTCAACGACTCCGCCATCATGCTCAGTGCCACACCCAACTCATGTATAATGGTGCCGCCGGCATTATGCGTCGGCAGTGTATCGATCAATTCGGTGCGGACCTTAGCAGGTGCTTTGACGGCTTCTGCTGCAAAAATAACGCCTTGTACCTCGTCCTGCTGCTCTGTTGTCAGCAATTCGAAGACGCGCAATATCGGATCTTGTTCTTCGATCAATTTAAAATAAATCGGATAGCGGACGATCAAGGCTGCTAATTCTTCTAGCTGCACTTCGGTCCAGTCGAACGGGTGAGCGCTCGTGTAGACAATAGCTTCGTTGCCTCGTGCAAGGTCTTCTTTTGTCACTGTTAAAAACATCTCGGCATCTTCTGCTGCAATTTCCTGTGCGACGATCCAGGAAGATTGGAACTTCCCGCTTTGCACCGCAGCCGTCTGCGCATTTACATCGGATACAGTCCGCTCCAACATACTTTCTGTATAAAGGGGTTCGAGGGTAATGTCTTCTATTGTTCGCGTTTTCATCACCTTGTCAAAATCTTTTCCTTTTAAAGCAGCTACTGCTGCTTGTTTCCATTCATCGTATGTACGCTCAGGAAACTGAATGTTTTTCATCGATTCAATCGTCAAACTATTCCCTCCTCAAAGCTTTCTGTTTCTAGTTTACCTGACACAGCGGGTTACTGAAAGAAAAAAAAGCTTGAAGTCCGAAGACTCCAAACTTTTCATTAATATACGGAAGTGTTTTCTTTGTTCATTTTCTCGAGAATTTCTTTGACGCGTGCCAAGAATTGGCCACAGACAAGACCGTCAAGAACGCGGTGGTCGAGTGACAAGCACAAGTTGACCATATCACGTGCCGCGATCATGCCACCTTGCATGATAACTGGGCGCTTGATGATCGATTCAACTTGAAGAATCGCTGCCTGCGGGTGGTTGATGATGCCCATCGACTGGACAGAACCGAACGACCCAGTGTTGTTGACAGTGAACGTCCCGCCCTGCATGTCCGCAGACTTCAGTTTGCCGGTGCGTGCTTTTTGTGCCAATTCGTTGACTTCACGGCCGATCCCTTTGACTGATTTTTCATCAGCGTTTTTGATGACCGGAACGAACAACGCATTGTCGGACGCGACAGCGATCGAGATGTTGATATCTTTTTTCTGGATGATCTTATCTCCTGCCCACATTGAATTCATCATTGGGAATTCTTTCAATGCTTGGGAAATAGCTTTGACGAAGAACGCGAAATAGGTAATGTTGAAGCCTTCTTTTTTCTTGAAGTCGCCTTTGATGGAATCGCGGAATTGCGCGAGATCCGTCACGTCGACTTCGATCATCATCCAAGCGTGCGGTGCTTCATGCTTGCTCTTGAGCATATTCGCTGCAATCGCTTTGCGCACGCCGGAAACTGGAATTTCAATATCTCCGGGTGCCGATTCGATTGGCGCTTGTTTCGCTGCCGGTTCTTTCGGTACTTGTGGTGCGGCTTCTTGAGCTGGTTCAGCCGATTGTGGCGCTTGTGCCTGCTGATCTCCGGCTTGCGGGATATTGCCGCTGTCGATCAACTGCATCAAATCTTTACGGGTAATGCGCCCTTCGTTTCCAGATCCTTCGACTTGGTTTAAATCGATGTCGTGTTCTTGCGACAAACGAAGAACGGCCGGTGAATAACGCGCTTTGCCGACTTGAGGCTTAGCAGGTTTAGTGGAACCTTTTTCACCTTCCAGTTTTTTCGTCGGCGCAGCTCCTGCAGCCGGCATTTCATTGGCTTTTTCACCAGCAGCGGGTTTTGCTTCTTCCACTTCTGCCGAACCGCCGCCTTCTGTTTCAATCGTGCAGACAACTTCGCCGACTTCCAGCGTTTCGCCTTCAGCTGCAATCAATTCCTTGATCGTGCCTGTAAACGATGACGGGACTTCCGCCGTTACTTTATCGGTATTGACTTCTGCCAGCGGGTCATATTTATTGACGTGGTCGCCTGGCTGGACGAGCCATTTTTCGATCGTGCCTTCAGTGACACTCTCACCGAGCTGAGGCATCGTGATTTTTTCGATAGCCAATGGGATTCCTCCTCTTCAATGTATTCCACATTTCTGCGTATCCGTTGCCAGCCCCTCGAGGTCGCTTCAATCCCGCCTGCCGTGGCAAAGAGCGCCAGTACCGGCGTGATCTCCAGCGCATGTCGGGGCTACACGAGCAACTCCGCTTTTCTATTTGTCTAGCTGCAATGGCCAGGTTCTCGGATCATAAGCCGTTTCATAGTCTAGTTCAGTGCCTAGCTCTTCGGGTCATAAGCCGTTTCATAGTCTAGTTCAGTGCCTAGCTCTTCGGGTCATAAGCCGCCCCGGCTGTGCAGCAAAGAGCGCCGCTTCGCCGGTTTGTCTTATGCCTGTCAGAGCTGGACAGGCACTTCCACTTTTCAATGCTGCGTGGCAAAGAGCGCCACTTCGCCAGTTCGTCTTATGCCTGTCGAACCTGAGCGGCCATTTTCGCTTTTCTTCTTGTCTAGCTCCGTTGCCAGCCCCTCGAGGTCGCTTCAGTCTGTCCTGCAATGGCACAAAACGCCATTTCCGGCTAGACTTCCAGCGCTTGTCGGGGCTAGATGGGCAACTCCGCTTTTCTTCTTTAATACTCAGCGAGTTCTCGCATTGCTTTTTCGACTTTATCCGGGTTGATCATGAAGAATTTCTCCATTGTCGGCGCGTATGGCATCGCCGGAATGTCTGGGCCAGCAAGACGTTTGATCGGTGCATCGAGGTCGAACAGGCAGTGTTCAGCAATGATTGCTGCCACTTCGCCGATGATGCTGCCTTCTTTATTATCTTCTGTGACCAGAAGAACTTTCCCAGTCTTTTTCGCTGCTTCGATGATTCCTTCTTTATCTAGCGGGTAGATTGTGCGCAAGTCCAGGATGTGGACCGAATAGCCATCTTCCGCCAGGCGCTCTGCTGCTTGCAAGGCGAAGTGTACAGCTAGTCCGTATGTGATGACAGTGATGTCTTCCCCTTCACGTTTCACGTCTGCTTTGCCGATTTCAATCGTGTAATCTTCTTCCGGCACTTCGCCTTTGATCAGGCGGTATGCACGTTTGTGTTCAAAAAACATGACCGGATCATCGTCGCGGATGGCCGCTTTCAAAAGACCTTTTGCATCGTATGGAGTCGAAGGGATGACGATTTTCAATCCTGGCTGGTTCGCAAATATCGCTTCCACAGACTGGGAATGATAAAGCGCACCGTGCACACCGCCGCCGAATGGAGCACGGAAGACGATCGGGCAAGACCAGTCGTTGTTTGAACGGTAACGGATGCGTGAAGCTTCCGAAATGATTTGGTTGACGGCAGGCATGATGAAATCTGCAAACTGAAACTCTGCAATCGGGCGCAAGCCGTACATGGCCGCACCGATTCCGACGCCGGCAATGGCTGATTCAGCAAGCGGTGCATCTATTACGCGGTCTTCGCCGAACTCATCGTAAAGCCCCTGAGTCGCTTTGAAGACGCCGCCTTTTTTCCCGACATCTTCCCCAAGTACGAAAACGTTTTCGTCACGTGCCATTTCTTCTTTCATGGCAAGCGTGATGGCATCGATATAACTCATAACGGCCATTATTCGTTTCCTCCTTTTTCAGCATAAACGTATTTCATTGCGCTTTCTGCTGGTGCATATGGTGCACTTTCCGCATAATCCGTCGCTTCGTTGACGAGGACCATGATGCGGTCGTTGATTTCTTTTTCTAGTTCATCGTTCATGATGCCGTTTTCTTTCAAATAAGCGCCGAATAAAAGAATCGGATCTTTTTCTTTTTGTGCAGCCAACTCATCAGCTGAACGGTATTGGCGCTGGTCATCATCAGATGAGTGAGCAGTCATGCGCTCGGAAACCGTTTCGATGAGGCTCGGCCCTTCGCCACGGCGTGCGCGGTCCGCTGCTTCTTTCACATGCTTATAAACTTCGATCGGGTCGTTGCCGTCGATTGTCACACCCGGCATGCCGTAGCTTGCCGCGCGGTCCGAAACGTTTTTGCTTGCCACTTGGCGCTCGAACGGAACGGAAATCGCATAGCGATTGTTTTCGACCATCGTGATGACCGGCAGTTTGTGGACGCCGGCAAAGTTCAAGCCTTCGTGGAAATCGCCTTGGTTGGAAGAGCCTTCCCCAAGTGTATTGAACGTGATGAAATCCTGTTTTTTCATTTTCCCGGCTAACGCAACGCCGACTGCATGAGGCAATTGCGTCGTTACAGGAGAAGAACCCGTCAGGATGCGGTTTTTCTTCTGGCCGAAATGCCCTGGCATCTGGCGTCCGCCGGAGTTCGGGTCTTCCTCTTTAGCGAATGCTGACAGCATCAATTCTTTCGGTGTCATTCCGAAGTGCAGAACGACGCCGAGGTCGCGGTAATACGGTGCGACATAGTCTTTTGTGTTATCAAGAGCATACGCTGCTCCGACTTGTGCCGCTTCTTGGCCTTGGCAAGAAATAACGAATGGAATCTTTCCTGCACGGTTAAGGAGCCACATGCGCTCATCGACGCGGCGCGCTGTCATCATCGTTTCGTAAATGTTCAGCACATCGTCATTAGTCAATCCTACTTCTTCGTGTTTCGTAGCCATTGAATTTCCTCCTTTAACTATGGATCGCTTTGCCGTCTACCGCCAAAGCTGCTTCGCCCATGACTTCTGAAAGCGTTGGATGGGGATGGATCGTGTCCGCAATTTCCCATGGTGTTGCATCGAGGACCATCGCAAGTCCTGCTTCTGAAATCATATCCGTTACGTGCGGTCCGATCATATGAACGCCGAGAATATCGTTTGTTTCTTTGTTTGCAATGATTTTGACAAAGCCATCAGACTCGCCGTAAACGAGCGCTTTGCCGATTGCTTTAAAGGTGAATTTGCCGACCTTTATGTCAAAGCCTTGTTCTTTCGCCTGCTCTTCTGTAATCCCGACGCTCGCCGCTTCCGGATTCGAGTAGACGCAGCGGGAAACGAGATCATAATCGATAGCATGCGGTGCGTTTCCTTTGATGTGCTCGACTGCTGTAATGCCTTCGTGAGAAGCTACGTGCGCGAGCTGCATGCCGCCGATGACATCGCCGATCGCATAAATATGGGATTCTTTCGTTTGGAATGTATTTTTCACTTGGATAAATCCTTTGTCGACGATAATATCCGTGTTTTCGATTCCAATGTTTTCCACGTTCGCTTGGCGGCCGACAGATACCAGCATTTTCTCAGCTGTAAAGGTTTCGTTGGTGCCGTTAATCTCGGCTTGGATCGTGACCTTGCCATCACCTTTTTCGACCGTTTCCGGTAAAACTTTCGCGCTGGTTGCAAAGGTCACGCCTTTTTTCTTCAGCAATTTCTGCATTTCTTTGGAAATGTCTTTGTCTTCGGTCGGAACGATGCGATCTGCGTATTCGAGAACCGTCACTTCGACGCCGAAATCGTTGAGCATCGATGCCCACTCGATTCCGATGACGCCGCCGCCGACGATCAAAATGGATTTCGGAAGCTCTGCCATCACAAGCGCTTCATCTGAACTCATGACCAATTCACCATCGATATCAAGTCCTGGCAAAGTCCGTGGCCGTGAGCCGGTTGCAACGATGACATTATTCGGAATCAACATTTCGTTTTCTTCGCCGTTGTTCATTTCTACCGAAATCGTACCCGGGTTTGGAGAGAAAATCGAAGGTCCGAGAATTCGGCCAATGCCTTCGTACACATCGATTTTGCCTTTTTTCATCAAGCCTTGGACGCCTGCGTGCAATTGATCGACGATTCCCTGCTTGCGCTGTTGGACGCGGGAGAAATCGAGCGATACTTCACCCGTGATGACGCCAAACTCTGCTGCATGGTTTTTGGTCGTCGCGTATACTTCTGCACTGCGCAATAATGCTTTACTCGGGATACAGCCTTGGTGCAGGCATGTGCCGCCTAAATTGCCTTTTTCAACAATAGCTGTTTTGAGTCCGAGCTGTGCTGAGCGGATCGCTGCGACATAACCGCCCGTACCGCCGCCTAAAATGACGACATCGTAATTTTGAGCCATAGGGTATTCCTCCTTTGAGATTGATTAACCGTTCGGATATATTCTCGCTTGTTCTTCGCCATCTAGAACACGGCTCGCACCTTCTGCGAGCGCCTGCAATTCATTTTCTCCGGGATGGACCACGACGTCCGCAATCCAGGAAATCCGTTCAGAGATTGATTTGACGAAGTCTTTGCCGTACGCTAAGCCGCCCGTCAAAATGATGGCGTCCACTTGGCCTTTTAAGACGGCGCTGGCGGAGCCGATTTCTCGCGCTACTTGATACGCCATTGCATCATAGATCAGCGCGGCTTCTTTATCGCCTTTTTGGATGCGTTTTTCGACCGTCACAGCGTCATTGGTTCCGAGATAGCCGACCAAGCCGCCTTGCCCAACCAATTTTTTCATAACTTCATCGCGGTAATACTGTCCGGAAAAACACAATTCGACTAAATCACCGGCAGGCACCGTGCCCGCCCGTTCTGGACTGAACGGGCCATCGCCGTGCAAACCATTGTTGACATCGATGACTTTTCCGTCTTCATGGACACCGACTGTAATGCCGCCCCCCATATGCGTGACGATTAGGCGCAACTCCTTATAAGCACGCCCAGTTTCTTTCGCATAGCGCCTTCCGACTGCTTTTTGGTTGAGCGCGTGGAAGATCGACTTGCGTTCAATGAGCGAAAATCCGGATACGCGCGCAATCGGGGCCAGTTCATCGACGACCACCGGATCGACGATAAATGCAGGAATGTTAAGACCTTCGGCAATTTCATGTGCGATGATGCCCCCGAGGTTGGATGCATGCTGGCCGGAATAGCCTTCATGCAAATCTTCGAGCATCTCTTCATTGACGGCATACGTACCGCCTTCGATCGGCCGGAGCAACCCGCCTCTACCGCATACAGCAGCAAGTTTCGAGACGTTCATGCCTTCTTTATCCAATGCTTCTAATATGGTTTGTTTACGAAATTGAAACTGGTCAATAATGGCAGGGAAATCCGCCAACTCTTCAGTGGAGTGGCGGATAGTTTTTTCAAGGATCTGGACATCGTTGTCAAAAACGCCGATCTTTGTCGAAGTTGAGCCGGGATTAATGACCAGAATTCGATTCAGCTGTTTTTGCACATCGATCCCTCCGTTTCTTCTTTCAACTTTAGCGTCTGCTTAAAATGTCATGGCCGTGGCCGTTGCGCAAGAACTGGCTTCTTGATTTGCGGACGCGCTCGATGCGCTCTTCCGCCATGCGATCAGCCGCGATATAGCTTGGCACGCCATCGCGCTTCGCAATTTCAAAGATGCGTGTGATGCTATCGTAGATCGTCTCGACACGTTTCATGGCTCGTTCGTTGTTATAGCCGTAAAGCTCATCCGCTACGTTGATGACGCCGCCTGAGTTAATGACGAAGTCCGGTGCATAAACGATGCCGCGAGCTTCGAGTTCATTGCCGTGGCGTTCTTCTTTCAATTGGTTGTTCGCAGATCCTGCGACCACTTTCACTTTTAATTGTGGAATCGTTTCATCGTTGATGATCGCGCCCATCGCACACGGTGCAAAGATATCCGCTTCTACTGCATAGATTTCATTTGGCTCGACAGCTGTTGCGCCGAATGCGTCGACTGCACGCTGAACCGCTTCTTTATTGATATCTGTGACGATCAATTTCGCGCCTTCTTTATGCAAGTATTCGCAAAGTGGATATGCGACGTTTCCGACACCTTGGACTGCGACTGTTTTGCCTTCGAGTGAATCATCGCCGAATGCTTCAAGAGCCGCAGCTTTCATTCCGATATAAGAACCGTAAGCAGTGACTGGTGACGGGTTGCCTGAAGAACCGAATGCTGGTGAGATTCCTGTTACGAAATTTGTTTCCTCATGGATCATGTCCATGTCGGCTACAGTAGTCCCTACATCTTCTGCTGTAATATAGCGTCCGTTCAAGCCTTGGATATAACGGCCGAAAGCGCGGAACATTTCTTCGTTTTTGTCTTTCAATGGATCGCCGATGATGACGGTTTTTCCGCCGCCAAGGTTCAGGCCGGCTGCTGCATTTTTATAAGTCATTCCGCGTCCGAGGCGGATTGCATCTTCTATTGCTTCTTCTTCTGTTTCATAGTTCCACATGCGCGTACCGCCGAGAGCCGGCCCAAGCGTCGTGTCGTGGATGCAAATGATGGCTTTAAGCCCTGAGTTTTTATCTTGGCAAAATACCAATTGCTCGTAGTCGTGTTCTTCCATTTTTTTGAAAATTTCCATTGTATAATTCCTCCTAGTAGTTTATCCTGCTTTAATGGACCGTAACACTCCCGCTTTTTAAGTGGGAGATCAACGGGCCGTAATAGTCCGATTAGATCACCTGAAAATCAGTGGGGTAAAGCCTCTCTGATTGAAGTTTCTCTTTATAAAGTCGCTGAGCGCAAGGCTAAAGCGAGCGAGAATAATTTGCTTTCTGCACTGTCGGCGCGCGATGTTAATACGATCGGCGCTTTAGCGCCTGCGATGATGCCACCGACTTTGGCTTTGGAAAAGTAGACCAGTGATTTATACAGGATGTTGCCCGCTTCGATATTCGGCACGAGCAGAATGTCTGCGTTGCCAGCTGTATCTCCTTCGATGCCTTTATGTTTCGCGGCTTCTGTGGAAATGGCGTTGTCTAAAGCTAGCGGTCCGTCCACTATGCAATCCGTGATTTGCCCGCGCTTGTTCATCGCCGTCAGCGCTGCTGCATCCAAAGTAGCTTGCATTGCAGGATTAACGATTTCCACCGCCGCAAGAGCTGCAACAATCGGCATAGTGACGCCTACTGAATGCGCGACGTGCACCGCATTGCGGATGATCTGAGCTTTTTCCTGCAGCGTCGGTTCAAGATTCATGCCGGCATCCGTGACGAAGATGAGCTTGTCATAGCCCTCCACTTCAAAAGCTGCGACATGGGATAAAACCTTGCCGGTACGCAGTCCGTAATCGGCGTTGAGTGCAGCTTTCATTAATGTGGCTGTCGGTATATGTCCTTTCATCAAGACGCTGGCGTCATTGTGAAACACGGCCCGGACAGCTTCTTTTGCCGCTTGCTGCGGTCCCTTGGCATGATGGATTGATAGCTTCGGGTGGTTTTTCAAATGGGGGAAATCAGTTGAGATCAATTGTTTTAACGTTGTTTCGTCATCATATAGATGAAAGCTTGCCAAATTCTGTTCAAGCGCTAAGCTGATGGCTTCGAGTACAGCTGAATCAGCGGCTGCTGCGACTGCGACAGCATGTTCATTGGACAAGTCGATTTCATCGGCGATGCTCTGTAAAGTGGTCATATCTATCACCTCATTCTTTTTAATTAAAACAGAAGAAAGCTTGGGATATAAGGGATGTAAGCGTTTTATTTACGAAATAGCGGCCTTCTCTTTGCAAATTCTTGCAAAACCTTGCAAAGAGTTGCAAAACCTTATAATAGTCTGAATTTTTCCAATTTATAGTACAAGGTCCTCAAGGAAATTTCGAGTTGTTTTGCTGTTTTTGATTTATTGCCTTTTGCTTCTTCAAGCGTCCGGTGGAGTATGCTGCGTTCTAGCGTTTCCAATTGCTCCTGCAAAGGCGCGGATGTCGGGATGACCACTTCATTTTTCGCTTCTTTAGACTTCAGCATGTTGAGGGGAATGTGTTCTTCGGTCATGATGTTATCGTTCATCTGCATGAAGATCATCGAACGGCTTAGAATGTTTTCGAGTTCGCGGACATTGCCCGGCCAGTCATACATCTTTAAATACTGAAGCGCTTTGTCCGATAGGCTCTCCACATTACGGCCGTATTCCTGGTTCAATTTCATCAGCAGACGGTCAGTGATGCGCGGGATGTCCTGTTTTCTGCTGCGCAGCGGCGGAATCAAGATTGGCATGCGGTTCAGGCGGTAATACAGGTCCTCCCGGAACGTGCCGTCAAGCAGCGCCTTTTCCATATTGGCATTGGTCGATGCGATGACACGAACATTGACCGGAATCGGTTTGGTCCCACCGATCCGCAAGGTTTCATGCTCTTGCAGCACCCTCAGTAGTTTGCTTTGGATCTGCGGCGATAACTCTCCGATCTCATCCAGAAAAATACTGCCTTTATTCGCTTCTTCCAATAATCCGCGCTTTGTCCCTGTCCGATTATCTGGCAAAGCACCTTCTTCGTAGCCGAACAATTCCGCATCGAGCTGCTCACTCGACACCGCCGCACAGTTGACGCGCACAAATTTATTGAACTGGCGTTCACTGGCGCTGTGTATGGCGTGTGCGAACAATTCCTTACCAGTACCTGATTCACCGCGCAACAGCACCGTCACGAGCGTCTGTGCGGCGAGCTTGGCCTGTTGCAAGGACAATTGCATCTCCGAAGACAATCCGATGATATCATCAAACGTATACTTCGATTCCAAGGTCCTTATGATGCTCCTCGCACGGTCCAGTTCTTTCATGAGCGAACGGATTTCCGTCGTGTCGTGGATAACGCCGACGCTGCCTTTTAATTGATTGTCGACGATAATCGGCGCGACATTGACAATGACTTCGCGTTTCGCTGGGCCAACTTTCAAATTGACGCCGCGCACCGGCTTGCGGGTCTGAAGCGCTTTAAAGTGCATGCTTTCGCCTTCAGAAATATCGGCGGATGCCGGCCGGCCGATCACTTGGTCCATTTCCAGTCCCGTAATGCGTGTATAAGCCGGATTGACCAGTAAGCCGTTGCCTTTTTCATCAACAACGGAAATAGCATCATCGCTCGACTGGATAATCGCTTGGAGCATCGTCTGGATTTCTTTCAAGTCGGTGATTTCTTCTGCCAGCGACACAACTTCCGTAATATCCTTAAAAACCGCAAACGCCCCGATTAGTTCACCGGTCTCATCGATCATTGGAAAACGGCTCGTGACAATTTTCGAGCCGTCCTTCAATTCCAATTCCCTGTTTAGTTCCGTTCTGCCGGTTTGGGCGATCCTCGGAAGTTCGCTCATCGAAATGAGCTCATGAATATGGCGGCCAATCGCGTTTTGCTGTTCCACGCCAAGCATGCGTGCTGCACTGCGGTTGATGAAATTGATGTGGTTATTGCAGTCGATTCCAACCATGCCTTCATCGATCGAGTTGAAAATGATGGAGCCTTTGTGGCTTTCGTTGCTCAACCGATTAATGTAATGCTCTTTCTCGTCCATCAGACGGACGAATATATTCGCGACACTACCCGGGATGATGACGGTGCGCGGCGGGTAATATCGGCGCAAGCGCTGTGTCAGCTCATCATCACCTGTCACGTTGAACACAATATCAACGGTTTTAGATAACTCACGGTAATCCGAAGCGGTGGCAATATTGTATTTTGAAGCTACTAGCAAAGCAGGCGCCACAGCATCGATGTCCGCAACCCCTTCAACATGAAACAATCCGGATTCCACCAGCAGTTTCAGAATGGCCGAGCCGCCGATGCCCCCCCCAATAATAATTACTTTTTGCAATTTCCTTCAAACCTTTCCAAGTCAATTCGTGCAATAGTCTGCACAGTTACTTCTAGACTAACGCAGGGGACAATTCTTGACAACTTTGAGCAGATTGGAAACAATAGACGATGAAGGATGTGGAATAGATGGGACGATTGATTGCATTTATCATTTTGCTGATTCCCGGTATCATGGCCGCCTATGGCATCAAACTAATGCGGGATACCCTTTTCAATAAACTGCTCGAACCGTATCCGGCTTTGTGGATGCAGTTTACGCTCGGTACGCTTTTCACAGTGATCGGCATCGCTTTTTTTGCCGGTTTTCTGTTGAACCGCGACCGCAAAAAGGGCAATGTTTCTGAACGCTTCCAAAAACGATAAAGCATGCAAGGTTTGGATCAAACAAAAAAAGACAGCCCGCGGAATTTCATTTCCGGGCTGTCTTTTTTTCCGATCTTTAATGCCTCTAAGCAATGCGCGACGGGTAATCGGTGATGAGCCCTTTAACGGACGGGTGAAGCGAGCGTAAAAACCGTTCATTGCCTATCACACCATAAAGTCGAATGGGCTTGTCCAGTGCCGCAATCGGTTCCAGCCATTTTGCTCGGTGGAATTTTTTATGGAAATGGATGCTATCGACCCAACCATAGTCCTCCAATTCATTCAATTGCTTCGCTTTTTTCATGATCCAGGCTACTTCGATATCCGGGCGCAAACTCTTCATTTTTTCGAGCAGCCCGATGTCAAAAGAGGAAAGATGAAAGTTTTCCATTCCATCGAGCAAATTGGTGATGATTTCCGGTCCGGACGGATGCAGTGCTATGGAGGATTTCAGTTCGATGTTAAGTGGGATTTTTTTTGCGAATGCCCAATCGAATACATCAGAGGCCAATGGGATCTGATGGCTGCCGAAACGTTTAAAAAGTTTGCGGACCTTTACAGGCTCTAAGACTTGAAACGGAACATCCGAAATGTTCGCTTTTGTTCCGGTCAGGCGCTTTAATTGTTCGTCGTGGTAGACTATAGCGATTCCATCTTGCGTCAGTTGGATATCCAGCTCAATGCCGACTCCGAGCTGATGAGCCATGTTGAATGCTTTCCACGTGTTTTCCAGCGCAACGCCGGAAGCTCCGCGATGCGCATAGATTTCCACTCTACACATAGTAACTCCCCCTTAGGAATAGGGTGCTTTATATCATTTATTGTAACATGTTGTCTGCTGGCTAAAAATGTTGGAGCTCCGTGATGGCTGTTTTTTGGTTTTTTAAAAATAACCTTATGTAGTTTACTACATTTTTTATATGGCGCCCGCGTGCACAAAAAAACCAATACCCATTGAAGGTATCGGTTCACATAAATTCACTGCTCTTGCCTGCCGAGGCTGTCGACGATCATGGCGATAAACTCCGAGTTCGAAGGCTTCGACTGCAAATGCGCCTCACTATAACCGATGACAGTAGCAATATGGGCGACGGATTCATTGCGCACCCACACTTGCTCGATGGCGTGGCGGATGGAGCGCTCTACCCGTGCTGCTGTCGTATCGAACTTCAAGGCGATTTTTGGATACAGCTCTTTCGTCACTTTGCCGAGCAGTGTTGGTTCCTGCTGAACGAGTGAGACAGCTGCTTTCAAGTAAACATAGCCTTTCAGATGCGGCGGCACGCCGATGTCTTTCAATCTGATCGTTATCAGCTCATCAATCGTCACTACTCCAGCCTTGGCTCTATTGTCGCCATTTTTCATAATATGATTGATTTGAACGATGAGCCGCTCCGATTCAAATGGCTTCATGATGAAATAGGAAGCGCCGTAGTCAGCCGCCTGGCTCATGATCGATTCTTGGCCGAACGCCGATAACATGATGACATGGATTTTACTCAAGTGTTCGTTGGTGCGCAGCACATCAAGGACAGCAATGCCATCAAGATAAGGCATGATGATGTCCAACAGCAAAATATCCACTTCGGCTTGTTGCAGCAGGCCGATGCATTCTCGACCGTCATAAGCGACACCCACCACTTCCATATTCGGCTGCGCCGTTAGGAACTCCGTCATCAACTCTACAAGCTCCCGGTTGTCATCGGCAATGGCGATTCTAATTTTCTTCATGTTGTTCTCTCCTAAAGTACGTATGGACCGTTATTTCATCAATAGCTTCCGGTCCTTCGCCAAAGTCAACAATTCTTCAGCGTGCTGCATAGTCAAATCAGTGATTTCCGCTCCCGACAGCATACGGCTCATTTCTTCGGTGCGTTTTCTGCCGGTCAGTTCTTTCACCGCGGTCGTTGTCCGCTCTTTTGACACTTTTTTCTCGATAAACAGATGTTGATCGGCCATTGCAGCAACTTGCGGCAAATGGGAAATGCACAACACTTGCGAATGGCGCGCAATCGCAGCGATTTTTTCAGCAATCGCCTGCGCGACCCGCCCGCTCACCCCAGTGTCGACTTCATCGAAAATGATCGACGTAATGCCTTGGTGCTTCGAGAAAATGGTTTTCAAAGCCAGCATCATACGCGACAATTCGCCGCCTGAAGCGACTTTCGTCAACGGCTTCAGCGGCTCTCCGACATTTGTCGAAATATGGAAAGCGATGCTGTCATGCCCGTAACGGTCGAATTTCCCTTTCGGCAGCAGGCTGAAATTGACGTCAAATGAGGCTTTGCCCATGTGGAGTTCTTTTAATTGCTCCATGATTGCGCGCGACAATTTTACAGCTGCTTGTTTCCGAAGCAAAGTCAATTCCTCCGCTTCGATGCGCAAGTCCTCGGTCAGTTCTTTCAGCTTTTCCTGGTCGAGGCGCAAACGCTGATCGCGGTTGACCAATTTATCGAGTTCGTCCGTACGTTCTTCATGATACAGCAAAATGTCTTCAGCGGAAGCACCGTATTTGCGTTTCAGCGATTGCAATAACGCGAGGCGCTGCTCGATTTCATTGAGCCGCTCGGGATCGAATTCCATTTGATCCAATACGCGCTTGATTTCTGTCGACGTGTCCTGCAATTGGTAAAAAGCACCCGCAACAGATTCTGAAGCTTCCTGGAATTGTTCATCGACAGCCGCCGCGTGCTCAAGTTCAGACATGGCATTGCCGACCCAATCGAGCCCTTTCGATTCGCCTTGAATGGCTTCATGCGCCTGTGAAATCGACTCGAAGATTTTGGTGAAATTCTGCAAACGTTTGCGTTCTTCGAGTAAAACTTCTTCTTCTCCCGGCACTAACTGGGCTTCTTCAATCTCGCGCAATTGGAAAGTCAATAAATCGATGCGCTGTGCAATCTGCTGCTCATTTTCATTGTAACTTGCGAACTCACGTTTTAATTTCGTGTACTTGTCAAATGTATGGGTATATCCTTCTTTCGCTTTCGTCAATGACTTGCCGGCAAATTGGTCCAATAAATGGAGGTGCTGCTTTTCGTCCATCAGCTCTTGTGTTTCGTGCTGGCCGTGGATATCAATCAATGCTGCCCCCACTTCCCGTAAAATCGAAATGGTCACAAGTTTGCCGTTGATGCGGCAGACATTTTTTCCTTTGCCGTTCAGTTCACGCCGCAGCAGCACATCGCCGTCGCTCGCTTGAATGCCGAAGTCCTCTAGTTTTTTGTATACCGGATGCACATGGCCTTCAATATGGAACAAGCCTTCGATTTCGGCTTTTTGGGCACCATGTCGAATAAACTCCAGGCTGCCGCGCCCGCCCGCCAATAAATGCACGGCATCGATGATGATTGATTTCCCGGCGCCCGTTTCTCCAGTCAAGACCGTCATACCTTCCGTAAAACTGACCGATAATGTATCGATAATCGCAAAATTGCGTATGTCCAATTCACGCAGCATATACATCCACCTCTTTATTAAAGCATTTCGATCAAACGTTGTTTCAACACTTCTCGATGTTCGACATCGCGGCAAATGATCAAACATGTATCATCGCCGCAAATCGTGCCGAGGATTTCTTCCCAGTCCAGATGGTCGATCAATGAACCAATTGCGTGTGCATTGCCCGGCAAGGTTTTCATGACCAGAAAATGGCTCGCTCCATCGATGCTAACAAATGCATCGGTCAGCGCCCGGTGCAGTTTCTGCATCGGATTAAAGCGCTGATCGGCAGGCAAACTGTATTTATAGCGTCCATCCTGCAACGGGACTTTAACCAGGTGCAATTCCTTAATATCCCGGGAAACGGTCGCTTGCGTCACTTCATAGCCCGCAGATTTCAATAAGTCGACCAACTCATCTTGCGTTTCAATTTCGCGATTTGAAATCAAGTCGCGGATTTTGATATGACGTTGTCCTTTGTTCATGGTGCTCCCCCTTGAGTGAATAATTATTCCATATACTTTATATCCTACCTCTAAATGCCCCCGAAAACAAGAAAACTTCACGCCATTTACGGGACGGCTTGCGAGTTTGATCCGCTGCTTTGTGTGATTCGTTGAAAAACTTGCCGGAAACGAAAAAACAGACGGAGAAAAAGGTTCATTTTCTCCGTCTGTTAGTTATGATAAGCTTGTTTTTTCTTTGAAGGCAGCATGTGCGCGTTCCACGGTTTCCGCAATCGCTTGCGGATCCGGGATATCGCTTTTTGCTTCTGTTGTATTCGAGACGAGATGAAACAAGAACTCGATATTGCCTTCTCCGCCGGTAATCGGTGAATGGGTCATCGCTCTCACTTCAAATCCACAGCCGATCGCATAAGATGCGACTTTCTCCAACACTTCCCGGTGTACTTTCGGCTCACGGACAATGCCTTTTTTGCCGACTTTTTCACGCCCTGCCTCAAACTGCGGTTTGACGAGTGCGATGACATCGCCACCAGGAACCAAGATGGTTTTCAAGACGGGCAAGATGATGCGCAGGGAAATGAACGATACGTCGATGGTCGCCATTTCCGGCAAGCCTTCCGTAAAATCTGCTGGTTTGGAATGGCGGAAATTGGTGCGCTCCATGACTGTCACTCTTGGGTCTTGGCGGATTGTCCAGGCCAGCTGGTTATAGCCGACATCCAGCGCATAGCCATGACGCGCGCCGTTTTGCAGCGCACAATCGGTAAAGCCACCGGTCGACGAACCGATATCCAGCATCATTTTGCCGTCCACCGACACATCAAATTCAGCGAGCGCTTTTTCCAATTTCAAGCCACCGCGGCTGACATAGCGCAGATCATTGCCTTTTTTCTCGAGCGGTGCATCCTGTAAGATTTTCTCGCCCGGTTTATCCATCCGTTCACTGCCTGAAAAGATCACGCCCGCCATAATGGCGCGCTTTGCTTTTTCGCGGGTTTCGCAAATGCCGCGCTCAACAAGCAGGACATCCACACGCTCTTTTTTCACTTTATTCATAGAACGTTCGACCGCTCCTGCTGTTTTGCATCGTGTTTCACGTGAAGTTTCACTTTGCGGACGACTTCATCACTGTTCAGATGAATTTCATCCATCAGTTCCGCGACATCTCCGTGTTCGATAAAGAGGTCCGGAATCCCCATCCGGTCGATGACGGAATCGTGGTGGCCGTGGTCATGCGCGTATTCAAGCACCGCGCTGCCGAATCCGCCTTGCAATACAGCTTCTTCGATCGTGACGACCGGCAAGTTGCGGCCAAAAATCGAAGCGAGCATCGCCTCATCCATCGGCTTCAGGAAACGGGCATTGACGACTTCCGCATGGATGCCTTCTCCGCGCAATTGTTCCGCTGCCTTAAGCGCCATCGGAATGGTTGTGCCGAATGTCAAAATCACGGCGTCCGTTCCTTCTACCAGCACTTCCCAGCTGCCGATTGGAATCGCTTGGAGCTCATCGTCCATCGGAACACCGAGCCCATTGCCGCGCGGGTAGCGCAACGCAATCGGGCCGCCGTCATAATCGATGGCCGTTTTGACCATATGCTGTCCTTCATTCTCATCTTTCGGCATCATTAACACCATATTCGGTAAATGGCGCAAGAACGCGATATCAAATACGCCTTGATGCGTTTCTCCGTCCGCGCCGACAAGGCCAGAGCGATCGATGCCGATAAAGACATTCAAGTTCTGGCGGCAAATGTCGTGGACGACCTGGTCATATGCACGCTGCAGGAATGTGGAATAAATCGCCAAAAACGGCTTCATTCCCTGTGTTGCAAGACCGGCAGCCATCGTCGTTGCATGCTGTTCGGCGATGCCGACGTCAAACATGCGCTCCGGGAATTCCGAAGCAAAGCCTTCGAGTTTCGACCCGACAGGCATCGCCGGTGTGATGGCTACGATGCGCTCATCGCTGCGTGCGAGCTTGCGCGTCGTTTCGGCGATCAAACCGCTCCATGATGGAGCACTTGAACTTGATGATTTCACCAAATCGCCGGTTTCCATCTTATACGGTCCGATGCCATGCCAAGTGCCGATTTTATCTTGTTCAGCCGGCAAATAACCTTTGCCTTTTTTCGTAATGACGTGAAGCAGAACTGGTCCTTTTGTCTTTTTCGCATATTGCAGATTGTCTTCGAGTTCTTCCAAGTCGTGCCCATCGATTGGGCCGAGATATGTGAATCCGAGTTCTTCAAAGAACATGCCGGAAACGACCAGGTATTTCAAGCTATCTTTTACGCGCTCCGCCGTCGAAGCAAGTTTCCCACCGACTGCAGGCACTTTCTTCAGCAAGTATTCAAGGTCGTCTTTTACTTTATTGTATTTGCCTGCTGTGCGCATCCGTCCAAGCATGCTGTGGAGCGCTCCGACATTCGGTGCAATCGACATTTCGTTATCGTTTAAGATGACCGTCATGTCCGTTTGCGCATGCCCGATATGGTTCAACGCTTCAAAGGCCATGCCGCCCGTCAACGCACCATCGCCGATGATCGGAATGACATAATTTGAATCTTTTTTAATATCGCGCGCTGCCGCCATGCCCATTGCTGCTGACAAAGAAGTCGAGCTGTGGCCGGTTTCCCAGACATCGTGTTCGCTTTCATTGCGCTTCGGGAATCCGCACAGCCCTTTAAACTGGCGCAGCGATCCGAATTGGCCTGCACGGCCGGTTAAGATTTTGTGGACATATGATTGATGTCCGACATCCCAGATGAGCTTATCGGATGGGCTGTCGAATACGCGATGCAACGCGATCGTCAGCTCTACTACGCCTAAATTCGGCCCGATATGCCCTCCAGTTTTTGATAGATTTTCTATAAGAAATCGACGGATATCTTCACTTAAAAGCTCTAATTGCTCATGATTTAGCTCTTTTAGGAAAGATGGACCAGTTATCGACTGAAGATCCATTTGCCATCACACACCTTTTTCTAAATTTTCCTGTATGGTTATCTCCCCATATTATAGCAGTACACGACAAATGTACAAACTAGAGCACTGACTTCAGCTCTTTCGCTCGACGATCAATTCGGTCAATTCCTTCAAAAGCTGCTGCTCGCCTGGCAAAGAAGCAAGTGCTTCAAGCGCTTGTTGCGCATGGAAGTCAAGCTTTTCCTTTGCTTTTGGCAATGTCAAGATGCCGGGGTATGTACTTTTTTCGCTCGACTCGTCTTTGCCAGCAGTTTTCCCGAGCTCTTCAGATGTTCCGGTCACATCCAAAATGTCATCTTGGATCTGGAACGCCAGTCCGATGTGGCGGCCGAACGTTGAAAGCGCCACCAATTGTTGAGAACTTGCGCCTGCAAGAATCGCACCGGCGACGATGCTGTAAGTGAGCAGAGCACCCGTTTTCAATAAATGCACATGTTCAAGTTCTTCTAAGCTCAGCTGTTTCTGCTCGCCTTCGATGTCGAGAACTTGGCCACCGACCATGCCTTCAGCTCCTGCTGCTGTGCTCAAAAGATCAATGAGCCGTACTTTGTCTTCTGCAGGCACTGCCTCAAGACGTGCCAGAATGCCGAAGCTGTATGTTAAGAGAGCATCTCCCGCTAAGATTGCGACGGCTTCACCGAACACTTTATGGTTGGTCGGCATGCCGCGGCGCAGATCATCATTGTCCATACTAGGTAAATCGTCATGGATCAAGGAATAGGTATGGATCATTTCAATAGCGGATGCCACTTTCAAGGCATCCGGATGGGCTGCGCCCTGTTCGTGCATAACCGCCAGCAAAAGCATCGGCCGTATCCGTTTCCCGCCAGCCTGCAAGGAATAATGCATCGATTCTTTCAATGATTCGGGTATGGATAATTCGCTGATCAATTCCGCCATTTCCTGCTGGATGACCGGCTCATAATGGGTTCTGAATTGTTTTAAGTTCATTGCGCATTTCCTTCCGTTTCGATTTCAGCAGGCACTTCTTTTCCGTCTTTCATCATCGTCACCAGCTGATTTTCGGCATTTTTCAATTTATCGTGGCATAGCTTCGATAGCTCCATGCCTTTCTGGTAAAGCGTCAGCGCTTCTTCAAGCGGCACGTCGCCTTGTTCGAGCAGGCGGACGATTTCTTCCAATTGTTCCATAGCATCATTGAACATCAATTTATTTTCAGCCATTTATTCGCGCTCCTTGTCATTTGGATTGATCGCTTCGATCACCGTTTGCACATCGCCGTCTTGGAGTGACAGGCTTAACCGATCGCCTAGTGCCAGCTGATGGACCGATTTCACCACTTCGCCTTCTTTAAACGGAATGGCATAGCCTCTGTCCATAATTTTCAGGGGACTTAAGGCGTCCAGCGTCCGCAGCGCAGACTTTAATTGCTGGTCGCGGTCTTTGAAGACCGTCGCTATGCGCTGGTCGAGCCGCTCGCTCAGGACCGCCAGTTCACGTTCGGCCTGGCGTATGCGGTCGGCCGGATTGCGGCTCTCAATTTGCTTGGACAACATGGAAAGCCGGTCATCCGAGCGCCGTACTGCGAGCATGGTCTCCCGCTGCAGTGCATCCGCTGCCCGTTCGACGCGTTCGATGAACGGGCGGTAAAGCCGTTCCGGATAGGCCATCGGGTAGGAATTTTGCAGCTGCTTCAAGCGTATGCGCTGCTGCTCGAGGTCGTTCGACATGAGCCGAAACATCACTTGGCGCTGCGCCATGACACGTTCAAACAATTCAGTGCGGCTCGGAACCGCCAGTTCTGCGGCGGCTGTCGGTGTCGCAGCGCGCAAGTCCGCCACAAAATCAGCGATTGTCGTGTCTGTTTCATGACCGACCGCTGAGATGACCGGAACATGCGAATCGAAAATCGCCCGCGCCACCGCTTCCTCATTGAATGCCCATAAATCTTCGATCGAGCCGCCGCCGCGTCCGACGATCAGGACATCACTGTCCGTGCGGTTTGCCTGCTGGATCGACTGGACGATCGATTGGGCCGCTCCTTGGCCTTGGACGAGTGTCGGAAACAGCACGATGTCGGCGAGCGGATAGCGCCGTTTCAGCGTCGTCAAAATATCGCGCACCGCAGCGCCTGTCTGTGCCGTGATGACCCCGACTTTTTCCGGGTATTGGGGCAGCGGTTTTTTATGCGCAGCATCGAAGAGCCCTTCTTTTACCAACTTTTCCTTCAATTGCTCGAAAGCTAAAAAATAATCACCGATGCCGTCTGGCTGCATAGACTGTGCATACAACTGGTATTGTCCAGAAGCTTCGTAGACCGAAATATCTCCGCGTATGAGCACCGTCATGCCGCTTTCCGGGCGGAATTTCACCGTTTTTGCGCGTGCCGAGAACATGACACCCGGCAAACGAGCTTTTTGGTCTTTCAGCGTGAAATAAATATGCCCGCTCGTATGGATCTTCACATTCGATAATTCGCCCTTAATATAAACATCACGCAGATGAGGATCTGCATCGAATTTCTTTTTTATGTATTTTGTTACAGCTGCAACACTTAAGTACGGGTCGGTCGCCAATATGTCAACCCCTGTCTATAGAAAGTAAAAAGCTGTCTTTCTTTCGAAAAACAGCTCTATTTGCTATTCACTTTACACGCTTTCGGCAGCTTTGTCTTTCGATAATCCTTTTTCAGCCGACAGCACGGTATTTTCCATCAGCATTGCAATGGTCATTGGCCCCACACCGCCTGGGACCGGTGTGATAAAGCTGGCATGCGGGCGCACCGCTTCAAAATCGACGTCGCCGCATAGTTTCCCTGCCTCGTCGCGGTTCATGCCGACATCGATGACGACTGCACCTTCTTTAATATGCTCAGCACCGATAAACTTGGCGCGCCCGATTGCCGCGATGATGATATCCGCCTGTTTAGTCATCGCCTGAAGATTCGCTGTTTTGGAATGGCAATAGGTTACCGTTGCATCTTTTTGCAGCAATAGTTGCCCGATCGGTTTGCCGACGATATTGCTGCGTCCGATAACGACCGCATGCTTGCCGGCAGGATCGATTCCGTAATGGGCGAGCAGTCTCATCACTCCGTGCGGCGTGCACGGCAAAAAGGTATCTTTGCCGATCATCAAATTGCCTACCGAAATCGGATGGAATCCATCGACGTCTTTTGACGGATCGATGGCGGTAATGATTTTGAATTCATCGATATGCTTTGGCAGCGGCAATTGAACCAAAATGCCGTGGATTTCCGGATCTTTGTTCAACTCATCGATTTTCGCAAGCAGCTCTTGTTCGGATAACGACTCCGGATACAGATGCAGATCCGAACGCATGCCGAGCGATTCGCACGTCTTCTTTTTGTTTTTGACGTAAGTTTGCGAAGCGGAATCGTCCCCTACCAATATGACCGATAGTCCTGGTGTGATTCCGTTTGCTTTCAGTTTCTCTACACGTTGTTGCACTTGCTCTTTAATTTCCCGGCTTACCGCTTTTCCATCAATCAATTCAGCAGTCACGTAGATTCCTCCAATAGTTAATTCGCAGTTTGGTCAGTGAATTTCGATAACACGCCGTTGACGAAACGGCTTGATTTGTCGTCCCCGAAGGTTTTGCTCAATTCGATCGCTTCATTCAAAACGACACGGCTCGGCGCATCATCCATGTAATCCAATTCAAAAACAGCCATGCGCAAAATGGTGCGTTCGACTTTCGGCAGCCGCTCGAGCGACCAGTTCTCCAAATGGTCTTTCAGTTTTTCATCGATTTCCTGCTGTTTGCTGTTTGTTCCTTCTATCAGCAGTTTATAAAATTGATCGATTTCGCCGTCCATGACATGCTCAATCGCCTCTTCAATCGTCAGTTCTGTTCCATCGAGCTGAAATAGCGTCTGAAGCGCTTTTTCACGTGCTTCGTGTCGTTTCATCATAATTCCGGTCTCCTTTTCAAGCTGATTACCCTTCATTATACAGCTAATCGCATGGAACTTCCAAGTTTGAAATGTTCCAACAAATCCCGTTGTGCTTGCTGGCAATCATAAAAAAGAAGACCGCCCGGACAATGCGTTCGCATGTCCAGACAGCCTGCTGATCAGTCTGCTTGAGGAGTGTCGAAATGGACACCGGTAATATGGACATTCACTTCCTGCGTTTGCAGGGAAGTCATCGTCTCCAATGTTTGGCGGACTTGTTCTTGGATTTTTTGTGCGGTTTTCGGAATCGACACACCATAATTGATGACGCAATACACATCGATCGCCAAACCTTCTAGCGACAATTCGGTTTTGATGCCTTTGCCGTGGACTTTCTTGCCGAGTCGCTCGACGACGCCGGAAGCGAAATTGCCGCGCATGCTCGCGACGCCTTCAATATCGGTCGCGGCAATGCTGGCAATAATTTCCAATACTTCCGGTGCCACTTCGATATTTCCGAGGTCTTGTGCACCTGGGGATTTCATTTTCACATACGGTATTATTTTTTCTGCCATCTGTATGTTCCTCCTTAGGAGCCCATTACATCGTATTTTTCCAGGAATTTCGTATTGAAGTCCCCGGATTTGAACACGTCATGATCCATGAGGCGAAGATGGAATGGAATCGTTGTAAAGACGCCTTCTACGACAAATTCATCAAGCGCACGCTTCATTTTCGCCACTGCTTCTTCGCGAGTATCGGCGTATGTAATGAGCTTGGCGACCATGGAATCGTAATAAGGTGGGATCGTGTAGCCTGAATACATCGCTGAATCGACGCGCACGCCCATACCGCCCGGAGGCAAATACATATCGACGCGTCCGGCTGACGGCATGAAGTTTTTCAACGGGTTTTCAGCATTGATACGGCATTCTATCGACCAGCCTTTAAACGTGACGTCCTCCTGTTTATAGGCGAGCGTCTCACCTGAAGCGACTTTCAATTGCTGCTGGATCAAATCGATTCCTGTAATCATTTCTGTGACAGGGTGTTCGACTTGAATGCGCGTATTCATTTCCATGAAATAAAACTTTTGGTTTTCCACGTCAAAAATGAACTCCACTGTTCCAGCGCCGCGGTAATTGACCGCTTGTGCCGCTTTGACGGCCGCTTCGCCCATTTCCGCTCTCAATTCCGCAGACAATGCTGGAGACGGCGCTTCTTCGACAAGTTTTTGCATGCGGCGCTGGATCGAGCAATCACGTTCGCCGAGATGAATGGCATTGCCATGAGAATCCGCAAGCACCTGGATTTCGATATGGCGGAAATCCTCGACAAATTTCTCGATATAGACCCCCGGGTTGCCGAACGCTGCTGCCGCTTCTTTTTGGGTCATATTCAGCCCTTTGACAAAGTCTTCGCGTGTTCGTGCTACGCGAATGCCTTTTCCTCCGCCGCCAGCTGTTGCTTTGATGATGACCGGGAAGCCGATTTTTTCAGCGATTTCCAAACCTTCTTCTTCACTGCCGACAATGCCGGTCGATCCCGGGACGACCGGAACGCCTGCTGCGCGCATCGTTTCACGGGCGACGTCTTTTGTTCCCATTTTCGAAATCGCTGCGGCAGTCGGGCCGATGAACATGATGTCACAGGCTTCACACAACTCTGCAAAACTGGCATTTTCAGCGAGGAAGCCATACCCTGGGTGAATGCCATCGCAATTCGTCAGTTTAGCAACGCTGATGATATTGGAGAAGTTCAAATAGCTGTCTTTCGATAATTTCGGGCCGATGCAATACGCCTCGTCTGCAAGTTCGACGTGAAGGGCTTCTTTATCGGCTTCTGAATAGACCGCGACCGTTTCGATGTCGAGCTCTTTGCAAGCACGGATGATCCGGACGGCAATTTCGCCGCGATTTGCAATCAATACTTTTTTCATCATCTCAGCTCCCCCTTTAATTCGATTTTACGAGGAACAAAGGCTGGCCATATTCGACCAATTGGCCGTCTTTGACTAGGATTTCAGCGATTTCCCCATCCACTTCTGCTTCGATCTCATTGAAGAGCTTCATCGCTTCAACGATGCAAACGACTTGGTCTGCAGAAACTTTTGTGCCGACTGCCACGTAAGCGTCTTCTTCCGGTGATGGCGACTGATAGAAGGTGCCGACCATCGGCGAAAGAATTTTGTGCAAGTCTTGATCTGCCGCTCCGTTTGAATCGGCTTCTGTTTCTGACGGTTGCTCTGATTGGGCTGCCGCTTGAGGTTCTGCTTGTTTCGGTGCTGGTGCAGCTTGTACAGTTTCAGCAGCTGCTTGTGGCTGTGCCGGAGCCTGTACTCCCGCGTTCGATGCGTCTTTCTTGATTTTGACTTTGACGCCTTCAAATTCATAGCTGAATTCGTTGATGGATGAGTTATCCACCAATTTGATGATTTCGCGAATTTCTTGAATTTTCATATTTTACCTACTCCCCTATTATGTAATTGATATAGTCACTACTCTATTTTAGACTTTTTTGAATCATTTTGAAATAGCGAGCGGGATATTTTAAAAAAAAGCCCCCGCTAAAGAGGCCTTTTTTGCTTATTGCGCTCGGGAAACATAAGATGAATCGGTCGTATTGATGATGAGTCTGTCCCCTTGATTGATGAAGAATGGCACTTGGACGCTCAACCCGGTCGTCAAGATTGCCGGTTTTGAACCACCGCTTGCCGTGTCCCCTTTGATGCCGGGATCCGTCTCAGCCACTTCGAGGATAACGGTGTTCGGCAATTCCACACCGAGAATTTCCCCTTGGTATTGGATCACTTGCACATCCATGTTTTCCTGAAGGAATTTCAATTCGTAAGCAATGCTTTTTTCCGGCAATTCGATTTGGTCATATGTTTCGGTATCCATAAACGCATGCATATCGCCATTTGCATACAAATATTGCATTTTGCGGTTATCGATTTGTGCTTTGCCAACTTTTTCGCCGGCGCGGAAAGTTTTTTCGTTGACCGCTCCTGAACGTAAATTGCGCAGTTTCGAACGTACAAACGCTGCCCCTTTGCCCGGCTTGACGTGCTGGAATTCCATAACGCGCCAAATATCGCCGTCTACTTCAATTGTTAAGCCTGTTTTAAAATCGTTCACTGAAATCATGTTAGTTCCTCCGTTTGTTATAAAATGCGTAGCTCTTTAGAAGAATGCGTCAACCGCTCATTCCCCGTTTCGGTTATCAGTATATCATCTTCGATGCGCACACCGCCAATTCCCGGCAAGTAAATGCCCGGTTCCACCGTGACAGCCATCCCTGTTTCGAGCACCGTCTCTGAACGGAACGACAGTCCTGGAGCTTCGTGGACTTCCATGCCGATGCCGTGCCCGGTCGAATGGCCGAACGCTTCGCCGTAGCCTTTTGACTTGATGTAATCGCGTGCGATGGCGTCCGCTTCGATACCCGTCATGCCTGGCTTGATTTTTTCCAGCGCCAGCACCTGTGCATCGAGGACGATTTGGTAAATTTCCTTAAGTTTTTCAGACGGTTCACCGACAGAGATGGTCCGCGTGATGTCGGAAATATACCCTTTATACAATGCACCGAAATCGAGTGTGATGAAATCGCCTTGTTCGATTTTCTTATCGGATGCGACGCCGTGCGGCAATGCAGAACGGAGCCCGGATGCGACGATAATATCAAATGACGAGGACGCGGCTCCTTGTGAGCGCATGAAAAATTCCAGTTCATTCGATACTTCGAGTTCCGTCATTCCCGCTTTGATCCATCCGCAAATATGCTCAAATGCATCATCGGCGATTTTCGCCGCAGCTTTCAAAACGTCGATCTCTTCCGGGGCTTTGACCATACGCAGGTTCTCGATAACTCCGCTGACCGGTTCGAGTGTTGCCGATAACTTCTCTTGATATACTGTATATGTCGCAAAGGTCATATAATCCTGCTCGAACGCTATACGCTCGACAGCCGCTTCTTGTGCGATCCGTGTCACTTCATCGATCAAGCCTTTCTGTGCTTGGACGACCTTGAACTCCGTCACTTGCTCACCCGCTTGTTCGGTATAGCGGAAATCCGTAATGAACCAGGCATCGTTGCGAGTAATGAGCGCAAGGCCTGCCGTGCCGGTAAAGCCTGTAATATAGCGCAAGTTATAAGAACTTGTCACGAGGAAAGAATCCATCCCCCGCTTGTGCATTTCTTCACGCAGTTTCAACAATTTCATCGTTTTCATCCTTTCTGTTATCGAAGCAGGAGCGCTTCGAGCCCGAGGCGGTAAACGTCCTTGCCAAAGCCCGCAATTTGCCCAATTGCAACGGGCGCGATATGGGAATGATGGCGAAACTGTTCCCGCGCATGGATATTGGAAATATGTACTTCAACGACCGGCACTTGGACGGACGCGATGGCGTCACGCAGCGCAATGCTCGTATGCGTATACGCTCCGGCATTCAAGACGATTCCGGAAATGCCGTCATCGTCCGCTCCGTGAATCCAATCGATCAATTCACCTTCGTGGTTTGATTGCCTGCAGATCAACTCAAAGCCGCGTTCGATTGAAAAGCTGGCCAGTTCTTGTTCCAGTTCTGGCAGCGTGAAACTTCCATACGCTTCTTTCTCTCGTTTTCCGAGACGGTTTAAGTTTGGACCGTTCAGCACTAAAACTCTCATGCTCCTACACCCCTTCCTAAGCGTTCCTTTCCCATTTTAGCATACGAAACGGTGGCAAGCACAAACCCGTAAAGCGGTTTAGGCCAACAAAAAAAACGGAAGCCAGTTTCGGCTTCCGCTTACTTTTATTACAATCCGCATTTCAATTGAGCCGCACAGTTCGTGCATGTGTTGCAGCCGCCCATTGCTTCCACGGTGCCTTGTCGGCAGACCGGGCATGTATCGCCCACTTCCGAACCGATCGCCACATTCGTCGAACGCAAGGCCTGGATCGTGTCGATCAAGACGATCGGACGTTTGCCCGTATCTTCTTCTGTATGTTCTTCTTCGAATGTATTGTCTTCTGCTTTCAAGGTCAATACCTGTGAATCACGGCTGCCGTCGACATAAACCGTGCCGCCTTTCGCGCCGCCTTTGTACAAGCGCTCATAGACGCCTTCAACTTGTTCGACCGTATAGCCTTTCGGCGCATTGACTGTTTTTGAAATCGACGAGTCAATCCAGCGCTGGATGATGCATTGAACGTCCGCGTGCGCTTCCGGAGCGAGATCCATCGAGGTGACAAATGCTTTCGGCAAATTATCTTCGTCTGCATCCGGATTGTTCTTCAAGTATTCACGGACGATATCCGCTTTCACTTCGATGAACTTTCCTAAGCGTCCGCTGCGGTAGTAAGTAAAGGAATAATACGGCTCAAGCCCAGTTGATACGCCCACCATCGTTCCGGTTGACCCGGTCGGTGCCACCGTCAACAAGTGGGAGTTACGGATGCCCTTGGCCAGTACCGCCGCGCGGATTTCTTCCGGCATGCCTTGCATAAAGCCTGTTTCCGTGAAGGCACGGCGTAAGTTTTGCGTTTCCTCATCTGTTTTCCCGACGAGGAACGGGAAGCTCCCGCGCTCTTCAGCAAGTTCAGTGGAAGCTTCATATGCGGCAGTTGCAATCGTTTTGAAGATTTCATCGACGAGTGCGTTGCCTTCATCCGAGCCGTATTCGCGGTCCGTATAGATGAGCAGATCAGCAAGACCCATGACGCCAAGGCCTACGCGGCGTTCGCCGAGTGCCTGGATGCGGTTTTCCTCCAGGAAATAAGGAGTCGCATCGATGACGTTGTCCTGCATACGGACACCGACGCGGACCGTTTCCTTCAAGGCTTCAAAATCGACCATTTTTGTTTTCGGATCTGCAAAGCGCGCCAAGTTGACCGCGGCCAAGTTGCAGACCGAATAAGGTGCGAGCGGCTGTTCACCGCAAGGGTTCGTTGCCACGACTTTCTGCCCGTAGGCAGTGGCGTTCGTTTTTTCATTGGCGTTGTCGATGAAGAAAATGCCCGGTTCTGCAGAGTAGGTCGCGCAGACATTGACCAAGTTCCACAGTTCGCGTGCTTTGATGACCCGGTATGTCCGGACTTTATGGCCGAGTTTTTCCCATTCGCGGACATCACCGACTTTATGCCACTCTTCATTGTAATTCGCCATTTCCTCTTTCGAATACGATTCGACAGCAGGGAAGCGCAGTTCGAAGTCTTCGTCTTTTTCGACCGCTTCCATGAAGTCTTTGGTCAGCGTGACGGAAATATTGGCACCTGTCAGGAATTCTTCGTTATGGACCGAGAACGTACCGCCGTCGCGCAGCTTCGTTTCAGCGTCGCGCATGATCTTCTCGTTGAATCCGCCCATGCCAGGAATTGCCCGGTAATTGAGCAGCCCTTGATACATCGCTTCTTCCTGCTCCGTCAGCGGCTTGAATTTCAACTTATCGTTGGCCAGGCGCTTGATCGTCTCGTCTTCACTCGTTTCAATCAAATAGCGGAGGATGCGCGGATTTTGCATTTTGGAGATGATGAATTCCGCGATATCCGGATGCCAGTCGGCCAGCATGATCATCTGAGCGCCGCGGCGCGATCCGCCTTGTTCGACGAGATGCGTCAGTTTGGCGATATCGTCCAGCCAGGAAACCGAGCCGGATGATTTGCCGTTGACTCCGCGCGCGAGTGTGTTGCGCGGGCGCAATGTCGAACCATTTGTCCCGACGCCGCCGCCTCTGCTCATGATTTCCATCACTTGCTTACGGTGGTCGGAAATTCCTTCACGGGAATCCGCAACAAACGGCATGACGTAGCAGTTGAAATACGTTACGTCCGTATCAGCGCCTGCACCGTAAAGAACACGTCCAGCCGGCACGAAATTCAAATCGACGAGCTGATCGTAGAATTTCGTGAACCATTCGCTTTGCTTTTCCGGTGTTTTTTCGACAGCCGATAGACCTGTTGCGTTGCGCTTGGCGATTTGTTCATAAAACACTTCCAGCGGCTTTTCGATAACATCGATCGGGCGGTTGACGATGCCTTTTACCGCTTCATCGGAATTGTCGATAGCACTGCGGTAATCTTCTTCGATCCATACGCGCGCCTTGTTCGCCTCGCGGTCGATCGACACGATATAGCCGAGGCCGCGTGCAGGGAATTTCGGGTCTTCTTTGACCGTCAAAACGACAAAATCGCCGGGCTTCAATGATTGTTTGCTCGTATCCTTAAACGAATAGCGGTCGATCATGACCAGCCGGGATACGCCTTTATGCGTTTTCTTCATTTCTTTCGTCACTGCGTGGACTTGCGGGAAAGCTTCAATGTCTTTGTTCAGGGACTCGACGTTCAATGTATATTCGGATTGTGTGGCGGAAACCATTTGACAAATCCTCCTTTATATTATATGTGTTAAACACTATATATAGTATTACTACAATTCCCATGATACTATATATTGAAACTCACTCGCAATAATATTTTTCTGATGGAAATTCCGCCACCTAATTAAGCGAGCAACGGCAAGGGTTCGGCATTTTCGTTCCGATGAAAATGAGACAAAAGACACATACGTTCGCATAAAACAGCGCAAAAATTGATTTTTTTCTTTCTCCACAGTACTTGACAATTCGACCAGCCGATAAACGCTACCGATGGCGGGAATCATCAACCTAATCTGCCCCTCTTCACAGGATTGTCTTCATTTTCCCCCGATTCCTTCAACATAGTGATTGAATATCCGCCGCTTTATCTCTTATAATGAGTAAGTATAGAAAGGGGCAACAACAGTGGAATTATTGTATATCACATTAGGTGTAGTTATCGCTATCCTCATTTTCGCGGTCATTTCCTTTTTCCGCATCCGCAAAGCGGTCACCGACTTGAACCAGGAAGAATTTATCCAAGGCTACCGAAAAGCCCAGCTGATCGATGTCCGGGAACCGAAAGACTTTGCAGCGGGGCATATTCTAGGAGCCCGCAATATTCCGCAAACGCAAATGCGCCAGCGCTACAAGGAAATCCGTATCGACAAACCGGTCTATTTATACGACCAAAACGGATCCCGAAGCGGACGCGCCGCATTGTTCCTGAAGAAAAAAGGCTACGATCAGTTGTTCCAATTGCAAGGCGGCTTTAAAAAATGGACAGGCAAAGTCAAATCCAAATAACTAAAATCCCCGGGAGCTTAGGCTTCCGGGGATTTTTTATGTTGCTTCAACGGCCCGTAAAACTCCCACTTCCTTAAGCGGCAGCTCCACGGGCCGTAAAAGTCCGATTGGATCAACTAACAATCAGTTGGAGATGAAGCCACCCACTGATTGTTAGTTTCTCTTTATTCGCTATCTGTCGGTTTATGGTAACGAAGAATCGGCTTGCGTGCCGCTTTCGTCTCATCCAGGCGATTGATGACCGTCGTATGCGGTGCATTTTGGACAATCTCGGGATTTTCCTCCACTTCACGAGCGATTTGGATCATCGCGTCGATAAAGTCATCGAGCGTTTCTTTCGACTCGGTCTCGGTCGGCTCGATCATCATAGCTTCTTCTACGTTGAGCGGGAAGTAGATCGTCGGCGGGTGGTAACCGAAATCGAGCAGGCGCTTCGCCATATCGAGTGTTCTGACGCCAAGTTTCTTTTGACGGCGGCCGCTCAATACAAATTCGTGCTTGCAGTGGCGGTCGTACGGCAAATCGAAATGAGGCGCTAACCTGCGCATCATGTAATTGGCGTTCAATACTGCGTATTCCGTTACTTTTTTCAAGCCGTCCGGCCCCATCGTGCGGATATACGTATAGGCACGCACATTGATGCCGAAGTTGCCGTAGAAGGGCTTGACGCGCCCGATCGATTGCGGACGGTCGTAATCAAACGCATAGCCTTCGCCCTTCTTGACGAGAAGCGGCTTCGGCAAATAAGGGATCAAGTCCGCTTTGACACCGACAGGTCCAGAACCTGGGCCGCCTCCGCCGTGAGGGCCGGTGAATGTTTTGTGCAAGTTCAAATGCACCACATCAAAGCCCATATCGCCCGGGCGTGCTTTTGACATGACGGCGTTCAAGTTCGCCCCGTCATAATAAAGCTTGCCGCCGACGCCATGGATAATCGCGGCCATTTCCAAAATATCTTCCTCAAACAAACCAAGTGTGTTCGGGTTCGTCAACATGAGCGCTGCGGTATCGTCGCCGACAACGCGCTTCAAGTCTTCAAGGTCGACAAGTCCGTGCTCGTTCGATTTCACCGTTACCGTTTCAAATCCGGCGACCGTTGCAGAAGCAGGGTTCGTGCCGTGTGCAGAATCTGGGACGATGACTTTCGTACGGTGTGTATCGCCGTTCGCTTCATGGTACGCGCGGATCATCATGAGGCCCGTCCATTCGCCGTGGGCACCTGCTGCTGGCTGAAGGGTTACTTCGTCCATGCCGGTGATTTCCTTCAAATGCTCCTGCAAATCAAACATCAATTCCATCGCGCCTTGCACAGTGGATTCTTCCTGTAGCGGATGGATGTTCGCGAAACCGGAGTAACGCGCGACGGATTCATTGATTTTTGGGTTGTATTTCATCGTACACGACCCAAGCGGATAAAATCCAGAGTCGACGCCGTGATTACGGTTGGATAAAGCCGTATAATGGCGCATGATGTCGAGTTCCGATACTTCCGGAAGTTCTGCCAATTCTTCGCGCACCAGTTCCTGTCCAAGCAATTCACTTAGATCTACTTCCGGTACATCAAGTTCCGGCAGGCTATAGCCGACCCGTCCTTCTTTTGTCATTTCAAAAATGAGTGGTTGGTTGTCTTTATGCATGGGAAGCCTCCAATTCTCGCACGAATGCATCGATTTCCTGGACAAACGCATCGATTTCTTCTTTTGAACGCTGCTCAGTGACGGCTATCAACATGTGCCCTGCGAACTCATCGTAGCTGAGGCCGAGGTCATAACCGCCGATCATGCCTTTTTCGAACAAGGCCGCATTCAATTCCTTGACGGATGATTTTGTTTTGACGACCACTTCGTTGAAATGTGCTCCTTCAAAAGCAATTTCAAAGCCTGCTTTTTTCAGTTGTTGTTTCATATAATGTGTCTTGGTGATGTTTTGGATTGCAATTTCCTTTGCGCCTTGTTTGCCGAGTGCTGTCATCGCAACAGATGCAGCGAGTGCGTTCAGTGCCTGGTTCGAGCAAATATTCGATGTCGCTTTGTCACGGCGGATGTGCTGCTCGCGCGCCTGCAAAGTCAACACGAATCCACGTCTACCTTCATCGTCCGTCGTTTCACCGACGAGACGTCCTGGGACTTTGCGCATCAATTTTTTCGTGACGGCGAAATAGCCGCAATGCGGCCCGCCGAACGCTTCCGGAATGCCGAACGGCTGTGCATCGCCGACCGTGATATCTGCGCCGAACTTGCCTGGCGGCGTGAGAGCGCCGAGCGCCAACGGGTTGGAAGAAACCGTAAAGAGGGCGCCGGCTTCGTGGACGATCGGCTCGATTTCCTTCAAGTTCTCGACTTGTCCGAAAAAGTTCGGATATTGGATCATCACTGTGGCTGTATTTTCATCGACCATTTCTTTCAAGGCATCCATGTCAGTACGGCCATCTTTCAACGGAATTTCCACCACGTCGATCGATTGCCCGAGCGCATACATCCGGACCACGTCGCGCGATTCCGGATGGACAGCAGCCGACACAAGGATTTTCTTGCGGCGCGTCTGGCCGGCTGCTAGCATGCCCGCTTCTGCGAGTGCCGTTCCACCGTCATACATGGATGAGTTCGCGATATCCATTCCGGTCAGTTCCGCAATCATCGTCTGGAATTCAAAAATCGCCTGTAATTCCCCTTGCGAGATTTCCGGCTGGTACGGTGTATAGGCGGTATAGAATTCAGAACGGGAAATGACGTGATCCACGACGATCGGTTTGTAATGGTCGTAAACGCCTGCGCCAAGGAACGATGCGTAGCGCACAGAATCCGCATTTTTGGAAGCGAGCTGAGCCAATTCTTTCGTCAGCGACGACTCGGATTTGGCGGGCTTGATGTTGTATTCGCCCTGGAAGCGCACTTTTTCAGGAATGTCCGAAAACAATTCCTCGATCGATTGGACGCCAATCACCTCGAGCATTTCTTTTTCATCTTGTTGAGTCATTGGTAAAAAGCGATGTTTCATCGTATGCAGTCCCCTTTTTTATTCGGATTAATTTGAACGTTTATAAAACGGTGCAGTTATGATTTTCGCCTTGAGCCGCTTGTTGCGGATTTCGACGTCCACTTCGCTGCCAAGCTCCTGGTGGTCTGCTGCTAATAGGGCAAGTCCAATGTTCTTTTTCAAGGTCGGTGATTGTGTGCCGGTCGTGACTTCGCCGATTTTTTCGTCACCTTTATAGACGACGTATCCGTGGCGCGGTATCCCTTTGTCGATCATTTCGATTCCGACGGACTTGCGCGGAACTCCTGCTTCTTTTTGCGCAGCTAAAGCAGCTTTTCCGATAAAGTCGTCTTCTTTTTTCAGCTTGACGACAAAACCGATGCCTGCTTCAAGCGGCGTGATGTCTTTTGACAATTCCTGGCCGTACAACGCAAGGCCGGCTTCGAAACGCAAAGTGTCCCGTGCGCCGAGTCCAACCGGAACGACGCCTTGCGGTTCGCCGGCTTTCAGGATTTTATCCCATAATGCGGTGACCGCTTGCGGGCTGCCGTAAATTTCAAAACCGTCTTCGCCTGTATAGCCAGTGCGGGATACGAGCACCGTAGAACCCGCTACTTCCACATTGTCTTTAAAACGGAATGGGCGGATCGCAGACAAGTCTTCATCGGTCAATGTGCTCAACACTTGTTGTGCAACCGGACCTTGCAAAGCCAATAATCCGTAGCGCTCGGAGGCATTGTCGAGTTCGACTTGGCCTGCGAGTTGCTGTTGCATCCAGCCGAAATCTTTCTCGATATTGGAGGCGTTGACGACCAGCAGATAACGGTCATCTTCGAGCTTGTAAACGAGCAGGTCATCAATCGTTCCCCCATCTTCATAGCACATAGCGGTGTATTGCGCTTGTCCTTGTTGGAGCTTTGCGACATCGTTCGTCACAAGCTTCTGCAAATAGGACAAGCTATCGGATCCAGTGACGAAAATTTCGCCCATATGTGATACATCAAACAATCCCGCTTTTGTTCGGACTGCTTCATGTTCTTCTTTGATGGAAGAAAATTGCACCGGCAATTCCCAGCCGCCAAAATCGATTGTTTTCCCGCCATAGCGAGCGTACGAGTCAAACAAAGGTGTTCGCTTTAATTGTCCCATCTCTTTCCCTCCTGTTTTTCAGGGCGCGCAAAAAAGGACAGAAAATCCCCTCTTCATAAAAAGGGAATTCTCTGTCCTGGCACCTGAAAGTTTACCGTTATGGCTTTCCTCTTTGGTAGCTGCATAGAAGCAGCGTTCTCCAGAGATGCGTCCTGTACGAGTCTTTTTGCCTGAGAGATTCATGATTGCTCATTTGCTCCTTCGGCGACGCTAAACTAAGCGTTCTCTCCCCATACATTCATCCGCCCAAATCAATGCTGAATTGGTCCAACCCGTTATACAGAATAGTATAACTTCGACTACATCCTAACATTGAATGGGAGAAAGCGCAATCTTTTTCGCTACCCAAGTCAATTCACGAACAATAAACCATGCAAACTAATATTTCATTCGGTTTTCAAGCGACGAACTTGAAATGCAGCATATTGAGTGATTTGCTTTAAGGTGCGATGTTCTGTGCGGATGGTGATATGGGCTGTCCGTTTGTAATCACGGTAACGCGCTTTGTGAAGCGCTTCGATTTCCTCGCGCGTCGAGCGCCGGACAATCGGGCGATTCGGATCTTTATGGATGCGCCGCCAAATTTCACGAAAAGGTGCATCTAAAAACAAGACAAGCCCGGTCCGCCGCATGATCCGCTGGTTTTCTTTGCGCATCGTTACGCCGCCTCCGGTTGAAATGATGCAGTGATCCTGTTGCAAATTTTGCAAAAATTGAGTTTCGAGATCTCTGAAATACCGCTCGCCATACTGCTCGAAAATTTCCGGGATGGTCATGCCCATCTGTCGGACAATTTCCTTGTCCATGTCATAATAAGGCATTTTCAACAAAAAGCTAAGCCTCCTGCCGATTGCACTTTTGCCGCAGCCCATAAAACCGATTAAATAGATTCTGTTCATTGTTCCCACCCGTACTACCCTACTCAGGGATTTTATTTTGCCCAATTTCCGTCAGTAGTTGTATAGTAGCATTTCTATGAACATTTTCCAAACTATCATAGGTCTGGTATTCAATCGTATACATGAGCACCATATGGGACATCAGCATTAGTGCAGAGATGAAAAAGATGAGCGTGAGCGGGTAGACAGCCCCCGACTCGCAATCAAGGAAGCGATAGTTCATATCCCACCTCCTCGGCGGCACCACTTTCAAATTCCATGGAAATCGTCAAGGTCTTTCCGTCGATGGCAAATCCACCGGCAGCTACTTCCGTCAGCATAATTTCATGGCCGAGCAGATCTTTGCGTTTGCGCACAACCGCCCCGTACATTTCAATGTCGTAAACTGTACCTGATTGGTAAATGCGCAAGCCCTGGCCGCTGCGCATGATGTGGACTTGCTCACTGCCCGCCAAATACCGCTGAAGCTCCAGCGTAAAAAGCCTAAACTCGGTAGCGCTCGAATCCATATCCGACAAAAACTGCATACTATACAAATAGAACATTGCCGCTAGTGGCAACACTAGTGAAAGAGCTACAATGTTCAGCAAAGAATCCACGAACGTAAAGCCGCGCTTAGAACGCATCATTTTAAGCATATGCGCTGCTCTTCTCCGCGGTAATCGCTGTAATCGACACAATGCCCCTTAGACTGCCAGGAATAGACAATGCCGTTGACCGTCCGGGTACCTCCATCGACACCACTTTGGGCTATCAGCTTTGCCGCTTCGTGCAAAGTTTCATAAGCTGCATGGCGCTCTTTTTTTAATTCGAGCCGCATATGCATATCATGGATCAGCGGCAAGAGCGAGCCGAACACGAGAAAAACCATGAACAGGCTCAACATCGTTTCCGCTAATGAAATGCCCCGTTCATTGTGAAACAACCACCCGCCCTTTCCCAAGATGTATCGTCACCGTCCTTTCTCCGCGGCTGGTCGCAAAGCGCAAGGTTCCGGGCTGGCGAATCGAGCCGCTTGGCGTGAAATAAACTTCGCGGATATTGCTCGTTTTGCTTAAACTGACAGTTGATGGCATAGGCCTAGAAAAGCCCGGTCTATTCAAACCATACATCACCTCATAACCAAGTTTCCCTTCACGAAAAACGAGCATTACCGAAGAACTAAGCGCATAACTTTGGCTTTGCGCATAATGGATGTCTTGCTCGAGCAGCGCAAAAAACCGCTGTTCTTCCCTTCTTTCCTCGTGCAGAACAGCACTCGAAAGTGCAAGTGAAGAAACAACCCCCAGCACCGACAGCACGAGTAGCATCTCTATGAGCGTAAAGCCGCCCTGCTGTTTCAGGAAGCCCGTGAGGATACTACGCCCTCTGTTGAAATTTCGATTGTTTCCCCGTTCGGGCAGCTCGTTTCACCTGTTTTCAAATAACCGTCCGCCACCAGGTCCGTGAGTGCAGGTACTTTCTTATTATCCATCCGGTAGGACTCGACTTGCCCTTGAACCATTTGGACAAATGCTTTGCAGCCTTTTTCGTCGACCGCTGAAGTTTGTTTGGCGACGTTCGGTATCGCGATGGCGATGAGGACTGTAATAATTAGCATGACTATGAGCATTTCAATGAGCGTAAACCCGCGTTGGTCTTTTAATCGTTTCATTGTATTCCTCCTCATATCGTATGGACGAGATTATACATCGGCAGCAAAATCGCCAAATACGCGGCGACAATGCACACGGCGATTAATACAAAAAAACTGGGCTGGATGATTTTCAGCGAACGCTGTGCTTGCAATTCGATCCGGTCCAACAGCACTTCACTATAGAGCACCAGCTCTTTCCCCAGCATGCCGGTCGCTTCGCCATGGCGTGTAAATGCTGCCATGTCGTGCGCGGCAAAAGTATGCCTTTCAACCGCGACAGATAACGGAATACCCGTCTTGACTTGTGCGTGCAAAGTCTCGGCGATATGGCTGATGACCAGATGATGCCGCTGTTTGTACAGAAGCCTTAATGCTTCTTGCAGGGAAATGCCGCTGTGCAGCAAGGTTCCAAGTTCCCGGGAGACAAGCTGCGACCAGTACAAGCGCACGGACGGACCGATCACCGGCATTTGCAGCAGCAGCATGATTTGCCGTTCGACCGGCTGGCTTTTGATATAAAGACGCAAAAGTAACGCCACTGCCACGCAGACTACCAGCAGGCCGATAAAGACATCCGGGATCCGCAACAGATAGACAGGGACGCCTTGCTGATCGCCGTCGTTTTGCAAAGATGAAATGAGCGCCGATAAATTCGGCACATAATTGGTCCGGAAAAACAGAAACAACGCTGCAGTGAGAATCAGCAAGGATACGGGGTAGACGAGAATATTCTGCAGTTTTTTCTGCACTTCTTGCGTCCGTTTAAAACCCGCGGCAATGCCATTTATCGCTTCGCTGAGCCGCCCGTGAAACTCAGCAATTTCCACCGGAAACAAAACCCGCTCCCGGAATCCGAGAAACTTCAGCACTTCTGCCGCGTTGCCCCCACCCTTCAGGATCCGGTCCATGCCGGCAAGAGCATCATCGACACGCGTCGTATGCATCGGCAATAACAGCGTCAATGCCACAGGAAACAAATAGCCTTCTGCCATCAACGCCGATAGTCTCGTCAAAAATTGTGCCCGCTCACGGAATGGCAAGCGCTTAGCAGTCGGAGTTAGCGTGAAGCGCACCGATTCTCACCCCTTCCCTAATTTGGCCGCCGAACGACAAATGTTCAGGAAGCTGATAGTCCTGCTGGTTTTTTGCAGACTGAATCGCATTCGACAGGCTGTCGCTGCTGAGTATTTCATAAAGTGCCCGATGCTTGGTTTCCAGCTGCTCCAAGTCTTCATACATCGGCACGATTTTTTGGGCAGCGATACCGATGATTGTCTGCAGCATATCCTCATACGGGATTCCCAAGTCATGAAGCCTGTGCAGACAGCCGACCGAATGCCTAGCATGTATAGTGGACAGTACAAGATGTCCCGTTAGAGCAGCTCGTACGGCGATTGCGGCTGTGTCTGCATCGCGGATTTCACCGATCATGATGATGTCCGGATCATGGCGCAAAATAGCTTTCAAGCCAGTTGCATAGGTCATGCCCGATTTTTCGTTCACTTGGATCTGCAAAAAAGCGGCGTTCTGCCGTTCAACCGGATCCTCCAGTGTGATGACGTTGCGTTTTAATCGTTCGGAGCAATGGCGCAGAAGAGAATAAAGAGTAGTCGACTTGCCGCATCCGGTCGGACCTGTCAATAAGATCAAACCTTGCCGTTCTCCTGCCAATTTCTCGAGAAGCCGGGCTGAATCGCGAAAAGCAGCCAATTCTTCGAGAAACAGCGCAGTGCTGTCCGGTATGACACGAATGACGATGCTTTCTCTCGTCAACACGGAAGGCAGTGTGGAAATGCGGAAATGCTGGGGTTGATCATTCATTTGAATGTGGAATGAGCCGGTTTGCGGTTTGCGTTTTTCGCTCATGTCCAAAAGGGAGAGGTATTTGAAGTAAGCGATCATGCGATCACCCAAATCAAAGGGGATTTTACTCACCGGCTCAAAATGCTGATGCGTCCGGTGAGTGATGCTGTAATCCTGGGGTTCTGGCCTGATGTGGATATCGGTCGTTTTCGCTTCAACTGCGGATTGCAATAAGTCGAAGCAGCGGCGTTCGATTATATCTTGCATATTCACCTCCTATCCGGGTCTCAAAGCGGAGGCTGCCTCTCCGCTTGCCATTAGTATAATTCGATCAGCATTACTTGAATATCAAAAATAGCAAAATAATTATTTAGACCGCCAAATTTCCGTAAATTCCATATTTCAAGCCCCTTTAGCATACGGTGCTGATGCTTACTAGAGCTCTATCCACTGCTTTGTCACAAAGTCGTTCGAAGTCCTTGTTTACACATTGACTCGTCTTCCTATATAATGAGTAGGAGATTATTGTGTTGTGGCAAAGGAGGGATTACCCATGGATAATATGTTTAAATTAATGGGATGGTGGACTGGAATCTTTGCAATTTTATTTTATGTCGGCGATATGGTAGAAGTATCATTGTTGATGGTTGCCAATACCGGCTTCTTCGTTCTTCTCGGATACTTAAACATCTCTGAACGTATGTATATGTATGTTTTTGCTGCCTACTTGACAGTCTTTTTCGTAGGCTTCACTTACTACTCCACGTTCATCCACGTTCCGGGAGCAGGTCATTAATTAATACGAATGCGCACAAAAAAAAACGGCCATCTCGGCCGTTTTTTTGTGCGCACAATCTAGGAGCGCAAGAAAGGATTGTGTTGTTTTTCCCGGTTGGGCGTCGTTTCAGGGCCATGCCCTGGAAACAGAAACGTCTCATCCGGAAGCGTCAATAAAGATTTACGGATCGATGCGAGCAACACAACTTCGTTGCCTTCCGCCAAGTCCGTGCGTCCGATACTGCCGAAAAACAAAGTATCCCCGACAATCGCAAAGCGGTCTGCCGAAAAGTAAAATGACACACTGCCTGGTGAATGGCCAGGGGTATGATGCAAATCCATCGTGAAAGGCCCGATTGCAAGGGACTGTTCATCTGTGATCAATTCATCGGCCGGTGCCACTCGGTAATCCGGCACAGCCGCATACTTCGCTGAACCGTTCAATTTCGGAGCCCCAAGGAAATCACGCTCTTTGTGATGAAGGTATACCGGAATTTTGTACAACTCCCGCAGTTCATCAACAGCTCCGATATGGTCAAAGTGAGCATGCGTCAAAAGAATCGCGAGCGGCTTAAGCTGCTTGCGTTTGATGACTGCTTGGATCTTTCCGGCTTCTTCTCCCGGATCGAAAATGATGCATTGCTGATCTTCTCCAGATACGATATAACAATTTGTTTGCACAGGTCCTAGTTCAAGACGGTCAATTTTAAGCATATGTTTTCACCTCCATGATAGTATAGCATGTCCGAAACCTTCTACTTGTTCAATAGAATGACATTTTTACCGCTCGACAAACATCCAGCTTTTCTTTACAATATAAAGAGTAGAAGACGGCACTGGCTGTTAAAGTTGAAGGGAGTGTCATAAGATGAGTATAATTTTGATGATTATTTTCGGCCTCACAGCAATTCTTGCTGCGATTGGGACAGTTCAAACCCTGAAGAACAGAGAATATTTAGGATTTGTATTTAATTTAGGTACTTTTGTTATCTTCGGTGCTTTCACTGTAGCGACGCTTATTACGCAAGGCTACCCTGCACCAATTTAATGACAAGTAAACCGGTGCAGCTGCACCGGTTTTTTGTTTGCGCATTTTTAATTCTAAATTGTCAATTCAAGTCGAACGCGGCAAGAAACTCATGAATACCTCAAAGGGCATATTATAATTCAGGACTTTCTGGGGGACCTGATTGAACGCCAAAAGAAAATCCATGATCTCCTTCTGGGTCAGCCGGGTGGTGCGCTCGGTCAACGTGAGGATCTGGCTCTTGTGCGACTTACCGATGACCGTACCCGCTTCCTAGTGGCCAACCTGGCTTCGAGGTGCCTGGCGCGTGTGAAGCTTTTTGAGCCGGGGCATCTTGCCGCGTGTCTCTACTTCATTGTTTTTCAACTTCCGCCCTTTGCGGATCAGAAGCTTTTGGGACAACTTGAACAGCCCGAGGGCAGCGTAACGGTTCGACTTAATATGATAATCTACAAATCAAAAAAAGATGGGTCGGCTAGCGAAACTAGCCAATCCATCTTTTTCAAACTCTATTTAAGGCTGTCCTGATTCCTCTAACGTTTTCAGTTGACCGCTTTCCTCGTCATAAAACCGCATCAAGTCGCCGTTGATGATCGTTTCGGAATACTGAAGTTCCTGAAGAGCCTGTTCTGCATATGGTTCACACAGCGTTTGGTCTTCTACCGGTTCTCCCGTTTCGTTATCATAGCAGACGTTTGCCGCATAGACATATTCATCGGTCACAAACCGCCCGTCACGGAAGATGACAAATTCTTCATGTTCCTCCGACAAAAGGTCTCCACCAAATTGGATGTCTTTATCCGTTTCCATGCCCATCAAGTGAAGAATCGTCGAACGCATATCGACTTGTCCCCCGATTTCTTCATTCACATGGCCTTCGCCATAGCCTGGGATATGGACGAATAACGGCACTTTTTGCAGCTGCGCCGATTCATACGGTGTAACTTCTTTACCAAGATACTGCTCCATTGCAGCGTTATGGTTATCCGAGATGCCGTAATGGTCACCGTACATGACGATGATCGAATCCTCGTATAAGCCTTGTTCTTTCAAGTCCTCAAATAGCGATTTGACCGCTTCGTCCAAATAGCGCACCGTTTGGAAATAACGGTTGAGTGTCCCTGAGTTGGAATCAAACTCATCAATCAGTTTATCTTCTTCATCCAAGGTGAACGGATGGTGATTCGTTAAGGTGATCAAACGGGAGTAGAACGGTTCTTGTTCTTCTGCCATATGAGCGACAGATTGCTCGAAGAATGGAATATCCTTCATCCCCCAGTTGACTGCTTGCCCTTCACCGACCGTATAACTTTGGATGTCGTAGAATTTATCGATGCCCATCGACTCATACATCATGTCGCGATTCCAGAAACTTTTCGTATTGGCATGCTGGACGTTCGTCGAGTAGCCTTCGTTGCCCAGTTTTTCAGCCATCGAGTTGAATTCATTGCCGCTATGGGTGAAGAATACTGCTCCCCCGCTCAGCGGATACAATCCTGTCTCGAGCGAAAATTCCGAGTCGGACGTTTTTCCGAGGCCGGTTTGGTGGTAGAAGTTCGGGAAATAGATGGTATCTTCATCTTCAGTCAATTCATTCATGAACGGCGTAATGGTCTGGCCGTTCATTTCATTGTTCAAAGTAAAGGTCTGCAAAGACTCGAGTGTCACGACAATCAAGTTGCGCCCTTCAGCTTTTCCGAACATTTCGGCTGAAGGCTCTGCCTGATTCGAACGCACATAGTTGGTCACTTCGGTCAATTCAGACCCGTCAGCGAGCGCTCTCTGCGCTTGTGACTTTGACTGGATGTAGACATCATACAGATGGTAATTATACATTCCGAGGTTTTTCACGAGCATTTCCCGGTCAAAACTGCGCGTCAGCAATTGCGGACGCTCTGCTTCTGCGAGTCCTAGGTTGAAGAACAGAATCGCTGCCGACAGTACAAAATAGGCTTTCCGGTGAGAAACTGCCGCTTTTACTGTTGCATCTTGTTCTTTGATGAAAAACATTGCCAAGACAATGATGAAGATATCAGCAAAGTAAAAGATGTCGGTCCAGTAGATGCTCGCCGCAGCACTGGAACCCAAATCGCCGAAATTATCCGTCTGGAACAATACCGGCAAGGTGATAAAGTCTGTAAAGAACCGATAGAACGCTACGTTGCCGTATAGTATGACTGTCGTGATCACTGAAATCACAACAATGTAACGGTTACGTGCTTTTTTGTTTTTAAAGAATAAAGCGCCGCCGTAAAGAAACAGCAGTAAGCTTAACGGGTTCAAAAACAAGATGAATTCCTGCAAGGCATTATCGATTGTAATGGAAAAAGCCGTTTTGTAAACGACATAGGTGGTCAACCAAGTGGCGATGACCGCTATGGCCAGAATTGAATGCTTCGGCCATTCTTTGTTTTTCATTGCCGCACATCCTCCTCCGTCTTCCCGGCACCTTCGTCCGGTTCGTCCAAATTTCAGTTTCAAACCAGCTTGAAAAGTCGATTGGAAATATCAATAACTTACATTATAAAACAAATTGCCCTCTAGCAAAAGCATTTACCCTTAATAGAACGCTTCAAAACGGGTTCGGTTTCATTGGCTGCGCTTTTTTTCATATTCCAATCGCTTTTGGCGCAAAATGGCCAGCGCCCCGCCGAATTCACGCGCTGTGATAAAGTCACTGCGGTACAGTTCCCGAAGATCTTCTTCCATCAGATCGATATCCGATTGAAAATCTGCGGTGTAAATGATTGTGCCGTAGCGCTTCAGCAATTGCATGACATCGTATAAATCCTTCATCTTCTCACCACCTCTGTGTCGATCGTTCTTTTCTCTGTGATGATGCCCTCTACGGGAATATCGTGGTTTTCAACAGGCACGCTTTCTACTAGTTGGAAGTCGAATGCAAGAGACCTCGTCACGCCGCGGTAACCGGCCAAATAACGATCATAATACCCGCCACCGAAGCCGATGCGATAACCCGATTCCATAAAGACAACTCCCGGAACAATCAGCAGATCAATCTGTTCGGCATCGATAGCTTCGGTTGTCTCCTCAATGGGTTCTTGCAAGTCCATATAGACGGTTTCCAATTGATCCATCGACTCTAAAATACGAAATTCCATCGTGCGGTTCTGTGCATCGCATTTCGGTACGGCGACACGCTTGCCCAAGCGCCAGCACCACTCAAGGAGCGGGACGGTATTTACTTCCGGATGACGTGAAATGGTCAAGCCGACCGTCTTGGCAGCTTGAAAAGCCGGATCCTCGAGAAGTTTGGTGGAAATCATCGCAGAACGTTCAGCATGTTCTTGCTGAGACAGCTTGTGCAATTGGCTCATGACCGATTTTCTGAGTGCTGCTTTATCCATTCGACAATCGCCCTTTCTAGTATTATGTAAGGTTCGCTAAAGCGAAGAATTCAAAAGAAAAAGCCAAAACCCCGAGAGGTTTTGGCAGACAAGTCATTACTTTGTTTCACGGTGTGCTGTCATTTTCTTGTCACGTGAGCAATATTTTTTCAATTCAAGACGCTCAGGGTTGTTGCGCTTATTTTTAACAGTGCTGTAGTTACGTTCGCCACATTCTGTACAAGCCAGTGTAATGTTTACACGCATCGATATCCCTCCCAATTCTTTCAAAAAATCCATTTCAATAATAAGCGTGATCTATACGACTTAATTATTATAGCATACCTGCAGGGATTGTCTACTGAAAAATACTGATTTCTGTTGATTTCTTCCACAAAAAAACCGCAGCCTATGCCGCGGTTTTTGATCATTTATTCAAATCATAATGCCGGCCGCGCACAAGGTAAAACAATTGTTCGGAAATATTGGTCGCATAATCCGCGGAACGTTCCATATAGCGGCAGATAAACGCCAATTGCGTCACTTGACTAAGCTTTTCAGGCTCTTTCGCACTGTACTGGAACAAAAGTCGAATTGCTTCTCCGTATAAATCATCAACTTCATCATCCATATCGGCGATTTCTTTCGCTTTTTCTACATCTTCCTGGACGAGCGCATCGATGCCCTGTCTCAGCATTACGGTCGCCAGTTCATGCATGCGTCGGATTTTATGGATCGGCTCCAACAACTCCTGCTGGCCGATGCGGATCGTTTCCTTGGCGATGTTGACGGCATAATCGCCCACGCGCTCCATATCGGACGCCACTTTGATCGTGACGATCAAGCGCCGCAAATCCGTTGCGACCGGTGACTGCTTGGCAATCAATAGGATCACTTGATCATTGAGGTCTTCTTCAAGGCGATTGATGTGCACGTCGTCTTCGATTACTTGAAGAGCTGCATCTACGTCATGCGAAATAAGTGCCTGCATCGATTTATCCAGCGCATCGATCGCCATCGTGCTCAAAGTGATCAACATCTCTTGAGCTGAATGCATTTCGTATTCGAACTTTTCACGTACTGCCATATTCTGTTCCTCCCATTTATCCAGTATTAACGGACTTTCAAGCCCCACTTCTTCAAGTAGTGAAAAACCCCACATTAAGTGAAGTTTCTCTTTAGCCGAAGCGCCCTGAAATATAATCTTCTGTCCGTTTATCTGCAGGATTAGAGAAGATCGTATCGGTTCGGTCATACTCGATGACCTCCCCGTTCAAAAAGAATGCCGTTTTATCCGAAATCCGTGCAGCTTGCTGCATATTGTGCGTGACGATGATGATGCTGTATTGCTCTTTCAATTCCTGGACCAATTCCTCGATTTTCAAGGTCGAAATAGGGTCAAGCGCTGACGTTGGCTCATCCATCAAAATAACATCGGGCTCGATCGCCAGCGTGCGCGCGATGCAAATACGCTGTTGCTGGCCGCCCGAAATACCGTATGCATTTTCATTGAGGCGGTCTTTCACTTCGTCCCAGATGGCTGCGCCGCGCAAACTTTTCTCGACGATTTCATCGAGGATCTTGCGGTTTTTAATGCCGTGGATACGCGGGCCGTAAGCGATATTGTCGTAAATCGACTTCGGAAACGGATTCGGTTTTTGGAATACCATACCGACGCGTGTGCGCAATTCTTCGACGCCGTAGTTCGCATCAAAGATATTGCGTCCGCGGTAGTGGATTTCCCCTGAGGTTTTGACAGAAGGCACCAATTCCACCATCCGGTTCAATGTTTTCAAATACGTTGATTTCCCGCATCCTGATGGCCCGATGATCGCTGTCACTTCGTTTTCCTCGATTTCCAGATCGATATTTTTCAAGGCGTGGTTGTTGCCATACCATAAATTCAATTGGCGCGTACTATAGACGCTTTCCTTCACGGCTTGCTCTGTCGGGATTGATTTTGCTACATTAATTTTCGTTTTGATTGTTGCTGTGTTCATAATGAACTCCCCTTCCGCATGACACTTTAATAGGATTTATCGAATTTGTTCCGAATGAAGACTGCCACTGAGTTCATGAATAGCAGCACGACCATCAAGACGATGATGCCGGCAGCTGCAACCGTTTGGAACTCAGCTTGCGGACGGCTCGACCAGTCGTAGATCTGCATCGGCAATGCCGTAAACGTATCCATGACGCCTGCTGGCAAAAACTGGATGATAACCGGAATGCCGATGACGATGAGTGGTGCCGTTTCGCCGATCGCCCGGGACAAAGCGAGAATGCTTCCTGTCAGAATTCCAGCAATGGCTGCCGGCAAAATGATGCGCACGATTGTTTGCCATCTTGTCGCACCCATTGCGTATGATGCATCCCGCAGTTCGCCAGGTACTGAGCGGATTGCTTCTTGCGCGGCGACGATGATGACCGGCAAGATGAGTAAACTCATCGTAAATCCGGCTGCGAGAACACTATTGCCAAGCGCCAATGTCCGAACAAAAATGGTTAGCCCGAGAAGTCCGAAGACGACCGATGGAACTCCCGCCAAATTGGCAATATTCATTTGGATAAAACTCGTGATGCGCCCTTTTTTGGCGTATTCTTCTAAATAAACCGCTGATCCGACGCCGAGAATCATCGACGTTGGGGCGACAACCGCCATGAGCCAGATTGACCCGACCAGCGCCGCTTTAATGCCAGCTTCTGCTGGAAAGCGCGAAGCGAAGTTAATCAGAAAATCGAGTGACAAATGCCCCGCTCCCTGGCTGACGATCCGGTACAGCAATATAACAAGTGCAAGCAGCGCAAGCGCAGTCGCAAACATGAATAGCCCTTGGAAGATCCGGTTGACGATCATCCGACCGTTCATGCGCCGGACTACCTTCTCCTGTTCAATATATCTCATTTTAATATTCCTCCCGGAAACGTTTTGACATATACCCAGCCAGGATATTCATCGCCATCGTAAAGAGGAATAACGTGAATCCGACCGCATAAATGGAATAATAGATTGTCGTTCCGTAGCCGGCATCTCCTTTTGATACTTGCACAATATAGGCTGTCATCGTCTGGATCGAACCGGTAAAGTCGCCGTCGAATTTCGGAGTGGAACCTGCTGCAAGTGACACAATCATCGTTTCGCCGATGGCACGAGACAAGCCCAAGACAACCGAGGCGATAATTCCGGACAATGCTGCCGGCACCGTAATTTTCCAGGCAACTTCAAATTTCGTCGAGCCCATCGCCAACGCCCCATCGCGTATACTTTTCGGCACTGAAGACATGGCGTCTTCCGACAGCGAGGCGATCATCGGAATGATCATGATGCCAACAACTATACCAGGAGAAATCGCATTAAAGATTTTGATTTCAGGGAAAAAGCTTTGCAAGACAGGTGTTACAAATGTTAAAGCGAAAAAGCCGTAGACGATAGTCGGAATGCCCGCCAACACTTCAAGAACAGGCTTGACGACGCGCCGGACATTGTCCGAAGCGTATTCGCTCAAGTAAATCGCGGCGGATATGCCGATTGGCACCGCCACAATTATAGCAATCCCTGTTATTTTCAGCGTACCGATAATGAGCGGCCAAATGCCGAATCGGGCTTCTGTATTAGAAAACGGCAGCCACGTTGTCCCAAAAATGAAATCAGTGAACGGCACTCTTGTGAAAAACGTCAAGGTTTCAATAATTAATGTCAATATAATTCCGATCGTCGTCAAAACTGAAACAGAGGCGATCAGAAACAATAAGACTGGAATAAGCTTTTCAATGATTTTCTTGCTTTTTTTATCTTTAGATTTTGCAATCATTTCCTGAACCGATGTCCGCATAGTGGAATCCCCTTTCAACCGCAAAAGGCGAGCAGCAGCTGCTCACCCTAAGACTGAACTTGCAAAAGACTTATCTTAATGCTTCAAGATCTGCTAGACCTTGATTGTAATCTTCCTCAGAAAGGGGAACGTATCCGACCGCTTCAGCCATTTCTCCGGAGTTTTCCAACGTGAATTTCATGAAATCATACATTGCGTCGTTGTCAGCAATTTCGGCATTGTTCGCGTAAACGAAGAGCGGGCGTGATAGCGGTGTATATTCATTGGATTCAATCGTTTCAGCATTGGGCTCGACACCGTCGATCGACACGACTTTCAAGGTATCTTGGTTGGCCACATAGTACGCATAGCCGAAGAATCCGATCGCGTTTGGATCGCCTTGGATGCCTTGCACTAGCGTGTTGTCATCTTCAGACAATGTCGCAGATTCAACGATGTCTTCTTCTTCCAGGATGACTTCATCAAAATAGTCATATGTCCCGGAAGCTGTTCCTGGTGCATAGAAGACGATTTCTTCATCCGGCCATTCCGGGTTGATGTCTGCCCATGTTTTGGTCGTGCCGTCTTCGATCCATAGTTTTTTCAGATCTTCAACAGTTAAATCTTCGACAAAATCGTTTTCTTCGTTCACGACTACTGAAAGCCCATCATACGCAAGGAGGAATTCCGAGTATTCAATGCCATTTTCTTCTAGAGTTGCCGCTTCGTCTTCTTCAATTGGTCTAGAAGCATTATTGAAAGCTGTTTCGCCATTGACGAATTTTTCGAATCCGCCGCCTGTACCGGAAACGCCAACCGTCACTTGGACATCAGGTTGTACTGCCGCGTATTCTTCTACAATGCCTTCTAGAATCGGTGCAACCGTTGAGGAACCGTCACCTGAGACCGAACCTTGTACAGCTGCCGCTTCGTCAGAAGAAGTTTCATCCGCTTCGCCACCTGTTGTTGTTTCGTCTTCCGTGCCACCGCACGCTCCGAGCACTAAAGCCGACCCAAGAATAGTTGATGCCATTGCGAATTTCCAGTTTCTCATTTTAATGTTTCCCCCTAAGTGGTTTGTTGTTTGTTGTTTACTAGACCAACTATACATACGCATTGTTGAGGACATGTGAAGCCATTGTTAAGAAATTGTAAACGACACGAATTCGAGGTAAAAAAAGACTGATCACCTAAAACCGTTGTCAGGTTTTAGGTGATCAGTTCTTTATTATCATTCTTCTTCTATTAAAGTGCCGCTGAACGGCGGTTTAATAGCATTGGATTCATCTTCGCTACGAGCTGCCTTCAGCTCGAAATATTTATCAGCTGCAGCACGGGCAATTTCATTATTGGTTTTGGGCACTTCGCGTGGATTGGTTGTGACATATGGGATGACGACCGCATAGGCGATTTCCGGATTTTCATATGGCGCAAATCCGACGTGGGCGATATTGACATTCACTGTGCCGTGCAGTTCATGGTCGCGTTCGTAGAAATACGCTTCCGCCGTTCCGGTCTTGCCGGCTGCAGTATAAGGCGTATCGCCGAATTGTGCGCGTGCCGAACCGGAACCCCCGATGTAAACATTGCGCATCCCTTCTTGGACACGGTCAATCTCTTCCTGCGTGTTGTTGATGCGGTTCAAGATTTTCGGTTCGATGACTGTTTCGATAGGACCGAGCGTCGTGCCGTCCTGGGATGCTTTGCGGATCTCTTTGACCACATGCGGCTGCATGCGATAGCCGTCATTGGCGATTGTTGAAATATACTGCGCCAATTGCATCGGTGTATACGTGTCAAACTGGCCGATTGCAAGGTCTAGAAGTTTCCCTCCCGGAGTTGTTCCCCCGAGATAGCCGGTGCCTTCGTTCGGCAAATCAATGCCGGTCTCCGATCCTAAACCGAATTGTGCAAATGAGTTGCGCAGCACTTCAAAACTCCCCGGTTCGATGCGCAAGCCACGATTGTATTGATATTCCATGCCGGCTATCTTCAATGCGATTTTGAACATATAAACATTCGATGAGCGTTCGATTGCCATCAAATCACTCATTTGGATGCGATTGAACAATACCGTATTGAAAATCGAATTTTTTTGCGCTGTACCGGCGAACTTCAACGGCTCGTCGATCAATACTTCCCCCATTTCTACTGCATCTTCCGCGTAGCCCGTCAATAGCGTCGCACCCTTGATGGTCGACCCCATTTCATGAGCAGCGGTAAATGTGCCGAAGGCGTAATCATTGACGACACGCTTGCCGTCTTCATCTTCTCCGATGCGCTTGCCGACCATCGACAACACTTCACCGGTGCGCGGGTTCATCATTACCAAATAAGCGTCTTTGACGAGCGCTGAATTCGGGCCAGCTTTTAACGCGAGCAATTTGTCTTCGACAATTTTTTCGAGTTCATATTGAAGCTCGCTGTCGATCGTCAAGACCAAATCTTTTCCGGGCTCCCCGTCTTCCACCGGAATCGTTTCGATGACACGCCCCCGTCCGTCCGTAACATTTTTCACGATGGATTTTTGCCCTTGCAACACATCTTCATATTGCAATTCCAAAAAGCTCGTGCCGACACGGTCATTGCGCGAGTAGTCCCGGCTCAAATAATAATCGAGCCTGTTCGCCGGTATGCCTTGATCCGGTGTGGTCGTACTGCCGAGTATCGTCAAATCGGTCATCTTCACCCGTTTCCAGTCCGTAACTGTATTAACGCCTGTCAGTTTCGGATCGGTCAAGCGTTCGGATACTTGGGCAAACTCTTCCGGCGTGACCCCTTCACTTTTGATGATTTGCGGAGATAACGCATAGCCGGAAGTCATTTCGCGGTAAATCGCTAAGATTTCCAGCTGTTCACCTTCCAAGCTTTCCAATTCTTCTTCGGTGATTTTGTCACGGATCGATGCGTCCAATTTTTGCTGCTTTTCATTTTGGGGAATATCTTCAGCATCGATTGCCGCGCGTTCCTCAGCCGTCACTTTTTCAGTTGCACTTTCTGTATTCAATTGTATGTAAAAATCTTGCTTATCGCGCACAGTCACTTTACCCGTATCTTTTTCAATCAGTTTTGCAAGTTCTGTAGCGACTTCGAGCATTTCGTCGCGCTTTGTCGTCTGCATAGCTGTATAGGTGATGCTGTTGACCGGCTCGTTATCTACTTGGAGACGCCCTGCAGCATCAAAAATCCGCCCACGCGGAACACTCGTATTGACCGCCACTTCTTCAGTGCGTGCAATAGCGCGGGAATAGTCTTCCCCTTTGACGATCTGCAAATATCCGAGACGCAGTATGAGCATTGAAAACAACAAAAAAATGACAAAAAACAGAATGTTCATCCGAAATGTCGTATTGGCTTGAAGCTTTGACTTGGCCAACGAGACACGCCGTTTTTGCGGGGTTTTCATGAGCACGTTGCTCCTTTCAAAGAAATATCCAATTGCTAGTATAGCACCGGACATAAAAAAACACACACTTTTTCAGACGAAAAAGTGTGTGTTCGGGTTTCGATATTTAACAATTATTTAGCGGCTTCGTAGCGCTTGGACACTTCGTCCCAGTTCACTACATTCCAGAATGCTGCCAAGTAATCCGGGCGGCGGTTCTGGTATTTCAAGTAATACGCATGCTCCCAAACGTCTACTCCAAGAATCGGCGTTTTGCCTTCAGATAGTGGAGAATCCTGGTTTGGTGTTGACGTTACTTCAAGTTCGCCGTTAGAAACGACAAGCCAAGCCCAGCCAGAACCGAAGCGCGTTTTGCCGGCAGTTTCGAATTTCTCTTTGAACTCGTCAAAGCTTCCGAACTTGCTGTTGATAGCGTCTGCAACTGCACCTTGTGGGTTGCCGCCGCCGTTAGGTGACAACAATTGCCAGAATAATGAGTGGTTTGCATGTCCTCCGCCGTTGTTGCGGACAGCTGTGCGGATGTTTTCAGGCACTGCGTTCAAGTCAGTGATCAACTCTTCGATTGATTTAGAAGCCAGATCATCATGACCTTCCAAAGCAGCGTTTACGTTTGTGATGTACGTGTTGTGGTGTTTTGTGTGGTGAATGTTCATCGTTTCTTTGTCGATGTGTGGTTCTAACGCATCGTATGCATAAGGTAGTTCCGGTAATTCGTATGCCATGATTAAATTCCTCCTTGAGTCTATTGTTCTACTTTCTAAGCCTATCAAAATTTTCAGACCGATACAAACATAAAGACCAGTGTCCCGCTCTTTTCAGACCTTAGTCGGAGATGACGGTTAAATCACCCAGAAGAACAAGCCGACCATCACAGCCTGAATTATCCCTTTCGTCAATGCCGAAGTGATGAAACCGATGACCGACCCTACACCTGAACGGATGGAATTTTTGATTGAGGAGCGGTTGACCACCATTTCAGCGATTATTGCACCAACAAACGGACCGATCAAAATGCCCGCGAATGGAATGATGAACGGACCGAAAATAAGCCCGATCGTACTTCCCCATAACCCCGCTTTGGAACCTCCGAATTTTTTCACACCGATCACATTCGCCAAAAAGTCAGCACCAAATAACAACAGCACGAATAAAATTTCAATGAGCCAGAACCACCAAGGCAAATCGTTGAAGCTGAAAAACAAACCATAGATGATAAACCCGCCGAAAATAAACAGCGACGCTGGGATGACCGGGTAAACAAGTCCGATGAACCCGATGGCAAAAAACAACAGAATGAAAATCCAGCCGACAATTTCTAGCATCCCTAGCCCTCCTTTTCCGAATTAAAAAACTCCCTTTTATCGTGCCTTACATTGCAGAAAATGTAAAGGATGAAAGGGAGTGTTGATTATGCGCGGTTGCCGAGTATGGCTTCTGCGATATTAACAGAGTGGTCGCCGACCCGCTCCAAGTTGCTGACGATATCGACGAAGACGATGCCAGCTTGTGCGGAGCATGCGCCTTCGTTCAGGCGAAGAATATGTTTCTTGCGGAATTTGCGTTCCATCTTATCGATCAAATCTTCTTGCTCTGCCACTTCACGCGCCAACTCATGGCTCGTCGTATCAAGCGCATCCAAGGATTTCGAAACGGTCGCAATGGTTAATGTGAACATTTCATCCAAGTCTTCCATCGCTTCAGCAGTCAATTTCACTTTATTCGTTTCTTGGTAATCGATCAATTCGATGATGTTTTCGAAATGGTCACCGATGCGTTCAATATCGCGGACGGTTTCCATAAGCATCGTATGGCGGGTTGAATCTGCCGCTGAAATCGATTCAGCTGAAATGAGCACCAAATAATCGGTGATTTTGCTGTCCAGATTATTAATGGCATCTTCCAATTGATAGCCCATTTCGGCATTTTTTTTATTTTTTGTTTTCAAGTATTCATATGTTTCTTCGAGACCTTGGACAGAGTATTTACCCATGCGCAAGATTTCTTCTTTTGCTTGCCCAAGTGCAATCGATGGTGACTGCTCGATGAAATTCAAATCCAAATGCTTCGGTTTAAATTCGACTAGCACTTCATCACCCGGAATGATTTTTGTGACAAGGTAAGCCCATGCCCCAATCAATGGGAATTGAATGATTGTATTTGCGATGTTGAACGTTCCGTGTGCAAAGGCAATCTGCATTCTCGCTTCCAGGTCCAGTAGGGCGGAGATCCATTCAACATATGCGGTGAACGGTACGAGCAATATAATGAAGATAATCGAGCCGATAAGGTTGAACAAGACGTGGACTGCCGCTGCACGGCGCGCCGCAATAGACGTACCAAGTGCCGCTAGTACAGCTGTGACGGTTGTTCCGATATTGTCACCGAACAGAATCGGCAATGCCGCATCCAAAGTGACAAGCCCTTCCCCGTAGAGACCCTGCAAAATCGCGACTGTCCCACTAGAGCTTTGGACGATAAAGGTAACAAGCGTTCCAACCGCAACACCGAGAATCGGGAATTCACTCAAATTAACGGTCATATCGATAAAGGCCGGTAAATCACGCAATGGTTTCATCGCACCGCTCATCGTTTCCATCCCGAAGAACAGGCCGCCAAAACCGAAGATGACTTGGCCGATATTTTGGACTTGGTTTTTCTTAAAGAAGAAAATCATGAAAGCACCGATGGCCATGATCGGCAAGGCATAAGCCCCGACGTCCAGACCGATGATGAACGCAGTAACGGTCGTCCCAATATTCGCACCCATGATGACGCCGATCGCTTGTCTAAGCGTCATAAACCCGGCACTTACCAGCCCGACGACGATTACCGTTGTCCCGGTACTCGATTGAATCAAGATTGTTACGATAATCCCGACTAGGACACCCATAAACGGATTGGTCGTAAAACGGTCCAGAATGTCTCGCAGTTTATCGCCTGCAGCTTTTTGCAGCGCGTCCCCCATATACTTGATTGAGAATAGGAAGACACCAAGTCCTCCTACGAAGGAGAACAATATTTCCTGCCAGTTCATTTCCACGATTCACATTCAACTCCTAAATATAACGTAATCACACCTCCCCTATTATGAAGAGTTTGCTAAGTAAATGTAAATACCTTTATCGAAAATTTACATTCCTGTAACAATAGGAAAGGATTTTCGCATTTTGGCGTGATACGATTACACTACAACCGGAAAGGAAGATTTGCTGTGACTTTATACCAATTATTGATCGCAAGCTTCATGGAGCCGAAAAAACGGGCTGCGGTCCGCATTATGCCGATCGGCCGTATTATGCGTTTTGTTTTTTTGTTCATTACATTATTGGCGTTGGCGTCATTTGTAGAGTTTACTCTCGGGATCGGTTCAAGTTCTTCTGAATTGGAAGGCTTGCTGCAATTCATCGAAGAAATCGAATGGCTCCTCTACCCGTTTGCGCTGGTGTTTCTGTTTGTTTCGACGACACTTTACCATTTCATCAAAATCAGCGTTTTCGCTGCATTCGGCTTGTGGTTCTTAAAGCTGATGAATCGCCGCGGGGAATATCGCCATATGTGGCGCACGGCAGCGCTGGCGGTCACCGTTCCGACGCTTGCCGCTTATGTGCTGAGCTTTTGGAGCAGCAGCCTGTGGTTTTCGCTTGTGACGAGCTTGTGGACGCTTTACCTTTTATATAGTGCAGCCCGTTTCTATCCGAAAGCAGCACCCGTAAAAAAATAAGCCCTAATGTTGCGGCGATGTAAAGAATCAGCCCCCTACAGCCGTCTTTCTTGTCTTTTCAAACCAGACACTGCTAAAATGGCTATAGGCAATTGAATTATAATGGCACGTAAGTTCCGTGCACAAGGAAGCTGAGTGAACAGTCCGGATTATCGGAAACTCACAAAAAGGAGAGATTTTTAACATGAGTGAAATGACTCACCGTTCAAAAACACGCCCCGTCAAAGTCGGCGATATAACGATTGGCGGCAGCAATGAATTATTCATACAGAGCATGGCAACAACGAAAACACATGACGTCGAAGCGACTGTCGCGGAAATTCTCCGCCTCGAAGAAGCCGGATGCCAAGTCGTCCGCGTCGCATGTCCAGACGAGCGCGCAGCATACGCGATCGGCGACATCAAAAAACGCATCAACATCCCTTTGGTCGTCGATATCCATTTCGATTACAAATTGGCGCTGATTGCCATCGAACAAGGCGCTGATAAAATCCGCATCAACCCAGGCAACATCGGGCGCCGCGAAAAAGTCGAAGCGGTCGTCAATGCCTGCAAAGCAAAAGGTATACCAATTCGCATCGGCGTCAATGCCGGCTCACTGGAACGCAAAATTTTGGAGAAATACGGTTACCCGACGGCAGACGGCATGGTCGAATCTGCTCTTCACCACATTAAAATCCTGGAAGACCTTGATTTCCATGACATCATCGTATCGCTGAAAGCATCTGATGTCAGCTTAGCTGTCGAAGCTTACGAAAAAGCATCGAAAGCATTCGATTACCCGCTTCACTTAGGCATCACAGAATCCGGCACTTTGTTCTCCGGAACCGTCAAGAGTGCAGCCGGTCTTGGCGCGTTGCTCGCTAAAGGCATCGGCAACACACTGCGCGTCTCCTTGAGCGCCGATCCGGTGGAAGAAGTTAAAGTGGCACGGGAAATGCTGAAAGTTTTCGCCTTGTCATCCAACGCCGCGACTCTCATTTCCTGCCCTACTTGCGGACGCATTGAAATCGACTTGATTACGATTGCTAATGAAGTGGAAGAATATATTTCCCATATTAAAGCTCCGCTGAAAGTCGCAGTACTAGGCTGTGCGGTAAACGGGCCGGGCGAAGCGCGCGAAGCGGATATCGGCATCGCCGGCGCTCGTGGTGAAGGACTGCTCTTTATGCACGGAAAAACCGTCCGCAAAGTGCCTGAAGAAACAATGGTCGATGAATTGAAAATGGAGATCGATAAATTGGCTGAAGAATATTTCGCTAAACAAGCTGAAGAGAAAAAGCAAAAAGAATTGGAACAACAACAAGTATAAGGTTGTGATTGCATGTACCGTTTTGGCATAGACATCGATGGCACCGTCACTTGTCCGACATCGCTCATACCGCATATCAACGAAGCGTTCGGCAGTGAACTGACCATCGAAGATATCCGTGAATATGATTTGACGGCAGCTTTGCCGCAACTCGATAAAAAAGAGTTCTATTCCTGGTTCAAAAAGCACGAACCGAAAATTTACGCATCCTCCCCCATCTCGAAGGATGCCAAGCAGATCCTCAATAACTGGAAAGACCGTTACGAATTGTACTTTATCTCAGCCCGCGGAGCTGATGTCCGAAACGTCACATTCGATTGGTTTGAAGAACACGCCATTTCTTACGACCATATCGAATTGATCGGCACACACAAAAAAATCAGCACCGCAAAAGCACATAATGTCGATTTGTTTTTCGAAGACAAACACGATAACGCTGTCGAGATTTCAGAAGAACTCGACATTCCGGTCATTTTATTCGACACCCCGTATAATCGCGAGCCGGTTCCGAATAAAGTCGTCCGCGTCTTTGATTGGCTCGAAGCCGATCAATGGGTGAAAAAAGAGTTCGGCATCCAACAGGAATTGCTGAAGCGGTAAAAGGGGGGGCGCGAGCTAGGCTCGCGCTCTTTTTTCTTGCCCAAAATAAATCATCCAAAAAGGAACCGTCAGCATAAGCTGACGGTTCCTTTTTGGATGATTTATTATTTACATTCCGGGCATTTTCCATAGATTTCGAATTTGTGGTTGTCGATTTCATAAGCCGGCAACGCTGCACCCAACAAATCCATCGGGCACAGCGGGACTTCTTTAATCTTTCCGCAATCCATGCAAATAAAATGGTGGTGGTGATGATCGCTCTCGCAATGCATACGGAAATGCTTTTCACCCGACAATTCAGTCACCTCTAAAATATCGAGTGACACAAAGGTCGCGAGATTCCGGTAAACGGTATCGTAACTCATGCTCGGGTAGTCTTTTTGCATAACGTCAAGAATATCCCGCGCTGTCAAATAGCGTTCATCCATCGAAAAAATTTCCAAAATCTGATTGCGTTTTGTCGTTTCTTTAAATCCTTGTTGTTTCAGGATACCCCATGCTTTATCTAAGTTCATGCGGATGCCCCCCTTCTCTTGGATAACGAGATTTTCCGATAAGCAAGAACGATCATCAAAATACCAATAGACGTGACGACAATCGTGCCGCCTGGCGCCAAATCAAAATGGAATGCTGCCACAAGACCTGTAATGACCGAGATTTGGCCAAACAGGATCGACAGCCAAATGGTCTGTTTAAAACTTTTGGCGAGGCGCATCGCTGTCGCGACTGGAATGGTCATCAGCGACGACACCAGCAAAATCCCGACGATGCGCATCGAGCCCGCGATGACAAGTGCGGTGACGATCATAAACAGGAAATGAATCCATTTTGCCGGCAAACCGGATGCCCGTGCGTATTCATCGTCGAATGACAAGACGAACAATTCCTTAAAAAAGATGCGGATAAAGGCCAGCACGATGACAGCAATTCCCGCGACAATATAGAGGTCCTGGCGGCTGACGGCTGACACCGTGCCGAACAAGTAGCCGAATAAATCACTCGAAAACCCTTCTGCCAAGGAAATAAAGATGGCACCAAAGCCGATTCCAGCAGACAAAATGATCGGAATCGCCAATTCCTCGTAATGCTTATAGACACTGCGCAAGCGTTCGATGAGCATCGACCCCATGACGGATGAAGCAATTCCGAGATACAGCGGATTCAATAAAGCGAGTGCCCCGACGCTTTGGCTTAAATAAAGGCTTCCGGCAATTCCAGCAAGCGTCACATGGCTCAGTGCGTCGGCGATCAGCGACAGGCGCCGGACGACAATGAAGACGCCGAGCAACGGTGCGATGACGCCGATGATCAAGCCTGATGCGAATGCGTTCTGAAGGAATTCATAGGTCAAAATCGCTTCAAGCATGGGTATGGCTTCCTTCCGTATGATGGATTTTCCGGACGGAATGCCCATACCACGCTTCACGCTCTTCATCACTCATCATATGCAACTGGTCTTTAAAGCCGTGGAAATGAATCGTCTGGTTCAAGCACGCAACATGCGTGATGCGGTCTGTCACCGTATCCACGTCATGCGTGACGAGGACGAGCGTAATATTGCGCTCGCGGTTGAGAACGGCGAGCATGTCATAAAATGCCTGGACGTTCTGATGGTCGATGCCGACTGTCGGCTCGTCGAGGATCAGTACTTTCGGCTTGGCGACAAGTGCACGCGCAATAAATACACGCTGCTGCTGTCCGCCCGACAATTCGCTGATGCTGCGGCTTAAAAACGGCTTCATGCCGACCGCATCCAGCGCTTCTTCGACTTGCTCATCTGTGTTTTTCGGCATTTTGTGGAACAGGCCCGTTTTTTTCACCAAGCCCCCCGCCACCACTTCCTGAACCGTCGCAGGAAAAGCCGAATTGAACGAATTCGACTTTTGCGAAACATAGCCGATCCATTCACGATGTTTGAACTGGCGTGAATCGATGCCGAATAACGCCACGCTGCCTTCCGATGGCCGTATGAGTCCGAGCATAATCTTCAGCAAGGTCGACTTTCCTGAGCCATTCGGGCCGAGTATCGCCAAAAAATCGCCTTCTTCGACTCTCATCGAGATATGGTCGAGTGCTGTTGTCTGTTCATATTCATAGCTGACTTCTTTTATATCAATTAATGGCGCTGCCATAGGGACGCCCCTTTTCCAATAATAATGATTACGATTTACTATAGAAAGTATAGAACAGTTGCGCGTGCCTGTAAACCGTTTGGGCTTTACAGACTCGCTTTCAAAAAAAGAAAACAGCACCACGTGGGCGCTGTTTTCAAAACTATGCCGTTAAGATTCGAGCGGCATTTTCATTTTTTCAATTGCTGCTGGAGCAAAGATACCCTGTTTGAACATCTCAATTTCGTATGCATATGGCGCCTTTTTGGTTTTGGCATCAAGGCCGACATATGGAGTTTCCAATATTTTCGGCACGTGCATCAGCTGTTTATGGTGAACGATGCCATTGAGTGCATCAAAGCCGATTTCGCCGAAGCCGATGTTTTCATGGCGGTCTTTGCCTGCTCCGCGCACGTTTTTGCTGTCGTTGATATGAAGCACTTGCAGGCGGTCGATGCCGACGATACGGTCGAATTCTGCCAGCACCCCGTCAAAATCTTCTTTGATGTCATAACCAGCGTCGTGGACATGGCATGTATCAAAGCACACCGACAAGCGTTCATTGTTCGTGACGCCGTTGATGATCGCTGCCAGTTCTTCGAAGCTTCTGCCCACTTCACTGCCTTTACCGGCCATCGTCTCAAGGGCGATGTTGACCGGGAAATCTTGTGACAGGACCTCGTTCAAACCTTCAATGATTCTTTGTGTGCCCGCTTCGACTCCCGCTCCGACATGTGCACCGGGGTGCAGAACGATTTGTTCAGCTCCGAGCGCTGCAGTGCGTTCGATTTCCTTTTGCAGAAATTCCACGCCGAGTGCAAAAGTTTCAGGTTTGGTCGTGTTCGCAATATTAATGATATAAGGTGCGTGGACGATGATATTGGACTGTCCATGTTCCGCCATATGCGCTCTTCCCGCTTCGATATTGAGTTCCTCGATCGGTTTTCGGCGCGTATTTTGCGGTGCACCGGTGTAGATCATAAACGTAGTGGCGCCGTAAGTGGCGGCTTCTTCGCTCGCACCCAGAAGCATTTTCTTGCCGCTCATCGACACATGCGATCCTAATAGCATTTTTTAACCCCTTACTTTTTGCGGTTTTTGCGACGTTCCGCTTTTTTGATTTCGTCCATTTTCCATTTCATTTTCTTCTTGTACATCGGTTTGACACTTTTCGGTTTATGGACCATGGATTTCGCTTTCACATCCGTTGCATCTTCAGTGCGCACACGCTTTTTGCGGCTATGGCGCTCTTTCATGTCAACAAACTCGCCTTTGACGATATCTTTTTGCTGGAACGGAATGCCCATTTTTTCAATTCGCACAATCGCATCTTCATCTTCTGGGCTGAATAACGTAATCGCTACGCCTTTCAAGCCGGCGCGTGCAGTACGTCCGACACGGTGAATGAAGAATTCCAGGTCTTCCGGCAGTTCGTAATTGATGACATGGCTGACGCCTTGGATGTCGATTCCGCGTGCGGCAAGGTCTGTCGCGACGATGTATTGATACTCAAGATCGCGCACTTGTTTCATCATCTTGACGCGTTCACGCGGCGCCAGATCACCATGGATTTTCCCGACACGCATGCCGCTTTTCGACAATTCTTCCGCGATGTAATCGGCATTCGTGCGTGTATTGACGAAAATGATCGCAAGATACGGATTAAGGATGTCCATGACTTCCTTCAAACGCTCGACTTTTTTCTTGCTGCGCACAGGAACTAAGTAAAAGTCCAGCCCTTCAGCTGTCGGCCGCTTGTCACCGATTTTGATGTGCGCCGGGGATGACATGTATTTCTTCAAAAACGGTTTAAGTTTTTCTGGAATCGTTGCAGAAAAGACATACATTTCCAAGTCATCGCGCATTTTCCCTGCGACTTGGTCGATTTCTTCGATAAAGCCCATGTCGAATGCCAAATCCGCTTCATCCACAACTAGAACTTTCGCTGTATGGACGAGCAAGGCATTTTCGTTGACCAAATCTTTCAGGCGTCCTGGCGTTCCGATGACGATATGGGGTTGTGTTTTCAACTTATTGATTGAACGCTGTTTATCCGTCCCGCCGATAAATGATTTCACTTCGATGCCGGAGTCCCCGATCAGTTTCTGGATTTCTTTAAAAATTTGGGTGCCGAGTTCACGCGTTGGTGCAGCGATGACCGCCTGCACTTCCTGTTTCGAAACATCGACACGCTCAATAATCGGGATGATAAAGCTATGGGTCTTGCCTGTACCTGTATGGGACTGGCCAATGGCACTGTTTCCACTCATGATTTGTGGAATCATTTCCTTTTGGATCGCTGTCGGTTCTTTGAAACCGAGTTGTTCGATCGCCTCAAGCAAAAACGGCTTGAGATTGTATTCGTTGAATTTTGTCATGGGATATATTTCCCTCCTTAAGCTCTAGCTATTATAGCATAAACTGGCTGTCCTACGCGATGCATCTTTTGTAAAGCGGCTACGTCTCCGTTATAATAAAGTCATGATGTTGAAAGGAGTGCGGATTGATAATGAAAGTAAAAAAGATCTCGCCAAGAGGCTATTGTTACGGGGTAGTGGATGCTATGGTCATCGCAAAAAATGCGGCCATGGACGAAACTTTGCCGCGCCCGATTTATATACTCGGTATGATTGTCCACAATAAACACGTAACGGATGCATTTGAACAAGATGGCATCATTACGCTCGACGGCACCAACCGCCTCGAAATTTTGGAGAAAGTCGAAACCGGAACGGTCATCTTCACAGCACACGGAGTTTCCCCGCAAGTGCGGGAACTGGCCCGCAGAAAAGGACTTGTTTCGATCGACGCCACTTGCCCGGACGTGACGGTCACGCATGACCTGATCCGCGAGAAGACCGCTGAAGGCTACCATATCGTCTATATCGGCAAGAGCGGCCATCCGGAACCGGAAGGCGCAATCGGCGTAGCTCCGGATCTTGTCCATTTGGTCGAAACGCTCGACGATGTCAACGCGCTGGAGCTGAATGAAGACAAGATCATCATCACCAACCAGACGACGATGAGCCAGTGGGACGTTGTTCATCTGATGGAGCGGCTAAAAGAACGCTTCCCACACGCTGAAGTGCATAAGGAAATTTGCCTGGCAACGCAAGTGCGCCAAGAAGCGGTGGCGGAACAAGCGGTCGATGCTGACCTTTTGCTCGTCATTGGTGACCCGATGAGCAATAACTCCAACCGGCTCGCACAAGTATCACAGGACATCGCCGGTACGCCGGCTTACCGCATTTCCGATTTGTCGGAATTGCAACTGGAATGGCTGGAAGGAATCGATACGGTCGCTTTGACGGCTGGAGCGTCGACACCGACACCGATCGTCAAAGAAGTGATGAAGTTCTTGGAGCAATTCGACCACGAAGATCCAGCAACACATAAACTTGATCGTTCGGTACCGCTCAATAAGATTTTGCCGAAGATCAAACATCCACAACCGTCCAACCGCATCGAACCTTATACGATAAACGAATAGATAAAAAAAGAGGCCAACAATGGCCTCTTTTTTTATCCCGCTTTAACGATCAGTAAAAACTCCCACTTCTTCGAACCGGAAGTTTCAACTGGCCATATAAGTCCGATTGGATCAACTAACACTCAGTGAGGCTTCATGCCTCACTGAGTGAAGTTTCTCTTTATTGAATCCGGAACGGCTCGGTATTCACTTCGGATGGCAAAAATTCGCATTGCCAGTTTTGCCCGTTCTGCGCCATGTGCTTGACGACGCCCTGGACCATCACTTTCTCGACGTGATGCCCCGGGTCGACGACAGACAAGCCGATTGCTTCGGCGTCCTGCGCGACATGGAAATAAAGATCTCCTGTTACGTATGCATCGGCTCCGGCGCGTTTGGCCTGCTGGATGTATTTATTGCCGTCACCTCCGAGCACCGCTACTTTCTTAATAAGCGTATCTGCGTTGCCGACAACGCGCACAAACGGCACGTCCAAACTCTGTTTCACATGGTCAGCAAAAGCCTGTAAACTCATTTCCTGCTTTAGGCGCCCGATGCGGCCAAGTCCCATCGGCAGCTCTTTGTTTTCCAGCGTAAAGACGTCGAATGCCGGCTCTTCGTATGGGTGTGCGGTGACCATGGCCCGGATGACGCGGTCTTTATGAGCTTTTCTGACAACCACTTCGATTTTCGACTCTGCTGTCATTTCCATTTTGCCGGCTTGACCGATAAACGGATCCGCTGAATCGGATGGACGGAAGCGCCCCGTGCCGGATAATGTGTAGCTGCAATGGTCGTAATCCCCGATCGCGCCTGCCCCTGCATCCCCGAATGCTTTTCTCACTTGTTCTTCGTGGCTTTCCGGAACGAACACGGCAATTTTCACCAATTCCGCTTCATAGGTCGTCACTAAAACATCCGTATCGGTCAATTCAAGTGCATCTGCCAGCAAATCATTGACGCCGCCCTGTGCGACGTCCAAATTGGTGTGCGCTGCATATACTGCAATATCATTTTTGATCAATTTCTCCATCAATTTGCCTTGCGGAAAATCCGTCTGCAAGTTTTTCAACGGACGGAAAATCGGTGGATGATGCGCAATGATCAACCCCGCCCCTTTTTCGATTGCTTCATCTACTACCGCCTCATTGACATCCAATGTCACGAGCACGCGCTCGATCTTTTTATTCAATGTGCCGACGTGAAGACCGATCGGATCGCCTTCCATCGCCAAGTATTTCGGCGACCACTTTTCAAATTCTTCGATGATTTGCTGCCCGTTAGGAATTTTCATCAGCGAACACCTCTTCCATCAATGCGATTTTTTCGAGCAGTTGCTCTTTTTTCATGCGAATGTCTGGGGTTTCTTCCGCCTTCTCCATGCGCTCAGCAATCGCCTTCCATTGTGTTGCTTCTCGCTGCCATTTTTCCTGAAACGTTTCATTTTGGCGTGTCAGCAAAATAGGTCCGAACAATAATTGCTTTGCATCCAGCTCGACTGGTTCCGAGCTCTGCTCCAATACAACGATTTCATAGATTTTTTCTTTTTCTTTTAAAATGTCTTCTGCAACTATCTTCCATTGATTGCGGACCGCCCATTCCCGAATCGCTTGTGCGTGGACATTCGGCTGCAAAACGAGGCGCGCCACCCCTTTCAAGCGTTCATTTCCCTCAGCTAAAATGGAAGCGATCAGCGAGCCGCCCATGCCGGCGATGGTGACCGCGGTAATGCCATCTTGCGGTTCGATTGCTTCAAGTCCAGGTGCCAAGCGGACGGTAATTTTATCTTCAAGCCCTTCCTCACGCACTTGCTTTTTGGCAGATTCGTATGGTCCTTTGACTATTTCCCCGGCGACTGCGCGGCTCGCAGTTCCTATATGTACGAGCTGGCAAGGCAAATAAGCGTGGTCGGAGCCAATGTCAGCGACGACCGCACCTTGTTGTACGTACTCTGCCACTTTCATTAATCGTTGTGATAATTGCTGTGCATTCATAAATATCCCCCTAAGTGACAAAAAACCCTTAGCTCCAGAAGAACCAAGGGTTTTTGATGCTATTCGAGTGTCAATACCCACTCAGCCATTGCTGTTGCGTTTTCTTCTGGAACAGTGCCCGCTGGCATTGTGCCTTTACCGTTAATAAGAATTTCTTCGATTTCTTCTTGTGAAAGTGCCGTGCCGACTAGTGTTGGGCCAACTCCGCCTTCATAGCTTGAACCGTGACAAGAAACACAGCTTGCTTGTGCGTGAGCTTCTGGATCGAAGTCACCGCTTGCTGCTTCTTCTCCGCCTTCGCCTTCGCCTTCAGCCGCTTCGCCGCCTTCTTCTGCAGCTTGTTCTTCAGCGATTTCAGCTTCATTGTTAACTCCTTCCAATGATAGGAAGAAAATTAGGCCAATCCCGAAAGCCATGATTAAGATATAAGGTACAATTGCATTCTTTTGCATCCGTTACCCCTCCTTCTACTGTGTTCTGCTTGATGATAGTATAAGTATCATTCATTATTGTACTGTATTATCCAGTAAACGAAAAGCCATAATGAATAATATTTGCCGGATTGTGACAAAATCAGTAAAATCACTGGATTGGGTTGACGGCTATTACCAAGCAAGAAAACCACACAGTTCTTTTCAGCCAAACTATTGAAAACCTTGGATCAGCAGCCGACCAGACGCGAAATGACCATGCGCTGCACTTCAGACGTCCCTTCGCCGATCTCCAAAAGTTTCGCATCGCGCATGTAGCGCTCCACTTCGTATTCCTTCATATAGCCATAGCCGCCGTGGATCTGAATCGCTTCATTGGCCACTTCCATCGCCATTTCGGATGCATATAGTTTAGCCATGGACGCTTCTTTCGTAAACGGCCGCCCCTGGTCTTTCAGCCAAGCTGCTTTATAAACCATATTGCGCGCCAATTCGATCTTCATCGCCATATCGGCCAGTTTAAATTGCGTCACTTGAAATTCCGATAAAGTTTTGCCGAACTGCTTGCGCTCTTTGGCGTAAGCCAGCGCTTTGTTGAACGCTCCTTGTGCAATTCCGACAGCCATCGCGGCGATGCCGATCCGGCCGCCATCAAGCGTCACAAGGAATTGCTTAAAGCCTTCCCCGCGCTTGCCGAGCAGGTTTTCTTTCGGCACACGCACGTTTTCAAGCACGAGTTCTGTCGTATTCGATGCGTTCAAGCCCATTTTTTCGTAATTATCGATAATCGTGAAGCCTTCTGCATCGGTCGGCACAATGATCGCACTGATCTCTTTTTTGCCGTCGTTCATGCCGGTGATTGCCGTAATCGCCAAATGCTTCGCGTGGCTGGCGTTTGTGATATATACTTTCGATCCGTTAATGACCCAGTCGTCGCCGTCTTCTACCGCGCGGGTTTCCGTTCCCCCGGCATCCGACCCGGCATTCGGTTCTGTCAGCCCGAATGCACCGAACGACTCCCCAGAACAAATCGGCGTCAAATACTTCTGTTTCTGCTCTTCTGTCCCGAACAAGCTGAGGGGTGCGCCGCCAAGTGAAATATGTGCGGAATACGTGATGCCAGTAGAAGCACAGACGCGGCTCAATTCTTCCGTGACGATTGCAAAACTAGTCGTATCCGCTCCTGCTCCGCCATAAGCCTCATCAAACGGCAATCCCATCATCCCCATGTCGGATAGCTGTTTGAATGCTTCTTTCGGAAACTCCTTTGTGCGGTCGCGGTCGACTGCCCCTGGCGCTACCACTTTATCAGCGAATTCCCGCATCGTTTTTTTGATCATCTGTTGTTCTTGCGTCAAATCGAAATTCATTTTTATTACATCCCCTTTGTGTATGCGCTTTCACTATTCATTATATAGGAAAAATTCCGACACAATCAAGGCATAACAAAAAAGTTATTCTTACAACATCCATGCCGCTCTTTATTCTAATTAAGGTAAACCGAAGAATCCTTTCTCCAGTCACCTCTACTGGTCTTCGGTGTCTTTGTCATGTTATTCTTATCGGCTGAACTGATTTCCACTTAATCCGATCCTTTTTTGACTCACAAAAACCCCCCCAGCAAATGCTAGGGGGTTAATTTTTATTCCAGGAAATCTTTCAATCGTTTGCTGCGTGAAGGATGGCGCAGTTTACGCAGTGCTTTCGCTTCGATTTGGCGTATGCGTTCGCGCGTGACGCCGAACACTTTGCCCACTTCTTCAAGTGTGCGCGTACGGCCGTCATCAAGCCCGAAACGCAAGCGCAAAACATTTTCTTCGCGGTCTGTCAACGTATCAAGTACATCTTCAAGTTGCTCTTTCAATAATTCATAAGCGGCGTGGTCCGATGGCGACTGCGCATCGGAGTCTTCAATGAAGTCGCCCAAATGCGAATCGTCTTCTTCGCCGATCGGTGTTTCCAGCGACACCGGCTCTTGAGCGATCTTGAGGATTTCACGCACTTTTTCAGGCAATAAATCCATTTCTTCGCCGATTTCTTCCGGTGAAGGTTCGCGTCCTAGATCCTGCAGCAGCTGGCGCTGGACGCGGATCAATTTATTGATCGTTTCGACCATATGGACCGGGATGCGGATGGTCCGCGCTTGGTCAGCAATAGCGCGTGTAATCGCCTGACGGATCCACCAAGTGGCGTAGGTGCTGAATTTAAAGCCTTTCGAGTAGTCGAATTTTTCCACAGCTTTGATAAGGCCCATGTTGCCTTCTTGGATCAGATCCAGGAACAGCATGCCGCGTCCGACATAGCGTTTCGCGATTGAGACGACAAGGCGCAAGTTCGCTTCCGCCAAACGTTTTTTGGCTTCTTCGTCGCCTTGTTCAATCAATTTCGCGAGGCGGACTTCTTCTTCCGCTTTCAAAAGATCGACTCGCCCGATTTCTTTCAAGTACATGCGGACCGGATCGTTGATTTTGATGCCTGGCGGGACGCTCAGGTCGTTCAAATCAAATTTATCTTCGGTCGGCTTCATGAGACGATCCAAATGTTCCTCGTCATCACTTTTCCGTTCGAGTTCGATGCCGTGCCCTTCTAGTTGATCAATGAATTCCTCCACTTGATCTGATTCCATTTCAAAAACAGCCAATTTATCGGCAATCTGTTCGTAGTTCAGTTCTCCGGTTTTTTTCCCTTGTTCGACCAGTTGCTTTTTCGCATCTTCGACAGTTGCTTCCGGGCCTTCAGCAGGCAGCGGGATGTTATTTGTTACGACTTCTGTTTGGCGTTCAGATTTCTCGGCCATACAATTTTCCTCCTTTAGAAAAAACCGGAATATTCTACAATGATTTCCGTAAAGCAATCACTTCTTGTGCCAGAAGCAAAGCGCGCTTCAAATCATGCTGTTTTTCCGCTTCTTTTGATTGCTGGATTTTCAAACTGATTTGTTGTTCAATTCGGTGCTTTTGCAAATGCTTCAAACAATCTGCAATTTCTTCTTCCGGATGTTCTGGATCGCGCTCGACTAAAGTCGTTTCCATCACGAGCCTTCTTAGTTCCTGATCAGTCAAGGTTTCCAGGAATTTGTGGAAGTCCGCTTTTTCCCACTCTTCGTAAAAACCGAGCAGCTGCACATAAAGTGCCTGAAACTCTTCACTGACAAACGGGATAGCTTCGGCTTCACGGGCAATTTTTTCCATAACTATCGGGTCTGCGAGTGCATGGGCAAACAATAAACGCTCTGCCCGGTGAAGCGATGTGATTTTCTTTTGCTCCCGTTTGGGGGCTGCTTGGGCCGTTTCTGCGGCTTTCGGCCGATTGCGTTCGATGCTGCGGCTTTCTAAGCGTCTGTATTGCTGCAAAATCGCTTCTTCTGAAAGCTTCGTTTCTGCCGACAGCTGCTTAATATACAAATCCCGTTCAATAGGTGAGGATTTCCCTGCGAGTAACTGCAGCACCTCTTGAATATATTGAAGGAGATCGTTTTCGTATTGGAAATTCTTGTGGCGGCGCGCATGCATCATGGCAAATGATATAAAGGTTTGCGGCTTGCCGATCACCTGTTCCCGAAAAGCATCAGCGCCGTTTTGGCGGACAAAATCATCCGGGTCCATGCCGTTTGGAAGGACTGCAATGCCAAGCTTGAAACCAGCTTCCTCCAGCGGCGCTGCTGCACGTTTGGCTGCTTCCCAACCGGCATCATCACCGTCGAAACAAACAACCACTTCTTGAGCAAAGCGCTTCATCAGCCGGATATGCTGCGCAGTGAGCGCCGTTCCCATTGTCGCCAAAGCATTGTCGATGCCCGCTTTACCGGCTGCAATGACATCCATAAACCCTTCAAACAAAACAATCTTGCGGTTCTTTCGGATTGCGCCCCTCGCCAAATGGACATTATAGAGCACATGGCTTTTCTGGAAAATCGGCGACTCCGGACTGTTCATATATTTGGCTTCTTGTTTAGTTTGCTCAAGAACCCTGCCCGAGAAGGCGATGGTTTTGCCGTTCTCATTCATGATCGGGAACATGATGCGACCACGGAAGCGGTCAAACCAGCCATCGGATTTTTCTCGCTTAATGGCCAAGCCGCTCGCTTCCAATTGTACGTCGTCATAACCTTTGCGACGCAGTGCGGTTTCCATATAATTCCACTCTGGAAGCGCCCAGCCAATGCGGTACTTTTCAATGATTTCTTGTGTGAATCCACGATTCTCCAAGTAATCCAGTGCCGCTTGCCCTTCTTCTGTATTCAGCAAAATATGATGGTACATATCTGCGGCGAATTCATGCATTAAAATGAGCGGATCGTCATTTCTTGCCTGCGCTGTACCTTTGGCATCGTGCGATGATTGCACATCGACTTCGATGCCTGACCGTTCCCCTAATTTCGACAGCGCTTCTTGAAAACTGATGTTTTCAATATCCATCAAAAACGTGATGGCGTTGCCCCCAGCACCGCAGCCGAAGCAATGGAAAATCTGCTTATCGGCCGTCACAGAAAAGGACGGGGTGCTTTCACCGTGGAATGGGCAAAGGCCAAACCAATTGCGGCCCCTCTTTGTCAATTGGACATACTCCCCAACGACGTCCACGATATCTGCTTTGGAACGGATTTGTTCAATCACTTCTTCTGGTATTCGATTGGACACTTTATCACCATCTTTATTTGCTTACCTTACTTTATTCGTTAAACCACAGCAAAATCCTTCAAATTTCGACAAAAAGATGGAGAAGTACTTTATGTTGTTATTAAAGTTTAGCCACAATTCTTCATTATAAAACGTTTTTTTGTAAAAATCCATAGAAAGGCTGAGAAAAAAGGTTTTAGATGATCAGGCCATAAGAAAAACCGCCCAGTCAGGCGGATTTCCTTATTGTTTCTGAAGTTTCCCTAGAATCAAATTGGCGGTTTCTTCAACTGCACGATTAGTCACATCCAGCGTCTCACAGCCGATGCGGTCGACCACTTTCCGGAAGTGGACGATTTCTTCGTGAATCCGGTCGAGCTTTGCGTAATTGGCATCATCGTTCAGCCCGAGCGCAATCAAGCGTTCTTTACGGATATTGTTCAATTTCTCAGGCGAAATGACCAGGCCGAAACATTTTTTCGGATCGACATCGAATAGCTCATCCGGCGGATCCACTTCGGGTACGAGCGGGACATTGGCGACTTTTAAGCGCTTGTGGGCCAAATATTGCGATAATGGTGTCTTTGACGTTCTGGAAACACCGACAAGGACGATGTCCGCCAGTAAAATGCCGCGCGGGTCACGCCCATCATCGTATTTCACCGCGAATTCAATCGCCTCGACTTTTTTGAAATAATCGTCATCTAGCTTGCGGACCAGGCCCGCTTCTCCGATCGGTGCAGATTGTAGCTCTTCTTCCAATGCATCAAGCAAAGGGCCCATCAGGTCGATCGCTTTGATGCCGTAGCGCGCTGTTTCACGTTCTACGAAATGGCGCAGTTCTTTCGATACCAAGGTATAGACGATGACAGCACGCTGTCCTTCAGCAAGTTTGATGATCTCCTGTAAATGTGCAATTGATTCGATATAAGGAAACCGTTTAAACACGGCATTTTGTTCTGTATTCAAATATTGGCTGATAGCCGCTTTCGCGACCAGTTCTCCAGTTTCTCCTACTGAGTCGGAGACGATAAACATCCGCAATAAACTCATATTGTGCACCTCACACTTCGTGATTTTCTGAAAGGGATAAAAACGCTCGTGTAATATTGGTCTTGGTCAGCCTGCCGATGACCTTGAACCCTTCCGGATGTTCTTCGACGACCGGCAATGCGTCGATTTGCTGATTGATCAGCCGGTTTGCGGCCTGTATAAGCGAATCATTGCGCACACAATATGTAATGTTCGGCATCCGCGTCATGATGATATGTACAGGAATTGCGTTTAAATTTTGGCTGCCGAGACTGGTCCGAAGCAGGTCTTTGCGTGATAATACCCCTGCTAGGCACGAATTTTTGTCCACAACAAAAAGCGTTCCGACGTCATCCAAAAACATTTGGCTGATGGCATCGTATACGCTGACATCGTCCCTGACTACTACAGGAATCGACTGGAAATCCTTGACCTTCATATTGTTCATCGTATCGCTGATATCCTGGCCAGGTTTCTTGCCGGAATAAAAATAGCCGACACGCGGCCGGGCATCCAAAAAGCCTGCCATCGTCAAAATCGCAAGATCCGGCCGGAGCGTTGCACGCGTCAGGTTCAACCGGTCAGCAATCTGCTCGCCAGTAATCGGGCCATTACCTTTGACGATCTGTAAAATTTCCTCTTGTCGCTTATTGAGTTCGATTGGACTCACCGCCTCAAAGTTAAATATGTTATACTCAATACTAATTATTATATACTATTGCATGCGATATTGCGAAGAAAAGATTGCCATGATACAATAATTAGGAATCGAATAATGGCGCAGATGGATCGATAAGTACCGCACACGAGCGAGCAGGGATGGTGCAAGCCTGCAACAGCGGGAAACGGCAATCCGGAGCTATAGGTAAGCGAGCGGGCTGAACTTTACTTTCAGCCAATCGAGGTGGAACCGCGGGTAACGTACTCGTCCTCGGACATTTGTCCGTGGCGTGTGCGATTTTTTTATTTTATGGAGGTAATGAAGATGTCAATGGAAAAAGTAGTATCATTAGCCAAACACCGGGGATTCGTTTTCCCGGGCTCTGAAATTTACGGCGGCCTCGCCAATACGTGGGATTACGGGCCACTTGGTGTCGAGCTGAAGAACAATATCAAAAAAGCTTGGTGGAAAAAATTCGTCCAGGAATCTGTACATAACGTCGGCTTGGATGCTGCCATCTTGATGAACCCGAAAACATGGGAAGCTTCAGGCCACCTCGGCAACTTCAATGACCCGATGATTGACTGCAAATCATGCAAATCCCGCCACCGTGCGGATAAACTCATCGAAAATGCACTTGATGCAAAAGGCATTGAACTGATTGTTGACGGCTTGTCGTTCGAACGCATGAAAGAATTGATCGACGAACACGAAATCACATGCCCGACTTGCGGCAAAGCTGATTTCACCGATATCCGCCAGTTCAACTTGATGTTCAAGACTTTCCAAGGGGTCACCGAATCGTCCACGAACGAAGTTTACCTGCGCCCGGAAACGGCTCAAGGGATTTTCGTCAACTATAAGAATGTCCAGCGCTCGATGCGCAAAAAAATGCCGTTCGGAATCGCACAGATCGGCAAAAGCTTCCGCAATGAAATCACACCAGGCAACTTCACGTTCCGGACGCGCGAGTTCGAGCAGATGGAACTTGAATTCTTCTGCAAGCCAGGTGAAGATTTGGAATGGTATGCGTACTGGCGCGATTTCTGCAAAAACTGGCTGCTCGAGTTGAACATGAACGAAAGCAATATGCGCCTGCGCGAACACGACGCAGACGAATTGTCCCATTACTCGAATGCCACTGTCGACATCGAATACAAATTCCCGTTCGGCTGGGGCGAACTATGGGGCATCGCAGACCGCACCGATTTCGATTTGAAGCGCCATATGGAATATTCCGGCGAAGATTTCAATTATATCGATCCGGTAACGAACGAACGCTACGTCCCGTATTGCATCGAACCATCACTCGGTGCTGACCGTGTGACACTTGCCTTCTTGGTCGATGCTTATCAGGAAGAAGCTTTGGATAACGACGAAACACGCACGGTCTTAAAATTCCATCCGGCACTCGCGCCTTATAAAGCGGCCGTGTTGCCGTTATCGAAAAAGTTGTCTGAAGGGGCAACAGAAGTATTCGCTGATCTAGCGAAGCATTTCATGGTCGATTACGATGAATCCCAATCGATCGGGAAACGCTACCGCCGCCAGGATGAAATCGGCACACCGTTTTGCATCACTTACGATTTCGATTCGGTTGAAGACGGGGAAGTTACCGTTCGCCACCGTGACTCAATGGAGCAGGTACGCATGCCGATCAACGATGTGCGCGCGTATATCGAACAACATATCCAGTTCTAAAAAAAAGACATCCCGAGGCTTAATCGCCTTCCGGGATGTCTTTTTTCTTTTCGGGCAAAAATTCAGGCGTGCGTTCGAGCTGCTCCAGAAACGAGCGTGACTTCAAGCGGATACCCGCCTGCTCTTCGTAAATCGTTCGCACGATTTGCTTGAGCAATGTCTTCGACTCTTTTTTCAGCGTCAACGCCCCGACGCGTTCAATCGGCACGAAATAAAAGGTGCGGATCAACTTCACGAGCGCCGGGCTCAAGCGGATGATGTAGCGGTCTATATGAAAACAGCGGTGGCACAGAAAGCCGAGCTCCTGAAAAGAGAAAGCGAACTCTCCTTCCGTCGCCCCGCAATTGGCGCATTCGTGCAAAGTCGGGGTAAGCCCAGCCACACGCAACATTTTCCATTCAACAAACAAGGTGATTGCTTCCGGGTCGTAGCCATCCGCAATCGCGTGCAGCGCCTGATAAAGCATATCGTAAATGACTGGCTGCGGCTCATCCTGCTCGGTCAACCGATCTACAAGTTCAGCAACATAGCTTGCATGCGCGGTCGCCATAATGTCCTCACGGATATAGCGCAGCGATTCCAATTGGTCTCCCGCCTGCAACGTTCCCATGCCACGGCCTTTGTAAATGGAAAAGACGCCGTGCGTGAACGGCTGTGTGATGGCCGCTAAGCGGCTCGCCGGCTTTTTTGCTCCGCGCGCCATGCATGTAATCTTGCCCGCTTCTTTGGTGAACAAAGTGACGATTTTATTCGTTTCGCCGTAGGGACGCGCACGGATGACAATGCCTTCGAGTTGGTTCTGCATAAGCAAGACTCCTTAGTATTCGTCATCTCTAAAGCCGAAATCACGGAGATGCATTGCTTTATTGCGCCAATCTTTCTGGACTTTGACCCATAGCTCCAAATATACTTTTGTGCCGAGCAGGTTTTCAATGTCTTTGCGGGCACGCGTGCCGATTTCTTTCAGAAGAGCACCTTTTTTGCCGATGACTATTCCTTTTTGGGAATCGCGCTCGACCATGATCGTCGCCTGGACGCGGATCATGTTTTCGCTTTCCTCATCTGGCGCGATTTTATCGATGACGACGGCGATCGAATGTGGAATTTCCTCGCGCGTCAAATGCAAAGCTTTTTCGCGGATCAACTCGGAAATGATAAAGCGTTCCGGATGATCTGTCACTTGGTCCGCTGGGTAATACTGCGGCCCTTCCGGCATGCGCTCTTCGATTTTCGCCAGCAAGTTTTCGACATTGTTGCCTTGTAAAGCGGAAATCGGGACAGCTTCTGCAAAATCAAACTCTTTGCGGTACGATTCGACGATTTTCGGCAAATCATCCGGGTGCACCTGGTCGATCTTATTGAGCACCAAAAAGACCGGAACGTCAAGCCCTTTCAGCATGTCCAGCACATAGCGGTCCTGTTTTCCGATGCGGTCAGCGGCACTGACGACAAACAACAGCACGTCCACTTCGCGGAATGTGTTTTTCGCGACTTTCATCATGAAATCGCCGAGCTTGTGCTTTGGTTCGTTGATGCCTGGTGTATCGATAAAGACCATTTGGCTGTTGTCCGTCGTTACGACGCCTTGGACTTTATTGCGCGTCGTTTGTGGCTTGTCGCTCATGATAGCGATCTTCTGGCCGACGACACGATTCAAAAATGTGGATTTCCCGACGTTTGGGCGACCGATGATGGAAATAAAACCTGATTTGTATCCTTTATTTTCTTGAAGCATATTTTAAATCCTCCGTTGTGAAGGCGCCCGGAAGCAATTCTGCGACTGTCGTTTCCGACACCGCTCCTTCAAGATTAGTTAAATAAACCGGCATATCCGGTGCACAAAATTCCACGAGCACTTGGCGGCATGCTCCACACGGGGAAACCGGGCCTTTTGTGTCGGCCGCAACCGCAAGCGCTTGAAATTCCTTGATGCCTTCTGAAACCGCTTTGAATACAGCCGTGCGCTCAGCGCAATTGGTCAGCGAGTATCCAGCATTTTCAATATTGCAGCCTGTATAAACTGTTCCGTCTTTTGATAAAAGTGCAGCTCCTACCGGAAATTTCGAATACGGTACATAGGCGTTTCCGCGTGCTGCGATAGCTTGTTCCATCAATTGTTGTTTGTCCATTTTCATCACTCACTTTGTTATGATCACGGGAGTTATATCCTCACCGCCTATTTAATAAAACCATTTCGGCAAAAAGATCAGCAAACCGATTATAGCACTTGTCACAGCAAATACCAAAACGGCGCCCGCCGCCATGTCTTTTGCTTGCTTCGCCAGCGGATGCCGTTCTGCCGTGACGAGGTCAACGGTTCGCTCCAATGCAGAATTGACCAGTTCGAGAGCGATCATGCCGCCGATCAACATGATGATCAGCATCCATTCTGACTTATCGAGCCCCGTCAAAAACCCGGCAATGATGACGATTACAGCAGCAAGTGCGTGCACTCTCATATTCTGTTCGCGCTTGAGTGAAACGCCGATCCCTTGTGCAGCAAAACCGAACGAGCGGAGTAGCCTACTCAGCTTCATAAACATCACGTGTGACACCTAATGAAGCGAGTATTTCTTCCTGCTTCGCAAACATTCTTTTTGCATCGGGTTCGGTCAAATGGTCATGGCCGAGCAGATGCAAAAATCCGTGGACGGCCAAAAATCCGAGTTCACGCTCGAAGCTATGCCCGTAGTCCGCTGCCTGGCTTTTGGTCCGCTCCACTGAAATGATGATGTCCCCGAGCATGCGGGGTCCGGTTTCACCGATGATCGCCACTTCATCTTCCCCTGCTTCTTCCATGGAAAAGGAAATGACATCTGTCGGCTGGTCTTTCCCCCGATAGTCACGGTTGATTACGCGGATCGAATCATCGTCGGTGAACGTAACCGATAGTTCCGCTTGTCCTGTTTGTTCGTGCTCGGACGCGTGCTGCAACACTTTCGAGACGAACTCCAGCGCTTGTTCGCCCAGTTGTCCGGTTTCGTCCAAAAAATCAATCGTTAGCATCCTTTTCCCTCCCTTCGTTACTTCTTGTCGTCCGGATACGCAATCCGTGAATGGAAAATGCCATTTAATGTTTCGCACATGACGGATTTCGCTTTCTTTAGTTCTTTTAACGTTATATCACAATCATCAAACTGTCCATCTTTCAACTTATCTTCCGTAATCGAGTCCACCAATTCGCGGATTTTCTCCGGACTCGCTGCATCCTTCGAACGAACCGCTGCTTCTAAGCTGTCTGCAATCATGATGATGGCATTTTCACGGGACTGCGGCTTTGGCCCTTCGTAGCGGTATTCTTGCTCAGGCACATTCTCGTGCTGTTCTTTAGCTTTATAATAGAAGGACTTCAACAAGGTGGTGCCATGATGCTGCTCTGCAATATCGATCAATTCTTTCGGCATTTTATGTTTCCGCAAAATCGCCGCACCATCCTTGCCATGAGCCAGTATGATATCCCGGCTTTGTTCCGGCTTCAGCCGGTCATGTGCATTGCCGTGCGTTTGATTTTCGATGAAATACTGCGGATTGACCGTTTTTCCGATATCGTGATAATAGCAGCCGACACGCGCCAGGAGGCCATTTGCGCCGATCGCTTCGCATGCAGCATCCGAAAGGTTCGCCACCATAACACTGTGATGATAAGTGCCTGGCGTCTCGGTCAAAATTCTCTTCACCAGCGGATGGTTCGGGTTTGACAGCTCGATCAGCTTCATCGTCGACAATATGCCGAAAGCCGTTTCAAACAGCGGCAGCAAACCCGTTGCAAGCGTACCAGACAACAGCCCCGCCGCAATGGCCGCCGCGGCGTAGAACCCAATTTCTTCCGGTGTATACTGGCTTTGGTTCACCAACAGGTAGAACGCCACATACAATAAATGGATACCCCCGACCGCTAAACTGATCGGTAAGATGCGGATGCTGCGTTGACCGCTTCGTATTAAGTATATCCCCGTCAATCCGCCAAATAACACATACAACGCGGCATCCATCTGAAAAATGCCGGCATAGCCGCTTTGCAGTAGCATTCCTGCGCACGCGCTAAGGAGAATCGTCACAAACACGGCCGTCCGTTCATCGACAAGGAGCCTCACTAAAATTCCAGCAAATGCCGTCGGATAAATAAAGTCGATGACGACATCAAAATTGCCGCTGATTACTTCGAGCAGCTTCATCATCAATAATGATAATGCGATGACGGCAAAAACAATAGTCAGCCGAATCACTTTTTTGACGCCTTCTACTTTTGAACTTTGCAGTACAAGCAGCAATAACCCCGCAGCAATCAGTACAAAGAAACTCAATGCAACAGCCGGCCGGAAATTCGACCGCTGCTCGGTCATGCCCGCCAGTTCCAACTGGCGAAAAACTTCACGGTCGATCAGCTGGCCTTTCTGGATAAGCACTTGTCCCTGCAAAATACGCGTCGGCTCAACACTCGCCCGCGCTTGCTCTATTTGTACTTCGGTCAGTTCTTCATTGACGACCTCATTTCGGATAATACTGGACCGTGTAATGGCCACTACAGCGGGTATTGCAGAAGCCGGAATCTGATCATTCTCACGGATTTCCTGTTCCGCAGAATTACGCGCCTGCGTAACTCCAGCTTCCCGAAGCGGCTCCTGCAAAGCAGCAAGCACTCGATTTTGAACTTCCCACTCGACATGCCATAGCATATCTTCTTCGAGGACGAGCAGCGACAAGAGCATATCATCTGTCAATTGCAGCCCGTTTTCGTTCTGTTCGAGCAGCCTGATCGTTTCTCGAAGTTCTCCCAAAGCTGCACCATAATCTGACGGTTCCGGTTCCTCTTCTCCAGTTTGTTCATTTGTTTGTTGCGCCTCAAATACATAGCCGAATAGTGATTCGACGAGGGCTGCCTGATTATTGGCAATTTCTTCGATATACTGGTAGCTCGGCTGCACTTCCTGAGCCGCCCGTTCGCGTTCAAGCTCTGTCCGGACCGGATCCTCGACTGTCTTCGCTGCCCGGATCGTCTCCTCTGACAATTGGAATAATTCCACTTCATATGTATCGGTCGCAATCGTATCGTATAAAAACCCAAACATGACTACAGCTGTTATGAAACTGATGCCGATCAAGACTACAGGAGCCCCGAACCGCGTATACATCCGCCTGATCCATCCCGCCATTAGACCACCCCACTTTTCTCATTTCATCATACCAATACATCCTGTTTTTTTCATCGCTCCTAACAAATTAATAATAATTTTCTGGACCTCGTTGCTCCTGTAAATGTCATCGCAGAAGCAATAACTAGTTTTTTTATCTGCCCTCATGACGGCTCATCTTACGTCAAAAAAAGAACCAACCTTTAGGAAGGCTGGTTCTCGTAAGCTTCGATGATTTTTGAGACGAGCGGATGGCGCACCACGTCGCCTTTCTCCAAATACTGAAACTGGATTCCTTTGACGCCATGCAAGTTTTTCTCCGCTGCAATCAAACCGGATTCTGCGCCTCTTGGCAAATCGATCTGCGTCTTATCGCCTGTAATGATCATTTTCGAGTTGAAGCCAAGGCGCGTCAAAAACATTTTCATTTGTGCTTTCGTCGTATTTTGTGCTTCATCGAGAATAATAAACGCTTCTTCCAGTGTCCGTCCCCGCATATAGGCAAGCGGCGCTATTTCAATCGTGCCGCGCTCGAGCAGTCGGTTCGTCTGCTCCTGCCCCATGACATCATGCAATGCATCATACAATGGACGTAAATAAGGGTCAACTTTTTCTTTTAGATCCCCTGGCAAAAATCCAAGGCTTTCGCCTGCTTCAACGGCAGGACGGGTCAAGACGATTTTTTTGACGTGTCCGTTCTTCAGAGCCTGCACCGCCAACACGACTGCCAAATAAGTTTTGCCGGTTCCGGCAGGACCGATCCCGAACACCATATCGCTCTGGCGGACTGCGTGGATATAATGGCGCTGCCCGATCGTCTTAGCGCGGATCGATCGACCGGTCGCACTGCGCGCCACTTCTTCATCGTATAGCTCTGCAAAATATTCAATCGTCCCGTTTTTAGCCATTTCGATAGCAGAGACGATATCACGCTGGTCGATGTTGATGTTTTTGCGGATCACTTTCAACAATTGCTCCAATAACAACTTGCCCGTTTGCTTGCCTTCTTCAGAACCAGCCAAACGGATAACTTCACCGCGGGTAATGATTTGAATATCAAAACTTTCTTCGATCAGCGACAAGTGGCTGTCGGATGTCCCGAGAAGCTGGACTGCTTCATTCGGGTCTTTCACATGCAATTCGAGTAAGCTATTTTCTGTCATTTAGACGCTCCTTGGATCGTGTTTTTCATTCTCTTCAACTCTATCATTTCCTCTATGGAAATGTAAATGAAATGAATATAATATGGTTTACATAATATGATTATGTATTTATAAAAGCGTTAAAAAAAGACCGGCTCGATTTCTGCCGGTCTGTTCTTTAACGCTTAGCTTTTGGCGGCAATAAAATCTCCGCCATAATGATTCCTTTGAGTACATCTTCATCTTTCAGCGGAAGAAGTTCATCTTTCACCGTTTGATGCACTGCGGGCTGCAGAGCTTCCTCTTTATGAGCGCTTAATCTTCCTGGGCGTGTCGTTGGTTGCTTAGCTTGTCTCCCAGGGGAAGGGGATTTGGTCCGCTTATCCACTTCCTCGATAGCACGAGATTTCACTCGCTCCGCCTGTTCTTTCACTTGGCGGGCTTGCTCTGCCCGTTTCGGATCTTCTTGCATTTGAGCCTGCATTTCGCTGTAAATCTCTTTGGCGTAATCTTCAATCCGCTTAAACTTCCGCTGTCCGCCTTGTGGCGCTTGCGGTGTTTGGGAGGTTTGAGACGCGCCTGGGACTTGTTGGCGCTTTGCCGGCTGATTGCCATCAGGCTTTTTGTTCTTGCTGAACAGGGCACTGATGGCCATGATAATCACCATTATGATGAGGGGTTCCATTCCAAAACCTCCCTTGAGTTATGGCGGAGCTTATTAGTTCTCTTCCTGTTGTTTTTCCGTTCCGCTTTTCGAAATGGATTCGCGCATGCTTGTATCAGACTGAATGTTTTTGTAATTGACGTAATCCATAACACCGATATTTCCTGAGCGCAATGCTTCTGACATCGCCATTGGCACTTCGGCTTCGGCTTCGACAACTTTTGCGCGCATCTGAACGACTTTCGCCTTCATTTCCTGCTCGCTTGCGACAGCCATTGCACGACGTTCTTCAGCTTTCGCCTGTGCGATTTTCTTATCTGCTTCCGCTTGCTCGGTTTGAAGTTCCGCACCGATGTTTTTGCCGATATCAACGTCTGCGATATCAATCGATAGGATTTCAAAAGCGGTACCGGAATCCAAGCCTTTGCCTAGAACAGTTTGGGAAATAAGATCTGGGTTTTCCAGAACTTTTTTATGGTTTGTGCTAGAACCGAGTGTCGAGACAATACCTTCACCGACACGGGCCACAATCGTTTCTTCACCAGCACCACCGACGAGGCGGTCAATGTTGGCGCGTACAGTAATACGGGCTTTTGCCTTCACTTCAATCCCGTCCATCGCAACACCAGCAATGAATGGCGTTTCGATGACTTTCGGATTAACGGACATTTGAACCGCTTCTAGTACGTCACGTCCAGCAAGGTCGATTGCGGCTGCGCGTTCGAACGGCAGATCGATGTTTGCACGGTGTGCTGCGATCAATGCGTTAACAACACGGTCAACATTACCACCTGCCAAGTAATGGCTTTCCAGTTGGTTAATGGTAACAGTAAGACCTGCTTTTGAAGCTTTGATCAACGGGTTGACGATGCGTGACGGGATAACCCGGCGCAATCTCATCCCGATTAATGTGAAGATACTGATGCGAACGCCTGCCGCCATGGCGGAAATCCACAATGTGACTGGTACAAATGTGAAAAAGATGGCAAGCACGACGATAATCGCAATTATCGCGGCGCCAAGGCCGATTGTTTCAAGTCCCATTTATTCTTCCTCCTCTTGTTTTTCGAGTTCACGCACAACGATGCGCGACCCTTCTACCTTTATTATCTTAACATCTTTGTTGCTGTCGATAAACCGTCCTTCGGATACCGCATCGATGTATTCATCACCGAGCCGGATCGTACCGGATGGCCTTAGGGCAGTTGTAGAATGTGCGGTCTGGCCGATTAGCTCCGGGCGGTTGACGCTTGAAACATAGCCGTGCTCCGTATCGGTTGCATCCGTTAAAATTATTCGTTTAAACATGCTAAGTTTCTTCCCAAAAAATCTCACTAAAATCACCATCCCTGCCGAAGCTACAAGTAGCGCAATCAAAACTGCAATTGCTGTCGTTTGGACATCTTCACCCGCCAATAATATACTGCCGATGATTGCCAGTATTCCGAACATGCCGATGACGCCGCCCGGAATAAAAAACTCAAGGAGTATCAACCCGAGGCCGAGGATCAACAGCAGTATCGATTCATACCCAGCCAGTCCTGCCACCAAATGGCCATAAAAGAACAACATCAGCGAAAACAAGCCGAAAAACCCTGGGATGCCGACACCTGGCGTAAACAATTCAAGCAATAGTCCAAGTCCTGCTACAGACAGCAAAATCGGCACGATCAGCGGGCTAGTCAAAAACCGCGCAATCGTTTCGGACCAATTTTCCTCTACTTGAATTACTTCAGCACCGGAGAGCCCTTTGAGTTCCAATAGCTCATCGAGCGTCGAAACCGTGCCTTCCGAATAGCCGACATCGATCGCTTCACTTGCCCCGAGCGTCAACAACTGTCCTTGACCTGCCCGGTATTCCGGGAGATCAATTTCAGCATCAGCCATGGCAAGCGCATATTGCGGATCGCGGCCGGAAGATTCCGCTGCACTTCTCATTGAAGACAGCCAAGCAGAGTTCGCCTTATCCGCAGCAGCATTGCCCGACTGGTCGATGACTTGCGCAGCTCCAATACGGCCGTTTGGATGCATGTAGATTTCATCGTTATACAGTGCCAAAAATGCACCAGCCGAAAGAGCATCTTGATTAATGAAAGCAAGCGTCTCGACTGAAGTGTCATTCAATAAGCGTGCAATGCCGTCTGCCGCATTGACAAAACCGCCCGGTGTATCTATTTCAAAGACGATAGCATCGGCATCGGCATCTTCAGCTTCTTCAATGCCCCGCTCCAAAAATGATTGGAGCCCTCTTTCCACTTCCGCTTCGATCGGGATGACATAGACTTTTTCTGTATTTGCAGAAATGGTTGGAATCGCCAAAGCAAGTGCAAGAACCAGGAACATAAAACCGATCCAGGCATTCCTTCTACGCACGGTGTTTCCTCCTTTCCACCTATGAAACCTTTGGATAGTTATGTATACGGATGAAATGCCCTGCGGTTTCACAAGCACGCCTTCTTTTTTCATTATAAAGGAATTTTCTCCAAGTTACGATGGAATGCGCTTACATCTTTCCAAATGGTGAACGTTTTAAGTCGATAAAAAAACCGAAAGCACAAATGTGCTTCCGGTCTGAGCTGATCGTTACTATTTTTAAAAGTCATTTAAGATCAAGTCAATTAAAATTTACGTTTACGCGCAGCTTCTGATTTCAATTTACGTTTTACGCTCGGCTTATCATAGTACTCGCGCTTTCTTACCTCTTGCATTGTTCCGGACTTTGAAACAGTGCGTTTGAAGCGGCGAAGAGCATCTTCAATTGATTCGTTTTTACGAACATTTGTTTTTGTCATCTCTTTTTCCCTCCCTCCGAACACACGTTGAAGCAGATAACAACAAGTGTTATATACTATAAAATTATAACGCAATAAAACATCTTCGTCAATACTTAATAATCATTATCGGAAGTCAGTCCTTGCATAATCTGAACGCCTGAACTGGCACCGATGCGCGTTGCTCCAGCTTCGACCATCTGCTCGACGTCTTCAAGGCTGCGTACTCCCCCGGAAGCTTTCACGCCGAGGTCTGGTCCCACTGTTTCGCGCATCAAGCGGACCGCTTCGACAGTCGCGCCACCGGTAGAGAATCCAGTGGATGTTTTAACAAAGTCTGCGCCCGCTTGTTTCGACAAGCGGCTCGCCAGTTTGATTTCTTCGTCCGTCAACAGGCAGATTTCAAGGATGACCTTGACGATTGCTTTTCCTTTTGCAGCTGTGACAACTGCTTCGATATCGGACTTCACGACATCTTCCTGGCCGCTTTTCAACGCGCCGATGTTCAAGACCATATCGATCTCTCCAGCGCCTTTTCCGATGGCATCGGACGTTTCAAATGCTTTCGTTTCTGAAGTCGCAGCACCGAGCGGGAAGCCGATGACCGTGCACACTTTCACTTCGCTATCGTCCAGCTCGCGTGCAGCTAGAGATACCCATGTCGGGTTGACGCAGACGGATGCAAAGTTGTATTCTGCCGCCTCTTTGCAAAGCTGCTCAATTTGTGGTGCTGTAGCATCTGCTTTTAACAGCGTGTGATCGATTAAAGATGCAATGTTCGTCATGAATTATTTCTCCATTCTACTAGTAGGTTTCGTTATGCAGGAACGATGTCTATTACACGGACAAATTGCCCCCGGTTCATCGGATAGCCTGCCTTAGTGATTTTCACTTTGACGATTTTCCCGATCAAGGAATCATCTCCCGGAATCGCGACCTTCAGGTAATTGTCCGTATAGCCGACAAGCATGCCGGCTTGGTCTTTCGATTGTTCTTCCGGAATGATCTCTAACAGCTCGCCTTCAAAGCGGCTCGCATATCCCTTCGCCAATTGGTCGTTCAATTCAATCAAGCGATGGACGCGAGCATTTTTGACCGCCTCATCAATCTGGCCATCCATGCGGGCTGCCGGCGTACCAGTGCGCATAGAGTAGGGAAAGACGTGAAGCTCGGAAAACTGTTGGTTGCGGAGGAAATGGAACGTTTCCATGAATTCCTCTTCCGTCTCGCCCGGGAACCCGGCGATGACGTCAGACGTAATCGCAAGGTCCGGCAATGCGTCACGCAGCCGGTCGAGCCGGTTTGCAAAAAACGCCATCGTATATTTTCGGCGCATCCGTTTCAAAACAGTATCTGAGCCGGATTGGATCGGAACATGAAGATGGCGCACAACGATTTCGGACTGCTTCAATACAACAATCACTTCATCGGTCAATTGGCTCGCTTCAATGGAGGAAATGCGCAAACGCTTCAAGCCTTTGACATTCCCCTCTAAGTCGCGCAGCAATTGCGCCAAATTATAATCTTTCAAGTCTTCGCCGTAGCCGCCTGTATGGATGCCAGTCAAAACGATTTCCTGATAGCCGGCATCGATCAATTGCTGGGCTTGGCGAACGACTTCCTGTGGATTGCGGGAACGCATCAAGCCGCGCGCCCATGGAATAATGCAGAACGTGCAGAAATTATTGCAGCCTTCCTGAATCTTCAAAGATGCGCGGGTCCGGTCCGTAAATGCCGGCACATCGAGCTCTTCATAGACACGGTTTTTCATAATATTGCCGACCGCATTGATTGGCGTGCGCTCGGCTCGGTATTGGTCGATATACCCGAGCAGTTTGGTCCGGTCTTGTGTACCGACGACAATGTCAACTCCCGGAATCGCCATGATTTCTGCCGGCGAGGTTTGGGCATAACAGCCCGTTACGCAGATGACCCCGTCCGGATTCGTGCGGACCGCACGGCGTATCACTTGTCGGCTTTTTTTATCCCCCGTATTCGTGACGGTGCAAGTGTTGATGACGTAAACATCAGCATGGTGCTCGAATTCTGTCCGCTCATAGCCTTGCTCTTTGAACAATTGCCAGATTGCTTCGGTCTCATAATGATTCACTTTGCAGCCTAAAGTATGGAATCCAACTGTTGTCATCAGTGGCCACCTCTTTCATTCGAATTCGTAGGATAATGCCGACAACGCATAAAGCGGTGCCGTCTCTGTCCGAAGGATGCGCGGACCGAGCGCCGCAAACTGTGCGCCGGACCGAGCGAGCGCATCTGCTTCAGCTTGTGAAATGCCGCCTTCCGGCCCGAAAACAAGCAAGATAGAGTCTTTATCATACAATGATTTAAGAATTTCGGCAAACCGCTTTCCGCCTTCTTGCTTTGCTTCTTCTTCGTAGGCGACGATGACCGCATCGAAGTTTTTTGCTGACTCCAGCAATTCACGGAAACTGTGCACAGTATGTATCAAAGGAATGCGGCTGCGATGGGATTGCTCAGCCGCTTCCTTCGCGATTTTTTTCAAGCGCTCGATCTTTTTGGCGCTTTTGACACCGTCCCATTTGACGATCGACCGCTCTGCCGCATATGGCAAGAGCGCGCTCATCCCAAGTTCAGTCGCCTTTTGGGTGATGAGTTCCAGCTTGTCGCCTTTCGGCAAGCCGCAAGCGATCGTCACTTGCTTCGGCAGTTCACTGCGGTCCGGCAATTCCTCAAGAAGCTTGATATGGACATCCATCGCGGCATTTATGATTTCCGCCAAATACACTTTGCCGGAAACGACAGCAATAAGCCTATCGCCCGCTGACTGCCGCATCACTTTAGTGATATGCTTCGCGTCATCGCCCGTAATATTCAAATAGTCTTGATCCGCGTGTCCGTCTTCCAAAAAATATCGTTGCATGGTCGCACCCCGTTATAGCGGTTTTTTGGAAATGATCGTGACCCAGTCTTCCATCATCATGACGTCTTCAATTATGAAGCCTGAAGCTTTAAGCGCTTCTTTCACATCATTTTTCTTCTGGGCAATAATGCCGGAGGTAATGTAAGTTCCGCCGGGTTTTACCGCCTGATAAGCATCATCTGTAAACGATATGATGATCTCTGCCAAAATATTGGCGACGACAACATCTGCCGGCTTATCGATAGCATCGAGCAAATTGCTATGGAACACCTCGACGCGGTGTTCCACTTTATTCAATTCCACATTGAGACTGGCCGACTTCACCGCAACTTCGTCCAAGTCAAGCGCGCGGACAGTTTCTGCCTCGAGCAACGCTGCGCCTATCGCCAAAACGCCTGACCCGGTGCCGACATCGATGACGCTATTGCCTCGCTGCACATGTTTCTCCAGCGCTTGCAGGCTCATCACCGTCGTCGGATGCGTGCCGGTGCCGAACGCCATTCCCGGATCAAGCTCGATAATCAGTTCATCGCTTGAGACCGGATGGTAATTTTCCCACGTCGGCACAATGGTGAACCGCTCGGAAATCTTGACAGGGTGATAATATTTCTTCCAGGAAGTCGCCCAGTCTTCCTCATCCACTTCGCTGATAGTGACGACATTGCGCCCGACATTGATATCAAAATCGATGAGGCTATTGATGGCGAGTTTGATGCCTTCTACCGTTTCCCCGAGAAAGCTATTGACCGGCAAATAAGCTTTCAAAATGACGCCTTCTGTCGGAAAATCGTCTGGATCCAAAGAATAGATTTCGCCGAACATATCTTCACGATGTTTCGTTAAATCTTCGGAATCCTCGATAACGACCCCGCTTACCCCTGCTTCATGCAGAATGTTCGAAATTGATTCAATCGCTTCGTTTGTTGTATGAACCGATAGCTCAGACCATTTCACTTACGACCAGCTCCTTTATCGCACCTATATGTAACAGAGAGAAAACCCCCAAGTGCGCGGGAGTTTTCCAATTGCTTTTATTGCTGCATCAATCGCCTTTAATTGTTCTTTTGATCTTATCAAATAGCGAACTGCCTTGCTCTTCTGGAATATCTCCGGAAACCTCAGCAAATTCACGCAGTAATTGCTTTTGTTTTTCGCTTAGTTTCGTCGGCACTTTGACCTTCACCGTAATATGCTGATCGCCAACACCATAGCCATGGACATTTTGAACGCCTTTGCCGCGCAGACGGAAACGAGCTCCGTTTTGTGTGCCAGCTGGAATTTTCAGCTTGACTTTACCGGAAATGGTCGGCACTTCAATCTCGTCACCGAGCGCCGCTTGCGGATAGGTAATCGGTAATTCCAAATGGATGTCATCGCCATCGCGCATGAATTGTTTATGCGGCTTGACGCGGAAAAGAACGTATAGATCTCCAGCCGGCCCGCCGTTGATGCCCGGTCCGCCTTGGCCTGAGACGCGCAATTGCTGACCATCGTCGACCCCTGCAGGAACGGTGACTTTGATTTTCTTGATTTTCCTTACTTTGCCGGCGCCACGGCATGTTGTGCATTTTTCTTCGATGATTTCGCCGGTGCCTTCGCAATGATGGCAAGCCCGTCGATTGACCATGCGGCCGAATGGCGTGTCTTGCGCGACATTCAATTGGCCGCTGCCTTCACAATACGGGCATGTTTTCTTGCGCGTTCCAGGCTTTGCACCGGAACCGTCGCACGTTTCGCACGTTTCGTCTTTTGGAATTTCGATTTCTGTTTCCTGGCCAAACACGGCATCCAGAAAATCGATGTTCATGGAGTATTGCAGATCATCGCCTTTTCTAGGTGCGTTCGGATCGCGCCGGCGTGTGCCGCCGCCGAAGAACGTGCTGAAAATATCATCAAAGCCGAAGCCTTCCGCTCCGCCGCCGCCGCCAAAGCCTTGGTTCGGATCCTGATGGCCGAATTGGTCATACTGGGCACGCTTTTGCTCGTCGCTCAGCACTTCATAAGCTTCTTTCACTTCTTGGAACTGTTCCGAAGCATTTGCTTCTTTGTTGATATCCGGATGGAATTTCTTGGAAAGTTTCCGGTACGCTTTCTTGATTTCTTCTTTTGAAGCATCCTTAGAGATGCCAAGCACTTCGTAATAATCTCGCTTATCCATAGGTCACTCTCCCTCTTGCAGTCAACTGTAATTGTACACGGTTTAATTTGCGCTTGCAAAGACCCGGAAAAAAGCGCAAGCGCCCTAGTGGATTCAGCGGGCATAAGCTTGGGCAAAGAGGCATATTTACAGCCGCACAGCCCGATTATGTCCTTAGAATCTGGGCGCTGGAATCTAGACACAGATACGCTTTTTCAGAATCCTGTAATACGTGAAAAATTATGCACTTTTAATCGTGAAAAAGCCAAAGCAGTTGCTTTGCTTTGACTTTTCCGGACTTGCTTATCTTACTTATCTTTATTATCGTCGTTGACTTCTTCAAACTCAGCGTCCATGACGTCGTCGTCCTGTCCTGGCTGCCCTTCGCCTTCAGCGGCTTGCTGGTTTGCAGCAGCTTGCTCATAAGCTTTCATGGCAAAGCCTTGAAGAATTTCTTGAAGCTTGTCTTTTTTCGTGCGGATATCTTCGATGTCTTCGCCTTCAAGTGCAGTTTTCAATTCATCACGCGCTTCTTCAGCTTGTTTTTTCTCTTCTTCAGAAACAGCTTCGCCGAGGTCTGTGATTGTCTTGTCTGTTGTGAAAACAGCTTGGTCAGCTTCATTGCGCAATTCCACTTCTTCTTTGCGCTTCGCATCTGCTTCAGCGTTTTCTTCCGCTTCTTTCACCATGCGGTCGATCTCGTCATCCGTAAGCGTTGTGCTGGATTGGATAGTGATCGTCTGCTCTTTTTGTGTACCAAGGTCTTTCGCTTTAACGCTGACGATGCCGTTTTTGTCAATATCGAAGCTCACTTCGATTTGCGGCACGCCGCGCTGTGCTGGTGGGATGTCCGCCAATTGGAAACGACCGAGTGTTTTGTTGTTAGCAGCCATTGGGCGCTCACCTTGCATAACGTGGATGTCCACTGCCGGCTGGTTGTCCGCTGCAGTAGAGAATGTCTGTGATTTTGATGTCGGGATCGTCGTGTTGCGCTCGATCAGTTTCGTGAACACGCCGCCCATCGTTTCGATGCCGAGTGACAGTGGTGTCACATCTAGCAATACCACATCTTGTACGTCGCCAGTCAAGACGCCGCCTTGGACTGCTGCGCCCATTGCGACAACTTCATCCGGGTTAACGCCTTTATGCGGCTCTTGGCCTGTTTCTTTTTTAACAGCTTCCTGAACAGCCGGAATCCGTGTAGATCCACCGACCAAAATGACGCGGTCCAGTTCAGAAGCAGAAATGTTCGCATCTTTCAATGCTTGGCGAGTCGGCCCCATCGTGCGTTCCACAAGTGAAGAAGTCAACTCGTCGAATTTCGCACGCGATAAGCTCATCTCCATGTGAAGCGGTCCAGCTTCGCCTGCAGTGATAAACGGCAAGGAAATTTGTGTTGACGTTACGCCAGACAAATCCTTTTTAGCTTTTTCAGCCGCATCTTTCAGGCGCTGAGTGGCCATTTTATCTTTCGACAAGTCGATGCCGTTTTCTTTTTTGAATTCTTGCACCAAGTAATCGATGATTAGTTTATCGAAATCATCGCCGCCCAGGCGGTTGTCGCCGGCAGTTGATTTAACTTCGAAAACGCCGTCGCCAAGTTCGAGGATCGAGACGTCGAATGTACCGCCGCCAAGGTCATAAACCAAAATCGTTTCGTCTTTATCCATTTTATCAAGGCCGTATGCAAGTGCTGCAGCTGTCGGCTCGTTGATGATGCGTTCCACTTCAAGACCTGCAATACGGCCAGCGTCTTTTGTCGCTTGGCGTTCAGCATCATTAAAGTAAGCCGGTACCGTGATGACCGCTTTGGTCACTTTTTCACCGAGGTAATCTTCCGCATAGCCTTTGATGTATTGAAGAATCATGGCAGAAACTTCCTGCGGTGTATATTCTTTTCCTTCAGCCGTCACTTTTTCCTGCGTGCCCATCAAGCGTTTGACGGATTGGATGGTGTTCGGATTGGTGATGGATTGGCGTTTTGCCACTTCGCCGACTTGGCGTTCACCGTTCTTGAATGACACAACAGATGGCGTCGTGCGGTTGCCTTCTGGATTCGGGATGATTTTTGGCTCGCCGCCCTCTAGTACTGCGACCGCTGAGTTTGTAGTACCTAAGTCGATTCCGATAATTTTGCTCATTTAAATTCCTCCATTAACTTTAGTTTGATAGTTTCAATTATTCGTTCACTTTTACCATAGCCGGACGGAGCACTCTGCCATTCAGGGTATACCCTTTTTGCAGCTCTTGTAACACCATGCCTGGCTCTGCTTCCGAATCACTTTCCTGAATGACTGCCTGGTGTACATGCGGATCAAACGGCTCGCCGGCTGATTTGATTTCCTCGAGGCCTTCCGCTTTCACAGCGTCAAGCAAGGATTTCTGGACCATTTCAACGCCTTTTAACAGTGTTGGCGATTCGTCGCTTTTGGTTTCGGTAGCAAGCGCTCGCTCGAAATTATCCAGCACCGGCAGCAAATCCGTCAACAGCGATTGCGAGCGGAACTTCTTCGCAATTTCCTGATCCAGCTTCGTGCGGCGTTTGAAATTATCATAATCCGCTAGAAGCCGCAAATACTTGTTTTGCTCCGCTTCAATCTGTGCTTTCAGTTCAGCTATTTCGTCCACTGGTTTATCGGTGTCGCTTTCAGCCTCTAGAGCTTCAGCGGACACAGTAGTTTCTGTGTCATTTGGTGCCTGTTCTTCAGCTTGTTTCACATCTTGCTCTAAGTCTTGTTGCTTGATCGTTTCTTTTTCGTTCGACAAAATATGTGCCTCCTTTAGTTCACTTTCCTTGGAACAGCCGGGTCAATTCTTTCGACAAATCGCTGCTCACATAGTCCAGCAGTGAAACGATCCGGCGGTAATCCATTCTCTTCGGCCCGACAATAGCGATCGTACCCATTTGTTCATCTCCGATATCGTAAGACACCGTGATGACAGAACAATCTTCCATCGCCGCCAACGCATTTTCGGAACCAATGCGGATTTGAAGCCCTTGGGCGCCGATCGGTAGAATTTCAGGAATGTGCTTTCCTTCTTCCATGACGTCCATCAACTCACGGATTTTCTGGATATCATGGAAATCCGGCTGCTTAAGGATATTCAGCTTGCCTCCATAATAAACATTGTCCGTGTGCGGAAGCAACAGCGCCTGCTGGAACGTACGGAATAATTCTCCGTAGCGCTCGATATGCTGGCGCAACAGAGCGAGCGTTTCCTGCTCGAGGCGCTTGTGCAAATCATGCAGCGCAACGCCGATGAGACGCTCGTTCAAGATATTGACCATCTTCTCGATGTCGGATGCGTTCAAGTCCGGCGGGATGGAGAATACGCGGTTTTCCACATGCCCCGAATCGGTGACGATGATCGCCACAGCCATTCCCGGCGACAAAGGCACAATCGACAACTTTTTGACGATGTGCTTGCGGATATCCGGTCCGAGCAGAATCGACGTGTAATTTGTCAATTCGGACAAGATGCCAGCCGACCGTTTGATGATCTCTTCAGTTTCATTGACCTTTTCTTCGAAAACCGAGCGAAGCTGAACGATGTCGTTTTCCGGTACCGGATTCGGCGTCAACAAATGGTCTACATAATAGCGATAGCCTTTTTGGGACGGAATCCGGCCGGAAGAAGTATGAGTCTTTTCGAGGTAGCCCTGGCCTTCGAGCTCAGCCAATTCATTGCGAATGGTAGCCGAACTAAAAGACATACCCGGCTTTTTGGCTAGTTGGTTCGATCCTACCGGCTGCGCTGATTGGATATAATCATCGACTGTCACTTTCAAAATGAGCAGTTGCCGTTCTGTTAACATGATCATCACCTCTGTTAGCACTCTATCAGTTCGAGTGCTAAGACTACACTAAAATTACCAAATCTTTTTTGCGTTGTCAACGGATGCGCTTCTACGAAAGCAAAAATTGTTCGAATACTTCATTACCGACAAAGCGGCCTTTATGTGTCAGCTTCAAAAATCCGTTTTCGAGAGCCAGATTGCCTTTAGCCTGCTCTTTTTGAAGAATCTCTCCGTAAATGCTCCTGAGTGCTGTGCCGAATTTCTCTTCGAAATGAACTAGTTCCACGCCTTTGGTTTTGCGCAGGCCGAGAAACATTTCCTCTTCCATCTGTGCTTTTATAGTCACTTTGTTTTCTTCCAATACGGGCCGTATGCCAGAATCGAGGGGTTCCATATATTTTTTGAGCGGTCCGTGATTGGCATAGCGGATTCCGTCGACATAGCCATGGGCACCCGCTCCGACGCCAATATATTCTTCGTTGTCCCAATATAATAGGTTATGGCGCGACTCATGCCCAGGCTTTGCGAAATTGGAAATTTCGTATTGATGCAAACCGCGTTTTTCCATTTCCTCCATGAGGCGTTCATACATATCGCCTTCAAGATCTTCTGTGATGGTATTCAATTTCCCTTTGACCATCAAATTATAAAAAACGGTCTTCGGTTCGATGATCAGCGAGTACGCTGAAAAATGCGGCAGATCAAATGCAAATGCCTGCTCGAGCGTTTCTTCCCACTGCGCCATCGTCTGGCCGGGAAGCCCGTACATCAAATCGAAGCTGATGCTGTTAAAGCCGACTTCGCGTGCTGTTTCCACGGCACGGCGAACATCGTCATTGGCATGGGTCCTGCCAAGACGCTTCAATAAATCCGGATCAAATGTCTGCACGCCCATGCTCAAGCGGTTGACGCCGCCGTCAAACAGCACTTGCATTTTTTCGCGCGTCAGTTCATCTGGATTCGCTTCTGAGCTCCATTCGACATTCTGTGTCATCGGCACGTACTGGCGGATCAAGCCGAGCAGTCGCTCCAATTGTTCCGGAGTTAGCGCTGTTGGTGTGCCGCCGCCGAGAAAAATCGTCTCAAGCGGGTGATCGAGTGCTCCTTGCTGTTTCCATAGCGCCAGTTCTTTGCCGACTGATTCGATATAGGCATCCACCGGCTGGTCTTTGAAAAACACTTTATTGAAATCGCAGTAAAAACAAATCTGATGGCAGAATGGGATATGGATGTACATGCCTTTTACCATGAAAAATCCTTCTTTCTAATAAGAAAAGGAGGCAGAAAAAGCCGCCTCCTTTTTTTCGTTTTATTTGGATTGGTCGTCCATTTTCAGAACAGCCATAAATGCTTCTTGTGGGACTTCTACGGAGCCGACTTGCTTCATCCGCTTTTTCCCTTCTTTCTGCTTATCAAGAAGTTTTCGCTTCCGGGAAATATCGCCGCCGTAACATTTCGCGAGGACGTTTTTCCGGATAGCGCTGATTGTTTGGCGGGCAACGATTTTCTGTCCGATCGCTGCTTGGATCGGAACTTCGAATTGCTGGCGCGGGATCAAATTCTTCAGTTTGTCGACAATAATTTTCCCGCGCTCATAAGCAAATTCACTATGGACGATAAAGCTCAGTGCATCCACTTTTTCAGCATTCAGCAAAATATCCATCTTGACTAGCTTCGACTCTTTATAGCCGATCAGCTCGTAATCGAACGATGCATAGCCTTTCGTGCCGGATTTCAATTGGTCGAAGAAGTCATAGACAATCTCCGCAAGCGGCAATTCGTAAATGATGCTGACACGGGAATTGTCGACATAGTCCATCGTCATGAAATTGCCGCGTTTTTTCTGGCAGATTTCCATAACCGCGCCGACGTAATCGTTCGGCACCATGACCGTCGCTTTGACGTAAGGTTCTTCAACTACTGCAATTTTCTGCGGATCCGGCATCATCGCCGGGTTGTCGATGTTCAACACTTCCCCGTCCGTCATATGGACGTGGTAAATTACGCTCGGTGCTGTCGTGATCAAATCGATATTGAACTCGCGTTCGATGCGCTCTTGGATGATTTCCATGTGCAACAAGCCGAGGAATCCGCAGCGATAGCCGAAGCCGAGCGCCTGTGAGGATTCTGGTTCGAATTGCAAAGCCGCATCGTTCAGTTCCAGCTTTTCAAGCGCATCACGCAAATCGTTGTATTTCGATGTATCGATCGGGTAGAGCCCACAATAAACCATTGGGTTCAAACGGCGATAGCCCGGCAGTGCTTGTTCAGCGGGGTTGTTTGCCAATGTGATGGTATCTCCGACACGCGAATCGGCGACGTTCTTGATGGCAGCGGTCAAAAAGCCGACATCCCCAACCGTCAATTCGTCGCGCAAAGTCACTTTAGGCGTGAATACGCCGGCTTCGACGACTTCGAATTCATTACCGCTGGCCATCATTTTGATTTTGTCGCCTGGCTTTACTGTGCCGTCCATGATTCGAATGTACGCGACAACGCCGCGGTACGGGTCATAAAGCGAATCGAAAATCAAAGCTTTTAAGGGAGCTGCTGGATCGCCTGTTGGCGGTGGAACTTTTTCGACAATCTGCTCCAGGATTTCTTCGATGCCGATTCCTGCTTTTGCAGAAGCAAGCACGGCTTCCGATGCATCAAGCCCGATGACGTCCTCCACTTCCTGGCGAACGCGTTCAGGATCTGCTGCTGGTAAATCGATCTTGTTGATGACCGGCAAAATCTCTAAGTCGTTATCGAGCGCCAAATAGACGTTGGCAAGTGTCTGGGCTTCGATGCCTTGAGCTGCATCGACTACAAGGACAGCTCCTTCACATGCTGCCAGGCTGCGGGAAACTTCGTACGTGAAATCGACATGTCCCGGTGTATCGATCAAGTGCATAATATACGTTTCTCCGTCTTTTGCTGTATAGTTCAGCTGAACGGCATTCAACTTGATGGTAATTCCTCTTTCCCGCTCCAAATCCATGGAGTCGAGCAATTGCGATTTCATTTCACGCGCCGTCAGCGCATTGGTTTTTTCCAATATGCGGTCTGCTAACGTCGATTTCCCATGATCGATGTGAGCAATGATGGAAAAGTTGCGGATTTTCTGCTGTCTCGCGATTCTCTGTTCTAGATTCATTTTCTTCACTCCCATATAAACTACTTTGAATTATAGCAGTCAAGCAGGCTTTGAGCAACGAATGACCGAACAATGCTTTAAGTGTCAAGGGAAACTTCTTTGCACGTAACTATTGCATTTGGCTGGCCGATTTGATAAAATAACTTTTGTTGTATAGAGACACTGAAGAGTGAAGGCGACTCCGCCTAAACTTAAATTGTCTAGGAGGTGAAAGATATGCCAAACATTAAATCTGCAATCAAACGTGTTCGCACGAACGATACAAAAAATGCTCAGAACTCATCTGTTAAATCATCAATGCGTTCTTCTGTCAAAAAGGCTGAGCAAGCTGTAGCCAACAATGAAGAAAACAAAGGTGATTCTGTAAAAGCAGCGATCAAACAAGTTGAGAAAGCGGCTTCTAAAGGTTTGCTCCACAAAAACACTGCAGCCCGCAAAAAAGCGAGCCTCATGAAAAAAGCGTAAAACGCATTAAAAAACCGATCCTCAAGGGTCGGTTTTTTCTTTGTGCAAAAAAAACTAAAAAGCAAGGCTGCCTCCGAATCGGGCAGCCTTGCTTTAATTATAGTAGTTGAGCTTTAGATTGTAACTTATGCATATTCCGCAAAACCGCTGCCTCGTGTCCTCTAATGCTGCGGGCACATGAAAGGTACACATTTTTCGCACCTTGCTTTAATCGGGTTAAACTTGTTTCGACACTTGTTTGTTATGCCCCGCCCGTTTCATCAGGAAGAATTCCAGCACACGCTCCCGGTTCCCGGAAGTGGTCTTTAACTGCAGGTCGATATCCGCCAAGTCGCCGAGCACCTGCAGCAAGCGCTGTTCGGAAATCTGCCGGCGCTTTTCCACAAGCAGTTTGACCCGGTACGGATGGGCTTTGAGTTGTTTGGAAATTTGCTGTGCATGATAGCCTTTTTTCTGCAAATAATAAACATGGACCATAAAGCGGATCTGCGAAGCGAGCAACGCCGCGAGTGCGACCGGCTCTTCTTTTTGCCTCAGCAGATCGTAATAGACGCTCAACGCCGTTTTGATATCCCCGTCCAAATAGGCTTGCAGCATTTTAAATGCGTCTTGTTCCAAAGTGCGCGACGTCATATCCTTAATGAGCTGTTCGGAAATCTCTTCTTGTTCCGCCCCGAGGTAGAGCGCCATTTTTTCCAGCTCGGAAGCGAGCAGCGTCAAATTAGTACCGGCCAGTTCAATCAATTTCCGGGCAGCTTGACGTTCGAGCGTTTTGCCGTGTGTTTTCGCTTCATGCGCCATCCAGCTTTCCAGCTCATGCGGCTGCAACGCTTTCGCTTCGATCAGCACCGCATGCTTTTTCATCAGCTTGACGATTTTTTTCCGTTCATCCAGTTTTTCATAAGGCGCAACAAAAATCGTGACGCTTGTCGCCGGCGGATGTTCAAGCCATGTTTCCAACGCTTTCAGATCGTGGTTGATTTTTTCTTTACCCCGCTCCGCCGCTTTCAAGAATGAAGCGTTGCGTGCGATGACCAGCTTGCGGTCACTGAAAAATGGTATCGTGTCGGATTCCTCAAGCACATGCCCGACCGGCACTTCATCCAGGTCATACGTTGCGGCATCGAGCTCTGAAGTAGCCGCCATTTGCGTTTTCAATAAATCGAGTGTTTTCGTGATGAAATAGCTCTCGGTCCCGACAATCAAATAGACCGGATCGATTTTATCGGCGCGAATCGATTTCCATATAGATGTAATCATACGTTCCACTCCCTCTTCCCTCTACTATACCGGATTTTCCGATTCGGGTCTGCCTCATGCGGCGTGTCTGGTTTTGACAGTTGTGTGTCAGCCGCCAAAATCAAGGGACAATGTTTAGTTCAATATAGATTTTTTGGTTTTCTTCGCTTATAATAAAATCAACTAGGAGGGATTTTCATGAATGAATTTGAACAAAACGTCCAGTCCAAACGCAACGATGCCATCGATGCAGGCATGGGCTTCGTCGTTTCCTTTGGTTTCTTCGCTCTTATTTTTATCATCGCTGGCGTAGTGCAATTCGCAGCCCGTTGATCACCAAAAGCCCCGGCATTTGCCGGGGCTTTTTTATTTTCGGCTGGAATCGATGGTCGTGTTTCCGTTTTTCACTGTTATGCGTATCGTTCCGTTTTCCGCAGTCGACAACAACAATAAATCAAGCGACTCGAAACGCGCTGTCACTTCCGGGCTCGGATGGCCATAGCGATTGTCCTTACCGGCGGAGACGATGGAGACATCCGGTTCCAGCGCTTCCAAGAAAATTTGCGAACTCGAGGTTTTGCTTCCGTGATGCCCCACCTTCAACACAGTCAATTCGGCGAGCTGTTGTGCGTAACCCTCCACAATTTCCCGCTCTCCTTTCTCTTCCAAGTCCCCGGTGAACAAAAAGCGCTGGCCGCCGTGTTCCATCAGCAGCACGAGCGAGTCATCATTGCCTTCGTACTGGTCATCATCCGGAGACAAATACATAAATCGTGTTGAACCGACATTCCAAGCAACTCCCTTTCCAGGTGTTTCCACCGCCGCTTCTTTCGACAAAGGCGCCAACTCGGACATCATTGCATTCGCCTCGGATCCTGGAGTGATATGCAGGCGTTCCACGTCAAGTTCTTCAAAAATTTCATCGGCACCTTCTGCATGATCCGCATCGGGATGGCTCAATATAAATAAATCGACCTGGGAAATGCCGCGCCCTTTCAAATAGGGCACGACCGTTCCGCGGCCTACTTCATAAGGACGCGTCCGCTGCTGATAGCCCTCTTCCCCAAAACGCAGCACGCCGCCGGAATCGATCAAGTACACGCCGCGCCGATAAGGCAATTCAATCAAAATGCTGTCTCCTTGCCCGACATCGATAAAGCTGACATATAATGCCGGGTCTACATATGGTTTAGCGCTTATCAACAAAGCCGGGCTGACCAGCACGAGGACATAGCGCAGGCGCCAGCGCTTTTCCGTTTGCACAAAAAACACCAGGACGCACGCGGCCATGATCAGCACTAGCCCTAGAGCCGGTTTCCCGGGGGTCCACAGCTGATGAGGCACAGTTGCCAGGTCATTCGTCAACTGGGCGATCCATAGCCTCAGCGGCTCGTATAAGGCGAAAAAAGGCTGTGCTATATTGCCTGGAAAAAAGGACAGCGCCAATAGCATAAAGTTGGCCGGCAAAATAAACACCGTAAAAAGCGGTACATACAAGGCATTCACCAAAAATGAGGATAAGGAGATTTCATAAAAATGGAATAATAGAAGCGGATACAGGCTTAATTGAGACACCGCGGTGACAATCAAGCCGCCTTTGAAAAAAGAAGCACCTTCCAATAATTTCAAGGAAGCGATGATCCCGAAACTCGCACCATAGGACAATTGAAAACCGATATCAAAAAGAAGTGACGGTTCGAAGAGGAGAAAGGCGATAAAACTGGCACTTAAAGCTTGAATTACCGAAACGTGGATTCCGAACAACCGGGCTAACAGCACCAAGACCACCATGGCGCATGCGCGCATGACTGAGGGCGCGGCCCCTGCCAATATGGCGTAAAGCGGCAATACCATAATGAGCAAGATGGTCGCTGTTTCTTTCCGTATCCGTATGCGCAGCAAGGCAAAATAAAGCATCGCGGTAATAATTCCCACGTGCAGGCCCGATATCGCAAACAGATGCGTGATTCCAAGCGTACGCTGAATCCGCGCCTGTTCCCCGTCCAGCCCACCGCGTTCCCCGAGCAGAAGCGCATGCGCTTCCGTTACGAGTGCAGCCGGGAAACTCCGCTCGATATGGGCCAGCAGCTTCTCGCGCTGCTGTGCTAAGCTTCCTTTGATCCCCCCTCTTGGTGCCGCGGCTACAATCGATTCGATCGTAAGCATACCGCGTGCATTGTTTTTCTCCAAATAGTGTTGCATATTAAAGGCAAACTCATGCGGCGCATTTTTAGGATCGGTGTAGTTTGCCCGAACGCGCAAATGGATAGCTGGGCCTAAAGCATGCAAAGCTTTTTTTTCCTCAGCCGAGCCGATTTGATAGCTAGCATAGACTTTTTGGCCGGAATCCACAATTGCAAATCCATTCAAACGGGCACCGTCGATTGAAAGTTCATGAAATTCAACAACGCCTTCGTAGTCTCCAGACAATAATGGTCCATCGTCCAGGCGGGATTGTGCCAAAAAGAAGGCCGCAATGGCGAAAATAGCAATAATAGCCATCCACGTTAGCGGCTCTTTTTTATACGCCATCCAATAAAAAAGCAGCACCATGATCAAAAGCAGATTAGCTGAGTCATGTGCTGCATATGTGGCGATTGCAAGCGCAATTGCCGTATAGAAAAATAATGGCTCCGTTAAACGAGAAGTTCTCCGAATAATTCCTTCACCCGTTCTTTGTAATAGGACAATTCTTCTTCACTCGCCCCCTTGGCGCCAAGCTTCTCGATCAATTCCATGTAGAGCGCTGTTTTTTCGACGCTTAAAAAATCAATCATGCGTTCATCGAATACCACTTGAATCACTTCGACATTCGCTTGTTCAAGCAGCTCGATCGCGTATTCATGATTTTTATAATCCGCCGCGTAATAAAGGCGGGAAATGCCGGCTTGAATGATCGATTTCGTGCATTGGAGGCACGGGAAATGGCTGACATACATATCAGCGCCGTTGACACTGACGCCGTATTTGGCGCATTGAAGCAGCGCATTCATTTCTGCATGGATGGTCCGCACGCAATGATTGTCGACTACATAACAGCCTTTGTCGATGCAATGGTCGCCTCCGGAAATCGAGCCGTTATAGCCTCCTGCCATGATGCGCCGATCGCGGACGATTGTCGCGCCTACTGCCAGTCGTGTACATGTACTGCGCAGCGCCAAGAGGTGGCTTTGAGCCATAAAAAATTGATCCCACGTTATTCGCTTCATCTGATTGCCTCCTGCTGTTTTGTTAAATCAAGTTTAGCAGAGGCAGTTGTTTCGTCAAGTACCAGCGGCCGCTTTAGCGGACACGGATCAGGTCTTTCAATTGTTCAAAACTTTTGTCGCCGATGCCGGTGACGTCCGTAAGTTGCTCAATACTCCGGAAAGGCCCGTTGTCGGTTCGGTGGGCAATAATCGCCGCCGCTTTTGCAGGCCCGATCCCCGGCAGTTCGGTCAATTCCGCTTCTGTTGCAGTATTCAAATCGACCAGTGGCTGTGCGTCGCCGCCTGAAGCCGTAGTCGGTACCGGAGCTGTTTCTTCTCCGGCCTTCGGCACATAAACAGAAGATTCGTCGAGCACAATGACCGCCAGATTAATCGATCGGCTGTCGGCGTCCGGCAAGAACCCGCCGGCGGCTTCGATGGCATCAGCCACGCGAGCGCCTAACGGTAATTCATACAAGCCGGCGCTTTTTACGGCCCCTTTCACATCGATCATCACGGTCGTGGCGATGGGCGTTTCTTCGACTGGGTTTTGTGGCGGCTGTTCGTCCAGTTGGGACTGTGCAGAAGCCAAGTCATTGAGGCTTGTCGGTTGTGGAGGTTCACGCAGGAGGAAAAAATACAGGAGAGCCAAAACAACGGCTGCCGGCATAACATACCGGGCGTATTTGGCAAATTGCGGAGAAAGATTCAGTGGGCATCCCTCATTTCCGCAGAAAGCAATCAACTGAAGCTATCTGAATTATATAATAACAAGGGAAGGAATGTCCATTATTCCTATAGAAAAAAACCGCCAGCATATGCCGGCGGTTTTCGTATTATTTTACTGCATGGAAAAAGATCCGTTCACTTTCGGCGTCGGGAGCGTCACGAGTGAAATCAGCCGTAACCGATCCGACCTTGAAGCCAGCTTGCTGCAGCCAATTTCGATACGTGTCAATTGAAAATGTCCGTTGTTCATGGGTTTCTTCAAAGCGCTCGAACATCCAGCCTTCGCGCACGAAAAACGTCAAATCGTGGATTACGCTGTGAGGCGCCGATCCTCGCTCTGTGTGCCAAATATACGCCATGTCTTCGCCGTCGTAGACAAAGGGGCTTTGCATAAAAATTTCATCGACTTTGAAAACCGAATGGACATCAAAGAAAAGATGGCCACCCGGTTTCAGTGCAGCGTACACTTGCTCGAAAGTTTTCACGACTTGCTCTTCCTGCGCCAAATAATTCAGCGAATCGATGGCAATCGTCACGGCATCGAAATCCTCGAGACCTTCCAAGTTGTCCATTGACAATTGCAGCACCGGGACATTCAGACCGGCCTCTTTGAAGCGCCGCTGCGCGACCGTCAGCATATCCGCCGATAAATCGCTCGCTGTCACGGAATAGCCGAGTTCTGCCATTAATTCCGACAGCACGCCTGTACCGCATGCGAGGTCGAGTACGCTGCCTGAACGCATCGATTGCGCAATCCAGTCCACGTATTGCTCATACGGAATATCTTCCATCAAGTCATCGTATACTGCTGCAAATCGTCCGTAATTCATGCTTCCAGTTCAGGTGCGTCACGCCAGAGCCGCTCAAGGTTGTAATACGAGCGCTCATCGCGGTGGAATACATGCGCGACAACATCTCCCAAATCTACCAAGATCCAGCGTGCTGCATCAAAACCTTCCGCGCTCTTCACGTTATAGCCGGCTTCTCCTGCTTTATCCATCATTTCGCGGGCAATCGCCTGCACTTGGCGGTCTGAGTTTGCGCTGCAGATAAGGAAGTAATCCGCTAACATCGAGATTCCCTCCATATTCAGTACGACGATGTCTTCTGCTTTTTTATCTTCTGCGGCTTGGTAAGCCAGTTGTAACAACGTATCTTTAGCCATTATTTCACGTTCCCTCTCTGTTGCTCAAAATGCTCAAGGCATCTCAAGGAATCCGGATATACCGGTTGATTTTTGGATTCTAAAAACTCGATCGATTGCCGGATCGCCGCTTCCATCAACGCGTCGAGACCTTGCGTCTTGCACTCACGCAGCTCATCGACTCCTGGGAAATTGCGGTTCGGTTCGATCATATCTGCAATGTAGATGATTTTTTCCAACGCGGACATCCCTGCCCTCCCTGTCGTATGGTAGCGGATTGCATTGAGGATTTCCTCATCATCAACGCCGAACTCATACGATGCGATATACGCACCTACAGGGGCATGCCACAGCTCATGATGGTATTCGAGCAATTGCGGGTCCATCCCTTTAGTTTCGATGATCCGGCGCATCCAGTCGCGGTCTGCATATTTCGCCACATCATGGAGAATCGCCGCAATGCGGGCTTGCTCTTCCGGGATGCCGTAATGGCGCGCCAATGACACAGCGGTACCCATGACACCTAAAACGTGGATATAGCGTTTTTCGGGCATGCGTTCTTTAACTTTTTGGAGCATCAGGCTCGGGTCCATACAATCGCTCCTTCCGGATGAAAGCTTCCACTTGATCAGGCACGAAAAAAGTCAATGGCCGGCCGGCCGCAACTCGATTGCGCAACATCGTCGAAGATAAATGCATCTCTGGAGAATCAATCATCATGACCGGATAATGGGTATCCGGCTGATAGCCCGGGCGGCCGATGCCGACGAATTGCACGAGTTGCACAAGATCGTCTATGCGGTGCCAGGTGTGGAGGCTTTCAATCATATCGCCGCCGATGATGAAATAAAATTCACAATCGGGTTCTCGCTCAGTCAGTTTGGCCATCGTATCGTACGTGTACGATACGCCGCCGTTTGAGACTTCGGAATCTTCCAGCTGGAACTGGGAATGGCCATCGAGCGCCAAACTGGTCATCATCACCCGCTTTTCGGTATCGATGCCGCTCGCCTCTTTATGCGGGGCGACGGCATTCGGCATAAAGCGCACTTGCTCCAAACCGAGTGCGTGATAAGCTTCGTTCGCCATAATCAAATGACCGAAATGCGGGGGATTGAACGTCCCGCCGAGGATTCCGATTTTTCTTTTTTTCACGGAAGCTCAATCCGTTTATTGTTTACAGACGTCTTGTAGAGAACGACAGTATGGCCGATCAATTGAACGAGCTCCGCTTTTGTGCCTTTTGCCAAGTTTTGTGCCACTTCATGTTTGCCGTCTTCATTGTTTTGCAGAATGCTGATTTTTACAAGTTCGCGTTTTTCCAGCGCTTCCCCGATTTGCACGAGCATCGCTTCGCTGACGCCGCCTTTTCCGACTTGAAAAATCGGGTCAAGATGATGCGCTTCGCTTTTTAGAAAACTTTTTTGTTTAGCTGTTAACATAATTTCCTCCTAGTTTATCTGTAATCAATTGAATCATTTCTTCTGTGTCCGGACGGATGCCCGTCCATTTTTCAAACGCAATGGCGCCTTGGTTGACGAACATGCCGACGCCGTTCAATGCCAGGCAGTCCTTTGCTTTCGCTTCTTTAAGAAAAGGCGTTTCCAGCGGATTGTAAATAATGTCCGCGACGACCGCCCCGCTTCCTAGATGCGTCAAAGACAGCGGCAAAGCTTCTTCGGTCAGCCCGACAGAAGTGGTCTGGATGATTGTGCTGAAATCGCTCAGCTGCGCTTCAGCATCCGCAAGCACCAACGCTTTGCTGCCGGTTTCTTCGGCCAGCTCCTGCGCCCTGCGGAACGTCCGGTTCGTGATGGAAATATCGGTGAACCCTGCACGTTCAAGTGCAAAAGCGATGCCGCGGGCGGCGCCGCCTGCCCCGATTATAAGCAAGGCGTTCCCTTTGGCGACGGGGTAGCTCAAAAGCGAACGGACAAACCCGTCACCGTCCGTGTTAAAACCCTTAAAGCGCCTGTCTTTTGCGACCACTGTATTGACCGCATTCATGTGCTGAGCCGTTTCATCCAATTGATCCAACAACGGAATCACCGCCTGCTTATGTGGCAAGGTGATGTTAAAACCGCTGATGCCCAGCAGTTTCATGGAACTGATGGCTTGCTCCAACTGGGCCGGTTCGACATGGAACGGTATATAGGATGCGTCAATATCGTGCTTTTGGAACCAATGATCGTGCATAAACGGTGATAGCGAATGGGAAATCGGATCCCCGATGACCGCATACCATTTCTTCATTTGAAAACCTCCTAAATGAGCGATGGTCGGACGATTACTTCTACTCCCTTTGGTGCATGGGCGGCAATGGTGACATTATCATGCTGTACGGTAATCCAGCCAAGCCCCGAGAAAACCACATCTGTCTTGCCTTCCTTGATGCGGAATTCATGGCGCACCAGTCCAGGGAAATCTTCTTTATGTTCAGCAGATGGCGGGGCAAGCATGCCTCCAAGATGCTGTTCATAAAGTTCATCCGCATTATCCAATTTGGTTCTATGGATATTCAGTGAATTCGCGGCATGGACCGTGAACGATGAGCGGCTACCGCTGATAAAGTCAAAACGCGCCAAGCCGCCTATAAACAAGGTTTGTTCAGGATTCAACTGGAACACACGCGGCTTGATTTCATTTTTCGGCATGATCGATTTCAAATCTTCCGTATGCAAATGATGTGCCAGCTGATGATGGTTGATAATGCCCGGCGTGTCGTATAAAGAGCACTCATCATCGAGCGGGATGGCGATCATATCGAGCGTCGTTCCCGGGAAATGGGACGTCGTGATGACATCGCCTTCTCCTGTCGCCTGCTTGATGACGCGGTTGATGAATGTCGATTTCCCGACGTTCGTACAGCCGACAACATAGACGTCGCCGCCTTCACGGTATTGTTCGATCGCATCCATCGCTTCTTTGACGCCTGTCCCTTTATGGGCGGAAACCGTCAAAATGTCGATCGGATTCAAGCCCAATTTGCGCGACTCTTGCTTCATCCAATTGATGAGTTTTTTTTCTTTGACGGATTTCGGCAACAGATCCGCTTTGTTTGCGATGAGCAAAATCGGGTTATTGCCGACAAACCGGTGCAATCCGGGAAGCCAGCTGCCGTTGAAGTCGAAAATATCGACGATTTTGACGATCAAGCCTTTGCGTTCGCCAAGGCCGTTCAAAATACGTAGAAAATCATCGTCCGTCAACGAAACGGGCTGCAATTCGTTATAGTTTTTCAGCCGGAAACAGCGCTGGCAAATAATTTCTTCTTTATCGAGCGAAGACGGCGGCGCGTAGCCGATATCGTCTTTCCGTTCTGTTTGGATCTGTACACCGCAACCGATGCAATATGGCATTTCTGTCAATTTTTTTCCTCCCACATCAATTGTCCTTTGTCTTTCAGCTTTTTCATAATACGGCGCTCCACCATTCTGTTGAAACGGGTAAAGAAGCCGTCCGACTGGGCGACTGGCAACACTAGAATGGTATGCAATTTATTGCGGTTTCCGCCGAAAATATCCGTCAGCATCTGATCGCCGATGACGACGACCTGCTCGCGCTGCACACTCATGATTTTCAATGCTTTCCTGAATGCCTTGCCCATCGGTTTTCTCGCTTGGTGGATAAACGGAATACCGAGCGGATCGGAAAATGACTTGACCCGCATTTCATTATTATTGGAGACGATGACGACTTGGATGCCGGCATCTTTCATGGACTTGAGCCATTCGACAAGACGTGGAGTCGCATCCGGACGGTCCCACTCGACCAAGGTGTTGTCCAAATCGGTAATAATGCCAAGAATCCCTTTCTCTTTTAGTGATTCGGGCGTAATATCAAAAACTTCTTTCACATACTGCCTTGGGATAAAATTTCGATACACTCATAACAACTCCTGTTTTTGCGGACTTAAGTCCATTGATTATAACATATATGCGAGCGGTTCTCCCACCTTGATGTGGGCGCCGTCTTTGATTTCGGGAGCGAATTCGACAGCACCCTGTTCAAAAAACAAAGCTACGGTCGAACCGAAGCTGAAATAACCGACTTCCGCCCCTTTTCTCCAAGAATCGCCCAGTTCGGTCAACTCGATTGAGTTCACATACATCGCCCCTACTTTCACGACCAGCACACGCCCCAGCACCGTATCCAGTTCCGTGATGAGACGGCGGTTTCCGCTGATCGGCGATTTGCCGTAGGTCAATCCGAGCCGGTTGACCGGATATGATTTATCTCCGAGCATATACTGCTTCAGCACTTTTCCATCAGCCGGGCTGTGGATGCGGTGATAATCTGCCGGCGATAAATACAAGATGGCGTACTGGCCATGGCTATATGGCTCTGCAGCCTGTTCGGAGCCGAGCAATCCGGCCAATGAATAGCTGATGCCTTTCACTTGGAAACGGCTGGCTGTTTCGATAGGACCAGTAACTTCGATTCGGCCGTCTACCGGAGACACGACATCAGCTTCGGCAATAGGACGGGCTTTCTGTGCCAATTGCCGGGTAAAGAAATCATGCAAGCTCCTGTATTTTACCGATTGCGGCAGGTCTTGTAGTTCTATTTGATAGGTCTTAATATAATTTGTGACGAAATGGCGACTAATGGAAGATCTGGTGAAACGTTTTAGTACTGCGGAACTAACCTTACCATTGCTTAATTCTATCATCGATTGGTATAAACGTTTTTTCATAAATGTACCTCCATCGTTGAAATAGTCTACCATTTTTAGACGATTCGCAGTATAATTGTCGAAAGCACATCGAAAAAAGGAGCGCTTCTATTGTTATTGATTGAAAAAATGGATCACACGATCAAACGGCTGAAAAGCCAAGCTGCAAATACATTGACGATCGGCAATATGGTTTTCGGCGGTGCCTCATTGATGGCCACTTTATCCGGAAACTATAGTTATAGCGTACTGTTCATTTTTATTGCCGCTTTTTTGGATCGCTTTGATGGCATGGTTGCAAGGAAATACAATCAAGAGTCCGACCTGGGCCAGCAGCTCGATTCGATGGGAGATATCATCTCCTTCGGCGTCGCACCTGCTTTGCTCATCTATCAATTAGCATTGCAGGACTTCGGAATGGCCGGCATGATTTTTACAGTCATCTACATTTCTTGCGGGGCTTTCCGCCTGGCCCGCTTTAATATTTCAGAGTCAAACGGATACTTTACTGGACTTCCGATTACAGCAGCCGGAACCGTGCTGACTTTATCTTATTTCGGCTTTGATTACTGGTCGCCTGCAGTTTATATGTTCATATTGCTGATTGCAGCATTGCTGATGATCAGCACATTCACTTTAAGGAAAGTATAAAAGCTGAGGGCTTCGCGCCCTCAGCTTTTTTATATGCGTTGCAGCATTTTTTCGATGACGCGCAACACGATTTCAGTCGAATGCTTTGCCGCAACCGGCAGGAATTCATCGAACGAAACAGATGATTCTTTTCCGGCAATATCCGAAAGCGCACGGATGACGACAAACGCCGTGTCATACTGATAGCACACTTGCGCGACCGCAGCCGCTTCCATTTCCGCAGCTTTCATGTCAGGAAACAGCCGCTTCACGTGTGCCACCCGGTGCGGATCGCTCATGAACGAATCACCTGTCGCAATCAAGCCTACTGCGTGCTGGTGCTCGCCGATTTCGTCGACTGCCTGGACAGCAAGTTCAATCAATTCCTTATTAGCTTTGTATGCTGAAGGCATTTGAGGAACTTGCCCGATTTCATAGCCAAAAACCGTGGCATCCACATCGTGGTGGCGCACTTCATCGGAAATGACGACAGCGCCTACTTCCAACTCTGCATCAAAACCACCTGCGGAGCCGATATTCAATACGATGTCAGGATTGAATTCTTGCATCAGGATAGTGGTTGCCATAGCCGCATTGACTTTCCCGATGCCGCTCTTCAGCAAAATAAGTTCCTGGCCTTTATATGTACCTGTCGTGAATTCGCTGTTGGCGATTTCTTTAACAGAAGGATTCGCTAGCTGCTTGCGCAACAGTTCCACTTCTTCTTCCATTGCTCCGATAACACCGATTTTCATTCTGTCCACCCCTTGCGTCCATATTAATGCCGGAAAAACGGCGCCCTATTAGTAGGCGCCGTCCAGCGTTTTGAGTACATCCATTCTCTCGGGCTTCCACCCTTCACCGTCTGCCCACGCCAAGAACACGCGGTATTTTTCGGATCGGTCTCTAGACTGGACTGTTGCAATCGATTTTTGCGGGCCGCCACCATTTTGGACCATCATGACGTACATATCATTTTGGGGCAATCCGGTAGCATATGCAACCGCCTCGATTTTCTCTTTCCAATCTACGGAATCCTTCTGGTAAGAGGAAACATGGTCACCGCTTTGGCTTGTGCCGACTGGCTCCCAGCTTGTGTTGACGATCGTCTCGCTGACGATCGGATCGTTAGAGTCTTCACGCGTGATTGTACCGCCTTTGGTCTCTTCCTCTTCTTCTTTCTCTTTGTCCTCTTCTTCTTTCGCTGCATCTTTTTCAGGCTGTGCATCTTCTTCTGCCTGCTCTTCTTCAAGATCATTTTCTTCTGCGGTTACTGTTGCATCTTCCTTGTCGCTCGTTTGGTTTTCAGTTTCCGGCGCTACTTCTACAGACTCCGGATCTGCTGAATCATCGTCGCCTCCGAATAACAGAGTCGCTCCGATGATAATCACCAAAGTAAACACTAGGGCGATCATTATATTCAGAATCGAATTTGAACGATTGTTATTGTTCTTCTTCTTATTCAAACGAGAGGGATAAGATTGTTCTTTGTTGGCCATGCAATGCCCCCTTTGACAATAGTTTATCATAATTTTCCCATGACAAATTTGACATTTCCACTAAAGTTTTGTGTCAATCGCGAAAAAACAGCCACTCCCCTGGGAATGGCTGGGTGCATCAGTTGATCGACACAATCTTGACTTCCATTTCCCCGCCTGGCGTCAATACTTTCACACGTTCTCCAACCGTATGGCCAAGCATGCTTTTGGCGATCGGCGAGTCATTTGAAATGCGCCCTTCTAATGGATCTGCTTCTGCGGAACCCACAATCGTGTAAGCTTCTTCTTCGCCGTCTGGAACTTCTACAAACGTGACTGTTTTCCCAAGACGGACGACATCGTTGCCTGCTTCCGTTTCATCTATACTTACCGCATTGCGGATCATCGATTCTAATGTAGAGATGCGCCCTTCAACAAACGCTTGATCTTCTTTAGCGGAATCATATTCAGAGTTCTCTGAAAGGTCTCCAAAGCTTCTTGCCACTTTGATGCGTTCCACCACTTCTTTGCGTTTAACCGTTTTCAAATAATCCAGTTCGTCTTCCAACTTCTGCTTTCCGGCAGCTGTCATCGGAAATTGTTTATCGTTTACCATATTCTTCCCACTCCTTCAACTGCTGACTAGGAATGCGTAGCACCCGTCAGTCTCGTATCATTCTATTATAAATTTCCAATCTATTCAAGAATTGTTTTAATTTTTGTAACCATTAGATCAATTGCGACTTCATTTTGGCCGCCTTCTGGTATGATGACATCCGCATAGCGTTTGGTCGGCTCGATAAATTGGTTGTGCATCGGGCGCACGACCGTCAAATACTGTTCGATGACCGAATCGATCGTCCGGCCCCGCTCATTGATATCGCGCATCAAGCGGCGGATGATCCGCAGGTCTCCATCGGTGTCGACAAACAATTTAATGTCCATCAATTCCCGCAGGCGCTCGTCTTCGAGCACGAGAATCCCTTCCAGGATGATGACATCTTTCGGGTCAATCAGGATACTTTCTTCTGAACGCGTATGCAGCGCGTAATTATAAACCGGTTTTTGGATTGCCCGCCGCTCTAGCAATTCGTTCACATGGTTGATCAGTAAATCGGTATCGAATGCCAGCGGATGATCGTAGTTCGTTTCAAGCCGCTCTTCAAATTCGAGATGGCTTTGGTCTTTGTAATAATAATCCTGTTCGATGACTACAACAGAATGTTCTTTGAATACTTCATAGATGGAATTTGTGACACTCGTTTTTCCTGAACCTGAACCACCAGCAATTCCGATGACGACCGGCCTGTTTTTGGACATATCAACTAACTCCTTGGATTTCGATTTTCATTTTTTTGTGCATACGAGAAGACCGTCCCCGACAGCCAGCAATTCACAATGGAACCTTGGGTGTTCAACCATCTTCTCCCGGAATGACCGGATATTGCGGATCATCGTGCGCTTGCGTTTCGGCACTTGTTTGATCGGCAGTTCCGTCATGCCATGCATCGACATATTATCGCAGTAAATCATGCCGTTGTCACTCAGTAGCCGTTCGTATTTCTCGAAAAACCGTTCGTATTGCCCCTTCGCCGCGTCAATAAAGATCGCGTCGTACGGCGCATCCAGTTCGGCGCGCTCCACTTCCAGCGCATCCGCGCATATCGCGCGGACACGGCTTTCCAACGAGGACTCGCCGATATACTCCAGCGCTTTTTCATAACGGCCCAAATCGCGCTCAATCGTGTCGATATGTGCGTCAGGCAAAGCCTCGGCGATGCGCAGTGCCGAATAGCCGATCGCCGTACCAAGCTCGAGCAGCTTTTTTGGCTCTTGCCGCTGCAACAATTCGATCAATTCGTCGATGCCCTGCTCTTCCATAATCGGCACATGATGTTCCGCAGCATACGAACGCATCTTGGTGAATAACGCATACGATGATTGGTTACCCATGCTCCTGCCTCTTTTCTTTGCTGATACTTGCCCCTATTTAACAGAAAAGAAGAAGGGAAGCGGATGCTCCCTTCCTTCTTTGATCAATTTCCGATATGTTCGTCCCTGTATTGAAGATGCTGTTCATAAGTCGTTGAAAAATAATTTTTTCCTTCTGAATCTGCCAAGAAGAACAGGTATTCTGTTTCATTCGGATCAAGTACTGCTTCAATTGATGAAGCACCGGAAGCAGCGATTGGGCCTGGTGGCAAGCCTTGGTTTGTATAGGTGCTGTAAGGGTCTTCGAATTCATAATCAGAGTTGAACAAACGGTCTTTGTGCTCACCCATTGCATAAATGACTGTAGGGTCCGTTTGCAGCGGCATGTCAACATCCAAGCGGTTGTAGAAGACACTTGCAATGGTCTGGCGGTCGGACATCGAAGTTGCTTCCTCTTCCAGCAATGAAGCGAACGTCAAGAGCCAATGAGCAGTTTTTTCCTGCTCCTGCAACACACTTTGATATGGCTCGATGTTTGCTTTCGTTGCATCCAGCATTTGTTCAATGAGCAATCCGAGGGAAGGATCTTCCTCATAAATCGGGTATGTGGCCGGGAACAAGTAGCCTTCAAGTGCAAATTTGACGTTTTCTCCTTTGATTTCCTCTGTCAGCAAATCCGGGTATTTGACCATCAATTCATCAATATAGGCTTCATCCTGAACTTGTGCCATAAATTCATCTGCCGTGTAATCGGTATTCGGCTCAATGACGCGCTCGGCAATTTCCTGCAAAGTCAGCCCTTCCGGCACATTGATTGTAGATAACGGTTCGTGGTAAACTTTACCAGTTTTTAAACTTTCCGTAATCTCATCCAAAGTCATCGCTTGCGTTAATCCGTAGTTACCTGCCTGGAATTCCGATTCATTTTTGAACTTGACGTAATACTTATAGATTCTGGCATCTTTAATGACGCCGTTTTCTTCAAGCAATGCGGCAATGCTATCCAAGTTAGAACCGATCGGCACTTCGACATCAATGACTTCTTCGGAATCCGGATTTACTGGCTCCAGTGCTTCGGCGACAAAGCTATAAGCCTGCCAGCCGGCTACTGCGACAATCAACAGCAGCAAGAGCGCCACAATCAAGACAATTCGGCGGACGACTCTTACTTCCTTTTTCTTTTCCTTCATCCTGTCGAACATGACATCTTTTTTCGACTGTTTTTCCACGGGTGTTCCCCCTCAGCTATTCATCTCTCCCAAACAAAAGACGATTCAAACGAAAGGGACGGAATCAAGGTTCAATTCCGTCCCCCTTATATTAAAGCTTTTCGTCTTCGTCTTCTTCGTCTTCTTCTTGCTCAAGGAAAGTGTTGAGCATTTCTTCGATCATGTCCCATTCTTCTTCTGTTTCTACTGGGCGAAGTTCGCCGCCGGAAACCGTTTCTTCAGAATCAGGGTTTTCAGTGAAAGAAGATGCGTGGATTTCGATCTCGCCTTCTTCGTCTTCATCTGCTCCAACCGGGAAATACAAGACGTATGATTTTCCGAAATCTTCGGACTCGAATGTGAACAGCACTTCGAATAATTGCTCATTGCCGTGCTCGTCCACTACTGTAATTTGTTCTTGACCATGTTCCATTCGTGTCACCTCATCATTTTTTTGAATCAAGATAGCCTTGCAAAATCATCATTGCCGCCATCTTGTCGATCACTTTTTTGCGGTTTTTCCGGCTAACATCGGCAGAAATCAGCATTTTCTCTGCTGCCATCGTCGTCAGCCTTTCATCCCAGAGTACTACCGGTATATCATATCCTTCTTTTAGCAATGCTGCAAACTTTTCGGAAGCTTCCGCCCGGGGCCCGATGGAGTTGTTCATGTTCTTCGGATACCCTACGACCACTTCCGTTACTTTGTATTCCTTGATCAATTCGCCAAGACGCTCGAGCCCGAACTTTCCGTTCTCTTCGTCGATCTTGACGGTTTCGATACCTTGAGCTGTCCAGCCAAGCGCATCACTGATCGCTACTCCAATTGTCTTGGAGCCTAAATCTAATCCCATTGTACGCATAGTTATTCTCCGTTATTCTTTTTGATATAAAACTTGACCAATTCTTCAAGTATTTCATCCCGCTCCAGTTTGCGGATCATATTGCGGGCTTCCTGATGGCGAGGGATATAAGCCGGATCACCTGATAGTAGATACCCGACGATTTGGTTGATCGGGTTATAGCCTTTTTCCTCTAGAGCAGCATGGACTTGCAGCATAACCTGCTTCACGTCCTGCTCCATCGATTCATCGGATGAATCGAATTTCATCGTGCGATCAAATGAGCTCACGACAAGCACCTCGCTTTCGGAATGTTTGGTTTGGCAATTCGTTCATCTTGCTGAATCCCATTATAACTGAAAGCGCAGATTTGTTAAACCTATTTGACTAAAGTATAGACGGATTCAAGCGCTGCATCCAATTGCTCCGGATTTTTAGCACCCGCCATCGCCATGTCCGGACGACCTCCGCCTTTGCCTCCGCATTGTTCAGCGACATGTTTGACGATATTGCCGGCATGATATTCTTTCCCTGCAATATTTTTCGTCACGCCCGCTGCCAGCATCACTTTATCGCCGTCGCTTGCTCCGAGAACGATGACCGCCTGCTCGAATTTCGCCTTAAGGTCGTCGACCATCTGGCGTAATTGGTTGTTGTCTTTTGCCTGGACTTTTGCCGATAGCACGGTAACTGCACCGACTTGTTTCGCCGATTCCAGCAATTCGCCCGATTGTGCGTTGGAGACTTTTTGCAGGAGCGATTCATTTTCGCGCTGCAACGCTTTGATTTCGGTTTGCGCCGCTTCGACTTTTTGGACGAGGTCGCGTGGATTTGCTTTTAGTGCTGCGGCCGCTTGGTCGAGCGTCTCTTCGCTTTGCTTCAAGCTTTCGTATGCGCCTTTTCCGGTCAACGCTTCTATGCGCCGTACGCCTGCCCCGATGCCGCCTTCTGAGACGATTTTAAAGACTCCGATTTCCGATGTGTTCGCCACATGGACTCCGCCGCACAATTCCAGCGAATAATCGTTGATGGCGACGACACGGACAACATCCCCGTATTTTTCTCCGAACAATGCCATGGCACCCATCTCTTTAGCTTCCTGGAGATTATGGTAGCCGGACTCGACTTCGATGCCTTCCCATACTTTTTCGTTGACCGCCTGTTCGATTTGCGCAAGCTCTTGTTTTGTCACTTGTCCGAAATGGGAGAAGTCAAAACGCAGGCGGTCCGGACCGACGTATGACCCTGCCTGGTTAACGTGCATGCCGAGAACATCTTTCAATGCCTGATGAAGAAGGTGGGTCGCGGTATGATTTTTTACCGTATGGCGGCGCTCCGAAGCATCCACTTGCGCTTTGACGGATGTTTTCGTCAATTCACCGGACTCGATCACTACATTGTGGAGGTTTTGGCCGTTCGGCGCTTTTTTTACATCGAGGACAGCTACGCTGACCAAGTCATTCGTCAGCATCCCTTTATCTGCAATCTGTCCGCCGCTTTCTGCGTAGAATGGCGTACGGTCCATAATCAGCTGCACTTCTTCGCCTTCTTGTGCACTGTCCACCAGTTCGCCGCCTTTGACGATAGCGACGATTTCTGCAGCCGCAACGGCGGTATGTGAATAGCCGATGAACTCACTTTCTTCTTTGATGTTGCCGAGCACTTCCGATTGCGTCTGCATCGAGTTGACGCTTTGGCGCGCGCTTCTCGCCCGTTCGCGCTGTTCGTTCATCGCCTTCTCAAATCCGGAGTGGTCGACCGTCAAACCTTCGTCTTCTGCGTATTCTTCTGTCAATTCGACAGGGAATCCGTACGTATCGTATAAGCGGAATACATCTTCGCCTGGAATTTCAGTTAAACCAGCCTGTTTTTGCTTGTTTGCTACATTGGACAAAATCTCAAGGCCATCATGCAATGTTTCCAGGAAGCGCTCTTCTTCAAGCTTCATGACGCGGACGATAAAGTCTTCTTTGCCTTTCACTTCCGGGTAGAAGCTGTGCATGATTTCGCCAACAACCGGGACGAGCTGATACATGAACGGCTTTTCGATGCCGAGCTTCTTCGAATAACGCACAGCACGGCGCAGCAAACGGCGCAGGACATATCCACGGCCTTCGTTTGACGGCAAAGCGCCGTCACCGATCGCGAATGCAACAGTGCGGACGTGGTCGGCGATGACTTTGAATGCCATGTCCTGCTCCTGGCTTTCGCCGTATTTTTTACCGGAAATATAGGCGGTTTTTTGGATGATCGGCACAAATAAGTCCGTATCGTAATTGGTCGGTACGTCCTGTACAACAGATGCCATCCGCTCGAGGCCCATGCCGGTATCGATGTTTTGCTTCGGCAGCGGCGTGTACGTATGGTCCGCGTTATGGTTGAACTGGGAGAACACCAAGTTCCAGATTTCGAGGTAGCGTTCGTTTTCGCCGCCTGGATACAATTCCGGATCCTCAGGGTCGTTGCCGTAGCTTTCGCCGCGGTCGTAGAAGATTTCCGAGTTCGGTCCGCTCGGGCCTTCTCCGATATCCCAGAAATTCCCTTCCAGACGGATGATGCGCTCAGCCGGCACGCCGACTTCGTTGAGCCAAATTGCGTACGCTTCTTCATCTTCAGGATGGATGGTGACCGATAATTTGTCAGCGTCAAAGCCGATCCATTTGTCGTCAGTCAAAAATTCCCACGCCCAATGGATCGCTTCTTTTTTGAAGTATTCGCCGATCGAGAAGTTCCCGAGCATTTCGAAGAACGTGTGATGGCGCGCCGTTTTTCCGACATTTTCGATATCGTTTGTGCGGATCGATTTCTGCACGTTGACGATGCGTGGATTTTCCGGGATGACGCGTCCGTCGAAATATTTCTTCAAAGTCGCTACACCACTGTTGATCCACAATAGCGATGGGTCTTCAAACGGCACAAGCGGCGCGCTCGGTTCCACATCGTGGTCTTTATCTTTAAAAAAGTCGAGATACATTTGTCTGATTTCTTCAGCTTTCAAATTCTTCATCAAAATTCCTCCTTCTGCATAATAAAAAGCCTTCATCCCCCTATAAAAAGGGACGAAGGCTCGATTCGCGGTACCACCCTGGTTACACAGGCAGAAGCCTGTGTCTCTCAAGCGCCTTAACGCGGCGAAACGGCAGTGATTAGCTGCACTCGGGAGTAGCTTTCGAAAGATGCGGCAGAAGGCCCTTTCAGCCGGGGAGCCTTTTTCTAAACGACCGGAATCTTTGTACTGTCTCCGTCTAGGTGTTGTGTATCTGTTATAGATTGAATTATAGAAAACCACGCAGGGCTTGTCAAGCTCCCTCGTGATCCGCAAAGTCGCGCGGTGTGACGCCATCCATGCCGATCATCGGATGGATGCGGTGGACATTTTGCTGCGTCAGGCTTTTCGGCCCCAGTGGTTCCTGTGCGGCCGGCTGTTGTGGCGCCACTACCAATTCTTCTTCCACGCTTTGTGTGGAGGCGACTTTCAGGCGGTCCGCCAGTGTCGTCAGGCGGCTCGCATCATCGGTTCGTTCCACGCCGTAGCGGAAGACGCCCGGGTCTCCGCATAAAATGAGAAAGTCGCGGCTTCTTGTAATGCCGGTATACAACAGATTGCGCCGCAGCATTTTCATATAGCCGCGGACGACCGGCATGATGACCGTCGGAAACTCCGAGCCTTGCGCTTTGTGGATCGAGCAGCAATATGCCAGCGTCAGCTGGTTCAAATCGCTGCGCTGATACGACACTTCGATACCGTCGAACGACGCGACGAGCAGGTCCTGTTTTTCAACCGTTTCTTTCGCTTTCATGATAGCGACGATTTCACCCATGTCGCCATTGAAGACATTGCTTTCCGGCTGGTTGACGAGCTGCAGCACTTTGTCGCCGATACGGTAGGTGATGTCACCGAACGCTAGCTCTTTGCGCGTGCCGTCGTCGTTCGGGTTGACCATTTGCTGGATCATTTTATTGAGCGCATCGATGCCGGCCGGCCCTTTGTACATCGGCGCGAGCACTTGGATGTCCTTGATCGTATGGCCTTTTGCGAGCGCGCTTTTGACCACTTTTTCGACGACCATCGGAATCTGTTCCGCTCCTGCACGGATGAACGAACGGTCGGCGGTTTTCTCCTCGATATTGTCCGGCAGTTTCCCAGCTTTCATCTGGTGCGCCAGTTCGATGATTGATGAGCCAGAACTTTGGCGGTAGATTTCCGTCAGCTCGACGGTCGGAATGCGCCCGGAGTTAAGCATATCGCGCAGCACCTGTCCCGGGCCGACCGGCGGCAATTGGTCCTGGTCCCCGACGAAAATCAACTGGGCATCACTCGGCACCGCTTTTAACAATTGGTGGGCGAGCCAGGTGTCGACCATCGACATTTCATCGATGATGATCAATTTGCCGTCGATTTCCTTTTCAGTTTGTTCTTCCCGTTCCTGGCCATTAAAGCCGAGCAATCGGTGAATGGTCATCGCCGGAAGTTCCGTCGATTCGCTGAGGCGCTTCGCGGCACGTCCTGTCGGAGCAGCCAGAATGATCGGGAATGCTTCTTTTTTCTTGGCGTAATCTTTCGGGTCCAGCGACAAACCGTGGAGTTCTGCATACACTTCCACTAAGCCCCGGACGACCGTCGTCTTGCCGGTTCCGGGTCCGCCCGTCAGGATCATGACCGCGGAGTTAAGGCTTTTCTCGATGGCGTCGATTTGCGTCTCGGCATAGCTCACACCTAGCCGCTCTTCCGCTTCACCAAGCGCTTTACGGATTTCTGATGATGGGAAGCCGGCGCGCGTTTCCTGTTCGGCCAGCAGCGTCTCGAGTTTCGTCGCGATGCCGACTTCCGAATAATACAGCGACGGCAAATAAAGACGGGTTTCTTCGCCCGCCACTTTGCCGTCATCGTTCAATTCAACTGCCGCTTTCGAAATCGCCTCGACCGGAATGTCTTCGCGTTGGCTCGCTTCCAGCATTTGCTTGACGAGCGGAATCAAATTCTTGGCATCGACAAACACATGCCCTTCCGATAGCGACGCCTGGTTCAAAACGTGGATGATCGCCGCTTTGATACGGTCCGGATGGCTGCCGGTCAAACCGAGCTTGGATCCGACTTCGTCAGCACGGTGGAATCCGATGCCATCGATTTCTTCTATTAGGCGGAACGGATTTTTCGTCAGCACATCAATCGTTTCTTCGCGGTACGCCTGATAAATGCGCATCCCGATCTGCGGGCCGAATCCCCAGTCGTTCAATTGAATCATGACGCGCTCAAGCCCAAGGTTCATCTGCAAGGCCGAACGGATTGTGTCTTTCTTATCGTCCGACAGGCGCGGCACATCGTCGAGCGCTGCCGGGTCTTCGAGAATCTTTTTAATGGCATTGGTCCCGAGCTTTTTGACAATCGTCTCGGCGGTTTTCCGGCCGATGCCGTTAAACAAATCGCTCGATAAATAATGGACGACGCCTTGTTCGGTTTCCGGCACTTCTTTCTTGAACGTCTCCGCCTGGAACTGCACGCCGTATTTCGGATGGTTTTTAACGCTGCCGGTAAAGCGGTATTGCTCTTCTATCGACAGTTTCGGAAAATACCCGGAAACGATGATTTCTTTTTCTGCATAAGAGGAATTGGTTTGCTGGATTTTCAATTTTATGATGGAGAAAAGGTTTTGGGGGTTGTGAAAAATCGAGACGACCGGATGCCCCAGTACAAATTCACTTTCTTTTTGGAATAAATCAATCTGTCCGGACATAGGGCCGTCTCCTCTCTTCTTCTTTATTTCAATCGTTCGTTGATCATATCGTAGGCATAGCGCGCCATTTCGTTGTTTTCATCCAATTTATACGCGCGTTGCAAATGGTACATAGCGTCTTCTGTGCGGTCGCTCGATACGGCATATAAAACTCCTAAATTGTAATGGACGTCCGAATTATCAACATCCAGCTCCAAGGCGCAGACGAACTGCTGCTCAGCCATTTCGAATAATTCCAATGAAGCGAGTGCAATGCCATAGCTCAGCCGCGACAAGACGTCTTTCCCGTCCAGCTCGACTGCCCGCTGTAAATACGGCAAAGCCAATTTCGGCTGGTCGATGCGCTCGAAGCATTTGCCGATCATATAATGGGCATCTGACCCTTCAATGCCGTTTTGGACCGCTTGTTCGTACAATTTCAGCGCTTCCTCGTAGCGTTCTGCATTGAAATATAGATTCGCCAAACCGTAAAAAGCGGTCGCCGACTGTTCATCGAGCGTCAACGCTTTTTGGAAAAAGCGTTCCGCACGATCTGTTTCGCTCATCGATGTCAGTACATGCCCGAAATTGATATAGCCGAGCGCATCTTCTGGGTGTTGTTCGATCGCCTGCGTGAACGCCTGTATGGCATCTTCTGCACGGCCTTCCTGCAACGCTTTAATGCCGATTTCATTATAGTTCATCGCTGATTCCTCCGTCATCCTACATATTCCAAGCGTTCGCCGTTTTTGAATACACGGTCGATCGTACCGCCGCCGAGGCATTCGTCGCCGTCATAAAAGACGACCGCTTGCCCTGGTGTGATTGCCCGCACCGGCTCATCAAATGTGACAACCGCTTCGCCACCTTTCATGTCGACTGTAACGCCGATGTCTTGCTGGCGGTAGCGGAATTTCGCCGTGCACTGGAACGTTTCTGCAGGCGCATCGCCGGTCGTAAAGCTCAAGTTGACCGCGGTCAGGCTGTCGGAAAACAACGCATCGTGGTGGATGTTCTGGCCGACATACAGCACATTTTTTTCCAAGTCTTTGCCGATGACGAACCATGGATCACCTGCGCCGCCAATGCCGAGACCTTGGCGCTGGCCGATTGTGTAATACATAAGCCCGTCATGCTGGCCTTTTTTGATGCCATCAAGCGTTTCCATCGAACCGGGTTGAGCCGGAAGATATTGGCTTAAAAATTCCTTGAAATTGCGCTCGCCGATAAAGCAGATTCCTGTCGAATCTTTCTTTGTCGCCGTGGCAAGTCCGGCTTCTAGTGCGATTTCACGCACTTTTTTCTTCTCGATTGCACCGAGCGGGAACATGACTTTCGACAATTGCTCCTGGTTGAGCTGGTTCAAGAAGTAAGTTTGGTCTTTGTTATTGTCGACACCGCGCAGCATATGCGTGACGCCGTCTGCATCCGTTTCAGCACGCGCATAATGGCCCGTCGCGAGATAATCCGCGCCGAGGCTTAAGGCGTGTTCGAGGAATGCCTTGAATTTGATTTCCTTATTGCACATAACGTCCGGGTTCGGCGTGCGGCCGGCTTTATATTCTTCGAGGAAATACGTGAACACTTTGTCCCAGTATTGCTTTTCGAAATTGACCGCGTAATACGGGATGCCGATCTGGTTGCAGACGCGGATAACGTCCTCATAATCTTCGGTTGCCGTACAGACGCCGTTTTCGTCAGTGTCGTCCCAGTTTTTCATGAAAATGCCGATGACGTCATAGCCTTGTTGTTTCAATAAATGTGCGGCCACCGAAGAATCCACTCCTCCGGACATGCCGACAACTATGCGAGTATCTTGTGGTGCTTTTGTGTCCATAAATTATTCACCTTTTCTATTTTTGCGCAAGGCGCTTGGTAATTTGAACCGTTTTGTCGGCTGCTTGTGTAATGTCCGTAGCTGTCAGTCCGATCCCGAAGCTGAAACGGATCGAATTGCGCAGTTCCGGCGCATCAATTCCGTACATCGCCACCAGGACGTGCGACGGATCAATCGAACCGGCTGTGCAGGCGGATCCGCTTGAGGCGGAAACTCCGGACAAATCCAAGTTGACGAGGAATGATTCGATATCGATTCCCGGTATGCTGACATTGAATATATGCGGCAATTGGTCTGTGCCATTTTCTTTGAAATCGATTGCGTGCTGCTCGAATGCGGAACGGAACAGCTCTTTATATTCCGTGAACGACTGGCGTTTATCTTCCATCGTTTCCTGTGCGATCTGCACCGCGGTTGCGAACGCCTGGATGGCTGGCACATTCTCAGTGCCGGCACGGCGTTTGCGCTCTTGCTCACCGCCGAACACGAGCGGCTTCAGCGGTGTGTTTTTGCGCTGGTATAAAAACCCGATGCCTTTCGGTCCGTTCACTTTATGGGCGGAAACCGATAATAGGTCGACGTTCAATCGATCGACATCGATCGGTAATAAGCCATACGCCTGCACCGCATCGGTATGGAACGTGACACCTGTTCCTTTGAGGAGCTCTCCGATTTCTGCGATTGGCTGGATCGAACCGATTTCATTATTGGCGAGCATGACCGTCACGAGAATGGTGTCAACGCGGAGTGCTTGTTTGACGTCTTCCGGATGGACGCGTCCCGTTTCATCGACCGGTAAATACGTCACTTGATAGCCTGCTTTCTCCAGTTCTTCGCATGCATGAAGAACTGCGTGATGCTCGGCTTGAGTCGTGATGATATGGCGGCCTTCTTTGGCGTTAGCTGTGCCGAAGATCGCCAAATTGTCGGCTTCGGTTCCGCCGGATGTGAAAATGATTTCGGGATCATCGGCGTGTATACTGTTTGCGAGTACACGCCGTGATTCATCGAGCACACGGCGTGCGTTGCGCCCGGTTTGGTGGATGCTTGACGGGTTGCCGAAATGCGCACCTAAAGCTTCAGCAAAAACTTTTGCCGCTTGCGGATGCATCGGCGAAGTCGCTGCATGGTCCAAATAAATTTGTTTCATTTTTGATTAACTCCTTATATATAGAACATATAATTCTCGGTTTCGTCATCTTCTGTTTGGGCAAGGTCTTCAATCGATGTCGTATCGAGTACATTTTTCACCGCATCGCGAATCCGTCCCCACAACTCACGCTGGGGCTGCTTTTCGTCTTCGATCCCTTCGACCGGCTGGATCGGCCCTTCGAGTACACGGATAACATCTCCCGCAGAAATCTCTTTCGGATGGCGCGTCAGCATATAGCCGCCGTATGCGCCGCGCACACTTTTCACAAGCCCGGAATTGCGCAGCGGTGCCACCAATTGCTCCAAATATGCTTCCGATAAATCATTGTCCGCCGCAATCTTGCGCAACGGCACAGGTCCTGCTCCGTATTGCTTTCCTAGTGCGATCATAATCGTTAAGCCGTAGCGGCCTTTTGTTGATATTTTCATATAACTACTCCCCTAAACCTAATCGTCAATTCTTCAAATAAGTATAGCATATCTCACCGACCATAGGCTTTCAATGACTTCCGGGCCGCAATTCGCTATACTGATGAAATGAATAGACGGAAGGAGCTTTCCTCGTGCAAAATGAACCTCTTGCTTTCCGTATGCGTCCGCGGACGATCGACGAAGTTGTCGGCCAAAAAGACGCCATCGGATCCTCTACCGCACTTTATAAAATGATCAAAAGCGGCCACGTGCCGTCCATGCTGCTTTACGGCGATCCCGGCATCGGCAAGACGTCGATCGCCCACGCCATTGCCGGCACGTCCGATTTGCCGTTCATCGCACTCAATGCGACGACGTCCGGCAAAAAAGATGTCGAAGGGGTTGTCGCGGAAGCGCGCATGACCGGTAAAGTGCTGCTGTTTTTAGATGAGATCCACCGCTTTAATAAATTGCAGCAGGACGCACTTTTGCCGCACGTCGAATCCGGCGCGATCGTATTGATCGGCGCGACGACGGAAAATCCATTCCATGACGTCAACCCGGCAATCCGTTCACGCTGCGGCGAAATCAAACAGCTGAAGCGGCTGACGCAAGAAGACATCGTGGAACTGTTGAACAACGCCTTGTCGGACGACAAACGCGGACTCGGCCGCGAAAAAATCCGCATCTCCGAAGAACAGATTACACGCATCGCAGAAGGTACGAACGGAGATGCGCGTAAAGCTTTAACGATGCTCGAGTCGATTGTCATCGCGTCCGACGAGGAAGACGACACATATATCGTCGATGATGGCATCATCGAACAGATGATCAAGCGCGTCGGTGTGTTCGGCGATAAAAAAGGCTCGCATTTTTTCAATCTGTTGTCGGCCTTGCAGAAATCCGTGCGCGGCAGCGACGTCAACGCCGCCATGTACTATTTGGCTCATTTGCTGGAGAACGGCGATTTGACAGCGGTGACGAGACGCCTACTCGTGATGGCCTATGAAGATATCGGCCTCGCCAACCCGGCAGTCGGCGGTCATGTGCTGGCCGCGTGCCAGGCCGCGGACCGGCTCGGCCTTCCGGAAGCACGCATCCCGCTCGCCCAGGCGGTCGCGGAAATGTGCTTGTCAGAGAAATCCAATTCCGCATACCGGGCGATCGATGCCGCTGCTGCCGCCATCAATAAAGGCCAAGTCGGCGAAATTCCGCCTCATTTGCGCGATACGCATTACGCAGGCAGCGCTGAACTAGGCCACGGCGGATACAAATACCCGCACGACACGCCGATCGGTTCATTCGGCGGCTGGACTGACCAGGATTACTTGCCGAAAGAACTGAAAAAGGCGGAATTCTACAAGCCGGTCGTTGCCGGAGAAGAAAAGAAATTTGCCGGAATCTACGAAAAGCTTAAAGGATTCCGTAAGCAGAAATAAAACAATATGCTTCAGGCAAGAATTGAACAATGAAAAACGGACAGAGAATCGAATATTCTCTGTCCGTTTTTTTGGTTGTCGAGAAACCCTATTAAACGTGTTTTTTCGAAGCTTACCACTCGCTTTCCGTGGGGCGGGAATCGAGCCTCCTCATCCGCTTCGCGGCCTGCGGGGTCTCTCAAACCCGCTGATCCCACAGGAGCCGAGCGGACGCTTCTCCAAACCACTAAGACATCTCACTTGATTTTTTGTTGTATTGAAAAGCTGAGCTTATTCTAAATATAGAAGATGATCAACTTCTTCAACACTCTGTCCGCTTTTTTATCAATTATTGATTGACGCGCTGGATGTGGATCGATTTGGTGATTTGGTTGACGACCCAGCTCGCTGCGATCAAGCCGACGGTCGATGGCGCGAAGGCATTCGACGATGGCGGCATTTGCGCTTTGCGGATCGGCGCGTCTTTTTTGCCGACGGTCTCGACGATATCCTCACGGACAACGATCGGGCTTTCGTCGGAAAAGATGACCGGAACGCCTTTGCGTATTCCGGCTTGTTTCAGTTTCTTGCGGATCATTTTTGCCAGCGGATCGGTATGCGTCTTGGAAATATCCGCAATCTGGAAACGCGTCGGGTCTGTCTTGTTGGCGGCCCCCATGCTGGAGATGATCGGAATGCGGCGGCTGTAGCATTGTTTGATCAAATGGACTTTGTAGATCAAGGTATCGGATGCATCGATGACGTAATCCGGATGGTGGCTGAAAAACTCTTCAAACGTCTCTTCTGTGTAAAACATATGGAGCGTCACGACTTCACAATCCGGATTGACGTCCGCGATGCGTTTTTTCATCACCTCGACTTTAGACTGGCCGATCGTCGAGATGTTCGCCACTAATTGGCGGTTGATATTGGTGATATCGACATCGTCTTTATCGACGAGAATGATTTTTCCGACTCCGCTTCTCGCACAAGCTTCAGCTGCAAACGAGCCTACTCCTCCGACACCCAGTATGGCGACTGAAGATCCTTTCACCAGCTCCATTCCTTCTTTGCCGATGGCGAGTTCATTTCTTGAAAATTGATGTAACATATTCACACTGCCTTTCCGGGTTCAATGTTGATGTGGATAATAGGGATTATACACATAGAAAATCCCCCCGGCAAATGCCGGAGGGAATTGAATTCGTTATAAAAGAAGAATCCCGATCGTGCCGTCTTTTGTGGTGCGCATCGTTTGAACCCGCTTATAGCAGGTGGGTGACCGCATCGTCACTTATAACTTCCCGTTAAGGCATGTTAGCCATGACAATATATAGGTCTCCCGACGACAAAATGTTGGGTCAAAATCGAATTGCTAAAAACGAACACATCAGGACTCTCTATACACGTATAGTAGCATAACCTGAAATAATGCACAAGCCTTTTACTCTGAATATTTTTCACTATTCTGAATAGTCACTGATAAGTTCAATTCTTCCAATTGTGCTGAAGATACCGCACTTGGCGCTTGTGTCAGCATATCGCTGGCGGAAGCGGTTTTCGGGAATGCGATCGTATCGCGCAAGTTCGTGCGCCCGGCGAGAATCATGACGAGTCGATCGAGGCCGAATGCAATTCCTCCGTGCGGCGGCGTGCCGTATTCGAATGCCTCCAACAAGAAGCCGAATTGTTCGGTCGCTTCTTCTTTTGAGAATCCGAGCACTTCGAACATTTTCTCCTGGATGTCGCGGCGGTAAATACGCGCAGAACCGCCACCTAGTTCATAACCGTTCAAAACAAGATCATACGCTTGTGCACGGACGTTTTGCGGTTCACTCGACAGCTTGTCGAGGTCTTCCTCAAACGGCATCGTGAACGGATGATGGGCTGCGTAATAGCGTCCGTCTTTGTCATCGTATTCAAGCAGCGGCCAGTCAGTGATCCACATGAATTTGAAAATCGACTGGTCGATCAAATCCAGGTCTTTGCCGAGCTTCAAGCGCAACGCACCGAGTGCATCTGCAACAACCGTTTTCAAATCGGCGACGAATAATAACAAATCGCCCGCTTCCGCTCCGGCTGTGCTGATCAAGCTATCAGCCGCTTGTCCTTCGAAAAACTTGGCAATCGGCCCTTTGACGCCGCCTTGTTCGACTTTCAGCCACGCCAAACCTTTCGCTCCGTAACGCGCAGCGTATTCGCCGAGCGCATCGATGTCTTTGCGTGAATAATTGGCGGCTTGCCCTTTGGCGTTGATCAATTTGACTTGACCGCCGGCTTCTACCGCTCCGGTAAAGACTTTAAACGCCGAATCTTTAACGAGCTCCGAGACGTCGATCAACTCCATGCCGAAACGCACATCCGGTTTATCGGAACCGAACCGGTCTATCGCATCCTGATGGCTCATGCGCTCGAAGTTTGCATCGATGTCGATGCCCTTAACGTCTTTCATCACTTTAGCCATCAGGCGCTCGTTCAATTCGATGATGTCTTCCATTGTCTGGAAGCTCATCTCCATATCGATTTGCGTAAATTCCGGCTGGCGGTCAGCGCGCAAATCTTCATCGCGGAAACAGCGTGCGATTTGGTAGTACTTATCGACACCGGACACCATGAGCATTTGTTTGAACAATTGCGGCGATTGTGGCAAGGCATAAAATTCGCCATCATGCACGCGGCTCGGCACGAGATAGTCACGCGCGCCTTCCGGTGTGGATTTCGTGAGAATCGGTGTTTCCACGTCCAAAAACCCTTCGTTATCGAGAAAATTGCGGACAGTCTTCGTAACATCCGAGCGCATTTTCAAGGTTTCGTACATGGTGGGACGGCGCAAGTCCAAATAACGGTATTTCAAGCGTAAATCTTCGCTGACGTGAGTTTGGTCTTCGATTGCGAACGGCGGGTTTTTCGCAGCATTGATGATTTCGGCGTTGTCGACCTGCACTTCGACTTTTCCTGTTTTCATCGACGCGTTCACTTGGCCCGCCGACCGTTCGACTACCAGTCCATCGATATGGACGACAAATTCATTGCGCAGCGATTCGCCGATTTTCGACGCTTGTTCTGAGATCTCTGGATTGAAGACCACTTGGACGATACCGGAACGGTCGCGGACATCGACAAAGATCAAACCTCCTAGGTCACGGCGTTTACGAACCCAGCCTTTCAATGATACGCGCTGGCCGATGACCGTTTCGTTAACTTCTCCACAATAATGTGTTCTTGACATAATTATTCCTCCATTGATTTTGATTTCTGGATGGTGTTAGCCAATTGTTCAAAAGGCACTTGCTGTTGTTCGCGTGTGGCCATTTCTTTTACTGCCGCTTTGCCGCTTTCGAGTTCCGATTCGCCGATGACGATGACGAAGCGTGCCTGTTTGCGGTCAGCAGATTTCATTTGTGCTTTCATTTTGCGGTCTGAGAAATCCATATCAGCCGAAATGCCGCTTGCGCGCAAATCCCGCACCGTCGCGACAGCTTTCTTTTTCGACTGCGCATCCATCGCAATGACATATGCATCAAGCGTTTGGTCTGTACCGATTTCCACTTTTTCCATTTCGAGTGCGAGCAGCAGGCGCTCGATGCTCATCGCAAAGCCGATGCCGGGCGATTCAGGACCGCCGAGATCTTCGACGAGTCCGTTATAGCGGCCGCCGCCGGCAAGCGTCGTGATTGCGCCGAACCCTTCCGCTTCGCTCATGATTTCAAATGCGGTGTGGTTATAATAATCAAGTCCGCGCACCAAATTCGGGTCGACGACGTAATCGATGCCGAGTTCATCCAAATAACTCTTCACTTGTTCGAAATAAGCGCGCGATTCGTCGTTCAAATAATCCGTCATGGACGGTGCCGCCGCCATAAGCGGATGCTCCCGGTCTACCTTGCAATCGAGTATGCGCAGCGGGTTTTTCTCCAGGCGGTTCTGGCAGTCACTGCAGAATTCTCCGATCGACGGAGTGAAATGTTCGATCAGTGCTTTTTTGTGAGCTACGCGGCTTTCCGTATCGCCGAGCGAATTGATCACCAACCGCAAGCTCTTCAAACCACAGGATTTGTAGACGTCCATCGCGAGCGCAATGACTTCCGCATCGATGGCCGGGTCTTTCGAGCCGATCGCTTCGACGCCGAATTGGACAAACTGGCGCATGCGCCCTGCTTGCGGACGCTCATAGCGGAACATCGGGCCCGTGTAGTAAAGCTTGACCGGCTGATCAGGCTGGCCGAACAATTTATGTTCAACGTACGAACGCACGACCGAAGCCGTTCCTTCCGGCCGCAATGTCAGCGAGCGGTCCCCGCGGTCCTGGAACGTATACATTTCCTTTTGGACGATATCGGTCGTATCGCCGACACCCCGCTGGAATAATTCCGTCGATTCGAAAACCGGCGTACGGATTTCCTTGTACTGATAGAGATTGCATAGTTCATTAATTGTCCTTTCAACTTCCTGCCATTTGGAAGATTGGTCCGGCAGCACATCGTATGTGCCGCGTGGTGCTTGAATATTGCCCATTTTCTTCTCTCCTTTTCCATACAAAAAAGCCCCCGTCCCTTGCATACGCAAGGGACGAGAGCTCATTATCAGCTTCCGCGGTTCCACCCTAGTTGACGCTAAACTCTGCGCCCTCTCTGTCCGGATAACGGCCGGAACCGTCTTAGCCTAATAAGCGCCGAGCGCCGTTCAGTAAAGAGCTTCAAGAGTGTTGTTCGTCGCCGATCTCTGCGGGAAAGCTTTCAGCCTGGGGCTATCCCTCTCTTTTCAGTCGATTCATGCAATTACTTTCTCCGTCGTCAGCAAAATTATATAAGTAGAATAAATCAATCTTAATCAGCTGAAGAAATCTTGTCAAGCTTTTGCATACATTGCCTGATTTTTTTGATATTATTACTAAAGATAAACTTTATTTAGGAGGCACCCTATGCAACAACGACTATTACTCACCTTGCTGATTTTCATACTGGCTTTATCCGGCATCGCCCCTATGGCCGTTTCAAACTTCGCACAAGCGGATAACGGCGAAGTGTCCGCAACAGGTTCGACCGTCAATATCCGCAGCGGTCCGGGATTAAGCTCTGAAGTGATCGGCTCGATGAAACAAGGCGACACAGCCCAAGAAATTTCACGCAGCGGCGACTGGATTGAAATCCGCCAAGGCAATACACAAGGATGGGTCGCTTCCTGGCTCGTCGCATCAGGCGAGGCCGCAAGTTCCACCGCTCAAATTGCCGTATCTTCTGTCGACAGCTTGAACATCCGCGCGCAAGCTTCCTTGTCTGCAGCAGTCCTTTCCAAAATGAACGCCGGAGAACAAGCGGTAGTCATCGCCACCCACGGTGACTGGACAAAAGTGCAGTACCGCAATGTCCAGGGCTTTGTATCGACACAATACATAAGCATGAACGAACAGCAGCAAGAATCAAACGCTACAGAAGACCAAACAGAAACAAAAGCACAAGCTCTTGAACAACTGTCTTCTTTCCGCATTGCAGTCGACGCCTTGAATGTGCGCGCAGAACCGAGTTTGAACGCCAAAATTCAAGGTTCCGTCAAAAAAGGGCAAGTATTCGCTGTCCAGGGAATGGAAGGCAATTGGGTCGAACTGGCACTATCAGAAAACGAGACGGGCTGGGTCTACGCCTTTTACGGTGAACTTTCCGACCAGCCTGCCCCGCAGCAAGCAGACACTGCAACCGAAACACCTGCCGAAACAGACACGGTCACCGTATTGACCAGCGGCACGAACTTGCGGGCACAAGCGAGTACATCGGCCGAAGTGGTCTCAAGAGTTGATGCCGGCACGCATCTGTCGGTATCGGCTAAACAAGGTGAATGGTATTTAGTAACGCTAGAAAACAATGAACAAGCTTATATCGCCGACTGGGTCGTCAGCACGGAATCCACTTCGGAGGCAAGCGCCTCCGAGCAACCGGAAGCTGTCCGGCAAGCCGGCACGTTAAACGGGTTGACGATTGTGCTCGATCCGGGCCACGGCGGCAATGATGGCGGCGCGGTCGGTGTCCGTAATACGAATGAAAAAGATTTGACGCTGAAGACCGCGGAAATCCTTTCCCATCATTTACGCTCGGCCGGTGCAGAAGTCGTCATGACACGCCAGTCGGATGTCTACGTCGACCTCCGCAAACGCGTGGCGGAAAGCCACAGGGTGGCGGCGGATGCTTTTGTCAGCATCCATTATGATGCGACCGATGACAGCAGCGTCTCAGGCTTTACTTCGTATTATCAGCATCCTTATCAGCAACAGCTGGCCGAGCACATCAACGGCGGCTTGGCCGGTAAAATAACACTGGAAGACCGCGGCGCTAGACCCGGCAATTACCTCATCTTGCGCGATAATCGCCAAGCCGCAGTGCTCATCGAACTAGGATTTTTGAGCAACTTCAATGAAGAGCGCATCGTGTCGAGCGACCAATTCCGTGAACAGGCATCACTCGGGCTTTATAACGGCATCATCAGCTATTTCGATGCACAGCTTACGCAGTAAAGAGAAACTTCATCAACGGTGTGTTCCTCATCTACCATTGAGAAAAATAAATTAAATGCACCGCTCCTCAACAAGGAGTGGTGCATTTTTTTCATTTCGACGAGAGAAATCAGTCGACTCTTGTGGAAAATTCCAGGATGAGAAATCCTCAAATTACGCAGCTATACAAAAAAAGAGACAAGCTGGGCTCGTCTCCTCTTCAGTATATTATTTTGAACCGTTCGATTCGACGATGATGGTCACAGGGCCGTCGTTGACGAGCTGGACGTCCATCATCGCGCCGAATACGCCGGTTTCGACCGTTAAGCCATGGTGCCTCAATTCGTCGTTAAACCTCAGCCATAACGGCTCAGCCTGGTCCGGCCGTGCCGCTTCGACAAAGCTCGGTCGACGTCCTTTTTTCACGTCTCCGTATAAAGTAAACTGGGAGATCGATAAAATGCCGCCGCCCGCTTCATCGATCGAGCGGTTCATTTTGCCGTCTTCGTCCTCGAACAAGCGAAGGCCGGCAATTTTTTTCGCGGCATAAACGGCGTCCGCTTCGGTATCATTATGGGTGATTCCGACCAATAGCACATAACCGGAATCGATGGCGCCTGTAATTTCTCCGCCGACTGTGACGGACGCTTGTTTCGAACGCTGCACTACGACTTTCATAAGCCCTCCTTAATTCGTTACACGGGTGACCGAATAAACGTCAGGTATTTGCTTGATACGCTCCACTACACGATTCAAGTGCGAGATGTGTGGAATCATGATCGACAAGTTGATGATTGCAATTTTATTTTTATCGGCCCGTCCGCTGACGGCTGTTATGGTCGTTTTCGTCTCGCTGACCATATGCATCACTTCGTTGATGAGGCCGGTTCTGTCGTAGGCTTGGACTTCGATGTCGATTTGATAGGCTTTGTTTTCAGGCGAGCCTTCGTTTTCCCATTCGACCGAAATGAGGCGATCGGATTCGTCTGCATGGATATTCGGGCAATCCGCACGGTGGACCGAAACACCCCGTCCTTTCGTGATAAAACCGAGAATCGCATCGCCCGGAACCGGGTTGCAGCATTTCGACAGACGGATCATCATATTGTCGATGCCGCGCACGATGACACCGGACTCGGTCTGTTTTTTCGGCTGGCTGGATTTCATTTCCACGGTGATCTTTTCGATCGCTTCTTCTTGTTCGCGCTTTTTGCGCTGACGCTCCGCCAAGCGGTTGACGACTTGCTGGGCGGTGATGCCGTTAAAGCCGACAGCCGCGTACATGTCATCTTCACTGGCGAAATTGTATTTTTCAATAACCCGTTTGATGTTTTCAGATGTCAGCACTTCTTTAACGGCAAACTCCTGTGCTTTAATTTCCTTTTCGACTTGGTCGCGGCCTTTATGGACATTTTCCTCGCGCACTTGCTTTTTGAAAAACTGCCTGATTTTATTTTTCGCTTGCGTCGACTTGGCGATTTTGAGCCAGTCGCGGCTTGGTCCGACCGATTGCTTGGACGTCAAAATTTCGACGATATCGCCGGTATTCAGTTCGGTATCGAGCGGCACCATTTTGCCGTTCACTTTGGCGCCGATCGTTTTATTGCCGATCTCACTATGGACGCGGTACGCAAAATCGATTGGGCAAGAGCCCGCAGGCATTTCGATGACGTCGCCTTTTGGCGAGAAGACGTAAACCATGTCCGAAAACAAATCGAATTTCAGCGATTCCATGAATTCTTCCGCGTTATCCGATTCGTTTTGGAAATCCAAAATTTCCCGGAACCAGGACAACCTGGAATCGACCGAACTGACCGGCTTGTCAGACACTTTACCTTCTTTGTATGCCCAGTGCGCCGCTACGCCGTATTCCGCGATGCGGTGCATTTCTTCGGTGCGGATCTGCACTTCCAGCGGATCGCCCTGCGGCCCGATGACCGTTGTGTGGAGCGATTGGTATAAATTCTGTTTCGGCATCGCGATATAATCTTTGAAGCGGCCGGGCATCGGCTTCCATGTGGAATGAATGATGCCAAGTACCGCATAACAGTCTTTGATGCTGTCGACGGTGATGCGGACTGCCAGCAAATCGTAAATTTCATTGAATTGCTTGTTTTGCATCGCCATTTTCTTGTAGATGCTGTAAATGTGCTTCGGGCGACCAAACAGATCGGCTTCAATGTCGACATCATCGAGCTGGACGCGGATTTCGCCCATGACATTGTTCAAATAATCTTCCCGCTCGGTGCGCTTTTTTTTCATCAAATTGACGATGCGATAATATTGCTGGGGATTCAAATAGCGGAGAGCCGTATCTTCGAGCTCCCATTTGATCGTATTGATTCCAAGGCGGTGTGCAATCGGTGCGAAAATTTCGAGCGTTTCGTTGGCTTTAATACGCTGCTTTTCGACGGATTGGTATTTCAATGTCCGCAAATTGTGCAGGCGGTCCGCAAGCTTGATGAGGATGACGCGGATATCCTGAGCCATCGCGACGAACATTTTCCGGTGATTCTCGGCTTGCTGTTCTTCTTTTGACATGTATTTGATCTTGCTCAGCTTGGTGACGCCGTCGACTAATAGTGCAACTTCCTCGTCGAATTCCCGGACGATGTCTTCACGGCTGACATCGGTGTCTTCTACGACGTCATGCAAAAACCCGCTGCTACTGTGGCCGGATCCATTTGCAGTTCTGCAAGGATCCCGGCCACCTGCACCGGATGCACAATATACGGTTCGCCGGATTTCCGGAATTGGCCATCATGGGCTTCATAGGCGAGCTGGTACGCCTTCTTAACCGTTTCTACATGTTCTGCATTCATATAGGACGCAACCATTTCGAATACATCTTCAACTGTTCTCACTTGATCTTTCCCCATAATTGCCCACCTTGTTTAATTTATTTCCAGAAGAGTATTTCTTTATTATAGATAACTTTCCGCTGAAAAGTAAAGCTTTAGCGTGTTTTCATCTATCTTTCGGAAATACCCCGGGGGCTACAGCCGGTCAGCTTTCTGCTTACGGATACCGTCGACCATAATCCATTTGCTGTCATCGCCGACTGCGACCGTCTTATTCGAAGAGTCTATACTCATGATGTTCTTGACGCGGACATTGCGCGCGCTTTGCTTGCCACCCATGATCGAAATGTCTGACCCCGCCGTGCGGAAGCCGCGGACGACGCCGTTCGATAAGGAAATATGCTCAGCCCTGTATTGCACCGCTGATGCCGGGCGCCCTTTATAATCATAAAGCGGATCGCCTTCGAACAAAAAGCGGTTGATCGCGACATTGCGGTAACCCGAAATGACGAGCGAGCGCGGAGATGATCCATGATAAAGACGCGTTTCAATCGGCGCCAGCGATACGAGCCGCTGTGCTTTAATATTGAATGCAGACAGCGACTCCGGATCGTCTTTCAGGTGGTGGCCGATATGGCGGAAGTTAAAGGAGCGGTTGTCGTTGACGGATAAATGCCCGGAGATGAAGACACCGGAAGCCGCGGATGAATTGGCGTGCGCTTTCACTTCGATGCCTGCGAAGCAGCGCGACGTGGAGTTATTGAACAGCCAAACATGGCGCGAGCCGTCATCGATTTCAATGCCATTGGAATTGGAAAAGCCTTTTTTATGCGCTTTACCGCTCGGATCGGAAAAATGGCAGTTGGATACGAAGACGTAATCACTATGGTGGGTCGTCAAACCATCATCCCCGAAGCCGAAGCCGTTCACTTTGTCGACCCAAATATATTTGCTGCCGCCCCTGCCGCGCATCCCGTCCCCTGCGTAATTATAAAGAGGTGACGTGATGTCAATGCAGTGAAGGCCGGGGTTGATCGCTTCCACATCGCGCACCCAGCCGTACGTGACGCGCGCAAATGTTACACAGCTCGAATAATTGCCCCACGAATTGGTGCGTTCGGTCTGGCCGAGCCGTTCGACGTTCCAGTCGAGGCTCAAGCTTTCTATCGCGATATTGCGGTTGCCCGCCGCATAATTGCTGTTCGTCAGCAAACGTGAGCGCCTTGGTGCTCTCGGATGCAGTTTAATGACCGAAGCCGTCTTCCCCGCTCCAACGATCCGGCTCCAAGATGGCACTCGGATTCCTTTGACGATGTAGATGCCCGGGGGCACTGTCACTTCGACGCGGCCGTTGCCGAGCGCCTTTTTGAACGCTTCCGTACAATCGCTGATGCCATCGCCCACCGCACCGTAATCACGGATATTGACGCGCCGGTTGATTGTTGAGTCGAGTTTTTTGTATTCGCGGTCGAGCTTGCCTTTCCATTCAGGAAACAGATCCTGGCCGAAAACGATCGTTCCATAGCCGTTATCATCCGCCACTTCGTATTCATCGGCAAAAACAGACCACAATTTCTCAAAAAAATGAACCGGTCGTTTGATGCGGGCGCTTGAGAGTTCTTTCTTGATGTCATTGAACATCGCTTCGGTTTCCCTGGTTGTCTGTTCAAGAGGAGTCGCATCGTTAAGCACCCGCCCAATAAGTTCGTTGTTCTGTACAGGGTCATACCGTCTGTCCAACTCGATCATAAAAATCACCTCTCTCGCAATTTACTTTCTTCTTCCATACCCTACCATCAGAAAAAAAATCACCTTGCCCAAAAAAGGCAAGGTGATTTCCTTAATATTGCATCAAAGTTGTGACATCGTAACCGTCCAAATTTTTGCGGCCATCCAAATATGTCAGCTCGATTAAAAATGCACAGCCGACGACAATTCCGCCCAGTTGTTCGACAAGGCTGATCGTGGCATTGATCGTCCCGCCCGTCGCAAGCAAATCGTCGGTAATCAAGACGCGCTGTCCCGGTTTGATGGCATCATTATGCATAGTCAATACGTCAGAACCGTACTCCAGGCCGTATGGTACGCGAATTACTTCACGCGGCAATTTGCCTTCTTTACGGACTGGTGCAAAGCCTATGCCGAGTGCGTAAGCGACTGGGCAGCCGATGATAAAGCCGCGCGCTTCCGGTCCGACAATAATTTCTGCATCCACCGTTTTCGCGTATTCGACGATTTGGTCGGTTGCGTATTTATAGGCTTCGCCATTGTCCATCAAAGAGGTAATATCCTTGAACTTGATTCCTGGCTTCGGCCAATCTTCTACGATGGTCACATATTGCTTTAAATCCATATTTCTTCCTCCTTGGCTGACACTTGGGCATCAAACCACTCTTTTAGATCCCGATAAGATGCATACAATAGCTTATGTTCCAAAGCGATCTGCCGTTCGCGCTTTTGGTAAGCCGGCGCCTCCGACAAATCACGTTTCCCAGGAGCTTGTGCAATCTCGGTAATTCCATTGTTAAGTGTAACAAACCCGAGTTCAAAAAACACCTGAAGCATGAAAAATAATGTCTCCCGGCTCCAGCCTTTATGCTTGGCCAGCTCTTCCCCGTTTTTATCGAAGTCAAAACTGCCGCGCTTTTTGACGAACGCGAAAAGCCATTTGAATTGGTCGCGGTCCGGGATGCGTTCGAAATATTGGGATTCCTGTGCATAAAAATGCGCATAGACGCGTTTCGGGCGCATTTGTTTCAATACAGCAGCCAATTGCTCTTCCGTATCCGGCAGATCCAGCAAAGTGAGATGGTCTTTCGTATTCGCCACGTCCGCAAGTGACTGAGCCAACACAATCGGCCCTTCCAAAAGCGAGCGGAACGCCGACTCGGTTTCTTGTTGGAAGGCGACAAACACGTGCTTTTCTTTCGGAATAAGCTTCGACCAGCGGCTCACTTGGCGAATGCCGCGAATATCAAATAATTGCCATTCGTCTGTGCGGATGTCTTCTACCAGAAGCTGAGGTTTTTTGCGGCCATTCCATTCATTGATCTGCAAATCCCCGATGACATCAATCTTGACGTCAGGCGTCAGTTCATCGCCGAGGTCGCCGATGCCGAAGCCAACCGCATCGAGTGTCATCCCATTTTGTGCCAATTCCATTTTCAAATGCGCTTGGCTTGCACCGATTTTGCGGATACCGGCGACATTGACGCCGTGCAAATAAAACTTCGGTTTTGAAAAGCCCATGCCGAACGGCGCCAGTTTGCGCATGCCTTCGATCGTCTCGATATCCACTTCATCCAGTGTAACCGGAATATCGATTGCAACGACCGGCACTAAATCTTCTTCAGATAAGGACGTTTCAGCCTGGTCGTTGAGGCGCTCACGCAAGTCGTCCACATCATCCGCTGACAGCGTCATGCCTGCAGCCATCGGGTGACCGCCGAAATGCGGCAGGATGTCGCGGTTTTTGGCAAGTTCATTATACAAGTGGAACCCTTCGATGCTGCGGGCAGAACCTATTGCTTTGCCGTTCGCCATATCGAGTGACAAGACGATCGACGGACGGTAGTATTTCTCCGTCAGTTTAGATGCGACAATGCCGACGACGCCCGGGTTCCAGCCTTCTTGTGCGACCACGATAACTCGCGGCATTTGCTCACTGTAGCGCGCTTCCACTTGCTCGATCGCCTGCTCGGAAATCGCTTTGACGATCGCCTGCCGTTCTTTGTTCAAAACGTCCAAGCCGTCTGCGAGCGAACGGGCTTCCGATGGGTCATCCGTCAAAAATAGCCGCACTGCGGGGTCAGCAGATTGCAAGCGGCCGATCGCATTGATGCGCGGCCCGAACATAAAACCGATCGTTTCTTCCGTGATGTCTCGCTGCTTAACGCCTGCAACATCGGCGAGCGCCGCGATTGCCGGCATCGGGGAATCCTGCAAAGCGCGCAAGCCTTCTTTGACGAGCACGCGGTTCTCTCCGTGGAGCGGCACCAAGTCCGCAATGGTCCCAATGGCGACGAGTTCCGTTAAATGATCTGGAATGTCCCCGTACAATGCCTGTGCTATTTTGAATGCGACACCGACGCCGGCAAGTTCACCGAATGGATACTTGCCTTCGGGATGGCGCGGGTGGATGATCGCGAGCGCTGCGGGCAGTTCTTCACCGATGTCATGGTGATCACTGATGATGACGTCCATTCCGAGTTCATTCGCCAAGCGTACCGGTTCGATCCCGGACACGCCGTTATCGACGGTGACGATCAATTTCACGCCTTCTTCGTGTGCTTCTTTAAACAATTCTGCATTTGGGCCATAGCCATGGTCGAAGCGGTTCGGGATCTTGAACGACACGTCCGCACCCAAATCCTGCAGCACCGTCATCATGACCGTCGTACTAGTCACGCCATCTGCATCATAATCACCGTAGACGAGAATTTTTTCTTCCGCTTCGATCGCTTGTTGGATACGCGCTACCGCCACGTCCATATCTTTCATCAAAAACGGGTTATGTATGCCGGACAACTCATCATCCAGAAATTCCCGTGCTTTTTTCACATCATCAATTCCACGCGTGACAAGAATCTTTGCCAGTACTGAAGACAGCGATAAAGCCTCTCTTAGTTCCTGGACAGCTTGTTCATCCGGTGTTGTCAATTGCCATCTTTTTTTCGATTCAATCATAGATTCTCACTTCCTCACCCGTTCATTATACAACATCGCGGAGCAGACAAAAACCTTTCGGCATTTAGCCGAAAGGTTCATTTTTTAATGTTCGTCGCGGCGCGGAGCCGGACGATGATCTGAAGTGTCGTTCGTGCCAAATTCATTTCTTCTTGGCTGCGAGCGAAGCGACTCGTCCGCATCATGCGTCCGTTTTTCTCCGGTGACGATCATCGCATCAGGCGTTACGCCCGCTTTCTGGTATTCGGCGATTTCGTTTTGCTGTGTGGCGATGAGTGATTCCTTGATCGCCATTTCTTTTTGGAGCATCTTCACTTTGTGTTTCAGCTGGTAATTGCGTGTCATCGCGAGGATGCTTGATAGCAGGAATCCAAGAAAAGCCGATACGAGAATGACGAGAATAAGCGGCCACTCGGATTCACCGAAACCATAATTGACCGGCACATTATCGACATTAAATACTGCAAAAACCGCAATGAGGATTGCAAAAATCAGACCGAGCAATAAGAGCCATTGCATTTTCATTTTACCCATCCTTTCTTTTTTCCAGAATATGTGCAACCCGCCACCATCCAAACAAAAAGGGACAAGGTATCATTATTCTATACCCTGTCCCTTTCTACTATTAAACTTAAACGACCGGTTCGTCGGAGCCCCATTTGGACTCTTGGTCTTTCTTCTCGATATCGATCGGCCCTTTCTTTTTCAGCTCGCCTTTTTTCATGACAAGCCATAGCTGGGCAGCAATGAAGATCGAGGAGTATGTCCCCGCGATCAATCCGATCAATAATGCGATCGAGAAGTTCGTAATTGATGGTGCACCGAAGATCAGCAAGGCGAGCACGACAAGGAGAACAGTCATCACTGTATTCACCGAACGCGTTAATGTTTGGCGCAGTGAGGTATTGACGATTTTCTCCAATTGCTCCACCGTTTCCACTTTTTTCACTCGGCGCATGTTCTCGCGGATCCGGTCAAACGTCACGATCGTATCGTTGATCGAGTAACCGACGATCGTCAGAACCGCTGCGATAAAGGTGATGTCCACTTCAAGCCTTAGCAGACTGAATATGGCGATGATAAAGAAGGTATCGTGGACCAATGCGGCAACAGCTGCGACACCCATGCGCCATTCAAAGCGGAATGCAACATAAATAATGATGCCGACTGCGGCAATGGCGAGCGCCATCATCGCATTTTGCGCAAGTTCACGGCCGACAGTATCCGACACGGTGGAGACGTTCGGCTCTATGCCGAATTCCTCAATGGCCGCTGATTTCAAGCTGTCGATGTCTTGCTGGCTGAACTCTTCATTATAACGGACGACCCCGATCGAAGAACCTTCACCAGACATCACAATGCTCGAAGAAGGATAACCGGCTTGCTCAAGGAAACTTTCCACTTCATCTGCAGTCAATGGGGATTCCGAGGTCACTTCAACGCGTGTACCACTGGAGAAATCGATCCCCAAATTCAATTGGAAAATGGACAATACGACCATACCGGATAAGATCAGCGCGAGCGATGCGGCAAAGAATTTGCGGCGGTTGCCGGCAAAATCAAAGCGGTCATATGGTGTTTTCAGATCCGTGATGTGCAGGTCTTCTTCTTTCGTATGGATGTGTTTTTTCGTTAAACCGAACCAGCGCGGCTTGCCATCTAAGAATCCGCTCCATACCCACAAACCGAGCAATAGCCTTGATCCCCATACTGCGGTCAAGAAGCTGGCGAGAATGGAAATAATCAATAGCGTGGCGAAACCTTTTACTGAACTGGTCCCGAAATAGAACAATACCGATGCAGCGAGAAGCGTCGTAATATTAGCATCGATGATTGCCGAGAACGAAGATCTTGCCCCGGCACGGAATGCATCTCGCACCGATTGGCCGGTACGCAATTCTTCGCGTATCCGCTCGTAGGTGATGATATTGGCATCGACAGCCATCCCGACACCGAGCATGATTGCAGCAATACCCGGCAATGTCAGCACCCCGCCGATCCATTCGAAGATCAACAGGATCAGGTAGACGTAAGCGGATAAGGTGATGACGGCAATCGCGCCTGGGAAGCGGTAGAATAACAGCATGAAGATCAACACCGCTGTGATACCGATTCCTGCAGCAACTGTCGTTTGATCGAGTGCCTGTTCCCCGAATTGTGCGCCGACCGAAGTCGAATAGATTTCTTCAAGTTTTACCGGCAGCGCCCCGGCATTCAAAATACCGGCCAAACTTTGCGTTTCCTCTACAGAAAAGGAACCGGAAATCTCAACGGACGGTGAATTGATGCGCTGGGAGACGCGCGGGTCGGAGACGAATTTCGGATCCGGCTTTAAGCGTTCTTCCTGGTAGGAATCGACGCCTTCTTCAAAGTCCAACCAGATGACAAGTACGTTATCTGGAGCAGGCATTTGGGCAATTTCGCCTGTAATTTCAGCGAATTTCCCCGGATCATTCAATTCGAGCGTCACGATCGGCTGGCCTTCTTGGTTAAATGTTCCAGTAGCACCACCTTGCGTCAAGTCGTTTCCGGACAGCATGACATTATCTTCCGCATCGCGGAACGATAAATTCGCTTCGGTCGACAGCAGTTCGCGGGCAGTCGATTGGTCTTCCACGCCCGCTAACTGGACACGGATCCGGTTGCCGCTTTCGATCTGAATGCTCGGTTCACTGACCCCGAGCACGTTGATGCGGTTCATGAGCGCATCTGTCGTATCGGAAACAACGGAATCCGTAATTTCCTGTCCGTCTTCTAGCGGCTCGACTTGATACAGAACTTCAAATCCACCTTGCAGATCCAGGCCGAGCTTAATGTCTTTGGCGATCGGCAAACTAGTCGTGCCAATCAAACCGACAAGCAGAAATACCAGCAGGAAAAAGGCGATGATGCGAGACCTTGCTTTCATATGTATAGTTCCTCCTTAATATAGCACACAGCACTTACATTATCGGTGACGTGTTAAAAGGTGTCAAATCCCGCGAGATTTGCCGCGCGCTGGGCGCAGAAGCTGCTGCAGGTCCTCCATGTTTTCCTCCGCAAAAAAATTAACCGTCTTAAAGGCTTCGACCTGATGATACGCGACAAAATCAGAAGCGGTCAAGTCCATGATATCCGACACCATCTCGTGCAGGCGCATGTCTTCGATGTTCTTCTTTTTCCATGCTTTTTTCAGACAAAAATCCCATAGCGCTTCCGGCGTGAAGGTTTCATACTGCAAATACGTAAATTCACTACATTTGCTTTCCAGCGCCGGCAGCACTTGCGCGTATTTTTCCGGATAGCTGTTCATGGTGGTTCTCCTTTCTGCAGTTCTCCTTTCTGCAGTTCTCTTTCCATTGTACCTTCCAAATGGAAATTTTAGAACAATCGCTTTAAAATTTTTGGAAAATTGTTTAATTTATTGTTCGGGCAAACAGCTGAAAGTGATAGCGCGGATTTGCGCCTGGACGAAAAAAACGCCTCCCGAAAGGAAGACGGTTTTTCACATTTTCTTATTCAACGATACGGGCGATTGCTTGGCGCTCAAACTGCATGCGCGTGCCATCTGCCACCGTGATGTAGATTGTCGCATCGTCCACAGCATCGACTAGGCCGTGCAAGCCGCCGATCGTCACAACGCGGTCCCCACGCTTCAATTCAGACTGCATGTTGGCCGTAGACTTTTGGCGCTTTTGAGCTGGGCGGATGATGAAAAACCACATCAGCACGAACATCAATAGTAAAGGTGATAACGCAATTAATGTTTCCATTGTTTAATTTCCCCCCTTCGCTTTCTCTATTGCTTTCGACCTCAGAAATTTTTTGCATTCGGCTTGTTGAATCCGTACGCTTCAAAAAATTCTTCGCGGAAATCTCCCAGGCGGTCTTCACGGATCGCTTGACGCACCTGCTCCATTAAGTTTAACAGAAAATGAAGGTTATGATAACTCGTAAGGCGAATTCCGAAAGTTTCATCTGCACGCAATAAATGATGTACATACGCACGCGTATAATTCGTGCATGTATAGCATGTGCATTTTTCATCGATCGGCGTAAAATCACGCTTGAATTGCGCGTTTTTCAAGTTCAAACGGCCGGTGCTCGTCATGAGCGTGCCGTTGCGTGCAATGCGCGTCGGCAAGACGCAGTCGAACATATCAATGCCGCGGATCGAGCCATCGATCAACGAATCCGGTGAGCCGACGCCCATCAAATAGCGCGGCTTGTCGAATGGCATGAACGGCGTCGTGAATTCGAGTGCGCGGTTCATAACATCTTTCGGTTCACCGACTGACAAACCGCCGATCGCATAACCCGGAAAGTCGAGTGATACGAGATCTTCCGCACTTTGTCTGCGCAGATCTTCAAACTCGCCGCCTTGGATGATGCCGAACAAGCCTTGGTCCTCAGGACGAGCGTGCGCGCCCAGGCAGCGTTCTGCCCAGCGCGACGTGCGTTCAACGCTCGATTTCATGTATTCATGTGTCGCCGGGAAAGGCGGGCATTCATCAAACGCCATCATGATGTCCGCACCGAGATCGTTCTGGATTTCCATCGCCTTTTCCGGGCTCAAGAACAATTTGTCGCCGTTCATATGGTTGCGGAAATGAACGCCCTCTTCTTTGATGTTGCGGAACTCGCTCAGCGAGAACACTTGAAAGCCGCCGGAATCGGTCAAAATCGGACGGTCCCAGTTCATGAATTTATGGAGGCCGCCCGCTTCTTTGATGACGTCATTGCCGGGGCGCAGCCACAAGTGGTACGTATTGCTGAGGATGATGCCTGCGTTCATCGCTTTCAATTCTTCTGGGCTCATCGTTTTGACGGTCGCCTGCGTTCCGACCGGCATAAAGGCCGGCGTATCGAACGAGCCGTGCGGCGTGTGGACGATGCCGAGGCGCGCGCCCGTTTGTTTACAAGTTTTTATATGTTCATAGCGAATTGCTTGGGTCATGAGTTGGTCTCCTTTTTCTGCGGTTCAATAAACATGGCGTCGCCGAAGCTGAAGAAGCGGTATTGTTCGTTGACAGCTTGTTTGTAGGCGTTCAAAATCGCGTCGCGGTTCGACATCGCGCTGACGAGCATGACGAGTGTCGATTTCGGCAAGTGGAAATTGGTGATCAAGCCGTCCACCGCTCGGAAGCGGTAGCCCGGATAGATGAAGATATCGGTCCAGCCGCTGTCTTCTTGCAACCGGCCGTCGAACTTCTTCGCCACCGACTCGAGCGTGCGTGTCGAAGTCGTCCCGACGGAAATAACGTTGCCGCCGGTGTGCTTTGTTTCATTGATCAAGTCGGCCGTTTCTTTTGTAATACGGTAAAATTCCGCATGCATTTCGTGGTCTTCGATCGATTCCACCGACACCGGCCGGAATGTTCCGAGCCCGACATGCAAGGTGATGAATGCAATCTTGACACCTTTCGCGCGGATTTCATCCAATAGTTCATCGGTGAAATGAAGCCCTGCGGTCGGAGCTGCGGCACTGCCCCGCTCTTTCGCGAACACCGTCTGGTAGCGTTCCTGGTCTTCCAGTTTTTCGCGGATATACGGCGGCAAAGGCATTTCACCCAACTGGTCGAGAATCTCGTAAAAAATGCCATCGTAGATAAACTTGAAATGGCGGCCGCCATGGTCTAAGACGCCTGTGCATTCAGCACGCAGCAAGCCATCGCCGAACGACACAACTGTGCCGACTTTCACTTTTTTCGCTGGCTTGACCAGCGTTTCCCAGACGTCCTCTTCGGCCTGCTTGAGGAGCAGCACTTCGATATTGGCGCCGGTTTCTTCTTTTGTTCCCATGAGCCGTGCCGGAAGTACGCGGGTATCGTTCAACACGAGCAGATCCCCAGCGTGCAGATGGTCGAGAATGTCGCGGAAGTGCTTATGTTCGACATCACCGGTTTCCTTATCCATGACGAGCAAACGGCTCGATGTCCGGTCAAGAAGCGGGGTTTGTGCGATCAATCGTTCCGGCAGTTCGAAATCAAAATCATTTACATTCATTTGCGGTGTGTTGGTTAGTTTAGTCATTCAGGCATCTCCATTTTAAAGTGTTCGTAGGCTAGCTGCGTAACCGTTCGGCCTCTTGGTGTCCGTTGAATAAAACCGATCTGCAGCAGATACGGCTCGTAGACATCTTCAATCGTCATCGATTCTTCGCCGATGCTCGCGGCGATCGTATCCACGCCGACGGGCCCGCCGCGAAAGCGCGTAATCATGCCAACCAGCAGCTTATGGTCGATATGGTCAAGGCCGAGCGGGTCGACTTGCAGCATTTCGAGCGCTTGTTCCGCCATATCGGTCGTGATCGATCCGTTGCCGCGCACCATCGCATAATCGCGTACCCGTTTTAGGAGACGGTTGGCGATACGCGGGGTTCCACGGGATCTGCGGGCGATTTCAATGGCTGCGAGCGGATCGATATCCGCTTCAAACAGCTCAGCACTGCGCTCGACGATTTGCGTCAGCGCTTCGGTGTCGTAATATTCGAGCCGCGCCAACACGCCGAAACGGTCGCGCAAAGGTGCAGACAATGCGCCTGCACGCGTTGTCGCACCGATCAAAGTGAACGGCGGCAAGTCCAGCCGCACAGAACGCGCGGTCGGGCCTTTGCCGACGACGATGTCGAGGCAAAAGTCCTCCATCGCCGGGTACAGCACTTCCTCGATCGAGCGGTTAAGGCGGTGGATCTCATCGATGAACAGCACATCGCCCGGTTCGAGTGACGACACGATGGCCGCCAAATCGCCGGGGCGTTCGATTGCAGGGCCTGACGTCATCTTGACGCCGACTTCCATTTCATTGGCGATAACGGTCGCGAGCGTCGTTTTCCCGAGGCCAGGCGGTCCATGCAGAAGCACATGATCAAGCGATTCGCTGCGCATCTTGGCCGCTTGGATGAAAATCTCCAAATTGTGCTTCACTTTCTGCTGGCCGATATATTGCGACAAACGCTGTGGACGCAATGATTGTTCAAAGCGCTCATCAAATTCAGAAATTTCTCCGTCGATGATCCGTTCTTCCATGGCGTTCGCCTCCTTTTCTTACGTCTGTTTCAATAATAATTGCAAGGCTTTTTTCATAAAGCCTTCCGTGTTGAGTTCGAGGCCTTTCAGCTGCGGCTTCACTTTGGTGATCTCGCGCTCCGAGTAGCCAAGCGCAGAAAGTGCCAGCATCGCTTCTTCGAGCTCCGCTTCGTCCCCGCCGAACAATTGCGGCTGGTTTTCGTCCGCGTACGATTCTCCGAAGAATTCCGTCAGCTTGCCTTTCAAATCCAAAATCATCTGGCGGGCTGTTTTTTTGCCGACGCCAGGGAATTTCACCAAGTAATTTTCATCTTCCTGCTCGATCGCTTCGATGACGTATTGCGGCTGGCCGGATGCCAGTATCGCAAGCGCACCTTTAGGGCCGATGCCGGACACGCTGATGAGCTTGCGGAACAATTCCCGCTGCTCAAGTGTCGGGAAGCCGAACAGAAACTCTGCGTCTTCCCGCACATGATGGTGCACAAAAATCTGCAGCTCGTCCGAACCGAACGAATACGGATTCGGCGCAAAAATCTGCCAGCCGACTCCCTGCTGCTCCACTACTAAATATTCAGGCGTCACACGGGTGACATGGCCTTTTATGTAATCGTACATAGCACTCGCCCTTTCATTTTCAACCTATTGATTATACCATATTCCGCCCGGTCCTACGAAGAAACCTATCCACTCCATTTATCCCGCTTTAGCGGTCTGTAAGACTCCCACTTCTGCCAGTTGGAGATCAACAGGCCGTAAAAGTCCGATTGGATCAACTAACAATCACTAGGGATGAGAAACTTCCCCACTGATTGAAGTTTCTCTTTATGCTAAAATGAAAGCAAGCATCAATACGTATCGGAGGGTTTCTATGAAAAAGCTATACGGTGAAGAACGCCGCACAGTGTTATTAGATGAGCTGAAGCAAGCGCGCCGTCCGATGACCGGCAGTGAGCTCGCGAAACTCGCGCAAGTGTCCCGGCAAGTCATTGTCGGCGATATGACGCTTTTGAAAGCAAAAGGCGAACCGATCATCGCCACGAGCCAAGGCTATTTGTATTTGGATCCGAGCGGCAACCAGAAAGTCAGCCGGCGCATCGCCTGCAATCATAAACCTGAAGAAACCGAAGCGGAGCTGCGGCTGTTGGTCGAGTGCGGTGTCACCGTCAAAGACGTCTCGATCGAGCATCCGGTCTACGGCGAATTGACGGCAGGCATCCACGTCTCGACACCACTCGACGTCGATCTGTTTATGCAGCGTATACGCGAAACCGGTGCGAGCTATTTGCTTGAACTGACGGAAGGTACGCACATCCACACGATTACAGCCGAGCTTCCCGAAATGCTGGCACAAGCAGTCTATGCCATGAAACAGCACGGCTACCTGCTCGAAGAATCCGAATAAGCTACGAACCCCCGAATGCACATTAGCATTCGGGGGTTAAAATTATTCTTTCAACATAAAAACAGGGAGCGCAAAATCATTGATTTTGCGCTCCCTGTTTTATTTCAGAGACTTATAACAGTCTCATCAATTTATGATTTATACGTATAATATGAACCGAGCGTTTTGACGCCGCAGCCGAGTGCAGCGAGTTCCTCGAACGCACCGCGCATCATCGCCGCATTTTCATCTTCCAATATGTCAGCGATGAAGAAATAGTCGCCGAGGCCTGTCTTCAACGGCCGCGATTCGATTTTCGACAAGTTCAGCTGGCGCCATGCAAAAACCGACAGCACTTGATGCAGCACGCCCGACCGGTCATCTTTCGGCGGTGTGATCATCAAGGTCGTCTTGATTTGCGGCTCGTGCCCCGGATTGGTCAGTTTATGGTTGCTTCTCGACAAGACGAAAAAGCGCGTATGGTTGAAATGGAAATCGTGGATGTCGCGCTGCACGATGTCCAAACCGTATTTCCTCGCAGCATAATCGTTGGCGATTGCCGCAATATTGCGCTCCGGCAATTCCGCCACCATTTTAGCAGCAGCGGCCGTCGAGCTGTATTGCTCGAGCGGCGTATGCTTGTACGTGTAATACAGAAACTTATGGCATTGCGCCAGTGCATGCGGGTGGGAATAAATCGCTTCGAACGAGTCCGCATCGCGGTTGTCGGGATGCACCAGCAGATGCTGCTCGATCGGCGACAGCACTTCTGCCGTCACATACAACTCCGCTTCGTGGAACAGGTAATCCACCGTCAACGGCACCGAGCCTTCTAGTGCATTCTCGAGCGGCACGACCGCATAATCGACCGTTCCTTCTGCGACCGCTTCGATGCATTCGGGAATGGTTGTAAAGGGCACCAATTGCTCTTTCGGAAAGACTTTGGTAGCCGCCAAATGCGTAAACGACGCTTCCGGACCTAAAAACGAAATTTTCTTTTTCTCCACTGCCATCGACTCATTCCCCCTACATTATGACGAACCGCTGGATACCACATCGGCCGACTCGACAAAATCGAGCTTTTTCAATTGCTGTAAAAACATTTCCAACTCCACATCCATCGCCGTGACATCGAGCGACAACGTAACGTTCGCCCGGCCCTGAATCGGGATGGTCTGATGGATAGTCAAAATATTACAGCCCATTTTCGCCACTGCCTGAAGCAACGTGGCAAGCGTTCCCGAACGGTCTTCCAACTGAAGAAAGACCGTCAGAAGCCGTTCTTTCACGATCGAATGGAACGGGAAAACCGCATCACGGTATTTGTAAAATGCTGAACGCGACAAGCCGGTCTGTGCGACCGCATCCAATATAGACATCCGATCGCGCTGAAGCAGCTTTTTCACTTCGAGCGTCTTGACCATCGCTTCGGTCAGCACATCTTCCCGCACCAAATAATAGCGTTGTTCGGAAATGTCTTTCATTCAAGTTACCCCCGCATCAGTCGCTAAATTCAAACTCAAATTCGAGCAAACGCACCGTATCGCCGTTTTCTGCCCCGCGCTCACGCAGTGCATCGTCAATGCCCATGCCGCGCATTTGGCGTGCAAATCGACGAATCGAATCTTCACGCGAGAAGTCGGTCATTTTGAACATGCGCTCGATTGCATAACCGGAAAGGATAAATGCGCCGTCCGGATCGCGTGCGATATCGAAACCGTCGCCTAGCTTTTCGTGTTTGTAAAGAACCGTACCCGATGCATCCGGATCCACTTCGTCTTCCATCGGGAATTCCGGTGTCACTTCAATCAGGTCGGCAATCGCGAACATCAGATTGTTCAAGCCTTTTCTCGACAACGCGGAAATCGGGAACACTTTTGCATCTTCCGGCAACTTCTTGCGGAACGCTTCCAAGTTTTCTTCTGCATCCGGCATGTCCATTTTGTTTGCGACAATCAGCTGCGGACGTTCCATCAAGCGCATATTGTATTGTTTCAACTCATCATTAATAGTCATGTAATCCTCATACGGATCGCGACCTTCCATACCCGACATATCGACGATGTGGACAATGACACGTGTCCGTTCGATATGGCGCAGGAATTGATGGCCGAGGCCGATTCCTTCGTGTGCGCCTTCAATAAGCCCTGGCAGATCTGCCATGACGAAGCTGCGGTGGTCTTCTGTTTGGATCATGCCGAGATTCGGGACGATCGTCGTGAAATGATATGCGCCGATTTTCGGTTTTGCCGCTGAAACGACCGACAACAGCGTGGATTTCCCTACACTTGGGAAACCGACAAGGCCGACATCCGCCAATACTTTCAGTTCCAGGACGACATTGCGCTCATAGCCTGGTTCGCCTTTTTCCGATAGTTCCGGCGCCGGGTTTTGCGGCGTCGCAAAACGTGAATTACCGCGTCCTCCGCGTCCTCCGCGTGCGATGACCGCCGTTTGGCCTTGTTCGACCAAATCGGCAATCGTCTCATCAGTGTCTACATCTCGGACAATAGTGCCCGGCGGAACTTTGATGATCGTATCTTGTGCTTTGGCACCGTGCTGGTTTTTGCTCATGCCGTGCGTACCGCGGTCCGCTTTAAAGATCCGTTTGAAACGGAAATCCATCAGCGTGCGCAAACCTTCATCGACTTGGAAGACGATATCAGCGCCTTTTCCTCCGTCGCCTCCAGCTGGTCCGCCATTCGGCACATATTTTTCGCGGCGGAATGCAACCATACCATCTCCGCCGTCGCCACCTCTTACATATACTTTTACGTGATCGACAAACATATTATCCCTCCATCTGTGCGTGGATCTCGACTTTCGAGCGATCCGATCCGCACGCTTTACCAATTGCTAATTGCTGTGAATCCAAATCCAATGCTGACCAGTCGCCTGGTCCCGACAATTCCAAGGAAAACCGGCCATCCGCTTGCAGTAAGCGCATGTCCACCGGATACGGCCACGCGTCAGAAAAAGCCTGCTTGATGCTTTTTGCAAATGCCTCCAGCCAGTCGCGAAGAACGGCGTCTGAAATTCCCGGTGCCCGCTCCGCTTCGCACATCACGGTGACGTGCAATTCCGGATAGCGCCAAGCCAAAGTCAGCAGCCATTCTTCGGTTTCCGGCAGTGAAAGTGCTGACAGCCGGCTGTTGTGCATAGCCGCTTCGGCATACGTACGAATGAGCGCCTGGGCTTTTTCCGCACGACCTAAATCAAGATTCAATTTGATTAGCTGCAGCTCATTCAAAAAATCATGGCGCGCATGCCGAAGCGATTGTGCCACTGATAGCTTATCGTCCATACCGCACTTCCTTTTTTGCACTTTGTCCAAGTATACCAAGTTCGGGCTGAAAATTCCCGATACGGCTTCTGGACATTCGCTTGTTCAAAAGAAAAAGGACTGCGAAAGCAGCCCTTTTCGTTTTTTATTAAGCTTCCTGAGCAACCGGGTAGACGCTCACTTTCTTCTTATCGCGGCCGTAGCGCTCGAAGCGTACTGTTCCGTCGATCTTCGCGAAAAGTGTGTCATCCCCGCCACGTCCAACGTTCTCGCCTGGATAGATTTTTGTACCGCGTTGGCGATAAAGAATCGATCCGCCAGATACGATTTGTCCGTCAGCGCGTTTTGCGCCAAGGCGTTTTGATTCCGAATCACGACCGTTCTTCGTTGAACCAACACCTTTTTTGGATGCAAAAAACTGAAGATTTAATTTCAACATATGTCCCACCTCCTAAGCTGTGAAGGTTATTTTTATAAAGTCTGCATAATCGTGTTCAATCGTTTCCAGTGAAATGATCATTCCACGCATGAGCAGTTGAACCTGCTCATCCGTTTTGCGGTCTACGTTCTCCGGAAAACCAATCTTCAAAAAACCGCTATCCGCCTGTTCGATGTCGGGTTCAATTCCCGTCAGCGCCATAATGGCGTTCACTGCCCCGAAGGAAACAGCTGAAGCACCGGCACATACCAAATCTTGACCGTATTCGGCAAAATCCGCATGCCCCGACATTTCAAAGCCTGAAATGCGGCTGTCGGTTTGATGAATAGTCACCTGAATCATTTTTACAGGTTGATCGCGTCAACAGTCAATTTTGTGTATGGCTGACGATGACCTTGTTTTTTGTGATAGTTCTTTTTCGCTTTGTATTTGAAGACAGTGATCTTCTTAGCGCGGCCATGTTTTTCAACTTTCGCTGTAACAGTTGCGCCCTCTACGAAAGGAACACCCACTTTAGAATCGTCTCCACCTACAAATAGAACTTTGTCAAAAGTTACTGTGTCCCCATCTTCTGCGTTCACTTTCTCAACGTAGATTTCTTGGCCAGCTACCACTTTGATTTGTTTTCCACCAGTTTCAATAATTGCGTACATATCCTTGCACCTCCTCTTAGACTAAGACTCGCCTATCCAGGTGATCAGTCGATACTTTAAGACCTGGTTCGAGCGGTTGTAGCACGGGTGCGCTACAAACATAACATTAAAATAATATCATGTGGGGAGTCTTGAGTCAATACAGAACTGAAAAGAGTTCGTGATGTTGCTCATTGATTATGTGGAATCGATATTTATATAGAAGGATTGAGCATAAAGTGTCTCCTTTGATGATGGCTTCGTAGTGCTAGCCGCTAGCGCCGCTTTGGGGATGCCTCCCGCAGAAAGCCAGCTGAAGGGCGCAGCTGTCTCCCTACTTCGGCTATCCCGTGTGCGCGGACTTGCTTAAAGATTTCGCTGAGAAATGCGAGTGATTTGGATAGCCCTCTCGAAATGCTATTTGCAATGGAAAGAAAGATAGTCAGGGAGATCGTCTACTATAGCAGTCCCGTCTGATATTGTGATTTCAAATAATAGTTATAAATGATTTAGTAAGTTTCGTCTTGGTACGATGATAGCGTCTGCGAACTAGCCGCAAGCGCCGCTTTGGGGATGCCTCCCATAAAGAGCCGACCAAAGTTCACGGTCGTCTCTTTACTTCGGCCACCCCGTGTGCGCGGACTTGCTTGGAGATTTCATTGTTAATAGAGAGAGATTATCATAATGATTTCTCAAAATTTCTTGCGGCAGTGGAAAGAAAAATATTTAGTGATGAGTATGCATTAAAAGTCAGCAGTAACCCTATAGGTATTAAATAATAGCTAGAAGTGATTTATTAAATTCGTCCATTTACGATGATAGCGTCTGTGGGCTAGACGAAAGCGCCGCTTTGGGGATGTCTCTCGCAGAAAGCCAGCTGAAGGGCGCAGCTGTCTCCCAGCTTCGGCTACCCCCTAGACGCGGACTTGCTCTGAGATTCCGCTGAGCAATGTGAGTGACCTAGATAGCCCTCTCTCAATGCTATTTGCCGTGGAAAGAAATCTTCTTAGATATGGATGTTGTTTCATGGACTTACACTCACTATTAATAGCGGCAACACCTGAAGCTTTTGGAGAATAAATTTCTTCAAAAACTTACCTTCGATGAACAGCGATGCTATTTAGTTTCGCATGAAAACTAAAGCTGGAGTGCAGGGCGGTGACTCCGGAGGGATAAGTGGGTTTGAGAGACCCCGCAGGGAGCGCAGCGAGCGAGGAGGCTCGATTCCCACCCCTCGGAAAGCATCCGCCCGGAGCGCAAGCTTTTTGCTATACTCTTTCTCTAAAAATCTTAAACAAAAAAACACCACTGCATCCGCAGTGGTGTTTCTGATTATTTACTTGTAAAGATGGATTTCAATTTGCCGAACATGCCGGCTTTTGGTTTGTCCATCGTCATCAGTGGCACCGATTCTCCGAGCAGGCGGCGCGCAATGTTGCGGTAGCCGAGTGCTGCCGGGTTGGACGGATCCATGACGACCGGTTCGCCTCTGTTCGAACTTGAAATGACGCGCTCGTCGTCTGGCACGATGCCGAGTAGATCGATCGACAAATGCGTCGTGATTTCGTTGACATCGAGTGCATCGCCCGCTTCCATCAAATGCGGACGGATCCGGTTGATGATCAGTTTCGGCGCATCCAAGTTTTCTTCCAGCTCCAGCAAGCCGATGATGCGGTCAGCGTCGCGCACAGCGGAAATTTCCGGTGTCGTCACGACGATTGCGCGGTCTGCACCGGCCACCGCATTTTTATAGCCTTGCTCGATGCCGGCCGGGCAGTCGATGAGGATGAAATCATAATCCTCTTTCATGCTATCGACCAGTTCTTTCATCTGCTCCGGGTTGACGTCGTTTTTATCGGCCGTCTGTGCTGCCGGAAGCAGGAACAATCTGTCTTCAAAACGCTTGTCTTTGACGAGCGCTTGGTGAATTTTGCAGCGGCCTTCGAGCACATCGATCAAATCGTAGATGATGCGGTTCTCGAGGCCTAAAATAACATCCAGGTTGCGCAAACCGATATCGGTATCGATCAAGCATACTTTTTTGCCTTGAAGAGCCAATGCAGTGCCGAGGTTCGCAGTAGACGTCGTTTTGCCTACGCCTCCCTTGCCTGATGTAATTACGATAGCTTCTCCCACACTAGCTTCCTCCTTTAAACGTAGAAATTTGCGGCCGCAGGAATCTCAGTTCCTGCAAACGGTCGATGATGATTTTGCCGCTCGTATGTAAATAAGCGCATTCCATTTCGGGTTGCTCCAACAAGCTGTCAAGTTCATCGGTCATGGTCTCGATTTCATCGGCGATCATGAGATGCGTCGCTTCGAGCCATGAGGCAGCGATGACGGCTTCACGGTTGCCGGAAGCTCCAGCGTGGGCAATGCCTTTTAGGCGCCCGAGCACATAGACGTTGCCGCCCGCTTCGATGCGGCCATTCGGGTTGACGTCGCCGATGACGACAAGGTCGCCTTTGGCACGCACAACTTGGCCTGAACGGACGATGCCGACGTATGTTTCCGACTGGCGCTCGCTGATCATGCGGTTGCATTCTTCGACGGTGACGACATCGCATTTCGTGCCGATCACTTTCAGTTTCGAATTATCTTGGATCGCTTTTTTGATTTCATCCAATTGCTCTTGGCTATAATGCCGGTTGGCCAATTGGATCTGCACTTCCGCATCCCCTTCAAGCGCAGGGTCGGATACTTTTTTCTTCAGCTCGTCCAACATCTCCGTGTATGAAGTCATGTCGTTGAGCTGGATGAGAAGCCCTTTGTTCGTTCCTTTAATATTCACGATATTTTTCAAAAAACCTGTCACCTGCGCTTTCATTAATATAACCCGAGCCTGTTGTCACGCTGTGGATCTTGCGTCACCATCATCGACCTGAATACCCAGCCGACAAGCACCAGGTACAGGGAGTTGGCGATCAAAGTCGGCCACAATCTAGCAGTCAGGAACGTACCGGCCGGCGCCGCTGTTAAACCAATCAATAGGAAGAATAAATAAAGCGCCACTTCCATCACCAGCAGCAGACCGAGTGCCAGCAGCGTCGCTGATAGCAGATTTTGCGGAATCTTTTTGAAAACGTACGCGGCGATCAGGCAGACAGCCGGATACAGAAAAGAATATAATCCTATAATATCAATGTAAAAGACATCATACAAGAGACCGAAGAACAAACCGTAAAACAAGGCATGGCGCAACTCGTAGAAAACGCTCAAAAAAATCAGGAATAAAATGAGAAAACGCGGGACGATGTAATACAAAGATCCGCCGATGGAAAGGGGTGAAAACAAACCGAATATCGGTTCAACGAAAAATAAAACGAGACAGACGATCGGGACGAGAAATCGAATCATGATTCCTCATCCTCCTCCGCCGTCAATCCGTTGTCTTCTCCGTCCACTTCGGGCATGAGCCGGTCGGCAATGATGACGTGGTTGAGCATCGAGAAGTCAGCCGCCGGTTTGACGTAAGCGAGCTTGGTCAGGCCGAATTCATCGATCGTCACTTCCGTGATTTCGCCGATGATGATGCCTTTCGGGAAAATCCCGCCGAGGCCGCTCGAGACGACTTGGTCGCCTTCTTGCAGATCGACCGAAAAGTCGACGCGTTTCAAGAGTAGTTCACGGCGTTCAGCGTCGTAGCCTTCGATCAAGCCGAACACATCATCTTCCCCGAGCACCATCGCGGATACGCGGTAGTTCGGGTTTTGTGTCGTTACCAATTCGACGGTCGAGGTGGTCGGTGTCGCGATGGTGACTTTGCCGATCAAGCCTCTGGCGGTCATAACGGCCATGTTTTCCTGGATGCCATGGGAGGTGCCGCGGTTCAAAATGATTTTTTCCTCCCATTGATCAGGATTGCGCGCGATGACTACCGCTTGGATCGGGTTGTATTCACGCAAACTTTCTTCTTTATCGAGCAGTTCTTGCAGTTCTCCGTTTTCCGAACGCAAGTCGGTCACTTCTGCTTGCACGCCCGCAAATTCTTCGAGGCGAGCTTTCAACAAGCGGTTTTCTTCAAACGTGTTGATCAGCGAGTCGATATTGTCAAAAACCCCTGTGACGAAATGGGCCGGCCGTGAAAATACCGATTGCCCCGCACCGACCGCTTCTTTGACGATTTGTTCCGGCAGAGACACTTGGCCGCGGTCCCGGAGCGTCAAGGAAATGAGTGCGACGAGCAGGATAACGCCGATCAACAGCAGGATAAGCCGCTTATTCGTTAAAAACTGTGGCATATGAGGCGATCCTCCTTATTGATTGGCTCATGTAATGTAGGTTGAAAAATATCAGCGACGTTCGATCGCGGTACGGTAGCGCTCGAAATTGTCCAAAGCGCGCCCAGTGCCGAGCGCGACGGAATCAAGTGGATGGTCGGCAATAAACACCGGCATCCCGATGGCTTCCGCGATCATTTTGTCGAGGTTTTTTAATAACGCTCCGCCGCCCGTCAAAAAGATGCCGCGGTCCATGATGTCTGCGGCAAGTTCCGGCGGTGTCTTCTCGAGCGTAGCCCCGAGCCCTTCGACGATTTTCGTGACGGGTTCTTTCAGCGCCAGCGCCATTTCAGTCGCGGTGATCGTCAAAGTTTTCGGGAAGCCCGTCAACAGATCACGGCCGCGAATTTCCATGGACACTTCGCTTTCCGCTTCATCCATCACCGCGGCGGTGCCGATCCCCATTTTCAGGTTTTCGGCTGTCCGTTCGCCGATGATGACGTTGTATGTTTTGCGGACATAATGGATGATCGCTTCGTCCATCTCGTCCCCGCCGACGCGGATCGATTCACTCGATACGATGCCGCCGAGCGAGATGATGGCGACTTCCGCCGTACCGCCTCCTATATCGACGACCATACTGCCGACAGGTTCCCATACCGGAAGACCTGCGCCGATTGCAGCGGCGAACGGCTCTTCGATCGTATACGCTTCGCTCGCCCCGACAGCTCGCGCTGCATCCAATACGGCGCGCTTTTCTATAGAAGTAACTCCGTAAGGAACACAGATTATCACCTTGCCGCCGCGCCATTTGCCGGGCGCTTTTCCGGTCGCCTGTGCGATGCAATGTTTGATCATCGCGAGCGTCGTGTCGTAATCGGAAATGACGCCGTCCTTCATCGGACGCAGCGCGACGATATTGTTCGGCGTTCGGCCCATCATGTCGCGCGCGCGTTTGCCGACAGCGACGATTTCGTTCGTGCGGGTATTTTTAATGACGATCGACGGTTCACGGAGCACAATGCCGCGCCCTTTTAAATAGACGAGCGTATTCGCCGTTCCGAGGTCGATGCCGATATCTTTCGAAGCAAATCCAAACACATTGATCGTTCCCTTCTTATGTAAACCGGGGGTACCGGCAACAGCTTTGCACAATACCTCCCATTATAGAACATTTGAAAAAAAATATACAGTGCTACATGAACCCCTTTTCTTTCAATGAAGTGAATTGGTGGTCGCCGATGATGAATAGTGATAGGTAAGAAACAACCTCGACATTATTCGTTAGGAGTTCTTTTCCCCCACTTCACACCGTACGTGAGATTTTCACCTCATACGGCGTTCCATCAACCTAATTATTCAAATTATGCTCAACTTTTCTCTAAAACCAAGAACTTTTTCCCAAGTTTTCTTTCCGACCATTGAATAATCTCTCGTGCTATGAATCATTTGATGGCAACTTTTATGCATGGATGCAAGGTTGGATACACGATTCACCTCATCCAGAGATAACTTAGGGTTGATATGATGTATATGAATATCGTTCCCTTGTAGTACCTCTTTACATACTCGACATTTCCCTTTATCACGATTAAAAGCGTATGCTCGATTCATAAAATACTCAAAGTTATACAGCTTTTCTTTGTGCCCGATTTTTATTATCTTAGACCAATTCATACTTAGAAGTTCATCAGCTCTTACCTTTAAGGGTTTATTACCGGTTCGATTCATATAAACGCGGCGACCTTCTTCAATGTATGGCGTTTCTTTAGGGCTTTTGTTTTTAGCTTTTTGCCATGTGCAGAAGTCCAGCCTTGTTATACCTATTTTCAACCCATTATATTCGATAACCGGTATTTTTGTGTTGTACTTTTCGTGTAGTGATCGAAGGTTATCCACTTGTTTTGCAGGCAACTTATAGCCCCCATGCTTTCGTAGCTTTAAGTATGCCGCGTAGTGGAGTTTGTCTGAATATTTTCGTGCGTACACATTTACCTTCGTTGTACATTCATAGTACTGAATAAGCCCTCTTATCTTAGAGTTGATGAGATTTATCCAGTGAATTAGGTCTTCTTTCTTGGTAGCACTCTTTATTTTTTTGATGGTTTTATGAATTTCATTTACTTTTTCTTTTAATCGTTGTTGATTAGGTTTACTGACGAGAATATGTCCATGTTTTGCGTTCCCTTTTATTGCTTTGATTTCAAAGCCGAGAAATTTTATTGGTCGTCTTCTTATATCCGTTATGAGCGTTTTTTCTTCAGATAACGTTAACTTTAATCGCTCTTTTAGATATTTCGTAATTCTGAATTTCCATTTTTCTGCATTACGTCTTGAACTGGTGATGAGCACCCAGTCGTCTGCGTATCGAACCAGATAAGTTTCCTTTAGCTGTGTTGTTTTCCGTAGTCTATCAAACTTTTTATATTTCTGTGCATACGGATATTGCGTTTTCTTATCTTCCCATTCCCTAGTCACCCATTGGTCAAATGAATGAAGATAGACATTTGCCAACAGAGGAGAGATAATCCCTCCCTGTGGTGTTCCGACAGGATTCTCCCTCAATTCCCCCATAATTCCAGCTTTCAACATCGCCTTAATGATCATTAAGACTCGTCTGTCCCTGATTCCCATATTCCATAGTTTCTTTACCAGGGTCGTGTGGTTAACGCAATCAAAGAATTTGCTGATGTCTCCTTCGATTACCCAGTAATGACCCGTAATATGGACAATATCAGTTACGCGGACAGATCATGCTTGAATCCCTCATGGGTCTGAAACCATATGAGTGTTGGAAAAATTGAGCTTCTAAGATGGGCTCTATAATCAATCGCACACATTCTTGGACGATTCGATCCACAATGCTGGGTATACCCAAAGGACGTAAGCCTTCAGAATTTGATTTTGGGATATACTTTCTTCTAATGGGTTCAGGACGATATTTCCGAAAGCTTTCTTGTACCAGCTGTATGACATTAGGATAATCTTTTTGTAATATGTCTGGCTTCATTAATTTATGGTCGCTTCCGGCTGTTCGGCTCCCTTTGTTGGCTTTAACATGATGGATGGCCGTTAAAATCGTAATTTCATTTGCCATTAACTCCAATAAATCTTTGTGGCCAGGTGATTGTCCTTTTTCTCGTAGGCCTTCGATGGTCTTTTTGTATAATTCGTCCTGTTTATCCCTTAGTTCTTGTTCCGATTTTAGATAGTTAGATTTTTGTACCATTGCGATTCATCTCCTTATTGGGAGAATGCAAGGTTTTAATCAGATGTGCCCAAACGGCTTCCCTAACAAGTTGATTTAATTAATCAAGTTGACTATGCCCCTTCGCTCCATTTCCATTACAGAAACTTCGATGCTACTACGGGCTGCTGCCCCACAGATTCAATTGCTATTTCCTTCAATTTAGATGCATCAAGGTTAACTCCTTTTATCATCATCTTCTGTGGTTCCGCTGTTCCTTACACTCTAGCTTTTCATAACTGTTTTAGCTGTCCTCTTTGACCCGTTAACCGTCTTTTTGCCCACTGTTGGGAGGACGCAAGACACTATTCCTTTATAGGAGTAGTACAGATTTTGCAACCACAAATACAAAATCCACGATTAAACTTCTTTAACAGAAGCGAGAAACTTCCTTTTCGTTTCCCTCTCACTTTACGAGCCGTACATACGAGGATTCCTGGTGAGTCAGCATGACAGTTTTATAGCCTCCCGCTTACTTCACTAACCACTTCACAGGTCTGTTTTTCAACGCCTTTACCGAGCTTCATACACAAATATAGTTAACCATTCATGCATGTCGGAGTTTCAGAGCATCGTTCCCAACATTGAACGATGAGTTGGAATTTCACCAACCTATTCAAGTGTAAAGTTCAAAGATAGATAATCTTTGCCTAGTTTTATTGCACATTTCTATGCAGATTGTCTAGGAACAGCGCACACTGTGGTCGAGGAGTTCGATGCCGATGATCGAGCCGGCTTCCATCAGCCGCTTGGTGACATCGATGTCTTCGGGCGACGGGGCGGGGTTTCCGGACGATAGCAATAGGTAAGGCTTTGAAATGATCTCCACCTTTTCCCCTGCTTCACACCGTGCGTGCAACTTTCATTGCACACGGCGTTCCATCGATTGTCTATCTATTTCATTTTTCTCAACCTGTCCAATTATGCGTAAACCCCATTACTCGATTGCTTCATTTCCAACCAAAAGACGGAGCGTATTCAGCTTTTTCAGCTGTTCCCCATCTAAGTTTAAAAATCGAAGATACTTTTGGACAATATCACTTTCTGTAGAATGCACTAGCCGGTGGACATCCCTGGTAATTAATATCAGGTTCGAGTATCTGTCGTCTTTCGTGACACTCCATAGCGTCTTATGATGGCAGTCCATTTCAGAAAGGATTAATTCTTCCCCCGTTACTGCACACATTCCATTTTGAGAAATGAAAAGTGAGATTCGATTGTCATTGAATTCAATTGATGCTCGTCCGTCTAAGACTGGATGCTTTCTAATCCATTGCAATTTCCAGCTTGGGACTGCATTCTGTTCACGATGCATCAGCGCACGTCCTTCTTTGGTGAATTTATTAACACCATTTTTGGGCATCAATGCTGTTTTCGTTTTGACGAATCCAATTGGTATCAGGGGATATCCGTTTATATACCTTGTCATTTCCGACTTTAAATAAGGTTTAATGCCTTTGTCTTTGATTGGGTAGTTGGTTGTTTTCCTAAGCGAAAACTGTTTTAATCGATGACGCTCGACCAGTGTCAGTTGATATTGTATAGGCATCAGGCTGGCATTTACTTGAGTTGCGATTTGGTAATAGTTGTGAATGCCAATCACCATACTGTTATAGATCTGCACGTTTTTGATTAAGTCAGTTCCACTAGGTGCTTTTTGCATTAGTTTGATTTGGTCTTTAAGTTGCTTTTTAATCCTCGTTCGTGCTTTTTCTGCTATACGGGATTGACAGACAAACTTTTTACGCCCTAAACGGTCAGTTCCTTTCCGTTCCATCTTCAATTCAAACCCAAGAAATTCACTACTTTTCTTTTTCAGGTTTGTAATTTGGGATTTCTCTTCGGAAATCGGAAGATTCAACCGTTCTTCCAGCCACATTCTACTTGCCATGTATATTTTATCGGCGTTGGAGCGTGTTGTCGTAAAGATTTTAAAGTCGTCAGCGTAGCGGACAATGTACATTTCTTTCAGTTTAGAAGTTTTACGTAATTGCTCATATCTATATTGATGGCTGTACAGTCCCGTTTTCTTGTTCAGGTAATCGTTTATATTGCGACACTTTTTACTTTCCCATTGGTTCGCAATCCACCAATCAAATTCATTTAAATTGATATTGGCTAACAATGGGGAAAGTATTCCACCTTGTGGCGTTCCCATGGTCGGATAAACAATTTCGCCGTCTGGCAAGACGACTGGAGCTTTCAGCATTTTCCGGATGATAACAAGCAACTGTTTATCCCGGATGCCCATGGTCCACATTTGTTGCATCAGTTTTGAATGTTTTACTTCATCAAAGAAGCTTTTGATGTCAACATCCACCACGTATTGCATTTTATTATTGTTGATCCGTCCTGCACACATGGAAATCGCATTTTCGGCGGATTTGGTCGGCCTGAAACCGAAACTGTATTTATAGAATTTAGCTTCGCATATCGGTTCTAAAACTTGGAGAATGCATTGTTGCGCTACTCTATCCCACATCGAAGGTATCCCTAAAGGCCTCGTTTTTCCGTTAGGCTTTGGTATTTCCACACGTCTTACTTTCCGAGGATTGTAATGTGCGAATCGTTTCTTCACAATCTCGATAAAGTCGGTTGTGCTCAACTTTTCGATATCAGCGATTGTGATTTTGTCCTCTCCAGCCGTTGCACTTCCGTTATTCCGCTTGATGTTTCGATAAGCGAGGAGAATATTATCGTCTGAAGTAATAATGGACATTAGATCCGTGAATTTTTGGTTTTCTCTACTTTCTGCAAAAAGCCTGTCCATGGTTTCGGTCATGCCATAATATTCTGCATGGCGTAATCGCGTATTTTTCATCTTTGGGATTTTCTTATAATTTTCTTTCAAGGTCTATCACGCTCCGATCTTGGCTCGTGACCTTTTTCGTCATACGAGAATCCTTAAGGTGATTGAGTTGAAATAATAATAGACATTCGACTTGAGGCTATTGCTCCATTTCCATTACAGAAACTTCAACGCTCATGCCTCTACTCTCACTATCGTTAAAGGAAGTTATAGATGAATCCTTTCCTTCCTACCACTTCACCGAGTGTGCACTCTCCATGTCGATAGCTTTCCACGTTCCCTTCACTCTATCTATACCTTAACGTAGGTGCTAGCTCTTGCCTGACGTTCTCTCCACCGCCTGTAACGGTGCATGGAGCTTTCGAAACCACCATAGGTACTCGCCCACGGAACGCACTTGATTCTTTCATCAAGCCCACTCATTTCTGAATAGTCACACTTACAGACATTTCATTCGCTAGTTCGTCAGTGTTTTACCACATTCTCACCATATTAAGTTTTTTACGACTCCCGACCTATCGGTTGCACCAACCACCTCTGGTTAGCTTTCGGTTACTAGATTAGCACTACGACAACTTTCAGCCGACTTTACCGAGCTTCACACAAACCCCTTTTACACATTCAGGATTTGCATGTCGGAGTATCAGAGTAGGCACTTCAAGGCGTTACCCTATCATTTTACCTATCGAGCGAAGAGTTCACGACTCTCTTCCAGTCATTTGACTTTCAGACAGCATGCGTAAGCTTTTCAGTTACGAACGTGTCGCACGATGGTTATGCGAACATACGATTGAAGCTGCTGAGCGTCTGACGGCTTCGCGGTAGTAGGGTGAGAACCCGGTGCCTTGGTATATTGCTATACTAGGTTTCCAAGAACTCCCCTCCAAACCGTACGTACTCCTCTCAGAGTATACGGCTTTCCATTTACTTTAATCTAACTTGCCATTATGCAAATCGTGATGGCATGATACGCATAGAGCCATCGTTTTACGATTACGGGCGATCATTCTTTGCTCCCATTTCTTCTTGCCTTGTAAATCTTTTAATTTGCGAATATGGTGCATCTCAAGCGGTATACCTGATGCAGCACACCATTCGCATTTTTCGGCAAGTAAACGGTCAATCATGCTAGTTCGCCCGGAGTAAACTAATGTATTTTCAACTGTATCAAAGTTTGGTTGAGTAATTGCATCGTTTTTTTCCATTCGTTGCACCGTAAAGCAGGCTATTTTGCTGCCTTCTTTTGTTTCATATCGAACCCCGAATCCCCCGTTAATATTAAACTTACTAATAGTTTTACTAACGGTAGATTTGTATTTATTCGCGTACGTTTTAATCATGCTGTATTTCATCGTTTGTCGGTATGATTGTAAAACATGTACGTTACTCGCCAAGCGATAATAATTGTAATAGCCTTCTATTTCTGCATTATACGTACGTAAAATTTCGAGGTCATCGTTATGAACCAGATACGGGCGATGAATAGGTTTCCAACCATTGTTCGGTCCTATTTTTAACGCATTTAACTGTACAAGCTTTTGGATATATTTTTCATGCGGAACGAAAAGTTTTGTTTGATAGTTAAACTTCCGCTTTTTGGTTCCGTTCGGCATCTTCATTCGGTGCCAATCTCTGGCAACCCGAATGTCATACCCAAGAAAACGGGCATTTTTCTCGCTATGGGTAATCAAGGTTTTCTCAGCACTTAATTCTAGCATCAGCTGTTCTTTCAAGAACCATGTCAAGTTTTGCTTAATTTGTTCGGCTTCCTCTTTACTACCAATGACGCCTAGTATGAAATCATCCGCATAACGAACATATTTTAGACGCCGGTAATTTGGGTCGAAAAGGTTTTTGCTGTCATGGCTTTGCAGTTCCTTATAAAGGGTTTTCAGTTCCTTTAAGCGTTCTTTCTTTTCCTCTTCGGATAAAATAGCCCAATCACGTTTGTTATTACTTTTTCTTTTAGCGATTTTGGATGCGAGATTGTGGTATCTAATATTATGGATACGTTTTTTACCTTTATTATAGTGTTCAATATATTGCTCCACATATTTATCGAGTTCATTTAAATAAATATTCGATAATAGAGGACTGATAATCCCTCCTTGTGGTGCACCACTATAGGTTTTATGAAACACCCAATCTTCCACATAACCTGCCCGCAAAAATTTCCAGATTAAATTGATGAGTTTTTCATCTCGAATCCGTTTTCGCAAAATGCTAATTAGGATGTGGTGGTCTATGTTATCGAAGAACCCTTTAATATCACCCTCAATAAACCATCTGGTTCCCGTAAAAGTATTACGGATTTCTTTTAACGCTGTATGACAGCTAAGATTTGGTCTAAATCCATGAGAATGTACTGTGAACTGCGGCTCAAAAATGCTTTCAAGCAATTGCCGAACAACTTCTTGGATTAGTTTATCCTCAAAAGTAGGAATGCCAAGCGGTCGTGTTTTCCCGTTTTTCTTTGGGATATACGTCCGTCGTGCTGGATTTGGTTGATACGTTTGATCTTCTATTCTCGCAATGAGTTTTTCTATACGTTTTAAACTCATTCCGTCAATCGTATCCTCATTGATTCCTTTTGTATGACTGCCCTTGTTTCTGTACAGTTTTGCGTAAGCTTCAAAATAGAACTCTTTGTTGTATAAGTTACGATACAATCGTTCAAATACATAGTTTTCATCTTCTGCTTTGGTAGTTAGACGACTTAATACTACTTTTGGAATTCTCATAGAGCCTCCGCTCCTTCCCAATTTGGTATTAACATTGTAAACTGCTCCCCTTCGCCATGTACTAGGCTTTCCCTAGCTCGGACTACTATGGGAGCTCCGTTACCCTATCAGATATTCAGCATCATTTATGCATAGCCCATAAGGCATTCTGACTTAGGTAATCTCCATTTAGATTTATAGAAATATCGCATGTATGATGTCGGATGTGACGTTCGCTCGTTACTTTTATACTAAAGTTGGGTGAAATGGTATCACTTCATCATTCTCGAAATTTTTAAGAATGAAGCACATTTCAAATAGCGTAAATCATTGCCTCCCGCTAAAGGTCCCCGTCGTCCCTCTTGAGCTATCATTCAAGCAGTTTAGCTTTCATCCTTATTCATACGTTTCATCTCGCCATTCAGTCGTGCTTTGGCAATTAAGCAACTTACGGCTTTTTCAACATGCTACACTCCCTGTCCGGTTTCCCTTTCAGATAAGTTGACTGATGATAAGGGTAAAGTATTGTGATATTCCCTTACTGCTTTGCGAAAGCAGGTTTTCTATAAGCCCTTATGGACGCACGATTTCGCGTGGGTGCACGATAGAGGCGTTGAGGCTGCCGACAAAGATTGTTTGTTTGTGCATCACTTGGTTTTTGATGTTGAGGAACAGACAGACGAAATGTTCTTGCTTGAGCGAGGTCATGTCGTCCATCAAATAGGTGGCGGCGTCTTTCGGGGAACGGATCGTAAAGCGCTCGTCGGTTTGTTTCGACGCGAGGCGCCGGCCGAGTTCGACGGCGGCTAACAGTTGGACCGCTTTCGCTTGGCCGATGCCGTTGATCGCCGTCAACTCTTCGATGGCCGCGTGTTTAAGTTCGTGGAGATGCTCGAACTGCTTGAGCACGCGGTTGGCGATATGCAGCACCGACTCTTCGCGCGTTCCGGTGCGCAGCAAAATGGCGATGAGCTCTTGATTGGACAAGCTCACCGCCCCTTGTTTGATGAGCCGCTCGCGCGGACGGTCAGCAACGTGGACATCGCGTATCATAAGCGCTTGGTCATTTGGCATAATCATGCGCTCCTTCGATCCGGGCGTAGCCTGCGTGCGTCAGCTGCTGAAGGAGTTTTGCGACCGGCAAGCCGACGACAGCGTTATAGTCGCCTTCGATGCCTTCGACGAACAGTCCGGACAGGGTCTGGATGCCGTATGCCCCTGCTTTATCGTACGGATCTTCGGTGTCGGTATAGGCAACGATCCAACTGGCCGGCAGTTCATAAAAACGCACCTTAACGCGTTCATGGAACGACAACTCGCTCGCCCCTTGGCGTACCGTCACCGCGGTGATGACTTCGTGCGTGCGGCCGGATAGGCGCTGGAGATACGCGACCGCCTGGTTTTTGTCTTGCGGCTTGAGCAGAATGTCTCCATCCAATACGACGATTGTATCCGCGCCGATCACCAGCGCGTCTTTCTCATGTTGCGCGATGTCCGCCGCTTTTTGTTGCGCGCAAGCCATCACATAGCCGAGTACAGTTTGGAAATTGTTCGGGTCCGGCTCTGCCCGTTCGCTTGGCGTCACCTCGAACGGAATGCCGAGCAGACCGAGCAGTTCGCGGCGGCGCGGTGATTGCGACGCTAAAATGACCGGGTGTTTCGATGTGAATTTCATAATTAATATCCCTCCTTTTCACAGTCATCATACCATTCGGCAAGAACCACGGCAAAATGGCGAAATTCGGGATTTGAGCAGAATTCAAGGTTCATATTCACGATTTCAAGATAGCGCTTTCATTGGTAACATCCGTTTTCAAAAGTTTTTTCCCAACACTGGCTTTGGGGCTAAGTGCCGTGAAGCCCATCATGAAGGCATCTATTGTTATGATCAAATATTATTCAAAATTAACGCAATTGGCACTTCCGTAATATGCTTTTCTTATGATTATGAACGTTTTATAATGAGTAACAGCTTTAATTTTTCGAAAATTACTATTACACAATAATTAGATAGTCTTTTTCACATCAATTGTTTGAAGGGAGTTTGTCTATTTTGAAAAAACAAAGACGAGGATTGTTCCAAAAATCCCTCGACCGAATCGAAACGATCGGTAATAAACTGCCGCACCCGGTCACGCTGTTTGCGGGTCTCGCCATACTTGTCTTGATCATTTCCGCAGTGCTGGCGAACCTCGGCATCTCGGTTGAGCACCCAGGGCAAGAAGGCGAAATCGTCGAAGTCAAGAACTTGCTGAATGCAGAAGGCATCCAATACATATTCGGCAGCATGGTCAGTAACTTCATCGGCTTCGCCCCACTCGGCGTCGTGCTCGTCACGATGCTCGGGATCGGTGTCGCTGAACGGACCGGGTTGATCTCGGCCTTACTGCGCGGTTTCGTGTTATCGATTCCGAAATATTTGATCACTGGCGGACTCGTATTTGCCGGGATCATGGCAAGTGTCGCGTCTGACGCCGGCTATGTTGTCTTGCCTCCGCTCGGTGCCGTCATTTTCGCAGCACTCGGCCGCCACCCGCTCGCCGGCCTTGCCGCAGCGTTTGCCGGTGTTTCTGCCGGATTCTCTGCGAACTTATTGCTATCGGCAACGGACGCCATGCTCGGTGAACTGACGATCTCCGCCGCTGCAATCATGGATCCGGCTTATGCGGAAGGCATGAACATCGCGATGAACTATTACTTCATCATCGCTTCTGTGTTCCTTCTGACAATTGTTGGTGCCCTTGTCACTGAAAAAATCGTCGAACCGCGCCTCGGTGAATACACAGGCGAGTTCCGCGAAGACATGAAAGGCTTGACGACGCTCGAGAAAAAAGGCTTGTTGTGGGCTGGAGTCGCGACGCTTGTCGGCGTCATCTTGACGGCTCTTCTCATCGTTCCTGAAAACGGCGTACTGCGCGGTGAAGACGGCGGCATCGTCCAATCACCGTTCATGAGTTCTCTCGTTCCGATCATCACGATCTTGTTCTTCCTTCCGGGTCTTGCTTACGGAATCGCGACGAAAAACATCACCAGCGATAAAGATGTCGCGGAGCAAATGTCCGAAACGATGGCGTCGATGGGCGTCTTTATCGTCCTCGCCTTCACGGCCGGGCAATTCGTCGCTTACTTTGCGGAATCGAACATCGGCATGGTGCTAGGGGTTTACGGTGCAGAAGCACTGGAATCCATGAGCTTGACCGGCATTCCGCTGATCATCGGCTTTATCGTCGTCGTCGGGATCATCAATTTGTTCATCGGTTCCGCTTCTGCGAAATGGGCGATGCTCGCACCGGTCTTCGTACCGATCATGATGCAGCTCGGCTATTCGCCGGAACTGACGCAAATGGCTTACCGCATTGCGGATTCGTCGACGAACATCATTACACCGCTTATGACGTATTTCGCGATCATCATCGCCTTTGCACAGAAATACGATAAGAAGATGGGCATCGGTACATTGATCTCGGTCATGTTCCCGTACTCGATCTTCTTTATGGCCATTTGGACCGTGATGCTGATCGTCTGGATGCTATTCGGCATCGATCTTGGACCAGCTTCTCCGATCCATTACAATAATTAAGGCATACCAAAAGCGACAGCGCCGGATTTCGGTGCTGTCGCTTTTGGTATGTGTTTGAGTTAATCATAAATTGATATTCCGCAAAACAGCTTGCTCAGCTGCCCCTCGCCTATTCATTTGCCGCGGGCGAGCGCCGAGCTTTCCCGCAGGCGTCTACGCTGTTTTGCTCCATATCTTCAGAAGATGTCACGAGTAGTTTTGAGTGTTTTCAGTTTTACAGTTTACATAATATTAATATGTCTACATTACTAAATTCACATACCAGCCGATCCATTGCTCGCCCCAAAAATAGACGAGTACGGCGGCGAGTGCGATGGATGGGCCGAACGGGATCGGTGTTTTGCGCCCTTGCTTGCGGATGCGCAAAATGACGATGCCGACGATTGCGCCGATGAACGATGCGAGGAACAAGGTCAATAATGTCCCCGCTGCACCTAACACTAAGCCGATGACGAAAAACAGTTTGATGTCGCCGCCGCCCATGCCGCCTTTTGAAAGTACCGCGATCAGCAGCAAAACGGAAAATCCGACGAGCGCGCCTAACAGTGAATCCCACCACGGGTCGAGCGGGACGGCAAATCTTAGTGCGAGCAGTACCGCCGCAAACGGCAACAGCACTTTATCCGGAATGAGCATATAGGCGATGTCCGACACCGTGATGATGACGAGCATCGACACGAACAATAAGCCGACAATGAGATCCGGCGTGAAGCCGAACTTCAAGAACACAGCGGTGAACAAAACGGCGGTGATCGCTTCCATGAGCGGGTAGACCCAGTGGATCGATGCGCCGCAACTCCGGCATTTGCCGCGCAGGAATAAATAAGAGAACACCGGCACCAGGTCAAGTGCCGTCAGCCGACGGTCGCAATTCGTGCAATGGGACGGCGGATAGGCGATCGATTCATTTTTCGGCACGCGCAGTCCGACGACGTTATAAAACGAGCCGAACACGAGCCCGAAGACAGAAGCAAAAACAGAATAGACAGCAATCATAATGTCCCTCTTTCATTAGTGAATTTTCGTAGCGTTTTCAAACAAAGAGAAAAGGAAATCACAATGATTTCCTTTTAGTCTCCTTGAGATGCACTTTCTTCGACGGTGATGTCCAGATCGATTTCGAGGTCTGGGTCAATCTCTTCTTCCTCTTCGTCGATTGCGAACTCTGTGCCGTCATTGGCCGGCAATGGATCTTGCTTGTTGGCAGGCGCAGGTGCATCAATTTTCGGCACTGTATCGCCTAACGCGATCAAGTCGGGACGGTAGTAAGCCGCGAACGACAATGTCACTTGCAGGCGTTCGGTTTCTTCGACCACTTCACGAATTTCTGGGTTGGCGCCGAAATTGATCGACTCGACCACAAGTATGCGTTCCATCGTTTCGATTTCGGAGATGAAAGCGGTAATTTCATTATAATCTTCTGCCGTAAACGTCACGGTCGTTTCCACTTCTTTTAAGTTTTCCAAGCCTTCGACAGGAACCGGAAGCGCAACATCGGCTTCCGTCAGAGAAATCGCTTCAACGCGTGTGCCGGACAATAGTTCCGCCTCTTCGATCTGCAGCACCATCAATTCCGACAACGGATCGATCGATACCTTTTTCTGCAGCTCGAGCGTGCTGACAGATTCCCCTTCCGGCAGCTCTTTTACTTGCGTTTGCAGCGCCATCAGCACGTCGCGTTCAGAACCCAGCGATTGCTGGGCTAGTTCGCGGGCTTCTTTAGCCGGTGCATAGACCAGGAAGTAGGCGTAAAGTACGAGAGCTAATAAGAAGAATACGGCGAGTGCGATGAGCGCTTTTTCTTTTTGGCTTTTCGTCATGCTGCTCATGCGGCGTCATCTCCTGATTCCTCTGTCTCTACGTCCACATCGACTTCCACGTCAGTTTCTTCAGTTTCGGTCGTTTCCGGCGTTGCTTCTTCGATAGGCTCGACAGCTTCAGCGGCTTCACCATCCGCCGCTTCTTCGTCGCCTTCAACCGGAATGCGTTCGTCCTGGAAGATCAATGTATACGTCGCCAAAAAACGCGGCTCGCTCGGCTCAACGATAACTTCTCCTTCTTCTGCTTCTTCAAAAACTTCCGTTGCGACGCTATCAAGCGTTGCAGATGCCAGCAATTCCGACGCTTTTAATTGCGCCAAATAATAAGCCGACTCGCGGGATGCATCGAATTGAACGGTCAGTTGCGCTTGGTCAAGTCCTGTATAGGAGAAAGTTTGGAAAAAGCCGCGCGCCGGAAGCAGCGACACAAGTTCTTCAAGCAGCGGAATGGTATCAAATTGATAGCTTTCTGCCCATTCGACCGTTGACTGGAGCTGCTGCTCTTCGTTCATGCCTTCTCGCGCTTCGAGTTCGGCACGGATTTCGGTTTGTTCGGCGATAACCGCGTCCGTCTGGGCTTGTATCGCCTGCTGTTCGTTCGCCTCAGCTTTCGCCATCATGCCAAGCACCGCCCAAATGATAACGGCAAGCAATAAAATCGCGACCGCCGCGATTAAAACAGCGGGGCGGTCGCGCTCTTTTTGGGGCAGTAAATTTATATCGACTAACATCTCTACACCTCTTTCAACGCAAGGCCAATCGCACGGTTGAATCTCGGCGGCACGATTCTGTCGCCCGCTTCGATTCCGAGCTTCACAAGCGGATTGACATCCAGTTGAAGCCGCTCAGCCAAACGTCCGCAAAATGCTTTCCAATCGCCGAACTCGCCGTTGCAAATAACTTTCGTGATGCCTTGTTCGCCTTCGTTCATATTATAACGGTAGAAATTGCCGAGCTTCTCGGCTTCTTCTTCGACCGCCACCAATAGCTGCATTGGATCTGTCGGGTCGGTAACGAGCACTTCAAGATCGACAGGCCGCATGAACATCGGGAAATGTTCGTGGAAAATCGACACGGTCATTTTCTTTCCTTGAATGTCGATCAACATAATGTGCTCGTCTTCCGAAATGTCGTGTTCGAGATACGCCAACCGGTACAAAGCGAGCGGGGCGATATCCGCGACGAGCGGCTTGAGCTTAACGCCGTCAAAAGCGTCTTCGTAATCTTTGATCACCGATTCTTTGGATGCGATGATGATCGCTTCTGGTTCGTCGGTATCCGGGTGGTATGGCACCACGTCGAATACAGGGTCTTCGAATGGCAAGTATAATGTCGAACCGATTTCGATAAAGAAATGCCCTTTTAATTCGTCGGCTTCGACGTCTTCGGGGTAAGGAACTTTGCGGATAATAACAAATTCGTCAGGGGCGAGGAATCGGACTGACTTTTTGGAGAGACCCCACTGATTGACAGCCTTACCGAGTTCCGCAATTAGCGCTTCCGGGTCGGCGATTTTGCCGCTGTCCATGATACCGTCGGGAAGAAAAATCTCTTCCGCCTGGATCAGTGACACCGGCTCCGCCGACTTCAGCTCAACGTAGCGGATTGCATCTTCTTCTATCGTAATCGTCGCTACGCGCGCTTTTTTCTGGAAAAACAGTAAGGCCATTTGATCAGCTCCTAATTAAATCTAAATCATTTAAATATCTTTATTATGGATTCACTAATGCTTTAAAGTCTGCTGCAGATAACTCACTTAATTCTGCATTAGTTTTAGCAGCAAGAGTTTTCTCAACACCACTAATTTCAAATTTTCCTGCCACAGTTAGTACATTTGTAGTTCCTACTTTAGCAAATGTTAAAGTTTTAATAGATCCTTTATCAGCAAAATAATCAGCTGTTAATTGTGCTTCAGTAGGAACAGCTCCTTCTTCAGCTACATAAAGGTTTGCAGCAGCAATTGCATTTTGGAAATCAGCTTTTGCAGCTCCATAACGACTGTTCTCAATAATGTTCCCAATCGCTGGAATTGCAATTGCCGCGATAATCGCAATGATAACGATAACTGCTAAAAGCTCAATCAAAGTCATACCCTTCTGGTCTTTTAATTTCTTTTGTAAAAATTTCTTCATTCTCTTTTCCCCCTGTCATATTGTTAAGTAAGTACTAGATTAGCACAACTTTATTATACCAATGGTCACGCATTAAACAATATCTATTTGGTTATTTTTTTAGAAATATTTTCTTTTTATTTTCTCTAAAACACCTACATATTATCTACATTATTAAACATTTCAAACATCGGCATCATAATCGCTAAGACAATAGTCCCAACAAGCGCAGCTAGAAAGACAATCATTAGCGGCTCAATCAAAGCCTTCAATCGATCTGTCTCCGCTTCTACTTCCTTCTCGTAAAATTCCGCTACTTTCGCAAGCATATGATCCAAGGAACCTGTCTGTTCACCGATTGCGATCATGTGCGGGATAAGCGGAGGAAATGCCCAATGCTGTTTCATTGGAGCTGTAAGAGAGCCGCCGCGCTCCAATGAATCGCGCGATGCGAGCAGCACTTTCGACATGACGGCGTTGCCGACAACTTTTTCGGTCATTGTCATCGCTTGCAAGATCGGCACGGAACTGGTGAAGAGAGAACTGAGCGTCCGTGTCAAGCGAGCGAGCGCTGACTTCTGCAGCAGCTTTCCGAAGATCGGAATCTTCAAAACGAGCGTATCGAGGATCATGCGCCCTTGTGCGCTCTTTTTCATGAGCCAAATGGTTCCGACAAAGAGTCCTACAAACAAGATGAGCAAATACCAGTACTGAACCGTAAAATCACTAGCCTCCATAACGATCTGTGTGATAAGCGGCAATTCCCCGCCGAACCCTTGAAACATATCAACGAACATCGGCACGATGGAAGACAGCAGGAAAATAACGACGGCAATCGCTATTATGCCGACGACGACCGGATAACTCATCGCCGAGATGACTTTCTGCCTCGTCTGGTACGCTTTATCGTAATGCGTAGCAAGACGGTCAAGCGAGTCATCGATATTCCCAGACAGTTCCCCCGCCCTGACCAAGTTGACCGTCAGCGGTTCAAACACTTTCGGATATTTTGCGAGCGAATCCGATAAGGAATTTCCTTTCCTCAGTTCTTCTTCGATTTCCGCGAGCGTTTTGCGCAGCGCTTTTGATTCGACTTGTTGTGACAAAATCTTGACCGAGTCGACGATGGTGACACCGGCGCGCATGAGTGTCGAAAACTGGCGCAGGAACATGATGAACTGGTCGCGTTTGACCGGGCTGCCGAAGGTGATGTCTTTTTGCAGCGTTCCGACCGGCACTTCCCTGATGTCGATGACGCGTATGCCTTCTTCGCGCAATTTCTGCACCGCTTCTTTACGGTTACCGGAGGTGATAAAGCCGGCGCGCACTTTCTTGCGGTCACGCCCTTCGTATTTAAAGCGCGCCACTTACTCCTCGCCTCCGATCAAATAAGGTGCCGCGACTAGTTTCGAAATGCGCCCTTTATTGAGCAGCTCCTGCACCGAGGTCTGCATGAGATGCATGCCCGCCGCCCGGTTGGTCAAGATGACGTTCGGAATTTGGTGGACTTTTTCGGTGCGGATCAAGTTGGCGATCGCTGTATTGTGGATCATGATTTCGGTCGCGGCGACGCGTCCCTTGCCGTCGGCTGTCGGAAGCAGGCGCTGCGAGATGACCGCCTTAAGAATGCCGCCGAGCTGCGTACGGATTTGCGCGTGCTGCTCCGGCGGGAATACATCGATGATCCGCTCGACGGTCGATGCCGCGCTCGACGTATGCAGCGTACCCATGACCAAGTGGCCGGTTTCGGCGGCGGTGATGGCAGTGGTAATCGTCTCGAGATCACGCATTTCTCCGACCAAAATGACGTCGGGATCTTGACGCAAGGCTGCGCGAAGTCCGTTGGCGAACGAATTTGTATCAAAGCCGACTTCACGCTGGTCGATGACCGAAGTGCCGTGTTTGTGCATATACTCGATCGGGTCTTCTAAAGTGATGATGTGCTTGGTCATGTTTTCGTTCATATAGCGGATCATCGCCGCCAAGGTCGTCGATTTTCCGGAGCCGGTCGGGCCGGTGACGAGAATGAGTCCTTGGTGCGTATCGGACAGCTTCTTCAACGTGTCCGGCATTTTCAAATCATCGATCGACGGGATGACCGTCGGGATCGTCCGGAATGCGTGAGAAATCGAGCCGCGCTGGTGGAACGTGTTAACGCGGAAACGGGCGACGCCGGGAATCGAGTAGGAATAATCCATCTCGCCTTTTTCGATGAATGTGTCCCATAGGCTTTCGGGCATGAGGGCTCTGGCGATCGCTTCGGTGTCTTCCGGCATGAGCCGCTCCTCACCGTAGCGCTTCAATGTGCCGTGCATGCGGAAGACGGGCGGAATGCCTGTCGTCATGTGGATATCGGACACATCAAGTTCACGTGCCGAGGTCAGTACTTTGTCGATAAATTGGATAGCCGTATCAGTCATATTAGTCACTCATGGCAACGCGGAGCACTTCTTCCGTCGTCGTCATGCCCTCCTTTACTTTTAATAAGCCGTCATCGATCAAAAAGATCGTCTTGTTGGCGACGGCAATTTTACGGATTTCTGCGGCAGTGCCGCCGCGGTTGATGACGTCTTTGATCGCATCGTCGACGACGAGCACTTCGTGTATCGCCATGCGGCCTTTATAGCCGCTCATATTGCATTGCGAACAGCCTGTACCGCGAGTGATCGTCTCGATGGAGATGCCACGTCTTTGGAAAATTTCCTTCTCGCGGACAGTGGCCGGCTGGATTTCACGACAGTCCCGGCACACGCGGCGGATCAAACGCTGTGCGATGACCGCGTTGAGCGAGGCGGTGACGAGAAACGGTTCGATGCCCATGTCCATCAGACGGGTGATGGAGGCGATCGAGTCGTTCGTGTGGATCGTGCTCAAAACCAAGTGTCCTGTCAGTGAAGCACGGATCGAGATGTCGGCCGTTTCTTTGTCGCGGATTTCCCCGACCATGACGATGTCCGGATCCTGGCGCAGAATCGACCGCAGCCCTGCGGCGAAACTCAAGCCGACGTTGGCGTTCACTTGGATTTGGTTGATGCCCTCTAACTGATACTCCACCGGGTCTTCGACGGTGATGATATTGACCTCTTCGGAATTGAGTTTGTTGAGTGCCGCGTACAAAGTCGATGATTTACCGGAACCGGTCGGGCCCGAAATGAGGACGATGCCGTTCGGCTTATCGATTTCGTGCATAAAGCGTTCCATATTGGTGGCGTTAAAGCCGAGTTTGGAGATATCGGTCAAGTTCTGGCTCAAATCCAAAATCCGCATAACGATTTTTTCACCGAACACCGTCGGCAGCGACGATACCCGCAGATCGATTGCCCGGAAGTCGACCGTTGTCTTGATGCGGCCATCTTGCGGGATGCGGTTTTCGGTAATGTCGAGATTGGCCAGGATTTTGATGCGCGCGGTGACCATTTGTTGCATCGTTTTCGGCAACACCCGCTCTGTCCGCAGCGTGCCGTCGATGCGGTAGCGCACGACCAGCTTGCCTTCATGCGGATCAAGGTGGACGTCGGACGCTTTCATCGACACGGCGTTCGACAATAATTGATTGACCAGCCGCACGATCGGCGCGTCGAGGTCGGTCAGTTCATCGGTTTTTTCTTCGTTCATCGCCGGCAAATCCTCGAGCAATTCATCGTACGATTCTTCTTCGTAATATTTGGCGATCGTCTTCAAGATGTCTTCTTTCGACGCGATGGTCGGCTCGATCTGGAAACCGGTCGCCAGACGCAAATCGTCGATCGTGATGAAATCGGTCGGATCAGTCATGGCGATGAACAATTTATCGCCTTCAGTTTTCAGCGGCACGAGCAATTTGCGCTTGGCGAATTCTTTTGGCACGACGTTAAAGAGCATTGGGTCGAAAGGATAGCGGAACAGCGTGACGTGCGGTATGCCGAGCTGCATTTCAAGCGTTTCAATCAATTGCTGTTCTGTGATGAGCCCTCGTGCCAATAACGCATCGCCGAGTTTTTGATCGGTCGTCTTGACGTCGAGCGTTCCTTGAAGATCTTGTTGCGTCAGCAATCCTTGCTCGACGAGTATATCGCCGAGCCTTTTGCGTTTGATGGCCATGCTACTCCCCCTTTCTGCTCAGTTACGGCTGAACCCGTTTGCCGCCTTTATCATATTGCGCTTCCTTGTCGGAATTTGTGTCATCGTCTGTTTCAGGGTTGTTTTCTCCACCTGATGACGGGTTAGCAGAGTCGTCCCCTTCAGTGCCTGGAATGACCGTACCGTCCGGCAAGATCGTGCCTTCTTCATAGGTGAGTTCCGCCGGATCGTGGATGCCGTTATTGTTTGTGTCGATAAAGTCCGGGTCTCCAGGCACGGGCCAGTCAATCGTATCGCCTTCTCCGTAAGTGAGTTCGGCTGCGTCATGGATACCGTTATTGTTGATGTCGACAAAGTCTGGGTCTCCCGGTACAGGCCAGTCGACGACGGTGTCGCCTTCTGTCGCAGGCGCTTCCGGCTGCGTCAGCGGATATACTTCGACGCGGTGCACCGGCGGGTAGAAATCGCTGGAAACTGGCTCGACTTCTACTTCCTTGCCGTCTTCTAAAATGGCGCGGACCACTTCGATGCGTTTGCCGTCGCGTCCTTCTTCGCGCACTTCATTGCCGCTCGAGACGAATGCACTGAATTGCTTGATGAGCCTTGGCTCTATTTCTACGTCGCTTGCTATGGAAATATCATAAATGTGAACGAATGGCAGGCCGTGGATCGATGCCATCAATTCGCCGTTTTGCACATACGTATTCAATGTAAAGCTGCTGGCATTTGGGTTGGAGAATGCAAAATCAACACCGAGCGACCGGTTGATGGCCGCTTCTTCCCCTGCAGGCACATTTTCCGGCACAGATTCACCAATGCTGCGCTGTTCGACGAGAAAATTGGTCCGCAGCATCGCGCCGTAAATGGCGGATGCGATTTCGGTCAGTTCAGCGTCTGTCGCTTCAAGCAATGTCAATTCCTCCAGCGTCGTTAAAAAGGAGAAGGTTTCGTTCGGCGCAAGCACTGTTCCGTCAAGTGACTCGAGCACCTGCAGGGCATCGGCTGTTTCTAAGCTATGCGAAAAACTGGTCTGTGCCACGACGTCCGGTCGCATTTCCAATGCGTCACTGCTGATGTCGGCGCGCGACACCGCCTGGCCGCCTTCTAGCGCGTCTTCCAGCTGAAGGTGGATATTGGCGATATCCGCTTCTGTAAACGGAATGCCGTTAAATTGTTTTTTCAAAAATGACCGCGTTTGCGATTCGGATAAATCAAAAATGAAATGATTTTGTGAGCCGCTCTGTGCACGCTCCATTGTTTCATCAAGCGAGATTTCCACATCTTTCAACGGATATTGCGCGGTTTCATCCAAATACGTGACATGCAGCTCTGCCGACTCACGGAATGTCGCGGCTTGCGTCACAAACATCGACTTGGCATCTGCCACTGCCATATTGGAAACATCGGTTGTGCCGATATACGTGTATTCGCCGTATTTTGCCGACGGAAAGATCCATTCATCGACGGCGTATGCGCCTGCATTCGCCGTTCCAAATACCAAAATGGCGGCCCCGAACACGCCGCCGAACACTTTTCCAAATTGCTTGTTGTCCATCTTAATTCCCCTTTCCGACCGGGCCGATGGACTCCATGCCAAATACCTTCTCGGGTTTCTCTGTTGGTGATTCTTGTTGTGCTTGTGCGGGTTGTTCGACTATTTGCTCAGGCTGTTTCAAAGCTTGCGCTTGTTTCGGTTCTTCCCGCACTTGATTCCTCAGTGCCTGACGTTCCGCTTTTAGTCGGTCTTTCTCGAGCTGCTCGCGCTCTTCAACTTTCATATATAACAGAGCCGTGACAAGAGACAAGCCGAGAATTGCAAGAAAGCTCATATGCCATGCGAAGTTGCCTTGCATCCACAGCGCGATTGCCGCAGCAAACAAGCTGCCGATCGCGATGATGTACATTTTTTTCTTGTTTTGCGCTTTCCCTAAAAATACGGTCGCGGTCATAATTGCCGCGGCCAGTATGACCCAAATCAATAGTTTAATCATTGTTTCTCCCCCTTACGCCGTGCATGTTTCTTTTTAATATTCCACTTCCATGCCAAATCCGGACCCGATCGGTTCAGGTACCGACACATCGATCGGCACAATTTTGCTATCTTTCATCGAGATTCCACAGTTTTCTAGAAATGTAGAATAATCGTTGTATCGAGTTACGTATATGCTGGTCATGGTATGTTCGATTTTATCAACTTTAACTGTCCGGTCATGACCGTTTTTATCCACTAGCTTGAATTGTTTATTAGGATCGGCCGTATAATAAATCAAATGCCCACTATCTGAAAAGTCCACTTCCTGAGCCAGCCGGTCGAGATCGCTTTGATTGATGCGGTCAATATCCAAACACAGATTCGAATGGTTTGACACTTCAATATGGTTTTTCCATTCAATACGAGCTTTTTTCGAGGAATCGGCATAGCCCAATATGAGGAAATTGGTATTAAACATATTCTTTAAATTGACGTCAACATCAAGTTCCTTAACGACGATCGTCTGTTTCTCCCCATTTTTTCCAAGGTTGATAATGTTATTGCCGACAGACAACTTACCGTTAATAATCAAATTGGCGTTGATTAAATTGTTCATATTGTTCGGTGCACCTGCGTCGCTTTCGTTGACGACGATGCTGATGCCTTCAAAGTCGGTGTTATTGCAATTCGGATTACAGACATATTTTTTATAATCGTCTGTATAGACACGGAAATCTTTTGGGTCCATATCAGCATCGAGACTCGCCAAAAAACCTTGCAAAGTTTCAGTGCCAGTCGCTTTACATTCAAACGGTGCCTCCGCCTTGTTGTTTCTGACTGCTGTTAATAAATCGGCGCACGAAATGCTTGGAGGTGTCAGCGAAAACACTTTGTCATAAGTTAGATCCTCATCCTCTTCAATAACGACTGTGTTGACTTTTCGAGTCTCCGAGCTGTTCAAAAAGCTGTCTGGGATTTCCACTTGGAACGTAGCTCTCAATTCTTTTTGTGTGCCGTTCGAATGGCCTTCAACATCCAACTGGACCTGCACCCATTTCACTGCTTTATCGGTGATGAGCAGATCTTCGACATTCTTTTCGGCTGCGTTCAGCTTTATGGCGGCGGCCGATTTCACTTGGTAATTTACTTCTTCAGTGTCAAACGGTGTTTCTTCACCGGCCAGCTTTAAACTATCCAGCTCGGAGCTTTTTTCCAAGATATTCTGTACATACAAATTTTTCATGTCCAAATCGATTTTTTCTTCCCACGCCGTCCGTTCCGCTTCAGTATCACACAAGGCGCCGATTGGCTGTTCGATGCACAGAATCAGTTCGTTCAAGCGCAATTGGGTTTCCTGCTGCATTTCTTCTTTTAATAATTTCAGTTCGCGCTCAAAATCCGAGCTGTAGAAGATTGTCCCCATTTCGGCAGCGGCAACAGCTTGGTTCGTCGTATCGACGGTCGCTTCCTGTCTTGCATGGTTCAATGAACCCGCCATAAATGTAGCGGCGAGGCTCATGAACAGCACGATGATCAATAAGACGATGACGAGCGCATAACCTTGGTCGTTTTTCATATTCTTCATAAGGCGCCTCCTATGGCCGATCTGTGCGGATGCGTGTCAAAGTCGTCTGGATACTCAAGCTTCGGCCGTTTCTGGTTAATTCCAACTGAATGTTGGTATGTTCTTTTTTCGGTTCGATCAGTGCGGATTCATTCGGTGCACTGACGCCGTTGATGACAGTGCCTGAAAAATCATAGGCTTTGTCGAGCACCGGTTCAAAATCGCCGCATCCTGACTCACTGCAAGTTTGAAGTAATAATTGATCATTCTGAAATTGAATCTTATAGCTGTCGCTTTGGCGGTGGGCTGCTGATAGTTGTGAAATCATGATATTGGCGTCTTGCTGGATTTCTGTTTTGCTCGTCTCTGCTGTCGTGTGCTTCATGCCGATCGACAGCGCCGTCCATGCGGCTGTCGCGATGATCGACACGAGCAGCAATGCGGCCAATACTTCAACAAGACTGACTCCTTTTTCACCGAGTTTTGGCATCAGTTTTGTGCCTCCACGCGATATTGGAGAAAGCCATACGTTTCACTACTGATGCGGCCGTCTTGATAAATCTTCAGATGGGCTTTATGGAGTTGTGCAAGAGACGGGTCGTCGCATTTCAGCAAACTCGTCTCCGTTTCGGTGAGAAACGGCGTGCAAGCAAGTTCGATATCGACTTCATACGTATAGCCATCCTGCTTTTCAAAACGCACATAACCGTTTTGTTGTGAAACTTTTGTATAGGACAAGCTGATCATGGTTTGCTCGTATTTATCTGCGAACTCCTCATAAATGACCGGGTCTTCTTCACTGCGATCTCCTAGCCAGTCCGAAGTTGAAATAGCGGCCATTTCCTGCCGCGCAAGATTCATCGTATCCAGTTTCGCTTCTGTTTTATTGGTGAATAAGGTCATTTGTGGGAAAACGGTCATGATGCCGATAAAGACTATTCCGAGAATCACAAGAGCCGCCAGCACTTCGACAAGCGTCAACCCTTTTTCAGTTTTCAACTGTTTCATACGCGCACCCCTCAAGTGAGACCTTTTTTATGGATGATTTTTACTATTAGTGATTGCTTTATAACTATATCTATGTCCAATTTTATTATTGCATGTTTTTGCTGTTTTGACACGGGGTTTTTACAGGAAAATCTATTCTTTTTATTATTTATTTAGCTATTGTTTCCATTTTTAGTAAGAAAAAAAGACTACAGCATCGGCCGAAGCCGTTCTGTAGTCTTATTTTGTGTAAGCTGCCACTCGGTTCCGCCCCGCCTGCTTGGCACCGGTATAAAGCGCGCGGTCGGCGTTGCGGATGATCGCCATCCCGTCATCTCCGTCTTCCGGAGCAGTAGAGACGCCGATGCTCATCGTAATGTGGAGCGTTTCGGTCTTGTGTTCATTTTGTATGCTTTGCTGAATGGTGAACGGAGTTTCAGCGATTTGTTTGCGCAGATTTTCTGCGAGAACTAAAGCGAGCTCCTTACTATAATGTGGCAGCAAGACGACGAACTCTTCTCCGCCGTAGCGGGCAAGCGTTCCTTCTTCCCCGACCGCCTGCTTTAACAAGTCGGCCAGCTGGATGAGGATTTCGTTGCCGCTTTGATGGCCATACTTATCATTGACTCCTTTGAACCAATCGATGTCCATCATGATCAGCGACAGCTGGTCCAACGCGCCGGTTTCGATTTTCTTCATGCAGCGTTCGAGCGTTTCATCCAAATAGCGGTAATTATAGAGCTTGGTCAACCCGCAGCGTTCGCTTTTGTCGATGACATTTTCCATATAGCCGGCTTTCTCGAGCGATACAGCAAAGTACGTACTCAAGATTTCCATGATCTGCAATTGATTGGCCGAAAAGGCAAACTCTTTTCTCGATCCGACCAATAGCACACCCTCTATCTTATTGTTGCGGGAAATGGGTGTTGCCATGATGCTTTCGAGATCTTTCGGCAGCTGCACCGTGGCCAATTCGATCCACTGTTTCTGCTTGCCGAACAACAGCGGTGCATTTTGAGCGATCACTTGCCCGGCGATGCCTTTCGTATACGGAACCGCAGGAATGTCCATTTCGACCAAACGGCCGTCTTGAAAAATCCGCATGACGAGCAGCTGGCTTTTCCGGTAATCGATGACGTACGCATAATCGGTCTTGAACATCGTTGCGACATGTTTGATGAATTGGTCGATCACTTCATCCTGCGACAAACGGTCTGCGAGCTGATGGCCGATATTGCCCGCTTTTTTCAAGTCGATATTGATTTTCTCCGAACTGTTATATAAACGCAGCACGACCGTCATGACCATAAACGGCAAGCCAAGCAGCACCAAGGCATAAACCCCGATCGAAGCATCGAGCACGTAAAGTGTAATCGCATACGGGAAAATCAGCAGCGTGATGAGGAAATCCCAAATCGAATCGAGTGAAATGAATGATTTCGGACTTTTCGTCAGTACGTCGTCTGCGTATAGATACAAATGATTGGCCGTTAAATAAATGAGCTGATAAAGCAAGCCATACAAAACGATATGCGCAAAGTTTGTCGAGCCGATCTCGCCGCCTGCAAAGAAGAAAACAAGCCCGGAGAATGCCGACAAGACGAAAAACATGAGTGAATTGAACGTAAAACGCTCGCTTCTTGCGACTGCGTTTCTCGTGCGGAACAACAACACCAACATCGTCAATTGCGACATAAGAATCTCGATGAACAATCCGTACTTAAGGAATACAGCAATAGTCACCCACTGGACGAGATACATCGGCGTACCATTAATATTAAGCGGCAATAACGCCGTCACCACAGCAAATGCAGCAAACGCCACTAATTCCCATTCAAACAGGACTTCCGGTGGATAATATTGATAAGTCAAATACAAGCCGGCAGGGACGACCAATGCCCAAAGCATCCACAAAAGCCATTGCCTTTTTTTATTGCTGTCCATCACATCTACTCCTCAAGGGATCCACATTAGCTTGTCACATTTTGATAATCCCTCAAAAATGGAATACCCGGCTTGCGCATGGCCGAAAGTAAATATAACGAACCCGTGACTATAGTCACGGCGTTTTTTTCTGTTACAGGTAATATATCATATAAGTTTTTAGTTGTCTTTATTTTACTGTTGCTTGCAAAAAATAATTTCTCCGCAGGCAACGCACGCGCATTGGAGAAGTCGACAAACACAAAGTCATCGCTGACTGTTTCCAGTTGGCGGAGCACTCTTTCATACGCTTTATCACTCAGCATGCCGAGCACGATGCGCACGTGTTTTTCAGGAAATTCAGAACGAATCGTCTCCACCAGTGCATCGATGCTGGCCTCGTTATGCGCCCCGTCAAAAACAAGTCCAGGCGCGGCCGTTTCAAATCGGTAAGCAAGTTCAGCCATGGACAAGGCTTTTTGTGCAAGCTGCGGCTGAAACTCGAGTTGCAGCAATTCCTTTGCGGCTTCTAGTGCGAGCTGTGCGTTCCATTTTTGATGCGCACCTTTCAGTTTCATCTCGCCTTCATGCGGGCATGCCGGTACGAGGAGCTCGGCGTGCTTGAGCTTCGCTTCCTGGCGGATCACAGCCATCGCCCGCTCCTCGATCGGCCCTGCAATGACCGGCCGCCATTTTTTGATGATGCCCGCTTTATGGAAGGCGATATCTTCGATTTGATCGCCGAGAAAGTTAGTATGTTCTTTTGAAATCGATGGAATGATTGCGATTTCCGGGTCGATGACGTTGGTCGAGTCAAAGCGCCCGCCCATACCCGCTTCAATGATGACGATATCGGGTGCGGCGTTGCGGAAGTGCAGGAATGCCGCCGCCGTCAGCAGTTCGAAATCCGTCAGCGCTGTTTTCACCCCGGCCAGTTCGCCCATGACTCTATCCAACGCTTTTTGTAAAATCGGCTCGGCGTCCACTTGAATCTGATCGTGAAGGTCGATGATGCCCGGCGAATAAAAGGTTCCCACCGTTTTGCCATGCACACGCAACACCGCAGACAACAGCGCCGCTGTCGAGCCTTTGCCGTTGGTGCCCGCAATATGGACGAAACGCCCTTGCCTGTGCGGATTCCCGAGTTCCTCGAGTGCAGAACCGATGGCATCCAGTCCTGGTTTGATGGCGTTTTCTGTCTCGATGTTCCATTCTTCTTTGTATAGGTCCAGTCCATTAATCATTTTCTAACCTCAATTCTTATCAACGTGATACACTTTTTTAGTATGAGTATATCACGAAGGTGGAATGGATATGTTGAGTTGTTGGGTCATCTATAACGGAAGCCTCGTTTCCGATAAATTCGAAGATCAAGCGCAATTGGTCAGTGATGCGGCCAAACGCCAAGGAATCACAGTGGAAATCAAAAAGAATTACGAAATCCAGATGTCACTCGGTGAACCGCAGCAGTTTCCGGATTTCGCTATTCTACTCGATAAAGACATCCTGCTCGGCTATTTTTTGAAAAGCCGCGGCGTGCCGGTCTATAACGAGCCGGCGGTCATCGATTTGTGCGACAACAAGGCGACGCAATACATCCGCCTCGCAGAACAAAACATCCCGATGCCGCAAACGATCGTCGCCCCGAAAGTTTATCCGAAGTTCTCGATACGGAATTCTGGCTATTTCGAAGGCGTCATAAATAAACTTGGATTGCCGATGATCATTAAAGAAGGCCATGGCTCATTCGGCATGAAAGTGTATTTGATCGAAACGAAAAATGAGTTTTTTGATAAAGTCGAAAGCTTGTCCGGCATCGATTATGTATTCCAGGAATTTATCGAGCATAGCCGCGGGCGCGACATCCGCGTCAATATCGTCGGTGATTCGATCGTTGCGGCGATGAAACGCCAGTCCGACACTGATTTCCGGGCGAACATCACCAACGGCGGACGCGCTTTCCCAGTCGAGCTGACCCAAGACCAAGAGCAGCTCGCACTAGATGCGGCAAGAGCGGTCGGAGCGGTGTTTGCCGGCGTCGACCTGCTATACGCTCCGGACGGACAGACGCTTGTCTGTGAAGTGAATGCCGCCGCCCATATTCGCAATATCCTAAACGTCACCGGCGTCAACGTCGCAGATGCGATGATCATCTATATCCAGGAGGATCTGGCATGATCGTCTTGTATGAAATGGAAGCCGCCAACAGCAACGCCGGCTTTATCGATGAACTGAAACGCTTTTTCTCGGTCGATTTGCTCGTGTGGGACGACTGGAGCGACGACGGACTCGAAGCCTTAGCAGACCGGACGAAGGATCAGTTTGTGTTATTTCGCGTGCGCCGTCCGCATGCTGCCAGGTTTTTGGAAGACCGCGGCGTGCGCCTCATCAACCGCGCCGAAGTCAACCGCATCGCCAATGACAAGTGGAAAAGCTTTCAATTGTTCCAGTTGCTCGGCCTTCCCGCGATCCCGACTTACCGCTCAGCCCCCGAATACCCGTGCATCGCTAAAACGGCGGATGGCCATGGCGGCGCGGAAGTGTGGCTGCTCGAATCGGAAAAGGATCTGCCAGCCATTGATGTTCCCCTCCTCTACCAGCCGGTCTTGCCCCATCTAGCGGACGTCCGGGCTTACGTCATCGGGACAGAAATCGTCGGTGCGGTAAAGCGCAGCGCACAAGACAATTTCAAAGCGAATTACTCGCTCGGCGCAGCGGTCGAACGCTTTGAATTGACTGCTGCGCAACGTAGGGATGTCGGAAAAATCGCCAAAGCGCTTCACAGCGATTACCTCGGCGTGGATTTCCTTTTGCTCGAAGACGGTCGCCATTTGTTCAATGAACTTGAAGACCCAGTCGGCGCCCGCTCATTCTATAAAACGCACGACGAAAATATTGCACAACTATTAGCACAGCATGTCACGAAACTTGAAAAGGAATATCCGTTTCGAGAGCAAGACTTAAATTAAAAACTTGCTCCTTATTTCATTCCGTTCCAACCGGACGCTTTCCGCGGATACGGGCTCAGCCGCTTCCTTCGCTTTGCTCAGTCCAGGGTCTTCAGCTCGCACTGTTTCCGCAGGAGGCGCCGTCTTTCACTACGTTTTGAATAAGTTTTATAAAAAAGTTAAGTTACTGTTGTTTTGGTTTAACGACCCTAAATCGCTACTTGCCATAATAAATGAGCTGACCTAGTGGGTTGGAGAAGTGTTCGCTCAACTCCTGCGGAAAAGCGAGACGACCGAGACCCCGCGAGCCCGCGGAAAGCGAGCGATAAGCTTCGGAAAATACGCTTTTCAAGAGTTTCTCATCAACCATAAAAAAGCGATTCCCAAATTCGGGAATCGCTTTTTGTCTTATAGGTTCTTCAATTCTTCCATGCGTTTTTCAACGGTCGCATGCTTTTCAATATAATCCGCTTGTTTCTTGCGTTCTTCTTCCACTACCGCTTCCGGCGCTTTCGACACGAAGCGTTCGTTCGATAGTTTGCCTTCCACGAGTTTGACTTCTTTCGCCCATTTATCGAGTTCTTTTTGCAGGCGTTTCAGCTCTTCTTCGATGTCGATCAAGCCTTCAAGCGGCATGAACAATTCCGCTCCAGACACGACCGCGGACATCGATTTTTCCGGTGCGTCGAGATTGTGCCCGATCGTCAAAGTTTCCGGGTTGCAGAAACGTTCGATATACGCCGCGTTTTCTTCGAGGACAGCGAGTGTCGCCGCGTCTTTCGCGCTGATGGTCATCGGCACTTTCTTGCTCATCGGTGACTGCACTTCCGCGCGGATCGTCCGTACCGAACGGATGACGTCCATCAACAGCTTCATGCTATTCGCTTTTTTGTTGTCGCTCAAAGCTGCATCGGCTGTCGGCCAAGCCGCAATCGTGATCGATTCGCCTTGAGTCGGCAAGTTCTGCCAAATTTCTTCCGTGATGAACGGCATGAACGGGTGAAGCAGGCGCATCGTGTTATCGAGCACGTATGCAAGAACCGAACGCGTCATTTGTTTCGCCTGTTCGTCTTCACCGTACAATGGCAATTTCGCCATCTCGATATACCAGTCACAGAAATCATCCCAGATAAAGTTGTAAAGCGAACGTCCAACTTCACCGAACTCATAGCGTTCCGCAAGATCTGTCACTTGTTCGATCGTTTCGTTGAGGCGCGTCAAGATCCACGTATCTGCCACGGATTTCTTGCCGGACAAATCAATGTCCTCATAGCGCATGCCTTCCATGTTCATCATCGCAAAACGAGAAGCGTTCCAGATTTTATTGGCAAAGTTCCAAACAGACTCCACTTTGTCGTTCGAGTAGCGCAGATCCTGCCCTGGTGAGGAGGCCGTCGCCAGGAAGTAGCGCAAGGAATCTGCGCCGTATTCCTTGATGACGTCCATCGGGTCAACGCCGTTACCGAGTGATTTCGACATTTTGCGGCCTTCCGCGTCGCGCACCAACCCGTGGATAAGTACGTCTTTAAACGGTTTTTCACCGGTGAACTCCAGCGCCTGGAAAATCATCCGTGATACCCAGAAGTTGATGATGTCATAACCGGTTACGAGTGCATCGGTCGGGTAGTAGCGGCTCAGTTCATCATTTTCTTCCGGCCAGCCGAGTGTCGAGAACGGCCATAAAGCAGATGAGAACCACGTATCGAGTACGTCTTCATCTTGCGTCCAGTTTTCAGCGTCTTCGGGTGCAGAATGCCCAACATAAATTTCGCCGGTTTCGTTATGGTACCAAGCCGGAATCTGATGTCCCCACCACAACTGGCGTGAAATGCACCAATCGCGGATGTTTTCCATCCAGTGCAAATAGGTTTTCTCGAAGCGTTCCGGCACAAAGTTGACGCCGTCTTCGCTCTTCTGGCTATCGACGGCAGCCTGTGCAAGCGGCTTCATGTCAACGAACCATTGCGTCGACAAATACGGTTCCACGACTGCACCGCTGCGCTCGGAATGGCCGACGGAATGGAGATGCTCTTCGATTTTGAATAGCACGCCCATATCCTGAAGGTCTTTGACGATTGCTTTGCGGCATTCGAAGCGGTCCATACCTTCGTATTTTCCGGCGTTTTCGTTCATCGTGCCGTCTTCGTGCATGATGAGTACGCGCTCCAAGTTGTGGCGATTGCCGATTTCAAAGTCGTTCGGGTCATGGGCCGGCGTGATTTTCACGGCGCCGCTTCCGAATTCCATGTCGACGTAATCATCCGCAACAATTTCCATTTCACGGCCGATGATCGGCAGCACTACTTTTTTGCCGATCAAATGCTGATAACGCTCGTCTTTCGGGTGAACCGCAACTGCAGTATCCCCGAGCATCGTTTCCGGACGAGTTGTCGCGACTTCGATATGTCCGCTGCCGTCAGCGAGCGGATAGCGCATATGATAAAACGCACCTTGCACGTCTTTATATATTACTTCGATATCGGAAATCGCTGTTTTGGTCGCCGGGTCCCAGTTGATGATGTATTTGCCGCGGTAGATCAGTTTCTTCTCATACAATTTAACGAAAACTTCCTGAACCGCTTTCGACAAGCCCGCGTCTAATGTAAATCGTTCGCGTGAATAATCGAGCCCGAGCCCGAGTTTCGACCATTGCTCGCGGATATGCCCTGCGTATTGTTCTTTCCATTTCCATGATTCTTCGAGGAACGCTTCACGTCCCATATCGTAGCGCGAGCGCCCTTCTTCTTTCAGCTTGCCTTCGACTTTCGCCTGCGTAGCGATGCCGGCATGGTCCATCCCCGGCAGCCACAATGCGTCATAGCCCTGCATGCGCTTCATGCGCGTCAGGATGTCCTGCAATGTTGTATCCCATGCGTGCCCCAAGTGGAGTTTCCCGGTAACGTTCGGCGGCGGGATGACGATCGTATACGGCGTCTTGTTGCTTTCTGGTTTCGCTTCGAAGAATTTGTTGTCCACCCACCAGTCGTAGCGTCCTTGTTCGATCGTTTGCGGTTCATATTTCGTTGATAATTGCTTGCTCATCCAAATTCCTCCTCTTGGCCCCAATTCGGCTCATTATACTGTCGAACTTGAAAATGAATACAAAAAAACTCCTGTCGTCTCGTAAAGGACGAAGGAGTTTTTCGCGGTACCACCTTTATACACAGGCAAATTGCGCCTGGCTCTCAAGTTCGATAACGGATTCGCATCCGGCTGCCGCTAATCTTTTCACGGCAACTGCTCCGAGGTGACATTCAAATGCGGTCCATGAAAGCCTCTCACCAAACGGCTCCCTCTCTGAAATGTTCCTGGCACTTTACTATCCTCTTCAACGCATAAATATCCTATTGCTCTTATTGTACTCAATAGCCCGATTTAGCGTCAAGCTTTTTCACGTAGTAGGATACGAGCGGAGCTGCGACGAGCAGGATAAAGAACAGCCGGAACAGATGGAAGCTCGTGACAAGCGGCACATCCGCTCCCGCTTCGAGCGCGGTGATGGTCATTTCCGCCATGCCGCCAGGAGCCGCACTCAAGAAGAAATCAAGGAACAGGTAGTCCGGCAACAGCCGTTCCAGCCCGTACGCGAGCCCCGCTGAAAACACGATCAACAACACCGTATTGAGGAAAACCGCGCCGGCTAAGCGGCTGTTCAGTGAATCGCCCAGTTTTTCCATCGACAAACCGAGATGCGTCCCGATCAATACTTGCGCGATGATGATGACGAGCGCCGGCAGATCGATAAGATCACTGCCGGTTACCGTCTGCACAACCGCCATCGCCAGCACCGGCGCCATCAATTCGCGCGCCGGAAACGAAATGCGCTTCATGAGCCAGTACAGCGCAAAGCCGAATACGAGTGCGATGCCGAGAGCATACGGTGAAAAGCGGAAGCTCATTTCCACCAGTTCACCAGCTGCACGTCCGGACAAAAAGCCGGCAGCGATTGGCACCGTAAAGACGATGAGCAAAATGCGGAAGGTCTGCATGACCGATACGACCGTCACATTGGCTGATTTCACTTCTTCCGCGATCAACACCATCTGCGACAAGCCGCCGGGCATCGAGCCGAGCAACGCCGTCGACAAATTCACGCGGGTCATGCGCTGGAACAACAAGCCGAGCAGCAAAGAAAACACGACGACCGCGATCGTCATGATGAACATATACGGCAAATCGGCAACCATCAGTAGGACCGATGCCTGCGTAAAGGATGCACCGATCTGGATGCCCAGCAGCAATAGCCCGAGTGTCCTGAACACTTTCGGCCAGTGGAACTCAAGTTCAGTCACTTGGCGCAAGATGAGAAATGCTGCCATCGGACCTAACAGCCACGGCAAGAACAGCCCAGTCAAGCTGAACAAAAAGCCAGCGCCGAGCGCGATGGCCAAAGTTAAGAGAAAACGTTTCACTAAACTACCAACTTTCACTAATTAAAATTCCAAGTAGTTTTATATTACCAGAAAATTGGACATAAAATGATTTTTAAAGAATCTTTTTCAATGTGGGACTGGAATCTATAGAAGCTGTTGATTTCCACTCCAGCGGTCGCTTTCCGCGGGCACGGCCTCAGCCGCTTCGTCGCTATCGCTAAAACCCGCCTGCTCAACTCTCACTGCATTCGAGCATCGCAAACGAATGTGCTCAGTTTCACTTCGCTCATTCGCTTGCAGGGTCTTTGACTCGTGTCGCTCCGTCGCGCTGCTCCATCACTGCTCCCGCTGGAGTCGCCGCTTCCATTTCAATCAACTCCTTTTCAACTTAAGACGAACCATAAAATATATTCTGATAGTAACATCTCAATATCAGCTGTGTGAATTATGCTAAAACTTATTTTAACGATGATAAAAAATGAAGCAAAACTGCGGAGACTCCCGCGGGAAAGCGAGACAGCCGAGACCCCGCAGGGAGCGAAGCGACCGAGGAGGCTTGGCGCTCGCCCGCAGGAAAGCGCAGCAGTTTTGCGAAATGTTTTAAAACTAAAAAATCAACTCAACTTATAATAGATAACAAAAAGCTGCCCCCTAAAGTCATTCAATATGACCTTCAGGGGGCAGCTTCATTTAATTTACTTCGCCAGTTTCGCAAATACTGTGTGGAATGCTTCTACTGTGCGTTCGATCTGTTCTGGTGTATGGGCAGTCGATAAGAACATGCCTTCAAACTGGGACGGCGGAAGGTAAATGCCTTCTTCTGCCATCAAACGGTAGTACTCCGCAAACAATGCCAGATCCGAGCTTGATGCCGTCTCGAAATCCACCACTTCCTGATCGGTGAAGAAAAAGCCGATCATCGAGCCTGCACGGTTGACGGTGTGCGGGATATTGTATTTTTCAGCTGCTTCGCGGAATCCTTTTTCGAGTTGGTCCGCACGTTCATTAAACGTGTCATAGCTCGCTTCGTTCAAGCGTGACAAAGTTTCGAATCCTGCACGCATCGCCAGCGGATTGCCGGACAAAGTGCCTGCTTGGTAGATTGAGCCGCTCGGTGCAACTTGTTCCATGATTTCGCGCTTGCCGCCGAATGCCCCGACAGGAAGCCCGCCCCCGATGACTTTGCCGAGGCACGTCATATCCGGGGTGACGCTGTAATGGCCTTGTGCACATGTGAAGCCGACGCGGAAACCGGTCATGACTTCATCGAAAATAAGCACGGTGCCGTTTTCGTGCGTCAAATTGCGCAGTTCTTGAAGAAAGCCTTCTGTCGGTGGGACGACGCCCATATTTCCGGCAACCGGCTCGACGATCACTGCCGCCAAATCTTCGCCGAATTCCTGGAACGCCACACGGACGCTCTCTAAGTCGTTATAAGGAACCGTGATCGTGTTTTTCGCGACCGATTCCGGAACGCCTGGTGAATCCGGCAATCCGAGTGTCGCAACACCCGACCCGGCTTTGATCAACAAGCTATCGCCGTGGCCGTGGTAGCAACCTTCGAACTTGAGGATCTTGTTGCGCCCGGTATAGCCGCGCGCCACGCGAAGTGCGCTCATCGTCGCCTCCGTACCGGACGATACCATGCGGATCATCTCGATCGACGGGACGCGTTCTTGAACGAGTTTAGCCATATCGTTTTCCAGCTCGGTCGGTGCGCCGAATGACGTGCCGAGTTCCGCCTGCTCCTGGATTGCTTTGACGACTTCCGGATGAGCGTGCCCGAGAATTAGCGGGCCCCATGACAAGACGTAATCGATATATGTATTGCCGTCGATGTCTGTGATGGTTGCGCCTTTACCGGATTGCATGAAAATCGGGTCCATATTGACCGATTTGAATGCCCGTACCGGACTGTTGACGCCGCCCGGCATTAAGGTTTTTGCTTCTTCGAATGCTTGTTTTGAACGTTCGTAACCCATATTATTTCCCCTCCAGCCAGCGTACCGCATCTTTTGCGTGGTACGACATGAGAATATCTGCGCCCGCACGTTTCATGCTGAGCAATGTTTCCAGGACGATTTTCTCCTCGTCGACCCAGCCGTTTTGTGCGGCTGCTTTGACCATGGCGTATTCTCCGGAAACGTTATAAGCGACAATCGGTATGTCGAAGTTATCGCGCACTTCGCGGATGATATCGAGATACGACAGGGCCGGTTTGACGATCATGAAATCCGCGCCTTCTGCCATGTCGGATGATGCTTCCCGCAGTGCTTCCATGCGGTTAGCCGGATCCATTTGGTAGGTTTTCCGGTCGCCGAATGTCGGTGTGCTATGAGCCGCTTCACGGAACGGCCCGTAATAAGCGGAAGCGTATTTCACGCCGTACGACATGATCGGAATGTGGCTGAATCCTGCCTGGTCGAGCCCGTAGCGGATCGCCGCGACAAAACCGTCCATCATATTCGACGGTGCGACGATGTCCGCTCCGGCTTTTGCCTGGGACACTGCCGTACGCGCCAGAAGATCGAGCGACTCGTCGTTCAGGATGACGCCGTCTTCGATGACACCGCAATGACCGTGGTCTGTGTATTGGCATAGGCACGTATCGGCGATGACAACAAGTTCTGGATGGCGCGCTTTCGCGAAACGGATGGCTTCTTGTGTGATCGCGTGGTCATGATAAGCTCCAGAGCCGACCGGATCTTTGTCTTTCGGAACGCCGAAAAGAATAACGGACGGAATGCCGAGTTCCACGACTTCGTCGAGTTCTTCGCCGAGGCGGTCGATCGAGTAATGATAAACTCCCGGCATGGATGAAATTTCATTTTTAACATTTTCGCCTTCAACGACAAATATCGGGTAAATGAAATCTTCTTTTTGAATAGACGTCTCACGCACCATTGCACGAAGGTTCGTTGAGCCGCGCAAACGGCGGTGGCGATCAAATTTCAAGTCTGTCATGAATTGCAACTTCCTTTCATTATTTCATGGATAATCTCTATATACGTATAAGTTTGCGGGCGGAAATGAACCGTGCCCCCCGCATCCAAAATTGCTCGTTCGGTAATATGCCCGATTGCCGCTGACTGGATGTTGCGGAAATCACCGCCTGCTTCGATATAGGCAGATACAGCTGACGGACTGGCGAAAATAATAATGACGCCCTCGAGTTCCGCCAGCTTTTTCGCGTGATCGCTTTGTTTCACCGTATCGTAGACGGTCCATTCATCAATCTCTAAAGGCATCGACAAAATGGTGTCTTTTGCCAGCGCTCCGCGCACAAACAAACAACGCTCAGTCCCCGCGATTTCGGGGAATTCCTGGACAAACACGTCAGCACTGAATGTGGATGGTATAAAGTCGACCGGGTAACCATGTGCTTCCAACAACTCAGCGGTCTTATCGCCGACAGCCGCGATTTTCGCTTGCGTTTTCAAGCCGAGGCGGCAAAAAGCTTCGGCGCTATTGCGGCTCGTAAAAATGAGCCAGCCGTAGCGGCCGAAATCAGGTGCATCGGTTTTTCGCAGCACCGTTTCGATGAGCGGCACATACTGTACGCTTGCGCCATGTTCGATCGCTAGCTGCTGCGCTTCTTTCGGCAAACGGCTGCCGGTAAAGATGATGACCGGTTGTTCTTTACACATTGCTTTCTGCGATGACGCGCTGAATCAAATCATAACCGCCTTGAGCGCTGATTTTTTCGGCTACGATGCGTCCCGCTTCGATCGGATCGGTTCCAGCAGCAGACTCTTTATACACTTGGTCGCCTTCTGGAGCAGCAATCAATCCGGTGAACGAAATTTCATCACCAGAAATCGTCGCATAACCTGCGATCGGCACTTGGCAGCTGCCGTTCATATCTTTCAGGAACTTTCGTTCTGCTGTTACGGCAAGTTCTGTTTCCTTGTCGTTCACTTTCGCCAGTTCTGCCAAAAGTTCTGCATCGTCCTCGCGGCATTCAATGGCAAGAGCGCCTTGTCCGATTGCCGGCAAGCAGTCTTCTGTTGACATGAATTCCGTTACAAGTTCATCGCCCCAGCCCATGCGTTTCAAGCCGGCTGCTGCGAGAATGATGGCATCAAAATCGCCAGCACGCAGCTTAGACAAGCGAGTGTCGATATTACCGCGAATCCACTGTACATCAAGGTCCGGGCGAAGCAGCAATAGCTGGGAGCTGCGTCGCAAGCTGCTCGTGCCAACAACAGCACCAACCGGCAACTCCATCAATTTCACATGGTCGTTTGCAATGTAAGCATCGCGCGGGTCTTCACGGTCTGGGATACAACCGATGACAAAGCCTTCAGGCAATACAGCCGGCATATCTTTCATGCTATGGACCGCAAAATCGATTTCTTGATCGCCCAGCGCCTGTTCGATTTCTTTGACGAAAAGGCCTTTGCCCCCAACTTTCGACAATTGGACATCCAAGATGCGGTCGCCTTTTGTGACGATTTCCTTGATCTCGAACTCGAACGGTGCCCCCGCCGCTTTCAATTTGTCGATGAATTGATTAGTTTGCGTTAACGCAAGCTTGCTTCTTCTAGAACCTACAATGATTTTTCTCAATTAAATCCTACCCTTCTATTAATACCAAAAATGAAATTCTGATAACCGGCTGCCGAAAAAGAAATTAAGCAGCAAAAATAAAAATGCATATAAATGAGCCCATGCATAGCTCATGCCATTCAGTGAACCTTTCCGGTGCCGCCATAAGATGCCGCTATAAATAATCAGCAAAATGAATGAGCCGACAATTTTCACATCTAAAAAGGAAAATTCTTCAAGTGATACGACCGCCCATTGAAAACCGAGGACGAGCGACACGAACAACAGCGGAATCCCGACAAGAATGGAGATGGTTGCGCCTTGTTCGGTTTGTCCGAGCGACGGCAGACTGCTCCATTGCTTCGTCCATTTCTTCTGCTTCAAAAGCCGGTACAACAGCAAATGCAAAGCCGAAAAAACGAACGACAGCGAAAATGCCGCGTACGACAGGATGGCGAACGTGATGTGGATGAACAACAACTCCGACACCAACGCTTCCCCGACCGGCGAACGTTCAATCTGTACCGGCGCAAATGTATGGATAACCATGAATATGAATCCGATGATATTGATCAGGAACACCGCAAAGTCGAAGCGGTAAAAAATCCGCAGGACGAGCGAAAGCGTAACTAATAGCCACGCATAGAAATAGATGCCTTCGAATAAAGTCAGCACCGGAAAGCGCTGTGTCTCAATGATGTAAAGAACAAGAAACACGGTCTGCAATAACCATACGGCCCCAAGAAGTGTCATAGCGATCCGGATGGCTTTTTTCGTAGTATATAAGTAATCGACAAAATAAAAGACAAGGCTGACAGCGTATAGTATAACCATAGCTTCGTGCAGCCTTGCCATTGTTATATCAGCCATCCCATTCCCCTTCGTTTCCATAATTAAAGGCGTTTCGCCTCTACATTTTAACATATAGATTCGAAAACGCCTCATTATAAGATAGCTTTATCCCGTTTTAACGGTCGGAAAAAGTCCAATTGGTCCAACTAACAATCAGTACACAATGAAGACTTCCCACTGATTGTTAGCTTTTATTTATACAGTATAACCTGGAGTTTCTAATGTTTCCTGCTGTTTTTCAAGCCTCACTTGCTCCGCTTTCTGGCGGACTGCGCGTGCTTGCTTGTCGAGCTGCTGTTCGACTTCTTCTTCGATGCCGAAGATCTGCATAAACAGCTCTAATTGCTCGCGTGATTTTTTGGCAGTGCCCATTTCTTTCGCCTGCAAAATCGGCTCTTTCAATAGTTGATTGATGATCGATTTCGTATGCTTGTTGAGAATCTTCTTTTCGCGATCCGTCAATTCCGGCATCTTGTTTTCGATGCTGGCCATCGTCTCCGCTTGAATTCCGAGCGCTTTTTCACGCAAAGCGGAAATGACCGGAACGACACCGAGTGTGCCGAGCCAATCGTTGAACTGTTCTGCTTCTTCTTCGATCATGACGCCGATTTGTTTTGCCGCGCGTTCACGTTCAGCAAGATTCGCTTCGACGATGCCTTGCATATCATCAATATCGTACAAGAACACATTTTGAAGATCACCGATGCGCGGGTCCATGTCGCGCGGTACCGCGATGTCGACCATAAACAAAGGCTTGCCTTTTCGGAGCTTTTCGACAAACTGCATCAATTCCAAGTCGATGACGAAATCAGTCGACCCGGTAGAAGAAATAAGAATGTCCGCTTCAAGCAGTGCACATTGCAATTGGTTCAACGGTTTTGCGTTGCCACCGAATTTATCGGCAAGCACTTCCGCTTTCTCGAATGTGCGGTTGATCACGGTAATGCGATCTGCGCCGCTGCCTTGCAGGTTTTTAATGGCGAGTTCGCCCATTTTCCCTGCACCGAGAATGACGACATGCTTATTTTTCAGCGTACCGAAAATCTTTTTGCCCAGTTCAACAGCCGCATAGGAAACCGATACGGCATTTTCGCCGATTGCAGTTTCATTATGTGCACGCTTCGCAAGCGTCACGGCTTGCTTGAATAATTGATTAAATACTGTCCCCGTTGTGCCGATTTCTTGCCCTGCAAGGAAACTGGATTTCACTTGGCCGAGAATTTGTGTCTCGCCTAGCACCATCGAGTCAATTCCGGCAGTAACGCGGAACAAATGATCAATCGCTTCGTCCTGTTCATGAAGGAACAAATATTGAGAGAATTGTTCCATCGGAATTTTAAAATAAGAAGCCAAAAATTGCTTCACATAAAAACGGCCGGTGTGGAGTTGATCCACTACTGCATAGATTTCCGTCCGGTTGCATGTCGAAACGATTACGTTTTCCAATATGCTTTTTTGTTGTTGCAGCGCTTGCATCGCTTGTGGAAGTTCGCTTTCGATGAACGACAGCTTCTCACGTATGGATACAGGTGCTGAATGGTAGTTGACCCCAATTACGAGTGTATGCATGGGCTTAAAACACCTTTCACGTTCAATATTTCACTTCTCTAAGTATACCACTTCACGAGTGGATTATGCCTGCGATTTTGTGAACAAGGCATGAACCTGTTTGTTAATCCCGCTTTAACGGACAGCAGGACTGCCACTTTTCAAGCGGGAGATCCACTGGCCGTAAAAGTTCGAGTGGTTCAACTAACAATCAGCAGGTATGCCCTACTGATTGAAGTTTCACTATATAATCATCCTAATCTTAACCTAAATTCAATCTTAGCAAAGCGCGAATTCCGTAACAAGTATAACGCTTGTAGTCGGAATAGACTGTGAACTTATACATAATGGTTTTTGGAGATTCCGTTGCAGGGGCTGCTTTCCGAGGGGCGGGCGTCGAGCCAATGTGCCGCAAAGTGCGCGCCACATTTGTCTCGCCAGTCCCGCGCAGTCCCCCAGGCGTCGCCTCCCTTCCGCTTCATCTCTAATTTTAAAATGGTGGTATGTTTCCTCGTTATCTAAAATTAGTAGAGTAAGCAGCCACTTTTCAATGTGTAGAAGTTTTGTCACTCGGTAGCTCTAAATAAGTTCGCTCACCCAGCGGATGAAGAAAACAATGTGGTCGCCTCATCTCCCGCTGACTTCAATGAAACCCCTCAGCCGCACCGCGCACACGGGCTCCTTGCGAAAGGCGTGCCCTAAGCGGAAGGCGGCTAGTCCATGATGAACCGATCCATGAACGAACCATCACGCTCTCATAAACACCCTATCAACTTCGCTTCTCTAATGTGCCGAGCGGTCCAACTAAAGCTATCGTATTCTATTAGCTCTCTTTTTATTAATCCAACCCAAATTAAAAACAGGGACCGAAAAATCAATGATTTTTCGGTCCCTGTTTGTTTTCAGTTCATGCGTTTTTCGATTTCGAGCCAGGCGGCATCTTTGCCGAGTCCTGTTTCGGAAGAGAAGACGATTAACGGATCGCCTTTTTCCATGTCGAGTGTTTCACGGACAATCTTTTTATGCTTGTCCCATTTGCCTTTCGGAATTTTATCGGCTTTTGTCGCGATGATGATGCACGGGATGTTGTAATATTTCATGAAATCATACATCGTCCGGTCATCGACGCTCGGCGGGTGGCGAAGATCGACGATTTGCACGACAGCCCGCAATTGCTCGCGGCTTGTAATATACGTTTCGATCATCTTGCCCCATGCTTCACGTTCGGTTTTCGATACTTTTGCATAGCCATAGCCCGGCACATCGACAAAAAACAATTCTTCTTCGATTTTGTAAAAATTCAAAGTTTGAGTTTTGCCGGGTTTGGAGGAAATCCGCGCCATGCTTTTGCGGCCGATCAGTTTATTGATGAAGGACGATTTGCCGACATTCGAGCGTCCTGCGAGTGCAAACTCCGGCAGCTCGGTTTCCGGGTATTGCGCCGGACGGACCGCACTGATTACGAGTTCTACGTTATTGACATTCATTGTTTTTCTCCTTCCAGCGCAATCTCGAGCGCTTGTTCCGCTTGGCTGACAAGATGGAATTCCAATTCTTTGCGAATTGATTCCGGCACATCGTCGAGATCGCGTTCATTCTCTGCAGGTATGATGATTGTCTTCAAACCTGCTCGGTGGGCACTCAAGGTTTTTTCTTTCAGCCCGCCGATCGGCAACACTCGTCCGCGCAGCGTAATTTCTCCCGTCATCCCGACCTCGCGGCGCACAGGGCGCTTCGTGAGGGCTGAGACGAGCGCTGTCGCAATCGTCACACCGGCAGAAGGGCCGTCTTTCGGAACGGCTCCTTCCGGCACATGGATATGGATATCGTGCGATTCGTTGAAGTTCGGATCGATGCCGAGTGTTTCCGCTTGTGCACGGACATAAGAAAGAGCGGTCTGTGCCGATTCTTTCATGACGTCCCCGAGCTTCCCGGTCAACTGCAACTTGCCTTTCCCAGCGGACAAGGACACTTCGATCTGCAATGTATCGCCGCCGACAGCGGTATACGCAAGGCCGGTGGCAACACCGATTTGATTTTCGGTTTCAGCGACGCCGTAGCGGAATTTCTTTTTGCCGAGATAGCCTTCGACTTCTTTCGCTCCAACCGTCACGTGTTCTATTTCTTTCGAAACAATCTGTTTGGTGACTTTCCGGCAGATGGATGCGATTTGGCGCTCCAATCCGCGCACACCGGCTTCACGTGTGTAATAGCGGATCATTGAGACAAATGCATCTTCTCCGAATGACAGCTGCTCTTCGGACAAGCCGTGTTCTTTCACTTGTTTCGGCGCCAAATGGTTTTTGGCGATCAATTTCTTTTCGAGTTCCGTATAGCCGGCGATCGAAATGACTTCCATCCGGTCGCGCAAAGGTCCTGGGATCGAACCCAGATCGTTTGCTGTCGCGATGAACAGCACATTCGACAGGTCATAACTTTCTTCGATGTAATGGTCGCTGAATGTATGGTTCTGTTCCGGGTCGAGCACTTCGAGCATCGCCGAAGACGGATCACCCCGGAAGTCGTTGGACATTTTATCAATTTCATCAAGCAAGAACACCGGATTGACCGTGGCTGCTTTTTTCATTCCTTGAATGATGCGTCCCGGCATCGCGCCGACATATGTACGGCGGTGGCCGCGGATTTCCGATTCATCGCGCACGCCGCCTAGCGAGATGCGGACGAAATTGCGGTCGAGCGATTCGGCGATCGAACGGGCAAGTGAGGTTTTCCCGACGCCTGGAGGGCCAACAAGGCAAAGAATCGGTCCACGCAGCGATTTCGTCATCTGCTGGACAGCCAAATATTCGAGCACCCGTTCTTTTACCGTCTCAAGGCCGTCGTGATCGCGGTTTAATACTTCTTCCGCGTAGTTGATGTCAAGACGGTCTTCGGTCGCTTCCGACCAAGGGATCGTGATGAGCCATTCAATATAATTGCGGATGATGCCGCTTTCCGCTGCCGCAGAAGGCAGTTTCTCATAGCGTTCCAATTCTTTCAGCGCGGTTTTCTCCGTCGATTCGGGCATGCCGATTTCGCTGATGCGCTTTTTCAAATCCGCTACTTCTACTCCTTTGCCGTCCTTGTCGCCAAGCTCAGTTTGAATTGCTTTCATCTGTTCGCGCAGGTAGAATTCCTTCTGCGTTTTTTCCATCGCTTTTTTCACGCGGTCGTTAATGCGCTTTTCAATATCCTGCACTTCCTGCTCATTATGCAGGCTGCTGATCAATAGTTCCAGGCGCTTGCTGATGTCGAAAGTTTCGAGTACTTCCTGCTTTGCTGGCATTTTCAGCGACAAATGCGAAGCGATCATATCAGCCAACCGGCCCGGCTCTTCGATATCGGCTACCGTATTGAATGTTTCAGTCGTCACTTTTTTCGAGCTTTTGCCGAAGACTTCAAATTGCTCAAGCAAGATCCGCATCAAGGCATCTTGCTCTGCGTCCCGTTCCGGTTCATCCGGGAACGACATCACTTCGACTACTGTGAACTTGTCATCTTCTTCGTATTCCTTCCACTTGCCGCGTTCTAGGCCTTCGACCAGCACACGGATCGTTCCGTTCGGCAATTTCAGCATTTGTTTGACGTATGCCAATGTGCCGATTTTGTGCAAGTCTTCTTTGCCTGGCTGTTCGACTGCCATATCTTTTTGGGCAGCCAAAAAGACGATTTGGTCATCCATCATCGCCTGCTCTAATGCCGCTACTGAACGGTCGCGTCCGACATCTATATGCAGTACCATCGCCGGAAAGACGAGCAGCCCGCGAAGTGGCAAGAGCGGAACTCGCTTCGTTACTTTTTTCTTCGCCATTTGTAACCCACCTCCGTTAATTCTCTATATCTCTCTTGCTACTAAGTTTTTTCGTAGAAAAAAAAGGGCTGACCCCATACGCGCGGATGTGCACGATTCAGAGTCAGCCCGTATCATCCTATTCTTGTGTATCCGCCGGACAAATTAAGCGGATGTTTTTTCGTTGCTGCCGTTATCGAACTCAGTGCCGTCTTCAAGAATCAGTTTAGGCTGAACACTGTCAGTCACCGTTTCTTTCGTGATGATGCACTCCACAATGTCTTCACGGGAAGGCAGATCAAACATCACATCAAGCATGATGTTTTCGATGATCGAACGCAATCCGCGTGCGCCTGTTTTCCGATCGATGGCGAGGCGGGAAATTTCAACCAGCGCTTCATGTTCGAACGTCAACTTCACGCCGTCAAGCTCCATCATTTTCTGATATTGCTTGATCAGTGCGTTTTTAGGCTCTGTCAGAATTTCCACGAGTGCATTTTCATCCAATTGCTCTAAGCTTGCTAGTACCGGCAAACGGCCGATGAACTCAGGGATCAAGCCGAATTTCAACAAGTCCTCTGGGATCAATTGGCTAAGAAGGGATTTTTCATCCAATTCTTCTTTGTTCGGATCGGCACCGAAACCGATGATCTTATTGCCGAGACGGCGTTTGATGATCTGATCGACGCCATCAAACGCACCGCCGACGATGAACAAGACGTTCGTCGTATCGATTTGGATGAATTCCTGATGAGGATGCTTACGTCCGCCTTGTGGGGGAACGCTCGCTGTTGTGCCTTCTAGGATTTTCAGCAAAGCTTGCTGAACGCCTTCACCTGAAACATCGCGTGTAATCGATGCGTTCTCGGATTTGCGCGCCACTTTATCGATTTCATCGATGTAGATGATACCTTTTTCTGCACGGTCCACGTCGTAATCTGCAGCCTGGATCAGTTTAAGCAGAATGTTCTCGACATCCTCGCCGACATAACCGGCTTCAGTCAGAGATGTAGCATCTGCAATTGCAAATGGTACATTCAAAATGCGTGCGAGTGTTTGCGCAAGCAAAGTTTTCCCGCTTCCTGTAGGACCGATCAAAACGATATTCGATTTCGAAAGCTCGACATCGTCGATTTTGCTATTGGAATTAACCCGTTTGTAATGATTATAAACTGCCACAGCCAAAGATTTTTTCGCTTTTTCCTGGCCGATGACATAACCGTTTAAGGTATCCAAAATCTCTTTCGGTTTTGGTACTTCTTTGAATTCGACTTCTTCTTCCGTGCCGAGTTCTTCCTCTACGATTTCGGTGCAAAGTTCGATGCACTCATCGCAAATATATACACCTGGTCCAGCGACCAGTTTACGAACTTGTTCCTGCGGTTTACCGCAAAATGAACATTTTAAATGCTCTTTTTCATCATTGAATTTGAACAATGTAGTCACCCCTATTCAAGCCATTATCTTACAAGATTAATATGATTGTATCAACTAATTAGAATTATTCCAATCAAACTGCCTTTATATATGAAGAAACTCTATATTGAAGGAAATGAAAAGCATATCTGTTAAGTTGAAGCTATGACTTTCAGCAGGTAATCTTCCGACGGTGAACGGCAATATGTTTAGAGATATTTAGTCTTTTACCAGTATGTATAGAAAACAAGGTGCGAATGCCGCACCTTGTTTTATTAAAAGATCTTATTGGTCTTATTCAGAAGCCTTAGCGTCATCGGAAACTTTAGCGTTTTTCACTAGGAATTCAACCGTATTTTGCATGCGGATGTCATTTTCAAGCATTTCAGTGCCGCCAAGAGCAGTTTTGATCTGTTCTTTGTCCATGTTGAACTGGCTAGCCATTTTTTCAAGCTCTTTATCGATGTCTTCAGAAGTGACTTCCATGTTTTCCGCTTTAGCGATTGCTTCAAGCGTCAATGATACGCGTACGCGTGTTTGAGCATCAGCTGTCATTTGTTCGCGGAGTGCATCTTCGTCCTGGCCGGAGAACTGGAAGTACAATTCCTTGTTCATTCCTTGCTGGCTTAGGCGCTGTTCGAAATCTTGCATCATGCGATCGATTTCTGTGTTGATCATCGCTTCAGGAATCTCAACTGTTGAGTTTTCAGCCGCTTGCTGCACGAGGTCATCGCGAAGTTTTGCGTCAGAAGCGGTTTCTTTTTCCGCTTTCAAGCTTTCTTTCATTTTCGTGCGAAGTGCGTCAAGGCCTTCTACTTCTTCGTCAAGTTCTTTAGCGAACTCATCGTTAAGCTCTGGCAATTCTTTAGCTTTCACTTCGTTTACCGTCACTTTGAACGTTGCTGCTTTTCCAGCAAGTTCTTCCGCGTGGTATTCTTCAGGGAAAGACACTTCCACTTCTTTTTGTTCGCCGGTTTTAGCGCCGATCAATTGCTCTTCAAATCCTGGAATGAATGAATTTGAACCGATTTCTAGGGAGTAGTCATTGCCTGCTCCGCCTTCAAACGATTCTCCGTCTACGAATCCTTCGAAATCGATAATAGCTGTATCGCCATTTTCGATTGCGCTGTCTTCTTTGACCGACAATTCAGCCATACGTTCCTGGCTTTCTTTCAATTGCGCTTCGATTTCCTCATCCGTCACGTTCACGTCTTCTTTGGAAACTTCAAGGCCTTTATACTCGCCCAACTGTAATTCAGGCTTCACTATAACTTTTGCAGTAAAGACAAGCGGTTCGTTCTTTTCCAATTTTTCCACGTCGATTTCAGGACGGTCAACTGGGTTGATTCCTGATTCTTCGACTGCGTTCGCGTATGCGTCAGGCAGGATGAAATCAAGTGCATCCTGGTAAAGAGATTCTACACCGAAACGCTTTTCGAACATTTGGCGTGGCATTTTCCCTTTACGGAAACCTGGTACGTTAATTTCTTTTACGACTTTTTTAAATGCTTTATCAAGTGCGCCGTTTACTTCTTCAGCCGGTACTTCTATTGTTAAGACTCCGACGTTACCTTCTTGCTTTTCCCATTTTGCTGACATGTATAAGCCCTCCAAACATTTTTTTACAAAGTGTGTACTTTATTTGCACGAATTTTTGACAACCTCCACATTATATCATAAATACGAGCAGGTTCAACTATTTCTAACCGTTGCGCAATTCTATGTAGGCTTCCGCTTGCTTCAGCAGATTCATCAATTCCGGATTGGCTTGGTCTGCCGTTTCCCCGCTGAACAAACTGTCGAGATACAAATGGTAGGCATCGGCAATTTCCGCTTCATCGAAATCTTCCCAGAAAAACGGATACAGCAGGTAAATATGCCGGTCGACCAGTTCCATCGCCATTTGCAATTTTGCCGGCTCTTTCTCCAACCCCCTTTCCAGCAGCAGCCGGATATTCAACAGCCGTTTGTCTTTCAGCGGATCCGGAAGCGTTTCAACCGTGAACTCTTGCGTGTAATGAAATTTCTCCACGTGGACGGATCCGGAGAGTTGCTGTTCCCGCAGCATCAGCAGCAGATAGGATTTGGCAACCCAGTCCACTTCCGGATGTGCGATCAATTGCTGCAATTGATCGCACATCGCAGCATATGCTTCTTTCGGCAATTCCGTCACCCGTTGTTCCTGTTCGACCGGGCTTAAAAGCAAAAACTGATCAAGTGCGTAACGTTCGACATCTTTTTTGAACGTAGTATTGCTTTCCGCAATCCGTTCATTCAAGTCGCGCAATTGATGGAATTGCTCGAGTCGTTCTGCCGGCAGAACGTTCTCCTCTATCAGCACTTCGATCATTTTCTCCGCTTCCTGAAACTCTTTCACTTGCATTAAAATGCTTATGTATAACTCCATCGTCTCCAAATAATGGATCGGTCCGATGCGCAGCAATTCCTTGACTACTTCGAGCGCCTCAGTAAACTCACCAAGTTCATACAAGCTGTAAGCATAGCCGCCGAGTGCCGCTGCGTGCTCCGGTTCGTAGACGAGCACTTGATATAGTTTATCGCGTGCGTCTTCGTACTGTTCGTTTTTCAAGTTGGTCATGCCTTCCGTCAACAGACGCGTGACGGTCGTCGGGAAAACAATGACATTGCCCCTGCGTTTCAAATCCCCAAATTTCTTCCGCATCCTACCACCTCTTTGTCCATTCATCATACCATAAAATAGTGCTTTTAAAACCAAAGCTGGCACTACTGTGCGCCAGCTTTTTTGCCGTTCAGGACAAGTTCGTAACGGACATCCGCTTTCATGGAATGAGCGACCGGGCAATATTTCTCACCGCTCACTTCAATGGCGTGAAGCACTTTCTCCTCGTCTATATCGCCTTCGACTAAAAACGTGACCGTCACCGCTAAAAATTCTTTTGGCGGATCCTTCCGTTTTTCCCCTTCAGTGACAATCTCAATCGATTGCACCTTGTCGATTTTCGAACGCAAAATCATAATGACATCCATTCCGACACAACCGGCGAGCGAACCAAGCAGCGCTTGCATCGGCAATAAACCTTGATCGTTCCCGACACCTTTATGGGCGTCCATCTTCAGGACGTGTCCACCTTGGCCGCTTGCTTCAAAAACAAAATCACCTTGCCATTTTGTGCTGAGCTTCAATAGTTCGGTTTCCATCTCCATCACCCTTTCCTCTTTTTAACAGTGTATCATTCGACTTCAGAATATTTCATCTTTTAAGCATATTAAAAAACTGCCTGCACGCGCAAGGCAGTTTTAAACGAAAGCATGGATGGCGACGTATGCGATATAACAAATGATTTCCCGGGCAAAAAACGGTAGAGTCTTGAAAAAACTCGTGAATTCAGTCGACGGTGTCGGGGATGAATGGGCGTCAATGCCGGCATGCTCCGCCATTAGCAGCGCCCGTTTCATATGTAAGGGATCGCTGACGACAAGAAAGCTCGATAAATCGTTCGCAGCTGCGAGCTCACCGGCAAAAAGGAAGTTTTCTTCTGTGATCAACGATTCGGTTTCAATCAGAATATCTTCTGCCGGAACGTTATTGCGGATGGCAAAGTCGCGGCTGACGGCCGATTCGGCAAAGTCCGCTCCATCAGTGATGCCCCCTGTGAAAATGATTTTCTTCACATAGCCGGCTTCGTATAAATCGATGGCATGGCGTATGCGCTGTTCGAGCACAGGCGAAGGCTCTTCGCCGATGATTTTTGTACCGAGGACGATTGCTGCATCGGCTTCAAGCAATTCCGACTCGTTGCCGAAAGCCCAAATGCTCAATGCGATTGATGCTATGAGGCTCACTTGGATAAGTGAGAAAATGATCAAAAGACGTTTCCAGTTGTTTTTGAACACTGATCTTTTCCACCTTTAGGTCTATTTTTTCTCTATCTTTTTCCATTGTACTCGATTGCCCGCAAATAAACAGCAGGAAATCAAAAGGCCATCATTCTTTCACCATTCCGCTTCAAATTATTATTGAAAAACAAAAAACCTCGCTTTCCATAAATGGAAAACAAGGTTCAAATGTCCCAGGAGGGATTCGAACCCCCGACCGACGCCTTAGAAGGGCGTTGCTCTATCCAGCTGAGCTACTGAGACATGACTTTCCTTCTGAAAGACAATTTTAATTATAGAAATCATTCGAAGAAAAGTCAATGCTATTTCAAAAAAATATCAAATTGTTTATTTCAGCCACGTAGGCATTGCTTCGCTGAGCTTGCGAATTGCTTGTCCGCGATGTGAGATGGCTGCTTTTTCTTGCGGCTCAAGCTCCGCCATGGCCCGCTCCTGTGACGGAACGTAAAAAACGGGATCGTAGCCGAAGCCGTGGTCGCCGCGGCGCAGACGCAAGATCTCGCCTTCACATGAGCCTGAGAACATCACCGTTTCTTCACCGGGTGCTGCGACTGCCAACACGCAGCGGAAGCGCGCCGTGCGCTCTGTGTCCGGCACTTGCGCCAATTTCTCCAACACTTTATCGATATTGGCGTCATCGCTTTTCTCCCCGCCGGCGTAACGCGCCGAGTACACGCCAGGCTCGCCGTCCAATGCATCGATTTCAAGACCGCTGTCATCCGCGATGACCGGAATGCCGAGTGCTGCTGCAACGCCTTCTGCTTTTAAGATGGCGTTCGCTTCAAACGTGGTGCCTGTTTCTTCGATATCCAACTCTTCGGCGACATCTTTCAATGTCAGCACTTCATAGCCTAAAGGCGCAAGCAAAGTTTCAAAGTCTTTGGCTTTTCCTTTGTTTTGCGTGGCGATGACGATTTTTTTCATAATGCCGTTTCTACCTTTTCACCGATGCGGTAAGCCAGTTCTCCAAGTGCATGCTTCTGGATTTCGATCAATTGGCGGATGCCTTCTTCGCCTAGATCGAGCATTTCATTCAACTCTGTGCGGCTGAACGTTGCTTCTTCTCCGGTTCCTTGCATTTCCACAAATTCCCCGGACCCGGTCATGACCAGATTCATATCGACAGCTGCTGTGGAATCTTCCTCATAATTCAAATCGAGGATCGCTTGTTTGTCGCTATTGATGCCGACACTAGTTGCCGCCAAATAATCTGTTACCGGAAATACCGGAACATCCAATTTACCGAGTGCGATGGACATAGCGATAAATGCACCGGTAATCGATGCTGTGCGTGTTCCGCCGTCCGCTTGGATGACGTCGCAATCGATCCAAAGTGTACGCTCGCCGATTTTCTCAAGGTCTACAACGGCACGCAGTGAGCGGCCGATCAGACGCTGGATTTCCATTGTCCGTCCGCCAAGCTTGCCGCGTGTCGCTTCTCGCTGGTTGCGGCTTCCTGTTGCCCGTGGCAGCATTGAGTATTCAGCCGTAATCCAACCTTTGCCCTGCCCTCTTAAAAAGCTTGGCACCCGTGATTCGATTGTCGCTGTACAAATGACTTTTGTCTGGCCGACCGTAATCAATACGGAACCTTCCGGATGGATCAAGTAATCCGTCTCTACTTCCACTTGGCGCAGTTCATCAACTTGTCTATTATCTATTCTTGTCATATTTTTTCCTCCTCATATACCCACAAAGCTTAACATATTTCCACTGTAACGACAAAAACCCGACAGCAAGGCGGTCAGGTTTTTGCAAATTGAATCGAATGGATGCAAGGCTCTTCGATAGCGAGCCATTTGCGGATGATCGTGCGGAAAATCTCAGTTGAACCGGAAGTATAAAATTGATGGACTGGCGGTTTTTTGCGCTTTGCGAACTTGTCTTCATAACTAAGATGGCGAAACACGTCTTTTGCTGTTTCTTCAGCTGACGACAGCACGGTCACCGTCTTGCCGAGTTCCTGCTCGATAAATCCTTGCAAAAGCGGATAATGCGTACAGCCGAGAATCGCCGTATCGAATTCCTTCAATTTGATCATGCTAAGCGTTTCCACGACGATGCGCCGCGCAAAGTCCCCTTCGTACTCATCACTTTCCACTAGCGGCACAAACCGCGGGCACGCCAATTGGATGACTTCGGACGACGAAACGAGCGATTTGATCGCTTTTTCATAAGCGCCGCTTTTGACAGTTCCAGCTGTTCCGAGTACCGCGATTTTTTTAGTCGAGGATGATTTTATCGCTGCCCTGGCGCCTGGAAAAATAACACCGATGACTGGAATGGGCAGTTTTTTCTGAAGCGAATTGAGCGCCGCGGCCGTGGCCGTATTACAGGCGATGACCAGCATTTTGACGTTCATTTTCATGAGCGCCTCTGCCATTTGCCATGTATAGCGCCGGACTTCTGCAAGTGGACGGGGGCCATAAGGACAACGGGCATTATCGCCGATATAACAAATCTTTTCATTAGGCAAAAGTCTCATAATTTCTTTGGCGACGGTCAATCCGCCGACGCCCGAATCAATGACTCCGATTGGCGCATTCAATGTCATAGCCCCGCTCCTATTTCATGTTGATATGCATTTTCTCCAACAATGACGAAAATTGCTCGACTTCTTCTTCGCTAAAATCTTCGAGGACGTTTTCCAAATAGTCCTGACGTTTTTTGATGACTTCTTCAATGATCCGTTCGCCTTCTTTTAACAGCTTGATGCGCACGACGCGGCGGTCTTGTTCTTCGCGGGTCCGAACAACCAATTCATTTTTCTCCATCCGGTCGACGAGGTCCGTCGTTGTGCTGAACGCGAGGAACATTTTGTTCGACAGGTCGCCGATCGTCATATCCCCATGCTCGAACAGCCATTGCAAAGCAACGAATTGAGGTGGTGTGATTGTATAGGAATGGAGAATTTCGCGCCCTTTTTGTTTGATGATTCCGGATATATAACGCAATTCTTTTTCCATAAACGCCACGCGCTCTAAGTCATGGCGTCCGCTTAATTTGTCTTCAGTCATGGACTCGGTTCACTCCCTAGCTACAGTTCTTTTCTTTTATAGTGAAGCTTTCTTCCTAAGAAGGCAAGGCTTGCTTCATTTTCGCGAGGAAGTCAGACTTCCTGCGCCAAGCATCGTTCTCTCTTCCGCAGTCCAAGGAGAGCCTTTCCCACTCGCTTTGGAAATTTGGACGATGGCCCCTCTGCCGGTGAAGCACGTTTCCTGCTGATCGTTTACCACCCAGTAATGGATGTCCGCCGAAGAATTGCCGATTGACGCCACTTTGACATAAACTTTCAGCTGTTCATCGAAAAATACTTGCCGCACAAAATCCACTTGCATGTCGGCTACAACAGGAATCAAATCACTATCTTTCTGAAGCCAACTTTGCATAAGCCCGATGGATTTCATAAACTCAATCCGTGCGTACTCAAAATAAGCGATCGGTACTGTGTTGTTGACATGGCCGAACATATCGGTCTCAGAAAACCGCACATGCACCGGTGCGTAAAATGTAAAACCTTCCTGCCATTGCGTAAAATTCTCTATGTATGCCGCTTTCATCCTTGTTCCCCCTATAATCTACTTCTCATTTTTTAAGTATAGCAAAAACCGGTGCCAAGGACATCGGTTTCAGCCAAGCTAACAGTATTTCAATTGAATCGAGTAGAGGGAAAAAAGTGATTTATCTTCGCCCCTCTCACAACACCGTACGAACGGTTCTCGTATACGGCGTTTCAATTTATATTACAGTGTGTACTTTTAGATAACGCTCTAAAGCAGATCTTTGTTCTCTTTCAGGTATTCCTTCAGTTCATCGACCGTTATTCCATCGACCCCACTTGCCCTTTATTTCGATAAACGCGCAAGTAGGCTTCATTCATGTTTTGATTACTTAGAATCTGTTCTAAAAGGTCCACACTCGTTTCTCCTTTCCTCTCGCGTAGTAAGGGATAGCTCCATTTTAGGTTGTCCTTTGAGATACGCTCATACTTTCACCCGTAACACATTCGGAGTTCATCCCTTACGCACTCGCGGCGTTGAAACACTATAAATGGTTCAGCCCTTCGTGAGTTGCTTCACTACTATGGCTTCGGCTGACTTCTTGCGATTAACCTTTTTCGACTGCACGTTAGTGCATCCGCAAGACCCACCAGGGTAAGACAACTATCTTTCCTCTTTTACTCGCCTGATTTACCCAACAAAGTTACGCACATCTTTTGGACTTTGACTTGTGTTGGAGCCTTATCCCTTTGAAGAGCCTTCGTATCAGATTTCTGTTCGTCGAGCCAAGATTTTATTCCACGCTTCCTCCAGCCCTCACCTCACGATAAGCACCTTGCGCTTCCTTAGTGGTTGGTCGATGTGTACCCCCACAGTGGACTTTCACCACCTAGATAGTTGCCATGCCTGGCACACAACAAAAAAACTCCGCCATAATGGCGGAGTTTTGATTAGTCGACCATGTGATCGCTTCCGAAGAAGTTGCGGAACATTTGGATCGTTGCGTCACGGTTCAAAGCTGCGATGGAAGTCGTCAAAGGAATTCCTTTTGGACAAGATTCCACACAGTTTTGAGAGTTACCGCAATCAGCAAGGCCACCCTCGCCCATGATGGCGTTCAAACGCTCATCACGGTTCATTGCTCCGGATGGATGCGCATTCATCAAGCGGACTTGAGAAAGCGGAGCTGCACCGATAAAGTCGGATTTATCGTTGACGTTCGGGCATGCCTCAAGACAAACACCGCAAGTCATACATTTGGATAGTTCATAAGCCCACTGGCGTTTGCGCTCTGGCATGCGTGGACCTTCGCCTAGATCATGCGTACCGTCGATTGGCACCCACGCTTTGACTTTTTTCAGAGAATCGAACATGCGGCTGCGGTCTACGATCAAGTCGCGGACAACCGGGAATGTTTTCATCGGCTGAAGGCGGATCGGCTGTTCGAGCTTATCGACAAGAGCTGTACACGACTGGCGTGCTTTGCCATTGATAACCATAGAACACGCGCCACAAACTTCCTCAAGGCAGTTCATGTCCCAGTTGACTGGAGTTGTGCGTTTGCCGTCCATGTTAACCGGGTTGCGTCGGATTTCCATCAATGCCGAGATGACATTCATGTTGGCGCGATATGGCAATTCGAACTTCTCCCAGTATGAACTATCATCTGTGGAGTTTTGGCGTTCGATTTCGAAAATAACCGTTTTTGCTGCTTCACCCATGGTAAATTAGCTCCCTTCTTAAATGCTATGCTTTCGCTGAATAGTCGCGTTTGCGTGGCGGGATTAAGGAAGTATCGACTTCTTCATAATGGAAGATCGGCGCATTGGAACCATCGAATTTCGCCATTGTCGTCTTCAAGAATTCCTCGTCATTACGTTCCGGAAAGTCCGGCTTGTAATGAGCTCCGCGGCTTTCGTTGCGCTTCAAGGCTCCGATTGTGATAGCGCGTGCCAGGTGCAGCATATTTTTCAGCTGACGTGCGAACATCGCGCCTTGGTTGCTCCAAAGTTGCGTGTCGGTCATGCTGATATGGTTAAAGCGTTCAAGCAACTCGACGATTTTCTTGTCGGTTTTTTCGAGGCGGTCGTTATAGCGCACGACTGTCACGTTATCCGTCATCCATTCGCCAAGCTCTTTGTGCAAGATATAAGCATTTTCTGTTCCGTCAAGGGCAAGGAGCTCATCCCATTTACGCTGCTCTTCAGCTTCTTGCTTTGCAAAAATATCGTTCGGCATGTCTTCTGCCAGAACATCAAGTCCTTTGATGTATTCAAGCGCATGCGGGCCAGCGACCATTCCTCCGTAGATTGCAGAAAGAAGCGAGTTTGCGCCGAGACGATTGCCACCGTGCTGGGAATAATCGCATTCGCCTGCTGCTAATACGCCTGGAATGTTGGTCATCTGATGATCGTCTACCCATAGTCCGCCCATTGAATAGTGGACAGCCGGGAAGATTTTCATCGGCACTTTACGCGGGTCGTCGCCTGTGAACTTCTCGTAGATTTCGATGATGCCCCCGAGTTTGAGGTCGAGTTCTTTCGGGTCTTTATGGGAAAGATCCAAGTACACCATGTTCTCGCCGTTGATGCCGAGCTTCTGGTTAACGCACACGTCGAAGATCTCACGTGTCGCGATATCACGCGGCACAAGGTTTCCGTAAGCCGGATATTTCTCTTCAAGGAAATACCAAGGCTTGCCGTCTTTATATGTCCAGATCCGGCCGCCTTCACCGCGAGCTGATTCGGACATCAAGCGGAGCTTGTCGTCCCCAGGAATCGCCGTCGGGTGGATTTGGATGAATTCGCCGTTTGCGTAATATGCGCCTTGCTGATAAACGATTGATGCCGCAGATCCTGTGTTGATGACGGAGTTCGTGGATTTCCCGAAGATAATCCCTGGACCGCCCGTTGCCATAATTACAGCATCGGAGCGGAACGCTTTAATCTCCATTGTCGTCAAGTTCTGGGCTGTAATGCCTCTTGATACGCCTTGATCATCAAGAATGAGGCCAAGGAATTCCCAGCCTTCAAATTTTGTGATCAAGCCGGCCACTTCATAGCGGCGCACTTGCTCATCAAGTGCATAAAGCAATTGCTGGCCAGTCGTCGCACCGGCAAATGCCGTTCTGTGGTACATCGTGCCGCCGAAACGGCGGAAATCGAGCAAACCTTCCGGCGTACGGTTGAACATAACGCCCATCCGGTCAAGCAGGCGGATGATTTCAGGTGCTGCATCTGCCATCGCTTGAACTGGCTTTTGGTTCGCCAGGAAGTCGCCGCCATAAACGGTGTCATCAAAGTGAATTGCCGGGGAGTCCCCTTCACCTTTTGTATTCACCGCTCCGTTAATTCCGCCCTGTGCACACACAGAATGAGATCGTTTAACTGGAACGATAGAGAATAGATCAGCGGGTGAGCCCACTTCAGCAACTTTGATCGCTGCCATAAGACCTGCTAGGCCCCCACCGACGATAGTAACTTTGCCTTTCGCCATTGTAGTATTCACTCCTCTTTTAGTTCACCAATGTTTGAAACATTCTTAAACGAACGCAAACAATGCTCTGATACCGATGATCGTTAATACAATAAAGACTAGAAGTGTGAAATAAGTTGAGTAGCGCTGTGCTTTCGCTGAAACCGTGATTCCCCACGTTACAAAGAAAGACCATAATCCGTTCGCCAAGTGGAACGTCGCCGATACGACACCCAAGATGTAGAATACGAACATGAACGGGTTCGACAAGATGTTTTCCATCATGCTGAAGTCCGCTTCCGCTGCACCGATTGCTACTTGGAATCGAGTTTCGAAGATGTGCCACGCGATAAAGACCACTAGGAAAATTCCCGTATAGCGCTGCGCCACAAACAACATGTTGCGCAAATAGCTGTAATGACCCGGGTTGTTTTTCGCTGTGAACGCTATGTATAATCCGTAGAAAGCATGATACATTAGCGGCAAGTAGATGACAAAGATCTCCAGGAAGATGACGAATGGAAGATTTGCCATGAAGTGAGCAGCGCGGTTAAACTCCTCCACCCCTTGCGTAGCGAAATGGTTGACGATCAAATGCTGCGTCAGGAACAAACCGATTGGAATGACTCCGAGTAAAGAGTGCAGCCTGCGCATTAGAAATTCACGATTGTTATCCAAAAATTTTACCCCCCTCAAAACATTAGTAGGCAATGTGAAAAATATTCCTATATCAGCAAAATATCTTCTCATTGCCATAAGCATCATGTACAAGAATATGACATATTTATTGTACTCCCCCCCTCTAGGAGCGTCAAGACAATGAACACTTTTGGCGCAGCAGAAACGGGGGATTCATTGCCTTTCTTCTTATGATAAATAGGTAAGAAATCACGAAAAGCTATATTTTTATTATTCATAGCAACTGCCATAAGCGTATTTTTCAGGCTTTTCAATACAAAACCGGGACGTGTACAACATATCTGGAGATTTGAACAAATTGTGAATTTTTACACAAGCTAATTTCAACGAAAAAAAAGCCCGGTGCACACGGGCTCGAATACTTATTGAACTGTGGCTGGCGTCAATCCGTATGCATCATGAAGCGCATTCGCCGAGAGCTTCATCATGCTCGACGGGACAACGACCGATATTTTGATTTCTGATGTACTGACCATTTTCACCGGCACATCTTGTGCACGCAGAATATCAAACATTCTGGCTGCGACACCAGGATTCGACACCATGCCGGAGCCGACAATCGACACTTTCGCCAAATCGGTTTCGACGTTAACTGCTGTAAAGCCAATATGCTCCCGGGCATCCGCCAGCACACGCTTAGCGTCATCAAGGCTGTCTTCTTTGATGGAGAACGATACCGACGGCGGGAACTCATCGCTGATGCTTTGCACGATGATGTCAACATCGATCAGATGTTCTGCCAGTTTGGTAAAGATGTTGGCGAGAGAGCCGTTGAACGGTTTGCTATAGCTGACAGTGATACGTGCAATTCCAGGCTCGAACGCTACGCCACGAACGATTAGATTTTTTTCCACAGTGATCACCTCTTGAATGATTGTCCCCGGTTCATCCGAGTAGCTGGCCCGAACAGATAAGGGCACTAAATTGTTTTTTGCAAACTCCACAGCACGCGGGTGAAGAACGCCCGCACCGAGATTGGCCAGTTCAAGCATTTCATCATACGAAATTTGTTTCAGTTTTCGCGCACCCGTCACATAGCGTGGGTCGGATGTATAGACCCCGTCCACATCGGTATAGATTTCGCATTTCTCTGCTTCCAAAGCGGCCGCTAATGCGACAGCAGTCGTATCTGATCCCCCACGGCCAAGCGTGGTGATATTGCCGCTGCGATCGACTCCTTGGAACCCCGCGACGACACAGAAAAACCCGAGCTCGAGTGCATCTTCGAGCCGTTTCGTATGGATTGTTTCGATGCGCGCATTCCTCGGGACCGACTCTGTTTCGATGCCGGCTTGCCATCCTGTAAAGCTAAGCGCGTCATGGCCGAGTTTTTTTAATGCCATTGCGAGCAGTGAAATCGTCACTTGTTCTCCTGTCGCAAGCAGCATGTCCATCTCCCGCTTGGACGGCTCCTGTGAAATGTCACTCGCAAGGCCGAGTAATGTATCTGTTGTTTTGCCCATCGCTGAAACGACGATGACGACGCGCTTGCCTTGTTCTTTTTCACGGATGGCGCGTTTTGCCACACCCAAGATTTTCTCAGGAGTCGCCACCGACGTCCCTCCGAATTTCATTACGATTGTTGTCATTTCCTTCACTCCCACTTAAGTTAAGTGGCCCTCAACAAAAAAGAGGCAACTCGCCGATTGCTCGGCAAGCTACCTCTCTTCTCATGTACGATTTCATCCGTCCATGTGAGATAGCCCTCCAGAGTTTGAACTCTGACAGCTCTGCATCTCTTAAATGCAGAACCAGCATACGCGCAAGCAGTGCACTGTATACTTCGGCGGGCGTCCCTTTCGGCATTCTTCTTCGATTCTGCAAATCTCGGAATGCTTACTAATGGCGTCCGCGCCTCTATCATCACTTTTACAAGTGATTCAAATGTGGTTTTACAATAACACGTTCTTATTCCTGTTGCAACGGTTGTTCCTGGAAATGCTGCTCGATCTGCAGTGCCAACTTCTCTGGGATGCCGGCTTGCTGGATTTCTTCAGCGTTCGCTTCTTTGATTTTCCGCACAGAACCGAAATACTTGAGCAATTGCTGCTTGCGTTTCGGCCCGATGCCTTCGAGTCCATCGAGTGCCGACTGGATCGAATTTTTGCCGCGCAATTGGCGGTGAAACGTAATAACGAACCGGTGGACTTCATCTTGTACACGTTGCATTAAATAAAATGCCTCGCTCGTACGCTTCAGCGGCACCATTTCCACTGGATTGCCGTACAGCAGCTGCGAGGTCTGGTGTTTGGCGTCTTTTGCCAGCCCTGCAATCGGAATGTCCAAGCCGAGCTCATCTTCCAAAATCTCACGCGCTGCTTCAATCTGCCCTTTGCCGCCATCGATGATGATCAAATCCGGCAACGGCAAGCCGTCTTTCAACACCCGGCTATAGCGCCTGCGGACAACTTCCCGCATCGCCGCGTAATCATCGGGTTTCGAGGTGGAACGCGTTTTGTATTTGCGATAATCTTTTTTCGATGGCTTGCCGTCCACGAAGACGACCATTGCAGACACCGCATCGGCCCCTTGGATATGGGAGTTATCGAACGCTTCTATGCGCAGCGGTGTGTGGATGTTCATCGCTTCACCAAGTTCTTTGCAGGCGCCGACTGTCCGCTCTTCTTGCCGTTCGAGCAATTGGAACTTCTCTTTGATCGCAATTTCTGCGTTTTTGCGCGCCAGCAGCAATAAGTCTTTCTTCTTCCCTCGCTGCGGAACGAGCACTTTCGCACCGAGCCACTCTTTCAGAAACTCCTCATCTTCAGCTTCAGGAAGCAGGATTTCCTGCGGTTTGACGTGATTCGGCTTTTCGTAGAACTGACCGAGGAATGTCAAAAACTCTTCTTCCGGATCCCGGTACAGCGGAAACATCGAGGCTTCCCGCTCGATCAGTTTGCCTTGGCGGACGAAAAATACTTGCACGCACATCCAGCCTTTATCGACAGCATAGGCGAACACGTCGCGATTGGTGAAATCATTCATCGCCATCTTCTGTTTTTCCATGACCGATTCGATGTGGCTGATTTGGTCGCGATATTCTTTCGCACGTTCAAACTCTAAATTTTCCGCAGCCTCGCTCATCTTTTCCGTCAGCTCTTGCTTTACTTCACGGAACCCGCCGTTTAGGAAGCGGCTGATGCCATCGATCATTTCGCGGTATGTCTCTTTTTCGACCGGCTTGACGCACGGCGCAAGGCATTGGCCCAAGTGATAATACAGACAGACACGGTCTGGCATCGTATGGCATTTGCGCAGCGGATACAAACGGTCCAAAAGTTTTTTCGTTTCGCTTGCCGCATAGGCATTCGGATACGGGCCGAAATACCTCCCTTTATCTTTTTTCACTTGGCGCGTGATGACCAGTTTCGGATGGCGTTCGCCCGTAATTTTCAAATACGGGTAGGTTTTGTTGTCTTTCAGACGGATATTGTATTTTGGATCATGCTTTTTGATGAGATTCAATTCGAGGATGAGCGCTTCCTTGTCGGAAGAGGTAACGATATATTCAAAATCCTCGATTTCGTTGACGAGGCGCTGGGTTTTCGTGTCGTGGCTGCCCGTAAAATAGGAGCGCACACGGTTTTTTAGCACTTTCGCCTTGCCGACGTAGATGATGGTCCCTTGCCGGTCTTTCATCAAATAGCAGCCCGGTTGGTCCGGCAATACCGCCAGTTTATGTTGAATCATTTGATTTTTCATTTTCTCACCCTATTTAAAAAACCGGGTTCCACGAATGGGACCCGGTTTTAGAATTATGCGTGTTTTTCAACCAATTCAGCTAAAGCTTCTTTCGGACGGAAGCCGACAACTTTATCGACCGTCTCGCCGTTCTTCAACAAAAGAAGTGTCGGGATGGACATGATGCCATATTCGCTAGCTATTTGCTGATTTTCATCAACATCCACTTTTACGATTTTCACTTTGTCATCCATGTCTGCATCGAGTTCTTCGAGAACCGGCGCGATCATTTTACAAGGTCCGCACCATGCTGCCCAAAAGTCCACCAATACGAGACCGTCTGAAACTTCTTGTTTGAAATTCTGATCTGTTCCTTTAACAATTGCCATGAATAATTCCTCCTTAAGTAGTAACCAAACTATATTTCGATTATAGCAGACACGTTATTGCCTAGCTATTTATTTGCCTAGTCTTTCCATACCCGGCTGTTCTTCCCGGTAAACGGACTTCTAGAAATCTAGAGAATGTATCTTTAGATAGTATTGGTATAGTACATGAGATTCCGCTGCAGGGGCACGCTTTCCTGAGTACAAGCCCACGGAAAGCGTGCAGTAAGCTTCGGAAAACCACGTTTTTCTTGAGAATCTCGACAACATAAAAAACAGCCCGCATAAATGCGGGCTGTTTTGATTACATTACTTTTTTGAATTCTTCTGTGAGCAATGGGATGACGTCGAATAGGTCTCCGACGATTCCGTAGTCTGCTACTTTGAAGATGTTTGCTTCCGGATCTTTGTTGATCGCGACGATGACTTTGGAGTTGGACATTCCTGCCATGTGCTGGATTGCGCCGGAAATTCCTGCTGCAATGTAAAGGTCAGGCGTAACGACTTTCCCTGTTTGGCCGATTTGCAATGAGTAATCGCAGTAATCAGCATCACACGCACCGCGTGAAGCGCCGACTGCGCCACCGAGAAGGTTGGCCAGTTCATTCAATGAGTCAAAGCCTTCTTTGCTCTTGACGCCGCGTCCGCCGGCGATGATAACTTTCGCTTCCGAAAGATCGACGCCTTCTGCAGATTTGCGGACAACGTTTTTGATGATTGTGCGCAAGTTTGTGATATCGACAGACAAGCTTGACACATCGCCTGAACGTTCTTCGCGCTCAAGTGGTGCGATGTTGTTCGGGCGTACTGTGATGAAGACGACGCCGTCATCTTTCAGTTTTACTTTTTCGAACGCTTTACCGGAATAGATCGGACGGATGAAGACAGCGTCTGCGCCTTCTCCTTCGATATCTGTTACATCCGAAATCAAGCCGGTTTGCAATTTCGATGCGATTTTCGGCGATAGGTCTTTGCCGACCGCAGTATGGCCGAAGACGATTGCTTGCGGCTGTTCCTGGTCAACGACCGCCATGAACGCTTGGCTATAGCCATCAGATGTATAGGATTTCAAATGCGGGTGTTCAACTGTGATGACGCGGTCTGCACCGTAAGCCACCAATTCACTGCCGAATTCGCTGACCGTTTCACCGAGCAGGACAGCGACAACTTCTCCGCCGCCTGAAACTTTCTTGGCTGCAGCAATTGCTTCAAATGATACGTTGCGCAATGCGCCTTCGCGCGTTTCGCCCAATACTAATACTTTTTTCGACATAGTCCGTTAACCCCCTAAGTAGATGTGAAAATAAATGATTGGCCGTACGTTTTATATGACTTTCGCTTCGCTGCGAAGCAGGCTGACTAGTTCAGAAACTTGGCTAGGAATTTCGCCTTCCAAAATACGGCCGGCTTGTTTTTTCGGCGGCAAGTACACTTCGAGCGTTTGTGTTTTCGCTTCTACATCTTCTTCGTCGATATCAAGATCATCGAGCTCAAGCTCTTCAAGCGGCTTTTTCTTCGCTTTCATGATTCCTGGAAGAGATGGATAGCGCGGCTCGTTCAAGCCTTGCTGTGCCGTTACCAATAATGGCAATGACGTTTCAAGCTCTTCTGCATCGCCTTCGATATCGCGGATGATTTTCACTGTATCGCCATCGATTTCGAGGCTAGTGATTGTCGTCACGTAGTTGATTCCAAGCAGATCAGCGACACGCGGCCCGACTTGTCCAGATCCGCCGTCAATTGCAACGTTTCCTGCCAAGATCAAGTCCGCTTCTTTGTCTTTCAAATACTCTGCCAGTATGTACGCGGAAGTAAACTGGTCAAGCTCTTCTACATCGTCTTCTGTATTGATCAAGACCGCTTTGTCAGCGCCCATAGCAAGCGCTGTGCGCAATTGCTTTTCTGCTTCCTCGTCGCCGATTGTGACAACTGTCACTTCGCCGCCGTGAGCGTCGCGGACTGTAATTGCTTCTTCAATCGCATACTCGTCGTATGGGTTGATGATGAATTCGGCGCCGTCTTCTTGAATCTGGCCACCGGAAACCACTAGCTTTTCTTCTGTGTCGAACGTGCGTTTTACCAATACATAAATGTTCATGAACGTAAACCTCCCAAGTATTATTTCCCTTTAAATTGTGCTTCTCGTTTTTCCAGGAATGCTCCAATGCCTTCCTTCGCATCTTCTGATACAAAAACTGTACCGAATGAATCCGCTTCTGCTTTTACGCCTTCATCGAATGCCCCGTGCTTGGAGAATTGCAGCATATCGATTGCCGCTTTCACGGAAACCGGGCTTTTTTTCGCAATTTTCTTCGCAATTGAAAGCGTTTGCGGAAGAAGGTCTTCCTCGCTGTAAGCACGGTTCGCAAGACCGAGCTGCGCTGCTTCTGTGCCCGTAATAGGGTCACTCGTCAACAGCATTTCTGCGGCTTTTGCGACGCCGACAAAACGCGGCAAGCGCTGCGTTCCTGCAAACCCTGGAATCAAGCCCAATTGAAGTTCAGGCAATCCTAGTTTAGCATTTTCCGTGACAAAACGCATATGGCAACTCATCGCAAGCTCCAGACCACCTCCAAGTGCTGCGCCATGGATAGCGGCAATGACCGGTTTGTGGAAAGTTTCCACCCGCTCGAATACGGCTTGTCCGCTCGCTGACAATTTCGAGAATTCTTCGCCGGAAGTTACTTTGGTGAATTCCTTGATGTCTGCTCCTGCAGAGAAAAAGCGTCCTTCTCCGTGCAAGACGATTGCGCGGACGTCAGCGTCGTTCTCCACTTCATTCAATAGCTCATCCACTTCCAAAATCAATGCGCGCGACAAAGCGTTTGCCGGCGGCCGGTTGATTGTGGCAACGGCTACGCCGTCTTGTTTTTTCCAAGTGATAAATTCCATCTGCTCATCCCTTCCCTTACCTTATGCTTGCATGCCTTTTAGCAGCAAGCGCTGAACTTTTGGTGCGAGTTCGACCAAATCATACTTGTGATCGTTCATCACCCAGGTAGTAATGGTCTCGTCCATTGTACCAAAAACCATCTGGCGGGCTAACCTAATATCCATATTCTGATCAAACTCCCCTGAATCTATGCCGTTTATGAGGATTTGATCCATCAATTTCAAATAACCGCGGAGCACATTATTGATTTTCGTGCGGATATCGTGATTGGATTGCCGAAGTTCCAGTTGCGTCACGATCGCCAGATGCAGATCACCCGCGAGCAAGTTGAAATGGCTGTTGATCATCATCCCGAGCTGCTCTGCGGCAGTGGCGTCTTTAGCGATGATTTTTTCCAGTTCACTAACGAAAACGCCCATTTTCTCCTGGAACACGGAAATGAGTATGTCTTCTTTGTTTTTGAAATATAGATAGATCGTGCCATCTGCTACCCCTGCTTGCTTGGCAATTTTCGAAACTTGCGCTTGGTGGTAGCCATTTTCTGCAATGACGATGACGGCAGCATCAATAATCTGTTTGTATTTCGGCTTGTCTTTTTTTATCATCGTTTCACCACCCAAAAAAATATGGAAATATGAATGGCGATTCATTCATATTTCCATATTATCGTTTAGTTAAAATTGTGTCAAGCCTTTATCAATTTAAGATGGAACCGCTTCGTTCTGTTTGGCGACTTCTTCGTCCACCAAAGAACGGCGCAGGATTTTACCGACTGCTGTTTTCGGCAATTCTTTTCTGAACTCATAAATACGCGGCACTTTAAATGCTGCCAGATTTTCACGGCAATGCTTATCAAGTTCTTCTTCTGTTACAGTATACCCCTCTTTTAAGACAATGTATGCTTTTACCGTTTCACCACGGTAAGGGTCTGGAATACCGGCAACAACACATTCCTGAATTGCTTTATGCTCGTAAAGGATTTCTTCAATCTCACGCGGATAAATATTGAAGCCACCTGCAATAATCATATCTTTTTTCCGATCGACGATGAAGAATTGGCCTTCGTCGTTCATATAGCCAAGGTCCCCTGTCAATAACCAGCCATCGACAATCGTGGCAGCCGTATCGTCCGGACGGTTCCAATAGCCTTTCATCACTTGCGGGCCTTTGATGGCAATTTCTCCAATTGCTCCGTTCGGAACCTGTTCAGTTGTGCCCGGCAAGAAAATTTCACTATCCGTATCCGGGTACGGCATGCCGATCGAGCCTTTCGTCCGCTCGCCCCATACGAGATTCGAGTGGCTGACTGGTGACGTTTCCGTCAGGCCATAGCCTTCGACGAGCTTGCCTCCGGTGATGCGTTCAAATTTCTCCTGCACTTCCGTCGGCAATGGAGCAGATCCGCTCAAGCATGCTTCGATGGAAGACAAATCGTATTTTGCGATATCCGGATGGTTCAATAAGCCAATATAAAGTGTCGGTGCACCTGGGAATAAGGTCGGCTTTTGCTTGTTGATCGTCTTCAGCGCCTGCTCGGCATCGAATTTCGGCAGCAGCACCATTTTATTGCCTTGCATGACGGACAAGATCAAGACAGTCGTCAATCCGTAAACGTGGAACAACGGAATGATGCCCATGATCGTTTCTTCGCCTCGTTTGCATTTGTAGAGCCAGTGATCGCACATCGTCGCGTTCGAAATCAGGTTGCGGTGTGTCAGCATGACCCCTTTAGGTGAACCGGTCGTTCCGCCTGTATATTGCAGGAGCGCCAAATCTTCCTCGAAATCAAATGGCGTTTCCTTAATTTGCGGAGAAGCTGTTTTCATGATTTCAGTGAACAAGTGATTGATGCCCCGGTGTTCGACTTTCACAGTCATGCCGTATTGCTTTTTCTGGATGAACGGATAAATCAAGTTTTTCGGGAATGTCAAGTAGTCCTTGATGCCGGTGATGATGACATTTTCCAGTTTCGTTTCCTTCAGAATTTTGTTGATGCGCGGGAACAAGATATCAAGGGAGATGATGGCTTTAGCGCCTGAATCGTTCATCTGGTAAGAAATTTCCCGTTCTGTATAAAGTGGATTCGTCATAACGACGACGCCCCCAGCATACAAAATTCCATAGAAACTGATGACCGCCTGCGGACAGTTCGGCAGCATGATGGAGACTCGGTCGCCTTTTTGGATGCCGAGCTTTTGGAGATAGTTCGCCATCTTCATGGCAGATTGATACAGTTCCTCATAACTAACATCCTTGCCAAGAAAATGGATGGCAGTCTTTTTCGGAAAATCCTGGTAAGCTTTCGTTAAATATTCCTGTACCGGTATGCTGGGATATGTGAGCGTGTGCGGGATTTCTGGCGGATAATGAGCCAACCACGGTTTATTAGACATACTTTCTACCTCCCCTTATTTATCGGAATCATGAGAATATTCCTAATTTTATTATAAAGAAAGATGGCAGCGCTTTCAAACTTTATTTTCACTTTCGTTCTTTTCCAAAAAAAAACGGCTCAATGGCCGTTTCAGAAAACAAACAGGAAGACAATTCCTACTAGCACAAACAATATGCAAAAAACGATTAAAATTTTGATCAGGTTCTCCATGCGTTCCAACTCCTATGAAATACTTGCTCCAATGACAAAAGACAGGCCGATTGAAATGGTCATCGAAATCAAGCCGACCGACCGGTTATCGCGCGCGATTTCCTCATCCACTTTGAATTTCGGCGTCAAAAACTCAAATAGTATATACGCAAAGATCAACAGTGCGAATCCGAACAAGCCCCAGCCGATCATCTCAAAAAGTGTGGAGTGCTGCTCGATCGAAAACCGGAAAATATTCGTGATGCCGAAAATTTTTCCGCCGGTTGCCATCGCCACGGCCAGATTCCCGCTTTTGATTTCTTCCCAATTCTTATACTTCGTTACCGCTTCAAAAATAACCATCGCTACGATCAAGCACAAAACGACGACACTGAAATAACCTGCCGTTTCAACGAGAGGATGAGTCCAAAATCCATCTTCGAACATCTATAACCTTCCTTTCCGGCGCTTACTTTAATTCAGCGACCGTTACACCTGAACCGCCTTCGCCCGCTTCACCGAAACGGTAGCTTTTCACGCGCGGATGTTTTTTCAAATACTGCTGGACACCTTGCCGAAGTGCGCCTGTCCCTTTGCCGTGGATAATCGACACTTGGTGATAATTCGCCAATAGCGCATCGTCCAAATATTTTTCCACGCGCGACAGTGCATCTTCGTAGCGCTCACCGCGCAGGTCGAGTTCCATCTTCGTATAGCCATCGCGGCCTTTCAATGTGGTCATCGTGCGTGTTTCTTTCTGTTTTTCCGGTTTCGTGTAATTGAGGTCAGACTCCGGCAGCTTCATTTTCAGGATGCCGACTTGCACAATCCATTCATGGTCGGACACTTTTTCCAGCAACGTTCCTTTTTGCCCGAACGACAGCACTTTCACTTCATCGTTCGGCTTTAATGGCACCGGTTCGTTGTTCTTTTTCGCTTTTTTCAACACACGGTTTTCGGGCATGGCGTTTTCCAAGCGTTTTTTCGCATCGATCAACTGATGTTCTTTGATGCCGGCCTGCTGGTTCAACTGCATCTTGCGCAGCTCGCTGATGACGGTATCCGCTTCTGCACGTGCCTGGTCGACAATTTTTCGCGCTTTTTCTTTCGCTTTGTCTTCCAGCTGCTCTTGGCGGCTTTCATACTCAGCCAAGCGTTTCGCCAAATCTTTTTTCAACATTTCCGATTGTTCGAGAACGGATTTTGTCTCTTCCGCATCATGCTCCGCTTCACGACGGCTTTTCTCTAATGAGGCAATCATCGAATCGACTTCTTTACGGTCGGTTCCGGTGAAACTTTTCGCGTGAGCAATGATATGTTCCGGCAATCCGAGCCGTTTCGAAATTTCGAAAGCGTTGCTGCGGCCAGGGACACCTATCAATAAACGGTAGGTCGGGCTCAATGTCTCCACATCGAATTCGACGCTGGCATTGGCGACTCCTTCCCGGTTATACCCGTATGCTTTCAGTTCCGGGTAATGGGTAGTCGCGATGACGCGCGCCCCTCTGCCGTGAACTTCATCGAGCAAGGAAATGGCCAGTGCCGCGCCTTCTTGGGGGTCGGTCCCTGCACCGAGCTCATCGAAAATGACCAGCGAGTTCTCGTCGAACTTCTGCAAAATATCGACGATGTTGACCATATGGGAAGAAAACGTACTCAAGCTTTGCTCGATTGATTGTTCGTCGCCGATATCGGCGAAAATCTGGTCAAACACTGCAAGTTCTGAGCCTTCTAGCGCCGGCACAGGAATGCCTGCCTGCGCCATCAAAGTCGACAAGCCGACCGTTTTCAAGGTGACAGTCTTGCCGCCCGTGTTCGGTCCGGTGATGACGATCGCCGTGATGTCCCGGCCGAACTCGATATCATTCGGCACCACTTCATCTTGTGGGATGAGTGGGTGGCGTGCTTTTTTCAAGTTGATATATCCGTCTGTATTCATGTCCGGCTTAGAGCATTTATGCGCCGCCCCGTATTTCGCTTTCGCCAAAATCAAATCGACTTCTGCCAACACGCCGACCAAAGTAAACAAGTCATGGGCGACTTCCTGCACTTCGGCGGACAACATTTGAAGGATGCGGTCGATTTCATCTTTTTCTTTCAGCTTGAGGCGCCGCACTTCATTATTCGCCTGCACGACCGCATCCGGTTCGATGAACAAAGTCTGTCCTGAAGACGACTGATCGTGGACGATGCCGCCGTAATGGCTTCTGTATTCCTGTTTGACGGGAATAACGAAACGGTCATTACGTATCGTGACGATTGAATCCGACAACATTTTCGACGCATTGCGCCCGCGGATCAAACTCTCCAGCTTTTCGCGGACGCGGCTTTCCTGCGCACGCAGCGACTGGCGTAGGCTGCGGAGTTCGGAACTGGCACTGTCGACGACCACGCCGTTATCATCGATGCACGCATTGATGTCGTGCTCGAGTTGCGTTAGAATCGGCATGCTTTCTTTCTTGTTCATGAAGTGAGGGATTTTAATGTCGCCTTCCTCATCGATCGCTTCCAGAAAATGACGCAAAATCCGGCTTGCCCGAATTGTTGCGGAAACTTCCATCAGTTCCACAGGACTCAAGCTTCCGCCGATTTGTGCACGTTTTGCATGTGGGCGGATATCGAAAATCCCGCCCATCGGCACATTGTTTTTGATGCGCAGCACTTGATAGGCTTCATCCATTTCCTCGAGCAAGCGGTTCACTTCCGCAATGTCGGTGGACGGCAGCAGCCCCTTCACCAAGTCTTTCCCGAGTGATGAGGTGCAAAAAGCCGCCACTGCTTCGCGGATTTTATAAAATTCGAGAGTTCGTAATGCGCGCTCCGCGATCATATAAACTCCTCCTTTATCGTTTCAAAAACTCTTTCAACTTTTCAAGCGGCCACGTGTTGACCACATTGTCTTTTTTCAGCCACGCTTTTTGTGCATGGCGCACGCCGGTTTCCATGACGTCGAGTCCTTCGATCGAGTGGGCATCCGTATTGATCGCCACCGGCACGCCTTTTTCCTGGGCCATGACCAAATACGGCACGGCCAAATCCAAGCGGTAGGGGCTTGCGTTCAATTCGACAATCTTGCCGTATTCCTTCGCCCAATCGAGGATCTGCTCGACGTCCGGGTCATAGCCGTCGCGTTTGCCGACGATGCGGCCGGTCGGATGCGCAATCATATGGACGTACGGATTCTTCATCGCTGTGAGTATGCGCTGCATGATCTGCTCCTGCGGCTGCTGAAAACTCGAATGGATACTGGCAATGACGAAATCCAATTGCTCTAATACCTCATCATCGAAATCCAAACTGCCGTCCGGCAAGATGTCCATTTCCGTTCCGGACATGATTTCAATGTCGTCATGTTGCGAGTTGGCTTCCCGTAGTTTAGCGTTTTGTTCAAGTAGCCGCTCCGGCGTTAAGCCGTTGGCGACTTTGAGGTAATGGGAATGGTCGGTGATGACCATATATTCATAATTGCGCTCGCGGCACGCGTCGATCATTTCATTGATGGAATGGGCGCCGTCCGACCAAGTCGTATGCATATGGAGATCTCCGCGGATGTCTTCAATCGAAACGAGTGACGGCAATTCGTCGATCCGGTCGATTTCCCGTCCGTCTTCACGCACGGTAGGCGGAATGAAAGGCAAATCGAAATGAGCATAGAATTCCTCTTCGGAATCGAAAGTCAATACGGATCCATCTTCCTGTTCGACACCGTATTCGCTGATTTTTTCCTTTTTCGCTTTGGCGAGCTGGCGCATGCGCACATTATGGTCTTTCGATCCTGTAAAGTGATGAAGTGCCGTTACAAACTCTTTCGGCGCGACGAGGCGAAAATCGACATCGATCGGCTCGACCACTTCCACGGCAACGGAAACTTTCGTGTCCCCCGAGGCGATCGTTTCAATTACCGGCAATCCGGCGAGCAACTGTTCTTTCACTTTGGCTGGTTCTTCCGTTGCGACGATAAAGTCGAGGTCTTTGCTCGTCTCTTTCGTTCGGCGGAAGCTGCCGGCTACCGAAAAGTCCGTGATGCCGGAAATCGTCGCCAACAAGTTTTCGATAAATACCACCGTTTCTTCCGTTTTCCAGATCGGGTGGCGGCCCGGGTTTGTCGCGAAGTTTTCCAGTTCCAGCAGGATTTTCTCTTCGGATTTCGGCCCGAACCCTGGAAGTGCCTGCACGCGCTGGTCCAAGCATGCCTGTTTCAATGTTTCCATGGAATCCACGCCGAGTTCTTTATACAGTTTGGCGATTTTCTTGCCGCCGAGGCCTTGCAATTTCAGCATTGGAACAAGCCCTTTCGGCACTTCTTCCTGCAATTCCTCGAGCACGGAGGATTTTCCTTCGGCTAGCAGTTCAGTGATGACATCGCCCGTTCCTTTGCCGATGCCTTTTAGTTTCGTGACGTCTTCTATCTCATTTAAGCTGCGCTGGTCCAATTCAAGCGCTTGAGCCGCTTTGCGGAAAGCGGATACTTTGAACGGATTGTCTCCTTTTAATTCCATATATAACGCAATATTTTCCAAAGTGCGGATAATGATTTTTTTATTCATCGAAAACAAACCTCCTAATCGGTTCATAAAAAAACTTCCCTCGTAAGAGAGAAGTTCCTACTACATATAAATATACCACCATTCCTTCACTTTCTCAGAGAAATAAGGCGTATGTTCAAGCAGTGCACGGGCGATTCCGGAATTTTCGATTTGGTTTTGGATCCCATCAATTGGCAATAACGCAAACACATATACTGCGAAGAACAACAGGACATATGCTTCGATGAATCCGAGCACAGCACCGAGGATGCGGCTAAGAAAGCCGAGCACTGGAATATATTTGACAAAATCGAACATCGAAGCAATCAGCATCAGCAAAAACTTCACTGTAAAGAAAATTATTGCGAACGCCAAAAGCTGGTAGAATGTTTCGTCCAAATTCAATTGCTCGACTGCAATCGCAATACGCGAACTGTCATCGACAGTCGGATACGGCACCCACAGCACAAAGTTTTCTGCTAAAGGCCGGAAGTAAGTGTAGGCGACGATAAGCGCCACCACGAAGCCCACCATGTGGAAAAATTGCAGCACGAGTCCGCGTTTAAAGCCGATCAACACGCCGGCTAACAACAATACCAATAAAATTAAATCTAGCATATCCGTCAACCCTTCAAGTTATTCAATTCAATTTCCATTTGTTCTAGCTGCTCTTTCAGTTTAAGATATTCATGTGTCGCATTTACTGCGGTCAATACGGCAAGCTTCGCCTGGTCAAGCGATGGATTGGCGGCGTTGATCTCCCGCATCTTGCTGTCGACCATTGAAGCGACAAGCCTCATATGGCCTGATGTTTCGGTACCGAACATCTTATATGTATGGCCATATATATCAACGACTGTGCGAATTTTATGCTGTTCTTGCACTGTGCGTTCCCCCTTTGGAATTCTATAGACCATCATAACACGAACACAAGCAGATTGTGAATCATAAGAAAGGGGACTCCCGATGTCCAATAGCGTCCTGAAACTGCCGGAAGAAACTCTCCAGCGGCTCATCAACCATTACCAAAAAGAGGAAATTAAAACAAAGAATCCCCATGCACGTTTTGCCGCCAAACTATCGGATGTGATGGTTACCGTTTACAACTCCGGAAAAGTGATGTTCCAAGGAGCCGGTGCGGCACGAGAAACTGCAAAATGGGGAATCGTAAATCAGGCATCCGAAAAAACGCCCCAGACGAAAGGCGATCAGCTTCCTCCGAATTTCGAACAACTGTCGGTTCTCGGTTCGGATGAAACCGGCACTGGAGACTTTTTTGGCCCGATCGCCGTTGCCGCCTGCTTCGTCCCCACCAACCAAGTCGCACTCGCGAAAGAGCTCGGAGTCAAAGATTCAAAGCAGCTGACAGATGATTATATGCGCAAAATCGCACCGGACTTACAATCGGCGTTCACCTATAGTGTCCTGACATTGAACAACGATAAATACAACGAAGTGCAATCGCAAGGCTGGTCACAAGGAAAAATCAAAGCTTTGCTGCATAATCAGGTACTCAAGCATGTGTTGCGGAAAATGGCACCCGAAAAACCGGATGCAATCCTGATCGACCAATTCGCCGAACGTGGCATTTATTACAAACACATCGCTAAAGAACCGGACATCATCCGGGAAAACGTATTATTTTCAACAAAAGCGGAAAACCTCCACGTCTCGGTTGCCTGCGCGTCAATCATCGCGCGTGTCGCTTTTCTGGAGGAAATGGACCGGCTCAGTGCCATCGCCGGGACAACCTTGCCCAAAGGTGCCGGTGCCATCGTCGATAAGACGGCCGCGAAAATCTTGTTATCGTGCGGCGAAGCATTTCTCAAAACAATCACGAAAGCGCATTTTGCCAATACAAAAAAAGCTCAAGCTTTGGCATTGAAGAAAAAACGCACGTAAAAAAGCTGGCTTGAACTCATAGAGTTCAAGCCAGCTTTTTTATTTATTAGCGCAGTTCAGCTCCAGATTCAGTGAGCGCGTTGATAACTTTGTCATGCGCTGCATTCACTTCTTCGTCCGTCAAAGTTTTCTCCGGATCGAAATACGTCAGCGAGAAGGCCAAAGACTTTTTGCCTTCTTCCATTCCTTCACCTTCGTATAAATCAAAGACGCGGACATCTTTCAATAGCTTGGCGCCCGCCTTGCGGATTACTTGTTCGATCGACTGGGCTTCCACCCTTTTCGACAAGACAAGTGCCACATCGCGTGAAATCGATGGATAACGCGGAACCGGCGTGTAGATGAGCGCATCCGTTTCAAGCGTCAGTAATGTCGCCAAGTTCAACTCCACAGCGATGGTGCTTTTTAGGTCGCGCTTTTTCTGCTCGGCCGGATGCAGTTCGCCGATGACGCCGATGCGTGTTCCGTCTAGCATGATAAACGCCGTTCTGCCAGGGTGCAAGCCGTCGAGTTCACCACGTTCGAATGATAATTCAAAGCCGAGCTTTTCAGCAAGCCCTTCGACAATGCCTTTCGCGACGAAAAAGTCGACCGGCTTCTTTTCCCCTTGCCAGCCATGATCAAGCCATAGGCCAGTCATGACGATCGCCAAATGTTCTTGTTCATCGAGCAGCTCATCTTGGCCTTTCATGAACACAGCACCCGTTTCATACAGTGCGACTGAATCGGTGCGGCGAGCCGTGTTGTAAGCGAGTGATTCCAGCAAATGAGGCAGCAGGCTTTGACGCAATGTGCTGCGTTCTTCGCTCATCGGCATAAGCAGGCGTGTCGTTTCAGTCGGCTCTAAAGCAAATTGCGTTGCTGACTGCTCGGAACTCAAGGAATACGTCGTCGCCTGCAAGAGCCCCGCCCCTTCGAGAAAGTGGCGGACGATGCGGCGTTTTGCCTGATATGGGCTCAGTCCGCCTAGTGTAGCATCTGTGCGCGGCAAGGTCGCCGGAATCTCGTCGTATCCGTAAAGCCGTGCGATTTCTTCTACAACGTCTTCTTCAATCTGGATATCCTGGCGGCGCGTCGGCACTTGGATGATCAATTGATTGTTTGCCGCTTCTGTGTTGAATTTCAACCTGCTCAAAATATCGAGCATGTCCTCCAAAGGGATTTTCATGCCGAGACGGCTATTGATGAAATCCGGTGACACTTTCACGATGCGCTCTTGTTTGTCGAGTTCATCGAATACGAGCGATCCCCCGAGCACTTCCCCGCCCGCGAGCTCTGAAAGCAATTGGGCCGCGCGTTCAGCGGCCGGGATGACACGGTTCGGATCCACGCCTTTTTCATAGCGGGAACTCGCATCGCTTCTGAGGTTATGGTCTTTTGACGTGCGGCGGATCGAGTCGGCTGAGAAATAGGCGGACTCGATGACTACGGTCGTCGTCTTGTCGCTCACTTCGGAGTTTGCCCCGCCCATGACGCCGGCAAGTGCGACTGGATCTTTGCCGTTCGTGATAACGAGGTGATGCGGAGACAATGTGCGTTCCGTATCATCGAGCGTCGTGATTTTCTCGCCTTCTTTAGCTTGGCGCACTGTAATATTGCCGGTGCCGAGTGAATCGTAATCAAAGGCATGCAAAGGCTGGCCGTATTCCATCAGCACATAGTTCGTCACATCGACGACGTTATTGTGCGGGCGTACTCCGGCAGCCATCAAACGCTGCTGCAGCCAGACCGGTGATTCCTTCACTTCGATATTGCGCACGACTTTCGCGACGTATAACGGGTTCGCTTCAGGTGCATCGACTTCCAAAGTCAACATGCTTTCCGCTCGGTCAGTCGACTCTTTGTAATCCATTTTCGGCAAGGTGACTTCCTCTTCCAAAATCGCGCCGACTTCGTATGCGACACCGAGCATGCTCATCGCATCTGCGCGGTTCGGCGTCAGCCCGAGTTCAAGCACCGTGTCGTCCAAATCCAGATAGGAAAGTACATCCGTACCCGGTTCGACTGGTTCAGGCAACACGTAAATGCCTTCCACGTAGCTTTTCGGCACAAGCTTCGATTCAATGCCGAGTTCCTGAAGCGAGCAAATCATGCCGTTCGATTCTTCCCCGCGCAGTTTTGCTTTTTTGATTTTCATGCCGCCCGGAAGTAGAGCGCCCGGTCGTGCCACAATGACAGACTGCCCTTTGGCAATGTTCGGTGCACCGCAAATGATCTGGTCGATTTCACCTGCGCCGACATCCACTTGGCAAATCGACAGTTTATCCGCTTCCGGATGCTTCGAACATTCCGTTACATAACCGACGACCAAGTTCGCCAAATCTTCCGAACGGTCAATGACCGCGTCGACTTCGATGCCCGCGCGTGTAATTTTCTCCCCAAGTTGTGCCGGGGGCAATTGTTGTGTATTGACATATTCTTTAAGCCATTTTGTAGATACTAACATGAAAGTTCCTCCTTATAATTCCGTTCGTTGAAATTGCGTTAAGAAGCGTACGTCGTTCGTGTAGAAATGGCGGATGTCTTCGATGGCGTATTTAAGCATCGCGATGCGCTCCGGCCCCATTCCGAACGCGAATCCTGTCAGGCGTTTCGAGTCATATCCGGCCATTTCCAGCACGTTCGGATGCACCATGCCCGCGCCGAGAATTTCGATCCAACCGGTCTTTTTGCACACGTTGCAGCCGTCGCCACCGCATTTAAAGCAGGAAATGTCCATTTCAACAGAAGGCTCCGTGAACGGGAAGAAACTTGGGCGCAGACGGATTTCGCGGTCTTCGCCGAACATTTTCTTGGCAAACACAGACAAAGTCCCTTTCAAATCGCTCATGCGGATGTTTTCTCCGACAACGAGCCCTTCGATTTGCGTGAACTGATGGGAATGCGTCGCGTCATCATTGTCGCGTCGGTACACTTTCCCTGGGCAGATGATTTTGATCGGCTCTCCGCCTTTCGCTTCCATCGTGCGGGCTTGCACAGGTGAAGTATGCGTGCGCAGCAAAATGTCTTCTGTTATATAGAAGGAATCCTGCATATCGCGCGCCGGATGGCCTTTCGGCAAATTGAGCGCTTCGAAGTTATAATAATCCTTCTCGACTTCCGGTCCTTCTGCGATTTCGTAGCCCATCGACAGGAACAAGTCCTCGATCTCTTCCACGACACGCGTCAACGGGTGCGGATTGCCTGTTTTGGCAGGACGCCCCGGCAAGGAAATATCGATCGTTTCCCGCTGCAGTTTTTCATTGATCGCCTGCTCTTCCAAAATCACCATGCGCGCATCCAAAGATTCCGTTACTTCCCCGCGCACTTCGTTGACGAGTGCGCCCATTCTCGGACGCTCTTCTGCAGGCAATTTGCCCATACCTTTTAAGACATCTGTAATCGGCCCTTTTTTCCCCAAATACGCAACACGGACGTCGGTCAATTCTTTTACTGTGTGCGCCGTCTCGATTTTCCCGAGCGCTTCTTTTTTCAATTCCTGCAATCTTGCTTCCATTTTCTCTCCTCCTTGAACATAAAAAAGCCCCGCCCCCAAAAAGGGACGAGGCATAGATTCGCGGTACCACCCTAGTTATCGCACGTATGCGATCACTCGATTTACTAACGGCTCTTCACCGGCCCGACTTTACGGCAATGTGCCGGTCCCCGTCAGACAGCTCGCGGGGTGAACTTCTGATGAATCTGCATATCCGCGCTTTCAGTCGAGGGCGGACTTCCTTGGATGCAGTATATCAACGTACTTTTCCCGGTCAACGCATTTATTATTTCTCTTTAATTATAATGAACTTTCACCGGTTAATCAAACACCAGTTTTCGGAACGAGGCTATAAAGTAAAATTCCTGTCGCTACAGCAACGTTCAGCGATTCCGCCGGACCGTAAAGTGGCACCATCAAATTCTGTGTCGTCTGCTCCAATAACTGCGGTTCGACGCCGCTTCCTTCATTGCCGACGATGAGCGCAAACTGCTGCTGGGATTCGGCTTCGTACATCGGCACAGATTGATGAAGCGCCGTGCCGTATACTGGAATACCACGGCCGTTCAAGTTTCCGACCCAGTCGAACAAATCGCCTTTGACGATCGGCACCTGGAAATGCGCACCTTGCGCAGAGCGAACCGTTTTCGGATTGTAGGCATCCGCCGATCCTTTTCCGAGAATGACGGCATCGATTCCAGCCGCAGCTGCAGTACGGATCATCGTGCCGACATTGCCCGGATCTTGAACGGCATCGACCAATAGCAGCGTCTGCCATTGTCCCTGCTGCTCCGAGTCAAATTCAGGCTGTGCGCAATGGGCGAAAATGCCTTGCGTATGTTCGGTTTCCGCAATTTCTTTTGCGATTTGTGCCGTCACCACATAAAGCGGGACGCCTTCAATGTCCCAATTGTCCGGAATCGTTGTGCCTTCACGGACAATCAAGCTTTTGACAAGTTCTTTTTTGTTCAATGCCTCTTCCGTCAAATGAAAGCCTTCGAGCAGAAACTCCGCAAATTTGTCGCGTTCTTTTCGGGTCGTGCTGAGTTTTTTCCAATGTTTGACGAGTGAATTTTGCAAGGATTCTATTCGTTTCATAAACGTTCACCACTTTTTTCAGAATAGCTCCAGTATAACATAGGCGCTATTTATGCTGTGAAGAAATCAAAGCCGAGCGCAGTGACTATGCCGAAGACAAGCGTCCAGACACCGATGCTGATGACCATCCACACGGTTGTATTGCGCTTTGTCGCACCGAGCGTCATGCCGATGAATGCAGCGATGTGCGTACCGATCAAAATTGGCCCGAGAAGCGACAGCCCAGGAAGGCCGTATTTATTCCAGATGCGCACTGCCCTTTCGCTTTTCTTCGATCTGGCTTTCCCTTTTGCTTGCTGGCGCTTTATATACCAGTCGCGGAATTTGTCAAAACCGACGATGAGTATGAGCACCGTCAGCATATTACCGACAAATGCCACGAACATCACCATGCTAGGCGACAGGCCCCAAACAATGCCGAGCGGAATGACGAGCGCGATTTCGAACCACGGAATCGCCGCCCCTATAAAAATCAATGCGTATTCATAAATCATTCCGCGTCCTCCTTAAAGTGCTTGCGGATCTCCAAATAATAAATTAATAAAAAGCCCGGCATACGCCGGGCTTTTCAACTTAATCGAATGTAATTTTCGTTACCGTGTCACGGTCAAGTTTTTTGATCACTTCAATGATCAATTTCACTGCATTCTCGTAATCATCACGGTTCAGAATGCCTGCGTGTGAGTGGATGTAGCGCGTCGCTACACCAATCGCCAGCGCCGGCACGCCGTTTGCAGTCAGATGGATCGAGCCGGCATCTGTTCCGCCGCCTGCAATCGTTTCGAACTGATACGGAATCCCTGACTCTTCCGCTGTATCGATGACCAACTCACGCAAGCCGCGGTGGGATACCATCGATGCATCAAACAACAAGATCTGCGGGCCGTCGCCCATTTTACTATTGGATTCTTTTGACGTGACGCCCGGTGTATCTCCGGCAATCCCGACATCCACTGCAAAGCCGATATCCGGTTGGATGAACGCAGTCGCCGTTTTCGCGCCGCGCAAGCCGACTTCTTCCTGAACCGTTCCGACGCCGTATACGACATTCGGGTGATCGACGCCTTTCAAACCTTTCAATACATCGATGGCGATTGCGCAACCGATGCGGTTATCCCAGGCTTTTGCCATCAACAATTTGTCGTTGTTCATGACGGTGAACTCGAAATACGGCGTGACCATATCGCCTGGCGTTACGCCCCACTCTTTCGCTTCCTCGCGGGAAGATGCACCGATATCGATGAACATATCTTTGATTTCCACCGGTTTTTTGCGTGCTTCCGGAGACAGGATGTGCGGCGGCTTCGAGCCGATAACTCCCGTTATTTCCTTGCCGCTTCTTGTCGTGATCGTCACGCGCTGTGCGAGCATCACTTGGTTCCACCAGCCGCCGACAGTTTGGAATCTCAAGAAACCTTTGTCGTCGATTTGGGAAATCATGAATCCGACTTCATCCAAATGGCCAGCGACCATCACTTTAGGACCGTCTGCAAGCCCTTCTTTTTTCGCGATCAAACTGCCTAAGTTATCCGTTTCAACGGAATCGGCAAAAGGTGCTATGTATTTTTTCATGACTTCGCGGGACTGGCGTTCATTGCCGGGAATGCCATTCGCATCCGTAAGATCTTTCAACATTTGTTGTGTTTCATCTAATTTCGACATTATTTCGACCTCCTAAATAGTCATTGCTGTTCCATTATATAGGAAAATACCAATGTTATCAAAAAATTCTTTTAATACCCTTCCTGTTGGCGTTTGTAATTGGTTTCGTTTTTTTCGACATAGGCTTGCAGTACTTCATCATAGCTGAACCCGAGTGCTGTTGCAATTGCACCGAATGTCCGCCATAAGCTTCGGTATTCCTCGATAGTAGCCTGTTCCACGAATTGCCCGACGCTCGTATGCGCAGCCAAGAACAGTTCAGTCAGATCCTGCTCCGCAAGCGGACTTGGCCATACGTCCAGCGAGTCGAAGCCTTTTTCGATGCCAAGCGACAACATAAAATGAATACAATCGACGTATTCTTCCAGCAAAGTTTCTTTGTCCGATGGTCCTTTTGTGCTCCAGAACTTGAAGCAGCGGGTCTCATTCGCGAGCTCCGACAGCTCTACTTGAAGTGCCAGTACTTTTTTTCGGAATACCGGCTCTTCGACATTTCGGTTCGACTGGATATACTTGTCGAGTTCGCGCTGCATGTAAAATAGCTCTTGTAAGTTCATAAACTTGCTCCTTTTCCTAAAAGTATTGAAACTTCAGCGCTTCTGTTACGTATTATACACAAGACTATTCTGATAGGGGGCAAAACGATGCCATTTTTGATCCGCTTGATCATTATCGCCTTGATTATCTATATGTTTTACCGTCTCCTGAAATTCATTTTCGACCCGAAACGAAAGCTCGATGCAGCACTTGAGTCCAGCACTTATTATTTCTACGACGATGTGCGAAACGTCCGGAAAAACTTCTTTATCGCTCTGCGCGGTGTGCAATTTGAAGGTGAGAAATATTTAGGTACGACCAAGGATGCTTTCGATGTCGTGTCCATATTTGTGTGGACCGAAACGCCGGATAAACTGATCGGCTTCACCAAAGAAGACTTCCATTTTTTGGAGAAGGAGATTCATATGAATTACCCGGATGCCGATATTTCCTGGAAAAGCCCGATTGAACAATTGATGAAAAAAGAGGGAGAAGCCTAGGCTTCTCCCTCTTTTTTTCAATATGCGACCCAGACCAGAATTACCAGTTGCAATAAAGCCAACATGAAAAATCCGACCCGAAAAATATCTTTCTGTGTTTTATGTCTAAACAGCATCATGCCGAGATAGGCCCCAATGCCTCCACCAAGAAACGCGGCGAGCCATAATCGCTTTTCCGGAATACGCGGTCCGCGCATTTTCGCTTGCCGCTTGTCGACCCACATCATGATGAAGGCGAAAATGGACATGGCCGCTAAATAGGATGCCAGTATAATCATATCGTCTCCTCCAAATCAGCTTGCATAGAAAAAGACCGGCGATTAGCCGGCCTTTTCAATATAACTAGGTGTTGCCTAGTAATGATTAGATGTTAGAAGCTTTTTTCGCTTGGTCAACCAAAGCTGTGAAAGCGACTGCATCAGTTACAGCGATTTCAGCTAGCATTTTACGGTTGATGTCGATGCCGGCAAGTTTCAATCCGTGCATCAAGCGGCTGTATGAAATATCATTCAAACGAGCTGCTGCGTTGATGCGTGTAATCCACAATCTGCGGAAATCACGTTTTTTGTTGCGACGGTCACGGTAAGCATAGTTACCTGATTTCATGACCTGCTGGTTCGCTACTTTATATAGTAAGTGTTTCGCACCATAAAAACCTTTAGCTAATTTTAATACTCTTTTACGACGCTTGCGCGTCACTGTTCCGCCTTTTACGCGTGGCATATCAATTACCTCCTGCTGAATAGTTCATTCGAATTTTTGTTCTTGTTCAGACTCAGCGCCCAGATTCTCGGGGTCTTAAGCCAAAGTGGCTTTGCAGCAAAAGCGCTGCTTCGCCCCTTCGTCTTATGCCCGTCGAATCTATACGGGCGCTTTGACTTTTCTTACTTCATGTTATAGATCAAAGATTTGATGCGTTTCAAATCGCCTGCAGAAACCATTGAGCTTTTGCGAAGCTTACGTTTTTGCTTAGTTGATTTGTTTGCGAACAAGTGGCTAGTGTGGGAACTGTGACGTCTTACTTTACCAGTTCCAGTTTTTTTGAAGCGCTTAGACGCTCCACTGTGGCTTTTCATTTTCGGCATTTCGGGTTCCTCCTAAACAATTATGCTGTTATTCCTTTTCGTTAACCGGGTTCAGCATCAAGAACATGCTGCGGCCTTCCATTTTCGGGCGCTGTTCGACCGTCGCGACTTCCTTGCATTCTTCTGCGAAGCGCTCAAGGACGCGTTGTCCAATTTCTTTGTGCGTAATCGCACGGCCTTTGAAACGGATTGAAGCTTTCACTTTGTCGCCTTTTTCAAGGAACTTGATAGCATTGCGGAGCTTCGTATTAAAGTCATGATCATCGATGCCCGGGCTCAAGCGAACCTCTTTGACGTTGATGATCTTTTGATTTTTACGAATTTCGCGCTCTTTCTTTTGCTGCTCAAACTTGAACTTACCATGGTCCATGATCCGTGCGACCGGTGGCTTAGCTTGAGGAGCCACAAGCACTAGGTCCAGGTTGGCACGAGTTGCAATCTCGAGTGCATCATTGCGCGATTTAATGCCGAGCTGTTCACCATTTTGGTCAATAACCCGTAATTCACGTGCACGAATGCCTTCGTTTACATTGTTGTCTCTGCTAATAATGATCCACCTCCGGGTAGTGTCGCGAATAACTTAAATGTGTGAACCGAACGAGCCGGTCTACAGGCATCCAAATAAAAAACGGGCGGACTCAGAAGTCCGCCCGCCATAGTATGACAACACGCAACAGCGTGTAACAGTCAAATCGTGTCTACCTGCCGACAATCGGTCGATCAGGTGAGAAGCGGGCGCTCCTGCTTGCACATATTAAGTATTCTATAACCTTAGTAAGGATAGCATGCAGTTATTTAACTGTCAAGCCTTTCAGCGAAGTTCAGATTGGACAAGTTTCAGGAACTCTTCAAACGGCATGCTTTCCGAGTTCTGCTCGCCGTATTTGCGGACATTGACCGCTCCGCTTTCCAGTTCCTTATCACCGATGACGAGCATATATGGTACTTTTTGCATTTGGGCTTCACGGATTTTGTAGCCTAGTTTTTCATCGCGCTCATCGATATCGACGCGCAGTTTATGCTGTAGCATCTTCTCCTGAAGCTCTTTAGCATATTCGCTATGCACATCGAGCGATACCGGGATGATTTCCACTTGCACCGGCGCGAGCCAAGTCGGGAACGCCCCTTTATATTCTTCGATCAGGAAGGCGACAAAGCGTTCCATTGTCGAAACGACACCGCGGTGGATGACGACCGGACGGTGCTGCTTGCCGTCTTCTCCAATATACGACAAGTCGAATCTCTCCGGCAACAGGAAATCGAGCTGGACAGTCGATAAAGTTTCTTCCTTGCCGAGAGCCGTTTTCACTTGGACATCGAGTTTCGGCCCGTAGAATGCCGCTTCGCCTTCTGCTTCGAAATAATCAAGGCCGAGCTCATCCATCGCTTCTTTCAACATCGATTGTGCACGGTTCCACATCGCGTCGTCATCAAAATATTTTTCCTTATCTTCCGGATCACGGTAGGAAACGCGGAACGAATAATCTTTCAAATCAAAGTCCTTGTAAACTTCGATGATCAAATTGACGACGCGCTTGAACTCATCTTTGATCTGGTCCGGTCGCACGAACAAATGTGCATCGTTCAATGTCATGCCGCGCACACGCTGAAGGCCAGACAACGCGCCGGACATTTCATAGCGGTGCATAAGCCCGAGTTCCGCAATGCGGACCGGCAATTGGCGATAGGAATGGATGCCTTGCTTGAAGATCATCATGTGATGCGGGCAGTTCATTGGGCGCAGCACCAAATCTTCATTGTCCATCTGCATGACCGGGAACATATTTTCCTGGTAATGATCCCAGTGGCCGCTAGTTTTGTACAATTCCACGCTTCCCAGAACCGGTGTGTAGACGTGGTCATAGCCCATCCGTTCTTCTTTATCGACGATGTAGCGTTCGATGATGCGGCGAATCGTCGCACCTTTAGGCAGCCACATTGGGAGGCCTTGGCCGACTTTTTGGGAATTCATGAACAAGTTGAGCTCCTTGCCGATTTTACGGTGGTCACGTTCTTTTGCTTCTTCCAGCATTTCGAGATGCGCTTTCAGATCTTCTTTTTTGAAGAAGGCAGTGCCGTAAATGCGCTGCAGCATCTTGTTGTCGCTATCGCCGCGCCAGTAGGCACCCGCGACACTCAGCAATTTGAATTCCTTCAATTTGCCAGTCGATGGCACGTGGATTCCGCGGCATAGGTCGAAAAATTCACCTTGCTCATAGATCGACACCTGATCATCTTCCGGAATCGCTTCCAAAAGCTCGATTTTATACGGATCATTGATCGCCTCAAAGCGTTGTTGTGCTTCGCTTCTTGACACTTCCACACGGACGATGTCCAAGTTTTCGTTGATAATTTTCTTCATTTCCTTCTCGATGACCGGTAGATCTTCAGCAGTAATCGCTGACTCTGTATCGATATCATAGTAGAAGCCATTTTCAATGACCGGCCCGACACCGAGTTTAGCATCCGGGTACAAGCGTTTGACCGCTTGTGCCATCAAGTGGGCTGAACTATGGCGCAATACTTCCAGCGCTTCCTCAGATTCCGGTGTGACGATTGCAATCTCGCCGTCTTGCTCGAGTGGAGCTTTCAAATCAACCAAATTACCCGATAGCTTGCCTGCTACTGCTTTTTTGCGAAGGCCGGGGCTTATCGACTGTGCGATTTCTTCAGTGCTTGTTCCTTTGGCGAATTCTTTTACTGCGCCGTCTGGAAATGTTAATTGAATCATGTCTGCCATATCAATCTCTCCTTTTAGTGTCATCTGGTGGATAGGGCGATCCATAGGTTCTGAATCGCCGCTTGCTTTTTGGGGGTTGAAAAGATGCCGCTTCGGGAACCCGTCTTATGCCTGTCGGAGCTGAACAGACGCTTCCGCTTTTCTTGGTGGCTAGCTCCAGTGGCCTGCCTCTCGGGTCTTAAGCCAGTTTCCCTGTGCGGCAAAAAGCGCCGCTTCGGGAACCCAGCTTACGCCTGTCGAGCCAGAACGGCCACTTCCGCTTTTCTTTTTGTGCACACAAAAAGCCCCATCCCAAAAGGGACGAAGCTTTGTTCGTGGTTCCACCCTTCTTCTCTTCTGCACGGATTTCTCCCGTACGGAATGAAGCTCTGCATCGGCTAACGGGCCGGTTCCGTCGTATGCTACTTAAGTTCGCAGACGCTGCTCGAAGGGGGTAAACCAAAACGCTGTGCCGGGAAGCTTTCAGCCGTGTCTTCCCTCTCTGTATGCCGCGCATAAAGGCTCATGTCCTTGTCAATGCATGTAAATCATTATTGATGGTTCTTACTATACGATGAAAAAATCTAAAAGGCAATAGTTTCTAGTGCTTGTTGCGACGGTTTTCGCCTTCGAGTTTAACGGGAACGGTCAGTGCTTCGATTCGCTCCATAATGCGAGCCGCTTTCAAATCTTCTTTTTCACCGCGCTGGGAATACGTCAAATGATGCGCGAGCTCCGAATAGCTGAAGTTCGAACTCATAAAGGTCGGCAATTTCTCCGCCATCCGGTAATGAAGAATCGTACCGAGCACTTCGTCGCGTGTCCAGCTCGACATCGCTTCGGCGCCGATGTCATCAAGCATGAGTACATCGGCTCGTTTGACGTACTCGATTTTTTCCTGCAGCGTATGATCGCCGATCGCTTGCTTCATTTCACGCATAAATTCCGGCACGAAAACGAGTACCGTCTTGACATTGATTTCAGCCAGTTCATTCGCGACAGCACTGAGCAGATAAGATTTTCCGGTTCCGAACTTGCCGTATAAATACAAGCCTTTTTCCGGAAGGGAATCCGGACCTGTCGCTTTTTCAAGAAATTCATCAACCGCCCGGAAAGCGGGAAGCCTGCGATCATCCAGCTCGAAGTTCTCGATCTTCGCTTCCATCACTTCTTTCGGCATAAACATGCTGTGGATTAGTGAAGAGGCGTGGCGTTTGTTGTCATAAGCCGTTTTCAAGCGGCATTTCGTGTAGGAAATGCCGATGTTCCCGCGCTCCAGCACAAGATTCGGCTCAAAGCCTTTCAAATGGTTGATGCAGCCGCTGAGATCCTGACATTTATTACAGTCGTGCGATTGGTCAATATATTCATATAGCTTGCCAAGCCCTTTTTCCACTATCGCATCATCGATCTCCTCGCCATGCGCTTGCAGGAATTTAACAACACCGGGATGCTCCAGCACTTCTCTTTTCATCTCATTATAGCGATCAGAAAAAGAGGGCGCATTGACCACTCGCTTCATCGTTTCACGAATCGGTTCCATCTAATCACCCTTTCTTTTCTTCAGCGCAAGCTTCGCAAGCAGTTTTTGCTTTTCTTGCTCCAGCTTTTCGCTCGGAATGCCTTGTACCGGCTCTTCCACTTCATCTTTTTTAAGGAACCATTCCGGCAACTTTTCTTCACGGATCGGTTTGCGCGCGGATGACGCCGCTTTTTTCGGTGCAGAGCCCGCTTCATTTTTCCACTTCATATACTGCCCGTGCTCTATGCGCGCAAAGTCCATCGCCTGCTTGGCCGTCGTCACGTTTTTGCGCAGCCAGTGGGAAGCAATTTTTTCTACGTACGCTTTCGTCAATTTCATATCTGTCCGCAGCAACACGTATTGCAGCAGCACATTGACGACGGCCGGCTCCATGCCGTGCTGGGTGACCAACTGATTGGCCAATTGCACATCGGCCGGAAGCGGTTCTTTGCCCCCTGCAATATCTCGCAGCACTTGAATGGGTGAAGCCGACTCCAAATAAGCGACCAATTCATCTTCTTTTGTTGCCGGTGGCTGTGCTGAATCCTGCTTGTCGCCATCCGGCTCTATCTGCTTGATTTGTTCGAGTTTTGGCGCTGTCGTCGTGACGGTCATCTTGTAGTAATCAGAAGCCGCTCTTCGCAGCCCTTCCGCATCGAGGCGGTAATCGTCTTCGATCGCGAGCAGCACGACCTTCTGCATTTCCATTGGACCGAAGCCGTATAAGAAAGCAAGTTTTCCAATCCATTTGCGGATGGACGGGGTCAAGACGCGCTTTGGCACAAGCTGTTCAGACAAGCCTTGACGCAAGAGCGCAAAATCAAAGTCTTCGTCCATTTTGTAGTCGCCGTTTATGCGGGACTCGAGCTCTTTGTCATCTGCAGGATATCCGCTTTTTGCATGGACAGGCTGAAAAATATCCGTGAATGTTCTCGACACTTCCTCGTAATTGGACGCAACAGGCGTCTGGATGATGAAACGATCACGAACCCGCCGATATGCAGACTCACCGATTTTGCTGAAGAGGAACATCGACAACAGCGGGTCGGCAAAAAAGGTTTTAGGATTGAGCGGCGGACATAGCTCGTAAATGAACGAACGTTCTTCTTCATCTTTCCGGTATGTTTTCAATAAACCGATCGCTTCAAGTTGAATGCGCGATTCGAATATCGTTTTGACCGGTGTGCCAAGCGTATTCATCAACGTGTAATGGGTCGAATCCTCTCCGCGCGCCTCACATTCCGCCCATAGCGTCAAATAAAGAGAGACGGCAGCTGAACCGATCATCGGCTGATACAACAGCGTCAGCAATTGGCGATCATAATTGGAGAACGGATACGGCATGCGGATCCGGTAAAGGTCGGCGGGCTGAAGTTCATTATATAAAGTCATGTTGTCACCGCCTTATTTGCTGTCGTTTTTCCCAGGATTGCGGTCAAGCAGTTCTTTCAGTTCGTCAATAAAGACCGTGATATCTTTAAACTGCCGGTAGACCGAGGCAAAGCGGACGTATGCGACTTCGTCAATATCCGCCAAACGGTTCATGACCAATTCGCCGACTTCTTCCGATTTCACTTCCGGATTGCCGCTTCTGCGCAATTCTTTTTCAATATCAAAGACAACACTTTCTAGAATATCCAGCGACACGGGACGCTTTTCACAAGCACGGATCAATCCGCGCAGCACTTTCTCCCGGCTGAACTCTTCCCGCGACCCGTCTTTTTTGACGACGATCAACGGCATTTCTTCTACTTTTTCAAATGTTGTGAAGCGGTATCCGCAAGCTTCGCATTCACGGCGCCGGCGGATCGATTTCATTTCATCTATTGGCCGCGAATCGACAACGCGGGTGCCGTTATGCTGGCAAGCTGGACATTTCATGGCAGACATCTCCCCAAAAATTCTCTATCTAGTAGTAACAGTATAACAAAATTCTTGCCGGAACATTAAAAAAAGCAGAGGATATTCTCCCCTGCTCGTGTTTTGCTTTATTGGTGTTAATTATACGGTTAATGACACTTTTGTCATTCCGGCTGCAACCGGACCCATGCCACGCGGTATTTCCGTTAATTCGCTTTGCTTTGAATCCAAAGCTTGTGCGATGTAATTGGCCGCAATCGTTGGATCGAGATCTCCGCAGGTGAATACATCCACACTTGCGTACCCGTGTTCCGGGAAGCTGTGAATGGTCAAATGCGATTCAGAAATGATCACTACGCCGCTGACACCTTGTGGTGCAAATTTATGAAAAGCGACTTCGCGGATTTCCGCACCTGATTTGAGTGCTGCATCAACAAAAGTCTTTTCGATATATTCCATATCGTTCAATTTGTCAAAATCACACTGCCAAAGTTCTGCAATTACATGACGTCCCATAGTTTCCATGGTTCGTTTCCCCCTTTGATAACATTTTGGTTTTGCGCAAAATATTCAAAGTTGACTACCACGGGGGAAAGTTAGTCCAGAGAGGTCCTAACCCTTTAAGCAGTCAAAGAATAATAATATACGCTCCTAATTCCTTGCTCTACAAGTATATAGAATTGAGAAGTGGTAGCTATTTTTTGCTACGATTTATAGTATATGATGAATGTTTCTGAATTGCAATAAATAAATGCTATACAATCCATTTTTTCTAATAAGACCTCATAAAAAAAATCCGCTTTTCAATAAGAAGAAAAGCGGAATCTTTTTTGCTTATTTGGAAGCGACAGCCATAGAATTCGCCACTTTTTTCATCAAGTCGACCACGCGTGCTGAATAGCCCCATTCGTTATCATACCAAGCGAGCACTTTCACTTTGCGGTCGCCCATTACCATGGTAGTCAAGCCATCCACGATTGCAGATTTCGGGTTTGTATTGAAGTCGACCGACACAAGCGGCTCCATTGTCAAATCCAAAATTCCAGCAAGCGCGCCTTCAGAAGCATCGATGAACGCTTGGTTCACTTCTTCCACTGTTACGTCCTGTTGAACATCAACGACCAAATCGACTAAAGAAACATTAGGTGTCGGCACACGAAGCGCCAGGCCGTGCAATTTCCCTTTAAGTTCCGGAATCACCAATGACAAAGCTTTAGCGGCACCCGTAGAAGTTGGAATGATCGACTGTGCACAAGAACGCGCACGGCGCAGATCCTTATGAGGGTTGTCCAAATTCTTTTGGTCGTTCGTATAAGCATGGACTGTCGTCATCAAACCGTTTTCGATTCCGAATGCGTCATTCAAAACTTTTGCGACAGGTGCGAGACAGTTTGTCGTGCAGCTGGCATTGGAGATGATGTCGTGTTTCTCGATATCCAATTTATCCTCATTGACACCCATAACGATTGTGACATCCTCATTTTTTCCCGGAGCTGTAAGTATGACCTTTTTTGCTCCTGCTTCTAGATGAAGAGCCGCTTTGTCGCGAGAGTTGAAATTCCCTGTTGCTTCAATGACAATATCAACGCCCATTTCTTTCCATGGGAGTTTCAACGGATCACGTTCACTAACCAATTGAATATGCTTACCGTTTACCACCAACGCATTTTCTTCCGCTTTCACTTCACCGGAGAATGTGCCATGGTTTGTGTCATACTTAATCAAATGAGCGAGCGTTGCCGCCGGATAACTGGCATTGACCGCCACAATTGTTACATCATCCATCAAAACCGCCTGTCTGAAAACCATACGGCCAATGCGGCCAAACCCGTTAATTGCAATCGAAACTGTCATGTATTTGTCCTCCAATTAAATAAGTCATACTTATATTTTTCAATTCGATATATAGTATAACACAATACCCTCTTTAGAGAACCTGAAAACTGAAGAAAGCACCTACTTTTTTATGCGTATGTCTGCCAATTGGCCAATATGCGCATCAACTGGCGTTTAGTTTCTTCCACCGTGCCGTTATTGTCCAGCACCTCGTCCGCTCCCGCCTCTTTGACACTCATCGGCAATTGGGAGGCAATGCGTGCACGCGCTTCTTTTTCGGTGAAGTTATTGCGGTCGACAAGACGCCTTAATTGTTCCTGTTCCGTCACACTGACGACAAGGATTTTGTCGACCATATGTTGCAGCTTGCTTTCAAATAACAAGGGGATGTCCATGACAACGGTTTTAAAGCCGGCATCCAAATAAGCTTGGCGCTGTTTAAGCATTTCAGCGCGAATGGCCGGATGGATGATGTCATTCAATTTTTTGCGGCTTGCCGGATTGTTGAAGATGATTGCACCGACTTTTTCACGGTCCATCGATCCGTTTTCACGGATTACTTCCGGACCGAAAGCCTCTTCGATTTTACGCAAAGTTTCCGAACGCGGCTCGACGACTTGTCTGGCGACGAGATCCGCATCAACGACCGGATACCCTAACTCTTGGAGCATTTGCGAGACGGTGCTTTTACCGCTCGCAATGCTGCCGGTGAGTCCGATGATCATCGCTTCTCCTCATTTCTGGCAAGCGGGGCAATACACAGATGCCCGGCTTGCGATTTTCACTGTTTTTGTCTCGGTTCCGCACACGGTGCATTGTTTTTTGCCGTACATGCCAAAGCGGTCTTGCATGCTCCCGGATTCGCCATTGATGTTGCGGTAATCCGAGATAGTGCTGCCGCCTGCTTCGATGCTTTCGAGCAAAATGGCGGCAATCGCTTCGAACAATTCAATTTTCCGCTTGCGGCTGATGCGGCTCGCTGCGCGTTTCGGATGGATTTTCATGCGGAACAGCACTTCTGTCGCATAAATATTGCCGCAGCCCGATATGACAGTACCGTCCATGATGACTTCCTTGATCGGCTTGTTGCAAAATCTTGGGCTCTCTGACTGCTGCAAAAACCATTCGGGCGCGTCTGCGTCAAAAGGCTCCGGCGCCATTAACAGCAGCGGCGGAAAATCCGATTCAGTAGCAAGAACACGCATTTCACCAAAGCGCCGGATATCGGAAAATGCCAATAAATTGCCATCGTCTAAAGTCAGCACCACATGGACGTGACGCCTGAACTTGGCTTCCGGAATCGCCAGCAAGCTATCGACGAAAAACCAAGCCCCGGACATCCCCAAATGGTTCACCAGCAGGAATTCCTGTTCTTTTTTCAGCGTCATGTAAATATATTTACTGCGCCGCTCCACAGCGAGTATTTGCGCGCCTGACAGACGCTGTTCAAAATCATCCGGCTCAATGCGTTTTAAAATGGCTTCTTTGCCAGACTGCTTCGACTGGCGAATCGTATCGGACACATCGACAGAGACAATGCGTTTGCCGATTGATACGGGGCGGATTTGCCGGACCACCCCTTCAACTTCCGGAAGTTCCGGCATCAGTCATTCCTCCTTATTTCGTATCGTACCAAGTGTCACCTGTCGCGATATCCACTTTTAACGGAACATTGAGTTCCACCGCTGACTCCATGACCTCTGGCACCAATTCCATTAATCTCTCGAGTTCTTCGGGAGGTGCCTCGAAAATGAGCTCATCGTGCACTTGCAGCAGCATCTTTGATTTCAAGCCTTCCCGCTCAAGAGCGGCATCCATTTCGATCATCGCTTGTTTGATGACATCGGCTGCACTTCCTTGAATCGGCGTGTTCATTGCCGTGCGTTCCGCGAAGCTGCGCAAATTGAAGTTCGAGCTGTTGATGTCCGGTAAATAACGGCGGCGGTTCATCAATGTCGTGACAAAACCGTCTTTTTTCGCCTGATCGACGATTGAGGACATATACCCTTGAACACCTGGGAAACTCGCCAAATATTTCTCGATAAAGTCGGCTGCTTCTTTCCGGGTGATGTTCAAGTTTTGTGACAACCCGTAATCGCTGATGCCATAGATGATGCCGAAGTTGACCGCTTTGGCGGCGCGGCGCATATCAGATGTCACTTCCTCAAGAGAGACGTTGAACACATCGCTCGCCGTCTTCGTATGGATATCCATATCCGACTGAAACGCTTCGATCAAGTTTTCATCTTTCGACATATGCGCCAGCACCCGTAGCTCGATTTGCGAATAATCGGCTGCGACCATAACCCATCCAGGTTCTGATGGAACAAAGGCTTTACGGATTTTGCGGCCTTCCTCGAGGCGCACCGGGATGTTCTGTAAGTTCGGGTTTGTCGAACTAAGGCGACCGGTCGTCGTCAATGCCTGCTGGAAACGCGTATGGATCTTGCCGTCTTCATGGATTTCCTTGATTAAACCTTCAATATACGTCGACAGCAATTTTCCGAGCTGGCGGTACATGAGAATGTGATGGATGATCTCGTGCTTGCCTTCCAACTTTTCGAGCACATCCGCTGCCGTCGAGTAGCCGGTTTTCGTCTTTTTGATGGTCGGCAAACCGAGCTGCTCGAACAAAATGACGCCGAGCTGTTTCGGCGAATTGATATTGAACTCTTGTCCGGCAAGTGCAAAAATCTCCTGCTCGATCATTCCGAGTTTGCGCTTCAACTCCACGCCCATCTCAGCCAATTGTTCGCGGTCCACTTTAACGCCGAGCGACTCCATCTGGCCAAGCACTTTTGCCAGTGGCAGCTCCAACTTATCGTATAGGTCAAACTGTTCGTTTTCTTCCAGTTTTTTGACTACGACTGGGCGGACATTAAAGATCGCTCTGGCTTTTCTCGCCATGTGCTCTTGCAAGATACTAGCTTCCGGCACTTTTTTCTTGGCCCCTTTGCCGTATACTTGCTCGTTTGTAGACACATCCGAATAGCCATACTCCCGGACGATATCCGCCAAGTCTGTATATTTTAACGACGGGTTGACGATATACGCTCCGAGCATTAAATCAAAGTCAACGCCGGCGATCTTGATGCCATTGCGCAAGAATGCCGCTGTCGCCGCTTTGGAATCGGACATGTATTTTTTCGTCGAATCGTTCTCCAGCCATTTTCTGAATGCTTCGGATTCCGCCACGACCTCCATCGGGATGACGTAGGTCGCTTTGTCGGAAGCGAGCGAGACGCCCAGCAACTCACAGCTATGGTAGTGCTCATCGTACAATTCCAGGTGGACCGCCATGTCGTCTTCTAGTACCCCTGCGTCGACTGTTTGGAGAACTTCAAAATGCAGCTCTTCTTTTTCCGTTTCTTCTGCCGTATAATCCAACTTTTCGAGCAACGATTTGAACGCCAACTCATTCCAAATGCGTACCAGTTCGTCGTGGTCAGGTCCAGCATAGTCCAGCTCATCAATCGATACTTCCACTGGCGCCTGCCGCTCGATGGTGGCCAGCTTTTTCGAAAGGTGTGCAAGTTCTTCGCTTTCAACTAGCTTTTCCTTCATTTTGCCTTTTTGATCATCGATCGCCTCGTAAACGCCTTCTACGGAATGGTATTTCGCCAGCAATTTCAAGGCTGTTTTCTCTCCGACACCGGGAACGCCTGGAATATTGTCGGAGGAATCGCCCATCAGCCCTTTCATGTCAATGATCTGAAGGGGCATCAATCCGTATTTCTCCTGAATATGCCCCACAGTATATTTTTCAATATCCGTGATGCCTTTGCGGGTAATATAAACAACCGTCGAATCGGAAGCGAGCTGTGTCAAATCCTTGTCGCCAGACACGACGACTACTTGATCTCCGGCTTGTTCCGCTTGCAGACTGAGCGTGCCGATAATATCGTCCGCTTCGTAATTATCAAGTTCGTATTGTTTGATTTTGTATGCTGAAAGCAACTTCCGCAAATACGGGAATTGCTCAGACAGTTCCGGCGGAGTCTTTTGTCTGCCGCCTTTATATTCTTTAAAAGTTTCGTTTCGGAATGTGGTTTTGCCGGCATCGAATGCCACCATCATATGTGTCGGCTTTTCTTCCTCCAATAGTTTTTGCAGCATCATTGTAAAGCCGTACACTGCGTTTGTATGGACACCGTTATCGTTGGTAAGTAGCGGCAGCGCGAAAAATGCGCGGTAAGCCAAGCTATTGCCATCGAGCAATAATATTTTCTTCGACACAAAATTACCCCTTTCCATAAAAAAAAGCCGTCATTCCCTTTATTTTACCACGCAGGCAAAAAGAAGAGAAATGACGGCTCTAACCATTATTCAAGATTTCCGGATAACAGTCTTGCGTAAGGTGAATCAGATGGCATAATGATGACTGTATCTTCGCCGATCGTTTTCGAATACGACTCGAGTGAGCGATACAGCTCATAGAATTCAGGATCTTTCGAGAATGATTCATTGTAAATCTGTGCCGCTTCCGCTTCCCCGTCCGCTTGTATCAAAGCTGCTTCTTTCCGGGCGGTTGCAATCAATTCCTGGGCTTCCCGGTCTGCTTGCGCTTCAATTTCAAGTTTACGTGCATCGCCTTGCGATAGGTAATCCTGAGCTGTCGAATCCCGCTCCGAAATCATCCGAGTGAATACGGCTTGTTCGTTTTCTGAAGGCAAGTCGGTCCGTTTCATCCGGACATCGACGACTTCAATTCCGTATTCGTCAGTTGAGAGCAGTTCATTAACCCGTTCTGTCACGGTGTCGTTCAAGCTACCGCGTGAGGAATTCTCGTCGTTGATGATTTCATCGTAATTCAGCTGGCCTAGTTCAGTCCGGACAACCGAATAAATGAATTCCTCCATGCGCGATTCGGCATTGACGATTGTGCCTGCATTTGAAATCATGCTCAGTGGATTTGTCACACGCCAAACAGCATAATTATCGATCAGAATGCGTTTTTTGTCTTTTGTGTTGATTTCCGCTTCCGTAACATCATAAATCATCTGGTATTTCGGAATCGTCGTAATGCTCTGGATGAACGGGACCTTCATTTTGATTCCGGGATCTTCCTGGACTTTGACGACTTCCCCGAACTGGCGGACGATGCGGTATTCGTTTTCTTTCACGATATAGGTATTCGTCAGGACGATTAAAAGTGCGACGAACAGAAGAGTGGAGATTACGATCTGTTTCCAGTATTTTCGGTAATCGATCGGATCTTTCGGCTCTCTTGGCTTTTTCGTGCGATTTCTATTTCCGAATATATCCGTCGTATTGGAATTGCCGAATGGCTGTTTTGGATCCATTAGTTGCCGCCTCCTTCTTCTTCTTCTTCCACTGCTGGTGGAATTGCAGTCTGCATTTCACCGAGCGGCAAATATTTCATCGTTCCTTCATCGTCGTTCATGATATAAAGCTTGGCATTCGGCAGCACCGACTCCAAAGTTTCCATAATGAGGCGCTGTTTCGTCACTTCGGGATTGCCTTCATATTCTGCATAAAGCTTGTCAAAGACCGCTACATCTCCGCGGGCTTGCTCGACACGCTCCACTTTTTTCGCTTCTGCGCGTGAATTGATGGCGGATTTCTCACCCAATGCTCCATTGCGTTTCTCGTTTTCGTATTTATTGGCCTCGTTGATTTTCGTATTCATCGTTTCACGTGCGTCCGTCACGTTCGTAAACGCTGCTCGCACTTCTTCATTCGGCAATTCCACATCTTGCAGCTTTACAGCTAATACCGAAATGCCGATATCATATTCCTCGATCAGCGATGACAAAAGATCACGCGTTTCTGCTTCAATTTCCGCTTTCCCGGCAGTCAAGGCATCGTCGATCAAGGAGCTTCCGATAATAGAACGGATCGAAGCAGTTGTCGCGTCATGAAGCATGTCGCGCGGATCTTCTGCATTGAACAAGTATTTTTTCGGATCGGTGATTTTCCACTGGACGACCAGATCCGTCAAGACGATGTTTTCATCACCTGTGATCATTTTCGTTTCCTTGTCGTATGTAGTGATTTCGCCTTCTTCATTTTGGTCATAGCCGAATTGCAAACTATAGGTTTCTTTCGACATCACTTCGGCTTTTTGGATCGGCCATGGTATTTTGAAATGAAGGCCCGATTCGGTCACTGGTTCCCCTGCCTCGCCGAATGTAATGATGACCGCCTGTTCCGACTCATCTACGGTATACCAGGACGTCATAACTGCGACCAATAATAAAATACCGAATACCGAAAGCCCGATGATGGCTAATATACGTTTCGTACTCATGTTGTTTTCCCCCTTAAATCTTTTATAACTGTATATACGGTGTGATTGTAGAATAGTTTCAGGAAAATGAAAAAAAGAGTCCGGGGAGGGACTCTTTTTCAGATCATGCGGTTGAAGGGGGTTCTTTTAAAGAATAGCACCCGATTGTGAAGCTGGTGTTAAGGCTGTGTAAAGTTACCATTGATTGTTTTTGTATTTTTTATAATAATTCACTTGGCGTGCAAAAAGATACAGCTTGCGTTTCATATGCGTATCTTTTTTATAGAATAATGGATTGCCGTATTTCTTTTCTTTGATCAAGCGCTTAATGTCTTTTTGGACCGCTTGGTTATCGACGAAATTGCGCAAGACCACCTTCGGGACGACTGTGAACAGAAAGTCTTCGTTCAAGTAAGTAATCGGCTTGTCCGCTTGAAAAATCAAGTCACCAACCAAATACTCCGCCATATTATGGCCGAGCGCCGTCACATAATAACTCGAGCGTCCTTGGCGGATGTTCACTTCGAATACTTTGAACTTCTTATCGCGCGCATCGTATTTCAGGTCGAAATTGGCAAATCCGGTATAACCGACCGCTTCGAGGAAATGCTGCAATTTCAGCATCATGTCCTTGTCGAAGCGCGTGATGAGCGCTGTGTAATTGCCGATTGCAGTTACAGTATGTTCTTGCAGGACGACTTGAGCATAAGTCACCAGCTGCGTCTTGCCTTGAGAATTGGCATATATTACAGAATCCCACATATATGTATCATCACCAGGGATGAAATCCTGAATGATCAATTCATCGCGGTAGCCGCTCGCTTTAATTTTTCGGACGACTTCAAACAACTCTTTCGGGCTATCGACTTTATAGACTTTCTCCTGGCCGACGAATTTATTGCGGCTGTATTCGATGCCATCGCTCGGTTTGACGACGACCGGGTACATCATATCGCTGTCATCGAACGGTGCATCTTGGCTGCAATCATAAAAATAAGTGGTCGGTGTATCAATGCCGTGCTGAGCGCACAATTCGTAGAAATTCGCTTTCATCTGCAATTGGTTCATGAGCGCTTCTGTCGGATAGTTAAAGACGTAATGCTCACGCAACACTTTCGCGTTTTCGATAATCAGGCGAACATATAAATCATTCGTGCCGACGAGCAGCAAAGTTTTCCCCGGTGCTCTGTATTTTTCTGCTATTTCAATCAATATATTAGCAAAATGGACAGGTTCAGACAATTGTTTGTTTAGTTCAATCGTTTCTGTAATCGAGCTCATTTCAGTAAATGATAACGGTTCTTTTCCGATCAAAATCGGCTTGATGCCGTATGCTTCATGAAATGAAATGGCCATATTGTATGCATTCATATCTGTACCGATAATAATCGGCATAAAAGGGTGTTTGGTTTCCATATGTTCCTCCTAAAATTCACTCACAAGCGGCAAATATACTGTAAACACAGTACCAACACCGACTTTACTTTCCACTTCGACTTTGCCTTGATGTGCTTCAATGATGTGTTTAACAATGGACAATCCGAGGCCCGTTCCACCAGAATTTCGGCTGCGGGCCCGGTCCACTCGGTAAAACCGCTCGAACAATCGCCCGATTTCAGACGCTTCGATGCCGATCCCTTGGTCTTCCACTGTTATGACCGCTTGTTCCGCCTGTGCAAACAGCCGGACGGAGATCGTCGTGTTTTCTTGGGAATAGGTCACGGCATTGATCAGCAAATTGACGATCACCTGGATTAGCCGGTTCCCATCGCCATTTACCGTGATCGGCTGCAGCTTCAAATCGATATGAATATTCTTTTCTGCCAGTTTCGGATGCACCGTTTCAACTGCCCGTTCGATGATGGCTTTCATATCTGTCGGCTCCACCTGTATATGGAAAGCCGAACGTTCCATATTCGATATATTGAGCAAGTCGTTGATCAGCATCTCCAAACGGTTGCTTTCTGATTGGATGATTTCCAGAAACGACAATAAAGTGTCCGTGTCTTGATACGCTCCGTCAAGCAAGGTTTCGGAAAAGCCTTTGATCGATGTGACGGGTGTCCGCAATTCATGGGAGACATTCGCCACAAAGTCTTTCCGCACTTGCTCCAGTTTTTTCAGCTCTGTGATGTCATGGAAAACTATCACCACGCCGAGCCAGCGCTCATGCTCGCCGATGACCGGCGCTCCGTAGACATCCAAGTTTTTCATCGTGATGCCATCGGCAAACTCAATTTGGTCACGGGAACGGGTTTCGGTCATAAACACTCTTTCAATAAACGATTTCAACTCAGGCGCAATGCTGATTTCACGGTAAATGCTGCCAAGTACCGACTCGCTGGCCAAACCGGTTTCTTCAAGAAATGCCCGGTTGATGAGTGAAATCCGGCCTTGGCGGTCAATCATGACGAGTGCACTCCCCATATTTTCGATCAAAGTTTTCAGCCGTTCCTGCTCCATCTGGCGGACCGTCGCGATTTCCTGAAGATTACGGGCCAGCACGTTGATCGTCTTGTTCAGCTCTAGACTGCCCTGTGCATCGGATTCATACGCCCGTGCTCGGTAATTACCTTTAACTAATTCAACCGCCGTAGCTGTCGCATTTTCGATCGGCTCTACTTGAAGGCGGATGATGCGGTTTCCGATCACGGCGGAAATCGCCAAGCCCGTCAAATAAATAACTCCGAGCGCCATCCAGACTGCCGATTTATTCTGTGCATTTTCATACAATGGGAAAAATTGGAGCGTGATCAAATAAAGGCCAGCGAGCAGCACACCGATCCAAATCATCAATGATATCAGCAAGCGCCGCCGGAAGCTCATGAGTTTTTCGGCTCCTCGAATTTATATCCGAGGCCCCGAATTGTTTTGATGAATGTCGGTTTCCGTGTATTGATTTCGATCTTTTCACGTAAATGGCTGACGTGAACGTCAACAATGCGCGTATCGCCCGCAAAATCATATTTCCACACTGCGCTCAATAATTGGTCGCGCGTCAAAACACGGTTTTTGTTTTCGGCCAAGTATACGAGCAATTCGAATTCTTTTGGCGTGAAATCCAATTGCTTGTCATCTAAAAACACTTCAAAGCGATCGGGAAAAATCTGCAATTTGCCGAAAACATATGGAGTAGCCCCGTCCTGCTGAATGACTGGGCTCGTCTCAGCTCTACGCAATACCGCTTTAATGCGGGCTACGACTTCACGGGGACTGAATGGTTTAGTCATATAATCATCAGCCCCTAGTTCTAACCCCAGCACTTTATCGAATTCGTCGCCTTTGGCAGTGAGCATGATGATTGGTGTGTTGACTTTCTGCTGGCGCAGCGATTTGCATACCTCGACACCGTCCATTGACGGCAACATCAAATCCAGAACGATCAAATCCGGCTTGTCGCTTAATGCAAGATCATAGCCCTGTTTCCCGTCATTGGCGATGACCGTTTCATAGCCCGCCTGCACCAGATTATAAGATAAAAGAGTTGCAATCGGATGTTCATCTTCGATAATCAATATTTTTTTCGGCATTTTACATCCTCCAAATTCAATTTGGAACCCCCATTCCAAACCGCTTTAAAAATTTTCCATTGCTTGCGTAGTCAGGCGGTTGATCGTTTTCGGTGGTTGCGCAACGATAGTGCCATCAATGTAAATTGCTCCTTCTTCATCTTTACCTTCTACACGAATCGTCACTTGATTGTTCCGAACGTCAACATCCGCCACTTCCAACAAGAAATCGATCGTCGCATAATGGTAGACCGGCTTTTTGAATACTAAATGCTGTTCACAAATATACGATCCAGGACCCGGTATATATTTGGAAACTGCTGATGTGACGATACCTGTCAGCATAATATTGGGCACGACCGGTTTCTCAAAGCTGGTCGTGGAAGCAAAATCATGCTGAATATACAAAGGATTTCCATCATTCGTCAATCCCAGATAAAGCAATAGATCTTTGTCTTCGATTTTTTCCGTCAACTTTAATCTTTCGCCGACTGTAATGTCTTCAATTTTCCTGCCCAATTTGCGTTTTTTCCCTAGCAACACAGGCTTTCCCTCCCCTAAGTGTTTCTTATCCTTATAGTATCAATTTCCAGCGTACATGTGCAAGTTCGTCCGCTTTCCATACAATCTCCATAGCTCACTCAAAATTGTGCTTTTTCATATTATAAAAAAGACCAGGCAGGGTTAACTGCCTGGTCTTTCCATTATGATAACACGTCCATGACCGCCTTCACTGAAGCAGCCGATTGATCGAGCGCCTGTTTCTCTTCTTCGTTCAAATCAATTTCAATGATTTTCTCGATACCAGACGCACCTAATACGGCCGGTACACCTAAATAAATTCCATCCAAGCCATATTCACCTTCCAAATAAGCGATGGACGGCAAGACGCGTTTTTGGTCGCGGATGATCGCTTCAGCCATTTCCACAAGAGAGGCAGCTGGCGCATAATACGCTGAGCCACTTCCGAGCAAGTTAACGATTTCTGCCCCGCCTTTTCTTGTCCGATCAACAATTTGCTCCAGCCGGTCTTTCGGAATAAGGCTTTCAAGTGGAATCCCTCCAGCGAATGAGTAGCGGACGAGCGGCACCATATCATCGCCGTGGCCCCCCAGTACAAATCCGGTAATATCTTTTACCGATAAATTGAGTTCCTCGGCAACAAAGCTGCGGAACCGTGCAGAGTCGAGCACACCAGACTGGCCGATTACCCGCTCTTTCGGAAAGCCGGATTCTTTAAAAACAGTGTAAGTCATCGCATCAACCGGATTGGTCAGCACAAGAATTGTCGCATTCGGTGAGTATTTGACTATTTCTTTCGTAACGGATTTCATCACTTTCTGATTGGTCAAGACAAGATCATCACGGCTCATGCCCGGCTTTCGGGCAACACCTGCAGTAATAATGACTATGCTGGAATCTCTCGTGTCCTTGTAATCAGCGGTGCCGGTTATTTTCGCATCAAAATTTAAAACCGGTGCAGCTTCCGCCATATCCAAAGCTTTTCCTTTTACCGAATTTTCCATATTTGGAATATCCACGATGACGACATCCCCCAACTCTTTTTGCGCGAGCAAAAATGCGGTTGTGGCGCCTGTAAACCCAGAACCGATTACTGAAATCTTGTGTCGTTTGAATGTCATAAAAAACTCTCCTTCCCATCGGATGATACAACAAAGAGGAGGCATAGCCTCCTCTTTAATGTTACATGTTTTTAATTAGTTCATCAGCGAATTCAGATGTTTTCACTTCTGTTGCGCCGTCCATTAGGCGGGCAAAATCATAAGTAACAACTTTAGAAGCAATTGTTTTTTCCATAGAAGCTGTGATCAACTTCGAAGCTTCTGTCCAGCCAAGGTGATCAAGCATCAAAACACCTGACAGGATAAGAGAAGATGGGTTTACTTTATCAAGTCCAGCATATTTCGGAGCCGTACCGTGAGTCGCTTCGAAGATTGCATGGCCTGTATCGTAGTTGATGTTCGCACCAGGTGCGATGCCGATTCCGCCGACTTGTGCAGCAAGAGCATCAGAAATATAGTCGCCGTTCAAGTTCATTGTTGCAACAACATCGAACTCGCTTGGACGTGTAAGGATCTGCTGAAGGAAGATATCAGCGATGGAATCTTTAACAAGCAGTTTGCCGGAAGCCAAAGCGTCTTCTTGTGCTTTGTTCGCAACATCCGTACCTTTTTCGTCTTTGATTTTATCGTATTCGTTCCATGTGAACACTTTGTCGCCGAACTCTTGCTCAGCCACTTCATAGGCCCAGTTCTTGAAAGCTCCTTCAGTGAACTTCATGATGTTCCCTTTGTGGACAATCGTCAACGATTCGCGGCCTTCAGTGATCGCGTAGTCGATCGCAGCGCGCACTAGGCGTTTAGTTCCTTCTTCTGAAATCGGTTTGATGCCGATTCCTGAAGTTTCTGGGAAGCGGATGTTTTTAACGCCCATTTCGTCAGTAAGGAAAGCAATCAATTTCTTAACTTCATCAGAGCCTTTAGCGTATTCGATGCCTGCGTAGATATCTTCCGTGTTTTCGCGGAAAATGACCATGTCAGTATCTTCAGGGCGTTTGACCGGTGAAGGAACGCCTTCGAAATAACGTACTGGGCGCACGCATGTGTAAAGATCCAATTCTTGGCGCAAAGCTACGTTCAATGAACGGATACCGCCGCCGATTGGCGTAGTAAGCGGTCCTTTGATAGCGATCAGGTACTCACGGATAACGTCAAGCGTTTCTTCCGGAAGCCATTCGCCTGTTTCGTCGAATGCTTTTTGTCCAGCAAGGACTTCTTTCCAGACGATTGATTTCTCGCCATTATAAGCTTTTTTTACCGATTCTTCCAATACGCGTGAAGCTGCGTTCCAGATATCCGGCCCAGTTCCGTCACCGATAATGTATGGGATTACTGCGTTATTTGGGACGTTCAAGACGCCGTTTTCAACTGAAATTTTTTCACCGTTCGTCATGTATAATTTCCTCCTGAGTTCAAAGTCATAGGGCTGCACAATGTGTCAGCCCCATCAAATTTTATTTTATTGCTTTAATTAGCGCTGTTCAACCGGTACATAAGTTTGCATTCCCGGTCCGATGTATTCCGCGCGCGGACGGATCAGGCGGTTGTCGGAGTATTGCTCCAAGATGTGCGCCAGCCAGCCCGATGCACGGGATACCGCGAAGATCGGCGTGAACAAATCATGCTCGATGTTCAAGGAATGGTACACCGATGCCGAGTAGAAATCGACGTTCGGCGGAAGCGGTTTTGCGTTCGTGATCAATTCGTCGATCTTCACGGACATGTCGTACCATTTCGGTTCGCCGCGAAGCTCCGTCAATCTTTTCGACATCTCGCGCAAATGCTTCGCACGCGGGTCCCCTTTGCGGTAGACGCGGTGGCCGAAGCCCATGATCTTTTCTTTGTTGGCAAGCTTTTCTTTGATGAACGGCTCGACGTTTTCGACCGATCCGATCTCTGTCAGCATCTTCATCACTTGCTCGTTGGCGCCGCCGTGGAGCGGGCCTTTCAAGGCGCCGATCGCTGCCGTCACACCGGAGTAAACGTCAGACAAAGTCGCAACCGCTACACGCGCAGTGAACGTCGAGGCGTTCAGTTCGTGGTCGGCGTGCAAGACGAGCGCTTTGTTGAACGCTTCAACTTCGATGTCTTCCGGCAGTTCACCGGATAGCATGTACAGGAAGTTCGCCGCGAAGCTCAAGTCCTTTTTCGGTTGAACCGGCTCTTTGCCTGCACGGATGCGTCCGAATGCCGTCACGAGCGTCGAGATCTTCGCTTGGATCTTGATCGCTTTGCGGTAGTTCGCCGCTTCTTCCATCACTTCCGCTTCTTCATCGAAGAGGCCGAGCATGGACACCGCTGTGCGCAGTGCCGCCATCGGGTGGACATGTTTGATGTCGTATGTCTTGAAGTGGTCGAGCACCGCTTGCGGCACCGCCATGTTGTCGGCGAGCTGCTGTTTCAGTTCAGCCAGTTCGTCTGCTTTTGGCAAACGTTGGTGCCACAGAAGATAAATCACTTCTTCGAAACTGGCATTGTCAGCCAAGTCATCGATATCGTAACCGACGTATGTAAGTGTGTCGTCAATAATCGAGCTGATTGCCGATTGTGTTGCTACTACACCTTCTAAACCTTTTGATGATGTCATGGAAATCTCTCCTTCTTCATTCTACTTCATCATTCCAAAAAAACAGAATGAATGAGCCGTCTGCTTTCATGCAGTTTTCCGTAAATAGACTTACCTAGTTATTATAATCAACTTTGTACAATTTGTGAATGAAAACGCTCGTGAAATTTTAAAATCGATCGTCTTATGATGAATGAACCCGGAATTATCCAACGATAATCCGGGTGTTTTTCATCTTCTTCTGAAGCACCCGATAAACGAGCGGCTTGTATAGTTTCTGAGTCGGGCTGAACAATAAGCTGAACCCGACAGCATCCGAAATGAAGCCCGGCGTCAGCAACAGTGTGCCGCCGACCAAAATAAACGCGGCACCGATCAGACGGTCGCCAGGCGCCTCCATTTGGCTCATGCTCGACTGAATATCACGGATTGCTCTTAGCCCTTGGCGTTTCGCCAAAAAAGCACCAAGCAACCCGGTCGAGATGATCAATCCAAGCGTCCAGAAAAATCCGATTTGGCCACCTGCCCAAATCAATATCGCAAGCTCAAGTGTCGGTACGACCACCAATGCCAGAAAAATCCACTTCATCATAGTCAATCGACCTCCAAATTTTCTTTACAAAACGCTCGCATGTCCTTGATAAATCACACCGGAAGCTGCATCAATCGTAATTTCCTGGCCGGATTCGATTTTAGCAACAGCATCTTTGACGCCGACAATTACCGGAATTCCAAGGCTCAGACCGACAACAGCTGCGTGGCTCGTCAATCCGCCTTCTTCTGTCACGATGCCGTCGCAATTATTAATAGCGTCCATCATGTCGCGGTCTGTGCCATATGTGACGATGATTTTGCCTTTAGTATCCATGCCAAGAGCTTCATCTGCTGTGCGGGCAACGACTGCTTCGCCGAAACCGACACTTTTCCCAATACCTTGGCCTTTTGCCAAAATGTCTCCGATTACGCGGAGTTTCATGAGATTTGTCGTACCGGCTTCACCGACTGGAACACCAGCTGTGATAATGACGAGATCGCCATGCTTAATTAATCCATGTTTCAGCGCTTCTACAACGGCAATATCGAGTACTTCGTCCGTCGTTTTCACACGAGCGCCGACAATTGGATGAACGCCCCAGTTCAATGTCAGTTTCCGGGCTGTGCGAGCTGTAGACGTCACGGCAATGACCGGTGAGCCTGGACGGTATTTGGAAATCATTTTCGCTGTATGGCCGCTTTCCGTCGGAGCAAGAATAGCTTTGACACGCAAATTAAGGGCGGTATAGGCAACCGCTTGTCCGATCGCTTCGGTCATATTCGATTCTTTTTCTTTGCGGCGGTTCGTGACGATCTGTTTATGATTAAGCGCCGCTTCGGTCGTCTCGGCAATGCGGTGCATCGTCTCGACCGATTCTACCGGATAAAGCCCTGCTGCCGTTTCTCCTGACAACATGATTGCATCGGTTCCGTCGAAAATCGCGTTCGCCACATCGCTCGCTTCTGCGCGTGTCGGACGTGGATTGCGCTGCATCGAGTCAAGCATCTGGGTCGCTGTGATGACCGGCTTCCCTGCGCTATTACATTTTTCGATCATCGATTTTTGCACGAGCGGCACTTCTTCTGCTGGAATTTCTACACCAAGGTCACCACGGGCAACCATTAAACCGTCTGAAACCATGATGATTTCATCCAAGTTGTCGACGCCTTCCTGGTTTTCGATTTTCGGAATGATTTGGATATGAGCTCCGCCGTTCTTCTCCAGCAAACTGCGGATTTCCATAACGTCCGAGCGGCGGCGCACAAATGAAGCCGCAACGAAATCAACATCCTGAGCAATACCGAACATCAGATCTTCTGCATCTTTTTCGGTAATTCCAGGCAATTGCACGGAAACTCCCGGCACGTTGACACCTTTTTTCGTTTTCAATGTCCCCGCATTTTCGATGATCGTGTGGATCAATCCGCGCTCCAGATCGATGCTTGTCACGCGCAGTTCAATCAGTCCATCGTCGAGCAGAATGATTGAACCTTCATTTACATCTTCGATCAGCTTGTCATATGTGATCGAAAACATCTCTTTTGTTCCAAGCACTTCCATCATCGAAATTGTGATTTCCTGGTTTGTTTCAAGTTCGATTTCATCGTTTTCCATTTTATGTGTTCTGATTTCAGGACCTTTTGTATCCAATAGAATACCGACCGTTATGCCGGTCTTCTCAGAAGCTTCGCGAATGCGTTTGATGCGCAACCCATGCTCTTCGTGATCGCCATGCGAAAAGTTCAAACGCGCGACGTCCATGCCCGCTTCCATTAATTGTTCTAGTATTTCCGGCGATTCACTGGCCGGACCGATTGTGCAGACGATTTTTGTTTTTCTCAATAGGCTCACTCCATTTACCTGTTTAAATTGATAATTCTTTTGAAAGCTTATACAAACGCATATCGGCATCGTGCTCTTGTTCGAACGCCGTTGTCATATCATAGTCTACCACCTGGTGATTTTTCATGCCAATCGCCAGGCCTCCTTTTCCTTCGATCAGCACTTCCACTGCCCGAGCACCGAATAGGCTGCCCAGTACACGGTCCCGTGCTGTCGGTGAACCGCCGCGCTGAATGTGCCCAAGAACGGAGACGCGCGTTTCAATATCGGTTTTGTCTGCGATCAGGGAAGCCAGTTCCGCACCGCCCATGACCCCTTCCGCTACGATGATGATGCTGTGCTTCTTGCCGCGCTTGCGTCCGCTTTCCAGCCGTTCAAGCATGGCGTTCATGTCGAATGGATCTTCCGGAATGAGGATCGTTTCTGCGCCGCCTGCCAGCCCTGCCCATAAAGCAAGATCTCCTGCGTCCCTGCCCATCACTTCGACGATGAATGTCCGTTCATGGCTCGTCGCCGTATCACGGATTTTATCGATCGCTTCGATGACGGTATTGAGTGCCGTATCAAAGCCGATTGTGTAGTCCGTTCCCGGAATGTCGTTATCGATCGTGCCCGGTACGCCTATACTCGGGAATCCCTTTTTCGTCAATGCAATCGCCCCACGGTAGGAACCGTCGCCGCCGATGACAACCAAGCCTTCGAGACCTTTCTTTTTCATCTGTTCAATTGCTTTCCATTGCCCTGCATCTGTGCGGAATTCCTCGCAACGCGCAGAGTATAGCTTAGTTCCGCCGCGTTGGATAATATCCCCGACATCTCCCGCCTGTAGATCGTGGATATTTCCTTCAATCAAGCCTTGGTAGCCATAATAAACGCCCGCTACTTCAACACCGTGATAGATGCCTTTACGAACAACGGCACGGACCGCCGCATTCATCCCCGGCGAGTCGCCGCCACTTGTCAACACTCCGATTTTTTTCACCCGAACCGCCTCCTACACTTCCTTATTACTTTATTCACCTTACCATGCAAGCCGTACGCTGTCAGTCCAAAACCCCTGTTTGCAGGGCGCTTTTTTGTACTTTACCCCAAAATAAAAAGACCGCAAAATGCGGCCTGCTTTTATTCGGTAAAAACACCGATCGCCCTGAATTTATCGTAGCGCTGTGCAATCAATTCGTCCGCGCTCAAATCTTTCAGTTCATTGAGTGAATAACGGATGGCCCCACTGATCAGCTCCGCCTGTCGGGCTGGGTTGTGATGTGCGCCTCCGCGCACTTCCGGAATCATATGCTCGATAATGCCCATGCCCAAAAGATCCGGTGCGGTGATTTTCATCGCTTCTGCAGCCGTTTTCGCCAGTGCTGCGTCTTTCCATAGAATCGATGCTGCCCCTTCCGGTGAAATGACCGAGAACGTCGAGTTCTCCAGCATCAGGATCTGATTGCCGACACCAAGCGCAAGCGCTCCCCCGCTGCCGCCTTCTCCGATGACAATCGACAAGACCGGCACTTCAAGCCCAGCCATTTCGACGAGGTTGCGGGCGATTGCTTCACTCTGGCCGCGCTCTTCCGCTGCTTTCCCAGGGTACGCACCTTTCGTATCGATCAGGCAAATAATCGGCCGGCCGAATTTTTCCGCCTGCTTCATCAAGCGCAATGCCTTACGGTAACCTTCTGGATGCGGCATTCCAAAATTGCGGCGGACGTTTTCTTTTGTGTCTTTGCCGCGCTGATGGCCGATGATGGTCACGGGCTGCCCTTCAAAACTGCCGATGCCACCGACAATCGCTTCATCGTCGCCGTAAAGGCGGTCGCCGTGCAATTCGATAAAGTCCGTAAACACGAGCGACAAATAATCGAGCGTTGTCGGCCGTTCCGGATGCCGTGCCACTTGAACGCGATCCCACGGCTTCATGTTTTCGTAGATTTCCTCTTCTAGTTTGGCAAAGCGTTCTTCGAGTGATGCAATCTCGGTACTGAGATCCACATCAGCTGTTTTCGTATAGTCTTTCAATTCCGAGATTTTTCTTCTCAGTTCGATCAACGGCTCTTCGAATGCCATCGTTTTCACTTTCTTTTTAGGCATCGGATCCAGCTCCTTTCACATGCAAGCGAACAATGGTCGCAAGCGTTTCGCGCATTTTGCAGCGATGCACGACTGCATCCAATTGGCCGTGCGCGAGCAGGAACTCAGCCGTCTGGAAATCTTCCGGCAATTTCTCCCGCACTGTCTGTTCGATGACGCGGCGTCCTGCAAAACCGATCAACGCTTTCGGTTCCGCCAAGTTGATGTCTCCGACAGAAGCAAAACTGGCTGACACGCCACCTGTAGTCGGATGCGTCAAAATCGATACGAACAATAAGCCTTCGTTCGAATGGCGCTTTAAAGCCACACTCGTTTTCGCCATCTGCATGAGCGACAACACACCTTCTTGCATGCGCGCCCCGCCGCTTGCTGTGAATATTAGAAATGGCACTTTCAGTTTTGTCGCGAGCTCAATGGCGCGGGTGATTTTCTCTCCGACCACTGACCCCATCGAGCCCATGCGAAAATGGGAATCCATTACCGCAATGACGACTTGCTGGCCTTTAATCGATCCGCTGCCAGTCAAGACCGCTTCATTCAAACCGGTTTTTTGGCTATCGGATTTCACTTTCTCGCTGTAGCCCGGGAAATTGAGCGGGTTTTCCGACTTCAAATGATCATCCACCGATTCGAAGCTTGAGTCGTCCATCAAGTGGACAATGCGCTCGTGCGCCGTCATCTTGAAATGATGGTCGCATTTCGGACAGACTTTGCCCAAATGCTCGAGTTCTTTCGTCAAAGTGATGTGTTTGCAGTTCGGGCATTTGGTCATCAATCCTTCCGGCACATCTTTAGCCGCTTTTGATGGAATTGTCGCCTCTTTTTCGTCGCGTTTTCGTTTGAATATATCCCGTATCATCGCCATTCCTTATTCTCCCCTTTAGTTAAGACACTGCTCCAGGCTTTAAAGCCCCGGATGGCCGCTTCGGCATCCTGCTCTTCGATCGCTTGCAGTATATTCGTCAATAGTTTTTTTTCCTCAGGCGATACATCGCCGTCATATGGATTGCCGCTATATTGCTTTAACAAGAACCAAATTTTCAATGATAGGCGGTTGCCGGATAGTACCATCAACTCCCGGACAAAATCCTCCCGTTTGAAATCATGCGCTTCGAGCCGTCCAAGAAAACTATCCCAAACCGGCAATTTCGCAGCATCGGTTCCACAGATAGCTTGTATAGCCGCCGTTTCGTGGATGCACATCGTCTCCCGGACATCTTCATGCGATTTACTGTCTTGCAAAACAAAAGTGGACAATAGCTCGACCAGACGATGATTTCTCGGTTCCGATAGAAACGTCCCTTCGCCGCGCCGTGTTTCAATAAGTCCCAGCAGTTCCAGGCTGCGCAATGCTTCGCGGATGGTCGAGCGCCCCACTGCGAGCTTTTCCGCCAATTCCCGTTCAGATGGAATCCGGTCGCCCGGACGTATGTTTTGTTCGCGGATCATATCCCGCATTTCACTTACGATGTTTAAATAGCGCTTAGGCTGATTCATGAAAACTCCTTTTGTTTCCATTTTTTTGAAAGTGGTCTGACCACTAATCTTTCTATAACTTTACAAAAAATTTCGGCTCCCGTAAAGAAAAAACTGCTTTTCTTTTTAAAGAAAAGCAGTTTAATAGGAAATAGTTTATGCAATCGGGAAATATATTGCTATTCAATCGAGACTGTTTTGCAGATGATCGCTGTCTTTCCTTGGCGATTTTCAACCGCCCCTTGCACTTCGAGCAGTGCATCTTTTTCGAGCCGTTCATTGTACTGGGCATATTCTTTCGGGAATAAGGTGATCGACGCTACTCCTGTTTCATCCTGCAAAGTGACGAACGCCATCGCATCCCCTTTTTTTGTGCGGATGCGACGCACATCCTCCACCAAGCCAAGGACGTCCACCCGTTCACGGTCTTTTTTCTGCGGCAGGTCGTTGAGCGCCGTATAACTGGTTTTACGCTGTTCTTTCTCCCGCGCAACCGGATGCGTGCTCAAATAAAATCCAAGTGCTTCTTTTTCAAAATCCAGTTTGAGGTTTTCGGGCATCGGATCGGCTTTTGTGTATTTCGGTTTCATGAATGATGAACCCATGTCATCAAACAAGCCTGGCTCTTCATTCGGTTTCACCAGCTCAGCATGCTTGATCGCACTGTCCAGCGAAGCGAGCAACACTGCCCGGTCTTTACCCAACATGTCCAGCGCTCCCGCTTTGATCAACGGTTCGATAGCCTTGCGGGTAAAGTGGACAGCTGATATCCGTTCGGCAATATTGAACAGGCTGTGGAACGGGCCGTCTTGTCTGGCCGACAGAATCGCTTTGACGTCCGTCCCGGGAACACCTTTTATGGCATTCAGCCCGGTTCTTACAAGCTTTTCTTCCGAGGAGAAGCCATGGCGGCTGTTCACGATGCACGGCGGGGCAAGCGGGATGCCACGCTCTTTCATCTCGCGCATGAACTGAGCGGTTTTTTCCTGGTTGCCTTGGCTATTCGACAGCAACGACGCATAAAACTGCACCGCGTAATGGGCTTTCATATACGCCAGCTGATAGGAAATCATGCTATAAGCGACTGCATGGCTTTTCGGAAAGCCATAGGCGGCAAACCGCACAATCAAGTCGTAGACCGCTTCCGCTTCTTTTTTTGCATAGCCTTTTGTTGTTGCGCCTCTGACAAAATGTTGGCGTTCTTCATCGAGGATCTGACGGCTTTTTTTGCTGACGGCGCGGCGCAGAAGATCCGCTTCCCCTAAACTAAAGCCTGCCATTTCGGCGGCAATTTTCATGATTTGTTCCTGATAGACGATAACACCGTATGTTTCCGCGAGTATCGGCTCGAGCACCGGATGAATGTAAGTTACCGCCTCCTGCTTGTGCTTGCGCCTGGCGTAAAGAGGGATGAATTCCATCGGGCCCGGACGGTATAAGGCATTGACTGCGACAATGTCGCCGAATGCGCTCGGCTTGATCAGCATCAACGCGCGGCGCATTCCTGGGGATTCCAGCTGAAAAATCCCAGCCGTGTCGCCTTTTGCCAATAAAGTATACGTTGCGGCATCAGCGAGAGGCAAACTGCGATAATCGATGCGCTCATTCAAATCACGCTTCACCATATGCGCCATGTTTTCCAATACAGTCAAATTGCGCAATCCAAGAAAATCCATTTTCAGCAAGCCGATTGCTTCGAGCTCTTGCATCGGCCATTGTGTAATGAAAATCTCGTCATGGCCTTTTTCAATCGGAACATAGTCCACTAGAGGCCCTGGACTTAAAATAACGCCTGCCGCATGGATCGACGAATTGCGCGGCAAGCCTTCCAGTTTCAGCGCGGTTTTAAACCAGCGTTCACGCACTTCATTCCCGATGATCCAACTTTCAAATGCCTTCGATTCAAGCAATGCTTCGCGCAGCGTGATGCCGAGGCGGCTCGGAATCATTTTTGATATCTTCTCGAGCTCTTCGGATTCAAATCCGAACACTCTCGCCGTATCCCGTGCAACTGCTTTGGCGGACAATGTGCCGAAGGTGATGATTTGGGCAGTTTGCAATGCGCCATATTTCTGCGCAACGTATTCCACCACTTCCTGGCGCCTGTGATCGGCAAAATCGATGTCGATATCCGGTAAAGTGACGCGTTCCGGATTCAAGAAACGCTCGAACAATAAACCATGTGCCAGCGGATCGACATCGGTGATACGAAGCGCAAAAGCGACGAGTGAGCCGGCGGAAGATCCGCGTCCTGGCCCCGTTAAAATCCCTTTCTTCCTTGCGAACGCCATAAAATCCGAAACGATAAGAAAATAATCAATATACCCCATCGATGCGATAATGCCCAACTCATAGTCGAGCCGTTCACGGTAATCTGCAGTGACCGTTTCGATGCGCTCTTCAAGCCCGCGCATGCAATGCGTTTTGATCACTTCTGCTTTGTCCTGTCCGCTCTTTAACGGATAATGCGGCAACAGTTGGCGATGGAGCGGGATGCTGACTCGGCATTTCAGGAGTAAATTTTCCGCCTCTTGCAGCCATTCAGGATGATCCGAAAACCATTCCGACAGCTCTTCGCGAGACGGCACATAGGCATTTGAATGTTCCGGCCGCGGCCGCTCCGAGTCACTTAGTTTAAAGCCTCCCCCGATGGCATTTGCTACTTCGTATGCAAATGCGTCTTCTTTTTTCACGTAACGGCTTTCTTGGCTTGCGATAAGCGTCAAGCCGAACGAAGCACATAAATCGCGAAACGTCTGTTCCGTTTCGCAGACAGCACCACCCGGCCGCTCAATGCTCGCGAGCAAGCGGTCACCGAAAATCCCCTGCACATAGCTAACAGCTGCACTGCGGTCGGTCAACACCCATTCGGTTTTGTTCGGGATGACGCAGATCAAGCCTTGTTGATACGCTGACAGCCATCTCTTCGGAACCGCCCTCACCTGGCGCGTGGATAAAGCACTCGTAAGTTTCAGGAGCATATGATAGCCTTCATTATTTTCAGCATATAAAATGACCGGCAGTGCAGTCCCTTCAAAGTCGATCGGCACGGAAAGGCCGAGCACCCCGTGGATGCCAGCCTTTTTGCATGCGTCCCAAAAAGGAAGAACGCCGTATAGTTTGGAATTGACAAGAGCTGCAGCGCGTGCACCTTGCTTGGCAAGAACGGAGAAGAGTTCTTCCAGGCGAACCGTGCTCTGCAGCGGATCGGCCGCCGTCACGATATGCGGATAGACCATTTCAACACCTTCTTTCCTCAAGCGCTCGCGCAAATTTCCTCAAGGCGCCGGATCACCCGGTCCGCCTCGTCCCAAGAATAAGCGACAGCACCGGAAGCCATCGGATGGCCCCCTCCTCCGAATTCTTTTGCGAGCGTATTGATGACCGGGCCTTTCGAGCGGAGGCGTACACGGATTTCCGTTTCTTCTTCGATTAAAATCACCCAGGCTCTAATGCCTTTGACATTGCCTAATGTACCGACGAGCAAAGAAGTATCGGTTGGCGTCACATCGAATTCCGCTAAAATATCCCGTGTGATTTTAACAAAGGCAGCACCGTTTGTATTCATTTGGAAATTTTGATACATATACCCTTGAAGATGGAGCAATTTGCGGTCCATTTCGTACATGCCGTTATGGAGCTCGTTACGGTCAAAACCATATTTAATCAATTCCCCCGCCACGTCAAAAGTTTTTTGAGTGGTGCTCGGGAATAGGAAGCGTCCGGTGTCGCCGATGATTCCGGCATACAACAGCCTGGCGCCTGCATCGGACAGCTTCCAATTTTCTGCAATTTGGCCATATGTAAATAATTCATAGATCATTTCGGATGAAGAACTCGCTTGTGGATCGACTTGGCAAATGTCACCGTAGGCATCATCGTTCGGGTGATGATCGATTTTGATCAATTTTGCACCTGTCGTATAGCGTTGGTCATCAATGCGGTCGGTATTGGCGGTATCGGTGACGATGACCAATGCACCTTTGAAATCCGCATCTTCGACAGCGTCCGGGAAGTCGAGGAAATCCATCGTATAGTCATGGGTTCCTGTTGCTAGCACACGCTTTTCGGGATAGTTATGGCTGATCATGTATTTCAAGCCGATTTGCGAACCATAAGCATCCGGGTCCGGCCGTACATGGCGATGGATGATAATGGTATCGAATTGTTTAATTGTGTCGATGATTTGACTGTACATTGCCTTAATCCTCCGTTGGAAGGGGAAATCCATTCGCATTTTCCTGCTATCCACATTACAATGGATAGTAGATTTGCACAACAGGAGGTTCCCCATGCTAATATTTATATTTCTGATCATTGTTTCTGCTGCCTTTTATCTCTATTATAAAACAAAACAAATCCGCACCCGTTTGCCGGTACGGAAAAACTGGTATGCGAGCCGCGCTTCGATGGCTCTCGGCAGTTTCATCGCCTTTTTCGGTATCAACCAGCTGTTCATTTTCCAAACAGCGGTCACGTATATCATCGCCGGCATTTTCATCGTCCTCGGTGTGGCGCTCATCGTTCATAACTTTAAAGCGAACCGCCATTACCAGGCTTTTCTCGACGAGGAAACCCGCCTCAACCCATAAAATAACCTCTCCTTCGCGGAGGGGTTTTTTTGTTTAACGGTCAAGCAATTGGAATGTCAGCATCGCCTTGCCGATCACTTTCTGCTCAAAAAGGACTTCCACATCGACTTTCGCAGATTTCCGGCTAATGTCCAAAATCGTCGGGCGGATGGTCAATGTTGCATCCAGTTGAACCGGCTTCAAATAATAAACCGTCATATTTTCGAGGACGCTGTCTTTTCGGTTTTTCGTCTTTAAAGCTGTAGCCGCAGCTTCGGTGAGAAGCATCGTATAAGCTCCGTACGACAGCGAACCGTAAGCATTGGTCATTTGCGGCGTCACCTTGAACTCCAAACTTAATTTTTCATCCTGCAATAAGGTCAATTGGCTTTTGATGATATCATCAATCGTTTCGCCTTGCTGTGGCTGACGCTGAGCCGTTTGTATAGCTTTCAGGACGTCTTGCCGGCTGATGATGCCCATCAGGTTATGGTGATCATCCGTAATCGGCAGAAGATCGATCCCTTCCCAAATCATCCGGTGCCCTGCTGCTGCAACGCTTGTTTGAAGGGACACGGTAATCGGGTCCTTTGTCATCACCTTATCGATCGAATCGGTCTCGGAATAGCCGATGACATCACGGGAAGTGACGATGCCGACCAGCTTGCCGTTTGAATCAACGACCGGGAATCCGCCGTGGGTCGTTTCATTGTTAAGCTCCTGGTAACGGCTGATCGGGTCTTTGTAATGCAGGAAATGGGTATTCTCAAGTGGTATTAAAATGTCTTCGATGAGCAGAATCTCTTTTTTAATCAATTGATCGTAAATTGCCCGGTTGATCATGGTCGCCACAGTAAATGTGTCGTAGCTCGTCGAAATGACCGGCAACTCGTATTCATCGGCAAGCTTCTTCACTTGCTCGGACGCCTCAAAACCGCCCGTCACCAGCACCGCTGCCCCTGCTTGAATTGCATATTCATGCGCTTTGTACCGATTTCCGACAATAAGTAGATTTCCGGCTTCCGTATAGCGCATCATATCTTCCAGCTGCATCGCGCCAATGACGAACTTGGTCAATGATTTGTGCAGGCCCGCGCGTCCGCCGAGCACTTGGCCATCGACGATTTTGACGATTTCCGCATAAGTCAGCCGCTCGATATTTTCTTTTTTCTTGCGCTCGATCCGAATGGTGCCGACGCGCTCAATTGTCGAAACCAGCCGGTTGTTTTCCGCTTCTTTGATGGCACGGTAAGCGGTGCCTTCTGAAACCTGCAATTCTTTGGCGATTCGACGGACGGAGATCTTTTCCCCTACCGCCAAAGTTTCGATATAGTCCAAAATTTGTTCATGTTTTGTTGCCATTGTTTCACCAAACTTTCTGCTATCCTCTACTCCTTAGTTTATCACATTCCGAATGGAAGTCGATAACTGCAAAACCCATGAAACAAATCGCATTAACCCTAGTGAAAATGCACAAAAGGACAGCGAAACATCCATCGTTTCGCTGTCCTTTTTGTTTTGGTCCAAGAGATTCTATAACTCTACGCTGTCGCCGGGCTGCATGATGTTAACTTGCGCACCGGTGACTTGAGATTTGAATTGTTCCGGATCCTGCTTGATTGGCGGGAATGTATTGTAATGGATCGGCACGACCGTTTTCGGCTTCAGCAACTCTACTGCATAAGCCGCGTCGGTCGGCCCCATCGTGAAGAAATCTCCAATGGGCACAAATGCCACATCGATCGAATGGCGTTTGCCGATGATTTCCATGTCCCCGAACACTTCAGTGTCTCCTGCATGATAAACCGTCTTTCCTTCTGCTTCAAACAGGATTCCGGCCGGCATGCCGCCGTAAATGACGTCTCCGCTTTCTGTCGTGTAAGAAGAGCTATGGAACGCTTTCGTGAATTTCACTTTGCCGAAATCGAATTGGTTGGCACCGCCAAGATTCATCCCAATCGTCTCGATGCCTTGAGTTCCTAAATAGTTTGCCAGCTCGACGGTCGCCACGACTACTGCCCCGCTCGCTTTGGCGAGTTCAACGGTATCGCCGACATGGTCATTATGTGCATGGGTAAGTAAAATCGCATCCGGCTTTTCCCCTGTGACCGTCAAATCGGTCAATTCGTTGCCGTTGATAAATGGATCGATCAAGATAATTTTGCCTTCGGTTTGGATTTTCACGACCGAATGGCCATGGTACGAGATTTTCATAGTATCCCTCCAGTGGAATTTTGGCTCTCCGCTATCTGCTGTTTTATACCCTGATTTTTGATATGCTACACATGAAGGGGAGGAATACATATGAATAAATTATCGAACATGCAACAAATTTTGAAACAGCAGCAAGTCGATGCGGCGCTCATCACCGACCCGCACAATGTCTTTTATTTGACCGGCTTTAACAGCGACCCAAAAGAACGTTTGCTCGCCGTGATGGTATTTGCACAAGCGGAACCGTTCTTGATCTGCCCTGCGATGGAAGCGCCGGATGCGAAAGCTGCCGGCTGGATGGGTGAAATCGCTGGACACGCGGACACACAGGATGCAATGGAAGTCCTCTACAGAACAGCCGAAAAGCGCAATCAGCCGATGCAAAGCATCGCCATCGAAAAAGCGCATATGACGGTCGACCGTTACGACGCCATCAACCGTTATTTCCAGTCACCCGAAATCCACGCAATCGATGACCAGCTGAATGCGATGCGCGTCGTCAAGGACGAATCGGAACTCGACATCCTGCGCCACGCAGCGAAACTGGCCGATTATGCCATCGAAGTCGCTGCACAGAAGATGAATGAGGGGATGACAGAAATCGAGTTGATGACCGAAATCGAACTCGCGCTGAAAAAACGCGGTATTACCCATATGTCATTTGATACGACCGTACTGACCGGACCGAAAGCGGCCTCTCCGCACGGCAAAACCGGCGAACGGAAAATCACACGCGGCGACCTCGTGTTGATGGACCTCGGTGTCATTTACGAAGGCTATTGCTCGGACATCACACGCACACTTGCCTTCGGCGAACCAAGTGAACAAGCAAAAGAAGTGTACGAAATCGTCAGACACGCAGAACAAGCGGCGCTTGACGCGGTGAGCCCTGGCATCACTGCAGCTGAGCTGGACGGGATTTCACGCACCGTCATCGAGGAGGCCGGCTACGGGGAATATTTCACGCACCGCCTCGGGCATGGACTCGGCATTTCCGTCCATGAATTCCCGTCTATACACGGTGGCAATAACATGCCGCTCCAAGCAGGAATGGTCTTTACGATTGAACCGGGCATTTATGTCCCTGACCAAGTCGGCGTGCGCATCGAAGACGATGTGGTTGTCACCGAAGATGGTTATGAAGTGTTGACCAAGTACCCGAAAGAATTAACGATCATCACCCGGTAAAACAAAAAAGAGCTATCCCAGGAAAATCCGGTCAACGGATTTTCAGGACAGCTCTTTTTTTATCTTATTGCAGCAATTCGTCGACTGATTTATATTCCAGTCTTTGGTCGTCTGCTACTGCTTTATACGTCACATGGCCATTCATCGTGTTGACGCCTTTTTTCAATGCTTCGTTATCAAGGACAGCTTGCTTCAGTCCTTTATTAGCGATTTGCACTGCGTAAGGAACCGTCACGTTCGTCAGCCCGATTGTCGATGTGCGCGGAACTGCTCCCGGCATATTCGCGACAGCGTAATGGACGACATCATGCTTGATGTATGTCGGCGCATCGTGCGTCGTGATGCGATCGCTCGTTTCGAAAATTCCGCCTTGGTCGATTGCGATATCCACGACGACAGAACCAGGTTTCATCGATTTGACCATGTCTTCTGTAATCAATTTCGGTGCTTTCGCTCCCGGAATCAATACCGCTCCGATGACCAGATCCGATTCTTTAACTGATTGGGCAATGTTCAGTGGGTTTGAAACTAATGTTTGCACATCTTTTCCGAACAGATCATCCAATTGGCGAAGACGCTCTGGGTTCAAATCGAGGATTGTCACATCAGCGCCCATGCCGACTGCTACTTTCGCAGCGTTCGTTCCGGCAACACCACCGCCGACAACCGTTACCTTACCGCGGGAAACGCCGGGGATGCCGCCGAGCAAAATGCCGCCGCCTCCGTGGATTTTCTCAAGGAACTGCGCACCGATCTGTGTCGACATCCGTCCAGCCACTTCGCTCATTGGCGTAAGGAGCGGCAATGAGTTATTGGCAAGCTGAACCGTTTCGTATGCTACGCCCGTCACTTTCGATTCAAGCAATGCTTTCGTCAATTCCACTTCTGGTGCCAAGTGCAAATAAGTGAACAGCACTTGCCCTTCGCGGAAATGCTTGTATTCGCTTGCTACAGGTTCTTTCACTTTCATGACCATTTCCTGTTCCCATGCTTTTTCTGCACCCGGAACGATTACAGCGCCTGCTGTTTCATAATCTGCGTCCGTAAAGCCTGAGCCAAGCCCTGCTCCGGACTGGATGAAAACTTCATGGCCGAATAGTGCCAGGTTGACTACTCCCGCCGGCGTCATAGCCACACGGTTTTCATTGTTCTTTACTTCTGTCGGTACACCGATACGCATTGCAAAACCCTCCAATAATATTGTGTCTGAAATAATAAAATGATGAAATCTATCAGTATTTGAAACCACATCCATTCTAACAGATTCCTATGAATTTTGCTCCCTTATTTTCTTTGGGGAAGAGATATATTTTTGCGTTGCGGGATTCCGTTAATAGAGCTGGATTTTTCGACTAAAAAGTATTTCACAATAATTAACGAAAAACTAATTATAAAAATTTTAAGAATTTTTACCGTTTAAGGAGGAACAATTCATGTGTGCCTCGAAAGTTACAGTATAGACAAAGGAGGAATGCTGAGATGACATTAAAGTATAATCAAATTATGGTAGCGGTAGACGGTTCCAAAGAAGCAGAATGGGCTTTCAAAAAGTCCATTGGCATAGCCACACGGAACCATGCGACATTGAACTTGGTGAACATTATCGATACCCGTTCATTTGCCGCTATCGAAGCATATGACCGCACGATTGCAGACCGCGCACAAAAGTTTGCGGAAGACCTGCTCGGGGATTATAAAAAAGAAGCCGAGGCTGGCGGCGTTGAAAAAGTCAACATCGTCGTTGATTATGGTTCTCCGAAAACGATGATTCCGCGTGAACTTGCGGAAAGAGTCGAAGCGGACTTGATCGTTTGTGGTGCGACGGGCTTGAATGCTGTCGAACGCTTCCTCATCGGCAGTGTGTCTGAGCATATTGTCCGTTCGGCAAAATGTGATGTTCTCGTTGTGCGTACGGAACAAGCACAGAGTGATGCGCCGGACGATTATTATTCTGAGAAACACTCCGAAAAACCTGAATAACACAAACAAAAGCACGCGGCCATTGATGCCGCGTGCTTTTTATGTTTCCTTCACTTTAATGATGATTTTTCCTCTCGCGTGGTGAGTTTCGCTCAATTCATGCGCTGCACGGACTTCTTCTTCCGTCAAATGGAACACATGGCCAACTTCCGGCCTCACTTCACCCGATATAAACAAATCCCCTAGTTTTTTTAATTGGGCTCCGTCCGGTTCAAGCCAAAATCCGTTAACGGAAATGCCCAATTGCTCGGCTTTAGCTTCATCCGGCTGGCCGGCAATGCTGACGAGCCTTCCGCCATGCTTTAATACCCCGTAGCTTTTCTCCAAGGTCTCTCCGCCCATGGTATCCAAAACAAAATCGAAATCTTCGAGCACTTCCGAAAAATCCTCTTCATGGTAATCGATCACCCGGTTCGCGCCAAGTGATGTCACCAATTCATCGTTCTTGTCGCTCGCTGTCGTCGCTACATAAGCACCGATGCTGTTGGCGATTTGGATGGCCATGCTGCCGACGCCTCCTGCCCCTGCGTGGATCAGCACTTTCTCGCCTTTTTTGATATGGCCGATTTCCACCAGGCATTGCCAAGCGGTAAGCCCCGTCAACGGAATTGCGGCACCTTGTTCAAAGCTCATGCTTTCCGGCATGCGGGCAAGCAGGTTCTCATCGACCGGAACGAATTCCGCATAAGTGCCTTGCCGCGTCGTTGCAGGGCGTGCAAATACCCTGTCGCCGACTTGAAAATGTCTAACTTCCGATCCGATTTGGCGGACAATTCCCGCCACGTCCCACCCGAGAATAATCGGAAACTCCCAAGGCAGCATGTCTTTTAAATAGCCTTCGCGCAGTTTCCAATCTATCGGATTGACCGAAGTCGCATGGACTTCGACGAGTACTTGATTTTCGGCAATTGACGGCGTTTCAACTTCCCGTTCTTTTAATTGCTCTCTTCCTCCATACTGATCGATCACAATCGCTTTCACACGCAGCCACCCCTTCCATTTTAATTATCTATACCCTTTTGTGGAGTCGCTACACACGAAAAGGCGCCATAAGCTTTTCAATTATGCTATTATGGGAACTGTTTCATAAAGAGGTTCGCAAACTCCCTCTCTAAAAAACTAAGGAGCTGTATACGATGAAAAATGAAAAAGCTGTCGTTGTTTTCAGCGGTGGACAAGATAGCACCACTTGCCTTTTTTGGGCACTCGAGGAATTCGGCGAAGTGCTTGCTGTCACTTTCGATTACGGGCAGCGGCATGCACAGGAAATCGACCATGCCAAACAGATCGCTGAAACGCTCGGAGTCACACTTCAAGTGCTCGACCTCGGATTAATCAATCAACTGTCCGCTAACGCCTTAACACGCGATTCGATTGACGTGAGCGGACAAACGGATGGGCTGCCTTCTACATTCGTGCCAGGCCGCAACCTTTTGTTCTTATCCTTTGCCGCCATCTATGCCGATGCCTTCGGTGCGCGCCATTTGGTGACGGGGGTCAGCGAGACCGACTTCAGCGGCTATCCCGATTGCCGCGATACGTTTATCCGCTCGTTGAACGTCAGCTTAAATTTGGCGATGGACAAGCAGTTCGTCATCCATACGCCGCTCATGTGGATTGATAAAGCGGGTGTGTGGGAATTGTCCGACCAGCTCGGCGCTTTGGAATTCGTTCAGACGGAAACTTTGACCTGCTATAATGGCGTAGCTGCTGCCGGATGCGGCACTTGCCCAGCCTGCGTACTGCGCAATGACGGGTTGAGTAAATATCTGTCCCAAAAAGCGGGTGCCGAGTCATGATACAGCAATTTTATCCATCGGTCGCACACGCTTTCCGCTTTGAATTGAATAAAGATATGCATTTTTCTGCAGCGCATTATATTCCTGCAGAACAAGCCGGCCAGTGCGCCCGCATGCACGGCCATACGTACACGCTCAATATTACGATCGCCGGAAACCAGTTGAACACCATCGGTTTTCTGATCGATTTTAAAGAGCTGAAAAACCTGATCCATAAACGCTACGACCATACCGTACTAAATGACCATGCGGAATTCACCCAAACGTTTCCAACAACCGAACAGCTCGCAGAACAAATTTTTCTCATGACCCAGAAACTGCTCGATGGGACTGACAATCAGCCACGCTGCCTGCAGGTCATCGTCCGAGAAACACCGACCAGCTATGTCGTCTACCGCCCTTTAAGCGAGGGTTCCTCATGAAAATTCCCGTTATGGAAATTTTCGGCCCGACTATTCAAGGAGAAGGTATGGTCATAGGACAGAAAACGATGTTTGTACGGACTGCCGGTTGCGATTATTCCTGTTCGTGGTGTGATTCAAAATTCACTTGGGATGGTACTGGAAAAAGCGTCATGATGAATGCTCAAGCCATCACCGATGAACTCGAACAGCTCGGAAAGGAAAATTTTTCGCATGTGACGATCTCCGGAGGCAATCCGGCTCTTCATAAAGGCATCAGTGAACTGGTTGCTCTTTGCCATGAAAAGGGCTGGCAGACCGCTGTTGAAACACAAGGCAGCATATGGCAGGACTGGCTGGCTGAAATCGATGAGGTCACGGTTTCTCCGAAGCCCCCGAGTTCGGGGATGATTTTGGATTACTCTAAACTCGATGCGCTGCTCGGGAAGCTTGCCCCCAATCAAGCCAGCCTGAAAGTCGTCGTCTTTGATGATGCGGATTTGTTCTTTGCTGAACAGCTTCATATACGTTATCCGTCCTTTCCATTCTTTTTACAAGTCGGAAATGACGATACCCTGACTGTTGACGATGAAAAACTGACGCAGCATTTATTGGGACGTTATCAATGGCTGATTGATAGGCATTTAACATCCGCCGCACTTAATAATGCGAAAGTATTGCCCCAGCTTCATACTTTGCTATGGGGCAATAAGCGCGGAGTGTGAAGTATAAAGCGAAAAACCGGTCATCCATCCTTTAAAAGGTTGGTATGACCGGTTTTTTCTTTCAAAAAAAATGCGCAAGCACTCAAGCTTTTTTCACGAATTCCGATTTCAGTTGCATCGCCCCGAAGCCGTCGATTTTGCAATCGATATTATGGTCGCCGTCGACGAGCCGGATGCTTTTTACTTTCGTGCCGATTTTCAATGTGTTTGAGCTGCCTTTTACTTTCAAATCCTTAATGACTGTGACAGCGTCTCCGTCTTGCAAAATGTTTCCGACAGCATCGCGTATGACTTGCGCTTGTTCTTGTTCATTCGGATTCCATTCATGTGCACATTCCGGACAAACCAGCCTGTCTCCATCTTTATACGTATACTCAGAACCGCATTTCGGGCAATTCGGCAAATCCACCATTATTCATCCCCCAATATTCGCAATGCTTTTGCAGCACTATGTGCTCTAAGTATACCAAATGACGATCCAGCGTGATGCGCTATTTTCACCTTACGACAAGAACCGGGCATTCTGCGTGATTGACGACTTTATGGCTGACACTGCCGAGCATCACTTCGCGGATTGGAGATAAACCGCGGCTGCCGATGACGAGCAGATCGTATTGCTTATCTTTCGTCATCCCGACTATGGCAGGGCCTGGTATGCCATGCAGCACTTCGACTTGATGGAATATCTCTTTCCTTTCCAGCATTTCGGTCACCGGCTGGATTTTTTTCCGTCTTGCTAAATCGAACTCCATTGCCGACGCATCGTGGATCACTTCGTTTTCATCTTCCTTATAATCGGAGACATAGACGACCGTCACTTCCGCTCCATTGACCAATCCTGCAATTTTTACCGCTTCCTTGGCGGCGCGGATCGAGTTTTCCGAACCGTCGACTGCCAGTAAGATTTGTTGATACATATCCCCACTCCTCTCAGACTAATCATTCCCCCGTCTCTTTACGCTATTCGCCGTTTATATAGAATTTCCTGCCTTTTTCTTGAAACGAAAAAGACCGGCCCTGTATAAGACCGATCTTTTCTTATGCTTTGTTTTCTTTGAACCATTCATTCACCTGTGTGAAAAATTTCGCCATCGTTTCCGGTTTCGACATATTCGGAACTCGTGCGAGCAGCACTTCTTTCGGGGCTTTCAAGCCATCTTGTTTTTTCTGCAAGATGAGGATAGCTTTGGCATGCTGGGCATGTTTGAAAATATTGTCCGGCAACTCCATGACCGCCTGGATATGCGCTTGCTGCTTCAAGAAATGATGCAATTGGTTGGCGAGCGGTGATTCAAACAAGTTTTTCGGGATGACAAAAAATAAATAGCCGCCTTCTTTTGTATGTTTCAAGGATTGTTCGATAAATAGATGGTGCGCATATGACATGCCTTCTTCCGCATGTAAATCATAAGAAGAAGCGACTTGCTCATCCGGGTAATAGCCGACCGGCAAATCCGATACGACACAATCGGCCGGATCGATCAACAAGGGCTGTAAGGCATCCTGCAAATAGAATGTCACCGGCTGTTCGATCAAGTTTCCGATATTCGAGGCAAGGCGGATCAATAAATCGTCTATCTCTACAGCCGTTCCCGTCATGCGCCCGTCCAAATAGTTCATGACCGTGAACAATAAATTGCCGGTCCCTGCTGCGGGATCGAGCACAGTCGCCTGCTGATCTTTGACGAACAATTCGACAAGATAGCCGACAAGTAAGCCGAGTGCGTCCGGCGTCATTTGGTGATGCGGCTGGACATGTTCTTTCATGCCTTTCAAAATCGCCAATTGGATTGCTTTCCGAACGTCTTCTTTCGTGGCGCCAACAGGTACATTTAATTGCCCATCGAGCCATCTTTCAGTCGTGGTGAGCAAGCTCTCCAAATAGGAAAGTTCCTGCTGCTTTTGGACTGACACCGTTTCATTGTCGATCATGATGAAAATGCTTTCCATAGATGAATTCATAAATCTCCGTCCTCATGATAAAACCCACTCTAGGAGAGTGGGTTTCTAGTATTAGTTTGTCAGTTCTCTTACTGCTTCGAGTGCTTTTTCATAATCCGGGTGATCGGTGCCTTCTGCTACATATTCAACATAAGCCACTTCGTCGTTTTCATCGACGACGAAAATGGAGCGTGCCAATAAGCGAAGTTCCTGCATCGTTACGCCATACGCTTCACCAAATGACAGGTCGCGGTGGTCGGACAATGTCGTGATCGAATCGACGCCATTGATTTCCGTCCAGCGCTTTTGTGCGAATGGAAGATCGCAGGAAACTGTAAGTACTTCCACGTTGTCGCCGAGAGATGCCGCTTCGTCGCTGAAGCGTTTCGTCTGATCGGAACATAAGCCGGTATCAAGTGATGGAACGACACTTACCAATCGAACTTTGCCTTTGAAGTCCTGCAAAGTTTTCGACTCCAGGCCGTTGGATAACGCCGTGAAATGCGGTGCCTGCTCGCCCACTTTCACTTCTTTACCGGGCAATGTGACAGGGTTTTGCTTGAATGTGATTTGTACCAATTGCAACGCCTCCCTTTTCAAATTAACTCTATCATACTAAATGCTTTCACTTTCTTGCAACCGAGACCCTTCCAAACGTGTTTTCGCCATTTCGCGCTTCCGGTAAGATTCCTCGTGGACCACAGTCGTGTCGGCGATAAAATCATGAACCCCTTGCTTTAATGGCGTAAAGCCGACAATCCAATATAACGGCAAAATCGTCACTGAAATAAAGCGGCCGATCCACTCGCGGAACAATAAAGTGGTCCACGGCAAATGGTCGGTTTTCAGTGAAACGACCCGCAGGCCTAAAATCATCTTGCCTACGGTCTGGGCGAAAAACTTAGTCATCAGGATGAAATAGCCATAGAACACGATTGCAGTCAAAATCGCATACGGCGCATACCAGGCACTCCCTGACGTTTCCCAGCCGAATAACGCAAACAGTGGAAGGATGACTATAGAAGAAATCGCTGAAATGATTGAGATATCAATCAAGTAAGCCCAAAAGCGCATCCAAAACCCTGCCGGCTTGCGTTCATAAAACAGCACGTTGTCAGTTGTCGGCCGAACCGGCGGAGTCGCAGCCGGTTGCTCTATCGCATCTGTATTGATGTGATCAGTCATGCTTCTCCACCTCCTTAGTTCTCACCGTATAGATACATCATGCGCGGTCCGCTGTTTTGCGTTAGCATATCCGCTATTAATTTGGTTTCCATATCCATGCCGAAGAATGAACTTGTCTTCATTGCAAATAGTGAAGCCCAATTCCCGCTGGCACCGTACTCAAATACTTCGCCGCCTTCTAAACTGAAATCTTCACTCATAGCTTGGATTACGTCTTCTTCAAAACCAAAGTCATCCGCCAGGTTCGCTTCAACTGCCTGCCGTCCGTTCATGATTCTACCGTCCGCGTATTCTTTTACTTCCGCTTCGGTCATATCGCGGCCTTGTTCGATGACATCGACAAATTGTTCGTATGAACTATCAAGCATCTCTTGCAATAATGCCCGTTCGTCCTCAGTCATATCGCGTGTCGGACTCATGATATCTTTGTAAGGACCGGATTTGATCGTAACAAAATCCACGCCATAGCGTTCTGCAAGTTCGCCGTAATTAACGCTTTGCATAATGACGCCGATCGATCCTGTCAAAGTTTCTTCATTAACGAAAATCTTTTCTGCAGGTGCGGAAATATAATACCCGCCGGATGCAGCCATCGATCCCATCGATACGTAAAGCGGCTTACCGGTTTCTTCCTGGATTTCGGTGATTTTGTCGTGGATCTGTGCAGATTCGACGACACCGCCTCCTGGAGAATTCACATTCAAGACAACACCTTTTACGCTATCGTCTTCTTTTACTGCTTCCAATTGTTCCATAAACAGATCATGGTTATAGCCAACGGCCGCGAAAACAGGCGTCTCGCCACTATCTTGAATTGCACCGTCCACGGTCAACACGGCGATGCGGTTATTGGCATCCCCTGACTCAAGCACCTGTTCGCCCAGCCCAGTGTCGTCAGTGCCTATGAAGTCATCAAAACCTGAGGCAAAATCTGATTTCAACACTGTAAACGCCGAGTTGATGACGAGTGAAATCACCAGCAATGCAGCAGCGGCGAGTAAAGCAATCCAGCGTTTTGTATTCATCCTTTAATTCCCTCCTTAAGTATTCCATTTAACTATACGGCATACGCTCCAAAATGTTTCACTTTCCGGTAAATTCGGCACCAAGTATGTGGCGTTTTTTTCTCATGCGCCTCGCTTCCATGATTTTGGATCCGGTGAACAAAATCAACGCGCTCCAGATAAAGGAGAAAGAAACGACAGACACAAGGCCGAATGCCTCTCCGTAGATGAGCACACCAATCAGCAGCATTAAAGTCGGAGCGATGTATTGCAAAAATCCGACCATGTATAGAGGGATGAGCGGCGCACCCATCGCAAAAAACAGCAACGGCAACGCAGTGAGGAATCCGCTGAGGACGACGAGCAGGTCGGTCGAGATTCCGCTATGCAAGAATGCCGCGCGGTCGATGGAAAATAAATAAACATAATAGGCAGTCGCAAACGGCAACACGAACAAAGTCTCGATCGCGAGGCCCCGCAGCGCGTTCAATTGAATGGTCTTTTTGATCAAGCCGTAGAACGCGAAGCTGAACGCCATGCCAAGCGCCAGCCAAGGCAATGTCCCGTAAGAAACGGTGATGATGGTGACGCCGATCGCCGCCAGCACAAACGCGACTTTCACCGCTGGGGAAAGTTTTTCCTTCAAAAAAAACGAGCCCAGCAAAACGGAAATGAGCGGATTGATGTAATAGCCGAGACTCGTTTCAACTATGCGGTCATTGGTAACGGCGTAGATATAAAAGAACCAATTGGCCGAAATGAGAAACGAAGCGAGCATGAGCAGGAAAAATGTCTTCTTCGATGCCCACAAGGATTTGACATCAGCGAAAAGCTGCTTTCCTCCTCCAGTCAGCACGATAAAGCCCAGCGTCAGCCAAAATGCCCAAAAAATGCGGCCAGCCAATAATTCATCTGCCGGCACATGGTCGACTTGTTTCCAAAATATCGGCAGGAACCCCCAAATCGTATACGTTAAAATCGTCAGCAGTGTCCCTTTTTTTTCTTCAGTCATCTTCGCATCGCGCACCATTCTCAAAGTATTTTTGTATTCGAAATAATAGACCCATTATATGCCTGCCCTACCGGAAAGTAAATACAGCAAAAGCCTCCGCTGATACCGGAAGCTTTTGAAAGAAATGTTATTTTTTTGCGTTTTCCACTTGCTGCAATTCATCAATGGGCTCATCTCCACCTACATTGCCTTCCGTCAAGACGACAAACACTTTGACGAGTCCCTCTTCCACTCTAAACGGTCCGGTTGTGTGACCGGTAGAATTTTCAAGAAAAGATTACAGCAATCCCTCAAAGCGCTGTTCTTTCGTTCGCGGGAATTCAATCACTTCCCGATTTGCCACCGCCTTGTCGATCATTTCATCAAACGAAACAAAACTCTCGTAATGTTCCACTTTATCGGTTTTCGGTTTAGTTTTCGGATTGGCCGGCGTGAAGATCGTGCAGCAATCCTCGAACGGGCGGATTGAAATTTCGTACGTATCGATCGCTTGTGCAGTTTCGATAATTTCCAGTTTGTCCTGCGCAATGAGCGGCCGCAAAATCGGCGTCGTTGTGACCGCGTTGATCGCCTGCAGACTATCTAATGTCTGGCTGGCGACTTGGCCGAGGCTCTCGCCGGTGATGATGGCCTTGCAGTCGGTTTTCGCACGTACCGAGTCCGCCACGCGCATCATCATGCGCCGGGTCGAGGTCATGGTGATATTATCCGGCACTTGCTTATGGACTTCCTGCTGGAGCTCTGTAAACGGAATGATATGCAAGGTGACCGGCGAACCGAAACCGCTCAGCTTCTCTGCCAAATCGAGCACTTTCTCTTTTGCGCGCTCGGTCGTAAACGGAGGGCTGAAAAAGTGGATCAATTCGAGCTTCACGCCGCGCTTCAACATGTGATACCCGGCGACCGGGCTGTCGATGCCGCCAGACAGCATCAGCAAAGCTTTGCCACCTGCACCAATCGGCAACCCCGCTGCCCCTTTGATCGTTTCAGCCATCATATAGACGGCATCTTTGCGGATTTCCACATTCAGATCAATATCTGGATTTTTCATCGAGACGGTCAATTCCGGCGTATTCCCTAAAACATAGCCGCCGATTGCCCGCATGATTTCCGGTTTTTCGTACGGAAATTCCTTGAAGGGCCTTTTGACGGACACTTTGAAGCTTTTGCCTTGCGTGTCCATTGTTTCAACGATCGACAATGCCGTTTCTTTCATTACGGAAAGGTCCAGGCTCGTTTGCGTTACCGGGCTGAATGATTGGATGCCGAAAACATATGGCAGGCGCTTGATGATGTCTTCCATGCCTTGTTCATCATCGCAAAATAAAAACATCCGGTCGCGTTCCGCTTTAATGCGGACGGTCGGTACACCCGCAAATAGATGCAGGATGTTATTCCGCAGACGCGCGATAAATGCTTTTCGATTGCGTCCTTTTGTAGACAATTCTCCGTAACGGATAAGTATTTGGTTAGTTCTCATGATTGTTCGACTCCTTTAATCAATTGATGCACACGCTTGAAATGTTTTTTGAATTCGATAATTTCCTGGTGTGTCGTCATGGCCCCGAAACTGATGCGGACCGTGCCTTCTCGGTATTCCCGCGGCAACCCGATCGCTTCGATGACATGGCTCGTCTGTTTATTTTTTGAGGAGCAGGCACTTGATGTTGAAACGATCACGTTTTCCTCTTGCAACCCGCTCACTACGGTTTCTCCGCGCACACCGGCAATGGCCACGGCGAGAATATTAGGAGCTGCTCCTTCAGGGCTGACGATGTGAATGTCCTTAAAGCCGGCAAAAAATGAACGCAACTCCGCATTCCATTTTAGGTGATCCGCGTCCGGTCTAGCAAGGCGCACTGCTTTGGCGAGCGCTGCTGCATTCGGAACGGATACCGTTCCGCTCCGAATACCTCCTTCCTGCCCGCCTCCAAGCAGGATTGGAGCGAGTTCCGCTTTGTTCACAGCCAACAAGCCGCTGTTTTTCAGTCCGTGCAGCTTGTGGCCAGAAACCGTCAGTAAATCCGGCAATTGATTTAGGTCGAGCGGAAGGCGGCCGATGCCTTGCACCGCGTCTACATGCAATAGCGTCCGTGTGCTTTTGAGCATGCGGCGGATATCCGCCAGCGGATGGATGGTGCCGATTTCATTATTGACCTGCATGAGGCTCACGAGAATGGTATCCGCGCGCAGCGCCTGTTTCAATTCTTCGAGATCGATTGCACCAGTTGCATCCACAGACAATAAGCTGATGTCAAAACCTTCATTCGAAAGTTGCTTTAGTGGTTCGAGAACCGATGGATGCTCGGTTTTGCAGGAGATGATATGGCGGCCCTTTTCCTTGTTCGCATAGGCGGCGCCGCGCAGCGCCAGATTATTCGCTTCTGTGCCGCCTGAAGTGAAAATGATCCGCTCAAATCCAAGGAGGCTTTTGAGTTGTCTGCGCGCTGATTCCAGCAAATCTTCCGCTTCATTCCCCAATCGGTGTAAGGAAGCGGGATTCGCATAATACTGGGTGCTCGCTTTGACGAACGTATCCAGTACTTCGGCATGCGGCTTTGTCGTCGCGCTATTGTCCAAATAAATCATCAAAATCCCTCCGACAAGAAAACCACCAGCCTGTATGCTGGTGGTTTTCTGATTTTCTTAATTGTTTTCTTTGACAAGCACTTCAATCCGTTTCATCGATCCCGGTTCGAAGTTTTCCACAGCGGTCGCCGCTTCCTCCAGTGCTTTCGTATAGCGCAGCTGACGGAACGACTCTTCTGCTTCCATTAAATGGGCATGAAGCTGCGGGTTCGTTTTTCGGTAACGGTTGCCGTATTGAATGATGCGTTCGACAAGCAAAACATTTTCGATCATTTCTTTCGCTTTCGTTTCCACATCCACAATGCTCGTTTCCGATTGTTCCATATAATTGTCGACCAACTTCATATTGAGCGGTACTTCGCGAAGCGCACGCATAGCGATGAAGAGATGTTCTTCCGCTTCTTCCAAACGGACGTCCAAATCTTCCGGTACCCCTGGAATGTTCGCTTTATGCAGCATGCGGTCCGTTTCCTGCAGGCGGCGTCTCAACTGCTCCACTTTGATGCGGGCTTGGTTTTCTTCGACGCGCAGATTTTTCAAGGAATCGGTAAAGTCCATTTGTGTCGAATCGACAATCGATAGATCTTCACGGATATGCATCAATTCGTCCTGCAGGCTGGAATATGCGGATTGATCTTCTTCCAAGCGGCTCGACAACAATTCAAAGCGCTTCGCGAGCTGCTCCACTTTGTCGAGGCAGGTTTTAGGAATCGATGCTTCCTGGTCGGTGATTTTGTAGCTATGCTGGACGTAGCGGCTTTCTTCTTCCAGCTCTGTCGTATCGCGCGCCACAACTTGCAGATGGCGCTCGGTTTCCATCAAGTGCTGATCGATATAATGTTTTGCAGCCACTTCCGCTTCCAGCAGATCGTACATCGCATCGATGCGGTCTTTGATCTCATCGACTTGTTTTTTGCTGTCTTCCACTTCAAGAATTTCGAGCTTGTGCTTCAAGCCTTTCAGCTCCTGCTCAATATCATCCAGCTTCTCAGTTAAGCCAAGATGGTCCAAATAATACGATTGCTCTTCCATTTCCTGTTTACCTTGGCGCAGCTGCGCCAAATCTTGCGGAATCTTTTCATTGATTTCCGTCAGCAGCATTGGAATGTCATCAACGAGCATAAACGCTTCATCGCTTTCAACTGATAAATTAATGACGGTTTCACGCGCTTTCAAATAATTTCCTTCTTCTGTCAGCTGATCGTATTCATCGAATCGCTGCACAAAAGATTCCAAACGCTTTTCAAGCGGGTCTGCTGATGCGCCGAATGATGATTTATGTGCCAGCAGGTTTTTACGGGCTCGAACATATTTATCCTGGATCAAATCCATTTCACTGCGATTTTTTTCTTCACTGCCGATCAGCTCATCCAGTTCTGAAAAAATCACCGCTATTTGCTGATCCGCATCGTCTATCTTCACTTCCGCCTGCTTTTCCAATTTGGAAGCTTTCGAAAAATTAAAGCGCTTGATCGACTCTTCGGCATCGTACAGAGTGGCGTCTATTTTCGGGATGTCTACATCCATGATTTCAGTCCATTGTTTGCGCCAGCGCTCAAACATTTCTTCGGTCTGGCCATTCAAGTTCAATTGTTTCACTTTGGTGAGTTCTTCCATAATTGGTTTCTCTGTCAGTTGCAGTTTCAGTTTTTCCAGGCGCTCGATTTCCGCATTATGTTTTTTTCGAAACATCATGCCAATGATAAGCAACGCCAATAGAATGATGACCGCAATGATGATATACTCCATCATAAGTCATTTAGCCCCCTGTTCCAAATACATTACCGGTTACATAAGTATCTTCACTATTCTTTTATTTTAACATGTATTCTACTCTTTTGTTTGGCAAATTAGAAGAAAATAGGGAATAATTTTATCAAATTGAAAAGATGGTGAACAGATGATAAAACGAGACGGCCACACCCACACGCCTTTTTGTCCGCACGGAACGAGCGACCCTTTCCGCGCATACATCCTCAAAGCGATAGACAATGGATTTCAAGAAATCAGTTTCACGGAGCACGCTCCCTTGCCGTTCGGGTTTCTTGATCCGACACCCGAGCAGGATAGCGGCATGAAAATGGCGGAGTTGCCGGATTATTTCGCGGCACTCGAGCAAGCGAAAGACGAATTCTCCGGAAACTTGCGGATCCGGGCCGGCCTGGAAGTGGATTTCATCCAAGGGTTTGAACAACAAACCGCCCACCTTTTGGAACAGGTCGGCCCGCAACTCGACGATGCCATTTTGTCGGTGCATTTTTTGCGCTATCAAGACCGTTGGGTTTGTGCGGATTTCAGCGCCGAAGTTTTTATGCAACTTGCACGGGACATGGGTTCGGTCCAAGCAGTCTATGATTTGTATTACGATACACTAGAAGCTTCTATTAGAGCGGACCTCGGCCCATTTAAACCGAAACGCATCGGACACGTGACCTTGATCCATAAATTCCAGCACAGCCACGGCGAAACGATCGACGATGATGACCGTATACGGAAGATCCTTCGCATGGTCAAAGAACAAGGCTATGAACTCGACGTCAACTCTGCCGGATTATCAAAGCCGGACTGCCTGGAATTTTACCCCCCGGAGCCGTATATCGACTATGCCCGCAACCTGGGCATCCCGCTTGTCTTCGGTTCGGATGCCCATAAGGTTGCGGACTTGCACAAATACGCCGATCAATTTTATACTGAATGATCAAGAAAAAATTTCAGAAAAGAGATGGTTCCATGTTTGCTACATCACCTTATAGCGGTACTCGTGCAGAACAATATAATTTACTCAATAAACAATTGGATGCGTTGCTTGAAGGCGAACCGAACCGCATCGCCAACCTGTCAAACGCCTCTGCCTTGCTTGGCCAGTTTCTGGACCGCATCAACTGGGTCGGATTTTACTTGATGGATGAAGGAGAACTTGTGCTGGGGCCTTTCCAAGGAATGCCAGCTTGTGTCCGTATCCCGGTCGGCAAAGGAGTATGCGGAACGGCCATCGACAAGAACGAAACGATGCTTATCGACGATGTCCACGCATTCCCGGGTCATATCGCCTGTGATGCTGCTTCCCGTTCTGAAATCGTTGTCCCGATCATAAAAGACGGCGAAGCTCTTGGCGTCTTGGATATCGACAGCCCGGAACTAGCCCGCTTTACAGAAGATGACCGCTTAGGACTCGAGCAATTCGTCAAAACTTTAATCAAGCATATTTAATGAACACACAAAAAGATCCCGGCCAAAAAGGCCGGGATCTTTTTTAGATTTCCTGTAAATTGGATTTAATTTGGGCAAATGCTTGCTGCAAATCCTGCATCAAGTCGTCGACATGCTCCAAACCGACCGATAAGCGGACAAGCGAATCACTGATGCCCATTCGTTCGCGTTCTTCAGGCGGGACGACCGCATGAGTCATCGTTGCCGGATGCTGAATCAAAGTTTCAGCATCTCCGAGACTGACAGCGATTTTAATGAGCGACAAGGCGTTGAGAAACTCCTGTGCTTGTTTTTTCCCGCCTTCGAGCTCAAATGAAATCAAGCCGCCGCCTCTGCGCATCTGGTCTTTTGCAATCGACACTTGCGGATGGGCGTCATCAAATGGATAGAAAATCCGTTTGACCGCTTGTTCATTCTGCAAAAATGTGACGATCTTCTCGGCGTTGTCGACGTGGCGGTCCATGCGCACATGCAAAGTCTTCAATCCGCGCAGCAAAAGCCACGCATCAAATGGAGACATGATGCCGCCGAAATCCTTTTGCACCGTCATGCGGATCGTCTGCATCTCCTCAGCGTCTCTTCCGATCAACACACCGCCGATGACGTCTCCGTGCCCATTCAAGTATTTGGTTGCACTGTGAAGAACAAAATCCGCCCCAAATTGGATGGGATTCTGCAGATACGGTGAACTGAACGTATTGTCTATGACAATGCGCAAATCATGCTTTTTGGCGATCGCCTCGACTGCACGCAAATTGACGAGTTCCATCGTCGGGTTGATAGGCGTCTCGACGTAGATGACTTTTGTCTCCGGCCGGATCGCTTGTTCGATCTGTTGTTCCGTCGTCATGGCGATTAGGGAATGCGTAATGCCGTATTTCTCTTCCATAATGCCCAGTAAACCGAACGTGCAGCCATAGATTCCTCTAGAACACAGCACATGATCGCCCGCCTTCGTCAAGTGGACCAAAATCGCGCTAACTGCGGCCATTCCGGACCCGAATGCCAAAGCGGCCTGTCCGCCTTCGATTTCCGCCATCCTCTCTTCCAACACCCGGACAGTCGGATTGCCGAGGCGGGAATAAATGTTTCCTTGCGCTTCTCCTGCAAATCGGGCTTCCCCCTCCTGTGCACTCGAAAACGAATACGTGGACGTCTGGTATAGCGGCGTTGCCAAGCTGTCGTGGTGGGCAGAGCTGTCATAACCTTTGTGGATCACTGCCGTTTCAATTTTTGCCGTTGGTTTCATCATCAAAACACCCCTTACATTAATATAGAAAGCGCTCACATTATTGATTACATCCATTCTAACTTGTGGACACTAAAAAAGAAAGCTCGTGCGCCAGGCTTTCTTCTGTTAAACATTGACGGACGCGGCTGATATCGGTTATACTAGCCTTTGTGTAAAATAATCGCAGCAGTTGTATGTGCGGGTTCGTCCATTTTGTTCCTTGTGTAGAAAACTGTAGAGCGCCCTTAAACGGCCGCTTCCGTCTAGACACAGAGGTGTATCGCGTAACTCTTGGCTGCTGAGCGAAGGTACATGAAAACAAAATGGCTTGCAGCATGAATACATCTGGTTTTTATTTTACTCTAAAAACCAAAATAGAGGAGGAGACTTATATGTCTCGTTATACAGGTCCAGCATGGAAACTGTCACGTCGCCTAGGAATTTCTTTGAGCGGCACAGGTAAAGAATTAGAAAAACGCCCTTACGCACCAGGTCAACACGGTGCTAACCAACGCCGTAAGGTTTCTGAATACGGTTTGCAATTGCAAGAAAAACAAAAACTTCGTTTCATGTACGGAGTGAACGAACGCCAATTTAAAACTATGTTCATCAAAGCAGGCAAAATGGACGGCAAACACGGTGAGAACTTCATGATTTTGCTTGAAACTCGCCTTGACAACGTCGTTTACCGCCTCGGCCTTGCGCGCACTCGCCGCCAAGCTCGCCAAATCGTAAACCACGGCCACATCCTTGTTGATGGCAAGCGCCTAGACATTCCGTCTTACAGCGTGAAACCAGGACAGAAAATCGCTTTCCGCGAAAAATCCAACAACCTTGATGTAGTTAACGAAGCGATCGAAGTGAACAGCTTTGTTCCAGAATACGTTTCAATCGATGCTGACAAAAAAGAAGGCACATTCGTGCGCCTTCCAGAACGCAGCGAATTGTCTGCTGAAATCAGCGAACAATTGATCGTTGAATATTACTCTCGTTAATCGATTGGCCAAAAACCTCCAGGCAAATGCTTGGAGGTTTTTTTCTGCCTTTTTTCTTTTCGCCCTATGGTAAACTGTAGGCATGAATAAATGAATAAAGGAGGCTTATTTATGCGAATCATATCCATTTGCCCGAGCAATACCGAATTGCTCGCTTTTTTGAACGCTGACCATATGCTTGTCGGCGTCGACGATTATTCCGATTGGCCAAAGTCAATCGATCACCTCCCCCGCCTTGGACCGGACCTTTCCATCCGGATGGATGAACTCGAAGCACTCACTCCAGACCTTGTCCTGGCATCCCTAAGCGTTCCCGGCATGGAGAAGAATGTGGATGAGCTGGTAAAGCGCAACATTCCGCATCTTGTCTTGGATCCACAGTCTTTTGCCGATATCCGAAACGATCTCCAAACGGTGGCTGCGGCAATCCATATGGATGCACAACCGCTTCTCACGGAATATGATGCAGCCATCGAAGAGTTAGGAAAGCGCGGCCAGCAGGCAAGTTCCACCCCGTCCCTTTACTGGGAATGGTGGCCAAAACCTGTATTCACACCCGGCGGCATTAATTGGCTGAGCGAAATGAGCCGTCTTGTCGGCGCACGCAATTGCTTCGAGGACAAAGAAACGGCCAACGTCCAAACGGATTGGGAAGACGTTCGAACGCGTGATCCGGATTATATTCTGCTCGCCTGGGTTGGCGTCCTGACTTCCAAAGTGAAGCCAGAACTCGTCTTGAAACGGTCCGGCACACGTGAAATGAAAGCAGCCCAGCAGATCCATGTCATGGAAGAAGCATTGTTTTGCCGCCCTTCCCCGCGGTTGCTCGAAGGGGCAATCAAACTCGGCAAGCTCGTCCACCCGCAAGCATTTGCGGATTTTCCGGTTCCGGCGTTCATCCTAGAAAAACAATTACGTTAAACAAAACCCGCAAAGCCCTAATGGCTTTGCGGGTTTTGTCGTATTCAGATCAAGTTATGAACGGTCCGAGCCTGGCCCTAGGTCGCCGCGGTGCGTCGTCGTGCGCTCACTGCCGATCAACGGCTCGCCCGTTTCAGTGTATGTGTCCACGTCGTTGCGGTCTGCCGGCTTGAGATTGTCTCCATCTTCCAGCAAGACGAGAATTCTTCCTTCTTTGAATTGCGTTTCATAATCTTTCGCTTCATCTTCCGACACGCCGAGGCCAATCAAAGCTCCGGCAATTCCGCCGACGCCTGCTCCTGCTGCAGCACCGGTCAAGCCTGCAGCGATGGGCCCTGCCGCAACGATCGGGCCGATACCCGGAATCGCCAGTGCCCCAAGCCCGGCGAGCAATCCGCCAAGGCCGCCGAGTGCACCGCCTGTCGCGGCCCCAGTTGCAGCTCCTTCTCCTGCTTGTGTGCCCGTTTCTTCAGTAACTTGCTCGACATCTCTTTTGTCTTTGCTGATGACGGAAATATCTTCACTGCGATACCCTTGATGCTGTAGATCTTCAATGACTTCCACTGCTTCCATTTCTGTATCATATGCTCCGACTACTCGTGACATACTATTCACCCTCCCGTGGTTCGTTTGAATTTGGTGTTGCTGCTTCTAATGTTTGTGTTTCCCTGCCATGCTCAAACTAAACCTTGCACAATATACGAAAAACGCCGCTTGCAAAAAGCAAGCGGCGCAACTGATTAAACAAAATGAATCATATGGTATTTCTTTTTTCCGCGTCTGACGATGGCAAAGGCATCATCTAGGCGGTCTTTTTCATCGACGATGTAGTCCAAGTCACGGATTTTTTCTCCGTTAATCGAAATCGCGCCATTCGTAATATCTTCACGCGCTTGCCGTTTCGAAGGCGAGATTTTTCCTTCGACAATCAAATCGACAATCGAGTTTGTTTGTTTTTTCATTTCGACAGAAGGCACATCCTTAAATGCAGCTTTCATTTCTTCTGCACTCAAACTTTTCAATTCTCCACTGAACAAAGCTTTTGTGATGCGCTTCGCATCCTCAAGCGCTGCCTCTCCGTGAATCAGGCGCGTCATCTCTTCCGCCAGTAAAATTTGCGCTTTTCGCAAGTGTGCTTCGGTTTCAACACTTTCTGCCAATGCTTCGATTACATTTTTCTCGATAAACGTAAAAATCTTCAAATATTTGATGACATCAGCATCTGCTGCGTTGATCCAGAACTGGTAGAATTCATACGGCGAGGTCTTTTTCGCATCGAGCCATACCGCGCCGCCCGCCGTCTTGCCGAACTTTGTGCCGTCCGCTTTTGTGACGAGCGGAATGGTGATGCCGAATGCTTTTGATTCTTCGTCATGTGTTTTGCGGATGACTTCCAGACCTGAAGTGATATTGCCCCATTGGTCTGAACCGCCGATTTGAACGCGGCAATTAAATTCATTGTACAGGTGGTTAAAATCGATTGCCTGGATTAAGGTATAGGAAAACTCTGTGAATGAAATTCCGCTCTCTAGACGCGAAGCAACAGAATCTTTCGCCAGCATGTAGTTGACGGAAATCAGCTTTCCGTAGTCGCGCAGAAACTCTATGACGCTCATGCCGCCGATCCAGTCGCGGTTATTGACCATTTTCGCACCGTTTTCTGTCTGGAAATCAAAAATCCGTTCCATTTGCTTTTTGATTGCGTCCACATTGCGATCGATTTGTTCAGTCGACTGCAATTGGCGTTCTTCATTGCGCCCAGACGGGTCTCCGATCATCCCTGTCGCTCCGCCTACAAGTAAAATCGGGCGATGGCCGTGCAATTGAAAACGGCGCAGCGTCAGCAGCGGAACGATGTGTCCAATATGCATGCTGTCGGCAGTCGGATCGACGCCGCAGTATAATGAGATTTTTTCTTTGCCTAGCAGATCCGCCATGCCCTCTTCATCCGTCTGCTGATACAGCAGCCCACGCCAGTTCAAATCTTCTAATAATGCATTTGTCATGTAAATTCCTCCTCTAACATTTTCCGTTTCATGCACGGACACAAAAAAAGCCCCTGCATGAAAAAATCATGCAGGGACGCTTATGCGCGGTACCACCCAGCTTGGAGGACTCCGCCTCCCACTCAGAATGTGCCAGACGGGACACTACCGCAAACTCCAGGCCTGTAATTCGCTACATGCGTTTTGACCGGTTTGCACCACCCACCGGCTCTCTTGTTTCAAAACAGCATGCCCTACTTCGGACCTTTCATCGTTCGAATTTAAAGAATCTACTATGTAGTCTACTTGATTACAAAAGATTGTCAATATCTTTCGTTCCAATTATCGGAATATGCTATAATGGAAAAGATTTTTGAGGGGGAATATTATGCGCGACAAATTAAGAAGATGGATGCAAAAGGCAGAGGAGACAACCGATAGATGGACTTCGCATAAATGGTTCAAGCGTTTAAAAGTCACCACGGGGGTCATATGGAATTTGGCGATTATTTTCGCTGTCATCATAGTGGCAGGAGGTGTGTTCGCAGCCTCAGTCGGAGCTGGTTATTTCGCTTCGCTCGTGAATGGGGAAGAACTCCGGACAGAAAAGGAAATGCTTGGGGACATCTATAGTTATGAAGAAACCTCACAATTGTACTTTGCCGACAATACGTATCTCGGTAAATTACGGACCGACCTTGACCGTGAAGAAACCACTTTGGAAAATGTGTCGGATGTTGCGATTGATGCTGTGCTGGCGACAGAGGATGAATATTTTTACGAACACGAAGGCATTGTTCCAAAAGCGATCATGCGCGGCTTGTTCCAGGACGTTTCCAATTCGGATAACCAATCCGGCGGATCGACTTTGACGCAGCAATTGATCAAAAACCAAATTTTAACAAACGAAGTATCCTATGAACGAAAAGCGAAAGAAATTCTCTTGGCTATGCGCCTGGAGAAGTTCATGAACAAAGACGATATCATGGAAGCTTACTTGAACATCATCCCTTACGGACGGAACTCAGCAGGCACACCGATTGCCGGCATTGAAACGGCGGCAAAAGGAATATTCAATGTATCTGCAAGCGAATTGAACCTTCCGCAAGCCGCTTTTATAGCTGGCATTCCGAAAGCTCCGTTCAGCTATACCCCGTTTGCTTCGGGCGGCGACCTAAAAGAAGAAGCTGGCCTTGAGCCAGGACTTAACCGCATGAACACAGTGTTATACCGCATGCTCGAAACAGGCTATATTACAGAGGCGGAGTATCAAGAAGCACTCGACTATGATCTTGCTGCTGATTTCAGAACAGATGAAACCCGTTCATATGATGACTATCCGTTTGTGACGGCAGAACTGGAACGGCGGGCAACCCGCATCATCATGAATGTGTTAGCGGAACAAAACGGCGTCGATGCTGAAACACTGGACCAAGATCAGAACCTTTACGAGGAGTATGTAATTTTAGCAGACCGGGCTGTCCGTTCAAACGGCTACCGCATTCACTCTAGCATCAATAAAGACTTATACATTGCACAAGAAGAAACACAAAAAGCTTACCAAGGTTACGGCACGACACTTTCTGAGGAATATGTCGATGACGATGGCGAAACACAAACCCGCCAATTGCCGGTGCAAGTCGGCAGTGTGACTTTGGAAAACCAAACCGGCCGCATTTTAAGCTTTGTCGGCGGCCGTGACCACGAAGTAGAAAACTTGAACCATGCAACACAGGCTTTCCGCTCGATCGGTTCCACTGTTAAACCATTGCTCGTTTACGGTCCTGCCCTAGAAGCCGGTGTCATTGGTGCCGGCAGCCCGGTAGTGGATGTCAAGTTCACAATGGATGATAATGGCACACCTTACGAGCCAACAAACTTTATTCCGACGAGCGAACAAGGGATCATGTCTGCGCGGGATGCGCTTGCACAATCCCAGAACCTTCCCGCCCTCAGATTGTTTGCGCAACTCCGCGATGATATGCCCATTCAATACTTGATGGAAAATGGCTTTTCGCGCGTTACAGAAACTGACGGTGTCGTCTCCTCCGCACTTGGCGGAGGAATCGAAGGCTCTGTTGAGGAACTCGCCAACGCTTACGCGACGTTGGCAAACGGCGGAAAGTTTATCGAAGCGACAATAATCGATAAAATCGAAGATGCTGACGGCAATGTCATCTATGAACATGAGCCTGAAGCACAAGACGTATACACTCCACAAGCTTCCTATATATTGACAGATATGCTGCGCGAAGTGTTTGAAAACGACCGAGGAACAGCTAGCCGCGCCAACGGACTGTTGAATTTCAACGCAGACTTTGCCGGCAAAACAGGAACGACCCAAGCAACGCGTGATGTCTGGCTCGTTGGCTATAACCCGAACATTACAATGGGTGTATGGCTCGGCTACGATAAAGAACGCTACTCATTGGATAATTTCAGCAACCAAAACCTGCAGCCTTCTACACGCGTCAATCAATTATGGGCCAATTTGATGAATACGACACACAATGTCGTACCAGACGCAATCGGCTCGAAAGATACATTCCAAGAGCCGGAGGGCATTGTTGACCGCTCCTTCTGCGGCATTTCCGGTTTTGCGCCGAGCGATGCCTGCAAGAAAGCCGGGCTTGTCCGCTCCGACTTGTTTATTGCTGATGTCATGGTGCCAGAAGACGGCGATGACAGCTTAAGCAACGGACAATACACGACGATTAACGGCAACCGCTATGCTGCCCTATCTAGCACGCCGAGTGAATTTGTTTCTGGCGGCGGCATCGGCGTATCGGAAGAATATGTCGATCGCATGCTCGCTCCATTCGGCGGCGATGCAGGCAAGTTGTTCCCAGGAAACTCCATCTTCAAAAACGTCGTCTCCAGTGCGACGTTTGAAGCAGACAGCGTTGCCCCTGCACCTGTTGGAACGTCCATCAATGGCCGAACCATCACATGGAGCGACTCTCCTTCAAATGATGTTGTCGGTTACCGCGTGTTCCGCAGCGGCAACCGAGTCGCTTCCATTTCAGAATCAAACAGCAACTCGTATAATGCACCTGGCCCTGGTACGTATACCGTCGTCGCTGTAGATATTACCGGCAGACAATCTGCGGCATCTAATAACGTGACGATTAAAGCGCCTAAACCAGAACCAGTGCCTGAGCCTGAACCAGAACCAGCTCCGGAACCGGAACGAGATGAAACACCGGCTCCGGCGCCTGAACGACAAGAACCTGAGGAAGAACCTGCCGAAGAACCGGCAGAAGAACCAGTAGAAGAACCAGTAGAAGAACCAGTAGAAGAACCAGTAGAAGAACCAGTAGAAGAAGAGCCTGTGGAAGAGGCGCCACCGGAAGAGCCGGAGGAAGAGCCGGAAGAGGAAGAAGCACCACCGGAAGAACCTGAGGAACCAGAAGAGCCGGACACTGACAATCCTGAAAGCGAAGAAGACGCAGCATAAAAAAAGCCTCTCTGCATATTGCAGAGAGGCTTTTTTATGATTAATCTTCCATAGTGGACAAATCGCCAGTCGGCAGATCTAATTCCCACGCTTTCAAGACGCGGCGCATAATTTTTCCGCTTCGCGTTTTCGGAAGCTTGTCTTTAAATTCGATTTCACGCGGTGCTGCATGAGCAGCCAATCCCTTTTTGACAAATTGCTGGATGTCTTGAATCAACTCATCCGAAGGTTCGTATCCTTCGACAAGAGAAACGAACGCTTTGATGATTTCCCCGCGCACCGGATCGGGCTTGCCGATTACGCCCGCTTCAGCAACTGCCGGATGTTCAAGCAATTTGCTTTCCACTTCAAATGGCCCAACACGTTCACCTGACGTCATAATGACGTCATCTACACGCCCTTGGAACCAGAAATACCCATCTTCATCCATATAGGCTGAGTCACCTGAAACATACCACTCACCCTTCAAAAAATACGAATCGTACTTCTGTGGGTTGTTCCAGATTTGGCGCATCATCGAAGGCCAGCCTTTTTTGATTGCCAGATTGCCCATTTGGTTCGGCGGCAATTCTTTTCCTTGATCGTCGACAATCGCCACCTCCAAGCCTGGAACCGGTTTGCCCATGGACCCCGGCTTGATGGCCATCGACGGATAATTGCAAATAACTTGCGCACCCGTTTCAGTCATCCACCATGTATCGTGGATGCGTTTATCGAAGACTTGCACACCCCATTTGACAACTTCAGGGTTGAGCGGTTCGCCTACCGATAAAACATGGCGCAATGTGGAAAGATCGTATTCTTTCACGAGTGCATCGCCTGCGCCCATCAGCATCCGGAACGCTGTCGGTGCACTGTACCAAACCGTGACACCGAAATCTTCAATCGCCTGATACCACGCATTCGGTGAAAAGCGTCCGCCTAAGATGACCGTTGTCACACCGTTCAGCCATGGTGAGAAGACGCCATATGCAGTTCCTGTCACCCAGCCTGGGTCAGCTGTGCACCAATAAATATCCTGCTCCTGGAAATCGAGCACCCATTTGCCGGTCTGGTATTGCTGCACCATCGCATATTGCGCGTGCAGGACTCCTTTCGGCTTGCCGGTAGAACCGGATGTATAATGAAGAACCAATCCATCTTCTTTATCCAGCCATTCAACTTCAAACTTATCTGAGCAGGAATGAAGATGCTTCAACACATCGATGTGGCCGCCGCTTTCTTCTGCACCTTCTTTTCCAACAAGGAAGATGGTTTTCAAATTCGGAAGCCGGTCTTCCGGTATACGTGATAATAGTTCCGGCGTAGTAATGATCGCTTTCGCATCGCTATCGTCCAGGCGGTCATAAATTGCGCCTTCCATAAATGCTTCAAATAACGGTCCGACAATCAAGCCCATCTTAAGTGCTCCGAACATGAGGAAATAAAGTTCCGGTGAACGCGGCATAAAGATGAAGACGCGGTCCCCTTTTTCAAGATCGGAATGGGATTTCAAAAGATTTGCCGCCCGGTTCGTCATGCGCTTCATCTCATAGAACGTGTAGGACTCATGACGGTTTTGGTCTTTGTAATATAGAGCGACTTTGTTTTTGCGGTCTGACTCAGCATGACGGTCAATCGCCTCATGAGCCATATTGACTTTGCCAGTTTGGAACCAGCTAAACTCTTTTTCGACTTCAGACCAATCGAAGTGAGCTGCCTGTTCATCATAATTATGTAGATGATGCTCCCCTGGCTTTGCTGGTAAAGCTTCCACTTTCACATCAATCACCCTTTCTCTCTGTTTCTATATATTCTACCTCAACCTTTGGACGAATTGCGAATTATTTTAATTTTTTAGAAAATACCGTTAATTTACCTAAGCAACTTTCTTTTCACTCACCTCTTCATGTATAATGAATCTAATTGCAACCACAGGCGGTGAAATGATGGAACATAAAAAATTATATAATGCGATGGAATTGAAAACGAAACACGGCATTCTCGTCATCGAAGGGCCTGTCCCGTCAAGGGAACTGAAGGAACTTGATTTCCACGAACACTTAGTCGCTTTCCGGCCTCCGGAACAGCAGCACAAAGCCTTGACGGAAATCGCTGACTTGCCGGAAGGGCGCATCCTGATTGCGCGGGACCGAAATACCATTGTCGGTTATGTAACATATCTGTATCCCGATCCACTCGAGCGCTGGTCAGAAGGAAAAATGGAAAACCTGATCGAACTTGGCGCCATTGAAGTGATTCCGAAATACCGCGGCGCCGGCGTCGGCAAAGCGCTTATCCAAGTATCCATGATGGACGATGCCTTTGAGGACTTCATTTGCATAACAACAGAATATTACTGGCATTGGGATTTGAAAGGCACCGGACTGAACGTCTGGGAATACCGGAAGATCATGGAAAAAATGATGCAAGCGGGCGGACTTGAATATTTCGCTACGGACGATCCCGAAATCAGTTCCCATCCGGCCAACACGCTGATGGCACGGATCGGCTCGCGCGTCGATCCCGAGTCAATCCAAAAGTTCGATCAGCTGCGATTCATGAATCGCTATATGTACTGACAGATTAAAGGGGTGTTTGTATGCTAGTCGAAGAAATCATGAAGAAAGAAATTTTTACGCTTCGTTCAGATCAGACCGTACAAGACGTGATGAACCTGTTCGAGGAGAAACGGATCCGTCATGCTCCAATTGTCGATGACGGCAAAGTCGTTGGAATTGTCACCGACCGCGATTTGAAAGATGCGACGCCATCCATGTTCACTGTTACTCCTAAAGGGGAACCGTATAAAAAGAAAGTGGCGGATATTATGACCAAAAATCCGATCACCGTACATCCGCTGGACTTTGTAGAAGAAATCGCCTTAGTCTTCTACGAACAGAAAATCGGGTGCCTGCCAGTCGTCAGCAACAATCAGCTTGTCGGATTTTTAACGGAAACCGATTTGCTCTATACGTATATCGAGTTGACCGGCGCACACCAGCCCGGTTCCCAAATCGAAATCAAAGTACCAAACCGCTCGGGCACTTTATATGAAGTAAGCAAAGTGTTTTACGATCACAAAGTAAACGTCTTGAGTGTTCTCGTATACCCTGACCGTAAAGACAATTCCAATAAAATTTTGGCATTCCGGATCAAAACGATGAACCCCATCTCAATCATTGACGATCTCCGAAAAAAAGGATTTGATGTCTTATGGCCAAATCTTCATCAGGAATAAAAAAACACGCCGTCTTCATTTTTTCAGAAGATCAATTGGGGTACAAATTTTCTGAAACGCATCCATTCAACCAGAAGCGTCTTATTTTGACGATCGACCTGTTGCGGGAAATGGACGCTCTTCCTGACGACTTAATCATACCGGCCCGAACGGCTACGGATGAGGAATTGCTGCTCGCGCATGATCAGCGCTATATCGATGTCGTCAAAAAAGCCAGCCGCGGTGAAATCACATCCGAAGTTGGAGAAGGATACGGCATCGGTACAGAAGATACGCCTATCTTTGAAAATATGCATGAAGCAAGCGCCCGTTTAGTCGGCGGCACACTGACAGCTGTCGACCAAGTAATGGAAGGCAAAGCAGAACATGCATTAAATCTCGGTGGCGGCTTGCACCATGGCTTCCGCGGAAAAGCATCGGGCTTTTGTATTTACAATGACAGCTCGGTCGCCATCCATTATTTAAAGCAAAAATACGGCGCCCGTGTCCTCTATATCGACACTGATGCTCACCACGGAGATGGCGTGCAATGGTGCTTTTACGACGATCCGGATGTCTGCACGGTCTCCATCCATGAAACGGGACGCTATTTGTTCCCAGGCACCGGCAATATCAACGAACGCGGAAGCGGACAAGGCTACGGGACATCGTTCAATTTTCCGATTGACGCGTTTACCGAGGATGAATCGTTTCTCGAGATTTACCGAACGTCCATGCGGGAAATTATGGAGCATTTCAAACCCGATGTCATTTTGAGCCAAAATGGCGCCGATGCCCATTATCTGGACCCCTTAACGCATTTATGCAGCACGATGGAAATCTACCGGGAAATCCCTAAAATCGCCCATGAGCTGGCACATGAATACTGTGATGGCAAATGGATCGCAGTCGGCGGCGGCGGTTACGACATTTGGCGCGTCGTTCCCAGAGCCTGGTCGTTATTATGGATGGAGATGAACAATTACCCGTCTCCGAGCGGCAAACTCCCGGAACCATGGCTCGAACGCTGGCAAGCGGAATCGCCCGTTGCGCTCATCGAAACGTGGGAAGACCCGAAAACTATGTATAAGCCCATTCCACGGAAAGCTGAAATCGCCGAAAAAAACCAGCAAATGCTCGACAAAGCTTTGTATATGATCCGCAATCAATAGAATTCGCTTTTTTAGTCGGAATATTCCGTATTTTAAAAAAGCATAAAAACCCGCCGTTTCTGATGGATTGAAATCTAATCCTGTCAGAAACGGCGGGTTTTTGCGTGAACACCTTATTAAAGCGATCTTAATGCTTTGTGGACTGGCGTTCTTCTATGCGATACGGAAGCACTACTTGTTTTTCTTCGATTTCTTCATTGTTCATGTATTTGGTCAGCAGGCGCATAGAAACCGCCCCAATGTCGTACAACGGCAAAGCAACTGCCGTCAGCATCGGCCGCGCCATGCGTGCCAATTTAGAGTTCTCGTAAGTGATGATTTCCACATCGTCCGGAATCCGTTTGCCGAGCGCTTCCACTTCGTGGATAACGCCAATTGACATTTCATCGTTGCTGACGAAGTAAGCTGTCGGTTCAACTGCTTGTAAAGAACGGACCGCTTCCTTTCCTTCTTCATAGGAATTGTTGCATTCGACGACCAATCTTTCATCGTAGCTGATGCCTGCTTCTTTCAATGCATCCTGGTACGCTTTTAATTTGTGTTCGCGGTTGATTTCAGAAGTAAGCGGCCCTGAAATATAAGCGATTTTTTTATGGCCGCTATCGATGAACTTTTGGACTGCTTCGAACGCAGCTGCATAATAGTCAATATTGACAGAAGCGATTGAAGCTGTGTCATCGATCGATGCTGCAAGCACAATCGGGGTTGGAGAGCGTTCCATTTCTTTACGCAGTTCGCCTGAAATAACATCGCTCATGAATACGATGCCGTCCACTTGTTTGCCGAGCATCGTTTCAAGCAATTGCAATTCTTTGTTCGGGTTTTGATCGGAATTCGACAAAATGATATTGTATCGGTACATTGTTGCGATATCCTCAATGCCCCTAGCCAGTTCAGAATACGTGCTATTGGAAATATCGGGGATAATGACGCCGACCGTTGTCGTCTTTTTGCTCGCCAGTCCACGTGCTACTGCATTTGGGCGATAGCCGAGCTCTTCAATCACTTTCAATACTTTTTTTCTAGTGGCTGGCTTTACGTTTTGATTTCCATTGACTACTCGGGATACCGTAGCCATGGAAACATTCGCTTCGCGCGCCACATCATAAATCGTAACGGTCATAATGCACCCTCCTGTTCCATTCTTTCATTCAATCATACGATAATCACTTTGTGAATATCAACACTTATTATGTATTGTAGCAATGCGATTAGCGAAAGTTCATGAAACTGTTCATCTTTTCCACTTTTCTTCTTCTTTTTGACCGAAACAGTCATGAAAAAAAGAAAAAAGCCGGAGCAAGTCCGGCTTTTCCTTATACTTTCAATTCGTATTGCTTCATGAATTTCATTAGAGAATCGTAGTATTCATCGAATTGCGGCAAGCTCATTTGCTGCTGCGCATCAGATAATGCAACCGCTGGATCCGGGTGAACTTCAGCCATTACCCCATCAGCTCCGATTGCGATTGCCGCTTTAGCAGCTGGCAATAGCAAATCACGGCGGCCAGTAGAATGCGTCACATCGACAAAGACCGGCAAATGCGTTTCTTGCTTCAAGATCGGCACTGCGGAAATATCGAGCGTGTTGCGCGTCGCTTTTTCGTATGTGCGGATGCCGCGCTCGCAAAGGATGATTTGGTCATTTCCGTTAGCGATGATGTACTCCGCTGCTTTGATGAACTCATCAACAGTTGCCGACATGCCACGCTTCAAGAGTACTGGCTTGTTGATGGACCCAACCGCTTTCAGTAGCTCAAAGTTCTGCATATTGCGCGCGCCGACTTGGACGACATCTACGTAATCCAATGCTTCTTCAAGGTGGTGAGGCGTGACGATTTCAGAAACGACTCCCAGATTATATTGATCAGCTGCTTTTTTAAGCATTTTCAAGCCTTCTAAACCAAGTCCCTGGAAATCATATGGCGATGTACGCGGCTTGTATGCCCCGCCTCGGATCAGCTTCAGGCCTTTCGCATTGATGGCTTGGGCCACTTGATCGACTTGTTCTTGCGACTCGACTGCACAAGGGCCAAAAATGAAGGACGGTGTACCTTGTCCGATATGTTCGCCATTGACCGAAACGATCGTATCTTCTGCTTTTTTCTTACGTGAAACAAGAAGCGCTTTGCGGCTATCTTCTTCTTGCATATCCAAAGCGGATTTGAAGATCTCTTTGAAAATATGATCAACAGTTTTTTGATCCAAAGGACCATTATTATTGTCTTTCAATAAGTTCAACATATGGCGTTCGCGTAATGGATCGTATTTTGTTGCACCTTGTTTTTCTTTGATTTTCCCGATCTCTTGTATCACGGAAGCTCGCTCGTTGATAAGAGATAGAATTTGCAGGTTGACTGCATCCACTTTTTCTCTAAGTTGCTCTAATTCGATATGACTCATTCTCCACTTCCCCTTTCAAGAGTGACCCTTTAGTAGGTGTCTCATCTTATCATGATATGACCATTATAAACAAATTATTCAGCAAAGTCACGGAATATGTTTAGCGATTCAACGCACTAAAGCGTTTTCATTTTGATTATCTTGTATAAAAGCTTTATATGCCAAGGTTTCACAGCTTTCAAGTGAATTTTCCACATAAGAAAAACGGATGGAAACGATCCATCCGTTCGACTCTATCAGCTTAAAACTCAAGCATTAAATTCATTCATTGCTTTATTGGTGATTTTGTTGTGGCTTGCATGCCAGTCTACTTTCTGGCTGGCAAAATGGAAGAGCTGAGGAGATGCATGGCGAATCCCTGTAATTTCTTCAACTGCCGTGGAAAGACTGCGGTCTTCCTGAACGACCAGATAAAGAAACAATTGATGGGGATGCAGCGATGCATATTCCGAATACTCTTTCCATGCAGCTGCCGAAACTGGGCAAGTGCTACTATGCTTGAGCAACCAATAATGCTGTTCATGCCCCACCGCTTGCTTCAGTTCATCCAAGCTCTTCACATGTACGAAGTTTTCCATATCAACCGCTCCTAAATTAATTCTTTTTGTTGGAAGTGCCTTGTGAACTAGCAGATCCCTTGGTGTCTGAAGAAGCTTTTGAACTCGATGACCCTTGAGCACTAGAAGAAGTTTTTTGATCGTTGTGGCTGGATTTATTCTCTTCTTTTACTTCTTCGACCGCTTCTTTCAATGCATTTGCAGTTGATGTAAAAGCATCATTTCCAGCTTTTTCACTGCCGTTCACTTTGTTTTGGACTGTTTCCAATAGCTCAACACTTTCTTCACCTTCAGAAGAAGCTGTGCCATCATCCATCGGTGAGTTGCTTGATTTCAGGTTTTTCACTTTATCGACCACTTTGTTCGACTGGTCTTTCAATTGCTGAGTGAATCCAGGACCATCATTAGTATCGCTCGAGTCTTTTGACTGCTGAGTCTTTTCTTTTAATGTAGTGGCTTGTGTCTTCAAATCAGCTTGCAATTCTTTGCCTGCTTTTGGTGCAAAGAACAATGCAGCAGCGACACCGATTAATCCACCGACAAGCAGGCCGGTGACAAAGCCAGAACCGCCGTTCGAATCTTCATAATCGTATAAGTCATCATAACGGCTGGATGCACCGTAAGATTGTGGGACATACTCACTCTGTTCGTAGCGTCCGCCTTTGTCGTTATCCTTGCCGCCTTGCGTGTAATATTCACCATTATACTGTGATTCATTATAATTTGGTTTTGAGTAAGTGTTTTTATGTTTCCCCATTTTTCATTCCTCCATTTAATTTAAAATTGAGACGAGCTTAATATTGGTCGCTGCTTCCTGGCAATCTCTTTTGGCCAGGTACAGGCGTGTATGATTCAGTGCTGCGTGTTTGGTAAGCTTTGCGCTCTTTCCACTTGTCAGCGATGCCCATTGCAACATTGCTCCACTGGACTACTTGAGCGATTTTTTCCTCATTCTGCTCAACTTGCACGCCTACGCGTGATGTGATGTGGCGAACTGTTGAGTTGAGATCTGTCACTGAATTGCCGACGCCTTTGACTGCATCAACAACACCATTCAGTTTCTCAGATTTCACTTGGATGTCTTCTGCCAATTCATTTGTTTTATGTAGCAAATTGGTTGTTTCCAAAGTTACTCCCTGCAATTGGTTTTCCAGACCTGATACAGTGCCGGAAACCTCTTTTAATGTGTTCTTTAGTGAATTCAAAGTCATTGCCAGCGCTACGCAAAGAATTAAAAATCCAATAGCTGCAACAATCGCTGCAATGTAAAGCAAAATTGACCAATCCATATTGTTTCCTCCTTTTGCATAATTAAATTTCGTATACTGTTTTCTACCCTGCACATTGCGGTTCTAAACACCGCACTAATACTATTCGACAAAAGTATTCTCTTGCCTGCCAGAAATTTATATCATTTTTGACAACAAAATAGGATTATGCAAAAAAAGCCTGACCAGTTTATTGGTCAGGCTTTTTTTGCAGCGGTCAGCCTTTCTTTGAACGCTTGATGAAATTTCGTAATGTCACCAGCACCCATGAAAAGATATACTGCGTTTTCATGCTTCATTAATTGTTCGATTTCTTCCAATTGCACAATATGGCTTCCATCGATTTTTTCCTGAAGATCCTGGATCGTCAAGGTGCCAACTTCTTCACGCGCTGAACCGAAAATATCACATAGGTATACATGGTCCGCTTCTTGCAAGCAGTCCGCAAACTCCTGCAGAAACGTTTGCGTGCGGCTGAAAGTGTGGGGCTGGAAAATCGCAACCAATTCCCGATTCGGATATTTTTGGTTTACTGATTGCAACGTGGCTCGTATTTCAGTCGGATGATGGGCATAATCATCAATCAACACACGATCTTCGATCACTGTTTCAGTAAAACGCCGCTTGACGCCTTCATAGCTTTCGAACTGGCGCTGGATGATATCTGCCGGAATGCTTTCATACTGGCATAAGGAAATAACGGCTAACGCATTCAACACCGCATGGTCTCCGTACATCGGAATAGTGAACGTATGGTAAAACTCATGGCGGATGACGACATCGAACGTTGTGCCCTCTGTCGTTTTGACGATATTGCGCGCTTGGAAATCATTTTCTTCGCCGAAGCCATAGTAGACGACCGGCACGGGCGCTTGGATTTGCTGCAAGTATTCATCGTCGCCACATGCGATGATGCATTTTTTCACTTGCTGCGCCATTTCCTGGAATGCCTTGAACACATCATCAACGCTGCCGAAATAATCCGGATGATCAAAATCGATATTCGTCATGATGGCATAGTCGGGATGATACGCGAGGAAATGACGGCGGTACTCACACGCTTCCGCTACGAAGAAATGGGAATCCTCTTGGCCGAAGCCTGTCCCGTCCCCAATCAGATAGGAAACCGGTTTGTAGCCGTTTAGAACATGCGCCATGAGCCCTGTCGTCGAGGTTTTGCCATGGGCTCCGGTAATCGCCACGGAAATATATTGCTTCATCAAGTCACCGAGAAACTGGTGATACCTGATGATGGTCGCTCCGCTTTCACGGGCTTTGACGAGCTCCGGGTGTTCGTCATTGAACGCATTTCCTGCAATGATCGTCATTTCTGGTGAAATATTTTCAGGGTCGAAAGGCAACACAGTGATGCCTTTCGACCGTAGCCGATCTTCTGTAAAGAAATACTGCGCTATATCCGAACCTTGCACCGATTCGCCCATATCGTGCATAATCTGGGCAAGTGCACTCATGCCGGAGCCTTTAATGCCCGTAAAATGTAATACTGTCATAAATGAACCTCCTGTGGGAGTGGAAAATTAGTCTAGTCAAACCGCCAAAGCGGAGTCAATAGCTGGGTAGCTTTTCACAATGCTCCGATTATATCACAAAGTGAAGGCACACTGAAATAATCAATAATTCCTGAAATTTGCGCAACGCATAGGTTTAATGGAACACTTCTTCTATCTCTTCTTCGGTAATAAGCACCGCTCTCGCTTTGCTGCCATTCTGTTCGGAAATAAAGCCATAGTCTTCAATCAAGTCCATAAGCCGTGCGGCACGATTATAGCCGATATGGAATTTGCGCTGCAACAGTGAAGTCGAAGCGCTGCCTTGGGACATGATGAAGCGGCATGCTTCCTCGAACAGATCGTCTTGTTCGGCAGGCGAATGGCTGCGTTGGATCAGTTCTTCTTCTTTGAAGAAATAATCCGGCTCGCCTTGTGAACGTGCATGGGCAATGACTTTTTCAATCTCATCATCTGTTACAAACGTGCCTTGCAGGCGGCTTGGTGCAGACATGCCGTTTCCTAAATAAAGCATGTCTCCGCGACCGAGCAGGCGCTCGGCACCTTGTGTATCCAGTATCGTGCGGCTATCGACTTGTGACGCCACCGAAAACGCGATGCGTGTCGGAATATTGGATTTGATCAACCCCGTGATGACATCTACGGATGGGCGCTGGGTTGCGATGACCAAATGGATTCCGCATGCCCGAGCTTTTTGCGCAATGCGGCAAATAGCGTCTTCTACGTCCGAAGGCGACATCATCATCAAATCAGCCAGCTCGTCAATAACGATGAGGATATACGGCAAGTGCTGGGCAGGCTGCCCTTTATCGTTGACCATTTTGTTGTAGCGTTCCAAATCGCGGACGCCTGTATGCGCGAATAATTGATAACGGCGCTCCATTTCTTCCACTGCCCATTTCAAGGAAGCGGTCGCGGCTTTGACATCTGTGATGACCGGACTGACCAAATGCGGGATATGGTTATATGGCGCGAGTTCCACCATTTTCGGGTCGATCAGCAACATTTTCAGATCGCGGGGCGATGATTTATATAACAAGCTGACCAGCAGGGAATTGATGCACACGCTTTTACCGGATCCGGTTGCCCCGGCGATCAAACCGTGAGGCATTTTACGTAAATCCAATGTCACCGGATTCCCGGCAAGGTCAAGCCCGAGCGCCGCTTCGAGTGGAGATTCGGATGTAAGAAAAGCCGGGCTTCCGATCACTTCCGAGATTCGCACGGCGCGGCTTTGGCGGTTCGGAATCTCGATTCCGATCGAGCTTTTCCCGGGAATCGGAGCTTGAATCCGAATATCACGTGCCGCTAACGCCAGTTTCAAATCATCAGCCAAGTTGCGGATTTTGCTTACTTTGATGCCCTGCGCAACACGCAGTTCAAAGCGTGTCACCGCCGGCCCCTGAACTGTTCCGAGGATGTCTGCTTTGATCTGGAAATGGGACAACGCTTCGATGAGCCTTTTGCCTTGCTCGTCCATCCATGTTTCATCTTTTAAGTCATTTTCCGGTGCCAATAGAAACTCCGGGCTCGGCAATTGGTAGCTTTTCAGACTGATTGTGTCATCTACATCTTCCTCAGGCTCAGTTTTCTCTATTAATGCCGTTTTTTTTTCCGCTGAAGGCGGGAGCGGTTTCGACAAACGCTCTTTATCCGATTTCAGCATAAGAACGTTGAATGGCACAGTTCTTTCTTTTTTGCCATTTTCAATTTTTTGGGCTTGCGGTAAGATTGGAGGCCGCTTTTCAGTATGTACGCTTTCTTCAACTGACGTTTCCGGCACAGCTTCATGTTTCGGTTCTAGCTGCTCCGGCAAGGGCTCCACAATCTCCTCTGGCTTTGGTTCTTCTGGAGTCGGTTCCGGTGTCTCGTGATGTTCTTGAACTTTTTCAGAAGCGGATTGATCGACCGCTGGCTGCTGTTGCGCTGCCGGCCGGTAAACTACGGCTTCAGTCTGTTCTTGGGCTTTTTCTTTTTTTTGGTTTTTCGGCAACAAATCTTGCAAGCTTCGGTCTGCCCATTCATATTTCGGCTCGGCTTTCACTTCATCCTGCTGGCTGTCGTTTTGCTTTACAGTTTCCTCGCGAAGTTCTTCTGCAGACGGCACCTCGACTTCTTGCTTCGTTTCGGTCACAGGGTGGGAGACAGCAACTTTGGATGCTGGCGGTGTAACTGAAGCCGCTTGTTCACTGCCGCTTTTTTTATACAATTCCTGCAAACTGCGCTGCGACCAATCATAACGGCGCTCGTGTTCTGCTTGCTTTCTTTCCGCTTCTTGCTGCAATAACTTATCGATTGGCGCCGGGCGGTCTGTAAAGCCATGCACCGGTGATGGAACGCGTGTTGGCTGGAAACGGCGTGTTGTATTGACAGGCAGGTCAAGAGTGTGCGGCTCATTTATTTTTGGTACGTGCGGGCGTTTCTTTTTGTTTCGTCCGGTATTCGGTTTAGGTAATTTCCCGCTCGGCTCGAGTGCTTCCAATTCATAGGTGTTTAGTGACTCTTCCTTAGGCATTTCTTCAACGCGCGGCTTTTCCGTACGGCGCTCCGCCTGCTCTTCCGCCTGCGGCAAGCCTTTTGCCTCTTCATCAGAGATTAGCGGAAAACGGAATGGTGCCGGTTTGCCCGGTGCTTTCTGCGTTTTTGGTTCAGCCTGAAATTCGTCGCTGCGCCGTTCCGGTTTTGCATCCACTTCGACTTCATCGGCAAACATTTTGTTCCACATATTTTTCATCCAGCTCATCGTTACACCTTCATTTCAAACGGAGTTCCTGTTTGCGCATCTTCCGGCAAAACCAAAATCCCTTTTTCTGCCGGTGCATCCGGCAGCGCCAATTCTTTGGCGGAGCAGATCATGCCGCTTGACGGCACGCCGCGCAGTTCCGCATCCCGGATCACCATTCCAGACGGCATGACGGCTCCTACTTTTGCGACAACTACTTTTTGACCAACTTCGACATTCGGAGCACCGCAAACGATTTGCAATGTTTCATCGCCGACCGCCACTTGGCAGACGTTCAATTTATCTGCATTCGGATGCTTCTCTTTTGACTCCACATAGCCGACGATGAATTTCGGCGTCAAGTCGACTTCCAGCGTATAAGACACGCCGTTTTTCTCCAGCGCGTTCTGCAATGCCGTGACAAGCGCTTCTGACACTTCCACCGGCTGCTGTGCTGCTTGCACATCCACATAACTGGACGCTTGGAACAAGTTGAATCCTGCGATTTCCCGTTGTTCATTTTTGATCAATGTCACATCACCGAACTGTTCGGTATGGATTTTTTCTGGCTTATCTAGCGTCAATTGGATGAGCAATACATCGCCTACACCTTGTTTATTATAAAATACATTCATTTTTTATCGTTCTCCTTATCCGGTCTGTTTTTCGCTAAGATGAATATCGGTTCAAGCGTCTCGTTTTCGTAGACAAACGACAGCGAAGTGATCGGCACTTTGCCGTTCGTAAAGAACTGCATCGCCATTTGGGCAAGCACATCGTACCCGACTTCGTTGCGGATGTCGCCGATGATCATGACGTCTTGGTGAGGGACTGAGACAGTCATATCACCTTGAATTTTTGTTTTCATGTCTTTGAGGAACGCTTCATTTAAAATACGTGATGCGTCATAACCATCATTTTCGTTGAGGAAATAAAACACATTTCCTGCCACATGGTCTTCTTTCACAGCGGTTTTTAATTTCTTAACTTGGAATTTGGCGATTTCTTTCACTTGCTCAGCTGTCAACGCCAAATTCTCCATTACTTGTTCATCAATCAAACGGTAAGTCGTTCCGCCATCGAGCGCATAGTAGATCCGCGTCTCGGCTGTATGCGGTGCCGTTAGAAAGCGGCTGCCTTCACTCGATTCTTCCGGAAATGAAGTTGAACGGATGACCGGGAAAATATGCTGCCCATCCGGCAAATTGCCTTCCGACTCCCGCTCCATCGCGTTAAACGTTTCCGAAACCGTATAGACGATTTCTTCAATCGCTGCGTCACCTTTTGATTCGAAACGGTTCAACACTTGCGGCAAGGAAATGGTCATACCCTTACCAAGCTTTGTATGCCTCACGTTTGCTGTATCTTTTTCGCGGTCAAACATCCAGCTCAACTGGTCATTTGCAATCCGCTCTTTAAGTATAGTAAATAACTCGGTGGATTTCATTCCTAATTTCCTCCTTTTCAAAAACAAACGGCTCTTCCTGTGCTCAGGAGAACCGTTTTGTCATTTATTTCGACAGCTCGGAGATAAACGATTCAATTTCCTCCTGCGTCTTGCGTTGGCGGCTGACAAAGCGCCCGCGCTCGACTCCGCCGCGGTACGCCAAGAAGCTTGGAATGCCATATATGTCATTGTCGATGCATAAATCAATGAATTCATCCCGGTCGACCGAAATAAATTGATACTCACTGAACTTCTTTTCCACTTCCGGCATGATCGGATCGATAACCCGGCAATCCGGGCACCAGCCCGCCGTAAACATAAAGATGACGGTGCTGTTATTTGCAAACTGTGAAAATTGTTGTGCTGACTGTAATTTTTCCATGTTGTTTACTCCCCTTGTGCTGATTCGACAGAACGAACCGTTTCCATCATCCAGTCCATATTTGTTCGCAGCGCACTTTGTTCTGTTATCGTCGACAGCTTCGTACCGCCGGAACTGACCACGAGCTCATATCGTTCATCGGCGATTTCACGCACCGTCGTAAAACCGAAGCGCCCGTGCTGGCTGAATTTTTCATCCACCAGCCAAGCTTCTTCCGGAATGGCTTTTTGCAGATCATAGAAGAATGTGCTGTCCGGCGCCTCATTCGGATTGAGGAATAAAGCGAATGCCTCGTTTCCGCGTGTGAGCAATAGATTATAATCGTCCGAAGGCTCTTGCAATTCATAGCCTCCCGGCACATAAAGTGCTGTATCACCATTTGCTTTATTCGCTTCAGGTGCCGGCTCTTCAAACGCTGTCCGTGCGCTTGAGACACCTTTTATCAGTTCGTCTTGCGGGCTTTCCGTACAACCAGCGAGAACAAGTACCGATGAAAAAAGCGCCATCTGTAATCCTAATCGACGCACAGCTTTTCCCCCTCTTGTTTTTTCCATAGACGGTTTTCCCCTTTGCACCGCTTAAGAAAGTGTCTGTTTGGATTGTATTTTCTTTTCTAGCTATATTTTAAAGATGTTTCAGGGCACATGCAAATTAATCGCTGTTTGCTTGCCATTGCCCGAACAGCAAAACCACGATTTGAGCAAACATTTCGACACGGTTCAATTTGCCGGCAGTCAAAATGCCGATGGCGCCTTTGTGATGGCGTATGCCAGTTTCTTGAGCATACGCATCCATCACCGGCCCTAGTTCCTTGCCTGCGCGCAGCTGCTGCTCGATTTCTTCTGGCAACGGCACTTGCGCTCCTGCAGCTGTGTAGACCTTTCCCTCAGCTGTCACGAGTGCCCCCCAATTGCATAAATACAATTTCCCTTCCAGCTCGAACACGCCGCCTTCCAAACCGATTGCCGCATCACAGCCGGTGACTGCTTGTTGTGCCCTGTTGATTGCTCCGGTTCTTGTTTCCGCTATGGAAAATGGCTGTTCCGACACGCCCGACTCCGCATATTGCGGGTCGATGTGCGCGGTTATTGACATTTGTTCTAACGCTAGAGCGACTGCATCGCTTTTTGCCCGATTGGTCGAAGCCACACAGATATGCATCGCAATTCCTCCTTTATAGTGGTTGCCATTCTAAACGATTTTCCCCAGATAAAAAGCGGCCCGCGGGCCGCTTTTCTTAAACGTTCTGGTTGATCGTATCGATGGTCGAGCGGTCGGTCGCTTTGACCAATTTCACCAGCAGCTCTTTTGCCGCAGCGTAATCGTCTGTATGAATGATAGATGCTGACGTGTGGATATAACGCGAGCAGATGCCGATGACGGAACTCGGAATGCCTTCGTTCGATGTATGGACTTTTCCGGCGTCCGTGCCGCCTTGTGAGATGAAATACTGATAAGGGATATTATGCGTTTCTGCCGTATCCAAAATGAATTCGCGCATGCCGCGGTGCGTCACCATACTGCGGTCGAGAATGCGTAAAAGCGTCCCGTTGCCGAGCTGGCCAAACTCGTTTTTGTCACCCGTCGCATCGTTTGCCGGGCTCGCATCGAGCGCATAGAATATATCCGGTTGAATCAAATTGGCGGCAGTTTGAGCTCCGCGCAAGCCGACTTCTTCCATGACGGTCGCACCAGAAAACAATTGGTTCGGCAAAGTTTCTCCGTGCAGTTCCTTCAGCAACTCAATCGATAACCCACAGCCATAGCGGTTGTCCCAAGCTTTCGCCATAATTTTTTTATCATTGGCCATCGGCGTAAACGGGCTGAACGGGACGATTTGCTGGCCTGGGCGTACGCCCATCGACAACGCATCTTCCTTGTCGTCCGCTCCGATATCGATGAGCATGTTTTTGATGTCCATCGGCTTTTTCCGGGTTTCCTCGTCCAGTAAATGCGGCGGAATCGACCCTATGACACCAGGCACTACGCGGTCTCCGGCGATGACGTCAACACGTGCCGCCAACATCACCTGATTCCACCAACCCCCGAGCGGCTGAAAGCGCAGCATCCCGTTGTCGGTAATTTGCGATACCATGAAACCGACTTCGTCCATATGGCCTGCCACCATGACACGTGGGCTGTCTTCGGCGCCTTTTTTCACGCCGAAAATGCTTCCGAGATTGTCCTGGATAATGTCATCCGAATATTTTTCCAACTCGCTGCGCATAAATTTGCGCACGGCATATTCATTGCCCGGCGCTCCTGGGAGTTCAGTCAAAGTTTTGAATAATGCTCTGGTATCCTGGTTCATATTGGTTCCCCCTTGATAAAGTATGTATGTGTCTCCTATATCAGTTTAGAGCTTTTCCCCCTCTTATGCCAGTTCAGATAATTCGATTAACGAAATATTTTTTTATAATTGGAGTTTCATTTCGTGCATTTTTCTGCTTTATGGTACAATTTAGCCAGAATGCAGAGGAGGGATTTCCGTGAAAAACCGTGATTTGCTCATTGGATTTGCTGCAGGTGCAGCAGCAGTATATGTAGCTAAAGAAGTGTATGACCGCAAGCAAACGCTTTACCCTGCTGATGATGTGTTGAAGAAGGTCAAGCAATCCTTCAAAGAAGAAGGTCCGATCGACGGTTCGTGGATTTTCATGAAAACCGAACCATACAGCCAGCACGCCGTAACGACAGAAGTTTACAAAGGCGGCATCACCCGCCACCGTGACGATGAACTCGAGCAGTACGAGTTTTTGGCTGACGCTTACACTGGCGCAATCGTAGAAGTCAGCAAATCCTGAATTTCGTTGACCCATAAAAAAACGCCCTGCATAAATTCGCAGGGCGTTTTTTATCTATTCGAACACTTTTTCCTTGCGTGCAAGTGCATCGACGATTTCTTTGCCGTCTTCGTTCCACTTGATGATGCGGTAAAACGCATCATGGTAAAAACTGAAATAATAATTGCCGGGCAGCGCTTCTTTCATCAGCTTGTCTTTCGCGTAGATCGAGTCCATCGGGTAATCATCAAATGCCAATACCCATAGCGGGCTCTGGTGGGCATGCGTCGGCATGATGTCCCCCATGTGAAGAATGGTCTCCCCGTTTTGCTCCAGTTTGATGACACTATGGCCGTTGGAATGGCCGCCGGTGTGGATCATCGTAATAGCATCGAACAGCGTCACTTTATCCGTAAACGTTTCGACTTGGTCCATAATCGGTTGCCAGTTTTCTTTCCAATACGTATTGCGTGAGCGGATGTTCGGATTCTGCATTTCATCCCATTCAACGGCCGACACATGGATTTTCGCGTTCGGGAAAGCAGACACATAGTCTTCGCCGTGCTTTTTCGTCAAGCCCGCTGCATGGTCGCCGTGCAAATGCGTCATAAGAATCGTGTCGATGTCTTCTGCAGCCAGTCCAAGCTCCTTCAAATCCTCATCCACGTGCGATTCCGCTGATACGCCTAGATTGCGCTTTTGCCGATCACTCAATTTGCCGTTTCCGAGCCCGCTGTCGATGAGGATATTATGGCCGTCAAACTGAACCAAAATCGGATGAGTCGGAAGTTCAATCTGGTTTTGCTCATTGGCTGGGTAGCGCTTTGACCACACCACTTTAGGCACAACGCCGAACATCGTCCCCCCGTCCAGCCAGGTCGTTCCCCCATCGAGCCAAGCCAAGTTCATGTCGTGAAATTGAAATTTTTGCATATATACTCCCCCTTATGAGTTAATGCGCCGCTTGGAATTTCGCCTCCAGCCGGTAAATCGGCTGACCTTTTCCCGAAAACTTTTCTTCGTACTCCGTCATAATATTCCATTCCGGTTCATTGGCGTGAAGATCCAGCGATACATCCTTTAATAACATACCATATTCCGAAATACTGATGAGCGAATATTCAAAAAGTCCACGATTATCAGTCTTGAAATGGACTTCCCCGCCTTCAGGTAAAACCTGTTCATATAACTTCAAAAGGTTTTCGTGAGTTAAGCGCCGCTTGGCATGGCGCGTTTTCGGCCACGGATCCGAGAAGTTCAAATAGACACGGCCGATCTCCCCGCTGCAAAAAAACGATTCGATGTCTTGTGCATTGACTTTCAATAAGCGCAGGTTCGGGATTCCGCCTTGCATCTCGAGCACGCCTTGCAGGCCTGTCACGATGACGCTATCGAATAATTCAATGCCGATATAATTAATATGCGGATTGGCTTTTGCCATGCCGAGTATGAAGCGGCCTTTCCCGCTGCCCGCTTCAATATGGATCGGATTTTCGTTGCCGAATTCCTCATGCCATTTTCCTTTGACCGTTTCCGGCTGCGGAATGATAATTTCCGGATGGGCGTCGATCAAATCCCCTGCCCAAGGTTTAAATCTTGATCTCATGTAACATACATCCTCTTTCTTATTGTAATTTTGCTTGTCGCCATTTTTCCTCCGCCACTCGGTATTCCAGTTTTTCATGGGCTGCTGATACACCTGCATCGTCCCCGTCTATATGACGGAGCACTGCCCGGTCTGTCGACAGCAGGAAACTTCTGCTGCTTAACTGCACCACTTCCTGAAATCGCGTATGGCTTCCGCTGAATACCGTACCAAAAACGGCCAATAGTTTCAATCGCGGCAAGCGGTGGACGACCGTCAACTCCAACACGCCGTCATCCGTTTTCGACTGCGGCGAAATTTTCATGCCGCCACCGAAATATGGCTGGTTGCTGACGGTCGCGAGCCACACATCATCGAAGTGGACCTGCTCTCCGTTCGACTCCACCGTCAGCCGGAATGTCTGGAACGTCAAAAGCGTTGATACGACAAATATAAAATACGATAGTTTGCCGAGCCGGATTTTATTCAGCCACTGCTTCATATGGGAAGCGTTGACGGCTTGCGACACCGCTGCATCAAAGCCTATCCCTGAACTGCTGGCGAACAATTGGCGCGGATCGCCTACGACTTCCCCTACATCCGTTTCGATTGCTTGTGGCTGCTGCAAATATTGCTGGATTTCCGCTGCATAGCGGAAACAACCATACGTCCGGGCAAAATCATTGCCGGAGCCGGCCGAAATGGACGCGACGGTCAACTGTTCTGAACCGGCCGCTGCGGCAGTAATTTCACGCATCGTGCCGTCGCCTCCAAAACCGATCACCAACATGTCCTGCTGCCGCTCCTTGAACGCTTCGACCAGTTTCAGCGCATGGCCCGGATACTCGGTCACATATTGTTCGTGATCAAAGCCGATTTTTTTGGCGAATTTATGCCAGGCGGATAGCGCGGCACCGTTTCCGGCTTGCGGGTTGATAATAAATACAATATTCATGTCTGTTTTCCGCACGCTTATGCGTCGCCTTTCAATGGATATGTTTGAATCTCCTCGTACCTCGGAATTGCGCGAGGGTGAATTTCAAATAACGAGAACGCATCAACTGAAAACTTGAGCTTTTCCAAGTGCAGCGCTTCTGTAAAGCTGCCGCCGTTCCAGCGGCTCGCAAGTGTTATATGCGGAACGAACGGTTTCAGATCGGTCGTCATTTGCAAGGAGCCGAGCTGCTGCCGGACCGCCATTTGCAGCTCCATCAATTCCGGGCTTTCTAGAACAGCCGCATAAACGATTCTCGGCGTCTTAGGGTTGCCAAAAGTTTTCACGCCGTCCAGTTGAAGCTGAAACATTCCTTGTTGGATATCGGCCAAGCGGTCCGCAATTTCCGGCAATTCACCGAAGCGGTCTTCACCGATAAACAAAAGCGTGATGTGCATATCCATAGCCGGCGTATGCCGCTTGTGTGTCGATAACTCCCAGGAGTCGCGGGCGCGGGCGATTTCCTCTGCAACTGCAGCTGGAATTCGGATTCCGATAAAATAATGCGTGCTCATATCCGTCACCTCTATTCAGTGTATCAGCAAGTGTTGCGCAATAAAATAGGGGCCAGCTGATTGCCGGCCCCTCTTTAGTATGAGTGCAGAATTCAGGAAATGACGCCCAATTTTATCCGCGCTTCAAATGCTTGCTGCAATTTCCGTGTCGTATCACCTGGTATGCCGTCTGCAATTTTTTGACCCGAAATTTCAACTACCGGCATGACCTCTGATGTCGTTGAAGACAAGAAGAACTCATCCATTTCGAGCGCTTGCTGTTTCGTGAACGCCGTTTCGACCACTTCGATGCCGAAATCTTCGCAAATCTCCAGGATCACCCGTCTCGTGATACCGTTCAAAATCAAGTTGGTCACAGGATGCGTGTAGACTGTGCCGTCCTTGATTCCGTACATATTTGAGGAAGACCCTTCCGTCACCGTATCGCCCCGGTGGAGCACCGCTTCAAAATAACCTTCTTCGTAAGCCTGCTGCTTTGCCAGCACATTGCCGAGCAAGTTCAAACTTTTGATATCACAGCGCAGCCAGCGGACATCTTCGATCAACGTCGCTTTTACACCTTGCTCCATGAACCCGACAGGACGTTCCACAGATTTCGTGTAGCCGACAACAACCGGCTCAGCGTTGATTGGGAACTGATGATTGCGCTCAGCGGCGCCGCGTGTAATCTGTACGTACACTTGGCCGTTGTCGATGCTGTTCATCTCGACCAGGTCGTGGAGCATTTTGTGGAAAACATCTTTCGTATAAGGCACAGTAATGCGGATTTTTTCAGCACTGTCGTAGAAGCGGTCGATATGTTCTGTTGCTGTGAACAAATCTCCTTCGTACACACGGATCACTTCGTAAATACCGTCTCCGAACTGATACCCGCGGTCTTCTTTTGAGATCTCTAAATCCTGTTCTTTCACAAATTCCCCGTTAGACAAAATCCATTCCATTGCTATTCCTTCTTTCATAAGTTTATTTGCAAGCCAATTGATAAATAGCTTGTGCATATATAGCTGTTGCTTTGACCAAATTATCGATATCTACGAATTCATCCGCCTGATGTGCCACATCCGGTTCGCCTGGGAACAACATCCCAAACGCGACGCCTTTATCAAGTACGCGTGCGTAAGTGCCCCCGCCAATGGCCAGCAGTTCAGCCGCCTCACCGGTTTCTTTTTCATAAGCTTGTTGCAAAGTTTTGATAAAGGGGTCATCTGCGTCGACGTGATGCGGTTTCGAATTGGATAAAATCCCCATTTTAACTCCGTCGATTTCATTCCTCTCCATCATTTTATCAAATGGGTAGCTGATTGAATATCGCATGCTGACGCGAATTGCGGCTTGCTCCCCCGCTTTGTAACTCATAATCCCTGCATTGAATGTCGTGTCACCGGACGCTTCATCCGAATAGTCAAGGCTGAGCTTTTTGCCGCGTGAATCACCGCTGAAATAATGCGCGATGAACCGAACGAAATTAGCGCCGTCTCCTGCAATTTTATCCTGCAAAAACTTAGCAAGCAAAATGCCTGCATTGACTCCCCACTCCGGCTCCATCGCATGGGCTGATTTGCCGGCCAAAGTCAATACCGTGCCCGTGCCGTCAGCGCTCGCTTGGCAGTCGCCAGTAACTTGCTCATTCTCGCAAAACGCCTGAAATGCCGACGCCACTTGCTGCGAATCGAGCGCCAAATGAGCAATAGCGTGGTCCGGCACCATATTGGTCCGCTCTCCCGATGTGAACTCCAGCAGCTCGCCGCCTTCTGCAAAATTCAACATATACTTCAAATCTGCAATGCCTTTTTCAGCATTGATGATCGGAAAGTCCGCATCCGGCGCAAATCCGATGCCCGGCATTTCCTCGGTCTCGAAATAGCGCTCCACGCAGCGGAATCCACTTTCCTCATCGGTGCCGATGATCAAGCGGACACGCCGCTTGAAATCAAATCCGGCATCTTTCACCATTTTCAGCGCCATCCACGCTGCGATTGTCGGCCCTTTGTCGTCGATGGCGCCGCGGCCGTAAAGCTTGCCGTCCGCGATCTCACCGCCGAACGGATCTTTCGTCCAGCCGTCTCCGGCAGGAACGACATCCACGTGGCCGAGAATCCCAAGAAGCTCTTGCCCTTCCCCAATCTCCAGATGACCTGCGACATTGGCGACGTTTTTCGCTTTGAACCCTGCTCGTTCTCCTTTTTCCAAAAACCAATCGAGCGCTTTTCTGACTTCTGTACCGTAGGGAGCGTCAAGGCTACCATCTTCGCTTAAGACACTCGGAATTGCAATCAGTTCCTGTAATTCGCTGAGCAATTCATCTTTGCGCCGTTCTGCTTCTCGTTGCCAATCCATGCCTCACACTCCCTTTTGTTATGGCTATTGTACACCTTTTTCAAAAAATTTAAAGAATAGCCGGTTAATTTCAGTATTTTTTTCTATTTCACTAGCATTAAGTTTTCGTAAAGAAACCTATAATCATGGAATTCGAGAAGTTTTTCCGATATAATCAAATTGTCAGATAAGTCAAATTGACGGATTTTCTAAAAAAGGAGCTGTCTACCGCTATTATTCCTTAATTGCTGTATACACCACACTCAAACGTCCGCTAGTCTTTGCCATTGGTACTAAAGATGAAGGAGTGGTTCTTACCTTATGAAACCCACAACTGACCGCATGCTCATTCGGATCAAAGACATGTACAAGTACATTCTCGAAAACGGGACTGTGACCACACAGGATCTGGTCGACGAATTCGGCATCACTCCTCGCACCATTCAAAGAGATTTGAATGTGTTGGCCTTTAACGAACTGGTAGTAAGCCCAGTCCGGGGCAAATGGACAACGACGGAGAAGAAAGTCAAAATGACGTCCTGAAAACAAAGAAAATGACCGCAATTTTGCGGTCATTTTCTTTGTTTTAATTTGTTTAGTTCCTCTTCAGTCAATTCGCGGTATTGCCCCAATGCGAGCGTATCATCCAGTTCCAGCGGCCCCATCGACAAGCGCTTGAGGAACACCACTTGTTTTCCGATGCTCTCGAACATGCGCTTGACCTGGTGGAACTTGCCTTCTGTAATGGTCAGTTCGATTTCCGACTGCTCCCCGCTGTGCAGAATATGGAGTGTAGCGGGCTTTGTCTCGTAGCCGTCATCGAGTACGACTCCTTTTAGAAAAGCTGCCCCATCTTCCTCAGTCACCACGCCGTCGATTTTTGCGTAATAAGTTTTATCAACGTGCTTTCTCGGCGACAATAATTCATGCGCCAGCTTGCCATCATTGGTAATCAACAACAATCCTTCTGTATCTTTATCAAGACGCCCGACAGGAAACGGTTCAAAACGCTGCTCCGACTCCGTCAGCAAATCGATGACGGTTTCGTCGTAACGGTCTTCAGTTGCTGAAATGACGCCTTGCGGTTTGTTCATCATGACATACAGAAACTCCCGGTAGACGACAACCTCGCCCCCGATGGAAACATGATCCGCTTTTTCATTAACTTGAAACTTCGGATCGTGCACCGTTTCCCCGTTTACTTCCACTGCTCGTGCCTTCAGCAATATCTTGACTTCTTTTCTCGAGCCGAATCCGGAATTCGACAATAATTTATCAATTCTCATGCGTCATCCTCCTAGAAACCGAAGCGTCTTGTAATGCGTGTAATTCTTGCGCCTAGCAGCTTCTGTGCCAACCCTGTCTTCAAGCTTAGATAACCGTACACCGCCGCCCCGGCTCCACCGATCAAGACAATGCGGATGATCGACAGGAATTTATTGTCCATGCCGATGATATAATCCAAACCGTTCATCGCAAAATACACAGTGAGCGCCATAATGGCATTCAATATAAGGATGAGGATGATGCGGCGGAACACCATTTTCGAGCGGTAGTTCATCGTTTTGGAAATGATGATCATATTCATCGTAATCGCTACGATATAACCGATGATTGTCGCTGCAATCGCGCCGTCCGTCTCGAACATCATGATAAGCGGTGTGTTCAGCAGCGCCTTCAAGCCAAGGCCAATGAGCAGATTAACGATGATCCATTTCTGCTTATTGATACCCTGTAAAATCGAAGCCGTCACCGGGAATGCTGCGAATAAAATCGCCACCGGCAAATAATGCGCCAAGATTTCTGAACCGGTGTCGCTCACTTCGTAAAAGACATGATACAGCTCATCCGACAGCATCGTCATGCCGATGACCGCAGGCAAAGTCAAGAACAAAATCAATTGAAATGATTGATCCAGCGTTTTCGTCACTTGCAGATGTTCATTGCGCGTAAAATGCTTCGTAATAAGCGGAATGAGCGCCATCGAGAACCCTGTCGCCAGCATAACCGGAATCATGACCAGTTTATGGGCCGTCAAATTCAAAATCCCAAGTAAATCTGTTTCCATCAGATTGCCCCCGGCTGCCATCGCACGGTTGAACGTCATCAAATCAATGAACTGGAACAGTGGATTGGCGATGCCGAGAAAAATGACCGGAACAGCGTACAGCAAAATCTCTTTGTACATATCACGCAAGCGGACATCGTACGATTCGACTGATGTAGCCAGCAGTTGATTATATTCCGGCTTCTTTTTGCGCCAGAAATAATAAAGCGTGATAAGTCCACCCAATGCCCCGACAGCGGCCGATAAAACGGCAAATTGAATGGCGGTTTTCGGTGTGCCGTCGAACAAATAAATGACCGCGAATGCTCCCCCAAGTAAGAAAATAATGCGGACGATCTGTTCGATCAATTGCGAAACCGCAGTCGGCATCATATAATTATAGCCTTGGAAAAAGCCGCGCCATAAACTCATGAACGGCACAACGATCAATGCGAAACTGACCCAACGGATTGCATCAGCTACATCGTTCACCGAATAGATCGTCTCATCTTCCGAGATGGTGATGCGTGCAAGCGGCTCCGCCAAAAGATAAAGCGCCAAAAAAGACACGATTCCGGTGACGATCATCGTAACTAAGCCGGATCGCAAAAGTCGCCTGCCGGTTTCATAATCGCCGAGTGAATTGTATTTAGCGGTAAACTTCGAAAAGGCGATCGGCGCACCGGATATCGCCAGTGCGAGCATCAAGTTATACGGTATGTATGCGTATTGGTAAAGGCCGATATTATCTTCCCCGACCATGCCGTAAAACGGAATGATATAAATGACGCCGAGGACTTTCGACAAAAATAAACCTAAAGTTAAAATGGCTGTACCTTTAATTAATGAGGACATTTTGCACTCCCTGACTTGGTTCAAAATAAAAACAATCTACACGATAGTTTACACCTATAGACAAAATTACTCAACGTGTTTTGACTCATCGTGTATACTGAAAAGAAAAACGAAAGTGAGTTTTTATTATATGTATGACATCATCATTATCGGCGGAGGCCCTTCCGGCTTGATGGCTTCCATCTCCGCCGCATCAACCGGCAAGCACGTCCTGCTCGTTGAAAAAGGCAAAAAGCTCGGCAAGAAACTGATCATCTCCGGCGGCGGCCGCTGCAACGTGACGAACCGCCTGCCTTTAGAAGAAATCGTCCGCCACATCCCCGGCAACGGGCGGTTCATGTACAGCCCATTCTCGGTCTTCAATAATGAAGATATTATCCAATTTTTCGAGAACCTAGGCGTCGCGTTAAAAGAAGAAGACCACGGCCGCATGTTCCCGGTTTCAAACCGCGCACAAGACGTCGCTGAAGCGATGTTCCGTGAAATGGACCGTCTCGGTGTGGAAGTGAAACTCGAGTCTCCAGTCAAAAGCCTGCTGATGGATGACGACAAAGTGACCGGTATCCGGCTTCATTCCGGAGAAGAGTTCGAATCCCTTGCAGTCGTCGTCGCAGTTGGCGGAAAAGCCGTCCCGCAAACCGGATCAACAGGCGACGGCTATCCGTGGGCTGAAAAAGCGGGGCACACCGTAACCGATTTGTACCCGACAGAAGTTCCGTTATTATCGAATGAACCTTTCATCAAAAGCCGTGAACTTCAAGGACTTGCACTGCGCGATGTGGCTGTGACCGTTCTCAACAAAAAAGGCAAACCGCTCGTCACCCACCAAATGGACATGCTGTTCACTCATTTTGGCCTCAGCGGTCCCGCAATACTGCGCTGCAGTCAGTACGTCGTCAAGGAAATGAAGAAAAACGGCGGCCAAGCCGTCTCCACGCGCATCAATTCCTTGCCGAGCGATAATGCGGAATCGGCTTTCCAGATGCTTCATAAGCTGATGAAAGACGAACCGAAAAAAGCACTGAAAAATGTCTGGAAGAGTACAGCTCAGGAACGCTGGCTGCTATTCTTGTTAGAGCGTGCAGAAATCGATCCTCAATTGACCGGTGCGGAATTGCCGTCAGAAAAAGTGCGGGCACTGGCAAATGAAATGACCGCCTTCACAATGACCGTCTCCGGCACACAGCCGATCGAAAAAGCCTTCGTCACAGGCGGCGGAGTATCGATCAAGGAAATCGAACCGAAAACGATGGCCTCGAAAAAAAAGCCTGGCTTATTCTTCTGCGGCGAAATCCTCGACATCCACGGCTACACCGGCGGCTATAACATCACCTCCGCCCTCGTCACCGGACATGTCGCAGGAAAAAATGCAGCCGAATTCGCCACCAGCTATCAAAGAAAAAGCCCGATCGCTTAAGTGATCGGGCTTTTTTTCTATGGAATGAAGTTACTAAACAGCTGGAGTCTGGGTGTGACAATTTGAAATGGTTTTAGTTTTTGATCGCGATCGCCCAACTATCCGCAACCTCGCTTTGGGTTGGCCTCTTGCAGTGAGCCAGGAAAACCGTCTGTCTCCCTGCATCGGCTCACCCGTAAACGCGAGGCTGCTTTTAGATTTCATTGGTTCAAGCGAGTGAGTTATATCTGCTTCTGTATAATTCATCCGTTTTTGGGTATGTCGCTTAGCTAGTGTAATGAATATAGAGCTAAAGTTTGAATGTGGAAATATTGAGCTGTTCATTTCCGGCACCAGCTGAATATCCGCAGCCTCGCTTGGGGTTGAGCTTTCGCAGTAAGCCAGGAAGAACACCTGTCTTACTGCTTCGCTTCACCCGTAAGCGCGAGTCAGCTTTTCATTTTCATTGAATCAAGCGAGTAAGGTGTATCTGCTTCTGTATAATTCATCCGCCTTCAAAAAATATGTTTTCATCCAGGAGAGAGACAATCGCTTCCTGGGAAGTGGCATCTGGCAATAGTCTGCTAGATTCAAGAGTCTATTATATAGTAGGTTGGATTAATGACTACATAATCGTTTTTCTTTATTAAATAAACTTTAATGCCTTGTAAATTTCCACACCCCATTTCTAGTGGATTGGAATAATATTCATTACTCTAAACTTGGAGACGGAGCGGAAGAGGCCGACGCCTGGGGGACCGTGCGGCACATTTGTCTCGACGCCCGCCCCCGGCAAGCGTGCCCCTGCAGCGCAGTCTCAAAGTACAAGTTCTTTAAACTTGAACATTAAGCATCCGGTTGAAGCGCAATCCCCTCCACTCCACTATTCAATTACAAAGTTTCCACCAAAAAAAGCCGCCAAGAATCCCCGGCGGCTTTCATCTTTCTTATCCTACAACGATATTGACCAGTTTCCCTGGAATGGCGATGACTTTTCGCACTTGCTTACCTTCTGCCGCTTTTTGAACGTGTTCATCGTTCAATGCCGCAGCTTCGAGCTGTTCTTTCGTGCTGTCTTTCGCCACGACCAATTTGCTGCGGACTTTGCCGTTCACTTGGATGACGATTTCGATCTCATCATCGATCAGCTTCGACTCGTCAAACGTCGGCCACGCTTCATACGTCACCGTCTCGCTATGGCCCAGTTTGTTCCAAAGCTCTTCCGCTATATGCGGTGCTATCGGCGACAGCATCTTCACAAAGCCTTCAATATATTCTTTCGGCAAGCTCTCCGCCTTATACGATTCGTTGATGAATACCATCATCTGCGAAATCGCTGTGTTAAAGCGCAGGCCATCGAAGTCCTCGCTCACTTTCTTGACTGTCTGGTGATAAACTTTCTCCATCGAGCCGTCATTGTGCTCCGTGACTTTTCTTGAGGTCACTCCGTCTTCGATCAGCAAACGCCAGATGCGGTCAAGGAAGCGGCGGGATCCGTCAAGGCCGTTTGTCGACCAGGCGATGGACGCTTCTAAAGGACCCATGAACATCTCGTACATACGCAGCGTATCCGCTCCGTGGCTTTCGATGATCTGGTCCGGGTTGACGACATTGCCTTTGGATTTCGACATTTTCTCGTTGCCTTCGCCGAGGATCATCCCTTGGTTGAACAATTTCTGGAATGGTTCTTTGGTCGGCACAACGCCAAGGTCATAAAGCACTTTATGCCAGAAACGCGCATACAATAAGTGAAGAACGGCGTGTTCCGCACCGCCGATATAAACATCGACCGGCAACCAGCGTTTCAATAGTTCCGGATCTGCGAGCATATCTTCATTTGTCGGATCGATAAAGCGCAAATAATACCAGCAACTGCCGGCCCATTGCGGCATCGTGTTCGTCTCGCGACGGCCTTTCATGCCAGTTTCTGGATGGACAACATTGACCCATTCCTCGATATTAGCGAGTGGAGATTCGCCTGTGCCACTCGGTTTGATGTCTTGAGTGACCGGCAGTTCAAGCGGCAAATCTGCATCGTCTACTGGTGTCATCGTGCCGTCTTCCCAGTGGATGATCGGGATCGGCTCGCCCCAATAGCGCTGGCGGCTGAACAGCCAATCGCGAAGGCGGTAGGTGATCTTTTTCTCGCCGACACCTTCGCTCTCGAGCCAGTCGATTGCTTTTTGGATCGCTGCAGTTTTGTTCAAGCCGTTCAGGAAATCAGAATTGATCAATTCCCCGTCGCCTGCGTAAGCTTCTTGCGCGACATTGCCGCCTGAGACGACTTCGACGATTGGTAATTCAAACTGCTTGGCGAATTCATAGTCGCGCTCATCGTGTGCCGGCACGGCCATGATGGCACCCGTTCCGTAAGTGGCAAGAACGTAATCTGCGATCCAAATCGGCATTTTTTCGCCGCTTGCCGGATTGATCGCATAAGCCCCGGTAAAGACGCCTGATTTGTCTTTTGCCAGGTCGGTGCGTTCCAAGTCACTCTTCGTTTTCACTTTGTCGATATAGGCTTCTACAGCTTCACGTTGTCCTGACGCTGTAATTTCACCGACCAATTTATGTTCCGGTGCAAGAACTGCATAAGTTGCTCCGAAAATCGTATCCGGGCGCGTCGTGAATGCGCGGAAAGAATGTTCGGTCCCATCGATGTGGAACTCGAGCTCCGCCCCTTCGGATTTGCCGATCCAGTTGCGCTGCATGTCTTTCAAGCTTTCCGGCCAGTCGAGTTCATTCAAGTCTTCCAGCAAACGGTCTGCGTATTCGGTGATCCGCAGCACCCATTGGCGCATCGGGCGGCGTTCGACCGGATGTCCCCCGCGCTCGGATAGCCCGTCGATCACTTCTTCGTTTGCGAGGACCGTGCCAAGTGCCGGGCACCAGTTGACTGCCACTTCATCGACATATGCCAAGCCTTTATTATAAAGCTGGATAAAGATCCATTGCGTCCATTTATAATAACCCGGATCGGTCGTGTTGATTTCGCGGTCCCAATCGTACGAAAAACCGAGCTCCTGGATTTGGCGTTTGAACGTCGCGATGTTTTTCGCCGTGAATTCCGCCGGATCGTTTCCGGTATCGAGTGCATATTGCTCTGCCGGCAGGCCGAATGCATCCCAGCCCATCGGATGAAGCACGTCATAGCCTTGCATACGTTTTTGGCGGCTCAAAATATCCGTCGCCGTGTAGCCTTCCGGATGCCCGACGTGAAGTCCTGCGCCTGATGGGTATGGGAACATATCGAGCGCATAGAATTTTTCTTTGCCCGGCGTATTTTCCGTTTTGAAGGTTTTGTTTTCTTGCCAGTGATGCTGCCATTTCTTTTCAATTTCTTTGTGATTAAAAGACATTTCCTATTTCCTCCTCTAAATACAAGCGGGATGTCCGCTAGCGACGCGTAGTTTTCAGCAAAATAAAAAATCCCGTCCCTTAACTGAATAAGGGACGGGATTTTCCCGCGGTACCACCCAAATTAGCGATCGCTCGCTCAACTTGATTCCTTAACGCGGAAAACGGCGCAGTTTTGCGCGGACTCCAAGGCGAGTTCAATCATTCTGCATACCGACTCACACCACCCACCGGCTCTCTTTGCTGCATGAATTGATCTACTGCTCCTCTTCACGGCCATTTGCTATTAATATTCATTTTAGCTGAGCATCTGCAGTTATGCAATAGCTCAGTATACTTTGACGCTGTCCGTATCGAGTGCAGCCTCTGTTGCAGCTACGACCTCATCGACGCTATGGCCTTCGAATACTTCTTTCAGGACAAGTCCGGAATCGGTCACTTCAATTACTGCACGTTCTGTGATGATCAAATTGACGACCGCTTTGCCGGTCAGCGGCAATTCGCACGCTTTTTTGATTTTCGCTGAACCGTCTTTAGAGACATGATCCATAATGACAATGACTTTCTTCGCGCCGTGGACCAAATCCATCGCGCCGCCCATGCCTTTGATCATTTTCCCTGGAATCATCCAGTTCGCAAGGTCGCCGTTTTCTGCCACTTCCATGCCGCCGAGTATCGCGACATCGATATGTCCCCCGCGGATCATCGCGAATGACTCAGCGCTCGTAAAGAAAGAAGATCCCGGAATGGTCGTGACGGTTTCTTTTCCTGCATTGATCAAATCGGGGTCGACTTGGTCTTCTGTCGGATAAGGCCCGATGCCGAGCAATCCGTTTTCAGACTGCAAGACGACTTGTTTGTTATCGGAAATGAAGTTTGCGACAAGCGTCGGCATGCCGATTCCGAGATTGACGTAATCTCCATCTTTAATTTCTTTTTCCGCACGTTTTGCGATTCGTTCTCTGATAGCTTGTTTGTCCACTTTAGTCCCCGCCCTTTCTTATCGCGTCGTCAAACGCTCGATTCGTTTTTCCTGGTCTGCCTGCAGCAAGCCTTGCACGTAAATGCTCGGTGTCTGCACGTGGTTCGGATCGATGTCGCCGACTTCCACAATGTGCTCCACTTCCGCAATCGTCACTTTCCCGGCAGCAGCTGCCAGCGGGTTAAAGTTTTGCGCTGTTTTGTTATAGACAAGATTGCCCATTTTATCTGCCGTATGCGCACGGACCAGAGAAAAATCAGCTTTCAAAGCCAGTTCCAGGACATATTCCTTGCCGTCGAATTCGCGGATTTCTTTGCCTTCCGCAATGATCGTCCCGACTCCTGCCGGTGTAAAGAATGCCGGTATTCCGGCTCCGCCTGCGCGCATTTTTTCAGCGAGCGTGCCTTGCGGCGTCAATTCGACCTCGATTTCGCCGGATAGTACTTGCCGTTCGAACTCTTTATTTTCACCGACATATGAGCCGATCATTTTTTTTATTTGCTTGTTTTTCAGCAGCAAACCGAGTCCCCATTCGTCCACTCCACAGTTATTGGAAATAATCGTCAGGTCTGTTACCCCTTTATCGACGAGCGCTAAAATCAGCTGCTCTGGTATGCCGACCAGGCCAAAACCTCCTACCATAATTGTAGCGCCATCTTGTATCGGTTCGACTGCCTCTTTAGCAGAATTGTAAATCGATTTCATCGAAAGTTTGCCCCCTTCGCAACATTAACTGAATTTTTATTCAATAAAACGCTTCCATAAACAATTTAACCAAAAGTTGATGGGAAACGCAACAATGACAATGGTCGCACGATTCGATTTGCTCGCCTTTTTGGTAGCTGCTGCATGCTATAATGGCTCATAAGGAGTGGGTTTATATGGACAATCAATTGCCGTTTCCAAGTGACGGGAAACGATATTATACATGGAATCGCCATTTGCGCGAACAGTTCGGCCATAAAGTGATGAAAATCTCACTAGATGCCGGGTTTGATTGCCCGAACCGCGACGGCACCGTCGCTTTCGGTGGCTGCACCTTTTGTTCTGTCGCTGGGTCCGGGGATTTTGCCGGGGACCGCGTTGATCCGATTCCGGTACAATTCGAACAAGTGAAAACAACTATGCATCGCAAATGGAAAGACGCCAAATACATCGCCTATTTCCAGGCGTATACGAATACCCATGCCCCGATCGACGTCATCAAGAAACAGTTCGAAGCGGCGCTTGCTCAAGAAAATGTCGTCGGTATCAGCATCGGGACACGTCCCGACTGTTTGCCTGATGAAGTCGTCGAATACTTGGCGGAGCTCAATGAACGCACGTATTTATGGGTGGAACTCGGGCTTCAGACTGTCCACGAACGGACGGCGCTGCTCATCAACCGTGCGCATGATTTCGAGACCTACAAACAAGGCGTCGAGAAACTGCGGGCACACAGCATCAATGTTTGCAGCCATATCATCAACGGCTTACCGCTCGAAGACAGAAGCATGATGATGGAAACCGCACAGACAGTGGCGAAGCTAGACGTGCAAGGAATCAAGATCCATCTGTTGCATTTATTGAACGGTACGCCGATGGTCAAGCAATACGAAAAAGGTTTGGTCGAATTCATGGAAAAAGAAGCGTATATCCAGCTCGTCGCCGACCAGCTTGAAATCATCCCCCCTAGCATGGTCGTCCAGCGCATCACCGGGGACGGCCCGATCGATTTGATGATTGGCCCGATGTGGAGCACGAATAAATGGGAAGTGTTGAACGGCATCGATGCAGAACTAGAAACGCGCAGCAGCTGGCAAGGAAAACGGTTTGCCGGGAGCGCGAAAATATGACCTTGCAGCGCTTATTGCCGTTTACCAAATCCCTGCTCGAGCAGGTCGTGCATCCCGGCGACATCGTCGTGGACGCCACTGCCGGAAACGGCCACGATACGCAGTTTTTGGCTGGACTGACCGGTGACACCGGAAAAGTCTATGCGTTTGATATCCAGCAACAAGCAGTCGAAGCGACCAGAAAGCGTGTCGGAGCATCTCCACATGTCGAATTGATCCACGACAGCCACGCGAAAATCGACCATTACGTGAAAGAATCGATTTCAGCGGCGGTCTTCAATCTCGGCTATTTGCCAAAAGGCGACCATGCCATCATCACAACAGCAGTGAGCACCTTGCAGGCGATCGGGCAATGTTTGGAGCGCTCAAAAGTGGGCGGCTTGGTGCTGGTAGTCATTTATTCAGGCCACAAAGGCGGCAGCGGAGAGCGCGATGCTGTGATGGAGTACGTGAAAGAATTGCCACAAGCTCAATTCGACGTCCTAAAATACGAATTCATCAACAAAAAGCATGAACCGCCTTTTTTAGTGGCGATCGAGAAAAAGAAGCAGCATAGTTTTCAGAAAGACAGCAGACTTTAATCTAGTCTGCTGTCTTTTTCTATAGATTACGGATAGCGCCTTCCCTTTTTTCAAATTACATCACATGCTTATTCATGATTTCAACCACTTCCGCTAAGCCCATCCCTGAAATTATATTATTCAAGTTTCAATAGAACATTTTACGAAATATCCGCTTTTTCGATTATGAAATTATAATGCATTAATCTGCATTCAAATCCATCTTTAATTAACGGAATATTTAAACTATAACGAATGGGATATATCTATTCGCAGTTCTACCTTACGTTTGTCTTTCAAAACGAGTAAAGGGGGGAATTACTTGATCAAATTGACGGGAGTTACAAAAACCTACCAAAGCAGGGATATAAAAACACACGCTTTAATCGACATCGACCTGGAGATTGATGAAGGTGAATTTGTTGTGATATTAGGTCCTAGCGGCAGCGGTAAAATCACACTTCTTAATGTAATCAGCGGCCTTGATCGTACAACTACAGGAAGCATCACTTTCCGCGGCAAGGAATTGACCGGCCTATCTGACAGTGAAATGACCCATTTCCGCAGGCAGCATTTAGGCTTTATCTTCCAGCAATACAATCTTCTCCAGAATCTGACGGTGTATGAGAATATTCAAGTTGGAGCTGAGATCGGAACTGACCCATTGGATATCGACGAGTTATTAGCAAAAATCGGCCTGGAGAAAATGCGCAATAAATACCCGAGCCAATTATCCGGCGGGGCACAACAGCGAGTATCCGTTGCGCGCAGCCTAGCCAAAAATCCGGCTATCATTTTTTGCGATGAGCCTACAGGATTTTTAGATGAAGAAAATTCAAAGAATGTCTTGAAATTGCTCCAAGACCTTAACCGTGAATATAAGAAAACAATAGTCGTCATCACCCATAACTTGGGCATCTCTGAAATGTCCGACAAAGTAATCAAAATGAACTCAGGAAGAATTATCGAAGTTACTATCAATGAAACCCAAAAAAACGCCCAAGACATTCAATGGGGTAAAGGTAGTGATCTGTTATGCTGCAGAAAAATGTAATGAGGGATTCACGAAAAAAATGGATGCAGCTTGCTGCAATCGGAATCATCATTATTCTCAGTTCCCTTACCTATTCTATGATGTTTTATGGAATCAGCGGCATTGAAGAGCCGACTGAAAGTTACCTTGAAGACTATAACCAAGAGGATTTTTCTGTTGAAATGTTAAATACGGTGACAGAACAGGAAGCTCAAGACCCAGAGATTGCCAATGTCCTCTCAGAAGGAAGCTTTTCATTAAGTGACATTAAGAAGACAGACACAGAGTTGTTCATGCGCCTCATGGACAACCGAATCAAAGCTTTTGAACAGCAAATCCCGGAAACGAATTTGGAACTGCGGCAATATAAAGTTGCCTATTTTGATTGGAACGGCAATAGCCATACCGCTTTGATAGCCAAAGACGCAGAACAAATCAACCGGTCTTTTATCGAACAAGGACGAAAACCTTCAAACATCTCTGAGCTAGCCCTCAATAAAATCTATGCAGAAAAGAATAATATTGAAATCGGAAATTCCTTTGTCCTTGGAGGAGAGGAATACACAGTTACCGGCTTTGTACTGTTCCCTGACTATACCCTCCCCGTTTTTGATGACAGTTTTAATTTCGATGCAGCCCTAAAGCCATTGGTTTTGCTCTCGGATTCAGCATACGAGCAGCTCAATGCTCAGGAAAGATTCAGGCTAGCCGGAAGTACATTGGACGGTTCTGCCATAGACACTGCTTTCGATAAAGAACAACTCCCCTTCATCAACCAAATCCTTGCAACCGAAAACACAACGCGCAGCGGTGCCATATACAGGAAGTTGGACGAAGGCAAAACCATGTCTCTTGGACTCAGTATCTTTATAGCGGCGATAGCGGTAATTATCGTGTCGATCATGATTTTCAACCTGCTTCATGCAGAGCGCAGCCAGATTGGCATATTGAAAGCATTGGGCTATACCGGACGAAAATCGCTATTCCTTACTTCTTCGCAATATCCGGGTTCGCTCTCATCATGCTGGCTATCGGCTATTTGTTGGGCTGGTTTGCTGCTGAACCGCTGAAAGACTTGTATATAGAGTTCTATCTTCTTCCGTCTGCCAGCATTGAACAAAGCTGGACCGTTTTCGCAACTTCCATCTTAGTCCCGCTGCTCTTTTTTTCGGCAGTTTCAGGTTTCATTATCTATAGAACATTAAAAGAACCTGCCTTATCTCTTTTGAGCCCTCCCGTCCATCAATCGATCAATTGGTTGAGCCGGGCAGTAAGCCGGCTATTAGTCGGTGCTTCAGCCACTACTAAATTCAAATACCTCCAGGCGATCCGCAACGAGCAGCTTCTTGATTTTCTTCATCGGTATTATGTTTTCCACATCATTAATTTTCTTCGCCTTGATGTTAAACGGCACGATCGAAAGAATGACTACCGGCTATTTAGAGGAAGTGGATTACGAGTATGAAGCTTATTTGGATCCTACCCAGCCTCCTCCTGCTTTACAAGGCGGGGATGAGAAGTTCCTTTCCTATCCGTTCGCCGCATTCAATAACGAGGTCGTCGCTCTACAGGTGTTAGGGCCCGATAGCCGCCTGTATAAGCTTTTCGATGGAACCCGAACGGATATTACCGATAGCCTTGATACTGGCGTAATTATTAGTGTAAGGCTGCAAATTAAAGAAGAGATTGAAATCGGGGATACGCTCCATGTCGAAATAAATAACGAAGAAGTCGAATTTCTTGTCCAAGGAGTTGTTGATGAATATATTTCCGATAGGATTTATATGGACCAGGAAACACTTAGCCGCCTTCTGACAGAAAATCGTTCTCCGGATCTTTATAATGGCATCTACGCCTTGGAGATGCCCTCCTCTGAAAGCTATCAATCAGTTCTTTCAAAACGTGGCATCATTCAACAATCCGAGTCATTACAGAGCTACTCGCGATTGATGTTTAATGTCATGATAGCGGGGTCTCTGATTATTGCCTCGAGCATCATGTTTGTCCTCACTTCTTTCACAGTCGAAAAGAATTATTACACCATTTCCCTGTTAAAGGTGATGGGCTACAGCCGGCGTGAAGTGAATGCCATGATATTGAATAGTTATTTTGCCTACGCCCTAGTATCCTTTCTGCTTAGCATACCGATCGCGTTGTTCGTGATTCGCCGCATGCTCTTTATTTTTGCACAAGATTATGGCATTGTGCTCCCGCTGGAGTTTGAGCCGGTCTTCGGATTGATTGCGCTGCTTCTCTTAATATTCATCTACTTTCTCAGCACCTATCTCAGCCGCCGGAAAATCGAGCGCATTTCGCTTCAGGAAGTGCTGAAAACATACGGGCAATGAGAACAAACTCTTCGGCAGCAATACAAACTGAAATATTATTGTCCCTTTTATTAAAAAGAGCAGCAGGCTGAGGCCTGCTGCTCTTTTCTGCTACTTTTCTACCGGCCCTTCTATGACGATTTTTCCGATCGTCCGGCCTGACATCAATTTTCCGTAAGCTTCTTTTAAAGTCGCCGGACTTATCGGCGACATCGTTTCATTCAGCGTCGAGTGGATTTTTCCGCCGTCTGCCCAGTCTGCCAGTTCATTCAATAAATGATGCTGCTCGATCATATCCTCTGTCTGGAACATCGAGCGCGTATACATCAATTCATATACGAAAGTCACACTTTTTCCGAATAAAGCAGGAGCGAGCGGCTCGAAGGCCGGCAGGATCGAACAGATTTTTCCTTGAGGCAAAACCGCTTCCGCCATTCCTTTCATATGATCATCGACATTGGTCAGGCAAAAGATATATTCCACTCCGGTTATATCGAGTTCTTTCAATTGCGGCAATAACTCTTCATGGTGATTGATCGTATAGTGAGCGCCGTGTTCTTTTGCCCATTCGATCGTTTCAGGGCGCGACGCCGTACCGATGACCGTAAGTCCGGATAAACTTGCGATCTGTGTTGCAACCGAACCTACTCCCCCGGCCGCTCCGATGATCAGGATGTTCTTTCCAGCATTGTCTTTAGGGTTTCTGGAAACACCCAAGCGGACAAAAAGCGCTTCCATAGCCGTGAGTCCCGTTAGCGGTAAGGCCGCTGCATGGGCAAAGTCTAAAGTTTTCGGTTTCTTGCCGACGATGCGCTCATCCACGAGGTGATATTCACTATGACCGCCTGCCCTGACATTTGTTCCAGCGTAGAATACTTCATCCCCGGTTTTGAACAGTGAACAATCGCTGCCGGCAGAAACAACGACACCAGCGACGTCTCGCCCGACAATCGTCAAGGAATCATCCTCCGGCTTTTTCGCATCGCGCGTTTTGTAATCTGTTGGATTCACCGATATCGCCCGGACTTCAACGAGAAGATCGTGTCCTTCCGGTACCGGTTTGTCCAATTCCACCGCTTCGAACTCAGGCGGTTCAGTTGTGGGTCCTGGCTTATAAAATCCAAGTGCTGTCATTTTTGAAGTCAATAATTTTCGCCTTCCTTTCTACTGTGTAGATGGTGTGATGACTTTTCATTTTCTGCTATAAAATAGCGGATATGTCTTCCACATAGGCATCAATGACGACCGGCTGTTTGCCCGCTTTCGCTGTTGATAAGGCATCCTGCAATTCTACTCGGCTCTTCACGGTGTATCCCTGCCCGCCGCAGGCAATGGCGAAAGCGGCATAGTCGATATTGGCGAGATCGACATTCGTCGGCTTATTGCCGGCTTTTTTCTGCTCATCTTCGATCAATTGAAGCTTCTGGTTATTGAAGATAACGATGATCATCGGCAACTCGTATTTGACGGCGGTGACAAAATCCTGCATACCCATCGAAAATCCGCCGTCCCCGACAATGGCAATTGCCTGTTTTTCAGGATATGCGAGTTTCGCTGCAATCGCCCCCGGCAAGCCGCAGCCCATTGTGCCAAGCCAGGACGACAACACCAGCTTCTGCCCGGTCAGTTGCAAATATTTAGCCGTCCATATTGTGATGCTCCCGACATCAAGTGAGACGACAGCGTCTTGTTGCATGATTTTCTGGATTTCAGCTATTACTTGCTGCGGCTGAAGCATTTCCGTTTGCTTGTTGATATCCTCCTGCAATTGCTGATGCCAATCTGTTCTCTTATCTCTATACTCTTCTAAGAAACCGGCATCTTTTTCGCTCAAACGTTCTGACAGCCAAACGAGTGCCGGACCGAGATCTCCGACAATGCCTACTGTCGCCGGGTAATACTTTCCGATGGTGCGCGGGTCGATATCAATTTGGATCGCCTGTGCTTTGTCGGGAAGATATTCACGGTACGGATAAGCTGTACCTGCAAGTATAATAAGGTCCGCTTGCTTCATTGCTTGTTCAGCCGGTTCGGTCCCCAACTGTCCGAGCTGTCCTAAATTATACGGATGAGTATCGGGTATCATCCCTTTTGCCGGAAGTGATGCGATGATAGGAGCTTTCAGCTTTTCAGAGAATGCCAACACATCTTCAGTCGCTCCTTGTGCACCTTTTCCTGCCAGGATGACCGGCTTTTTTGCGGTCTCTAGCAGCTTCAATGCTGCCATTAAATCTTCTTCCGCCGCCCTGATGTTCGGCTCGGTGTATTCTGGAGACGTCAGCATTTTTTCCCGTTTGATCTTCATGCTGAATAAATCATCAGATACAATGAGAACTGCCGGCCCTTTTTCTGCGTATGCCGCACGAATCGCTTGATTCAGCATATCCGGCAATTGCTCTGCCGTTTGGACGCGCCGGTTATAGACTGAGACGTCCTCAAACATCGATTCCAATTTCAATTCCTGGAACACATCGGTTCCGACAGAAGTGCTTGTCACTTGTCCGACGATTGCCAGCACGGGCGTTTTATCTTTTTTCGCATCATACAAACCATTCTGTAGATGGATCGCACCAGGTCCGGCGATCGACAGGCAGACGCCGATGTGCCCGGTCAGCTTCGAATAAGCGGAAGCAGCAAGTGCTCCGGTTTCCTCGTGGCGTATCTGGATAAAGCGGATGTCAACTTTGCGTAGTTCCTCCATCAACTCGTTGATGGAATCACCCGGCATTCCGTAAATATGATCCACATTCCATTGTTTCAACAGCTCTACGACATGACTTCCTGCGGTACGGTCAAACATAAGCATTCCTCGCTTTCTAAGTTTCCGCTGTTCCATTTCTTTATCCCACCTGCATACCTCTAAACCTCTTTAGCAAAACATACAAAAAAGCAGTAGACTGTTTTGCCAGTCTACCGCTCTTTTCCTGTATCTCTTTGTTTCATTTCTTCTGCAATCAACCGGAACGTCGTCAGCTTGTCTTCAAAATCATATGCGGCCGAGACGATCATCACTTCGTCCGCTCCATAGTCGTGTCCCAATGTCTCTAATTGATCCACAACTTGTACAGGATCACCGACGACCATACGCCGGCGATTTTCCGCAACGAGCAGCTTTTCGAACTTAGAATATTCGTAGGCAATTGCCTGTTCCGGCGGCGGGGTACCATCAGACGGCATGCCTTGAGCACCTATCGCAAGCGACAAGTCAAGAGAGGATGCGACGTATTCTGCCTGCTCTTTTGTTTCCTGGCAGACCGCGAAAATTGCAAAGCCGACATACGGTTTATTCCCGTTATGAGAGATGAAGTTTTCCTTGTAGCGTTTCGCAAACGCCTGGCCGCCTTCGCCGTTGATGAAATGGGCGAACATATACGGCAGCCCTTTTTGTGAAGCCAACTGCGACGACCCTTCCCCTGAGCCGAGCATCCAAATCGGCGGCTCATGGGGCGGCACCGGTGTTGCTTTTAAGCCGTAATAATCATGCGTCTTCGGAATGCTGTTTTCCAAATACATGCGCAGTTCATCCAGCTGTTCAGGGAATCTCTCCACTTCCCGCATCCGGCCGTTCGACAAGGCGTATGATGCTCTCGGCATACCGCCCGGCGCCCTGCCGACACCTGCATCGATGCGTCCCGGGTACAGATTCTCCAATAAGTTGAAGTTCTCGGCCACTTTGAATGCCGAGTAATGCGGAAGCATAACGCCACCAGAACCGAGCCGGATCGAATCTGTCTGTGCGCCGATATGGCTGATCAGGATTTCAGGTGAAGAGCCTGCCAAAGTTTTCGCATCGTGATGTTCCGATACCCAAAAGCGGGTATAGCCCCATAGTTCTGCCTGCTGTGCCAAACGGACGGTGTCAGCAAGCGCTTCGCGCGCCGTCTGGCCTTGAGAAATCGGGGATTGGTCTAATATACTGAAGTGTAAAGACATGTTCATCTCTCCTTTATTGTTCCAGTCGCTTTCAATCGGATTCGGCTACTGCCTGGGCAAAACAGAGGCTCATCTGAAATACTTCTTCCCGTTCCGGCTCCTGGAACAGGTCATGATAGCAAAACGGCCATTCTTTAAAATGGAATTCCGCTAACGTCTGCGTAGACAGCCAATCGCGGCTAAGTTTTGTTTTGGTGATCAAATCGCGCTGTCCCAAGTTGAGCATCACTGGGACATCTGGAATTTGCGTTTTGCCTGCCTGCTCCATATAGCTCTGCAATTCTTTCCACCAAGCCGGCGTGCTGAGTGAGTAGATCGCTTCACCCGCCTTAGCTTGCCCATCTTGAAACTTACGCCGCGTCAAATGGCGCAGCTCAATGCCATGGTCGACTTTGCGCTTTCCTCCAAGCTTGCTTATTCCGGACAGCGGGAATGATTGCTTCGCTGGAAATTTCTTCAATTCAAACCACGGAGATGTGAGAATCACTGCTGACACCGGGTGGCGGTTGGCAGAAAGTGCATGGATGGCGACAATTGCACCTAAGCCATGGCCAATCAATACAATTGGCAGCACATTTTCAGCAGCCAGCCGGAGCAACTCCGCAGCCGCTTTGTCGTACTCGAAAAAATGTTCCCGGTGCACCCCGTCCTCTGAAGCCTGTATGCCGTGTCCCGGCAGATCCCCCATATAGACGTGAAACCCGTTCGTGCGCCATTTCTCGATTTGCCATGCATAGCGCCGATGCTCTTCGTAAGCATTATGAATCAGCACCACAACACCTTTTGCCTCTCCTTCTGCCAGCCATTTCCACATATCCGCGCCTCCTTTATAAAGCTTGTTCGATTGACCTTTTCGTTTGTTTTGATACGATTAGAACTAACTACATCTTATCAATGATAAAGGAGCTTTGCCATGATCTATCCATATAAAGACAAATCACCAAAAATTGACAATTCGGCATTCATTGCAGACTTTGTGACCGTTACGGGAGACGTCACCATTGGCGCAAATTCCTCTGTTTGGTTCAATACGGTCATCCGCGGCGACGTCGCGGCGACTATCATCGGGGAAAATACCAATATCCAGGATTTGTCTATGCTCCACCAAAGCCCGGACAACCCGCTCATTTTAGAAGATAATGTGACAATCGGCCATCAAGTGACGCTTCATAGCTGCACAGTCCGCAAAGGCGCACTCGTCGGCATGGGCTCTGTCATCCTGGACGGTGCTGAAATTGGCGAAGGCGCATTTATCGGTGCCGGGAGCCTAGTCGCTCAAGGCAAAAAAATCCCGCCCGGCACATTAGCATTCGGCCGTCCCGCAAAAGTCGTCCGGGAATTGAACGATGACGATAGAAAGGACATGGAGCGCATCACTCGGGAATACGCTGAAAAAGCCGCTTATTATAAATCGCTTCAATAACAAAAAGCAGACGGAGAAATTTCTCCGCCTGCTTTTTGTGCTGCATTTCAGGAAGCTTACACTCCCACTGATTGAAGTCGCTGTTTACGCGTTCGCTTGTGCTTTCAAAGCTTCCACTTTATCGGTCCGTTCCCACGGAAGGTCGACATCCGTGCGGCCGAAATGGCCATACGCTGCAGTCTGCTTGTAGATCGGACGGCGCAGGTCGAGCATTTTGATGATGCCTGCTGGGCGCAAATCAAAGTTGGCGCGCACAAGCTCGATCAATTTGTCTTCGCTTACAGTGCCAGTCCCGAACGTATCGATAGCAATCGACACCGGGTGTGCGACACCGATCGCATACGCCAGCTGCACTTCACATTTATCTGCAAGGCCTGCAGCGACAATGTTTTTCGCAACATAGCGTGCGGCGTATGCACCAGAACGGTCCACTTTAGTCGCATCTTTGCCCGAAAAAGCACCGCCGCCGTGGCGCGCGTAACCGCCGTAAGTATCTACAATGATTTTGCGGCCAGTCAAGCCAGCATCCCCTTGAGGTCCGCCGATAACAAAACGGCCTGTCGGGTTGATGAAGTATTTTGTTTCGTCGTCGATCAAGTGAGCCGGTACGACTGCGTTGATGACATATTCTTTAATATTGCGCTGAATCTGCTCAAGTGTCACTTCTGGGTGATGCTGAGTGGAGATGACGATGGTGTCCACGCGAACCGGTTTATTATTTTCATCATATTCGATCGTCACTTGTGTTTTACCGTCCGGACGCAAATATGGAAGGATCTCTTCTTTGCGCACTTCTGCAAGACGGCGAGCCAATTTATGCGCCAAGCTGATCGGCAATGGCATCAATTCTTCTGTCTCGTTGGATGCATAGCCGAACATCAGACCTTGGTCTCCTGCTCCGATTTCATCTAATTCTTTATCTGTCATTTGGCCTTCACGAGCTTCAAGGGCAACGTTGACCCCGGCTGCGATATCCGGAGACTGCTCATCAATCGCTGTCAAAACAGCGCTTGTTTCAGAGTCGAAGCCGTATTTCGCACGTGTATAGCCGATATCTTTAACTGTCTGGCGCACTACTTTCGGGATGTCGACATACGTAGATGTCGTAATTTCCCCCGCAACCAGCACCAAACCTGTTGTTACTGTAGTTTCGCATGCAACCCGTGCGTTCGGGTCTGCTGCTAAGATTGCATCAAGGATGGCATCCGAAATTTGGTCACAGATCTTATCCGGATGTCCTTCTGTTACTGATTCTGATGTGAATAATCGACGGTTTGTCAAAAAATGTTCCTCCTTATATCCTGCGAGATTGCTCTCGAAATTGATACGGTACTCGTTTTCCCATGTCAAGTCCGTTCCAGTCGAACTGGATTGAACTTCAAGCCGTTGTGGCCTTTCACACGAGGATTAAGGGCAATTTCATAAAAAAATCCCTTCGCTCATAAATAAATGAGGAAAGGAGAAATCATCATAAGCACCTTTCACTCTTATCGTCCAAGGTTGAGTTCCTTGCTTCAGGTTTGGCACCTTCTCTGCAAATGCAGCAGGTTGCCGGGTTTCATAGGGCCTGTCCCCTCCACCAGCTCGGAATAAGAGTATCCGTACAATTTTCCATCATACGGAATGCGTCAACCGCTGTCAACGGTTTTAGCGGAAACACTTGCCCGATTTTTGTGCGCATCCGGCTTTATACTATAAAATATGCATAATTCATGAACATTGAAAGATTTATGGTTATTAGTATAGACTAATCATGCCAATGTGTTATACTAATGTTCGAATATACATCTTCCCCATTCACTTGGGAATAAACGAAAAGGAAGGTACATATATATGACTTCAGTGAACTTTGCAAATGATTTGAAAGAGCTTTTGAACGGCTCGAATATTAAAATGCAATTGTCGGTTCCCCAATTGGTGGAAGCTGCAACATCCCGGGGAGAGGCAGTTCTTACGCGCGAAGGCGCAGTAAAAGCCGAAACCGGTAAATACACGGGCCGTTCGCCTAAAGACAAGTATATGGTAGAAGAGGAAATTTCGAAAGACAAAATTGACTGGGGCAATGTAAACCGCCCGATTTCTTCTGAAATCTTTGAAAACCTATATGCTAAAGTCATCAATCATTTGAAACAAAAAGACGCATTGTTCGTCTTCAAAGGCTTCGCTGGTGCAGATCCTGAATCCCGTCTTGCGATTCAGACGATCACAGAATATGCATGGCACAACCTTTTCGCCCACCAATTGTTCATCCGCCCGACTGCGGAAGAACTGGCTGCGCACGAAGCTGAATTCACTGTTGTGTACGCTCCAACGTTCCAAGCGGACCCGGCGGTCGATGGCACGGTTTCTGAAACTTTCATCATCGTTTCAATGGAAAAGAAAATCATCTTGATCGGCGGTACAGAGTACGCTGGCGAAATGAAAAAATCTATCTTCTCGATCATGAACTACATCCTGCCTGAAAAAAACATTCTGCCGATGCACTGTTCAGCAAACGTCGGAAAAGAAGACGATGTTACTTTATTCTTCGGCCTTTCCGGAACAGGCAAAACGACGTTATCCGCTGATGAGGACCGCAAGCTGATCGGCGACGATGAGCACGGCTGGTCCGATAACGGCGTCTTTAATATCGAAGGCGGCTGCTACGCAAAAACGATCAATCTGTCCCGTGAAAACGAGCCGCAAATCTATGATGCCATCCGTTTTGGTTCTGTCCTCGAAAACGTGGTCGTTGACGAAGATACACGTATCCCGGATTACGATGACGGTTCATTGACAGAAAACACGCGTGCCGCCTACCCAATTGAGGCCATCGATAATATCGTAACTCCTTCTGTTGCAGGGCACCCGAAAACGATCGTCTTCTTAACGGCTGATGCTTTTGGCGTATTGCCTCCGATCAGTAAATTGACGAAAGAACAGGCGATGTACCACTTCCTTAGCGGCTACACGTCTAAACTTGCCGGCACTGAACGTGGCGTCACATCTCCGGAAGCGACATTCTCGACTTGCTTCGGTTCACCATTCCTGCCGCTACACGCAACGGTATACGCAAAAATGCTCGGCGACAAAATCAATGAGCACGGCGCAGAAGTATATCTTGTCAACACAGGCTGGACTGGCGGAGAATATGGCGTCGGAAGCCGTATGAAATTGTCTTACACACGTACAATGGTGCGCGCTGCAATCCGCGGCGAGCTTCAAGATGCGGAAATGGAAACCGAATCCGTATTCGGCTTGAATATGCCAAAAGAAATTCCTGGCGTCCCGACTGAAGTATTGAACCCGCGCAATGCATGGGCTGACACAGCAGCTTATGATGTGAAAGCACAGCACTTGGCGAAGAAGTTCAAAGACAACTTCGAGAAATTCGGAACAGTGGATCCGGCCATCAGCGTTAAGGGCGGACCTACCCACAACTAAATCAATAAAAAAGGACGAGGAAAAATCAATCATTTTTCTTCGTCCTTTTTCTATGGAGTTTTTCACCTTGAAAGTGATCTATTCAGTCATACTTTTTTTTTTTGCTCAGCCGCTATGGCTTTTACTGTGCGGTCAGCCCTTTTTCCTGCCTCTTCTTGATTGATCATCCAAACCGTCAAAGCTTTGGCGGTTTGGATGTTGGCTTGCGGAGGGAAAAAATGCGTGTATTCCGGAAAATACCACGTTTCAAAGCTATGGCCATTGAGCTTTAGCGCTTTTTCCAAAAGAAAAGCCTGCTGCACTGAAACATGTTCATCTTTCAGGCCGTGGATGATCAGGAAAGCCGCATCGCTTTTAGCCAGATGCTTGAGCGGATTGCGCTCTTCAAATGCGGGAAGCGTTGTATTTGGGGTTCCGCCATAGAGTCGTTTCATCATCCGTCGCATATCGATCCGCTCTTTATAGGTCACCACGGTATCGGTTACACCAGCCCAAGTCACCACAGAGCAAATATCCTCCCGCAAAACGGCAGTCCAAATTGCCATGATACCCCCTCTTGAAAATGCCAGTAAGTGAACCGGTCCACTAGTGAATTTCTTCAGCACATCGACTGCGTGTACTGCGTCCCATCTGTCTTCTCCGGCAAACTCATCCTTGCCTTCCCCACCGCGGTTTCCGCGGTAATAAGGAGCGAACACCGTAAAACCCATTGCGGAAAATTGTGCAATCCTTGCCGGCCGCACCATGCCTATCGACTGGATGCCGCCGCGCAAATACAAAATCCCTCTGGCGTTTTCTCCTGTTTTCGGCTGAGCCAGTAAACCTTTGACGCGCAAACCTTCAGACCAATACGTCAGCTCTCTCAGGCTGACGTTCGGATTGGGTGACGGATACCATCTCGCCGATTCAATGTCTCCATTTTTCAAGCCTCTTCACCTTCTTTATGATTTCCTCCATGCCTTTATCGCGCATCAGGAAGCTATAACGTTTATCAATCATCAATTGTGGGACGAGTACCGCCCCTTCCGTTTCCATGCGGGCGATGTCGTCGATGCCCGTAATGACGGCAGCGAACACCGTTTTACTGAAAGGCGTATCCGCATTGACTGTGTATTCTGCAATCCATTCGAGTTGCTCTGCGCTGGCACCCGTTTCCTCGTACACTTCCCGCTTCGCGGCTTCTTCAAGCGATTCGCCAGGTTCTGCTTTGCCTCCCGGAAATTCCAAGCCGCGTTCGCGATGTTTCGTCAGCAGCCAGTCGCCGTTCCATTTCGCAATGACCAGCACATGCCTGCTCGTTAATTGCGACTGCCCTTGTTCGAAAAACAACTGGCAATTACAGTCGTTCAAGTCCGTGTATTCCATAGAAAGTCCTCCCGGCTCTAGAAAAAAGCGCACAACCGGAAAACGGTCGTACGCCCCATTTCTTCTATTCTACTTCTTTTCGCCGAGAAATGCAGACAACATCCAAGAATGCTTCTCCAAATTTTGATGAATGGCGTTGAACATATCTTCTGTCATGTCATCGCCATCTTCAGCAGCAAGTTCCATGCCTTTTTTCAAGGACTTCATGATTTTATCGTAATCGGAAACGACCGTCTCGACCATGTCTTCCGCGCTTTCGCTGCTTGTCGCTTCAGTGACTACGGAAAGTTTTAATTGCTCTTTCATCGTTGCTACCGGCTTGCCGCCAAGTGCCAATAAGCGCTCTGCAATCTCATCCATATGTAGCGTCGCTTCATTGTAAAGCTCTTCGAATTTCATGTGCAATGTAAAGAAAGATGGGCCTTTGACGTACCAGTGGAAATTATGTAATTTCGTGTAGACCACTGACCACGTTGCTACTTGGACGTTCAATTCTTCGTTAAGTTTTTTTGACACAATTCATCACTCTCCATTTTTATTGATAAGCTCTTCTGCTTTATAAATACCTCTAAAACCCCTACAATAAACATCAGTGAATCGTAACCATACAGAAAGAAGTGGAACCATTATGAAAACCGTATTAGTGAAATTGTTTCGTTTTTACCAGCGTTTCATCTCCCCATTGTCACCGCCGAGCTGCCGCTTTTACCCGACCTGTTCGCATTACGGCATCGAAGCGGTGGAAAAACACGGGGCGCTAAAAGGCGGCTATCTCGCAATGCGCCGTATATTGAGTTGCCACCCGTTCCATAAAGGCGGAGTGGATTTCGTCCCGGAAAAATGGCCCCCTAAAAAATAGATGGCTTTTTTTCTTGTATTCCGCGATGTTCTATTGTATGATTCTAAGAGTCAATAAAACGTAATCATTACATTTTATAAAACTATACTGAATTTTTGGAGGAACATTATGAAACAAATTTTATCGATAACAGGACTTGCACTTATTTTGCTGTTGGCCGCATGCGGCGGTACTGAGGAACCCGAAGTGGAAAATGATACAGTCGATGAGACGGCTGCAGAAAAAGTCGATGTGTATGCGACCGTTTATCCGCTCGTCTATTTCGCAGAACGGATCGGTGGAGACCGCGTCGATGTCAAATCGGTTTATCCGCCAGGGTCAAATGAGCATACGTTTGAACCGACGCAAAAAGATATGATCAATATGGCAGATGCAGATCTGTTGTTCTATGTCGGACTGGGGCTAGAAGGCTTTATTGACAGTGCACAGCAAACTTTGCAAGATGAAAACCTTGAATTCGTTGCCACTGCAGATGCAATTACGGACGAACAACTAGAAGCAGCTGCAAGTGAAGAGGCTCATGGCGACGAGGAAGACGAGCATGGACAGGAAGAAGATGAAGAAGGACATGAAGAAGATGAACTTGGCCATGAAGAACATGACCACGGCTCCACTGATCCGCACGTATGGATCTCTCCCGTATTGAGCCAACAATTGGCAGCTTCTATCCGCGATTCATTGACAGACGCAGACCCTGAAGGTGCAGAGCAATTTGAACAAAACTATGAGGAACTCGTTGCTGAACTAGAAGCGCTTGATGAGTCATTCCAGAACTTAAATACGCAAGTCGAACGTGACACCTTCTTCGTCTCCCACTCCGCTTTCGGTTATCTGTCTGCTCCTTATGGCTTTAACCAAGTAGCAGTGGCCGGCTTGAACAGCCAAGACGAACCGTCACAAAGAGAATTGACCGAAATTGTCGATATGGCTCGTGAACAGGACATTCAGTACATCGTCTTCGAACAAAACGTTTCGTCGAACCTGACGGAAGTCATCCAAAACGAAGTCGGCGCTGAAGCGATCGAAATGCATAACCTCGGCGTCTTGACCCAAGAAGATATCGACAACAACGAAACCTATTTCACTTTGATGGAAAAGAACTTGCAAGTCCTTGAAACGGTCTTGAAATAATAAAAACTCGCCGAGTACTCCTTCGGCGAGTTTTTTATATTGTAAGCCTATAACCGATTCCTGGGTCCTGGCTAAGTTTGATTTCCCCTTGCTCTACACGGATTTCCGGAGCGATGATGTCTTTCTTCCAAAAGTGGTCCGAAGCTGAAAAATCCCCCGTCAACTTGATTTCCGGTAAAGAGGCCAGCGCCAGATTATGCGCCTTTGATATGCCGAATTCAATCATGCCGCCGACCCACATCTCCACCTGTTGCTGACGGCAAAACTCCACAAGCTTTAAAGTTTCCGTCCAGCCGCCGAGGCGTCCCATCTTCAGGACGATTATGTCTCCTGCCTGCTGTTCCACCATGCGCTTGGCATCTTCCAGACTGGCAATGCTTTCATCCAGGCAGATTTGCGTCTTCATCGTTTTTCGTGCATCGCGGTGCAATATCCATTGTTGTTCCTCGTACGGCTGTTCGATCAACGAAAAGCCCACTTGGTCAAATTTCTGCAAAACTTCCAGTCGGTGCCCTGAAAAACTGCCATTGGCATCGGCGTAAAACGATGTATCAGGATAGTTTTTTATAACTTTTTCCAAAAGTGCAGCATCAGACGTTGGTGAAATTTTGAGTTTGATACGCCGGTAGCCACAGTCGACCGCCTGTTGAATGCGGCTTTCTATTTCGCCGCTTTCTGCTGCGACCACCACACCGGCCGGTACCGGTTCAGCGGTTCCACCGACAAACAGATGAAGCGGCAATCCAGCGCTTTTCGCGAAAAGATCCCATACGGCCATTTCCATAGCGGCCTTTGCCATGCGATTGCCTTTAACGCTGGAAAATAGGCGGTCCGCATCAGACGGTTCAGCCAAACGCTGATCGATCAACAGCGGAGCTAGAACTTGCTCCATGACAAATCGGCTGCCCGCTACCGTTTCTTCTGTATACCAAGGCGTATCAAAGGCGACGCATTCGCCGTACCCTTCACGGCCATCCGTGTCCCGAAGCGTCACGATTGTCACTTCGCGAGCTTCGACCCGTTGCAGCACCGTTAGAAAGGGCTGTTTTAATGGCTGTTTGACCGGATCAAATTGAATATCTGAAATCGTCACAGCCATTTCTTCAATTCCCTTCTAAGCAGTTTATTGGATGCACTCCGTGGCAATTCGTCCACTACATGGAAGATTTTCGGCACTTTATAGCCGGCTAAATGTTTCCGGCAAAAAGAAGGCAATTGTTCTTTCGCCTGGACATCATCCAACACAACAAAAGCCGCTGGCACTTCCCCCCATTGTTCATCCGGCATGCCGCATACCCCGGCTTCCCTCACTGCCGGATGCGCCATCAAGACTTTTTCGATCTCAGCCGGGTAAACATTCTCCCCGCCCGATACGAGCAGGTCCGAGCGTCTGTCGACGACATACAGAAAGCCTTCCACGTCGAGATATCCGATATCCCCAGTCGGCAGCCATCCGTCTATCTGGACAGGCCGCTCCCGAAATTGGCCGATATAGCCAGGTGTCACTTGAGGTCCTTTAATGAATATCTCACCATTTTCACCCGCCCCGTGCGCGCCGTCGATTTTCACTTGGTATAAAAACAACGGTTTTCCGGCAGAGCCGATTTTCGTCTTCGCATCAGCCGGCTGCAAAGTCGTTGTCTGAGAGGAGGTTTCCGTCATGCCATATGTCTGCAGCACTTGAATGCCATGCGCTTCCGCACGCTGCAAATACGATACCGGCACTGGGCCGCCGCCTGCAAGGATCTGCTTGAAGCGCGGAGACACGCGCAGGTCCCGCTGCTCGATCTCCCGTAGCACCTGTTCGAGCATCACGCCGACCATCGAGCTGTGTGTCACTTGCCCTTTGCACAATTCATCAGCACATGCCGCCGCATCGAATTTCTCATACAGCCGGACGCCCATGCCGTAGATGAGCGAGCGCATCAATACCGAAAACCCGCTAATGTGAAACAGCGGAACGGTGCATAGCCAAACGTCATCGGGCGATACCCCAAGATTCAACGCGGAAGAAACCGCGCTGGAAAAATGGTTTTCAGCCGTCTGTCTGACCCCTTTTGGATTGCCGGTCGTTCCCGATGTGAACATGATTGAAATCGTCCGGTCTTTTGGCCATTCGGTCTTCAGCAAAAAGTCGACTGGTTCAACGCTCTTCAGTTCATCAAAGGAAATCGGATTTGTTACGGCCACTTTCTCCATAAGTGCCGTATGCACCAGCACACGGTCCACTTGTGCATCGTCGATCTGATACGCAAGCTCCCCTCCGGCCAACCGTTCATTGAGCATGACCATTTCACAGCCGATGTGCATGCAGCCGTACATAACAAAAACAGCATCTGGATGCGATTTCGACAGCAGCGCCACCCGTGACTTTTCAGTGATGCCAAAACTTGCTAGCTTCCCGGAATATTCGAGTGCGAGCTCATTCACTTCGTTGAACGTCCATTCGTTCTCGCCATAAGATAAAGCCAGTTGATTTCCTGTCAGATAAGCACGCTGCGTCAGCCAATTCGGATAAGTCATTTTCAAAATCCTTTCTTTCAAGCCTATTCCGTGATTACTTTAGTTTAAGGGTAAGTTGATTGAAAAAAAGCTGCCTCCGAAGAAGACAGCTCTTTGTGAAAACTTATGATCAAGGGAACCGCGGGAATTGGCCAAAGTCCGGTTTGCGTTTTTCTTTGAACGCATCGCGGCCCTCTTTTGCTTCATCCGTTGTGTAGTAAAGCAATGTCGCGTCGCCAGCCATTTGCTGAAGTCCTGCGAGGCCATCTGTATCGGCATTCATCGCCGCTTTAACGAACCGCAGTGCGGTCGGGCTCATTTCGAGCATTTCTTGGCACCACTGAACCGTTTCGTCTTCCAGCTGTTCGTAAGGTACGACCGTGTTGACAAGGCCCATATCAAGCGCTTCCTGTGCATCGTACTGGCGGCACAGGTACCAGATTTCGCGTGCTTTCTTGTGTCCGATGATGCGTGCCAAGTAACCTGAACCGTAGCCTGCATCAAATGAACCGACGCGCGGTCCAGTTTGGCCGAAGCGTGCGTTGTCCGCAGCAATCGTCAAATCGCAGACGACGTGCAAAACGTGTCCGCCGCCGATCGCATATCCAGCGACCATCGCGACAACCGGTTTTGGAATGACGCGGATGAGGCGTTGCAAGTCCAAGACGTTGAGGCGCGGAATTTCATCTTCACCGACATAGCCGCCGTGTCCGCGAACGGATTGGTCGCCGCCCGAGCAGAATGCTTTCTCGCCTTCTCCCGTCAAGACGATGACGCCGACTTCGGCATTATCACGCGCACGTGAAAATGCATCGATCAATTCGTGAACTGTTTTCGGACGGAATGCGTTGCGCACTTCCGGACGGTTGATGGTGATTTTGGCGATGCCGTTATACGTTTCGTATTTGATGTCTTCATATGTACGTTCTGTAACCCATTGACGTGTTGTCATATTAGTCCTCCTCGATAATTCAATTTAATAGTTCCTTTACCATTGTAGCAAATTCGGCTGGTTTTTCCACATGAATCGCATGTCCTGCATAGATGAGCTTGTGCTGTGCATTCGGCAACCTCTTGTTCATTTCCTGTGCGATGGCACAAAACTTCGGATCCAGCTCTCCGGTTACGAGCATCACCGGCATGTCCAGCCCCAGAAGGCAGTCCCAATAAGAAGACTGTGAACCGCTGCCCATCCCAAGCAGACTGTTCGCCAAGCCTATAGTCGATTGAGCCAAACGCTCATTTCGCACTTCCTGCTGAAACGCGTACGGTAATGATTTTTGGCTTTCAAATAACGGGATACGTTCCCACTTATCAATAAACGGTTCTATGCCATTTTCAATAATCGAATAAGCCAGTGCAGCATCGCTTTCTCGCCTTGTGCGTCTGGCCTGCTCATCCCGCAAGCCGGGAGAAGAACTTTCCAACACGAGCCTTTGCACCCTTACAGGATATTCACACGCATAGGCAAGCGCGGTTCTCCCGCCCATCGAATAGCCGAGCAATGTAAATTGCGGCAACTGCAAGGCTTCAAAGATCGCCTCCAAATCTTCCAGCTGCTGCTCCATGCTATAACGGCTAGCGTCCAGGGGGCTCTCTGTTTTGCCGTGGCCGATAAGATCGACCACGACCACTTTGTATTCCGGCCAGTGTTGCACTGTTCTTTTCCAAGTGTCGGTGCTGCCCGTAAAACCATGTAGCAGCACGATAACCGGGGCATAGTCTTGTTCTGTCATTTCGATATGATAAGACACACCGCGAACCGTCAGTTCCATTTGTCGAGCTCCTCGTTCAGCCGGCTCCACAACTTCCGGTGTGTCGTGACATTGTGCGCACGGTCCGTCGTCACTTCAATGATGCGGACCGGCTTTTCTTTCGGAGTTCTAAGCGCGTATTGCAACTCCTCTACCGTATCCGCAGAAAAATACTCGGCATCATACATTTCGGCCGCCGCTTTAAAGCCAATTCCTGTCGGTGTGCCGAACAGCTCTTCATAGTACCGTTCTTCTTGTGACTGCGGCAAATACGAAAAGATGCCACCGCCGTCATTATTCATGACCACAATCGTCATATCAGCAGCTTGAAGCTTCGATGCGATCAAGCCGTTTAAATCGTGCAAGAGCGCCAAGTCGCCGATCAATAAAAATCCAGGCCGGCCTTTTGCGGATTGGATTCCAAAAGCCGTCGAGACCACTCCGTCAATGCCATTGGCGCCCCGGTTCGCAAAAATTTGGACATCCCGTTCCGTCACTTGGAAGTAAGTGTCAGCATCCCGTATCGGCATGCTGCTGCTGACGGTCAAGTCACACCCGTCCAATTCCTCAAAAAAGGCTTGCGCCAATACGCCCTCATCCACTTGTTGCCCACAATGCTCCGCGATAGTGGCGCGCGCAATCACTGCCGCTTCCATCCACAGATTGAGATACGAACTATCCGGACATTCACTAAGCTTCAGTTTCCATAAAGCAGAAGAATCTTGCTGGATATGGTGCGTGACAATCGATTGCGGGTCGCGCAGCATCGGGCTTTCGTCGATGACGATATAACGCTTCGGTTTTATTTTTGACAGGAATAAGCTGAGCGGTTTTGACACGGGCTGAGGCCCGGTTCTTACGACAACGTCCGGTATAATACGCTTAGTAAAGCTTTCATTTTTCAGTAAGGCATCATACGAATCGATAATCAATCCGTGCATATCTTCTGGAATGTTTGCCCGCAGATTCGACAAAGGGTCCGCAAGCACCGGCCATCCGAGCTGGCGGATAAACCGCCATTGCTCTTCTGAAATATGCCCGGTATTTTCTCCGGCAATCAACAGGCCTCGTCTTTGTGCGAGGGATTCCTCTAAAAAGCCCTGAGCTTCAGCCGAGAGCTGCTGGCTGCTTTCAAATCGGTGCAGTTCGCTCACGCTTTCGTACGGTTGGTCAAAATCGATGCCTAGTGGTTCACGGAACGGTACATTCAAATGGATCGGCCCTTTCGGCGCCGTCTCTGCCACTGCAGCGGCTCTCGCCAAATGACGTGCCAAATAATCTAAGCGGTTGCCTTGTTCAGGCAACGGCAAATCCACCGACCATTTAACATGGGAACCGAATAAATTGATTTGATTGATCGCTTGCGGCGCACCGACTTCCCGCAATTCGTGCGGACGGTCTGCCGTTACGACGATCAGCGGCACGCGCGCATAGAACGCCTCGACAATCGCCGGAAAATAATTGGCGGCCGCAGTTCCGGACGTACACACTAAAACAACTGGGCTGTTCGTCGCTTTAGCCAAGCCGAGCGCATAAAATCCAGCGGAACGCTCATCGATTTGGCGGTAGGTTTCCATGCCCTCTTGTTTCATGAAAGCATAAGCCAGTGGTGTCGAACGGGACCCAGGGCTGATGACCGCTTTTTGGACACCAGCCTGAACAAGGGAATGCGTAAATGCAAACACGTATTCAGTTAAAAACTCACGATTCGTCATGAAGATTTCCTCCCAGGACTCGGAGCATCGGACGGAACTTGACCCACGTCTCTTCATATTCGGCTTCCGGCGTCGAATCAGCTACAATTCCGCCGCCTGCATACAAATACGCCTTATTGCCATCAATCAATGCTGACCGAATCGCCACTGCAAATTCTCCGTCGCCTTTCGCATCAATCCATCCGATCGGCGATGCATAATAGCCCCGATTCAACGGCTCATATGAACGGATCAAACTCAAAGCTTGATGTTTCGGTTCACCGCCAAGAGCTGGTGTCGGATGCAGCGCTTCGACCAGATCCAGGAGCGAACTGCCGTTTTTCAATTGCCCTTCTACCGGTGTATGAAGGTGCTGGATATCGCGTATTTTCATCAATTTAGGAATGTGTGGAATTTGTGGGATCGAACAATGTTCTTTAAACACATCGCCGATCATTTGTACTACGTATTGGTGCTCGGAACGGTTTTTCGAATCGTTCAGCAAAGCATTTCCCAATGCCTCATCTTCCTCCACCGATTTCCCGCGAGGGGTTGATCCAGCAAGGCAAGTGGACAATGCTTTTTGCGCCTCCACTTTGACGAGCCGCTCCGGTGTCGCACCGAAGAAGAACTGCTCTCCCGCTTCTAAACCGAACAAAAAGCTTTCCGGCTGTTCATTTGCCGCTTGTGAGAGAGCAGCCGCTGCTGACAGCGGCTCTTCAAAACGCAGCCCCAGTGCCCTAGCGATGACGACTTTATCAACTTCGCCGGATCGGATCACTCTCGTAACTTTTTCAATCGAGCGCATATATTCTTCTTTTTTCAATTCCTTCTTTTCCAGTACGCGTGGTTTCATATACACTTTCGGCTCCGAAACTTGTGTTGCATGAATAAGCCGATCGCGTTCTTTTCGAAGTGCTTCAAAATCCGCAAAACTGTTCGGTTTGTTGGTGATCAAGTGGACACTGACATAAGCCTGCTCCCCTTTCACAATCAACTGGAAAGTCGGCATGGCAAAATAAGCCTGCGGGAAGTTTCTCCATTCGCTCGGCTGATTGTTCAAGGGGTCGAATGAAAAGCCGCCGAACAAAACCGGCTGCACAGCCGTTTCCTCGTTGACCAATTGTGCACTTAACGCTTGCCAGTCCTGTTGTATGCTTTTATAGCGCTCTTCATGATCATCTGCTGTCAAAACATATGCATGCCCAAGACCGACCATCGTAAAGGATTTTTCGCGGTTCTGCCAGAACATACGCTTCCCTTCATATGATTCTTGTCCCGCTTCAAAAAATGCTAGTGCAGACATGGTGGAAACTTCGATGGTTTCCGTATAAAAGCGATAGCCGCTAAAGCGGTTCGCTGCCAATTTTTCGGTTGATGAATACGATTGTGGATTCACCGGATTACCTCCGTTTACTACAGCGTCAAACAGCTGTGATGCATTTTACTCTCTGCCTTCTATCATACCCCTTTCTCTGGAATTCAGCACAACATATGCTGTAAAAATCTTCGTTTTGAAGTACAATATAGGTTGGAATGAAATGAATAGGAGAGATACAAATGACACATTCCATACAAGCTGATAGCGGTTGGCGCGTCTGGTGGCAGCTTACCCGCCCTCATACATTGACCGCATCATTCGCACCCGTTTTTCTCGGGACCATGATTGCCATCCACTACAGCACTTTAGATTGGCCACTGTTTCTCGCAATGCTGATAGCCAGTTTACTGATACAAGCAGCCACCAATATGTTCAACGAATACTACGACTATGCACGCGGGCTGGACACCAAGGAATCCATCGGCATAGGCGGTGCAATCGTGCGCAATGGTGTTTCCCCAAAAACCGTTCTTGTACTCGCCTTTTTGTTATATGCCATTTCCGCAGTGCTCGGCCTCTATATTGCTGCAGCTACAAGCTGGTGGCTCCTTGCAGTCGGTGGAATCGGGATGTTGGTAGGTTTTTTCTATACCGGTGGCCCTTATCCGATCGCTTATACACCGCTCGGGGAATTATTTTCCGGATTATTCATGGGCTTTCTCATCGTCATTGTCGCCTTTTATGTCCAAACGGGAACAATCACAACTACAGCTATCATGCTAGCTATACCAAGCACATTGCTCGTTGCTGCAATCATGATGGCCAATAATATCCGCGATATGGTCGGAGATGAGAAAAGCGGCAGACGGACCTTGGCGATTTTAGCTGGCAGGCCAGCAGCCGTTACGATTTTCATGTGGTTCTTTATTTTGTCCTATGCATGGATCATTTTATTGGTCGTACTCGGAACCGTCAGCCCCTGGGCCTTATTGGTTTTACTGAGTATAATAAAACCGATTAAAGTCATTATGATATTCAAGCGTTATACTGAACCTCTGCAAGTCATGCCAGCTATGAAAGATACCGGCATCACAAATACTTTATTTAGCTTCTTACTGGCAATCGGACTATTGGTTGATTATTTTTTATCATGAATATGGAAAAGCTGACAGGAGCGCCCCCCGTCAGCTTTTTCTTTCTATATAAAGTTTAAAGCTTAGTCTTTCAGACAACTCCTTTCTATATATAGTATAAAACACTAAGTTGCGATATATTGTTTTTAGTATATACAGAAATGAGAAATGTTATGAAACCGATCATATTAGGGATCATAGGCACCCTATTTTTCGCCGTTACATTTGTGGTGAATGCTCTGATGGATGCTGGAGGTGGTCATTGGGTATGGAGCGCTTCGTTGCGCTATCTCTTCATAATCCCATTTCTGCTCTTAATCGTTTTTCTCCGGGGCAATTTAAGTTCTCTTTTTAAAGAAATGGCAAACCATAAGAAATAATGGTTACTTTGGAGTTTTGTCGGGTTCGGGCTTTTCTATGCTCCTCTGTGCTTTGCAGCTGCTTATTCTCCTGGCTGGCTGATTGCCGGCACGTGGCAAGTCACAATTATTGCTGGCACATTATTAACACCGCTATTTTACATAAAAGTAACTACTTCCAATCGAGTATTAGTTCATAGACAACAAATCCCGCTAAAAGGATTAATATTTTCATTGATCATCCTAGCAGGAATAGTTTTAATCCAGCATGACCATTTAACAAGTGTTTCTATTATGACCGTTCTTCTTGGTTTAATCCCTGTATTGATTGTTGCTTTTGCTTATCCGCTCGGTAATCGAAAAATGATGGAACTCTACGAAGGACGATTGGATGCATATCAACGCGTTCTTGGAATGACTTTGGCTAGCCTGCCGTTTTGGCTCATTTTATCGTTATATGGCTTTAGTACAGTCGGAGCACCCTCTTTCACTCAAACTTACCAAACTATAGTCGTCGCCATCAGTTCAGGAGGCATAGCGACCGTTCTTTTCTTTATGGCGACCGATATGGTTAGGGACAATATGCCAAAACTCGCTGCAGTTGAAGCGACGCAATCCTTGGAAGTTATCTTTGCGCTCGTGGGAGAATTGTTACTGCTGTCCATTGTATTTCCTTCCCCGCTTGCCTTACTCGGTTTAATTTTGGTTATGGTCGGTATGACAACCCATAGCTTTGTTTCTAAGAATGTCGTGCAAACTAAAAACGAAAAAAGCGTCATGCATATGAATGCATGACGCTTTTTATATGACCCCTACGGGATTCGAACCCGTGTTACCGCCGTGAAAGGGCGGTGTCTTAACCGCTTGACCAAGGGGCCTATTACTGGCGGAGAAGGAGGGATTTGAACCCTCGCGCCGGTGTTACCGACCTACACCCTTAGCAGGGGCGCCTCTTCAGCCACTTGAGTACTTCCCCAGTTATGGCTCCGAAGGTAGGACTCGAACCTACGACCATCGCATTAACAGTGCGGTGCTCTACCAACTGAGCTACTTCGGAACAATGGTGGGCCTAAGTGGACTCGAACCACCGACCTCACGCTTATCAGGCGTGCGCTCTAACCAGCTGAGCTATAGGCCCATTGGAGCGGGTGAAGGGAATCGAACCCTCATCATCAGCTTGGAAGGCTGAGGTTTTACCACTAAACTACACCCGCAATATGGTGGGTCAGGACGGAATCGAACCGCCGACACTTAGAGCTTCAATCTAATGCTCTACCGACTGAGCTACTGACCCATATTTAAAAAAATGGCGGTCCCGACCGGGATCGAACCGGCGATCTCCTGCGTGACAGGCAGGCATGTTAACCGCTACACCACGGGACCATTTGGTTGCGGGGGCAGGATTTGAACCTGCGACCTTTGGGTTATGAGCCCAACGAGCTACCGAACTGCTCCACCCCGCGATAATAATATAGAAGAAAAAATTGTCCACACATTTTGTAAATATGGAGGAGGAAGAGGGATTCGAACCCCCGCGGGATTTGACTCCCCTGTCGGTTTTCAAGACCGATCCCTTCAGCCAGACTTGGGTATTCCTCCATGGTAATATATAAATGGTGGACCTTGCAGGACTCGAACCTGCGACCGGACGGTTATGAGCCGTCTGCTCTAACCAACTGAGCTAAAGGTCCTAAAAAAGTGGCGGCAGAGGGGATCGAACCCCCGACCTTACGGGTATGAACCGTACGCTCTAGCCAGCTGAGCTACGCCGCCAGGATCTTTAAAGTATGTTAGTTGGTGGAGCCTAGCGGGATCGAACCGCTGACCTCCTGCGTGCAAGGCAGGCGCTCTCCCAGCTGAGCTAAGGCCCCATAAAGTGGTCGGGAAGACAGGATTCGAACCTGCGACCCCTTGGTCCCAAACCAAGTGCTCTACCAAGCTGAGCTACTTCCCGACTAAATAGGATGATGACTGATAAATATGGTGCGCCCGAGAGGACTCGAACCTCTAACCGCTTGATTCGTAGTCAAGTACTCTATCCAATTGAGCTACGGGCGCATTATATGATTTTTCGCAAAAGAATGGTGCCGAGGACCGGAATCGAACCGGTACGGTAGTCACCTACCGCAGGATTTTAAGTCCTGTGCGTCTGCCAGTTCCGCCACCCCGGCTAGGGTTGGCATCTGTGCAAAAAAATGGAGCGGAAGACGAGGGTCGAACTCGCGACCTCCACCTTGGCAAGGTGGCGTTCTACCACTGAACTACTTCCGCAAAAATGGTGCGGGTGAAGGGAGTCGAACCCCCACGCCCGAAGGCGCTAGATCCTAAGTCTAGTGCGTCTGCCAGTTCCGCCACACCCGCGTGGCAATTAAATTGTAAAAAATGGTGAGCCATGAAGGATTCGAACCTTCGACCCTCTGATTAAAAGTCAGATGCTCTACCAACTGAGCTAATGGCTCCTACATGAGTGGTGCCGGAGAAAGGACTTGAACCCTCAACCTACTGATTACAAGTCAGTTGCTCTACCAGTTGAGCTACTCCGGCAACAAAATGAAAAGTGGTGGAGGATGACGGGATCGAACCGCCGACCCTCTGCTTGTAAGGCAGATGCTCTCCCAGCTGAGCTAATCCTCCATATGTAGTGCCCAGCGACGTCCTACTCTCACAGGGGGAGACCCCCAACTACCATCGGCGCAAAAGAGCTTAACTTCCGTGTTCGGGATGGGAACGGGTGTGGCCTCTTTGCCATCATCACTGGACTATAAGATTTTCGAAAGACAAGACTTATTATACCAACTCTGACGAGTTTTACAAGTCTTTTTTTGCCGTAAGGCAAAGTTTCTTGTTCTTTCAAAACTGGATAAAT
>NZ_JAGGPW010000037.1 GCF_018613655.1 Planococcus sp. ISL-109
TTTTTCGTTGTTTTGCTACATATGTTTGTTCGCAAATTGTTAGTGTTCAAGTAGTAGTGGTAATTCACTGATATTTCTTTAGTTCAACATATATGAATCAATTTCATAAATCGCACTTTTAAAAAAGTGTAGACGACTTTACCGACCATTTTTTCTGTTTTTTAAATTTAAGCGGCTGCTAAAGCTGCGTGCTTGGCAGCTTTCAATCGATCACTCGCCAAGTGAGATGCGTTGTATATTAAGGTAACGAATTGAAAATGAACTTTCGCTTTCTTGCCTGTCCGGTGCCGAACGTTATTTAAATCGAAATACTCCTTCAAGTAGGCGTTGACGCGTTCCACTGCGGCACGCTGTTTATAGTACAGCGTCCATTTCAAGGAACCTCTGGCCGGAGACGTATACTTTCGAAGGTCGACTGACCTTTTGATTTTAAAGATTTTTTGGCAAAGGGAATCGTCTTTCAATGGACACGCCGCACACTCTTTGGGACGGACATATTTCAAGGTTTCGTATTTGGCGTCAAAACTGTCGTAGCGATACGAATGTTCCCGCACACACGTCGGCGCAAAATGTTCATCGAACCCGATGACTTCACCTTCCTGGCGCGGGTTATACGCAATGACGGCGTGGAGGTTCATCTCCTGAAGTTGGTGATAAATGGGCTTGTAATCGTAGCCCTTGTCCATGATGCCCGCTTGAAAAAGACTTGGCATGGTTTGCTGGATTTGCTTCAAGAGAGGGATGACGGCTTTTCCATCATTCAAGCTGCCGGAACTCATCAGCCCCCGGATGATGTACTGGCTCACCGTACTCACGGCCAAATGGGCTTTGTAGCCGAACCAAAACGTATTTTTTCCGTCACTGTTTTTCTTGATGCCCCATTTCGGATCAACCGGCATCTCGTTGACCAGTGCCTCGATGGAGGCATCCAATTGATGGACAATCTCTTTTTCATAGAGGGTTTTTTCGTCTTCCTGTTTTTGTTTCGCTGCTTGCCAGGCTGCCTGTTCGTCTTTCGGCTTTCGTCCCAGTTTCTTCGGCGCTGGCTTTTCCTTTTTCTTCGGCGCGGTCGGCTTGTCGCGTGCTTCAAAATGCGTGGCGTCAATCGCCAAGGACTCTTCGGTGATATAGCCTTCCTGAATCGA
>NZ_JAGGPW010000038.1 GCF_018613655.1 Planococcus sp. ISL-109
GAACACTATTTAGAAGCGGATCTAACACAAAGTGCTTTTTGGGAAGACGTCTCCCGTCGAGCTACTGGTAATAGCCGACACTCAGAGAGGTGTAACCGTCAAGTGGAATTGATGAAATTACGACAATTAAGTTTGATGATTTATTTCTGGAAATAACGTCTTCCGATGTTTCATGCGGAGACTGTCCGTATCGCTATAAGAAATGATTTGGCTACGATGCAACAACCGGTCCAAAATAGCTGTAGTGAGTGTGGCATCGCCTAAAAACTTGCCCCATTCATTTGGCCCTTTGTTAGATGTCAAGATGAATGCCGCGTGATCATAAAGCTGATAGATAAACTGAAAGAATAGGTTTGCCTCTGCTGAATCAATCGTTAAGTACATCACATCATCAATGATAATCAGATCTGAGGACATCATGCGTTTATAGCGAGTTTTTGACTTATTCGTATACTCTCGGGTTTTCAGTACATAAATCAGCTCTGCCATGGAAATGAACGCTACCTGATAGCCACGCTGGACAGCTTCGATCCCGAGACCCACCGATAGGTGGGTTTTTCCAACTCCAGGAGGGCCCATCAAAATGAGCGTATAACATTCTTCAACCCAACTCAGTTCTCTGAGCTGCTTGAAGTTTCTTTCTCCTAATGCATCCTGTTCATCTAGGCGGTAATCGTCCAAGGTTTTCAAAAATGGGAAGTCGGCCCATTTCATAAATCGTTCTCTCGTTTTCTCTTCCCGACATGCCAATTCATAACTGACCAATTCATGGACGAGCTCATGGTAGGTCCAATTTTCACTTTCTGCATTCCGTAAAAGAGCTGGAAGCTCTTTTGCGGTCTCAGCCAGTCGCAGAGCACGGAATTTCTCTTGTAGTGCGGTAACGGGTGCTGTCATGGTTGTTGCCCTCCCATCATGTTGACATAAAAATCGATGGGTCTTTCTACTGCCTTTAGATGATCAAACTTCGTGTTCTCATGAATGGCCTCACTTTTTATGTTTCCTGACTGTTCCGCAAGAGAATAGACAATATCCCGGAAGTCGTTAGCGCTGATGAGATTCATTAGCTTTGCTTGCTCCAGCCCGCGTTCGATTTGATCTGGGTGTGTTTCAATAGATCTTTTCATGACTTTAAGCTGATCGACTAAATGACGGGGATACTTTTGTTTTAATTCATCCAGGTACCAAGTGATTAGTTCGTGATCTGAAAAAAATTCTTTGATTTGATGGATCAGGAGAGCTGATTTTGTTCCTTTTTCTTTCTTATGAGCAGGATCACGAATCACTTTTCCTTTTTCTTTAGAAATTGTGTGTTGTGCTAAAATAACTCCATCCGATTTTAAACGAATGAGAAGCTGTTCTTTTTCACTTCGGCTTACATGAACTTTGTTTGCTGAGTTTGGATGATAGGTACCGGCTGGTACCGTATATCGATTTCCATAGTAGCGAATGACATTGTCCTTATGAACGGTTCTTGTTATACTTTTAGTAAGCGAATTCTCGAAAGAGAATAAGGAAGAGACTGGTTTCAAGTGTTGCTTTTCGAGGGCGTGCACTTCAACTGGTCTCTTTTTTGTATTGTGATGAACTTTATAATTCCCCGTGCGTGCTAACCACTTTACGGTCAGTTCGTTCCACAGAATCAGGTTATCGTATGTACGGTTCTTACTGAAATTTCCTTTGACGTATTTAACGACCTGCTCAATTTTCCCCTTAGATTCAGGATCACTTTTCCGACAGAGGTAAATCTGGAATTTCCGAAGCTTCCGGTATTTTTCGAATTCTGCTGTGAAGAGAAGGTCGCCCGCATTTTCACTGACGGAAATAAGCGCGTCTTGGTCGTAGACCATCTCCTGGGGCATTCCCCCGTAAAATTGAAAAGCATTTTCATGGCAGCGAACCACATCTTCTGTACGGAAGGGACGATCTAACCACTCCACGTATTTGAAACGCGAGTGGGAAAGAACGAAGGCGATGCAGTAAACGCGTTTTCTTTCTCCGGTGGTCGTCATAGGCGTATCCTGACCAAAATCGACTTGACCTTGTACACCCATCGGTAACTCCGGCACCGCCTCATACACCCGCTGGTTCAATAGTTTTGGAATGTGGTGAACTTCTCTTAATTCGTTAACGTAATTCCTCACTGTGCCTTCACTCGCTTCTTTATAATTACAACGCTCCTCCAGCCAATCCAAGACTTGTGCGCCTGTGAGATCCGGATGCTCTCTCAGCCACCCAAGAATATAATCCCGATAGGGAGCTAGCTTTTTTTGGCGTGATTCAAGCGATCTTAGGAACTCTTCCAATTCTTCCGGCGTTTTGTCGTACATAGTTTTTACGGTATTCCAGGCTAACGATAACTTCCTTGCAATCGCTGCTTTTTTAAAACCTTGTTCTTTCAATTGATGAATTTGATAATAAGTCATTCTTCTTTTCACTCCACTTTCCTCGCTTTCCTGTAACTACTTTTTCAGTTTACAGGAGAGCTATTTTTCTGAGTAAAAATCATCAAACTTATTTGTTGAAATCTCATTAATCTATTTTAACGTTTACAGATGTTCCATAATTCACCTCTAAAAACGATTATTTCCTCTCATTATACCTGAAAAGCGTTCGTAAAAGTGTATGCAATTTCGCGGACGTTCGTAAAGTCATTTGATACGTTTAC
>NZ_JAGGPW010000039.1 GCF_018613655.1 Planococcus sp. ISL-109
ACTATAAAAAAAATAGTAGGACAAACCAATGCCTTGGTTTGTCCTACTAATCTTAGTATGTTTTTTGTGTGTGCCAGGCATGGCAATTATCTAGGTGGTGAAAGTCCACTGTGGGGGTACACATCGACCAACCACTAAGGAAGCGCAAGGTGCTTATCGTGAGGTGAGGGCTGGAGGAAGCGTGGAATAAAATCTTGGCTCGACGAACAGAAATCTGATACGAAGGCTCTTCAAAGGGATAAGGCTCCAACACAAGTCAAAGTCCAAAAATGGAAGAAACCCCGAAAACAAATCAAATCGCTAATCCAACTAGAGATACCTGAAGAAAAAGCCAAGGGCTGAACTTATTGCAGGAAAGGTTATCGGTTTATCGGGCAATCGAAAGTTGTCCACCGAGCACTCTCAACTAAACGACTAAAGCAGAGGGGCATCCCCTCTGCTTTAGAGCGTTATCTAAAAGTACACACTGTAATATAAATTGAAACGCCGTATACGAGAACCGTACGTACGGCGTTGTGAGAGGGGTGGAAATGAATTACTTTATTTCCCCTCTACTCGATTCCAGTCCAACGAGCTATAGCGAGAAAATCGTGTCACATTCTTGGTGAATTGGATGGACAATTAGACAGAAGCGATAATAATTATATAGAAGGAAAGAGGGGGTAAGTTTATAGCTTAGTACACAAATGCGGTGGATGACTCAATGAACCTCAGTGGCGGAGCTATTAGGAGGAAAGTAGGTGGATGGACTTTTCGTGTGCTCCAGAACGAAACTTTTTCACGCAAATATTTTAAAGAGAAGATGCGCTGGAAATAAAAATATAAAATGATGTAGGAAAAGTGTTGACGATTGCCGTAAGGGTCTTTATAATAGGAAAAGTCGACAAGTAATAAAACATTATTCCGAAGTAGCTCAGTTGGTAGAGCACCGCACTGTTAATGCGATGGTCGTAGGTTCGAGTCCTACCTTCGGAGCCATTTATATGGCCCCTTGGTCAAGCGGTTAAGACACCGCCCTTTCACGGCGGTAACACGGGTTCGAATCCCGTAGGGGTCACCATACATATAGCAGATTACTATTTCTAGTATAATGTTTTATATGTAACTTCATTGAAAATTTTATTATTATCGCGGGGTGGAGCAGTTCGGTAGCTCGTTGGGCTCATAACCCAAAGGTCGCAGGTTCAAATCCTGCCCCCGCAACCAAATGGTCCCGTGGTGTAGCGGTTAACATGCCTGCCTGTCACGCAGGAGATCGCCGGTTCGATCCCGGTCGGGACCGCCATTTTTTTCAATGGGGTATAGCCAAGCGGTAAGGCAACGGGTTTTGATCCCGTCATGCCCTGGTTCGAATCCAGGTACCCCAGCCACTTTAGGGTAACCGAGATAAAAACCTTTTAGAAAATCATTGTTGACAATGAGTTGTGAATGTCATATAATAGAATTTGTCCCAAAAAATATAATTACTTGCGGTCGTGGCGGAATGGCAGACGCGCTAGGTTGAGGGCCTAGTGGGAGAAATCCCGTGGAAGTTCGACTCTTCTCGGCCGCACCATACCTTTTAATCTTTGCGCCCGTAGCTCAATTGGATAGAGTACTTGACTACGAATCAAGCGGTTAGAGGTTCGAGTCCTCTCGGGCGCACCATTGTTTCTTCTATAATATGCGGGTGTAGTTTAGTGGTAAAACCTCAGCCTTCCAAGCTGATGATGAGGGTTCGATTCCCTTCACCCGCTCCAAATAAAATTTTGAACTTTGAACCTTGAAAACTGAACAGCAAAACGTCAACGAAAGACGTCACGAGCGCTTAGGCGTGCGAACGGCTTTTGCGAGGGTCGCCTTTGGCGATCACCGCACAGCTTTTCGATCATCTCGGTGTTCGTGACTTAACTTACTGATCAGCCCTTGTGCAGATCAAAGCGAATCGTGCGTCTTCGGACGGCGATACGCCAGCAGTATTGAGCAATCAACTACTTCTATAATGGAGAGTTTGATCCTGGCTCAGGACGAACGCTGGCGGCGTGCCTAATACATGCAAGTCGAGCGGAACCATTGGAGCT
>NZ_JAGGPW010000040.1 GCF_018613655.1 Planococcus sp. ISL-109
TTCCTCGAGCACCTACAGCTGGATGCGATTCCCCGTTTCGTCACATCTTGAGAATCCAATCTGAGAATCTCCCGATATTTGACCATAAAAACCTCCTATGCAATTTATTTGCGGAATATTCCGCAAACTCATTATATAGGAGTGGTTCTCTCGTGTCTCAAGTGGTTCTGTTTTGTGTCCTGGGTGGTTCTAAAACGTGGCACAAGTGGTTCTATTAAATGGCTGTAATCATATTTTTTATGGAAGCGATTTCTATTGAAACTTTATTGATTTTTCGAAAGTATTTCTTTTATATTTCCTTTTAAGTTTCTTGGATCTCTACGTAATGAAAAGAACTCTGCTATTCCTTTCTCAATTGTTGCTTTAGGATTTACCATTACACTACTGTAATTATTTCTTAAATCGTCAGTTTCTTTAATTATTCTATTAACAGATTCATTTAATTCCTTACAGCACTTCTTATATTTCTTATCCCTACCACACGGACAAGGATCATTCCTTCTAAATTCTTTATTGTACCAAAATTGATTTTTAATGAAGAATTCTAAAATATCGTCCTGTGTACTATAATAAAAATTCTCTTTTTTCATTGTAGTCCCACTTTTATATCCATCTTGATGGTACATGGTGCTTAAGATAGGGGATGAATCTTTGAATACTTTAACTCCTTCTTCAACGTCATATTTGTTCGTGCCTATACACTTATTATACGAATTGTTTATTATAACTTTATTTACTTCTCTTACTTGCTGATCAAATAATTCATTAACCTTATTAGAGCTTATATAGTAAGGCTTATTTCCATGAAAGTAAGAAATATAGTATTTGTTTGAAATCGGTATAAAGATTACAACATCTTTCAACCCAATATTACGATTACTTAAGTTTCCAAAAAATGCTTTTATATCTAAAGAACTTGTGGAAATGTATTGATCACTCAATAGAAATGATTGGTTCTTGCTTTTAATTATTGAAAAATTATAATATTGGGTGATAGTTTTACCAAGATCATTGATATATGCAGAATCTAATATTTTGTCTAGAAGGTGAGAAATCTTTTCGTTTTCATCTTCCAGCAAAAAAGAGAATTCATGCAAAAGAGCTCCACTTCTATAATAAAAAATTAGAAACTCTTTTATATATTTTTCTACGAAAATTTTCAATTCGGAGACGTTTATTTTTCCTTCTTCAAATAACTTTATCTTATTTAAGATATCATGAATCGCAGGACCAAAATAATCTTCAATTTTGCTAAAAAAACCTTCTATCTTATTTACTTCCAAGTTAGGGTGCTCATACGTGTATCTTTGTGACATCGATTGAGAATAATTTGTCGGATAAACTTTCTTAGCGGATAAAGATGCTTCGAAAACTTGTTTTTTTTCATTTGAGAAATGTTTTAATACACACCGTGGGATGTAATGCTGATTTTTTACAAGCTGATTCATATCTCCCACCCCTATTCACATAAGTTTCCCCTTGAAATAAACAATTACTTAAACTTGTCGCACGCCTGTAGTTTATTAATCAGTGACAGCCACCACTATTCTCATTCGTATAACTTTCAAGGAGAAGATTCCTTTTCTATCACTAACATGAAAATCATTTCATGTTGATTTCTTATGATAGGTAATTGATTTCCGATAAAATGAATACCTCTTTAAACTACTGTCTAATATTACTGGCGAATCAATTCTATTATCCTCTTAATTGATTAATTTGCGTTCTTTTTGAAATCAGCCGTTAAACCACCCGCAGCTCCGCTCAGACAGTGCTTGTGGAAAGTTACTCAAGAATTTTTATTGTCTTCGCTTCTAGAGTGTTTAAAATAAAAGACCTGCTAACGTCTGCAATGCAAACCATAGTTTACTTTCAAGATCGTTTAGAATTCCTTCATTTTTCCAGTTTGAATGGGCTTACTTTAGCTCTATTGGCATTGTAGATTCCTTATGCAGGTCTAATCTATATCTCTAATTTTTCATTACCCAGGGATACTTTTTTAGTGTCTACCATTTGGGTTCAGTTCATAAATTAGAAGCCTTCATTGTTTAGCTATTTAAAGGTATCTTCTTATAGTAATATACATATGCTAATAGATAAGGTGCCCCCGAAACTTTTGCCCATAATGTTCGGTGTGTGCCGTCTCCAGCTACTGCATAAATGTCTTCATCCTCAAAGTAAGCCAGTTTGGTTAACGAACCGCTACCAGGATCAACTCCATTTTCTGAATAGTAGTCGTAGTTTTCTTGTAAAGACTTCTCCTCGAACTTATAGTAAATGTCTAATATTTTTCCTTTGCTTAGTGTTAACCCTTCATCTTTCATTGATATATAATCGAACCAAGACAGACGGTCATAATCTACTGTATAAGCAGGGGTTACATGATACCCGCCATCTACTGTAGCTAAAATCCGTTCCTCTGTATCTTCAAGCCTGTTCCCGACTCCTTTAATTTTACGAGTGTCGACCAACTCTTCTTTTGAAATTCTTGTCGATTTATAGCGTTCATAGTACTCCCGACTATTAATCGACGTCTCAACTTTCATTTTTTCTATATGCTCCCTAGGCACACCTTTCTCCAGTAACAAGTTTTCTATCATCTCCCGCATAAAAACCATCCTTTCGTTAAGAGATTTTCTCTATACCTAATTTGATTTCATTTGTATATGAATCAATTTCATAAATCGCACTTTTAAAAAAGTGTAGACGACTTTACCGACCATTTTTTCTGTTTTTTAAATTTAAGCGGCTGCTAAAGCTGC
>NZ_JAGGPW010000041.1 GCF_018613655.1 Planococcus sp. ISL-109
ATTTTCCGAAGCTTACCGCTCGCTTTCCGTGGGGCGGGAATCGACATACCTGTCAACTTAAGAAATTCCCGCGGATTTTTCGCGGGAATTTCGAAGTGGTTTAGGTTTGGTTTTGTGTGGAACTGGCAATAGAAATAATTAAGAACGCCAAATAAACCTCCGGGCGGGAGGCTGATTTTTTGGGTTCTTCTACGTTAATTGAAGGCGTTTCAAGGCGGTCCCTTGGGCGGAATGCGGTTTCCGTGCAGTTTTGATGAGTAAACAGCTCATTGAATGGACAAACGTCTCGAAGGCCTTCTTTTTGTGCCGAAAATCCTCATAAAGCTTAGGCAACCCTTCACGGGCGATGCTCCGAATAGCCACGGTTTCACTAATTTCTTTCGCTTCTTCTTCCCAAATCATGTTCCGCAATTGATACGCAATCAACTGACTTAGTAATAGAACCAAGAGTGTACCGTACAGATGACAGAGCCACCGTTCGAGTTTGACCAGTTTAAATTGCTTCATTTTTAAATGTGATTTTAACGTTTTAAAGAGCAGTTCGATTTGCCAGCGCAATCGATATAATTCCAGCACGCGTTCCGGTGGAACTGTTTCCGGTAGATTCGTCATGTACCCGATTACCCCTGCCATTTCTCGGACGATGGCTAAGGGTTTTTTGCATGACTTAGAGGCTCGGCGATCAATCGAGTCTAGCCGTACGTTGGTTTGCGCTTCATCACGTGACAAGAGAATACAACGTGCAGGGAAATGCGCTTTTAAGCCGAAATAAACTTCCTCGAGTTCCAGGATTTCACCAGGTTCCATATTTCGGGACAACCCCACCAAGTCGATCTTATGATAAAGAGTGTTTTGGATAGCTTCCCCGTCGGGATACTGGTCAGGGAAGGGGTTTTCAAACGCTAAATAGGCATTACTTCGAAACTTGGTAAGAAAATAACTGCCCTGTTCTTGTATCTCTTGTAGTGACTGGGTCCGGAAATAACCTAGATCTTGAATGCAGAGTTCTTTTTCTTCTAGAAACGGCACCCGTTTCGCACCCATAGAAGCATCGTTGAGTTTTTTGAAATCTAGGTGAAAAAAAGTGAACCTCCCGGTTAGTACATCAAACTCGTATTGGATTTTCACGGGAGTTTGGCGTGTCTTTCGGGCTCGTGCTTTCAAATGGTCTGGCACGCTCGCTTCCGTCGCATCAATCACTCGAATACTGCTAAATGGCCAATCTTTGGCTTCGATATGTGAAGTCAGCTGAAGGGTCGATTGTGCGAGAAACAGTTCTTGTACCAATCGCTGAAGAAAGTGCACAGCGTGCATCGTGAACTTCTTATCGATTGCCGTCCGGCTTACTGAAATGTCGTGTTGAGCTGCGAGTTTTCCGCAGAGCTCTTGCAACGTACACCCCATCACATTCCCTTGAAATTGAAAAAGCAATGATAGAAAATCGCTAGCTGAAAGAGTTCGTTTGCGCTGGATAAATCCCGTTTCTTTAGCCAAGGCATCGACTTTTTCAGGGGCTAACACCGTGAACAATCGATCGAGTAACTCAACTGCCGATCGAGTCGCCATTACCAAGACTCCTTTCTGTATAAGTTGGTATTCTTCCATACCATCTTTGAAAAGAATCTACACCTGACGTTAAGTTGACAGATATGTCGACGCCCGCCCCCCGGCAAGCGTGCCCCTGAAGCGCAGTCTAATAGCGCAAGCTATTTAAAAATAAAAGTCTAGATCTTACCCCCTATTTATCAGATGTCAAAGAAACT
>NZ_JAGGPW010000005.1 GCF_018613655.1 Planococcus sp. ISL-109
ATCTATTTTAACGTTTACAGAGAGGCGTCTTTTCCTTTCTCCAGAGTTATTAAGGACATTATATCCGTCAATTCCTGGACAAACAATACCATCAACTTTTGGACATTATGAAACAGCATTAACAGAAAAGAACTGCCACAAAAAGCAACAGTCCTTTCCTGTTTTTACTTTCTAAAATTCATTTGATCATGCATTTCTTTATAAATATTTATCAATGGTTCCTTCAGATACGGTAAGATAATGCTGCATTAACGTTTCCAGCGATTGATGGCCGGTTTGTTGCGCGATCGTTGATAGATCTGCACCGGCGGCGTGCATCGCTACCACTTGGCTTTTCCTGAAGTTGTACCCGGTCAGCCCCGTCCAACGCTGCAAAAAACTATAGTACCCGATTTCACTGATTGCTCTACTTTCGTAGCGTCCATTCTTATACACCCTTCCCACAAAGTAATTATCTGGTTTCAGATGGTATTCGCTTATGTATACGCCGATTGCCTGGGTAACTTCTGACGTGAGCCGTTTCGTATGCCATCTTTTTTGCTTTTTCAAATAAACATGCACGCATTTGTTGTTCAGATCGAAATCACTTATTTTTAACCGCACCATTTCGCTAGGTCTGTTAGCGGTTACTAGATTGACTAAACAAATCGCCTTTGCTCTTATCGGGAGACAATAGAGCATATCCATCAACTCTTTCTTATCAAGGGCCGACTTTCCTCGAACTTGTGTCAAATGAGCATATTGATCTTCCTGGTACATTTTCCGTATCCCCGAAAGCTCATATGTCACACCAGCCTGTCCTTTGAGATCTATTTTATGGATGACACTCAAGTACTTTCTAATAGCTGCCAGCCGGCGTTCCCACGTTGTTTTCTTAACTTGCTGCTCAGTCAGTGAGATGTACAAATAATCAAGCATCGCCTCTGCGCCAATTACTTGGGCTGTGCTGCAGCAATAGTTCTTGTATCTCCGAATATCGCCCTCATATTGTTTTGGGATTTCCTCCATTTTCTTTTCAATATGAATTTTTCTGTGGTGGTAACGTTTCTGAGTGTCCTGGTGAATTGCCAATTTGAAATCCGTCATTTTTCTGTCTCCCCATTTCTTTTCAAAATCATTGTGAAACAACATTTATGATAGATTGATTTTGAAAAAAGTAATGGGACAAAGCAAAAAAGCCAGAGAAGAAAATTGACGCCTTCTTCTCTGACTCTTATAAACCATCGTTTTTGATAAGCATAATATATCCACTTATTGGATATATTTGAATTCATATTAAAAGTGATGCAGTCAATTTCATTTCTATAAAACTCTCTCCATTTATTAGATAGACATAAGTTTTTTCAATAATACTGTTCAAATCTTCGATATGTTCTTCACTTAATATAAAATCACGGTTATTTACAAGAATAATAAATCGTTCTTCCCCATTAAATCGTTCACTATAGAAATCAACTAACCCTAAATTACCGTATGCCTTTAATAATTTGCGACCATTATTTCTTTCATGGGTTTCGATCAATTCCGTATAATCTGTTGCAATCAAACGATAGGAAAGACCGTTTGAAATCAGCTCAAATTGTGCAACTTTCTTTGGAGGCTGTAGCGTAATGGTGCGCTGCTTATTAATGACCCCAAGTCTTTTAGTTTTTTGTTCTTCGATATCAATTAATTGAGCGTTCATTTGATTGATTAATGCAGAATTTTTATTGTCCTGATTGTCGGTCTGATAGTATATTAGGCGATCTAATACATCATTATACTGTTGCTGGAATGTATCGACTAAATAATCATGCATTTTATTTAATTGAGATGTGCGTTTTTTCTCAAGTGTATTTCTTTCCTCAATTGCTAGCTGCAAAACTTTTTGTCGCAAAACGGGTTGTTCGCTAAAAGGAAGTTCTGTAACAGTAGGAGAAAATCTATCCATTGATAACCAATAGGGCGTTAATTGAACAACTGAACCATCCATACGCTTCGCAATGAAAAATAAATGATTTTTCAATTCTTTGCCGATTCCATCTTTGTAAATAAGACGATAAGCATCGACTTCCAAATGTTCAGGCACACTATAAGTCATTAAATAGCGCTTAAAGACAAATTGTTCCCTTGTTTTTAATAGTAATTTCTTAGCCAGTGCGTATAAAGGATGCAATTTCGTTATATAAGGTATTTCATCGCTGCTATATTCAATATAACCTGTATACCGATAAGAATCTGTAAAGCTTGTTTCTTTTGCGAATTGATCGCGAATAAGTTTAGGAAATCTATCTATACGTTTTATGTGGTTTTCATGACTATCGAATACTTTTACATTCGAGCTGATAAAGGCATGATCCATCAATTCTATGTACATTCGATTAGGAACTTTATTAATTTCAATATCGATTTGAGACTGCTTTATTGCAGAAATGTCCATGGCATCAGAGTCAAACTGCATTTTTTTCATCGTTTGCATCAATTCTCTATGTTCGTCACTAAGTCCTTTGTCCATTTTCTTTATGACATCATCTAAGTTCTCACGCGTTAAAATAGCTTCTTTCATTAACTCGGCCAGATTAATTTCGCCATCTAATAAATCTCCCATAATGTTATAGACTAAATCATTTCCAAGATCTTCTTTCATCGAATCCAACTTTGTTAACAAGCGGGACAAGACATAACCTTCTCGTGTATTCGCAGCTACCAGGTTAAAAATAAGCACTTCGTTTTTCTGCCCAATTCGATGAATTCGTCCCATGCGTTGCTCCAATCTATTGGGATTCCAAGGGATATCATAATTGATCATTTGATTACAAAATTGAAGGTTAATAGACTCTCCACCAGCGTCTGTAGCCAACATAATTTGGGCATGTTGACGGAACAATTCCACTTGTTTGCGCCGTTCATCCATGGAGTAGCTCCCCATAATTTTTGCAATTTGATTGACTCTAGTGCTTAATTTCGCATCTAAATATTTTAAAGTATCTACGGATTCTGTAAAAATCAGTATTTTCTCTCCCGTGTAAATTAAGCCATCTACTCCAAACAACATCGTTTCTAATTCTAAATATTTTTTCTCTAACTCATGCTTTTTCAAAGAAGTTGTCATGATTAATAACTTTTCAAGCTCGGAAACCTCTTCCTTTAGCAAATCAATATCGATAGTATCTATAGAAAGCTCAAATTCCCGTTCAAGTACATCCGGGGATTCCACTACATCTTCTTCTAAATTACTTTCATATAACTTTTCAATTTTTTGTGTGTATTCTTTTCTTTCCAATTCGGTATTGGCTAAAATAGCTAGTAATTTTTTATAACGACGTCCAAGAGATTTATGTATGGCTTCAATTGATGAACTTAATCGACGCTGTAAGAGCATCATTGCAAAGGCAGTACTATTATGGCCAGTATTTAATGCCCGATTAAAATGAGTCTTTACATACTCTGTTACAGCATTATATAATTCCAATTCCGGTTCTGTTAAATTATATTGAATCGTTTTGGTCGTCCGTTTTGGAAAAATAGGGGTACCATCAAAGTTGACCATGGACTCTTTTAATCTACGAATAATAAAGGGATTGGTCTTGTCTTGAAGTGTCTGATTTGCTGAAAAATGCTGAAATATATCCGGTTCTATCAGTTTCATTAATAACCGGAAATTTTCTGCATCTCCTTTATGAGGAGTAGCTGTTAACAATAAACAATGTTCTGTTTTAGCTAGCAACTTTTCACCAAGCTGGTAAAGTTTTGTTTTAGATGTTTTCTTTTTAATTTTCCCATAAGAATATGCTGCCATCTTATGCGCTTCATCTACGATGACTAAATCGAATTGGGCTTCTAAAATCAATTCTTTAATTTCATCTCGTGTAGACCAGTAAATAGAAGCTAGACAATGGTCGTTTTCCATAAAAGGATTCAAACTGCCATATTCATTCAAAACGGCTCTATTAATAATTTTAAAAGACTCCTGGAACTTTTCATCCATCTCTTCTTGCCATTGACGGAGCACTAGCGGTGGGACGAGAACTAAAATACGTTGGACGCTTTCACGAGCCTTCAATTCTTTTATTAACATGCCGGACATAATTGTTTTACCTGCACCAGGATCGTCTGCTAATAAATACCGAATATTCGAAGAGGGCAACATACGACTATAAACAGCTTCGATTTGATGGGGCAATGGAATAACTTCTTGATTTCCAAGTGCACGTGTTCTAGAAAATCTATCTTCCAATTCAAGTATTAAATATAATAATCTTTGTTGGATGGACTCTCCTGACAAATCAATACTCAAATCTTTAGATGTGCTAACGACTGTTAGTTTTTCAATATCATGTGACGTTAATAATTGCTCATAATATTGATTGGATTGACGTCCGATACCTTCTAACAAATGATAGTCTTCTCCAAACGCTTCTAGTTTTTTAATTTCAATCGTCTCAGGAAAAAATGGTCCATTTATAATATCTCCAATGTTCATGCTCTACCTCCAAAAAAGCCCCTCACTCAAAAGAGCAAGGGATTGTAATGTTTCTTTCTATTATCGTGTCTCGGATGGTTTTGATGATTGTAAACCGTTCCCAGTCTATATCCCCTGTACGTACATGGTAATTGAATGGGAAGAAGATTGCACTAGTATTTATTACTTCAAGTGAAATTGTGTTCGTTTCATGGTGCGACATTAAAACTTCCAGCAATAACGACGATAATAAAGAATTCTCCAATGGTAGTTTAAGCTGTTTTTTTTCATAGACACCTGATTTTACCGTATTTAATATACCCCACTCTTTTATTGAAGAAAAAACTGCACTAGTTGCTACTTCCACACGCCGGCGATCTCCATAGAGATTTTTCATTTGTGAAAGAATTGTTCGGCTATAGACCTCATCTGCCATTTTCAAGTTCTTTCCCACATATAGCATTTGTTCTCTAAAGTAAGGGTAGGCAACGCTAACTAAACAATAATGAACAAATTTCTTTTCTGCCGCATTTAAATAGGGGTACTCTATAACCAATTTTTCATGGATGTCTTGAATAGAAGGCTCTACTAAACTCCAGGTTTTCATTAACATGGTAATGGCATTTTTTCTAGATTTTCCGCCTTTTATAGAGCCAAGTAATTCTGCATCTAACTGTGTGTACATGTCTTTTCTGTCTGTATAATGTCGCAGGAGATTTGCTGTAGAGTCTAGATGTGCGAGTTGAATTTTTTGATCAAAACCTACTGCTTTCATGATATATTCCTACTTCCTATCTGCTAACTTTGATGAATGGCACAATCATTTCTTCTATATGAATCCCCCCATGCGTCACGATTTTTTGATGCTTAGGAACAAAAGCTCCATTTCCATCTGCTAATAAGATGTGATAATCACTTGGTAAGCTAGTATCATCCCAGATGATTGTATCTTGTTGCTCCTTGGTCGTTTGGTTTCTTATATTGAGTGAACTGTATATTCGAGCACGTTCTCCTTTAGATTCAACAGTCACCCCTTGTGCAATGTGCCCTCTTCCTATACATTCAACGTTTCCGTGATCTGCAGTGAGGTAGATTTCGAAACCAGAGTTCATCAAATCCTCTATAAATGCAGTTAGATAATTTGAATGTAGCCAAGTGTTCAATTCGGACTGAACGGACTGGAGACCTTGTGCCGCCCCGTGCATAAATTGATCAACCACATCAATGACAGCACCGTATATGCGGATGGCAGGTGACAATTGATAAGCTAGATCCTTTTGATTATAGGCAGACAAACCTAAAGACTTTTCAAACACAATATTTTGTTTTGAAAATCCTTGTTCTTTCCAAAACGCTGTCCATAATGACTTTTCTTTATACGTACTCGTAATGGTATCGGCGAAAAATCGAGGTTCTTTGCCAGAAAATAATGCTTGTCTAGAAACGGAAGTTACACTTGGTACCCAAGCAAACACACCATCTTCTTCAAATTTCCAGGCAGTAGTATTTAGATGCTTCTTAATCAAATGCCACTGTGTAAAACTCATACCATCCAACACAATAAGAGCAATTTTCTTATCAGCTTGCCGTGCTAAATAATGAGGGATTTGATGAACCATTTTAGGTTTGGGCAAGACAGGTAAAGAGCGAAGTTGCTGAAAGTTTTCTAATATCCATTTTTTAAATGCAGTGTTTGCATTTGCTACTTCGGCTTGAAAACTTTCTTGGTAATTCCCCCTATTTAGGTGTTGCTGTTGAAGCTCTCCAAGTTCATTAGCGAAACGCAGCCAATCATTTCGTTCGAAGCCTGTATAGGTCTCCTTGAATGGAGAATGTTCAATAGAAGGCTTTTCTTCTTGTATGAGTAGCCCAGGCAACATCCATTGCTGAAATTGAATATCGCTCGGCACCTCAATGGGACTAATGTATGGATCAATATGTTGCTGTACAAAAGAGTCTTGGAATAAATTATGGGCATAGGACTCGGGACTTTCTGCAACTTGCATCTTCGCCTGTTGAACAAAATGATGGATGTATTGTTGCCACTTTTCATTGAAAAAACGAATGAATTTTTCTTTAGATTGAAAAAGTGTCACACTATTTGCTGAAAGTTGTTTCGGTGGCATTGTGAGCAAGTTTTTCAAACGCTCCCATAAAAAACCAGGCAACCCCTCATCAAATTTATCGTAATAGTGCAAGCCCACTTTTACTAAATCCGTTAAATTATAAATTCTTGATGCATGAATACCACAGACGTCATTAAGTAAGAAATCTGTGGTTTCACGACTATTTAATCTCTGGCTTTTGGAATGCTGATATATATATATATGCTCGTACAGCCAACCGGGAAACTGCCGTACAATAGAAGGCTCTAAATTAGGAAACAACTTATTTATAGACAATGTTACGCAAACGGCTTGTGCATATACATCATAGGGTACTTGGGTGAATTGGCTATCTGGAATAACAAGCAGCAGGCTTGAACGTTCAGTCCGATCTACATGTCGGAAATTAAGCTCATAATACTCACGGAAAACAACAGAGTCTTCATAAAAATAAAGCATACAATTTTGTTGGGCTAAAACATCTTGTATTGCTGTTTGGCTAAGCAGATTATGTTCATCAGACACAACATACAGAAGCCCTTTTCCTGTGAAATAAGACGCTATTTTTTCAGACCAATTCAATTTCTTCACCCACTTTTCTTCTTACATATCTAAACGGATTTGTGCATTGTCATAATACATTAACAGCTTATCATCTTCCTGGATGACACTTTCAGGTAAACGATCACCAACTGTAACAATTTTTGCGTAATCTTTGTCGCTCCAAGATTTTTTGAATCCTGCTCGGATGGCTTCTGTACGGAATTGCTTTAATTTCTTTTTATGTGTACTCAATTCCTCTACATAACTACCAAATTCACGTAATAACGACTTCTCACGTAGTTTTTCAAGGTCTGCTTGCTTATTTGGATCGGCAACATACCACCGATTCATCGCTTTATTTTTCATCTTTGTGTCGCTATTCTCTAACCCACGTAAATCATGATAATTTCGACGTAGATAGCTACCAATTTGATCTGGAACTACTTCGTCTCCTTCATAACGCAAGAAGTTTTGTATTAATAGAGAATCTAATTCAGGTAATTGCTCATGTTTGGCAATATGTTGAATTTCTTTCATAAATTGTGGATGCAAGTCTTGACGTGTCTGCGGCTTCCTCATCAATTGTTGACGAATCCATTCAATCGCACTATTCTCGTCCGAAACAAATAAACTCATTTGAGAAAACTCTTTCACAATAGTTCGCTTCTTATCATAATCGGCTACTTGTGATTCTAAGAAAGCCATACCATCTCGCATAGGAAAACGCTGTGTAACACCTAATTGAAATTCAGCTGACGAGATGGGAACCGGTAATCCATGTTGTACATGAAAAGCAATCATCCTATCAAATAAAATACGCGTTGTTCGTTCAGCAATAATTGAAGCTTCACCTTTTGAACCAGAAAATACTGGCAATTTCTCCAAATGTTGATTAAGAAATATCCAAGCAGATTCCTCTGTATTTGTTTGCTTACGCATCTTATCAATATTAAGTTTAGAAGGTTTATACGCAGTTATAACCAAATCTTGCTTAACTGCAATAGTTGAAGTAACAGCTTTAAAGCTACCTTGTTTTTTGTCTAATGCAGAAACGTCAGCAATCACAAAACCAACCTTTTGTAGAGATTCCTGAATAGCGTTCCAGACACTAGCTTGTGAATTACTAAATTCAATAGTTATCCATCTTCCGGGTTTTAATACTCTAAAGTATTGAGCAAAACTTTTTTCCATCAGTTTTTGATATTCAAATAAGGTCTTTTTCTGAGTGGTGTTCATAATGGCTTCGGTCTTATTATTAGTTAAAACTTTCAGCCATGCTTCCCATAGAAAATTCAATTCAGAATACATAAGGTTTTTCCCGAAAGGAGGATCTGTAAATATATAATCTACAGAATTGTTAGGTATACTATTTACTTCAGTAATAGATTGAGTAGTAACTATGGATTTGTTTTTTTCAGTGCTGCCTGTTTCTTTAATCATTTTCAAAAAATCACGAAGCTTATTCTTTAGAAGTAAAATTACATTCCGTTCAAATGTTAAAGAAGGGATATATAAAGTACCACTGAGCCCCCCAGTTCCTCCGAATCTAAAACGATTTGTTTTTGTTGCCCTTGTAATAGACGCTTGGAAGAAGAATAAGAGTTGGTTAACGTATTTGGACTTAACCGCGTGTTTATAAAATGTCGATAAGACTATTAAATTTCTTTTTGTAAAATACTGATGAACATGTGTAATGCCAATTCTATCGTTTCTTCTAGACTCATCTCCCTCTGGCATCCTAATAAGGGGAATCCATGATTCTAATTTGTATTGATCTATTTTTTTTAATAATTTCATTTGCTCTTCATCCACTTTGTGATCATATCTTTTTGTACCTATTGAATAGTTAATATTTACCGGAACTTGCTTTGCCATTGAAATATTTTCTTTTAAAAATTCATCGTACACTTGATGCCATGATCGATCTAAAGATTTTTTATCTAACTGAACAGAACAAGTGTCACATTGGAATTCACTATACATTTTTTTCTCAGTAGTATTGACTGCAACGTCCCAATAAATAATTTCACTAGAACATGAAGGACAAGTGAATACATCACTCCAAACTGTATAATTAATATTTTCTTTAGAGTTGGAACGATCAGAGTTTTTATACAACCACGCACATTCTTGCTCAACAATATCAATAATTTTATTAGCTTCTTGCTCAAATTCAATTATATTAAAGTCACTATTGTAGTTTTGACTGATTAGACTTGCTGCTGGTGACAAATCTGATAAAATTATATTTCTTTCTCCAAGTTTACTAATTAATTCGTCGCTTGCTTTAACATCTAATTCATCGATACTATAACCAAGTTTCTCAATTTCTGATGGATTCGCACATCTTTTAGCGGCTACACCCGTCATACCTGTACCTGAAAAACCGTCAAATACTAAATCTCCGGGTTCGGTATAGTGAAGAATGTATCGCATAATTGCTTTGTAAGGCACTTTTGTATGATAACTATGCGCATTATATACAGCATCATTTTTCCCCTCAACTATATCACCAATATAAGGAGTTTTATTGTATGGACTTTGTTTTTCAACCTTCATTTCTTTAGCTATAACTTCACCTAGCCATGGATTTGGACACGCAGTGTAGTAAGGTGGATCAGATAAAGCAATAATATCTTCATCTTCTCCGATCGGATATCCCTCAATTTTTTTTAATTCAGGTAGTTTCTTTTGTAGTTCTTCCCTGAAGTATTTTCTACGTGCTTCTTCACTTTCAAATGTCATGCCTAGACAGACAACGGGTGCGTTATCTGCGGCAGATTTTTCATCTAAGAAAGAAAGCTGATTGTCTTGTTGTGACATGTGCGTCTCCTCATTTCTTTAACATAATACGTACTTGGTTCGTTGGTGTGGTACCCACTGTTTTTGTAAGGAGTTCCTCGAATCGTTTGCGTAACTCATCGACTGCTAACGGGTGTCCATTTGCCATCATCTCTTCTATATCTGAAATAGATAGCTCTATTTTATGGATGCCTTTTAATAAGTCATTGATTGCCTGGATTAATCGAATGTCTAACGGCAACGAGAATGTTTGGTTTGCAATGAGTATTTCCACGAGCTGCTGTTGTTCAGGTTTAAGTAGTGAAATATTTTCTTTTACAGCTGGATCGTTGAAGTTCGTAAGTAATGTTTCTGTCCAGTTTGTCAGCATTTCAGGAAGCTTGTTTTGCATTTTCTTCAATGTGGCTTTTTCATTTGTCACAACTTCTGTAGGACGGAACTTACACTCCGAACACATAGGGGTATGGTCTAACTTCTCTTTCGTTACGTGATAGCAAGTCTTTAATTGAGATAACGTACGTTCCCAATTAAACAGCTCCTCTTTAGGTAAAATTGAAATATGGGCAGCTAATTCTTTTAGTGCCTTAGTCTGAGCATCGTTTAATAATGCATTTTTTAGCATGTTTTCTGAAGCATTTAAACGGGATTGATCATGTGCTTCAATATATAACTGGATATATTCTTTTTTCAATGTATCAAGAGCAGTAAGCTCTTTAGTAGTATCTTGGTGTTGTTTTAACGCGTATTGTAATTCATCCAATGCATCATCTACACGCGAAGACCATTCAGACTGGCTTCCGACGTTTGGCTGTGCAATTTGCAAGTAACTGACGCGCTGTTGAATTTCTTTAATTTGTTGTTCCAACTTTGCAAATGAAGTGAGCTTATTTACGGCTTCTTTTTGCTTTTCAATTGTCTCAAGATCATACTTTAAATTACGCATTTTTGCAGGTGTATCATATCGTTTCAGGCCTTCACAAAATTCTTTGTATCCCTCGAGTATTGTCACATTCTCTTGAATTTCGGCAGGATTTAGCAAAGGACCATCCCATGTAGGAAATCCTTTCTTTGCGACTTGAATGGTGTTTAATGTATCAAGAATCGCATTGTTTGCTTTGCCTGAAATCGTCGTGATGGTGCGCTTTAACATCTCATCTTCATAGTTAGCGATGCGCTCGTCAAAGAGGTCAGCTACAGCATTTAATTCCGCAATAGGAAGTCCAGTCGGCTTTTTGATATGGCTGAATTGAGCGAGCTTTGATAAAGGAAGTTGAATGTACTCTTGTAAATTAGAAGCATTATATGTCTTCCCTTCAACCGTCACTTCGACTGTTCCTGTATAGATCATTGCTCCAAGTAGGACGACCAATAGCTCAGGTTCTAGGTGAAACTGTTTTGTATATTGAAGATCTTCAACTCCACGAATAAACACAGTTTCAATAAGTTCATTATGATTAACAACCTGGCCATGTCCTTTTTGTTCTAACAAGTTTAATACCCATGCAGCATATCCAGATTGTTTAATTGATACTTTACCGGCTGAATCAAGTAGAATTAAGCCATCTAAGATAGCTTCCCCTTGCTTCGTTTCTTTTCCATTCAAATAATAGAGTGTATCACGCACATAAGTTTCTAAGTTATTTCTGGATAAATAAGAACCTTGAATTTTTCTGAATGAAGGATAATCTTCATACTTTTGCGCAAACCAATCCGTTAAAATTCCCTCTGAAATGATATTAATAATTTCTTGAATGGTAACGTTTGCGGGTAAAAACATTCCGAATTCGAGCACGCTTCCCTTTTTTCCTTTATAAGTGATTTCAAATGAGTGTACAAAGTTATCATTTAACCACTTATTGATTTCTTTAAAGTAACTTTCTATTTTCCTTGTGTATAAACTTCTTGTTGCAGATGCAGATTCTGCTTTCAAATCGTTGGCAGCTGCGTATAAGCGTAACAATTGTGTAAAATGTTCATCTTTTTGATTGAGTTCAAAAAAGAGCTCATCAGACTTTTGCTCATCTTTAAAAGGTGTTTTCAGATAAGGACGTAGCATGTAGATATAAAAATCGCGTTCAGGCTGCGCAGTTGACCGTTCGTTTGGTGCACCAAAAAACAAGTACCCTTGACGAGTAATACGACGTGCATCCCAAGGAAGATTGTGACGCCAAATTTTATATCCGGATACATACGTATTATCATCAAGTGTAATCGCTTGTTTTAAAATATCGTAATAGAAGCGATCTAACTTATCATCCTCAATTTTTTCGGCTTTTTGTTGAATTAAACTATCAATATCAATATCTTTTTTCAGGTCCAAATAATATTGCCCATTTGACTCGTTTGCAGATAGATACTGGTAACTGACTGTTTTTTGAATTTCTCTAACTGCTGCATCGACATTAGTTTTCAAGAAGTCCGACGCATCATCTAAATCCCTTAAAAGATCCATTCCTCCTGGAGGCGTTAATAGCAATTCATCTCTTAATTCTTCAGCGGTTAAGCCGACTTTGTCATAGATATCGGATGTTGATAGACGATATAATGACAATGCATTAATGATTCGTAAAGACATCGGTTTATAAGCACGCTTCTCCAGAGCATTCTGCACACGGTCTTTCAATATTTTTGCTTTATCCATGACTTCTTTAACATCTGGATTTGATTTGTACGAAGGGTCTTCCTCAATAAATTTCCAGTAGCTATCATACGAAATTAGCCCTGGCTCTTCTTCAGGTAGTTCTTTATCAAGAATGCTATTCATCTCAATGCTTATTGTCTTTAGTGCTACACGTTTTTCAATACCATTTACTTTTTCAAATGCACTTAAGTAAGCAGGATGAATTGGGAAAAGATTTACGTACGCTTCCATATCTTCATTTAATCGTCCGTATAGCGTTGTAAATTTAGATAGATGTTCTCGAATTAACGCTTTTTGCTCTTCGTTCTTTTTTAATAGTCGCTCTGATACGACATGTGCGATATCTTCGCGGACGATACGAACTTGCTCAAAGCGTTCCTTTACACGACGCAATGGTTCAGCTACAAAACTGAAACTAGGATTATCGAAGAGCATTTCCTGAATGCCAGCTATGAAGCGAAGACGCGTTTTACTACAAATCTCTCCTAATTCACGTAAGAAGCCTAAATCCAGTGTGATTTCTTGTTCTTTTCTACCGCGCAAATAATCGAGTAACTCATCTACTACGATGAGTAGCCCATGTTTGGGATACTTTTCATTGAATAGCCCCATCATTTCTTCAAGCGCATCTTTGTTATTTGTAATTTGATCGAATGAAGGGAAGGTGAAATTGACATCCATTTCAGCAAGTCCATCTTCAATATTGGATACTAAAATATCACGTAAGGATGTACCGACGCTTCCGATCTCCAAGCGAATTACTTTGAATTTCCCTTCGATATCTTTAGATTTCTCTGCAACAGAAGGATTTGAAATATGAGTACTGGCCCCTTCGCGTTCTGCAATCGTAGAAATGACGCTCATTAAGTGGGATTTACCTGTACCGTAGTTACCGACAATGAGTAATCCTTTATTATCAATAGATTGATCAAATTGAAGTTGGTTGATAATCATATCATTTAATTGTTCAGCCATACGTTCAGAGATTACATATGTATCTAGTAATTGAAACGCGCGATCTTTGTCATTAGCATCTTTTAATTGAATAACTGATTCGATTGGTTCAAATTGTAATAGATCCTTATATTGCAAAATAGTCACTCCTTCTATTTGATAACAATTGCATCTTTTGTGGAGTACTTAGTGTACTCTGGGTGGCCAGGTTCAGCGTGAATAAAATAGTCACCTTCAATCCTGCCTCGCCAAGTAATAATTAACGTTTTGTTTCTACTTAGATTGGTAAAAAGATCAAATGGATTAACTCCTAAAGATGGTTCAAATAACATTTCATAAAAATCTATACAGACAATTTCAGAATCTACATTATTTATAAATTCATGTAAAATTTCCGCTACTTTATAAGGTCTTCTATTCCGAGCTACTGTTTTAATTCTTTCGGATAATAATAAATTTATATTCATTAAGGGATAATGATTAGCCTGACTAAAATACTCTACGCTATTACCTCGTTCATATTCATATACATAAACTTGTTTATAATAAAGTTGAGAAATATTCTGCAACCTAACGCTAAGGTTGTTTAATACAGATATATTCAATTTAGTAAAACCCCCAAGTGAATGTTTTTGATGATAAATGATTAAACTTTCAGATGATTTCTTAAAGCTTCTTCCACTATCTCTAACATTGTCTTGTCCTGTTCAACTGCAGCAGTTTTCAAACGTTTATGCAAATCTGTAGGCAACATAAAGGTTGCTTTTTTCGTTGCTTTTTTTTGAGAGACTTCGTCAACTTTTTGATCAGAAAAACCATATTTCCCTTCTAAATTGTTACTGTCATTATTTTTAGTTGGCATATTTTAGCATCCCCTAAACGAATTAAATTATTAAATATTTATATCTTTCAAAAAAACCTTATTTGAATCTCGAGTACTTATAAAATTGTACCAAGAAACTTACTGGACGTAAAACTGCATTTACAGAAATACAGCTTTACGCCCGATGAATTAGAAACAAAGTAGTTTATTAACTACGCGTGATTACAACGCAATGAAATTTCATTTCTTTTGGTAAGTATAGATAATCCTCTGTTGACACTAGCTATGAAAAGAGATATCCAATAATTGGATATCTCTTTTCACTTATTATTTAATCAGGTTTTTTTCTTCTTCGAACCTTCTGTTTCGGTCCAAACCGTCACATAGTCTCCTTCTCTTAGATATTTATTAACTGCTGTATTCCCAAAAAATTCATCAACAACTTCATCATTTTCACCATAAGTACTAGAGTAATCAAATACCGACGTTACTTTATAAGGTCTTCTCAAACCCATAAACAAACCAAACCCTATCTGATTTACGCCTGAGTTTTGAATTTCATTTTAAGTATGGTGAGTGTAAGCATCGCAATTTGGAAAAGTAAATTCAGCATTGCCGTATTCAGGAACTACATAATTTTCATTATTCATCTTCATTCCACCTATTTTATTATATTTTAATAATTGCTAGTTCGCATTTAAACCACTTGTGGTTTTACATTCCACTATATTTTATAATTAAATAAGTAACTACGCCCCAAAATACTGTCGCTAATCCATCTGTTATCCATTTTGGAAAAGTACTTCCTTTTCCCTCAATTAACTCTCTTATATTTTCTGTTCTAAAAGTAAATTCATTCAAAGGGAGGAGTTTATGAGTTAGTTTAGAATACGTAATGATCGCAGTAGTAATGAGGATTATTATAGCAGCAATAATCATTGTTATATTTTCTAATCCTATTCCAAATCCGCCTAGAATACCTGCTAAAATGCTGCTATACCTATGCAATATATTAATAATCCATCTGTTATATCTGCCTGATTTTGATTCTTTTCGAGCAAAGAATTGTTCTAACAAGTTCCTTTGCCAATTCAGCCAAGATTCTTCGTCACCAGTTAACTCAATTTCTGTCGAATTCATACCAATAACTATATCCACACTTTTTATCACCGCCCCTTTTTCCGAGATTGTTTTTTTTATTTGCAAATACTCTATATCTTCGTTTTCAATTCCAACATTTAAATCCTCAATGTCAGCAGATAATCGAATTGGTATATCAGGTTTGTAATAAAAGAATTTAATTTCAAGTGTGTTATCGTAGTCAAGAGAATCATATTCTAATATTTTTTTTAATTCGAGAAGATCTTCTTTGTATAATTTCACACCATGTTCAAGTTTGAAATTTTCCTCGTATTTCTTTTTTTTCATATATTCACCCCTTAAAATAATCCTAGTCTAATAGAATAAGAAATACTATAAAAAAGGAGCCACACGAAGGTGACTCCTTTTCTTGACCCCTAAGGGTGATAACTTTTTCCTTGTATCATAGCCGTTATAGCTAGAGAAGATTTAACTCCCCTTAATGAATTCTTCAATTTCATTTGCTCTTGCTTTAATTTGTTCAGATTCTTTTGTTAAAATATCAACGTTTTTCTTTAGATTCTCTTTTTTTTTTGCATCTATCAACGTTCCAAGAGCTTTACTTTGGTTAGTTAAAACAAAGGCTTCAACGACCTTCTTAGCCCGTCTTTCATTGAAACAAATGTCGCTGTTTTCAATCATAACTTGATATTGATTTTGCATTAACGCTATTTTGAAAGTTAGAACTTCGTTTTCTTCAATTGCACCAGCCAACTCACTTGTTACATGAGTTTTGACAATCCTCTATTGTCGACACTCATTCTTGATTAATTTCATAGAGAATATAGTATCTTGCCAAAAGAATAATAAGCAGAAAAAAAGAGAAAAAATCCCTTTGAATACATTACATTAAACCAAGATAATATATCTCTCTTTCCGCATAACTTGTAGCAGATATTACTTCATTGTAATACTTACATAAGTGCTATACAGACTCAACCAAATACCGATAAAGCTTCTGCTCCACCGAATTCTCCAACTTCATATCCATCTGAACCACTGGGATGTCCCGGTGGTTTTTGTCTTTCATGAGCGATTGTTGAATCGTTGCCTGATCAGGTGAGGCTTTTCCGAGATAATAGAAGTCGCCGCCTTCGTCATCGTCTTTTTTTACAAAGATATGAATGGCGAACCCTAGTTCTTCAGCGCGAATAATGTTTTGAACTTCACCAGAGGATAAAGTTCGGTTGCTGCGAGTGAACCAGTGCATCGTCTCTTGGTTAATCAGTTCATCTCCATAGGCAACGCTTGAATCGACTTCATCACTTTTGTGATACGTAACGAAGATCGGGCATGTGCCATGCTTTGTTTTATAGCCATAAATGGTCGAGCTTTCGTCACTATCCCAGTTCAACAAGCGGCATACGTCTTTACGTGTGTATTTTTTATGCAAAGTGAGCGCTTGTTGTTGGTTATAGCGAGCACTGTGCTGTCTTGCTGTGGCGAGTAGATCTCCTAATGCATTTCGGAACGATGCATTGTCTCGTAAGCTCTTTTGAATTTGTGTATTCCAGAAAAATGCGTTAGCTTGTTGCTCGATTAATGGCTTTTTTCCATATTTGGTTTTGGCGCTTTGATTAAAAAAATCTAAGTTGAAAATTCGCATGACTGATTGGAAGGTTTTATCACTCCAAGGAATTCCTTCAGCGATCAGCTGCTGTTGATAGTCTTCCATCAACACCCGCTCATTTCGTAGCAGCATCTCCGCTAGAATAATTTCATGAACTCGTTTGCCGTTTAAAATTTCAAGCGACAACATCGTCATGACTTGCTCTTCGTATTCGCCCCATAACAGATCTACTTCTTTCAACTTCAAGAGAAATTGATGATAGGTATTGTATTTTTGAACGATGACGAGCGGATCGATGGAATTGTGCTCTAGAAAATCGTGCATTTGCGGAATGTGCCCGATACGGTTTTTCAACGCGATATAAGCTTCTCTTAACACTTTTAGATCTGTCAGCTTGCTGTTGGAAATCGCTTGAAAGACGCGGTTTTTCGCGATCATTTCAAAATTGACCGTTGAGACGCCGGTGATGTAATTGGTGTCTTTTAACGAGCGGCGGATATTGTCTTTGTTTTGAGAACGGTCGCCGGATAACGCCATCGGGATCAGATAATTGTTTTTGTAATTACCGATAAAGTCGATGATCGTGACGAATTCTTTCGAGCCGTGCTTTCGCAAGCCTCGTCCTAATTGCTGGATAAAAATAATGCTCGATTGTGTTTGTCGCAGCATGACTACTTGGTTAACGCTTGGAATGTCGATTCCTTCATTGAAAATATCTACTGTCAGTATGTAATCGAGTCGGCCGTTTTCGAGTCGCTCCACTTGGAGGATTCGCTCTTCTTGAGAGGTATCGCCAGTTAACGCAACCGTTCTTAACCCATTTTGGTTAAACGCTTCCGACAATTGATGCGCCTCGTCTTTGCGACTGCAAAACATCAAGCCTCTCACTTTTTCGCCGGAATGTCCGTAATAATGCACTTTTTTCAGAATGTGATCGACTCGCTCTTCAGCCACAAGCTTGGAAAATGCGGTCGCTTCGTCAATGACGCCTTCCTCGTATTCAAGCTCTGTCACCCCGAAATAATGAAACGGGCAGAGCATATCTTCTTCTAACGCTTCCTGCAGCCGAATCTCGTAGGCGATGTTGTAATCAAATAGCTCAAAAATATTGAAGTCGTCGGTTCGTTCAGGTGTTGCCGTCATGCCGAGTAAAAATTGCGGTTCGAAATGATCGATGACTCGCTGGTAAGAACGGGCTCCTGCTTTATGTACTTCGTCGATGAGAATATAATCAAAGCTTTTCGGATCAATTTGCCGCAGCGTGTCTTCTCTCGACAAGGTTTGAATGGTCGCGAACACATAGCGTGCATTCAAATCACGGCGATGTCCGGATAAAAAACCGAACTCTTCTTCGATCCCACCCAAAATCTTCATATAATCTTCTTTCGCTTTTTGCAAAATTTGTTCGCGGTGAACGATAAACAGCATGCGCTTTGGCGCTACACTGCGTACATCAAAGGCCGATAAATAAGTTTTCCCTGTCCCTGTAGCGGAGACGACTAAGCCTTTTTGATGCCCCGCATCGCGTACGTTTTGAATTTGGTGAAGAGCTGTTTGCTGCATCTTATTCGGAGTGACGTGGATAGCTTCTTCTAGTGGATTCGGTGTGTACACTTCTGGAAACTCCGCGATTTGTTTGGCATCGCGACGATATTCGATCGGCACGTATTGTTGTTCGTAACGCTGAATCCAAGCTTCCGTTAAAGTTTCTGCCTCTCCCCACACCGACTCAAATTGATCGTTGAAGTGATGAATCAGTTCGCCGTTACTGTGAGAAGTGAGTTTGACATTCCACTCATAGTTCACTTTCAAGGCTTGCGCCGTTAAATTCGAGCTGCCGACGATCAAAGTTTGGTGGGTGTCATGTGTGAAAATATATCCTTTTGAGTGGAAGCCTTTTTTATTCGACAGCCGAACTTCGACATTGGTAATTTTCAATAATTCTTTAAAAATTTTCGGATGGTTAAAGCTTAGGAATGTAGAGGTTAGAATACGCCCCTTTATTCCTTTTTGATTCAGGTCCGCCAAATGAGATTTCAAGGTTGCTAATCCGCTTTCGGTCACAAACGCGACAGAAAACAAAAACGATGTACATTGATCAAGCTCTTCTAGAAGTGTATTTAATACATAGTGATTAGACGCTGTATTGTTAATCAGCAATTTCGGCTTAAAGCGATCCGTCGTTTGAAATTCGCGATCGATAAAGCCTCTATGTAAGGACGCACTCAATTCTTTTGCGATATCCATGCCCATCCCCTTACCCCCGTAAAATTTATTTCGCGAAAGTTACAGCGAGTTTCTCAATTGCTGGAATGTCTGCTGGTGCCCACTCTAATGTCGGCAATTCGTTCGCTGCTAACCATTTAATTTCGGTATGCTCAGTCAACACAGGTGTACCTTTTGTTAGTTTGCAGTAGAAAGTTTGTAAGTGAACAATTCCAAAGTCGTATTCATAACGCGTATGCTCTACTTTTTCGCCAATTTCCACTTCGCAATGCATTTCTTCTTGAATTTCGCGCTTTAAGCTTTCTTGTGGCGTTTCACCTTGCTCGATTTTGCCGCCCGGGAATTCCCACAAACCGGGAAGACTTTTTTCCATTCCGCGCTTTGCACAAAGTATGCGTTCGCCATCGATAATGACCGCTCCTACGACATGAATGTCCTTTTTCATTGGTCCAACTCTTCCCCTCAGTGATCATTTTTCACATATCATAACATATGTAAAATATCCCCTATTTTTTAATTTTGAAGAGTAAATTCTTGTTGAACTCGAGGAAAGCTTTTCTATTCTTGCCGTGCCGAAAAGAATTTGACTGTGCGAACATTCTAGATCTACCATATCGCTTTGTTGATTAATTCCTCATTGCTGTTCGTCAATAATTTCTTCCAAGGAACACTCGAGGCAATCGGTATTCCGATTTTTGCATTCCTCTATTTTCAATTCTTATCCACTTCGCCTAATAAAGCAAAATGAATTATTCAATCTTGAAATTTTATTTCTATATTGTTAATTGAATTTTCTGATTATTTATATTATAATTTTGATAACTACTTACCAAATTACACAAAAATTAAAATTAAAGGAGGTATAAAATGGGATTTGAAAAAGAATTCACAAATCATGTGAATCTAAACCAGCAAGAACTAAATGAATTGAGAGCTCAACTGGAGGATTCTTTCCCCCAAACGCAAACGGAAGAACTTGATTCAGTACGTGGAATTCTAGGAAAAGAGCCAGATATTAGTATTAAGGAAAATGTAGAAGAGATACTTAATACTTACAAGAAGGGTGTTGAGATAGCAAAGAAGTTTAATTCATATCCACTAATCCCACTATTTAAAAAGGAGAAGAAAGAAATTCCTCCTCACATAGAAATTTCTACAGATGTTCACGGATACACTTATCACGTTTTAAAAATCGTTTTTGATATATGGATTCCAGAAAATGAATCTATATTTTTAAGAAAAGTGGAACTAGCTTTGAATATAACGGATGATGTTGAGGATAAAACCAGACTAACTGTAGCAGATAGTTTTTTTCCAGAAAACCAATACCAAGATATATTTAACTTTAATGGAAAACTTGAAGTAGGTATTGATTCAAATTTTAAGATTGGTGTCAATTCTATTAAAATTAATACTCCTGTTGGCGGGGTAGAAGCAGGTGCAAAATTAAATACTAAGTTTTCTTCAGATCTTATTATGAATCTTGGCGTATTAACATTTCAATTGGCACAGATTGAAGCAAAAGGAAAAGCGAATAATAAGGTACTTTGGAAGTTTCACACACAACTTAAAAACACTAGTCATGAGTGTATCGTTATTTTGCAAGTTCCTAAGGAAGCCACACAGGTTACAATTGATGTAGCAACTAAAGCATATCCCTTTAAACATGGACCTTGGAGTCTCTTTTCTAAAGACCTCCCCCCTTGGTATGATAGACATACAATGAATATCGAGCTTGGTCAGCAAGCCAAAAACTAAACATCTATATTCAAAGATAAGAAGGAAGCGCCCAATGCATAGACTAATTTGCAATGGGCGCTTCCTTTTTCTGATAAACTAAAATCACTCCAACAAAAGATTTGGAATACAGAAACTGAGACAGACGAAATAAGAGCTTCTTCACTATATTATAGGGATATACAAAAAGACTCTCTAATTTTGGAGAGTCTTTTTATTTGAATGAGAAAACTTTACGATTCACATGCCCAACCATCTTTATCCCGGTCCATTTTCGGTAAATATGCTTTATGCCCTTGGGGTACACCGTCGGGATATACTTTTTTAAGCTCAGTGCAATTCTGAAAGATTTCTTTTTCCTCAGAGCTAGCAGGTGGAGATGCAGTACTGCCCGATGAACTACTTCCAGATGACCCGCCACTTGGAACGGTTCCTTCGAAGCCATCGGCGCTGACATAATTTTCAATGGACCAGATGCCGATGCCTTTCGCCTTCGCCTGTGCTTGGGCTTCCTCGTAAGGTGTCAGATGCCGCGTATTCGGCGGATAGACATAAGCGACGCGTGCCAAGCCTTCCGATAGGAGTATTTCCTGAACGCTCTTTCCATCCACATAGACATAAGCGAGAAGACGGTCATAGCGGTCGAGCCGCTGCCCGACGTCAAATTCAATCGTCAGCTGGCCGCTATTGACGAGCGCCAAGTTGCGGGCTTTCGCTTCTTCCCCGAATGGCTGCTTGCCGAGCTGCGGATGGCTCGTCTCCGGTGTATCGATCAATAGGTATCGTATGTTTATTTCTTGTCCGTCGTAGATGACTTTAATCGTATCGCCATCAATCGTTTTCACAAGCTGAACGGGGATCTGATCAGTCGTTCCAGCAGTATCAATCGAATTCTTTTCGGCTTCCGCTTTTTCTTGTGCCGCCTTCTCAGTAGCAATTTTTTCCGCTTCGGCCTTTTCTGTGGCTTCCTGTTCAGCCACTAACCGCGCTTCTTCTTTCTCTTCTTCCGCTTTCTTCTTCGCGGCTTCTTCTTGTTTCCGCTGCTCTTCGGCTTCTTGTTCAGCTAATTTTTCCGCTTCTTCCGCTTCCTGCTTTTTCAGTTCTTCTTCTTGCTGCTTCTTTTCTTCCGCTTCTTGTTGTTCGGCGGCGGCGCGCTCAGCCTGAGCTTGTTCTTCAGCTTCCCTCGCTGCCTCTGTATCTTCTTCCTGTTGCTGGACTTCGGCTGACTCATTGTCTACAGATGCTTGGTCGACGCTATCTACTTCTGTTGAATCACCAGTGAAAATAATCGCCAGAAAAAAGGTTGCAACACTAATCCCGAAATAAAGTAAAAGGCGCTTCGTCCATTTCTTCTCTTGATTCTTCTCCCGGAAAAACATTACAACCACCGCAAACAGAAACACCGCTGCAAAAAACACTGATAAAAGGCTAATTAGAGCAAGTAAGAACTCCATTTCTCCTCCTCCTTTAGTTTCTCTCTTCCGTTGCGATATTTATATTTCGATTATATCAAATTTTTATATTATTATCAGATATAAATTAAATATATTTAACAAAAACCAATGTTTTTATTCTTACTTTGTTAAGGGAGGAAGATATTGCAAAGAAAACGAGCCAGTCCTTAACTTCTTTCACAGCAAAAAAGCTCTCCATATAAAGGAGAACTTTGCTAGCCTTTCTATGAAATTAAACTAACTGATTCTGCAACAATGACACTACCTTAATATTATCCTTCTCCACTTGATGCAATTCGATAGCACCAATACACAAAAGCCCCTTCACCTGTATTTCTTTTCCCATCAAATAACGCCCGTTCTCTTCTTTGATCAAATGGATATAGGTCAACAGTTCGCTTAACCCTTTTGAGGCGTATTGAATCGATTGTGTGTTCTTGATTTCTCCGATGGTCACTTCGACTAATCGGTTTGCCCCACTTTCGACTTTTTCGACCAGGATGTCCGGACGGCCGCGCCAATAGCTTAAGGATTTGTCCTGGTTAAAGAAAGTTTTCGCCAAATCGTTATATTGCTGGAACGATTTGGTCTCCTGGATTAAGTACGGGTTGGTGCTTTCTTTCAGTTCGTCGCTATGGATATGGAATTTCACACGGTTCGAACCGGTGCTGTCATGGTAGAGGTGGAAATCATAACCCCCGTCCGTCCAGCTGGCGACTTTGGATCTTGTGCGGTCCATCAAATGGTAGGTCACGTGTTGCTGCTGCTTGATGAGTTGAACAATCCAGTACAGTTCGAACAGGACATCTTTATTGGAAGGGACGATGAAAAACTCATGCAGCACTTCGTGCAATTCTTCCGGTGAAAATTCGCCGCGTTCTGTCTTGCGGATGTTGCTAAGTAAATGAGCGGCTTCCCGGTAAATCCGCTTCCGGTGGGATTTCGTTTTTTCGATCGTCCGGTTCGACACGTTCCGCCACTCAACCCGCGAAACGTAGACATTGTGAAACAGCCCTTGCTCAACAAACCCACGGCTCTCCATCACTTCTTCATACCACGGCCGCACCCGGAAAATCGCCAAGAATGGATCTTCAAAGCAATAATGATGGAGTTTGATGAGCAGCTCTTTCAGCACCAGGTTTTCATCGGTCTGGAAAGTCCGTTCGGTTTCGCGCGTGACGAAGCGGAACGTGTCTTTCGGGTTGGTCTCGAGCCGGCGCTGGATTGTTTCCTGCCACATGACCTCACCCCGCACTTCGAAATAGTTTTCGCTCGTGCGAGAGTCGGTCGATGATTTGATAGAGGACAGCTCGTGTTCCAATGCTTTCATGAACGCGATCGTCCGTCGGCTTTTGATGAACCGCAGCTTCAGCAAGTCCTCCAAGCGGTCGATCGATGGGCTCGCTTTATGAAACACGGAGTCGACATGAACCGTTCCTTCTTTCAAATAACCGTAGAGATGCGTGCTGACTTCCTCGACCATCCATTCATCAGTCATCCAGAACACCAATTTGGAAAAAGTCTTCGACAAAGTCCTGCAACAACTCCGCGACAATGACATCCCCGAACTGCTCAGTCAACTGTACGACGAAATCTTTTATCTTGTAGTCGCTTAAGCCTTCGAATTGTGGCAAGACATACAGGATAATGGCTGACGTAAAGTCCTCATCTTCAACAGTGTAGCGAGCAATATCATGGACGATAGCGGGACCGATTTTCCGGTATTGGTTGATGAGCTTCCAAACATTCGTCAAGGTTTCGACGTGCAAATAATCTTCGATTAACCAGGACGCCAAATAGGTTTCGATGAGCGGCGTGCTGATGGTCTTCGGTACACCGACTGGGATAAAGGCGAAACGGCGCATGAACGCATAGCTCATCTCGAACAAGGAAGATTTATCAATGGTGTTCATCGTACCGATCATTCGCCACCCATCCGGCATCACGTAGTGTTGTGAAGTAGCCAGCGTGTCTTCTCCGTTTTCTGGTTTGATGACGATCTGCTGACCGTTTGCCGCTTCATACGGCAAAGTCACTTCATCCCCCGTCAACACGGAAAATAGCGGGCCGAACGCTTTGTCGATATCCGCCCGGTTGATTTCGTCGATGATCAGCCATTGGTTCAAGTTTGTTCCGGACTTGTCTTTGAAGCATTGGAGGATCAAGCCGGGATCGAAATACAATTCCCCGTTTTTCTGCGGTTTGTAGCCGCCGATCGTGTCATAGGTCGTCCAGTTGGATGTCGCGGTGACGAGCTTGCTGCCGGCACCCGCCTGTCTGCAGATTTCATTTGCCAACTTCGACTTTCCGGTTCCTGGAGGCCCAGTCAGGATGATGTGCTTGCCGCTATTGAGTGCGGTCTGGATTTGATTTTCAATGATTTTGCCGTTTTCAAAAACGAGATCCCCAAGACCTGCTATGGTGATCTGGTTATCGGTTTTGTCCGGAACAGGCTGCGGGGGCACGTCATCTATAATAGGTTTCTTCGCTTTTACAGCTTTCGAATGCCATATCTGGTAAATCTCATTCGTATGGTAAAAGTTCACTGGATTGTATCGTCCTTCGGCTTCGAGCGACTGGCGGATCTCGTATATTTGCTTATCGACATCGTTGTCGCTCTTGTCGTTCACCCGGTCGTTGAATTTCTTGGCAATCTGCCGCTTATGTTCTGCACTCGCCATGCATTCGAAATAATCCGGCTCGAGCAGGTGGGAGATGATGTGCTGGACCTGAACATTCTTCCCGATAATCCGCCGCGCATCCACTATGATATCTTTCAGTTTCCAAGGATCGTTCAAAACGACCTGCGCTTGTTCCGCCTCCATCTCTTTGAGAATGATGGCAAATTGGACGATAAACGAAATCTCTTCGAATTTTGCCACGTTGAAAAACGTGCCCGTCGCGCCGATACCTAGCTCTAGACTTTTAAGCATCGGATGTTCATTGTTGTAAGGGATGTCTCCCCAACTCGCGATATTCTCCAGCTTCAGCTGCTTGGTGCGAAAATTGATTGATTTGTAATAAGGAAACAAATAATAAATATAAATTACTTCAATCGCCAGTTGATAAACAGATGGTGGTGCACCCTTCAACTGCGCCTCGAACTTCTGGTCGAAGCTCGTCTTCTCCGTATATGACGGGTTATCATTGAACCGCGTTTTTAATGCTTTTAAATTCTCTAAAGTCCAGATCTCAGCATCGTCATGTAACAATGAACCGTCTAGCAATAAGCACTGTTCTTTCCACTTCACTGCCGCTTGGTAGATACTTTCGCGATCACCGACTTCGTCATAAAAAACTTTCGCCATCTTGCACCTCCTGGATTTCCGCTTGTTTATTGAGCAATTTTCAAGTACTAATGTAATTTGCGGTTGGATGTTCTGAATCGTATGTATGTGGATTTAATAGGTTGTTGTACCTCTGTTTCCATGGTGCGCCTGGCTTTTTCACTTCTTATTCAAACGCATTATAACATATTCCTCATTTTACAAATTATTACTTATTCTAAAGTTTTGAATCACTAATTCTTTAGTATTAGTATTTTCAATTGAAGGCTATCCCCAATCAAAAAAAATCCCCAAAAGGCGGAATGCCCGCTTTTGGGGATTTAACTATGCTGATTTTCACTCCATTGAAAAATGGCCCTACCTTGTTTGATATCGTCGGAATAACAAAAACAATTCCTCCACCATCCTAATTTTGGGATTGCACTCCGAAACGACGATGAAAAATTCATCGCTTGTACAGCGCAGATGGACCTCAACTTCCCTTCCCCCTGTCTTTCACATGCGATTTCCGTCACTGTGCAGATTTCCCGCTTATATCCCAAGAGGCTTATGCCACAATTTTTAACAGGAAATGCATGCATTCGTTGATGGATTTCATTGGATATGCGCTATATAGTGAAGCTAAGGAAGATGAAAATACGATTGGTATATTCGTGTCTTGTGAAAAAAGTACAAGCTAAGTCAGGAGCAGCGACAAAGTGAATTGCGGTGTTAAAAAGTGACGGCTTTCTGGAACTGGCGGAAATGATCCAGACAGCCGAACTGAAGGAGTTGGAGTAAATGAAGAAAATCGTCTTTTTTTCGCTTCCTGCCCATGGCCATACGAACCCGACCCTTCCAGTGGTCGCGGAACTGACGAAACGGGGCCATCAGGTGTGGTATTTTTCGTTCGACGAATTCCGGGAAAAGATCGAAGGAGCCGGTGCCACGTTTATCGGCTGCGACCGCTTTCTGCCGAAGTTTACCGAACAGGAGCTGGAGAAGAAAGTCGGCAGGGATTTTGCGGCTTTGATCGAAATGGTCGCCGACACGACCATCGCCTTGGAACCCTACGCCTCAGAGAAACTCGCGGACATTCAGCCGGACTGCATCGTCTCCGACTCCATAGCCGCTTGGGGCAAGCTGTTCGCCAAAAAACTCGGCATTCCCTATATCTGTTCGACGACGACATTTGCGTTTAATGAATATACCGCGAAGTCGATCAGACCGGGTGCCGCGGAGATCTGGCTGTTGCTGCGCGGCATGCGGCGCATCCGCAAAAAAATCAAGCAACTGAACGACCACGGCTTTCCGGTGAAAAACTTTATTGCCTTGATTCAAAATGATAACGAAACAGACACCATCGTCTACACGTCGAAGGAATTCCAGCCGATGTCGGACACTTTTTCCAAACGGTACGCTTTTGTCGGGGCTTCGATTCCGGAACATATTCCGCAACCGAAGAGCGAACAGCGAAAACGGATCTACATCTCCCTCGGCACCATTTTGAACCGGAATCCAGCTTTTTACCGCAACTGCTTCCAAGCATTTGCGCACGAAGATTATGAAGTCGTCCTGTCAGCCGGCGAAAAAACGGATCTTTCGCTGCTACCGGACATTCCGGACAATTTCACCGTCCAACAGACGGTCGACCAAATTGCCGTTTTGCACAATACCGATGTGTTCCTCACCCACTGCGGCATGAACAGCGTCAGCGAAAGCCTGTATTTCGGCGTGCCGATGGTGCTGTTCCCGCAGCATAGCGAACAAAAAATGATCGCTAACCGGGTGGCGGAGTTGGGTGCTGGGGTCTTGCTCAAAGGCACGACACCGAAAGAGTTGGAAACAGCTGTAGCGCAAATTTTGTCGCATCCTTCCTATCAGCACCAGGCGCAGCAGTTGTCCGCCAGCTTTCAATTCGCCGGCGGTGCTACTGAAGCCGCCCGTGTCATCCTGGCGATCTGCAGGGAGAACAGTTAGCGGCATTTGCCGGCGTATCTCTTCATCACAGCGGAAAGAGAATGGCAAATACCCAAAGCTGTCGAATCACGTCTGTTTTTTAGTCCAATCTCATTCCTGCAAGGCCGCCGTCATTCGCTTTTTTTTCAAGGTTTTCTGCCAAACGGAACCGCACAATTCGGCGGATCAAGTCATAAGGCATCGGCTGGTCGAGTGGAAACTGGACCGATCCTTTTCCTTGTTTGTATGCGGCAAGCTCTTGCTGAAACGCGGTGATTCCGCTCGGCACCAGGTAGAATCCGATATGGTGTTTGAATGCCGCAAAATGGACCAGGTTACCGTTTAGTACAAAGGTCGGCAGTTGGTATTTGATGGCCTCTTGAGCGTCGGGCGCCTCTTCTTGAATGACGCGCCGCAGCGTCTGCAAAATCTCCCGTACGTCTTCCGGTGCTTGCTCGATATACTCGTCAATCGTCTGAATCGCCATTCCATCCGTCTCCTTTCCACGCGCTGGATTTTTTGAATCCTTCTCCCCCTCATTCCACCGCTTTTCTCCGGATGCTGCTGTGCTTCATGCAAGCTTCTGTTTGCCGCAAGTATTTCGGGCCTCTCTCATTTGAAAGTTGAATTACAGTAATATGTTAATAAGAAAGTTTAGACAAAAAAGTACATGCTAATAGTCATTAAAAGGCCAAACAAAATGCTATACATGACCATTTCAAGTTGAAACTTCCAGAAAGATTTTCTGTGTAAATATTCTTTTTTGAAATAAACTTGTCCTTCGATATTGTCCATAAATGGCGATGCGGATGAAAAATGCGTGAAAATAAACATCAAACTAGCGAAAAAGACAAATTGCACTAATAAAGCAAGTTCCCCTATTCCACTTACCAGGGGTAAGAGAACAATCCCCATTAAAATACCCCTTATGATTTGGGCAGGCAAGAAGTACTTTTCAACATGTCCCCTTTCTTTGTCATCAAACATATCATTCATGAAGCTACATAATCTATTCTTAGTTTCATATATGTCTTTACTGAATTTCAATGCTATCGCTCCAGCAATTACATATGATAGTGCATGTGCAATCGTAAATAAAAGGACAAATTTTATATAGACCATTCCCTTCCTCCTTCTCCCTATAGGTATTTGCATCACTTAAAAACGCAGAACCTTTACTCAACTCAATAACTACATTCAGCGATTTAATAGAACCACCCATGCCAATTTTTAGAACCACTTAAGACATGAGAGAACCACTCTTCTACAAGTAAATTTCGGAATATTCCGTAAATTAATTGTATAGGTGTTGGATGCAAAATAAAAGGACTTGATAGTCACGCAAGCTTCAAATAGCGACACATTCTAATAATAGAAAAAATGCCTTTCCAACAAAAAGCCGGAAGCGAGTGAACTTGAAAAGGAAAGGCTCTTCCAATGGGGAAAGCCTTTCCCTTTTCTTCAATTTCCTGATCCATTCATCTCCATAACTCCCGCGGTTAGGCCTTAAACGACAGCCCCGCTTGTTCGAGCACCGCCCTCAACACAGGCAAAGATGCCGAGCCGACACCGTGGAGCTTGAGGATGTCCTTTTCGCTGTAGGCCGACAGCTTGTCCAAGGTGTCGATTTCTTCATGGAGCAGGGCGTTTCTCGCCGGTGAACTGAGCTGTGATAGAAAACCGCTGGCTGGCTTGTTTTCCTTGTTGCAGAATGGGCAGGTCGGGCAGTCGCTGCTTTTGTAATACGCATGGCCTTTGACGCACACCTTCCTATTCTTTTCCGCTTCCATTTAAATCGCTCCCGTCTTTTTCTTCCATTATAAAACAGCCGAGGACCCTTTAAGTACTAAGTTTCCTGAAACGATTGCGCCTAAATAAGTTTTCATCCCTTAACCGATAGGCAGTTTTTGTTACACTGAAGAAAGCAAATCGCACAATCACGGAAAGGATTTTTTTTTTGAAAACCTATTGGCTCATCTCGATTGTCCTGCTCACCAATGTATCGCTGCTTCTGGTCAACGATTATTTCCCCGGCACGCTCGCTGAGATTGGCATTCCGCCGTTGATGCTGTTTGCGGTGATGGCCGCCATGATCGTGCTCATCGCCCTGCGCCTGCAGCCGCAGCGGGATAAGCATTTCCTTGTGCTGTTCCCGCTTATCGCGGTCGTCTACCCGCTGCTGTTGCTGTTCGTTTTGACGGCGCTCGGCGGTGAGTCCAAAAGCGGCTTCTCGCTGACGAGCCCGATTTTGTGGATCGGCGTGCTCGTGACGCTCGCCACATTCCGCCGCACGTACCGGAAAGCGTCACAGGATGCGGAAAGCGCATAACTCGCAGTATTGAAAAAGGCTCTTCCAAGCGGAAGGGCCTTTTTGTGTTTCATCTATAGTTTTCCCCCTGTTATTGACCTCGCTTTCCATGCGTTCTCTGCGATGGGCACATAGAGAATTTTCGCCGGAAAGAATGCATACAATCTTGATTGATCGGGAATAGTTTCGTTAATTCACAGAATAATGAAACCATAGCGGAACTAAGCAAGTATATACAAGCAACACAGAACCTCAAAAGGAGCTGACGGGTTATGAACGAAACGAATATCAATATTGTTGATGCGCTGGTTACTGTCTTTGTTTACGGTGTGCCGATCCTGGCGATTTTGCTGGTGATCTACTTGTTGAGAAAAAAGAAAGTGAAATGACATCGCGATGAATAGGACTGATCAGTCAGGAGGTGAACACGTTTTGACCAATTCATACACGCTGCAAAGCACGAAAACGGAAACTAAGCGTGAAGCATCCGTCCAAAACGTCATGTACCTTTACGGCGTCTTGCTGTTCTCGGGGCTGCTGCTGTCGATTTTCACCCACGGCATCGAAGACATCAGCGGATTCATGTCGTTCGTCCTGATTACCGGGATGCTGTATTTCCTCATGGTGAACTTCTATTTTAAAGGTGATACTTGGAGAAGCCGGGTCTATATTGCGATGAGCCTCGTCGCGCTAACTAGTCTGTGCATGGTGTTTTACCTTGCATAGGCAGGCCATTACCATTAATCCACCTAAAGATTAGTGAGTATTCAAATGAAGGGTGTGAGGAACATGAGCTACCAAAAAGTTCTTTTTGTGCTGTTGGATGACTATGCGGATTGGGAAGCCGGATCCCTCGCGGCGGCACTGAACGAAGAGCCGGAAGGACAGGGGCAAAAATTTGATGTGCAGACAGTGTCCTTGACGAAGGATCCGATCAAATCGATCGGCGGCTTTACGGTGTTGCCGGATTACGGCCTGGACGATGCACCGGAGGATTTTGCCGGTTTGATCCTGATCGGCGGCAACTCCTGGCGTAAAGAAGACAGCAAGCGGGTCATGGAATTGGTCGACAAAGCCATGGAAAAACAGGCTGTACTCGGGGCAATTTGCGATGCGACGGTATTTTTAGGAATGAACGGCCTATTAAACGACATTCCGCATACGAGCAATGACCTGGAAGACTTGAAGGAAACTGCGGGTGACAGCTAGCAATGAAACCGGCTATGTCCACCAGCAGGCCGTACGAAGCGGACAGATCATCACCGCCAACGGCTCGGCATTTCTCGATTTCGGAAAAAGAGTGCTAGAGGCGCTCCAGGCGGCGCCGCAGCCTGAAATCGACGAATGGTATAGTTTCTACAAGCAAGGATTCCACGACTATATGAACTCCAAACACTAAGTTAGCTTAAAAAATGCTGTCCTCTTCTAGACTAGGGGACAGCATTTTTATGTTCTATATTGTATTCAACTAATAGACCAAATGATCGGCCGACTCCCCCTCTGCAAAGAGAAAGCCTCCTCAAGCACTCAACCATCATCCTTGCACTTTCGGCCTGCTTCCAAATCTCGGTTCAGCAACTCCATTAAAAAACCTCGAATGTGAACACGTTGAAATGTCCACACCCGAGATTCAACACACGCAGATTGCAACTGCGGTTCTATTATTAAAGGTCTTTCTTGCTGAAATACCAGTCGACGTATTCGTACTCACTGCTGTTCGCACGCTCTTCGGCTTCCTGCTGCGTTCTTGGCGGCTTAACGATCACTTTTTCGCCAGGGAGCCAGTCGGCCGGTGTCGCCACTGCGTATTCATCTGCCGTTTGAAGAGCTTTCACTAAGCGCAGGATTTCGTCCATATTTCTTCCTGTGCTCAGCGGGTAGTAGATCATTGCACGGATCACTTGTTTTTCGTCGACCACAAACACCGCTCTTGATGCTTCGGTGCTTTGGTTTCCAGCCATCAGCATCCCATATTTGATCGCGACTTCTTTGTTGAGATCCGCGATAATCGGAAATTCGATTTTCACATTGAATTTTTCTTCGATATTTCTTACCCAGGCAATGTGTGAATGGACACTGTCAATGCTCAACCCGATCAGCTCCGTATTCAGCTGTTTCAGTTCAGGGTAGATCCGTTGGAATCCGATAAACTCTGTCGTACATACAGGGGTGAAGTCTGATGGATGGGAGAACAAGATAAACCATTTCCCTTTATAAGACTCACTCGAAATCATGCCGTGCGTTGTTTCAATTTCAAAGCTCGGTGCCGGTTCGCCGATCCGCGGAATAGACGTTGATTCGACTTCTCGATTTTGCATTTCCATTTTGAACAACTCCTTAGAATTATTATTATATTGTAATTATTACATTTTAGGGAGTGCAATCCTATAGGGGTTTTCCCCTATCCTAAGCGCCCGCTATTGCGAATCAATATAATGGTTAGCGATGGCGTATTGGATCAACTCTGATTTTTGCTTGAGTTCGAGCTTTGCCATGATATTGGATTTATGGTTTTCCACCGTTTTCGGGCTGATGGACAGCTTTTCTGAAATTTGCTTGTTGGTATATCCGTACACCACCAGCCGCAGCACTTCCTGTTCCCTTAAGGTCAAGATGGAAGCTTGCTTGTTGCCTTTATTCTCAAACAGCCTGTCGATCTGTTCAGGCGGCAGCCCGACTTTATAGTATTTTTCGCCTTTATGGACTTGTTTAATCGCGTGGTACAATTCCCCGCCTTGGCTGTTTTTCAAAACATATCCGTCCGCATCGATTTCAATCGCTTCCTGGATATACCCTTCCTCGTCATGCATCGACAGCAAAATCACTTTGATGTTTTTTGAATGCCTCAAAATCTCCTGCGTAGCCACAATCCCATCGATCCCATTCGGCATAGAGATGTCCATCAAAATGACATCCGGTTCTTCTTTTAACGCCAGTCTGACTGCCTCTTCCCCTTCACCGGCTTCTCCGATGATCGAGATGTCGGGATAGGATTCCAATAAAAGAACCAATCCTTTTCTAATCAGGACATGATCATCTACTACCAATACTTTAATCACTGTTGTTCCCCATCCCTCAATGGAATTTTCACGCGAATGCGGGTGCCTTTATTCACTTGGCTGCTCAATGCGAATTCCCCGCCCAATTGTTCGATTCTTTCTTTCATATGCCGCAGCCCAAGCCCTTCATTAGCCAACTTTCCTGCATCGAAGCCGACGCCATTGTCTTCTATAGACAATAGAAAATATCCGTATTCTACTTCCATTCTGATCCACAAGGAACTGGCAAGGGAATATTTGATGGCGTTGTGCAAAGCTTCCTGGATGACGCGGTAGACATTGATCTCAACTAGTGAGGGCAAGCGGTCCACTTGATTGATTTCCAGGTTTATGTCCAGAGTGGGATGGACGGCATGGAAGGAAGTCGCCAGGCTTTGGACGCTGGCGACCAAACCCAAACGGTCAAGGCTTTGGGGCCTCAGCCGCTGCGAATAGGATTTGACATCATTCATGGCATGATCCAGCTCTGCCCGGACATCGTTCATATAATCCAATAGCTTTGTATCTTCCACTCTGGATTCGATCGATTGCAAAGCCAGTGAAATCGTGTACAAGGATTGGCCGATCCCATCATGCAATTCCTGGGCGAGCCGCTTGTGTTCATTTTCCTGGGCTTCGATCACTTGTTTTAATATCAGCTTCGCGATGCGGGCTTCTTCTTCTTTTTCTTTCAGCTTTTGGTCGCGCAATACTAATAGGTATTCTTTTTCGCCGGAATGCTCATCGTTGAACATTAAAGCCGTGCTCATCTCCACTTTGATTTGGTTGCCGTGGTAGGTGGGCATTTCCGATAAAAAATACGGCACTTCATCGTTTTGGATGAGGTAGCATTTGTTTTCGCCTTCTGCCTTATTGCGGTTTTCACAATAGCTGCAGTATGGAACTTTCCCGTCCTGTTTCCAGCCCGTCAAAGCTTCAGCAGCCGGGTTCATCAGAACGATGGAACGTTCATTGTTCATGACAATAATGCCATCGTGTATGTGTTGGAAAACCTGGTGGGAGTATTTATTTTCAATAAATTGATCGCTCATTAGTTTCACCACTTTACAGTCAATAATGAAGAAAGACCGACCCTATAGAATCAGTCTTTCTTCATTATTTTAACAGCTATTGGACTTATCGTCCTTGACGGAAGCTTAACGCGCAACACGCTCATCTGGCTTGCTTTTCGTTCAGCGTCTCCAAGGTGGCGTTTATATAACGAAATCCTTTTTGGACTGCCGGATCTTTCAGCCATTTAAAAATGGAAAAGATCGAATACCGCTGGTGGTCCTGCTCCGCTTTGTTTTTGACAGCAGCGATAAAAGTCAGCCCTTTTCTGCCTTCTTCCATGACCGGTGCTGCGTAGGCATTTGCTTGCTCGGTCAGGTAATCGAGAGATTCGGAATCCTGGCTGATGGCGGTCACAAAAGCCAACGACTCTTCAACTTTATTGATGGCCGCAATAAGTGAAGGCAGTTTTTCCAATAGGGCAAGCAAAGCAGCCAAGGTTTCCATGTCCAGCTGCTGAATCGCCAGCTTGCTTTCCACACCGTCGATGAAAGGCTGATCGTCCAGCAGCGTTTGCCCGAAATCAACGACGTCTTCAAGCGAGCCGATCCCTTTTTCGAGCTCAGGCAAGCGGTGCAGTAAATTGGCGATCGATTGCTTTACTTCCGGGTCGGCCAATGCCGCTGACAAACTATCAACGGATTCTATGTGTTCATATGAACTTGTCATGAACGGGTCCTCCTTTTTTCTGTTACATCGTTCCTTTTAGCATGCCGTCCCAATACATGACTGGCAGCAAATCTTTTTTCATGACATACATGCTTCTGCGCTCTACCGCCTGGTTGAACGGCATTGATTCATCGGGGTTTTTGTCATAGTCAAACTCGGCAAGAATCAGTTTATTGTAGCCTGTCACTAATGGGCATGAACTATAGCCGTTGTAAATAGCGGCGAGAGGCTGTTGCTTCAGCGCCGCTGCCAGGTTCTTCGCCACGACAGGTGCCTGCTTGCGGATTGCTGCGCCTGTTTTTGAAGTAGGCAGTCCGCTGCTGTCGCCTAATCCGAAAACATTTTCATAACTATTATGCTGCAATGTATATTTATGGACGTCTACCCAGCCCGCCTCGTTCGCTAGTGGGCTTTCACGGATAAATTCAGGCGATTGCATCGGCGGCGTCACATGCAGCATGTCGTAAGAAACGACTTCTTTCTCATGCGTATCCAAATTCTCGAATACGGCCTGTTTTTCTTCGCCTCTTACTTCGATCAAATTGGTGCGGAAGCGCGCATCGATTTTCTTTCGTTCCACGACTTTCTCCAGTGCTTCCCGGTACTTTTGCACATCGAAGATCGCCGGGTTGGCGGAACCGAAGATCACATTGGATTTATCCCGCACGCCTGTCCGGTTAAACGAATCTTCCGCAAGGTACATGATTTTTTGCGGGGCGCCTCCGCATTTCACGGGTGTGGCAGGATGTGTAAACACCGCATTGCCGCCTTGGAACGTCCGGATGAGCTGCCATGTGTAATCCACGTGTTCATAGGAATAATTGCTGCAAACGCCGTTTTTTCCGATGGTTTCCTTTAAGCCTTTGACGCCGTCCCAATTGATTTCAATGCCCCCAGCCACCACAAGGAAATCGTAAGGGATCGTTTCATTATTGCCGAGTTTCACTAAGTTCTCTTTCGGCATGAAACGCACTACTTTCTCCTGAAGCCACTTGACTCCTTCCGGAATGACAGAAGCCATCGTGCGCTCGCTCGACTCTTTACGGGCAACCCCTGCCCCTACTAATGTCCACAACGGCTGGTAATAATGGAATTGTGCCGGATCAATGATAGTGATATGGTTTTTCAGTTCCGGAGATATTCTCAGCAGCCTCGAAGCGACAGAAATGCCGCCTGAGCCTCCGCCTACAATGACAATTTCGTTATTCGTGTTCAATCTAACCCCTCCATATGATGATTTTGTCCAATATCCATCTGGTGAATGCGGATCAATTTCCGACTTCCTTGACCCATTGGGCATAGCCGCCTGTCAAATTCAGCACTTCTTCAAAACCGTTGCTCTTCAGGACAGTAACGCCGATTGCCGACCTGACACCGGATCCGCATTGCACCGCGACCGGCTTGTCCGTTGGCACCTCTTCCAAATGTTCCATTAAAGTGCCGAGCATAATATGCTGGGCGCCTTCAATATGGCCTTCGTTCCATTCGCTTGCACTGCGAACGTCGATAATATTCACCTTTTCATCGTCGAGCAATCGCTTGGCTTCTGCTGGTTTGATCGACGGATACGAACCGAAATCCCCTTCGGATTGCTCAATCGATTGCGCGTCCAGATAGGCAGCCAACTGGTCAATTCCTACAGATTGCAGCGCTTTTTCCACTTCTGCTATTTCTGTGGAGCCGGTGATCAAGCTAAGCGGGCGGTTATAGTCCACAAGCCATCCGGCCCAATTGGTGAAAGAAGAATTAAACGGAATATTGATGGTGCCAGGGATATGCTTTTCGGCAAACATATCAGCCGTTCGAGTATCAATCACCTGAACCCCTTTTTCAATCAGGGCTTCCATTTCCGACAGGGACTTCAGTTTTTTGACTGGCGGCAGCTCTTTAACCAGCTGTTGCCCCACTTTATTGACGTGCTTCATTACCGCAAAATAAGTCGGCGGTTCGGGCTGTCCGGCCAGCAGTTCTTTCGAGAAGTCGTTTTCATCCTCGAATTGCAACGCCCAGTTATACTTTTTTTCATAACCGACTGTTGAAGAAGGAACGGCTCCCAAAGCTTTGCCGCAAGCGCTTCCTGCTCCGTGCCCAGGCCATAGCTGCAAATGATCCGGAAGTTGCTTGAATTTTTTTAAGGACTCAAACATTTGTTTCGCGCCAACCGCTGCAGTGCCTTCCATTTTCGCGGCCTTCTCCAATAAATCCGGCCGCCCCACATCTCCGACAAAAACAAAATCGCCTGTGAAGATGCCCATCGGTTCGTCCGCCGGTATGCCGCCGTCAATCAATGTGAAGGAGATGCTTTCCGGTGTATGGCCCGGCGTATGCAGCACGGTAAATATTAAATTGCCGACTTTGATTTGATCCCCGTCTTTCACTAGCTGATGCGGAGTGTTTTCCAAGTTTTGATATTTCCATTCGGCCGAGCCCTCGTCTGACAGATACATCTTAGCGCCTTCTTGTGCGGCGAGTTCTCTGGATCCTGTCACAAAATCGGCATGGATATGGGTTTCTAGTGAACCGATGATCTTCAACCCTTCCCGGTTTGCAGCATCCACGTATTGGGCAATGTCTCTCGCCGGATCGATAATCACCGCTTCGTTGGATTGCTGGCAACCCACCATATATGAAGCTTGAGCTAAATTGGAATCATAAAAATATTTCAGTAACATCTAAAACCCTCCCTATTCTGTTAATAAAATCGCCGTTTCAGCAGCCTTGCTGGTTCCACTCAACCCTAACGTGAAACTATCCACCGTTCTATAGGGTGATTCCCCTATCTATTTTTTGACAATAGGAGAATCAATCAGCGATACCCAAAAACCGACGGCAATCGCCAGAATGATCACCAGAAACGGGGCATAGAAAATGAAAAAACCACTCATGCTTGTGGGCCTCCTTTAGGCGTGGTAATCCGATTTCCCTTTGACATAATCCTTGTCGAACAGGAACAGGCGGAACAACAGATACAAGGACGGCAAAAGCAGTTGGCCACACGGACCCAGCCCAGTTTCGGCAACTTGACCTTCTGTCCATCAAGCGCGATATTGCCGTTCGTGAACTTGGTGGTATAGGACTGGATCGGATTCTTTTTCGACTTGAAGCGCGGCTGGTGGTTTTGCTTGTTCCACAATCGCTTGGACCCCTCATCCAGATGACGGAGGGCAGACTGCAAGGCGATACTGTCGACTTCCCTCAGCCAAAGCAGCTCTTTCTTCAGTTGAGTGAGCTGTGCAGAACAGTGGAGGTAGCCTAAGCCTTTCCGGTCTCTTCAAAAGTGGTATTCCTGTAATCCAGAAAGTGATTGAACACAAAGCGGCTACAGCCGATCGTTTTGGCGATGAGCACTTGCTGTTTCTTGTTGGGATAGAGTCGAAACCTGTAGGCTTTGTGGACCATCACGATGGGTCACCTCCTTACAAGCACCACACCCGGAACAGATGTTCTTTTAACCGTGAAAACGAAAAAAAAGCGATTCATCCCCCACCTACCCAATGCATTGAAGCAGGGGTCTTCTCGCTAGTGATGATAAAAATTGCAGGATGACGGAGTCATGGCGATGCATTTTATCCATTAGCAAAAGAAGGAGAATATATGAAGAAAGAACCCAAAAAGGATCTACTCCCCACCTAAGCTCTAAGCAGGGCTAGAGAAATCCCGCTAAATTAAAAAAGGCCCAATCCATTTTGTTGAATGGACTTGGCTTTTTTTCGCACCCGAATTTTAGTGATGATGCTCCGACACCCCTTCACCAGGTACCGGACCTTCTTTCAGACTCTCAACCTCTAACGCCGTAATTATCATAACGGTAATCGGCGGGTATTGCCCCCGAGTATTAATCGCTATATATTGTCGCCAGGGAAATATTGAACACGTCTCCCGGCGCCGCTCCGAACAGCAGGAATGCGGGAACCGCCAACAATAGGACAACGGATGTTCAAATCACTCAGCAGCTGTCCTTTCCTATTCACATTGGCTTCCATGTTATTTTTCTTGAAACTACAAGGATTCGAAATCATTATTTATAATTGCCCACTAAAACTTATCTAAAAGGAATCTGTATATTGGAACATTATCAATAGAACCGAGTTGAGTATATGGGACTATATAATACCCCTCACTACTGCCCCTATAATACTCTTTGACAGTAAAAATGATTAATTAAAAGGAATCATTTCCCATTTTTAATCCAAATGACACAGAAAACAGACCGAAATTCCATCAAAAAGGCAAAACGATGCTTTTTTGTTCCACATTCCGCCTGGATTACCGCCACCAAATACCCGAGCGACTCCTCCATCCATATCCATAGGCGCCCTTCCACTGAAGGCCAGTGCATGTGGAAGTGAGAGTTTGCTCCATTTTCAATTCACCCGTCAACCCCCGTTTCAAGCGATCATTTCACAAAAAAATTCTAAAACTATTTCAGAATGATTAAAAAACTACAGCAAGGTCAATGCATGCACTTGGCTTTCCACCTGGATACCGTTTGTGGAACTGAAATTCAGAAACAAGGCAAGGAGGGCTCAATGTTGGAGAACGAGAAAAAACAAGTGCAGGAATTAATGAACACCGTGGACGAGTTGTTGATCGTCATCGATGAAAACGGCATTATCCAACGAGTCAACCAAGCTTGGATTGATTTTTGTGTGATCAACGAAGTCCAGCAATCCTTATGGCAGTCCGGAAGCAATTACTTCGAGGACATGGAAGCTCGTGGAAAACAACAAGAAGTGCTCGCCATCCAACAAGTGCTGGCAAACGAAATCCATGAGCATAAACAGATGTACCCTTTTCACCTGAGCAGCGGCGCGACGCAGTGGATGCAGGTGAAGGTCAGGCGGATCCAATTGACTTCGGACTTTTCGTATGGCGCCATCATCTACCATAAGGCCACGCCGCACCATTCCACACAGGAGATCACGGCAGAAGTTGTACTCGAGAGCATGACCGACGGATTTATTTTGTTGAGCGATGAATTCCAAATCATCTACATGAATGAAATCGGCGGGAAGCTGTTGAACTGCACACGAAAAGACATCGTCGGATCGCAACTTGCGCAGTGGTTTCCTGAAGAATCCAATCCGTCCTTTCATACCGCTTTTAAGCGGGCGTTGAGCGAGCAGACGGTCGTGGAACTGGTCGATTACTATACCGGAATGGACACCTGGTACCAAGTGAAGGCGTGCCCGTTGAAAAAAGGCGGCTTGGCCTTGTACTTCCAAGACATCAGCGAAAAGAAAAAAACCGAAGCCCAGCTGATGGAATACGCCAATTATGATTACTTGACCGGACTTCCGAATCGGCGGTCCCTCGTTCAAACGATGCAATCCCAAATCGAGCAAAATATCGCGTTTTCGGTATTCCATATCCATATCGATAACTTGAACTTCATCAACGCTGTGCACAGCCATCATGCCGGCGAAACGATCATGATCAAAATCGCCCAACAGCTGAAAGCGCTCGCCAGTGACACATGCCACGTCGGCCGTTTGGACGGCAACGAGTTCATCATTGTTCGGAAACCCCAAAAAGGTGAAAACTTGGAAGTGTGCGCGGAACAGATTGAAGATATTTTCTACATGCCGATTACGCTGGATACGGCCCATAAAGTAAGCGTCAGTGCCAGCATCGGCATTGCCTGTTATCCTTTTGACGCCAAAATCTTGGAAGAACTGCTCTCCTATGCGGAAATCGCCATGTGCGAAGCGAAAAACCTGCGCGGCTCTTGCTATACTTTTTTCCTCCCCAACATGAAAATGGAGCGTAATCGCAATTCGGTCATCGAAAAAGGGCTCCGTGGAGATCTACAGGAAAGCGGCTTTTACTATGCGTTGCAGCCTCAAATAGACGGGGCAACGGGAGAAATCGTCGGCGCGGAAGTGTTGTCGCGCTGGGCGCACCCGGAATTCGGTGAGTTGTCGCCGCTGGAGTTTATAGAAGTCGCCGAAGAAACGGAGAACATCGTGCCGCTGATGATCCATTTGACGCGGGAAGTGCTGACTCAGATCAAAGATTGGGAACAGCGCTTTGGGTGGAATGTGCGGACAGCGATCAATATGACCCCATCACTTATCAGCAACAGCAAGTTCTTCGATGATTTTTTCGCGTTGCTTGATTTTTACGGAGTTCATCCGAGCTTGATTGAAATCGAAATCACCGAGCAAGCCGAACTGACCTATTCACCTAAGACACTGAAAAATTTGCTGATCTGCAAGAACAAAGGGATGTCGATCGCCATCGACGATTTCGGCACCGGCTTTTCGATGATTTCCTATTTGACCAATTTCCCGATCAATAAAATTAAAATCGACCGCTCCTTTATCCAGAAGATTGGCCAGGATGCGAAATCTGAAGCTGTGTTGAAATCGCTGATCAACTTGGCCACCAGCATTGAATGCGAACTCGTGGCCGAAGGGGTGGAAAAGCCTGAGGAAGCTGAATTCCTCAAGGCGAACGGCTGCAACATTTACCAAGGATACCTTTACGACAGACCGATGAAAGTCGCCGATTTTGAAGCGAAATATCTGCACGGTGCAGAAAGCCGGTTCTCTAGCACCTCCCGTTCTACCCGCTCCTACTGAAATTGCTATGTTATCCGTTAACCACATTTACCCAAGAGAGGAAATGGACACGTGAATAATACAAGCACACTCCCTTTAGATTTAGTATTGATGGAAGCCATTAAAGATATGATACTTATCGTGAGTGTCGGGGAAAACACCGTGTTTACCTACCAATTTTTTAATCAGGCCGCATTGAAAAAAACGCACCTGACTCAAGATGACCTGGGAAAAACCTTCAGCGAAACCCACAATCCGCATGCCGCCAAGCTTTTGAATGAGCAGTACAAGCAAGTGTTGCTGACACAAGAAGCCACTACCTATAAGGATCTGCACACCACGCCTTCGGGGGAGCCTTATTATTCGGAAACTACGTTGACGCCGCTGTTCGGCGAGGACGGCAACTGCAATTTCATCATCGCCCTGACCACTGACATCACCAACGAGCGACTGGCCAGAGAAGCCAGCAATGAAGCATGGGAACAGCTGAAAAAAAGCCGCTCGCGCTACCGCTCCTTGTATGACAACAACGCGGACGCCATTTTCTCGCTGGATTTGAACGGGCGGATTTTGGCCGGCAATTCCGTCGTCGAGCAGTTGACCGGATACCGGCTCGCCGACTTGGTCGACCAGGGGCTGAGCGAGCATATCCTGTCGAAAGACTGCGAATTGGTGAGGGTCTATTTCCAATTGGCTCTTGAAGGGGTTTCACATGATTTTCGGACCAAGTTCATCGGGGCGTCCGGAAAACCGTTCGGCATCCTGATCCACTTCGCTCCCGTAGAAGTCAAAAACGAGATCGTCGGCGTCTATGCCACGCTGAGGGATATGCGGGAACTTGACCAGATGATCGCCCAGTATGTCGAAAGTGAAAACCGCTTCCGGATCATTGCGGAAAACGCTCATGACGTCATCGTTTTGATGGACCATCAAGGCGAGCCGCTGTACGTCTCCCCTTCGAGCAAGCGGGTGTATGGCGTGGACCCCGAAGAGTATATGGGGACGCCGCCTTTTGATGCGGTCCACCCCGACAATGTACCGGAGCTTAAGAAGGCCTTTTCGATGGCCATTGAAGAAGCCAAAACGTATATTTTGGAAGTGCAACTGAAACACAAAACGAAAGGCTGGATCTGGACCGAAATACAAGGCACGCCGGTGTTTGATGACCAAGGCCAGTTTGTCCATATGCTGACGATCACACAAGATATCACTTTGTACAAAGAAAAGGAAAACCAATTGCACCATTACGCGTACCACGATTCGCTGACAGGCTTATCCAACCGGCGTTTTTTGAAAGACCGGATCTTGGAAGAACTATGCAGCCCCCAAGACGAAAACGATATGTTGGCGGTCATTATGCTCGACATCGATCACTTTAAAACAATCAACGACGAGTTCGGGCACGAAACTGGTGATGCGGTCATCGCAGAGTTCGGGAAACGGCTGCAGGCAAGCATTCAGAGCCACGATGTAGCGGCCAGGCTCGGCGGTGATGAGTTTGTGCTGCTGTTGCCGGAAGTGAAAACGGTAGAGCAAGCCGTGTCCATCGCACAATCCGTCAAACTCGCGATGAATATGCCTTGGGACTTGGAAGACGGCCCTGTCAACATCACCGCCAGCATGGGCATCGCGCTGATCAAAAAGGCCGGCGCGACCGTTTCGTCCGTCTTGAAGAATGCCGATTTGGCGATGTATGAATCCAAGCAAGCCGGCCGCAACACCTACCGGATTTCCCGTTTTTAAGCAGGTAAAAAGAGGCCGAACTGAGAAAATCAGTTCGGCCTCTTCTATTTTCCCTCCCACTTATACAGCACATGCCGCTTCAGCGGGCTTTCGTCTTCCACGCGCGGATGGTCGAATTCCTTCACTTTTTTCATGCCGATCCGCTTCATGACCGCCTCGGACGGCGTATTGGTGAGCAAAGTGAACGAATAAATCTCATTCAACTTCAGCACGCCAGCACCATAGACGAGACACGCTGTCGCGCCTTCTGTGGCGTAGCCATGATGCCAATGCTCTTTGCCTAAACGCCAGCCGATTTCAATTGCGCCTTGGAATCCGGCGTCGAAATCCACTTTGAGCAAGCCGATCAGACCGATGAATGTGCGGTTTCCCTTTACTTCAACCGCCCATAGCCCGTAGCCTGTTCGCTCGATATGGTCTTCAATCCGGTCAACCAGCTCATCCGACTCCTCCCGCGTCAAGGTTTTCGGAAAGAACTCCATAACGTCAGGGTTGGCGTTCATCAATGCAAACGCTACCCGGTCCGACGGTTTCCACCTTCTGAAGCCGAGTCGTTCGGTTTCAAATACATAGTCGTTAGTCATAAGAACTTCCCTTCTGCTTGGACTGCTAGTTGTTTTCTTTGTCCTGTACCAGTTCGTTCGGTGTGCCGTCGACTAGAAAATATTTCACTTTCCATTCCTTGTCCACGGCCTTATAGAGAAACACGAGCCCGGCGATGGAACAGACTGGCGCTGATAAGCAGCGGCACGATCCCGATTTCGATGAGCGCCGAACCGTACAGCCCCCATTTCCCCGAATAGCCGATCGACGATAACTCCAGCGCGTAAATCGCGGCTGCAACCAATGTGAACCCGAACAGCACGATACCCGATATAACCCCAATACCGCCTGCAATAATATGTTTCATTCCGATTCCATCCTTTCGCTAGCCATTTAGGTATGAAAAAACAGGCGTCCGAAATATTCGAAACGCCTGTTTTCTGTGTGTTTACTCGAACAATTGCTTGATGCTGTCAGTCGGCAATGCGCCTTCACCGCCGAGGATGTAAATGCTGCTGACGGTCTTCAGCTGAGTCTGAACTGTTTTCACCGTTGCCGCGTTCGGCGATTTCGGTGATGTGAGGACGAGCGGCGCCTTATTTTTCGCAGCCAAGACGGATCCCGCTAGAGCGTCCGGATAGTTGGTGCCGGTCGCCAAGTACATGCTCTTTGGATCGAACGATGCTTTAAAATATGTGATGACGGCACTGTTCGTGTCGTATCGCGATGCACCCGCTAGGCGGACCGGGTTTTTGATTTCTTTTGCGGCACTGTCTGAAACAGCGCCTTTACCACCGATGATGAAGGTTTTCGTGTAGGTTTTCGAGCCTAAATGCGCTTTCACTTCCGGTGACAAAGCGTTAGGCTTCGTCAGAAGGATTGGCATTTTCTGGTTGCCTGCGACCGGTGCAATCGATAAGGCATCCGCAAATGTCGTGCCTGTTGCGACGACTGCTTGTGTCGAAGTCTTCATTTCTTTGGCGATGTTGACAGACGTTTCATAGCGATTTTTGCCGCTGATGCGCTTGATGCCCGTTTGTTTGATGCCAAGAGCTGTCAATTCTTTTTCGACGAGCGGGCTGATGGCGCCTTGTCCGCCGATCAAGGTGACATCTGTCACTTTCAGGCGTTTCAGTTCATCTTGCACCGCTTTCGGGATCGAATCGGTTTTCGTCAAAAGCAGTGGTGCGTTATGATACGCTGCGAGCGGTGCTGCACTCAAAGCATCCGGGAAATCGCCGCCGGTTGCCAGTACCGCTTTGCCGGAAGTGATCCAGCCTTTTTTCGACACTTCAACTGCCGTGTCGTAGCGGCTCGCCCCGCTGATGCGCTCGGCCAGATTCCATTTATCGGACATGGCCAAAATGGCTTCCGCACCGTTCAAACGTCCCCAGCCGGAGATCTGGTCGTAACCTGGTGCCAATTCTTCCACTTCATACGGGAATTCTTCCTCAAAAAATGGATCTTCGAAAATCGGACGGTCTTCCTCCGTAAAGGCGATGTCATCGGCCGATACCGTCAGCAGAGACCGGAGCTGTTCCGGCGACAATGACGGGTTGATCGATTTCAGTACGCCTGCAACGGCTGCTACGTGCGGAGCCGCCATCGACGTTCCGGACATGAGCGTCACATTGCCGTCCGGCAAGAGACTTGGGATATCCGTTCCCGGTGCAACAAGGTCAAGGCCTTCACCGTAGCTGGAATAATCCGATACGAGATCGAGCCGGTTTGTCGCGCCGACAGCAATGGCGTATTTCGATGATGCCGGGTAGGACAATTCTTCCCAGCCGTCGTTGCCGGAAGCGGCGACAATCGTCACGCCGCGCTCACTGGCGTATTTCATGGCGTATTCGAGCACTCGGCTGTAGCCGCCGCCAAGGCTCATGTTGATGACATCTACGCCTTCGTTCGCCGCATAGATGATGCCGTATGCGATCTGTTCGGTGTCGCCGAATCCTGAGGCGTCGAGCACTTTAATCGGCAGGATCTTCGTCGACTGATTGATGCCGGTCATCGAATAGTCATTGCCGCCTTGTGCGGCGATGATGCCCGAGACATGCGTACCGTGCCCTTGGTCATCGAGCGCTTTATCGTCATCATTGACGAAGTCATAACCTGTGCTGACCATCTGGTTCTTGAGGTCTGCAAGCCTGTAATCGACGCCCGTATCAATGACCGCTGTGATGGTTTCCGCCTGATCTTTCTGTGCGGCGAGTGCCTTCATTTGTTCAAAATCGATGTCCGCGTTTTCAATGCCGAAACCTTCTCCGGCATTTTCAAGTGACCATTGCTCGTTATAGTAGATGTCTTCTGAATGCAGAGAATACTGCTGCACGGGTTCGACGAATTCCACTTCCGGCAGCGCTTCAAGCGTCTGCAGCGTCTGATTCGCCGCTGAGGTAGACATACCTGATTTCAAGTCGACGACGTAGAATGAGTCGAATTTCGGTGCTTCGACTTCGAATTCAGAAACTGACTGGATGCCGGCTCCTGAAGTTTTTGCCTTGCTCAACGTCACGCCGTCTTTCACTTTGACGATGACTTTGTTCGCTGATGCGTCTTTGATCATATAATCGGTCGATTTCATCGCGAGCAGGACTGATTTGCCTGTAAGCTTGCTGATGCCGATTGATTTCCCTGCTTTTTCTACTTCACCTTTCAATTTCTCAGGCGCCGTCTTCAAAGCCAAGGCATATAGTTCATTGATGGCTTTTTGGTCAGCTGCAGTGATTGTTTTTGAACTTTGAAGTCCATTTTTCGCGATGCTGTCAATCAAGCCGTCGAGCTGCTTAAGATTTTTCTTGAGCGAGTCGCGAACCGTTGCCTCCGTCACGGCCTGGTAGCCGATGAACGGTGCAAGCTTGTAGTAAAGCTTTGTCAGCTCTCGGCCACTTTCGGTTTGTGCCAGCACGTCACCGCGGATCATCCGCAATTGGTCGAGCAGGTTCTGGTTATCCAACACGAGTTCTGCCGGGCATTGCTCGTTGTTTGTCGGTTTCGACGCTTTCACTGTCGTGCCGTCAAAACCGAGTGTGTAGCTTGCTTCTTCGCCATCTCCCACTTCAATCGGGAGCTCTTCTGCAAATGAAGAGACCTTGATATAAAATGGTCCTTCCCAGGCGATTGGGAATTTCACCACTGATTTTCTTTCCAAAAATGAATAATTGCTGAAAGGGTCAAAGGGCTTGTCGACGGTCGCGCGTTCTGCGTCCGGGTAGACCGTGAACGTCAGTTCTTGGTCCGACTGAAGTGACACTTCAAAATGTGAATGTGCAGCGACTTGTCCAGGCTCGACGTCGATCCGGTACCAGTGTTCCGCATCATCTGCAGAAAACGTTTCGGTCACGTCCACCCCTTCTTCTAATAGATCTGCATCTACCAAATCTTCGGCATTTGCCGTTTGTGTTGCCGGTAAAACCCCTAAAAGCGATATACCCATCAAAAAACTCGTCGCAATCTTGAACGCGCGATCCATCCTACCATCCCCATTTCAAGTTATTTACAATTCTATTAAAACACATCCTATTACATAAAAATAGATTGTTTTGAAAATATTCCCCTAGGTCTTTCGTTGCCGTTTCGGAACGCCATTTTACGTTGTCAGAAAAGTGATGTGTGAACAATTTGTTTGAGTCGGCATACTTAATTTTTCTCATAGTGGTGGGCGATATTCCACGGGAGTCTTCGCGGTTTTGCTCCATATCTCTTTTAGTGGAAACGCAGAGTAGCTCTTTTTTCTCCGTTGAAAAGTGAATCTCCATAGACTTAAGCTTTCTGCTTTGGCATATCCAACGGAGTGAAGTAGTATGCACAGCCTTGCCATTTCAGCTCTTCGCTCAAGATGTCGAAGGTGGAGCGGAAAAACCCTTGCATCGCATTACTCGGGTTTTCGGATGCTGCGACGCTTTCGAGCTTCAGGAAATATTCGCTCAGCGAGGCATCGAAATAGGCTTCGACTGGTTTTAGATGGGCGCTGTCGAGCGCTCTGTTGATAAAGGGATAAGGCAAAACGAAAAATGACGGCACGTCGACTTTGTCATCGCCTAGCCAAAAGCCGCCTTCTCGATGACTTTGTCTTGCGGAAACGGCTCGCGGATGCCATGCAGAATGAGCAGCGACACGTCAAACGTTCCCCAGAAAAGCGCCGGTTTCATTTTCCGGCAGCGCAGCGGCCCGACGAACTTCAATTGTTCACGCAGCGCAAACTGGAACAACTTCAATCCTCTTACTGCGTCTTTCCAGTTGAACATAAGCGGCGTGTCGTCCTTCGTTCAAATTGGTCTTATAAGTCATCTCCTGCGGTTTCGGATTGATCGTCACATCGATTCCTTTCGATGCCAGGCCTTCGAATATCTCTTCGAAATAAGTTTTGATCGACTTGGAATTTTCCAGCGGCACAGCGTGAAGATTCCCTTCTACGTTCAAGAGGATCCGGCTTTCATAAACATCCAAGTCAACCTGAAAAGCCTTATCTCGGTGAAACAACAAGCCTGTCGAAAAACCGTTCGGCGTCACGGCGAGCGTGACATGCGCCCATTCAGAATGCCTGATCACGTCAATCTTCATTGCGTTCTCCTCATTAACTGTCTTTCGAAATACGCGAGCAGATGCAGCGACTGAGACTTCCGGGGAATAGAGGAAACATTCGGAAAACTCCATCTCTCTCTCTATTCGACATGCTTCCATACTTTCCTATCCAATTGTGCAAGAGAAGTCCGAGGTCAGCGAATAGGGAATCGGGTCTTAATAGAAAAAGCCGCTCCAGCTAGTTTTGCCGGAGCGGCTTTTACATGATCGCTAAACAACTTGTCCATTTCTTCATTTTTCTCCTCCGATCATGGATGAATGTTGATCTAATGAACTGTGAAGCTATTCAAAATCTCCCCGTACAACCTTTCCACAGTTTGTGAACTGTCGAGCTTCAACACGGGACTCTTCGATATCTCCATTTGATGGGCATGCTCAGCGTAGGTGCCCGCCATGTTTTTATCTTTTTCTGTTAAATAAGTTTTGTACCATTCCAGGAAATCGTTCATGTCTTCCCCGTTTGTGTCCTTCCATAACCTGCTATTCCGCTCCTTTTCCCGTTTCCGCAGCCTGTCCATCCGCACGGGTTCAGTGAGATAGAGGAATACGAGCAGATTACGAGCATTTAAGCCTTCCGGTAGCCATGAAAAAACAGACCCTGACGCTGCGTAACTGTCTGTTGATTCCATATCCTGCGCGTACATCTTCTTCCGCTCTTCTACGGGACGGTTTTCTGTGAACGTGTTGTCTTTCCATAGATAGTTGTCGGTATCGATCCATTTGATCGCTTGCTGTTCGCTGATGTATTTCGCGAGAGTGCTCTTGCCCGTTCCTGACCCGCCGATGATTTGGATTTTCATTGAATTCACCTCTTGTCTCCCTAACTATTTCATATCAAAGACTCCAAAACTTGTAATATCAGTATACGCGAACGAGAACCCGGAAGAGGATGTTACTCATTGCACATCAAAAGATGAGCCTTAACATTAACAAACTAAAAAGGACGCCCGGAACTTGCGCATTTTCACGTGGTATACTGAAAAAGCTTGAACATTTCGAGAGAAAGCGGTGAAGATAATGACTGTTCTGGTGACCGGATTTACCGGCAATGCAGGCTATGAAGTGGCCCAAAGTTTAAAAAGCAAAGGCATTCCGTTCAAATGCGCTGTCCGCAATGTGGGAAAAGCCACCAAGCGCTCTGGCGATGCATATGATTATATCCGCTTGGATTTTGCGGATCCAGCGACTTTTGCGTCGGCCTTACAAGGAATCACTCAACTTTTCCTCATGTACCCGCCAGGCGGCGATCTGCAATTTGCGAAGTTCCTGGAGCAAGCCAAAAAGCAGGGCGTCGAGCATATCACTTACTTGTCTGTAAAAGACGCACAGTTTTTGCCGTTTATCCATCATTTCAAAAACGAAAAGCTCATCAAGAAACTGGGACTTCCCTTTACGTTTGTCCGCGCCGGCTATTTCATGCAGAATCTGAACGATTTTCTGTGCGAGGAAATCAAACAGCACCAACGCATTTATGTTCCAGCCGGCAAGGGCAAAACCAGCTTTGTCGACGTCCGTGATTTGGCGGAAATCGTGGCTTTATCGTTCCAATATCCGCAGTTGCATCAACAGAAAGCTTACGTCATCACGGGCGAGGAAGCGCTGGACTTCTATCAAGTAGCAGAAAAGATGAGCGAGGTTCTCGGCAAACCGATTGCCTATGCGAATCCATCGGCAAAAGAGTTTAAACAGTATATGGTTGGCCGAGGAAAAGACAAAGGGTTCATCAACGTCGTCATCGGCATCCACTTCCCGACCAAATTGGGCTTGGCCAAAGGCGTAACCACTGATTACCAGAAACTGACCGGCCACAAGCCTCGTAACATCGAAGCATACCTTCACGATTATCGGCGTTTTTGGGAATGATGCAGCGCTTCACTCTGCGTCAGGAACCTTCATTCATATATCAGGAGCAGCTATCACCCAAGAGCTATAGGCGCTCGCGTTCTTAAAAAAACTTCTCAACAAAACCCCGAACGAGTTCACTTTTCTCAAGCGTCCTCGTTCGGGGTTTGCTGTGTGCGCTGGTAGCTTGATTGCTCAATGTTAGAAATCCGGTAGATGAGCTATTCGCTATTCTTTCTTCCGGTACAAGTACATCGTCAGCGGCGCGAAGATCACCACAAAACCAGCGGAGACGACGAACACCCAGCCGATTTGCTCCCACGTGCCGTTGCCGTGCATCAATCCGCGGACAGCGGTCGCGAGAATGGAAATGGGGTTGATGTTGACGAAGCCCTGAAGCCAGGACGGCAACGTGGCTGGATCGACGAACACATTGCTGACGAAAGTCAGCGGGAAAATCACCAAAAAACTGACCATCATCAAGGATTTTTCTGAACGCATAACGATGCCGGCGGCTGTCCAAATCCAGGAAAAGCTGAACGAAAACAGCAAGATGACAAGGACGGCACCGAATACGCCGATGGCCCCGCCTTCCGGCCGAAATCCGAGCGCCAGCCCCAAACCGATCATAATGGCGGACGCCAGTGAATAGCGGATGACATCGACAAGCAACGCGCCGATCAGCGCAGAAGGCAGCCAGATCGGTAATGTGCGGAAGCGATCGAATATGCCTTTTCGGATATCATTGTTCAAATCGATCCCTGTGTACATCGTGATTTGCGAGACGGTCATGACCAAAATCCCAGGCAACAGAAATTGCAGATACTCCCCTGTAGATCCCGCGATGGCGCCCCCGAACAAATAGGTAAACATCAGCAAAAAGATAATCGGAAACACCGTGACATCAAACATCTGCTCCGGAACATGCTTAATCCGCAACAGCGCCCGGTGCGCGAATGCCATCGTCGAAGCGAAAGCATTCGGCGGATCGGGCCTTCTACCGGTCGCGATGGCACTCAAGGGATGGACCTCTTCCAAAGTCGACTTATCATGTTCTACCTGCACGCTCATGAGTTCCCCCCTCCTCCACGTTCGCTTGTTCGTCTGCGGATTGTCCGGTCAATGTCAGGAATACTTCATCGAGGCTCGGGCGCCCGAGCGAAAAATCACTGATGGCGATCTTCTCGCGTGCGAGCTCCCCGAGTGCTTCAGCGACAAGAGATGAGTCTTGCGCCTGCATGCTCAATGATAGTCCGTCCGTAGCGATGTGAACCGACGTGCCAAGCTTGCGTTCCAGAATGGCTGTCGCACGCTTTGTGTCTGATGCATCCAGTAGTTGTACGTTCAAGGTCCCACTACCGACCGATGCCTTCAATTCACTGCTCGTGCCTTCCGCGATGATTTTGCCGCGGTTAATAACCGCAATCCGGTCGGCCAGCTGGTCTGCTTCTTCCAAGTTTTGAGTCGTCAGCAACACGGTCGTCCCGTTATGCACGAGCGCGCGGATAATATCCCACACTTGGTTGCGGCTCCGTGGATCCAATCCGGTCGTCGGTTCATCCAGAAACAGCAGATCCGGTGTCACGACGATGCTCGCCGCAATATCGATCCGCCGCCTCATGCCACCCGAATACTTTTTCACTTGACGTTTTGCTGCATCTTGCAAGCCGAATGCCAAAAGCAATTCTGAGGCCCTTTGTTTCGCCTGCTTGGTCGTATAGCCCATTAGCCTCGAGATCAGAATCAAGTTCTCCGTGCCGGTCAAATCTTCATCGATGGAAGCATACTGGCCAGTCAAGCTGATGCGACTTTTGATTGTCGCGCTCTCCGTCTTCAAATCATGGCCGAAAATAGACGCAGTTCCGCTGTCCGGCTGAATGAGTGTAGCCAGCATGCGGATCGTCGTCGTTTTCCCTGCACCGTTCGGTCCCAAAAAACCGTACACCGTTCCTTTTGGGATCACCAAATCTACACCATCCACAGCACGTTCTTTGCCGTATACTTTGACAAGCCCGGTCGCTTCCACAGCCACGCCGTTTGACTGTCGATTCAGCTTTTCATTATCCATGATCCTCACCTTTTTCTATTGAAGGATGCACAAACGAGTGCTTAATTATGTTTTTCATTATAACTGATTGGTTAAAATTAACGAAATATTCGAACATCTAATCCCAGAATGGATGGACGCCTCATTGGCTAGCAAATGAAACAAAAAATATGTATTAAAGAAAAAGCCTGAGTTCTAGCTGTTCTTCTATTATAGAACAAATGTTCTAATTTTTCCACAAGTTAATTCCTAGAAAAGAAAAAAACTCCCGCAGCAGCAGGAGTTGTAAAAGCGGTTTTATTATGAATCAGATCGACCAATTAACCAGCATGCCAGCATGCGTCAACCCGCCGCCGAATCCATACAGCAGCAATTGATCGCCTGCTTTGATGCGGCCGTCTTTCACGCCTTCTGCGAGCGATAGCGGAATCGACCCTGCAGATGTGTTGCCGTAATATTCAAGTGAGTAGATCGTCTTGTCGAGCGGCAACCCGCTTCTTGTGCAAATCGATTCGATGATCCGCAAATTGGCGCTGTGCGGCACGAACCAATCGATATCCGCTGCGGAAATGCCTGCTTTGTCCATTAAAGCCGTGACACCTTTTGGCACGGTATTGACCGCCCATTTATACACTTCGCGGCCGTTTTGTGCGACAACGTTGCGAGCGGCCAGTTCCTGACCGAACATTTCACCCGCCAGGTCCGTGCAGTACAAATTATTCGCCAAGCCGCCGTTCGTTCCCATATGAGATTCGATAAAACTCGGCTGCTGTTCGTCATATTCGACCAAGACCGCGCCCCCGCCGTCGCCGAACAGGATGCACGTTGAGCGATCGGTGTAATCGAGTATCTTTGAGAAAGTTTCCGCACCGATGACGAGGATCTTTTTATGCAATCCGGAGGTGATCAAGCCGTTCGCCATCTGCAAACCGTAGGAAAAGCCGGCACAGGCAGCGTTCAAGTCGATCGCGCCGGTATTTTGGATGCCGAGTTTTGCTTGGACCAGTGCCGCCACGCCCGGCGTTTTAAAATCGGGCGTCATCGTGCAGACGATTATCAAATCGACGTCTTCAAACGTCTTGCCGTAGCGCTCCGCCAAATCTAGCGCGGCGTTCGCGCTGATATCGCTCGTAAATTCATGGTCTCCCGCAATGCGGCGCTCTCTGATGCCGGTGCGCTGTAGGATCCATTCATCGTTAGTGTCCACTAATTCTTCCAAGTGACGATTCGTCAGCCTCTTTTCAGGAACATATGATCCGATGGCTGTAATTCTTGCTGTTGATTTGGTCATTCATACACCCCTTTTACGGTACTCTTTCCATTTTAGCACCTTGTTTTATTATTAGGTACTAATTTTTAGGTTTAAGGTGATTTCAGTTCAAAAGATTCAGCGTCCTGCTACAAAACAAGTCATCTTTCGTTTTGCTTATAGTCGCTTTTCACGGTCCACTTCTTAATGATAACTTTAAACAGCTCTGCTCCCCTATCAGGACACAGCTCTTTCAGTAATTCCTGGCTTTTCTTCATTTTCGGGCACTGATGGCCTTATAGATATTCCAATGAAAAAAGTCTCTCTTGATTGTTTGCTGAATTTTCAGTTAAATTATATACATGAATACTTGATGGATATTGAAACTGCAGCCTGTGCCCGCTGAGATGAGCTGATGAAGCAGTCAGGATTGATAGTCGCCAGCACTAATTGCCGAAACTAAAAATGAGTGGGGGTAATTGTGATGGAAAGCATAGCGAAGAAAGTCACGATTTACTATAGTGGTGCTATTTTGTTTTCCTGGACTTTGTGGATCGGGATCATGCTATTTTCCATGCTTAGCGGTGTGGAGATTCTCTATAATGAAGGGGTCTATACCATTCTGACAGAAGGCGTGGAAAGCCTGCCGCAGCTGATCGTTTTTCTCTTTTTTACGGCTGCAGTTTACGGCCCACTCTTCGGTGTGTTTGCAGTAGGCCTGTTGATGAAGAACGAAAAAGCACGAATGCCCACGAAGCCTGCCAAAAAAATCCGGCAAACCAGAGTCGGCGGCTGGCTATTGTTCATCTTTCTCTATCCCATCATTCTCTTTTCAGCGGCGCTGCTCGTTACGTGGATTGTGTCGGGATTCACTGCGGAGTTCAACTGGCCGGCGCTGCCTCTCTGGTTCATCCCGGTATTTTTCCTGTTCCAGTGTTTGACGAGCGGCATGGAGGAGTTCGGTTGGCGCGGATATTTGCAGCCATTGCTGCAGACCAAATACACAGCAGAAAAAGCCTGTTTCCGGGTGGGGGTGCTGTGGAGCATCTGGCATTATCCCATCATCATTTACATGAACTACGCGAATGGAATTCCAGTGGCACTGCTGTCGCTGGTCGGATTCACCTTACTGACCATTCCGCAAGCTTATATCCTCGGCTGGCTTTACAATAGTACGAAAAATGTCTGGCTATGCGTCATCCTGCACGCTTGGGCCAACACGGTATCCGCCTATTTGCTCGCAGCGTCACCGGTTCCGCTCCTGACACCCATCGCCGTCGCGATCGGCACGTGGCTCCTCGCCGACTATTTGGTGAAAAAATACGGCAAGGAAAAGCTGAGCACTCAAACAAGCTGACTGGCGAGAGTATTATATTCAAAAAAACCGCTGCTTCGAGGAATCGATCCCTCGAAGCAGCGGTTTTTGTGGTTTTCATTATTTCCCTTACACAACTTCAACCATCACCGGTCCGTCACGATAACATGCAACGCTTCGACCGGGCCGTGGACGCCGATGACGATGTTCATCTCGATGTCGGCGCTGTTGCTCGGTCCTGAGATGAAGTTGATGCAGGTCGAGAGCTCTTGGCCTGCTTCGACGGATTGCTGGATCTGATGTGTCGCTTGCGTCATGCGCGGCACGATGGTCGACTGTGGCACGATTGCGAGATACGCGAGCGGCAACAAGCTGACCGAGCGCGCAATATCTTTGCCGTTGAACTGAACGACCGTGCCGGATTCAGCCAGGCTGATGTCGCTGAAGAAGACGCCGACCGCGGCGCGTTTGGCGATGTCGATGTTTTCTTCACCCAGCTCCGCGTTCCATACGTGCGCTTCGCTTTCCACAAGAACCGGCTCCAGGCCGTAATCGCCGAAGCGCGCGTCTTTTGTCGTGACGACGCGTCCGCCGCCGTATTGGCTGATGGCGCCACGTACGGTTTCTGCAAGCCCGGCGGCCGTCGTTTCGATGACTGCCGTCGTTTTTTCGAGGCTATTCTTTTTAAATTGCGCAGCCAGTTCCTCCGGCGCCGCATCTTTCAGGATTTCCCATTGCGGGCGGTGTTTCCAGACGGGTTTCACCACTTGCTGTTTCCGCTCCCTGCCGAGTCGCGCGGAAATATTGTTCAAAAACTCTTCCTGGTTATGGACCAAACCTTCAGTCATGTGCTCCGCCCCCCTTTTTACGGTTGTCGAACCAGTTGCGGAAATTGCCTTTGCCGGGTGCCGGGAAATCGCGGACTTCTGTCCACAGTTTCATCGGGCCCGGCCCGTTTTCGATATGGTCGTCTTTAACGAATGGCTTCATCGCTGCCGGCATGCCTTTGACGGCCATTTTGAACAGCAGCGGGGAGCTCGCTCCGACGCCGAAAGTCTTCATCGCCATCTTCTCAGCCGTTTTCCCGTAGTCTTTCACGTAATTTTCCCGGTGGCGGATCAACAGTTCGTGGAGCGGGATTTTGACCGGGCAGGCTTCCGTGCAGGCCGCGCACAGGCTCGATGCATACGGAAGTTCGCCGTATTCTTCATAGCCGCCGAGTATCGGGGACAATACCGCCCCGATCGGCCCCTGGTAGATCGAGCCGTACGCATGGCCGCCGATATGTCGGTATACGGGACAGACATTGACGCAAGCGGCGCAGCGGATGCACTGGAGCGCCGATTGGAACTCGGTGCCGAGTGCATTCGAGCGGCCGGCATCCAAAATGACCAGATGGAATTCCTTCGGCGCATCGACACTGTCTTCGACTAATTGCGGCGTCAAGTTCGTCACGTAAGTCGTGATTTTCTGCCCGACTGCACTTCTGCTGAGCAGGTTGGTCATGACGTCAAGCTCTTCCCATGTCGGGACGAGTCGCTCCATCCCCATGATGCTGATCTGCGTCTCCGGGAAGGTGGTGACCATATTGGCGTTTCCTTCATTGGTCACCAGCGAAATCGAGCCTGATTGTGCGACCGCGAAATTGCAGCCGGTCACACCGATATCTGCCTGCATGAACGTCTCCCGCAGCTGGGCGCGCGCAAAGGCCGCCAATTGCTTCGGTTCTTCCGTGCCGGTGTAATTGGCTTTGTCGCGGAACGTGTCGCGGATCTGCTCTTTGTTTTTATGCAAAGAGGGCACGACGATATGGGACGGCCGGTCGTGGTCGTCGATTTGCAGGATATACTCCGCGAGATCCGTCTCGTAAACATTGCAGTCGATTTCTTCGAGCGCTTCGTTGAGGCCGATTTCTTCCGTCACCATCGACTTCGCTTTCGTGACGTTTTTGGCGTTTTTCCGCTTCGCCACTTCCTGTACGTAGCGTGTAGCGTCTTCTGCGGTTTTGGCGAAATAGACATGGCCGCCGCGCTTCGTGAAGTTTTCGCTCAGCTGCTCCAAATAGAAATCCAAGTTATCGAGCGTGTGCTGGCGGATTTCCTCGCCTGCACTGCGCCACTCTTCCCAGTCCCCGACCAGTTCATCCTCGACCGTCGCCGCCTGTTTTTTGCCGCGCAGGCGGTCCTGTGCGGAACTCATCGCCTGCCTCATGAAATCATCCTGCAGGGCGTCGTCTACACGTCCGAAAAACGACTTGTCTCCAATTTTCATCGCCATCGTTAATTCCCCCCTTCTGCTGTTTGCGAATTCAGGATCTGTGCAATGTGCTTTACTTCAATTGGTTTGCCTGTTCGGTCGATGCGCCCTTTGATATTCATCATGCAGCCGTTATCCGCCGCAATCAGCAGATCAGCCGTCGACTCTTCGATGTGGCGTACTTTTTCATCGACCATCTGCTCAGAAATCGGTGCCATCTTCACGGCGAATGTGCCGCCGAATCCGCAGCAATCATAATTATTCGCAAGCGGCAGCATATAGAGCCCTTTGACATTCGCCAATAGCAGGGACGGCGCATCCGTCTCTTTCAACAACCGCGTCATATGGCAGGAGGTGTGATAGGTCGCCCTAGCCGGATACTCCGCCCCGACGTCTTCGATTTTCAGCACATGGACGATAAACTGGGTGAATTCATAAGTTTTATCCGCTGTCGCCTGTGCACGCGCATGCCATTTCGGGTCGTCTTTGAGCAGTTCCGGGTACTCCTTGAACATCGCTGCACAGGAACCGGACGGCGTGACGATGTATTCCGAGTTCTCGAAGCTGTCGATCATCTGTTTGGCTGCTTTTTGGGCGTCTTTCCGGTAGCCGCTGTTATAGGCGGGCTGCCCGCAGCATATTTGCCCTTTTGGAAAATCGATGTCGCAGCCGAGCCGTTCCAACACTTCCACTACGTCTTTCGCCACGTTCTGATAAAACATCTCTGAGAGGCAAGTGACAAATAAGGATACTTTCATGCTCATCCACTCTTTTCTTAAGTTATTTTCATTCTGAACGGCACAGCCGCATGGACGGTTAAGAGAACAGGTCATCATATGACCAGGCAATAGCAATACAGCTGGTTCAATCGGCTAATTAATCGATGTACTTCGACAGCACTTTTTCCACGCCGACGAGATGGTCCAGCATTTTCGCCTGCGCTGCGTCTGCGTTGCGCTGCTTGATCGCTTCAAAAATCTCTTGGTGCTCTTCGAGAAGTGAGCCCATCATTTCTTCTGAATACAAAAGAAGGAGCCGTGTTTCACGCATCGATTCCACCATGATTTCCGCCACACTGCCCATCAGGTTGATGAGCATCTGGTTATGCGTCGCCCGGGCGATCGCCAAGTGGAATGCAAGATCCGCTTTTTCGCCGAGCGCTCCTTGGCCTTTCGCTTGCTTCATCGCCGTCAAGGCTTGTTCGATCTCTGCCAAATCTTCTTTGCGGTAGTTCAGCGCAGCGGATGCAACCGCTCCGACTTCGAGGATTTTCCGCACTTCCGACAGTTCCTTGATGTCTTCCCGCTTCATGAGGAGCGCCGATGATACGGGCAAAGAGAATTTCGATGCATCAAAAGCTGTGATATACGTCCCTTCCCCTTGGTGCATCTCGACCAAACCCATCGCACGCAAACCGCTCAACGCTTCACGGATCGCCGAACGCCCGACATTGAAATTCTTCGCCAGCTGTTCGACCGAATCGAGTTTGTCCCCTGCCTTGTACTGGCCCGTCTTGATCATTTCCAAAATCGAATCTGTTACTTCTTCGTAAATTTTTCTGGTCCGAATTTGTTTGAATTCCATATACGTTCTCTCCCGACTGATGTATTCCTATCCTCACTTTACTAGCTGGGGATAAAATTTAAAAGAGCAGCTCTATAACAGCAACATTAAAACAAATCCGCAGACTGCGGACGATGTTCATACCAAGCCCGGTCTGTTGGGCGATGTTGTATTGCACCGAGGACAAGGTCACCGTCGCACTGAAAGACATTCCTTTTAATACAGACATCCGAAGCATGACGACGAATATGAACGGTGCAATAATCGCGCTCAAAGCTACAAGCAACAGCATCTAATTCCCCCAATCTTCTGAGTCGCCAAATTTGCCGCTCCGTTTAAAACGCTTTTATTTCTAAAAAACTTTATATTCAACAGGTCATCAGATGACTTGTTTACACTTTATCGCCCACCATTAATTAAGTCAATGATTTTTCAGATAATTTGAGTGGAGGGGAAGAAAGGCGCGGTTGGTTTGATTCAGAGTTCGTTAAAGCAAGCGGCTGTCGTAGGCACTTGAAGGCTATCCGCGCTCAAGTGAATAAGTGAATCGGCAAGATGTCCGATTTCAGACGCCGCCAATGCTTTCAATTCACCGGCCAATAGCGTGAGCCTGCTTTCGATTTGTTGTTTATTGCCGTAGCGGATGCGCGCTTGTTCCGGCAGGTCTTCCGACAACAAGTGAAAGTGGCTGAAAGCTGTTTCTTGCAGCTGCAGCAGTTGCTCTCCTCTGACCTGGGCAGCAATTTGTTTGTCGCCTGCACTATAGCCGTCCAGAAATCCGTTAGCGACCCCCTTCAAGTTGTCTGCACACATTGCGAATTCATGTTTTCTGTAGCGCTCTGTATCCGACAAAGCGATAAAGAGCGTTTCATACAGGTTCATGAAGTTCCCGGCCATCCCCCGTGGGTAATAGATGCTCGGGAACGGATCAATCAGGCAGATTTGTGTGCCGTTCATCAGGATGTTTTCCGGTGAAGCGTCTTGATTGGAGAGGAGCGGCTTGGTGAATCTTTGTCTTCTGATTTCTGCCGCCAGTTTCAGCGCGTCGCTCACTGTGTCGTCCCGGAATTCGGGCTTGGCTTCGCTCAACACCCGGTAATCCGACAGATGCTCTTCACTTTCTTGTTGGAGGAATCGCTGGACATCTCCCGTTATGCTGCCTCTAAGTCCGCTCTGCTCGGACCAGTAAAGATAGCCGAAACCGTCCAAACCGTGCGGAATCTGCTCAGTTTTCCGGTAAATCTCGCCTAGCGTTTTGCCTGTCTGATACGCTGCTGTTTCTGTCATTTCGTGCAGATCGATCTGCTGTCCGACGAACGACTCGAGCGTATAGCTCAGTTTTTCAGATACATGGAACTGAAAAACTTCCGGAGCTGCTCCAGGAACCGCCTGATTGACCGACCGATAATACAGTTCCGTCCCTGCGTATTCGGCCTTAAGTTCTTCTTCGTTAAAGAATACCCGCTTCCCGTAAACCGTCTCTTTTGGAATCCGCAAGACCAATTCGCGGTTACCCATCGAAACTTTCCAGGCGTCATGCCATGCCCCTTCCCCTAAAAACTCCGCCGACTCGACGCCTGCATGTAAGATGGTTGCTTCCAATTTCGCTTGATTCATCAGTCTTCCTGCTTTCTTTTTTAAGCAATCACTTTTTTAAATACTTCCTTGCAATAGCTTCTCTTTTCTACTATATCCAACATTTTCTTCTGTCGCCATTTGTTTTCCAATTATTTCGAGTATAATGAAAACAATAAAATCCAAAGATAAATCGCCCCCAAGATTTATCTTCCATACGAAAGGAACATCCAATATGACCATCAATCCAATCTAAAATAACCCCTTTTACAGAAGTCATTTACGAAATGAACTCTTGGGGGCTTAAGAATGAAGCTGAATAGAAATTTCAATCTGCTGCTGACGGGCCAGTCGCTCGCGAATATCGGCGACGTCTTGTACATTGTCAGCATCATTTACGTCATTTTTGAATTGACCGGTTCGGCTACCGCTGCCGCTTTTGTGCCGTTTGTCATTACCAGTTCGATGTTCATATCGAATACATTAACTCCGCTTTTCATGCAGCGCATTAATTTGAAATGGCTGCTTGCGGGATCGCAAATGGGCAAAACCGGTTTGTTGCTTGCTTTGGCCATATTCCTGCCGCAGCTGTCGCTTGCCAATTATTTCGGGCTATTTCTGTTGATTAGCCTAGTGGCGCTCTTAGATGGTTGCGCCAACCCGGTGACTCAAGCGTTGATTCCGAATTACGTGAAAAGCCACCAGCTGTTAAAGGCTAACGGCATCGAAGAAACCGTTACCCAATTGATCCAGACCGCGATGTGGTTTGTCGGCAGCTCCCTGTTGATCTGGCTGACCGCAACTGACCTGGTGTGGCTGACGGCCGGGTTGTTTTTGCTGTCTAGCTTGTTGTTGAGTGGTTTGGACAAAGTCGATATAAAGCCGGAAAAGCCTTTAGGAAGATGGCAGCAAATCACTAAAGGCTGGCACACGGTCTCCAAGACGCCGGTATTAAAACGCATCGCCTGGATGAATGTGCTCGAGACGATGGCCGGAACTGTATGGATCGCCGCGATTCTCTACGTATTCATCAGCGAGGCCTTGTTGGTCGACGAGAGATGGTGGGGGTTCATTAACGGCTCTTTCTTTATCGGCTTGATCGCGGGAAGTCTTTTTTGCCTGCGTTATTCCGACATCATCGAACAAAATCTCAGTCGTTTCATTTTAATAGGGGCGGTTTTCAGCAGCTTTGCGACTCCCAGCTCATCCCGCCGATCAGCCCAATGGTTTTCATGGTGATCCCCCTCTTGTAAGTATCCACCGCTCTGTACTTTGAAATTGCTTGGCCTGCAAACAACTTACGCTTTCCTAAAAAGATCCCAACCACCTTTTCGAATGCGTCATTTATCCTCAGTTAACTAAAGTTTTTCCCTGCCAAAACTCTTTTGCCCATCCTCGTTTCAGTTGCTATACTGAAAAAACTTTGCTGTAGACCCACTCGATGTGCGGGTGTTATCATACTCAAGTACTTGCGAGAGGGTGACTAAACATGGATCAGGAACGGTTCGACAACTTGAAGTTAGGCGAAAAAGGGGCAATCCTCAGCATTGTCACTTATATCATATTATCAATCATCAAATTAATTATTGGCTATAGCGCAGGATCCGAAGCTTTACGGGCTGACGGTTTAAACAATGTGACGGACATCGTCGCGTCAATCGCCGTATTGATCGGCTTGAAATTATCGCAAAAACCGGCTGACGCCAACCATCCTTATGGGCATTGGCGCGCAGAAACCGTCGCTTCATTGGTCGCTTCTTTCATCATCATCGCCGTCGGGCTGCAAGTCGTCTTTACAGCCGTCACCTCCGTCTTCCAAGGCAGCGCAGAGGCACCGGATATGATTTCCGCCTGGACCGCTGGATTTTCTGCAATTATTATGTATTTTGTATATCGATATAATAAAAAGTTGGCAAAGCGCATCAATAGCCAAGCGCTCAAAGCCGCGGCGAAAGACAATTTGTCCGATGCCTGGGTCAGCATTGCAGCGTTGGTCGGTATTGTTGGCGCCCAGTTTTATTTGCCATGGCTTGATCCGCTCGCCGCGTTGTTGGTCGGCCTGCTTATTTGCAAGACCGGTTGGGTCATTTTCTGGGAAGCCACACACGATTTGACCGACGGCTTTGATGAAGAGTTGATAAAATCGTTCAAAGACAGCGCGCTCGATGTCGAAGGCGTTACCGAGGTGCGGGATATCCGCGCCCGCAATTACGGCAACCGGGCCGTTGTGGATGTGGTCGTGTTGGTCCATCCCGATTTGGATATCCGCCTCGCCCATGACATCTCCACCAAAGTCGAAGTCATGCTGATGGAGCTGTACGATGTGTCAGATGTCCATGTTCACGTGGAGCCGAACTGGAAAATTCGCATCTTGGATTAATACTTTTTGCGTCTCTCAATTCCCCTCACCTTTTGCGGACTCATTTTCTCGCATTCCCTTTCCATCACAGAAATCAATGTTTCAATTCAAAATGAGTTTCTTCCAACTCCATGATTTCTACATCCGAGTGCATTTCTGCAACTTTCTTCGCCAAGGTTTCCACACCGAAGATTTCCGTGAACGTATGGCTGCCTACAAGTAAGTTGATTCCCGCAAACTAAGCATACTGGATCGTGTAAAGGGTCGCTTCACCGGTGATGTATGTATCGCAGCCTTCTTCGACCGCCTGTTGGATAAGTCCAGGGGAACTAGAAATTCCGCGATGCCCGGCACTTCTCCGCCTGCTTCACTATAGGAGGAATTTTTTTTGATCTCGTCTACATCCAGCGCGTTCATCAACGAAGTACATGTCCCGAATTCGGCGAAATCCAGCGGCGCATGAATCCAAAAATGGCTGATGTTATGTTCCTGCAGCTTTTGGGTGCACGCTTCCCGCAATCCGTAGATGAAATCCCAGGCATCGTGATGTGTCACCATCAAATCGACTTTATGCTTGATTGCCTGATCCACAGTTTCGAGGGACAAATTCGTCGCATAGCCGTTTTTTTAATGGCATTGTTTGAGGTGCTCGTAAACCCGTATTCATCCCCTTCTTTCAGCAACTCCTCGCCAAAAAGCTTCTGGATAGTTAGTTCAAATTCATTTACGTTCATGTTAAAAGCCTCACTATTCTGTTTTTTCTTGATTTTACCATATTACAGACAAAGCTAAAGGGCATTCGTTGCCTTCCGAAAACCATTAAGCTTGCCTGGCCATATGGAAAATTTAAAAGTAATAGATATATTCAAAGCCTTATCAAACGAAACCCGCCTGAACATTTTGAAGTGATTGAGAGAACCCGAGAAGAATTTTCCGGTACAGCAAGCGCATTTGCCTAAGGAGGTCAACATCAAAGGTGGCGTGTGTGCCGGGGATATTCAAGAAAAAGTGAATCTATCTCAATCGTCTGTGTCGCATTATTTGTCGCTCATGCAAAAAGCAGGGCTGCTCGAAGCTGTGCGCCACGGGCAATGGACGTATTACAGACGCAACGAAGAGACATTGGCAAAGATCTCAAAGTTCATCAACGAAGAAATTTGAGATTCTGCCTTGGCTCTTTTTTTATTTGATTTCTTATATCGATAATTTTAGATATTTCTATATGACCATGTACAAATGAATACATACCCGTATAGTGGATTACAAATCAGGAGTGAATTTATTATGGACACAGTTTCAACAACACAACTGCTCAGCACGAAACAGAAAGTATTGGCGTTTACCTTAACCCTGTTGACCTTTGTCATGGGGACTAGCGAATTCGTCATCGTCGGCCTGCTCGCGGAAGTATCGACCGATTTGAATATCAGCCTCGCCGTCGCGGGCATGCTCGTTTCTGGCTTCGCCATCGCCTACGCTATCGGGACGCCTTTACTGACCGCGTTTGTCAGCCGCTTCCCAAAATATCCGTTAATGCTGACATTGATTGTGCTGTTCATTATCGGCAACGTCATCAGCGCCTTATCCGGTTCTTATGAACTGCTGATCTTTTCCCGCGTCATCACGGCGGTCGTCAGCGGTGTCTTGATCGCATTGTCGATGAGCATCGCCAGCGAAATCATGCCCAAAAGCAAAAAAGGGACGCTCATCGGCCAGCTCGGCAACTAGCAGCTGACGTTTTGGTTCACGACGCTGCTCGGTGTCATCAGCTTGATTTTGAGCATCTTCATCCTGCCGCGCAAACTGAAAGTCGTGAAAGTCTCGGCCAAGGATCAGCTCGGTTTGCTGGCCAATCCGCGGATGATTTTGGCGTTCTTCATCCCGACATTCTCCATTGCGGGCACGTATACGATCTACACGTACATCACGCCGATCCTGCAAGACGGCATGGGGATTCCGGCAAGTTACGTCAGTGCCATTTTACTCGGTTACGGCGCATTCTCGATCCTCAGGTGCTAGCCGGCAAGATCGCCAGCAACAACGGCGTCAGCAATCTGCGCTATGTGTTTGTCGTTCAAGCTGTCATTTTAACTTCCCTTTTCTTCACGATGGGCACCACTTTCGCGGGACTCATCAGTCTCATGCTGATGGCGGTCATGATTTACGCGATGAACGCTACCATTCAAATGTATTTGATGAACTTGGCGACGGTCTATTTCCCGGCAGCCAAAGATTTCGCTTCTTCTTTGACGCCTGTCGCAGTCAACGTCGGCATTGCGCTCGGCGCGACACTCGGCGGCTACGTTGTCGCAAACGGCGGCTATGTCCACTTGTCTTGGGTCGGCGGATTGTGCGCCTTGATCTCAGCAGGACTAGCGTTCTTCAGCTACCTGTTAGATGCGAAAGACGAATTCGCAGAATCCCCTGCCAAGGCCGGATTGGAACTATAGCTTTCATTTTCTCGAACCCGGTTTACCTGAAGTGCTAAGGCTCTCTTTAGGAGAGTGTTAGAAGCCGTGGATTAAAGGGTATCCTCTATGTATTGGATAATGTACATGAAACTCGTCCATAACGAGGGTTTGGATCCGGCATTTGAACACCCAAATCTTGGCTGAGCGGGGATTTTTGACAGCTTAGCTTAACAACCAAACTAACTATTGCCCCCACTGATAGCCATTGAGGAGGAACCAATAATTATGCAACAATTGAATAGAACGCCTAACCACGATGCATTGAAAGCAGTATCCTATAAATTGTTTCAGGTGATCAGTGATGAACTCGGCATCAATACCGCATACGTAACACAGCGCGGGCCGAAAACCATGGACGTGATCAGCTCATTTAATAAAGACCATTACATCATCCCGGAAGGTCATGCGGTCGATTACGACGGTGCGTATTGCCGATTGATCCTCGAAAGTGATCAAGAGACGATGCATACACGTAACCTCGGTAAGTTCAGCTTAACGAAAGATCTCGATGCCACCGAAGAGCTTGATGTCAAAGGATTTTTAGGGGTGACGCTGCGTGACTTCCATGGCAATGTTTTCGGTACATTATGCGTCATGGACCCGGAAGAAAAGAACTTCACCGACAAAGACATCCGTTTCTTGAAGAGCATGGCGGAAGTGTTGTCATATATCATTCATCTCGACAACACGGTCGCGGACATCGAGCTCCTCAGCGTGCCGATCATTCCGATCAAAAAAGGCTTGGCGATTCTGTCGCTACAAGGCAATGTCAATGAACAGCGCTCCAGTAAGATCATGGAAGATACCTTGTATTACGCAGCAGATAAAGGCATCGATTCTTTCGTCATTGATCTGTCGCAGCTCGCTTTATTGGAAAACCGCTTTCCGGACGTCTTGAACAATTTGGTGTCTGGCCTCAACGTCATGGGCGTGCAGGTGATGATGACTGGCCTGCCGCCGTGGCTCGTGCAAATGCAGGATGCCCGCGAACAGCTATCGCAACTGAAAACCGACTACGTCACCGATATCGAATCGGCACTGAACAAACTCGGCTATCAACTGCAAAAATAACAAAGAAGGAGAGCATGCCACGCGGCATGCTCTCCTTCTTTTAGTTATGGCTTTTTTTGAACACTCCGCAATCCGTTAAAAATCAAAATTGTCCGGATCCGGCCCGATACGCTGGTCTCGGTTGAGTGCATTGATTTTTGTCATGTCTTCTTCCGCCAGTTCGAAATCGAATAGTTGGGAGTTTTCTACGATGCGCCCTTCATTGGTCGACTTCGGAATGGTGACAACGCCGTTTTGCAAGTTCCAGCGCAAGATGATTTGCGCGACCGATTTGCCGTATTTCTGGGCGATTTTTTGCAGATCCGCTTGCTCGAGCGCTTTCCCTGCCATCAGTGGCGACCACGCTTCTAGCTGGATGTCGTGCTCCTGACAAAATGCCTGCAGCGGTTCTTGCGTCAAGCGCGGATGGTATTCGACTTGGTTGACGACCGGCTTGATGTCTGCGTCTTTCATTAAATCTTCCAAGTGGTGGATCTGGAAATTGCTGACGCCGATCGCTTTCACTTGGCCGTCTGAGTAGAGGTGTTCGAGCGCTTTCCACGCCTCTTTGTATTTGCCTTCGACCGGCCAGTGGATCAAGTACAAGTCCAAATACTCAAGCCCCAGCTTGCTTAGGCTCGTGCCATATGCGGCGATTGCCGACTCATAACCGAAATCCGCGTTCCACAATTTAGACGTGACAAACAGGTCTTCTCTTGAAATGCCCGCTTCCTTTATCCCTTGACGAATCCCCTCTCCGACGCTTTCTTCGTTGCCGTAGATCGCCGCTGTGTCGATGCTGCGGTAGCCGTTGATGATTGCTGTTTTGACCGCTTCGACTGCTTCAGGGCCCTCTTTCACGCGGAACACGCCGAGTCCGAGCCAAGGCATTTCACTTCCATTATGCAATGTAGCTGTATCTTGTAAACTTTTCATGTGTATTTCCCTCCAAGTGATTATTATTTTCATGCGGCTTATGCCGGTTGATGCTGTTCGCCAGCTTTCTGCCGAACGTAACACCTACCGAAATATATACCCCACCTAATAAAATAGATAACTTCTCATCCCTTCACGTTGTTTCCAAAATCTTATATTTAACTAACTGAGTTCTGCCATTTGTTGATCACAATAAATTCGAATCTATAGTGTGGAATCGATTTTCTACTACAAAAAAGCTCCACTTATCCGCCGAAAGCTGACTTTTTCTCGGCCATGGCGGCTTCCTCGCTGTTGAATTTTTCAAATTTAAAAACCTCAAACTGTTTCTAAAAAGAAACCATAATGTTTTAACGTGCTTTTAACTTTGAGCAGTAATAATCAAATTATAAACAGCGGGTGTTTAACATAAATTTGAGTCTAGAGAAGGGGGCATTTATCATGATGATCGATACCCAAATTCCAAACATCACGATCATTGAAACAAAGGAATATTGGGATAAGGTAGTTAATGAATTTCCCGTGAATGATGTTTACTACACATACGAGTATTGTCAGTGGAATGCGGAAAAAGAGAAAGGGCAGGCAAAGCTCGTGTTTTTTGAAAATAGCTTGGGAAGCGTCATTTATCCTTTTATCCTGCGAAGAATAGACCACTATACAGAACAGCCGATCTACGACATCACCACGCCTTATGGTTATGGGGGGCCGCTCGTTTCCGGAGATGAGAAAGTTCTCGAGGAATTCACTAGGCTGTTTCGTGGTTATTGTTTGGAAACGAACATTGTTTCAGAAGTCGTCCGGCTGCACCCTCTCCTGAATAACGCCCGTTACCTTAACGGCTATTGCGATTTAACTTACATCCGAAAGAGCACCGCGGTGGAGTTGTCAGAAAGCTTGCCGCAGATCCAGCACCAGTACAGCAAGATGACCAAGCGGAATATTAAGAAGGCTATATCCAATAACCTCTATTGCAAAGAAGTCAGTAAGAGCGACGACAATATTGAAACTTTCTTGGCTTTGTACAAGGCAACGATGAACCGCAAAGCGGCTGCCGATAGTTATTACTTCTGCTTTTCATCCATCCAACAACAGCTGATGGATACAGCCGTCTCGAAATCCCATCTGTTATTTGTCTACTTGGGCGAAAAAGTCATAGCTGCAGCCATTCTCTATACGACAAAACATCTTGCCCATTACCATTTGGGTGCCTCGGATAAAGACCATCTGGACTTGCGGCCGAATAATTTGCTCTTCGACTTCATGGTAATCATATCCAAAGAATTGAACTGTAACTTATTGCACTTAGGCGGCGGTTACGGGGAAAATGACAGTTTGTTCAAATACAAAGCATCTTTCACCAATAATAATAATTACGATTATTATTTGGGCACCCGTATTTATAACCCGAAGATTTACGCGGAGTTAACCGAAATGGCCGCAAGCCGTTCCCGCTTAGCGGAAGGCTATTTCCCGTCATACCGAAGCGTTTGAGAATGGATGAAATGATTGAGCAACGCTCCATAATACTTGGGAAGAGGTGGTAAAGATGAATATTCAGGGAAAAAAAGTGACGCTGCGTGCTTTGGAAAGATCCGATATGGAAAGCTTGAGAAGTTTTCATAACGATCCGGAAATCGGCCACTTGCTCGGAGGCTGGTCCCACCCCATTTCGGCGGATCAGCAGAATAAATGGTTTGACGGCTTGGCATTTGACGGCCAGCACCTGCGTTTTGCAATCGAGACCCCGCTCGATGGGTTCATCGGCATTTCAACGATAACGAATATCGATTTTAAAAACCGTTCAGCGTATCATGGCATCATCATCGGAAAAAAGAATATGCAAGGCCATGGGTATGGCCGGGACACGGTGATGACAACCATGAAATATGCATTCGAAGAACTGCAGCTGCACCGGTTGGATGGCGATATCGTCGAACATAATGTTCCTTCTTATAATCTCTACGTCCAAAAATGCGGATGGCAAGAAGAAGGCAGAGTACGCGAGCATGCCTTCAGGAAGAACCGGTACTATGACCGGATTATCGTCGGCATCCTCAAGCGCGAATATGAGGAACTGTGCGAGCAAAGCAATTATTGGCAGGAAGAA
>NZ_JAGGPW010000006.1:0-55858 GCF_018613655.1 Planococcus sp. ISL-109
TTAAATTTAAAAAACAGAAAAAATGGTCGGTAAAGTCGTCTACACTTTTTTAAAAGTGCGATTTATGAAATTGATTCATGTAAGTGGTATAAGATATTCTGCAAAAAGCAGCTTGCTCAATTCGCTCTGCATTCGCAGCATCGCAAATGAATAGGTTCAGCTTCCCCTCGCTTATTCATTCCCTCACTTTAATTTCTATTATAGCGTTTTTCGGGTATGCTGAAGACAAGGAAACAGCAAAAGGAGTCGTTATTATGGGAATTCATCGCTTTTTTACGTCATTGAATGATTTGGAACGAATCATCCGTGCTCCAGGAAGGTTCAAGTTTGAAGAACATAATGTGGCTGCGCATTCCTGGAAAGTCAGCCAATATGCCATGTTCTTCGCCACGATTGAAGAGCGTGCGGGGCGCCCTATTGATTGGAAATCCCTCTACGAACGGACCATCAACCATGACTTTGCAGAAGTATTTATCGGGGACATCAAAACTCCAGTGAAATATGCCTCGCCGGAACTCAAAGAGATTCTCGCGAAAGTCGAAGAAGGAATGATGGAAAAATTCATCCTGAAGGAAATTCCGGAAGAGTTCCAAGAAGTGTTTTTTGAACGCATGAAAGAAGGCAAAGACGGTTCGCTAGAAGGGCTCCTCTTGGAATTCGCTGATAAACTCGATCAGTTTTATGAAGCATTTGCCGAATTGAAGCGCGGCAATACCGACAAGGAATTTTTGAAAATGTACCGGATCGCGCTCAGCAAAATTCTTGATCTGCCGCTCACCGCCAGCGTCACCTATTTCCGTGAAGCCATACTCGATGACATCATGACAGAAGATACAGCAATCGACGTACGAAAAGTTACAAAGCGCGTTCTCGAAGCGCATTAATGTAATTCCTCAGCACCAATAGGCAATTTATGATAGATTAGAAGAAAATACTTCGGAGGTGAATCCCTTACTTAAGGGAATTTATTGGACCCCATACTTTTACTGAATTTAGCTCTTCTTATATTACTCATCGCATTAACCGCATTTTTTGTCGGCACGGAATTCGCCGTGGTCAAAGTCCGCATGTCACGCATCGAGCAATTGATCGAGGAAGGCGATAAACGGGCTCTGTTGGTCAAAAAAGTCGTCAATGACCTGGATTATTATCTGTCTGCCTGCCAGCTCGGCATCACCGTCACCGCTCTCGGCCTTGGGTGGCTCGGAGAACCGACAGTCGAACGGCTCATGCACCCGCTCTTCGATTGGCTCGGCGTTCCTTCAGCCGTCTCGACAATCGTTTCGTTTGCGCTCGCGTTTGCGCTCGTGACCTTTTTGCACGTAGTCATCGGCGAGCTGGCACCGAAGTCACTGGCGCTTCAATTTGCGGAACGGATGACTTTGGCACTTGCTCCAGCTTTGTATATTTTCGGGAAAATCATGTACCCGTTCATTTTTGTTTTGAACGGCTCTGCGCGCCTGCTGTTGCGCATGTTCGGCGTGGAACCTGCCGGCGAGCAGCAAGCCCATTCCGAAGAAGAACTGAAAATCATTATGGCGCAGAGCTTCCAAAGCGGAGAAATCAACCAGACCGAGCTTTCCTATATGCAGAACATCTTTGCATTTGATGAGCGCAGCGCCAAAGACGTGATGATTCCGCGCACGCAAATGATTGCCTTCGCGGATGATTTGTCGACAGAGGAACTGCTTACGGAACTCCGTGAGCACCGCTTTACGCGCTATCCGATTGCACGTGATGGCGACAAAGATGATCTGATCGGTTTTATCAACGCCAAAGAAGTGCTGACGCATTACGCAATCCATAACGATGTCCAGATGACCGAACTGATTCATGACCTCCCGTATTTCCACGAAACGACGCCTCTTCAAATGGCGCTCGTGAAAATGCAGAAAGACCGCACTCACATTGCGTTGGTCATCGATGAATACGGCGGCACGTCCGGTTTGATTACGATGGAAGACATTCTCGAGGAAATTGTCGGGGAAATCCGCGATGAGTTCGATGAAGATGAAGAAGCTGAAATTATGAAAGAAAACGACAACCGTTACGTCGTAAATGGCCGCGTCCTGCTGAAGGATTTAGAAGAACGATTCGGCTTGAAGTTTGCAGACAGCGAAGAAATCGATACCATTGCCGGCTGGATGCAGCACCAGCTTATCGAAGCGGAAACTGGAGATTCGTTTGAAAAAGACGGATACCTATGGTCGATTATCGCCATGGAAAACCATCATATTTTAAAAATCACTTTCGAAAAACTGGAAGAACCAGGAACGAATGCATAAACAGATATGCCCTAGGGCATATCTGTTTTTTTATCGTTCAAGAAAAAGAGTGATTGACGGCTGGATGGTCTTTCTTTAGAATAGGAACAAATGTTCTTATTTTCTTCAAAGGGAGTGATGAAAATGAAAAAAAACCAGCGTTTGACGGTCAAAGGAAATGTACTAGACCGAGGACAACTGAAATGGGGATCGCTCATGCTTCCGGAACACGTCCGCATGCTGCGTGAATGGGAAGCAGCAGACCCATCTAAAGAGAGGCCTCATCTTGACGAAGAGGAACTCAAATTATTGCAGGAAGAAATCGAAATCGCTTTCCAGCGGCAATGTGCTGTTGAAATTCGTTACTGGAATAACCGGCAGGCAGCTATTCCAGGTATCATCACAGCCATCGATATTTCCCACGGAATGCTCGAAGTGACATCCGGTAACTCCTCCACCCGAATCGCTTTTTCGGACCTCCACGGCATTCGCCTATTGGATTAGGCGGATGGTGACACCAGGCAATTTTGTAGACTGTTTTCTCTTTTCAGGGTTAAGCACCTATAGAATTGGGCATACAATAATTAACTATCAGAAAAATGGAGGTTAATTAGATGAGCAAAGTGACGTCTTATGCCAAGGAACTTGGCCAAGAATTCAAGAAAGACAATGCGACGACACTTGCGGCAGCCCAGGCTTATTATTATCTACTAGCAATTGTCCCTTTATTGATTTTGCTCCTGGCCATACTGCCGTATTTACAGCTTGACCCGCAGCGGGTAGTCGATTTCATCGGCAGCATCCTACCAGGGGAAGTCGCAGCTACGTTTGAAGAAAATATCATCAGTGTCGTGACGACACCATCCGGCGGTCTACTGACTTTCGGTATCTTGGGTACGCTCTGGTCGGCATCCAATGCAATGACCGCTTTTATAGACGCGACGAACAAAGCGTACGACGTGGAAGAAACCCGTTCGTTCATCAAGAAAAAAGGAATGGCGATCATCTTGACTATTTTTATGCTGGTTGCTGTCATCGTTGCACTTGTCCTGCCGATTTTTGGCGGTGCAATCATCAATATGATCACCGAGTTCCTGAACTTGCCTCAGCAAACAGAAATCATCTTCCAAGTACTTCGCTGGGTCATTTCTATTGCAGTCATGAGCATCGTGTTGGCTTGCCTTTACAAATTCGCGCCGAATAAAAGCTTCCCATTCAAGGAAGTCTTGGTCGGTGCTTTGATTGCCACGATTCTTTGGCAGCTTGTTTCTCTTGGATTCTCTTTCTACGTCTCAAACTTCGGAAACTTTTCCGCTACCTACGGAAGCCTTGGTGGTTTGATCATCTTGATTCTTTGGTTCTTCCTGACAGGCTTGATTCTCGTAGTCGGTGCTGAAATCAATGCGATTCTTCACCGTCACAAACATGCCGAAAGCGATGCAGAAGAAAGTAAATTGCAAAACGCAGAATCTGGTGGCACAGAGTCATCGATGAATAAGTATTAAACCAAAAAGCCATCCGCTTAAAAACAAGCGGATGGCTTTTTGGTTTATCTCGGATGATTTTGTGAGATGCCGGGCCGGTGTTCCAGAAAGTTGCGGAACGCAAAACCTTCCACTTGCGTTTCCGTATAGCGTTTTTGAAGCGCCTCGATCAAATGCGGATATGCCGAAGCGTTCTCAAGCCCCGCGACATGATCAAAAATACCGTCGAAATCTGAGCCTAAGCCGATATGCCGTTCGCCTCCAAGTGCACACATATGATCGATGTGGCACAATAAGTCATCAATGCTCGCCGGCCGGCTGTCTTGAATGATGAAGTCCGGACAAAACACAACATCGATCAAGCCGCCACGTGCAAACATTGCTTCGATTTGCCGATCGTCCAAGTTCCTAGGATGATCGCATAATTTCCTTGCGTTCGAATGGCTGGCAAACGGATAATCAGCGAACTCCAGCACATCCCAAAACCCAGCTGGCGATAAATGCGACACATCGGTTAAAATACCATGTTCATTGTTGAGCCCAACGACTTGCTTGCCGAGCAGCGTCAAACCACCTGACCTTGGCTCCAAGGCACCATCCGCACAAAGATTCGCGTAGTTCCAAGTCAAGCCAAGCGACAGCATGCCGAGACGGTACAGATGGCGCAGCTTGGAGAGGTCGTTGCCGAAGGCGTCCGCTCCTTCAAGCGACAGCACCGCCCCGATTTCACCTTGCTTCAAAGCATCGATGTCGTTCCATTGCCGGATATGCTTCATCAACGGCTGGCCGAGCACCTCACTGTAAAACAAATCGATTTGCTCTAACGCATGCTGCCATTTCTCATTATCCGGGAGCTCCGGATGGACGAATATCGCAAAAAATTGCACTTTCACGCCCCCTTGCTGCAAGCGCAGAAAACTGCTGTCGAGCTCTTCAGCATCCTTGTACTCTATCGGCTTTTCGCGAAACAGTTCATTGCGCTTGCTTACCTGAAGCTTTAAAAGCGCATCGCAATGCGTATCGATAATGTGCACTCACTCATCTCCCTCTTCAAGACATGCGGTAATGAACCCGTCAAAAATGCGCAGAGACGCTGCGTCCCCTGCCCGCGCCATATTTTCCGGATGCCATTGCACGCCGAGTGCAAAAGGATGTTCTTTGCTTTCAATCGCTTCAATGACCCCATCTCTTGCGATTCCGGAAACGAGATAGCTGTCCGGAACTTTGCGGTTTGACTGATGGTGCCGGCTATTCACTTTCAGCTTTAGTGAATCCGTCAGCCGGTGCAATAGCGAGCCTTCCCGAACCTCGACAAAATGTGAGCCATGCTCTTTCGGCGCACGCTGCTGATGCTGCAGCAAGTTGCCGGACATTTGCGACGGCGTATCCTGATACATATCCCCGCCAGCTGCGATATTCAAAATCTGGGCGCCGCGGCAGATCGCCAGCACCGGCTTATTCTTCTCCATCACTTTCTCCAACAGCTCGAGTTCAAAGCGATCGCGCGACGGAATAATCACACCAAGTCCCGGATGCGGCTCTTCGCCGAATAAGGTCGGGTCGATATCGTAGCCTCCTGCGAGGAACAAGCCATCGATATGCTCCGCAATTTCATCCAGCTCTAGAGCTGACGTAATATGCGGCAGCATAATCGGCAATCCGCCAGCTCTGACAATCGCTTCGGTATCGGCCAGTTCTACCACGTATTCATCTTTCCCCAATTCCTTTGAAGCCGTTATGCCAATTATCGGTCTCATTTTCACCACTCCTAAGTTGTTTGAATACTGAATATACTTACCATACAGAACTTTTTTCAGAATGAAAAGAGAAAGCAAGCTTTCCACAAAAGAAACAGCCGACAGAAGACGCATAGTCTTCGCCCGCTGCTTGTTCGGAATCCACTTTTTTTCCGAGTTGCCTGCTTAGATAGTAGTAGTTTTTCTGTTAATATTAACGGCGCTCGTATTTCCAGCGTCATCAAGATATCCGCCGCCTCGCTTAGGGCCCCGCTTTCGCAGTGAGCCAGGAAGACCATCTGTCTCAATACTTCGCTTCACCCGTGAGCGCGAGATGGCTATTATAGTTCATTGAACCGCGGGTCTGATAAAGCATCTTCTTTGATATGATTCATCCGCAATCAGAAAACTAGCTTAGCTAGTATAGTAAATGCTGAAAAACACCTTTTCCCCTCACTTGTTATGATTATGATGAAGAAAAATGCAGCATCATTTTTATCGACAGAGAGATGTTTTCTGCTGCTTGCTGGTTTGAGAGGAGAAAGAAACTTTCAACCACTGTAAACCTAAAGCTGAAGCGGAAGGGGCTGCTCGGGGACTGGCGAGACAAATGTGGCGTGCTCTTTGCGGCACATTGGCTCGACGCCCGCCCCTCGGCAAGCATGCCCCTGAGCTCAAGCTCTACCCTCACTTTTTATATCCAACTCTTCTAGCAAATCAAAATCCGCAACTGATTTCTGCTTGCAGTATCGAAAACACGATGCCCCTGCTTTCCACTCTAAACCTAGAGACGAAGCGGAAACTGCCGACTCCCTCGGGAAAGCGGCAGTTGAAGCGTAGTCTCATAGCCTAAGCTCATTAAACTGTAAAACGTAAAACTCTTTAACGCCTTGGAATAAAAAATTTCTAAACCCTACTACTAATTCACTCCGCTTCATAACTCGCAATAGCTTCTGCTATGGCGTTTTCAATTGGTGTGACGGTCGTCAAATCGTTGTTCAAGACGATCGCAAAGATCAGCCGATCGCCGTCTTTGGTCGTCGCATAGCCGGACAAGGATGACACCGACGACAAGCTGCCTGTTTTCGCTTGGACATTGCCTTCTGCCGCCGTCCCTTTCATCCGGTTGCGCAGTGTGCCACCGACAAAACGCTCCGTTGCGCCAGCTACTGGCAGTGAGGCCAAATACGTATCAAACCAAGGCTCGCTTTGTACCGCGTACAATAATTGTGAAATCTCATTGGCCGGAATCAAGTTGACATGAGACATTCCCGAAGCATCGCGCAATTGAATCGTATCGACATTGACACCGAGATCCCTAGAGACGGACTCCATCACATCAATCCCCGCATTCCAACTGCCTTCGCCGTTTACGACTCGGCCCATTTCCTTCGCCAAAGCTTCTCCGTGTGCGTTATTGCTCAGTTTCATAAATGGAATCGACAGTTCCGCCAGTGTCATCGATTGATGCTCCACTAACAGATGGCTATTGTCCGGCGTGACGCCCATTTCCGTTGCCGACTGGCCAATCATATCGATTCCTGCCTTGTCCAGCGCTTTTGCAAACAAGCTGAGCGCATAGCCCGATGGCTCGTGGACCGCTATCCATTCACGTTTGCGCGTGCCTTGTTCCGGGATATTGCCTTCTACAACGATTTCATTCGTGCCGTGTTTTCTCGTGATGCTGACCGTTTTCGGCTCACCCGCTGCCACCGTTTTCGCGTTATTCACAATGGTCACATAATCGGTTTCCGGGGATAGGTTAATCTTTGCTTTGTCTCCAGCTGCCGTCCCTGCATTCGCTTCTACAATAATCGAACCTGTATCATAATCCGTATTCGGAGAAGCTGTCAGTGCAGAAACTTGCGCGCCGACATAATAAACTTCATTTTTCCAAGTCATATCCTCAGACAAGCGTTCATCGTCGAACCAACTGTCATCACCTATCAAATCGCCCTTCACTTTATGGATGCCTTGCGATTTCAGTTCTTCGGCAAAACGATCGAAATTCTCTTCAAGCAAAGTCGGATCGCCTTTTCCTTTCAAATATAAGTTGCCGTGCAAGACTTTACCTTTTAATTCGCCGTTCGTATGTATTTCTGTCGAGAACCGGTGATCATCCCCCAAGCTCTCGAGTGCCGCTGCTAATGTGAACAATTTGATATTAGACGCCGGCTTTAGGCGGATATCACCAAAATGACCGTAAATTTTTTCCCCGCTGTCTGCTTTCCGAATGCTCACCCCCGCGAGCGCTCCGTCCAAACGTTCATCTTGCAAAATTTCGTTGACCTCGCTAGCTAATGTTGCGTATTTATCATCTGCACCAACCAATCGCTCATCACTTCCCATCTGCAATGGCGACATTGCCAGCACTCCTGCTACAGTGAGCAAACCGGCAACTTTCCATCGACTTAGTTTTTCCATTTAACTTCCTCCTTTATTATGGTTTGTTAAAATGTACCATAATAAAAAAAGGAATTTTCTGATATTTAAATAATCAGAACTATCGACTTACTACTATTTTAAATTAATAGTAAAAAAAGCCAAATGAAACCCTTTAATTTCTGACAATTTCTTCAGGTTATGTTCTTTCAGCCTAGCTATTATCGTCCCCCCAAAAAAAGCCCGCATGGACAATGGGTCCATGCGGGCTTCAGCTTTATTGCTGAATCTATTCCAACTCTCAACTGGAATCGAAGCTTCCACTTCTTCACCGTTCAAATTCCGGCAAAATGAGCCCGTTCAAATTGGAACGTTTCGTATTCAAAGAGCGCGAAACCAGGTTCAGTTCATACTCCAGTTTTTCGACAGATTCTGTCATAGCTTGTGCGGCATCTGCACTTATATAGCCGCTGCCATTTAGAAACCGTGAGACCACCGCAACGGAAACTCCTGCTTTTTTTTGCTATATTCCTAGTTGTTATCATCGCTATTCTCCGTTCTCGGTCTATGTATAACCGACACACGCTATAAAACGTCCCTCCTTTCTTGTCGACGCGATTTTTCTTTTCGCTAATTCTTGAAACAAAAAATCACCCCGACACATTTTGTCGAGGTGATAGCTATTAATTGATTTGCAGTTGTTCATTGCATGTTTCTTCTGTAAGGCTATAACTGATGACGTTTTTTCCTTTTTTCCGAAGCAATCGCACGGCCATATTTTTTTCCATTTCATCCGACGCGATCACATGTATCGCGTCGTCCTGAATTTCTTCGTAGCTGCGGATAAAATAAGCGACCGGAAGCTCGAAAGCGCCTTCGACCGGATCTTTATAGGAAATATTATAAGCACGCACATCTAGCAGCAAGACGTCTTCGTTTCCACTAAGATTTTCGGCGCAATCATGCTTGACGCCTTTTGCTGACACGTAGCGTTTATAAAAGCCGTTTGAGCCGGCAAGTGCAAGCAGTGCAATCGGGATACCAATACTCATCGAATCATCTTCCCCTTCTGGCTTATGATAGTTTCACAGGAAAACCGCCGAAGCCGGAGCTTGAGCGGTTCTATTTCTTACTATTGTTTAACTGATGCGACTTCCTGCTGCCATTTAGTGTAGCCGCCTGTCATATTGACCAAGTTGTCGATGCCGTTTGCTTTCAGGACGCTTGCTGCGATGGCAGAACGCGCACCTGCTTGGCATTGGACGATGACGGTTTTATCTGTGTCGACTTCATCGAGGCGATTTTTCAATGTACCGACCATGATGTGCTGTGCATTTTCGATATGTCCTTCATCAAATTCTGTCTGGTTGCGGACATCGAGCACGTAAGCTTCGCCTTTTTCAACCATTTCATTTGCTTCAATCGGTGTGACGCTTTCATATGTTGCCAAGTTTTCAGCTTGTGCCATAATTTTTTCCGCTTCTGCATAGCCGTAGACTTCGTCGATGCCGATCGACCGCAAGGCGACCATCGTTTCATCGAGCAATGCTGTATCCAACACTAGGTATAGCGGCTTTTTGTAATCGACGACCCACCCTGCCCAAGTAGTGAAGGAATTATTGAACGGGATGTTGATTGTTCCTTGGATATGCCCTTTGCTGTAGACATCTGCAGAGCGCATATCGAGGACTTGCTTGCCTTCTGACAGAAGCGTTTCAATGTCAGTTGCAGAGTCGACTCGTTTCAGTTCCGGCAAGTTTTTGATCAGCTGAGGGCCGACCTTGTTGACGGATTTCATGACTGCGAAATAATAAGGCGGTTCCGGCTGCCCTTCAAGTAATGCTTTCTTGAACGCAGCTTCATCGTCGAACTGCATTGCCCAGCTGAAAGCTTTTTCGTAGCCGACAGTTGTCGAAGGCACTGCACCGAGTGATTTCCCACATGCAGATCCAGCTCCGTGAGCCGGCCATACTTGCAGATAATCCGGAAGCGCTTTGAAACGTTCGATCGACTGATACATCGCAATCGCACCTGATTCGGATGTCCCTTTTATGCCCGCTGCTTTTTCGAGAAGATCCGGCCGCCCGACATCACCGACAAAGACGAAGTCACCAGTGAAAATGCCCATCGGTTTATCCGCTGAACCGCCTTTGTCCGTCAACAGGAATGAGATGCTCTCCGGTGTATGCCCTGGTGTATGCATCACATCAAAGACTAAATTGCCGATCATGAACTTGTCGCCGTCTTTCACTAATTGATGGCTGATTCCATCCAAGTTCTGATATTTCCAATCGGCATCGCCTTCATCCGAAATGTAGAGCTTAGTGCCGAAACGGTCATTCAGTTCCCGTGAACCGGAAACAAAGTCAGCATGGATATGCGTTTCAAGAGCGCCGACAATATTCAGTTTCTCTTTTTCCGCAAGTTCCGCATATGCTGTCACATCGCGCATCGGATCAACAACTACTGCTTCGCCTGTTTTCTGGCACCCTACTACATAAGATGCGTGAGCCAATTTTTCATCATAGAAATATCGTAATAACATGGAATCAATCTCCTTTTTTTGTTTTCTTTTGCTTAAATATAATATACCCCACAGGGTATAAAATGTAAACATATTTGCTTCGCTTTTTTATTGCGGGCTGTTTCCCGAAAAACAGAAAAATAGCTCCCGAAGCGCATTCGGAAGCTGGTGATTGTGTTATTTTTTCTCATTGAAGAAATCGGGAAGTTCGCTCGCTTTCATCGGGAACTGCGCTTGGCGTTTGTCGACAAACGCCTGAATGCCTTCATCGGCGTCTGCGTTGCGTCCAGCCCAGTGAAGAAATTTCGATTCCACAAGATGCGACTCATGCGGGTGATCGGCACCGAGCATCTTCCATAATAATTGCCGGGTGAAACTATTGGATGTCGCTGCTGTATTTTCTGCGATTTCCCGCGCAATCTCATATGCCTTTTCAAGCGGGTTTTCTGACTCATATTGCATGAGCCCAGCTTCCACCGCTTCCTTCGTCGGAATATAACGCCCTGTCAATGTCCATTCTAGCGCCTTGCCGATTCCGACGATGCGCGGCAAAAACCATCCGGATGAGGCTTCCGGGCCGATTCCGCGACGACCGAAGACAAAACCGATTTTCACATCTTTTTTGACGATGCGGATATCCATCGGCAAAGTCATCGTCATGCCGATTCCGACTGCTGGGCCATTGATGGCGGCGATGATCGGTTTATTGACTTCATATACCTGGTTGCTCACTTGGCCGCCCAAGTCCCGGTAATCTTCCGAGCTTTGTTCAGACGCAAAAGTCGCACCGCCGTCCGATAAATCCATGCCGGCACAAAACGCACGGCCGGCTCCGGTTACGACAATCACCCGCACCTCATCATCATCATTAACTTTGCGGTAAAAATCGAGCAATTCTTCGTTCATTTGTTCCGTATAGGCATTCATTTTATCGGGGCGGTTCAAGGTTAATGTAAGGATTCCATCCGTAAGCTCTGTTTTAATTGTTTCGTACAAGCGCATTCACCCCTTCTTTATACTCCCGCTCCAACTGCTCGACAACTTCTTTGACGGTTTCCCGCTTCGTCACCGTCGTCACACCGTGGCCAGCTGACCAAATATCACGCCACGCTTTTGCATTGACGAGATGCGACAGGTCGATATCCTTTTTCGGCTTCAAGGTTTTCGGGTCGATCCCTTGTTTTTCGAGACTCGGAATCAGGACATTGACTGGCACACCGCTGAACGAATCGGTATAGAGCACGTCTTCGATGGACGAATCGATGACCATTTGCTTGTACTCTTCAGGCGCACTGCTTTCTTCGACCGCCAAAAAGCGCGTGCCCATATACGCATAGTCCGCACCCATCAGACGGGCTGCGGCGACATCTGCTCCTGAAGACAGCGAGCCTGATAAAATGATCGTCCCGTCATAGAATTTCTTCACCGCCGCGATGAACGCGAACGGATTCAGCGTGCCGCCGTGACCGCCCGCTCCAGCGCATACGAGGATCAAACCATCGACGCCGCTTTGTGCCGCTTTTTTTGCATGGCGCACATTCGCGACATCCGAATAGACAAGACCGCCGTAGCCGTGGACGATTTCCAGTACTTCTGCAGGTGAGCCGAGTGAAGTGATGACGATCGGCGGCTTGTGTTCCCGTATCAATTCGACATCTTCATCGTAGCGCTTATTGGATCCGCGGTGGCTGATGAAATTGACAGCCCATGGAATCTCTCCGAGCGCCTCTTTCACTTCGATGAGCCATTTCGCACATTCTTCGGCAGGGCGTGCATTTAATAGAGGAAACGAACCGATCACACCGGCTTTCCCTGATTCAATAACCATTTCAGGCGTAGAGACGAGAAACATCGGAGCGACGATAACCGGCAGTTTAGGCATGTTCGATCACCACCGCGATTCCCTGTCCGCCACCGATGCACAGGCTGGCGACTGCATATTTCCCTCCGCGGCGCTTGAGTTCATAGGCGGCCGATAACAGAAGGCGTGCCCCGCTTGCACCGACCGGGTGGCCAAGCGCAATTGCCCCTCCGTTGACGTTGACTTTCGAACGGTCCAGCCCGAGCTCTTTTTCCACCGCCAAGTACTGGGCCGCGAACGCTTCATTCACTTCGAACAAATCGATATCTTCAATCCTCAAATCCGCTTTCTCCAGCGCCCGGCGAATCGCCGGAACTGGTCCGATTCCCATAATGGTCGGATCCACCCCAGCCACGTGCCATGAAACGATGCGCGCTACCGGCGACAAACCATGCTTTTTGACCGCATCTTCTCCTGCTACGACGAGTGACGCCGCGCCGTCGTTAATCCCTGAAGCATTGCCCGCTGTGACGGAGCCATCTTTTTTGAACGCAGGGCGCAGTTTCGACAACCCTTCAGTGCTCGCGTCCCGCTTGATGTGCTCGTCCTTATCGACCGTCACCGTGCCTTTGCGCGTTTTCACTTCGACGCCGACAATTTCTTCAGCGAACTGTCCGCCCGCTGCAGCTCTTGTCGCTCGCTGGTTCGACTCGACTGCAAATGCATCCTGTTCTTCGCGTGGAATTTTGTATTGCTCCGCGAGCTTCTCCGCCGTCATGCCCATGCCGTTGCCAGTATATTGATCGGTAAGCGTCGCGACCAGCATATCCTCAAATTGCATCGGTCCCATTTTTGCATTGCTGAAGCGCTGTGTGAAATTTGCATACGGTGACATCGACATGTTTTCGGCACCACCTGCAAGCACGATATCCGCTTCACCGAGCAAAATGTGCTGTGCTGCGGAAACAACCGCCTGTGCACCAGAACCGCATAACCGGTTTAAAGTCAACGCTGGCACTTCCTGAGGAACACCCGCATTCAACCCGACATGACGCGCAAGATAAGCCGCGTTGACATTCGACTGGATGACGTTTCCGTAAATGACATGATCCACATCTTCCGCTTTCACTTTCGCTCTTTTCAGCGCTTCCACCGCTGTTGCTGTACCAAGCTCTGTCGCATCAGTATTCGCAAACGAACCTCCAAATGCCCCGAATGCCGTTCTCGCACCATCTACTAGATATACATTTTTCATATTCATTTCTCCTTTTCCTGCCCAGATGAAAGGGCTTACATATTTTTCATTTACTTATCAGAAAATTTAGTTTTCCAATTCATCATACCGTCCAGTATGTTCAATTGCAAAATATTTTTACCAATGATTTAAATTTTAACGCATTGTTTAAATATAGTTATGGAACTAATCTTCATACTAGAAAAAAAAGAAAACCCATTACGAGTCTTCTTTTTTGATTAAGGAATCAAAACCAGTTTCCCCGTACTTTTCCTGCTTTCCATGAGGACATGGGCTTGTGCAGCTTCTGCGAGCGGATAACGCCCGGTGATTGCGACTGTCAGCTGTTGCTGTTCAAGCAAGTCGCTGATCGCCTCATGCGCTTCCCTCAGGAATTCAGGGCGATGCTTCCGGTATGTGCCGGTGCTATATCCTAGTACTGCTCGACAGCTCGAATGAAGTTCATCTGTTTTGACATTCCCGGGAACAGAGCCTTCATTGGCGTGGCCGAACGAGACGATGCGGCCGAATGGAGCCAACACTTCCAAACTCCTTTCAAAATTTTCACCTGCGATGGTATCGAGAATGACGTCTACACCCTTCCCGCCAGTCCATTCAGACAACACATCAACAAAATTTTCCTCCCGGTAATTGATTGGGCGCGCGCCGAGCTGTGTGACCAGCTCCATCTTCTCTCCGCTGCCGACCGTACCGTAGATTTTTGAAACCCCTGCGAGTTTTGCCAATTGAATCGCGGTTGTCCCGATGCCTCCGGCTGCTGCATGGATCAAGAGCGATTCGCCGGGCTGTACTCTTGCAACTTTGTGCAGCACATTAAAAGCGGTGATGCCGACGGTTAACGAGGCGGCAGCTTCTTCAAAAGATACCGTCTCCGGAATTTTATAGACGAGTTGATCGCTGGCGACAACGTATTCGGCATAAGAGCCGGAAGATGGAAACGCGCTGACCCGTTCGCCGACAGACAATCCAACGACGGCGCTGCCCACTTCTTCGATGACGCCGGCACAATCCAGCCCGGGCGTAAACGGCTGGTTCGCCGCAACGCCGTGATATTGGCCAATGCGTGCTTTAATATCGGCAAAATTGACGCTGATCGCTTCGACTTTAATGAGAACTTCATTGTCTTTCGCCTTCGGTTTCGGCACGTCCTGAAGCTTCAGCACTTCTGGAGGCCCCGGTGTTTCTGCAATAATCGCTTTCATGACAGCACTCCTTTTCTTAGAAGATCAATAGGCAGGCGCCGATGACCAATCCGCTGTAGATCAAGGCGATCATCGTATAGCCCATAATGTCACGGATCTTTAATCCAGCAATGGCAAGCAGCGGAATCGCCCAGAACGGCTGGATCATATTGGTCCAGCTGTCGCCCCATGCGACGGCCATGACGATTTTTGCAGGGTCGACACCCATTTCCAGTGCAGCTGGGAGCATGATTGGCGCCTGAACCGCCCATTGCCCGCCGCCTGAAGGAATAAAGACGTTCAAGATGCCCGCAGAGAAGAACGTGAACAGCGGCAAAGTTGTTTCGGTTGAAATATCAATAAAGAAGTTCGACATCATGACCGCCAGGCCCGATGCGCTCAACATGCCCATGATGCCTGCATAAAACGGATATTGCAAAACGAACTGGCCGACACTGCTGACGGATTTCAAAAGCCCTTGTGCCAGTTCCCGCACGTTTCCGAACATCAATAAAGCAGCTGTCAAGAATATCAAGTTCACTGTATTCAAATCGAGTGAAAAACCGTTCATATAGAAATGATTGATCAAATAACTCAAGCCTAGGAATCCGCCGATCAGTGGGATGAGGCGGGATTTTTCGATTTTATCGTTCGGGTTGTTCGTTTCTTCCCTTGCTTCTTCTTCAACAATTGGATCTTCAAGACGCGCCGCATCGACAATATAGCGGTCATTCGGATTGCGCGGATGGATAAAGCGCATGACGAACGGCAGCGTGAAGAACAAGATGGTGACAATCGCGATATTCATTCCAGACAATAAAGTTTCAGAAATCGGGACAATGCCGATGTCGCCTTCAAATATATGCCCAACCGTTGCGACAAAAAGCGCTGGTGATGAAGACAATCCGCCTTCCCAGATGAGGAATCCGGAATAGCCTGCCGCTACCAATACGCGGTAATCGACGTCGCGCACTTTCTTTGCGACGAGTTTCGCGATGATACCGGCCACAACCAGCCCGAATGCCCAGCTGATCAACGAAGCAAAGAGTGCCGTGAACGTCACCATCAGAATCGCTGAGTTCGGCCCTTTCGGTATGCCGGCAATTTTCTCAAGCACTCTTGAAACGGTCGGCGTCAATGCCAGTGCATAGCTCAATACAAAAGTCGTGATGATTTGTGCAGTAAAGGTCAAAAGACCCCACATGCCGTCTCCCCAATGCAGCATCATGTCGATCGGACCGGAATCCGTAAAGACTATCCCTGCGAGAAAAGCGACTACAGTCAGCAAAATCGCAAAGACGAAAGCGTCCGGCAACCATTTTTCAGCGATTTTCGCAAAAAGGCCGGCTACTTTTGCCAGCGGGTTATTTTGGTGCTTGTCTAGGGCAGCATCTCTGTCAGTATTTTTTCCATTCGCCATAATCTTTCCCCCTTAATCCCATTTTTCATTTCATGCTCACACTAATTTCCGCTTTCTTCTAATTAGCGGTCCATCCGCCATCGACGTAAAGAATTTGGCCGGTCACATAGCTCGAAGCGCTGGAGGCAAAAAACAAGGCAGGGCCGATCATTTCATCCGCTTCGCCCATCCGTTTCAACAAGGTTCTCCCGATGAGCTTCTCCATCCTCTCCGGATCTTGCAGGAAAGGTTCGGTCATCGGCGTTTTGATGTAGGCCGGCGCCAAGGCATTGACTCGGATATTGTGTTCAGCGAGTTCCGCTGCCCAAACTTTCGTCAATTGGTTGATGCCGCCTTTACTGGCTGCATAACTCGTCTGAAGCGGATTGCCGACCTGCCCCATTATGGAGGAAATATTGATGATGCAGCCGCTTTTTTGTCCGATCATCCGCTTCGCCGCCTGCTGGCCGATGAGAAAGATTCCTTTTAGGTTGGTCCCGATTACTGCGTCCCAGTCTTCCTCTTCGACTTCGACCAAAGGCTTGCGGATATTCATGCCGGCGTTATTGACGAGAATGTCGATCCCTCCGAAATCAGAATCAATGAAATCGAACAACTCGACCACGGCCTGTTTAGAAGTGACGTCTGCCGCTTTCCACGAGACGTCCATATGCCTTCTATTCAGTTCATCCGTTACTTCCTGAAGTACCGATTCATTCCGCCCGGTGATCAGCACTTTCGCCCCGGCATTGGCGAGTCCTGCTGCAATCGCTAAGCCGATGCCTTTACTGCCGCCGGTCACGAGTGCTTTTTTTCCTGTCAGATCAAAACTTGGATATGAGAATTCTTTCAATACAGCTCTCCTCCAATTAAATGAGTATTTCGTTAATTAAATACGTCATCATTCCACTTCAAAGCTTCCGACTAGCTTGCCGGAACCTGATGAATCTTTAATCTGGAGCTCGCCGGCGCCTTCAGTTATTAAGGCCCCTTCAATGACAAAGGCTTCGCCCGCATGTGCCATCCCGACAAATCGTACGGTAAATTTGGTTAAGCGCTTGTCCGGGAACCATTGCCCTACGGCGTCCGCGGCCCAGCCCATCAACAGCATACCGTGAGCGATCGGTTCCCCGAGCCCCTTACTGCGTGCGACTTCCGGAACCGTGTGGATCTCATTGAAATCGCCTGATGCACCCGCATAGCGCACCAGATCGATCGGTGCGAGCGCTTGTTTGTTAATGTCCGGCAAGTGTGCCATGCTGCTCCCGCCTTTCAATCAAGGTAGCCCGGCCGATGCGGACCACCTCATTGTGTTGGTTGCGATAGGTCGTTTCAATCAGATAAAAGCGTTTATTTTTTTTATCAAAATGATCGATCAGCACAGCCGTTGCTGTAATGACATCTCCATTGATGATATCTTTTTGATATTCGAAGCTTTGTTCGCCGTGGAGAATGTCGTTCGGATTCAAGCCCCAGTTGGCAAACAATTGATAGAAATCCCGCTCATTCCAAAAATCGATGACGGTCGTATATGTAGGCGGAGCCGGGATGTCCCTAAACCCAGCGGCGATTGCCGCTTGCCGGTCAAAATAAACCGCATCCTTCAATCCGAGCGCCAGCGCAAATTCCCGTATTTTCCCAGCCTCCACACGAAACGGCGCGTAGTGAAACTCTTGCTCCATCCAACTTCCTCCTCATCCGAGTTATCCCGCTTTAACGGTCCGATTAGATCAACTAACAATCAGTGGGGGATGAGGAAAACCCCCACTGATTGAAGTTTCTCTTTATAGTACTTCGCCTCTTCGCGCCCGGTTGGCCATATCAATGAGATTGGCGACGGCTTTGTTTAAATGGCGGAAACGCTCATCCTCGATTTCACCGTTTTTCCATCGGTAATAGATCTGCTGCAAAATACCCGCCAATTTATAAAACCCGAACGCTAGGTAATAGTTGATATTGGAGACATCACGGCCGCTTTGTTTCGCATACTCTTCCACAAACTGCTTGCGGCTATAGAAGCCTCGCTGGCTCGAGATAATGTTGATGCCAATATCAGCATCCTCCGCTTGCCCCCAGTACGCCAAAGTCGATCCGACATCGCTCAACGGATCTCCGATGGTCGACAATTCCCAGTCGAGCACGCCTGTCGCAATTCCAGGATTCTGTTCATCCAGCACCATATTGTTCAATTTAAAGTCGTTGTGGACAATGGTCGTTTCTTCATTGACCGGAATATTTGCCGTGAGCCATTCTTCGAGTTCGGCAAGCTCTTCAAGTTCATCGGTTTTTGAATGGTGGTAGCGTTTGATCCAGCCCTTTACTTGGCGCTCCATGAATCCTGCGGGTTTCCCCATATCGGCGAGCCCTGCCTCTTTATAGTCGATTGATTGCAGTTGGACCAATGTCGAAATGACGTTTTTCGAAATGATCGGTCCTGCTGTCTCGGAGTTTCCGTACACTTCCGGAAGCTCTTCGTCGACGACGAGCCCCGGCTTTTTCTCCATCACGTAAAAATGCTTATCCATCACCTCAGTGTCTTCACAATACACATAAGGCTCCGGTGCCAGCGGAAAAACCGGATGGACTTTTTCGAGCATCTTGAATTCACGTTCCATATCATGCGCTTTTGGCGGAATCTCCCCGAAAGGCGGACGTCTCAATACACCTTCCCAAGTGCCGATTTGGAGTAAATATGTGAGATTCGAATAGCCTTCAGAGAATTGGCGGACTGCCATTTCACCTTCCGGCAAGTCGGGAAGGGCATTCCGCAAAAAGCGCTCGACTTTATCCCAGTCGATTTGCTGTGTTTTTTTCGTTTCCGGTGTTGTGTCGCTCATATTGATGGCCTCCCTGTCATTCATATTTGAAGAATCCTTCTCCCGACTTTCTGCCGAGTTTGCCTGCGCGCACATATTGCTTCAATAATGGCGCCGGTCTGTATTTGGAGTCTTTCGTTTCTTCGTAAAGCGTTTCAGTGACAAACAGCATTGTGTCGAGACCGATCAAATCAGCTAAAGCAAGCGGGCCGATTGGATGGTTCGCTCCGAGTTCCATGCCTTTGTCGATATCTTCAGCTGATGCGATGCCTTCCATCAAAACGAACACCGCTTCATTGATCATCGGCGTGAGAATGCGGTTGACCGCAAACAACGGTGCTTCTTTCACGGAGATTGCCGTTTTATTAAAGCGTTGGGCTATTTCATGCGCCCGTTCAAAAGTTTGGTCACTCGTTTGTTCTGCCCGGATGATTTCCACCAGTTCCATGATCGGTACCGGGTTGAAAAAATGCATGCCAACGACTTGCCCGCTGCGCCCCGAGCTTGCGGCCATTTCTGTGATGCTGAGGCCGGATGTGTTGGTCGCGAAAATCGTTTCCGCTTTGCAGATGCCATTGAGTTTAGCGAACAATTCTTTTTTCGGCTCGAGCTTTTCGATGATTGCTTCGATGATGATATCCATTTCTTTCAAATCATCTATATCCGTGCTTGTGCGGATCCGCTCCCAAACTGCAAGGCGCTGATCTTCCGTCATGCGGCCTTTTTCGACATTCCGGCGAAGTGTTTTATCGATGCGCTTCATTCCACGCTCAAGCCCTTTTGGGTCAACATCGAATAAAGTAACGTTCATGCCGCCTTCCGCGCCGACTTGCGCGATGCCGTTGCCCATTGTGCCGGCGCCGATTACTGCTAATTGTTCCATTCGTTTCTCCCCCTCATCATTTGCCTATGAAACCGGGCTTCCTTTTTTCAATAAATGCTTGCACGCCTTCTGCCATATCTGACGTACCGATTAATTTTGCGAACATGCGGGTTTCCAGAAATTGCGCCTCGGAAAAAGACAAATCCAAACCTTCATCAATCGCTTCTTTTGCGTAAGCGACAGCAAGGGGCCCCTTAGCTGCAATATTTCCTGCCAGTGCGTAAGCTTCTTCGAACGCCCTGCCTGCTGGCACAACCCGTTCCACAAGTCTTGCTTCATAAGCTTCCTTCCCGTCTAACCATACTCCAGAGAGCACAAGTTCTTTAGCTTTTCCAGGTCCGACGAGACGGGAAAGCCGCTGTGTTCCACCGTAACCCGGTAAAATTCCAAGCCCCGTTTCAGGCAAACCAAGTTTCGCTGTTTTTTCTGCTATGCGGATGTCACAGGCGAGCGCTAGCTCCAAACCCGCCCCGAGCGCCAAGCCGTGAACTGCGCAGATGACAGGGGCTTTCCCTTCCGTCAGCTTGTCGAAAATCCGTTTTCCTTTTTCCACCAATTCGATGCCGTTCATTTTCGTCAGCTCCGGAAATTGACTGATATCCGCGCCAGCGGCAAACGCCTTGTCGCTTGCAGAGCGGAGCACGACCGCCCGCATATCCGAATCATGTATCGCGGCAATCGCTTTTTCAAGCTCTCCTAACACTGCATCACTCAATACATTGAGCGGCTGATGATCGATGGTTATTACGCCGATTAAATTGTCCATCTCGAGATGGATGGACTTCCACTGCTTCTCCATCGCGTTCCTCCTCTATTCAGTCGTCGATTTCACTTGACCGCGTTCTCTCACGATCATGCCATCTACATAAATCGGCACGACATCGAGCTGTTCGTGCTGGCGGATGACGAATTCTGCTGCGTCCGGAAAATTAAAACGCTTGAGCAAATCGGCCGTTTCACTACCCAATAGTTCCTTAAAACCTTCAGCAAGAGAACTGCGATATGCTTTTTGTGCAAGCTTCGCGGCATCCGATAGTTCATAATTGCCCCATTTCGTTAAATGCTCGACCAGCTGGCCGGCACCGATAAAATCTTCCATCGAGAAGCGGTCATCATTCCCCGAGCAAACAAGGACAATCGAAGATCCACCCTGTTCCTGGTGGATCCGCTCAGCTACCCGGTGGCCATTCACCAAAGAAGAAATATAAAGTTTTTTCGCATTCTTAGCTTTCTCAATGGCGATTGTGCCGTTGGTCGAACAGATGATGGCCGCCCGCCGCTCCACACTATGTTCGAGTAGAGCTGGGTCTGGATAGTCGAATCCGGCGAGTCCTTCGCCTTTTGATTCGCCGAGCAATAGATGCTCCGCCTGCTGCAGCCGCGACAGCTCGAGCGCTTGCTCTCTGCCCCGGACGGCGTGCACCGGCTCATAATTGCGGTCGAGCAGGAAGATGATTGTCGAGGTCGCCAGGAACACGTCGATGACCGCCGCCGTGCAGCCGGCGAGGCGCTCTTCTCTCACCGCTTCTTTTTGCGTAATGACATGTATTTTTCTCATTGCATCAATTCCTTCAGATCAGGATGTTTTCCGCAACATTTTCAATAAATGTTCGGCGTAGATTTCTTCCACATCTTCCGCTGAGTATTTACCTTCCGGCGAATACCAGACTTGGATCCAGTTAGTCGCTCCCAAAATGATCATACGCGCCATTTTTTTCTCAGGCACTTCAAATTCCCCCCGCACTATACCTTCATCGATGATGCGGTCGAACAGTTCGGCGTACTCATCGCGCTTTTCAATGATTTCTGGAATATTATCCTTGGAAAACGTCGTTTCGGGTTTGACGATCAAATTGAAGACTTCCTTTTCCCGGATCGCCACTTCGATATGATGATGGATCGCCTTGCGCATTTTCTCGACGGAAGGCAAATCGGCTTCTGTAATAGCCAGCATTTTTTCTTTCGCTTCCGTCAAAATCAATTCATGGCAACGGTACAATAATTCTTCTTTGTTCTTGAAGTAGTAATAGAGCGCCCCTTTTGTCATCAATAATTCCGCGGCAATGTCCTCCATCGTTGCATTATGATATCCCTGCCGTGAAATGACCAAACTGGCTGAACGAAGGATGTCCTCTCGTTTCTTCGCTGCTTTCTGTTCACGTAGATTCATCTCACTACCTCATTTGCTATTTTTTTTACAGGAGATCTTCCGTTTGCCGTTTCGGTTCTTCCATCAACAGGCTTGGCTTTTTCTCCAGTAGGTTTCGAATCAAGATAAACAGGTTCTCGACAATGATCATCCCGAACGCAATCGGAATCAAGAAGAACAACGGATACAGCGGATACAGCGTGCCTGCCGCCGGGAAGGCGATTCCGCGTTCGAGCCCGTTCATGGCATATGCCCAGCTGAATTGGACGATGAGCACGAGCACAAACAATTCGAGCAAGACCATCAGCAAAATAATGGCTTTTTGCATTCTTGGCCCGAATCGATCGAGCAATAAGTCCATTTTCGGCAAAACCCCCGAAGCGTAGACATAGGCAAGTCCGGGAAATACGACCAGCGGCATCATGTAATTCTGGATGATCTCAAACCCTCCGCGGATCGAACTGGAGAATACCGTCCGCATCATCACGTCATAGACGATTAAGAGCATCATCGCCACAACAGCTACGCCGCTGATCCAAATGCCGATGAGTTTTAAATAATGAAAGAGCCGATAAACTTTCCATACAGCTTCCATTCATATCCCCTCCTTTTCTTACATCGAATTCGGCAGCCACGTTGCGAGGCCTGGGAACGCGATCATCAATCCGGTGACGACAACCATCGCCACTAAAGCAAAGACCGTCGTCAGCCGGAAAATGGAACCTGGTGTGATGCCGCTGACACCCGCGACCGCATAAACGCTTAATCCGACCGGCGGGGTAATCAACCCGATGGTACAAATAACGGCGACAAATACACCAAACCATAAGGTATCAACTTGCAGCTCTACGATAATTGGCAGGAGTACCGGAATCGACATCAAAATGACCGCTGCTCCTTCAATGAACATGAACATGATGAACAAAACGATAGAGATGGCGATCAGCACGAGCGCTGGTTTATCCATAATCGGCTCGATCCATTCGATCAAGCGCCTCGGAAGGAGCGATAGGGACACGAAACGCCCAAAAATTTGCGCACCGATCATGATGATCATAACCATTCCAGTCAGCTTCACGGTTTCAATCAAGGATACTTTAAAGAAAGCAAAATTCACTTTCCCTAAAAGGAAGGCTGCAATCAACCCGACGAACGCCCCGACAGCACCGGCTTCGGTCGGTGTAAATACGCCGGTATAGATGCCGCCGAAGATAATAATGACGATTGCCACCGCGATAACAGCGGCGATGACCAGGCGAATAACCGGGATTTTTTCTTCTAGCGCCGACTCCTGAATTGTTTCTGTCGGCACAGCTTCCTGCTGTTTCTTTCCTAACTGGAAATAAACGAGCATGACGGAGATAAAGACGACCATCGTCAAGATTCCGGGAATAAATGCTCCGATAAACAAACTGCCGACCGGAGTTTCCGTCGCGACCCCGTAAAGGATCAAGATGATGCTCGGCGGGATGATGCCGGAAAGCGATCCACCCGTTGCCGCAACCGCCCCTGCAAGCGGCGCACTATAGCCATGTTTGCGGAGTTCTGGAATGGCGACTTGGCCAAGCGAGGCGGACGTGGCAGTTCCGGAACCGGAAACAGCGCCCAATAGCCCTCCGATGATCAATGTCAGAATACCGAGTAAACTATTTTTTCCTTTCGACACTTTATGAACCATATAAAAGATATCCTGGACGAGTCCGGATTGCAGGATGAACTGTGCCATCAACACAAACAACGGAATCGTCGTCAAGGTATAACTGGCCACGCGGTTGAACGGTTCATTACCTAGAAGCCCCGGCAAAATGCCGAACCCTTCCAAGAGGATCAAACCGATGATGCCGCTTGCGAGCAACACGGAGTGAATATACAATCCAGCGAGCAACAAGACAATCATCATGACCAAAATGATTCCAATAACCAGTAAATTGTCCATTCTCTGACCTCCTAGCTTCCATGATGGAAAAAGAGGATAGCGTCAATTTCTTGCGCTATCCTCTTCTTAGCCATTTATCCCGCTTTTACGGTCTGTAAGACTCCCACTTCTATAAGTGGGAGATCCACAGGCCATAAAAGTCCGATTGGATCAACTAACAATCACCGGGGGATGAAGTTTCTCTTTATTCCAGATTCATGATTGCATCCGGCACTTCGCCGCCTTCTTCAACCAAAAGATCTCTCCACATTTTGACAAGGTCATTGCCCGGCATTCCACTATCCTCGAGCAATTTTGCGTAATCAGTCCATGTGTCTTCGATCCCTTTATTGAAATGATCCTGAACTTCCTGGTCCAATTCACTGAATTCGACAAATTTACCGCCGTTTTCTTCATTCTCAGGAATGATCCCTTCTGCGCGGTCAATCCACTCCTGGGCGCCCGCTTCGAAGATATCCTCATTTGCCTGTACCATCGCTTCCTGGACGTTTTCCGGAAGCTCATCCCATTTACTTTGGCTCATGCCGATGAAAGCGTTGAAATGGCCGAAGTTGATGCCGGTCAAGGTGTAGCGGAACAAATCCTGGAAGCCATAGCCCGTCCAGTCGGCGATGCTGTAGAACGCCCCATCGAATGTGCCGCGGCTCAGAGCATCGTAAATTTCGACAGCTGGCATCGTCACGCTATTGATGCCCGTTTTGGCTGCATAAATTTCGTGGATGCGGGAAGGCGTACGGAGTGAAGTGCCTTCGACATCGCTGACGGTATTGAACTCATGCCCCGTTGTTGAAATTGAATACTCCTGAGTCGTTGAAACCGGGAATACTTTAAAGTCCCCGAACTGCATTTCAGTGTAAGTTTGGCCATCTGCCAGCTCTTCTTCACTTTCGAGGAGCTTTTTCCAGGCGTTCGATGCGATCAATGTATCGGAATGGTTAAGTGGCAGCATCGTCACTTCCGCCATCGGGAATTGGTCCGGCTGGTAAATCGGCAGCACCAATGCGACATCGACCGTGCCGGTTTGCAAAGCGTCGCCTTCATCCGGAACCGATACGAGTTCTCCGCCTGTAAACGTTTCAAACTGCACTTGGCCATCCGTCAACTCTTCGACCCGCTCCATCCACGGGACCATCGAAGCTTCCCACCAAGCGTGCTGGGCACTGAGACCCGTTGCAGCACGCAACGTGATTGTTTCTTCGCCTTCCGAACCGCCGTCCGTTGAATCTCCACCGCCGCATCCTGCCAGTAAAAGCGTCATTGCCGCACCCGCTGCTAAATAACGTGAACCATATTTTTTCATAATAATTCCTCCATCCGGTTTTTATGCCGTGGCCGCATCAAATGGTAACGCTTACATTATCTTCCTTGGAATTCCGGTTTGCGCTTTTCAAAGAAAGCCGTGACGCCTTCTTTATGATCCTCTGTCTGCAGCAGCATCGTCTGGATGAGGTTTTCCTGCATAAACGCAGCTTCCTGCGGCAATTCATCCAAGTGATTGACCAAGTACTTGACGTATTTATTGCTGATGCCCGGGCCCCTAGCGAGAAATTCTGCAAATGCCGTGGCCGCTTCTTCAACATTTCCTGAGGAAATCTGATTGATCAATCCGTGGCGCTCCGCTTGTTGTGCGCTTATCACTTTCGCAGAGGAAATCCATTCCTTGGCAAGCGGCGGGCTGATGCGTTTCCGCAATGCCTTGATGAGGCCGAGATCCGGGATCAAACCGATGTTCGAAAAGCTCAGTGCGAACTTCGCTTCCTCTTCCGCCACAATGAAATCCGCAGCAAGCGCTAGGCTGAAACCGGCACCTGCCGCATAGCCGTGAACGGCAGCGACGATGTATTTATCGCTGTCCATGATGGCTTTTGAGAGGCTCGAAACAAAATCGATCCACTCGGCAACTTCATGGGCGCCTCCGAGCGATTTCATCGCGGCGATGTCACCTCCTGCGGAAAAGGCTTTGCCTTCCCCCGAAAGAATAATGACTTTCACAGATGGATCCGACTCCAATTGCTTCAATGCCGCGAGCATTTCTTCGACCATTTCCCTGGATAAGGCATTGAGCTTATCCGGGCGGTTCATCCTCAGCTTGGCAATGCTTTCTTGCACTTCTGTTTTGACGAGATTCCCCATAGACTGTCCCCCTTATGGCGTTACTACTAATTTTCCGTAGGTTTTACGGCTGCCGAGCTGCTGTAGCGCATCGACAACCTCTTCAAATGCGAACTCTTTAAAGATAAGCGGTTTAATCGCCCCCTCTTTATACAGCTCCATCAATTCGTGATGGGCTTTCATTACTTGTTCGGGCATCAAATTGCGGAACAAGCCGAAATGGACACCGACAATCGAGTAGTTTTTGATCAACGCGTGATTGGTCGGCGCATCGGCAATCCGCCCTCCGGCAAAGCCGATGACGAGAAGCCTCCCTTCAAAGGCGATGCATTTTCTCGAACGGTCGAACGTATCGCCGCCCACGGGATCAAAAATGACGTTGGCCCCTTTGCCGCCTGTCGCTTCTTTCACTTTCGGCACGAAATCCTCTTCCCGGTAATTGATGACGATGTCAGCGCCGAGCTCTCTGCAGATTGCCAGCTTTTCCTCGCTCCCTGCCGTTGCAATGACCAGAGCACCCGCCGCTTTACCGAGCTGTACCGCCGCGGACCCGACTCCTCCCGATGCTGCATGCACTAAGAGCACTTCGCCTTTTTTCAAGTTTGCGGTGCGGTGAAGCGCGAAATAGGCAGTCTGATACGTAATGAACAGAGCGGCCGCTTCCGCGTAGGAAAGCTCATCCGGAATCGGGAAGATTCCTTCTTGCTTGACGATCACCCACTCCGCAAGACCACCGTTCGGAAGCATCGGCGTCGCGAGTACGCGCTGGCCGACTTTGCCTGCTGTTTCTTCTCCGAGCGCCTCGATCGTCCCGGCAATTTCCGCTCCCGGCGTAAAGGGGAGTTCCGGTTGTTCTTGGTATTTTCCTTGGCATTGCAAAATATCGAAGAAATTAAGCGCCGCCGCTTCCACTTTGATGAGCGCTTCACCTTTGCCTGGTGTCGGCTTCGGCAACTCGGCCACTGCCAATGCTTCCTGCGGTTCGCCGAGTTCCGTCACTTGCCATGCTTTCACTAATCATCGCCCCTTTCCCCTGACCTGAATGGCGTTACTGTTTCGCCGTGTTCGCTTTTAGTTGCTCACGCAGCTCGAGACGTCCGACGTCGCGCAGATGCACTTGGTCCGGTCCATCGACGAGGCGCAAAGTACGTGCGTTTGCGTAATGTTCCGCGAGCGGGAAATCTTCTGTCAGCCCGGCTCCGCCGAATACTTGCATCGCACGGTCGATGACATTGATCGACACGCGCGGCGCAGCGATTTTGATCATGGCGATTTCCTTGCGTGCCCCTTTTGCACCATGTTCATCGATTTTATGCGCTGCGTTTAACGTCAACAGTCGCGCCTGTTCGATTTCGATGCGGCTTTCTGCGATGATTTCCTTGATGACATCTTTTTCCGCCAATGTCGACCCGAACGCGACGCGGCTTTCTGCGCGTTTGCACAAAAGTTCCAGCGCACGCTCTGCAGCTCCGATTGCGCGCATGCAGTGATGAATACGCCCTGGCCCAAGACGCCCTTGTGCGATTTCAAATCCTCTTCCTTCTCCTAGCAGCATATTTCCCACTGGAACGCGGACATTTTCATAATGCACTTCCGCATGTCCTTGAGGAGCATCGTCATAGCCGAATACGGTGAGCGGACGGATAATTTTAACGCCCGGTGTATCAAATGGCACGAGAATCATCGATTGCTGCTTATGCTTCTCTGCGTCCGGATCAGTTTTGCCCATGACGATCGCGATGCTGCAGCGCGGATCCATTGCGCCGGTAGTCCACCATTTTTTGGCGTTGATGATGTATTCATCGCCGTCGCGGACGATGCTGCTTTGGATATTGGTGGCATCAGATGAAGCGACATCCGGTTCCGTCATCGAGAAGCACGAGCGGATTTCGCCGTTCAACAGTGGCTCGAGCCATTGTTTTTTCTGTTCGTCCGTGCCGTATTTGACGAATACTTCCATATTTCCGGTATCCGGTGCGTTGCAGTTGAAGATTTCCGGAGCGATCAGTGAACGCCCCATAATTTCACATAAATGGGAATACTCGTAATTGGATAATCCTGCACCGTAATCCGGATGGTCGAGGAATAGATTCCACAAGCCTTGTGCTTTCGCTTTTTCCTTCAGCTCCTCAATGATCGGTGGAATCGTCCAGCGGTCGCTTGTGCTTTCTTTGTATTCTTTCACTGTCTGTTCAGCCGGGTACACATAGTCATCCATGAATTTCAGTAATTCCACACGCAATTGTTCTGCTTTTGGCGATAATTCTTTAAGCATTTGATCGGCCCCCAGTTTCTTTTAATGTGTTTTTCAGTATTTTCCCTGACGCGTTTCGCGGCAGGCTTTCAATGAGCACAAACTCTTCTGGCACCTTGAATTTCGCAAGCGTTTTTTTGCAATGGGCTTTGAGTCCGTCCAGATCATTCGGATCCAGCTTCGGCCCAACGACAAACGCCTTCACTTTTTCGCCGAATACGGGATCCGGCTCGCCGATGACGGCTGCTTCGACAACATCCGGATGGCTTTTCAGCGCATCTTCCACTTCGATGGAGAAGATTTTTTCTCCGCCCCGGTTGATCATGTCTTTCTTGCGGTCGCGGATATAGACATAGCCGTCACTGTCCATGATGCCGAGGTCTCCCGAATGCCAATAGCCGTCCGTAAAGCTCGACTGATTGGCGGCCGGGTTGTCCCAATACTCTTTAATGATCATCGACCCTTTGATATACAACTCACCTGATTCACCGCGAGGCACCGTGTGGCCTTCCGGATCGACGATTTTGATATCGGCGACTTCGACCGGCAATCCGACAGATGTCACTTTTGAATCCGGGTAGCGGACTGGCATCAAAGTGGCAGGCGATGTCGTCTCCGTCGCCCCATACGCATTATGGAGTTCGGCGTTCGGAAACGCTTGTTTCAGCATTTGGAACGTCTGCTGGTAGATCGGCGAACCCCCAAATGCCACTTTCCGTACAAAGTCGAACGAATGCTTCTGGAATTCATCACTCGTCGACATCATGATGAAAATGGTCGGTACGTTAAAGAGAAAATTGATTTCATGTTTCAAGATCAGCTGGATATACGCTTCATTCTGGTAACGTTTCATGCTGTATACTGTGCCGCCGATATAGAACATATGCAGCAATTGCCCGACAAGCCCAGTGACGTGGAACATCGGAACGGCGACTATGGTTTTCATCGAATCGTCCGTTGCGAACCGTTTTTTGTAATTCATGACGCTGTGCACTGCATTGACATGGGCGAGCACCGCGCCTTTTGGGCGTCCCGTCGTTCCCGATGTATAAAGAATGAATGCGCCGTCCTGTTCATCGATTTGCGTCTGTTGGAACGGAGCATCCGCACTTAGCAGCTCTTCATAAGAGTTGCTGCCGCCAATCACAAACAACGTCGGCTGATCACTTTGCGGAAACCGGTTTTTTTCAATGGCTTCGCTCACTTTTTCTGCGTATTCCACTTCGGCGATCACAAGCGTTGGCTTGGAATGCCCGATAATGTATTGAAGCTCTTCGACTTGCAGTTTGACATTGATTGGAACCATTATTGCGCCGGCTTTCGCACAAGCAAATACGACTACCGGAAACTCTGCGCAATTGCCGATCACCGCCCCTACCCGATCGCCTTTTTTGATGCCGTGCTGCTGCAGGTTGGCGGCAAGTATTGTAGACTCATTGTCGAGTTCCGAATAGCTTAACGTTCGATTTTCCGTGACGACCGCATCTTTATCTCCGTAACGTTCCACGTTATCTGTAAGCAACTGGCCGATCGTCACCGGGCGATCCGTAAACACTCTCACCTCTGGCCGGCCGAAAAGTTCCATCGTTTCCATAACTGCCAAGCAAAGTCCTCCTCTCAAAACAATGTAAGCACTTACATGATATCCGAAAAAAATTTAACTCACTGGTCATTTATTAAATCTTGATTCAAAAAAAGTATAAAGTTATTTTTTTCGAATTGCAAGTTAATTTTTAAATTATTTTAAATATTCTTTTAATTAATTATCGCAAAAAACTTCTGCCCGCTTTTGGACAGAAGTTGATAGTTTTTATTTTAGAACATCCGGTATTCCACAAAACAGCTGCGCTTGCCGCGGGCGAGCGCTGAGCCGCTTCGTCGCTATGCTCCTGCAGGGTCTCGCTTTCCCGCAGGCATCTTGCAATTTTGCTCCACACCTCTTCATAAATAAAAGTATATTGTTAGAAAGAGCATCAATTTGCTAATTCATCTTAAATATAAGAAACTCTCAAACGTATAAGAGATTGTTCATTAACAGGCACTTACACTCCGACATCTTTGGTTGAAATGATAGCAAAGGTATATTTTTTAATTCATGGATTCTTATGCTAAATCCACGTTGTGGTAGACCTGCTGGACGTCTTCGAGGTCTTCGATCGCGTCGACCATTTTTTCGAATTGTGCCTGGTCGTCTTCCGATAGCGGCATTTCATTTTGCGGCAGCATCGTCAACTCAGCGACCGTAAAGTCGGTCACGCCGTTTGCTTTGAATGCTTCCTGGACAAGATGGAATTGATCCGGTTCTGCATAGACGATGACGATGCCCTCTTCTTCTAGGATATCCCGCACGTCAATATCCGCTTCCATCAGCAATTCCAACGCTTCATCCGCAGTCTTACCCTCTACGCCAATGACCGCTGTGTGGTCGAACATATAGGCGACCGAACCGCTGACGCCCATATTGCCGCCGTTTTTCCCGAATGCCGCGCGCACATCGGATGCGGTGCGGTTGACGTTGTTCGTCAATGTGTCGACAATGAGCATCGAACCGCTCGGGCCAAAACCTTCATAACGCAGCTCGTCATAGTTTTCTTCTGAACCGCCTTTTGCCTTTTCGACGGCGCGGTCGATGATGACTCTTGGCACATTGTAGGTTTTGGCACGCTCGAGCACGACTTTCAATGCTTGGTTTGAGTCCGGATCCGGTTCGCCTTGTTTTGCGGCTACATATATTTCACGGCCAAACTTTGCGTAGATTCTGCTTGTGTTGGCATCTTTGGAAGCTTTTTTCTCTTTAATATTATTCCATTTGCGTCCCATAGTTATTCCTTCTTTCTTAAATTTCTTACGATGAAGAACATCATTATGTTCTATTATAATACAATACCTTCCGCTCTATCGACCGTCAGCCGAAAAAACCGCCATCATTGTGCCCGTTCTTCTCCTGAACTTCCAATGAAAGACAAAAATCGCTTTGTCATACCACCCGAAACGATTCCAGCAGCATGGACAAAGCGATATATTTGAACAGTTCAGTTTTCATATGGTTCGTCTTGATAGAAATAATTCGGTTTGACGACATCGTTTTTATACGGCTTGTGGAAAATATGTGTCGTTGCAGGAGACACCGGCGGAATGAGCCATGCCCAATTTCCAGTGACGGCGCGCCCCTCCCGCTCTTCGGTTTTCTCGAAGTTTTTGAACTGCTTCGCGGCCGTATGATGATCGACAATGGTCACACCGGCTTGTGCGAATGATTCAAGTACCGCGACGTTCAATTCGACAAGCGCCTTGTCTTTCCATAATGTGCGCTGTGAACTTATATCGAGTCCCATGATCTCCGCCATGTTCGGCAATAGGTCATAGCGGTCCTCATCAGCCAAATTGCGCGCGCCGATTTCCGTTCCCATATACCAGCCGTTGAATGGAGCCATCCGGTATTCGATGCCGCCGATTTCGAGTTTCATATCCGAGATGAGCGGCACCGCATACCATTTCAAGCCCAGTTCGCCTAGTGCCGGCCAATCCGGATGCCCGATCGCCACTTCCAGCTTGGCGTATTCCGGCAGTTCAAACCATTTCGGTGCCTGCCCAACTTTACCGATCACTACCGGCAATACATCGAAATCGCTCCCTGCGCCCTGCCAACCGAGCGCTTCACATTGTTTTGTGAAAGCGACCGAAGACGAATCGCCGATAATCCGGCCTTCCCGCTCATATCCCGCATAGCGTAACAACTGATGATTCCAGATACGCATGCCGCCTTGTCCCGCTTGTTTGAAAATCGTGATGGCCGGGCGGATTTTTCCGTCATTGAAAGCAAAGCGCAAATGGCGAACGAGTGCCGCAAATGCCTGTTCTTCCGTTTCCACTTCACGTTCATCGAAAACTTCTAATGTTTTCCAAAAAAGACGCCCGATACAGCGGTTATTATTGCGCCACGCCATGCGCGCTCCGTGAGCCAGTTCTTCTATAGTGTGTTCATAGTTGCCCATCGCCTCGATTTCCTGTTCGACCACAGCGACGCGGCGACGGATTTCCGCTTGTTCTTTTCCAAGTTCCAAATAACAAGTTTCAATGAAATGAGCGGCCTCTTCAAACAGAAGAGTGCTTTCTTTCAGCTTTTCCATACATTTCACTCCTTTCCGTACATCGTACCACCGGAAACCGCCAGCGGAAGCCATATTTGTGACAACTCTTTGATTTTCAGCCGCACTTTAGTACACTAGTAAAAAACAGCAGGGGGCGGCACGAAATGGTGAAAGCAATTTTTTTTGATTTGGACGATACATTACTGTGGGATCAACAAAGTGTAAAAGAAGCTTTCCGTGAAACGTGCGAATGGGCAGCTGAACAAAGCGGCGCCGATTGCAGCGGATTGGAACAAGCGGTGCGGGAAGAGGCCCGGCAACTATACGCCGGGTATCCGACTTATGCGTTCACGCAAATGATCGGCATCAACCCTTTCGAAGGCTTATGGGGACATTTCGACGATCCAGGCGATGACTTCCAAAAATTAAGAGCAGTCGCACCCAGCTACCAACAAGAATCATGGACACGCGGGCTGAACCGCCTAGGCATCAACGACCCTGCTCTTGGCAAACAGCTCGCCAGATTTTTTCCGGAAGCGAGAAAGCGCAATCCGATCCTCTACAAAGACAGCCTAGAAGTACTCGATCAATTAAAAGGCCGCTTCGATTTATTGCTGTTGACTAACGGATCGCCAAGCCTCCAGCAAATCAAACTCGAAATCACGCCGGAAATCGCGCCGTTTTTCGATCATATCGTCATTTCCGGTGCATTCGGCCGCGGCAAGCCAGACGTGGATATTTTCCGCCATTCGCTGGAGAAGTTCGACTATGCTCCGGAAGACGTGCTGATGGTCGGCGATAATCCGATGACGGACATTCTCGGCGCTGAGCGCGCGGGCATCCCTTCTGTCTGGCTGAACCGCGAGCACAAAACGCCTCATGATAGTGTGATGGCGACCTATGAAATCCAAGACCTGACAGAGCTTTTGCCTTTGCTCGAAAAGCTCGAAGCTGAATCCGCATAATAAAAGCCCGTTCCGATGATGTCTTAAGACACAATCGGAACGGGCTTTCTCATTATATTTTTACAGATCAATAGCTGTGACGCCTTCGATCTCCTCGAGTTTCTTCAATTCTTCCAAATCTTCAGGATCGGCGTGCTTATCGATCGACAGCATCATAATTGCATCGCCCCCGACATTCGAACGCCCTACTTGCATCGTCGCAATGTTGATGTTTTCTTCACCGAGCAGTGTACCGACGCGCCCGATGACTCCCGGACGGTCATTGTGCCGGATGAATAATAGGTGGCCGAGCGGCAGGAAATCGACGATATAATCGTCCACTTTGACGATACGCGCCCCTTGCCCGTTCAATAGCGTACCGGAAGCTTTCCGTGTGCCGCTTTGCGTTTTCACTTCGACGGTAATGAGATTGGTGAATCCTCTTGATTCGGTCGATTTATGTTCATTGACATGGATGCCTTTTTGATTGGCGATATACATCGCGTTGACGTCATTGACGTGTTTGCCGAGATGGCGCTTCAGCATCCCTTTGAGCATGTTGCGCGTCAAGGGGCCGACTTCAAGGTTGGCTAGTTCGCCTGAGTAATAGACGTTCACTTCTTCTGCCGTTTCTCCTGTCAAATCGGTAAGGAACGTCCCGATGCGTTCAGCCAAATCGAAATACGGTTCGATCCGCTTCATGATTTCTTTCGGTACAGACGGCAAATTAACGGAATTCCGCACGGTGCCATATTTCACAAAGCTGACCACATCCTGGCTGACATCGACCGCGACGCTTTCCTGCGCTTCAAATGTACTCGCGCCGAGGTGAGGTGTTGCGATGATTTCCGGCAGTTCCAACAAGTGGAAATCGACCATCGGCTCCTGTTCGAACACATCGAGTGCAGCGCCTGCCACTTTGCCGGATTTCACCGCATCGTACAAGGCGCTCTCATCGATGATGCCGCCGCGCGCGCAGTTGATGATCTGCACGCCGTCTTTCATCATTTTGAACGCTTCCGCATCTATCAGATGCTTCGTCTCTTTCAATAGCGGCGTATGGACGGTGACAAAGTCAGCCGCTTTCAAGACGTCCTCTACCGTTCCGAAATCAACACCAAGTTTCTCCGCTTTTTCAGCTGTCAAAAATGGATCGTAAGCAATGATGTTCATGCGCTGGCCCTTCGCCCGTGCCGCCACTTCCTGTCCAATCCGCCCGAAGCCGACGACGCCGAGCGTTTTGTTTTTCAGTTCGACGCCGACATAGGATTTGCGATCCCATTTGCCTTGTTTCAAAGAGTTATACGCTTGCGGAATTTTGCGTGCCATGCCCATGAGCATCGCCATCGTATGTTCCGCTGCAGAATTGGTGTTGCCATCCGGTGCGTTGACGACGATGATGCCATGTTCGGTCGCCGCCTCCAAATCGATATTGTCGACACCGACGCCTGCGCGGCCGATGATTTTCAGGTTGGATGCTTTTTCGATCAATTCGCGTGTCACTTGTGTCTGGCTCCGCACGAGCAACGCATCAAATCCACCGATGCGTTCGATAAGCTCTGCCTCAGATAAATTCGTCTCCATGACGATGTTGATGCCGTCGGCGTGGCGAAGCGGATAAACGCCTTCTTCTGATAATGGGTCACTGATCAAGACATGAAATGTCATTAGTTATCCTTCCCTTCCAAAAAGACTTGCTGTGCGGCCGCGATGCCTGCGCCGAGTGTGATATCTTGCCCGAGTTTCTTCAATACCACTTCAGAGGCTGCGAGTGCCTGGAGCATCTCTGCCGGGGAGCAATAGCCCATATGGCCGATGCGGAAGATGCTCTTTGCAAGATGCTGCTGTCCGCCTGCGAATTCGATCGCGAATTCCTCTTTAAGCACTTTGCGGAATTTTTCTGCGTCAAAATCTTCAGGGTAAACGGCGGTAACTGTCGGCGATGCATCTTCATCGCTCGTCAACAAACGGACGTTCAATGCTTTAAATGCAGCGCGCGTCATGTCGCGCATCAAACGGTGGCGACGGTATACGTTATCGAGCCCTTCTTCTTCCAATAGATTCAGCACTTGCTGAAGACCAAAGAGAATGGAAATTGCCGGTGTGAACGGTGTCGTATCTTTTTCGATATTGTCGCGGTGTTTTTTCAAATCCAAGTAGAAACGCGGCTGCGGGTTGGCTTCGATTTTCTCCCATGCCCGTTTGCTCGCGGCGATGAAGGCGAGTCCTGCCGGCAGCATAAATGCTTTTTGCGAACCGGTGACGACCACATCGACGCCCCATTTATCCATTTCCGTTTCCGTTCCTGCCACACACGATACGCCATCGACGACGATGAGTGCATCCGACACTTGTTTCACCGTCTCGGCGAGTTCTTTGATCGGGTTCAACACACCGGTTGACGTTTCACAGAATGTAGAGAAGATGACGCGGATCTCCGGGTGCTCGTGAAGGAAGTTCTTCACGGCTTGCGGGTCGACCGCCTTGCCCCATTCCACATCGAATACATGCGTCGTAATTTTATATGCTTCACAGATTTTCGCGAAGCGTTCGCCAAATGCTCCGGTGACGAGCACCAATACTTCCTCACCTGGTGCTACCGTGTTGACGACGGCGCTTTCAAGTGCAGAAGTTCCGCTGCCCGTTATGATCATTACTTCTTCTTTAGTGCCAAATACTTTTTTCAGTTTCGGGCGAATATCCCGGATTAAAGAATAAGTGCTTTCCCCGCGATGGCCGATCATCGGCTGTGTCATCGCCCGTTCAACACTTGGCGGAATTGGTGTCGGTCCTGGAATTCGTAAAATCTGTTGGTCTGTTAGCATGGTTATTTCCCCTTTCGATTTGTAAACCTTTGTCGTGAAAATTGCTATACAAAAAAAGACTCTTCACCCTCACATCTAAGATGCAAGGGGCGAAGAGTCTTCTGTCGCGGTACCACCCTAATTCGCTGCCCAACACACAGACAGCCTCATTAAACATCATGCGTAACGGACATGAAGCGGATGGGCCTACTGATAAGTTCAGCGCATCTATTCGGGAGTGCTGCCTCGTGCCGGAACCGCTGATTCGCACCACCCATCAGCTCTCTTTGAGATTCCTGAACATTATGCCTGTCTCCGTCAAAATAGTTGGTCGGTATAGTTGAATTGAATCCATCATATATATGCAAAAAACTATTGTCAATATATAATAAATATTTAGATTTCTTTGCAAGCGTTTCCAATGCTGTATTAGCTACAAACAACTGGTAGGAAAAATTATTTTTCTTGTCCTCGCAAAACACTTCCGCCTGGCATTTTTATGGCATTTTTCCCCGTCGCGCCTGGCCGGTAAAAGGTTTGCAGATGATACAGAAGTACAATTTGCGTATAATGGACACAGCTTCCTTTTTGTTTTCCTGTTTTCAAGCATATTCCCCTGTAGACAGGGTAAAATGATCTTTAGGGAAGATTTGAAAGCCCATTGAAAGGAGACACCATTATGAAGCTGATCTCTATTGTTGTACCAGCTTATAACGAAGAAGCGAATATCGCTTCGATGTACACAACATTGGTACAAGAACTTGAGCCGCTTCCTTATCTGTATGAAATCATGTTTATTAATGACGGCAGCAGTGATGGAACTTTAAAAGAAATACTCAAACTCTCTAATGAACACGACACCGTAAAATACATTTCCCTGACCCGTAATTTCGGGAAGGAATCCGCTATGTTTGCAGGGCTTAAACGCATCAGTGGGGATGCTGCAATTTTGATGGACAGCGATTTGCAGCATCCATCGACACTCATCTGCGAAATGGTTGCCGGCTATGAAGAAGGCTTCCACCAAGTCGTCGCCAAGCGCTCGCGCAGCGGCGAATCGAAGCTGCGCAGCTGGCAGTCCGCCCTCTACTATAAAATGGTCAATTCGGTCACCGATGTCAGCCTAGAAGACGGCGAGGGCGATTTCCGCTTACTGAGCCGGAAAGCCATCAACGCCATCCTATCGCTCAGCGAAAGCAACCGCTTTTCAAAAGGCATCTATTCATGGATCGGCCTCAGCAAAAAAACCATCAATTATGAAAATGTCTTGCGCGCGGAAGGCGATTCCAAATGGTCTTTCGGCAACCTGGTCAATTATGGCATCGATGGCATCATCTCGTTCAATATGAAACCATTGCGCATCTGTTTTTATACAGGGTTTCTCGTGTTGTTTTTGTCGCTCCTTTATATCGCCTTCACGTTTTATCAAATTATGGCGCATGGCATCATCGCACCTGGTTATTTCACGACCATTACAGCCATCTTGCTGCTCGGCGGCATTCAATTGATCAGCCTCGGCGTCATCGGCGAGTATGTCGGGCGCATCTATAATGAAACAAAGCAACGGCCGCATTTCTTGGTGGATATGAGCAACGTGGATGAATACGATGAGCCTTAATCACTTGAATACGGAGTTTACCCGCTTTATCTTTGTTGGGGTCGTCAACACCTTAAGCTATTACTCCATTTACCTGTTTTTGCACAATGTGCTCGATTGGGTTTATATGCTCTCGCATATCATCGGTTTTTTGATCAGTTTAAACATCTCGTTTTTCTTGAACACTTACGTAACGTACAGAGTCAAGCCCACCTTGAAAAAATACTTGTATTTTCCATTGACCCAAGTTGTGAATATGTCGGTTTCTACGATCTTGATTTTCATATTTATTGAATTTCTCAACATCAACAGCAATATCGCACCGTTTGCCGCTGTGATTTTCACCATTCCCGTGACGTTTATCGTCTCTGGAAAAATCCTTAAGGCACCGGCGCAGCCAAAATAACTTAAAGACGGTGACCTTATGCGTTCGTTTCGTCCCTATCTTCTGATTGCCATTGCTTTTTTAGCCATGTCCGTTATCGGCCATGGCGTCTTTCTGTTTCAATGGACGCAAAATCAATTTATGGCAGGCCCGAATGATGGCCTCGCTCAAATGATGCCTTTTAAACAGTTGCTTTATGACCAGTACACGCGAGGGGAATTTTTCTACTCGTTCGATTTCGGCCTCGGGGCTGGAATTTTCAGTGAGCTGTCGTATTATTTTTCCACTTCCTTCGTCTACCTCGTGACAATCGCCGTTGTTTTTCTGCTCGAATTATTGCACATCATCGGTGAACCGACTGTGCTGTTTTGGGCGCAGGCTACAGTGCTCATCAGCATTGCAAGGCTAGTCGCCGCATTGCTGATCACTTATGGGCTGTTCCGTTATATGCACATCAGCCGGTTATCGGCGTTTGTCGGTGCCAGCATTTACGCCATTTCCGGCATGTATTTCCGCCATGTCGCGTTTTGGGAGTTTTTCGCCGATGCCTTCCTCTGGCTGCCGCTATTGATTTTCGGAGCGGAGAAAATTTTTCGCGAACAAAAACCCGGCTGGTTCATCGCTGCCGTCGCGATTTCGATGATCGATAATTTTTATTTTGCTTATATCAATTTCCTATTGACCTGTATTTATATCGCGTTCCGCCTGTTCATGCCATTGGTCGACGCTGAAACAAAACGCAAAAAAGCCATCGTCTTGTTTTTAGTCGCTGGATTGATCGGCGCCGGCATTTCAGCTGTGTCCTTCGTGCCGTCGGTTTATGCGTACCTCAACAACCACCGGCCGCCGTTCGAGCAGGAAATACCGTGGTTTGAACAAGCGGAGAACATTTTGTTCATGAGCCGCTATATACTATTGCCGGCGATTTTCGTGCTGTTCTTGTTTATCCCGGCGCTTTATCGCCTGCGCACATTCAGGTTATTTGCCTTGATCGGTATGCTGACGATTGTGCTGTACTATAGCCCAATGATCGGCAGTATGTTCAACGGCTTTTCCGCTCCTCAGCACCGCTGGGAATATTTCATTTCACTGGTGGCAGCTGGGGCGATTGCGAGCGGTCTGGATCACTTCCACAAGCTGCGTTTGAAAGACCTGCTTCCCGCTGCCTTTATGACCTTGCTCGTTTATGGGCTGTTTGTTCTGCGCGATGATCAGCTTGAATTCTCTACGCTGTATCCACGGCTGGCAGTGATCGGGCTGGTCGTCACTTTGGCGCTTGCATTGATGGCCACGACGGGCTCCGATGCTAGTAAAAAATTATTATTGGCCGGCTGGTTGCTGCTTTTCACACTGGTGGCCGCCAATGTCTACCAAAGCGAGAAATTGCTCGTCGATGGAAATATTGCCGATGTCGATGAGGAATTGATCACCGGAGAAACCTATGACGATACGGAAGTCCGCGACTTAATCGATCAAATCCAACAGCGAGAGACAAGCGAAATGTACCGGATCGACTGGATGGAAGGTGTCCGCAATAATACGCCGATCGTCCAGGGCTTTAAAGGACTCAGCGCCTATTCCAGCATCTTGAACAAAAACTTGCTGTACTTCTACTTAACTGAATTGGAAATCGATATGAAGCGTGAGAGCGTCAGCCGCTATGCAACACTCGGCAACCGCAGCAACCTTTACAGCCTCTTGCAAGGCAATTATGCGATACGTGAAAAAACTGATCTGAATGTGCCGTACGGCTTCCGCAAATTTGCGGCAACCGAAAATTACGTCGCATACCAAAACCGCTATCCGCTGCCTTTTGCGCGTCCCGCTTTCCAAGTTTTCCAAGAAGCGCAATTGGCCGATGAATCGCCGTTGCTGAGGGAACATGCCATGCTCAGCGGAATCGTCCTGGATAAAGACGTTGAAGCCCAACCGCTTCCCGACCGCTTTCCGGATGAGGCTAGTTTTGATATCGAAGGCGTTGACGCCACGTATGAAAACGGGCTGCTCGACATAACCGCTGAAACTGGAGGCATCGATTTGACGCTGGAGGAAATACCTGAAGAGGGCGACTTGTACGTGTCGTTCCACTTGGAAAATACCGCAGTGGATCAAGGATTTGCGCTCGAAGTCAATGAATACCGGACGACGCGCAAGTCGAACCAATCCATTTACAAGACCTTTATTGATGATTTGACAATCCGCGTAGCAGCGGCTGAAACGATCGAAATCCGATTGCCGAAAGGCGTCTACCGCTTAGCTGATATCGAAGTGCTGATAGAGCCTTATACGCTGTTGAAAGAACAGAACGCGCTGGCAGACCGGACGAGCGATTTGACGATCGACGGCAGCCGGGTCGACGTTTCATACAATAACCAGGACGATGCCCCTTTCCTGAATTTGTCGATTCCTTATGAAAGAGGCTGGCACGCAACGGTAAACGGCGAGCCGGTCGACGTGTTAAAAGCCAATTACGCTTTTCTTGCCGTTCCGCTCCAAGCGGGCGATAACCAAGTCGAGCTGCGTTACCGCCCACCATTCTTTTTATCTTCCCTACTAGTGACTGTATTGTCACTTGCTCTCGGTGTTTCCTGGCTGTTCCTGCGCAGGAAGAAAACGTCTTCTGTTGTATGACAAAAGACACCGTGTCGAATTGACGGGTTTATATACCCGCCAAGAAGTGTAATGTATGGTAATCACATTTTTTAGGAGAAGGGAGACAACACGATGAAATCTTGGTTAAAGATTTTGCTGTTAGGCCTTGTGCTGCTGCTCGCGGCGTGCGGAGATGACACGGATGAACCTCCGACAGAGACGGACGGTGCGGGAGACGCACAAGAAGAGGAAGTTGAAGGCGAAGAAGAAACACCACCCGAAGGCTCGGAAGCAGATCCTGAAGACTCCAGCGAGATTCAAATGCTGACGGTCGAATTTTTAAACGTCGATGGTGATGCAATCGGCACGGCTGAATTGACCGAGGAAGATACAGGCGTCTTAGTGAAATTGAACGTGGAAGGCTTGGAACCTGGAACGCATGGCATCCATTTCCACGAAGAAGGATTATGTGAAGCACCTGATTTCGAATCGGCTGGCGGCCATTTCAACCCGACCGGCGCGAGCCACGGACACGATAACCCGGACGGCCCACATGCCGGCGACCTGAAGAATATCGAAGTAGCCGATGACGGGACGTCGATGGACGAACTGACGGCAGAAAACCTTACGTTGCAAATCGGTGAAGACAACTCCTTATTAAAAGAAGGCGGCACAGCGCTCGTCATCCACGCTTCAGCGGATGACGGCCAGACCGACCCTTCAGGAGATTCCGGTGACCGCATCGCTTGCGGCGTCGTCACAACTGAGTAAAGTTTCCCCAAAACAGCCGGAGAACAATTCTCCGGCTGTTTTTATGTGAACATTTACTCAATGGGAGGGTTACGTTTAGTTGAAAATGGAACGGGAATAACTACCACATATTAGTTGTAAGGAGGAATACATCGATGACAAAAGATAAGTTCGAAAAACCCATGAACAGGTCGACCCGCAAGTGCAGGGCCGCCAACCGGGTATTGAGAGCGAGATGGCTCCAGAACCTATCTACGATGATGAAAATTATCAAGGTGCCGGCAAACTGGAAGGAAAAGTGGCGCTGATTACCGGCGGCGACAGCGGAATCGGGCGCGCGGTTGCCATCGCTTTTGCAAAGGAAGGTGCAAACATCGCCATTGCCTATCTCGACGAACACGAGGATACAGAAAAAACGGTTAAAGCGGCAAAAGCATATAGCGCAGAAGCCTTTAAGTTTGCGACAGATATCAGCCAAGTGGAAAACTGCCATCAACTGGTCGTTGACGTCATCGCCGAGTTCGGCCAATTGAACATTCTCGTCAACAACGCTGGCAAGCAGTTCCCTCAGGAGGATTTCCTGGACATCAGCCCCGAACAACTACGTGAAACCTTTTAAACGAATATTTTCAGCATGTTCTATTTAACACAAGCTGCATTGCCACATCTATCAAAAGGCGACAGCATCATCAATACATCATCCGTCACCGCTTATCGCGGCTCACCTAAGTTGATCGATTATTCATCAACAAAAGGCGCAATCACTAGCTTCACACGCTCTCTGTCTGCTAGTGTCAGCGAACAGGGCATCCGCGTCAATTCCGTAGCACCCGGCCCGATTTGGACGCCTTTGATCCTTGCTTCGTTCGGTGCTGAAAAAGTCGGCGGTCAAGTCGGCGACACGGCGCGGGCAGCCGTCAGAAGTTGCTCCCGCTTATGTTTATCTTGCGTCACAAGATTCCACATATGTCACAGGACAAGCAATTCATATTAGCGGCGGAGACTTTATCAACTCATAACCCCACAAACAACCCAAACGAGAAAGACCGGCCATGTTTAATGGCAGGCTTTTTTTGCTTGTTGAAAAAGTTAAGTTGCTGTCGTTTTGGTTATACTACCTTAAGTCGCTGCTTGCCATATTAAATGAGCTGACCTAGTGGTTTGGAGAAGCGTCCGCTCGACTCCGGCGGAATAGCGAGACGATCGAGACCCCACAGCGAATGAATGTGCGAAGTTTACTGAGCGCATTCATTTGCGACGCTTGAGCGTAGTGAAAGTGGAGCAAACCGAGGAAGCTTGAGCGCGAGCCCGCGGTAAGCTTCGGAAGGCCACGTTTGATTATGCTTTCTCGACAGCCTGGAAAAGCCGGCCATATTTAATGGCCGGCTCTTTTTTTCGTTTCCGCGACTGGCGGATAAATACGCGCATGCAGCACTGCCGAAAAATGCGCCAGCGGCTGAAGAGCATTCAAATCGATAGGCAGGAACGCTGCCAGGGAATTTTCGGCTATTTCAATATGGACGTTTTGCAATTGCCACGGCGCATGTTCGATATCGACCCGATATAATATGTCGTCCGGCTTTGTCCATAAACAATACCGTTCCGTCAGCCACAGTTCCAGCTCGGAAGCCTCGATTATTCCAGCGGCTGGCGTATAGCCCATCCGGAAATCTTCACTTCCGTTCTTGCCGGCATAATGGCTTAAAAACAAACGCCGATTCTCCTTTTTTACAAATCTCATTCGGGCATAGCGGTATGGCAGAAAACCTCCAGCGCTTGCCGCCTTCACAGCGAGTAAGCTATCCGCGTCCAAGCTGAAAAAGAATACCCCGGAACGCCCACGGTAGCGCACGTACGTCCGGACATTCAGCTCGCGGTACTTCCTTACAAATGGAATCGGCAACGAAAAGCGCGGGCGTGTCTGATCCGCGACAAGCGGAACAACGCCTAGCCATGCTTGCCCTTCGAACACATCGACCTCGAGTTCCTGCGGGATAAACGGCCGCAGCCACTCTGTAGAAACGGGCCAATGCAAAAACACCAGATCCCGCCACGTCTGAGCCATAATCCAAGACCTGTTCATCTGGTTTCCCTCCTAAATTCTTATTTTTTTCCGGGCATCGTAAACTACTCTCACATCAAAAATGAAACGGAGAATAAGCTCTTCACCTCGTGTTCCGTTGATCCTATCTACTGGCCTTTCAGCAGCGTATCACGCAACTCATGTGCTCAGAGCTTTAATACCATTTTCAGGTCGAACATTACCACTTTTTAGTTATTTACCCAGAGTTAAATCAACAAAACAGAGTTGCTCATGTTTTTAGATAATAGTGAATTTCGCTGCTTTATAGTTTGTATTTTATCATCAAGGGCAGGGTCTGTGACGATGGTTCCGACTTTACTGCCGTCGAGCATCGCCTCCAGCAACTGAATCTGTGTATCCACTTCTAATTTTTTCATCTACTAGTTCACCTCAAATATTTCACTCATTTCATCGTAGCATAGCTTCGCTTTTTGCCGAAATCGGGGCAGCTTTGAAGTTTCAGGAAACCGCCAGAGGGTAAATGAAACAGCAAGAGCATTTTTTAGAAATGGAGAGGATCATCGAATGGCAAAAGTATTAGCGGTATTATCGAGTGGTTACGCAAATGAAGAACATAATTACGTCACTGGCTGGTGGGCGGAAGAATTATTCGCACCCATCGCAGAACTCGAAAAAGCAGGACATGCGGTGGAACTCGCTTCCATCAAAGGCGGCAAACCTGTCGTTGATCCTTTAAGCTTGAACAAAGCCTATGATCCGGAAGGCAAGTATAAAAAACTATACGATTCCGGGATTGCGGATAAAACAACACCTGTCGTCGATGTGAAAGCAAGCGATTATGACGCGATTATGATTGTCGGTGGACATGGCGCGATGTTCGACTTGGCGCATGACAGCGATTTGCACGCCGTCATTAACATCGTCCATGAAACAAACGGCATCGTATCGGCTGTCTGCCACGGGCCGGCTCCACTCGTCTTCACGAAAACAAAAGAGGGGCAGCCGTTATTGCAAGGCTTGAACGTGACCGGCTATCCGAATGACATGGAACCGGAAGAACTGGAGAGCCTGTTGCCATTTAGCTTAGAGGACGAAATGAGCAAAATCGGCCAATACGATAAAGGCGAGGGACAGGAGGGGTTTGTCATTTGGGGCAGCGATCGTTTATTGACTGGACGGGACCCTGGGTCATCAGAGGCATTTGGCCGTGAACTCGCTAAAAAGCTGACAGAACTCGAAGCACACCCGCTCGACAAATAAGTGGATTTACCCAACATTAAAATGGGTATTGGATAAAACAAGCAGTATTGAGGAGGAAACCTAATGGATAAAGATAAGGATAAGCAGCAGGACAAAGAACAGGAATATATGAAAACAAGCGAGCAGGAATTAGAAAAAAAACAACCGATGCCAGAAAAAGAAGGTCTTGAACAGCCAAGAAAAACGGGCTATAAACCGTTGCAATTGGGCATGATTATTTTCGCCATTGCTGTTTTAGTCATTGTCGGTTTTGCGATCGGCTTTGATTGGTTCGGCCTGTTCGGCACTAACTAAAAACGCATTGCGCATCATTTGCATAGCAAGAAAAGCCGGCGAAAAGGAGATCCTTTTCGCCGGCTTTTGTATTTCTGCATTTTTCACTTTGCCCTTTAGAATTGCTCGCTCAAGGGAACTTCGAAAGTTTTCAGTTCACCATCTCGATACGCCTTCACCGTCAAGACATCCCCGACATTCACTTCACTATATAAATATTGGCGCAGCTCTAAAACAGATGCTACTGCTTTGCCGTTCAATTCGACAATTGTATCTTTTGCCTGCATGCCCGCTTGAGCCGCTCCTGAACCTTCCTGAACCGACTGGACGATAATACCATCTTCCACTTGCTCCGGCAAATTCAATTCAGAAGCCCTAATGTCAGCGGGAACTTGTTTAAGATCCAGCAGCGAAACGCCAATCGACGGGCGGACCACTTCCCCGCTGCTTTCGAGTTCAGCGATGATTGGAATCGCTGAGTTGATCGGAATCGCCAGCCCGATCCCTTCTACAGCATCTTGGGCGATTTTCATCGAGTTGATGCCGATCACTTGGCCTTGCGCATTCAATAGCGCACCCCCGCTATTGCCGGGGTTGATCACGGCATCGGTTTGAAGCACTTCGGATTGCCAGTCTTCCTGGCCATCATTATTGATGTCAATCGGGACTGCGCGCTCTGTTCCGGAAATGACACCCGTCGTCACTGAACCGGAAAATTGAAGGCCGAGCGGATTGCCGATTGCAATGACCGGTTCGCCGGATTTCAGGACAGACGAATCGCCGAACTCCGCGACAGTTTCAATCGTTTCCCCTGCCACCTTCAACACTGCGAGGTCTGTCCAGACGTCCGTCCCAAGCACTTCCGCTTTTAGTTCTTCTCCGTTCGCGAGCGTCACGACCACTTCTTCTGCGCCGTCGACGACGTGATGATTGGTGACGATAAATGCTTCCTCGCCCTGTTTTTTATAAATGACGCCAGATCCGGCACCTGCTTCTTGCGTGGAAGTTTGCGCAAAAGGGTTGTTGCTCGCTTGAAGGTTCGACACACCGACGACTGCGTCCGCCGTCCGGTCGACCGTTTCCGTCACATCGGTGGTGACGACTGCCGATGCACTTTGCAGTTCGCTGCTTTGCTCAGTAACTGTCAGCGGTTCGTTGCTTCCGGTATCCGCTCCTGTCATCATCGTCCCGACAAGCAATGCACCGGCCAAGACGCCGCCAAAACTAGAAGCCATATAGCGTTTCCAGGAAGCTTTTGTGTCTTTCTGCTGATTTGTGTTGTAATAGCCCACCTTTTCCATCTCCTTCGGCATTTTTTGTCGTTTGCCCGCGGGCTTTCGATAGTTTAATCATACAAACCATATATGAAAAATGTATGACCAAACATGCAACAGAAATGGAAAGTTTACGCTAACTTATGCTGCATGAAAACGCCTGCCGTAAGCGTACGGCAGGCGTTCGGCATCTTTAATTGTCAGTCTTTTTTTGATGCGGCAGGCGGATAGTAAACTTCGTTCCGCGACCCTTCTCGCTTTCCACCGAAATTTCGCCGTCATGCAAAGTGACCAACTGGCGAACAATCGAGAGGCCAAGGCCGAATTGGCCGCTGCCCCGCGACATATCCGCTTTATAGAAACGCCGCCAGATCATTTCGAGTTCTTCGACCGCGATGCCTTGGCCGGTATCTTCCACTTCGAGCCGAATCGCATCTTGTTCTGCGTGCGCTCTCAGCGTGATGTCGCCGTTTTCAGTAAATTGGATACTGTTTTTCACGATGTTCACGAGAATTTGGATGAGGCGGTCCATATCCCCGTAAACCATGTCACCAGGCACTGCTTCGATGAGCAAGCGGTCCCCTTTTTCCGCCGCCTGCAATTGCAGTTGCTCCTGGATGATTTCTAGCAACTCACTCGCTTCGATTTGTTCTTTCATCAGTGCTACTTGATTCGAACGGATTTTTTCATAATCCAAGTTTTCGTTGACCAAGCGCATCAGCCGCTTCGTTTCTTCACTGACTAGACGGATGCCTTTCTCGCGCTGTTGTTCCTCGATCATGCCGCTCTTCAAGCCTTCGATCACGCCGGCAATGGTCGTCAGCGGCGTCCGCATTTCGTGTGAAACGTCCGCCATAAAGCGCCTCCTGCGATTTTCGAGTTGTTCGATTTCTTCATTGGAACGCTGCAGCTTGTCCGCCATGACATTAAAATCATGTGCCAAATCGCCGAACTCATCAAAATTCGATTCCGGCAAATTCACTTGGTAATGCCCTTCGCTGATCATCGATGTCGCTTGTCGCATGCGCTGCAGCCTCGTCACGTGGATTTTCGCCAGCAACAGGCTGAGCAGGAGTGCAAAAGGCAGTGAGATGGCGATCACGGCGACCAAAGTCCGGTTCAGCTCGGTCACCATCTCCCGGATGCCGCTGATCGGTGCGGCGAGCAATACGCCTCCTGCTAGCGTGCTGCCTTGGACATACGGCAGCGCAACAAAGGTCATCGACCGATCGAACCGGTCGGTATCCCGGTGGACGACCAAGGTTTCCCCCCGCTCGATGACGTTCCATTCTTCAGGCGTCAGCTCGACAGACGGAAAATTGCCGTTGACGGGATACAGAATACGGCTTTGCTGGTCAAAAACGATGAAATTGATGTTTTGCGACTCGAGCACAGTCACATACGATTGCAGGTCCGTACCTGGGCGCGCTTGTTCGAGTTCCTGCAGAATCTGTTCCCCGTAGCGCTCGAGCTCTTCGGCTTTATCGGAATATGCCACTCGTTCGCCGTAGAAAATGAACAGTGTGCTTAAAATCGCCACCGCAAACATCAAGACACCCATATGGCTAGCAATCAGTTGGTAGAAATATTTAATCCGCAAGTTCTTCAAATTTATAGCCCACTCCCCACACCGTATGGAAGAGTCGGTCCCCTTCCGGAATTTTTTTTCGCAAGCGCTTGATATGGACATCGACTGTCCGTTCGTCGCCGTAAAACTGATAGCCCCAAACTTGTTCGAGCAATTGCTCCCTGCTGAACACCTGTTTCGGATGCTGGAGGAAAAACAGCAGCAAGTCGAATTCTTTCGGCGTCAAATTATCGATCGGTTCGCCGTCTTTCAATACTTCACGAGTTTCTTTCCGTGCGAAGAAATGGACAGTTCGGATACCCGCATCAAAACTGTCCCCCTTGCGTGACCTTCTGGCGACCGCTTTAATGCGCGCCATTAACGTGAGCGGGCTGAACGGCTTGGTGACATAATCATCGGCCCCCATTTCAAATCCAATCACTTGGTCGGATTCACTGTCTTTGGCCGTCAGCATGATGATCGGCACCTCGCTACCCGTCTCACGGATTTTCCGGCACAAGGCAATGCCGTCCATCCCCGGAAGCATCCAGTCCAGAACGAGCAGATCATAGTCGCCTTCCTGGAATTTGCGGTAGCCTTCCAGCCCATCGCTGGCAAAGTCCCCTTCTAGGCCTTCTTTTGAAAAAAACAGCTCCAGCATCGAACTGACACTCGGGTTGTCTTCCACTACCAATATCTTCATCTCGTGCACCTCCGGCATTCTCATTCCATCATTATTCCATATACAAAGATTAAAAAACCGTCCTGCAAAAAGCAAGGACGGCTAAGTGGATCAAGCGTTCTTATCGCGCTTTTTCAGCTTTTCATACAAGCTGCCGATCATTACGTAATCGATGGCAATGTCGTTTTCATAAGCATATTTCACGCCGTAGCCGAGTGCAAGCGTCATGGCACTGGCAACTGTCCCGCCGATAATCGAACCGGCTCCCGGAATGAACTTCAGCGCCTGGCGGTAAAGCGTATGGCCAATCGTCTGCGTCGCCGTAATGACGATCATGTCTTTTGCCGCTTTTTTCGTCAGCGGTTTATCGTACAGGTTCGATAGTTTGACGATCAGTCCGACCTGCAGCGTCGTCAAAGGCAAAACGTCCGATCCTGGAATCGGAGACGCGCCGATGATTCCTGCTGATACACCCGCACCTACGATCCAGCGCGTTGCGGCGGATGATTTCTCTTTCATGCTTTTGGCGAAGAGCAGGTCTTTCCCCTTCTTTTCGAGAAGCAACAGAATCTCTTTCTTTAAGTTGTCCAAGTTTTCTTCGGTCTTTGAAGACACCGGAATCACTTTGTATTTGCTTTTCGTGTGTCCCTTGATGAACTTGACGATTGATGGGATGTCTTCCGCCGCATCGATTTTATTCAAGACGATGAGAATGTCTTTATTATGCTTTTCGATTTCAGCGAATTTCTGTTTTTCGCTCTCTGAAAAGACCGTTCCGGCAGCGTTCAGGAAAAATAGCACAACGTCCGATTGCTGAACGAATTCCAAGGTCTTTTTCGGGTTTTTGTCATTCGGGTCATTGAGTCCCGGTGTATCCATGAATTTGATGTTTTCCAAGCCGCGGATATTATATGGATCCACGCTGACCGTCTCGCCAGGCATCGGATTGGTGCTTGCAATATCTTCACCGATGATTTTATTGACTGTCGATGATTTTCCGGCATTGACTTCACCTATCAACGAAATCAGCAATTCCTGATCAAGCGCATCGTTCACTTTTTTCATTTCGTCTTCAAACACTTTATCCATCGCGCGCATGACCTCATCTTCGAACTCCTTAACCATTGGCCAGTCTCCTCCTTCAACTTACTTAACTCCATTATAAAGGCATAGGGCGCCCGCGACCATTTTCAGCCACCTAGCCGAACTCGTTAAGCGCCGCATTTCATAGTAGCATGAAAGAAATACGACAAATCAGAAGGAGTGTCGCTCTATGTGTGAACGTCCCCAAGTATTCGGCCTGGATGTCGACCCGGAAACCCGCTGCCGCCATTACCATTCGGAAAATGACCGGATCGCCATCCGCTTCCATTGCTGCAATAGTTTTTTTCCATGCTTCGAATGCCACAAAGCGCTCGGTTGCGGGCATCATTCTGTGTGGCCGAAAGAGCGATTCCATGAGAAAGCGATTTTATGTGGGGCATGCAGCACGGAACTTTCAATCCGCGAATACCTCGACTGTGCATCCCATTGCCCGAACTGTTCCACTGCATTCAATCCCGGCTGCAACCTCCATAAACATCTGTATTTCGAAACGTGAGAAAACCAGAAAAACTCTCGGCTCCACTGAATAAAAATCACCCCGAAGCAATGTTTCCACGCCTTCGGGGTGATTTTATTCTTTCACTTTCAGGCACATGACGAGCTGCTCGCCTTTTGGCCCCATGATGCGCCTGCCGGTATCTTCAAAGCCGACTTTTTTGTATAAATTCTGCGCTGCGCTGTTTCGGGCATTCACACCGAGCACGACTTCATTAAATTCGGTGAACTCCTCTTTCATAAAAGCAGGCAAGGCATCGAGTGAGCCTGTCGCTATGCCGCGCCCTTGGAATTTCGGATTGACCGAATAACCGCGCAGCAATAACGCTTTCGGGTTGTCGGAACATCTTTTCCGGTCACTGGACTCATCGAGCTCGAAAAATCCGGCCACTTCCCCGCGCGCCCGGATGACGACCAGGTGCTTCTCGGGATTTCCGGCATCCCGTTTGATGAGGTCTTGAGGAAGGCTCGTAAATTCCTGCTGGTCTGCCGGCAGTTCATACGATATAGTCGTTTTCTTTGTATGACAATGCAACGTCACTTCACTTTTTCTGATCACGAAATGAGTCCCCCTAAACAGATGATTATTGCTATTCTTTCTCCAAAGTCACCACGACAACTTCCGGCAAATTGAAAATCCGGAGCGGGAACCCGCTATTGCCGAGTCCCCTGCTGAGGATCAATTGCGTATCACCCGACTCAAAGACCCCTTCTGTCATATCCGGGAACCAGCCTTGCCCGGGAGCAATCAGGCCGCCAAGACCCGGAATGCGGATCTGGCCACCGTGGGCATGGCCGGCGAATACTGCATCAACGCCTTCACTTGCATAGACTTCCAATTGTTCAGGGCGATGCGCGAGCAATAAGGTAAACTCTTCCCCCAACCCGGCTTCTGTAATGCTGTTGCGTGTGAACTCTTCTTCATTAAAAAAGACGTCCATCAACGGGTCGTCAATGCCCCCAATACGCACCGATTCTCCATCCTCTTCCCACATCACTGAACGGTTGCGCAACACTTCTACGCCTCGTTCTTCCAAGGCAGGAATGATTTCATCATCCAGCCGGTTTGAGGAAACTTCATGGTTGCCGATGACGTAATAAACCTCACTCATCTCCACAAGGCCATCGACAGCAGCCAAGCTTCTCCCCAAATCGTAGTGGTTGCTGTCGATCAAATCACCCGTAATGAAAATCACATCCGGATTCGCCGCTTTCACTTTCGACACTAGCGATTTTTGTTCATTTCCAAACTCTGTATTGTGCAGGTCCGAAACTTGGACGATGCGCTTGCCGGCAAACGCATCCGGCAATTTTTCCGATTGAATCGTGTATTCGGTCGTAACGATCCATTTATTATTGACCCAGACAAAACCCCACAGGAGCAATGCCACAAAAAGTAATGCGATCAGTTTCTTCATAAACAATTCCTCAATTCATTATTATGGCCCGTGCATATAATGCTTTATTCTACAACAGAGGCCTCGGTTCGGACAAAGCATTTCATCTGCCGCCAAATCCTGTTCTTATTCTACCAGCATTCGCACAAAATAAAAGCAATCAGCTAACGCAGCTGATTGCTTTTATACTTTTGCTTTCGAACGATTTCTTTTCGAGAACCAAATACCGAAAGCTGCAAGTCCGAAGATGCATATGATAGCAAGTAAAACTGCCCCGACAAACGCTCCCCCATCCGGGCCAATATCTAAAAAGGCTGCGGCGTAATTCGGCAATTTGAGCGGTGACCATATCCACCGGCTGCCGAGCAGGCCATCGACGAGCTGAGCAATAATCAATACGGTAAGTGCGAGCGCTGCGGTAAGCCCCGCGCTTGGCATGGCTGCACTCGCGAACAAAATCATTGTGACGACAAGCAAAATCCATAAGCTATACGTGATGGCAAATAGAAGGAAGTCTCCGAACGGCACCGCTGAAAACAGCACCGCTGTATAATAATAACCTGCTAGAAAGCCTGTCCATATGCTAATCATCGCAATCAGAGAAGCCATCATCCATTTGCTGAGAAAATAGGACGTGAACGATAACGGCCTTGCATATAAAAGTGTCGCCGTGCCATTTCTTCGTTCGCCGGCTATGCTCCCCATGTAGGCAAGGACCAAAACGAGCATTCCAATCGTCTGGAACTGTCCCATGACAGCAACGAGCAATTGTTCGGGTTCAGGCTCCGGAAACTCGATGACTGCACCGTCCGGCAAACCGCCGGCAGCATCCAGAATCTGCGGCAGATAGTAGTTTGATAGCGGTTCAGTCACGCCAAGCAGGATAAACACGACAGGAATCCAGAAAACTTTATAATTACGTACATTTTCCCGCCATTCCTTCAATAGCAGTGTGGATAATTGCTTCATTTTTCTGCCACCACCTTGAGGAAAATATCTTCCAAACTCGCCGTTTCCTGCTCCACGCCGAGTACCCGCCCGCCATTTGCTGCCAGGTAGCGGAACACATCCTGCATAACCGGCTCTTCCGCTTTTACCGGAAGTACCGCCGCTGCGCCTTTAGCCGTAGCTGGCCACGGTGACTCGCGCACAAACCTTTCCGCAGCGTCAGTGTTTTCAAAGCGAATCTGTATTTGCGGATCGGCATATCGGCTGCGCACTTGATCGAGCGATCCTTGTTCGACGAGGCGCCCTTTCCGCAAAAATAAAAGCTGATCCGTCATTTCTTCAGCATCATTCAAAATATGGGTGGAATATAAAATAGTCGTTTGCCCCAGAAGTGATTTCAAGAGCTCCATCACTTCCCGGCGACCTGTCGGATCCAAAGAAGAAATCGGTTCATCCAGCAGCAATAAACTCGGCTGATGTACCATTGCCTGCGCAAGTCCGAGCCGTTGCTTCATACCGCCGGAAAAACCGCCGACCTTTTTACCTGCAACTTGGTGAAGTCCGACAAACTCCAAGGTCCGCTGTGCTTGCTGGCGCGCTTTTCTCGGGTCGACTCCGCTAAGCTTCGCTGCCATTTCCGTAAATTCCAAAGCTGTGAGCCATGGAAAAAATCGGGGATATTGCGGCAGAAACCCGACCGACAACCCTTTCTTGCGCTGAATTTCCCCGCCCGTCGACTCGAGTAATCCGGCAAGCATCGACAAAGTCGTCGTCTTACCGGATCCATTAGGCCCAATCAGCGCCGTCGCACTGCCTTCAGTAAGTTCGAAGTCCACTCTATCAACTGCCTGCTCTGTCCCAAAACGCTTAGATAATGCCCTGACTTCCAAGACGTTCAATAATTCCGCCTCCCTATTATAAAGTATAGAATGGGGCCGATAATATTCAATAGGACGATAATGGCTGCCCACATCCATTTCGGTCCGTTCGGATTCGGGTTTTTGATCAAATCGACAAGCGCGAAGATCATTAACGCTAATTGCAGGAGCAAAATGGGCAGCACCAGCAATAATGCCTGTTCATCTATCATGTTCATCCCCCTTGCCTGACTGTTGTTCAATGCCTGTTCTTACTTCGCTACATCCGCTCACTGTCCCTGCTTCCACACGAAAAAAGGCCGCAATCAGCGGCTTTTGATATGCTCTATAAGTCGAACGGATTCACTTACCATTTAAGCTCCAATAGCAGCTGTTGCAGGATTATGCGATGGTCTTGTGGAAGTTTCCATAAATCGAGTTCATCCATCAACTGCTTGCGGTTGCCGAAGCCTTTGACAAAACCGTTCAGCCGGGCCGCAAATGCCGAATCGGTCAGCAACGCTTCCTCAGGATAGAGCTCAGCCAATTGGTCCATTGCTTTCGGATAACGTTTCAAATAATATTTCTGATGGCGCTCTTCTGCCTCCGTAAAACCAGCATACGGCCGTATTTCGGTTTCTATGGGCTCGTTCAGGTGCTGTTCCCTTTCCTCTTTCACTTGAACGATGAGCTGACGCTGCTCTTCCGAATGCCAAAACAGCAAAGAAATGTACTGGCGACCTTTATAGGCATCCCGGTTCGGGTAATGGTTCCACCAAAACTCCCTTAATAGATCCTCATAGCGAATCTGATGCGGATCAAATTCCACTTGAAGCGTCTCCGTGTGATCTCCCATCCGGCGATAGCTTGGCGTAGGCATTGAACCGCCAGCATAGCCTGTCCGGGTCCGGATGACACCGGGCAGCGAACCGAAGCGGGCATCTGGACCCCAAAAGCAGCCCATGCCGAACGTAGCAGTTTCAAGCTTCCTGCCATCCTCAATCAAACAGCGTTCGAGGGTGGAAATTGTCTGTTTCCCCATATGTTTCTCCTCCTTTCAAGAGCTGCCTTTTGTGCTTCGGCACGGTTTTGCCTTATGATAGTACCAAGGAATCCACAAGAAAAAATCGAATGAAAGCAGGTGCATCGCATGACTGGACGAAAACACGACATCACTGCTTATTTCCGCTCACTCGACCGCCGCACTTTTATGGATAACCAAATGGAAGATGCTGCGCGTGATGAAGCGCTGCCTATCGGCCATGGCCAAACCATCTCTCAGCCTTCTCTCGTACTCGAAATGACGCTAGCACTCGATGTGCAAGACCATCACAAAGTGCTCGAGATCGGCACCGGTTCCGGATTTCAAACCGCTCTCCTTGCTGCATTTTCACAACAAGTCTATACCATAGAGAAGATCCCGCAGCTTCATGAGCGCGCGGTCCTGCGCCTAAAGGAAAAGGGATTCCACAACATTCATTTTCTGTTGGGCGACGGCAGTCTCGGTTGGGCTGAGCACGCCCCATATGACCGCATAATGGTCACCGCAGCCGCAGCCGCCATCCCGCAGGAATTGCTGGACCAATTGGCGCCAGGCGGGCGCATGATCATTCCTGTAGGCGGCCGGTTCAGCCAAGATCTTCTCGCAATCGATAAAACAATAGATGGGAAGCTGGAAAAAACGGCACTCGAAGCTGTGCGCTTTGTCCCTTTGAAAGGAAAGTACGAATACTGAAAAACCCTTTGCTGAAGACCATGCAGCAAAGGACAGCAAAATCAATCATGCATTTTAGACGCTTCGCGCAAAATTGTCCAGCCGAGAAAGATCAAGAAAGCACCGCCGCCTAACCAAAGTGACTCATAGAACAATGGGTTTTCGACGTCTCTGATTGTGTGCAGCTGCAGCAATTGCCGGAAAATCAAACTATCCCACAACAACAATGCACCGCCGCCGATCAGTACACTTCCGAAAAAGCGTGCTGGCCAGAATGCTTTTCTTGTTGCCAGGTCGACAGCGATCCAAAGTGACAGGACGGTCAAGACCCAGCCGATCAGCTGGTAAACACCTTCCCCCGTCAGCAAAGCTTGCGGGCCGTTTCCTTCGTAGAAATGATGCCATTGCAAAAAGAAATGAAAGACGCTCTGCTCCAGAACCGAAAATGTTCCGGCTCCAAACAACAGGCCCGCCCAAAAATTCCGGGTAGTGTGCACTCGCCGATTTCTCGCTTTTGTAAGATCTGTTTTCCGTTCGGCAGAAACCATTCGAGCTCCCCCTTCCTCCTGACCATATGCTGTATTTTCAAATTATACCCGCTCTTTCAGGCCGCAAACCGCTCCGACAGTTCAGATACGGCGATTAATTCAATTCTGACGGAATTTCGCTTTTAGATAAGGGATAATTAACCAAATAATTTTATCATATATGTTGAACTAAAGAAATATCAGTGAATTACCACTACTACTTGACCACTAACAATTTGCGAACAAACAAACAGATATGTAGCAAAACTACGGAGAAAACCGTGCTGCGCACTGCGTCGCAAAGGATTGCCCTCGCAAGGTCGGGCACCTTTCCCGCGGGAAATGAATAAGCGAAGGGGAAGCTGAGCTTATTCATT
>NZ_JAGGPW010000006.1:55870-169108 GCF_018613655.1 Planococcus sp. ISL-109
GCTTTTCTCGGAGTGGTTTTGTGGAATATCTACAGTGGAAATTTATTAGTTCAACTTATATGGCATATAACTTAAGGAGGCGAATTTTTTGCAGAATGCCAAAACTATGCAAAGTGAGATTGGAGGCTATGTTTCTACTGTTGTCCGAGAGCACTTCGGTAAAGGGCCTACTTCGGTCTTTGTCATTGTGAAACCGCCTTTTGTCGTCGTCCATCTTCGCGGCTTTCTGAGCCCTACGGAAAAAATTCTGCTCAAGAAAAAAGAATACAAGCATGTGATGAAAATTCGCCAATTGTTGATTGAAGAACTGAAACCAGCCATTTGCGAAGCTTTCTCCCGCTCGTCTGGGCAAAAAGTGGAGGAAATATATGCAGATTGGCATCTCGAAAAGCAAACTGCGATGCTCGTCGGCGTGATGTCCGCGCCCGAAGCTGCATCCGATGTTGACTGGCTGTCTGAAGCAAAGCATGAAGCGCTTCGTGCAGAAGTTGTCGAAGCTAGCCGAAAAGCCGAAAAAAAACCAGAAAGCACAAGGCTATTCTGGCTCAATGACCGAACATTGTTAATCGAACGGATCGGCTTTCTAGTCGAGATAGAGCGCGAACTGATCCGCAGCGGCTTGATCGATGAGCTGAAGCAAGTGAAACGCCCTCTCGAAAAGCGTTTACTGCTGAAGGAAACCGTCTTTTTGGAATTGCTCAATAGGGATATCCGTGAAGTTTTTCTCGACTGGGAATTCTCGATCGATAAAAGCTACATCCTCGTTTTGCTCGAACCGAAAAATCATTTTTAAAAAGATAAAAGCCGCCAAGTGGGCGGCTTTTATCAATATGATCCAACAGAAGATTGTGCAGTTTGGCAATGCGGGCAAAACCCATACTCATTTTGGCCCGCCAATCCCTCTATATAACCTGAATCATCCGTGAACTCCCGTTCTTTCACGGGCGTTTGCAAAAAACCACAACGGTCACCTGCAAACTGGCTGTGATGGATTTGTTTCGTCCGATGATCTACAAAATAACCCATTTGGTTTCCCTCCCCGTAAAAAAGCCGAAAAGAGCCTTCCTTGATGAAAGGATTCTTTTCGGCTTTGCCTCCGGCGCTATTGTCCGCGGCATTTGACCTGTTATTTATAATTTTTATTTACTCACTATCCTTATTTTACATGAACCCTCCCCTAAGGGCAAGGATTCACTCGATATGAAATCCTGCCTTTTCAATAATCTGGATAATATGGCTTTCTTTGATTTTTGTTTCATCCAGCTCGATTTTGACTTCTCCATCTTCCACTACGACCAGCGCCCGTTCAACACCCGGCTCTTCCAGCAATAGCGCCTCCAGTTCAAAGATTGAACGCCCAGATTTCGCTTCTGTCACATAAATCGTCATTTTTCGCATAGTGAACCCTCCTTTTACGATATTTCCCAGGAAATATCAAAATCGCATCTTCAGTTTGCCGTCTTCCAACTCCAAACTGGCATTGAACTTTTTGCCATTCTTTGAAACAAAGCCTTTGATGACCGGTGTTTTTCCTTTCACACATAAATATTCGATATGCTTGGCGGTCAGCCGTTTTTTCAAGAACACGGCCGGGAATGATTGCTTGCAGCCGTTCGCATGTTCCGTACAGCCGTAAGCGCCTCTGCGGGAAACAATCGATCCTTTGCGGCAGCGCGGGCATAAAGCAATCGCTGTCCCTTGCAAAGCCGGCATTTGATCCGGCATGCCGTTATTCCGCAGTTGCTCCGGAACGTCCTGCAGCAGCTTCTCGATAAATTTGCCGATTGTCTCGAGGAAAACTTCCGCCGATCCATCGCCGCGCCCGATTTTCTTCAAATAACTTTCCCATTTCGCCGTCATGGACGGGCTGGACAATAAATTCCCTTCAATCGCCTGGCAAAGCATGCGCCCTTTTTCGGTCACGGTAACGATGTTCTTCTTTACTTCGATATAATTATGGCGCTTGATCGTTTCGATGATATTGCTGCGTGTCGCTTCTGTTCCGAGCCCTTCGACTTCTTTCAGGATCTCGCTATCCGCCACGTCTTCCGCAAACTTCCCGCACGTTTTCATCATGGCGATCAGCTGGCCTTCCGTGTACGGCTTCGGCGGGGTGGTCATGCCTTCGATGATGGCGATCGCTGCCGCCACGGTCTCCTGCAGTGCAAGTTCCGGAAGCGGCGGTTCCTGTGTCGCTTCCTTGGAAACCGGGAACAGCGATTTCCAACCTTTATCGAGTTCCGTGCGCCCGGTCGTATGGAACTCGAGCCCTTTAACATCAGTCACTACTTTCGTTTCTTCGTAGCGGTAATCACGGTGAAACATGCCCAAAGTCGTGCGCAGCACTTCTTCGTATAAATTCCGTTCGTCTGGCGGCAAAACTGCTATTCTGCGCGTGGTCGGCACACTTTTCGTCGGGATGATGGCGTAATGCTCCTGGACTTTCGAATTGTCGACAAAGCGCTTTTTAGGTGTTTTCGAGGCGATTGGAAATTCGGCGTCGATCAGCTTTTGATAGCTCTCGACTTGAGCCGCCAAATAACCGAACTCCGCTGTCGTGATATGCCGGGCATCAGTCCTCGGATAGCTGACGAGCTTTTTCTCGTACAGCTTTTGCATGACGGACAGCACTTTTTGCGGGCTGTATTTCCATTTCCGGTTCGCTGCAGCTTGCAGACTCGACAAGGAATGCAAAGGCTGCGGCAGTATCCGCTTTTCTGCAGTTTTGCGCTCTTTGACAAAACCTTCCGTTTTACTATCTGTCAAATGATGCTTGGCCAGCAGTTCTTCGGCTTTTTTGCGCTCTTTCGCCTTTAGCTTGGCTTTGCCTTTATAACTGCCCTTCGCTGCCTTGAATTTCCCTTCGATTTCATAGAAAGGCTCCGGCTTGAACGCCTCAATTTCCTGTTGTCGCTGATAAATCAAAAACACAGTCGGCGTCTGCACCCGGCCAATCGCGAACACTTCCTGAATGCCACGCTCCTGAAGCAAAAGCGAATACAAACGTGAACCGTTCATTCCGACGAGCCAGTCGCTGATTTGGCGCGCCCGTGCTTCTTCATACAGGCGCAGATCTTCTTTGTTATCACGCAGATTGCGGAAGCCTTCCCGCACTTCGTCCACTTCGAGTGAATTGATCCACAGCCTTAAAATCTTTTTGTTGCGCACACCCGTCTGCCGGTAGATGCTATAGAAAATATTCGACCCTTCCCGGTCCACATCGCACGCATTGATGACCGTATCAGTTTCTTTAATTAATTTCTTGATGACGTTGAATTGCTTCGACTTGCCGCGCGCTACTTGAAATTGGTATTCGACCGGCAAAATAGGCAGTGAGGCCAATGACCACTTATTCCATTTCGGGTCATATGCTTTCGGTTCTTTTAATTCCACAAGATGGCCGATGCCCCATGTAATGAACGCGCCTTCCGGAAAAATCGGATTCGGCGCCATTTCCATAAAGCCTTCCCGCTTCACCGTCTTGAACGCCTCGCCATATGCTTTTGCCTGGCTCGGCTTCTCGGCAACAATCACTGGTTTCATACAGCTCTTCCTCTCCCATACTCTTTGTTTCATTGTACTCTTTCCGAAAAAAAATCCAAATGAAAAACCGCTTTTGTGGAAATTTAAAATGGGTGTGTGGGAATGGGGAGTTGTTCGTTTTTAGGGGCACCGTAATATTTGCCCGCTTTCGGGGAAACTCTTCCTTATTGCTGTAGAACTGTGGTAATGAGCGGAAATTATTGTGCAGAAGTGTTTCACTGGTTGTTCCCGCATCGCGAATGGATTCGCCGCCTCGCTTTGTGTTGAGCTCCCGCAATAATCCAGAAAGAGCATCTGTCTTATTGCTTCGCTTCACCCGTGAGCGCGAGGGGCTTTTATATTTCGTTGATTGGGTGAGTACGGTGTACCTGCTTCTGTACGGATTATCCACCTTTGGATACGTCGCTTAGTTAAGGTGTTGAGTGCCGGAAATGACTTTTCACTTTTTAGAAATTCGGAAAATAAAATACCGGCTTAATCTAACTAAATGGATTCCCTATTTCATCACTTACTGATATAAGAAGATGACAAATTTCAGTTTCACTCTAAATTTAGGGACGGAGCGCAAGGGTTCCCCTGAAGCGTAGTCCTGTCTAGAATTAAAATGCAACTTGTCAACTCCATGACCCGCATACTGCGGGCCCCAAGCGTGCCCCTAGAGCTCAATCTCACCACGCAAGCTTTTAGACACCGCTCATCTCCTATGCCACGCTTTCTCCATACCCTATATACACCTTTCAGCAAAAAAAAGCCCCCAGCAATAGCCGGAAGCTTTTCAGTCTTATAAAATATCCAACCAGATTTTGATTGCTGTCCCTAGAATCAACAGCGACAAAATCCATTGCAATACTTTTGTATTCGCTTTTTGTCCAATTTTCGCGCCAATCGGAGCGGCTATGATACTTGCCACAATCATCACTGCAGCAGGCCCATATATAATCTGGTCGGTCGCGATTTTCCCAATGGTTGCACCAATCGACGAAATGAACGTGATCGCAAGCGAAGTCGCAATCGTCATACGCGTCGGGATCTTCAAGACGACCAACATAATCGGCACCAGAATAAATGCTCCTGCTGCCCCGACAATCCCCGCGGCAATCCCGACAACAAACGCAAGCCCTGCGGCAAGCCATTTATTGAAAGTAACCTGATCTGCTGGAATATCGTCCAACCCTTTTTTCGGTATGAACATCATAATGACGGCAATTGTCGCTAGAACCGCATAAACGATATTAATGGCCGATTCAGACAATAGCGTGGAACCAAAACCGCCGATGAAACTGCCGACAAGGATAGCACCGCCCATATAGACGATCAACGCTTTATTTAAATAACCGCTGCCCCGGTATGCCCAAACGCCCGCAATCGTGGCGAAAAACACTTGGATCGCACTGATTCCCGATACTTCGTGGGCTGAAAATGCTGTATATCCCAACATGACCGGAATGTATAGCAACATCGGATACTTGATAATGGAGCCGCCAATTCCGACCATCCCTGAAATGAAGGAGCCGATAAAGCCGATCAAGAAAATAACAATCATAAAATCAATACTCATAAAAACTCACCTTTCTGGAAAAACACTTACGCCTTTCCATGCCTCTATTTACTGTCACTTCCCATTATACCCCCTGGGGTAAAAAAGAAAAGGAGTTTTGCTCAAAATATGGAAACTTTACATTCCTGCAATCTTTTTGGAACAATCGTAAAAATTGACAAAAAAATCAGCCGCTCAATAAGCAGCTGATTTCTATAGCAGACTTGAAGTTACGCCGCTTTTAACTTTCCGGATACACTTGTTCCAATTCGCCGCTTTCAACGTGAAAGACGAAAGCGGTTACTTCTGTTTCCTGACCGTATTTTTTATAGATGGGATGCTGCAATAGTTTCTCCACTTGCTTAAGCACGTTGATTTTCGCCAGTTCATCCAAATCCGGATTTTCTTTAGCTTTTTTTTCGGGTAACCCTTTCCTGATATGGGCAAGCCATTTTTGCAGTTCCGGTTCCCTATTCTCTTCCCAAGCAGCCTTCACACCACCACAGCCAGTATGGCCTTTCACGATGATCTGCTTAACGCCCAAATGCTCCAGCGCGAAATAAAGGCTGGCTGCAAAGCTTTCGTCTTCCTCGACTACTTGATTCGCGATATTACGGTGAATGAACATCTGGCCGAGCGGCATTTGGGTGATGATCGAAGGACTGACTCTCGAATCACTGCAAGATAACAGGAAATATTCAGGAGATTGTCCTTTTTTCAATTCGTCGAAATAAGACGGGTCTTGTTTTTTGATCTTCTGGATAAAATCTTCATTCAACTTTTTCAGTTCGGTGTTCTTCACTTCTGTGCCTCCTCCCTATTAATCGAAGCCAGCGCTTGTTCAATATTCATCGCATAGATTTTCTCCGGATATTTGGTATCCCAATCCGCACGTTTCAAAACATCGAGCACGGTGTTTTTAATTCCTGCGAAGATGATTTCCACTTTGCCTGTATGGCATTGTTCCATCAGCTCTTCTAGTGCATGAACCGCAACGGCATCGATCGAGTTGACGCTTGAGAAATCGAAGACGACCCATTTCGTTTCCGGCTTTTCGGCAACACGGGCACAAAGTTTGTCTTCGAGGAACGTCATATTGGCGAAATAAAGCGATGCATCTACTCGGAAAATAAGCACTTCCGGATCGACTTCCGCTTCCGGATAACGCTTTGTGTTCCGGTAGACTTGCTGCTCCGGTAAATAGCCGAGTTCAGCGACATGAGGATATGCACTGCGGCGGATAAAGACAATCAAGGAGAAAATCACGCCGATGATGATGCCTTGCTCGATTCCGATGAACAAGGTTGCAAGGAACGTCAGCATCCATGTCCAACCGTCCACTTTATTCACTTTGAAGAGGTTTTTCACTTCTTTCATATCGATCAAGCTATAGACAGCGACCATGATGATTGCCGCGAGTACAGCATTCGGCAAATAATAGAATAAGCCGGTGAAGAACAGTAAGGTCAAGATGATCAGAAATGCTGTAATAATCGAAGCGAGCGGTGTCCGTGCGCCCGCCTGGTAGTTGACGGCAGAGCGTGAGAACCCTCCCGTTACAGGATAGCCTGCGAAAAAGGAACCGCCGACGTTTGCGAGCCCCAATCCGACCAGTTCACGGTCTGGATTGACTTTGTATTTTTCCTTTGCTGCAATTGCTTTTGCCATCGCGATCGATTCCATATAACCGATGAACGAAATCGTTAAAGCGATCGGCAATAAAGCGATGATAGCATCCAATTGCATTGCAGGAAGTGATATCGACGGCAAGCCGGACGGCACTTCCCCGACAATTTTAACGCCGAAGTCCTGCAAGTTGAAAAGGTAAACCGCTAGAATACTGAAGACGACAACAAAAAGCGGTCCTGGTATTTTCTTGACGTATTTCTTCATGACAATCAGCATTGCGATACTGCCGAGACCGATTACAAGCGTAACAGGATTTATTTCAGCTGCGCGCCGGACAGTTTCCGCAAGAATAAGGAAAACATTTTTGTCCGCTTCGAGACTGACCCCGATCAATTGCTTTAGCTGGCTCAGGCCAATGATGATGGCAGCAGCCGAAGTAAAGCCGCTGATGACTCCATGAGACAGGAAGTTGACGATAAATCCGAGTTTGAAGACACCCAACAGGAATTGGATGACCCCAATCATGAGCATCAGTAATAAAACGAGTGAGATATATTCATCTGTGCCGGGCTCCGCTAAAAGCGAGACACCCGATAGCACAAGTAAAGACACCATTGCGACCGGTCCGACAGCAAGTTGCTTGGACGTCCCGAAAAGTGCGTAGATAATCAGCGGGATGGTCGAAGCATAAAGGCCGATGACCGGCGGCAATCCGGCAAGCATGGCATACGCCATACCCTGTGGGATGAGCATGATCGCCACGATCAAACCCGCGTTGATATCCCCGCTCAAATCGGACTTCTTATAGCTTCCCATCCACTCAAGAGCCGGAATCCATTTTTTCAACACATTGCTTCCTCCTTTTAACAGAACATCTATTTTGTGAAAGTGTATGTGATAACAGGATTTCGGCAAAAGCTTGCCGCCAGGTCCAGAAAGAACAACCGCTATCTCCCATCATCGCTCCAATCATCCACCTGCCACTCTTTTGCAAGTGAAAAAAGGTAAAAAGAAAAGGACATCAATCGATGCCCTTCACTCTTCAGCCCTTTTGGATCCAGAACTTCAGCACGTCGCCGTCGACTTGCTGTTCCAAGAGTTCATGGCCGCCTGATTTTGCCCACGCAGTTAAGTCTGCTGCAGCACCTTTATCAGTTGCTTGGATTTCCAATACTTGCCCGGACTCCAAAGCTTTCATTTCTTTTCTTGTTTTTACGATCGGCATTGGGCAAGCCAAGCCTTTTGCGTCTAATACTTTATCTGCGTTCATCAAAATCTCTCCTTTAGAATATGGTTTTTTTCTTCATCAATCAGCTATAACTTGCGTTTAGCGTACGGCACAGCGGTTTGGGCCGATTTCCATTTCGCGCTGCATTTCTTCTTCTGGTGTGATTTTGCCCATATTGGTCTTGCGGATATCCTGATAAGCGTTCGGCTGCGGTGGTAAGTTCTTCGTTACCATATCGCGGAACTCCTGCTCATTTTCGATATTCAAGCCATGGTTCTCTTTAAACAACTCGCCCAATTTTTTCGCGACGCTGCCGTCTTCGTTCAATTCCTCCATAATCATGAAGTGAGCCGGAAGAACGACCAATTCGTTTGCAAGCGCCTTGTAGCGGCTGTAAAGCGATTCGCGCAAATCGCCGACCCAGTCATCTGCAAGTCCGGCAAGGTCTGGACGGCCGATCGAGTCGATGAATAGAATATCGCCTGTCATCAAATACTGATCATCCACGATGAATGAAGTCGAGCCGATTGTGTGTCCTGGTGAGTAAAGTGCCTCGACTGTTGAGCTGCCGAATGCTGCCTTAAAGCCGCCTTCAAGCGGTGTGAAATCGAAGATCACTTCTTCTGCATCAGCTGGCGGCAAGTAATACGTTGCGCCTGTTGCTTCCGCGATTTTGCGGCCGCCTGAAATATGGTCGGCGTGAAGGTGAGAGTCGAATACATGCTTAATTTCTGCACCTTTTTCCTGCGCGAAGTTCAAGAAGACATCCGTCATGCGAGTCGCGTCAATAATTGCCGCTTCCCCGCCGGAAATTGCCATGTAAGACAAGCAGCCTTTGCCGATGCGGACAAACTGGAAAAGTTCTCCGCCGTCTTTTAGGTCGCCGACTTTCACCGGCTCCAAGTGCTCGCTCCATGCTTTCATGCCGCCTGCCAGGTAAGCCGTTTCTACACCTTCATCTGCAAGCATATCTGCGACCATGATGGAAGATCCTTCTTTGGCGCAGACGACCAAAATATCGCGGTCTTTCGGCATTTGATCGATGACTTCTTCAACGCCGTCCAATAAATCGAAATACGGGATGTTCAAATACTGGATATTGCCGCCTTCGATTTTCCAATCGGCGAACGCGTCACCGTTGCGGACGTCGAGGATGAACAATGGCTCGTTATCAATTACTTTGCGGGCCACTTGCGCAGCCGTCATTGGTTTTGCTGACATATATTAATTACCCCCTGGAGTATATTTTTTCGTAATTTTTTTGGTATCGGTCTATTTAGAATGTAAGTGTCACGTCTGCATCTTGTGCAAAAGCAAGGAATGTTACCGCTCCCCCGACTTCAATGCCGTCCACGAATGCTTCTTTTTCAAGCCCCATAACGTCCATCGTCATCTGGCAGCCGATGAATTTCACATCAAGTTCTTGCGCCATTTCAATCAATTCCGGAATTGCCGGCACATTCGCTTTTTTGAAGCCTTCTTCAAAATGTTCCTTGCCTTCTGGCATCGGCAATTGCTGATTCGCTTCTTTGTGGATCAGATTCAATCCTTCGAAAGTGAAGAAAATAGACACTTCGTGGTCGCTTGCAGCCGCTGCTGTGGCGATATTGAATACTTTATATGCATCGAATAATCCGCCGTTAGAGGCGATAATTGCTGTTTTTTTCGTCATTAGTGAACACGCTCCTTCAATTTTGGGGGACTGGCCCGACTACTCGGTTTTGCCAGTCCAATCACGCATGCCAGGCACTACGTTATACAAAGTTTTAAAGCCTTTTTTCGCCATCATATCGCCAGCGATTCCGCTTCTGCGGCCTGAATGGCAGATGATGAAAATTTCCTGGTCCTGCTTCTGCTCCAATTCGTTCATGCGGGATTCCACTTCACCGAGCGGAATATGCTTGACGCCTGGAATATGTGCTTCATCGTATTCTTCCTGCTCACGGACATCCAGAATGTTCAATTGCTCGCCGTTTTCAACGCGCACCTGAAAATCGGAAAGCGTCACTTCCGGAATTTCGATTGTCTCTTCCACTGTGCCAGCGCCGTCTTTGCGCAAGTAGTGAAGCAAGACGTCTCCTTCTGTTTCTGTGCCGATGTATTCATGGCCTGAACTTTTCGCCCATGCTTGCAGGTCGGCTGTAGAGCCTTTATCAGTAGCTTGAATTTCCAGCACTTCTCCGGAACCCATATCTTTCATCACTTTTTTCGTTTTGACGATCGGCATCGGGCATGCAAGCCCTCTTGCGTCCAATACTTTATCTGTTTGAACCATTATTCATTCTCCTCCTCTTGTGAATTCGTGTGTTTAGTTGAAAGTTTACTCGGTGTCGCCTTCCCACTCCATCATGCCGCCATCCATATTGATGACGTTGTAGCCGCGGTCTTCCAATAACCGGCTGGCCATGCCGCTGCGGTTGCCGGAACGGCAGATCATGATATGTTCTTTCGATTTATCGATATCCTGTAAACGGAATTCCAACAGGCCTAACGGAATGTTGACGGCTCCTGGAATTTTTCCTGCAGCGACTTCTTCAGTTTCGCGCACATCAATCAGCGATGCATCCGGATTCTTTTTGATGAATTCCTGGACTTCTTGTGTAGTCATGCTTTTCATGCTAAATTCCTCCTCAAATTATCCGCGGTAACTGCTCATTCCGCCTCGAATATTCACTACATCGGTAAAACCGTTTTTCTTCAACAATTGGCTTGCTTTGCTACTGCGCATGCCGCTTTGGCAAATGACGAGTGTTTCCTTATCCTTCGATAGCTCATTCAAACGTTTCGGCAAATCATTCAATGGAATGTTCTTGAATCCTTTGATGTTATTTGCTTTGAACTCTACCGGTGTCCGTACATCGACGTATTGCTTGTCCTTCTTGCCGAGTACAGCTTTTAGTTCTTCCGTGGACATTGTTCTAATTCCTTTAGTCGGCGCAGTAAAGCGGGAGATTACGAAATATGCTATAATCCCGACTGCGATCCAGAGTAACCATTCCATCCTACACTTCATCCTTTCCACTTTTGGGAGTTAGATAAACAAGTTGACGTTGCCGTCTTCTGCATCGCCAAGGTAAGCTGCGACGCCTGCGTAAATGATATCATCAAGCAACTCTTCTTTTTGAAGTCCGAGAAGATCCATCGTCATTGTGCAAGCCACAAGCTTAATGTCTTGCTCTTGCGCCATTTCAATCAAATCCGGAAGCGGCATTGCATTATGTTTTTTCATGACTTGTTTGATGAGTTTCGGGCCCATGCCTCCGAATTGCATATTGGAAAGTCCAAGTTTATCTGCGCCACGCGGCATCATTTTTGAGAACATTGTTTCAAGACGTCCTTTTTTGATTGCTGGTGGATTTTCTTTGCGAAGTGCGTTCAATCCCCAGAACGTGTGGAAAATGGTAACTTCGTGATCATAAGCTGCTGCTCCGTTTGCGATAATGTATGCGGCCATTGCTTTATCATAATCTCCGCTAAAAAGTACGATTGATGTTTTCTTCTGTTCTGCCATTGTGTGAATTCCTCCAGTAATTACCCCTAGGGGTATCTTTTTGGTCCAAAAAAAAGAACGTTTTATAGTGCGCCGCACTTTTTCTAATACCCTATAGGGTATATTAAAGCATTTATTCTGCTATGTCAACAGGAAACATCTTTTTTCTTTTTATCGGCTTTTTACGAGAAGTTCAACCGCTTCTTTTACAACGTCTTCAGTGTTTTCGCCTTTTTCGAGGCTATCCCGCACACAAGCTTGGAGGTTTTCGCTGACAATCACGCCGATTGTCCGATCTACTGCGCTTCTGACTGCTGAGAGCTGTGTGACGACATCGCGGCATTCTCCGTCCGCTTCGACCATCTTGATGACGCCGCGTAATTGCCCTTCGATCCGTTTGAGACGGTTCTCAACTTTTTTATCGTAATCCATCTTACTTGCCTCCTGTTCAAAATAAAAATTGTAGTTGTTATGCCCTTATATTATACCCCCTTGGGTATAATGTCAATTGATAAACTCATCCTTTTTTTCGTTGCTGAATACTTTCATTTCACCATAAAAAGCCCCCGCACTTACAGCGGGGACTCACTCTATCATCTGCTGCGCTAGACTGCGCAATTATTCGGGCCTGTTTCCATTTCCTTCTGTTCACTGTCGGATGGGGTGATTTTCCCCATATTCGTTTTCCGGATATCTTCGTAAGCGTTCGGTTGCTCTTTCAAGTTTTCCGTAACACGTTTAATGAAGCGTTCTTCATCATCGATGTTCAGCCCTTCGTTCTGTTCATACAAATCACTGAGTTTTTTATGGACACTGCCGTCTTCGTTCATTTCTTGGATGTCACCATAGTGGGCAGGCAGGACAACCAGTTCTTTCGATAAGTTTTCATAACGCCCATAAAGCGTTTCATGCAGGTCTTCTGCCCAGTCTGTCGCTTTCCCGGCAAGGTCTGGACGGCCGATCGATTCGATGAACAAAATATCTCCCGTCATCAAATATTCGCCGTCTACGATGAACGATGTACTGCCGATTGTATGGCCCGGCGAATAGAACGCTTCGATTTTCACGCTTCCTACTGCTACGGTCTTTCCATCTTCAACCGGCTCATAGCCAAAAACAACTTCCTCCGCATCTTCAGGGGGCAGGTGATACTGAGCCCCGAATTTTTCGGCAAGCTTCCGGCCGCCGGAAATATGATCGGCGTGCAAATGCGTATCCAGTACATGGGTGATTTTTGCCGAATGCTCTTTTGCAAAGGTTTCGTATGGTTCAATCATTCGTGCTGCATCAACTACTGCAGCTTCACCGTCCGACTCAATCAGGTAGGACAGGCATCCTTTGCCGACACGGACAAATTGATAGATGGCGCCGCCGCTTTTCAAGTCCCCGATTTTCACCGGCTCCAATTGCTCACTCCAGGACGCCATTCCACCTTCAATCGAGATAATATTGTCGAAGCCTTGGCCCTGTAAATACTCAGCCGCTTTTTCGGATGTACTGCCTTTTGCACAAATGGTATATAACGGTTTTTCTTTCGGCAAATTCCCGATCTCTTCACGGCTTTCTTCTATCTTATTGAATGGAATATTGTGCAGCTCGACATTGCTGCCTTCTACATGCCAATTTTCCACATCTTCTTTACTGCGGACATCGAGAATCGCAACAGATTCATTGTTCATCACTTTTTCTGCAATTTCTTCAGCAGATGTAAATTTGACTGTCATGTAAAGATCCCTCCATCATTTGTTTTATCCCGCTTTAACGGAAATTCAAAACTCCCGCTTATTGAAGTTTCTCTTTATGCCGAACTTAAGCCGTCCGTTCGATGCACTCGATCAAGCGCTTTTCAATATCTTCAGCTACAGTAATCAGTTTGCCGCCGTCTTCCGCCATGCCGATCAGAGATGTAGGTTTTGGCATTCCAATCTTCGTTTCTTCGCCTTCCTTATATACAACGATTTTACATGGCAGGAAATAACCGGCCATCAAGTTTTCAGAGAGTACCGTGTTCGCTTCTTTTGGATTGCATACTTCCAAGATTTTGTATGGCGTATCAAATTCTTGTCCCTTTTCCTGCAGCTTCGCCGTCAAATCGAAATTCCACAATACGCCGAATTGCTGTTCTTTCAAATTCTCTTCCAGTGATGCGACTGCTTCGTCCACCGATTTGCTTGTTGTAACAGTATAATCAAACATTTTTCTGCCTCCTCTGTTTAAAACGCTTCTAGCATTAACCTACCCCCTATCATTTCCACTAAACATATGCACAAATGCGGACACAAAAAAACAGCCCCAAATTGCGGGCTGGCTTTACGTTTGCAGATAAGGCCGATAAACTGCCTCACCAAATAAAAATCGCAAAAATAACGGCAACTGCAGTGATCACAAAACTCGAATAGCTACCGATGAGCAATTGTTCATTCCGGGAAAGGGCTCCTTTTTGAAACGCCAAAAACGTCGTTGGTGAATGAATCGGCAAAATGGTGACACCGCCAACAATCATGATTAGCAGAAACGCCATCGCCAACACCGACAAACCAAGCTGTCCAGCGAAGCTCATGATAATCGGAAAAATGACGATCATGGCAGTCAAGGGGATAACGAACAGGAATCTCAATGCGAAAATGAGCAGCGCGACAAAAATGATATTCCCAGCATCCCCCATCCCTTGCGTCAGAAGGCGGATCAATTGGCTTGTCAAGACACCGGCCGTTCCGTTTGCTTCTATATAAATAGCCGAGTGAAAACGAAGCCTCGAGCAACAGGAAGGTTTCCCAATCATATTCCCGTACGAGCCGGTCATCGACGAGCCCGTTCACCGGCAGCGCATAATAAGCAAGCAGCAGAAATGGTGCGACAATAAGTGAAATCTGTTCTTGGTCAACGACAATCCAGCTAATGATCATCGCGATAAACGGAACGATCACCCACCAAAACCGCTCCGGTAAGCGCGCGGACGGTGTGAATTCCATCTGTTCCATGCGCCGTATTTCGCCGTTCTGCCGCTTGAAAAAGAACCAGACGCCGAAGCTGATGATCACTAGTGCAATCCATAGCGGCGGAGCAATGCGCAAGAACCAGCCGAGCCAGGAAATTTGCACGCCTCCGAAATCCCTGAACAATTGGGCAGCGAGTATCGGGAACCCGCCGCCGGTAAAGACGATCATCGTCGAATTTTGGTTCATCATTCCGATAACGTATAAGCTGAATTGGCGGAAAACACTTCTGTCGCCTAGTTCAAAGCGGTCATTCACTTGTTCAATGATCGGCTCAAGTATGCGGAACCTTGCCACAGCAGAAGGTAGCAGGATCGGCAAAAAAACAATCAACAAAGGCAAACCGATGAGCAAGCGCTGCACCTTGCCTTTGCTCAGCTTTAGTAAAATGCCGACAAACACTTGGTCGGCTTGAGCTTTCACCAATACTTTCGACACTAAAGTCAACGCCAAAATAAAGTAAAGCGCATCCGACAGAAAACCAGCAGGCCAAGCACCAGCAGGCTCGAAGCAGTGAGCGGCATAACGCTTACAGTCCATAAGCCGATCGCGATGCCGAGCAAGAGCAGCGTCAATTTCTGGTCATCAGTGTAAGCATCCATAAAGCCGATCGCCCACAAAAGGGCAAACCCGCCAGCGAGCAAAAAAGCAAGAACGCGCGGCACAAGCTTTGAGTTTCTCACTTTCTCACCCCTTAACGTTGTTTAGCGGCCAGTCTGTTGCCTCTCCATTTTAAAAATGCAGGAATCACTAATGACAGCAAGGAAATCAATAGCAATGATAGCGGCAGCGGCGTATCAACAAAGATGCTCAAACTGCCGTTGGAGATGGTCATGGATTGGCGGAACGCCTGCTCCATCATGCCTCCCAGAATAAATGCCAAAATGAATGGCGGTGCAGGGAACGAGAAGATTCGCATGGCAAATCCTAGTGCACCAAACACCAGGAGCATATACAAGTCAAAGACGTTAAAGCTGATGGAATAGACGCCAATCAAGCTGAACATGATGACCAAAGAAATGAGCAACGGACGTGGAATGCTTAAGATTTTCGCCAAATACGGGATGAGCGGCAAATTCAAGATCAACAGGAAAATGTTGCCGAGGTACATCGAAGCGATGATGCCCCAGAAGATTTCCGGACGATCCGACATGAGAAGCGGTCCTGGCTGTACACCGAGTACGAGAAACGCACCGAGCATGACAGCCGTCGTACCGGACCCCGGAATCCCAAGGCTCAGTAGCGGCACGAAAGCACCGCTTGTTGCTGCGTTATTGGAGCTTTCCGGTGCAGCAATTCCTTTGATCGAGCCTTTGCCGAACTCTTCCGGATTTTTCGCAATGCGTTTTTCAAAAATATAACTGATGAAAGAAGCGATTGTCGCACCTGCACCAGGCAACACGCCGAGCATGAAGCCGACGAATGACTGGCGGGTGACAGGGCCGCTCATTTCTTTCAAATCTTGTTTGGACAAACGCAAGCTGCCGAGCTTCTGATCGTCGCTCAAGCTGCGATTTTTACGGTTCAACACGAGAATACATACTTCTGCCACCGCAAAGAGGCCGAGAGCGATGATCAAAAAGTCGAAGCCATCAAATAAGTTGACGTTGCCGAATGTAAAGCGCTGCGTCCCGGTTTGCGGGTCAATCCCGATCGTTACGACCATGAATCCTGCAACGGCAGCAATCATCGCCTTGATCGTCGACCCTTCAGACAAGCTGGAAATCGCCGTCAAGCCCATAAACATCAGGGCAAAATAAGCGGGTGGCCCAAAGGAAATGGCCACACTCGATAGTGCAGGCGCCAACAGCATCAAGAGTACGACCGACACAGTTCCGCCGACGAACGAAGCGATTGCTGCAATGGCGAGTGCCTTCCCGGCCTGGCCATTCTGGGCCATCGGGTAGCCGTCGAAAGACGTGGCGACCGTTCCGGAAATCCCCGGGGCATTCAAGAGAATCGAAGATGTCGATCCACCGAAGACTGCTCCGTAATAGACGCCCGCCATCATGACAAGTGCCGGTGCTGGATCCATTCCGTATGTAATCGGAATCATGATTGCAATGGCGCTGATTGGGCCAAGTCCTGGCATCATTCCGATTAAGGTCCCGACGATGACGCCGATCAACACAAACAAGATTCCTTCAAGACTTAAAGCAACTTGAAAACCGGTCAATAGACCTTGAAACGCATCCATATGGAAGCTCCCTCCTTAAAGTGGCAAGATGCCGCGCGGCAAATTAATCCCCAGCGCGAAAACGAAAATAGCGTACATAACAATCGGAAACAGAAGGGAGACCAATACATTTGTCTTCCATGCTCTATAACCTAAAAACCATGAACAGAAGAATATGAACAAGACCGTCATAATGACAAAACCGACCAGTTCAAACAAAAGAATATACAGGAAAATCATGCCGAATACTGTGGCAAGGACGCCAAATTCTTTTTTCGGGATATCGCGTTTTTTCTTTTCCGCCTCTGTTTCCACAGCACGTGAGAAGAACAACAGCACCGCCAAGATCAAAAGCAGGATTCCGAGTCCTTTCGGAATCACATCCGCGTCTATAGGGGCATATTGGTAGTTGGGCAATTGAAAACTTAAATACAGGTAGATGGCCGCAACAACGAAAAGAAGCAGGCCCAATCTTTGGTTTATGCTAGCGAGCAATCGAAACGCCTCCTTTTAACTGAAAAGAGAGAAACCGAATGCATAAGATTCGGTTTCACTTCCTACTTATTGTCCTAGTCCGATTTCTTCCAGCAAAGTTGCAATCTCCTCTTTCTCAGTTTCGAGGAATTCGCTGTATTCTTCACTGTTCATGTACATTTCATTCCATCCGTACTTTTTGCGGACTTCCGCAAATTCGTCGGATTCACTTAGTTCCTGGAATTTTGCTTCATAGTAATCGACAGCTGCCTGGTCCATGTTCGGAGGCCCGAAGAATCCGCGCCAGTTGACGAAACTTTCATCGATGCCTTGCTCGATCGCTGTCGGGAAATCAGAAAGCACTTCCCCTTCCATGCGCTCTTCGGCTGTGACACCAAGTACTTTGATATTGCCTGCACGCACTTGCTCGATTGTTTCCCCAACACCTGTCGAGAATACATCCACTGAACCGTTAAGAACTGCCGTCAAAGCGCCGCCTTCTTGGTCAGATACGTATTTAATTTGCGTCGGATCCACGCCTGCCGCTTTCGCAATGCGGACAAACTGCATATGGTCCATGCTTCCTGGAGCGGATGTGCCGATGACCGTTATACTCTGCGGATCGTCTTTCATTTGATCGAACAGATCATTCAAATCTTCAAACTCACTGTCTTCTCGTACAGCAAATGCACCGTAATCCGCGATCATATTAGCGATTGGAGTGAAATCTTCATGACCGTATTCCGATTGGCCGTTAAGTGGAACGAACATCAACGGCGGCGAAGCAACGAACATGCTGTGCGGATCGCCTTCTTTCCCGTGGACGTAAGCCCATCCGATTGCTCCGCCTCCGCCTTCACGGTTAATGACCGTCATATTTTCATCGATGATGCCTGTTTCTCCGAATACACGTGCGACTTCACGTGCTGTTGTGTCCCATCCGCCGCCTGATCCGGCTGGTGCTACCATTTCAATTGTTTGGGACGGCTCGAAGCTGCCGCCTTCTCCGCCTGTGCTTGCCGTATCGTCAGATCCACACCCTGCGAATGCAAGAGCGCTTACAGTTATCATTGATGCAAAGACTGTTTTTTTCATTTTTGTTTTCCCCCTTAGTCTGATTATGTTTCTTATGTATCGAAGTATAACTCGGAATTTTCAGAATGTAACCGTTTGCAAAATAAGGTGTATAAAGGTTTTTATGCACATTTTGTTCATAAAGTTCACAGGGAATGAGGAGGAAGAATATGTTTTGCTTATATTTCATTAATAGGAAGAGATAGGAAATTATGCTATTCTGTATAAATCAACAAGGAGGTTTTATTGATGAAGCCTATACGGTCCATCTCTGCCGGCCAAATAATCGTTCTCCTTAGTATGGCTACTGTTATCGCTCTGTCTATCGCTTTTGCCGCACAGTCTCTTTTCAGTTATCTGGAAGTGACGCAAGCGGCTGATCAATGCTACGATTTGGGCGGTTTGCCCGTGATTGAAAAAAGCGGCTGGAGGATGACCCATTTCGAATGCAATACCGATTAATTCAGACGCACCCAAAAAACGCCACAAAAAAGCAACTCCCTGTCTCTCAGGAAGTTGCTTTTTATGGTGCTGGCAATGTGATTCACCGCGTCATTTAACGAAATACTGCCGCTCTGGCCTGCCGACGATGCCGTAGCCGAGTTCTGCGTAACAATCGCCCGTTGAGACCAAGTATTCCAAGTATCTGCGGGCCGTCGTCCGGGAGGCGCCCATTTCTTCGCCCATTTTTTCCGCGGTGATGCCTTCTTTATATTGAGTTAATAGCTTCTGCACCTTCTGCATCGTCAGCGGGTCGATTCCTTTTACGACGGCCACATCTTTTTTTGCCGCTGTGACGCCGAATAGCTCATCCAAATACGTTTGGTCGACCGTCTCTTGCTGCGAGAGTCGCCCTGCATCTTTCCGGTATTTCTCGATGGTCGCAGTAAACTGTGCAAGCTCGGCGGGTTTCAGGATAATACCCTTCACTCCTTTGCGCAACGCCGTTTCAATATACTCCCGCTCGTTGGCAGCCGATACCAAAATGATGTCGGTTTCCGGACTTTCTTTCCGCAGCTCATCAATCAGTTCGATTCCGAGCCCATCCGGCATATAATTATCCAACAGCACGAGATCTGGCTGGTGTTTTTTTACAGCTGACAGCGTCTCGCTGCAATCTTTCGCTTTCGCCAACAGCTCCACGCCTCCGATTTTCGCTAAAAACTTCTCATGCACTTGTGCTACTCGAAAATCATCTTCTGCAATAACCACCCGCAGCATCACGCCACCTCCATTGATTTTTTCGGCAAGAAGACGCTGAACACAGTGCCGCGCTCCAGTGCTGAATCCACTTCAATCCAGCCGTTCAAGTCTTCGACCGCTTGTTTGACGATCGCCAACCCATACCCTCTGTCGACTTTTTCAAGTTTTGTGGAAAATCCTTGCACAAAAAGCTGGTCCAAATGCTCGGCTTGGATTCCCCGTCCGCTATCCTGCACTTCAATGACCAAGTCGTTGCCGATATCGGTGATGAAAAAGGATATTTTTTTCGTGCCGCTCGCCTCGACTTCTTCAATCGCGTTGTCGATCAAATTCCCAACGATATGAATCACTTTCGATATATCGACATGAGGGGGCAACTGGGCGAGGGAACTGTTTTCGTCTACCGTTAATTCCACTTTTGCTTCGGACGCTTTTCCCATCTTGCCTAGCAGAATCGCCTGGACTTTTTTATCTTCGATATGATTCAGTGTATGCTTCGTCTGTTTTTCATGATGAACGGTTTCTTCTTGGATCAGCCGCACCGCTGCCTCGGTTTCCTCGAGTTGCAGCAAACCGGAAATGGCATACAGTTTATTGGCGTATTCATGGGTTTGTGCACGCAGGCTTTCCGAGTACTGCCTAATTTCCGAGAGCGTCTCGAGCACTTCCTGCACTTCTGTCTTTTCCCTGAACGTCGATACTGCACCGACCACATACCCGTCTGTCCTAATCGGCTTTTGGTTAACGATAAAGACCGTCCCACCAATCAGTATCTCTTTATTTCTCCACGAATGGCCGGTCGCCAGTGTTTCTTTCATCCGCAATTCCGGCAAAATATCGCCTATCGGCTTCTGCAAAAAGCTCTGATCCATCGTGAGCATCTTTTCTGCGGAACTGTTCAATTCGGTGATGCGCCCTTCATTGTCGATGGCGATGACCCCTTCAATAATCGATGACAGCAACGCTTCCCTATCCTGATACAAGCGGGAAATTTCCCGCGGCTCCAGCCCCATCGTATCTTTTCGGATGTTTTTGGCCAGCAGGATGCTGCCCAAAATTCCGATGACGAGCGTCAACAATGCAAGCCCTAAGACATCCAAAATATTGCCGACAATGATTTCTTCAATGTCTTCAACCATATAGCCGACAGAGACCACGCCGATGACCCTGCCGTCCCCATCATAAATCGGGGCCTTGCCGCGCAAGCTTCTCCCGAGCGAGCCGAATGCTTCCGATACATACACTTTTCCGTCGATCAGTGCCTGATCATTGTCCCCGCCGACCATCCTCTCACCGATCTTGCTTGTATCCGGATGCGAATAACGGACACTGTCGGTATTGCCGATGACGATGAATTCCGCCCCTACCTGCCTGCGCATATATTCAGCGAGCGGCTGAATTTGGAGCGATGGATTTTCGTCATCCATCGCCTCAACGATGGTCGGCATTGCTGAGATCCCGATTGCGGTTTCCTGTGCACGCTGGCCGATATTTTCCTTGATTTCGGCAATTTCCTGATAGCTCAAGATTCCGCCGAACACCACCGTCGTCAATAGCACGAGCGATGTGCTGAGTAAAATGATTTTTGTCTGTAGCGATAGTTTTTTCATCCCACTCGTCTCCTATGGTCCATTTTCATTAAATGTAGTCTACCATATCCCGAAACGGGCGGAAGAAAAAATTCTTTGAATCATCTAAAAATATCATTTCCGGCTGCTTTCACAAAAAAACCTCTTCTCCACACGGAAGAAAAGGCTTCTCAAGAATTATGCTTTTGTAATGGTAGCCTCGAGTTCAACTTCGACATTGCCTTGGATGGCGCGGGTGATCATACAGGAAGATTCGGCTTTTTCCGCGAGCTTCCGGACAAGCTTGAATTCTTTCTCGCCCGCATCCGCCAAGAGTACGACTTGCGGCCGGTGGATGATCTTTTTGTAAGTGATCACCCCGTCTACCACTTCGACGATTCCTTCCGAATCCATCGTCAGCGACTCTTTTGGTAGCTTGCTGCGTTGCATCATCGCCGCAAGCGTAATGATATAACATGTCGCTGCCGCTCCGAGCAGCATCTCGTCGGGATTGGTCCCGACTCCCGGTCCGTCCATTTCAGGCGGAATCGATATTTGCGTCTTTAAATTTCCCGACTCGATCACCCCGACATCGTTGCGGTCACCGGGCCAATCTGCTTTCAAGTGAAAACTATGTAACGCCATTTTATTTCCTCCTCTTGTCTATTTCCAATCTCCCACGTCTTCCATACCCGGCCGGCATGGCGGTAACCGCTCCCGCCCGCATCGCACAAAGGGCGCTCAGCCGGTTGCGCGGCGCATTCGATCAATTGCGCTTCGGTCTTCGGCATGCGGTTCCAGTAAAACCTTGCTATATAAGTTGAACTAATAAATTTCCACTGTAGATATTCCGCAAAACCACTCCGAGAAAAGCTTTGCTCAGCACGGTGGGAGCAGTACGGTTTTCTCCGTAGTTTTGCTCCATATCTGTTTGTTTGTTCGCAAATTTTTAGTGGTCAAGTAGTCGTGGTAATTCACTGATATTTCTTTAGTTCAACATATATAACTGCAGATGGTGCCTGGCAGCGGCTCATTGAAATTAACTTTCCCTATTATTTCAGCCGAAAACAGACAGGGCAAGGAAAAAGGCCGCACATAGCGAAAGAGAGCTATTTTTACTCAAAGAAATAGCCGAAGAAAAATGATTTTTCTCCGGCTTGATTATTTTATTATTCAGCCATCCACGCAGGTTTGCCGAAGCCTTCGAACTGTTCGTCGATGATCGCTTCAAACTCCTCAGATTCAACGATTTCGATCAAGTCGGCAGCCAGTTCACTATCTTCGTTCTCCGCTGAGACAGCGACTACGTTGCGGTATTCATCCGGCATGTCTTCAAGCGCCAGTGCGTCTAGCAAGTCCATATCAGCTGCCAGTGCAAAGTTGCCCGGAACAGCTGCAAGATCTGTTCCTTCGACAGCACGCGGCAATTGCCCCGCTTCAATCGGCTGGAACACCAAGTTCTTCGGATTTTCTGTCACGTCGCGCTCGGACGCCTTCAGCACTTCCGCTTCCGGATCAAGTTCAACGAGTCCTTGGTCCTGCAGCATCAACAGCGCGCGGGCTCCGTTTACCGGATCGTTCGGAATAGCGATCGTCGCACCGTCCGCAATCCCGTCGAACGAGTCGAACTCGTTTGAGTAAATGCCCATCGGCGCGGTCGGCACCGTGATCAACGCGCTCAAATCCATATTGTTTTCCGCTTCGAAGTTCTCCAAGTAAATCGTGTGCTGGAATAAGTTCGCATCGATTTCCCCGTTATTCAACGCATTATTCGGCTGAATATAATCGCTGAATTCGATTGTTTCGACGGTATAGCCTTTTTCTTCAAGTGCGGGGACGATCGCCGCGTTCAGCATGTCGCTGTAAGGTCCTGCTGTGGCGCCGAGCTTAATGTCTTTTGACTCGTTGCCGTTTTCTGCCGTATCTGTATTCGTTTCTTCTCCGCCGCAAGCGGCTAGTAGAAGCGTGCTCGCTGCTACAACCCACGCAAATTTCTTCATGTCAATCTCCCCTTATCGTTTATCTAGTTTTTTAGCTGTAAAGTCGCCCGCCTGCTGGATCAGCTGGACGAGCACAATCAAAATGACGACCGTGACGATCATGATCGTATTGTCGTACCGGTAATAGCCGAAGCGGATCGCCAAGTCGCCGATCCCACCGCCTCCGACAACGCCTGCCATGGCCGAGTAGGCGATCAAGCTGATGACTGTCAGCGTAATGCCTTGGATGAGGCTGGCCTTCGCTTCCGGCAGCAGCACATCCTTGATGATCATCCACGGCGTGGCACCGACGGCAACCGCCGCTTCGATGACGCCTTTATCGATATCCCGGAGTGCCGTTTCCACAATGCGTGCGAAGAACGGAATCGCCGCGACCGACAAGGAGACACTGGCTGCGACCGGCCCGATTGTGGTGCCGGTAATGGCTTGAGTCAATGGAATGAGCGCGACCAGCAAAATGATGAACGGAATCGACCGAACGATGTTGACGACAAAACCGATCACCGAATTGACTGACCGGTTTTCCAAGAACAAACCGCGGTCTGTGATGAATAACAGAATGCCGAGTGGCAAGCCGACAACTAAAGCGACACCGAGTGAAATGCCGATCATGACCAATGTCTGGTAAAACGCCACTTGAATCTCCGGCCAGAGATCGATTATTCTTTCCCATTCAATTCCCATGATCCATCACCTCCACAATCGCTTCCCGCTGTTCTAAGTACACGATGGCTTGCTGGACTTCCGCTTGTCCGCCTTTCAGCTCCATCACAAAAATCCCAAGCGGCCGTTCTTGAATGTATTCAATCGCTCCGTGTAAAAAATTACCTTTGACCGGGTAGGTTTGCAACATATCGGAAATGATGCCTTCCCCGGCGACTGCCCCTTTAAACAACACTTTGATGATCGTTCCGTCGCATTTCTTCAAAGTTTCTTCCGGTACGTTGAACGACACGACACTTGAGATAAACTCTTTTGTCAACGCCGTTTTCGGGTCGGCGAAAATATCGTAGACATTTCCTTCTTCGATGACGCGGCCGCCTTGCATGACCGCCATCCGGTCGCAGATTTCCTTGACGACGTTCATTTCGTGCGTAATCAGGACAATCGTGATGTTGAGCTTGCGGTTGATGTCTTTCAATAATCGCAGAATCGACAAGGTCGTGTTCGGGTCGAGCGCTGACGTTGCTTCATCGCATAACAGCACAGCTGGTTCATTGGCGAGTGCACGGGCGATGCCGACGCGCTGCTTTTGCCCGCCGCTTAGCTGTGCCGGGTAGACGCCCCGCTTATCCGTCAAGCCGACCATGTCCAACAATTCGTCGACACGCGGCCCGATCTTTTTGCTCGGTGTGCCGGCTGCACGCAGTGCGAACGCGATGTTTTCAGCGACCGTCTTTTGGCTGATCAAATAGAAATGCTGAAAGATCATGCCTATTTTCAGGCGTGCTTTCCGCAGCCCTTCGCCGCGCAGTTTCGTCAAATCCTGTCCCCCTACCGAGACAGTCCCGGCGGTTGGGCGTTCGAGCAAATTGATACAGCGGATGAGGGAACTTTTTCCGGCTCCGGAATAACCGACGATGCCGAAAATTTCCCCGGTCTTCACTTCCAGGCTGACATCGTCTACACCTGTGACAGTGCCGTGCTTTGTTTGATAGGTTTTGCTCAGTTGTTCGATCTGAATCATGCTGTCCACTCCCCCAGGCAAATAAAAAATGTCTCTTTTATCAAAAAGAGACATCGAAAATTTAGAATTCCGACTTATCTTTCAGAATGATTGCCATTCTGCAGGACTTGGCACCTTCCCGCGTTGGGGGTTGCCGGACGTCATAGGGCCTTTACCCTCGGTCTCTCTTGATAAGCATACGTATTTGGTTGATTCCCATCTTACGCGCCAGTATGGACACTTGTCAATGCAATTTTTCAAACTTTTTGTACAATTGAACGCGCCGATCGTCGAATACCGGAATACGCGTGCGCACTTCGTCCACTTCTGAAAGATCGATGTCTGTATAAGCGATGCCTTCAGTATTGCCCATGTCCATACGTACTTCTCCCCACGGCGCGATGACCATCGAATGGCCACCGAACTCATTTTTCGGATCATGGCCGATGCGATTGGCGGCAATGATAAAGCATTGGTTCTCGATAGCGCGTGCCTGAAGCAGTATGCGCCAATGGTCGATGCGCGCAAGCGGCCATTCCGCTGGGACAAAAATCGCCTTCGCCCCGTTCAGTGCCTGTGCGCGCAGCCATTCCGGGAAGCGGATATCGTAGCAGATAACTCCGCCGAACGTTTCGCCGTCGAGCTCAAATGTGCCGAGCGACTGCCCTTCCTCGAGGTGAATATGCTCGTCCATCAAACCGAAGCGGTGGGCTTTATCGTACTCGGAAACGAGCACGCCCGTTTTGTCGACGACATACATCGTATTATAGAAACCGTCCTTTTTTTTCGTCGATACCGAGCCTCCGACAACATGAACGCCGTGTTGTTTGGCGAACCGCTTCAGGAAGTCGACTGTCTTGCCATTCCCGTCCGCCAATTTCTCAAGCTCCGTCAGCGCATAGCCGGTGTTCCACATTTCGGGCAAGACAATGACATCCGCCCCGTTTTCGGCCGCTTCTTCCAAGTATTCTGTTACGCGCTGAAAATTCGTTTCCGGTTCCCCGAACGCGATATCCATCTGTACACAAGCGATTTTCATATTCTCTCCCCCTGTAGACAGTTTACGTTAAACTCTATAAGATTTGGGATAGATGTGCAATTTTTTAGAAAATGAGGAGGATTCCATGGACTTTTCAAATCGCTTACAAAATCTTCCGGATCAATTTTTCGCCGCACTCGTCGCAAAAGCTGCAAAAGCAGTCGGCGAAGGCCGCGATGTCATTAATCTCGGGCAAGGCAATCCGGATCAGCCGACCCCCGCGCATATCGTCAAAGCGTTGCAAGACGCGGTAGAAGACCCGAAAACCCACCGCTACTCACCGTTTCGCGGGCTCGGTACATTGAGGAAAGCCGCCGCAGATTTCTACAAGCGGGAATACGGCGTCGACATCGACCCGAACCTCGAAGTCGCTATTCTTTCCGGCACAAAAATCGGCTTTGTCGAATTGCCGCTTGCATTGCTCAATCCGGGCGATTCGCTCTTGCTGCCGGATCCGGGCTATCCCGATTACCTGTCCGGGGCACCGCTCGCCGACATCGAATTTGAAACGATGACGCTGAAACAGGAAAACGGCTATCTCCCGGACTATAACGATGTGTCAGAGTCTGTAAGAGAGCGCGCCAAGCTGATGTATTTAAACTACCCGAACAACCCGACAGGCGCCACAGCCAACAAAACGTTCTTTGACGAAACCGTACAGTTCGCCAAAGAACAAGGCATCGCGGTCGTGCATGATTTCGCATATGGCGGCATCGGCTTTGGCGGAAAAAAACCGGTCAGCTTCCTGCAGTCTGAAGGCGCAAAAGAGGTCGGCATCGAAATGTACACCTTATCGAAGACCTATAATATGGCCGGCTGGCGCATCGGTTTTGCGGTCGGTAACTCCAAAATGATTGAAGCATTGAACTTGATCCAGGACCATTTGTTCGCCGGCATCTTCCCGGCTGTCCAGCTTGCTGCGGCGGAAGCTTTGAACGGCAGCCAGCAATGCGTCGATGAACTCGTCGAGTTGTACGAAAAAAGAAGAAAGACTTTAGTAGGCGAATGCCGCCGGATCGGCTGGGAAGTCGAAGCGCCGGAGGGATCATTCTTCGCCTGGCTGCCGGTGCCGGAAGGCTTCACGAGTGTGGAGTTTTCGGATTATCTTCTCGACAAAGCAGACATTGCCGTAGCGGCTGGCAGCGGCTTTGGCCCCGGCGGTGAAGGATTTGTCCGTGTCGGCTTATTGGTTACAGAACAGCGGATCGTGGAAGCAATCCAGCGAATCGAGAAGTTGGGGCTTTTCGATGAATAGTAGGAAAAATAAAAAAAGAAGGCATTGCGCCTTTTTTTTTATTTTGTATTCGCCACAAACTCCATATCCCAATACAAATCGGAACTGAAGCGGTCGTCCTGGTGCACTTGCGCCGCCAATACATTGCGCCCATCTTGCACATGTGACAAAGCGGTTTCGTCCAGGTAGATGCGTTCGATCCGGCTTTCATCGCCGTAATATTCCTCCATCACCGCTCTCTGATAATCTCCAAATCCGAACTCGCCCGTCTCCGGCATATTAAAGCGCATGATTTCTTCGCCGTTCAAGTAGAGGATGACGGCATCGTCCACCCCGAACTCCACATAGCCAAGATCGCCGATTTCTTTTGCGTCTTCCACATCGAATTCCGTTCTGAAATACGTCAAAGCGATTTTATCAGTCTCATCAGAGCCATAGCCAACGAGTGTTTCAATAGCACCAAATTCCGGGCGTTCTTCATCTTCAGGGAAGCCAAGCGGGCCCGCTCCTTGTTCCCAATCGCCGGCATCGAATTCAGTTGAGCGCCATTCGGTTTTTTGGTCACTGCCATCATCCAAATAGCGCCACTCACTGCCGCCTTCTAAAAGGCTGACCTCATCATGTTTCACCAATTCGAGCTCGATCACATTGCTGTCCCAAATTTCCTCTCCGTCCGCCACTTCCGCGTAGACTTCCACTATCCCAATCTGTGCATCTTTTGCCGCTTGGACTGAGCCATCTTTTATTTGGACATCGTCCCGGCTGGTACGGAAAGTGATCGACTCAGGGGAGATATCGTATTGTCCGCCTTCAACATTCTGCCCTTTAACTTTCAATTCCACTTCAGGATAAAATGAATTTTCTTCCGTTGCCAGCACCGTATTGCTCGTGATGAGTTCTACTTCTTCAAGTGCCGGCACTATCGTTTCGATGGACGGATCCTTGATGATTTCGTACTCATCGACCAGTTCTTCAGTATCCGTTCGGTAAGTCTCTAAGCTTAAGCGCTCCGGCTCAACGCTGATGCTCATATAAGTCGGCACACCCCACTGTGCGCGGACCGCCGAATAAGGCTCACGCTCCGTATGCATGCCGTAAAATTTACTGCCGCTCGCGGTACTGCCGGTAATGTACAAGGTGCCTTCCGGATTGACCGGTGTATCGCCTTGCATCATATGATTTTTCAACGCCTGGAAATTCCGCATCTGATAGGTCCGCACATAGGAATGGTCATGTCCCATCAGAACAGCGTCGAACCCGATTGCGTCAATTGTCGGCACTAAGTGCTCACGCAGTTCCAAAACGAATTGGCTTTGGGAATGTGCGGCTGCGCTGTAGATCGAATGGTGGAAAACGAGGATTTTCCATTTCCACTCCCGGTCCGCAGTCGCTTCAGCCGTTTCTTCCATAAACTGAATGTGCTCTTCCGGTTTCATACTATTGGAGTTCAAATTCATGAATAAGGTGTCTCCGTAGGAAAAGTAATAATTCCCTCCTGAATTGTCGTAGTTTCCAAGTTCCCAATTTTCATTCGGAACATTGAAATGATAGGAGTAATGATGAGTGTTGTCGTGATTTCCGATTGTCGTCGCTGTCGGGTAATTGCGCAGCGGTTCGGGGGCAAAATAGGCTGCATATTCGTTTTCGGAATAGCGGGCATCGACCTGGTCGCCAGCTGACAGGATGAAACTGCTGTTTGGTGTACGGGAAACCGCTTGACGTAAAGTTTTCCCCCACCCTCTTTGGTCCTCTTCAATATCGCCTGATGCGCCGATTTGCGGATCGGCAATCATCAGAAATTCATAAGACTCCGGATTTTGCGTCTGGAAATGGAAGCCATCCGTCCAATTGCCGCGGCCATCTCCTAAGCGGTACATATAGTCCGATTCATTCTCAAGCTGCGTAATGGTCGCTTCATGGGCGGAGTAGCCGTAGGTGGCATTTTTCAGCTTTGCATCAACAGTCACCGCACCGGTTTCAAGAAACTTCTCTGTACCGGAAGAAACTTTCGTCACCTGGACTTGACCTGGACGTGATGTACTCGGTGCATACCAGGAGAAATTCATTTGCGATTCATCACTCCCTGGCGCAAAGGCGATATGGGAAGCCGGGTAGAAATCGTCTTGTTCTCCAAATTTCAAAAATTCTCTATCCATAAATAATAGGGAATTTGTCAGATGCGATTGATAGGCTTGGCGCTGCCCCTCCATCAGGCTCGATGCTGTGATATCTATCCCGCCTTGCGCCGCCTTTGCTTGTCCCCCGTCGGCCAGAAAAGTCATTCCACCAACGATCATCACTATGAAAAAACATTTCGCCAATGTTCCCCAAGCCATTTTGATCCCCCCATTCTTTTCTAAGCATTCCACCCTTTTTTTAATAATCAGTATTTAAATACTAACATAATTCAATTGAACTAAAAATAAATAAAAAGTGAATATTTCGAACTAATTAAAGTGAACAGAGATTTCAGGGTTTTCGGCACGGAAGATTTCGGACTAGCTCTTTCAAATAATCCTACATACTATCAGGCTTGTATTAGCTAAAAATACGCTTTCCCCAACAACCAAATACGGCTGGGAGAAAGCGTATTTGCAATGATGAGCAGATTGATTCAATCGACAAACCCGAAATGCGCGAACGGTGCAAAACGGAATTTCACTTCGCCGATAATGTTCGATTCTTGAATAAAGCCGAGCACACGTGAGTCGGTGCTATTGTTGCGGTTATCTCCGAGTACGTAATAGCTGGCGGTAGGAACAGTGAATTCACTCACGTAGCCATGATATTCCTCAATAAATGTGCTGCTCGCTTTATTCAAATAAGGTTCGTCCAATTGCCGGCCGTTCAAATAAAGACGGTCTCCCGCCATTCGGATGCTGTCACCCGGAATGCCGATGACCCGTTTGATAAACCGGCTGCCATCAGGGGCAAAAAAGACGATGGTATCGAAGTTTTCGATCTCGGTGATTTTTCCGAGCAGCAGTTTATCGTTTTCGCTGTATGTCGGCTGCATGGAACCCCCGTCGACGACCACGGGCTCGAACAGGAACTGGCGGGTCCCAAGTATGATCAGCGCTGTCAATAACAGTACTTTCATCCACGCCAACATTTCTTTGACCGGTTCTTCGTTCACTGTTTCCCCTCCCGCCTCATGGTTTCTTTGCCCTTTATTTTACTACAGCCTCCAATCGCTTGCACTCGGAGTTTCCTTGCTCGATAATAGGTCTATGTGAATTGAAAGAATTATCAGACATTTACCTAGTGAAATTCTATCAGACGAAAAGGAGTGGTACCGTTGAAAATTCTACCGGCACAAGAGGTCATTTATGCTTTTTCCAAAAACCACAAGCCAAGCATGCGTGTCGCTGATGGGGAAACCGTAAAAATCAATACATTCGACTGCTTTAAAAACCAGATCCAATCAGCTGATCAGGAAGTTTCTGCCATCAACTGGGATCAAGTAAACCCGGCGACCGGGCCGATCTTCATCGAAGGCGCAGCGCCCGGGGACGTCTTGAAAGTGACGATCGAAGAACTGGAGATCGGCGAGCAAGGCGTCATGGTGACAGGGCCCGAACTCGGTGTTATGGGGCACCGGATGGAAGCGATGGAATCCAAAATCATTCCCATCAAAAACGGCAAAGCGCTCTTTAATGATCGCCTCCATCTTCCCCTCAATCCGATGATCGGCGTAATCGGCGTCGCACCTGAAGGGGAACCGGTCTCCTGCGGCACACCGGGCGCGCACGGCGGCAACATGGACACCAAACTGATCACCAAGGGCGCGACACTCTACTTCCCTGTTGCGGTTGACGGTGCACTGTTTGCGCTTGGTGATTTTCATGCGGCCATGGGCGACGGGGAAATCAGCGTCTCCGGCATTGAAGTGCCCGGCAGCGCGACCGTCCATTTCGATGTCATCAAAGGCAGCCGCTTGAAGCACCCTTTGCTGCAAAATGGAGACGGCTTAGCGTTTCTAGTGTCGGCGATGACTTTGGATGAGGCCGTGTCGGTTGCAGTCGAGGAAATGATCGACTTGTTGCAGCCGCAAAGTGAGTTGACGATCAGTGAAATGACGATGCTCATGAGTGCCGCCGGCGAAACACAAATCAGCCAAGTGGTCGATCCGCTCGTCACTGCCCGCTTCTTTGTGCCGAATCATGTACTCGGTGGACTCGGCTTCCAAATGTTTAAAAACTGAGTGAGCACCGTCCGAAATGGCGTCAGAATCGTCAGACTTTTGAGCCTCGAAAGATTTTATGTTACACTCAAGAAAAAATGTAGGTGATTAGAATGGTAGGAAGAAATGATCCTTGCCCATGCGGCAGCGGAAAGAAATACAAAAAATGCCACGGGAAACAGCAAACGGTTTCCATCAATGATCTGGTGAACGAAGAGCTGTTCCAAGTCAGACAGCAATTCTTCTCGGAAAACCCAAACCGTGACCAACTAACGGACTTCCGTGCACTTCAGCAGGAATGGCAGCCCCGTTTGATGAAATCGATGGCGGAAAACGATGCACAAGCATTTGTCATCGAAAATTTCCTGTTCATGCAAAAACCGGAACTATGGAAAAACTTCCTGGACAAGCACATTGAGCAAACTCCGCGCCCAACGACGAAAGAAGTCTTGGCGCAATGGCCGAACTTCCGTGTATTCCTCGGCCAATTGGTGTCTGGAAATACAGAAAAAGCGGAACTAAAAGATGCCTTCACAGGCGAAACATACATCATGGCGGATCAACCGCCGACGGATATGGAAGAAAACCAAGGACTTCTTGCAATTCTTCTGCCGGATCCACGCGCCGGCGAAAAAGGCATTTTGTTCTTGAACGGCTATTTGACGATTGTCGGCAAATTCGCGCCGTTCTTTGAACAGCTGCAAACGCGCATCGAAGAAAAAGGCACGTCGGTGAACGAAGACTATCTGCGCGAGCACTACCTCGAAGTGGTTGAACATATCGTCCAGTACTCCACAGGCATTGTGGAAGAAAGCATTGAGCTTTCTCCAGAACACCAGTCTGTCATGGATGAATTGAACAAGCACATCGATGCTGCTGATTTTGATGAAGAAACCGTGACGAATGTGACGAGCATCCTGAACAGTTATTTGATCAGCCAACAGCCGACTGTCCAAAAACCGGAAGCACTTGTCGCCGGCTATTGGCGTTTCCTTCAAGACCATGAACTTATTCAAGGACCGATGCTTTCCGCAAAAGACTTGAGTGAAAAGTTCGGCGTTTCTTCAAGCACGATTTTGAAACGTTCAAAAGAGTTTGGTTCTTATTTCGAAGAACTGCTCGCTAAAAAGTAAACAGCTAAAAGCACCGGACTCGTCCGGTGCTTTTTTATGTTGCGTTTTTCCGCCTGAACGTAATGAGAATATATAACAGGATCCCGGAAACTGCGAAGAATAGATAAACACGCCAAAACGGGTCCTTCAGCCAATCGGTGGCAGCAAAACCCAGCCAGCTATTCAGCAAAGTGATCAGAAATAGCGCGCTGCTCATGAAAAATACAGCCAAGCCGACAAAACGGAAAAAACGGAGGACTGTCATCCTATCTCACCTCTCTTTAAAATATAGTTAATGTCACTATTCCCGAAACCAGAAAAATTGAACAGGACAAATCAGTTCAAATCAGTTCAAATCACCATTTCAGCTTTTTAGGCTATCCACATACCAAGCTCACGAATTTCGTCTACGCCGCAACTATCCACAGAATTTTGTTTACTGAACCGCTTTCAAGGGAACCAGCAAGTTAACGCCCGCAAAATCGCAAGTTATACACAATTGCTAATAAAATTCCGTGGGTTATGTGGGTAAATATCGCAATTTACTGTCGATTTTTAATAAACACGGACTTATCCACATGTTGATAAGTCCGGCTTATGCAAATCAAAACAAGGGGGAGTAACTAATGTTTGAAATTACTTGGGATAGTTTTATCCGCATTGTCACTGTAGGAGTGTTAGCTTATGTCGGCTTGATGATATTTTTGCGAACTTCAGGCAAGCGGACATTAACGAAACTCAACGCATTTGATCTGATCGTGACAGTAGCTCTTGGTTCGACGCTCGCGACTGTATTATTGGATAACAGCATTAGTCTTTGGGAAGGCTTAACTGCCTTTGCTGTACTTATTATCTTGCAATACTTGATTACATTTACCGCTGTCCGCTCAAAAGGGTTTAACCAATTGATCAAATCCGAACCGCAGCTGTTATTTCTCGAGGGTGAATTTTTGACACAAGCCATGCGCAAAGAGCGCATTAAAGACATTGAAATCATGCAGGTGATCCGCAACTCAGGGGAAGGCGACTTGAAGAATATCCAAGCCGTCATCTTGGAAACGGATGGCAGTATGTCGGTCATTTCCAACAAAGCGGGCAGTGCACTCGCCAATGTCAAAGGGGAAGAAAAAAAGGATCCGCTATAGGATCCTTTTTATCTTGGCGTTTTGACCCGGTTTTTCCGGTATTCACGGCGCGCTGGAGCCGATTCGAAAAACAGCTTTTCGCCGTCTGTTTCCGGGTAGACCGGCGGAACGGCAGTCGGCTTGCCGTTATCCCCGATTGCGACGAGCGTCAAAAACGATTCAGTCGTCAAGCGCTCTTCCGCGGTCTCCAAGTTGATCGATTTGACCCGTACATATACTTCCATCGATGTCCTGCCGGTCGAAGTAACGTTCGCTTCGAGTTCCAGCACATCGCCCACTTTCGCCGACGACAAGAAATCAACCGAGTCGATCGATGCAGTCACGACAACATGGCGCCGCGCATGCTTCATCGCTGAAATGCCGGCCACTTCATCGATATAGGCTAGCACTTTCCCTCCAAAAATCGACTCCATGTGATTGGTATCCGGCGGCAGCACCAATTTGGTCTGGATTGTCCGCGATTCACTCATAGCTCTAGCTTCCATCATGCAGTCCTCCTTTACACAGCCATTCCCGATAAAGAGAAACTTCAATCAGTGGGGTATTCATCTCACTTATAAAAAAACGAAAATCCCTAACAGCTTCTCTATGGTAAAGTGGAAAAAAGGGGGAATTATAATCATGTCGGATCTTTTCCAAATACTCAACACACCGGAATTCCAATCGAAAGAGTTGCTGAAGCGGCAATTGCAGGATCTTGGCATTGCAGCCGGAGATCATTTGATGGTCCATTCCTCGCTGAAATCGATCGGTTGGGTTGCCGGAGGGGCGCAAGCAGTCGTCGAAGCGCTCATGGAGGTCCTCACACCGCAAGGGACGCTCGTAATGCCTTCGCAATCTGCCGATAATTCGGATCCCGTCTACTGGATGGCTCCGCCCATTCCTGAGAACTGGCATCAGCCGACGCGCGATCATATGCCCGCTTATGACCCTGATTTAACGAATATGCGCGGCATGGGGAAAATTCCGGAATGCCTCCACCGTCATCCGGCTACTCAGCGCAGCCCGCACCCTACCCATTCCTTTATCGCTTGGGGACGCGATGCGGCAGAATGGATGCGTGATCAGCCGCTGGATGATTCATTCGGCCCTGCTTCCCCACTCGGTAAAATGATGGCACAAGACGTGAAAATTGTGCTGATTGGTACCGATTTCGACTCTTGCACCGCACTTCATTATGCCGAGTTTGCCCAACCAAACCGCACTACATCACCGCAAGGAGCTGCGATGTTCGTCGACGGCGAACGACAATGGGTCAAGTACGATTGCGTCGATATGGATTCGGATCGTTTCCCTGAAATAGCGAAAGACTTTCCGGGAGCTATCACAAAAGGTGCGCTTGGCCAAGCTGCTGTTCAGCTTGTTGCTATGCAGCCGCTCGTCGAATTCGCCATCGATTGGCTAGAGGCCAATCCTTCACCGATAGAGCAGGCAGACCATAAAAACAGTGAAGCGCCACATAAAAAATAGGCTGAAGACCGGAATTCTCCGGAACTTCAGCCTATTTCCCATCCTGCCTGCTCAATGGATGATTTCTGTTAATAAAGCTTCCAATCGCTCATTGTCTTTATTGAAAGAGTCCACAAACGCGTTAATGATATGGGCAGGCTCTTCGATCTTTTCCCAATCCAACCGATAGCCGGCATTTTCCGAAAGCTGGCGGGCAAATTCCCTGACCCCCCTGCCGTTGCCTTCACGGAAAGGGTGAAGCGCATTCAGTTCAGCCAAATAATGTGCAAGCCGCCGGACAAATTCGTCTTTCTTTAAACCTTTTAAATAGCGCTCCTCCGCCAATTCGTCGAAGAGCTGCTTTAATTGCCCTGCCAAATGTTTTGGATGGGCGAATGTCGAGCTCCCTTTCGAGGTCATCTCCTCCCGCAGCTTGCCCGCAAACGGATAGACATCCTGCAAAAGGCAACGGTGGATGTCGAGGAACACAGCCATATCGGTCGGGTCTTTCGGCTCTTTCAATTGCAGTTCAGACAACCGGTAGAGCGCGTAGACCGTTTCAATCTCTTTTAATTTGTCTTCATCGCGAATATCGAATGCATTCACTAGCACATCGGTTCCAGGGTAACTATACATGGAACTGTGCTGGTATTTAGACATCGAAACGTGCTTTGATGGCCTGATGGAATTGAGCTTCGGTCCGTTCCCCGGTCAATACGGAGCGGACAAAATTCCGGTCTTCATGGGTCACATCAAACCCTTCAGTTATAAGAGAGTGTGCGGCACAGGAAATCGCGTGATTGGCTTGTTCATGGGATACCCGGTTAGCTAAATTCGTCACATGGTTGACCACCTTTCATTCTTTCATTGTACCATTTTCGGACGTTTTTTTCCATTATTCGCCCCTTTAAAAGCTTCTATTTCAGCGTTTGAAATGGCTTGATGGAAGCTTTTCCAAAGCCGATGTGCAGTACTCTCAAACTGCTATTTCCACATAAAAAATCCCGGATGCAAAACATCCGGGATTTTCAACTTACTGATTTTGCAATTCTTTTGTTTCTTCCTTCGTAAACACTCGCGAGCGGGTCAAAAAGCGTTTTCCTTCCGAACCATCAAGCGAAAACATCCCGCCGCGGCCTGGCACAACATCGATAATCAATTGTGTATGGCTCCAATATTCAAATTGGCTCTTATGCATATAAAACTTGCTGCCACCAATGACGCCCATCAATACATCCTGATCGCCGACCATCAAATCACCTTCCGGGTAGCACATCGGCGAACTGCCATCACAGCAGCCCCCAGATTGATGGAACATGACTGGGCCGTGCTTTTGTTTCAAAGACTCGATCAGTTCGAGTGCTGCGTCTGTGGCGATTACCCGTTCTGTCATGGCTAGCCTTCTTTCTGATCAAAAGAACCCAAGCTTGTCTTCGCTGTAGCTGACGAGCATGTTCTTCGTGTTCTGGTAATGGCTGAGCATCATCAAGTGGTTCTCGCGCCCGAAGCCGGACATCTTGTAGCCGCCGAATGCCGCATGCGCCGGATACTGGTGGTAGCAGTTGGTCCACACACGCCCTGCCTGGATGCCGCGTCCGAAACGGTACGCTGTATTCGTATCGCGTGTCCAAATACCAGCTCCAAGTCCGTAAAGCGTATCGTTGGCGAGTTCCATCGCTTCTTCTTTTGTTTTGAATGTGGTGACTGCCAGCACCGGCCCGAAAATCTCTTCCTGGAAAATGCGCATTTTGTTGTCGCCTTTAAAGACGGTCGGCTGGATATAGAAGCCTTCAGAAAGATCGCCTTCCAACCTATTGCGGTCACCGCCGGCAAGCACTTCCGCGCCTTCCTGCTTCCCGATTTCGAGGTATGACTGGATTTTTTCCAGCTGCTCGTTTGAAGCTTGGGCACCCATCATCGTTGCCGGGTCAAGCGGATTGCCGGTTTTGATTTCTTCCACACGCTTGATGGCGCGTTTGATGAACTCTTCGTAAATGTCTTCCTGGATCAATGACCGGGATGGGCACGTACACACTTCGCCCTGGTTCAGCGCGAACATAACGAATCCTTCTATTGCTTTATCCAAAAACGCATCGTCCTGGTCCATGACGTCTTTGAAGAAAATGTTCGGCGATTTCCCGCCGAGTTCGAGCGTTACAGGGATCAGGTTTTGGGAAGCGTACTGCATAATCATGCGTCCTGTCGTCGTTTCTCCGGTGAATGCGATTTTACTGATGCGCGGGCTCGATGCCAGCGGTTTGCCGGCTTCGAGGCCAAAGCCATTGACGATGTTCAAGACGCCTGGAGGAAGCAAGTCCCCGATCAGTTCTGCCCAGACCAGAATGCTTACCGGCGTCTGCTCAGCAGGCTTCAAAACGACGCAGTTTCCTGCAGCGAGTGCCGGAGCGAGCTTCCACACAGCCATAAGCAGCGGGAAGTTCCAAGGAATGATCTGGCCGACCACACCGAGTGGCTCATGGAAATGATAAGCGACCGTGTCGTTGTCGATTTGGCTGATGCCGCCTTCTTGTGCGCGGATTGCACCAGCAAAATAACGGAAGTGATCAATCGCAAGCGGTAAATCGGCATTTAAGGTCTCGCGGACTGCCTTGCCGTTATCCCACGTTTCTGCCACTGCCAGCATTTCCAGGTTCTCTTCCATGCGGTCAGCGATTTTCAACAGCATATTGCCACGCTCTGTCGTCGAGGTTTTCCCCCACGCCTCTCTCGCTGCGTGTGCCGCGTCCAGCGCCGATTCGACGTCTTCTGCGCTTGAACGCGCCACTTTTGTGAAAACCTTGCCGTTTACCGGCGAAAGATTTTCAAAATACTGGCCTTTTTTCGGCGCCTGCCATCCACCGTTTATATAATTATCATATTGCTCTTTGAAATTAACTTTTGCCCCATCTGTGTTCGGAACTGCATAAACCATTCTACATCTCTCCTTCGTTTGGTTTCGCCCCACTTTGTATGCGCTTACACAATCGTTTCGTACGCACACATTTTTTGGAGCTCGCCTCTACATATTGTCAAATTAATCGGAAAATTGCAACTGTTTGCCTACAATTTTTTTTATTCCACGGGACATCTGGAGTATAATGGGATGGGACGACATAGAGGAAATACTCAAACCGAAAGGACTTTTTTATGCGAATCAATAAATTCCTGAGCGAAACAGGCATTACATCCCGCCGAGGAGCGGATAAATTCATCGAAGCCGGCCGCGTGCTGATCAACGGGCAAAAAGCCGAGCTCGGCAGCAAAGTCGATTATGGAGATGAAGTGCACGTTGACGGCAAGCTGATCCAACAGCCGGAGCGCGCCTATGTTTACCTGGTGCTCAATAAACCGATTGGCATCACGAGCACGACCGAGCGCCATATCGACGGCAATATCGTCGATTTCATCAACCATCCCGAGCGCATCTTCCATGTCGGCAGGCTCGACAAAGATTCCGAAGGGCTCATCCTAATGACCAATGACGGCGACATCGTCAATGAAATTTTGCGTGCTGAAAACGAGCACGAAAAAGAATATATCGTCACCGTCGATAAACCGGTCACCGATGAGTTTTTGGAAAACATGGCGAACGGAGTGGAAATTTTGGATACGGTAACCCTCCCTGCTAAAGCGGAAAAGATTGCCCAGCAAGTATTCAAGCTGACGATCAATCAAGGGCTCAACCGGCAGATCCGCCGCATGTGTACAGCACTCGGCTATGAAGTGAGGCGCCTCCAGCGCATCCGCGTCATGAACCTGCGTCTCGGCAATTTGAAAGTCGGCGAATGGCGCAATTTGACCGAAGACGAAAAGCACGAGCTGTTCCAGCAGCTCAGCTATCAACCGAAACGCTAAGGAGGCAGTTTAATGTTAAGCATGAAAACGACGCCAAATCATACCGGCGTTAAAATCAGCGGGGATTACTTCGATTTGGATGAGCTGAACCAGGCTATCTACAAAGTGATCGGAAAAGAAGGCGAATATCAGGGATACGAAGGTTCACGCTTGCGGATTCTCGGTATTTCCTATGAAATCCGGCACGCCGCTCAAGGTGACCGCAACGTCGACTTCGTCTTCAACGGCTTACACGAGCACACGAAAAAACAGCATGGCTTTATCGCACCGGATAAGAACATTTACTTCTCAGCGGAAGTGTTATGGCCGGAGCTGCTTTATGCAGCCTATGCGCTGCGGGATTTCATCTGGCTCTATCAGGGCAAACAAGGGAATTTATTGGCCGATATCCATGCGCCGGCCATCGCCAAGTTTCAGGCGCTCGTTCTCGATTGCCTGCAAGGCCATGTGCCGAAAGAAGAATACGAAGCGATTTTGGAGGCGTTCCTCAAAGCCCCAACGGTCAATGGCTACGCCACCCAGTATGTCGACTTGCTGAATTTGAAGTATATTGATATGACCAGGCAGCAGCGTGAGAAAAGCTTGTCTGCAATTGCCATGAAACTCGCCATGCAGGACCCTGAATACCAGGCCTTCCGCAAACAAGTGATCGGTGCGGCTGCGCCTGGCAAACAGCCGATCCACGAAATCGGCATTCAAGCAGAATATCCGGAAAATGTGGAATGGTAAAAAAATCCCGCGCACATATGCGCGGGATTTTCTATGCGTTGATTTGAAAGACGAGCAGGTCGCTGTCTTCTTGCGCTGTCAGCTGGTGGTTTTCCAATGGAGCCAGGTGCAGGACGTTTTCCGGGCTTGCAACCACTGTCTCCCCTTCTACGGTGAATTCCACACGCCCTCGACGGACGACGATGACGACTTCGGCATTTGCGTGATGCTCCGGAATTGATTCCCCTTTGCGCAGTTGGATGTTCAGCACCTTAGCATTTTCGAGTTGCAGCACCGGAGCGCTTTTTTTCGCTTTGTCACTTAAAACGTCTGGAGTTTTTAAGATTTCCATTTGGCGCCTCCTTTCAGGGTTTTCCTTCAGCGCGCGGACTAGCTGGTTCTGATAGTGTCTCAAGCGTTGTTTCCGCTTCTTTTGGTGTTTTGCCTCTTACCGCGATATCGCCGAGCGAAATGATTCCGACAACCCGCTCTTTCCGGACAATCGGCAAGCGGCGGATTTTATGCCGCGCCATCAAGGAAGCCGCTTCCTCGACAAGCATTTCTTCTGTGCCGGTAATTAAAGTTTCCGACAGGATTTCAGAAATCGGGGCATCCGATGCCAGTTCCTCCACAATTCCCCGAATGACGATATCCCGGTCCGTAACGATTCCGACCAGCCGACCTTCCTCACAAATAGGAATCGATCCGACATTTATTTCGCGCATTTTGGCGGCGATATCTTGGATTGTCGCATGCGGTGTACACGTCTCCACATCCGCGGTCATAATTTCCACTACTTTCATGCCGTTTCCTCCTCAACTTCACTCTATTAGTCTTCTTTATCCTTTTTTGGACATTGAAAACGTCATTCCACAAAAGAAAGGCTTTATATTCGAGTTTAAGGCAGTGATGCGGCATATATTGATGAATGGTCATTTTTTCAAGGCGGCTTAAAGAAACAAAAAATACCTCAACAAGTTTACTTGTTGAGGTATTTTCAGCTTTACTGACTTTCCGTCAATATTATTCCACCAATTGGATAAACTGGCGCGTCCGTTCATGCTGCGGATTTTCAAAGAAATTCTTTGGATCCGCCGATTCGATGATGGTTCCTTGATCGATCATGATGATGCGGTCTGCGACTTCTTTGGCGAACTTCATCTCGTGTGTCACAACGACCATCGTCATGCCTTCTTCAGCGAGCTGCTTCATAACCTGCAGCACTTCTCCGACAAGTTCCGGATCGAGTGCTGAAGTCGGTTCGTCAAAGAGCATCACTTTCGGCTCCATAGCGAGCGAGCGCGCAATGGCGACCCGCTGCTTTTGTCCACCTGACAGCTTGCTCGGGTAGACGTCCGCTTTATCGCTCAGGCCGACTTTTTCCAATAAATCCAGGCCCAGCTTTCTCGCCGCGTCTTTATTCATTTTCTTGACCGTCACCGGCGCTTCGATGACATTCTCGAGCACTGTTTTATGCGGGAACAAATTGAAATGCTGGAACACCATCCCGACTTCAGCGCGGATTTTCGTCAAATTGTCTTTTTTCGGATCGACTTTTTTTCCATCTATGGTGATGGAACCTTCGTTGATCATCTCCAGGAAGTTAAAGCATCTGAGCAGCGTACTTTTGCCGGATCCGCTGACTCCGACCAGAACAACCACCTCTTGGGGTTTGACGTGCAAATCCACGCCCTTCAACACCTCGAGATCACCAAAGGATTTGTGTATATTCTCTCCAATAATCATAACTACTCCTCCTTAGGTTTTGTCCACATCAAGTCGATTTTCATACCAGCGCAGCAAGTACGTGAAGATCATGACCAGCACGAGATAGTAAAGCGCTACGACGATGAACGATTCAAATGGCTGGAATGATTGCGCCGCTTCCCGGTTGGCGAGGGAGAATATCTCCGCGACACCGATAATGTATACAAGCGATGAATCTTTTAACGTAATGATAAATTGGTTGCCGAGCGGCGGGATCGAGCGGCGAAGCGCCTGCGGGAACACGATCCGCTGCATAGTCTGCTTGCGGTTCATTCCGAGAGACATACTCGCTTCGCGCTGTCCCGGATCGACCCCTTGAATGGAGCCGCGGAAAATTTCCGCGATATACGCGCCGTTATGGACACCGAGTGCGATGGCGCCTGCCCAGAAATTCGACATTGTGTATATTTCCACAATACCGAAATATAGGAACATGATCTGTACGATCAGCGGTGTACCGCGGATGATCGTAATATAGACGTTCGCGATGCCTTGCAGGATTTTGGATCCCGAAATTTTCATCAGGGCAAAGGCCAGACCGATAAATGTCCCCAATATAACTCCGACTGCGGTTAATTGAAGCGTAACCACAGCAGCTCGCAAGAAGCCTGGATACGTCCGCATGAATACTTCAAAAACTGTTGAAATCAATTCAAACATAATTCGCTCTCCCCCTCTTCTCAGCTATCTTTACTTGAGAATTTCGACGCCTTCAAGATCGACATCGAGGAGGTCTCGGCCGAACCATTTATTGGAAATCTCAGCATATGTTCCATCTTCGATGATTGCCGCCAGTGCTTCGTTGATCGCTGCCAGCAATTCCTCATCTTCCGGATTGACGGCTACAGCGGCCTGTTCAATCCAAAGCGGCTCGCCGACTATTTCGATTTCAAGTCCAGCATTTTGTGCTTCAAAGCCGACAACGTCTGCGGTAATAACAGCGTCTAGGCGGCCTTCAACCGTCAAATCCTGCAAAGCGACAACATCACTATTATAATATTGGATATCGTCCGTGTATTGCTGAGCGGCCGTGTCATACGTACTTTGTCCGACAACGCCGATTGTTGCACCTTCAAGGTCTTCTTCAGATTTGATTTCTGTATTTCCTTCACGGACGAAAATGACGCCGCCTGAGTAGTAATACGGATCAGAGAAAGCGAGTTGCTTTTCACGTTCTTCAGTAATGGCCATTGAACCTAAGATGGCATCAAAGCGGTTTGACGTTAACCCTTGGATAATCGTTTCCCAAGGCGTTGTCACCGGATTCGGCTCAAGGCCCATCTCTTCTGCGAGTGCGTTGCCGATTTCAATATCGAAGCCGGTCAAATTACCGCCTTCTTCGTAGTTGAACGGTTTATACAAGCCGCTTGATGCGGTCGTGAACTTTCCTTCTTCTACCAAGTTCAAGTCGCTGCCTGTTCCTTCAGTGCTTGATCCTTCCGAGCCGGTTGTTGAGTCATCCGATCCACAGGCTGCCAAAAGAATACCTGCTGTTAAAATTACGCCTGCCGTTGCAAATTTTTTATTCATCTTGCTCTCCCCTTTTCGTATATAGTTATCCAAAACGCCGAAGCGATTCGGGACGTGCCAGCAATGGGTTGGGTTATATGAAGATGTCCTGGTCGGTGTATGCCGCTTCCAATTGCGCGAGCTTTTCTTTCACTTTTGCATGCTCCTTGACGTAAACAAAGCGCATGACGGACGTCAGCAGTGCATGGACCGCCGTATAGGAATCGATGTTGAGATTGGTGTTGACGGAAACGGTGAGCACTGTCTCCGCGTACTTGGCTGCCGGCGAATCTTCCCTGTCGGTCAAGACGATAACCGCTGCGCCTCTTTGCCTTGCGTACTCCAAGGTTTCAATTATGGTGCGCGTATAGCGCGGAAAGGCGAATGCTATCACCGTATCGTTCGGCCCAAGATCCGCCATTTGCCTATAATAAACGGCAGTTCCAGGCTGCATCATGGATGTATCCCCAAGCGCACTGGTGAGCCAGCCCCCGAACCATTCGGCTAAGCCGAAATCGAAGAAATTGCCTGTCACGTAGCGCTGCTCAGCCCGGCTGATGCGGTCGACCACTTGCAATAAATTATCTTCATTAATCGTTTGCTTAAGTTTTAAAATGCTCGAAATATCCGCATCAAGTAGATTTTCCAGAAACGACTGATCCACCGCCGTTGCAGGCCGTTCCTGCTGCGCCTTCTCCAGCCGCTCTTCTGCCAGTTTGCGCTGTAGCGTGTGCTGAAACTCTGTATAACCCCTGTAGCCGAGTTTTTGCGTCCATCTGATGACGGTCGATTCGCTGACGTTGACCCGCTTCCCGACTTCCAGGGCAGGTGAAAAAGCGAGGAAAATCGGTTCACGGAAAAATAGGTCCGCAATCTTTTTCTGCCCTGAACTGAAATCTTTATAAAAAGCTGACACATTTCGCAGTAAATCCTGCATATTCCATTCCCCCATTGCTAGAACACGCTCTATTGCTTCTATTCAGTATACACAACTGCAGGATTCCCTTCAATATTTTACTGAAAATTCAGCAAGCATTTATAAGTAATCCCTCATAAATATACTGTTATATCAAGCTTCAAAGTCCCAGCGAACACGGCAAAAAAAACTTTAGCGGCCTGCATGCAAAGTGCCCTGCCCTTTTCTTTCGTCTTTTCTGACTATTGTTGTACACTATTTGTATAACAAATTTAGATGGGGTGCTGCTCTTGAAATGGGAAGATCGGATTTTCAAACTGTTTATTTTCTGGTATATCTGCGGCGTCATCTTGCTGAGTTTTGATTTATTGCCTTCTTGGCTGGAATGGGCCAATGCATTCTTCCTCATCCTCGCCGGAACGCTCGGCTTTCTTTATTTATGGAACCGCTTCGGCGCCGTAGTCGGCGGAACGATCGGTGTGCTTATTTTCATTTCCACCTTCATCGTTGAATGGGCTGGCGCCGACAGCGGCTTTTTGTTCGGCTCCTATGATTACACCGACCGCTTTGCACCGAATCTCTTCGGCGTACCGATCGCCATCGGTTTCGCCTGGCTCATGGTCATGGCGACAAGCCATGTCATCGCGCGCTGGATCGTGCCGGCCGGCGGCATCGCCTACGCTGCAGTCGGCGGCATCGCCGCAGTCATCATCGATTTGATCATCGACCCTGTCGCGTATCAGATTAAAGGCTACTGGCTATGGGAAGATACCGGCTTTTATTACGGCATTCCATGGACCAACTTCACAGGTTGGTTTATCGTGGCGTTCGTTCTCCACTTGATTCTGGACGTTGCATTTCGACAGCAGAGGCTGCGCGTCGAAGCGGGGCAAGCTGAAAACCGCATGGTCCTTTTATATGTGCTGATGATCGCCATGTTCATACTCCTCGGATCCATCGGCGGCTTATGGCTCGCAGCTCTGTTGACCGCTGTCCTCACAGCGCTCATTGTCTTTGTGGCATGGAAGAGGCGGCCGCAATGATCAGGGCAAAAAAATCCGCGCTTCTTGAACGCGCATTCGCTGTTTATTTGCTGCCGTCGATCCACAAGTCGTTCTCGCATCTTTATGGCCGCGGCATCCGCGCACCTAAAGGACCAGCTTTGATCATCTCGAACCATAGTTCCTGGTGGGACGGCTTATTGTTCTTCTTTCTGAACCACCGCGTTTGGAAATTGGATGTGCACATTATGATGCACGAGCGGGGATTGAGACAGTTTCCTTTTTTCCGCCGCCTCGGGGCTTTTTCGATTGACCGAAGCAATCCGAAAGACATCCTCGCCTCGCTGCGCTATGCAGAGCAATTACTGAAGGAAGGCAAAACGGTCATCCTGTTTCCGCAAGGCGATGAGTTTCACTTGGAGACGCGCCCATTGCAGTTTCATACAGGCATCCTTTATTTGATGGAGAAATGTCCGCAAGTGCCGCTCGTTCCTGTGCGCTTTTATTATTCGATGCGCAGGGAGAAAAATCCGGAAGTGTGGATCGACCAAGGCGAAGCCTTATCGCTCATCGATATTCCAGAAGGCTCGAGGCACGAAAGGACGCTGTGGCTGCAGGACCGCGAAACGGCTGCGCTTGACCGCTTGAAGCAGGAAGTTCTCGAGGAAAATTACGAGGAGTTCCTCAAACTGCTGAAAAGGGGGCGGAAATCATGACAGCATTAATTGCCATCCACATCGCCTTTTTCCTGTGGATCGTCATCAACCGCTCTTTCCTTCCATCGCTGCCAAAACAGCCCGTCCTAAATGCAGATCCTTTCATCTCCGTTCTCGTGCCGATGCGCAACGAGGAGCGTAACGTCCCGTCCATCGTCCGTTCTCTGAAAGAGACGGACTGGGAACGCGCCGAATTCATCATCTTGAACGACCAATCGACCGACGGCACCCAGGCCATACTTGACCGCGAGATTGCCGGCGACAGCCGATTCACCGTCTTGCAGGGCGTTCAACTGCCAGACGGATGGATCGGCAAAGTCCATGCTTGCCATCAGCTGCAACAGCACGCCAGTGGTGACTATCTTTTTTTCGTTGACGCGGATGTCCGCTTCCGCAAGCAAGCTATACGCCAGACATTGAGTTTGATGGAAAAACGAAAAGCCGCGCTGCTGTCGGGATTCCCCGCATTCGAAGTGCCGGTATTCTTGAGCAAGCTGCTTGTGCCGATGCTCCATTTCGTCGTTTTATTCCATCTGCCGCTGCTGCTCGCCAATTATACGAAATTCCCGGCGGCCACCGCCGCCAATGGCATGTGGATGGCATTTGAACGGAAGGCGTACGAGTCGATCGGCGGCCACGGGGCAGTGCGTACCTCACTCGTCGAAGATGTACATATTGCACGCCGACTAAAACAAGCAGGCCATAAAGTGCTGCTCGCGAACATCACCGCTTCCGTCAAATGCCGGATGTACGAAACCCCTGGGGAAGTATGGGAAGGCTTTTTGAAAAACAGCTATACCGGCATCGGCCGCTCGCCGCTGATCGCCATCCTTCTGACGCTATTTTATACAGCCTTTTATATTTTCCCGCTGTTTCTTGCAGTCGCCGGTGCCTTCACCGGGAACATATTATGGCTCCTCCCTTATGCTTTGACCGTTCTACAGCGCTGGTATGTCGACATGGTGACGAACCAGCGTTGGTACTTGGCGTTTCTTATGCCGTTCCAGGCAGCGGCGATGCTCGCTGTCATGCTGACCGCCATGCGCAAATCGTTTAAAAATGAGTCCTATACATGGAAAGGCAGGCATTATTCATGAACCGACAACATATTGCCATCGTCGGCGGCGGGCTTGGCGGCTTGGCCGCTGCTGTGACGCTTGCCCACGCCGGCATGCGCGTCAGCCTGTTTGAAAAGAACAGCCATTTCGGCGGCAAACTGATGCCCGTCGAACTCGGCAGCTATCGTTTCGATTTCGGCCCGAACACCATCACCATGCCTGGCCTATTTCAGCAAGTCATTGCGCAAACAGGACGCAACCCTGAGGATTATTTTCAACTTGAAAAGCTCGCTGTCCATACGCGCAACCATTTCACTGACGGCAGCCATATCGACTTTACCGCAGACCGCGAAGACATGATCCGACAACTCGAAACGCTCGATCCGTTCGCAGCAGAGCGATACCCTGATTTTCTGGCAGAGACTGAACGCCTTTACCGCTTATCCGAGCAGTATTTTTTCCCTTTGAGTTTCCAGTCGTTCCGCGATTACCTGTCCCCTGCACTCGGAAAAGCATTGCTGCAGGTGCGTCCATACGAATCGATGGACCGCTTTTTCAGCCGCTATTTCAAACACGCCGGCTTGCGCCAGGCATTTGGGCGCTACGCTACTTATATCGGTTCATCACCGTACAAGGCCCCGGCAACTTTCGCCATGATTGCGCATTTGGAACTCGCGCAAGGAGTCTTTTATGCGAAAGGCGGCAATACATCGATTGCGGAAGGGTTCGCGGCTGTAGCAGCCGAATGCGGAGCAGAACTTCATGCGGACACGGCCGTCACCCGCATCCTGACAAAGAAAGGTGCAGCATGCGGCGTGGAACTTGCGGATGGACGCACAGTGGAAGCCGATGCCGTCATTTTAAACGGGGATTTATTATCCGCTTTCCCGGAACTCGTGGACGAACAAGAGCGCCCATCTTTTCGCGATGCAAAACGCAATAAGTTCGAGCCGTCGATTTCCGCATTCGTCATTACAGCCGGACTCGATATCCGCTTACCGGAATTAAAGCACCATAACGTCTTTTTTTCAGCCGATTATCCGCGCGAATTCCGTGAGTTATTCGCTGATAAAAACTATAGCGGCGACCCGACCATCTACATCAGCAATTCTTCCCATACGGATTCCGCCGTTTCGCCGCTCGGCGACAATTTGTTCATTCTCGTAAATGCACCTGCCTTAACAGCAGATGGCCAGCTGCAAGTCGACCCTGAACGCTACAAAAACCGGATCTATGATTTATTGGAACACTACGGCATCTTTATCCGGGGACATATAAAAGAAGAGCGGATCTTCACACCTGCTTTTATCTGCGACAAATTCGGATCTTACCGGGGGGCTTTATACGGCCCTTCTTCCAACCGCCCGCAAGATGCCTTTTTGCGCCCGGCAAATGCCAGCCGCGACGTCAAGGGATTGTACTTTGTCGGCGGCAGCGTCCATCCTGGAGGCGGCTCCCCGATGGTGACCTTGAGCGGGCTGAACGTCGCCCGGCGCTTGATCCGGAATTATTCATAACAAACACAAAAAAGCTGTTTGCATCCGTCGATTTCACGACGGATGCAAACAGCTTCTTTTTTATCCCGCTTTAACGGTCAATGGAATAATGAAGAACCCCACTGATTGAAATTGCTCTTTATAAACATGCCAAGATCGATTGCTTGGAGTCTTCCGTCACGTAATGCTTTTGGTGGAAGACGGTGTATTCTTTCGAGCGGATCGTCGACAATATTTCCCTGTAGACAAGCGCGGCCCCTTTGACTGGCACGCGGGAAGACAAAGGATAATCGTCCATCGTCTCAAAGGCGCGATCATAGTGGAATTCAGCGATTTTGGCAAGTTCTTCCCATACTTGGATGAACGATTCCGAAACCGTTCCATTGCCGAGGGATTCTTCAGCGAGCCCGTATTTGCGCATGATGTCCTGCGGCAAATAAATGCGGTCCATCGACAAGTCTTCACCGATGTCGCGCAGGATATTGGTGATCTGCATCGCATAGCCGAGGGAAATTGCCCCGTCTTTCAATAACGCGGTGCGCCCCGGCGCCAAAATCGGCAACAGCATCAGACCGACCGTACTGGCCACGTGATAGCTGTAATCGAGCAATTCATCGAGCGTCCGGTAGCGATTGATCGTCAAATCCATTTCCTGTCCTTTAATCAAACCGTAAAAAGCGCTCGCATCCATATCGTAGCTTTCAAATACGTCTTCTAGCGCCAGCCACATCGGGTCATCCCAGCGAATCGAACCCGCCAGAAACTCATCAAACTCTTTTCTGAATGCATGCAATTCGGTTTCTGGCTGGCTTCCCTCATCCACAATGTCATCGACTTTCCGGCAGAAGGCATAAACTGCCCAAACCGCTTTGCGCTTTTCTTTAGGCAATAGGGAAAATGCCTTGTAAAAACTTTTTGAATTGTCGGCAATAACGCGTTCGCAATAGCTATAGGCTTGTTTCAATTCCATCATGAACCGCCCCTTTCCTTCAGATCGCTGTGGATTCTCTCGGCCAGTAATTTTGCGCCTTGCATGACAATCGGAATACCGCCGCCCGGGTGGACGGATGCCCCTACCGCATACAGATTTTCTGTATTATCCGGCTTGATCTGCGGGCGGAAAACACCGGATTGTTTCAATGTCGGGCCGATTCCGAAACTACCGCCTTTGAACAACCCGAACGCTTCCGCATCTTTCGGTGTCCGCACTTCCATCCACTCGGTCGCTTCCCGGATACCCGGAAACGACAGTGTCTCCATGCGGTCCAAAATACGGCCGATCCATTCCTCATCGCCCTTCCAGTCGATTTCCGTACCGGATGGAACCGGTATCAGTACATACAGCACCGACTTGCCAAGTGGTGCGAGTGAGTCATCGATGACGGAAGGATGGAACGTATAAAATGCCGGATTCTCCGTCTTCTCTCCTCTGACAAACACATCTTCCATATGCTCTTTATAATCATCACCGATAAAGAATTGGTGGACATTTACGTCTTCATAAACCCGGTCCAACCCGAAATACAGCAACATACAGCCGGAAGAAGCTGTAAACTCTTTTTCTTTTTTGGCCGGCACCAGTTCTTTCATGCCGGGAAAATCGCCATTGTAGACAATCGCATCATATGCTTCTATGCCGTCTTTCGTTTCGACTTCCGTTGCGCGGCCATCTTTCTTTAAGATGCGCTTAACGGTTGTGCCAGTCCGAATGTCGGCTTTTCGGGAGCGCAATTCTTCTTCCATCACCGGAATGATGCTTGCATAGCCGCCTTTAACGTAATAGACGCCATGTTCGTGCTCGCTGAACGGCACGAGCGAATACATCGCCGGTGCCCGGTACGGGTCGCCCCCGATATAGAGCGCCTGCAAGGAATAGGCTAGCTGCAAACGCTCATCCCTGAAATAGTTTTCCATCAATCTGTGGACAGACTGTTGGGGTTTGAGCTTCATCAAATTGCGGATATTGCGGAACGTCCAGAAATCCGCCTTACGAACGAAATCATGTTCCAGAAAAGCAGGCTTGCCGATGTCGAAGCGCTTCTGCCCTTCATCCATAAAGCGGATAAAGCCTGCTTTGTCTTGCGGAAATTGCTCTTCAATTTCCTGTAATTGCCGTTCCCGGCCTGGATATTTCGTATACACTTTCCCATCAGTGAAACGGATAGTATAAAGCGGGTCACATAATAATAATTCGATTTTCCCTGGATCGATTCCTGCCTGCGCAATCAAATCGCGAAACATTTCCGGCAATAAGACAATTGTCGGCCCTTGGTCGATGCAGAACCCGTCACGCTCCACAAACGCCATCCTGCCGCCGAGTTTATGTTCTTTTTCGTAAATAGTGACATCATAGCCTTGTTTCGTTAAATAAAGCGCACCCATCAATCCGCCGATTCCACCGCCGATTATGGCAATTTTCATGCGAATCCCTCCACTTTCGGAAGCGGCCCGATTGGAATCCCCGTTTTGCCGTCTTGCTTTAGAATGCCGTTCGTTGTAATGCGGGCAGATTCCAAAATAGTCGGCAAACCGCTGCCAGGATGCGTTCCTCCGCCGACCAGCCAGCAATTGCCGAGCTCTTCGAATTTGTTGTGCGGCCGGAATACCATCATTTGCGATAATTGGTGGCCCAAATTGAATGTTGCCCCCCGGTAAACGGAATAATCCGATTCCCATCCGAATGGCGTCAATATCTTCTCTACTTCGATGTGGTCGCGTAAGTTTTTAAAATCCGTTTTTTCTTCAATAATATCCAACACCAATTCCCGGAATGCTTCGTGTTCATTTTCCCAGCCGATATCGCTGAAATTATTCGGCACCGGCGCCAATATGTAAAGCGCGGATTTCCCCTCTGGAGCCAAAGTCGGATCGGTCACGCTGGCATTCTGCACATAGATTGACGGATCGGCCGACAAAATTCTCGACTTCGTCATTTCTTCTACATTCCTTTTATAATCCTTCGAAAAGACAATCGTATGGTGCGACAAATCGTATTTCTTGTCGAGCCCTAAATACAGCATGAACGTCGAGCACGAATACTTTTTCTTATCGAGCTTCTCCGGTGTATATTTCTTCAAAATGCCAGGCTCCACCAAATGGGTCATTGCATGGGCAAAGTCGCCATTGATGATCACTTCATCCGCCGCTTCCCTGCTGCCATCAAGCAGATCGACGCCTTTTACCGTGCGCCCTTCCACCCACAATTTCTGTACGCCTTTGCTGGTATGGATACGGCCGCCCATCTCCTCAAACGCTTTCGCCATAGCTGCGGACAGTTGATTGACGCCGCCGATTGGGTGGTAAATGCCATACGCGTGCTCCATATACGAAAGAATTGTAAACGCACCCGGGCATTCCCAAGGCGACATGCCGAGGTATTTGGACTGGAATGCAAATGCCATTTTCAAACGCTCATCTTTGAAATAACGCGACAACACATCATAGAGCGTCTTGCCGGCTTCTAGTTCAGGCAATGCCTTGATCACTTTCGGCTGCAATAAATCCGTCATGCGGTCCATTTTTGTCTGCAAGAGCGGCGACAGTGCTTCCAACTTTTTGCCCGTTTCTTTCATAAAACGCTGATAACCTTCCCCGTCACCTTTGAAATTCTCATCAATTTGTTTTCGCATCGCCTCTGCATCACGCGTCATCACCAAATTCTGATCTTCGAAGCGCAGCTCATACATTGGGTCAAGTTCGATTGCTTCCATATAATCATGGACATTGCGCCCTGTCGTTTCGAACAATTCTTCCACGAGATACATCATGCTCAAGAACGTCGGACCCGTATCAAACGTGAAATCCCCAAGAGTCAAAGCGGAATTTCGCCCTCCGACGCGATCTAGTTTTTCATAAATGTCGACTTGGTAGCCCTTGCTCGCTAAAAGCATGCCTGCTGCCAAGCCACCCGGCCCCGCTCCAATAATAATCATTCGTTTTTCCATTGCGTAAGCCCCCGTTTCGCCCTATAAAAGTTATACATTAACTATACAAACAGTATATACATATCTCCACTAAAAAACGAATCATTTGACTCTTTAATTGCCGTGTTTTATTCGCTTTTTTGTTGCGCTGAAAGAGATGAATTTCCGTGTAGCAATACACTTGTTTAGGGTTGAGCTTTCGTTCACTGGTGGAGAAATCGCTTCCTTAGTGGGACGTCCTCAACAGAAAACCGACTTAGCTCGTTCAGTGGATGTTGAAAATATTTTTCGTATATCCAATTGCCGGGAAAAGTGTGCAATATCGATTGTGGCTATAGAGAGATATCTTCGACTCCTTACTAGTGTGAGAGGATGAAGAAACGGTCAATACCTATAAACCTAGAGACGGAGCGGAAGGGGGCGACGCCTGGGGGACCGCGCGGGACTGGCGAAACAATGGCGGCGCGCTCTTTAGCCGCCTTGGTTCGACGTCCGCCCCTGGAGCGCAATCTCATAGCCCCAGCTATTTAAAGATGAAAAATGTAAGACATCTTTTCTGACTCACTGTTTTATAAGAGGACAAATAAACGATCACTTGTTTTAAGACACAAAAAAACCGGCTTATAGGCCGGTTTTTGCTTATTTCAAGATTTTAATTTTTACGTTTTTGCGTCCCCATTTGAGCGCCTGGCTTTGAGTCGGGATAAAGACATCAATCTTATTGCCTTTGATTGCGCCGCCCGTATCCCCGGCCACCGCATAGCCATAACCTTCCACCCATACTTTAGTGCCGAGCTTGATGACTTTCGGGTCAACCGCGATCACTTTAAGCCCCGGATTTTTCTTTAAGTTGATGCCTGTTCTCGTAATCCCTGAGCAGCCTTTGCATGAAGCCGTATAGGCAGTCGCTGAAACGGTAAATTCTTTCGCTACCGTGCCATTGGCTGAACGGGAAGGCGTCGGCTTGGAAGCCGCTACTGGCTTCGCGGACGATTTCTTCAGCTTTAGTTTTTGTTTTGGATGAATTAGATTGGATTTTAAACCGTTCCATGTTTTCAAGTTGGTAACGGATACTTTTGTTTGTTGAGAAATTTTGTAAAGGGTATCTCCGCTTTTTACCGTGTATACGTCAGATGCTGCAGAAGTGGTAAGTGAAGTGCCGAGTAATAAAAACAATGCCATGCCCAAAGCCGCCATTAATTTTTTCAAGTTCCTATCCCCTTTGCGTATTGGTTGATTACCTTTATGTCCAAGATGCTGTAAGCTTGTTAGTAAAATTAAAATAGCACGCCAAGGTTACAGTTGTGTGACAGCATTGGGCACATTTGATTACAATTCAGCATTTTTTCGTGACAAAAAAACTTATGTCATCAAATCACAATTTCTTTCCACCCATTCCATCCCGCCTACAAACGCCTAAACGCTCGTTTCCAATGCAAAAAACGGCCTCTCAGAAGCATGTCTGCTTCCGAAAGGCCGTTCTGTTATTTTCGGGCTTTATGGACTTTCAAGGTTTTGCCTTTGACGGTTTTGTCTTTCATCGCCTTCAATACGAGCGTACCTTTGCCGTTCAGAATGTCGATATACGTGACACCGTCCTGAATTTTGATGATGCCGATATCTTCTGCGGTGATTCCTGGTATGCTCGTCAGCGTGCCGACAAAATCAATAGCGCGGAGCTTTTTCTTTTTGCCGCCATTAAAATAAATCTTCATGATGTCTTGATTGAGCGCTGCCGCTTTATGTTTCTTCGGTTTTTGGCGGCTCTCGATTTTTTCTGAAAACGCCGGTTTAGCCAAAGCGATCTGCTCTCTTGATGGCCTTTCCACTTGCGGAATATCAAACCCTAAATAGTCTTCTGTCTCTTTCAGGAATTTGTCTTCAAACGGCGTGATAAATGAAATTGCTTTGCCGCTTTTTCCTGCACGTCCCGTGCGTCCTGCCCGGTGGACATAGCTTTCTTTCTCCAGCGGAAAATCGTAATTGATGACATGGGTAATGCCATCGATATCGATGCCGCGTGCCGCAACGTCTGTCGCGACCAAATAACGGAACTCGCCGCGCCGGAAATCATCCATGACGCCGAAACGGTCTTCCTGGGTCATGCCGCCGTGCAATTGATCGCTCGTATAAAATAGCCGTTCGAGCCCTTCTGATACGGCATCGACTTGGTCTTTCGTGCGGCAGAAAATAATACAGCTGTCCGGGTTTTCGACGACCGTCACATCGCGCAGCAATTGGAATTTCTCTTGCTCCTTAACGATATAGAGCGAATGCTCAATCCGTTCTTCCAACGTGTCGGCTGCCTGAATCCCGATATAGCGCGGAGAGCGCATGAAATCACGCTGCAACTTCTCCAAGTGTCCTGGGAACGTTGCCGAGAACAGCATTGTCGTCCGCTCTTTGGGAAGCTGTTTGATGATCGACTCGACTTGTTCGATAAAGCCCATATTGAGCATTTCGTCCGCTTCGTCGAGCACCAAATACTCGATTTTATCGAGCTGCAATGTACCTTTCTCGATATGATCGAGCACACGCCCTGGAGTGCCGACGACGATATGGCATTTTTGCTTGAGTTCCGCTTTTTGATACGCAAACGGATGCTTGCCGTAAATGGCAGCTGCCTTGATGCGCTTGAAGCGGCCGATATGGGTGATGTCTTCTTTCACTTGGTCGGCGAGTTCGCGCGTCGGGGTCAATACGAGCGCCTGGGGCTTGTTTTCTTCCCAATCGACGAGCTCACAAAGCGGGATGCCGAATGCAGCCGTCTTGCCGCTGCCGGTTTGTGATTTGACGGTCAAGTCGTGTTTTTCGAGAGCTGCCGGGATGACTTGCTGCTGCACTTCGGTCGGTTCTTGGTAGCCCAGGCCTTCAAGCGCTTTTACGATAGGTTCGCTGAGCCCGTAAGCTTTAAATTGATTTGTGTTCATAGTTTCTCCTTCTCCGTTCATCTGTCTTATCCTTTCATTATGGCACGGATCGGGCGGTTTTGCAGTTAAGCGATTATTGGCATTATTGGTCGAGCAGGCTTACCGATACTTTCACATCAAGTGATTGGCTGCCACCTCTGTATACGCCTTGAACCGGGCTGACATCATTATAATCACGGCCGGCGCCGACGCGGATATGATTTTCCAGTGCTTCGACATTATTCGTCGGATCGAGGCCGACCCAGCCGATGCCAGGCACCATGACTTCAACCCACGCATGGCTCGCTGCATCGCCGACAAGCGCGGAATCTTCACCGACGTATAAATAGCCGCTGACGTAGCGGGCCGGGATATGCTTGCTGCGCAAGATGCCCAGCATGACGTGCGTAATGTCCTGGCATACGCCTTTTTTCAGATCAAACGATTCGCTCGCTTTTGTCGTAACGGTGGTCGAGTCACCGTCATAAGTGAAATGATCGAATAAGTATTCCATCACATCTATCGAGTATTGAACCGGATTGGTCATCACCCCAAGTTCACGGTCGACCAGTTCCATCTGCTCCGGCAGGATGTACGTATAGGCGGTATTACTTAAATACGCCATGTAATGCTCGGCGAACAATTGGGAGTGGAAGATGATATTCATTTCCCGCGAATAATCGATGCGGTGGATGAACGGGCTTTTCTGGATGCTGACGATGGACGTCGCCTTCACTTCCAGATGCTGATGGTGCTCAGCAATAAAGAAGGTCTCGACGTTGTTGCCGAATATATCCACATGATCTGTCGTCAGTGTCGCCGGGGTAATATCCGCACGGTACGACAACAGGCGCTGGCATTCATCGGTTCTTGGCTTCAGCCGGATGGTATTCATGCTTTGGTCGACGATCGTTTCATATTCAAAAATATTAGTATGTTCGATTTTGTATTTCATAGAAGTTATTCCTTTCGTTTCCATCCCTTGGGATTGGAAGGCCACAGCCGTCTCCGCTTCCGGATCGGTCAGATAGTATGTGCTTGAGAAAATTCTGCTGATGTCATTGCAGCCATCCTGAAAACGATTTAAGAAATGCATCAATTCATCGGAATCGAGCGATTCAATATCTGTTTCATTGAACGAGGTCCGCACTTCATCTAACTTGGCATACAACTCCCATGAATAATGCGACACTTTGCCTCCTTCGAGTTCTTCCACTGCATCCCTTACGTGGTCAAGGCAATAGCGGATCGACCTTGGAAAACTCTTATCGGAAATGAGGAAGTCCAGTACTTTTTTCGGTTCCATGCGCGGTGGATTGTTTTGCAGATAAGCGCTGTAGCCGTTGGTCATCCGCAGCGCCGCCAGCCAGAAATAATAATCATCTGTATTTTCTTTCCGGAACCGCTCATGCGTCCGTTCACAGACTACGTTTAAAATGCGGGCCGTCTTTTCTGCCCGTTCGAGCCATTTGCCGATCTTGATCATTTGATACGCCACACCGCGGGACATCGAAGACTCGACAATCCCTTGAGAGATAAGCGAAGTCGTTTTCACTTCCTCCAAAAATTTCTTCATTTCACTGACCGTGCTATTTTCCAAATCGATATCCTGTAGATTCAAATACGCACGGTTCCACGTTTCCCAGTAATCATCCGGAATATGATCACGGCTGATACGGGCGTTTTCCCGGACAACCATCGCGCAACTTGCGACCGAATTGGAGTTTTCACTAGCGACCGCCAGATGCTGCACAAGTTCAGCTTCTTCGTATTTCGGGTTTTGTTTGATTTCACGCATCGTCTCCGTGGAATCGCAAATCTCGAAAATCAGCCTCCAATCCGAATCGCGCACCAGTTCTTCATCAGCCGCTTCAATCATCTGCAGCAATTGCACATCGAGGATGCGTGCGTTGTTCTCCGCCCGCTCGACGTTTCGTGACATCCAATACAATGAATTCGCAACACGGCTTAACATCTACGCATCCTCCCTTTCGTCTTTCTTCTTGAACACCCATGTATCTTTTCCGCCTCCGCCTTGTGACGAGTTGACGACGAGCGAACCTTCCTTGAGTGCGACACGCGACAAGCCTCCTGGAAGGACATGTGTCGTCTTGCCTCTCATGACGAATACGCGAAGATCGACATGGCAAGGATAAAACTGATTTCCCTGATAGGCCGGTGCGCGTGACAACTTGATCGTCGGCTGAGCAATATATTGATGGGGCGCTTCAAGGATCTTTCCCCTGAACTCTTCGATCAGTTCTTTGGATGCATGGGGTCCGATGAGCATGTCATAGCCGCCGGATGCGCCGACATTTTTCACAACGAGCTCATCCAACCGCTCCAGTACCCACTCCCGCTCTTCCGGTTTATCAAGCAAATAAGTTTTGACATTATCGATGATCGGCTCTTCCCCTAAGTAATAACGGATCATTTCCGGCACATACGCATAGATCGCTTTATCGTCCGCGACTCCGTTGCCGACCGCATTCAAGATGGCGACGTTGCCTTTATGGTAAGCTTCCATCAATCCACGGACACCAAGCGCCGAATCTTCCCGGAATGCTTCAGGATCAAGGAAGTCATCGTCAATGCGCCGGTAAATGATGTCGACACGCCTCAGCCCACGGATTGATTTCATGTACACGATATTATTGCGGACGACCAGATCGCGCCCTTCCACTAAATCCATGCCCATTTGCTGCGCTAAAAAGACATGGTCATAATAAGCTGAATTGTACATGCCTGGCGTCAAAAGAACCGCTAGCGGTTTGTCCTTCACCTTTACCGGGGCATGGTCCAAAATAGCATCGTGCAAAAAACTCATTTGATGTTCGAGCGTCTGTACCGAGTGGTTAACAAAAAACTCTGGATACACTTGGCGCATGACATAGCGGTTTTGGTACACATAAGACAATCCGGACGGGTTGCGCAAATTATCTTCCAGTACATGGTATTTGCCGTGTTCATCACGGATCAAATCGATGCCCGCCAGGAAAATATGATTGCTGAGCGGAATCTTGATGCCTTTCATCTGCTTGCCGTAATAATATGGATTATCTTCCACTAAATACCGCGGGACAATTCCAGCTTCAATAATCGTTTGCTTATCGTAGACATCCTCTAAAAAGCGGTTGAGTGCTTCTACCCGCTGTATCATGCCTTTCTCTACAACTTCCCACTCTTCAGGCGGAATGATAATCGGCACAAAATCGAACGGCATCGTCCGTTCAGTCCCAACATTATTATGGTAAACCGTAAACGTAATGCCTTGTCGGAGAAACGACAATTGCGCCGTTTCATGCTTTTCCCGCAACTCATCGTCTGAAAATCGCTTGAGCACTTCATGGAATGTTTCGTAATGGGCTTTCGGTTTTCCTTCAGGCGTAAACATCTCGTCAAAAAAAGGATTAGTACTGTAGTTACTGAACACGTGGCCGAACCCCCTTGTCATAATACCGCCAGCAATCTCTGATGTTCTAAAAGGTATGAATTTTCTGTCTACTGGAGGGAAAGAAAAAGCTATGCCCTTACTCGGCATAGCTTCTCTTTATTCTATTATAACCGAAGTTATTTTTTGAATGTTCCATCATTTGAAGATTTGTCAGCAGAAACATCATTTCCCAAATTCTTTTTCAATGATTCGCTGTAGGAAGTGCTGCCGCCGTGAACACCGCCGCTTGGCTTGCCCGCATCAGAGGATGCACTGTCTTTTGAAGAAGCGTCCTTGGTCGTTGAGGAATCCGTATTTTTTGTCTTGCCGACTTCATCCTGGACAGTTTTGTTCGCTTTATCAAGTGCATCTTTTTCCTTGTCCATCATTTGCTGCTGCTTTTCAATCGTTGTTTTTACCGTTTCGACTGCTTTGTCGATATGCGGCTTCACTTTATCGACCATGCCACCTGACTGCTCATTAAAGCGGTCCAGGTTCTTTTTGATGTTTTCTTTAATGTCGGCTGTGCTCGTTGATGAGCCGCCAGTACTTTGCGTGCTGCCTGTTTCCGATTTCTTTTGGGTCAATGCTGCACCAATTGCTGCACCAACTCCAAGTAGTACGAGTTTACTGAAAAATCCACCTGATTTTCGTGCCATTTCACAATCTCCTCCTCGATTTTATAAATCTCCGTGTAAGTAAGTATAGACGGATTTGCCTATTTTCAAACATCATTATCCTAAAATGGAAAAAGGATGCTCGCATGAATACGAACATCCTTTTAAGGAGTATCTATTAATTTTCCTTCTTCAATTAGCACGTGCTTAAATGCAATCGCCACTTCCTCATCATATTGGATACCGATGAGCTGCTCAATCTCAGCCATCGCATATTCAGGAGTGAACGCCGAGCGATATGCACGGTCTTCTGTCATCGCATCAAACGTATCGCATACGCCGATGATTTTCGCTTCGACCAGAATCTCGTCACCTGTCAAACCGAACGGATAGCCGCGGCCGTTGACCCGCTCGTGATGCTGCTCGACAATGTCTGCAATGTCTTTGTACGGCGTATCACGAATCATCGCCGCTCCATCTCCGGGGTGTTTTTTCACCAGTGCAAATTCTTCATCCGTCAGCTTGGATGGCTTTTTCAGCACTTCTTCGGGAATATTGATCTTGCCGATATCGTGGAGGATCGAAGCGAGGAACAAGGATTCCATACTATCTCGCGACAATTTCATTTTGGCAGCGGTTTTTACAGCGTAATTGGCTACACGTGCACTATGGTTGAATGTATAGCGATCTTTCTGTTCGACTCGTTCACCGATTCCCCGTAGTTCTTCAATGATTTTACTTAAGTAATGAAACACAGGAACAGTGGAAACAGAAAATAACGAAACCGTTTCTAGAACTTTAAAAGAAACAGGCACCTCTAGCTCTTTGCAAGAAAAGAAATCGTCCTTGCCAAGCTTTATGAGATCGTCTTCAATTTCAGCCTGAATTTCCCCGTCCAATATATAGTAGAATTCATGAGCCTCAACAGCTTCACTTGGAAAAAGAATAAAGGTATTATCTTTTAAAATCTTTTGTTTCAGTAGTTCCAAACCGCCCCCTCTTCCTAACAACGCCAGAGTGGTTGTACCATTTTCAACTTTTTCCAGATAGTTTCCCTTTAAAATATCCAAGCCTTTCACAAATTCACATCCTCTGAAATATAAAAAATGAGAGTAAAGTTTCCTCTACTCCCATACTACTCTTTTTAATAGTTATCTACAACACGCTTACCAGGAAACTACTACAATCGGATCGATAAGCGCGTTTTTATTGCCGAACTTGATATCTACATATACCATGTCGACTGTAAGTCCAGCAGCTTCTGCTTTTTCGATGCCTTTAACTGTCATTCTTTCAGCTTTTTCCTGGAGCTTGAAAATCAAATCCGAGATTTGCTTTTCGTATTTTGCCGTCAATTGTTCCTGTTTTTCAGCATCGGTTTCTTTTGCTAATTTTTTTTCGTATTGATTGTACAGCTTGTCGGCTCTCTCTTGATTTTTCGCGATTTCAGCTTCGATTTTCACATTCACTTTGTTGACGTCTTCAATCGCTGCAATTACATCATCACTCATGCTTGAAACTATTTCCTGCTTAGGCACTTCGCTAACAATTGTTACATCGGCTGCAAAAGCTCCGGTCCCGAAAGATAAAATCATCATGACTGACAAGGCTATAGCTGCAATACTTTTCTTAAACATGTGTATTCCTCCTGGTTTGAGTTAAATTTTTGTGAACAACTGCCGGATCGCTTAAGTTTTTATGCTTTCGCCCTTTCCATAAGCGGCCGATAGTCCTACACTAACTATTATATACACGTTAGGACTTTTGCACAATATACTCTGAAAAAATTTACATAAAATAAATAATTTAAAAATTATAAATAAATCAAATTATTAGTTATTAATTGTATTTTACAGTGAATTAGGAAAAAACTTCTAAATATTAAAAGATCCCAGTGGTTTTGAAACCACCGGGATCTTTCCATTTATATCCAAATATTTAAGGCAGGACTGTACTTCCCATCAAATAACGGTCGCATTCTCTTGCTGCTTCACGGCCTTCGTTGATTGCCCAGACGATCAAGCTCTGTCCTCTGCGCATATCACCCGCTGCAAAAATGCCTTCGACATTCGTGCGGTAATCGCCGTATTCGGCTTTCACGCGTGAATTGGCATCCGTCTCCACATTCAATTGGTCGATGAGCAGTTGCTCCGGTCCGCTGAAGCCGATGGCGATCAAGATAAGATCCGCTTTCCAAACTTTTTCCGTACCCGGAATTTCTTCACGGATGCGGTTGCCTTGCTCGTCGATTTTCAGTTTGACGTTGACGGTATGGACTTCTTTCACTTGTCCGTTTTCATCGCCGACAAACTTCTTCGTCATGACGGCATACGCTCGCGGATCGTCGCCGAAAGTCGCGGCCGCTTCCTTATGGCCGTATTCCACGCTGTGGACTTTCGGATATTGCGGCCATGGGTTGCCTTTTTCATCGCGGATTGCGCCTTTTTTATCATAGACGTCGAATTGCACGAGGCTCTTGCAGCCGTGGCGGACAGACGTAGCGAGACAATCCGTCCCGGTGTCGCCGCCGCCGATGACGATGACGTTTTTACCTTCAGCTGAGATGTAATTGCCGTCTTCGAAATCGGAATCAAGTAAACTTTTTGCGCTGGCATGCAGGAAGTCCATCGCGAAATGAACTCCTTCCAGATCGCGCCCTTCCACATCGATGTTGCGGTGGACGGTCGCCCCTGTGCACATGATGACGGAATCGAAATCATCACGCAGTTTCGTCGCCGAGTAGTTTTTGCCGACTTCCACATTGGTGACGAATGTGATACCTTCTTGCTCTAAAATTTTAATGCGGCGCATGACCATGTCATACGACAGTTTCATCTCAGGAATGCCGTAAGTCAACAAGCCGCCGACACGGTCGCTTTTTTCGAAGACGGTGATGGTGTGCCCCGCTTTGTTCAGTTGAGCCGCCGCAGCTAGTCCCGCAGGACCCGACCCGACGACCGCCACTTTTTTGCCGGTGCGGTGTTTTGGCGGTTCCGGAACAACCCAGCCTTCCGCAAAGCCGCGTTCGATAATCGAACGTTCGACAGTCCGAATGGCAACAGGCGGTTCGTTAATTCCCAGTACACAAGCCCCTTCACAAGGAGCGGGACATGCGACGCCCGTAAATTCCGGGAAGTTGTTCTTCAGATGTTCGCGGTGCAACGCTTCTTTCCACTGCCCGCGGTAGACGAGATCATTCCACTCCGGAATCAGGTGATTGACCGGGCAGCCGGTCGTGCCGTTATCCAGTTCCATTGCTGTCTGGCAAGTCGGGACGCCGCAATCCATGCAACGAGCCCCTTGCGTTTGTACTTCCTGCTCGGAAAGCGGGACTGTGTAATCGCTCCAGTCATGTGTCCGCGTCGCAGGGTCGCGCTCTTTAATTGTCTGTCGGTCATATTCCATAAATCCGGTTATCTTCCCCATCGTTTCCCTCCAGTTCGCATATTTTCAAAACATGTCTCGATGAAAACGGCCTTGTCCGGCAGTTACTTGCCGGCAGACGCCATTTTGCTTTCTTCGAATGCCGCCATTTCGGCATCAAATTTCCCCATGCCGCTGTCTTGCAGCTTGCTGATGCGTTCATTCATTTTCAAATAAGCTTTTGGAATGACACGGATGAATTTCGCCGAGATAATATCCCAGTGGTCCAAGACACGCTGGCCGTTCAAGCTTCCTGTATAATGGACATGATTTTCGATCATTTCTTTCAATTCAGCAATTTCATTTGGCTCGGCGAGCGGCTGCATGTGCACCATTTCAGCGTTGCAACGCGAGCTGAATGTTTCATCTTCATCGAGAACATAAGCGACACCGCCTGACATGCCCGCTGCAAAGTTTTTGCCGGTATCGCCAAGAATGACGACACGTCCGCCGGTCATATACTCGCAGCCGTGGTCTCCGACGCCTTCGACGACGATTTTTGCGCCGCTGTTACGGACCGCGAAACGTTCGCCCGCCATGCCGTGGATGTAAGCTTCCCCGGAAGACGCCCCGTAGAATGAAACATTGCCGATGATGATGTTCTTCTCCGGCAAGAATGTCGAATCCGGTGCAGGTACGACGATGATTTTCCCGCCCGATAAGCCTTTTCCGACAAAGTCGTTGGAATCCCCGATCAACCGGAGCGTCATGCCTTTTGGTATAAAAGCGCCGAAGCTTTGGCCGGCAGAACCTTGAAAGTTCAATGTGACCGTGTCTTCCGGCAAGCCTTCCGCCCCGTATTTCCGGGTGATGGCGCTGCCGATGATCGTTCCGGTTGCGCGGTGGATATTGCGGATTGCGGTCGACACTTCGACAGGCTCCCCTGTTTCGATCGCATTGCTGCAGCGCGGCAGGAGTTCCTGCACATCCAATGTATACTTCAAGCCATGATCTTGTTTAATCGTTGCATAGCGGCCGACTTTCTCAGGCAATTCCGGTTGGTAAAGAAGCGCAGACAAATCAAGGCCTTCCGCTTTCCAATGCTTAATCGCTTTGTTCGTTTCGAGCACATCGGTGCGACCAATCATTTCATTGACTGAACGGAACCCGAGCTCCGCCATCAATTCGCGCGTTTCCATTGCGATAAAGCGCATGAAGTTCGCGACATGATCCGCCTCGCCCGCATATTTCTTGCGCAGTTCCGGATTTTGTGTGGCGATTCCTACTGGGCATGTATCCAAATGGCAGACGCGCATCATGACACAACCAAGAACGACGAGCGGCGCTGTCGAGAAGCCGTATTCTTCCGCCCCTAAAAGTGCAGCGGTGACGACATCGCGGCCGGCCATCATCTTGCCGTCTGTTTCGACGACGATGCGGTCGCGCAGGCCATTTAATAGAAGTGTCTGGTGCGTTTCCGCAAGACCGATTTCCCAAGGCAAGCCGGTATGTTTCAAGCTGGTTTTCGGCGCAGCTCCAGTGCCGCCGTCATAGCCGCTGATCAACACGAGATCCGCACGGCCTTTCGCAACACCTGCTGCGATTGTGCCGACGCCGACTGCCGAAACGAGCTTAACGCTGATGCGTGCGCGCGGGTTGGCGTTTTTCAAGTTGAAAATCAGCTCCGCTAAATCTTCGATCGAGTAAATATCATGGTGCGGAGGCGGTGAAATCAATTCGACGCCAGTCGTCGAACCACGCACTTCCGCAATCCACGGATACACTTTTTTACCTGGCAAATGGCCGCCTTCTCCAGGCTTGGCCCCTTGCGCGACTTTGATCTGGATTTCGTCGGCATTGACCAAATAATGGCTGGTAACACCGAAACGGCCGGAAGCGATTTGTTTGATGGCACTTCTGCGGTTGTCCCCGTTTTCATCCAGCGTAAAGCGGTCAGGTTCTTCCCCGCCTTCACCGGAGTTGCTCTGTCCGCCGATTTTATTCATCGCAATCGCTAAAGCTTCGTGTGCTTCTTTGCTGATAGCTCCATAAGACATGGCGCCCGTCTTAAAGCGTGCACAAATTTCTTCGACCGACTCGACTTCTTCAATCGGAACCGGCGCGCGATCTTTGAATTTCAGCAAGCCGCGCAATGATTGGAGGTTGCCTTTTTCATCCGTCAAGAGTTTTGAATACTTGCGGAATGTATCGTAATTATTTGTCCGGCACGCTTGCTGAAGCGTATGGATCGTCATTGGGTTGTACTGGTGATCCTCTCCGTTTTCACGGTATTGATACTCATCTCCTGCTTCAAGTGCTGCGTCGGATCCTTCACGCACCGGATAAGCGGTTTCATGACGCATTAACACTTCCTTCGCAATAATATCCAGCCCGATGCCGCCAATCCGAGAGGATGTACGAGTAAAGTATTTGTCGATCACATCCATATGAATCCCGAGCGCTTCGAAAATCTGGGCTCCCCGGTAACTCTGAATGGTAGATATTCCCATTTTAGACAAAATTTTAATAATGCCATCTGTTACAGCATCCACGTAGCTCGCTTCGGCTTTTTCAGCTGTCATGCCGTGGATATCGTCTGTCTCCACCAAATCTTCAATGGTTTCAAACGCCAGATAGGGATTGATGCCTTCTGCACCGTAGCCGATTAGCATCGCAAAATGATGCACTTCGCGCGGTTCAGCGGACTCCAGCAATATGCTCGTGCGCGGGCGCGTTCCTTGGCGGATCAGATGGTGGTGAAGGCCGGATACTGCAAGGAGTGCCGGAATTGCCGCATATTCGCGGTTAATGCCACGGTCAGAAAGGATGATGAGCGTTGCGCCTTTTTCAATGGCAGCATCTGCTTCCGCAAACACTGCTTCCAACCGCGCTTCCATCGCCTGAGCGCCTCCATTTGCTTCAAAGAGAATCGGCAAGGTCACTGATTTAAACTCTGGCAAGTTTTGCTGACGCAATCGCTCAAGTTCTACGTTCAAGAGAATCGGTGTCTCAAGACGGATATGGCGAGCGCTCTCTGCTGTCGGCTGCACCAAATTGCCTTCTGCACCGATGGTTGTTCTTGCTGCCGTGATGAGTTGTTCACGAATCGCATCGATTGCTGGATTGGTAACTTGTGCAAATAATTGTTTGAAATAATTATATAAAAGCTGAGGTTTTTTTGACAGGACCGCAAGTGGTGAATCGTAGCCCATCGAACCGACAGGATCTTTTCCGTCGGACGCCAGCGGCTTGATGATTTTCTGGACTTCTTCCTGCGTGTAACCGAAAGCGAGCTGCAGCTGCAGCAAAGCTTCTTCTTTTTCGTGCACTACAGCTTTGGGTTCCGGCAAATCAGCCAAATCGAGCAAATTATCTTTTACCCAATCTTTATAAGGCAGTTCGGAAGCAATCTGCATTTTGATTTCTTCATCCGGCACGATTTTGCCGGCTTCAAGGTCGATCAACAACATCTTCCCTGGGCGCAGGCGATCTTTGTAGACAATGTCATCGGAGAAGATATCGAGTGCCCCGACTTCAGAACCGAGTACGATCATGCCGCTTTTTGTAATGTAATAGCGCGCCGGGCGTAAGCCGTTGCGGTCAAGGCATGCTGCGATTTGCCGGCCATCTGTGAACACCAGCGCCGCAGGGCCGTCCCATGGCTCCATGAGCGTACTGTGGTATTCATAGAAATCACGCTTTTTCTTATCGATCGATTTGTCGTTGACCCACGGTTCCGGCACCATCATCATCGCCGTATGCGCCAGTGAACGTCCTGACAGATGAAGAAATTCGAAGCAATTGTCGAACATGGACGAGTCGCTTCCTGTTTCGTCGATGACCGGTAGCACTTTTTCCAAGTCGCTTTCACTAAAATACGGTGAACTGCAAGCAGCCTGACGTGCACGCATCCAGTTGACGTTTCCACGCAATGTATTGAATTCACCGTTGTGGATAGAGTAACGGTTCGGGTGGGAACGCTGCCAGCTCGGGAAGGTGTTCGTACTGAAGCGGGAGTGGACAAGTGCCAAAGCCGATTTGAATTCGGGGTGGTTGAGGTCGATGTAGAAGGAGTCCAGTTGTTCTGGGATCAACATGCCTTTGTAGACAATCGTCCCCGCAGACAAGCTGCTGAAATAAACATCCTTGAACTCTTCCACGCCCACCATCTCCTGCTCGATGCGCTTGCGGATAATATATAGCCGGCGCTCGAGATCCATGCGCGTCTCCAAGTCTTTTGACGCGCCGATGAAAATCTGGCGAATGACCGGTTTGGTTTTTGCTGCCACTTTCCCGACAAACGAATCGTTGATTGGAACCGGACGCCAGCCGAGTGACTCTTGGCCTTCCTCCTTGACGATTCGCTGGATGACATCTTTCGCTTTAATGCGCAGGTCGTAATCTTGCGGCATGAAAATCATTCCGATGCCGTATCGTCCTTCTTCAGGAAGTGCGATGTCTTCCTTTTCACATTGCTTCAGGAAAAAACGGTGCGGAATCTGTGTTAGAATCCCCGCGCCATCTCCTGTGCTCGTATCGGATGATTGACCGCCGCGATGCTCTAAATTACAAAGGATGTTCACCGCGTTCTGCACGATGCTATGAGATTTTCTGCCGTCTATATTAGCAATCATCCCAATACCGCAAGCTTCATGCTCTTGGTCAGGATGATACAGTCCTTGTGCGACCGGATACTCTTTCTTACTCAATAAAACCGCCTCCTCTAACACGATAATTTGTCATAATATTATGATAGTATATCATATAATTGAATATATATACAATTGCATTTTGTGAAATATTTAGCAAGTGCTTGAAGATTCATTGAAAATCCAGTGATTTACCATGAAAACGCTTTCAGTTAATAATCGGCGGAGTTTTCTTTCTATTCGTCATTTGTGTATATTGATACAGTAATTTATACAGAATACTGGTGCACACGGTTTTGTTGCGCTCCTTATAATAGGCGGAGTCTAGTATTTCCCTGACGTTGAGATTCTGAAAACCAGCCGCTTGCCCACCTCTTACGCAGCTCTAGCGGGATGATGATAAAAATTAAAGACAAGATTTTTCAAAAAAAAAAAAAAAAGACCGCAGAAAACTGAATCGTTTTCTGCGGTCTTTTGAGCGGCATTGTAATCTTCATGATTTATCCAATTCCTTATGCCTCATTGAATGAGGCAAATGAATCGGATAGAGTCACTGAATTGCTACAAATTATTCACAGTTTCATGCACACGGATCGCTTCAAGAAATTTCTCTCCGTATTTCTCCAATTTGTTCGCACCGACCCCGCTGACTTCTAGGAAAGCCTCTTCGTCTTTCGGTTTGCGCGCGACCATATCCTGCAAGCTTTTATCGGAAAAAATGACAAACGGCGGTACGCCCACTTGGTCCGCTAACGCTTTACGCACAATACGCAACTCTTCGAACAATGGATCGTTGGCGGAGATTTGTTTCGTCACCACGGCACCTTTTCTGAGCACACGGCGTTTTCCAAGCAAAACGTCCCGGCCGCCATCAGGCACATAAATGGTCGGGAAGCTTCCTTGTTCGACCGCCAACAGTTCCTGTGAAATCATAAATTCAATCAGATTCGATACTTCTTTTGAATTCATGTGCTTCAGCACGCCGTAAGTCGATAATTTATCGAACCTGAACTCCAGCACTTTTTTATTACGCGAGCCGGTCAGCACTTGGGCAGTCATCATTTTACCGAATTTCTGCCCCATACGGATGACGCATGACAGCACTTTTTGGACATCTTCAGTCACGTCCTGGCTTTCTCGCTCGTCGACGCAATTGCCGCAATGGCCACAAACAGCGGCACTGCCGTCACCAAAATACTGGATGATGAATTGCTGAAGGCAGTTTTCTGTATGGCAATAGTCGACCATTCCCTGGAGCTTCTTCAACTCCCCCGGAATCCGCGACGGGTCTTGCGCCTGATCGATCAAGAAGCGCTGCGTCTGTACATCCTGCGACGCATAAAGCACGATGCATTCACTCGGCAATCCGTCGCGTCCGGCGCGTCCCGCTTCCTGATAATAGCTTTCCATGTTTTTCGGCAGCTGATAGTGGATGACGTAGCGGATATTGGATTTGTCGATACCCATTCCGAAGGCGTTTGTTGCCACCATCACCGTCACTTCATCGTTCAAAAAACGCTCTTGTCCGAGGCGCCGCTCTTCGTCGGGCATGCCAGCGTGGTATTTTGCCGCCTTGACGCCCCGCTTGATGAGCGACTCATAAACCGAATCGACGGTTTTTCGTGTAGCCGCGTAAATGATTCCCGCTTCTTTGTCATTTTTCTGGACATAATCACGGATAAAGCGTTCCCGGTCCTGTCCTTGAATGACGGAAAAGCTTAAATTCGCTCTTTCAAAACCCGTGATGACCGTATTTTCTTCCTTAATATCCAATATGCGGCAAATATCTTCTCGCACTTGAGGCGTCGCCGTCGCTGTCAGCGCAAGCACAGTCGGATGATCCGGAAAAATCTCCAGCATCCGGCTGATCAAGCGGTAACTCGGCCGGAAATCATGGCCCCACTGCGAAATGCAATGTGCTTCATCGACCGCAATCAGCGGAACCTTAACGCCTTGAAGGCCGTCCAAAAACATTTCCGAATCGAGGCGCTCAGGCGCGATATACAATAGCTTCACGATGCCCATCTGGACTTCGTGAAGAATCTCGCGGACTTCGTAAACATCGAGCGAACTATTGATGGCAGCCGCCGGAATCCCTGCGGCCTGCAGAGTGTCGACTTGGTCTTTCATAAGGGAGATCAGCGGAGACACAACAATCGTCGTCCCTTCCATAGCCAGTGCAGGAATCTGGTAGCACATCGACTTCCCGCCGCCTGTCGGCATGACGCAAATCGTATTTTTCCCTTCGAATACTTGCGTGATGGCCTGTTCCTGGCCGGTCCGGAAGCTGTCATATCCGAAATGCGACTGTAGTAATTTTCTTGCTTCTTCCAACACCTTTAAACACTCCCCATACTCTTATACTATGAACGTAGCTTACCATAATTGGAGGGCCTTTTCTTTTCTGGCACACGAAAAGCCACCCAGGAAACTGATTGTTTCTCCGGGTGGCTGAAAAGGCCTTTCTTATAAAAATCGAAAAGATGACATCGACCTTACGGGTAGACCCTCGCCAATAGGAAAAAATACGGTTGCAGCATTCCTTTCCAGTCCATCAGGCCTAAAACAACATCATTGTTCACTTTTTCTTCTTTCATCTGCTGCTCGGTTTCTCGCTGAAAAGCGATGTGGAGTTTCCCCTTGCCTCTAAAGTTGCTATATATAGTTTGTCCTAGCTACAGCAACCACAATAACAAGGCTTATGCGAACCACCATTCTTTGCGGTCCATTTCCTCAGCAAAGGATGCATATTGGGACAATTCTTCTTCCAACACCTTTTGACTTCGGGCAAGCATCCGCTCACGGGCTTTTTTCCGCTTGAAACGCCGCCCGTACACTGCTTGCACTTCGTCGTAAGAGTCTTTCAACTCTCGAAAGCTCACCGCAATCTCACCGTCAACATCTGACAGCAAAGACGCAAGCATCCCGACCTTCCCATATAACTCAGCCACCGTATAGCGCTCCCGGTCCTTAAATAAAATCCCTGCCACGATCGACGCCGGCAATTCCTCATCGACTCCACGTGCCAGATCCGTCAATAGTTCCAGCATGATGCGCCGGTTACTCGCAAGAGACAGAACATAAAAAACATGGGGTATTTGATCAATAGGCGTTTCTGCAATATATTCATCAATTTGGCTAATTAAATCTTCTGCCTTTAAATGGTCGATGAGAATACCTAAGCGATAAGTTTCGTACATAATATATCTCCTCAAATCCTCACCGCCAATTCTTTGTTGTTTCTCTATATTTTGACAGATTATTCTGTCAAAAACAATTCATCATTTCTTATTCACGCAAAAAACCTCTCTTCAGAAGACTGAAAAGAGGGACTAGATTTTATTAAGTTGCCATGCCGTAGCTGCCCATGCGGCGCTTTACTTGAATAAAAGAAGCTGCTTCAGCAAGTTCCGCTTCGTTCAATGGCTTATCGTCCAACATGATCGTATATTCATTCAGGAAATTCGTATTTTGAAGGTCCAGGTTGATCATGTGATCGTCGCGGTCCAATAGGCTGTCTACAGAGATTTCAAAAAAATCGGCGAGGCGTTCCAAATGCACCACAGAAACTTGTTTTTTGCCGCTTTCATATGCCCACACGGTACTTTTCGCGAAACCGAGACGATCTGCTAGTTCTTCCGGGGAAAGGCTTCTGGCTTCTCTCAAGTCTTTTATTTTTTTGCTTAATTGTTTCATTATATAGCTCCTACTCCTTTTAGTATGTTTCTAATAATTTTAAATATACTGCAATTAAAGTGAATGAGCAATCATTTAATGGATAATTTTTTAAAATAGAATGAATATTTAGTGAACAGAATCTATTTTATATAATAATTGGAATATTTTAAGGTTAAAAGGTACACTTATTTCATATTTACTCACTCGACAATGATTAATCCCAATTTGCGTGCAAAAAACAGTGCCTGATCAGTGGATACTTTGCACCCCGCAAGCAAATCCGTTGTCAATTGCAAGTCCTCGAACCTGCTTGAACTTAAATCGGTTTGCTTGAGCGAAGTGCCCGTAAAGTTCGCGCCATCCAATTCACTATTCGGAAACTTGCTGCCCTTCAGCTCCACTTCTATAGAAGGCTGTCTCCCGGAGTATGCTTTCTTCAAAGGAAACTTCGTTCAAATGCGAAAACCCAAACACCGAATAATTGAGGCGGCATCCGACAAACCGCGTGTAGCGGATTGTGCTTTCTGTAAAATCCGTCCCAAGCAAGCGGCAGTTCACAAAATGCGTCCGGTGAAATACGCTGCGGCTGAAGTCCACATTCGATAAATCGCAATTGATGAATACAACATCTGCGAATTCACTGCATGACCAATCTCCGTCTGAAAAGCGGATATTGTCGAATTTCACCTGATCAAAATGAACTTTCTCCGCAGGTAATTATTCCTCGGCCAACCGACAGTCATGGACATATCCATCATCTAGTGATTCAATAAAAGAAAATAGTTCAAGTTTTGGGGGCAGCATCGGTTCGGTTTTTTTCTCTTTCTTCATCTCTATTCCTCCTTGCTGCGCATGAGCTTGTTCTATCTTAACGAGAAAAAGAATTTTTTCCCATCCGTCACTAGTTTATGCACCAGACCAAATTCTGCCGAAAAGGAGATGCTTCATGGACAATGTAAAACACACCTTCAAGGAAGTCACATCTGCCATCCTTCCGGTTACAGCCGTCGTGATTTTATTGCAGATTTTCTTCATCCGGCTCCCGCTCGAAGCCTTATTGCAATTTTTGATCGGCGTCGTCTTCGTCGGTACCGGCTTCTTTCTTTTTCTGCTCGGGGTTAATGCAGGCTTGCTTCCGATCGGTGAAATGATCGGCAAGAAACTGCCGCTCACCCGAAAGCCATGGCTAATCATCGGGACTGGCCTTTTACTCGGCCTTGTCGTTACAGTCGCAGAACCGGATGTGCGCGTACTCGCCAATCAGATCGACCAAGTTTCGGGTGGCGCTATTTCGACAAACGTCCTTATCCTATCGGTCTCCATCGGCCTGGCCATTTTTGTCGGTCTGTCCATGGTCCGGACGCTTTTCAGCATTCCGATCCATTATATGCTCATTGGCGGCTACACGATTGTGTTCCTATTATCCTTTTTCGTACCTGAGTCGTTCATCCCCATATCTTTTGATGCCGGGGGCGTCACGACTGGCCCGATGGCAGTGCCGTTCATCTTAGCACTTGGAATCGGCGTCGCTTCGGTCCTTCGTTCCGATAAGCCGAGCAGTGGCGAAGGCTTCGGCTTGATCGGCCTCGCTTCGATCGGCCCAATCATTGCGGTGATGATCTTGGGGGTGCTGTACCGATGAATCTGTATATTTTCCAAGGTTTCGGGGGCATATTGCTCGAAGTCAGCATGGCCTTGCTTCCGCTCATCCTGTTTTTCGGCGTATTTCAATTGTTTATGCTCAAACTGCCTAAAGAAAGGGTCCTTCAGACTGCTCTCGGTTTTGTTCTCACCTTTTTCGGACTGGCTTTCTTCCTGCAAGGCGTACACATCGGCTTTATGCCATTCGGTGAATTGATGGGAGCAGAACTTGGGGAATGGAATCAGCGCTGGGCCATCATCCCAATCGGTTTCGTTCTTGGTTTCGTGGCAACTTTCGCAGAACCCGCCGTCCGCATCATGAATGATGAAGTTGACCGGGAAACCGGCGGGTATATTTCCGCCAAAATCATGCTCTACACTCTTTCTACAGGAGTCGGCTTATCCATCGCATTATCGATGGTGCGCATTTTGACCGGCTGGTCGATTTGGTATTTCATCGTGCCCGGCTATTTGATTGCACTTATCCTGATTTTCTTTTCCACGCGCACGTTTATCGCCATCGCCTTCGATTCAGGAGGTGTCGCAACCGGGCCAATGACGGTCACTTTCATCGTCTCTGTGGCAGTCGGCATCGCTTCGGTCATCGAAGGGCGGGATCCGCTCATCGACGGCTTCGGCATGATTGCACTCGTTGCATTGACCCCGATCATCGCCGTTCTAACACTCGGCTTACTCTTTAACCGAAAGGCAGGGAAACCAGATCATGAACCTGAATCATAGACTGATGATTGCTATCGTCAAACGCGGGGCATCCCGCGACATTATTGCTGCCGCTAAAAAAGCGGGCGCGGACGGTGCCACTGTTCTGTATGCAGAAGGAATCGGCCGCAATGAAAAAACTACTTTTTTCGGCCTTCCTGCAACACATGAAAAAGACGTGGTTTTCATCGCGGTCGATGGGGAAATCGAGTTCGCCGTAGCTGACGCTGTCAGCGATGCCGGAAAGCTCGGGATATCGGGACACGGCCTCGGCTTTACGATACACTTGAGCCAATTGCTTGGCGTACCCCACCTGAACGACCGTGAAGACGACCGAAAAAAGATGCGAGGAGTGGAAAAAATGGCAGAACCGAAAGATTTCCAATTGATTGTGACCATCGTAAATTCCGGTGATTCAGAACTCGTCGTGAAAGCCGCTTCTAAAGCTGGCGCGGAAGGCGGCACCATCCTGAATGGCCGCGGCACGGGCGTAAATGAACAAAAGAAATTCATGAACTTTTCAATCGATCCCGAAAAGGACATCGTGCTGACGCTTGTTCCGACCAGTTTCGCTGAAAAAGTCGTCGACAGCATTGAACAAGCCGTTGACCTGAACGCTCCTGGTAAAGGCATCGCCTTTTTGATCGATGTGGAAAACGTATTCGGAGTGAATCATTCTTCATTGAATAATTGTTGAATAAAAGCGCTGATCTTTTACAAGGTCAGCGCTTTTATGCGTTAAATATAAATCCGGTAAGCTTTAAATGCTGGCTGGATTAAATAATCAATAGTGTTCTGCCTTGTGGCCTGGTTTGCTTTCACTGCATTTCATTTCCTTCATTTTAGCTTTCAAATCAACGGCTGTCCTAACTACTGGCCGTTACACTTCCTCTTGCATTAGACAAATCCCTCTGGATATGGAAAACTAGAACGTAATAGATTATAGAAAGCAGGGCTAGAAATGAGCGTTACCTTGAAAGAGAAAAGGAGATGGGACCCTTTGAAAGTTTTTCTAAAAGTATCCGCGGCATACTTACTCTCCCGATTTTACCGAAACTCAAAAGGACCGAAAATCGCTTTAGTTGGGGGGAATCTTGGAGAGAAATATGAAGATAATGCTTCTGTCTTCCATAGATACCTGGTCAATAACCATGCTGGCCAAGTGACCGCTTATTGGATGTATGACCCTTCGACCGACTACGCAAAAAATGGGGAGATCCCCAATGCCGTTGCGCTTGGCAGCTTCCGTAATTATTTGTTGTTCTTCCGTGCAGACTATACGTTCCACAGCCACTCGCTGCTTTATGACATCGTACCTTCTGCCGACAAATTTTTAAATTTAAACCGGCGGACTGTCATTACGCACGTCAGCCACGGAATCGAAGGCTTCAAAAAGATCCTCATCCAAAAAGAAGACATTCCGCTCCTCAAACGGACGGATTATTTCAATTGCGCTTCACAGTATGAATACGAACTGAAGCGCGATAAATGGGAAATCCCTGAAGAGAAACTGATCATCACTGGTTTCCCCCGCTTTGACCGCTACCCGCCGAATCAGCAGCCTCCGAAAGAGATGAAGCGCATCCTTATGATGATGACATGGCGTGAATGGCTGTTTGATTTATCTAAGGAAGCGTTTCTTGAAAGCAATTATTTCCGCAGCACAATCGGCCTGCTTCAACACGCCGGCATACGGCAGCTATTGAAATCCAACGACATCCATCTGCAGATTGCGCTACACCCTTTCATGAAGCGTTTTGAAGAGCATTTCTTCCCGCTCGCCGACCAGGATTACGGCATCGAATTCCTGGACTTCAATCACACATCCATTGAACGCTCCATCGAAGAAAACGATATGCTTTTGACAGACATCACGAGCGTCTCCTGGGACTTTCTTTATTTGAATAAACCAATCATCTTTTTCATGTTCGACCAGCAGGAATATACCGAAAGACGCGGTTCCTACCTCGACCTCGACACAGATTTATACGGTTACAAAGCTGCAGAAGTCGAAGATGTGTACAACAAGCTTTCCTATATAGTCGACCATAATATCACGCATAATGAGTGGCATGAAAAGGCTCATGATTACATCGATTATTTTGACCAGAACAATTGCAAACGCCTGGCACAACGCGTGATGGGCGTCTGAATGTTTCACGTGAAACTTGTATGAGACGAAAAAACGGTATGAGCTGATTCCAGCGCTCATACCGTTTTTTGTTCAATTGCTAATTTTGAATAACTGCATAATTTACTGATTAGCGAACCAAATGCAATTCAACCGGACAATGATCGGATCCGTAAATATTCGTATGGATCGAAGCGCTTTGCATACGTTCGATCAGCCGGTTTGACGCGATAAAATAATCGATCCGCCAGCCGACGTTCTTTTCCCGGCAATTCGACCGATACGACCACCATGAATAATGGCCGCTTTCTTCCGGATGAAAATGGCGGAATGTATCGACAAAACCGCTATCGAGAAAATCACCCATCTTTCCTCGCTCCTCTGGCGTAAAACCGGAATTTTTACGGTTCGCTTTCGGGTTTTTCAAATCAATTTCCTGATGGGCGACATTCAAATCCCCGCATAAGATAACCGGCTTCGTGCGGTCCAATTCCTGAACATACGAAAGCAAGCGGTCTTCCCACAGCAATCGGTACGCAAGACGCAACAGTCCGTGCTGGGAGTTCGGCGTATAAATATTGACGACATAGAATCCAGGAAACTCCAAAGTGATGAGCCGCCCTTCCGCATCGTGCTCTTCAAGCCCTACCCCGTAGTCCACGCTTAACGGACGCTCTTTCGTGAAAATCGCGGTACCCGAATAGCCTTTCTTTTCAGCATAATTCCAATAGCTATAATATCCCGGAAGATCCAATTCAATCTGGCCTTTCTGCAATTTGATTTCCTGTAAACAGAAAATGTCGGCATCGATCGTTTCAAAAAAATCCATAAACCCTTTTTTCACGACAGCCCGAAGGCCGTTGACATTCCATGACACCAATTTCATAATCCGCACCCGCTTTCCGTTATAGTGTAGCGAACTCCAAGCGCCCCGACAAATGCTTTGCAAAAATACCTGCTGATTAATTTTTGTAAAATTCAGTAAATCCACAGGAAAAACTGTCTTTTTCGGAGGCCCATCTTGTACAATAGACTTACCAAAAAGGGGGCTCTGGGCTATGGCGAAGTATACAAAAATGGAAAAGAGCTGGGCTCTTTATGATTGGGGCAATTCCGCTTACTCCATCATCATCACAACGGCAGTATTTCCGCTCTTTTATAAAGCAGCGGCAACAAACGCGGGCATCGAACTGGCGGATTCGACTGCTTATCTAGGTTATACCATTGCCATTTTCACGTTCACCCTGGCAATGATCGGCCCAATCCTCGGCACCATCGCCGATTATGAAGGCATGAAAAAACGCTTTTTTACTGCATTCTTCCTACTTGGCACTATTTCTACAGCGATGCTCGCTTTTGTTCCGGAAGGTGAGTGGCTCTGGCTGTTGATCTGCTATACATTTGCCGCGCTCGGAGCGACAGGGGCGAACTTGTTTTACGACGCCTTCATTGTCGATGTCACCACCAGCAAGCGGATGAACCGTGTTTCGGCATTCGGTTACGGCCTCGGCTATATTGGCTCAACCATTCCGTTTGCGCTGGCCATCCTCATCATTCTGTTGTCCCAAAACGGGGTATTGCCGCTTTCTGTTACCAACGCGAGCCGCCTTGCGTTCCTGATCACCGCTGCATGGTGGATTGTTTTTACCACACCTATGCTTCGCCACGTCAAGCCGCTGCATTTCATCGAACGCGAAGCAAAGCCAGTAGCCCAGAGCTTCCGGCGTCTCGGCAAAACCATCCGCGAAATTAGGCAGTACCGTGCCTTGCTGTTGTTTCTGATCGCCTACTTCTTTTACATTGATGGAGTTGGCACCATCATTGCCTTGTCGACCGCATACGGCACAGATCTGGGCTTAAGTGCCACGAGCTTGCTGATCGTGTTGTTCGCTACACAAGTGGTCGCAGCCCCTTTTGCCATTCTTTATGGCAGGCTGGCCGACCGGTTTACAGGAAAAAAAATGCTTTATGTTGGCATTATCGTCTACATCTTCGTCTGCATTTATGCGTTCTTTATCGAAACCATTTTTGACTTCTGGATTCTCGCGATGTTAGTCGCCTCCAGCCAAGGCGGCATTCAAGCGCTGAGCCGCTCTTATTTCGGCAAGTTGGTGCCAAAACAAAACGCCAATGAATTTTTCGGCTTCTACAATATTTTCGGTAAGTTCGCCGCAATTTCCGGTCCCCTGCTTGTCGGCGTCACAGCGCAAGTGACAGGGAACACCAGCATGGGCGTCTTAAGTTTAGTTGTTCTCTTCGTCATCGGATTTGTCGTTCTCATATTCGTTCCTGAACCCGAGCCACATGACCCGATCGATGAAATCGCAGCTGAATAACTGCAAAAAAAGCCTCCTGCATATGCAGGAGGCTTTTTAGTAGAGTAACTTAGTTATTTTTTTTAGCTGCATCAGATGGTTCAACTTTAATCTTACCGCCTGAATTTTTATCGAGGGATGATTCGCCGAATTCCACGACATCTACGCCTCCGCTAGCATCTTTTTCGGCTTTTTTGATTTCTTTTTCTACTTTTTCCTCAGCTTTGTCGTGCTCTTTTTGTGCTTTTTCTTCTTTTTTCTCTTCTTTTTCGATTGCTTTTTCATGTTGCTTCTCTTCTTTTTCAATTTCTTTTTCTTGCTTTTCCAATTCTTTCTCTTCTTTTTTCTCTTCGTGCTTCGCTTTCAATTCATCAGCCTTTTCTTTTGCCTGATCAATGGAACCGCTCATTTTTTCAGTGGAATCTGCAGTTTTTTCTTTTAATTGCTCCTGTAGTTCCTTACCGCTCTTCGGCGCAAGCAATAATCCAGCAGCCGCCCCGACCAAAGCACCCGTCACTGCTCCGGCGATAAAGCTTCCAGCACCGCCTGAATCGGATTCATGCTCGCCCGCCATTGGCGCAGGCGATTGAATTTTGCCTTGGCGCACTAGGCGCTCTTCCACTTCTTCTACGATTTCAAATAATGTAAGGCCTCTTGCTCCCACTAGAGATACACTCATATGGAAATCCGTCAGATCTTCTTGGTCACGGACGACTATAACGTCGTAATCTGGCGCATCTGTCTTATTCTCGAGCATTTCTGCATTATACCCTTTTTGAACTAACGCATCGCGTACTGATGTAAATGGATGTTCCACTGCAATTCTCACCATTCTGTGTCCACTCCTTTTTTTGAAAACTCTATGTTAACTTGTCTTCCCTAATTCCGTCTCCCTAAACTTATCAACACCGAACTCACCCCGATTTTTTCAAATTTCCCAGCGATTTGGCGGAAAAAGTAGAGCTGTTATTCGTATTGGGGAGTAATTTAGAATTCTTGTGCGGCAAAGTTTGTCTGTTCGTTTTTAGTTTCACCCACCTATCCGTCGCCTCACTTAGGGTCCCGCTCCCATATTGAGCCAGAAAGAACACCTGTCTCAATACTTCGCTTCACCTGCGAGCACTAGGTGGCTATTATATTTCATTGGGTTGAATGACTGGAATTTCTGTGTGAAAATATGACGCTGGTTTTTTGGGGCATCATGAATGGATTCGCCGCCTCGCTTTGGGTTGGCCTCTTGCAGTGAGCGCAAGGCGGCTTTTTGATTTCATTGGTCGTAGTAAGTTAAATAATAACTGCTTCTGTAACATTCATCCGCTGTTGGGGAAATCGCTTCCTTAGTTGGACATCCTGAACAGAAAACTGACTTAGCTCATTCAGTGCAAGGTGAAAAAAACGATCAACACCTCGAAATCTAGAGACGGAGCGAATGAATAAGTGAAGGGCTACTGAACTTATTCATTTGCGACACATCTGCTTGCAGATGTGTCGCAGGCTTTTGTACTTTGTCACCTTGGTTCGACGCCCGCCCCCGGCAAGCGTGCCCCTGAAGCGCAGTCTGATATCGCAAATTATGTAGGCAAGAACAGTCAGGGACCTCTTTTCTAACTTATTAGTTTGAGAGATTTAAAGACACGATCACCCGCTCTCAATCTAAAGCGGCAGTTGAAGCGCAGTCTCATAGCGCAAGCTATTCAAACACAAAAACTTAGCGTCCGTCTGCACCACAATAACAATAACTTCCCTATCAAAAAACACTCGGATAGGTTAACTTTCTAACCGATCCAGGTGTCGATAATGTTAGACTGTCACTTCCGCACGCTCGACCGCTTTGATGCGCTCGCCAGTTTCAGCATCGAAGAAATGCACATGCGCCATATCAAATGCCAGCGTCGCTTGGTGACCTGCTTCGATCGACGTCATCGCATCGACACGGGCAATAAAATCCTGATCCTCATAAACCGCATGGAGGATCGTCTCTGCACCGGTCAGCTCCGACACCATAACCGTCGCCTCAAACTCACTTACTGGAATGCCTGACAAGTCTTCGTTGTTGACGTGAATATGCTCCGGACGAATACCAAGCGTCGCCGCCTTACCGTCATAACCTTCCGCTTTTAGCACTTCCAATAATTCCGCCGGCACTGCAATCTGTTTTTTTTTGATGACAAACGAATTCCCCTCAAGCTTGCCTTCAAAGAAGTTCATCGCCGGGGAGCCGATAAAACCGCCGACAAAACGGTTGTCCGGAAAATCGTAAACTTGCTTCGGCGTTCCGACTTGCTGGATCAAGCCGTCTTTCATGACGACAATGCGGGAAGCCATCGTCATCGCTTCCGTCTGGTCATGCGTCACGTAAATGGTCGTCGTTTTCAAACGGTTGTGCAACTTCGAAATTTCTGCCCGCATTTGCACACGTAATTTTGCGTCCAAGTTCGACAAAGGCTCATCCATCAGGAAGACTTTCGCATCGCGCACAATCGCACGCCCAAGTGCTACACGCTGGCGCTGTCCACCTGAGAGCGCTTTCGGTTTTCTGTTTAAATACTCTTCCAAGCCAAGAATTGCCGCAGCTTCATCAACGCGACGCTTGATTTCCGGCTTTTTGAACTTTCGCAACTTCAAGCCGAATGCCATATTTTCATAAACAGTCATGTGCGGGTAAAGTGCATAGTTTTGGAAGACCATGGCGATGTCGCGCTCTTTCGGCTGGACATCGTTCATTCGCTTGTCATCGATGAAAAATTCGCCTTCTGAAATTTCTTCAAGGCCGGCAATCATTCGGAGAGTCGTCGATTTTCCGCAGCCCGATGGCCCGACAAAAACGATAAACTCTTTATTTTTGATGTGCAAATTGAAATCGCTGACGGCAAGAGCACCGTCATCGTATCTCTTGCCTAAATGATCTATTTTAATTTCTGCCATGATTCATTCTCCTCTAAAGCATTTTCTTTTATTATAGAGAATTTGCAGTAAATTACAAATATACATTAGACAGGCTTCTCTCGTAACTAAACCAGCTACCGCTATCGCTAAAGCTATGGGCATTTTTCTAAAAAGCCCATAACGGTCCCCCTTGTCCTGTAGCGCATTCAAATGAATATTCCCCCTACAAATCACTCTGTAAGCCTTTAGAGAACTGTACAATGCCCAATGCGACTGCCATATCCGGCTTTGACCGGCTTCGTTACTCCCTTTTTTCATGAAGCAACTTTCCATCTAACTCATTCGCCTCCAGAAAAATTTTCCCGCAACAAAAAGCCCCCGACATTGTCGGAGGCTCTCTGCCTGTCACGCTATTAAACCGTTACCGGCTTTTTGTCTTTTTTGATCTGTTTGCTGCGCAATTGGCCGCAAGCTGCGTCGATGTCTGCACCTTGTTCGTGGCGCACACCGCAATTGATGCCTTTTTTCTTCAACGCATCATAGAATGCGGTAATCGCTTCAGGTGTGCTTTGCTGGTATTGGTCATGCTCATCCACAGAGTTGTAAGGAATCAAGTTGACGTAAGACAAATGACGCTTGTCTTCGAGCAATTTCGCGAGCTTGTTCGCTTCTTCCACGTGATCATTGATGTCGCGCAGCATAATGTACTCGAACGTGATGCGGCGGTTTGATTTCTCCAAATAATAATCGATTGCAGCCATCAGCTTTTCGACCGGATACGCTTTGTTGATCTTCATGATGCGCGTACGCAATTCATTCGTCGGCGCATGGATCGAAATCGCCAAGTTGACCTGCAGGCCTTCATCCGCATAATCGTAGATCTTCGGCACAATGCCGCTCGTTGAAACCGTGATGTGGCGTGCTCCGATTGCGAGGCCCTTTTGGGAATTCACGACGTGGAGGAAGTCCATCAAATTCGAATAATTATCGAACGGTTCGCCGATGCCCATCACGACGATGTGGCTGACGCGCTCTTCTTTTTCCGCCGCGTCGAAATGCGCCTGCACTTGCACAATCTGCTCGACGATTTCGCCCGCAGTTAAATCGCGGCTCTTTTTCAAAAGTCCGCTGGCGCAGAAACTGCAGCCGATGTTGCAGCCGACTTGTGTCGTAACACAAACCGAGTTGCCGTATTTAAAACGCATCAATACCGTTTCGATCAAGTTGCCGTCTTGGAGACGGAACAGGAATTTAATCGTTCCGTCGGATGATTCCTGCTTGACTGCCTCTTCCAAAGTACGGATGGCAAAATTGTTTTCCAGAAGCTCGATGCATTCCTTCGACAAGTTTTTCATCTCTGAAAATTCAGCGACACGCTTGATATACAACCAGTCCCATACTTGCTCAGCACGGTATTTCTTTTCGCCATTTTCTACAAACCAATCTTTTAATTGTTCTATCGTCAATCCATAGATCGAATTTTTCATTTTTAGAACCCTCATTTCAGAATTTCACAATTGTTTATTATAATACTAAAAATCCTGGCTGGCAACAACTATTTTCGACTAAACTATCGTCTGTTTGGCATTTTCTGCATGACTGAGTGGAAAGCGGGGTACAGAAACAGTACAGTACAAAGGAGGAATCACCATGGCAGCAATTACACATGTGGGGCTTGCAGTTCAGGATTTGGATAAAGCGATTGACTGGTACCGGAAAGTTTTTAATTTCCGCATTTTGGCGGGTCCTTTTGAATTCGACGCCGAAGCTGAAGGGCCGAGTTCTATGACGCACGATTTGCAGGGGCCGGAGATCCAAAAGATGAGAAACGTTCATTTAATGTCATCTAGCGGTGTCGGAATTGAACTCTTTGAATTTCAGCAACCAGCGTTTTCAAAAGAAAAACCTGCCCATCATGCAGGATTTTTCCACATCGCGCTGGTCGTCGATGACATCATAGAATCCATCGAACGCGTCGTACAGCACGGCGGGCATCAGCGCAGCAAAATGTGGAACATCAATAAAGGCAAACCGCATTACCTCGTGTATACGGAAGATCCATTCGGCAATATTATCGAATTATATTCCCGAAACACCTCCGAAATGTATGGCAATCGCTGAACAGACAGAAAAAAACCGGGCAGCCAAAGGCTGCCCGGTTTTATTTATTTATACCAATTGCTTTTTTTCAGCTAGCATCGTGCCGTTTTTCGCAAGCGCTTCGTGCCAAGAAAAAGCTTTCTCAAGGACATGAGGCGTCTGACCGCCGCGTGTCAGCGCTTCTTCGTAATACTCGCGCATTTGCGGACGGTAGTCCGGGTGTACGCAGTTTTCGATGATGACTTCAACGCGCTGGCGCGGTGCAAGTCCGCGAAGGTCTGCATACCCTTGTTCAGTTACGACTACATCGACATCGTGCTCCGTATGGTCTACGTGGGAAGCAAACGGAACGACGCTTGAGATCTTGCCGCCTTTTGCAATCGATTTCGTGACGAAGATGGCGATTCGTGCGTTACGGGCGAAGTCGCCGGAACCGCCGATGCCGTTCATCATTTTCGTGCCGGAGACATGCGTCGAGTTGACGTTTCCGTACATATCAAACTCAAGTGCCGTATTGATGGAAATCAAACCGAGTCGGCGGACGACTTCCGGATGGTTCGAGATTTCCTGCGGGCGCATGATGATTTTGTCGCGGTATTTTTCGAACTCGCTGAACACTTGCTTCATTTTCGGTGCGGACAATGTAATCGAGCAGCAAGAAGCGAAATCGACTTTGCCTGCATCCATCAAATCGAATACGGAATCCTGGAGCACTTCCGAGTACACTTCCAAGTGTTTGAATTCAGAATCGATCATGCCGTGAAGGACCGCATTTGCGACAGATCCGATACCGGATTGAAGCGGTGCCAGTTTTTCTGTCAGTCGGCCTGCTTCAATTTCGCTGCGGAAAAAGTTCAGCAAGTGATCGGCCATGATTTTCGTTTCTTCGTCCGGTGCGACGATTGTCGACGGAGAATCTTCCTGATGCGTGAAGACGATTCCTCGTACGCGCTCCATATCGAATGGGATGCCAATCGTTCCGATGCGCTGATTGACTGAGGTCAATGGAATCGGATCGCGTTCGCCTTGTTTGCCTGTATCATAAATATCATGGATGCCTTCAAATAGTTCAGGCTGTGCAGAATTGATTTCCACGATGATGTTTTTCGCGTGTTTCACGAATACCGCTGAGTTGCCGACAGAAGTCGTCGGGATGATCATGCCGTCTTCCGTGATCGACAAAGCTTCGACGATGGCAAAATCAATCGGCTCGATGACTCCTGAGCGAATCCACTCCGCTGTATGGGATAAATGGTGGTCGACGAAATACATTTCGCCTGCATTGATTGCGTTGCGCATTGCCGGTTCCGCTTGGAAAGGCACACGCTTGTTGACGATTCCCGCTTCTGCGAACAAGCGGTCGATATCCGATCCGAGTGATGCTCCGGTAAAGACATTGACTTTGAAAGTTTCCGTTTCCGCACGCTCAACTAGCGCATAAGGAACCGCTTTCACGTCCCCCGCTCGTGTGAATCCGCTGAGTCCAAGTGTCATCCCGTCTTTAATCCACGATGCCGCCTCCTTGGGCGATACAACACGGTCATGCAATTCTGTCGCTTTGATTCGTTCTAGGTTTTTTTCCATTCCGATCACACTCTCTTTCTGTATAGTTTTTCGCTATGGCGATAAATAATAGAAATTAAAGCGTTTTCATCTTGACGCTCGCCAATGCATTGCTTCATAAAAAAACGATAAGGCGAAAACACCCAATCTGCCTGGCTAATTATTAGATAATTTTAACTTGCGCCACAGTATAAAAGGGAATTAGCGGATGAAAGAGCACATAACTCAAGCGAACCAGAAAATCGGCTGTCCGAGGCAGCATTTTCATGCATTATCAGAAGCCGAGTAATTTTCGGAAATAACTGGAATAGGATTGGCTGACGGGCAACCGGTCGCCGTTATCCATTGCCAGCACGAATGTCGAGTGGGTATCCGGGTGGATTTCTTCTATATGATGGACGTTGACGATAAATGATCGATGGCAGCGGATAAATGAATCTCTTGGCAGCAAATATTCAAATTCCTGCAATGAGTTTTTATTCGTCCCCGAGAAATCGGCCGCATGGACATGGGTTTTACGGTCTTTCACCTCTAAGTAGCGGACATCGCTGAAGGAAATCGGTTTCCAACCGTCCGGGCTTTTCACCGTCACAACCGATTTCCCTTCCGTATAAGCCGGGTAAATCGCCATAACACAGCCGGCCAGTTCCCCGTCTTCTTCAAACGGTACCGCCATCCCGTGGTACGGCACCCCGAACACTTCCCGGTTGATGAATTCCGACGATTTTTGGCCGGTCGTCAGCGCTTTATAGGCAATCGTGCCTTCACGCACTTTATCGCCCGGTTTGATTTTCAGGTCGATTCGTTTGCTCGGTCGGTAATAAGTGTATTCTTCCATATTAGAAACCACAATCGAGACTTCATCGGAGAACAACTCCCCCATCACATCCAATAGCGGACCTGGTGTAATTTTTTCCATCATCACTACGGACCTCCAGTAACTTTCAAGTGGTATTAGTATACATGACTTGGCATGAACAGAAAAGAAACCGAGACATGACAGAGCTGTTTTCTGCCAATTATGGCGATTTTCTTAACATCGTGCCCTGTGCAGTATAATGCGCATGCCACGATAGCGCCTCATCAAGCACATGCGGGGTATGCCCGCCGAGAGTTTCGGCCCGCATGAAATACTCATTCAATTGCGGATGGTAATCCGGGTGCACGCAATTCGCGAGGATCCGCTCTGCCCGTTCGCGCGGCGCCAGGTTGCGGATATCAGCGTATCCATATTCCGTCACGACCACGTCGACATCGTGCTCGGTATGGTCGACGTGGGAGACAAACGGCACAACGCTCGAGATGCGGCCGTTTTTTGCGGTCGATTTCGTGACGAAAATCGCAATTTGGGCGTTGCGCCCGAAATCTCCTGATCCACCGATGCCATTCATCATGTTCGTTCCCGCGACATGCGTTGAATTGACATTACCGTAAAGATCGAATTCCAAAGCCGTATTGATGGAAATCACACCGAGACGCCGTATTATTTCCGGATGGTTGGAGATTTCCTGGGGACGCAGCAAAAGTTGGTCCCTGTAGCGGCCGAAATCGTTATAGACCCTTTCCATATAAGGCTTGGATAAAGTGATCGCCGAACCGGACGCGAATATCGCTTTGCCCGAGTCGAGCAAATCGAACACGGCATCCTGCAGCACTTCCGAATACAGCTCCAACTCGCAAAATTCCGAATCGAGCAGCCCGCGCAAGACCGCATTCGCCACCGATCCGATTCCGGACTGAATAGGCGCCAATCTTTCGGTCAAGCGCCCAGCACGCACTTCCCCGCGCAGAAAATCGAGCAAATGCCCAGCCATGATGTCCGTTTCCCTATCAGGTGGCTCGATCGGTGACGGCGAATCCGGCTGATTGGTCCAGACGATGCCCCTCACTTTCGACACATCGATCGGTATGCCCGCTGTGCCGATGCGGTCGGACGGCGACACGAGCGGAATCGGCTGGCGCCTGCCAAGCGGTTCCGGCTCGTAGCAATCATGCACCCCTTTCAATCCGAGCGGCTGAGCCGTATTGATTTCGATGATCAGCTCTTTTGCATGATGCGCAAATACGGGTGAGTTGCCGACAGACGTCGTCGGAATCAAAAGCCCATCCTTTGTGATTCCGAGCGCTTCGATAATCGCAAAATCAAGCGGCCCTGCTACACCGTTCCTGATCCAATCCGCCGTTTGCGACAAGTGATGATCCACAAACAGCACATCCCCTGAATTGATGGCGGACCGCATCAAGCGGTCCGACTGATACGGCACGCGTTTGCGGACAATCCCCGCTTGCGCCAAGTGCCCATCGTTCCCCGAGCCGAGTGAAGCGCCGGTGTATACATCGATTTGAAATGACTCTTCCATGCCGCGCTGCGCCAAGGCGAGCGGCACCGCTTTTGCGTCCCCCGCCCGTGTAAAGCCGCTAAGCCCGATTGCCATACCATCACGTATCCAGCCAGACGCTTGTGCTGCTGAAACGATGCGGTCGTGCAAAGCCGGTATTTGAATTCTCTCCAGTCGTTGGTCCATCGCCATCCCCTTCTCCGATTTCCGCCTTGTCCATTACCTATACCCGCGATGACAGAGGCTTCAATCCGTTTCATTTTTCCGTTTGCGGAAACACCAGATAACATTTGCAAATAAGCGGAAATCCAGCCGCTTTCTTCCTTTTTTCGCCTGAAGTTTTCCGTCTCCCCCTCTTCAACAAACCGATTTGATCAGGCCGAAAGAATGTCGGTTACATAATCGTTGCCACAAGATGCGGCGTTCCTAGCCCATGCTCCGCCTTTCACCAGTAGGTTGAAGAACCCCCGCTGATCGAAGTTTCTCTTTATTGCAAAGTGATTGACAAGCTTTGGTAGTATCCATAATATAGGGAAGTCAACATAACGCTCCCGTTTATATGTATATAAGAAAGAAGGCACTCTAATGTCCAAAGACCAACGCAAAAAAATCTCTATTCTGATGATTAATATGTTCATCGCCATCGCCAGTTTCGGCATCATCATCCCGATTCTGCCATCGTATCTCGTGTCCATCAATCAAGGCGGCATGGCCGCTGGATTGATGATCGCCATCTTCGCTGCAGCACAGTTTTTATTCTCACCGATCGCCGGCAAATGGGCCGATCAATACGGCCGCCGCATCATGATCATTTGGGGACTCGCTGGGCTGACTTTGTCGATGTTCATCTTCTATGCATCTGACTTTATCTGGGTGCTTTACTTTTCCCGTATAATCGGAGGAATCGGCGCCGCCATGCTCGTACCGGCGATCTTCGCCTATATCGCCGACATCACGACATTCGACCAGCGCGCCAAAGGGACCAGCTTAGTATCCGCTGCCATGTCGCTTGGCATCGTCATCGGCCCCGGGATTGGCGGGTTTCTCGCCGACTACAGCATTAAGCTGCCGTTTCTCGTATCAGCACTTGTCTCGCTTGCCGCAGTGCTGTTTTCGGTTTTTGTCCTGAAAGACAGCGACGCGCATGAAGCCGACCCGAATATGGCATTAATGATGACGCAATCCGAATCGATGTTCAAAAAGATTGCGCGTTCGACATCCGTCCCGTACTTTTTGCCGCTCGTCATTACGCTCGTCATGAGTTTCGGTTTGCTCGCTTATGAGTCCGTCCTCGGGCTTTACCTCGACAATCAATTCAATTCCACCGCAAAAGACATCGCCTTTATGATCACTGCGACCGGCACAGTCAGCGTCATCGTCCAATTGTTCGTCGTCGACCGCCTCGTTTCGCGCTTCGGCGAAATCGGCGTGTTGATCACTTTCCTCGGCGTCGCTGCAGGAGGCTTTCTCGCTTCGCTATTCGCCAGCAGCTACGTCATGTTCTTCGGAGTGTCACTAATCATTTTCCTTGCGACATCGATTTTGCGGCCGGTACTGAATACATTGATTTCGAAGCTCGCAGAAGGGGAAGTCGGTTTTGCGATGGGCATGAACAACGCCTATATGAGCATCGGCAATGTGTTAGGACCGCTCCTTGCTGGTATTTTGTTTGACGTCAACATCATTTTCCCGTTCATCCTCGGACTGGTGTTGTTATTGATTACCTTGTTCATTACTGCCGGCTGGCAGAAAGTGCGCGCCGCTAAGCTCACACGGGTGATGCAGTAAGCGCTTTGTATCACTTTTATATTCGCAAAAGACAGGGAAACGCGAAAGATGACCTGTCTTTTTTCCATTTAAAGGATTTTATGTAAGTCATTGAACCATACCGCTGCTTTTTTATTTTAGGGATTTGTTTTTCCGCGTCTTTTTCTGCTTCATATGCAAGCCAATAGCTTTACGGTAGAAGTTACAGGTTGTATAATATTTGTATAACAAAAAACTACGAAATGAAGGTCATGCTATGTATAACATCAAAGCTGCTGCCAAAATACTGGATATGCCAAAAGTGACCATCCGTTCCTGGGAGACGCGCTACAACGCCATTACACCAGCGCGCACAGACTCGGGCCATCGTTTGTATTCCGACCAAAATTTGGAAGATTTGAAATGGCTGAAAATCCAAGTTCAGGAAAACGGCATAAAAATCAGTGAAGCCGTCAAACAATTGCACATTTCAAGGAAACAATTCTATCATCCGGAAGTGTCCAATTCTGAGGACCCACCAGTCCAGTATGCTAAGCAAATTGAAGAACTTTACCAGGCAGCTGTAGAGATTGACATTGACCGTTTCAATTACTTGCTCGATCTGAAATTTTCGCTATTCCATCATCAGACGGTTTTCTTTTCCATCATCGCGCCACTGATGGTACGTATCGGTGCCGAATGGGAAAATGGACAGATCAGCGTAGCGCATGAACATATGATTACCAATATCATCCAGCAGCGCTTTACTCAGTTTTTCCGCATCTTTCCGGTTGCGCCCCATTTGCCGAAAGTGCTGGCGCTCAGCCCAAGTGGTGAGCATCATCAGCTCGGGCTTTTGCTGTTCTCGCTCTTCCTTCGCGAAAATGGCTTCCACGTGCTCTATACAGGATCCGATACACCGCTTGAAGGGCTTGCCGAATTGGCCGCGAAGCAGGATTTCAAGCTTATCTGCTTGTCGGTCACAACGCCGAAAACCCGGCCGGTTGCAGAACAATACATCAAAGAACTTTCAGAAGCGATTCCAGGCCTCCACTTTTTGCTCGGTGGCCAAGGCATTGATTGTGATGATGAAAATGTTAACCGCTATTGCATCGGTTACACGATCGAATCCTGGCAGGAATGGCTGGAAGAATTCAAAGCCGACCTCCCTTCTAAATAAAGCCATAAAAAAGTGCCGTGCGTGAATGTATTTCCATTCGCGCACGGCACTTTTTTATTCGTTATCGATTTCCTGATACTGTTTCATATATGGACCGCTGTCCGCCACTTCCGAATGATAAAGCGCCTTTAAAGCAAAACTTTTTTCGAGCTCCATTTCCTTCATCAAGACTTTCAGCCGCGTTTTCAGCTCCGGTTCCTGATTGACCAATTTTTCCATATTCGATTTAAAATAACGCATCGTAATCCGCTCCTTTTAATTTAATTGTAACACGGCCGAGTTCAAAAAGAGTCTGTCTAATAAGTTCATAGGATGCTTCAGAAGAAGAGGGTTATTTTATTTACCTCTTTATTCTTTTACGTAGGACATTTTAAAGTTAGCTAACTCCGATTGAAAGCTCGAGTAGATATTACATTTAACAAGTGTCTTGTTTTAAGACTTTTATTAATAAAGAGATGGAACGGAAGGGGCCGACGCCTGGGGGACCGCGCCCCTGAAGTGCAATCTCCAAGTCACATTATTTACTCCAGATTATTAGCAGCGTCCTCCGTAATGGACATCATTACGCCTCTATTGAACATTGAACAGAGAAACTGCCCCGACAAGCCAATTTAATGACTTGTCGGGGCAGTTTTTTAGCCAACCACATGAAACACATAATTGACGAAAAACAAACAAGCAATTACATAAAGTACCGGAGAAACTTCCCGCCATTTGCCGATCGCCACTTTCAGCACCGGATAAAGGATAAACCCGATTGCAATGCCGTCTGCAATGCTATACGTAAACGGAATAAGCGCGACAATCAACAGTGCCGGGAACGTCTCGCTCATGTCCTTCATGTCGAGGTTCTTGATGTTTTGCAGCATCAACCCGCCGATGATGATCAGAATCGGCGCAATGGCGCTGTCCGGAATGATTTTGATGAGCGGAATGAAAAACGCCGCACCCAAAAACAAAAACCCGGTCGTAAGCGCCGTCAAGCCAGTGCGACCGCCCGCTGCCATCGCAGCTGCGCTTTCGACACTGGCAACGGTTGGGCTTGTGCCAAGAAAACCTGATGTCATCGTCGACACCGACGTCGCCTGGAATGCACGCGAATATTTTTCCGGACGGCCGATGAAATTCACCTGGCCGTGGACGAGGCCGATGTTTTCAAACACCAGTACCATCGTCAAGGAAAATACCGCAACCCAGAATGTCGTCGACAAAAAGCTGCCGAACGACATCGAGCCGAACACCGCGAACACTTCCTGTGGATTTACGCCAGGTTCACTCAACTTGTCAAGATCGATCATGCCGAAGAAATACGCAATGACCGTGCCGAGGACGATGGTGATCAAAAAGTTCCCCGGCACGTTGCGGATGAATAACACAATCGCCAGCAAAAACGTCAGCACCGTCGCCAGTACGAGCGGATCCGCAAGCGAACCAAGCGCCAAAATCGCGCCGTCGCCCGGACCGACAAGACCGCCTTTCTCAAGCCCAAGAAGCATGAGGAACAAACCGAGCCCGACCGTAATCGCTTCTTTCAGCGAATGCGGCACTGCCTCACTGAGCATTTTCGAGAAACGCGTAAACGCCACGAACGCAAAAATGACACCGGAGACGAACACCACGGCGAGCGCTTCCTGCCAGCTAAGACCCATCGACTGGACGAGCGTATAGGAAAACAACGCGTTGATACCCATGCCCGGGATGAGCAGGATAGGCGCATTGCCCCAAAAGCCCATCAACAGCGCACCGACGACAGAAGCGGCGATGGTGCCGATGATCGCATACTCGATCGGCATGCCGGACTCCGATAAAATAAGCGAGTTGACGGCGATGATGTAGACAACGGTGAAAAATCCGATCAAGCCAGCTGTCAATTCCCGCTTGATGGTCGTCCCGTTTTCGTTAAGACCGAAAAACCGGTCTATCCAATTTGCCATAAGACATACCTTCTATGAAATTAGCCCTCTCCCTACCCGCTCTGCCTGAATCATTCAGGTAAGCCAAGATAGAATTGTAATCTTTAAGAAAGGGGCTGTCAAGGCTTTTACCTTGAAAGGAAACCGTGCTTCCATCCGGTGATTTCTTACCATTCCTCACCTTGCCGATTGCGCCGTCCAACTGCCGAAAAAAAATGTCTCTCCCAGAATACCGCCGCGACGGGGAAAAAAATGGGAAAGACGATTTCCGGCAATGCATGACTGCCTCTACAAAAGCCTGCGAAAATGGAAAGATGGTTTAGACGAACATGCCGGCAATCGACGCGCTCAACAGTGACGCGAGCATACCCGCCGCGATGGCACGCATGCCGAGACGAGCGATATCCGGGCGGCGGCTTGGCGCCATAGACCCCAGACCACCGAGCAAGATCGCCAAAGAACTGAAGTTTGCGAATCCGCAAAGCGCGAAGCTGACGATGATGACTGTTTTCGGAGACAAGTTTGCGATTTCCGGAGCAAATGCCGTATAGGCGACAAATTCGTTCAATACGAGTTTTTGGCCGATAAAGCTGCCGGCTTGTACCGCTTCTGCCCATGGCACACCGATCGCAAAGGCCAGCGGCGCAAAGATATAGCCAAGTATGCCTTGAATGGTGATGCCTTCCACGCCAAACTGGCCAGCGATGCCGCCAAGGACGCCGTTTGCAAGTGCAATCAGCGCGATGAACGCGAGAAGCATCGCCCCGACATTCAATGCCAGTTGCAAGCCGTCCGAAGCTCCGCGTGCAGCGGCGTCGACGACGTTGACCGAGCGATTGTCTTTTTCCATGACAAACTCTTTTTCTTCTACTTCTTCCTGTTCCGGAATCATGATTTTCGCCATGATCAACCCGGCAGGAGCTGCCATGAAGCTCGCAGCAAGCAAGTATTCAAGCGGGACACCGAGCAGTGCATAACCGGCGAGCGTAGAACCTGCAACCGATGCAAGCCCCCCGGTCATGACCGCGAACAACTCGGACTTGGTCATGTTCGGCAGGAACGGACGGACGACTAGCGGCGCTTCCGTCTGGCCGACAAAAATGTTGGCAGAGGCAGAGATCGACTCCGCTTTACTCGTGCCGAGCAATTTCGAAAGCGCTCCGCCGAGCAAACGGATGACCCACTGCATGATGCCGAGATAATAAAGCACAGAAATTAACGAGGAGAAGAAAATAATGATCGTCAGAACTTGGAACGCAAAGACGAAACCAAAGCCTTCCACATCAGCCGCCGGACCGAAGACGAACGCAACCCCTTCTCCTGCATAGTCGATGACGTTCTGGACGCGTTGTGACAAGCCGAGCAACGCTCTTCTGCCAAGCTCCCATTCCAAAACCATAAACGCAAACGTTACCTGAATGGCCAAGCCGCCGAAAATTGTCCGCGGCTTGATGGATCTTTTCCCATCAGACAATAAGAAAGCGATGCCAAGAACGACGATGATACCGAAAATGCCCCACAATAAATTCACAACTTCACCTCATTAAAAGTAATTTTATCAGAAAATTGAACAATTTTTTGTTATTCATTGTCTGTCGTCAGACATCTTACCAAATCTCAATAAAGAAGTAAATGCACATCTTGTGACAGCTTTTCTTCATATATTAAGTCCCCTCTTTTTCCTGCTTTTTTGGATTTTTCATGAAAAATGCAAGCACGATGCCGATTGCGCTCAACGCACCGGTCACCATGAATGAAATATTGACACCACGGATCAAACCTTCCACCCCGTAGCGGTCATGATCGAGCGCTGCACCGGTCATGATCGTCACGAGAAGTGCAGTGCCGATTGATCCTGCCACTTGGCGCATCGTGTTGCTCATTGCCGTACCATGCGGAATCAGGTGGTCCGGCAATTGATTGAGCCCCGCTGTCGTCACCGGCATCATCACGAGTGCCACACCGAACATGCGGATCGCATGCATGACGGTCAAATAGACGAACGGCGTGTCAGCAGACAGCATCGTAAACTGGAAAGTCGACGCCGTGACGATCGACAGCCCCGCAACGGCCAGCCATTTCCCGCCGGCCGCATCGAAAATCTTGCCTGCGATCGGGTTCATCAAGCCCATGATGATGGCTCCAGGCAACAGCATAAGTCCTGATTCCAAAGCGGTGAAGCCGTGCATATCCTGCATATAGATCGGCAAAATCGTCGCACTGCCGATCATGGTGACGAACACGATGACACTCAAGACAGTCGACAGCGTAAAGAGCCCGTATGTAAAGACGCGGAATTCCAAAATCGGCTGTTTAAGCTTCCCTTGGCGCCGGATGAAAAACCACAAAGCAAAGGCTCCGACCGAAATCGAAGCGATGACCGCCGTGCTGCCCCAGCCGAACGTACCAGCACTTGAAAAGCCGTACAGCAATCCGCCGAACCCCAGCGTCGATAACATGATCGACAACATATCGATTTTCGGGAAAGTCCGCTCGGTAACGTTGCGCAAAAAGAAATACGCCAACAGCAAATCAAGCAGTGCAATCGGGATGACGACGTAGAACAGCGCACGCCACGGGTAATGCCCCAGAAGCCAGCCGGACAAAGTAGGGCCGATTGCCGGTGCAAACGAAATTACAAGTCCGAACATGCCCATCGCCTGCCCGCGTTTTTCCACCGGGAAAATGACGAACAGAATGGTCTGTGCGAGTGGCATCATGATGCCCGCTCCCGATGCCTGGACGATGCGCCCGATCATCAGGACCGAAAATCCCGGCGCCAGCGCACAAATGATCGTGCCCGCCGCAAACAAGCCCATCGCCACAAAAAAACAAATGGCGAGTCGTGTATTTATTGATCAAAAAAGCAGTGATCGGAATCATGACGCCATTGACGAGCATAAACACAGTCGTCAACCATTGCGCCGTATTTGCGGTAATATCCAAGTCTTCCATAATATGAGGCAAAGCGGTTGCCAGCAGCGTCTGGTTGAGAATCGCCACAAACACACCCGCCATCAATACCGCGAGCAGCGGCTTCTTATAACGCTCCTCAAGTTCCAATGTACCCAACCGCCTCGCCTCCTCTCTTGCATTTGCCCTTTCTATCCTGATTACCCCAACCGACCTGCTTTAGTCCAGCCGTGAAAAAACACAAAAAGCCGCAAAGTCTTTGGACTTTGCGGCTTTTTCTTAGGCAGTCTGTTTTTTGTCCTTGCGCACGATGCGGTGGAACAAAAGATAGAGCGCTGGAATCATGACGAGCGTGAAAATTCCGGAGAACGCGAGCCCCGCAATAATCGTCACCGCCAACGGTTCAAACAATGGATCACCGGAGAATGCGACCGGCAAGAGCGCCACAATCGACGTCAAGGAAGTGAGCACAATCGGCTTGATGCGCGCATATCCTGATTCGATGATCGCTTCTTCAATATTGAAGTCTCCGCTCAAGCGGCGCGTTTCGACAAAGTCGATGAGCACAACCGCGTTCCGGACGACAATCCCTGTCAAAGAGACAATCCCCATAACGCCGAGGAAGCTCAGCGGCGTCTGCGTCAGGAACAAGCCGAGAATCGCACCCGAGATACCGAGGTAAACGGCAATAAGGACAAGGAACGGCAGACCGAACGACTTGAACTGGAATGCAATGACCAAGTAGACGAGCAATAATACGACGAGGAACAAGATGCCGATTTCAGCAAAGAATGCCTCCTGATCGGAATTCTCCCCGCCGGTCGACAATTCATAGCCGGACGGCAAATTGGCGCGCTCGTTGTCAACTACCTCAAGCATTTGTGCTTCAAAATCATCCACTTCGCCGAATGCACGAAGCGTGATGGCGCGTTCCCCTGCTTTATGCGGCACTTGCGCAAGCACAGTCGCTTCTTCAGCCGTCAGCAGTTCATCCATGGCGACGAGTTCGGGCGGGCCTTGTTCGGTCAATGCCGGCACGTTGAAGTCAGCTAGGTCGATCGGCTCGCCTTGTGTAACACCCGATTGCTTCAAGACCACTTCATAAGGGGTTTGCCCTTCATACAGCGTATAAAGCGGCACGCCTTGCGTCAACAGCTGCAATTGATTGGTAACTTGCGACAAGGCGATGCCCTGTTCTTCAAGCGTTTCCCGCTCCGGTACGTATTGGATTGCCGGTACGGCCTCACCTAAATTATCGGTCACAAGCGTCGCACCATTTGCGAGCATCTGTTCTTCGAGCGTATCGCGCAGCGCGGCGAGTTCATCGATATCTTCGCCTGTTGCCGTCACTGTCACGGGAGCGCCGACTGGCGGCCCTTGGACGATCGTATCGAGGAAGATTTCGGCATCCGGATAACGCTCGCGCAGTTCCGATTCCCATTTTTCAATAAATGCCGAAGCCGATGTTGCGTCCCGGTCGATGCGGAACGCCACTTGGCCGGTATTCGAGCCTGTATTATCCATCGAAGAGGCAAAGAGGTTCGGTAAGCCGTCACCGGTGAAAATCGCCGTTTCTGTGACATCTTCGTCTTCTGTGGCGACTGTCTCGGTCACGTCACGGATAAAGGCATCCGTTTCTTCGATCGTAGTCCCTTCCGCAAGACGCACGTTCATCGTCACTTCTTCGCGGTCTGCTTCCGGGAAGAATTCAAACGGCGTGAACAACGCGAGCGACAATAGCCCGGTCGCGATGACCAGTCCACCGATTCCTGTGAACCACGGGTGTTTCAATACGCCTTTCAGTACTTTTCCGGAATACACTTGCGCGAGCTTCTCGAGCGGCTTGCCGAGGAATCCCGGCGTATCGGAGATTTTGCGTTTTTTGCGCTTATTGCGCAAATACTGCATCATCGGCACGAGTGTGATCGACAGCACTGTCGATGCCAAAATGGTGGTGATCAAAATACTCGGCAGCGCTTTGATGAACGCGCCGTTTCCGCCTGACAATAACAATAGCGGCGAGAAGGTCACGACAATCGCGAGACTTGAGGAGACGATCGACGGGTAGACTTCTTTAACGCCGTTGATGGCACCTGTCAGCGGGTTGTCGCCGAGTTTATAGCGCCGCTGGATATTGTCGTTTACGACGATACTGTCATCGACCAAGATCCCGATGGCGATGATCAGGCCGATGACGGAAATCTGGTTCAAATCGACGCCGAGTGATGGAATCGGAATGAGTCCGATCAACACCGATGCGAGAACCGTCACCGCAACGGCAAATGCGCCGAATAGCGTCAAGCCGGCAGTCGTCACGATCAATACCGCAAGTACTGCGATCAGGAGAGAAACATACAGCGTGCCGAAGATTTCATTGACATTTTCCGCTTGCGACACGTAGCGTTCCGCCGTGATCCCTGCCGGCAACTCTTCATTGAATTCTTCAATCACTTCGCTGACGCGGTCATCGACAGACGGCACATCTTGTGCTGTCTGCAAGAACACCGTATAGGAAACAGCCGGCTGCCCTTCGAACGTGACGATATCTACTGCCGGAACATCAGCCGTTTCTACCGTCGCCACATCAGCGAGCGGCACCGCTGCTTGGCCCACTTGAAGTTCGCGCAGTTTCTCGATGCCCTGGGCTTGCAGCACCGTCAAGATGACTTGCTGCTCGCCGTCATCATGCGTGCCGAGAGACAGCGGCTGATTGGCTTGCTGCAAACTTTCCAGCACTTCAAACGGCTGCAACTGGTTCTCTGCGAGCGCATCGCCATCGAGTTCAATGAGCACTTGTTGGCCATTGAGCCCTTTTATTTGCGTGCCGGCAACGCCGGACACCGCCTCCACATCATCCGACAAATCAGCGAGCGGCTCTTCGAGTTCTGCAAGCTCGGCTTCATCGCCGTAGAATAAATAAGAGACGAGCGGGAATGTCAGATCCAGTTTCTCGACACTGATATCCTGCGCCTGGTCCGGGAAATTCCCGGCCGCGCGCTGTGTTTGCTGCTGGATCGTGTTGATCAAGCCATCCGGCTCCACTCCGTCTTCAATTTCCAGCGTAATGATGGAAGCGGAATTCGCCGAAATGGAATTTATCGATGTGATGCCATCGACTTTCTGTAATTCCCGTTCGATCGGGTTGGTGATGGCCGTCTCCACTTCTTCCGGTTCAGCACCAGGCAAAATCGTGGAGACCAGCACGAGCCCTGGAGGCGTTTCAGGAATTTCGCGCTGTGGCAAGGTCAGGAAAGTGTAGACGCCGACCAGCATGAGGATCAAAATCAAAAAGATGAATAGTTTGCTGCGTTCGAGTATGTACTGCATAAGGATTAGCTCCCTCCACTTAATGTATAACTATTGTATAATTTTAAGTAAAATAGTACCACTTATAACAACTGAAAAAACCGACCAATTTTTTGGCCGGTTTTTCGTTCATCTTCTTGCAGGTTCCCGCTGTTTCAGGAAGTAAGCCCCTATGAACAGCAATAGCGGCGGCAGGATGGCTAGTTTGAACACCCAGCTGTCGTCTCCCATAAAGATCAGGCCCATCGGCAAAAGTGATGCCACACCAGCCCAAAACAGCGCTTTCCATGATCTTTTCCAAATCCCGTACAAGGCGAGCACCAATGCTGCGATAACCAGTGACCAAAGCAAAATTCCCATCAACAGGAAATCCATGTCCATGCGCCTCCATTCAGTTTATATACTCTATATATACCCCTTTTTTATACAAAAATCATCCACCAAGAGAGCTTTCCGACATGTTTTTTATAATAACCCCTAATTTTAAAACACAAAAAAGCCGCCAGGAAAATCTCCTGGCTGGCTTCGGTTTCCGTACTGGAATTATAAGTTTTGGAAGAATAAACGCAACACGTCCGCACCACCGATGAACGTACCGAGCGAGCTCCCGAGATTCGTCAAGACAATGACCAGCAATACACGCGTCACTTTATTGTCCCAGAAGCCTTTCACGGTAAAGACATCTTTCGCTAAAGAATCAAAATCCCCGACATTCGGGCGGCGGATGAACGCTTGCGTCAGACCGGCGAACCAGCCGGCCGCAACGAGCGGGTTGAGCGAAGAGATCGGCGCCGCAACAAACGCAGTGAGAACCGCCAACGGATGGCCGAACGCGATTGCCGCTCCGATTGCGGCGAGCGTGCCGTTCCACAGCACCCAACTGATGGTCTGTTCAATGCCGGCAGACGGATTTGCGTAAAACGTATACGCAATGATGGACAAAATGATCAACGGAATGGCCCAGCCGATGATTTTCGGCCATTTCGATTTTGCCGGCACGGTGTTAAGCGCCTCTAAATCCTGCTCACGGTGGATTTCCCTCGTGATGCCCGGGATATGTGCCGCACCAAGGACTGCGACGATTTTGTCACCGGGCGCTTCCTTGATTTTCTGTGCCAAGTATTGGTCACGCTCGTCGATGAGCGGCTTTTTGATGCCCGGGAACACTTTTGTGAAATCGTCCATCACAGCGTTCAGTGTATCCTGCTTTTTCATCTTTTCAAGATCTTCTTCAGAGATCGATTCCTTGCTGAAAATGCTGAAAAACACCGACATGATGAGCTGCACTTTGCCGAGCAGCCCGATATTGCCCCAAATGCGCGAAAACGTCACTTGGATGTTGCGGTCGGCTAGGATCAGCTCCGCGCCGATTTCTTCTGCCGAATGGATGCCTTGGATCATTTCGGATCCCGGCTTGATGCCGAATTGATCGGCCAGGCGGTTCTGGAATGAGGAAATCGCCAAGTTCATCAACAATAAACTCGCCTTTTTTTCTTTGATGATTTTAAATATATCGGTTTCTTTCCATTTCTTATCCTGCATGACCGACTCATAGCGTTGGGCATCGAGTTCGATACAGACCGAATCGGGCCGCTCCAACTCTACGACTTCTTTCACTTGCTCCGCGCTAAGTTTGGAAACATGCGCCGTTCCGATCAAAATCAATTGTTTGCCGTCCACTTCGAGACGGGTGATATTTTCTTCCGTCATAAATAGTACTTCCTTCATAGAATAGTATTTCTTGTTAACCGTCAGAGATGCGGTTAAAAAGACTGTCTATTGTTTATAATGAATCACCCAGCGCAAAATATCAATCTTTTCGAAAGCTTATCCTTCTAGGATGTTGAACGAGTTTCCTTCACCGAAAAGACTTTCTTTCCGCATTCGGTTTTGCAGCCTATAGCCGCTTTACAGTACAGCTTAATCCCACAGCGGCAACCGGTACACTAAAAATCTCTCGCGCAGATCCCGGGCTTCGTCGGGAAGCGGGATATCGCCGATCACCTCAAACGCCGTGCGCCGCTCCAAAAAGTCGGTATATTCGACCGACGGGTAAAACAAAAGAACTTCCACTTCCCGCGGATGTTCGCCCACGGATTTCAGGATGCGCCCGATCACCTTCATGAAAATCGGATCGGAGAACGGATTAAAGAAATAAAACCACCGGTCATCCGCTTGTATGGGGTAGTCCTGTGCATAGCCATTGCTGAATTCGATTTCGGCGTTTCCTTTCAGGCGCTTCAAGTTTCGAAGCGCCGCCTCGTGGAGCGACGGGTCGACCTCTACCCCTGTTGACGGTGTACCGAACAGATGGTGCGCATAGAAATTCAAGCGCCCTTTGCCGCTGCCGAAGTCAACAAGCCGGCCGGAGCCTGTCAGCGGATGCTGCCGAAATAAAACATCAAGCCACGCATACGGCGTCACTTCGAAGCGGTGTTCATGCATCGAAGCATTAAAGCCCATCTGCTCGCCACCGGTATGGATATTCAATTGCCGGTCCATTTGCTGATCATCCACGCTACCACCTCCTTTTAAATACAAACTCACCTAATCGATATTTTCATAATACAAATAACTAACTTCCCTCTTGCCAAGCTTTCAAATTTCTGTTATATTACAGCTAATTCAATAATTTCTTGCTTCCTTAGTGGAGCGAGGATAGAGGCGCAAAGACCATTAGTACACAATTCGAGGAGTATGAGCTCTTATGACGATTGCCGAAAGGGGGATTTGCCGAAGTGATGGGATGCTCATATTCCCATGCACTGGTTCTGCATTCAAGAAGTGCAGGACTGTCATATAGGAAACTATATGGAGGGCTATCTGACGAACAGGGACGATTGGTAAACATTGTTTCTAACGGCAGCAGCGGGCCCCCGTTGCTGCTTTTTTGTTTACTCCGGACCGGCCCCCCACCTCTAATTTTTGAAAAAAACTTAGAAAAGGGTGTGTTCTCTATGAATTTCGGTCAAGTGATCACTGCGATGGCGACGCCATTCGATGCAAACGGTGAAATCGATTTTCAAGCAACAACAAATCTCGTGGAACATTTAATCAATAATGGATCGGACGGCATTGTCGTCGCCGGCACGACCGGTGAATCGCCGACTTTGTCGACAGAAGAAAAAGTGGCGCTGTTCCGCCACGTCGCAACGGTTGCAGACGGCCGCATCAAAATCATCGCGGGGACCGGCTCGAACAACACGCGCGCTTCCGTCACACTAACGCAGCAAGCGGAACAAGCGGGCGTCGATGGCATCATGCTCGTCACTCCCTACTATAACAAACCGTCCCAAGAAGGCATGTACCGCCATTTCGAAGCAATCGCACAAGCGACACATTTACCAGTCATGCTTTATAATATCCCAGGCCGCAGCGTCGTCAATATGGCGGTCGACACCATCGTCCGCCTGTCACAGATCGATAACATCACCTGCGTGAAAGAAGCAAGCGGCGATCTCGACGCTGCGTCCGAGATCATCGAACGGACCGAACACGGCTTCGCGGTCTATAGCGGCGACGATAGCTTGACCTTGCCAATGCTTTCTATCGGCGGCGCTGGCATCGTTTCGGTCGCAGCCCATATTATCGGAAATGAAATGCAGGACATGATCAAATTGTTCCGCACCGGCGATACGGTTGGAGCCGCAGCGCTTCACCGCAAACTGCTGCCGACGATGAAAGCTTTGTTCGCAGCGCCGAACCCAAGTCCGTTAAAAGCCGCGCTTCATTTGTACGGCGTTCCGGCCGGAGGCGTCCGCCTGCCGATGCTCGCCTTGACAGCAGAAGAAACTGAAACTTTAACGCAATTCCTGCCGATTATGAATCAAGACACGGTAACAAACTAAAAAAACTCCGCAAATCGATAACGATTTGCGGAGTTTTTTTAGTTATAGACCTTTTTCAAGGTTCGCTTCAAGCTGCCGCCGATAGTCATCGTTTTGACATCGACACCGAGCGTTGTCAACGACTGGGCGGTCTCTGGGCGGATGCCCGTTAATATCGCCTCGACGCCGATTAAGCCCAGCGACTGGATGACTTTGACGATCTGTTCCGCCACCATCGTATCGACACGCACGACTCCGGACAAATCAATGATCAAGGTTTTAATCTTCAGCTCACTTGCCGACAGCAGCGTACTTTCAAGGATATAGCGCGCCCGGTCGACTTCAATGCTGCCGACAATCGGCAAGATGGCGACCGAATCGCTAATCGGCACGACCGGAGCCGACAATTCCAAAAATTCCTTGCGGGCAATATCCAGTTTTTTCTGATAGGAAATCATGTAGGCATGCGTATAGGAGTACGTTGCATGGTCAAGCAGCGCATGCAATACTTCCGCCGCATCGTACGTTATTTCCGGGGAAATATTCAAACGGCGCCCTTCGCTCTTGATCAATGTCGCAATATGCTTCCGGTATAAAGCCGTCTCCGCCAATGCCATATCAAGCGTCATGCCCTGTTCAAGAAAGAAATTCCCTGTCGCCTTAGCCCAGGCAGCCACATCCGCCATGATTTTTTCCTCGTTGCAGCTGTCCTGCATCGATTTGCCGAGCAATTCGATGAACCGGGCACGCTCGTTCAGAACCATTTCCGCAAACTCACGATCGGGCTCCACCACGTCACTTGGCAAAGCCGCAAGCCGCTCTTGTTGAATAAGCTCTGCAATCATATATTTATCTTCTTCCACTCGCTTACCGAATAATACCATTGATTTTTCCATCGGAACCTCCATCAATTGCTACTCATTTAATGATGCAACGTTTTTATTATACCCATTTCTTCTATTAAGCAATAGCGTTAGGAGGTTACAGAAGAAAAAAAAAAAAGTGCCTGCCAGCCGGCAGGCACTTTTTCAATATTATTCTGCAAACAATTGCTTCAAGGTTTCAGAAGAAAGTGCTTCTTGGCCACCAAGAATTGTGTAGAAAGAATATTCTGTTTCAAAATCTTTGATTTGCTGCTTAGATGCTGCAGTTGGGTTTTTTGCTGTAAGAACTAATGGACCAGAATACGCGGAGGCTAAAGCACTTCCTGACAAAGCATCCGGATAGTTTGTACCGGTAGCGATAAAGACTTCGCTTTCATTAACCAACAGCTCATTTTCGAAAGCAAAGTCATTAAAGGCTTTATTTGTATCGTAACGGGTCTTTCCTGCAATGCGGATCGGCTCTTCTTCAAACAATTGCTCCACTGCTTGGCCTACTGCTTCTTCGCCACCAATAACAAGCGGCCATTCCGGCTGATTTCCTTCGATATAGTCTGCCACTACAGCTGGTACAGCGCCCTTAGCTGGTACGAGCAGAATCGGATCCATATGATACCCTGCAGCTGGGGAAATCGATAGGGAATCGGCAAAGTTTGCGCCTGTGGCTACATAAAGGGTATCCTTCATGCCCAGTTCTTCCGCAATATTAACGGCCGTTTCATAACGGGTTTTTCCGCTGATGCGCTCTACTTCCATGCCAAGTGCTGAAATCTCTTTTTGGACTTCTTTTGAGATGGCACCAGTGCCGCCAACCAAAATGACATTTTTCGCGCCTAAACGTTTCAATTCATCTGCAAAACCTGCTGGCAAAGAATCTTTTTTTGTCAAAAGCAGTGGAGACGTGAATGAAGAAGCAAGAGGTGTTGCGGCTAAGGCATCCGGGAAGTCAGCGCCTGTAGCAACGACGACTGTCTTCACGCTTCCTTTCTCCCATTCATAAAAAGAAATTTCCAAGCTTGTCTGGTAGCGGTCGCTTCCTGCGTAGCGGACTGAATTATCCTCCGTAAGTGTAGCCGCAGAAGCTGCTCCAGTCGGTAGAACTGCTCCAAGAGCGAGTGCTGCAGTAAGTGCTGCAGTCGTCAAAACTTTGCCGTAAGTCATCATTTGTTTTCCCCATTTCTATAATTTTTTTCTTTCTTTTTCAATTATAAGATATTTTACAAAACATTACAATAGATTCATAAAAATATTTTTTTATAGGTAATAATCCCCTTAAATTCAGTTATTCCACTATAATAATCTCTCTTGTTTTCATTTATTTCATTTTTATTGTTTTATACTTCCAAATTTAAAGGCCCTCTAAACTTCCCCGTCGAAAATCGAGAATTAATAGTTGCGGCATTCAGCCAAAGGTTTATGAAAACCTCCTTCACGGGTACATAAGCCATATCGAAGACACGGCAAATCTTGACCTTACAGGAGGATTCCAATATGCAAAAACACGGCCATAAACTGATCGGCATGTTCGATGTGCAAGCGGAAGTGCTTCATGAAATCAGTGAACTCAAAGCGCAAGGATACAAAGAAGAGGACATGTACGTCGTCGCCTTAAACGACCAGCAGCTCCAGATGGTCCAAGGGCAGACTGATGTCCATTTGAATACCGACACGGGTGATTTCATGGACAAGTTCACATCGTTCATTTCCGGAGAAGATCCGACCAAAGATGCATTCTTGCAGATGGGGCTCTCCGAGACGGAAGCAGGCGAATACTATCAACACGTCCAAAACGGCAAGCTTGTTTTGTATGTCGACAGCGAGTACGGCATGAATTACCAAAACTTCGACGCTGCAGCTGAGCGACTCACCGGCAATCACGGGTCTACTGAGCCTGAGCCCAATGATGAGCAGCGCATAAAGCTCCACGAAGAACGCCTGGCGGTCGATAAAGAATGGACCGAAACCGGCAGTGTCGACATCCATAAAAAAACGGTCGAAGAAGAACTCACGCTGGATGTTCCGTATGAGCGGGAAGAAGTTGAAGTGGAACGCCGCCCGGTCAACAAGGAACTATCAGAATACGAAGCGACCGGTGCCTCCACCACCGCTTACGAAAAAGACGGCTACTGGCACATCCCGGTCATCGAAGAGCGCCTTGAAGTGCGCAAAGTAAAATACGTCAGTGAGGAAATCATCGTCCAAAAACACAAAATCCAAGAAACAAAACAAGTCCGCGAGACGGTGCGGCGCGAAGTCGTCGATATCGACGAAAACAATGCCGAGCGTTTCGACAAACCGTAAATATGAAAAAGGCGACTCCGGGAAACACTCCAGAATCGCCTTTTTTTCGTTTCGTTTCAATTCATTGCCGGACGACATGCCAAGGTGCTAGCGCTGTGCGTGGTCCGGCTTCTGTCCTTTACCTTTTTGCAGCACTTTCAAGCCTTGCCCCATGTCAGATGCCAAAACATAGTTGCGGTCTACAAATACTCCCCACACATCCGCCTGGTCCGGAACATATTGCCCGATCTGCTCCGGATTGCTCGGGTCGGTGATATCCACCATGTAGACGCCGCCCGCGTAATGGCTCAAATAAAGCGTATTGCCGTGAACTTTCGGATCATGCACCGTATTGGCGAATGTCGGGCCATCCTCGACTTTTTCCGTCAAATCGGTTTTGAATTCGCTCAACAGTTTCGGATTGGCTTTGTCTTTAATATCAAAGATCCGTGTATAACCGTATGACGCTTCATAACCGGCTCTTACCGGTGTCGACACTTCACGCGTTTCAATCAACACATTCCCGCCTTTCGCCAGAGCTGCTGAGTGAGCCGCTCCTTGCTGAGTCGAGGAATAATCGGTGCGCCCGATATAAACCGGGTTCTCAGGGTCTTTGATATCAAAGATCACCGTACCGAGATCCCACATGGAAACATAAGCGTATTGCGCGTTATGGTCGGTGATGACGCTATGGTTGAAGACAGCCCGTGTTTTGCCGTCCGGCGCATGCCAGTTATAGCCGTTGAAGGACTCCGGCACTTCCGGAAGGCTGCGCGGATCGAACTGCCAGAGCGTTTCAGGATTTTCCGGGTTCGAGACGTCTACAATCTGGAAGTCATGCTCTTCGCCGCCGCTGTAGATATCAGCATATGGATTGGAAGCAAAGACCAGAGCGCGATCGCCTTGCATCGTCAAGTACAATTCATGCGTTCCGCGTGTATCTGCATAAGTTTCCCAATAGCCCAATTTCTTTGGATTGGAAGGATCGGTTACATCATATAGAAGGAAACCTCCTGCTGCATCCGCATGACGGTCTCTCTGCTGGACACTGACAACTGCCAAGTCCCCTTTAAAGTCTGCAGTGTTGACGCTTTTGACGATGACTTTCTCCTGCCATGATCCCGCTACGTCATCATGGGCGAAAACCGACACTTCTTTCGGGTTGGACGGATCCTTCAAATCGAATACACGAACCCCGCCATTGCCGCCATTAGCCGTATGCGTTCCTAGATAGGCAAAGCCTTTATGCGCATAGACATCCGCCGTGTTGTTCTGTTTTCCAGCCAATTCCTTGATTTGTACGGACGCCGATTCCGTCAAGTTCGAGACATTTTTCGAGCCGGTCAGTTTAGGGTCGCTCAAGTTCAGCATCTCATCATTTGAGAAAACGGAGCGTTCCCCTTTCGACAGGTCGCTGCCATCCAAAGCGTCGTGTGCAGATGTTGCCGGGGCGAATGAGAACACGAGAGCAGAAGCTAGTGCTACATTTAGAAATGGTTTATGAATTTTCAATAGAATCCCTCCAAATTTTATTTCGTTTGTCGAATAAAGTATAGAGGGTCAAGTTCAGCGGCACAATGGAATACACCAAAATATTCTAAATATTACAAAAGATAAATAAATCGTCATAGCACCTTTTGTGTTTCTGTTCCTACCATTTTTTTCATCCGATTTCTTTTTTGCCACATTATAAGCCAAATGTTTTAGTATGTACTCAATTTTCAATGCAAGGCTAAATGGGGCAGGACCTGCCTATCTTCATGCAAAAAAATAAGCCGCCGCATTTTCGAGCGGTAGCTCATTTTTTATCAAGCAGACAATTAGCTTGACTCGTTCTTAAACCATCATAAAGACAAGGAATGCGACAAATGCGATGATTGCGCCGATCACCAGTACAGACGGGATGAGGATGATGAAAAACCCTTTCCACGCGGAAATCCGTTGCGCTTCGCCGACGGCCTTGCACTGGATCACGAAAGTCCAAATTCCCACTACCACAACTGCTAACAGCAAGATTATGCCCGTAAGAACACCCACGAACCCGCCGCTTGTAGCTTCTATAGCCATTTCGCTTTCTGTATAGAATGTGCCGGGCGATAACAGCAGCCAAAGCAGCCACATCGGCAATAGCCAGATTTGCGGAATGCTCGAAGTAACGACCGCACGGAACATTTCAGCATACGTTCCGACGCCTTTGAATAGTTTTCCAAGGAGAATATAGATGCCGGCTGCGATGGCGATTCCCGCCACGGCAAACAGCGGACCAAGCAGCAGCGATCCAATAATTACACCCAATGCCGGAAACAGCTGCTCCCCGCTGGATGCCCCCGAAAGGCCTGCGGAAAAACCGAGCAAGACCACCAACCAGAAGATGAAGCTGCTTTGTTTTTCTTCAATGACATAACGCACCGTCTCACGCGGACGCGTCCAAATCGCGGTAAATGGATTCAATTGTGCATACGCTTCGGGCTCATGCATTCGACCGCCCTCTTAAAATTCCTTTTTCTGGATTACCCATAAAAAATTCCCCCTTTTATTTCCATCTAATCATAGCAAAACGCTAGTGTAAATGACTGGAAAGAAAAAATCGCATAATTGCCCAATAGCTGAATTCAGCCATCAAAAAAAGCTTAGGCAGTGACTCCCTAAGCTTGTGGATTTTCATCTTTCTGTTGCGGCTCTTCCGGTTCGTGCAGCGTGCCGCTCTTCGGAGATTCAGGCGGAGTTTCCTCGCCATTAACCTTGACGAACTGATCGCGCCGCTTTTCCGTCCGCTTCGGTATAAACCGTGTCAATAAGCGCACTGACTTCATTTTCCGGCCGATTTCGACCACTTCCTGCGGTTCATCGATCAAGCGGATGATGGCCTCGACCGCATCTCGGGGGTCGTCCATCGGCTTCATATCGACGACATGACCCGAGTAATTGTCGGCGTGTTCAAACCACGGCGTATCGGTCGCCCACGGCAATACCGAACAGATGTGGATATTGGGGTAGCCTTCGAGCTTCACTTCTTCATTGAGCGCGGAACTGAATCCGAGAATGGCGTGTTTGCTGGCGCTATAGCCGGTGAAATAAGGATAGGCCACATCGCTTGCGACCGATCCGATATTGATCAAGGTGCCGCTGCCGATCTCCTTGAAATGGCGAAGTGCAAAATGGCTGCCGTTCAATGTGCCTTTGACGTTCACTTCGATCATGCGTGCGAGGTCTTCGAGCGGAATATCCGTGAACGGCCCAATGACCCCGACACCTGCGTTGTTGATCCAGACATCAATTTTCCCGAAACTGATCAGCGCTTCTTCGAATAGCCACGCGACGTCCGCTTCACGGCTGACATCCATTGTCACCGCAATGGCGTTTGGCCCGAGTTCACTCGCGAGCGCCTCGATCAAGCCGGTGCGCCGGGCAGCGAGTACGAGGTTCGCCCCGTCCTTGGCCAATTGCCGGGCAACTTCTTTCCCGAGCCCACTGGAGGCACCTGTGATGACGATCGTCTTGCCGTAATGTGATTTCTCTTGTGCCATGTCCGCTCCCACCTTTCTCACTCTTCGTCCTGGCGTTCAAACCGTTCCCGCAAGTCCCCGGAAACGTTTTGTCCTTCTTCGAGCGGTTCGTGCAAACTGCCGGAAGTCCGCTCGGCAAGCGGCGCCGAGTCAATCATGCCTTTCAGCTGTTCGCCGCCTAAGCCTTTGGCGGGTGCAGCCAAAAACTGCCCGAAAAAGGTGGCTGTCTTGCTTCTAGTACCGACTTCCAATGTTTTTCTCGGCTCCTCGATCAAGCTGAGAATGGCATCGACCACTTTCCCGGGATCATCCGCCGGACCAACCAGAATCTCATGGCCCGAATAATTCCCTGCATGTTCGGTCCACGGCGTATCCGTGATCCACGGGTCGATCGAACAGACATGGACGTCCGGATAACCTTCCAGCCGCAGCTCTTCAAAAAGCCCATTGGACAATCCGCTAACCCCAAATTTGCTGCCGGTATATGCGGCTCCATATGGCATCGGCACTTTGCTCGCGAACGAGGACACATTGATCAAGATGCCGTGCCGCTGTTCCTTGAAGCGCCGCAGCGCGAAATGGCTGCCGTAAATCGTGCCAAGCAAATTCACTTCGACCGTCCGGTTCAAATCACGCAGCGGCGTGTCGACAAACGGGCCGAACGTGCCGATCCCCGCATTATTGATCCATACATCAATCTGCCCGAAATTATTTATCGCGGCACGGTGCAAACTCTCGACATCTTTCGGGTGGCTGACGTCTGCTGTCACCGGGATGACCAACGGGCCGAGCGAGTCGGCCAGTTCTTCGATCAGCCGGGTCCTGCGGGCGGCAATGACCAGCTTCGCCTGTTCCTTCGCCAAGCGTTCCGCCAGTCCACGGCCAATTCCACTTGATGCGCCTGTAATGACTATGACTTTTCCACGATATGAAAATTTCGCCCCCACAGCACTCGCCTCCTTCATAAAAAAATGCATAGTTTTATATATAAATACCCCCTTTTCAAGCGCCAAAAACGCTTCACGACGGGCATTCAAGAAGAACAGTCCTAAAGATTCAAACTTTTCTGACTTCATGGATCCAAACACCTATATTAGCCTATTTTCCCATTAACATCATTCACTGATCAACAAAAAAAGAGCGTCACCTTTTAAGGTGACGCTCCCATGAAAATCGTTTATTGCCTTGATCTATCGTTCTTATGCTTCTGGGTCAATTGCGGCGCTCAACACTACTTCCCCTTGCGGAGTCTCATTGCCCCGCTGTGGTTCCAAAGTGATGGCAATCGTATCCCAACCTTCTGTATCTTCTTCGAGACTAAAGAACGCTGCGCCTTCATTTTCCTCATCAGCCGTAAAGGCTCCCGCTGGAATCGGCTCCCCGTCTTTCAATAACCAAATTTGATAGACTTCCCCGCCGCTAAGTGGAGCGAGTTGATCTGCCTGCACGAGGAGATTCAATGCGTTTTCATCACGGACGATGGCAGCTGTCCCGATGCCTTCAAACGCTTCACTCGGCTGCAGATCCACTGTTTCAAACGCCACAGCCGGCGATTCAGGCGCATCCGGTCGATCGCTTAATTCATAAAACGCATACGCGTTACCGAGCAGCGACACCAAAAGCCCCGCCGCAATGAGCGGTGTCCATTTCGAGCTTGTGAAGGTACGCTTCGGCATAGCAGTTGGCGCCGTTTTGGCTTCACGAACTGCCGTATGCACTTCTGTTGGCTCATTTTTCTGTTCTTCTTCAAACACAGCATCCAATATCCGTGCTTTCATGCCTGTATTCGGCTCAACCGGCTCTGCAAGATAAGGGAGTTCGCCTGTCATATCGACAATGTCACGGCATTCCGGACACTCCGCTAAATGCTGTTCAAATTGTTGTCGCTGTTGTTCATCTAGGCTGCCATTTAAATAATCGACTAATTGATCACAATTCACGTTTGTCATCCAGAACTCCCCCTTCCTGCACCACTTGCAAAGATGTCTTCAATTTCTTCAATGCCAAGCGGATCCGGCTCTTCACTGTGCCGAGCGGAATGCCGCATTTTTCTGCAATTGTTTCATGCGTGTAGCCTTTGAAATAAAACAGATCCACCATCTTTTGCTGCTCGTCCGATAAATGACGGACAGCTTGATGGATTTGCTCGCTTTTTTCCTGCCATTCAACCGTTTCTTCGACCGAGAAATCGGTGCTTTCGACTTGTGCGACTTCTTCTAATGGAACGGAAGGCTTTTTTTGCTTGCGGATCAGATCCACCGCCGCGTTGCGTGACATGGTCACTAGCCACGCCACAAATTTCCCTTTGCCTTCATCATAATGGCCAGTTCCCCGCCAAATTTTGACGAACACTTCCTGCAGCGCCTCTTCTGCGAGGTCGCGGTCTCCTGTCATCTTATAGAGATAGGAGAACAGCATCTTTTCGTACTTGTCATACAGTTCTTCGAGCGCGGCCTTGTCTTTGCCCCTGACGCGCTCGTATAGCAATGCGTCTGAACTTTTTTCCATGCCGTTTCCCCTTTTTTCAAATTTCGTATATTCAGCTTACTACACTCCGCGGCATTAACGTTAGCTGGCTCTATTTCCTTGTTACCCATTCAACGCAATGAGAGCGCATATAGTTCACTTTATTGTGGTGAATTGTAGTTTTCTGCTGTGAGTATTACGCAAAAAGTCGGAGTCACATGGCCTTGCTCATTTTCATTGAAAAACTTAATTAAAAAAGTGATCTAATCAGCCAGTTCTTGCGTTAGACATTATAAGAAGAAAACTATAAGGAGTGGTGAATTATGATGAAAAAACGACAACTCATTTTAGCATCCGCATTCACGGGTGCATTGATCGGCGCTGGCGCAACTAGCGCGGCGGCAGATACCGGAAAACTGCAGGAGAGCGATTTAGAACTTTTATTGGCTGAACAGCATGCCTTAAATGTAGAGACCGCCATTAAATCGATCGATGACCATCCGGCTGCCCAGGCAGCCGAAGAGGCCCTGCTGCAAAACACGGAGCAGTTGGAAAGTTATTTAGCAGGCCTCCTTTACCAACCAGAAGAGGCCCGCGAGCTCACAGAATTTTTCCGCCAGCAAAGCGAATGGATCACTGCGGCTGCAGATGGCCAAACAGGTGAAGCCCCAACAGCAGAAGGTCTCGGCTACCGCAGCCAGACAGCTGCAGAAAGCTATGCGGCCACACTCCAAAACTTAATCGGCCATTACGCTGAAGAAGACTTTGAATCTGCGTACCGCGCACATCTGGAAGGCTTTTCAGCAATCGAAAGCTTGAGCACAGCATGGTCGGACAGCCTCACAGACGAATTCCCCAAGCATTTTGACGGAAACCCGGAGTCAGCTGATGAACTGCGCTCCACATGGAACCGCCTCGGTGCTGAACACATTGCGCTAAGCCAATTGAGCATGGCTAAAGGCTTTGACGGCGATTCCGATTTCGACTTTGTCGAATGGGCACAAGATGAAAATGCAGAATCGTTCCGCGCGCTCTTTGCCGAATACTACGGCGAGGAACAAAGCGACCGCTTTCTTGAACTGTGGACCAACGACCACCTGCTTGTCCAAGGCGATTTGTCCGCAGCCGCGGTTGCCGGAGATGAAGACGGACAAACGGACGCAGCGGCGGCATTATCCGCTGACTTCCCAGCCGCATTCGGCAGTTTCCTCGTTGAGCTGACAGAGCATCCGGATGCTGCGTCGGCGCAACAAGCGATTGAACGCCACGAAACAGCTGCTGTTGAAGCTTTTGAGCACTACCAGCAAGAAGACTTTGAGGCCTATTACACAAGTTACGGAGAAGGCTTTGGTGCAATCGGTGAGTTTTCGGAGCACTTCACGAACGCAACAGCTGAGCGATTCCCGGAACAATTTACAAACGCCGCCCCTGAAAAAATGCCGGCAACCGGACTTGGCGGAATGGCTTCAGGAAACGCCATACTCGGTTTATGGATCGCCCTTTCGACCGTGATTATTGGGCTCGGGGCAACTTTTACCTTACGTCAGAGAAAGCCGGAATGATGCCCTCCAAAACGGAGGCATCGCTATTTGTGAAAGGTGGATTTGCACATGAGACATTTTTTCATTATGGGCTTGGCCACAGCGCTTTGCATCACTTTGTTGTTCATTTTGGATCCGCTGAACGCTCCAGAGACCCAAGCTGAACCTTCAGGAAGCGTCCATAGCGCTGATCAAACCGACGCCAAACCAGCGGAACAAAAGACGCCAAGCGAACGGCTCGATACCGAATATCGCGACAAAATCGCGGAATTCCCAGTTCGCCCAGCCCAGCAGGACAAGCTGGCAGAGCTGCGGAAAGAACGTTTGAATAGCTTGCAGGGCATGACTCCGGTAAGCATTTCGATTCCTTCCATCGGAGTGGATGCTGCCATTGAAGAAACCGGCGTGTTGGAAAACGGCGAAATGGGCGTGCCGGAAGATGTCGACCAGGTCGGCTGGTTTGAGCCTGGCTTTAAAGCTGGCGCTGAAGGACACGCCGTCCTTGCCGGACACGTCGACAGCCTCAGCGGGCCTGCCGTGTTTTACGAACTCGACAAGCTAGAGACCGGAGACCAATTTACGTTAACGGACGCGGACGGACGGGAAATGGTTTTTGAAGTGCGGGACATGGAGAGCTATATCACGGATGAGGCGCCGGTCGAGGAGATTTTCGGCCGCTCTGACCAGCGCATGGTTAACCTCATCACGTGTACCGGTGATTTCAACCGCAGCATCGGCTCCCACGAAGAGCGGCTCGTCGTCTCCGCCGAACTGATTTCCGATTCGGCGATGATAGAGCTCGACCCTGCTGCTCCTGATAATATCCGGCTGTCAGCAGCGGCCTTATCATGGCATGCAGTGCGCGACGATTCGATCATCGGCTACCGCGTGTATGCAGAGGATATCGAGAGCGGCGCCACTGAAAAAATCGCCACTGTGTCGCTGTTCGAACGCAAAAGCGTGCCGCTGAAAGCGGACGACACCAAGCGCTATTTTGTCGTGTCCGTCAATGTTGATTTGAAAGAATCCGAAAAAGCTGTAGTACCGGCCACTTAAATAGAGCCTCGATCAGCTTTGTAAGATACTGATCGAGGCTTTTTTGTCCTCTGAACAATAGGATGCAAGAAAAGATATACTAGATTTTCTTCCTTAAATAGCTAGTGCTATTAGACTGCGCTCCAGGGGCACGCTTGCCGGGGGGGCGGGCGTCGAACCAAGGTGGCAAAAAGCGCGCCACCATTGTCTCACCAGTCCCGCTCGGTCCCCCAGGCGTCGGCCCCTTCCGCTCCGTCTCTAGGTTTAGAGGTGTTAATCATTTCTTCATCCTCTCAACTAGTAAGCGGTGGAAGATATCTCTTTGTTGCCACAATCGATGCTGCAAAATTTTTCTTAACACTGGGATAGGCAGCTATTTTCAGCACTGTTTGAACCAGTTAAACCAGTTTTCAATTCATCACTATTCCACTAAGGAAGCGATTTCCCCAACAGTGGACGAAACGTATAGAGGTAACTCAATTTTCACAGGCAAGAGTCAGTGGAAATGAAAAGCCGCCTCGCGCATAGGGGTGAGCCGAAGCAATGAGACAAGAGGTTTTCTTGGCTCATTGCGGGAGGCCAACCCAAAGCGAGGCGGCGAAGCA
>NZ_JAGGPW010000006.1:169330-207612 GCF_018613655.1 Planococcus sp. ISL-109
ACTCATTTTTCCTCCATTCTGCTCTAAGGAAGCGATTTTTCAAACAGCGGATGAATCATATAAAAGCAGATATTATTTTAGCTGATTGGAATCGAGGAGATCTAACAGCCACCTCGCGCTCACGGGTTTACGAATATATTAATGATGCTTCAACAAGCAGCGACATATGGCCACACACCAATTCCAGCTCATTCCCATCATCTAAGCCGACAGGATTTCAATCGCTTTTTTTGACGCTTAAGGTCGTAACGGTTAAGAGAATCACGGCCATGCCAATCAATTGCACGATGGACAATTCCTCTCCAAGCAGGAGAATCCCGAACAAAGAAGCGGTCACCGGCTCGACCATCGCAATGATCGAAGCGGTAGAAGGCGCCGTCAGTTTGATGCCGATTGTATAGAGGGCAAAAGATAGTCCTGCGCCCAAAAGCCCAATTGCCATAAACCAGCCAATATCACCGGATGTAAGGACGGTAGCCGCTTCTTCGAAGTTCACAAAAAAAGCTAAAGCGACACAAAAAACTAAAAAGGCCAGAGTCAATACCGTTTGCGGCTTGCCGATAGAAGCCGCATTTTTAAACCCGAAAATGAACAAAGCATAAGAAAGTCCCGCAGCAAGACCGGTCACTATCCCTGTAAGACTGACACTGCCAGAACCCGTATCGTAGACTTCAGTCAATAACACAATACCGAGCAGCACGCTGAAAATGCAGCCCCACTTAAACCATGTCGAGCGTTCCAACCGAAACAAAAAAGAAATGAGCAGGACGAATAATGGAGCGGTGTACATTAAAGTGGCAGCGATCGGAACACTTGTCGACTGGATGCTGAGGAAATAGAAAGTGAAGTTTCCCGCTACACCGATCCCCGCTACCGCAGACCAGAAAATCAAAGAAGCAAAAAGCTCTTGTTTTCCTTTTCTGCTTATCAATAACCAAATCAAGAAACAGGCTAGCCCGATCGCCCCTCGGTAAAATGAGATGATGAGAGGATCCCAGCCTTTACCCATTAAAATATCCGCCAGTCCCCCCGTAATTCCCCAACAAATTGCAGCAAGAATGATCATGCCGCTCCCTGAAAATTTCATAATAGCCCCCTCAGTTCAAATATACTTGTTGATTAATGCACTTCCAAAAAAACCGATTAAAGCACTATATCCTTTGCATCGCTCGATAAAACGTCCCTTCCAAACTTCCCGCTGGAGCATGTCGATTTTCAAGCGGCTTTTTCTGCATAGAAAAAAGCCGGAGAAGCTATTCGCCCTCTCCGGCTTTTAAAAATCAATCGATTATTGTTTTCTTGTGCGTACACTTACAGTTGTAACAAGTGCTGCCAATAGGAGTCCAGCTAGTACCCATAGGTAAGTCGAGCCTCCACTCATGCCGCCCATGCCAGTTGCTGGCATTTCAGATGGCATTGCCGCTTCGCCGAACTCTTCAGGGAATTGGTCCGTGATGGCTGCAGACAATCCAGCTGCTGGCATTGTCATATGTGCATATGCTTCGCGGATCGATGCGTATGCCGTTTCGTAATCGCCTGCTACGTAGCTGTCAAAAGCCGTAAGCAATTGATCGACGTGCGCCGTCAATCCTTCTTCCAAAGCATCAGCCGGCACACGGCCTTCTGTTGCTGCATCAAGAAGTGTTGCTTGTTCTACGATATAGCCGTCAAGATCAGCTTTCGCTTGTTCTTGTCCAGCTTCATCGCCGGATGCAGTCGCAGTTACGTAATCAACGAAGTAACCGATGTGAGAGCCCCAGATTTCTGAGAATTGCTCGCCCGCTTCGTCGCCGTAAACAGAACCAACAGCTGCTGATAGATCATCGGCATTGGCAAGAAGTGCGCCTGCTGCCTGGTCGAAGCTTTCCGCACCGTCAACGCCGTCTTGCATCGCCATAGCCGCAAGCCCTGCGTGTTCTGTGAAGATCATGTTCAATCCTGCACGCAGATCCACCGCTGCAGTATCCGGGTTGGTGTTATCGAACTGATCCGGGAATTGGTCCGTGATCGCGATCGACAAAGTTTCAGCGAACATGCTCATGTGGTGAATCGACTCGCGCTCTGATGCATAAGCGGTTTCAAAATCGCCTTCTGCATAAGCATCAAATGCTGTGATCAATTGATCAACGTGCGCATCCAAGCCTTCTTTCACTGCAGCTTCCGGCAAACGGCTTTCCGTTGCAGCATCAAAGAATTGTGCTTGCTCTGTTTTGTATTCTTCCAAGTCCGCTACCGCTTTCGCGCGGCCGTCTTCATCGCCGGCGCCTGTCGCTACGACGTAATCAACGAAATAGCCGATATGGGACTGCCAGATTTCATCGAATTGCGCAGCTCCTTCTTCACCGTAAACGGACGCTACTGCCGCTTTCAAATCTTCCGCGTTAGCGATCAAAGCGGATGACGCTTGGTCAAAGTCTTCCGCTCCGTCGATGCCTTTTTGCATGGTTTCGACTGCGAGGAATGCGTGCTCCGTCAAAAGGGTATCAAGTGCGATTCGAAGTTCTGCCGCTTTCGTTGCTGTCGGCGCCTCCATCTGCTCTGTTGCTGCGTGGCTTCCGTGGTCATCTGCAAGTGCTGCTGTCGGTACGAGTAGAGCCAAGCTCATCGGCAAGGCCACCATCAATTTATTCATCTTCATAATCAATCTCTCCTCTGTTGTTTTTTGTTGTTCTACTTACCCAACGGAGAGGAGAAGGACTTAGATCACTTTTTTCAAAAAAGTTTTTAAATCGGCCGAATATATTGATTTCGTTTTATGTATTGCGAAAAATTGCTGAGCCAAGCGCCGCTGAATGCTATGCTTAATGAAAACCCAATAGGCAGGAGCGTGCAGATGAACAGTTATTGCACACAGGTATTTCATCAACTGGAGATTGCGGTCAACTCGACTGCCGAACTGATCTCTTCTATAGAAGAAAGCGAATGGGACGCACGTCCGACTGACGGAAAATTCTCCGTCGGCGAGCTGATTGGACATATCGCACTCATCTGCGAAGCGGACCGGCGCATCGCGGATGGTTCGTCTGAATCGGAAATGTCCGCGTTTTATTTAGCATCGACACCTGATACATTAGAACAAGCCAAAACTGAACTGTTCGAAAGCTTCGAACGCTTACAAGCTTTTTACCTGCTATTAAATGAACAGCAACTCCATGAACTGTGCACCTCGTATTGGGGTGTGACCTACAGCCGCTATGAATGGCTGCTCGAAACACTTGTCCACGTGATCCATCACCGGGGGCAGTTGCACGCTATGCTCGTCCACTGCCTCGGCAAGCAGCCAGATGTAGTGCTATTCGAATGAATTACTGACAGCGGCGCAACAGTTGAAATCCTTCGGAACTCACGCCATGAGTTCCGTTTTTCGTTTTGTTCGTTAATTATTGCCAAAAATTTCTTTTAAATATTATCTAAATGGGTATTTTTTCTTTACTTACCTCTTGTTAACTGCGGTATAATAGCCCTACCACATGTCTGCGAAAGGACTGTTACTTATGCCCCTAGATCCTGTGAGCTTGGCCTTCATCATATTATCCGTCCTGACAGCCATCGCCGCTTCCTATATTGCCCTTCTATTGATCGGCCGCATCACTGACCAAAGCCGTACCCGTCCGCTATTATGGATCGGGGGCAGCTCGATCGTTTTCGGCATGGGCATCTTTTCGATGCATTTCATCGGCATCTTGACCCACCACTCGGCCACACCGGTGCAATATGATCCATTCCTGTTGAGCATTTCGCTGATTGGGGCGATCAGCGCCGCGTTTCCGGCTTTTTATGCGCTGCGCTTGCCGAATCCGTCCAAAGCCCGGTTGTTGTTCAGCGGATTTTTTATCGGCTTCGGCGTGCTGTTCATGCATTACACTGGCATGGCCGCTGCACAAGTTATCGGAATACCGCTTTTCCATGCGCTGCCGTTCGTGTTGTCGGTCTTGATCGCGTTCGGCGTGTCACTCGTCGCTTTGCGTGTTTTTTCCCACAACCGCGAAACTACCGACTCATCGTTTCGAAAACTCATCAGCGCCACCATACTCGGCGTCATGATTTCCGCAGTGCATTATACCGGCATGCAGGCCGTAAGCTATTCCGCAACATCTACCGCGCCAACGTCCTTCACCAATATGGGACTCGCCTTTGTCGTATCGGCGCTGATTCTCCTGTTGCTCGGCATTGCCGGCTATTTGGCGTATCTCGACCGCAAACAGCTGCTCAATGAACAGCGCTATTTGAAGAAAATCCGCGAAAGCGAACGGCGCTTCCGCCGCCTGGCCGATTTGTCGCCGGAAGCAATCGCCATCCATAGCAACGGCCGCTTATTGTATGTCAACAAAGCATGCCTGCGGCTGTTCGGTGAAACGGAAGCCGATCAGTTCATTGGCACGAGTGTGCTCCATTACGTCCATCCCGATTACCATGAACTCGCAAAATCGCGCATTCACGAGATGCAACACGGCCACAGCATCAAGCCGTCCGAGCAATTGTGGGTCACACCAAAAGGCGCGGTCCATGAAGTGGAAGTTACCGGGATTGGCATCGAATTTGAAGGCAATGCAGCCGCACAACTGCTGATCCGCGACATCAGCGGACAGAAACAAATCAACCGCGAACTCGAAGTCAACCGCCAGCGCTATGAATCGCTGTTCCAGAACAACCCCGACGGCATCTTTTCCATGGATGCGGCGGGACGTTTGATTGACGTCAATGAATCACTCCTGCGTTTGCTCGGCTATACGCGCGAGGAGTTGACCGAGACGACTTTCCATACCGTCGTCGAAGAATGCCAGCTCGATGCGACCGAAGCGAAGTTCCGCCTCGCGCTCGACGGCATCACGCAAAACTATGAAACGATCGGCATCCATAAAACCGGCCGCCGCGTGCCGCTGCGCATCACCAATATGCCGATTCTGATTGATGGCGCCGTGACCGGTGTCTACAGCATCGGCAAAGACATCTCGGCGGAAAAGCGGGCGCTCACCCTGCTTGCCGAAAGCGAGGAGAAATACCGTTCGCTGTTCGACTACAACCTCGACGCCGTGTTCGAAATTGACCGGGACGGGTGTTTCGTCCATGCCAATGCCATGACCGAAAAATTAAGCGGCTACACGCTCGATGAAATGATCGGGCTCGATTTCACGCCGCTCATCGCCGAAGGGCTCGAACGTGTTCAGAACTTTTTCGCCTCCGCACTCGCGGGGGAAGCGGTCAATTTCGAACAGCGCATCCAGCGAAAAGACGGCGTGATCATCGAAGTCGACATCAACGCCGTGCCGAAACGCAAAAACGGGGAAATCGACGGCGTCTTTACCATCATCCGTGACATCACCGATAAGAAAGCAAACGAACAGCAAATCAACCAGCTCGCCTTTACCGACCAGCTCACAGGGCTTCCGAATCGCCACTGGTTTTACCAGAATATCCGCAACGTGCTTGGCAGAACCGAAGAGCGCAATCAAAAAATCGCCGTGCTATTAGTCGATTTCGACGATTTCAAAAGCGTCAACGACCTGCTCGGGCATTTTGGCGGCGACCAGTTCCTGAAAATCGTCGCAAGCCGCATCCACTCCTGCCTCGGGCCGACTGATGCGATTTCGCGCTTCGGCGGCGATGAATTCATCATCGTGTCCGAAAACACGACCGAACAACAAGCCCATGAGCTTGCCGAAACGATTCTGCATGGGATGCGTGAGCCGGTGCAGCTGCTCGGACAGGAATTCACCGTGACCTTGAGCATCGGTATCGCCGTCCAAAACGGCTGCGAAAGCGATGGCGAAGCGCTCATCAAAGAAGCTGATTTTGCCATGTATTCCGCGAAGCAAAACGGCAAAAATAATTTCCAGGTGTTCACGAGTGAACTCGACAGCCTAATGACACGCAGAAGCCATTTGGAACAAGCGCTGAAAAAAGCGATTGACGAACAGCAATTCGCGCTGCATTACCAGCCGCAGATCAACCTGGCAAGTGGTGAAGTAATCGGCTATGAAGCGCTGCTTCGCTGGCAGTCGCCGTTTGGCAATGTGTCTCCGTCAGAATTCATCCCCGTCGCAGAAGAAACCGGCCTCATCGTACCCATCGGCGAATGGGTGCTGCGTCAGGCATGCCGCGACACGAAACGCTTCTGCGCACTCGGCCATGCGGCGGAAAACATTTCAGTCAATGTGTCCGCGCGCCAGTTCAAAGATCCGGACTTCAGCGAAAAAGTGCGCGCCATCTTTGAAGAAGAAGGCGTCGACCCGCGTCGTTTCGAAATCGAAATCACCGAAAGCGTCATGCTCGACATCGAACAGTCCGCCCGCATTATCTGCGAGTTGAAAGCGCTCGGCCTGCGCATCGCGATCGACGATTTCGGCGCCGGCTACTCGTCGTTGAAGGTCGTGAAAAATGTCGAAATCGACACGCTGAAAATCGATAAATCCTTGATGGATGAAGTGCTCATCAACCGGCGCAATTTGTTCATCCTCGCCGCCATCATCGAAGTCGGCAAAAACCTCGATGCCCGCATCGTCATCGAAGGCATCGAACTCGAAGAACAAGCGCAACTGTTGCAGCCGTTCGGCGTTGTCGTACAAGGCTATCTGTTCAGCCGGCCGCTGCCGCCGGGAAGCATCGATGCGTTCCTGAGCGATGCGCCACAGCACACGGCCAGAAGCAGTTCTCAGCAAAACGAATAAAGACCAACTTCAAGCAGACCGTTAAAGCGGGACTAAAAAAGGGCACGCAGCCGGCAATGGCTGCGTGCCCTTTTCCCTTTTCAATTTTTGCGTGTGTATTTGCGGATCGCCGGCAGAATCTCCGTCGAGAGCAACTCCAAGTTGCGCTCGAGGCGGCCCATCGGCACACCGCCGAAGTCCATTTGCGCGATATAGCGCTGATGCCCGTATAGTTCATGCTGATAGAGAATCTTCTCGATGATTTCCTGCGGGCTGCCGATGTTCATGACGCTTTCCTTTGTCCCGCCGTGCTGGAATGCGGACTGTGGATAACCGCGGCCGTTCGTTTTGACCATCCCCTTATCCACATGTGGATAATATTCCGCAAGCGCCTGCTGCGTCGTGTCCGCGGCGTTGAAAAATCCGGCCGTTGCGACCGGCAAAGTTGCCGCGTCGAATCCCGCCTCATTTGCAGCGTTGCGGTAAGTATCGATCGTCGTCTTGAACGTCTCTACAGGACCGCCGAGCGTCGCGAGCATCATCGGCACACCGGCCTTCCCGGCTTTGATGGCGCTCGACGGATGCCCGCCGACTGCGCGCCAGATCGGAAGCGAACCCGTTTCCGGCCGCGGCAGGATTTGTGCGTCTTTGAGCGGTGCGCGGAAGCGGCCATTCCAGTTGATCGTTTCCTGCTTATTGATTTCAAGCAACAGCTCGAATTTCTCTTCGTATAATTCCTCGTAATAGCGGATGTCGTAGCCGAGCAGATCGAACAGCCCGACACGCGATGCACGGCCGGCGATGATTTCCGCGCGTCCCCCGGAAATCAGATCGATCGTCGCGAAATCTTCAAAGACACGCACCGGATCGGACGTGCTGATAATCGTCGATGAACTCGACACTTTTATTTTTTCAGTCGCCTGCGCAACCGCCGCCAAGACGACCGAATGCGCTTGCGTCGTGAAATATTCCTGATGGCTTTCGCCGACGCTGAAAAAGTCGACGCCTGCCTGTTCAGCAAGCTGCGCAAAGCGGATGATCTCGCGGACCCTCTCGCCTTCAGACTGCCGCTTGCCTGTATGTGGATCCGGCAAATGATCGCCGAGTGTATAAATGCCGAATTCCAGACCGTTGTCCGGATTGATGCGGTATTGTTCCATGTTCTCCGTCCTTTCGTCTTGTATTTTCCCCAAGCCATTTCAGTATAACGGCACAGAAACAACGGGGAGATCATCCATTTGACTGAAACCGGAGGAAGGAGAAGAGGCCCCTTCCGCTGAACTATATAAGTTGAACTCATAAATTTCATCTTTTGATATTCCGCAAAACCACTCCGAGAAAAGCTTTGCTCAGCTTCCCTTTGCTTATTCATTTCCTGCGGGCGAGCGCCAAGCCTCCTCAGAAGCTGCGCTTCCTGCGGGGTCTTGGCTGTCTCGTGTCGCTGCGCTGCTCCCTTGGGAGTCTCCGTGGTTTTGCTCCATATCTTACACTTAGAGTGTAGATCATCAGTTCACTGATAATTCTTTTGTTCAATTTATATAGTTATAAAACAACATTGAAGTATTAGGAGGCCGACAGATGAAAAAATCGACAGCTGCCGTACTGGCGCTTGCAGGAATCCTGCTCGCCGCCGGCTGCGGAAATGACGACAACCAAGATGTGGAAAAGAACGGAGCCATGGCGAAAATCGAAGGATTCTGGCAAGGCGCGATTGAAGTGCCGGGGCAGCCGATCCCGTTCAACATCGAGTTTGCAGACGGCGATGGAACGTTGAGCATCCCGCTTCAAGGCGTTGAAAATTATCCGTTATCGACAATCAAATTCGACGATCCGGAGCTGGCATTCGATGCAACAGTGCAAGGACAGCGGCTGGTGTTCGAAGGGCAACTGGACGCGGAAACAATTGCCGGCACGTTCACCCAGCAAAACCAGAAGTTTCCGTTTGAACTGGCGCTCGGAACGAAAGAGCCTCCTGTTGATCCGGAGAAAATTATCGAAACAGAAGTCGAAGGCGGTGTGATGCAGGCGCTTGAAGAGATTCCCGAAAACGCCGGGCCGCATTCTGTGGTGATACTCATCGCAGGTTCCGGGCCGACCGATAAAGACGGCAACTCACTGACACTCACCGGCAAGAACAATAGCCTGAAGATGATCGCCGAAGCCCTCAAAGAACAAGGCATCGCGGTTATCCGCTACGACAAGCGCGGCGTCGGAGACAATGCCGCACTCGCCAAAAGCGAAGCCGACCTGCGCTTTGAAAACTATACGGAAGATGCGGCCGCATGGATCCGCTTCGCCAAGCAGGACGAACGCTTCATGGACGTCACCGTCATCGGCCATAGCGAAGGCGCGCTCATCGGCCTCGTCGCAGCCAATCAGGAAGGCGTCGATTCCTACGTGTCGCTTACGGGTGTCGGACGCACTGCCGATGATTTATTGAGAGAGCAGCTCAGTTCCTTGCCGGCTGCTCAGTTCGAGGAAGCGGAAGCGATTCTTGAAAAGCTCGCACAGGGCGAAACGGTCGACGCGGTAAGTCCTGAACTGCAGCAAATTTTCCGCCCGTCTGTCCAGCCTTATCTCCAGTCGTGGATGGCGTATAATCCGATAGAACAAGTTGCGAAACTCGATGCCGCTGCGCTTTTTGTCGGCGGAACGCGCGATTTGCAAGTGCCGACAAGCGATGCGGAACTTTTGCACGAGGCGAAGCCGAATTCCGAACTGCTCATTGTAGACGGTATGAACCACGTATTGAAAAAAGTGCCGGATGACATAGAAGCGAATATGGCGGCTTATGCCGACCCGGAACTGCCGCTAGCGGACGGGCTGATAGAGGGAATTGTGGAGTTTCTGAAGGACAATTGAGTTTTTTTGCTAGGAATGAACAGAAAAGCGGGAGAAGCTGTTATCAGCCTCTTCCGCTTTTTGCATGTTTGCATAGTTGCTTTTTCAGCTCCCGCACGACGGTATGCGCGAAGCGGTCATGCGGCATCTGCTCGCCCTGGTCCTGCCTGCGTTCACGGAACCACAGCAGCGGCATGATCGAATCGCGGTGCGCGAGGCGCTTGAGGATCTGTTTGTCCGTCAGTTCCCCGCCGTCCGCGCTGTCTATTTTGATGCCCGCCACCTGTTGCCCGAGCGTTTGGCCGCGCGTTTTCAATTGAAGATATTCCAGCCCCCAAAACAGAGCTGTCGGCGTGACGAGCGCGTGCACCCATTCCTGCTTGATTTTTTTGCGGAGAAGCGCTTCCACGACAGCATTCACGGCACCCGACACCGCAAAGTCGATCGCCAATGCCTTGCCGCGTTTTTTCGTCAGTTTATCCATTTCAATTCCCCCTTTGTTGATGTTGTTTTCATTATACCGTTTCGACTCGGCAAAGACAGTTCACGGTTAATGGGTTATGATGGAAAAAAACTATGATGAGGTGAAATCCATGGTGTTTCTAATCCTTTGGCTATTATTGATTTCATACGCCGTCTTTGTCGCGCCTGCGGGTTCAGGCGGCATCGAATTCGGCGCGCTTCTTATGGGCGACTGGGAAGGGGTCGACCCGCTGATACTCGCGGTATTCAACTCGCTCGGCATCTTCCCGCTCGTCTTTTTGACGCTCCTTGTGCCGAACGACCGCTTCCGCTGGCCGGCGTGGCCGTTCGCGCTGTTGTCGTTCGGCGTTGGGGCATTTTCGCTGCTGCCTTATTTCGCATTTGGCGCCAAGCCCCCGGAAAGAAAGCGGCGCGGCCCGGAAAAGCTGCACCGCCTATTGCGCTCGAAAGCATGGCTCCTATTCGTCGCCGCCATCAGCATCATCAACTTCCTGACCGTACTGCGCGGCTTTTCACTGGACGCTTACGGAGAGGCGTTCCGCACATCGAGCCTGGTGTCGGTCATGACCGTCGACTGGCTTGTTTTGTGGGGCTTATCGGTCTATGCGATCTACCGCTTCGAACCGGATGCACAGTTCAAGCAACTGGCCTTGTTGCCGGTCGTCGGCCCTGTGCTCGTGTTGCTGCTGAACCGCGGCAAAACAGGTTCCGTATCAGAACAATAAATTCATGGTGAGATGCGCAAAGTATATTCACCAAAAAAATAGGGAAGAAACCGGTTGCCGGTTTCTTCCCTTATTTGGATTCCATTGTTTGTGCCAAAAACACTTTACTCTTTCCACCACTGCGTGGAGGAATAAGAGCGCAGTTCCCCGAGCTCAAGCGTCTCCCCGATCTTCGGGGTGATAAGATCCACGTCCAAGCGTTCCGCTTCCGGCAATGCCCGCTCCGCCGGTTCTGACCAGCCGTGGAACGCCAGCGTGAACGCCGCCCAGTGGACCAGCATCATTGTCTCGCCCTGCACATCGATATGCGCCTGGACCGCCTGTTCCGGTGTCATATGGGACGATTCCCAGCGCTCGTCGTATTGGCCGCCTTCCATCAAGGCGATATCGAACGGGCCGTATGCCTCGCCGATGTCCTTGAAATGGCTGTCGTAGCCGCCGTCACCGCTCGTATAGAAACGGGTTTGTTGTCCCAACACGACCCAGCCGCCCCATAAAGTCGCGTTGCGGTTGAACAAGCCCCTGCCGGAGAAATGCTTGGACGGGGTCAACGCGAGCGTCAAGCCTTCAAACTGCAACTCGTCCCACCAGTTCAACTCAGTGATACGATCCGGCTCCACGCCCCAACTCGTAAGGTGCGCACTGACGCCGAGCGGCACGAAGAAATGGGGCACTTTGTCTTTGAGCGCTTGAATCGATTCGTAATCGAGATGATCGTAATGGTCATGGGTGAACAATACCGCATCAAGCGTCGGCAAGTCATCGATGACTCCGAGCCAATCATCGCTATAGCGCTCACTCCCCGCAAATGAAACAGGCGACGCACGGCTTCCGAGCATCGGATCGATAAACAGTTTTTTGCCGTCAATGCTCAGCAAATACGTCGAATGCCCGAACCAGGTCAGGCTGTCCTCACCATTTGCGACGGTGTCCCAATCGATGTCCGCCACCGGCAGCTCTGCATCCGGCTCGCGATCCGGTTCGCTTGAAAAGATCGACTCCCGCAACATCGACAGCCCTTCCGAAAAGCTGATATTGGTCTCGCTTTGCGACACGTTGATGAATTTCCCGTCCTGGTAATTATCCAATTCTTCGTATGTTTCCTGCTGCAGTTTGTCGGGGGATTTACCGAGCGGCGCGTGCGTCGCCAAAAACACGACCGCTATGACTGCCAGCACAATGAGTCCTATAAATGAATACAGCATAAGTTTCTTCATAGCTCCTCCAGAGTCGATGTATTTCAATGCGATGAGCCTGTAAAGCTTCTTGCGTTTAGTATAACTCCATTTATTGCCATTTGACAGAGTGGTCAGGAAAAACAAAACGCCCCCGGCAAGTCCAGGAACCTATTTGTCAGCAAAGAAACGCCGGCAGCACCTAGTCTTGCAGCGCGGCAAACCGCAGCTTGTGCTTTTCCGACGCCCACATATACGAACCCTCATGCAGCGTCATTGTTTGCCCTTCAATCCAAGCGATTTTGGTGAACAGTTTTTGCAGGAAATAACGGTCATGGCTGATGGCGATGATCGTACCGTTAAATTCTTTCAGCGTTTCCTCGAGCACTTCGCGCGATTCGATGTCCAAATGGTTGGTCGGCTCGTCCAATACGAGCACATTGCACTCCTCCTGCATCAGCTGCGCCAGCCGCAAACGCATCTTTTCGCCGCCTCAGATCCTTCGTGGCCGTAGAACAGGAATTGTGCGAGCAAGTGGCGCGCGTCGCCTTCTGTCACCTGCAAGTTGTCGCGGAACGCTTCGATAACCCGCTCGAGGATGGCATCGGCGAGTGTAGCTTCTCCAATTTGTTCATACCCGCCTCTTGGTTCAAACTTCAAACAGAAAACCGTGGAGGCATTCGATATCCTGCCTCGACACTTACAGCTGGCTGCGATTCCCCGTTTAGATACCTTTTGAGCATCCAGCCGGAGAATCTTCCGATATTTGATTATAAAAAAACCCTACACAATAACTTTACGGAATGTTCCGTAAAGTTATTGTGTAGGATTGGTTCTCTTATGTCTTAAGTGGTTCTATTTCTTATCCGAAGTGGTTCTATTTAATGGCTGTATGCATATTTTAAACTGATGAGGTTTTCCCGCTTGAAAACCTGCTAAACAAACGTAAAAACGCCAATCCTATAATAGGACCGGCGTTTCTCACGTCAAATCTTCTTCCAGTCATGCGCTCCCTTAGCCCAGCCGCCGATTGCGACGCCCATCGCGAGGAGCGGTGAGTCGAACTCGATGTCTTCAAGCACCAAATACTGCTTGCCGAGCGGTGCGAATTTGCCCGCCAGCAGCAGCTCTTCCCGAAAGCGCAAATAACGCTTCGGGCATTTCGGTGTGGTCGTTACCGCAAACTTCGACCCCTTCTGAACAATAAAGCGCTCACCCCGGTAAAACCCGGTCGCATCCGCCCCGCGCTTTGATGTGATATGGAACAACTCCGGTGCCGGCTCCTGATAGCGCGACACGAGCCCACTATCGAATCGTTTTTTGTCCACTTCAAAGGTGATGTGGACTTTCGACAAGCTACGAGTCTTTCCGAATTGAAAGGGCTGGTCGATGACTACATGGATTATTACAACGGATCAGGAAAGCAATAGAACTTAAAAAAATGACTCCGGGCTCAATACCGAAGTCATCTGATCGCTGCATAAGCTGCAGGGTGCTTTTATTAAATTGTCCACTAAATGGGGCTCAGTTCTTACTTTCAGAGGCCTTCTATAATTATTTCTAGTTAATATTTTATTTCCGAATAATGAGACTAACTTTTAAAGAAGTAACTTTCAGATCTTTTTTTAATCTCTTAGAAGAATCACAGTTTAAACCCTGTTTGATGATAAAACATGTAACTCCTCTTCTAACTGATCGATAGACCATTTCGTTTCTTCACAAAAATACTTTTTGTCATCTCCCGTTAGCTCATCGATAGATATGTCCTTTAGCTTGTTTTTTAAATATGATTTACGCAGCTGATTTAAATCAATGTCTTTACAGCTAATTTCATTTACAAATCGAGGAATAACGATTTTTTCGCCGGGAACATTCTCAGAAGGATGCCCTCGTTTAATTTCAATGCCATTTTCTTTCGCAAAAGTTAACTGGGCAGTGGGATGTTTCCCGGCTCCAGTATACTCCGTTTCTTGAACGACAAGAATTTGATTACTTGGCATTTCTTTTGCTAGTGAAAATGCAGCCGTTAAGGATATATTTCCTGCAGGACCACGTTCTAGCCCTTCAATCTGAGCAAGTGCTTCCGTCACATAGAATACCTCTCCTTGAGTCACGAGAACATATCGATCCATATAACGTAACGGTCTTGCTGAATTTCGAGGAACATCGACCCGGTCTGGGTTTGTCGCAAAGGGAATTCCGAATCCGGTGTGGCCGGTTGTAAATGATTTTCGGTTAAACGCTTGATCACTTGCCATATGCAATCCTTTTAAATCCACACTTGCTGCAATGACTTTCGTTTGGTTTGCTCCGGCTCTTAATAAGCCTCTTGCAGTTCCTGTCAAATTTCCTCCACCTGCATTTGTGGCAATGACAGCGTCGGGAAAACGACCAAGCTTTTCTTTACATTCCGATGCAATTTCATATCCTAATGTCTCCACCCCAGCAACTGACAAAGGGGAGTACAGTGAGGCGTTAAAATAGCCCGTTTCCTTTAACTGAGCTAACAATGTATAAAATAATTCAGGTCCAACAGTCAATTGAATCACTTCAGCACCATAGGACATACAAGCACGACTTTTTTCTAAAATTTCCGGTTGGCCAATGAGCTTACTGTCAAAGACCTCTTGCAAAATAATCGCATGTAACCCCTGCATAGCGGCTTGAGAAGCAACGGCTGCACCATAATTACCACTCGTTGCACAGATGACCCCTTTATATCCATTTACTTTTGCGTGGTGAACGGCTAACGATGCGCGGCGATCTTTATAGCTCCCCGATGGATTACAAGCTTCATCTTTAACAAATATTCTCGCTCCATAACCTGGTTCCGCATGCTCTCGAATAATTTTAGTGAAATTCTTTAACTCAACGAGAGGAGTATCACCTATTTTTTGTTGTTGCTGGATCATTTGAACTTCTTCAAAACTGTACGGGGAAGAAGCCATCATTTTTTCATAATCAAAACCAATCTCCCCTTGTTCAAATTGGCTGTAGTCCAATCCTAATGATTGTTTCATAATTTCATGTTTTTCATTCATGATCGAAGTGAAATTAGTATTCATTGGATTCACCTGACTTATCACTTAGTAGATTTCGAAGTTCATTGCCAATCGGTAATAACTCAGGTATTGGCTGACCAAAACCATGGATAAACGCTGGACTAATCGTTAACAAGTGGCCTTGATGCTCCCTCTGAATTAGTGTCGTTACAGTTACTTCATCACCAATTCTCGCAACCTCTTCTTTTAAAAAACCTTGAATAAATGCTCGATAAGGATGTTTACTCGTATCTTCCGGAATATTTTTTGATCGTTCATTAGGTAAAAGTAAGGTAAGTTCTATCGTTACCCAGTCATTTTTTGAAGCTTGATTTTCCAATAATTTCAACCACCCTTTTCATTTAACTTGATCAGTCATGTTCTCAAAAATTGAAAGTAACCCTGGTAAATCGCGCATCGTAATCAAACCTTCTTTTGCCTTGATAACATGAGGCAATACATTGACAGCCATAGCAACAGTTCCAATGCCACCCGGAATCTCAGGCGCAATGGTCATATGCAGATTTGGAATCCCTTCAATGATTATTTCATCTTTCGTTTTTATTCCTTCCGCTTCTGGCTGCACTTGTTGAGGGTGCTCCAATTCAATTAATATCTTTCCCTTACTTTTGGCGATAACACTATGATTACAACCAACTACCATTCCTTTTTTGATAAGTTGACCTTTTACGTATCGATCAACATTTGTAATAATAGGTTTCTTTTCTTCAATAACCTCGTCAATATCCCACCCGAATGCTTCAGCCATTAAGGCGACAGATTGTTGAAAACCGACATGACCGACGATTTCTCCATTTTCTACCCCTTCATGAAAAGCCTCAACAGTTCTGAAAACTCCTTGTGCATTTAAAACGGTGGGGCCAAATGGCGATAAGTCATTGATTCGCGTGGCTTTGACTTTATTGACCTGATAACAAACACTGGATAACACGATGATCAATGTATCAAGTATAAAACCAGGATTAATCCCTGTTCCCAGTACGGAAACATTATTTTGTTTGGAGATGACATCAATTTTTTCTGATAATTCTCTATTTTTCACCCAAGGATATGCCATTTCTTCGGCGATTGTTACGACATTCAAATTCCTTTTCACTGCTGAAAGAATCGTTTCAGCAACGTTTTCAATTTCCGATCCCGTTGTAATGATTGCAACGTCCGCCTCGACATCCGACAATGCTGCAATCTCATTCACTATCGTTACTTCCTCTTTTACTTCAATAAACTCTTTTATCAATTTACCATGCAATTCCGGGTTGATATCGACAACTCCGACAATAGTAATCTGTTCTTTTTTAGATGCTAACTGGGCAATATTTTTGCCCATCTCTCCGAATCCAATAATGATAATATTCAATGAATATCCCCCTCTTAATTAAAAGCTAGCCGGACTAATTGCAGAAATGATGATCGCCTCAACGTCACCCATATTAATAACATTATGCGGGGCGTTGGCTCCATAATAAATGCTATCTCCCTGAGATAATTGATGCACTTTGTCGTGGACGATCATTTCAATTTCTCCTTGCATGACATAGCAGCATTCTTCTCCTTCATGCCCAATCGGAACATCTCCTAATTTCCCACCTACTTTAATTCGTGTTAGCAACAATTGAAATGCTTTCACTTTAGCTGGTGTAAGCAGCTCATATGTCAGACTTGAGTTAGCAAGCTTAAATTTGTTTCTATCCTCTTTTTTGATTACAGAACTCTCAGTCGATTCTTCATCAAAAAAATAAGTAATAGAGACTTCTAACTCGGCTGCAATTTTCTTTAAAAGTGTAATAGATGGGCTGGACATATTCCGTTCTATCTGGCTAATGTGACTACTTGTTGCACCAATTCTTTCTGCCAACTCCCCCATAGGGATTTTTCGTTTTGTACGTAAGTTTCGTAAAATTTCTCCTAACTCCATAGTTATCCTCCTAGATTAATAATGTTTTACCTTAGTTTACTATGAATATCGAAGGAGTCCCTATAAACACAATCTTTTCTATGACTAAATATTAAAATGGGCCGTAATTAATTAATGAAGCAACAATTAAAAAGACACAAGCCACTAATGACCAAATTAAGATGAGCGGCCAAACCCATTTCACCCATTTATCCCAAGGAATTCCTGCCAAAGCGAGTCCTGCCATAAAGTAAGCACTTGTTGGATTGAACACATTTGTAATCCCGTCACCTAATTGAAAAGCTAATACGGCTGTTTGGCGAGTCATCCCAGCCAAGTCAGCAACCGGAATCATAATTGGCATTGTTGCAGCTGCCTGACCGCTTCCTGATGGAATAAAGAAGTTAAGCAACGATTGAGAAATGAACATTCCAATTGGTGCAATTATCGTCGGCATGAAAGAGATGGCCTGAGCCAAACCATTGACGATTGTATCCATTACGCGACCATCTGATAGAACGACACTAATACCACTCGCGACCCCAATAACTAGAGCCCCATATGTCATAGCAGAAGCCCCTTTTACAAACTCTTCAGCAGTTCGATTAATATCTAATCCCCCGACAAGTCCTGCCAAGATACCTAGAATTAAAAATGTTGCCGCGAGCTCTGTAATATACCAGCCATTTTGTGTAACTCCGTAGGCAATTACAAGTAAACCGATAACAAAAATTGATAAGACTAATCTGTGTCTCTTTGAAAAATTACCTAATTTACTAACATCTAATTGATAGTCTCGCTTTTTGTCCAATTCATACATCGGACTTTTTTCAGGATTTTTTTTCACTTTCATTGCATGCCGGTAAACATATAGGATAGTCACAAGCACCAGTACCGCATATAAAACGAACCTAAATCCCATTCCGGAAAACATTGGTAATTCTGCAATACCATGTGAAATACCGATTGTGAAGGGATTTAAAAATGCCCCGGCAAATCCTGCTCCTGAGCCTAGCAAAACGAGAGAAGTACCGGTAATGGAGTCAAACCCTAATCGTATCGCAAGAGCTACAGCAATAGGATAGAAAGGAAGAAGTTCTTCCGCTAGTCCCATCGTCGCGCCACCGAGAGAAAAGATAAACATAAATATAGGGATAATCAGGAGCTCTTTTCCACCCAGTTTTTTTATCGTGTACCCAATACCAGCATCAATTGCTCCGGTCGCTTGGATAATTCCAAATGCACCACCAACGATAAAGACGAAGAAGATAATATAGCCTACATTTTCCATACCTGTTGGAATAGCTTTAAAGATATCAAATATGCCTTGCGGGTTAGATTCAATGATCTGGTAACTGTTTGGTTCTATGACCATTCTTCCAGTTGATTCATTTTCTACACGATTAAATTCCCCTGCTGGTAAAACATATGTTAAAAGTGTAGCAAAAACAATAATACCGAAGAGCAAGACATACGTGTGTGGGACTTTGAATATACTTTTTTTCTTTTTACCTTTCAAAACGTCATCTGTAGGTTTTTTTGTTTCCAAGCCTATTACCTCCCCTGAATTATCAAGAAACTATATCGAAATTCAACTTTAGTTTTAACTGTTAAATGACAACGCTTACATTTTAGTCCTTTATGAATCGAGCACTTTCAAAATGGTGTAAGTATATATTTTTGCAGCTTTAATAATTTCTTCAATTTCAATGGATTCTTTCGCTGAGTGCGCTAAGCTCAGTTCTCCAGGCCCACATACTAATGTTGTCGTGCCCTTACGACTTAAATGCGCTCCGTCAGACCAGCCTTGAAATACTCCATATTTTGGTTTTCGACTCGTGACAACTTTAATCGCTTCAGTTAAGTCAGCGACAAAAGGGTGGTCAGGAGAGGTATATAAAGGTGAATGTGTTCCTGTTGCTTCTGACATTCTTCTGGTTGTGATTTCCAGTGTTGGATCGTTTACTTTCATTTCATCAATCAAGTCATGAATATCCTTTTGCATTGATTCGATTGTTTCTTCAGGTACCCAGCGACGATCTAATTGAATCTTGCATAATCCCGGAATAACATTAGGGTCATCACCGCCTTGAATTTTTCCGATATTCACGGTCGGTTCTCCTAAGATAGGATGTGCTCGTTCCTTCAATTTCGGAATTAAGTTTTCTCTAATTTTCATGATTAAATCTGTTGCAATATGGATGGCATTTTTACCGGCATTCGGAGTACTGCCGTGACCGGATTGACCATAAACCGTTATCTCAATCCATTCCATCCCTTTATGTCCGTACATAATATCTAAGTTTGTCGGCTCACCGACAATTGCCACGTCAGCTTTCGGGTATTCTTGATCAGCCATTTTCTCTGCACCTTGGGAACGTTTTTCCTCATCGATTACACCAGTAAAGATCGCTTTTCCATCCAATTTAATTCCTGACCGTTTAATTAAAATCAAAGACATCATCATTGCAGCGATAGCACCCTTCATATCCAATGCCCCACGCCCGTAAATCCTTCCTAACTTAATTACCGGTTGAAATGCGTCTTCCATTCCAAGAGCTGGAACCGTATCGGTATGCCCATTCAACATGATCGTTTTACCTGTGTCCTCTCCTACAAAGCCATATACATTTGGACGATGAAGTTCAATCTCTTTCAACTCGGTATTAATTCCCTCTTTTTTAAAAAGGTCATAAATATGTTGAGCAATTTCATTTTCTTCTGTTCCAAATTCCTTATGACTTTCAATCCGAACCAGCGTCAATACTAAATCAATAAGTTCTTTTTCATCAAGATGTTCCATTACTTTGCAGTATTTATCCGAAATATTTTGTTTAATACGTTCCGCCCCCCCCTGATATTAACTTGTAGTTAATAAATTAATTATTAGTTAATTCATTGTATTCCGAATTCTAATACTATTTAGATTTTAAGTCAACCCTTTTCGCTATCAGAAGTGATTTCAGCGAAGAAAATATACCACCTCAGCCATATTTCAGAACCACTCATAAGAATACACAAGAATAAGAAGCCGGAGTCTTTCGCGCATGGAAACCTTGCCATCAATAAAAATCGAATGCGAACCATGGATAACCCGCTCGAGGATGGCATCGGCGAGTATAGCTTCTCCAATTTGTTCATACCCGCCTCTTGGTTCAAACTTCAAACAGAAAACCGAGGCATTCGATATCCTGCATCGACACTTACAGCTGGCTGCGATTCCCCGTTTAGATACCTTTTGAGCATCCAGCCGGAGAATCTTCCGATATTTGATTATAAAAAAATCCTACACAGTAACTTTACGGAATGTTCCGTAAAGTTACTGTGTAGGTTTGGTTCTCTTATGTCTTAAGTGGTTCTATTTCTTGTCCGAAGTGGTTCTAAAACTTGGCACAGGTAGTTCTTTTAGATGGCTATATGCACGCATGACAAATGATGGTAAAGCGAACGGCACTGGCTGGTAAATAATATGGCAGACATGGTAAAAATTCGTGGCCGTAATCATCCCGCTTGAAAACCTGCTAAACAAACGTGTAAAAACGCCAATCCTATAATAGGACCGGCGTTTCCCACGTCAAATCTTCTTCCAGTCATGCGCTCCCTTAGCCCAACCGCCGATTGCGACGCCCATCGCGAGGAGCGGTGAGTCGAACTCGATGTCTTCAAGCACCAAATACTGCTTGCCGAGCGGTGCGAACTTGCCCGCCAGCAGCAGCTCTTCCCGAAAGCGCAAATAACGCTTCGGGCATTTCGGCGAGGTCGTTGCCGCAAACTTCGACCCCTTCTGAACAATAAAGCGCTCACCCCGGTAAAACCCGGTCGCATCCGCCCCGCGCTTTGATGTGATATGGAACAACTCCGGTGCCGGCTCCTGATAGCGCGACACGAGCCCGCTATCGAACGGATCGACCGCCACCTCTTCCCCCGATACCGCATCCAACTCGAAAAACCGGTACACTTCCCCGAGTTCCGGATGCTCCACAGCTTCCACAAAAAACTCCTTTTCCATCAGCTTCCCCTCCAATCTGAATAAAATGCCTTTCATTCATTAGATAGAAGGAAACTGTGGAAAAGGAGACGGAATTTCGGAAGTTTTTTTGGAAACTTAATGATTCCCTCGAAAACACCGTGTTATCAAGGTTTAGCCAGAAAATTAATTTTTCAATAAAGACTGAACGCGCTGTGGATCGAAGCCAAGCACCCATTCGCCGTTGATATTCGTCTGCGGAACACCCATCTGGCCTGTCGCCTGAACAAGACGGCTCGCCGCCGCCGGATCTTTCTGGACGTTGACATCGGTATACGCGACACCGTTCTGGTCCAGGAAGTTCTTCATCATCGTGCAATACGGACATGTGTTGGTAGAGTAAACGGTAACTTGGTTTGTCATGTGGCTTCCTCCTTAAAATAGTCTCCCTTTAGATATCTCAATTATACCCCTAGGGGTATTTTTAAGGCAACTTGTTTGTTTAGTTCTTTTATCATTTATCAGTTTTTTAGTTTCTATTCTCCGCTTTCCTCTCAAAATAAGCATGCAGCCGATATTCTGCTATCTCTTTTGTCCAGTCATACAGAATACGCTGATTTGCATCTTTTGATGATAAGTTGAAAGAAAATAAGCCGTCTTCGAATGTCACCAGTCCACCTTTAGCGCTGCCGCTCCATTTCGTCATCGGCATCCGCTCGATCAGACCGGCGATTTTCTTTTCATCGTAGTTTTTCAGTTTCTGTCCCTGAACATCATTAAAATCAGCATTCAATCGGTACTGCTTTTCCGTTAAAAAACCATGGAAAAATGATGCGGTTTCCACCGGCGTAATCGGTTCAAGCCAGTGTTCCAGACCTTTCGACAGCATATAGCTCAATACGACCATCTTATAGCTCTTGTTCATGCCGGTTTTCTCCACTTCCAAAAACCACGACTGATGCTCTGTCCACACTTCGATTTCTTGCGCGTTAAATTCTGCCTCATAGGCGAGCAGTCCGAACCAGCTGCCGAACTCCTGCTTCACCGTTTTCGAGTCCGCTTTCCCTTGCAGATGAAACTCCAGGTAAGTTGGCCGCCTGCCAAGCTCCAGCTTTAGTTCCCGGTAAGCAAGAATCATCGCTTCTTTTCTCGGCGCGCGTTTTTTCCTCAGCTCCTCCAGCAGATTGACGACTTCAAGCTCCAGTTTAAAATTACAACTCGCTGGTACGAGAGGCTGCACACCTTGAGCTATCCCTTTAGCCTGTAGCTGTGTATCGAATACGGAAAGTTTCAAATCCGCATTCCGGTAATTGCCGATAAAGTCGATAATGACGCAATGGTCTTTATCATCCGCAATACGCAAGCCCCTTCCAATTTGCTGAGTGTAAACAGTGAGCGATTCGGTCGGGCGGATAAAAAGCAGCGTGTCGACTTTCGGAATGTCAACGCCTTCATTGAACAAATCGACTGTGAAGATGATCTCCAGTTCCCCTGTATCGAGCTGGGCTCTCGCCGCTTTCCGCTCTTGTGCCGGCGTTTCCCCCGACAAACTCATCGAACGGATGCCCCGCTCCCGGAAAAACTGATCCATGAACCGCGTCTGGCGGACGGTAGAACAAAAGACAATTGTGCGGGTTTGTTTATGTGTTTGCCACGCATCGAATACTGCTTCGGCGTATTCTGTCCGCAGTTGAGCCTGGAGTAGTTCCTCTTCGTCGTAGCGATTTCCAAGCCACCGGATCTTCGAGTAATCGGTATTATCGTATACCCCGAAGTAACGGAACGGCGCGAGCCAATTGCGCTCGATGGCATCGAGGAAATGAATCGAAATGGCGACGTTGCCGTCACACAACGCATAGACGTCCTGGTTATCCATGCGGTCCGGTGTTGCGGTGATACCGAGCAAAAATTCCGGATCGAAATGTTCCAATAGTCTTTGGTATGTCGGAGATGCTGCATGGTGGAATTCATCCACAACGATCAGATCAAACGCATCGCGCTCGAATTGATCTAAGTGATACTGGCTTCCCAGCGTATAGATTGATGCAAACAGAAAATCGGCGGATGTATCTTTTTCCGATGCATGGTAATAAGCGGACGTTTTATTCGGATGTACGTTTTGAAACGATTCTTTCGCCTGCTGCAGGATTTCCTGGCGATGCGCGACAAACAACACCCGCTTGAATTTCCTGGCGAAAAACGCCGCAAGATAGGTTTTCCCGAGGCCTGTCGCCAGCACGACCATCGCACGGCTGTATTCCTCTTCCATGACGTTCTCCAGCGCATCGAGTGCTTGCTGCTGGGCAGGGCGTGGAGATAAATCTGTTATGTACGGATTAGCTGTTTCAGCAACTTCCTGTGAATCGGAGATACCGAGCATGAGTCCGGTTTCTTCGGCTTCAGACCAAACCGGACTGATCGGCCGGCGGAGATTCGCTTTTTCATGAAGCTCGCGGTATTCCCGAAGCGTTTCTGCATTTAACGGCATCGTCTGTCCGGCATAGAAATGCGTGTGGAACTGCTCTACCGCTTCATCAAAGATTGCCTCGTCCACTGATGTCGGGGCAATCAGACTCCACTCCACACCTGTCGTTAATGCAGACTTGGACAAATTGGACGACCCGACAATCAGATGCGAAGTTTCTTCCCCGCGGAATAGATAAGATTTTGGATGAAACGAAGCCCCTCCACTTTTCCACAGGCGAATTTCTGCGGAAGGCAGTTCTTCCAACAACAGTTCTAGCGCTTCCGGTTGTGTCACAAAAAGATAATCCCCAATCAACAGCTTAACCGGTACTCCCCGGTCAGCTGTCTCTTTCAGGAAGGGCGCAACTATCCGCACACCTGATTGCATCGCAAACGCTGTAATCCAGTGAATCTCCATTGCCTCTTTAGACAGGCGTTGCAAATGTGTAACCAGCTGTGAAGTGACAAGCTGCAGTTTACTCATCCTCTACCTCGATTAAAAAGATACGTTCTTTAAATCCACCGCGTTTTTCGGCTTTCTTCACGCGTACTTCTTCTACTTGTTCAAATGAAGCGCCGTTGAGTTCAGCCGCTGCGTGAATCAGTTCGAGGATATCTGCGAGTTCTTCGACTGCATCCTTTGGGTTGTTCGTTTCTTCAAACTCCCGAAGTTCCTCCGTAAGTTTCTTCGTTACTTCTGTTTGGTATTCTTCTTCTGATAAGATTCGAGTTTCGAATTGGAGACCTTGGTTCTCTATTACTTGCGGGATTTTGTCTCTTACTAATTTGTTATAGATAGGCACTCTAAGTCCCCCTTCATTCTATTTTTCTTAATAATAATATCAATCCATTTCTTTATACATACCCGGATATACATATAGAGACTTATAATACCTAACCAACCTAATCTCCCTCGCTAATTTATTGGCATATTTTGGTGAGATGTAAAGAACATTATGTTTGAAGCTACTCTCTTCTATCAAGTCATAATCAAGAATCATTACAAACTCTTCACCCTCACTTTTTAATTTCTTAATCAAAATTAAAGAGTCAATAGAATTACCCAAAATTATATTAATATGCATTAAATTATTTCCTCAGCTTTTTCGTAAGATTTATCTATCACTTTTTTATTATTAACGGTTTTTTGAAGATGTAAGCTAATTATATTCAGAATATTACAGCGCAAAAGACTATATCAATATAATTGATAAAAGAAGAATAGAAAACTAGTGAAACAGGAGAAACCTCTAAGAGCATTTTCTCTGAGTGCTTCCTTGCGCAAACCAATGCCATCGACTTTCCCGATCTTTAGAAGAAGACAAAAATCGGGTCTTTTTTTCTTTTTATACTTACACATAAAAAAATTAAATGGTTCAGCCCCGCCCTATCCAAAGCTTGAATATCATCACTTTCCACTCAAAAAAATTCTTCAAAGCTGCTATTCTAAAAAATTCTAAAAGTGTATTTATGGCTCATAATCACTTTCCCAGTAGTAGCTATCAATATTAACACGAAGACGTGAGCACAAGCGATTGATGAATGCCGGCGAATTGATTGGCATCTAGGTCTTGGATTGCCTGATTGTCAGTCAGAAAGACGGGGTTTCATTACGAGAAATAAGCACTATTTTAAAAAGTCTTCCATATAGGTTTCTTAGACGAAATGAACTGCACCTTTTTAAGTGTCTACCATTTGGGGTTCAGTTCACTTCAGGGAAAATATTAATCCTGAAAACTTGTTAATATCCCATCTTCAAAATAAAGATATTGACCATTTCCATAAACCCATTTTTCCCTAACACCATATTCAGTGACTGTTCTATTTACTGATTGTGGTTTCCCCCATAAGGAAACTTCAACTTACCCTGCCGTCATTCCAATTGTGGGATTCTGTCCTACCGCTGCTGCTCGTTCTGCTTCACCCTCTGCTTTATTTTGTTCATAAAAATCTTCTGTTTCTTTAAAATCCTCATATAAAGACTCTATATATTTCCAATCTGTTTCAATAAATGCTATCTGTCCGGGATTTGCTGCTAAATAAGATGTATCAGTAATTCCTTCAACAATTTCATCCCTAAATCTCCCCTTATATTTTGGATCAACAGCGATTCCTAAAATTGCAGACGCTTCTTGAGACTTAGGCTCAGTTTGAAGATAAGTTGCATAAGCATACATTGCAGACGCTTCTACATGATCTATCAGAATTCCTTCATTATAAATACTATCCACCCTTGCAAAATTCCGATCAATAATAGCTTGTTTCATTTCATCTAATTTCAACTTAGTTTCTTCCGTTAATATTGGTTTATGTATGTCCTTATTATCTATGCTGATTGAATTAATCATATGAACTTCTTTATTATTCACTCGAAAAGTTTTATAATCTTTTTCATCTAGTAAATTCTTTAGAAATGAATCACTCATATCAATGATTCCCTGATTTACTAGCTCATCATCTTTTGCTTTTTCAATAAACTGAGCAAACTTTATAATGTTATTTTCAGTTGTAGCCAACTCTAGACCTTCAATAATGTTTGCTTGTTTCTCTTTTCCTGGATTAGATGATTCAACTGTATCGGCTTCAACTTTATTATCTTCGTCATTACTACAACCAGCTAGTATTACAGCAACAAGCAACAGGTATCCCAAATTTTTCTTCATAGCTATTCTCCCCTCTGATTAAAAACTTTCCAGAAATATAATCTGGTCAGTTCAGCAATCAAATTATACCATTACAATAAGACTATAATAAAGGATAAATAAGGGATATATTCCACTTTCAATATACTGATCATATGTGTAAACCTACTTAGTTCGCTTTGATTAAAGTCTTGAAATTCAACATAGATTCTTTTTCTTTCATGTGATAATTTTGAATCTCTACGATATAGCTTTTTTCAGAAGACAAAAAAGGCAGGGCGTATAATGACCTAATGATATGAGATACATATAAAGCAGCCTATTTTTTCTTGAAACGTTCTTCATTATAGTAGTGCAGATAAGTTTCTACTTTCTGCACCACGACCTATTTCGTCTCACTTGAATACACGTTTTTGCACATGCAAAAAACACCTTCGATTTTAGTACTTGTGTTTAATGTACCAATTCGAAGGTGTTTTCATTGTCCGAAACATTTTTTCTTTTATTTTAAGTTCCTTCATAAGTCAATAAAAATTTAACTTAAGCTACCTTACCGTTTTTACTAGAAAACAAACAGAATAGTGACAAGGATGCCAATTCCCCTATATTAGACTTCTACAAAGTTATTATTTTACTTATCTTTTTCTTCTATAGTGATTTTCTTTAATATAGGACCATCCATTGTCCGAAGCAGAATTGGTTTTTCTCCAGATTCAACGTATTCACCTAATAGAAAGGCACCTTCTAACGTTTCAACCTGAACATCCACCCGAAACTGATTTTTTTTCAATTCCCCTTCTATTTCTCTTGCAAAATTAAGTGTGAAGTTTTCCGAAAAGTGAATCACAATATCGATATCACTAGTTTTTTTTGTCGTCTCTTTCCCACTCGCCAGTTCAAATCCAATACTTCCCACTGGTCCCCATTTGATTGAGTGGGAATCCAATAATTTTTCGATCTGTTCCAGACCTCGAAAAATTTCTTTAGGCTGATCGCTCCACTTGCTTTCTCGTGTCAGCTGCTCTGGTGTGATTCGTCTTATAATTCGATTTACAAGCAAGAAAGCAGCAAACCGCTCGTTCCTCTCTGAACCACGCACACCAACCGCGATAAACCCTTCACTAGCCTGGGCACGCCTCACTACTACAAAAGGTGCTTTAGCTAGGGCTGATTCAACCCACTCCGGAATTGTGGAAAAGCTAGTCAAATCCCCCACGCCTTCAATTTCCAATAAGTCGTGTGGATTTACTTCCATTGTTCTCTCAGCTTTTCTCTTACTAAGATAGAAGCTGCTCTGCCGCCAGACTGGGCATAAGAGGACGATAATCTTCCACTTAAATCTCTTGAATTGTCCGTCCGTACATCTTCAATCGCACGGTCAATCTCTTTATAAATAATGTCCCGGTCTTTTTTCTCTGGAGAACTGGCTTCAACTCCATCTACCAAAGAGAACAAAGCACCTAACTTTTCGAACGACTTAATATCGTAAGCCATTGCCGGCACTTTTTTTGTTGCGATTTCCAGTTCTTCTAAGGTTCTCTGCGTAATCCGAGCAGCAGATTGCTTCGACATGACGTGTACATTAACGCCTTCATCATGCAGTGCAATTAGACGATTCGCTTGCATACCATGGGACAAAAAGGCGCCGGAAATTGCATTTCCCGGTATAAATGAGATTACTGGGTGGCCTTCTAATCTTGCAGAAGCATACGCATCTACCGCAGCTGCGCAAGCTTGGTGAATGCCAAGGAGTTCCTCATGATAGCCATAAGCCTGGCTCGGAACATCAACAATGGCCACAATAGTGCGTTTTTCACTGTTCTGATCGGCTTTGATTGCATTTCGGACATGCTTTGCGATTGACCAAGCTTCAAGCAAGCCAACTTCCCCTTTTCGCGCACGCGGAAAACGATTTTGATTGTCCGGTACTACGGCAATAAACCGGACTTTCTTCTCACCAATCATCCCATCAGCAACTCTGACAGAAGGTATATCTCCTATTTCCAAAAAATCAGCCCGGAGCAAGTCAAACCATGTCTGCCCGCGTCCTGTGGATTTATCACTTTCTAAAGAAGGCAGTTTTTCTTTAATTTCTTCATTTTCAGACAGCTTCCAAAGTAATCGTACCTCATTAGCAGATAACCGCTGTTCCGGTTCTACTAAACTCAAAAGTGTTTCATATCTGTCTCCCTGAAGTGTTCGAGGCGAATAAACAGTGTCTTCCAATATAAAAGAAGAAATCTTTTCTTTTATAGCGTCTGCATCATCTTCAATCAATACATCTGCAAAACCAGCTGCTGTACGCTGTTCTCCACCAATCGTTCCCCAGATAAGCTGTTTGTCTTTTGAATCGAATTCTCGAATGCCCGCTTCCTGCTCTATTACTTCAGGTCCGTTTAAACCTAGTCGTGCTCCACGAGTCATAATGATTTTACTGCAGAGGCCTGCTGTAATAGACATCCCTCCAAAAGCGCCGATTTTTCCAGGAATGACTGCAATAACTGGAACATAGCGCCGAAGAGCGACAATTGCTGCACCGATTTCAGCAATGGAAAGTACTCCATAATTTGCTTCTTGCAGCCTGACGCCGCCTGTATCAAACACTAGTACAGGAATTATTCTCATGCCAGACTCGCATTCTTTCAATGCCAGTTCCAGTACTCCGGCAATTTTCGCCCCAGATACTTCTCCAATCCCACCACCTTGGAAATTTCCCTCAATTGAAATGACAATGGCTGGATGTTCGTTAATTGTGCCTTTAGCAACAACTACTCCGTCATCACTTTGCGGTACAATTCCCTGTGGCTCCAAATGAGGTGATTCGATATTATCCTGGGGTCCAAGCAATTCTTTATATGACTGATCATCTAAAATGCTGTGGGCCCGTTCACGTCCACTCGATTCTACAAAACTGGTTTTCAATAATGTTCTACTCATTAGCGGCCACCTCCAGAGCTTGTTCAAGACGCAGTTTCACTACACCTGGCGTTGCGCCGAAGTCATTGATTTTCACTTTCGCAGCGATATCATGCTGTGTAAAAAACCGCTGGATCAGAGGTTCCCAAGTAGTTTCAAATCCAGTAATCCCTGTTCGGATTGTCACTTCTGTCTGCAAATCACTAGAAGGTTCCATCAGAACTTCCAAGTCACCAGACCCGACGACTCCAACATGTGCAAATCGATCAATTTTATTCGTTGCAGGAAACGTAAATGTGAAATTTTCCAAAACCGCACCTCCATTTAGTATATATATTCGTATTCTTTCCCATTTTCTTCTAATCTTTCATTTGCTTGCAGTTCATCTAAAAATAAAGTGGCCGCCAATAAATCGGCACTGCCTCCTGGAGAGATATTTCGACTAATAAAATGCTCGTCAAGCGTATACAAATCTTCAGTTGCTCCATTTTCTAGCAAAAGGGCCGCCTGCTTTTTGGCAAAATCTAATGCTCCAGGACCGCCGCGGTGTAAAATGCATGTATCGTCTAAATGAGCCATCAATGAAAGAAGCGCATTTAATCTGGCTTTTTCTTCAGTTTGACCGGAAATTCTTGAGTAATTCAGCATTGGCAGTGAATAACGGACAACATGTGGAAATCCTTGCTGTGCTTCGCCTTTTGCTCCTGAGACACCATATTTCGCCACCACATTCACGCCATTTGTGACGGTGTTTGGGCTATGTCGGTCAGGAAAGCAAGCTAATTCTCCTGCGGACGCTGCGACTTCTCCAATAGCGCACGTGCCTTTCCCCATTGCTGCAGCAGAAACGAGTAGACCCATCGCCCAAATCGCTCCTTTATGCGTATTCACTCCGCCTGTCACTTGAAGCATCCTTGCTTCTCCGGCGCGACCAATTAACGCAATTTCTTCCCTTAAAGATTGGGAGGGCCTGCGTCCATAACTCACCAAAGCAATCTGCTCAAACGTATCTCTGAGTGATTCCGCAGACTCCCTCATTAACTGAATGGTTAAATCTTGATGTGCCCCTGTGTTTCTGCTGTCAACAAGACCTGGCTTTGGGGTAAGTTCTACTTCTTCTATTAATGAACGAACCGCTGTTTCAGCAAAATTGCGACTCAAAGACTGTTTTGCTTTTTCCATTTCACTCCTCCTTACCAGCTTCTGAATTTTGCCGGTGGTTCATACAAGCCATCTGACCACTCCACGATTTCTTCAACATTTTTTGCAGCAAGAAGTGACCGTTTTGCATCCGATCGGCGAATATCTAAATCTTCCGGAAATGCAACCAGACCTTCACTCCGCAATTTATCGGTTTTTTTCGGGTCGTGCTTCAATCCTACAGGTGTAACTCCGGCTATTGCTGCAATCGCTTCTCTTCGTTTTTCCATATCGTCAGTTTTATATAAATAGGCGATGCCTTCTTCTGTGACAACATGAGTGACATCCTCTCCATAAATCATGACCGGTGCTATAGCAAGCTCAGAATCTTTTTTTACATCAATTGCATCGAGTGATTCAACAAAAACAGGTTTGTTTCCGGTCTGAAAAGTTTCTACCACCTGTACAACCAGCTTTCTTCCTCGTACTAAAGGTTCGTCTGAGGTCATCATACTTAACCAGGCAGGTGTTGAATGGCGGCGACCGCCAGGATTATGCCCCATATTTGGCGCCCCCCCGTAACCAGATAGTCTGCCTCTCGTCACAGTAGAAGAATTACCATCTTGGTCGATTTGTAACGAGGAACCAACGAACAAATCAACTGCATATTGACCAGCTAATTGCGACAGCGTCCGGTTTGAGCGCAAACTTCCATCACGTCCAGTGAAAAAAACATCTCGCCGGGCGGCAACATACTTTTCCATACCGACCTCTCCCCCAAAACAGTGAACACTTTCAACCCAACCGCTCTCGATTGCCGGAATCAGCGTCGGGTGGGGATTCAATGTCCAGTGCTTGCAGATTTTCCCTTTCAAACCAAGGGATTCCCCATATGTCGGTAACAATAATTCAATAGCAGCCGTATTGTACCCAATTCCGTGGTTCAAAGATTGGACTCCGTGTTTTTCATAAATACCACGGATAATCATCATCGCCTGCAAAATTTGAACATCTGTAATGTGCCGGGGATCGCGTGTAAACAAAGGCTCGAGTTCATAAGGTTTGTCTGCCACCACAATATAGTCAATCCACGATCCTGGAATATCAACTCGAGGCAAATCATCGGTCAATTCATTTACTTGTACAATGACGATGCCATCACTGAAAGCAGCAGCTTCAACAAGTGTTGGAGTCTCTTCCGTGTTCGGACCAGTGTACAAATTCCCGTTACGATCTGCTTTATCGGCCGCGACCAGTGCAACAGACGGAATCAAATCAACAAATAAGCGCCCATATAACTCAACATACGTGTGAATTTCTCCCATCACCAATTGCTTGTCTTCAAGCATTTGTGACATTCTTAGACTTTGTGCCCCTGCATAAGCAAAATCTACTTTTTTCGCAGTCCCCCGCTCGAACAAATCGAGATGTTCCGGTCTTGAAATACTGGACATTATCATATGTAAATCAAATAATTCCTTCGGATTTGTCTGAGCTAGTGCTGCTGATAGAAACGAAGCCTGCTTTTGATTGTTACCTTCTAAAACGACACGGTCTCCTGACTTAATCAACTTTTCCATTACTTCCACAATGCGTTCAGTCGGGATCACCATTCCTTCAACCAAATCTTTGACACTGTCTGTTCGTTTATTTTTGGCATCGAGCCGCTTTGTCCATGACCGTTTTGGTTCCGTTTTCTGTTTTGTCGTTTCCATAGTACATTCCCCTTCCATCATTTTAATTTTTCACGTTTTGCTATAAACTGACAATCGTCAAAACCATTCTCCGCCACAGACAATACTCTAGCCTCCGGAAACGCCTGTGCCGCTAATCGGGATAACACAGCTCCGGGAGGCATTTCTATAAACAGGCGGGCCCCTTTTTCGTACAAAACCGTTGAAGCATCATGCCATTGGACTGGAGAAGAAACGCTTTCAGCGAGATCCTGTCGAATATCGACCGGATCGGATAAAAGACGTGCATTTCGATTCCCTGCATAAGGAATGGAAGGCCGATAAACTGAAACTTGCTGAAGTGCTTCAGCAAGTTTCTCTGCAACTGGCAAAAGCAACTGGCAATGCGAGGGCGTACTCACATTTAACAACTCGGCGCGACGGGCTCCTTTTCGCCGAGTTTCATCAAGGACTTTCTGTATCATCGGTATCGCACCCGATATTGTCAGTTGATCTGGTCCATTTTTATTTGCTATAAACACAGGATTTTTTTCATCGGAATGCTGACTGATAATTGATTGCAAGTGATAAAAATCCATTCCAAGTACAACCCCCATGCCGTATCCCGTCGGATATGCACTTTCCATTAACTCACCACGCAATTTCACTATTTTTACCGCTTCTTTAAATTCAAGAACACCCGCTGCCACGGCTGCACTGAAGGCTCCGACAGAATGACCTGCTACAAAATCCGGCTTCACGCCTTCGGATTCAAAAGCTCTAAAAGTAGCAACTCCAGCACTGAGAAGAGAGATTTGCACCGCTGTAGTCGAACTTAGTGCATCTTTAGAATGGAAATTGAAGACGCTTTCATTTAATGAGTCCGTTGCTTCCTCAAGCACCTTTTGCACTGCTTGAGATTCGGGCAATTCATTCAGCAGACCTGGTGTTTGGGAACCTTGGCCAGGAAACAAAAAAGCAAGCTTCAAGATTCTCGCCTCCCTACTTTGAATTTTTATACCTGAAGACTTTTTTGAAAGTTGGAGACGACGTCTCTGTTATGTTTTGATAAAACTACTGATAGCTCTACCAGATTTTTTTCTCTCAACAATTTAATAATAAATTGGTGTTCTATAATGGATTTTTCGATATTTCCTTCATGCGCAAAAGAGATACTTTGAATTTTTAATAACGGTAAACCCAGCCGCGAATACATTTCTATAATGGTTTCGCTTTTGCTCATCTTAATGAGACAAGTATGAAAGGCGTAATTCAACTGGGTATAAGAATAAACGTCTTCAGCTTTTTTCATTTGTTCCATAATCTGCTCCATCTTTTCCAATAAATCCGGATTAGGGCCATGCTGGATAATCCGGTCCATACTCATATTCTCGAACATATTTCTTATTTCAAGTAAATCAAGGATTTCACTTTTTTTGTACTCCTTGACGATTGCTCCTTTTCGCGGAATTCTTTCAACTAGACCTTTAACTGCCAGTAAATAGATTGCTTCGCGAACTGGAGCTCTGCTTGTGCCATATTCTTCAGCGTAGATATGCTCCACTAACTTTTCGCCTGTTTTAAGAGTCCCCATCATGATTTGTTTCGTAATATCTTCCGCAATCAAATTAGGTAAAGAATTTTTCATGAGATCTGGCTTCATTTCTACTCTCCTTTCAAATTCGCTTTTGGTCGACTGTCGATTTTAATTATACAGAAAACATATAATACTTTCAATATTTTTAAAAATTAGAATTTTTCATTGCATTCCTTACTTCTATCATTTAAGATAAACCCTAGAATACAGTCGACTATATTCTAACATCGTTTGGAAGCGCTTACTTTTCTGTTTTTCTTTTGTCCCCTGGTTTTTTTAAAAAAATAGGAGGTATCATTATGGTTATTTATGGTGTAGCTTTACTTGCCGCTTGTATGCTGATCGGCGTTTTCCTGGGTGAATTGTTAGGCCTCTCTCTTGGTATTGAAGCAAATATTGGCGGGATAGGCATAGCAATGATTGTCTTGGTTCTTGCGGTAGATTACTTTAAGAAACGCAACAGACTTAGTCTACCTGCTCAAGACGGCCTTAGCTTTTGGAGTGCGATGTATATTCCAATCGTCATTGCGATGTCTGCAAATCAAAATGTCTATGGCGCAATACAAGGCGGACCACTCGCTATTACCGCCGGAATCACCGCCGTTGTGCTTAGTTGGATGCTCGTTCCCCTACTAAGTAGAGGTGGTTCTCAGCCTACAGATGATGAAATTTTAGAAGAAAAAACAACTTTGGGAGGTAAAGATAATTATGCTCGAGATACTAAGTGATGTTTTTACAGGCAATCCACTTATTGTTGCTTTTGCAATCATCGGAGTAACCATGTACCTCTCTTATGTGCTCTCTGATAGATTAACAGGTGGCAAAATTCACGGTTCAGCAGTTGCCATTATTCTTGGCTTAGCATTAGCCTACATAGGAGGCATGCTTACCGGCGGTGAAAAAGGCCTTTCGGATATAAGTGTCTTTGCCGGAATTGGATTAATGGGCGGGGGGATGCTTCGAGACTTTGCTATTGTTGCCACCGCATTCGGTGCTAGTTTCTCTGAAATTAAAAAAGCTGGAATCAATGGTATTGTAGCTCTTTTCGTTGGCGTAATATTGTCTTTTGTCGTCGGTGTCGGTATTGCTCTCGCCTTCGGTTATACTGACGCAATTAGCCTCACCACAATCGGTGCCGGCACAGCAACCTACATCGTCGGTCCTGTAACTGGTGCTGCAATCGGTGCAAGTTCCGAAGTAATTACAATCAGTATCGCAGCCGGTCTGGTGAAATCAATCTTAATTATGATTGGTACTCCTTTTATCGCTAAATACATTGGATTGAATAACCCGCGTTCTGCTATGGTTTATGGTGGATTGATGGGTTCAACAAGTGGCGTTGCTGCTGGTCTTGCTGCAACAGATCCTAAACTGGTTCCTTACGGTGCTGTCACTGCAACATTCTTTACTGGTCTAGGTGTTTTGTTGGCTCCATCTATACTGTTCTTAATAACAAAAACAATTTTTGGATGAAGCAACGGATAATTGAAACCCTTACAATGGTATGAAAAAAACACATTGAACTATCCAAAAATGACGATTTGAAATACCTCTAAAATACTATCATCAGGCAGCTGGGCACCTCGATTCTGTGGGCGCCTGGTAGCCTGATTTTTCTTCCCTTTATTCCTCATTGTAATCCTGCAGTCAGCAGATACCTCGCTTTTACTGCATGCAGCCACCGAAATAAGCCTCTTCTGAAAGTCACAAGCATTCCCATAACATGATTTTTTCAAAATTAAAGCGTTCGTAAAAATACACTTTTACGAACGCTTTGAAAACAGTTAAAAATGATCGAAAATAGCGTTCGTAAACGTGTCAAATCACTTTACGAACGTTCGCCAATTTACACACACTTTTACGAACGCTTTTCAGGTATAATGAGAGGAAAAGAATCGTTTATAGAGGTGAATTATGGAACATCGCAAATTTGGTTACATACGTGTCAGCAGCAAAGATCAAAACGAAGGCCGTCAGTTGGAAGCTATGCGGAAAATGGGTATCACTGAACGGGACATTTATTTAGATAAGCAAAGTGGGAAAAACTTCGAACGAGCGAATTACCAATTATTGAAACGAGTTATTCGAAAAGGTGACATTTTGTATATCCACTCACTGGATCGATTTGGTCGGAATAAAGAAGAAATCCTTCAAGAATGGAATGACCTGACGAAAAATATCGAAGCTGATATTGTGGTGTTGGATATGCCGTTATTGGATACAACGCAGTATAAAGATAGTATGGGCACTTTTATTGCGGACTTGGTTTTGCAGATCCTTTCCTGGATGGCAGAAGAAGAACGCGAACGCATCCGAAAACGGCAGCGCGAAGGAATTGACTTGGCACTGCAAAACGGCATTCAATTTGGAAGGCCGACCGTTTTTGTTTCAGAAGAATTCAAAGAGGTTTATAGAAAGTGGAAAGCCAAGGAATTAACAGCAGTCGCAGCCATGCAGGAAGCCGGAGTGAAAAAGACCAGTTTTTATAAATTGGTCAAAGCACTCGAAGAAGAGACAGGTAACCTATTATAATAGAAGAAACTCTTTTTCCGCTATTAGAGCTATTAGTATAGTGCAACTCTATATTTCAATTAAAAGGAGGTGAATATATTACACAGAATATAATTTGTTAGAAAATTTATATTCCACGTGATATAATCATGGTAGAAATTGAATTCTTAGCAGATGAACATGGCAATCAACAAGTCATAGACTTAATCACCTCCATTGCTGATAGAGCAATGAACGATGAAGATTATGCCGAACTTGCAGCTCGTATAGCCCAACTACTTGATTACATGAAAGACATAGGCGTTCCTCCTATAGAAAAACGTACGTTATACGGTATCAGCTCGGTAGGGAATCCCATCACACTAGTGGATGTGGTAAAAGAGCTGAATAATCATCCCCCACTGATGGAAGCACGAGCGAATTGGAGACCCGTAGGAGCTTTTCGAGCTATCTTTTTCTATGAAATAGACGACAAAGGCAATCAATCTATTTACTTCACGAAAGCTGTTATCAAGCAGGCGACCTATTCACGAGACTTTGAACACGCAATTAGTGCGAGTGAAAAAATGATGGTTGAATTTTTTAAACCTGAGTAAAAAAGGAGAGGGTTTAAATGGCAAATAAGAATTATAACGATGTGATGGGGATCTTAAGACAAGTGCCAAAAGTCAATGAACACTTGAATAAAATTTCTGTTATTATGGGGAAAAAAATACTCAAGAGACGCCTTGAACTAGGTTTGACCCAAAAAGAGGTTGTCGCTATGATCAAAGATCATGGAGATACCTTTACACAGGCGACGCTGTCGAAGATTGAAAGTGGTGCTGATAATATCAAATCCGAAACATACGACAAAGTTTTCGTGGCTTTGGGTGGTCTAGAAGATTTAACTCCTACATTTAAGGAAAATCCTAAAAGGAAAGATTTAATCCATTCATAGACATCTATAATAGAAGAAACTCAAAATAGAACTGGAGAGAAAGAAGAACATCTTCTCTAGTTCTATTTTTTGTGCATAAAATTTCATCAGCTTAATATAGAACACAATCATTTTAACCAAAGGATTCGTTACTTAGTAAGAGCCTAACTCGAAACTGTATACTTCCTCTTTGCAATTGACACAATAGCCTTATCCGTTGGTTAATGGCACTGGACAACCACATTCACAACGTCCAAGCACATTATCAGATGGCTCTACAGGAACAAACCTATTTTCGCAGTACTTACACTTCTTCATATAGCTATTATTTTCTTTCCCACATTTAGAACATTTCAATTTTCAGTCTCCCTTCATTCTGGATACATAATTTATTTACTTACAAAAAGGACAAGTACCATAGAGCGAAGTTACATAGATTAATGAGACCGTCAATAATTATGTGTAAATAAGGAAACCCTTTTCCCTGTATGTATCCTCATTAAGCCTGCTTGAACATATCGGCTAGCTCTGCACGAGCTTGTTTGAAACCGTTATGACAGCGGGTGGAGAAGTTTTGATTATAGATTTCAAACTGGGAAACGAGAAAACGATCCAAGGAATCTTCGTTTGGAAATTGCTCCTTGCGCTTGCTGTATTTCTTCACTTTCTTGTTGAATGACTCGATTAGGTTCGTTGAATAGATGCTGCGCCAAATGGATTTCGGAAAGTCGTAGAAAGTGAAGATAAAAGGTTGATACAATCAAATTCGATAAGTCCTTCGTCGATGAAATTGAAAAGCCAAAACATCACTCCATGATGAAGGCGATTATTGACCTGTGTTTGACCTTGAATTTAAATGTAATTGCAGAAGGGATAGAAACCCCGAGGCAACGAGCTATCCTACTGCAAAACAACTGCCGCCTTGGGCAGGGCTACTTGTTTTCGAAGCCTTTTCCTGGAGAAATACTTGAAGCACTTCTCCAACAGGAAGGTGAAAACCAATTGAAATCTCTTAGCTCGTGAGCATCGTAGAATGAGGTTGGAAAAGTGTAAGAGATATAAGGCGTGATTTGTCGGAAACTAGATAAATACGAAAAAGGCATCCCTTCTCCAATTATCGGAGAAGGGATGCCTTTTTCTGTGAGTTATTTTATCATTCTGCTGCAACTAATGTAAATATTGTCAGCTCTGGTTTGGCGTGAATTCGAATTGGAACGGCACTCATGCCAATCCCACGGTTAACATACAATTGATTGCCATCTGCTCCATAATCGTCTATCCACCCATCGGTATACACTTCCTCTTCTGAAGTGAGAGCCATCCATGACCAGCCAGACAATCCTGGAAGTCTAATTTGACCACCGTGTGTATGACCTGCTACTGCAAATGGGGCTGAATTTTCCGGGAACTTTTCAAAAGAACTCGGATTGTGCATCATAACGACCCGGGGAGCATCAGTCGGGATTGCTTCTAAAGCTTGGTCCGCGTCATCTTGGCCCATCCAGTTCGAACCGACACCTGCGATGAAAAGCCCGGATTCTCCTTCAGGCAAAACCTCGCCTTGTGCATTGATCAAACTAGATTCATTATGCAAAATTTGTACGCAGATTTCTTCTATTTCTTG
>NZ_JAGGPW010000007.1 GCF_018613655.1 Planococcus sp. ISL-109
TTTAACAATTATAATATTAGAAAGTAGATTAACCGGCAAGTAGGATAGATCAATTTTCACAAATTCGGTTTTTTAACTTTTATTATTAAATATAGATAATCCTCTAATACTGATAACTTTTGAAAATCATAAAAAGAAACCAAGCGATAATGATGAAGTTTTTTAACTTACATGCAAAATAGCGCTTGAATAAGGTGCAAAATATCACTTAAAGTGACACTTGCCGGCAAAGAGAACATCACCGGCTTTGACCCACACCCGACTGGCCGTGTCATGACGACAGAAATCGAGTTTGAATAATAGGATACTGCAAAATCAAAAAGATGGCTCCAATTCATTCCGAATTGTGAAGCCATCCTTTTTTGTGTATTAAAATTGGCTATCCTATCAAGAAAAAATAATTTTCAATTAATTCAGCCTACTACCTTGCATTAAACAATACTACATGATATATCATTCATTAATCACTACTGTTCATTAAATATTAGATAAGAAAGGAGGAATTCCCATTGAACATTCAATTCAAAAAAGGCGCGCTGAATTTATGCGTCCTTGTGCTGTTGGATAAACAGGACCACTACGGCTATGAGCTCGTGCAGAAAATCTCGAGCCGCATCGCGATCTCGGAAGGTGCTGTCTATCCCCTGCTCCGCCGGCTCACCAAGGAAGGCTATTTCACCACCTATTTACAGGAGTCGAGCGAAGGGCCACCGCGGAAATATTATTCACTCACCGAACTCGGCCGGACGTATCTGCAGGAACAACTCGAAGAATGGAAAAGCTTCACCGATGGGGTCAACCAACTAATAGAAGAGGGTGTGCAAAATGACTGAAAACCAATTTTTTCAAGAACTTGAAACTGCTTTGACACGCTTGCTACAAGAAGAACGCATCGATATTCTCCAAGACATTAAAGAGTATTTCGCGAACGGCCAGGCAGACGGCAAAACCGACAGCGAAATCGCAGCTGAACTCGGCGCCCCGGAAGAATATACACCGTTTTATCACAATTTTATATCTTTTGATAATAATTTGCTAAAAAATGAACACCTTGATTATTGGCTCACCACAAAGCCCAGTGAAACTTTATCCCTCCTTAACCGTACTCCTATGCAAGAGGTGATGAATCGTGAAAAACAAAAAAGCAATTTCTTTTTTGTTGGTGTTCGTTTTGGTGCTTTTGATTCCGACGCAGGCGTTTGCCGTCGATTTTGACATTACGGAAGTCCGGATTGATGCCCAGTTGAATGAAGACGGAACAGCCGATGTAACCGAACAGTTTACGTATCAATTCGACAGTGATTTTGAAGGCATCACGCGGAGCCTGATTCCAAAGGAAGGAACGTCAATCGAAGGGTTCGCGGCTGCTGAAAACGGCAATGCCCTGGAGGTCGAGATGGAAGACGGCCTGTATAAGATTTACCGTGCAGGCGAAGACGGTGAAACAGTCCAAGTCGAACTCACTTACCAAATTACGGGTGCTGTCGAAAAGTATGAAGACGGCGCCGAGTTCTACTGGCCGTTCTTCGACAGAAGCAACGAAAGTGAATATGGCGACATGACGATTTCTGTCATTCCCCCTGCCCCGGCAACTGAGACGGAAGCGCTCGGTTATGACGAAGCGTTCGACACATCAAGCATCGCAGAAGACGGGACAGCCATTTTTGCACTTGGCCATGTACCGGACGGTGAAAACGCGGATATCCGCGCGATTTTCGAACCCGAACTGTTTCCCGGCGTGACTGCTCAAGGCGGAAGCGTCCGCGATGAGTTGGCGGAAGATCGCGAGCGGCTGGAAAATGAAGCTGCGGCTTTTGCCGAAAGCCAACAAACCGCAAAAAGTATCGGAATTCCCGCCATCGCGATACTCGGTGCCATATTGTTAGCCATCGTTTTACTCAGCTGGATTCGGGCTTCTCGGCGCAAGCGGCAAATCAGAAGTCAACCATCCGAATTTTTCGTACCGAAAGAATCGATGAGCATTCCTGCTCTGCTGTATTTCACGAATTCTTCCACCTTGTCGCCGAACGCCATTTCAGCAGCCATCCTGGATCTGATGCGCAAAGGTAATATCCGGCAGCTGTCAGAAGACTGGTTCGAGCTGATCGAGAGAACGACCGATTACAAACATGAAGACGTGCTGATAGGACTGTTGTTCGACCGCATCGGCAACAGCCAGGAGTTTACGCTTGAACAAGTCGAGACCTATACGAAGAATGAGGACAATCACGAAACTTATAACGAGACAATAGCCAAGTGGAATACTGGCGTCGGCGCCGAAGTGAATGCCCAAAGTTTTTTTGAGAATCATACCGGATTGCGCTGGATAGCCGGCATTATGAGTGCCGCCTTCATGGGCCTCGCAATCTACATGGGCATTTACGAACTCTTTCCGTGGATGGCTGCGTCTATCATTTTGGCGATGCTTGCCTTCGGTTTTGCGCTCGGCTATGCTCCGATTACAAGGCGTGGCCACGAGCTGCGCCATGAGTGGCGGCAATTAAAAGCCGCGATGGAAGAATTGCCCGCTGAACAATGGGACCGCCTGACGACAGATGAAAAACAGCGCGCCTTTGCCTACCTCATCGGCAGCGACCAAAAAACCGCTGAACGGAGAGCTTCGGTGTTCACTGCCGCTGAATCGGAAACAGACGGCTCAAGTTTTGTCACCAACCCTGTATTCATGACAGCCGTATTCGTCACAGCCAGCACAACGACCAGTTCCAGTGCCTCAGCCAGCGCCGGCTCTGCCGGAACTGGTGGTGGAGTCGGCGGCGGTGGCGGCGGATCAGGCGCTTTTTGAATCGAACTATATAGCTGAAGCCCTAAGCGCGAGGGCAGTTCCACTAGCGCTCGTTATAGGATTGTCTTCTATAGCTGCTGCAATTGTATTCCGAAAACAATAAGCCCCCCTTGCATAAGCAAACTGAACCCCGAATGATGTCACTTTTTAAAGTGTCCATCGTTCGGGGTTCAGTTCAATAGTCATTAGTAGATGCCATATCATTTCTAAACATTTTTACGTTTTCGAATGGGACAGCTTCTGTGAAAGAATCATCTCTCCAAGATAGTTATCTGTATCGACCCACTTGACCTTTTCGGATATATTTTGCCAAAGTGCTTTTGCCTGCAGCTGAATTTTCACGCTTACAGCGCATAAGATTTTTATCTACACTATATTCAATACTAATTTCCCGCTAAAACTTCTTCCCAATTGATCGTGCCGTCTTTCACTTGGTCGCGGAGTTCTTTCGTCATCGAATCGGTTGGGCGTCCGCCGCCAACCCAATCGCCGTCATGCTTGTCGAATTCAGGACGGTCCTGTGAAAGGATGAATGCAGCCAAATCAGCAGCTTGTTGATCATCCAAAGATTTTTCATTTCCTTTTGGCATATTGTTTTGGATATAACCAGCCATGTTGGACATGCGGGCGAGGCCAGCCCCATCATTGAATGAACCGTCTCCCCAAACTGCAGGGCCTGTGTTAGAGCCTGTTCCAGATCCGTCTTGCGCGTGGCAAGCGATACAGCTTTGCTGGAACAGTTCTTCCCCGTTCGCGACATCAGGGATCGGAACGTCTTCCATAATATTCGTCTTGCGCCAAGGGAGCTCGGCGTTCACTGGAATGCCTTCCGAGATGTATTTCAAATACGCAACCATCGCATCCAGATCTTCATCATCCTCGGCGAAAGGTTCGCCATTCATGCTCCGCACCATGCAGCCATTGATTCTTTCTTCAATGGTTACAATTTTATCCGAGCGGCTAATGTATTCGGGATAAACGGCAGTCATGCCGACTAATGAAGACGAATCTTCTTCCAGCCCTGCTCCAGCATGGCAGCTAGTACAAGACAAGGCATTGACGGCAGCCTCGCCATCTTCTACTGAAGCCGCTTCAGAACGCAATACTTGAGAAGTATCGTCGACCAGTTCGTGGCCTCTGAGAATTGCTTCTTTTTCCGGACCATCCGGGATTTCTTCAATTGATGGCGGGTTGTACTCGATCCCGGCAACGGATTTCTCTTCTGTTTGTTGAGTCGGACCCGCTTGGGACTGCTGTTCCTTTTCCCTGGAAAGCTCACTGGATAAAACAGCAATAGCAACAATTGCTAAAATCAATAAAAATACGCTTGCATACAAAAATGCTTTTTTCATTTACACCCCTCCTAGTCATTATTATTATATTCTAAAAAATGTCATTAAAACTATAATGCCGATAATAAAATGCTTTGCGCATTTTCCCACATGAAAAGCCATCTGGAAATCATTTGATTTCCAGATGGCTTTTGGCAACTGACCTTAATCGCTATGCCCCATGCCTGTCATCTTCATGCCTTGCCCCTTTTTTTTGCAGCAAGGGCCAGTACGCATGCGGCCTCTTTTTTTGTGATCCCTACCGCTGGATTTATCTTGGCTTTTAGCCATTAAAAACGCAAGTCCAGTCATCATGAGCGGCATAAGGATAATGAGCTCAATCGGAACAATCGGCCGGTAAACCGTCTTCTCAGCTGTGACATCGTAAATGCCCACAGGTTTCACTTGGAAAGAGCCGCCCGCCCCTTCGCCGTGGCCTCCTTCAACTTCCTCGAAGCCGGAAGACTCGGGATCTTTGTCTTCATGTTCATAACCGCCGCCGGCCCCTGCGCCGACGCTGTATTTGACTTTAGCTACCGGAATAATGGTTCTGCCATGCATCTCGATCGGATCGCCATAGACGAGCGAAACATCGCGTACTGTTGAAAACTTTTCAAAAACCGGAAGCACTGGAGACGATTTGAACGGTGTTAAATCTTTTTCATCCATGTTCTTCACTCCTTTTAAATAGTTGTATTAATGGAAATGTACAGCTTATTTTGCGCCATGCCCAAAGCGGCCGAAGAGGCAAGCGGGAACATTCCTTCACCCGCCAAACTGGTAGTATTATAAATTCGCTTTATCCGGAGCTATCCCTCTATTTCATTTAAGACATTGTTGAATTTCGCCTTAAGAAAACCGGGTCCCTGTGCCAAACATAATTCTACTTATACAGCAAACATGTATACAAAATCAGCCACCTTCAATAAAATCAAGCGATTCCGAAGGTGCTACTGTATGTTTATCGAAAAAATCAAGTAGCCATAATTGAGCGGTACATAGGGATTGAATCGGGATAAATGGAAATTACGAATGCAGTTTCACAAGCAATTCATCATTTTCTGACCGAAGACCCCACTTTAATTTAGTGTAGGGAAATCCACAACTAAGCGGGGATGAATTATCGTGTATTATCGAAATCGTTTAGATTTTTTTTCGCAGGCGCACGCTATGACTTCATAGATGACGGGATACAGCGCTTATGAACTTTCGGACTTCCTGATCAATCCTCTCTATAAGCGAATCCTGTTCCTCAAAATTTGGTACGGATCTCAATGTGCATTCGATGATGGCATCTTGATTCGCATCATCATGAAACACAATGATGTCATCTGAAATGTTGCTGTTTATTAGAAATCCGTATTTCTTTGCTATATCCCTGTTCCGAGCGGAAAGCCAAACTTCAAAGGCTCCCTTTTCGTGCAAGTAAACAATGGCAATTTTTAGCCCCTTTTTTTAGCGGTTCTGTAGTTAATGAGAAATAAGTCATATCCATATAACCTTGATATATACTACCGATGTCGTTATGCGGGTATTTCCCAATAAAATCTGCTCTCAATTTGCCGATAAACTCCAATATGCCTTTGTACGCAGCCTGTATTTCTCCTTGTCGCAAATAGCCAGTGTAGTCATGTATTAGCTGATTCAAGGTTTTCATCACTTCTCACCCGGCCGCAATTCCTGTCGATTCAGCCACTCGCGGACCTTCTCCACATACGCTTCTGGTTCTTCTACCCCTGGCGTATGCGAACTGTTTTTAAACACATGGAATTCCGCATCTGCAACGAGACTCGCATAATACTCAGTCGCTTCCGGAGTGGCTTCGTCAAAGCGGCCGCATGCGAACAGGGCCGGAATGTCAATTTCTGACAAGCGTTCGGTAGCATCAAAATGCTTCAATGTGCCGGTGACGGTAAATTCGGAAGCTCCCCACATGAAATTATAGATTTGATGGTTCATCACTTTCATATCCTCTAACATGTCCTGCGGCCATGGATCTATGCGGCACATATGGCGTTTATAATAAGCCCGCATCGCTTGCCCATACTCCGCAGAATCCGTTGTTTGTTCCCGCTCACTCCGCTCAACAGTCTCCTGGAGCTCCTGGGGGAATTGTTTCAAGTAATTGCGTTGGTCCTGCTCCCATCTCTCGGCATCTAAAGCCGGCCCTAAGAAGATAACGCTGCGGACGCCGGCTGGCTTTTTGAACAAGTACGAAGCGGCCAGCATCGTGCCCCAGGAATGGCCGAGAATATGGACCTCTTCCAGTTTCAACGCCTTGATCACTTGCCCCAACTCTTCCACATAGCGCTCTACTGTCCACAGCTTTGTGTCCGTTGGCCGATCTGATTTGCCGCATCCGAGCTGGTCATAGTGGATCACCGGCCGTTCTACTCCCAATTGCCGGAGCGGATCGCTATCGCTGCTTTTCGACCCAGGCCCTCCGTGCAACACCAATAGCGGAATCCCGGGACCGTTGCCGCTGATCCTATACCAGACATTTCCACCTGTCACAGGGATAAATCCTTCCTTAACGTTTTCCATTCATTTGTACCTCCTTGTCGTGTTAGCTGTTCAAATACTAGTTTCCCTTCCAGACGAAAAAACCCTTTCTTGCATTTAAACGCGCACTCAGTTTCCGATCCGGAGGACATTGCCTTTGTTCTGCAACACAGCGAGAATGCTTAATGCCGCGAGCAGGCTCGTCTTCGGGTTACTTGGCATCGGGTTGTTCTCGATATGCAACTGCATCTTCCCGAAATCCCCTTGCGCTTCGATCGTATGGGTGTTCCGTTCAACAGCTGGGTCGACGATGACGCGCACTTTCGTTTTCTCCGCGCCGATACCGGCAATCGCAAGCACCAGTGCGACATTGACATTCTTCGGGAATTTTTCGACCGCATCAAACGCGGAGCCGTCGAACAACACCTGCTCTTCGTCCGATTCCATGCCGAGAGAGACGGGTGATTTCCTCGTCGTGATCTGTACGTGCGTTAATCCCCCAAGCGCTTTCGCCGATTGCAAGATGTCCAAACCGCCGATCGCACCGGATGGCAGGAAGACTTGCGTGCCATTCGTTTCCGCCAAAATTTTCAATTCACCAAGAAAACCAGCCTCTTTAAACACACCGATGCTGCTGACGATGAGGTCTTTCTTGTGCACGACCACGTCTTTCAAAAACAAACTAGCCGCTTCTACGGTAACTGCCTCCACGACAATATCAAGCGGCGTCTTCAAAAATTCCTGCAAATCCGTATAAAACTCAATATCAAACTGCTCTTTCAAGCGCTGGCCCACTTCCCGGTTGCGCCCGAAAACGGCTGTGACCCGCTCGTCGCACATGCGTTTAGCGTTCACCTGCTCCAACAAATACGACGCAATGTTGCCGGTTCCGATAATCCCGATGTTCATAATCGCTCTCCTCCGTTCCGCTGAATGATCCATACTTTTCTTTACCCTTAAATACAAAAATACCACCTTCGAAATCAGTTGATTTCATTGAAGGTGGCGTTTTCTGTATGCAATTGCTGGTTAGCCCGCTTTAACAGCCCGTAAAAGTCCGATTGGATCAACTAACAATCAGTGGGGATGAGGAAAATCCCACTGATTGAAGTTTCTCTTTATATTTTAAGACGCAGACCAAACATCCTTCGCAAAGCGGCCGGATTGCTCAAGCTCCTGTAGCCATGCGACTGCCTCCTGATGGCTTACTTCGTGAAGGTCTTGATAACAATGGATCAATGTCCCCTCCACTTCTGGAGCCATCTTGCTGCCGTCTCCACAAATATACAGATGCCCTCCCTGATCCAACAGCGAAAGAATCGCTTGGGCATTGTTCTTCATTAAATGCTGGACATACACCTTTTTATCGTGCTGTCTCGAAAAAGCGCTGTAAAGTTCAATCAGCCCGAGTTGTTCCGCTTGTTTCAGCTCTTTTTCGTACAAAAAGTCCTGTTTGGGGTGACGACATCCGAAGTACAGATGGGCTGTCCCCAATGTATTTCCTTCCGCCTGCAGAACACGGCGTGCTTGGATAAAGCCGCGGAAAGGCGCAATCCCTGTTCCTGGCCCTACAAAAACCACTGGGGTTTCAGGGTTTTCAGGCAGCTGAAAAGCCGTTTGCGGTGTCCGGATAAAGCACGCGATTTTGTCCCCCAGCGCACGTGTTGACAGGTAATTGGAAGCGACTCCTGCATACTCGCCTTTGCCGCTCCAGGCTGCGCCCTGCACTACACTGACTGTGATGCTTGCCTGTTCTTTCGACACACGCGGCGAACTGGAGATGGAATAGTAACGGGCTTTTAAAGCCGGTAGCAATGAAATAAAGCGCTCGAATTCCATCTCACAGGAAGGATAGTGTGCCAGCAGTTCAAGCATTGTCTGGCGTTTACCTAAAACTTCCCGTTTATAAGCTTCATCTTCTACGAGTTTTTCCAATTCCATTTTATGCGGCGGGCAAGGGTTGCTGGTGGCGAGCTCACGAATTTGAGCGCGAGTCGCGGGCTCCTGCAGTTCCACATAGCTCGCCAACAATTGCGCGAGCTGAACAGGCTGGTTGGTCGGCAGGTGGTTCGCTCTTCCTGTACCCTCGCCAAGAATCACGTACTCTTCACCTTTCATATCAAATCGATTGAGCGCTCTGTTCACCAGTGCCGGAGAATTTTCAGGCAATACCCCAAGATGGTCTCCTTCCTGGAAGCTAACATCTGAAGGCAGCTGGACTTCAATATGACGGGTGCTGCGTTCATCAGTCCTCAACAGCTCACTGTTATCAGCCACAATTGCTGTAAAAGCATCGTACGTGCGGGCAACCGGCGCATAGCTGATGCCGCTGACGAATTCCATCGACACTTGGCTGGTCGAATGATCGCCTTTCTCGAAATCAAGGTCAAAATGATCCGCTAAAGTCGGCCATAACCGCTCCTGCCACTTTTCGAGGTCTCCATCAAAATCTTCACTTGCATCTCCTTCACCGCGCGCAAGGAGTCTTGAGGCTCCACTAGCTGCCAGCTGTTCGTCCAGTATGCTCGGGACGCGTTGATAGGTGGTTGCCCAATTATGGTCCCCACAGCCAAAGACAGCATATGTGACGCCATTGAGATCGGCTTCATCAGCAGATATCACCCAGTCCATAAAGCGGGTCGCATTATCCGGCGGATTTCCATTATACGACGCAGAGACAATCAGGACAGCCCCTTCTGCCGGCAGATCCCCCGCATAGTCATCCAATGGAGCGGCCATCGCTTCAAATCCTTGATGGCGTGCAGTTTCCGCAAGCTCACGGGCTACTCCTTCGGCCGTTCCGAGATTGGATCCGTACATCACAAGCAGCGGTGTGCCATGTGATTTGATTGCATGTTTCGGCTTGGATTCTACCAGCGTTTCTGCTGTTTCTTCAGCAGGAGGAGTTTGAAACACCTGGACATTTCTTCTGGATTTAACTTTCATTTTTAATCCGTCAGGCTTGAACGTCAAGGTTTCTTTTACATCGAGTTGATAATCGGCATGGTCCACCAGCTCGAAATGCTGCAATATCATACCGAGGACAAGTACCGCTTCATGAAGCGCAAACTGCTGCCCGATGCATGCCCGCTGCCCATTTCCGAAAGGTTTATACGCATGATGCGGAATCTTCGAGATGTCTTCAAACCGCTCCGGTCTGAATGCTTCCGCATCTTCTCCCCAGACAGATTGATCACGGTGCAGTTCCGGGATCAGCAAGGTCAACGCCTCTCCTTTCCCCACTTTATACTGCCCGTCAAGTGTTGTGTCTTCTTTCGCATAAACGGAAAATGCCGGTGCAGTCGGCCACAGACGCAAGGCTTCATTCAGGATCATCCGCACATACTTCAACTGTTTGACTTGTTTAAACGAAGGCGTCTCGTCGCCGAGCACTTCATCTACTTCCTGATACGCTTTTTGCAGCTTGTCAGGATGCTTCAGCAAGTAATGAATTGCAAAAGAAAGAAGGCCGCTTGTCGTTTCGTGCCCGGCAATCAGGAAGGTGATGATTTGGAACCGGATGTTCTCATCGTCCAGAGATTCGCCTGTTTCCGGATCTTTTCCTTTCAGCATATGGGACAGCAAATCGTCTTCTCCCTGGTCTCCCGCTTGCTTGCGTTCTTCAATCAATTGATCGACAAGGTTGAACATGTAATCAATGTCCTCTTTGAATTGTTGCTTGGAGCGGACCATCAGTTTGTCCTGGATTCCGAGCCGCTGCATTTGGCTCATCGATTCATCCAACGCCCTCACCATTTTTTCGATGAATGGATGGGAATCTTCGCGGTAAAAGCTGTTGAAACGGTAGTCGAACCCACACAGCCCGATCGTATCCAGCGTCAGGCGCGTCATATCATCCGGCACATGAACTTCTTCGTTCGGATTGAGCCGTGCCCATTTGTGAATCAGCTGCGAGGCAAGGTCAATCATTTTTTCATGGTAGCCCTTCATCGCCTGCTGGCTGAAACTCGGCAGCAATATATTATGAGCTTTCTTCCAGTTCGGTTCTTCTGTTCCGCTTGTGAACAAGCCGTCGCCGCCGAATGCGCGCACCTTCTGAAGAGCAGGCCCTACTTTTTTATCAAAGCGCGTCTCATCACAAATTTCGGCAGCTAAGCTGGCACTCGAAACAAATGTGCTGACACGTCCCGGAAAATGGAATTGATAGATCGGCCCTTGTTCTCTGGCATGCTTCATGAACGATTGCACAGGCTTTTCTTTATCAATCAGCGGTAAATTGCCGAGTGGTCCATACGATTTCGGTTGCGGAAGATTTTTCATTTCAATCATTACTAAGCACCTCTTTTATAAGTTTAAAAAAACGGAATGAATATTCATTCCTTAAAACATGAAAAAAAACTGAGCCTCATCATTGATGATGACGCACAGCATCCCAACAGCTTTCTTCTACTCCTGCCAATAATTCCTCAGAGGCCTCAATCTCACCTGCTCGGATCAGCTGATAAAGCTGAAGAAAACCGCCGAAGATAATGGCAATGAGCGCCTTAGAAGGAAGTTCTCTAATGTGCTTTTTCTTTTTTCCTGCGTCAAAGAAATTCTGCAGAATCATCAGCAAATGGCTAAATTGTTCCCGGCTCTCTGCATCAAGAAAATAAGCAGAAGTATGTGTCTTGATAAAATATAAGGCATGATCATGTTCATTCGTAAAACGGACCATTCCCTGGAATAAATGATGAAATTGCTCACGAATGCCGGATTCCTTAGGATAGTCTTTCTCCAGTGCCTCTCTGAACAATGTCACGTAATGCTGGAACAATGTATTAACGAGAACCTCTTTATTTTCAAAATAACGATAAATCGTACCTGCCCCCACTTTGGCGTCTGTGGCGATCATCGGAATCGTCGTGGCATCATATCCACGCTCTGCAAATAAAGTCAGCGCACTATGGATAATAGCATCACGTTTACTAGTAGATGTCGGCATCTGGGATAATTCCTCCTTATATTACGGAATGAACATTCATTCCTTAGCATCTTAACTTATTTTTCCTCAAGACGCAATCATTCTCACAACTCAGGGGTGCGGATGGATTTCTTGAACCGGTAGCTTTGTCATCGTGCACCTTTTCGAGGAAGTTTATCACGCGCAGCAGAGCTGATTAAACTTTTCAAGAGAAGAAAAACTTTCAAATCTGGCGTATTACAAAAGGTTCCGGTAATTAAACCGAAACCTTTTTTTCGTGCTATTATGCCGAATTACATCTTACTCCCCGGCAAAACCGCTCGGGAAGAAACAAGCCCCTGCTCCAACAGCTCCTGCACCGTAAAACGGCACCGTATCAAAATAGCGGATCCCCTCACTCCATGCAGACTGGAACGTCGCCATCGCTTCTTCTTCCGGAACGTCTCTGAACATATTGCCAAGCGGCGCTGTCCCCAGGCCGAGTTTATGTTTTATCGCGAACTCATTTTTCATCATTTGACACCTCTTCTAGAAAGTCGATTTGGTAAAAAACGTATACCAGTCTCTACTCGCTATGTGCTTAGATAAACGATGCGAGCCGGACTGGACGACCCCAGGTTACACTGAAAAAAATTTCAGACTACTCTTTCCAAAACCACTGCCCTATACTATTATATATAAGCCAATCATGCAGGAGGTCGAGCCGTATGAATGATCCAAAAGACGTCTTAGATCCAGGCCCTTTCTTTCATGGAACGAAAGCAAAGTTACACATTGGAGACCATTTGCAAGCACAAAATCCGTCCAACTTCCAGAACAAACAATCCAATTATATTTATTTCACTGCATCACTCGACGCTGCCAAATGGGGCGCGGAACTCGCCGTCTCCAATTCACCAGAACGGATTTACATCGTCGAACCCATCGGTGAATTCGAAAACGACCCGAACTTGACCGACAAACGATTTCCCGGAAACCCGACACGCTCGTACCGGTCCAAATCGCCATTGAAAATCATCGCGGAATTAGGTTCTTGGGAACGGCATTCCGAGGAGCAAATCAATCATATGCATGATTCGATCAAAAAATTGCGTGAACAGGGCAAGGCGGTCATCATCGATTGATTTTCGGGGGACTGGCTATATCCCCAAAATTGTACATGCTGATACAGTAAGCCAATTCTTCCGCCAAACTTGCCCATACGAAAACAACCACTTAGTTGAGTGCCAAAACCTATAGCATATGAAGAATAATCCGATAGAGTGCGATTTATCTTACCCCTTTAAAACAAGGGATTTTATGCCATTTGAAAAAGCCACCCGAAAGTCGGATGGCTTTTTCTTGCATTTCGTTCACTTATTTCGTTCCAGGATTGATCGCTGGTTTGACTCGCGATGCCAATTCACTATCTGTCGAATCGGCCGGTACAGCTTCTTTTTTCGACCAGATTGTAGCCAAGATTGGCCCTGAAATATTGTGCCAAATCGCAGCCCAAACGCTTGGGAGTGCGGCAAGTGGGCTGAAATGGGCTGTCGCCAGTGCGACCCCCAAACCGGAATTCTGCATGCCGACTTCGAGCGAGATGGCACGGCGATCCGTTTCGTTGAGGCCCATCGCCATCGCCGTCAAATAGCCGAGCACCAAGCCGAAGCTATTGTGCAAAAAGACTGCCAGGAACACGATAAACCCGGAACTGATAACGTTTTGAGCATTGGCCGCTGTCACCGCTGACACGATGATTAAAATAGCACCAACAGAAATGAGCGGCACGACGGAGATGCTTCTCGCGACCACTTTCGGAAAAATCCGCTGAACCAAAATGCCGAGTACAATCGGGATGATGATCACTTGGATGATCGACAGGAACATCGACACCGGATTGACCGGCAGCCATTGCCCAGCTAACAGCAACAACAAGAGCGGCGTCATGATCGGCGCCATCAAAGTGGATAAAGAAGTCATCGCGACAGACAGCGCGAGGTTTCCTTTTGCCAAATAAACCATGACGTTCGACGCCGTACCACCAGGCACACAACCGAGCAGCACGAGCCCTGCGGCCAGTTCAGGCGGCAGCTTCAGCAAATAAGCGATGGCGAATGCCGCGAACGGCATGACCAGAAACTGCGCGGCCACCCCGATGACGACTGGCAGCGGACTTTTGGCGATGATTTTAAAATCGACGGGCTTGAGCGTCAATCCCATTCCGAACATGACGACACCGAGAAGGATTGTGATATAGCCGCCGAACCCGAGAAATACTGCCGGGAAGAAAAACGCGAGCAGCGCAATCAGGATGACCCAGACGGCAAAGTATTTTCCAGCGATGGCACTTAATGATTGCAGCATCTTCATTGGTCCGGCTCCTTCATTTCCACTTTGATGTTTTTGCCGGGATTGAGTAAATTATCAGGGTCCAGCGCACGTTTGATTTTTTCCATAACGTCCAGTGCGGCGCCATGTTCTTGCTGTTGGTATTTTCGCTTGCCGATGCCAACGCCATGTTCACCGGTGCACGTACCGCCGCGTTCGAGTGCGTATACGACAATGCGTTCATTGAATTCCTGGGCTCTCGCCACTTCTTCCGGATTAGCCATATCCATCATGATGAGCGCATGGAAGTTGCCGTCTCCGACATGTCCGACGATGCCGCCCGGTAAATCGAGCGCCATCAGGTTTTCCCGTGCATGCCCAACAGCTCCTGCCAGTTCAGAAATGGGCAGGCAAACATCCGTCACCATCATTTTTTTGCCGGGATAGCCGTGGATATAAGCATATGCCAACGTATGGCGTGCTTCCCACAGCTGATTGCGCGCTGCGGTGTCTGTTTCGAATGCCACTTCTTCGCACGCATGGCCGGTGACGATTTCCTGCATGAATTCCACGTCTTGCTGGAGTCCTGCTTCATTGCCGTGAAACTCCAAAAACAGCGTCGGCATTTCTTTATAATTGGTATCGTTGTATTCATTCACTTGCCTCATCGATTGCTCATCCACTAGTTCCACGCGGGCGATCGGGATGCCGGCCTGCAAGATCGAGACGACCGCTTCCACAGCGTCTTTTACTGTTGGAAACGAAGCGCGCGCTGCGGTGATGAATTCCGGAATGCCGTAGACGCGCAGCGTCATTTCAGTAAAGCAGCCGAGCGTCCCTTCCGACCCGACAAACAAACCATTCAAATGAAGTCCGGATGAGGATTTGGCTGCCTTGTTCCCGGTATGGATGATGGTTCCGTCAGCCATAACAACTTCCAAGTCACGCACTTGGTCGCGCATGACGCCGTATTTCACAGAAGTGGTGCCACTGGCATTGGTAGCAACCATTCCGCCAAGCGTCGCATCCGCTCCAGGGTCTACCGTGAAAAACAAGCCGTGCTTTTTCAATTCCTTATTGAGCTGCGTCCGCGTCACACCTGGCTGCACAGTCACTAGAAAATCTTCTTCAAAAACGGCCAACACTTTATTCATCAATGAAAAATCGATGGTCATTCCACCATTTTGCGGGATGACGTGGCCCTCTAAACTGGTCCCAAGGCCGAATGGTACGACCGGTACCTGGTATTGCTGTGACAGCTTCATGATTGCTGAAACCTGATCCGTCGTTTCAGGAAACACCACAATATCGGGCAACTCCATTTTATGGTAGGATTCATCTTTGCCGTGCAATTCCTTGATCGTTTCATTGACGCTAATCTGTTCTGCTTTCAAATGTTCCTTTAAGCTTTCAAGGATCGTTTCTAGACGTTCGATTGCCATGCTCATTCGCTCCTCTGCTGATGTTCATTATAAAAACGGAAAAACATTCACCTTCCCTGTGAATTGGTCCAACCAATTACCCCAATTATACATAATAATCTGAAAAGTACAATGCGTATTTTCACACACAAATTCACTGGTCCTGTATGATAAAGAGAAACTTCAATTAGATGGGGGTTCCGTCCCCCATCTAATTGTTAGTTGATCCAATCGGACTTTTACGGACTGTGACTTCTACTTGGAAAAGTGGAAGTCTATGGACCGTTAAAGCGGGGTAAAGAGAAACGTAAAAAACAAGCGTGCAGGGAGAGAGTGTAATGCTGAATCCAAAGAAAAGAACGTATGAATTTATAGTGGAACAGATTAACGTTCTCTGCCTGGAAAAGAACTTGAGACCTGGCGACCGCCTCCCTTCTGAACGTGATCTCGCTACTCTATTCGGGGTCAGCCGGAATTCCATCAGAGAAGCATTGAAAGGCTTGGAAAGTAGAGGCGTCATCGAAATCCGCCAAGGCGGCGGAAGCTTTCTCGCTGCGTCCAAACGGGATATGCTCGGCAATGAGCTCGGCACCCACATCGACGAAACGAAAGCCCTTCTGATCGACGAAATGCTCGAACTGCGCAGGGCATTTGAAGTTGAAGCCGCATCCCTCGCCGCACAGCGGGCCACTGCTGAAAACCTGGAAGCGATCAGGCAAGTGCTAGCCCAAATGGCCGGCGCTGCAAATGATCCCGAACTCGGTGTTCAGGCCGACTTGGACTTTCACCTGCAAGTCGCGAACGCCACGAAAAACCAATTATTGATCGATTTGATGGAGACGCTCTCCATCAGGATGGAAGAAAATATCCGCGCCACCCGCAGGCACCGCTTTACCGATGCCAGCCGACATCAGGATACACTGAAAGAACACGAAGAGATTTACCTCGCAATCGCCGACGGCAATAGTGAACTCGCAAAGCAGCTGATGAACCGGCATATTTCCCGCATCCGTTTGGAACTACATAGATCGACTTAACAGGCGGAGTATGAAATGAAGAACGCCCGTCTTACCCTTAAATACGAAAACGCTAGCTCTGAAATCAATTGATCTCAGAGCTGGCGTTTTTCTTTCGGATAACTAACCGGCAAAACAGAAAAAGGCCGTTTCCTGATTTACGAGGAAGCGGCTTTTTGTTTACTTGTTGACTTCATCAATCCCGGAATTTCCGGCTATTTCAATACCAGTCTCTTCTTTTACAACAAAGAATGATTTAAACACAAGAGCCGCAAGTGCTGCGCCGACAAGAGGAGCTGCAATGAAAATCCATACTTGGGCAAGTGCGTCGCCACCGGCAAAAAAGGCAGGTGCCAGGCTTCTCGCTGGGTTGACGGACGTGCCGGTCAAAGGAATTCCGATCAGGTGGACGAGTGTCAGCGTCAACCCGATCACGATTCCGCCCATATGAGAAGTCGCCTTGCTCGAAGTGACACCGAGAATGGCCAATACAAAGATGAAGGTCAAAACCACTTCGACGGCAAGCGCGCCTGTCAGATTCAGGCCGACCGCACTCAACTCCCCGTAGCCGTTAGCTCCGAACCCTTCCAGGCTGGTCGAACTCGCGACGATAAAAGCAAGGAACGCACTGCCTGCAAATGCCCCGACGATTTGCGCGATGACATAGCCGCCCACTTCCTTAGTGCTTATGTTGCCGGACATCCAAACGGCCAGCGAAACAGCAGGATTCACATGGCAACCTGAAATATGGCCGATGGCGTATGCGGCGGCCACAATCGACAGCCCGAACGCCAGAGCGATGGCAAGAACCCCGAGGTATCCGGTGTCCGTCCCTCCTGTATAACCACCCAAGACAACCGCTGTACCCGTACCCAGGAATACTAAAATAAAAGTCCCGATAAACTCCGCCAAATACTTTTTCACTTTGATCCCCTCTTTCCATAATGGATTTTCAATTGAAAATTGGAGAAATCGCTCCATTTGCTATTGATTAATTGCACCTATTTGGTGATATATCTAGTCGGATGTTGGCAAAAAGAGGATAGTCCCCCCTTATCCATCAACGGTTTTTTTGGTTAACTGATAGGGTGGCTCATCTCCAGGATAAAGAATTGTGGTTACTGCATTGCTGTGGGTAAACATTGTTTTTCGTTTGAAGATCACTATTGCCAACGCAACTATACTAAACAGGACTGTATCCCAGGGTTGAGCATCCGGCCATATGGGGTTATTTAACTGGAAGTGAAACAGTGCAGCGGTAAGAATGCTGCCCTTTGATGCGTTAAAAATTGCAGTCATGATAATTGAGAGCGCGATGGCCGCGATGAAAAAAGGAAGAAAAACCCATTCAGATTGTGGCGTTCCGCCAATCAGGAAAGCCGGCAGATGCCATATGCCCCAGATTATACCGATGATCACACTGGCCCAAAACGGGGTAAATCTGCGCTGTAGCAGAGGGAGAGCCAAGCCGCGCCAGCCGAACTCTTCTACAGGGCCCAGGACTAGCATAAACAGCAATGCCGGTATAACGGCATGCCATGGACTAAATGGGAAAGGATCCGCGATTGTGCCGGTTATTGCTGAGGCCAGGTAAAAGAGAACAGGGATTCCAAATAACAGAAACAGCCACCAGCCAAGCGACATCCTCCACAACGTCAGACGGCGGAGATAACTGCCAATGCCGCGCAACCCATAATAGCGAAAGACGAGTATAAAAGCAGCAAATGCCGGGGCGTAGACAGCCAGAATATACATGGGGTTCGAAGGACTTACCTCACCAAATATGGCAACAAACTGTTCATTAAAAAAAATCATCCACGAGGCAATGCCCCATGTCAATCCAAAGCTTATCAAAAAAAATGGGTAAACAGCCTTTATCTTCATAAGAGTTCGAGGCTTATCATTTTTTTTAATCATTTTATAATTCCCCTCTCTCTGGAAGTTTATAATAAATCCTTGTAATTTAAAGACATTAGTTAAGCCACTGCCTGACTGGTGACTTTTCACCATATCCTCGTCCAAAAAAGTCGCTGTCCCCTGTTTATATAACCGCCGGAGCATATCTCATAGCTTAGATTTGATGATTTTCAAAATAGCTTTTAATGCAGCAGAATGTCCTGCACCGTTTATCTGATTTGTAGTACCGGTAAAGTATAAATCCGTATCAGGGTTATACCATGCGAAGGAGCCCGTTTGTCCCCAAAACCCTAAAATCTCTGTTATCGGTTTGAAGGGAGAGACGATTCTTGGAATAAAAAGTTTTTCCAATCCTATTCCAAAGAAAAATAGACTAGGCGGCGGCAATATTAAATTCCACTTTTTCAAGTCTTCTATATTCTCCTTCGGGAAAAAGTGGCCCCTAAAAAATCCTTTTAAGAAAATCATTGCTTCCTCAGCTGTAGTAACAATGCCACCCTCTGGCGTGACTGATACGAGGTAATTGGGAAGCCATAGTTTGTTAGATTTATAATAGAACGGCACTGGCTTAGTGTCAGTGCTGTCTTTATATGCATAAGTATGTTTCAAATCAAGCTCGTCAAAAATATACTTTTGAAACACTTCACCAATTTCTTTTCCCGTAATGGTTTCAATAATTCTCCCGAGCAGCTGATAGTTGGTATCGGAATATTTTGCTTTCCCCTTTTTTCCCGGCACAAAATTGGGGCTAAGCTCTTTTACCAGCTTTATTGTTTTCTCCAAATGCCATGAGCCATCTTTCCCGTTCAGAAGTTCGGAGGCAGAGGTTTTTCCATCGGGTTGTTTATGAAAAAAGTAATCCGGTATTCCTGAGGTATTGGATATAAGGTGCTTTACAGTGATGTCATTGGAATAGTCGACTCCTTTTAAAACATGGAGCCCTTCCATGAGTTCCTCAGGTAAATATTTTGATATTTTATCATCCAGCTCTATTCTTCCTTCTTCTATAAGACACATAACAACTGTCGTTACATATAGTTTCGTAACACTAGCAATAAAGTATTGGCTATCCTGTTGCATATCGCCAGCAGCTCCTGTCCAAGAAACCCTGTTATCCCCGCTTTCAACACAAAGTACTGCACTAAAAACACCTTTTTTGTCACCAATTTTTTCAATAGCATTATTAAGTAATTCTTCATTTATTTTGGTCCCCATTGTTACTCCCCCTATTCAAACCTAGAGTTTTAGAGTAGTTGTAACCGTCAATTGGAATTGGCTCTCACCTATTTCCGAAAAAAGTATTTCCCTTCTTCAATCGGTCGGTCTTCCTCTTGTATGAATAAAGCCAGAATAGCCGTTTCGTAAACACTTTCGTTGAACAATCTGGGTTGTCGCAAAACCATTTGTGAAACAAGACTTAAAAATCGAAGTGACGGTCTTAAGCTGGCAAATCGTCTACATGCCGACTATAATTACTGCGCGCGGCAGGACATCTGATGATAACTTCATCTTGTTCATCGACCTTTCAGTTTTTTGTATCCTTATACCAAAAAACAATAACTAAATTCATTCCAACTTCACCATTGAACTATATTGTTTCGTCAAAAAAATTCAGGTCTCCTAAATGGTGTTGTAAAAGCCAGCGCCTGTTGCTCTTTATACATAAAGAGCAACATCAGTCAGTGGTGGTTTTCTTCATCCCCACTGACTGTTAGTTGATCCAAATCGGACTTTTACGGTCAGTAAGACTTCTACAAATAGGAGTCTTACTGACCGTAAAAGCGGGATAAAGACTATTTCCGTTTCTTCATGCCATCAATCGCTGCACCTACGACCAGTCCAACTCCGGTCCCTACCCCAGCCCAAATAACATTTCCAGTAATTATAAGACTTAGGGCTGCCGCAATTGCAGTGCCAAATATTAACCCCAAACCGGCAAATGATATTTTTGAGTAGTCGTAATTGATTTTTTTATCCATCCAATAAACCTCCTTTTAAAAATGAAAGTATACTAGGTAATATCCAGCAAATTAACGAACTGACAATACACACTACAACGAAAAAAGGCAGACCCAAAAGTCATTTGCATGATTTTCGGGTCTGCCTTTTTTGCGTCAATCGCTTTCACTGATATCTTTCAAGTTCTGCAATGTCTGCTCCACTGAATTGTACATTAGCTTTTTGATATAAAGCGTGTTGGCCACTTTTCCAAGGATGCTGCCTGGCAGTTCATAATCCATTTCAAAATAAATGTCGGTACCGCCGTTTGTCGGCACGTAAGTCCATGTTTGGGTCGCATCAAAAGCGCCAGTAATCAGGCATCGCCAGACATAGCGATCTTCCATCGGTGCATTTTCCACCACCAGTACGTGCAATGCCAGATCTCTTCCGAAAAAGAAATACTTCAAATCCATGCTCGTGCCTTTGCCGCCATTTCCAAGTAGATTTTCAGCTTCAGATAAACCGGCGTACCATTGGTACCAAAGCGTAGGATTCGTTGCGAATTGATGGACTTCCACCACCCTGCGGTCGATGAAAACAGTCTTCTTCAAATTCCACATCACGGTATCCCCCCTTGCCTAAAAATCCCTGCATCATTTCGAACGGTTGCGAAAAACGAAAAAGACAATTAGTCCAATGATTAGAACGGCCGCCCCCATGATATCAGGTGATAAAGCGAAAGCACCTTCCACGAAATCACTTTCTTCAATAATATAACATGTATTTTTCTCAATAAACTGACTTTTCTGATATTTATGAAAACTTATGGTAAAATTAGCAGCATAGAAAGGATGATCGATAACGCGCATCCCCTTCTACTCCTCTTCATCTGTTTCTTCACTCTTGTCTTTGCCCCGCAATTTCAAGATGGCAAAGGCGGTGATCACGCCGCCGATAGACCCCATGATCATGTCGATCATCGTATCATCCGGATCGCGGCCCTGTGCGGTGAAACTGAATAATTTATCGCCCGCAAACTCCAGCAATTCCCATACCGCCCCAGCCGCTAAGGAAAAAGAGATAATATAAAGGGCGATAAAAGAGTTCGGAAGATTGGCAGCTCCCCCGTTATGAAGCACTCGCCGTAAGATGACCCAGCTGGCGTAGCCGATCCAGATGCCTGAAAACACGTGGAGGAAATCATCGAAATGCTTGATTTTGTAGCCTCCGCCGAATGTACCGATAACTACTGAGAAAAAGATGAAGAGATAGACGATGCTCGCGAGAGTGGACGGCAGCGGATAATTGAAACGCCTTTGTACGAGTGCGATAGCCAACATGACCGCAATCGTCAGAAAGCCCATAAATACTTTCGTCCCATTGTCTTGGGTATACATATAATAGATACCCGCCAACAAAGAGATCTGCACGGACCACCAGACAATCCGCTCTACCCCAATCGTCCGCCTGTTCTGCATGGATTCCATGATTATCCTTCCTTCCCCTGCGACCTGACTTGTTTTCTCTTGCTCTTTGTTGTATGTATTCAACAAATTTTGGAAATACCCTGTCGCCATGTTTAATGCTGCGAATGTTTTATTCAAGAAAGGAGAATCTCACTATGAAAACATTGGTGAATATTTTGATCATCGTAGCCTCTCTATTCCTAATCGGTGTCATTGTTTTCTTGTATGTCAGCTACACTTCGGACCCAGAGCAACAGGAAGTGTTGGAGGAGCAAACTTTCGATGAGGAAATCGAAGACATGGAAATAACGGTGAAAAATTCCCGCGTGGATGTTCTGCCAAGCAATGACGGCACTTTCCGCATCGTGCTTTTAGGCAATAACGATGATTTCACGTTGAACACAGATCTTTCAGGCACCCGCTTGATTATTGAAGTGGAGGAACGGTCCCGATTTTCCCTGTTCGGCTTCAACCACTCCTCCACGCTGCAAGTCTATGTTCCGGCAAACGGTCTTGACTCTCTCTCTGTAGACAGCACAAACGGTGCCATCAAGGCGACAGACATCCAAGCCGCTGAACTATCGCTTGAAGCGAATAATGGCCGCATCGATTTGAAAGCGGTCGAAAGCGAAAGGGTCAATGCCGAAACAGCTAATGGCCGCATTGAGCTGACAAGCATCGAAGCCGACATGACAGTCCGCGCTTCGAACGGCCGCATCATTCTTACGGATGTGTCGGGTGAAATAGAGGCGAGGGCGAACAATGGCCGCATCGATTTGACTGTCGACACGCTCGATTTCCCTGTCGACTTGCAAACGAATAACGGACATATTGAAATCCACACCGAAAACGAGCCAGCCAACGCCCGCATTCAGGCGCGCGTCGATAACGGAAGCATTAATGTGTATGGCCTCGAGAACGAACAGTCCACTTTCGGCGACGGCGACGTGCTGATCCAGCTCGTTTCGAATAACGGCCGCATTATTGTCGAGTGAGGGGAGCGGAATTCGTTGGTATTGAAACTTCAAAAAATGCTGTTGCCGAATAACAGGGAGTTTCCTTATATAGAAACCGGTGATCCGCTCGGCATCCCGCTCATTTTTCTGCATGGCCTCGGCGATTCCTGCCGGACATTCGAGCTGCTGTTCCAGCATTTCCCCAATCGAATCCGTGCCATCGCTTTTACCCAGCGCGGACACGACGGTATCGATCCTCCTGAAGCGTCATACAGGACCCAAGATTTCGAAGCGGACTTGTTACTGTTCATGAATGCCGAAGCCATTCCGAAAGCCTTCATCATCGGGGCATCCAGCGGCGGTTTTGCCGCGAGGAAGTTTGCGGCAACACAGGCGGAACGGACTCTTGGGCTCATCCTTGTCGGTGCCCCTTCCGCGCTCGGCGACAAACCGGAAATCGTTGAAATGCACGAATCCACTTTGTCCCGCTTAACAGATCCCGTCAGTCTGGCGTTTATCAAAAGTTTCACCGAAGGCCTTTTCACCAAGCCCGTGCCCCCAGATTTTCTGGAGATGATGTTCAGCGAATCGCAAAAAGTGCCGGCACGTGTCTGGAAAGAGGCCAGCGAAGCCTTGCTGAAGGAGAAATTTCCAGGACAGCTCCACCAAGTGAAAGTCCCTGCGCTCATTGTCTGCGGCCGCCAAGATACCATTGCATCAAGCAAGGACCAGGAAAAGCTGGCCAGCGCCATCACGGATGCCCGCCTCACCACTTTCCCGCAGCTCGGCCATATGCTGTACTGGGAAGACCCAAAAAATGTTGCACAAGAAATCACCTTTTTTGTCGATGACGTCTGGACCGGGCAGGAGTCAAGCGCGCGTCGATAAAGAGAAACTTCAACCAATGGGGGGGTCGTCATCTCCCGCTGATTGTTAGTTGGTCCAATCGGACTTTAACGGAAGCATTAATGAAAAACCCCGCCATTCCTTTTTTCGGAATGGCGGGGTTTTTGTGTTTGCTTGTTACATATTTGTATTCAGTTTTCTCCGCTACTTCCAGTCAGTTTCAACAATTGTTTCTATACACTGACGATATGTGCGCCTTCCTTCAATTTGTACGGCCCTTTTTCTTGAAGGAACGATTGAATGACATCGACAGCGTGAACGTGTTGATAGTTTTTCTTGTCCTCGTGCTTTTTGAAAGGCTGACTTCCACCGCTGACAATTCGATACGTTTTTTCCGGTTGAAAACCTTCACCCGCGATTTGAAGGCTTTGGATGCGGTGCCCTTTTGGATTATACGGCTTGAACGTCATTTTCAATCCGCTGGAACGGAGAACATAGCCGCCTTTTTGTTCGAATGGATCCGAAGAATAGACTTGCTCCAAATTATGCTCCAAGGCATTCCACAATTCTTCCCCCGTCAGTTCCAATGTAAACATTTCGGGATTGGTCGGAATGATCGTATGCAAATCGTAAAGCGTAAGCGGCCCTGCAGCAATGGGATGGCCATATCGCCAACCATGGGAAAAAGCAGCATCGCTTTCGAAAGCGGCCAAGTAGGCATCTGTTATCAGTTTATCCATCGGCGCTTCTTCCAAGGTCATGCGGTGAAGTGGCGTTATGGTTTCTCCGATTACAGCGGTTCTTTCCTTTTCATAAACGGATAACAGTCTGTCGACCAGCCCTTTGATTTCTTCGTCTTCTTCTAACTGTTCATCCATCTCGATCAGTTCATATTGGACATCTCTTATTTCACCGCTTTCAAATTCCACATCAAGGCGCCCTAAAAACGAGCTGCTCGAACCCGCCTGCACAATATAAGTGCCGTTTTGAATGATGGGTTTTTTGATGCGGTCATGGCTATGGCCAGAAAGCACAATGTCTATGCCATCCACCAAGGAAACCAGTTTGACATCCAGTGGAAGGCCCATATGGCTTAAAAGCACGATGACATCGGCCTGTCCTTTAAGCGCTTCAACAGACTCCCTCACTTCTTCAACCCCTTTTGTAAAACTCAATCCTTTTGAAAAATCAGGAGGCATCGTGATGTCGACATACGGATAAGTCAATCCGATAACGCCAATGTTGATTCCATTCAATTCTTTGATTACATAGGGCTTTAAAAACCCTTCTTGCGTATCCTCATCGATTACATTGCAGGCAAGGGCCGGAAAAGGCAGGCTCTCTGTCAACTGCCGAAGCTGTTTTTTCCCGTAGGCATAATCCCAGTTTCCTGGCACGAAACCATCGAGATTCATCTTCTCAAGGATGGGCAGGATCGCTTCTCCTTTACTGGCCACAAGCGGCAATGTTCCGTGGAATAGATCCCCACCGTCAAAAAACAGTACATTGTCCTTTTCGTTTTTGAGATTTTTGACATACCGGCTGATTCTCGAAAATCCGCCGGTCTTTTTCAATAGCGGCCCATCCGTGCTCCAAAAAAGTTCGTTATGCAACTCAAGGCATCCGTGGGTATCATTTTGCTGAATCAAAGTAAACTGCATGTTTTCTCCTCTTTCCCCAAATATTTAGAAACTTCTTTTACTGTAAAGGAAAAGGAGAGTTCCCACGAATGTTTTAGCTTATGTCAAAAACAATAGAGATATTCATGAAATCTTCATATTCCACAAGTAGAGTTGATGTGGAATGACACAGAAATGAGGGGGAAAACAATGCCCGCAATCGCAATCATCCCCATATTGCTATATGTTTTCAGCATGATATTAGGGTTTGCCGTTTTTTACATAATAAGCGACTTAGTGAAAGAGCAAAAGAAAAAGCAGGCCGGAGAAGCACTTTCCCAAATCATCAATTTCGTCCTGTTCATCTGGCTATCGAAAATCCTATTGAACCTGCCCTTGCTGTTGCGCGATCCACTGGCAGCTCTTGCCTACCCAAGTGGTTCCCAAGCTTTCTATCTAGCCATTTTGTTCAGTGCGGCTTTGCTATTTTTTAGCGCGAGAAGCGGCCGGATCCAGTGTTGGCAGCTTATCCAAACTTTATTGTATATCTTATTGCCGGCAGCATTTTTCTACGAATTCGCCCAATTGGCTTGGTTTGATGATGCCTACGCTTTTGGGAATCTGATTTTGTATGCGGTCCTAGTGGCATTGTTCCTGGGACTCAATGACAGAGTCTCCCCTTACGCCGTCGGCAGTGTTCTTTTGAGTATGTGGGCTGGTGGTGTGTTGCTGATTTCATCGCTCCAATCCTACTCTTCTGCATTCGGTTATGTGATGGAGCCGTGGTTTATCTTCATTCTTTTTACAGCAGGCCATTTTTTGATTTTGCTTAGCAGCAGAAGGAGGGCAACAAATGAGTGCTATTGATACAGATACAATGTTGATTTTAGGGATGTTTCTGGCGTTTGCTGCCGGAGCCATTTCCTTTTTATCCCCTTGCGTTTTGCCGATATTTCCAGCCTACCTTTCCTATATCACAGGCATCAGCGTGAAAGAGCTGCAGGGAAATCGGAATATGAAAATCCAACGCAGGTTATTGAGTCATTCGCTGGTTTTCCTGGCAGGTGTGTCTCTTGTTTTTATCAGTCTGGGCGCCGGCGCTTCTTTCTTTGGCCAATGGATCCAAGATCTGCTGATAGGAGATTCCGGTTTGTTCATCCAGCGCATTGCCGGCGTATTCATCTTAATCATGGGACTTTTTATCGGAGGCTGGATCAACATCACCTCTTTGATGAGAGAGCAGCGCTTCCAGTTCAAAAATCGGCCATCCGGCTTTATCGGCACCTTTTTTATCGGGCTCGGATTCGCAGCCGGATGGACGCCTTGTATCGGACCGGTTTTCGGTTCGATTCTCATCTTGTCCGCCAGTAACCCCGGACAAGGAATGTTCTATACATTGATGTATGTCTTAGGTTTTGCATTGCCGTTTGTGCTGTTGACGTTCTTTTTAGGTTCAACCAAATGGATCGTCCGCAAAAGCCAATTCATCATGAAAATAGGCGGTGCCACTATGGTTGTTATGGGCCTTGTGCTGTTCTTCGGGCAGATGCCGGTCATCACCGGAGCGCTATTGGATTTAATCAAAGATACGTGGTTAGCGAAACTAGGATGAAAAGTGGAGGTTTAATAAAATGAAAAAAATGATTCTAGGTGTTATCATAACGGCAATGGTCGGCTGGACGATTTACGATTTGCTGCTCTCTGACGAGGAGGCGGCACAAGAACCGGAGATTGCCGAAACAGAAACGGCTCAACCTGAAGTGACGGGCGTTGCAGTCGGGGATCTTGCTCCTGATTTCGAATTGATGACGATGGACGGAGAAACGGTGCGCTTATCCGATTACCGGGGCCAGCGGGTTTTCATTAATTTTTGGGCGACTTGGTGCCCGCCTTGCAGAGCGGAAATGCCGGACATGCAACAACTTTATGAGGAACAGGATGTACCGGTAGAGATTTTGGCTATCAATCTAACCGAAACCGAACAAAGCGAAGAAAATATTACAAGTTTTGTAGAAGATTTCGGTCTAACTTTCCCTATTTTAATGGATACGAATTCAGAAACAGCCCATACGTATAAAGTGAAAGCCGTCCCTGCATCTTATATGATCGATTCAACAGGCCACATCTCATTTGTGGCGCCGGGTGCCTTGAACATGGAGTTCATGGCCCGGGAAGTAGAAAAAATGAACTAGCTTTTTAATCTATTAGGCAAGAGGTGTAAGCGTTGAAGCCTACTATATTGGTCGTGGAAGATGATCGAATGATCCGCGAACTTGTTTCCATTTATTTAGAAAAAGCCGGCTACGAAGTGATCGTAGCGGCAAATGGCGAAGACGCGAAAGAATCTTTTCGAGTATTTCAGCCGTGTTTAATCATTCTGGACCTCATGCTTCCTAAAATAAGCGGAGAAGAATTATGCAGCTGGTTCAGAAGCGAAAAACGCAACGAAGTATCCATCATTATGCTGTCAGCGAAAGCGAAGACGCAGGATAAGATCGATGGATTGAAAATGGGCGCTGATGATTATATGACGAAGCCCTTTGATCCCGCTGAACTGGTCGCCCATGTTGAAGCAGTACTGCGGAGAACGGGGCAATTCTGCCAAAAAATCACCTATGGCGGCCTGTCCATCCAGCCGAGAAAAGGCGAAGTCCAGCTATTCGGAAAAAAACTGCCGTTGACGAAAAACGAGTTCAATCTCTTGTTCCACTTTATGGACAACCCGAATATCGTGCTGAGCCGGGACGATTTAATCTATCAATTGTATCCTTATAACGACAAGATGGTTCTGGACCGGACCATAGATGCCCATATCAAAAATCTGAGGGAAAAAATCGAGGATGAACCATCCTCTCCTAAACGCATTTTGACCGTCAGGGGAATGGGGTATAAATTCGTCCATGATTAATTTTGTTAAGTCGTTGTGGCCAAAACAGATCCTTTGGCGATTGACCCTCTTAAACACGATCGCTTTTACAGCGGTTATTATACTGAGCAGTTTCACTATCTATAACGCTGCTTGCGCATTGGTCAGCGGGATGGAATCGGATGTGCAGCGGCAAAACCAGTTTAATGCTGCCCTCTTGCAATTTCTTTGGATGTTCAGCGCCGCAACAATTGTCGTCGGCAGCCTGCTTCATTTTTACTTCACCAAAAAATTGATGGGCCCTTTGAAAGAGCTGATCGAATCAACGAAAGTCATGAAAGATGGACGCTACCCTAAAACCATCCAGACCCAATCCGGGGGCGAAATCGGTGAATTGATCGGCCATTTCAATGAACTCGTACAACAATTAAAACTCAAGGAACAGTCCAGGCAGAAAATCGTTTCGGATTTGTCCCATGAATTCAGGACGCCGTTATCGAATTTAAACGGCTATATGAATGCCCTCAGCAATGGCGTCATTAAAGGCGATACCGCATTATTCCAATCGCTCCACGGCGAAGCAAAACGGCTGACCACAATGGTCGAGCAGTTGGAACAATTAAAAGAATGGGATATTGCCGCTACGGAAACATTGGTGGAAACACAGCAGGAAGACATGAGCCAGTTGATCCGGCAGACGGTTGAAATGTTCCACTGGCGGCTTCAGGAACAGCACATCCATGTCGATATCGAGGCTGTTCCTGGAATTGTCGGCGTCTACAACGGCGGCATCCAGCAGGTTTTGGGCAACATACTCGATAACGCCATCCGTTATTACGAAGGCACTGCCCCGATCCGCATAGAGGGAAAAGTTTCCGGAACCCATTATCATGTGTCCATCATCAGTGAAGGCCAGGAAATTCCTGAAACGGACGCGCAAAAAATATTTGAACGCTTTTACCGCACCGACCCCTCGCGAAACCGGGACACGGGCGGAAGCGGCCTTGGCTTGGCCATTTCAAAGGAAATTGTCGAGCTCCATAAGGGCACAATCGGATTAGATTCTAAAGATGGCCGCTACGCATTTTGGTTTGTAATACCTTTGGAAAATAAAGCTCAAAAAGCAATTTAAACTGAGAAACGCCCTCTTCGAAATCCAGCGATTTCGAAGAGGGCGTTTTTAAAACTATTGGTTCATTTTAGTTATCACTTACTAGCCTGATCGCGCTTGACGATTTTATCGCTCACTTGCTGGCCGCTCAGTGTGACCATCGGCATGCCGCCGCCCGGGTTGACGGTGCCGCCGACGAAATACAGGTTATCGTACAGTTCGCTTTGTTTCTTATGCTTGAAGCCGCCGTTGCGCTTTTTATCGGAAACGGTGCCGTAAATCGCGCCGCGGTCCGATCCGTAAATGCGTTCGATGTCATGCGGCGTCCAGACATCTCTAGTCACGATATTGTCGCGCAATCCATCAAGTCCCATGCGCTCGAGCTTATCCAGTACGACTTCCTCGAATTCCTGGTAGTCTTCCGGCGTGAACGGATTGTCTTGGATATACGGAATATGCGGCAAGATCTTGATATTTTCGTGTCCTTCTGGTGCTTGTGTTGGATCGGTTTTGTTGACGTTGACGAGGTAAATTGTCGGGTCATCTGGCAGCTCGTGCTTGTCGAACACTTTCTCCATCTGCTCGTACAAGTTGTCTGAGAAGAAAAAGTTGTGGTGGTTCAACTGCGGATAGCTTTTTTTGACGCCAAGATGCAACACCAGGCCGGATCCCGCCGGTTCATACTTTTTCTCGAGCTTGTCGACAAACTCATGTTCAGCCTTAACCATTTTTTTATAAAACGGAATAACTTCCATATTCGATACGTAATAATCAGCCGTCTGGAACGAGCCGTCTTCCAGTTCGACCCCGGTGATCTTGCCTTCTTTACTCGTCAGCGCTCGGATGACGCCCATGCCGGTATGGATCTGAACGCCTTCTTCTCGTGCTAGGCGCTCCATGCCTTCCGACAGTTTGTGCATGCCGCCTGGCACATACCAACAGCCTTGGGCATGCTGCATGTAAATCATCATATTGAGCACTGCAGGCGCACTATATGGAGACGAGCCGACGTATTTGACGAAATACGATAGCATATCGCGCAGATGCGGGTTGCTGATGCGTTTGGAAATCCCGCTGTACATGGTCGACGTCAAATCGAAGCCGATCAATGTCGACAAGATGCCGTTTTGCGCAACCGCCTCTTTCGGCGACTCAAAGCCTTCTTTCAAATAGCTATGTTCCGTCGTCTTGTAAATCCGTCGCGAGTATTTCAGCAGCGCGTAATACTCTTTTATGTCCTTCTTCGAAAGCGACGGGTTCTCCCACTCCATCAAGTCCAGATCATGATACAAGTCGATTATCGTCCCGTCCGGAAAGAACGAACGCCATTCCCGGTCGAGCCGCTGCATCGGAATGTAATCAAGCATCTTCTTACCGCTTGCGATGAACAATTTATCGAAAATATGCGGCATCGTCAGAATGGACGGACCGAGGTCAAAGCCGAAACCGTCCTGCTCCAGGCGATTCACTTTCCCGCCGATATGGTCGTTCTTCTCATATAATGAAACCGCGTAGCCTTGTTGCGCCAGCGAAATCGCCGCAGACAAGCCTCCGAGGCCTCCCCCGATCACGATTACCGATTTAGTAGCATTACCCATATATATACCGCCTTTCATTCCACAAAATTTTGTTCATTCTATCTAACCCATCAGAATCTCTTGATAGCTTTCTTCAGAACATTGTCATATCCCTTTTAATACCTGTGCATAATCTTCACAAAGTATTTTGTATAGTTTTTGTATAATCATTATACACATTGTTTTTTTGAAAGCGAAATTGTTCAACTTTCTCGACATGACAAAAACCACCATTTCTTCTCACAATGGCGGCTTTTTTGTTTCATTTCAGTTTCACTGGAGCGCGTTTTTAAAGATTTTTTAGTCCATCCGGTAGTTGGATGCTGCTCTTTCCAGCTTAGTCTCTGGAAGAAAAACGCTTTCTGAGTTCTGCAAACTCTTCTTTGAATTTGCTGCGGTATTCTTCAACTTTTCCTTTGCGATGTTCAGAACGTTCCTTCCGCATTTCCTTTTTTGCCTGCTCCTGGAGTTTTAATTCTACACCCCGCGCATGTTCTATTTCTTCCAGAATACTACTGGCACTGTATCGCACGGTCTCTGCATCAAACTTCTCTAAAACGATGTCATAAGATTTTTCGGACAACTCCTGGACGACTGCCACCATTGCCACATCCCCTTCTTTCATACGTGAAGTCATCGCAGAAATAAGGTTCTCTTCTTCCATGGCCTCTCCTGTATCTTCGGCCATTCCAACCACTGAACCGACCCCGAACCCAAGCAGCATGCCAAGCGGACCGCCTAAAACCCCGACAAGTGCCCCAATCAGCCCGCCTTTCAATGTATAATCCAGGGTCCGTTTGCCTGTATCAAATCCATCCTCCATGATAATATGACCGTTTGATTTTTTTAATAAAGCGACTTGCGAAAGCGCAAATTGGTCTACGAAAGCACTGCCTTTTTTCAGATCAGAAAACGCCTGAAAAGCTTCACTTTCCACTTTAAAATAACTGATGATGACATTTTCCATGTTAATCATCCACCCCATTCCATTTTATTGACTAACTGAAATGCTGCTCACTATAATTTTATCCTCACCACCTTTTGCCCATGACAGCAAGCTTGAAATCATGTACCCCAGGATGTTCTCAATAAATCTGCATCCACATCGAACCAGCTGAATAGCCGCGGCCAAATAAAGTTTAACCCTCGCTTTTGGCGAAAGGCGCAATGATGCAAAAGTAGCGCACGTATGCCAGCACACACACCCATGTCTAAAAAAATCATTTTACTATTCTCCGGACGGTTCTTTTCTTCACACCCCTATAAGTATCCCCAATTTTCAGATAACTAATCTTTTCATTCCCTTTTCTTCGGTTCACCATTAAACTAAATTTCCCTTAAAATATGCTGTTGCTCCATGTCCGCCCTTTGGAAAACAGAACGGGTGTACATGAGTTCATAGGTGAGCTTGATTTTCTCCCAAATACAAGTAAACTGTGAAGTAAATCTGCTTAGAGGGGGAGACGGATGTTTTACAAATATGATGGTGGAGAATTATACTATGAAGTTTCCGGCCAGGATAACAATGTGCCATTAGTATTTTTACACGGCGTTGCGATGGACCATAAAACTTTCGATTCCCAGGTTGCTGAACTGCAAAATCACTACAAAGTCATCGCAGTAGACTTACCTGATCATGGATTGTCTTCCCGTCTGGACCGCAGTCTGCCTTATTCCAAAACCTGTGCCCATATCATTGCCGGCTTATTAAATCAGTTGAATATCGATCAAGCAATTTTAATCGGCCAGTCACTTGGCAGTTTTATTGTGTCCCATGCCGCCTATTTTTATCCGGATAAAGTGCTGGCTACCATTCATATCGGCGGCGGCGGACTTTATCCAAAATCCAGTTTTTTACTAAAGGCAATCAATCCTGTCATTGCCCCGTTGATTACGCTGATTCCATCTCCATACATGTTTAAAATGTTCGCGGACCACAAAGCATTAAAACCGCAGACAAGAGCCTATTTGATAAAGACAGCAGCCTTATCAGGAAAATCTGTCATCATACAACTTACAAAAGCGATGATAGCTGATATGGTGGAAGGAATATCAGCTCCGATTCAACAGCCCACCTTGATTTTATATGGAGATCATGAAGCGGCCTATATAAAACGCATGAATATCAAATTCCATTCTACTCTCAATAACAGCAGACTGACCATCATAAATGATGCCCACCATATTGCGAACCAGGATAACCCGGACGCCTTTAATAACGAAGTAATTTCCTTCATTACAGAGATAACAAACTAATTTCAGGCACGATACACATTCCTCGCCGTACAAAAGATACCTCTTTGCTCAATGCTGATCAATACGCCGACGACAATGATATAGAAACTAAACAACCGCCATTCCTTTTTGGAATGGCGGTTTGTGCTTGTATTTGATTAGTTCACTTCTGCATTCAGTTTTCTCTGCCACTTCCAGAAGTTCCTAAATGTCCCTTGTGCGCCGTTCAATTATGAATACTTGCCGAGCACCAAAAAAAGGCGGGCAAGATGCCGTTCGATACCGGATCTGTCCCTCCTTATATTTACGAAGAACGATATCATTCAACCACCGATATACGACATGCCGATCTTGTTGCGGTTTTTCGCTGTCAGTTCGGTGCGCTCGTCTGAATAGCGGTCGTCGCGACGCTGCCATACCGCACTGATCTGGCGCAATAATTCCGCGTCGTCCAACCCCGCTCGCAGCAATTCGCGGATATCGAATCCAGAATCGGCAAACAGGCACGTATAGAATTTGCCATCCGAAGACAACCGGGCGCGTGTGCAAGTCGAGCAAAAAGATTCTGAAACAGACGTGATAAATCCGACTTGCGCATCACTGCCGGTGAACCGGTAGCGCTTTGCCACTTCGCCGTAATAATCCTCATCGACTGGTTCGAGATCATAGACAGTCTGAAGCTTTTCTAGGATTTCTTTTTTGGTCACCACTTTTTTAAAGCTCCAGCCGTTATCATTGCCGACGTCCATGAATTCTATGAAACGCAGGGTGATGCCGCGTTCCTTGAAATAGGCCGCCATCGGCAGGATTTCACTTTCGTTTACCCCTTTTTGTACGACCATATTGACTTTGATATCAAAACCAATCTGCTGTGCATGGGCGATCTGCTTTAAAATCAAGTCCGGCTTTACGCCACGACCGTTCAACTCGCCGAAAAGCTCTGGGGTCAAAGCATCCAAACTGATGTTCAGGCGCCGCAGCCCCGCAGCGTAAAGATTCTCGGCATGTGCGCCTAGCAACAATCCGTTCGTCGTCAAGCCGATATCCTCGATGCCATCCACAGACAGGATCATTTTGACTAAATCAGAAAGCCCGCGGCGCATGAGCGGCTCGCCGCCTGTCAGCCTGATCTTTTTAACGCCCATCGCCGCGAACACAGTGGTGAGGCGATGGATTTCTTCAAACGTCAATAATTCCTGTTTCGGCAAAAACGCGTAATCATCGCCGAACACTTCTTTCGGCATGCAATAGGAGCAGCGGAAATTGCAGCGGTCCGTCACCGAAATGCGCAAATCGCGGATTGGCCGTTCAAATCGGTCTTGTATTGGTTTCACTGCCATGTTCATCGGCTCCTTTCAACTGATCCGGTTTATTGATGTTGCGAAAAGCGTCCAAGCCGCCGACTGCAGAACTATCCAACCAGTCGGTCTGTACTTTCGCCATGAATACCATAACCCGCAATTGCCCGTCTTCCAATTCCTTTTCCAAAGGATCCAAGATTCGGACATTCCACAGGCTGAATAACGGAATGTCATGGTCGCCGGCACGAACTGCGGTGATGTCATTGTCTTCCGAAGCCAATTGCATAAAAGCGGCTGTTTCCGATGCACCGATGAACGGCATATCGCATGGCAAGACCAAATACTGCCGCGCCGGCCGCTCGGACATCGCGGTGAATATTCCGGCAAGCGGGCCAAGCCCGGCAAATTTTCGGCTGTCACTGATTACATCCAGTGTACCAGGAAAACGGCTGATCAATTCCGGCCTCGTGATGACGACCACGTGGTCACAGACTGCCGCCAATGCTTCATAAGCATATTCGTAAAAAGCTTTGCCTTCCAGCTCGGCGAAAGCTTTCGGGGAGCCGAACCGCCTGGACAAACCGCCGGCCAGCAAAATACCGACCGTCCTATTCATCCGCCGCTGACCGGTGGGATGAATGCGGCGATATCGCCATTTTCCAGAAGGTCTTCAGGCAATGCATATTCTTCATTCACCGCAATACGTGAAGCTCCAGCGAGAATCCCCGGATATTTTTCCGCAGCCCATTGCCCCAGTTCTTCGACTGTACGGCCTGACAGATCTGCCTGTTCTTGCGCAATGCCAGTCACTTCCTTTAATCCAGCAAAATAATGAATCGTAATCATAACCCTTCCCCTCCTGGTTTCTTTTTCTGGTCGCCAATCCATTCTTCGCCGTCTTCCCAAATTTCCTTTTTCCAAATCGGGACGATTTCCTTGATGCGTTCGATGGCGTATTCATTCGCTTCGTAAGCCGCTTTCCGGCGGGGTGAAGAAACGGCGATCACGACAGCGATGTCGCTGATGGCAAGCTCGCCAATGCGGTGGGCAATGGCAGTTTTTGCGCCGGGCCACCGCTCCTCGATCTCCGCTCCGATTTGCGCAAGTTTCTTCTCCGCCATCGGTATGTATGCCTCGTACGACAAATACAGCGTCCGGACGCCTTTTGTCCATTCGCGTACATGCCCGGTAAATAGGGTCACTGCTCCCGCTTCCGGACGCAAGACCATGTCCGCGTAATGCTGCGGGTCGATTGCTTGTGAAACGATTTCAAATGCTTTCATGTCGAGTTCCTCTCCATCCAATCCGCAAACCATCCAGTGATGCGGCCAGTTTCGTTGCGGCCGACTACGTCGCCATCGTCCACACTTACGCCTTCATGCGCAATAACGAGGACTATATGGCTGAGTGATTTCAATTTCGTCCAATCGCTGAGGGATCGGATCACTACTATTTTTTCATAGGGTGCATCTTTGAATCCTTCGATAAAGATAAAATCAGTATCGGCCTTTGCGGCCATGGCAACCAGTTCTTCGACAGCCGCCTCTTTGTTTCGGACATGCTGTTGAATGACCCCGCCGCCGTAGACGAGGGAAGCTTCAGCACCGCTATTGAAAAAGCGCATACTATCCGTCTCCTCTGGCGGCATGTCAAGCGCCGCGGGATGCCCATGGTGCTTGACGGCGGCAACTGTTTTGCCATTTGCCGCCGCCATACGGATCAGCTCCAGCATCAAAGTCGTTTTGCCGCTGTCCTTATAGCCGACTATTTGCAGAATCCTCACCCCATCCACTTGAAGGCACCTTCCTCCACGCCGAGAAGCAAGACATCGACGCGGTCCCCTTTTACAAAGCCCCGGGTTCCGCTCGGAAGGACGATCAATGCATTTCCTCGTGCGATAGATGATACTGCATTCGACTTATTGAATCCAGCCGGGCGGACCGTTTCACCGTCGTATACCGCGCGGATGAACCGTGTAAAAGGATTGGCTTTTTCAAAATCCTCTGCCAATCTAGCTGTTGTATGAGGCAGGAATGGTTTTTGTGCCCCCATCATTTTCAGCAATGCCGGACGGACGAATAATTCAAATCCGGTAAAGCAGGCTGATGGGTTGCCGGACAGGCCGAACAAGAAACGTCCGTCCGCCACAGCAACCGTTGTGACACTGCCTGGGCGCATCGCGACTTTATTGAACAGGACCTTTGCCCCCAAGCGTTCATAGATGGCTGGCAGAAAATCGAAATCCCCGACAGAAACACCGCCGGTCGTAATGAGGCAATCGGTTTCCTGTGCCGCTTTTTTTACAGCTTGATAGCTTTCTTCCAAATTGTCGATGGACATGCCATACATCCTGCAGGCGATTCCCATGCGTTTTAACTGCGCCATGATCATCGGCCCGTTGCTGTTGCGGATTTTCCCCGGAACTAGCGCATCGCCTACTCCGAGCAGCTCAGTTCCCGTCGACAAAATGCCCACTGTCGGCAATTTCGCCACTTTGGGCTGCGTGTAGCCGAAAGTCGCCAATAAAGCGATCGTCCCCGGGTTGATGAGATTGCCGCTCTCGATGACGACTTCGTTCTTCTCCACGTCCTCGCCTTGCAGCGACACGTTTTCAAGCTTGGCAAAAGGTTTACGCAGCGTGAACGACTGCCCGTTTTCAACTGTCTGCTCAAACATGGCGACAGCGTCCGCACCTGCTGGCAACTGGGCTCCCGTCATGATGCGGATGGCTTCAAAAGCATTCAGCATTTTCACTGAAACTTCGCCCGCGCCGATATGATCGATGACGTTAAATGTGACGCGGGAAGTGCCAGATGCTCCGGTAGTATCCCTTGAACGGATGGCGTACCCGTCATAAGGCGACCGATTGAATGGCGGGACATCCGCAGTAGCAATCAGCGGCTCTGCCAAAATCCGCCCGTAGCTGTCTTCTAATGCTACAAATTCGGAAGCGAGTAAACCGGCATGATTCAGCACCGCTCTAACCGCGTCTTCTACTTGCATCGGTGTTCGATTTTCCACCACTGGCTTCAACTCCTCAAAATACATGTTATACTTTCTTCATTATGTGTGAAAAGGATGATTCCTGTGAACGAACTAACGCATTTCAATACTCAAGGCCGCGCAAAAATGGTCGATATTTCCAGCAAGACTGAGACAATTCGCATCGCCCGCGCACAAACTTCCGTAATCGTAAACAAAGACATATACAGCCAAATCAAAGACGGGGCGAATAAAAAAGGGGACGTTTTCGCAGTAGCCCAAGTCGCAGGCATCATGGCTGCGAAAAACACTGCACAGATTATTCCAATGTGCCATCCGTTAGCGCTAAGTGGCGTGGATATCGAATTCGAATGGAAAGTTGACGAAGACCAAAATCATTACGAAGTCATATTATCCACCACAGTCAAAACGACCGGTCCGACAGGCGTCGAGATGGAAGCGTTGACCGCTGCTTCTGCCGCTGCTTTGACAATTTACGATATGTGCAAAGCGGCCGGCAAGGAAATGGTCATCGGACCGACGATGCTGATTCAAAAAAGCGGCGGCAAATCCGGCGATTATTCCCGCGCTTGAAGATGCTTGGTCAGTTCAAAGATGATATGCTGGATTTCCGGCAAAATGAGCTTTTCCATCGCCAGGCGGACAGCACCGCGGGAACCAGGCAACACGAACAGCGCTTTATGTGCTGAGGTTCCAGCGGCGGCACGGCTTAACAGCGCCTTCGAGCCGATGTCTTCTGTATAGCTGAGGAAACGGAAAAGCTCGCCAAAACCGGGAAGCTCCTTGTCGAATAACGGCGTCACTGCTTCAATCGTGACATCCATTTTGGCAATTCCCGTTCCGCCCGTCGTGATGACAGCATCGACGGATTCATGTTCCAATAGCCGGAAGACTGTTTTCCGGATTTCTTCTGCATCGTCCTTGACGATTTCGTAGGCCGCTATTTCGAGGTCTTTTTCTTGCGCCAATTTCCGGATAAGCTGCCCGCTTTCGTCCGTTCGCTGATCCCGTGTATCGCTGACCGTCAAAACCGCGATTGAGATGCGCTGTTCCAAGTGAAAAACCTCTGACATGGAAGAGCCTCCTTTTTTCTAGCCAAAGAGTTGATGATAAATTTTTCGGCCCTCCGCTTTATTGCGGATGCCGTGGATGATCATGCGGCCGTTCCCGAAAAACACCATCCGGAAGCCAAGCGCTCGCATTTGGACAAAATAAGGTGTGCGCTTCACTTCCGCGCCAATTCTGCGCGCTGCAAATTCTGCGTCATCCATCGTGATGTTCCGCTTCGGATCCGGCAAAATCTGGACAGCTTCCCTGCCGCATAATACCGCGTACAAGCCTTCTGAATTCCGCTTAAGCGAAGGGAACACCGGGTTTTCACCGCATGTTTCGCAGGTGGGGTTTTGGATGCGCGCGATGCCGATGTCATATTGAGAATTATCCCATAAGTTGAAATGGTGCACTTTTTTCCGCATGGCCTGCTGGTTTCCGCTCAGCCATTTCATCGCTTCCGCGCATTGCAAAGCTGCGGTAACTTGGACAGCGGGTGAAATGATGCCTGCCGTGTCACACGTTTCGTTGATCGCCGGCAGCACAGGGACCAGGCAGCGAAAACACGAACCTGTTCCCGGCACGAATGGGAAAACCGCACCGGAACTGCCGACACACGCCCCGTAAATCCAGGGCACGCCGTACTTTACGCTGGCATCGTTGATCAACAGCCGCGTTTCGAAATTATCAGTCGCATCCATGACAAGGGTGCTTTTTTTTATGAGCGTTTCCATCAGATCGGCACCCAAATTCTCCAAATATGTATGGAGTTGAAGGTTGGACCGGATCGCCTTCAGCCTATTTTCGGCCGCAACCACTTTTGGGGTCATCGCTTCCGCATCTTCTTCGGTGAAAAGCTGCTGGCGCTGAAGATTTGAAAACTCCACATAATCCCGGTCCACTAAGTGGATTTCTCCGACACCGGCTCGTGCCATCGACTCTGCGATCGCAGAACCCAATGCCCCGCAGCCGATAATCGTCACCACCGAATCCTGAATTGATGCCTGGCCGGAATGCCCAATCGGTTTAAATAAAGTCTGCCTTGAGTATCTGTCTTCCACATTGCCCACCTCTTTCCAACAACCCTTGTTCCGCCATCTGCCCTTGATCCACTTTAATGATGCGATCAGCGAGTTTTTCCGCATCCGCTTTCAAATGGGTCACAAAAATCACCGGTATTTTCCACCGCTCGTGGATCTTTTGCAGTTCTTCCTGGCATCTTCCCCGGGTCTCATCGTCCAAAGCGGAAAAAGGTTCATCCAGCAGCAGGATATCGGGTTTTGCCGCCAACGCCCTGGCTAATGCGACGCGCTGTTTTTCTCCGCCTGAAATCTGGTGCGGGTATTTTTCCAGCAATCCCGCGATTCCAAGCAGCTTCGATAATTCGGTGATATGGGACAAATCGCTGCCCCGCTTTGTGCCGTACAAAATGTTTTGCTCTACTGAAAGATGCGGAAATAAGGCATAATCCTGAAACAGATAGCCGGTCCTTCTTTTTTGGATTTTCAGAGGTTTCTGGCTCCCTTGATAAAAAACCGAGCCGTTCAGCGCAATGACACCCTCGTCCGGCTGCGAGATTCCGGCGATGCAATTAAGGAGCGTGGTTTTGCCTGAACCCGACGGCCCGATCAATGCCAAGATTTCATCTTCCATCGAAAAATCCATGGCCAGTTCAAAATTATCCAGCTTTTTTGTAAAATTCACCGTAAGCATACCAGCTGTCATTCCCTTCCGATGCGGATGGCATTTTTCTTGCGCCAATAATTGACCCAGCTGATCGCTGCGACGCCAAGCGCCGAAATGATGACGACCCAAAAAATAGCTTTGTCCATCTGCCCTGCTTCATAAGCAAAATAAATTGCCAGCGGTATGGTTTCTGTCACCCCTGGTATGTAGCCGGCAATCATCAACGTAGCGCCGAATTCGCCGATTCCCCGTGCAAATGCCAAAATCACGCCTGCCAAGATGCCTGGCCATGCCAGCGGGAATGTGACCGTCTGGAATATCCGCCATTCCGAGACGCCCATGGTGCGGCCGACGTTTTCCCAGCGCGGGTCCACTTTTTCAAATGCAGCGAGCGCGCTTTGATACATAAGCGGCAGCGACACCACAAACGATGCAATGGCTGCGCCGATCCACGTAAAGACCACTCGGAAGCCGAAGAGGTTTTCAAGCAGGATGCCGAGCGGACCGTTGACGCCGAATAATACGATAAGCGCAAACCCGATGACCGTCGGCGGCAACACAAGCGGTAAAAGGATCAATGCATCCACTATACTTTTCCCGAAAAAATCTTTCCTGACCATCAGCCGAGCCAATGCAACGCTGACGATAAACACACAAATAGTTGAAATGGAAGCCACTTTCAACGACAACAATAACGGAGACATATCGTATGGCATCATGGCTGCATACCTTCAAGCGGCAAAAAGCCGAATTTCTCAATGACCTCCTGCCCTTCTTCGGACAAGATGTACGACATGAACTTTTCGGCAATCTGCTGCTGGTGGGAGTCTGCAATAATGGCGGCGGGGTAAATGATTTCCTCGCTTTCAATCGCTATCTTGCTCATTTCCGCCACTTTCTCGGACAAATCTGCGTCAGATGCATAAATGATTCCAGCCTGCGCGTTGCCGCTTTCCAAGTAAGTGACGACTTGGCGTGCGTCTTTTGCGTAGATCATCTTCCCTTCCAACGATGTCCAAATCCCCATCACTTTAAGGGCTTGTTGTGTGTAGCCGCCGAGCGGCACGCTGGCGGGATCGGCGATTGCCAAAGTGCTTTCGACCGATGTTAAAACCGCTTGCACATCAGTCCCTTCGCCGATTTCAGAAGACGTGGCCACGACCATGCCATTGCCAGCGAACGGCGAAACGCTTTCTTCATTCACTAATCCATTATCTACCAATATTTCCATATCACTATCGCTCGCCGACAAGAATAGATCTGCTGGCGCGCCGTTCTCAATTTGGTTCCTCAATTTACTGGAAGAGCCGTAATTCGCAACGATTTCAATATCCGGATTATCTTTTTCGAATTCGACTATCAGTTCATCCATTACGCCGGACAAACTTGAAGCCCCCGACACCCTCAAGGTTTCTTCTTCAGCCGCAGGATTGGCTGCGCAGCCAGCCAAAGTGAAAATTAAAAAAGCCAAAAAAAGTATTTTATTTTTCAATTGCATTACGCTACTTCCTCCACCGACAACAGATTTACGTGTATATTCCCTATCAATATTGCCATTCTACGCCAATAACAATCAAAAAAGCCAGAAAACTTTACAGTAAATTTGACATAACAATAAAAATCAGCCGCAAAACCCGAAGATTCTACAGCCGATTTCTTATGAATTTTTACTCACTGACCACTTTGGTGACGGGTTTGACCGTAGCGGCTTTATTGATCGAACGAATTCTTGTAATGTCCACTCGGATGACAATTGAAATGATCAGTGCGATGACGAAGAGCCCAGCGAAAAACAGCAGGCTTCCCTCGTAGCTGCCTGTCTGGTCTCTCATATAGGCTGCAAACATCGGACCTGCAAGCCCAGCCGCTGCCCAAGCAGTCAAGATGTAACCGTGTATGGCTCCCAGTTGTTTCGTGCCGAAGATATCCGCAATGTAGGCTGGAATCGTAGCGAATCCGCCACCGTAGCATGTATAGATGATTGCCAGCATGACCTGAAAAATCAACGCGTTAGACGTAAAAGGCAATAACGCAAACAACGCGATTTGGATGGCGAAGAATGCGGTATACGTGTTCGGACGTCCGATATAATCGGAAATCGATGCCCAGCCCAAGCGGCCGAGTCCGTTAAATATTCCCAGCACGCCGACCAGCGCAGCTGCTTGAAGCGTCGTCATGCCGATGCTTTCGATTGCCATTGGTGCCGCGGCCGAAAGAATGGCGATGCCACAAGTGACGTTGATGAAAAGCATGAACCACAGGTAGTAAAAGCGCTTCGTTTTCACGGACTCGTTCGCTGTCAGCTGTGCCAAATCCGTTTTGTGCTGAACTTTTCCGGTGTCGATTTTTTCCTGATAGCCTTCAGGCACCCAGCCTTCTGGCGGCTTTTCAAGATACAAAGAAGACAGCACCATGATGGTTAGATAAGATGCTCCCAATATGTAAAACGTACTTTCGATGCCGACTGAGACAATCAGCCTTTCCATGATCGGACTGCTGATGGCAGCGGCAAAACCAAAGCCCATGATGGCTAGCCCCGTTGCAAGGCCCCGCCGGTCCGGAAACCATTTAACCAAAGTTGAAACCGGAGCGATATAGCCGATGCCGAGCCCGATTCCTCCCAGCGCGCCATAAAATACATAAAGAAGCGGCAATGAAGATAAGCCTACCGCGAATCCAGAACCGATAATGCCCGTCCCGAAAAAGATGGCGGCGACCAGCCCAGCTTTTCGTGGACCGTATTTTTCAACGAAGCTGCCCGAAAACGCAGCCGATAAACCCAAAAATAATATGGCAATTGAGAATGTGAGCTGTACTTGGCTGGTAGACCAGCCGAATTGCTCGATCAACGGGTTGGTGAAATTGCTCCATGCGTAAACGGATCCGATGGAAATGTGAATGCCGACTGCCGATAATGCGATGAGCCATCTGTTTTTTGGTCTCTTTTTCATCTTGTCCTTGCCTCCTGAATTCTTAGTTTTGCTTATATAAAATGAACTTAGAAAATCTAATTCATCGGTTTTCCCTTTCGTGAAAACGCTTACTTTTTTCCACAAAAAATATATTATCCATAAAATCCAAATAAAAAATCACGCAATGATAGATTTCAAAATATTAAGACTTTTCGAATCATAGCACCACGCAATTTGTTTGTCACCATTTTTTCTTTTTGCAAAAACAGAAGCTATGCGCCGATGATGCGCTGGGGATTTGTGTAGACATTAAATGACCGGCCGCGGATAAAGCCGACTGCCGTGATGCCCAATTCTTCCGCGAGGGCCAGCGCAAGCTCGGTTGGGGCCGATTTCGAAAGGACGATTTCACAACCGATTTTCGCGACTTTCAGCAAAATTTCAGAAGAGATGCGCCCGCTGAAAACGATGACTTTGTTTGCCACGCTTATGTCGTTCATCAGGCAATAACCATAAATTTTGTCGAGTGCGTTATGCCGGCCGATGTCCATGCGGGACACGATGATGCCATCTGGATCACAAAGCGCCGCGTTATGGACACCGCCCGTCTGTTTAAACATTTCGGCGGAGTCCGCCATTTGCTCCATCAGTCTGAAACAATTTTCCGGCGTCAGCGTCACCCGTGTGCCTTCCATTTTTTTTGCGATCATCGCATCATGCGCAAACACAAACCCTTGGCGGCTCATGCCGCAGCAAGAACTGATAAAGCGCTTGTTCTGCAACTGCTCGAAAAAAGGATAAACTTTGGCGGCCGTGATGTGGATCGTCCCTTTTTTTTCATCGACACGTATTTCCTCAATGTCTTTGTAATTCGGGATGATCCTTTCCGATGCCAAGAAACCGATTGCCATTTCTTCCACGTATTCTGGTGAACAAACAATTGTGATGAATTCCTTGCCATTGATCTTGATGGTCAGCGGCTGTTCGATAACAATCCGGTCCTCTTTTTCGGTGAACGTGCCGTTGTCATAGCGGCGGATGATGCGTGTTTTATCTTGCGCCATCTGTTTTCCCTCCCGTCTCGGCTTTTTGGTCGATAGGCCGGTCGAAAAGGAAGACCGACACCGCGATATCATCTTCCACCTTGATATCGGAGAAAAGGTGAACGAATTTTGCGCCGAGCAATTCTTCCATCCCGCACGGCGCCGCTTCTGCATAGACGCTCTGGATCATCCGCGTCCGGGCAGTGTGAACCATTTCCCTGCCTTCCGGCGTCCGTGCGATAAACTCTTCCGAAGGGCTCAAGTTTCCGTACAGCGTTGAAATCGCCATGTCATTGATGAAAACCGTATGAATGCGTTCCGGTCCTTTGCCAAAAAGGTTTTTCCGGAGTTTGCGGATGATATCGTTGAACTCGTGGATTTTTTTTGACACGATGATCTTTTTCTCCTTCAGAAAATGTTTTTTTGTAATTATTTGATAAATTGATTGTGTCTGCTTCAGACATTGTTTATAATAATAGCATACGTAGGCATCGCCGTATTTAAACTGCGGTAGCGCTTACAACTCATTAGAATATTGGATTGGTAATTTAGCATGTCCTGTTAAGATACTATTCCACTATGAATCATGTGCACTTGTCAAGGTGTATTCATTTCATAGTGGAATTTTTTTGTTTTCAATTTGCTTGTTAGCTTATTACAGAACAGCCACAGAAGGAGGTATTTGCATGTCGATAAACATCAACGGCGCGTCTTATGAATTTAAAGAAGGCCAAACTATTTTGCAAGTGATCAACGAGCAAAAGATTTTGCATCCGCAAATTTGCTACATGCCGGAAGTCGACCCGATTGAAACTTGCGATACGTGCATCATGGAAGTGAACGGCGAGCTGAAGCGTGCTTGTTCGACAAAAGCGGTCGGCGGCATGGATGTCCAGCTTGCTTCCCCGCGTGCAAAAGAAGCGCAGACTGAAGCGATGGACCGGATTTTGGAAAACCACCTGCTTTACTGTACGGTATGCGACAACAATAACGGAAACTGCAAAGTACATAATACCGTCGATATGATGGAAATCGAACATCAGAAATACCCGTTCGAACCGAAGTGTTCTGTTGACGAAGTCGATTTGACCAACCCGTTCTACCGCTACGACCCGAACCAATGCATCGCTTGCGGGCAATGCGTGGAAGTGTGCCAGAATCTCCAAGTCAACGAAACATTGACGATGGATTGGAACCGCGACCGCCCGATCGTACTATGGGACGGCGGCGCAAAAATCAACGATTCGTCTTGCGTCAGCTGTGGCCAATGTGTCACTGCTTGCCCGTGCAACGCTTTGATGGAAACATCGATGATCGGTGAAGCCGGCTTCATGACTAAGATTCCGGAACCGGTCATGACACCGCTGATCGATTTGGTGAAAGATGTAGAACCTGGATACAGCGGCATCTTAGCGATTTCCGATGCAGAAGCGAAAATGCGCGAAACGCGCACGAAAAAAACAAAAACCGTCTGTACCTTCTGCGGAGTCGGCTGCTCATTTGAAGTTTGGACGAAAGATCGCAAAATCCTTAAAATCCAGCCAGTATCCGAAGCGCCGGCCAACCAGATTTCCACTTGTGTAAAAGGCAAATTCGGCTGGGACTTCGTCAATAGCGAAGAACGCATCACAGCGCCGATGATCCGAAAAGGCGACGAGTTTGTCGAAGCGACGTGGGAAGAAGCGCTGGATCTTGTCGCATCAAAATTTAAAGGTATCAAGGAAAGCCATGGCAAAGATTCAATCGGCGTCATCTCTTCTTCGAAAATCACCAATGAAGACAATTACGTCATCCAGAAATTGACGCGCCAAGTGTTTGAATCGAATAACGTAGACAATTGCTCGCGTTATTGCCAATCTCCTGCAACCGACGGATTGTTCCGTACGGTCGGCATGGGCGGCGATGCTGGAACAATCAAAGATATCGCAAGCGCCGGCCTCGTCATCATTGTCGGTGCAAACCCTGCTGAAGGGCATCCAGTACTGGCGACACGCGTTAAACGGGCGCATAAACTGCACGAACAAAAATTGGTTGTTGCAGACATGCGCAAAAACGAAATGGCCGAACGCTCGGATATCTTCATCACCCCTAAACAAGGGACGGACCAAGTATGGCTGATGGCTGTTACGAAATACATGATCGACAACGGCTGGCACGATCAGCGCTTTATCGATGAAAACGTCAATCATTTCGGCGAATTCACAGAAGTGCTCGACCAATACACATTGGAATACGCTGAACAGCAGACCGGCATTTCAAGAGAACAATTGATCAACATTGCCGAATTGATCCGCGACGCTGACGGCACGTGCATCCTCTGGGGAATGGGCGTTACGCAAAACACTGGCGGCTCGGATACGTCCGCTGCCATCTCCAACTTGTTGCTCGCGACTGGCAACTACCGCCGTCCAGGGGCTGGCGCTTATCCGCTCCGCGGCCATAATAATGTACAGGGTGCATGCGATATGGGCTCGCTTCCTGGCTGGCTGCCTGGCTACCAGCACGTTAGCGACGACAACGCCCGCTTGAAGTTCGAAACGGCGTACGGCGTAAAAATCGATGAACAACCTGGTATGGACAACATTCAAATGTTGCAGGCTGTCGAACAAGGCATCATGAAAGCAATGTATGTAGTCGGTGAAGATATGGCGCTTGTCGATTCAAACGCCAACCATGTAGACGAAGTTCTTTCAAAACTGGACTTCTTCGTCGTACAGGATATTTTCTTCTCTCGTACAGCACGCTACGCGGATGTCATTTTACCTGCCGCTCCATCATTGGAAAAAGACGGCACATTCACAAATACAGAAAGACGCGTTCAGCGCCTTTACCAAGCGTTGCCTGAACTTGGCCAATCCAAAGCGGACTGGTGGATTGTCCAGGAAATCGCCAACCGACTCGGCGCTGGCTGGAATTACAGCCACCCAAGTGAAATTTTTGCGGAAATGGCCAGTTTATCACCGTTGTTCAGCCAAGCGGATTACGCTTCCATGGAAGGCTGGAACAGCTTCCTGTGGGGCAGCCTGGATGGTGCAAGTACTCCCCTTCTTTATGTGGACGGCTTCAACTTCCCTGACAAGAAAGCGCGTTTTGCTTTGTCCGACTGGGTTGAGCCGGTTGTCTTCCCAGAAGAGTATGATTTGCACATCAATAACGGACGCTTGCTGGAACATTTCCACGAAGGCAACATGACAGATAAATCTGCCGGCATCCTATCGAAACTGCCTGAAACGTTTGTCGAGGTGTCACCTGAACTGGCCACTGAGCGCGGACTGAAAGACGGTTCGACTGTCCGTCTGGTTTCTCCATACGGTGCCTTGAAACTGCCGGTCATCGTCACTGGCCGCGTCAAAGGCAACGAATTGTTCTTGCCGATGAACTCAGTCAAGAAAGAGACGGCGATCAACTTCCTGACTGGACCGGCTGTCGATCAGCGCACCAATACTCCTGCATACAAGCAGACGAAAGTTCGGATGGAAGTCTTGAAAGAACATGGCAAACGGCCTTTGCCACGATCGAACCCGCGCGACAAAAAACGCAATCCCCAGCCCGGTATCGAAGTCGAACGGAAATGGGCGCGTGAAGGCTATGTGCATTTGACCGATCAAAAGATAGAAAGGTGATGTCCTATGGCGAGTCCGATTACTCACTTGAAGAAAAAACAGCTGAGTCCAGATGAAATCCGGCACAACAAGCTGAAAGAGCTTGAAGCCCTGCTGGCAGAACAAGATGAGGCACTCAATAAATTATTGCAAATCACCGGGGATCTGAACGACGCCGGCATACTTGACGCCGCACTCGCGATGGTCAAAGCCAAAGAAGGCATCGCTGAAATTGTCGTGCACCAGGCAACGCGGGAACCCGTCACCAACCTCATCAATAATATGATGAGTGCTGCTGGCGCCCTTACTGCCATCGACCCCGCTACGACAGAAAAACTGACTGCAAGCGTCGCTAACGGCTTGAAAGAAGCAGAAGCGGAACGCACAAGCGAGAAGAAAGTCGGGATTTTCCAGTTGATGAAATCGCTGAAGGATCCGGACATCAACCGCTCCATCAAGTTCGGCCTGAATTTCCTGAAAGGCATGGGGAAAAGCTTAGGCAATAAATAACCCCCTATATTATAGAAGGAACTCGTTTTTCTTAGGGTTTTTGACAGCCCCAAAACTTGATTGAGCGCATGCAAAAAGAAGGACATCCGGCTTCGGCCGGATGTCCTTCTTTTTGCTGTTAACTGGCTTGTCCATCCATGGATTTCGCCAATCTATGTTTTTGGGGTGAAGAAGGACAAGTTCGAGAACGACTCGTGCCATCAAATAGAGTCCCCTCTGCCATCTGGAGAGCCACTCTGTTTCCACGCCACTATAGAAGACCTGTATTTGAATGAAAAAATCACGTTGATAAATTGCTGGTGAAACCGCATTCGGAATATACATTTATCCCGATTCAATCCCTATGTACCGCTCAATTATCGCTACTTGATTTTCCTGATAAACATAAAGCAGCCACCTTCGAAATCGGTTGATTTCATTGAAGGTGGCTGCTCTTTTAATACAGGTTTGTTGTATCAGTGGAATTGTGTTTGTCACAGGGATGCATTTTAAAAGATACTGGAAGAAGAATTCGGGATAGTGCTGCATAGATGAAAAACCTCTTCAAAAATGAAGAGGTTTTTCATCTATGCTCATTTTTCCGGCGTTTCCATATTGAGTAGACGGTAAACAAGATGGCAAGAAGCAGGCCTGTACCGTAGAACTCCATTTTATATTCATCAAAAAGCTCCAGAAAGCGGTCGTAATTGCCATTCAGATAATCCCCTAAGTACAAAATCGCAAAGCACCACGGCAATATCCCTGCAAAAGTAAGGAGCAGGTATTTCAGCAAACCTACCCCGCTGATGCCCGCCATGTAGGAAATGTAATTCCCTATCCCGAATGGCCGCGATAAAGCGATGCTCCATATGCCGTACCGATTAAAGATGCGGCTCGCCTTGTCCAGCCCCTTGCGGATGTTCGGCCGTATAAGATGCTCGAGTTTATTGCCGATAAAATATGGAATCAGGCTGGCGAGGCTATAGATCACAGCCATTATGGCAGCGATTCCCGCCATGCCGGCAAAAGACATGTTAAGAAGTCCGCCGTAGGCCAGTACAACAACGATGCCAGGAAACGGCACGGAAGCCCCTTCCAAAAAAATTGCCGTAAATAAACCGAAAAGCCCCAATTCTCCCAAGAACCCGAAAATCCGTTCGATCATCAGCTGAATATCCATTCCGCTCAGCCCCGCTCCAGCATGGTTGCGATTGCACGGTACAATTCATCCGAATTCTTCAATTCAAGCCCGTCCACATAACGGCTTTCTGCACTTTGATAGCGCTGGATTTTTTCTTTATCCCCAAGCACACGGCAGGTGAATTCGAGCGCATCTGCCCCTTCAGGAACAATGAATGCCAGGCCCATATCGTTCAGCAAGCGCAGGTTGATTTGTTCCTGCCCAGGCAATGCACCGGACAGAAAAATCGGAATTTGTTTGCGCAAGGCTTCCGACACCGTCACCCCGCCGGGTTTAGAGATGATCGCATCCGCCCATTCGTAAAGTTCGTTCATTTCTTTCTTGGATGAAATATATGGATAGGCTTCGGCAAAATCGCCTTCGAGTTGCATGACATCGTCATATAGTTCTTCATTCGCGCCGCACAGCACCTTAACACGGCAATCCAATTTTTCTTGTCCGCTATCAAGCATCTGTGACATATTCCCGAGACCGATGCTGCCTCCTGACATTAAAATTCGAAAGGGCGGCGTTGCGATTTCTTTGTCCGCTTTCCTAGCGGATTCGAATTGTCTGCTGATGGGAATACCAGAGATGAATATGTTGCTTAGATCAATGCTGTACTTGGACGAAAGTTCATTTTTTATCGCCTGGCTTGGAACAAAATGATAGTCGATGTGACTGCATCCCCAGATATCGTTTATGAAAAAGTCCGTATAAATATTGAGCGCCGGTATATCGCAGCTGCCTGTCTCTTTTAAGCGGTTGATGAAAAAAGACGGAAAACCGTGGGTGCAGATGATCAGATCCGGCTTTTCGATTGCGAGAATCTCTTGCACCTTTTTCATGAATAGGGCTTCATAAGCTTTATGGGGCCGTTCACCCTTACTGCGGTAAGCGAATTTCCGGTATGTCCAGGCGTAGGTTTCTGGAAAATGCCGAATCCATTGCAGATAGGCTTTCACGATGCCGCCTTCCACCATCCTGTTCCATTCGCTGAGAATATCCAATTTTTCGCATTCGATGTCCCCGGAGTTTGCATAGATACTTTCGCAAATCGCATCCGCTACTTGATGATGCCCCGAAGGCATGCTTTTGAGCAAAGGAAATACCAGGACCTTCTTCATTTCATCGCCTCCAGCACAAGCTCTGCTTGCACACAATCACTGGCCGGGCTGAGAAAAGGATAGTCCTGCACATCCCCGCGATGAATCATCGTACTGCCGGAGGCGAACAGATCACGCGGCGTCACAAGAGCCGGCGGTTTGTCCGCTACCCAAATATTTCCGGCCGCCAAAGCTTCAGCAACGAATTGCGAGCAGAAATAAGCATCTTTCCGCTTGGAATGATAATTCAATACCACCGCAAACAAACCGCTGAAATTGTATTTGAACAGCGCCTGCTCCCGCTCCATCTTTTGTACGTATCCCCAAATTTTGTCATAGCTATCCTCAGACAACTCCAATTTATAAACCTCACAGTCGGCCTGCTGGAAAAGATTGTCCCTGACATCTTCTTTCACAAATCCGCTAAATGCATTTCCCGCTTGTTTCCGCCCAAAACTAAAACTGTACATTTGGCTCAAATTCTTTGAAAAAGAAAGCGATACATGGCTGAATGGATATCTTGTATAACTCTTGATCAATTTAGCCCAGCTTGTTTTCGTATCGGTAAACACAATGTATACTTCCATCATCTCATCTCCTTGGCATACAGTCCGCATCATTCGATATCCCTTTAAGCCAAGTTAATCTTTCTCTCTAAAACTTCACATCTGGCGCCAGTCCATTTCCATCTGAGACCAGCGGCTTGGAATAGCTCAGGGCTTTGCTTTTCTTTGTTACACTAAGAATATAAAGGCGGGAAGTTCCACAAGATTTCGTAATTTTCCGTTAGTTTATCTTCTAATTATAGTCTATAGGACTTAAAAAAAGAATCAACAATGCCAAGGAGATTTTATTCATATGGAATAAGGATAAAACAGGACATTGCCGAGCAAAAGTGGAATTCTACACTACACACAAAAACAGAGGACAGGAGCTGATGGAATATGCCTGGATGGCTTCCCCATATATATGACGTGGCCATGAAGCCGCTGGAAAAAACGCGTTTCGAAAAAATCCGCGCCAATCTTGTCCGCAAAGCGCAAGGGCATGTGTTGGAAATCGGTTTTGGAACGGGCGCGAACTTCCGCTATTACAAGAATGCCGAACGGGTCGATGCCATCGAACCGAATCCTGCTATGAGTAAGCATGCAGTGAAACGCATCAAAAAATCTAAAACGCCTATTTATACTTATCAAGCGATAGCAGAAGAGCTGCCGTTTGCCGATAACAGCTTCGATACAGTGGTCGCGACATTGGTATTTTGTACGATACCTGAACCAGCCAAGGCACTCGAAGAAATTCGCAGGACCAGTAAACGGGGCGCACAGATCCTGTTGTTTGAACACGTCAAAATGGAACAACAAATGACGGGAAAAACCCAGGAAGCATTGACGCCGGTGTGGAAAAAACTTTGCGATGGCTGCCATTTGAACCGGGATACCTTGGAGCTCGTCAAACGTTCGGGCTTGGAAGTACAGAAGGTAAACTCTTATTACGGCGGGCTTTTTCTGACCATCGAATGCCGCAACCCCCAGTGAATACAGCTTTGCAAAACAACCGAAAAAAGGCCCACCGCGCATAGTTGCACGGTGGGTCTTTTCGTTTTTACACAGCCACTTTCGTTGAAAACTGGCTATTGTACAGCTCCGCATAAAAGCCTTCTTTTTCGAGCAGCTGCTGATGCGTGCCTTGCTCGATGACTTTCCCTTGATCCATGACCAGGATCAAGTCGGCATCTTTAATCGTCGACAAACGATGCGCGATGACAAAACTGGTGCGGCCCGCCATCAAGCGGTTCATGGCCTGCTGGATGAAGATTTCTGTCCGCGTATCGACGCTTGATGTGGCTTCGTCCAAAATCATCATCGGCGGATCGGCCAGTATCGCACGGGCGATGGTCAATAATTGCTTTTGCCCCTGTGAAATATTCGACACTTCCTGGTTCAACACCGTATCGTAGCCGTCCGGCAAGGTGCGGATAAAGTAATCGGCGTGTGCCGCGGATGCCGCTGCACGGATTTCCTCTTCGGTGGCGCCGTTTTTGCCATAGCTGATATTATCGCGGATGGTGCCGTTAAACAGCCACGTATCCTGCAACACCATGCCAAAGTTCTGGCGCAGCTCATGCCGCGACATCTCGCGCGAATCCAGACCATCGATGGTGATGCGGCCGCCGTTCAGTTCGTAGAAGCGCATCAATAAATTGATCAAAGTCGTCTTACCGGCACCGGTCGGCCCGACGATGGCGACTGTTTGGCCCGGCTGGACATCAATGTTCATGCTCTCAATCAGCAAGTTGTCGCCGTAGCCAAAGTCGACATCTTCAAATGCCACAGCGCCTTTCGCGCGTGCCAGCACAGAAGTCGTCACTGCCTCCACTTCCTCTTGCTCGTCCAGCAATTCAAAGACCCGCTCAGCTGCGGCAACCGTCGACTGGATGATGTTGGCGATGTTCGCCGTCTGGGTGATGGGCTGTGTAAACTGTTTGGAATAGGTGATGAACGCCTGGATATCACCGATCGAGATGGCGCGCTGGATGACCAGCACCCCGCCGACGATGCTGATCAGCACATAGCTCAAGTTACCGATCAAGGTCATCACCGGCATGATGATTCCGGAGATGAATTGGGCTTTGCGTCCCGCGTTATACAATTCATCATTGACGCTATCGAATTGTTCGTTGGACTTTGCCTCATGTCCAAACGCTTTGACGACTTGGTGGCCCGTGTACATTTCTTCTACGTGGCCATTCAAACGGCCGAGATTTTTTTGCTGGCTGCTGAAGTATTTTTGGGACTTTTTCAAAATCGGACCGATGACGAACAGCGACAGCGGCAAAGATACGACTGCAATCAAAGTCAGCAAAGGGCTGATCGTCAGCATCATCACGAGAATCCCGACAAGCGTCACGATCGACGTGATGAATTGCGTCAAGCTTTGCTGCAGCGTGCTGCCGATCGTGTCGATGTCATTGGTCATGCGGCTTAAGGTTTCGCCGTTTGGCCGGCCATCAAAATACTCCAGCGGCAATTTCTCCAGTTTTTTATTGACGTCTTGGCGCATATCATAGACCGTATCCTGCGCCACTGTCGACATCATATACTGCTGGATATAACTGAACAAACTGCTGAACAAGTACAGCCCGGCAAGAACAGCGAGAATCTGGCCGATAACACCAAAATCGACGCCCCCGCCCGCTACGCCCTGCAATTGGCCGTATGCTCCTTCGAACAATTCGGTGATCGCCATCCCCATGATTTTCGGCCCGACGATAGCGAATACCGTACTGAGAATCGCGACGACAAACACCGCCGCCAGTTTTTTCCGGCGCGGCTTTAAATATGAAACGAGGCGACGGAATGTGCCTTTGAAATCTTTCGCTTTTTCTGGTGGCATGCTCGCGCCAACGCGAGGAGGACCCATCTGGCTCATGCGATCTCCTCCTCTGACAATTGGGATAGGGCGATTTCACGGTACACTTCATTGGATTCCAATAGTTCTTTGTGTGTACCCATGCCGACCACTCGGCCTTTTTCCAACACGATGATGCGGTCTGCATCGACAACCGTGCTGACGCGCTGTGCCACCAATAGCGCCGTCGCATTTTTCGTTTCATCTTTCAGCGCTTTGCGCAGCTTGGCGTCGGTTTTGAAATCGAGCGCCGAAAAGCTGTCGTCAAAAATATAGACATCCGGCTTGCGGATCAAGGCGCGTGCAATCGACAAGCGCTGTTTTTGGCCGCCGGATAAATTCGAACCACCCTGCTCGATCTCCGCCGCGTAGCCGCCGTCAATTTGATCGATAAACTCTGTGGCCTGCGCAATGCGTGCTGCATGGTCCAGTTCCGCTTGGCTGGCGTCTTGTTTGCCGAAGCGGATATTGTCCGCGATCGTTCCGGTGAACAGCATCGATTTTTGCGGCACGAAGCCGATTTTCGACCGGACTTCCTGCTGCGACGCTTGCCGGATATCGACGCCGTTGACGCGGATCGTCCCGCTTGTGGCCTCATAAAAGCGCGGCACCAAATTGACCAGCGTCGACTTGCCGGAACCCGTCCCGCCGATCAACGCCGTAATTTCTCCCGGCCTCGCGGTAAAGCTGATATTCGACAGCGCCGGCTCTTCCGCTCCCGGATAATAAAACGTCACATCCTCGAACTCCAAGGTGCCGCGCGTGCGATTGGCTTTTTCGGTGCCATCGTCTTTAAATGCCGGTTGCATCTCCAATACTTCGTTGATGCGTTTGGCCGATACCGCAGCGCGCGGCACCATGACGAACATAAACGACGCCATGACCAATGCGAACATGATCATCATGACGTATTGGATAAAAGCCATCAAATCCCCGATCTGCATCGCTCCGTTATTGATGCGAATGCCGCCAAACCATATGACGGCGACGACGGTCATATTCATGACGAGCATCATCACTGGCATGAGAAACGCCATGACTTTATTGACCCTGATGGACACATCCGCCAGATCGCGGTTGGCTTTTTGAAGACGCGCCTTTTCTTGCGATTCGCGGTTAAACGCACGGATGACACGTATCCCGGTCAAGTTTTCCCTGACCACCAAATTCAAGCCGTCCAGCTGCTTTTGAACCTGCTGGAACAACGGCATGCCGTATTTTAAGATTAACAAGATCGACACCGCCAATACCGGCATCGCGCCGATAATGACTAAGGACAATTGCGCATCTTTTGAAACGGCCAAAATAACCCCGCCGACTAGCATGATGGGGGCACTGATGACCATCCGCAGCAGCATGATGACCACCTGCTGCACTTGCGTAATGTCGTTGGTGGTGCGCGTAATGAGTGACGCCGTCCCCACTTCATCAAATTCCTGAAGCGAAAACTGTCCGACGTGCTTGAAGACCTTTTGCCGCAAGTCGCGCCCCATGCCCATCGCGGCTTTCGCCGAATAATAACTGGCAAACACCGCTGCAGCAGCGCCGATTGCCGAGACCAACAGCATCCAGCCGCCAATTTCCCAGATGTAGGGGATATTCCCTTTGACCACGCCGTTGTCGATGATGTCAGCCATCAAAGTCGGCAAAAACAGCTCCGCGATCGATTGCCCAAACACCAAGGCGACAACTCCGAGAACAATCCATTTGTAGGGACTGAGGTTTTTTAGAATCTTGATCATTGTTACTGCCCCCCTCTAACTATTGCAAAATCACTAAACTATTTTCCGTTGCCTGCTTTTGAATAAAACGCACCGTTTTCCACAACTTTAGCAAGCGTCAACACCCACCGCTTATTATGAAGCTTTTCAAATGGAACCAGCTGTTTAGATGGTTTTAAACTACTCCGATTGGCGCAGTCCGTCAACTTTGAAGCAATGCAGTTTGTCCCGTTTTAACAGCCCGTCAGACTCCCAATTCTTAAAGTGGTTTTTGGCACACAACAGAACCTTTGGCCAGCCGCCCCAAAAATGGTCGAAAGGAACGAGATGGAATAATCTCTCCCCGGGTATAGACAAGAAAGGAGGCGGTCCCATGGACTTGCATGACAATCGAGAACCACAATTATTCTCACCGGAATTCACCAAGAACCCCTACCCGGCCTATGCCCGTCTGCGCGAAGAAGACCCCGTGCACCAGGCGCGGTTTCCCGACGGCCAAAAAGGATGGCTGGTGACGCGTTACACGGATGCAGAAGCGGTGCTGAAAGACCCGCGCTTTATCAAGGATTTTTCGAAACTATTCGGCGGTAGCATGGACCAAATGAGCGTCTTTACGCAAAACATGTTGTTTTCCGATCCGCCTGATCATAAACGGCTGCGGGCACTCGCCCAAAAAGCCTTTACCCCGAAAATGATCGAAGGCATAAGACCGCGCATTCAGGACATCACAGACGAACTGCTCGAACAAATTGACGGGAAAGCCAAGGTCAACTTGATCGATGAATTCGCCTTCCCGCTTCCGATCATCGTCATTTGCGAGATTTTAGGCGTGCCGTCCGAAGACCGTGACAAGTTCCGGATGTGGTCGAATTCACTCATCGAAGGAACGAGCGGCGAAGCGGGCGTCAGCGTCTATGAGCACATGAACGAATTCATCCGCTACCTCGGCGAATGGTTTGCAAAAGTCCGCGAGCAGCCCGGCGATGATTTGATCAGCCGCTTGATCGAAGCCGAGGAATCAGGCGAGCGCATGACGGAAAAAGAGCTGTATGGCCTGGTATCACTGCTCATCATCGCAGGACACGAAACGACCGTGAACTTGATCGGCAATACCGTATTAGCCTTGTTAGAGCATCCGGAACACCAGCACTTGCTGCGTGAACATCCGGAAAAAATTGCTCAAGCGATCGAGGAATCGCTGCGCTTTAACGGCCCTGTCGAATTCAGCACGTCCAGATGGGCAGCCGAAGACATGGAATTCGGCGGAAAAACCATCCACAGAGGTGATTTGGTCGTCGTTGCCTTGAACGCTGCCAACCACGATCCGGAGCAGTTCGACAACCCGGAACTATTCGACATCCTGCGAGAAAAAAGCCCACATCTCGCGTTCGGCAAAGGCATCCACTTCTGCCTCGGGGCTCCGCTCGCCCGGCTGGAAGCACAAATCGCGATCGACGGGCTGTTGCAGAGATTTCCAGGCATGACACTCGCTGTGGAGGAAAGCGAGCTTGAGTGGCGACCGGGGATGATTGTTAGAGGAGTTCGGGAAATCCCTGTGGAGCTTGGAGAATGACAAAGAGCCAGGGGAATTTCCTCAGGCTTTGTGCGGATAAAATTAATCGCTCGTGCAACTGAAGAAATACAAGCTCGAGAACCGCTCGTGCCAAAAAAGAACCACCATGGACAAATTACAGAGCCGCTTCGGGCAAAAATTAGAACCACTTAAGACAAGGGAGAACCGCCCCATCCACTTGTCTCCGACTGTTTTCTGTGAGCGGCACAATTAAAATGCATGAAGCACCTTATCTGGTTAAAGATTCCAGGAATTCTTCATGCATGATTTTAGTGTGTATGGAATTGTATTCCGTCTAAGCTTGCTCTGTAAAAATGACATTCATTTAATCCGCCTCCAAGAGTGAATGAGAGACTGTCCCCCCTTCTTCCAATTGCTTTTTGGATTCCATTAAACGTTTACGGTTTGCTTCATTCCCGAGCAAGTAGACACTTTCCATCAGATTGTTATATTCATCTGCGGACATCATCACCACATTCTTGTCATTTTTTCGTGTAACAATTATTGTTTCAAAATCATCCGTGACCCGGTCCGAATATTCCTTTAAATTATTTCGGAGCGAAGAATAATTAACGGCTTCCATCGAATCACCTTCCTTTTTATCCGTTGCACAATATGTTGGACAATGGATAAAATATAAACTCGCTATTTCCTTATTATTTCCGAACAATTATCTCCAGCTATCATATCCAGTCCTGAGTGACCTCTTCAGCCTTGCAGCTTTCATATGCTTTTAGGGAATTCCCAATTTGATACAGGAAACCCATTCAGATCTTCGACAATTCATCCAGCAGCGCTTTGCGTCTCGGGTACATGAACTTCAGCTCTTCAATGAGCCCTCTCGCAGCGTCAGGACCTAAGGCTTTTTGAAAAGATCGAATCGTTTCGCAGGCGCTCCGATATGCCTTGCGGTCGGATGCCGGTTCGATCAAGCGGTATATACAGGCCGTATATAATTCATTCACTTCATGCGGATAATCCGCCAGCAAATAAGGATACAACTTTTCGATTGCATTGACATGGGCACGGCAATACTGAAGCAGTTTTTCGCTCCGCTTTTCATCAATCAGAATCTGGACGTAAAGAGAGCTCCCCCGCGGCCCCTCTTTCAAATCCTCAAGCAAGTCATTTACTATATCCGGCCAGCGTTCCGGCTCCACCAGCTGCTTCAGCTTTCGGTAATAAAATTCATCCCCATCCAGCGCAAACGCATGCGCGAGTTCGATCATCTTCGCTGTATTATTTGCCCCTTCATACGCTTCAAAACGCAGCTTTCTCCAGTCTTGCACCAAACCTTGAATATCCGAGTCCACCTGTTCCGATTCCATGCATAAACGAACCGCTTTTTCAAATTCCTCTTTGTGTAGCGCAGCCCTAACGCGGACTTTGCGGATCTTCGGATACTCTTGATGCTTCGAATAAAACCCTTCAACTGCTTCCCAGTCGCCTTGCTGATGTAAAATCTCCAGCTGCAACAACAGAAGCTCCTCCTTACCAAAGTGGTATAACTTTTGATTCATCTCTTCGCTGTCCATGACCCGCTCCATAAAACGGAACAACTTCTCCGCGAAATCGCCACGTTCGTTCCAGTTCATGAGGGATTCCATCAAGCTGCCCGCAGCATCCGTGATGTCCTGTTCCAAGCTGAGCAAAATATACGGATGCACTAGCTCTATCATGTCATCAACGATTGAGTCGTCGAGTTCCGCCGGCCACACCGCCATCGTCTCGTTGATTTTCTCTAAGCTTTCGTTAATCGTTGATCTGATAGTGCCGAAGGAATCGTCCGCCATCTGCAAGATTTCACTGCATTCCTCGACCACGACCAAGCTCAGTTGGATGATCTTTTCTCCATATTCCTGCATATCGAGGCCGCTGATATATTCCTGTACTTCCCACACGCCATCCAATGCTTGGTCGGTCTGGTTCAATTCAATATAAACTCCGCTGCTCGCAAGGTCTGCCAATCGACGGATAATCCGGCGCGCCACTTCTTCATCCATGCCATCTAGAGTTGAAAACCGGTTGATCAAATAAAGATTCACCGCTGGCTGTCGCTGCGCCAAATCTTCAAGGATTGTCAACAGCTCCTCTTTTTTCAGCTCTTTTAACCGCGGCACCACATCCACTGCGGTAGAAATATTTCCTTCTTTGTATTCTCGTATCGCCAGACATACCGCGACTTCATGCTTGCACAGGGAATCTGATTCGAACGGGCATGTGCAAAAAGACGACAAGACCGTTCCACTGTCCGAGAGCTCCACCGCCACTTCGTAATAGCGGCTGCCTGCAACGTCTGCGCTCCAGCGATTCGATGCACCTTGCGTCAATTGCTCCACAAAATCCCGCTCAAAATAATCCAAGCCCCGTTTATAAATCACGGCCGGCACATATTTCTGCAAGTCGTTTACGTTCATATCCATTCCCCCTGAACTGATTATAACCTGCACAGCTTTGGGGCTAAACTATAGTTTCTAACCGTTCACTATGTACCGTTTAATTACGACTAGTTACTTTAAGACATAATAATGCATGAAGAAACCTTTTCGTTTACGAATCTGAAGGATTCTTCATGCATTATTTTGGTATGTGTGAAATTATGTCTTGCATTGGGGTGCTTTTTAAGATTCTTCTGGAATAGGACGTTGCTTTAAGCGCGCCCATACATCATCTGGGTTTTTAGGAAGCTCTTGGATTCGGGGACCTATGCCTAAATAGAAAATTTCTTTTCGTTCTTCGCGCACTTTGAATACAATTCGGAAATCAGCTTTCATATCGGTCCAACCGCGCTCTTTCTTAAAGGCTTCGGGGATCGAATGGAAATATCGCTTCCGATAATCATAGATGGAGTGCGGTGGATATTCGGTTGCTCTACTAAGTCCTTCCCAGTCCTTGTCCAATCGACTCTGTTCTAGGTCTAATTGGTTCTTGAAAATCGTCAGATCTTTTTGAGCGACATACCCATAATCTAGGATGAACTTTAAATCATTTTCAAATTCCTTATCGACGACGACCTGGTAGTTTGGCAAGGGGGTTCCCTCCTGACTGTTTAATCTTCTATATGGTTAAACACATCAGAGAGACTGCCAACAGTATATTCCTCGTTCTTGCCCGACTCCGCATTTAAAACCGCTTGGCCAACATGTTTATTTAATAAGACATCTTCTATCTGGCTTTGAAGGTCCTCGATCAACCGGTCTTTTTCTGTCATGCGCTCGATTAATTCCTCGTACTTACCCCAAGACAACATCGCAATGGACAGTTCATTGTTCACAAGCAGGCCAATAGGCTCTTCTTTGTTGACGATGTCCATGAGGTTTTTCTGTGAAAGGCTTCGTAGTGTCTGTGCTTTTAAGAGTTGCCGTCTATGGATACGCGTATCTAAATTAATGGTCCCTGCTGGCATGTGAAACACCCTCTCATTTTTTCTAAGTATACTGCTAATCTTTAAATACCACAAATAAGCGTTCTTTTAAACACACATAATTTTGTATATTATTATGAACAAAAATAAAACTTCCCATATGGAAGGTTTCACCACTTTGATGATTGCTTCTATACGCTAAGATTAAAGCCAATGCCTTATAGAACCATGCCTGAGATGCTCTCATAGAACTCGCAGCATCCAAAATAGGATATTGCGCGAGCACATTGCGGGCACGAGTCATTATGACCTCCTACACCGAGCTGAGTTTAACAGTGGTGTGGTATAGGTTCTAACACTTGGAACAAATGGTTCTATTAAATGGCTTTATACATTATTTAAGTCTATATGAAAATGCGTCTTGCACAGGGTGCTTTTTTAGTGTTGTACTAGAGCTTATCAGCCAACTCCTGTAAAATAAGGCGAAACTCAACTCTCTTTCAGAACCAGAAATACCGTTCAGCATTCTAGATAGCAATTAAAGGAGCATGAATAAACGTGAAAAAAGCCCAATTGAAAAACAGAATAGCTGTTGCCAATAAACAACGAAAAGCAGACCTGGTGATTCGCAACGCGTCCATCGTCAATGTGTTCACGAAAAGCCTGACGAGTGGTGATGTGGCCATCAGCGACGGCATGATTGTCGGAATCGGCGAATATGAAGGCATGCAGGAAATCGATGCTACGGACAAGTTCATTGCGCCCGGCTTGATCGATGCCCATGTCCATATCGAATCGTCCATGGTGACGCCCCAGCAGTTTTCACAGGTCGTGCTTCCCCACGGAGTCACGACGGTCATCACCGATCCGCATGAAATCGCCAATGTGAGCGGAACGGCTGGATTGGAATTTATGCTCAAGGATGCGGAGTCAGCATTGCTCGACATTAAAATGATGCTGCCCTCCTGCGTCCCGGCCACGCCTTTCGAAAACGCAGGAGCTCAGCTGTCCGCTGAAGACTTGAAGCCTTTTGTAGAGCGCGATCAGGTTCTCGGCTTGGCTGAAGTCATGGATTTCCCTGCCGTGCTCCACGGGGACGAGGCGATGCTCGATAAACTGCTGCTGAGCCGGCAGATTGACGGGCACGCCGCAGGTCTCACCGAAAACGATATCAATGTTTACGGCACAGCTGGAATCTCAACAGATCACGAATGTGTGACAAAAGAAGAAATGATCGCGCGACTGGAGCGAGGCCTTTACGTCATGCTGCGTGAAGGATCGGTCGCTAAAGACCTCCACGCCTTGCTCGAAGGGGTGACGGAACAAACTGCACAGCGCTGCTTGTTCTGCACCGACGACAAGCATCTGGATGATTTGATCGAAGAAGGCAGTGTCGATCACAACGTCCGGACCGCCATTCAATATGGCATCCATCCGATTACCGCTATTTCCATAGCCAGCATCAATGCAGCTCAATGTTTCGGGCTGCGCCAAAAAGGTGCCATTGCCCCGGGGTATGATGCCGATTTCTTGTTGCTCGATAGCCTGGAAGAGTTCACGATTGCGGAAGTCTATAAAAGTGGACTGCTTATAGCGCAAGACGGACGCTATGTGGGTCCTGTGCAAGAAGAAAGCGAAACCTCGTCGGTTCGGGATACCGTGCGCATTGCCGAGTTGTCCGCAGGCAGTTTACAGATTCCGATGGGCACCAGCACTACCGCACATATCATCGGCATCAACCCGAACAAGCTGATCACGGAGCATTTAATAGAAGAAACTTCAGTCGCCGACGGTTTTTTTGTATCGAATACCACAAGGGACTATTTAAAAATTGCGGTCATCGAACGCCACCGGGCCACCGGCAATATCGGCCTCGGCATCGTCAAAGGACTGGGCCTCCAAAACGGCGCCATCGCGACAACGGTGGCGCATGATTCACATAATGTGATTGCTGTCGGGACGAATGACGAAGACATGTTAGCGGCAGCCGAAGCCCTTCATGACCTGCAAGGCGGCTTGGTAGTCGTCCAAAATGGCGAAGTGTTGGCCAGCCTGTCTCTTCCGATTGCCGGATTGATGTCCGATGAACCGTTCACTGCCGTTTACGAGCAACTCAAAACACTCGATAAGAGCCTCCTGCAGATTGGCGCCCCCACGCATTTCAATGCGTTTCTCACCTTGTCGTTTTTGTCGCTGCCGGTCATTCCCCATTTGAAATTGACCGACCGGGGCCTGTTCGATGTTGCGAGCTTCCGGCATATTGCTGTGGCGGTTGAGGCAAAGTAAAGACAGTTAATGATTCCACCCTCGTATAGTTAATGAAACAAAATAATGCATAAAGAATCCCCGCATGTCCGGAGAATTCTTCATGCATTTTTTCTATAGCTTAAATTGTGTTCTATATAGATCACGTTTTAATTAAGGATCTCCCATAACTTGGCTACCACCACTGCTCACAGGAATACGGCTCTCCTCATTGTCAGTGGTAATGATATTTGCATTGCAGGATATACACATTTTTTTCGTCAATCCGATAAACCAATCGATCTGTTTCATTAATCCGTCTCGACCAATAGCCCGCAAAATCAAAACGCAATGGCTCTGGCTTGCCAATCCCTTCATAGCAATTGCGCTGGATATCCTGGATTAATAAATTTATCCGTTTTAAAGTTTTTTTATCTTCTTTTTGCCAGACAGTGTATTCGATCCAAGCCTGCTCTGTAAAAATGACATTCATTTAATCTGTCTCCAAGAGTGAATGCGAGACTGTCAGCCCTTCTTCCAATTGCTTTTTGGATTCCATTAAACGTTTACGGTTTGCTTCATTTCCAAGCAAATGGACACTTTCCATCAGATTGTTGTACTCTTCTGCGGAAATCATCACCACATTCTTCTCACCTTTTCGAGTGACAATTACTGTTTCAAAATCGTCTGTGACCTTGTCCATATATTCCTTTAAATTATTTCGCAGCGAAGAATAATTAACGGCTTCCATCTCGTCACCTTCCTTTTTATTTATTGTACAATATAT
>NZ_JAGGPW010000008.1 GCF_018613655.1 Planococcus sp. ISL-109
GATCAACGAATAAATCATAGCACCATAATTGAGTTCTCTTGGCGCGCCTCGATGCGTCTTCTTGTCGAAGATACGCATAAGCGGACCCAGTTCCAATGTCGAGAAAATAGCATTAAATCGATGGGTAGGTTCCATTTCAAATAATTCCTGCATGTCAAACAGGTTATCTTGTCTTATAATAGGCATAGAGCGCTTTCCCTCCTGATTTGGTTTGTTGTGGTGACTACCATTATACAGGATTTGGGGAGGTGCTCTATTTTCTTGGCGTTACACACTTAGAGCCGCAAGGGCTCGGAATTATGAAATTAACTCATTTAAAAAGAGAAACGGTTGTTTTCCTGTATGGGAAAACAACCGTTTTTTTTTGTGAGGAATCGTTTTCTTGCTGTTGGGGGAGGTTGAGTTGGAATTGTTGAGTGGATATCTGTCGCTGGTTTATTTTTAGCATCGCGAACGGAGTCGCCGTCTCGCTTTGGGTTGGTCTCTTGCAGTGAGCCAAGAAAATCGCTTGTCTCACTGCATCGGCTCACCCGTCTACGCGAGACGGTTTTTCTTTTTCATTGGTTTTTTTGTGTTGAATTGAATCCGCTTCTAGAAGATTCGTCCGCTGTTTGGGGAATCGCTTCCTTGGTGGAATAAAGCGGCAGGAAAAGATTAGAAATGCTATGTGAAGTGTGATATTTCTTTTATATTTCATTAGGTTAAGCAAGTGAGTTTTATATCTGATTTGTCTAGTTCATGTTCAGTTAGGTAGCTGGTCAAGTTGATTTAAATGAGAAATGAAAAAAATTTAACTTTATTCCGTTATCGAAAAGTGCTGTGAAGTTTTTCACTGGCAGAGAGATCTATTTTACGGTCTCCCAATTTGAGCGGATGAAGAACCTTTCTGCCACTATAAAGTCAGAGATGGAGCGGAAACTGCCGCCCGCCCCCCGGAAAGCGGCAGTTGAAGCGCAATCTCTTAACACTAGCTATTTAGGCATAAAAGTTCAACACCCGCCAATCCCAGGAAGCTGAAAACGTGACGTCCTGTCGCATCCTGCGAGCCCCAAGCGTCCGCCTGGAGCGCAATCTCTTAGTACCAGCTACTTATATATGAAAATTTAATATCTGCATAAAAAAGTTTTAACTTGCCAAAACAAAAACCGCTCTTCCCAGACAGGAAAGAGCGGTTAAACGTGTTTATCAAAGAATCGGTGCGAGTAAACGGGCAATTGATTCCTTCGTCTTGATCATGCCAGTTCTCGCCATATACATCTCATGCGTCAGCTCCGACGACAACTCCATATCCTGCTTGAACAAATCGGCAAGCTCCATCGAGACCTTCTCATCGTAAATAAATGCATTCACTTCGAAATTCAGCTTGAAGCTTCGGACATCGATATTCGCCGTTCCGACAGTAGACGCCTCATCATCAACCACAATCATCTTCGTATGTAAAAAGCCGTTCTCGTAGATGAAAATACGCGCCCCCGCCCGCAGCATCTGGCCGACATACGAAAATGTCGCCCAGTAAACAAACGGATGATCCGGCTTGTTCGGGATCATGATGCGCACATCAATACCTGATAGCGCCGCAATGCGCAAGGCATCGTAAAAGCTGGCATCCGGGATGAAGTAAGGCGTCTGAATGTAAATATATTCGCGTGCCACATGAATCAGTTTCAAATACCCGTCTTTGATCTGTTCCCATTCTTCATCGGGGCCACTCGAAACGATCTGCATCGACGTCGTGCCGGTTTCCGGCTGCTGCGGAAAATACACTTCATCGTATTCGATGTCATGCCGCGCTGAAGCTTGGTTCCAGTCCAGAATAAAGCGCGTTTGCAGCGGGTACAGCGCCGGGCCTTCCAAGCGCAGATGCGTATCGCGCCAGTAGCCGAAGCGGCGGTTGAGACCGAGGTATTCTTCACCGACATTAAAGCCGCCGATATAGCCGACTTTGCCATCGATGACGACAATTTTCCGGTGGTTACGGTAATTCAAACGCGGGTTGATGAGCGGAAGCTTAGAAGGGAAGAACGTTTCCACTTCGCCGCCTGCTGCTATGAACTCTTTGAAATGACGCTTGCTTAAGCTGCGGGATCCCATATCATCATACAAAAGCCGCACTTTGACGTCATTATTCGCTTTGGCAATCAAAGCGTCCATGATGCGGTTGCCGAGATGGTCGAGCCGGAAAATATAATACTGGATGTGAATATGGTCATTCGCTTGTTCGATGTCACGCATCAAGGCCTCGAATTTTTCACGGCCGTCGTTAAAGATTTTGACATGGTTGTTTTGTGTCAACAAAGCGCCGTTATTGCGCAGGTGCAAATAAATCAAATTGCTGTAATCCTTTGTGTTGCCGTCATGGAAGTCGAATGTGCCGTCATGGATTTCGTTCATTTGGTGGGCAATCAAGTTTTCGATGCCGATTCGCTCTCGGCCTTCCCATTTGAATAGCTTTTTTTTGCGCAGCTTGCGTCCGAGCAGAAGGTACACAAAGAACCCGGCAATCGGGATGAAAAATAACACCAAAAGCCATGCCCAAGTGGAAGAAGCATCACGGCGTTCTAAAAACACCAGCGCCGCTGCAAGGAAAATATTGATGATAAAGATTGCAGCGGTCAAGACACTAATAATGGTCACGGTCATAACACTACTTCCTCTCTCGATCGAACTCTGTTGCATCTAGTATAGACTAGTTTGACGCTTGAAAGAAAGCGGTAGTCGGAATGGAAGGAGTTTACTTTAAATCAATATTTTTGAAATAAAAGCATTTGTAATTCGGGATAAATAAAAAAGCTGCACTCGATAATTAGAGTGCAGAATTCTTCAGCTAAGGCGTTCTTCTTTTTTTAATTGCTCGACAATGCCTTCAACCTCTTGGCGGCTCATTTTTTCTTTACCGGATTTGAGCGCTTTTAACGTACTGTGGGCGAGTGCAAGGGGAACTTTGCAGAACATGAGAATGCGCTTGTTTTTAATGGACTTCACGTAAAGGTCGGCTTGCGCCAAGTTTTCTCGTGCATACGTGAACATATCGTCGCGCGTCCAGCCATCTGGAACGAATGTGACGCCGCGCTCGTAATCTTCGTCGTAGTTGCGCAGCATATTGACAGCCTGCAACCCGCGGCCAAAGCCGATGGCAAGTTCTGTATCCGTTTCGGTGCCATCATGCCATCTCCAAAGATCGGAAAGCATCACGCCGACGAGTCCAGCGACGTAATACGTATAATCATCCAAGTCTTCACGTGTGTGGATGACCCAGTCTTTTTCGACCCATTTGGCCATGCCGCCAGCCATGATGGCCGTCGATTCGAGCACTTTCCCCCGGATTTCAACTGGACACACTTCGATCCAGTCCGGAAGCCGCATCGTCACGGACGGCAAGTAGTCCGCGTACGGAGCGACAAGCGCCTCGTATTCCTTTTCATCAATCTCTGTTTCGAGCATATGTTGGACGGAGCGCAGAAGAGACGCTTTCACTTCAGCTGGAAGCTCGGGATGATCTTCGATTTCGTCGATTGCGCGCATGCACAAATAGGCGGAGCCGACGGTTTTCTTCAGGACAGGATCCAAAAAGCTGATCGGAATGAAAAAGGTGCGGCTCGTTTGTTTTAGCATCGCGAGGGATTCTTTTTGCAGATTGGCGACTTTGCTCATCTTCAGTCCTCCTTTGCACTTGTTTTGAAAGTGCATATGTATGGGCATAATCAAATTGATTCGTAAAATGTCTTCCTTCTAAATATAAACGAAATTGCCGGAAAAACAAATGATTACCTGTCTAGACAACAGAAAACCCTTTGAAAGACATGCGTCTCCAAAGGGTTCAGTCTGCGTGGAAATGGGTCCAGGCTTCGTAAATTCCGCCCGCACAATGACGGTTGGCGCGGTAAATGAGCGGGTGTTGCCTGTGCTGTTGGAGTTCGGGTTGTGCGTTTCCGACGATGACAGACGGAAAGCCGAGCGTCAGCATTTCCAGATCGTTTCCGGAGTCGCCGGCAACTAATAACTTGGCGCCAGAAATTTCATATCGCTCGAGCAAATATTGGAGCGCTTGCCCTTTTCCGCTTTGCGGAGGCAGTATGTCTAGATCTTTTCCGCCGCTGAAGATCAGCTTATGGGGGACAGCATGTTGTTGCAGCAAGCTGCGGAATTGCTCCACGGCTTGGGGGTCGGTTACGTGATAAGAACGCCGGCTGTCGACCGGCAAATCCTGCTTGTGGATACCGGTAATGCCCTTTGCGATCGCTTCAACACGCGCTGGCATCCAATTACGCATCAATAGGGCTTCCCAGTTTCCATCTTTTTCAAAACCGGCTCCCATATAAATTTCGGTGCCGACATCGGTGATGAGCGCTTTTGGTATGGGAAGCTGTTCATCGTTTATTAGCGTTTGTGCAGAAGCCAAATGCCGGCCTGTAATATAGATCAACCCGACTTCGTAAGGCTGTTCTTCATAGAAATCCAACAGTTCCCGAAGTCCGGCTTTATCCCCGACTAAAGTTCCGTCTAAATCGGTTGCCAGCAAGTGTGTTGCTCCGTTCACGAATGATCACCTCATACAATGTATTTATTCTTTTCGAGATGCTGTCCCAGTTGAAATCTTTGCGTGCGATGCGCACCGCTTGGCGGCTAAGGCGTTCGACCAATAGCGCGTTGACGGACAGCACTTCCATCGCAATGGCCAAATCGATTTCGTTCTGTGATTCGATCAGCAAGCCGCTGACGCCATCTTCGACAACATTTTTCAAACCGCCGACTTTCGAAGCGATGACCGGGCTGCCGCAAGCTTGCGCTTCAGCTGCAACCATGCCGAAAGATTCGTAGAAGCTCGGGACGATCGTTGCAGTTGCTGAGTTGAAAAGAAGCGCCAATTGCTCTTGGTTTTGAGGGCCGACAAAGCGGACGTATTGTTCAATGCCTTTTACCGCTTCGCGCAGCTCCGGATCTTTCGGTAAGGCGGTTTCCTTATCGATTGCATCAGGTTCACCGCCAGCGATCACCAGTGCAGGCGTGTACCGGTTGCCGCTTTTCTCTGTCAGCAGCTTAAAGGCTTTTAATAACGTGAAGATGCCTTTTGTTGCTTCCAGGCGTCCAGCAAAAACGAAGAGGGGATCCTCGTAGCCGAATTTTTTACGGATATGGTGGCGGCTGCCGCGGACGCGAAACGCCTCGTCGACTCCGATGGGGATTACTGAGATGGGAGAAGAGGCAGAAACATTTTCTTTAATCACTTGTTTTTCTGTATTGGTGGTCGCTAAAATATGGTCGCTGTGCGAAAGAACGGTTTCCTCTGCTTTTTCGCGGCGGGCATCGTGCGTACCGGTCGCTTCTTCTTTAGCCCAGCCAAGTGAGTGGGATGTATGGATATACGGCAGCCCGAATTCTTCTTTAAGCTTTTTGCCGATTAATCCCGAAAGCCAGTAATGGGTATGGACGATATCATATGTGGAAAGCGGCAATAAGCGCTTCATTTCTTCATAGAATGCCGGAAGCATGGAATACATTTCATTTTTCGAAACGAATCCTTTAAAGCCGGATTCCACACGAATTACACGGCAGCGTTCGCCGAAAGCTTCAATCTGTGGGGTACTTGCATCGCACCAATGGGTGACGACATCCACCTGCCACCCTCTAGCTTCAAGAGCGAGTGCCAATTGCTTAACGTAATTGTTTTGGCCGCCAGCTTGTTTGCCGCCGAGCTTTGCCAATGGATCGCCATGATCTGATACAAAAAGCACTTTTTTGTTCATTGTCGTTCATCTCCGTTCATATTTTACTCCCCAAAAAAGAGATGAGAGCACTTTATAAGTATACCCAAATTTAGGTAAAGTTAAACGTATTTTCAGAAAAGTTGAATTATTTTTCAGGAAAGCAAGAAAAACATGAAAAAAAGAGCGCCGAATAGGCGCTCTTTCCGATGATTATTTCGTATGGACAAATTTCCCGTGGGATGGGACGGCGACATCAGGGAAATGATTTGCCAAGTCGACTAATCCTTCAGCAAGAGCAGAACCTTTCATCGGCTTGCCGTGGCCGGTTGCGGCAATGGACGGTTCCAAATCAGCCAACTTGCAGACGGATTCCCATGCGGCGCGCCAATCAGTCGTCAGATATACCGGTGGGCCGTGGACTTCTTTTTTCTGGCGGATCACTTTGTACAGGGAGTCTTGTTTCACAGTGGCAAATGCATCTCCCGCAAGCAACAAGCGGCTGGTGTCTTTGTAGAAGGATACATGGCCTTGCGTGTGTCCAGGGGTGTGAAGCCAGCGCCAATCCGGCAGATCCGGCAAGCTGCCGTCAGCCGGCAACTCCACTAAATGCTCGGAGATGTCGATGGCCTGTACCGGGAAGGTTTTGGACATTTTCGCGACGAGCCCACCTTCGACACCGGCATCTGGTTCAGGATAATTTTCTGTTCCGGTCAAATACGGGAATTCGTCTTTGTGGGCATACACCGGAACCGGATGTTTTTCCAAAATATCGATGAGTCCGCCGACGTGGTCAAAATGGCCGTGCGTCAGCAATATCGATTGCAGTTGATGATCCGGCCCAAAGCGTTTTTCGGCAGCTTTTAAGATTTTCTCCGCTGACCGTGGCATGCCGGCATCGACCAATACCCAGCGTGGGCTGATTTCGGGATTGCCGATCAGAAAAACATTGGAAATTTGCGTCGTGTAGTAATACGTGTCCGGGGCAAGTTCCATCCCTGATCCGCTGCGTACGGAAGTCATCGGCATGATTGCATCAGTTTCTGTGCTGCGTTCCATAAAATTCAATTCCTCCTTATTGGATAAACTGGATTTTCTTCTATCACTGCTTTACCCGAAATTCCAGTTTCCAATCAAGCCCAGCTCGAATCGCGCGGGATTTGAGTCTCTGGCTGCGCTTCGGTAGAATAGAAGCAAGATCGTCAAGGAAGTCAGGTGCAACTAAATGAAATCGATTATCATCATTGGTTCCGGGATTGTCGGAGCAGCGACGGCTTATTATGCAGCGAAAGCAGGAAGCCGAGTTACGTTGATCGACCGCGCGGACCGCGGACAGGCGACAGGGGCGGCAGCGGGCATTGTCTGCCCATGGATTTCCCAGCGCCGCAACCAGGCGTGGTATAAGCTGGCATCAAACGGAGCGGCCTATTACCCGCTATTGATCAAAGAACTCGAAGCGCTCGGTGAACAACAGACCGGCTATAAGCAAGTCGGCATCGTCAGCATCCACGAGGACTCGAAGCTCGACAAGATGGAACAAAAAGCGCGCGAGCGGCAAGCAGGATCCCCAGAGATGGGCGATATCGAACGCCTCACCGCAGAACAGACCAAACTGCGCTTTCCGTATGCCGGCGACCGCTTCGGCTCACTGTATGTGAGCGGTGCGGCGCGTGTTGACGGAGCATCGGTGCGGGATGCGCTCATTCGATCCGCCAAACGTTTAGGCGCAACCATCATCTCTGGGGACGCCAAACTGCTGATCGAAGACAAGCAGGCAATCGGCGTGGAAGTGGATGGCGAGCAACTATTTGCACAAGCAATCGTCTCGGCAGGTGGTGCTTGGGCGGCGGAGTTGTTCAAACCGCTCGGCCTTGAGTTGAAAGTCGTTCCGCAAAAAGCGCAGATTTTGCATTTGCAAACAAGTGATGGGAATACAGGCGACTGGCCGGTGGCGATGGTGCCGTTCGGACAATACATCGTTCCGTTCGAGGACGGCCGCATCGTCGCAGGGGCGACCCATGAAAATGATGCCGGCTTTGACGAAAAGCTGACAGCGGGCGGCATTTTTCATATTCTGGAGAAAACATTGGACGTGGCGCCGGGTCTTGCGGCTGCTGAATTCACAGGCGCCGCCACCGGATTCCGCCCGGCGACACTGAGCGCGTTGCCGTTCATCGGGCAAGTGCCGGGGCAAACGCGGCTTTTCGCCGCCAACGCACTTGGCTCATCGGGTCTCACGGCAGGGCCGTACCTCGGCATGCAACTCGCCAAGCTAGCAATCGGAGAGACGCCCGATATTGACGTCAGCCTTTACGAAATCGAAGAAGCTTTCAGTGATTTAAAATAAGGAAAAGCGTCATTTTGGTCATGTCGCTGTTGCTCGCCGGCGTTTCACTGCCCTTGTGCCGGTTTGTCCTACTGGAGCAATGTCATCTATCTGCTCGTGTTGATGATGCGGCTCGGTTATTTGCTGTTCGGTTTGCTCTATGGCTTGGTGCCGACCGGGTATGTTTTGACGGCCTATAATATGCGCCCCTCGATCATTCGGGAAGCGTATCCGGAACTGGCAGAAAAACCGCTTCAAAAAGTTTTATCATAAACCAAAACCAGCCATCTCTGTGCGAAGAGATGGCTGGTTTTTGGGTTTGAGCAATGCCATGTTTTAGGAGAAGCTGGAAGGGGAAAAGCGGAGGAAACAGCAAAAATTCGGAAAAGGTGGAGATACACGATGAAAGACAAAGTGGAAAAAGTGCCGGCGCAGCATCAGGACCACCAGCCTGGCTTTGAAAACGAAATGGAGCCGCGTCCGGACTTTAGCGGCAATTTAGCAGGAGCGGCTCACCGCCTGCCGGGCAAAGTCGCACTCGTGACCGGAGGCGACAGCGGAATTGGGCGCGCAGTGGCGCTGGCATTCGCCAAAGAAGGAGCTGATGTGGTCGTTGCGTATCTCGATGAACATGAAGATGCAGAAGAAACGAAGCAGCTCGTGGAAAGAGAAGGGCGCAAATGCCTTCTCGTGGCTGGAGATATCGGCGATGAAGCGTTTTGCAAACAATTAGTCGATCAAACGATCAACGAGTTCGGAAAACTCGACGTATTAGTCAACAACGCAGCCGAACAGCATGTCCAGCAGTCGCTGAAAGACATCACCGCGGAGCAGCTGGAGAAAACCTTCCGCACCAACGTCTTCAGCATGTTCCACCTGACAAAAGCCGCGCTTGATCACTTGAAGCCGGGCGCTTCGATCATCAACACGACATCGATCACCGCGTTCAAAGGCGAGCCTAGCTTGATCGATTATTCTTCAACGAAAGGCGCCATCTTAGCATTTACCCGCGCCTTGTCCGGATCGCTCGCGAAAGAGGGCATCCGGGTGAACGGGGTAGCGCCAGGCCCGATTTGGACGCCGCTCATTCCGGCTTCCTTCGCGGCAGAAGACGTCGAAGGCTTTGGATCCGGAACGCCGCTCGGCCGGCCAGGCCAGCCGGCTGAACTGGCACCGGGCTATGTGTACTTAGCTTCCGATGATTCATCATACGTAACAGGACAAGTGCTCCATATCAACGGAGGCACGCCATATTAAGCTTTTTAGGCATTCAATCAGTTTCGCTGATTGAATGTATTTTTTTTACAAAAAAATAAAAATTGACAGAGAGCAGAGGTGTAGAATATGGCCATTCAACCGAATACGCCGTTAAAGAAACCGATTTGGACCTTGGTAATCTTAAATGGAGCGGATGGTTTTTTGACTTATTGGGGACTGCTGGCAGGAGCCATCGAAGAAGCAAATCCACTGCTACGTTCACTAACCCCTTTGACGATCTTCATGATTAAAGTATTGTTATCCGCCTGTCTCGCCTCTTTCCTCCTCACGTCACTCGTCCGGCTGCAATCCCGCTTTTGGCGTTATTTTCTGTTGGCCGTGAATGTATTATATTTCGGCATACTCGCTTTACACATCACGTGGCTGACTCTTGTTTATCTATGACCAGATAAAATCCCCCGACAACAATGCGTTGTCGGGGGATTTGTTATGCTGGTGTTTGGTCGGCAGCTTCACTCCGCAATGATTTTTGTGAAGCTTTGAACAGGCCGATTAAAATAATGCTCAAGAGCGCGAGCGAACCGGATAAATAATAGATGGCGCCGGACTGCATCGTCAGTAGCCACGTGAAGAACAGCGGCCCGATAATACGCCCTAGATTATCCATCGAATACGTCATGCCGGCTGCGGTTCCGTATTTGCCGCCCGCTTCTTTGGAAGTGAGCGACACGAGAGCGGTCCTCGCCAAAGCGTTTCCGGCGGTGAAAATACTGAGCGCGACCCCTGCAAAAATCAAACTCGTCGTAAACGGCAATAACAGCAAGCCGATGGCGGTGACGATTTGGGCGCCGATGATCCACTGCGTTTCGGTCCCGTTCTTGATACGGCGGACGACACCGCCTTGGATGACGGCATCGACAAAGCCGGAGGCCATGAAAAGGTAGCCGAGCTGTAGTGGCGTAATCTGGATCTGGTCAATCTGGAACAATTGGAATGTCGACTCAAGACCTGCGAGCAGGAAAGTCACCATAAAGGAAAACAGGAATAAATAACGGATACGGTACTGCCACAGCATGCTGGCACCTTTTGGCAGCAGCTTGCGCTTGACGGCTTCCCCTTTACGCAACGGCTCTTTCAAGACGATGGAGGCGTAGACCATCAGCAACAGCACCAATGCGGCGGATGCGGTAAACGGCAGCGACAGCGAGATCGTGCCGAGCAAGCCGCCGATCGCCGGGCCGAAAATAAAGCCTAGCCCGATAGACATGCCGAGAAGCCCCATGTATTTATTGCGTTCTTCATCAGTCGTAATATCCGCGACATAGCCTGTCACGGCGGTGTAAAGCGCACCGGAAAATAAACCGCCGATGATGCGTGACATATAGAGCAGCACGAGGTTATCAAGAAATAGCGAGAACAGGAAAAAGCTGGCAGCAAATCCGGCGAGCCCGACCAAAATCAATTTCTTGCGGCCGGTACGGTCGGATAATTTGCCCCATAGCGGAGCGGTGAAAAAAGAAGAAAGTGCGTATATGGTGATCAAGCCACCAACGTGGATGTTAGAGTAGCCTTGCTGGATGATCACTTCGGGAAGTATCGGAATGATGAGGCCAAAACCGAGATAAACGAAAAATTGGACGGACATTAGCAAAAGAATGGTTTTCTTCATGAGGAAATTCCTGCTTTCTACAGAGACTATTGTTTTCATTTTACTCTTGTTTCTTCCGCAGAACAACGGCAGCAGAAAAAAGACAGGCAATGAAAAAAAGCTCCCGGCGCCAAGTGCGGCTGGGAGCTTGTGGATGATTCGTTATTTATTCAATTTGACCCGCTGCAAACGAAGGGCATTCATGACGACGGAGACGGAACTGAACGCCATCGCCGCACCGGCAAGCCAAGGAGCGAGGAACCCAGCTGCGGCAATCGGGATGCCAACGGAATTATAAGCGAGTGCCCAAAACAGGTTCTGCTTAATGTTGCGGACAGTCAGCCGGCTCATACGCACCGCATCCGCGACACGCATCAAATCGCCTTGCATCAAGGTGATATCGGCAGCTTCCATGGCGATTGCAGTGCCGGTGCCCATGGCCATGCCGATGTCGGCTGTCGCAAGCGCCGGAGCATCGTTCAAGCCATCGCCGGCCATGGCGACTTTGCGGCCTTGCTCCTGCAGCTTGGTGATATGCCCGGCTTTTTCCGCAGGCAAGACGCCCGCGACGACTTCATCGATACCGACTTGCCTTGCGATGGCATCAGCGGTGCGCTGCTGGTCGCCGGTCAGCATGACGACACGCAGTCCCATGCGCTTCATTTCTTCGATCGCCGCTTTTGCGGAATCCTTGATCGTATCCGCGACAGCGACAAGACCCGCGTATTTTCCATCAACGGCGATAAACATGGCGGTCTTGCCGTCTTGTTCCAACTTTTCAGCTGCTTGCTCATCAACACGGATGCCTTCGAGCAGGCGCCGGTTGCCGACTAAAATGGCCTGTCCGTCGACTGTCGCTTTAATGCCGTGTCCCGGCACCGCTTCGAAATGGCTGACGGGCAACAATGCATCACCGAAATCTGCGATCGCTTGGGCGACGGGATGTTCGGATTCGCGCTCGGCACTGGCGGCAAGTTGTTTCACTCGCTCGGCATCCGTGCCTGGTGCCACAACAAAATCTGTTACGACCGGCTGTCCGTTTGTGATGGTGCCGGTTTTATCGAGCACAATCGTATCGATATGTTTCGTTGTTTCCAATGATTCTGCCGTTTTGAACAAAACGCCTTGTTCGGCGGCGCGTCCGGAACCGGCCATGATCGATGTCGGCGTAGCCAATCCGAGCGCACAAGGGCAGGCGATGACGAGGACGGCGATCGTGCTGGTCAGCGCAGCTCCGAAATTACCTGGTGCGACCAGGTAATACCAAGACAAAAACGTCACAATCGCAATTCCGACCACGATCGGCACAAAAACCCCCGAAATCTGATCGGCCAGTCGCTGAATGGGCGCTTTTGATCCTTGTGCTTGTTCGACGACGCGGATGATATTCGATAGCACCGTGTCTTTGCCGATTTTGTCGGCGCGTACTTTCAAGGAGCCATTGGCGTTGACGGTGGCGGCATAAACCGCATCCCCCGAAGTTTTATCGACCGGCAAGCTTTCACCGGTCAGCATCGATTCATCGACTGCAGAACTGCCGGAGACGACGGCCGCATCGACGGGGATGGAGGCGCCTGGTTTGATCAATAGAACGTCGCCTTCTTTGACCTCCGCGATCGGCACGCTGACAAACTCTTCGCCGCGTTCGATGAGCGCATGCTGCGGCTGCAATTTCATCAATTTTTTGATGGCATCGGACGAGCGGCCTTTCGCGCGTGCTTCAAATACTTTCCCGAGGACGATCAATGTGATCAATACGGCGCTGGTCTCGAAATACAAGCCCATATTATGTCCCATCCCTAAGTTTGCGAGCACGAGATAGACGCTATAGAAATAGGCGGCCGATGTACCGAGTGCGACCAGTACGTCCATATTGGCGCTTTTGTTCTTCAAGGCGAAGTATGCACCTTTATAGAAAGTCGCCCCGACCCAGAACTGCACGGGTGTCGCGAGAGCCCATTGCACGAACGGGTTCATCAAAAAGTCTGGAACGTACATCCATGACGTGAAAGTGAAATGGCTGAACATTGTCCACAAGAGCGGGAACGACAACGCAGCCGAAATCCAGAACAGGCGTGTCTTTTTCTTGATTTCCTGCTCTTTGTAATCGGTCGCTTCTTGCTGGTCTTGTTCAAGTATGGCGTCATAGCCGAGCGATTGGATCTTTTGGACGAAATCTTCCGGGACCAGCGTGCCTGGGGTATAGACAACATGGCCACTTTCGAGCGCTAAGTTGATCGTCGCATTTTCGACACCATCCATTCGGTTCAACGCTTTTTCGATTCGTGCAGAACAGTTTGCACACGTCATGCCTTGAATCGAAAAATCGATTTCTTCCTGCTGGATGCCGTAGCCGAGCTGCTCGACTTTGTGATGTAAATCACTTAAATTGGATTGTTCATCATCGAAATTGACGGATGCTTTTTCCGTCGCGAAATTGACCGTTGCTTGAGACACACCGGGAAGCTTCTGCAAGCCTTTTTCGACCCGGCTCGCACAAGCGGCACAGGTCATGCCAGTAATCGGCAATTCCGTTTGTTTAGTTGACATCGCCTATCCCACCTTTATACCTTATAGGGGTATATTGTATTGAAAAAAATAACTGCGTCTCCGCAGTTATTCGCTTAATGCTGCCACGTCGTACCCTTGATCTTCGATTGCGGAGGCGATTTGTGCCACATCTAAATTCGCGCTATCGTATGTTACATCAACCGCACCTTGATCAAGTGAAACATCTACTTTTTCTACTCCGGCCAATGCGCCGACGCTGTCTTCTACCGCTTTTACGCAATGTTGGCAGCTCATGCCGCTTACTTGCAAATGAACTTGTTCTTTCATGAATAATTCCTCCTTATGATTGAGGGGCTGAGAGCAGCTCCTGTGGATCGTTGATTATTTCCGCATCAGCTTTTGGAAGGTGATGAGCAATTCATCGAGAACTTCATCATCGCCCGATGCCAGCCGATCTTTCACACAACCTTTTAAATGGCCATCGAGCAACACTTTCGTCACGCTGTTTAATGCAGATTGTGTAGCTGCCAGCTGGGTGATGATGTCATCGCAATAGACATCCCGGTCCACCATGCCTTTAATGCCGCGGACTTGCCCTTCAATCCGGTTTAAGCGATTGGTCAAATCCCGCTTCACCGAAAGGGGGTGGTGGCTTTTTCTGCAGGCATTATCAGAGATGGGCATTTCCTCGATTACTTCACTCATCCAAAACCCCTCCATTTTTCGATTGGCGACAACCGATATTTGACGCTCTGGAACTAACGATAGAATTTGATTTTACACACCCAGTATACCTAAAGGGGGTATATGGTTCAAGATATTAACTCAAACTTTGCATTTGTCATCAAATTGATACGTTTGAAACCCTGAAATGATGGTATTATATACGTAGCTAAGGAAAAGTCAAATTTTTCGAATGATACGATCAAAAACTGCGATATCTGCATAAAGTCCACCAGCAATAATTCCTAACCTAAAGAGGTGATCATGGATGATGAAAAATGGAGAGATTCGCAACGTGGTATCCAAATTGGCGAAATTGGGAGTCCAAGCGACCATTACAAAATCGCGTGTAGAGCTGAGCAAAACTTTGTCTTTGCCGCAGCCTCCGCATGTGCAATCCCATTCTTCATAAAAAAACTCCGGCGCAATTGCGTCGGAGTTTTTTTATTCCGCTTTTACGGTCCGTAAAAGTTGGATTGGATCAACTGACAATCAGCAGGGGATGAAGAACCCTTGCTGATTGAAGTTTCTCTTTATGAGTTTTGTTGAGAACTGTCGAACATATAATTTTTGTGATGGAAGCGCATGCTGAACACTATGCCGAGCGCCAGCATATTGCCGATCAAGGAACTGCCGCCGTAGCTGATGAACGGCAGCGGAATACCGGTAATCGGCAGCAATTGGATCGTCATGCCGATGTTTTGGAATACGTGGAATGTGATCATCGCGATAATTCCGGCACATACATAGGTGCTGAACGTATCTTTGAACTGCAGAGTTATTTTCGTCAAATGGTAAATGAGCATAAAGAACAGAATAATGACGGCACTTGCTCCGATAAACCCGAAATCTTCCGAGATGACGGTGAAGATAAAGTCGGTATGGCTTTCTGGAACATACACTTGACGTCCTTGGTAGCCTTTGCCGAACACTTCGCCGGATCCGATGGCGTTCAAGGCAGCAATCAGGTTGTAGCCGCCTGATTCCGCATAGGAGTAAGGGTCAAGCCATGTGTAGACACGCTCGAACATATAAGGCTTTAATCCGAAACGCCCCAAAAGATCTTGCATATTGAGCGTCATCCATAACAAGGTGACCCCGATGAACGCGACGCCCCCGAAACTTGGCACAATGATCTTCCACGAAATACCCGAGACGACGACAATGGCCAGCGTGATCGCAATGAAGACGAGCGCAGTTCCAAGGTCCGGCTGCAGAAGGATAAAGCCGAGCGGAGGGGCGAGCATGGCCGCGATTTTCCCGAGCAACAGCAAATCGCTTTTAAGCGTGTTCAACAAATGTGTCTCGTGATGAGAAGAAATCATTTTCGCCAGCGCTAGAATATAGAAGGTTTTCATAAACTCGGCCGGCTGGAGGTTGACGAACGGCGTGTGGAACCAGGCTTTTGCCCCATTGATCGGTTGGGCGATCTGCCCTGGTCCATCCGGTGCAATCATCAATACAAATAGCAGAAGAATGCCGGCGCCGTATAAATAATACGCCATTTTTTTGTATTGGTCGGTATCGAAATACATCAACACGGCAATCATCCCGGCGGACACGATATAAAACAGCGCTTGGCGCGGCACAAAATTGGTCAAGTATTGCCCGGAAGTCTGGGCAGACGAGATAGCGACCAAGCTGACGATGAAAAAAAGAAATATTATAAATGTGAGCGACCAATCAAAACGATCAGAAAAGCCCTTGTTAGTTTGCATATCAATTCACCTATTTTTCGTATTCTATAACGCACATCATTATACAGCATTCGCACAACTTGTGCGCATGATAAAAAGAAACTTCAATCTAATGGGGGTATTCAATTCCCCCTGATTGTTAGTGGTTCTACTGCCCGCTAAAGCGGGCTCAAAGTAATGACGAATTGGAAACAGGAATGTTTCCTAAAGAACGCGCAAGCCGTATAATGAACGAGGAAGATTGAAATGGAGTTGGACACATGGACAAGAAACCGTTGAAGACGGATTTTTACATACAGCATCTATATATCTACGTAAGTGAATCAGAGCGGATGGCACTGTTCAGCGGCCTTAGCTTTGCGCATTTTCTTGAAGCTATCGATAAGCCGGAGAATTTGTTGCTTTTAAAGCATCCGTATGAGGAAGCTTCTTTTAATATGCACACTCACCTGGATTTTGCGACGCGTGAGGAATACGGGCAATTGAAACGGGCGAGGTCCAATCGCACTGGCGAATTTTGCTGGGTCGATTTTCGCAGTGAAAAACAGCTGAACTCGCTGACGGCGCAAGAACAGGCAGAATTGCTGTATTTGGGCCATAAAAAAGAGCCGGTGAAAAGCCCTTTCTTTACAACGCTGCAAAACGAATATGCGTATTTGGCGGGAGAAGAAAAGGAATTGACGAAAATCTATTTCCGCCGCATGGAAAAGCTGGAGGGATTGATCGCCAATCATTTCACGCAAATAATCCGCAAAGAAGCGAACGGCCAAAACTTTTTCCGCCGCCGGATGAAAGACCTGATTCCGGAACTGCCGAAAGAGCAATTCCACAAGCTCCGCCGGGATTTGGGTGAAGGCGTATTGCTATCGCTTGCCGATCCGGAAAAAACGAAAAACACCATCGAACTCCACGTCCGAACGGTCGGCGAGATCGGTTTTATGGACGAGTTTTGGCATGACCTGGACGACACGATGCGAAAGCCGCTGTCGGGACGGATCATTTACGACCGCAAACTGAAGGGATGGAGATGATGCCTAGTCTGTTCTAGGCATTTTTTGTTGTGTGCAGCACTAAATTGATTGTTCCCATTCCGAGGATACACGACGCAGATCTGTATCGCACAGCGAGATTGAAAATCATTAGCAGTTGACAAAAGATTTTTCGCGCGACGGGGTTCGTGATAAACTAAGCAATATGCAAAATGAAATGAGGGTCTAGGATGAAGAAAAGAATTGGGCTTTTATACGGCGGCAAATCCGCGGAACATGAAGTATCGTTAACGACAGCCAGCGCCTTTTCAAAAGCGCTTGATTTTGATAAGTACGAAGTCTACCCGATCTACATAACGCAAGAAGGCGAATGGCGCAAAGGTTCACCGCTCGAAGGACCTGTTTCTTCTATTGAAGAGCTGCAATTGCCGGGAGACCAAGAGCGCAAAAACGACATTTCCGGTTTTTTAGCAGATTCAGAAAATGCTGGACTCGACGTCGTCATCCCGCTTCTGCACGGCCCGAACGGAGAAGACGGCACAGTACAAGGCTTGCTTGAAGTGATGAACTTGCCATATGTTGGAAACGGTGTTTTGGCATCTTCTGCCGGCATGGACAAAGTGGTCATGAAGCAATTGTTCGAACAAGCTGGCCTGACACAGACACCATACGTTTATTTCCTGCGCCGCGACTGGAAAAACAGACAGGATTTCTGGTCGGATAAAGTGGAAGCGGAACTTTCATGGCCGGTCTTCGTGAAACCCGCGAACCTTGGCTCAAGTGTTGGGATCAGCAAAGCGGAAACTCGCGAAGAACTCATTTCAGCGGTAGAAGAAGCGCTGAAATTCGACCGCAAAATCGTCATCGAACAAGGCGTTGTCGGCCGTGAAATCGAAGTCGGCGTGCTCGGAAACGACGAACCGGAATGCTCGGTTGCGGGAGAAATCAAACCGTTGAAAGCGTTCTATGATTACCAGGCGAAATATAAAGATGGTAATACCGCAATGATTATCCCGGCGGAACTTCCGGAAAATGTATATGCGCAACTTGTTGTTGACGCAAAAAAAGCTTTTAAAATTCTCGACTGCTCTGGACTGGTGCGAGCGGACTTTTTCGTCACAGATGATCACCGCATCATCATCAACGAAGTCAATACATTGCCGGGCTTTACACCTTACAGCATGTTCCCGCTTCTTTGGCAGCATACAGGTGTGGAGTATTCGCAACTGATTGAAAAGCTGATTACACTAGCCATCGAGCGTTACGAAGAAAAACAATTACTGCAATTTAAAATGGATTGAGTGGGGAGAACCTATGAAAAAAACGATTGAACAAATAGCCGAATGGCTGAATATCAAAACAACGGTAAAAGGGATTGAAGTGACTGGCGTATCGATCAATACGCGGACGCTGAAGCCGGGCGATTTGTTCATTCCGTTCCGCGGTGAAAACACCAACGGCCACAAATATGTCCGTTATGCGATCGAAGCGGGAGCTGCCGCTTCATTATGGCAAAACGATGAGCCGGACCCGCCGTCTGACTTGCCGCTGTTATTTGTCGATGATTGCGAAAAGGCGCTTCAGGAAATGGCGCGTGCTTACCGCAATGAATTAAAAGCGACAGTCATCGGCATTACCGGATCCAACGGCAAAACGTCAACGAAAGATCTAGTGGCGAGTGTGTTGAAGCCTTATTACAAAGTGCAGAAAACACAAGGGAATTTCAATAACGAACTCGGGCTTCCGCTAACGATCCTGTCTTTGGATGAAGACACGAAGTATGTGGTGCTAGAGATGGGAATGAGCGGGTTTGGGCAAATCCGATTTTTGTCGGAAATGGCGCGCCCGGATTATGCCGTCATCACCAATATCGGCGAGGCTCATATGCAGGACCTCGGTTCGCGTGAAGGCATTGCAGAAGCGAAGTTTGAAATTGTCGCCGGCCTCGAGCCGCACGGCAAATTGTTCTACGACGGCGATGAGCCGCTATTACTGCCGTTTGTCGAAGATTTCACACAAGCGGTGTCGTTCGGCTTTGGCCCCGACAATGAATTGAGCGTGACCGATATCAAAGCGACCGAAGACGGCAGCAGCTTCTTGGTCAATGGCATCATCGACGCAGCGTTTTCAATTCCAGTGCTTGGTGAACATCAAGTGAAAAACACGCTGTCCGCGATTTTGATCGCGCTGGAAGCAGGGCTTACGGAAGAGGAGATTCGCCGTTCGCTGAAAAATGCGGCGCTTACCGATATGCGCATGCAGCTTGTGTCTGCCGACAACGGAGCGGTTTTCATCAACGACGCTTATAACGCAGCGCCGACATCCGTCAAAGCCGCATTGAACTTTATCCGCGAAACGACGATGAAAGATGAGAAATGGGTTGTGCTCGGCGATATGCTGGAACTCGGCGAAGACGAGCAGCGTTTCCACGAAGAACTGAAAAGCTCGATCGGCCCTGAAATTGCGGGCGTCTGCCTATACGGTCCGCGTATGAAATGGCTTTACGATAAACTGGTTTCTTCATATGAAGGCAAGCTGTTGTGGAGTGAAGACGATTACGGGCCGATTATCGATCTATTGAAGAAGAATGTCGGCAAAGATTCGGCGGTGCTAGTTAAGGGATCACGCGGCATGGCGCTGGAAAAAGTCATCGAGCCGTTCACAGTACAATGAAAACCGGAGTGTTATGCATTCATGGATTTACCGGTGGACCGTTCGAAGTAGAACCTTTTGCGGACTATTTAACTGACCATACAGACTGGATCATCGAAATTCCGACTTTGCCAGGGCACGGCGAAAAGCTCACGCTTGGCGAGCAAAGTGCCGAAGTGTGGATGATGGAAGCGGAACTGGCGCTCAAGCGCTTGAAAGCGAAAGCAGACCGCATCATCATCGTCGGATTTTCGATGGGTGGTTTGATCGCACTGTATTTGTCGATGCGCTATAAAATCGACCGGCTCGTTTTGTTGAGCGCTGCGGTGAAATATATCAGCCCGGTGCAGCTAGGGGAAGAAGTGCGCAAGGCAATGTGGGATGTGGTGAGTGGGCGGATCGATAAAAATGCCGGCTTCCATCTATATGAATATAAATTCCGCAACACCCCGCTGCGGTCGGCAATGGAGTTTTTACGGGTCGTTAAACTGGTAGAACCATATTATCACCTGATCGACTTGCCGGTTTTTATCGTCCAAGGGGATAAAGATGGAGTCGTTCCACCTTCAGCAGCCGAGCATATCTTCGACCGGCTCGGTTCCAGTGAGAAGCATTTGCACCATTCAGAGACAGGAAGGCATTTGATCTGCTATAGCGAAGATTCGGCCGATTGGTTTTTAAAAACATTGAAGTTCATGAGAGATGGACAGTAAACTGATAATTGGAACCTTTGCATATCAATTGCATGTCTCAGTAAACCGTGTTACTCTATTTAGAGCAATGGATACATTTTTGAGACACTCTTCCCTGGTGAAGAGGTTTTTTTTGAGCATAAACGGTTTGTGCTACTTAATGGGGCGACAAAAAACCCCGCTGTGCAGACCGCTCGGCAACGACCGAGCTTTTCCTGTTCACACATCCCCTCTGGACGTGAAACTTCAGAGTATGATTTTCGACGTGAAAGTTCCTACTAAAAAGGCTCGACCTTGTCATAAATTCATCTAAAATGTGTACCATTTGTAAATAAGATGAAGACAAAAGGAGATTGAAAAAATTTGGTTAAATTTACAGAACTAAACATCAGCGAAACAACATTGAAATCCGTACGACGCATGGGCTTTGAGGAAGCGACACCTATTCAAGAAGGTACAATCCGTCTTGGCATGGAAGGCAAAGACATTATCGGGCAAGCACAAACAGGTACTGGTAAAACAACCGCTTTCGGTATTCCGTTGATCGAAAAAGTCGACACCCGTGACGGAAATGTGCAAGGGCTAGTCATTGCACCGACACGCGAATTGGCAATCCAGGTTTCTGAAGAACTTTACAACCTAGGTAAAGACAAAAACGTGCGTATTTTGTCCGTATTTGGTGGCCAAGAAATCGGCCGTCAGATCCGCGCTTTGAAAAATCGTCCGCAAATCATCGTCGGCACACCTGGTCGCTTGCTTGACCACATCAACCGCCGCACGTTGAAACTCGAGAACGTCAACACGCTCGTATTGGACGAAGCTGATGAAATGCTGAACATGGGCTTCATCGAAGACATTCAGTCAATCATGTCGAATGTCCCTGAATCCCGTCAGACACTTCTGTTTTCTGCTACAATGCCGGATGCAATCCGCCGCATCGCAGAAAAATTCATGAAGACGCCTGAAATCGTTAAAATCAAGTCGAAAGAAATGACTGTCGAAAACATCGAGCAGTTCTTCGTAAAATCAGTAGAACGCGAAAAATTCGACATCCTTTCCCGCTTGATGAACGTTCAACAACCTGAGCTTGCAATCGTCTTCGGACGCACAAAGCGCCGGGTTGATGAACTGGCACACGCGTTGAATCTCCGCGGCTACTTAGCTGAAGGAATTCACGGCGACCTTAGCCAAGCGAAGCGTATGTCTGTTTTGAAGCAATTCAAATCAAACAAAATCGACGTTCTTGTCGCAACTGATGTTGCAGCACGCGGCCTGGATATTTCAGGCGTCACGCATGTCTACAACTTCGACATCCCACAAGATCCAGAAAGCTATGTTCACCGTATCGGCCGTACTGGCCGTGCAGGTAAAAAAGGCGTAGCGGTCACACTCGTAACACCACGCGAGATGGGCTACTTGGCGATTGTTGAAAGAACAACGAAAAAGAAAATGCAGGAGTTGATTCCACCAACTGCTGGTGAAGCGGTTCTTGGACAACAACGTGTTGCTATGGAACAATTACAGACAATGACTGAGAAGAATAACCTTGGCAACTACCGTGAATTTGCAGCTGAATTGCTGGAAAAAAATGATGCGGTTGACTTGGTTGCAGCAGCTCTCAAAACGATTACAAAAGACCCGGAAGATGCTCCGGTCTCAATTACTGAAGAGCGTCCATTGCCGTCCCGCGGCGGTGGAGGTTACAAAGGTAAAGGAGGCGGCGGCCGCTCTTCTGGCGGTGGCTACAAAGGCAAAAGCAGCACTGGCGGACGTCCATCCGGCGGTGGAGGCTACAAAGGAAAACGTGAGTCTTCTTCTTCAAGCTCAAGCCGTCCTTCAGGCGGAGGGCGTCCTGGACGCACTCGCCGTCACGAATCTTAAAAATTAATCATCAAGACGGAGAATCGGCAGCAACTGCCGATTCTCCGTCTTTTTTGTCGTTTGTGAATAAGGTACAATGAAATGAAACGTTCCTCTTACTGGAACGTATAGATTACTGCAGAGAATTTGTGATTGGAGATGGCATTATGAATCATCAACCGAAAAACCGGATTTCCCGGAAAGGGCTGACCGTCTGGCGGCTTTACGGCATGATCGAAACGGTTGTATTCGCCTTATTGTTGTTTGGCATAGGCGTTCTTACATATTTCTTCGAATGGCCCGCTTGGATTTATGCCGCAGCAGGCGGTGTGTTCATCTTGTTCGGATTCTTCTTCATATACTTATTCCCGAAAATCCGCTGGGAGCGCTGGCGCTACGAAGTGCGCGAGCAGGAAATTGAGTTGCAGCATGGCCTCTTTATCGTGAAGAGAACGCTTGTTCCTATGGTGCGTGTGCAGCACGTCGACACGGAACAAGGGCCGATTCTCCGAAAATACGATTTGTCGGAGATTACCATTTCGACAGCAGCGACGACCCATACCATTCCAGCATTGATTACGGCAGAAGCAGACGAACTGCGTTCCCGCATCTCAGTGCTCGCAAGGGTGGCGGAAGACGATGTCTGAAGTTCGCTATAAATTGCATCCGATTTCCGCCTTGATCAATTTCCTGAAAGGCTTAAAAGAATTGATTTTGCCGTTTGTCATCATTTTTGGTGCCAATTTATTCAGGGGAGGCGGCATTGGCGGCATGTTCAGCGAAGGCTGGCAAGGCTTATTGCCGCTCATCATCGGCGGGGTGGTCCTATTGTTCATGCTGATCGCCGGCATAATCAAATGGAAACGCTTTGTCTATTGGTTTGAGGACGGGGAGTTGCGTATCGAATACGGGCTGTTCATCAAAAAGAAACGCTATATCCCGTTTGAACGGATTCAAAGCCTGAATTATACGGAAGGGATTTTCCATCGGCCGTTCGGGCTCGTCAAAGTGAAGGTAGAAACAGCAGGGTCCGGAAAAGCAGGGCAAGCAGAAGCGGAACTGACCGCCATATACCGTGCTGAGGCGGATCGCATCGAACAGGAAATGCATATGGCGAAACGGGGCTACCAGCAACAGGCAGTTGTGGAAGATGAATCTGCGCTGTACGGCCCGGTGCAAGCCGCTGTGCCGGCACAACCTGAGGAAGAAATCGAAACGCGCATTCTGTACCGTATGAGTTTAAAGGAATTGTTGATGCTCGCAACGACTTCAGGAGGGATAGGTGTCGTTATTTCAGGGGTTGCACTGTTCTTGTCCCAGTTTGCGGAGCTGATTCCGTACGATGCGATTTATGATGAAGTGATGATCTTTATGCGCTTCGGCTATTTGGTCGTCGCGTTGACGGTATTTGCTGGGTTATTGCTCGCTTGGATCATTTCAGTTGCCATGACGCTCATCGCTTATTATCAATTCACCATTCATGCAGATGATGAACGGATTTATATTACGCGTGGTTTATTGGAAAAGAAAAAAGTGTCTGTCCCGTTTAAGCGGGTGCAAGGCATTAAAATGACGCAAAACCCGCTGCGCCAATTATTCGGCTATGTGGCGGTCACGGTCGAAAGTGCCGGTGGAACTTTGGCGGATAAAGATGAAAAGATCCGTCTCTTTCCGTTAGTGAAGCAACGGGCTATGAAGCCGGTGTTGGAAGAGTTGTTCCCGGAATTCGATTGGTCACCAGAGCTCGAGCGGTTGCCAAAACGAAGCCGGCCGTTCTTTTACCGCTTATCGATTGCGTGGCTTATCCCCGCTTTTGCGGCACTCGGGTACTTTTTCTATCCATACGGACTGTGGGCACTTGTTGCGGTGCCAGTGATTATCCTGATGGGCTTATGGCAACATCGTTCTGCCGGATATGCCACCACGGGCCGTCAATTGACCGCGCAGTTCCGCGGTGTTAGCCTTTACCGCTATTACATGATGAAAAAGCGCATTCAAGTGATTGCCGTGACGCGGACGATTTTCCAGCGCCGCCGGGATGTGGCATCGGTGCATGCGACGATCAAGTCGGGCATGCTCGGAGCGACAGCCCTAATACCGCACTTGGCACGGGAAAATGCGGAGGATATTTTAGCTTGGTATGAACCGTCCGGGCAGCGGCAAACCGACCCCGATGATGAACATATGAAAAACCCCCAGCCGAATGAAATCGGCTGAGGGTTTTTTTCGGTGTCGTCAATTGCGCTTTTTGGCGCGCCAGCTGACAATCCGTTTCGGGTGGAAATAGCTGAGCCCGATCAAAAATCCGGTGATCATACCGGCGATGTGGGCCGTGACGTTGATGTTCGGTGCCAAGAACGTCATGACTATACTTATGACGATAATCGGGAGTATAATTTGTTTTAGTTGAGGCAGTGCGTGGCCGCCGTAATAGACGAGCGCTCCGAATGCACCGAAGATCCCGAAAATCGCTCCGCTAGCGCCGACGTGCTGATAATCAAGCGGCTGCAGGAAGTACGTGGCAGCCGAGCCGAAAAGACCGGCTAGCATGTAGATCGTGATAAAGCGCATCTTGCCGGTCAAACGCTCAAGTTCCGGTCCGAACAGGAACAACGAGAACATATTGAACAGCAAATGCATAAAGCCGGCATGCAGGAAAATCGGCGTTACAAAGCGCCACCATTCGCCTTCTGAAATCCAGAAATTCCAGCCGATACCGTAATAATAAATGTAGTCGCCGAATATTGGGATTAGCGTCAACAAATGTATAAGGACGTTCAACGCAATCAATGTCGACACGACCGGATACAATTTCAAGTATTGCGAAAAACTTTCTCTTCTAATAAACAATAAGGTCACCTCAATTTCATAGCTCCATTATACCCGCTACCCATTTGCGAATGAAAGGAGAAACCTTTATGATAACAGGAATCGGCCTTGATATCGTCGAACTCGGAAGAATCCACAAGCTCGACGAAAAATCCCCTAAATTCAGGGAACGCGTCCTTACCGAACATGAACTTGAACAATATCTTCTATTAAAGAACAAACGCCAGACCGAATTCCTAGCAGGCCGCTTTGCGGCAAAAGAAGCATTCGCCAAAGCAAAAGGAACCGGAATCGGTGCAGCGTGTACGTTTCAGGATATGGAAATCCGAAAAGATGAAAACGGCAAGCCCGGCATGTATTTCCACAACAAGGAATGCGGGCTCGTCTCGATCACCCACTCAAAAGAATTTGCCGCTGCGCAAGTTGTTTTGCAAACCGAATGAACAGGATGTGTCAAAAGATGGAAATGTATCGCCCAACAAAAGCAATCATCAATTTGGAAGCAATCCGCAATAATCTCACAGCGTTTCAGCAAAAAGCAGGCGATGCTGAAGTGATAGCGGTCGTTAAAGCGGACGGCTATGGCCACGGAGCGGAAGAAGTCGCACGCCTAGCCATTGAATCCGGCGTCCGCTTGCTTGCGGTCGCAACACCGGACGAGGCACTGACGTTGCGCCGGAGTGGCATCGGAAGCGATATTCTCGTGATGGGTGCAGTGCCGACTTCGTTCATAGCAGTCGCACAGCGTGAAAATATTATCGTCACTGCCATCTCGCTCGAATGGATCAAAAAGGCACAAAAAGCCATCACAGCAACACCGCCGCTGCGCGTCCACTTGAAGGTCGACACCGGAATGGGGCGCCTCGGCATCCAGCCGGAGGAAGCGGAAGCAGCGGTTGTCGAACTGGCTTCAGGAAAATTTTCGTTTGACGGGGTTTTTACGCATTTTGCCGCAGCGGACGAACAGGATACCAGTTTTTTTGAACAGCAGGCCGAGCGCATGAACCAGGTGTTGGAGCATGTGCCGGAAGGGGTCTTGGTCCATGTGTCCAATAGTGCCGCGGCATTGATGCACCCATCTGTCGCTTGTGATGCTGTCCGAATCGGCATCTCGCTATACGGCATCGCTCCGTCTCCTTTTGTCGGCTTGAATTCACCGATTGCACTCGAGCCGGCGCTGAGCTTGGAAACGGAAATCGTCCATGTGAAGAAAGTGCAGCCGGATGCGACGATCAGCTACGGAGGGACTTACCGGAGTGCGGGCGAAGAATGGATTGCGACGCTTCCGATCGGCTATGCGGACGGGATGCTGCGCGCTTTGCAAGGGCAGGAAGTGCTTGTGCGCGGTGAACGCGTGCCGATTGTCGGGCGCATCTGCATGGATCAATGCATGATCCGTCTAAAAGAAGAGCTTCCAGTCGGCGAACCGGTCCAATTGATTGGGCGCCAAGGGGAAAATGAAGTTCCAATCGACGAATGGGCCGAAAAAATGGGCACAATCCCCTATGAAGTCCCTTGTATTTTGACAAAGCGGGTTCCCCGCATCTATGTGAATGGCACCAATAATACCGGATCGCCTTTTCAGGCAGCTGATTCAATGGTAAGATGAAGTAGGAAATAGACAGAGATCGGGATTTTCGGAGGTGTCGGCTGTGTACGAGAAGTCAAAGACGAAAGAAGTGGTAGTCAAGTTGCCGAAGCAATTCATGTCGGAATTGACCGCCCATTCAGAGGAGCACGTTGAGGAAAGCGGCGAATTCATTTACGTATCGACTCAACGAGTAACAAAAAATGTCTACGATTCATATCATATTCGGGAAGCGATGATCAAGGGCTACGTGGAAATGTCGCAGATCAATCTGTCGATTGCTTGCGAATGTTCGCACGCTGAGTACGAAGCGGAGCATACGACAGTGCAACTCGTAAGCGGAGGGTGACAACTTGATTGTAAAACGCGGGGATGTTTTTTTCGCAGAACTATCACCGGTCGTCGGGTCTGAGCAAGGCGGGACCCGGCCGGTTCTGGTGATTCAAAACGATATCGGGAACCGATTTAGCCCTACAGTGATCATAGCGGCGATCACCGCCCAGATCCAGAAAGCAAAATTACCAACGCACGTGGAAATCAACGCCAAGAAATATGGCTTTGAACGTGATTCAGTCATTTTGTTGGAGCAGCTGCGGACGATCGATAAATCACGTTTGACCGATAAAATTACACAGCTGGATGAGGGATTGATGGAAAAGGTGGACGAGGCCTTGGAAATCAGTGTCGGACTTGTGAAATTCTAGCATACATACTCCATGAAAATGCCCCGAGAGTGCCTTCTCGGGGCATTTTCATATAGAGAATTGGTTCCCTCCGGGTACTATAGCAAAAAAGGTGTGAAATACTCGGTTTTCCGATACAATGGAAAGACAAGTATGAAATTGTGGCTATTGATGTGGGTCACTGGGAGGGTTTTACGAAAATATGAACAAACAGATGGCTACATATATTCAAGAGAACATGACCGAAATCACTGTCAAATGGCAACAGCAAATGAAAAATGAACAAGGCGAGCGTTCATACCAAGTGATTTCGGATGAGATGATGAATCAGACGAGCCAGGAATTCGCTGGACTGATGATGTCGAGTTTGCTCGAAAGCAACGAGGCATATGAGAGCCGTTTGCAAGACTTTGCAGAGAAAGTGGTCCGCCTCGGCTGGTCCATCACATACGTAACGAAAGCGATCGATTGTTTCGCAGAAATCGTTTACGAAGGAATGAAAGAACAAGGCATTATCCAACAAGAAAATATGGATGCCTTTATCCACGAATTTGCGAATTGGGCAACGCCGATCCGCAACAGCACACTCGATACTTACTCCAAAACTTGGGAGCGCACCGTAAGCCTCCAAAAAATCGCTTTGCAGGAACTTTCCGCTTCCCTTATCCCGGTGTTCGATAAAGTTTCAGTCATGCCGCTCGTCGGAACGATTGATACGGAGCGGGCCAAGCTGATTATAGAAAACTTATTGGACGGTGTTGTGAGACATCGTGCGGAAGTGGTGCTGCTGGATATTACCGGTGTACCAGTCGTCGATACGATGGTCGCCCATCACATTATCCAAGCGGCGGACGCAGTGCGCTTGGTCGGAGCAAAATGCATGCTCGTCGGGATCCGTCCGGAAATCGCCCAAACGATCGTAACGCTCGGCATTAATTTGAACGACTTTACGACAACGAGCACATTGCAGCGCGGCGTAGAACAAGCACTGGCTTGGACAAACCGAAAAATTGTGGAGGTTGAAGAAATATGAATGTGAGAATCCCAATTCTAAAATTAAAAGATACATTGATTGTTTCGATCCAATGGGAATTGGATGACCAAACGGCATTGCAATTCCAGGAAGACCTTTTGACGAAATTGCACGAAACAAGTGCGCGCGGGGTCGTTATCGATTTGACGTCCATCGACTTTATTGATTCATTCATTGCCAAAGTGCTCGGAGATGTCATCAGCATGTCCAGCCTGATGGGGGCAAGAGTGGTTATTACCGGTATCCAGCCGGCGGTTGCCATCACTTTGATCGAGCTCGGAATTCGACTTGAAGATGTTATGACGGCACTTGATTTAGAGAACGGCCTGGAGAAACTTCAACTGGAATTGGAGGCTTAAAAATGAGCGACCAGTCCTCAGTGGAAATCTTAACGGAATGGGATATTGTAGCGGCGCGGCAGCTCGGGCGCAATGTCGCCAAAGAGCTGGGCTTCGGCACGGTGGACCAAGCGCGTATTACGACGGCCATCAGTGAACTTGCCCGCAACATCTATTTATACGCCGGCCAGGGCAGGATTGAAATCCAGCAGCTGACCGAAAACGGCATGAAGGGCATTCTCATCATTGCCGCAGATAGCGGGCCGGGAATCCCGGATGTCCGAAAAGTAATGGAAGATGGCTTTACGACATCGGGTGGACTGGGTGCAGGCCTGCCAGGGGTCAAACGCCTAATGGACGATTTCAGGATTGAAACGATCCAAGGTGAAGGAACAGATATACGGGCTACGAAGTGGCTCCGCTAGGGGGAACGCTAAATGCCTCATCGCATTGAAACGCAATATCAAGAAATTCTGAACGAATATGTAAAAAAACAGACAGAGCAAAATTTGTATGTCGGCCAAAATTTCAGCAGACAGTTGATTCTGGAGAACATTTCGCCAGAAGAAGTGATCAGCATGCACAAAGCAGCCATCCAGGAGCTCTATGGAGATCTCCCGGATGTTGTTTGGCATTCATTCGATTTTCTTATTGAAATGATGATCAATTATGGTTTGGCGCTGCAAGAACGCCAAAGTCTGCTGAAGCGCCAGGAAGAGCTGAAAGTGGAAATGGACCTTGCTGCGAATGTCCAAGAAACGCTGCTTAAGACGAAATTACCGTCACTTGAAGGGCTCGATATCGGCTTATTGTCGATTCCAGCCAGAAAAATGAACGGAGATTATATTTATTTTGTCAGTGATTATGATGGGTACGCCGGGGTAGCTGTCGCTGATGTAATCGGCAAAGGCCTCCCGGCAGCTCTTTGCATGTCCATGATCAAATTCGGCATGGACAGTTTGAGTAGTTCGCACGCCATGCCGAAAGATGTGCTTGGCGTCATCAACCGCATTGTTGAAAAAAGTGTAGATGATTCAATGTTCGTATCGATGTTCTACGCCAATTATGATGCTGGTGAAGCAAGGCTCACTTACGGATCTGCTGGCCATGAGCCGGCTATTTTATATCGTGCTGAAACGAGCGAGTTCGATGAGCTTCAAGCAAAAGGCTTGTTGCTCGGCGTGTCGCCGGCAGCCGTTTACGAACAACATTGTGTCACCTTGACTAAAGGTGATATGGTCATTATGATGACGGACGGCGTAACGGAAGGCCGCAACGAAGAAGGGTTTATCGAGCGGGAAGTCGTTTTTGAACTGATCGAAAAGAAAAAAGACGAACCTGCCCAAGCGATTGTCCAGTATGTTTACGACGAACTCGAGCGCATGCAAAATGCCGAACTCCAAGATGACTTCACACTGGTCATCTATAAGAAAGCCTAAGTTTAATGTTTAACGGGCGTAAAAAGCGGGTAAGAGTGCTTAGAATGGCTTTTTTCAGCCGTATTGAATCATACAAAAACGGGGTGTCATATAGAGATGAATATTCAAGTTAATTTGACGGAGAATGACAATATATTAAAAGGCGATGTTCACGGAGAAATTGATGCGCACACAGCGCCAGTGCTCCGAGAAAAACTGGAAGCCTACCAGGATCAGGATGGCATAAAAGCTGAGTTGGATTTATCCGGTGTCGATTACATGGATAGTACTGGCCTTGGTGTTTTTGTGGCTTTCTATAAATCAGTGAACGCAAAAGGCGGACACGTGAAGCTTACCGGTCTTTCAAGCCGCTTAAAACGCCTTTTTGATATTACAGGACTAGGTGACATTATGGACATTGAAGCAGCAGCCGGAAAGGGTGGGAACTGATTATGCGCCCTTTCGATTATGTAGAAATGCGTGTTCCGGCGAAATCCCAATACGTAGGCGTAGCCCGGTTGACTATATCCGGGCTTGCAAGCCGTATCGGCTTTTCCTTCGATGACATCGAAGATTTGAAAATCGCTTCAAGTGAGGCAGTGACGAACGCTGTTCAGCACGCTTATTCAGAAGGTGAAGAAGGCGAAGTCGTAATCGGCTGCGCATTATATGAAGACAAAATTGAAATTATGGTAGCTGACCATGGCCAAAGCTTTAATTTTGAAGAAACAAAGGCAAAAGTAGGTCCATACCATGACCAGGAAGAGGGAGCGTTCCTGCGTGAAGGGGGTCTCGGCCTGTATTTGATTGAAACATTGATGGACGAAGTGAAAGTTCACCACCAGGAAGGTGTCACTGTCTTCATGACAAAGCATGTTGAAGGAGAGCAGGTGGAAGAGGATGTCGAAACAATCTCATCCTAATCAGCCAACGAAAGAACAGGTTCTGGAATGGATTGAAGCTTATCAGAAAACGGAGGACGAGGAGGCACAAACCAACCTTGTCCTTAATTATCGTCGCTTAGTAGAGTCGATTGCCCGTAAGTATTCCAACGGCAAATCCTATCACGAGGACATCGCACAAGTGGGCATGCTCGGATTGTTAGGTGCAATCCGCCGTTATGACCCGTCTTATGGACGCAGCTTCGAAGCCTTTGCGGTACCGACTATCATTGGTGAGATTAAACGCTTTTTGCGCGACAAAACATGGGCGATCCATGTTCCGCGCCGCATCAAAGAGCTTGGGCCGCGCATTAAAGCGACCGTTGAAGTGCTGACGACAGAACTTCAGCGTTCTCCGCAAGTGTGGGAAATCGCCGAATACTTGGATGTGGATGAAGACGACGTGCTAGAAGCGATGGAGATGGGCAAAAGCTACCAAGCACTTTCCATGGACCATTCACTCGAGGCGGATTCGGACGGCAGTACGGTTACCTTATTTGACGTAGTCGGACAAGAAGATGATGGATATGAAAAGGCGGACCAGCGCATGCTCGTGGCGGAAGCGATGAGTGTCCTTTCCGATCGGGAAAAGCAGATCATCCAATTCACCTACATAGAGCAGCTGAGCCAAAAAGAAGCAGGCGACCGTTTGGGTATTTCACAGATGCACGTCTCGCGTCTTCAACGTAAAGCGATCAAAAAGCTTCAAGAAGCCATTTTAGCTGCTGGCGGGGTTTCCTAGTGGAGGAAATTCGCCATAAAAATGTCGAAGCCTATGCCTATAACGCAGCAAAAAAAGGGAATTATGAGTCCGGCGACAGTTATTCAACAGTGTTGACGGATGATTACTTTATTTGCTCCGTAGCCGATGGTTTGGGAAGTGGCCCTTCAGCGCGTGAGTCATCACAGGTCATCCCCAAGATTTTAAAGGAATTTCATCACGAAACAATCGATCAATTGATGAACCGCTTTAACGGTCTCATGTTGCAAAAACGAGGTGCGGCGGTCGCAATTTTTAAAGTGGATTTCAAAAGACGAACGCTTGAATACAGCTGTGTCGGAAACATCCGCTTCTATCTGTATCGAAAAGAAACGGACGAAGTGATTTATCCGTTGCCGGTAATGGGCTATCTTTCCGGCAGGCCGCAAAAGCTCAAAACGCAGCTTTTCGCCTATTTGGAAAATGACCTTTTCTTGATTCATTCGGATGGCGTGGATTTGCGCAACCCGAAAGCGATGATGAAAAGAGCAGGAGCGCCTAGACGATTGTATGAAGATATTCTTGCATCCATTCAAACAGGTGATGACGCGACACTTATTTCAGGAAGCCTTCTCCGTTAAGGAGTGGCTTCTTTTTTTTGGCCGACTATACACAGGTGGAAATAGCTTATTTCTCCCAGTCCGGCATGGCGTGTTAAAATAGAGGAGTAGAAAGGGAGTGCCCAATATGGAAACCCAGCAATTGCACGCATTGATCGCCAAAGAAGCGGGGGTCAAGCCCCATCAGGCCAGTCAAGTCATTGAACTACTCGAAAGCGGTAATACGGTGCCGTTTATCGCACGTTACCGAAAAGAAGCGACCGGCTCACTTGATGAAGTCCAAATCAAAACGATTGAAGATCGATATACATATATCCAGAATTTGGAACAGAGAAAAACGGATGTCATCCGCTCCATTGATGAGCTGGAACAACTGACACCGACACTCGAGAAGGACATCCGGGCAGCGACCGTTTTACAGCGAGTGGAGGATCTGTACCGTCCCTTTAAGCAAAAGCGCCGCACAAAAGCCACAATCGCCAAAGAAAAAGGCTTGCAGGAATTGGCGGATTGGCTTTTGAAACCAGGGAAAGAGCAGTTGGAAATCGTGGCAAAACACTATATCAACGCTGAAAAAGGTGTGGAATCCACTGAAGAAGCTATTGCAGGGGCACAGGATATTTTAGCCGAATTGTTTGCAGATGACCCGGATATCCGGGAACAAGCCCGCCGCCTGACACGAGATGCTGGCATACTGGAGACGGCTGCCAAAAAAAGCCATGAAGACGAGAAGCAAGTATTCCAGATGTATTATGAATACAGCGAAGCCATTAAAAAAATCGTTCCGCACCGCACCCTTGCAATCAACCGCGGTGAAAAAGAAGGTGTGTTGAAGGTAGCTGTCGTTCCCCCTGCTGACCGCATTCTTCGTTTAATGAAAAATAAATGGATGAAAATGGGGAGTCCTTCCGCGAAAGAACTCGAAGCGGCAATCGAGGACAGCTATAAACGATTGATCCAACCGTCAATTGAACGGGAAATCCGCACGGAACTAAGTGAAAAAGGCGAAATTCAAGCTATCCATATTTTCTCGGAGAATCTTCGCAACCTACTGCTGCAGCCTCCGATGAAAGACAAAATGGTGCTCGGCATCGATCCGGCATACCGCACCGGCTGTAAATTAGCTGTCATTGATGAAACGGGCAAGTTACTAGAAGTGGCCGTAATCTATCCGCATCCGCCAAAGTCCGACCAACAAGGCGCGAAAAAAACTTTGCAGCGTATAACGGAAACTTACCCGATTGAGATTATGGCGATCGGAAACGGCACCGCTTCACGTGAGACAGAACAATTTGTAGCCGATTTCTTAACGGAATCCGCAACCAAGGCATCGTATGTCATCGTCAACGAAGCTGGAGCGAGTGTTTATTCGGCTTCTGCTATTGCCCGTGCGGAGTTTCCGAACTTGCAAGTGGAAGAACGCAGTGCGGCCTCTATTGCCCGCCGTCTCCAGGACCCGCTTTCAGAACTCGTGAAGATCGACCCGAAAGCAGTGGGTGTTGGCCAGTACCAGCACGACGTGTCGCAGAAAAAGCTGGCGGACCAACTGACGTTTGTCGTCGAGACTGCCGTTAACCAAGTTGGCGTTAATGTTAACTCGGCTTCCGCATCGCTGCTTCAATACGTCGCTGGACTCAGCAAGACCGTCGCCGAGAATATCATTACCGTAAGAGACGAGAACGGTCGCTTCACTTCTCGTGTCCAACTGAAAAAAATCCCGCGCCTTGGGGCAAAAACTTATGAGCAAGCGATCGGATTTTTGCGGATACCGGAAGGCAAGAACCCGCTCGATGCAACCGGTATCCACCCGGAAAGTTATGCAACTGCTGAAAAAATACTGAAGACGATCGGAGCAGATAAGAAAATGATCGGTCGCCCCGAAATTGTCGGCAAGCTGGAAGGCTTGGATGTAGAAGCATTAAGCCTTGAATGGGAAGTCGGCAAGGTGACGCTCAAAGATATCGTCGATGCATTAAAGAAACCGTTCCGCGATCCGCGTGATGAATTTCCACAGCCGCTTCTCAAAAGCGACATCTTGAAGATGGAAGACTTAATGCCAGGGATGGAAGTGCAGGGAACGGTGCGTAACGTCGTCGACTTCGGTGCCTTCGTCGACATCGGAGTTAAGCAGGACGGACTCGTACACATTTCCAAGCTCAAAAAAGGATTTGTAAAGCATCCGCTTGATGTGGTCGCAGTCGGCGACATCGTGACGGTGTGGGTCGACCAAGTCGAAAAGCAAAAAGGGCGCATTGCGTTGACGATGCTTCCGCCGAAAGAACAACAGCCAGATCTCCAGGAGAGATAACATGACCAATGAAGAACTGACCAAGCTGATTGCAGAAATTTCCCGGGATGTCTTCGGTAAACCATTCCGCCACCAAGGCATATTCAACAAGCGCCTGCGCACAACGGGTGGAAGATACTTGCTGCGCTCGCACGATATCGAAATCAATCCGGCTTCTTATAACAAGTTTGGCCATGAAGAACTCGCCGGAATCATTAAGCATGAGTTGTGCCATTATCACCTGCATCTTGAAGGGAAAGGTTACAAACACCGGGACAAAGATTTCCGGGAGTTATTGACAGAATCGGGATCGCCACGTTTCTGTTCGCTCCTGGCGGAAAAACGGCGGAATACTTCCGGCTTTCATCTATATGAGTGCATATCCTGCAATACCGAGTATCCCCGAAAGATCCGGATGAATACGGCAAAGTATAGATGCGGACGCTGCACGGGGAAGTTGCATTTGAAAAAAGAAAAAGTGTAAAGTAAAGAGCCGCTTCCAGAGCGGCTCTTTCTTACGATTAGTCAATAGTTTTTATTCCGTTTTAAAGAGGTTCTTCCGAGATTCCTCATCTTTTAAGAGACGGAAGTTACTCATAACTAAAAATGGGAATGCCAA
>NZ_JAGGPW010000009.1:0-1337 GCF_018613655.1 Planococcus sp. ISL-109
GTTTTACTACTCTCTAAAATTACATTGGTCTAAAACCGGTAATTCAACGCGCCGTAAGTCGATTGCGTTTTACTACTCTCTAAAATTACATTGGTCTAAAACTTGTCTCGTTCGTATACTTGGTTGCGTAGTGTTTTACTACTCTCTAAAATTACATTGGTCTAAAACTATATAGCGACCAAGCCCAACACTAAGAATGTTTTACTACTCTCTAAAATTACATTGGTCTAAAACTTCCGTCCGCTTTAATGCGTTCCATCGCTTGTTTTACTACTCTCTAAAATTACATTGGTCTAAAACTTGAGCGAGCAAGAACTCGGCAGGATTTATGTTTTACTACTCTCTAAAATTACATTGGTCTAAAACACAGTTTTCCCCTTTTCCGCTGACCACCTAGTTTTACTACTCTCTAAAATTACATTGGTCTAAAACCAATGTCGTTTGCAGCCGGACGATCAAAAAGTTTTACTACTCTCTAAAATTACATTGGTCTAAAACGCCACTATTCGTCAGCGTCCACAGTTCATCGTTTTACTACTCTCTAAAATTACATTGGTCTAAAACCCGACGACAGCCCCGACGCCACCAAACAGCGTTTTACTACTCTCTAAAATTACATTGGTCTAAAACTGGTGCTTGTACGTTCTCGACAAATGTTGTGTTTTACTACTCTCTAAAATTACATTGGTCTAAAACGTATCGGCAGCGCTGAATGTCCGAGAAATGGTTTTACTACTCTCTAAAATTACATTGGTCTAAAACTACGGGTAAACAAGTGCAGTTCTGCCGTTGGTTTTACTACTCTCTAAAATTACATTGGTCTAAAACCGCAAGAACTCGCTTGTCATCGTATCGGAAGTTTTACTACTCTCTAAAATTACATTGGTCTAAAACCTAATGGCAGCGACTTATGCGAGGTTATGCGTTTTACTACTCTCTAAAATTACATTGGTCTAAAACCTGCTTTAGGCGGCGACTGTTGGCGCTTGGGTTTTACTACTCTCTAAAATTACATTGGTCTAAAACCGGCTGCATACATTGCGGGAAGGTATTCTTGTTTTACTACTCTCTAAAATTACATTGGTCTAAAACTCCACCATTCGCGATAGCGTCATCAATTTTGTTTTACTACTCTCTAAAATTACATTGGTCTAAAACATATAACGCAAGGTGATCTGCGGATGCGCAGTTTTACTACTCTCTAAAATTACATTGGTCTAAAACTTGATATGAACGTTCGATATGACTCCTGATGTTTTACTACTCTCTAAAATTACATTGGTCTAAAACATCAAAACATATGAATTAGAACGGGTTTACGTTTTACTACTCTCTAA
>NZ_JAGGPW010000009.1:1383-29394 GCF_018613655.1 Planococcus sp. ISL-109
TTACATTGGTCTAAAACAGAAGAAACAAGATATAATCCCGTTCGCCGGTTTTACTACTCTCTAAAATTACATTGGTCTAAAACTCTACAGCGGTAACAGGCAAGGCAATTAAGGTTTTACTACTCTCTAAAATTACATTGGTCTAAAACAGATGTCAATGTCAGTCAAATTATAATCTTGTTTTACTACTCTCTAAAATTACATTGGTCTAAAACCTCAAATTCTGAGAGTAGTATTAGCACGTTCTACTGATTAAGAACTCTCGCCACTTTGGATCGAGCATGGTGTAGTCTTCGTGGAAATCGCTGTATGCCAGGCTTTTAGCAAACGATTCGAGTGATTCAGGCGCATCGCTGAAGAATAATTTCAACTCTTCATACAGAGTTTCGATCATGTAGCGTTCGCCAGTATGCCTGATAAGATGGACATTCGAAATGCCTACATGATTTATGACTCGCTGACTCGTGGTCAAGCAAATCATTGTGCACCCCTGGCTATTGGCGAAGTCAAAAAGTTCTTTCAGCTCCGATTTATTCAATTCATTTTCTGGAAAATCATAAAAACATACATTGGTCTTTTTATTATGGACTAAATGCAGCCAACTTTTCAATAGGAATGACTGATATTCGTAAGCTCCAATCGGCTCACCCGTAGCAGATCGAACTTCGATCGGAGCTAGTTTGATTAATTGTTCGAAACTTACCATTTCAGTCGAAGGCTGGAGTTCGACACCGTCAAATTCGACAACCCATTGCTCGAAAGCCTTCTCCAATTCTACTTGGAGTAAGGTGAACACTTGAATCAGCTCAGGGGAATTTTCAAGTTCGAATTTCATTAGTTCCAGAAGTTGCTTAGCATGGTGCTTGTCCTTAAAAAATTCCATGCCTCCTCCGTGCATCGATAAAACATTGATTTCCTTTGCTGGCACTTCTCGGCCATTTATAGTCAGAAGACAAAATGGGTAATCCATGCGCTGATGAGCCGTCCAATGTTTCACCAACTGGCGGTAAGCGAATTGCTTTTCAAGATCTGCGAACACAATGACGTTTACTTCACCTTCGACTAATGGAATTGTCTCAAACAAATTGGAATGCCAGTTCATAACTCGATTGTCCTTTCAACTGTGTCAATTTGTTCTTCATGCCGCAACGGTCGATTGTGCTGCTCCATATTGGCGAATTGCTTTTCGGTGACCAATAAGCTCGTCACATGGCCTCTTCCAGGAAGATTCACTTGCAATTTCTTTTTTTGGAACTGCAGCGCAGAGTGATTCATGACAATTTTCGAGTAGATGGAATACTGCACCATCGCATAGCCGTTGATGTGAAGAAACTTTTTGAACTTTCGATAGTTCCGTTGATCAGCCGACGTTTCCACCGGCAAGTCAAACATGACAATCAGCCTCATGATTCGATGCACATCCTTCACCTCATTTTCGGAAAGTCCAAAATCGGGAATAGCAATTTCGCTTTTTGACCATCATTTAAGTATTGAAGACAGCTGTCCAAGTAAAACTGGACTCCTGTCTGCAAATACTGGTTCGAATTTCGGATTCGAATCTTATACTCCAGCATTTTAAGCACCATTCTTTTTTCCTCTTTACCAAAAGTATCCGTAATTTGTTCATGGACGATGTGGTCGACAAGCGGTCGCAAAACTTCAACGAAATCGCTCGCCAAGTTCATTTGATTAAACTCATTCGCATGGAAAATACCGATTTCCGTCAAATATCCCCGGCTGACAATTTGACGGGCAATAAGTGAATGGAGGACGACATAACCATAGTTAAGAGCCCAATTTCTCGGTTCATCCAACCCGCGGGAAAAGTCCTGGCCGAACAGCCGGTTGAAATAAACTTTTGCTGCGTGCCCTTCCCGATTGGTCACATCGAATACTTCGACTTGATCGCGGAACACCCCTAGCTCTTCAGTTCCTTCTTTTTTCAAATGAACCAGTAATCTTCGTTGATTCTCGATTTTCTGTTTTGTGATTTCTTGCCATAAGATGCCTTTCCTGTCTTCTGCCCAAGAAGCTTGCTTTACAATATGCCGGCTTTGGCGATGGTGTCCGTAAACTGAATTCACAACAGTTGCAGGCTTCATCTTCGCATCACATATAAGCGTGACGATACGGTATTCAGATAAAGCATTGATTAAATGGCCCGTTAATTGGATATTGGGATTTTCAATGAGCATAAATCCGATTTCCTCCAAAGGAATGCGGTTTACCGTCTCCCCTGAAATAATTAAATGCTCCATCCGCAGGGTGAGCTTGGCTTCTTTCGATAAAATGACTGTCCGCCAGCTCATTGAAGTTCTCCTACTACTTTTTTCGGCTTTCTATAGCGAAGACCTGTGATAGATTCATAGCCAACTACCACTTCTTCAGGCTTCGGCTTTTTAGAAATTCGGCTACCGAACTTGTCCGAGCGTTGAGCATTCGCGGCAACTGCTTTCTTTAATTCCTCAAACCCTTTTTGAAATGATTCTAAATCTTCAAGTTCAGTTTCAACAAACTTTTGTAATCGCTCATTAATCGAGTCCTTATTATAAATTGGATAGGTACTTTGCATTTTTTCAACTAAGTACCCAAATACTGACTTCAAATCTTCAGGTGTTGACCGCTCATCTAATTGCTGAACGGTATCCATCAATTCACGTGGTATTTCAAATTGCTGCGCATTGTGAAGTTCTTTCGTCGATATAAAGTAGTAAGGGAAACCTTCCATCCATATCTTCTGGTATTTTGGAATCGTTTTAAGAATCCGTGCACCCACTACCGGAGCTTTCGCTTCTTTTTCTGCTAGATGTCTTGCTAGTTGACCTTCAGGACTGCCGAAAAACTGATGGTATTCAATCACTTTTAAATCGATGAACTTGGTTTCTGTTAACTCTTTATCTTTTTTCATAAACTTATACTCTACTAAACAAATAGAATGATTTTTCACTTCATCATGAACAAATTTCTCGGTTTTTGGTGATTCATATTTAGCTTTCTTTGCCTTTGGAGAAAAAATGGTTTCTTTATAAAACATCCCATCTCCGGTCTGTGTCATTTTTGTTGTCTGCCAAGGCAACTCATAATAGATATCCTGGATATATTCCAAGCCGGATACTTCCTCACCGGTTACAGAACTTTGCAATCTTAAATTGGCAAAGTTTTTGAATAGGAAAAATTCCTTCGAACTCCCTTGAACTGAGCGCCATTGTTTTTGACGATCCTTTCTCGACATATCGAACGCCAGGAAATTATGTCCATATTTCTCAAGAATCGATTGGATAAGCGTTGCTGCGAAAAGAGCATCCATCGCGTGATGCTTATTGTTATAATCACGGATCTTTGGTATTTCGCTGAAGCGCCTGAACTTCGAGACGATGCCTGCTTTCACTAGATGCACATCCGTTTTTGAAAACCGTTCATCGAGCAAATCCCGGACATGTTTGATGATTTGACGCGTCTCAACCAATTGGCGGGCAATAAATCTATCTTTATCCACATCATCGAAGCTTTGCTTTTTCAAGCGACCTAATTTCCCGTTCGAGATGAGCTTCGACTCATGCAGCCGCTCCCAAAACATGCGCATCTCATATTGTCGATTAGCCTCAATAATTTCAAGCGGCATCTTGTTTTGGCCTACTTGATTTTTGCGCTGATTCGCTTCCGGCATGACAAGCGCTAAGTTATCGAAGCTATCGTCTTTCACAAAATTCTGCGGTAAAATATGATCCACTTCATACATTGATAAATTTTGAATATCCAATGCTTTTCCTGTATATAAGCATTTTCCTTGCTGCGTTACATATAGCCAAAAACGTCGATCATCAAATCGTTGATCGCCTTGGCTTTTTACCTCTTTAATAAAACTTTTCAGCGCGGAATCTTCTTTAAGTGTCGTTTTTAGTAATTCATCCCATTGTTCTTTGCGGCTTTTCGTTCGCTTCTTCTCTCCGTCTTCCCGTGCCACTTCTAAAACGATATTGGCTGGTTCTCCGAAAATATCGACCAACTCTTCTATTATTTTTACAGAACGCCATATTCCCCTCTTCAATGCTGGCGAACCTGCTAATTCTTCAATATCTTGATAGCGGATTTTTTTCGTTCCATCCACTTGGTGTTGATTCATCTTTTGAATTTTCTTTTCTAATCCAAAATCTTTGCTCTTCAATATCTCCATGAAGACGGCCGAGTGGTTCTCCATATGGTCAAGAACGCTTTGCCCCTCTTCATCAAGTGGTAGACCATCCAGCAAAGTTCTAGAGAATCGCCCCCAACCAGGAAGTTTCACATGTGCTAACTTTTGTCGTTGAATGTCTGTAATGGACGGATATTTATCACGAATTTTCAAGTGAAGAATTTCCCGGTCTTCAAACACCGCAATCCAATAAATGAGTTCCTCGACCATTGCCGGATTTTCATTGACTGCTTCACCTAAGATGGATTTCATCGTTATATATCCGCTCAAGCTCGTCGAAAAGGCATTTTCCTTTTGTGTTCCGTACACTTCTTTTAATTCTCCAGTTTGTTCATCGTAAAGTTCATCCGCGTACGGACTTTTCTTCAACTCTTGAAGCAACCGTTTAGAGCTGACGGTTTTGAATTGCTTAAATACGTTATCGATAATCCAGTGCTTCATGTCGCTTGATAAACGATAGCGCCTATCCGGTTCTGCTCCCGCTGTTCGCAGTTGTATGCCGTTTAGTTCATTAAGCACTTCGAAACGTTCGTAAGTAAGTGAACTCTTCGGCAGCACTTCCTGTCCTTTCAAATATGTACAAGTATTGCGCATCCGAGAAATAAAAGCTTCAGCAGATGCTGCTTTATCCACTTGTTCATCGAAATTCCAAGGCGTTATAGACGCATCTCCTTTCCGTTCGACCCAACTGAATGGTGATTGTTCAGTATCTTTTACGAGTGGTCCAATATAATAAGGGATACGGAATGCGATAATCTGTTTTACCTTCTCTATCCATTCATTCGTGATGAATGGATAATGGGCTTGCTGATTCCGAAGAATTTGTTCGGCTTCATATAAGTTATTTTGATGAGGAATAGCGGCGTTTTGAATCCCTTTTTGCTTTTGAAGGAATTGATCGCTGTCGATTGCTTGAATAATCCGTTCCATCTCATTTTTTTCATTTACATTAGTGTCTTGCTTCTTCAGTTTGTCTTCTAGCAACTTCTTCAACTCTTTATAAAAGTTTTCAACGTATTTCTTTTCTTTATTGAAGCGGTCAAGCTTGCATAGCACTTCATATTTATGTGTCTTTTGAAATTCACGTTGACTATTTTTATCAGAGATAAAATAGGATCGGTATATCTTCTCGCCGAATGACTTATCAAGCAAGCTCTTCAGTGCTGCAAGATCTTTCCTATACTGATCAAATCCTGCTACTTTCGCTTTTGCTACATATGCTTCACCTTTCAGTAGCTCATAGAGAACTACCTGTTGATAAAAAGGCTGAACTGCTTCTAGCAATGCACTTTCCTCTTCTAGCAACATCTCCATAGTCTCTTCCGTATTTTCATTGGAAAGCTGAACTTTTGCTTTAGCTTCCTTATAGAATGTTGCTTGTGCTGAACTCGGAAATAATTGGTGAAGCGAAACATCCCTGCCAGCAACAAGTTTGCAAAACGGCTCATACTCTTTTCCAAGCAATGCCGTCAGCTCTTTTGACTGATCTGTTTTGGTAAGACGCCGATCAAGAAGCAACCGCTCCGCATCTTTCCATTGTGACTCGCTCAAGTCTGGCGGAGATAAGTTTTCCAACTCCGCATATCGAACAAGCAATTCCGAAAGTTGCTCATCCATTCCCTCTTCAGAAGCGGCTTCCGACCAATCTCCTTCTTGCAGGAAATGACCGCGATATTTCACCAAGTTATGTAAAGCCAGGTAAACAAGACGCAAGTCCACTTTTTTATTTGACTCTATCAAGTCTTTTCGCAAATGATAAGCGGTCGGATACTTGCGCGGATTAATTCTTAGCGCAGAAAGAACTTCCGTTAAGGTACGGTTTTCAAATTCGTTATTATTTTTCCAAAAATGCTGAGAATCCGTTTTTGAAAAGAAGTCATTTTCAGATATGTATGATTCAAATAATGATTGAAGTAACTGCAGCCTCTTTTTCCGGCGATTGTAGCGTCTTCTCATTCCTCGTTTCAGTCTCCTGCCAACTGCACTTTCTGCGGATTCAAATTCATGAACTCCAAATGCATGGCGATTATTATATTTCAAAATATTATAGTCTTCATCAATACAAACCCATCCTACACTTGCTGTACCAATATCTAATCCAATTGTATATTCTTTCATTTTAGAAAATCCCCCTTTACATTTTTGTACTGAAAGTGTACGCTAAGAAATGTTACTACTCTGTAACATTACATTGGTACGTTAAAATAAGCTTAAAGCGTAAAAGTTGATCCTTTGAGGTCTCCGCCACCGGCCATGTGTCGGTGTTTTTTATTTCCTTCTTCTATCATAACTTCCAAATTTTTAAAAATCAAAAAATAAATTCTATTTACCTATACCTAGCCATTACTTTTGTACTTATATTCTTTTATGAATTAATATAAATATTCTTTTCACATCAAAAAAAAGCTGAGCCATATATGGCTCAGCTTTTTTTAATTGTCTTTCGAATCGCGTTCATCGTCCCGAGATGAAGGGCATCATGGGAAATCATGAACGCCAGCACTTCACCGAGCGTTTCCATGCCGAGAAACGGCTGGAGCAATTTGCTGTCGAGCTTGCCGGCGGTCACGTGCTCAATCTGGTCAGGCTGGTCGGCAAGCACTTGCTTCAGTTCGTCGAGTGACGGCACATCCCCTTGCCAGTTTTCAGGCGACGTGCCGCTTGCGAACAGCTCCGCATAGCGCTCCGGCAAAAACGGTTTGGTGTCGAGTGAGTTTGCAACAAAACCGTCAATGCCCGCCACCAAATGTCCGGCGTTCCAGCGGATCGAATTACGGAATGGTGCCGGCATCTGGTCCGCTTCCTCTTCCGTCACTTTATCCAGCAACTTGATGATCATGCCGCGCCACGTTTTCCATTGCCGAAATATCATTTCTTCATTCATCCTATCGCCTCCACGTCAGTTTGTCTTTTCATCTTAGCGTTTACAGGCACACGGGGGCAATAGTTCTGCCCGGCTGGCCAGGATCAGATAACCAACCATTTTGGTGAATTCCATGCGTTTCCCCCACCCAAAGTCACTTTTGTAAATTTTTCTTGTGAATTAAATCACATCCGATATACTTTAATTACCACATACAAAGGGGGATCATGTTTGAACTGCAGCAGTTGTTCTGTCTCAACATTAACATTTGATATTCGCCTGAACGGTGAATTGAACCAATCGATTATCCCGATTGCCATAGATCATTTAGAACGCCAAGGTTTAGATGTCTTGTTAAAAGACACCCGCCTAAGAATGGACGAGTTTGGTGCTCGCGAGTTTTTGAGTTTTTGCGAAGACTTGCTGGAAACGGATCTGGCGGAGTTTCGAATCCATCAGCAAAGCTATCAGCCGATCACCGAAATGCGCCAAGTGTTCGACATGGAATGGATTGATGAGGTCATCCAAAACGAGCGGGTCATCTCGCATTACCAACCGATCGTCGATGCGGAGCGCAATGTGTACGCATACGAAATGCTCGCACGGTTCCACGATGCAAACGGCAAGATGATTTACCCGAACACCATTTTTCCTGCAGCGAAAAGCCGCGGGCGACTATATGCACTCGACCGGGTTTGCCGCATGACGGCCGTACGGGCTGCCGCAAAATTGTCCGGCGAAAAAGCGTTCATCAATTTCATTCCGACATCGATCTACTCACCGGAATTCTGCCTGCGGTCGACGATCGAATTGGCGCACGAAACCGGCGTCGACCCGAAGCAAATAGTCTTTGAAGTCGTCGAATCTGAGAAAGTCGATGATTTGGAGCATTTGAAGCACATACTCGGCTACTATAAATCAAGAGGCTTCCAGTACGCACTTGATGACGTCGGCGAAGGCTATAGCACCGCCGAAGTGCTCGATGAACTAAAGCCGCATTTCATGAAACTCGATATGCAATACGTCCATGGCGTCGCGAATGACACGGCAAAACAATCCGTGGCACAAAGCTTCCTGCAAAAAGCACAAGGGGTCGGCTCTACGCCGCTCGCTGAAGGCATCGAAACCGAAGAAGATTTCTTGTGGCTGAAAGAACAGGGCTATCAATTGTTCCAAGGCTATTATTTCGGGAAACCGGCTGCCGAACCGCTTGCATATAAAACAGTTTAGCCAAAACCCCACGCTTCCCGTCAAACGGAACGCGTGGGGTTTTTTGGTTTATCGAGCTTGTCGATCTATTGTTCCAATGTCGCACCGCTGTCTAGGAAGATTTCGCGTTCTCCACCTGTCTCCTGGAAAAATGGGCCATCGCCCAAGTCCACTTCACTGCTTTGGACACTCGCGCCGCCGCTCAATTTGAATACATTGGAGACGACCGCACCGAGCAGTCTTCCTCCTTGCACCAATTCCACTGTCGCGTTCGGTGCGTAGACAACGGTCGTGTCCGATTGGGCACTCGACCCTCCAGACACTTTTACCGATTTCCCGCCCGTCACAAGCTGGCCTGTGAATCCTGCCGACCCGATAATCTCAAGATTGGCATCCCATGCATAAAGCGAAGCGTTAAACTCTGCATAACTTGTGCTCACTAAAGTTTTTGGTCTATCTGGATTTGTTGAAGGCCCGAGATAAATGAACACATCTTTTCCCCGGCTTTTGTTCAAATCTCCTCGAATGTTTATATTGTCGTTCACATACAAAGTCAAACTGCCGCCACCAGTGCTGATAACGTCCAAATGGCCCTGTCCCGAGATGCTGTCGACGACAAGTGAGATATCTTTGTTTCCGACATCCAAAGTCAGCCTGTAATCACTAGCAAAATTAATCGCTCTCGCCCGTGTGTTTTGGTCGAGCTTCATCGTGAAGCTCGATGCTAAATAATGATTCACATTAATATTGCCGTTTCGGATTAAATTATGGCTATTGTTTCCTTGCGATACCACTTTGTTCGCCATCAACGGGTAACTTGGAAACGGCTGGTTCCAAGCGACGCGCGGGGCAAGCTGCGGATAGGTTTCCATGACCCACTTCAGCACTTCTTCCACGCGCTCCTGGTGACCGTTATCGAGTTTTGATAAATATTCAGCAAACTCATTCATGGCTTCCGCCTCCTTTATGATGAAGACAGCTATTGCTTTCGGTTATTCCGTTTCCACAAAATATTGATTTTTCCGGTACGAAACCGCATCGACCGTCGCGATTATTTCTTCTCCGCGCAACACGTCGACACGGTAGAATCCGACGCGGAAATTGCGCTTAGTCTCGACAGCCCGCGCCGTCAGCAAATCACCAGGCTGCGCCGCTTGGATAAACTGGGCATTGGTCGACAATCCGACCGATGCTTTGCCATGTGCATTGCTCGCGACCGATAATACATGGTCGGCAAGTGCGTAAATGACCGCTCCGTGAACCGTTCCGTAAGCGTTGACCATATGAGCCTGCACGAGGATTTCCGCTTCGGCCATCGTTTCTTCGAATTTCGTCAAGTGGATCCCTAGCGACCGAGCAAAGGGATCGTCCGCCACTTTTTCACGGATTTCCGCATAATGCTTTTGATGGAGTGCTTGTTCGTCGATTCGCTTGGTCATGAGGTTCTCCTTCGTCTGATAGTTTTTCATCGAAAATTATTTCCCGGGAAATGACGCTAAATACGTTTTGACCGCCGCTGCCAGTTCTTCTTTTGTAGCGGCGAGCTTACTTTTCAAATGCTCGTTATCCCACTCTTTTTCATTTGACACATTGATTAACTTCATCAATTCCGTCATATAGAACCATTCCTTGTTATTTTGGCAGGGAGAACAAAAAAACCTCCCAAACCAAGATTTGGAAGGATTAGTTGGTACATTCAGGATGCGCCAAAAAAGCTCTCGTTCAATGGCAGCGTCGTTTGGTGAAATGGGCAGACTAATCCTATTTTTTGGTCTTCGAAATTGGTTATTTCAAATGACTAAAAACAGGTTAGTTGTCCATCGTCCACCCATCAGCTCGTTTCATTTCTGAAGTGAGTTGATTTTATCATGAGGGAGAGAGCCATGCAACAACCGCTCCCCCTCATACACATACACTACGCGACAGATTGCTCGCGCTTTTTCTTGATGCTGACAATAGCGCCAACTACAACGATGGCAAGCAAAACACCCCAGAAAATCAGTTTCCATTCTGTCGAGTGGACGAAACCATAAGGCAAGATACCGACGCCTTCGTGTCCAAGAGTCAGCACGGTCAGCTTGACGCCGACCCAGCCGACGATGACGAATGCTGTCGTTTCCAGCTGCGGGTAATTCGACAGTAACTTGACGAACTTATGCGCCGCAAAACGCATGATGACCAGTCCGATCAACCCGCCGGCAAGCATGACGCCGAACTGTCCGCCGTTAATTCCGCCGACTTCCATCGAGCCTAGATGCGGCAAGGTGATTGCGAGCGCAACCGCGGCAAGCATGGAATCGACCGCAAACGCGATGTCAGCGAGCTCCACTTTCAAAACCGTCATCCAAAAGCCGGAACCTTTTGTCGCTTCCGGTTCGATTGTATGTTCTTTGCCTTTTCGCTGATCGTAAATATGCTTAAATGCGATAAACAGTAAATACGCTGCCCCGAGTGCTTGGATTTGCCAGACGTCGACGAGCAAAGTAATCATGAACAGCGCCGCGAAACGGAAAACGAATGCCCCGAGCAAACCGTAGAACAACGCTTTCTTTTGCTGTACTTTCGGTAAGTGTTTGACCATGACCGCCATGACGACTGCGTTGTCCGCAGCGAGCAAACCTTCGAGTGCGACAAGTACGAGCAGCACCCATAAATACTCCAATAATATAGCTTCCAAGTGGAAAACCTCCCTATTTTTGGCAACAAAAAAGACCTCTGCCTATAGAAGGCAAAGGTCTTGCTAAGCAAATTGATTTGCTATCACAACCGATGGACGGATCCACGTGATGACGACTGTGAAATAGGTTTCCCCATAGCTACTCCCCTTTGACGTGATGTCAAGGTCTATTGAGTTGTTAAAAAAATTATAGCACAGAAAAATAAAACAGCACTATATTAAATCTTCAAATTCACGGCTAAATTTTTGCAAAACTACTGACTGTTTTGCTACTTTCTTACAGCTTATATGGTATTATACTCCTTAATATAGAAGGAGGGGAAACCATTGGGAAGGGACTAGCAACGGTTAATAGTGTAATAGAACGAAACATTTGCTTTAACCAGTTTCGCATGGATAGTTGCCGGATGTTCGAAAACATATCGAACAGATCGAAAAGCAGCAGCGCCCGGATGGATTGCCCTTTCTTCGACGAACGGAACTCATATGCCATGTCTACTGGCGGACTATGAAAACAATCAGTGAATACGTTGAGATTTTTCTACGTCTGGCGCACTCGCTGAATTACTTATGGAGGTGAATCCCTTTTTAGGGAATCTTACGTGGATATCATTACAATACTGAATCTTGCTTTGCTCGTCCTGTTACTCGCTTTGACCGCATTTTTTGTCGGCTCTGAATTTGCAGTCGTGAAAATCCGGATGTCCCGCTTGAACCAACTCATTGCGGAAGGCAATAAAAAAGCCGTCCGCGCCAAAGAAGTTGCCAGCAACTTGGATTATTACCTGTCTGCCTGCCAGCTCGGCATTACGGTGACAGCACTCGGCCTTGGTGCACTCGGGAAACCGACCGTCGAACGGCTCATGTATCCGATTTTCGACTTTTTCGAAGTGTCGGCTGCTGCTGCATCGGCCTCTTCCTACGCCATCGCTTTTCTTTTGGTGACATATTTGCACGTCGTCCTAGGGGAAATGGCGCCGAAAACGCTCGCCATCGAATACGCGGAAAAAATGGCGCTGCTGTTGGCGCCCCCGCTTTACTGGTTCGGAAAATTGATGTACCCATTCATCTGGACCTTGAACGGCGCGGCTCGTCTCTTGCTGAGACTGTTTGGTGTCCAACCCGGGCACGAACAAGCATACTCAGAAGAAGAACTGAAAATTGTCATGGCGCAAAGCTTCAAAGGCGGTGCCATCAACCAAAACGAACTGTCCTATATGGAAAATGTCTTCACATTCGATGAACGCTCAGCGAAAGACATCATGGTGCCGCGGACGGAAATCATCACGCTCGATTTGGATATGTCTGCCGAAGAAATCATCCAAATGCTCGATGAACACAATTACACGCGCTATCCCGTCACGGAAGACGGCGATAAAGATCAGATTATTGGCTATGTCAGTGCTAAGAAAATGCTGCCGCATATCGTCGCTGGGCGCGCGTGGCAACTTCAAGACTTTGTCCGTGAAGTGCCGACCGTGTTTGAAATGACTGGGCTTCAAGGCGCTTTGCTGAGAATGCAGACCGCGCACGTCCATATGGCCATTGTCGCGGATGAATACGGCGGAACGGCTGGTATCATCGCCCTTGAAGACATTCTCGAAGAAATCGTCGGCGAAATCCGCGATGAATTCGATGAGGATGAAGTGCCGGAAATCAGCAAAGTCGGCGACCACGAGTACGTATTGAATGGCCGCGTTCTCTTGAAAGAACTAGAAGAGCGCTTCGGCGTCATCTTTGATGAAAGCGACGACATCGACACGATCGGCGGCTGGATCCATTACCGCACGACCGGGGAAATCCAAATCGGTGAACCGTTAACGTATAAAAATACAACTTGGACCGTCACCGACATGGATCACCAGCAGATCAAGCAGGTGCTGTTTACAAAAAAAACCGAAATCCACTAATTAATATATGCATACACACTAACTTTTGGAGGTGAACCCCCAACTCGGGGGAATCAACTTGGATGGACAAATAATCATTAACTTATTGCTCGTGGCTATCATGATTGGAGCGACTGCTTTCTTTGTAGGAGCCGAATTCGCGATATTGAAAGTACGGATGTCACGAATTGACCAATTGATTTCAGAAGGTAATAAAAAAGCTGTACGCGCAAAAGAAGTCGCAAACAAACTCGATTATTACCTATCGGCCTGCCAGCTTGGCATTACCATCACAGCGCTGATTCTCGGTGCTCTGGGAGAACCGACCGTTGAACGGCTCCTGCGACCGATCTTCGATGCTTTCGAGTTGTCTCCTGCGATTGCAACTGTACTGTCATACGCCATCGCACTAAGTCTCGTCACCTTTTTGCACGTCGTCATCGGCGAGCTGGCACCGAAAACTTTGGCGATTCAATACGCAGAACGTATGACTTTGCTGCTCGCGCCGCCTCTTTACTGGTTCGGGAAATTGATGAACCCGTTCATTTGGCTGTTGAACGGCTCGGCACGTTTATTCCTGCGCCTGTTCAAAGTAGAACCGACCGGCCATACGGAAGCCCATTCCGAAGAAGAGCTGAAATTGATCATGGCTGAAAGTTTTCAAAGCGGTGAAATCAACCAGACCGAATTGACGTACTTGAAGAATATTTTTGATTTTGATGAACGCATCGTCAAACACATCATGATTCCAAAAGAAAAAATCGTGTCGGTAGACAAAAACCTATCGCGCACCCAGCTGTTCGAGGTGCTCGATGAACACGAATATACCCGCTATCCTGTTACGGAAGACGGAGACACTAACCGCCTGCTTGGGTTCATCAACACGAAAGAACTGCTGACGAGCATGGCTGCAGGCAGAACCCAGGCACCGGAAACTTTCCTTCACCCGATGAAGAGCTTCCCTGAGAACACGCCAATCCAGAAAGTACTGAGCAATATGCAGCAAAGCCGGACGCATATGGCCATCATCACCGGAATAGACGGACGCACGGCGGGCCTTGTCACGATGGAAGACATTTTGGAAGAAATCGTCGGCGAAATCAGCGATGAATCTTTTGAAGCAGGCACGATTTAACCATTTGTGATCCATGAAAAAAGAGACGCCAGATGGCGCCTCTTTTTTCATGGCTTTTTTTAATCCGCACTCTATATTGGCACGCATACCACTTTCCGCTAAACTAGATATAATTAGACAATCCGAAAACTCCCCGCTATTGCCACATTGCTTTATTCTTCAATGGAATTGAATGCAGACAAGCAAGGGGGCTGAACTCATGGGATGGGCACTTGGAATATTGATTGTGCTGATATTCATCAACGCTTTGTTTGCGGCGTCTGAAATTGCGTTGATTTCCTTGAATGATTACAAAATCAAGAAACTGGCGGAATCAGGGAACAAGAAAGCCCAGCTGATCGATGACATGTTGTCGCAGCCGAGCCAATTCCTGGCGACGATCCAGATCGGCATTACATTAGCAGGCTTTTTGGCCAGTGCCTTTGCGGCAGACAGCTTTGCAGATGAGCTGTCGCTTTATGTCCAAGGGACCGCCATTCCGGTTTCTCCAGCGATCGTCCAAGTCACATCATTAGTCTTAATCACATTCCTGCTTTCCTATTTCACGCTCGTCTTCGGCGAGTTGGTGCCGAAACGCTTAGCTCTCCAAAAGCCCCAGCCGATCGCCATGACGTTTATCTACCCGCTGCGGTTTCTGGCGATTGTCACCAACCCGTTTGTCAAAATTCTCTCGTGGTCGACTAATGCGGTGCTCCGTATGTTCGGCATCGATCCGCATAAAGCCATTTTGATCGAAACCGAAGAAGAAATCCGCTTGATGCTCGAAGCCGGCAAAGAAAAAGGCACTATCGAAGAGATGGAGCGATTCATCATCACCCAGGCCTTTGAATTCAACGATAAGACCGTCGAAGAAATCATGGTGCACCGTACGGACATGGTCGCCATTTCCGCTGAAGATTCCTTAGAAAAAGTCGTGCAACTCGTCACCGAAAACCCTTTCAGCAAATTCCCGGTTTATGAAAAAGATGCTGATCATATTATCGGCACCGTCCACATCAAAGATTTGTTCCGCTACAGGGAAAGCGCCGGCAAGCAAGCCTTCGATATCCGGCCGATCCTGCGGGCGCCCTATTTTGTTTTTGAGAAATGGAAAATCGATGAAGTATTTTTGGAGATGCAGAAAAACAATGACCATTTGGCAATTGTGCTCGATGAATATGGCGGCACTTCCGGACTCATCACACTAGAAGACTTGCTCGAAGAACTAGTCGGCGATATCAAGAGTGAAGACGCGCGCGACTGAGCCTGCCAAAGCAAGACCAGATACTGAAACTGTTTTTTTATTGTTTGTAAAATCAACTGAGCTGTTCTGGAAATCCGGCACTTAATGGCGGATTGTCTTCAAAGCTGTCGCCCACGAAAATGTCTGGGATGGAAAACAGCTACCTAAGCCTTTGGAGACGAAGTCTTGCAATTAATTTGACAAACTATCGTTACAAAAAAATCCCTCTTGGCACTGTTTCATGCCAAGAGGGATTTTTCATTTGATTAAACGCCTTTTAAGAACGCTTTCCTGTTTAACTTATTAAACAACTGGCTTCCGCAAGCAATCTTAAAACGCATGAATCAATTCCACACGATTCCCGAACGGGTCCCGGAATTCGAAACGCATAAAGCCCGAAATCGGCACCGCCTCCAGAATTTCAAGGCCTTGCGCTTCTAGCCTTGCTCGCCAATAGCTGATATCCTCCACCCGGTACGCTAGATGCGCTTTTGTCGAGAGCCGGTCAGCCGTCTTCTGTCCCGACATGCACTTCCTGATGGCCGACAGACAGCCAAAAGCCGCCGCGCCCTTTCAAGGCTTCCGGCTTATCGATTTCCGGCAGCCCGAGCACTTCACAGTAAAACTCCTTGCCCGCTTGCTCCGACCCTTTTGGAATCGTGATTTGCGCGTGATGCAATCCAGTGATCATTTCAGTTCCCCCTATGGTTGAAGCCTGTTCAGTAAACACAGCAAGATTTTCAAGTGTGGAATGCAAACCCGTATCGTGATCTTCTTTCCGGATTCCTTCCAGCACATCCTCACAGACGATGGTGACTTTCGTACCTTCAGGAACAGCCTCCAAATACCACGTCTAGATCATCTCATCCGCAAACGCCGGATCGTTCGAATCGAATCGGGCAGACTGCACAATTTTCGCTTCCTGAAACAGCTCCAGAAATGCCCCTTCCGTTGTGTCAGTGTTTTCCGAAGTCTTGCCGAAGCCTTCAGGAGTGGTGTCATACGTCAAAACTATTCTGTAAGTGCCGCCTACGTGAGGCTCGAAGCGATCAATGCGCGGTAGATGGCTTGTGGTGATGCCCCCATCATTTTTGAAGCAGAATCAATTCGTTTGCTCTGTGGATTTCCCATGACAGAAACTCCTTATGCATAGCATATCGTTCAGCCGTTTCCCTTAATTTTACCATATGTACACGAATAAACGAAGAGACACTCTTTCAATGGACTGAGCCCCGAATGAGGACACGTTTAAAAGTGTTCCCCATTCAGGGCTCAGGTTAAAGCAGCCTATTCTATTAAATGTTATTGCTTGCGCAAGGGCTGTAAGGCATTAGTCCAGGCATTGACCTGATCGAGCATCGTATTGACCGCTTTTTCATGCACCGCCGCCGGCTTGAACTCATTCATTTTCACAAAATCCGTAAACAGTGACATGGCGGGATGTGTGCGGACGGTCGCAACTTGCAATTCTGCCATGATAATGCGGAGAGCCTCTGCTGCACGGACACCGCCTGCCGAACCGTAGCTGACAATGCCGGCCGCCTTATTGTTCCATTCGATATACAGGTAATCGATAGCATTCTTCAGCGCCGACGTCACCCCATGGTTATATTCGGGACAGATAAAAACGTACCCATCCAATTCGGCGATCTTTTTAGCCCATGGAATTGCTTCAGGGGTTTGGTAGTCCTGGCTGTATGCAGCAGAAACCGGTTCTGCATACATCGGCAAATGGAATTCCGCCAAGTCGACGATTTCATAATCGGCGTCTCCCCGTTTGTCTGCAATGCCTTTGATCCACTCCGCTACCTGCAGGCTGTTGCGTCCTGGCCGCGTGCTTCCTGTAATGATGCCAATTTTCGTCATGAATGTGGTGCCTCCTCCATAGTGATTGTAATTTCACTTCCGGGACTTTCACATCTCGATGCCCTTTCATCATAAGAGAAAGTTCGCTCGAATTCAAATAAAAAACTGAATATTCTTTCATTATTATTAAAGGAAATATATTTTGCGCACCTAACCGGAAACATAAAGCCATTCGACTCATTTTTTCTCGAAGACTAGTTTAACAAAAATAAAAAACCCTGCACGAATGCAGGGTTTTGACTGTTTACTTATTCAACCGTCACCGATTTTGCCAAGTTGCGTGGTTTATCGACGTCACAGTCGCGGTGCAATGCAGCGTAGTAGCTGATCAACTGAAGCGGAATGACCGACACGATCGGCGTCAATAGCTCATGGACTTTCGGCAAGACGTGGCTGTCGCCTTCTTCGTTTAATCCTTCCATGGAAATGATGCATGTATTCGCGCCGCGTGCCGCCACTTCTTTGACGTTGCCGCGGATATTCAAGTTGACCGATTCCTGCGTCGCAAGCGCGATGACCGGTGTGCCTTCTTCGATCAAAGCAATCGTACCGTGCTTCAATTCTCCGCCGGCAAAACCTTCCGCTTGGATGTAAGAGATTTCTTTTAGTTTCAATGCGCCTTCAAGGCCGACGAAATAATCCATCAAACGGCCAATAAAGAAGCAATTGCGTGTTGTCGCCAGGAAGTCTGTCGCCAATTGCTCGATTTCTTCTTTCATGTCGACTTGCGCTTGGATTGCGTTTGCCACAATGCCCATTTCCTGCACCAAGTCGAAACCGATTGCGCGGCCGCGGCGTTCAGCTGTTACGGCTGCTAAGATTGCAAGAACCGCGAGCTGAGCCGTATAAGCTTTTGTCGAGGCAACTGCGATTTCAGGGCCGGCATGTAACAATAACGTATGGTCAGCCTCACGGGAAAGTGTAGAACCCGCAACGTTGGTGATCGTTAAGGATGGGTGGCCGAGTTCCTTAATGCGCACGAGTACTTGGCGGCTGTCGGCTGTTTCGCCTGACTGGGAGATGAAGATGAACATCGGCTTCTCAGAAAGAAGCGGCATGTTGTAGCCGAACTCACTCGCTACATGCACTTCTACCGGAATGCCCGCCATTTTCTCCAAATATTCCTTGCCGATCAAGCCTGCATGGTAGCTTGTACCCGCAGCGATGATATACAGACGGTCTGCTGATTCAAGTGCATCCAAAACCGAAGAATCGATCGTCAATTGATCGTTCTCGTCCTGGTATGCTTGGATGATTTTACGCATAACCGCTGGCTGCTCATCGATTTCTTTAAGCATATAATGCGGATATGTGCCTTTGTCGATATCGCTCATGTCGATTTCGGCTTTGAACGGTTCGCGCGTCACTTCTTCGCCGTCGAGCGTCAAGATCTGCACGCTGTCTTTTTTGACGATAACGACTTCTTTATCCATCAATTCAACAAACTGATTCGTCACTTGCAGCATCGCCATCGCATCAGATGCGATTACGTTGAAACTGTCCCCAAGGCCGACAAGTAGCGGGCTCTTGTTTTTCGCAACATAAATCGTCTGCTCTTCTTCTGCATCAAGCAACGCGATTGCGTAAGAGCCTTTCATCAACTTCAAAGCTTTGCTGAACGCTTCTTCCGTCGTCTTGCCTTCTTCAACAAATTTACCGATCAATTGCACAATGATCTCCGTATCCGTGTCGGACTCCATTTCCACGCCATCCAAATAATCCCGCTGGATGTGGTGGTAGTTCTCGATTACGCCATTATGGACAATCGTGAAGCGGTCTGATGTGTTTTGATGCGGGTGCGCATTGACTTTGCTCGGCTTGCCGTGTGTCGCCCAGCGCGTATGCCCGATTCCGGTATTTCCTGTCATGCTCTCTTCTACCACTACGCGCAAATCTGCAATACGGCCTTTTTCTTTAAACACTTTGATACCTTCGCCATTGCGTACTGCAATCCCCGCTGAATCGTATCCGCGGTACTCCAGACGCTCTAAGCCTTTAAGTAAGATTTCTTTTGAATCCTGTTCTCCAATATACCCGACAATTCCACACATAATATAATTCCTCCATTTTTTTACTGATGTAAAATAAGCGTTCGCAATCACTTTTCTTGAGCCCATCCAAGCTGGTTGTTCAATTGATCACTCAACTGTTTTAAGCTTGGATATAACGACCGGGCTTCACGGCCGGGAGGTATCCGCCGAAATCTCGATACTCCTCCTCCTCGTCTACTGAAGACTGACTGGTCGGTCCGATTTCTTCAGTACAGGCGCTATAATTGTATTCCTTCGCACTTACCTCTATCCCCCCTCATGCATCGATGTTAAATCGGTTCTCTTATCATAACCGCTCCACACAATTCCGTCAAATAACGCATAATCTTATTTAGGTCAATCCGCATGCGTACCTTCCAACAGATGGTTCATTTATCCTCATCTTTTCTGAAAAATTTTGTTTCCTGAAAGTTATTAGGAACAAGGAAAGCGATGAGAACAAGCACGCTCCCTCTTTTCGGCTCATTTGAAAGCGCTTTCCGCCAAAATGCGTTAAGCTATCTTTTTGAACTTCTTGATAATCATTTGATTGAAAGCGTGCAGAGATTTATTGAAATAAAGCCACATCTCTCCTTTAAATCCATATTGAGATGAGCAAGTGACAACCTAGATTCACGTGCAGCAATCGCACTTTCCGGTTCAAGCCGCGAAATTATTCGCAGCCTCACTTAGAGTTGAGCTCCCGCAATGAGCCAGTAACCCACTGTCTCATCGCTTCCTTAGTAAATTGGAGCTGCGGGAATGAGCTTGAATTGAGGTGTGAAAATGTATCGCTAGTTGTTTTTAGCATCTCCAATGGATTCGCCGTCTCGCTTTAGGTTGACCTCTTGCAGTGAGCCAGGAAAATCACCTGTTTCACTGCATCTTCTCACCCATATGCGCGAGATGGCTGGTACATTTCATTGGATCGGAATGACTGGCAATCATTTGCACTTCTCTAAGATTCATCCGCAGTTGGGGGAATCACTCCTTAGCAGAGTGAATGCTGAAAATATACGCTCCCTTCATCTCTTAGGAACAAGGTAGTAAAGTTGCATTTTCTTTCTCTTAACCGATTTATCTATTTTTTCTTACTGATTTCAGAGAATGAAAAATTTTATTACCACTCTAAGTTTAGAGATGGAGCGGAAAAGGCTGACTCCGTGAGGATCAGCGAGACAGCTAAGACCCTGCAAGCGAATAAGCGAAGGGAAGCTGAGCTTATTCGTTTGCGACGCATTTACGAAGGAAATGTGGGAGCAGGGGTTTTAGAGCGAAGCGACTTAGTGCTAGCCCTCCGGAAAGCGTGCCTTTGAAGCGAAATTATGCCTTTTACGTGATAAAATTTTGCAGCGCAATCGCAACCTCTTGCCTTACGCACCCATCTTCCACAAATAAAAAAAGACCGAAGCATCTGCTCCGGCCTTAAAACTTTTTACTTCATGCCCATCTCTTCACGAACCACTGCCGCAATACGCTCCACGTACTCTTCGCACGCTTCTGCAGAAGCAGCCTCTACCATGACACGAACCAACGGCTCTGTCCCAGAAGGGCGCACCAAGACACGGCCATTGCCGTTCATCTCCTGCTCCACTTCCGCAATCTTCGCCGCAACGAGAGCGTTATCCGTCACCGCATGCTTATCCGTCACACGGATATTCACCAGCTTCTGCGGGAAGATCGTCATTTCATTCGCCAGCTCAGACAACTTCTTGCCCGTAATCTTCATGATGTTCACAAGCTGAAGGCCTGACAATAAGCCGTCGCCTGTCGTATTGTAATCAAGGAAAATAATATGGCCCGACTGCTCGCCGCCCAAATTATATTCATTTCTCTTCATTTCCTCAACCACATAGCGATCGCCGACAGCAGTTTTCACGCTCTTCATGCCATTCGCTTCAAGCGCTTTATAAAAGCCCATGTTGCTCATGATCGTCGATACGACCGTATCTTTCTTCAAACGACCTTCAGACTTCAAATGCTTCGCGCAAATGTACATGATCTGGTCGCCGTCTACGATCTTCCCTTTTTCATCCACCGCAATCAAGCGGTCGCCGTCACCGTCAAAGGCTAAGCCGATGTCGGCACCTTTGTCCATGACCAGCTTCGCAAGCGCCTCCGGATGCGTTGATCCGACGCCATCGTTGATGTTCAAGCCGTTCGGCGAAGCGCCCATCGAGCTGATGTCTGCATCGAGGTCAGCAAACACGTGCATCGCAAGCGTTGATGTCGCACCGTGTGCGCAGTCGAGCGCGACATGGATGCCGTCGAACTCTTCATCCACTGTCTGCTTCAAATACTGAAGGTATTTTTGCCCACCTTCGAAATAATCCGTAATGCTGCCAAGGTCGCCGCCTGTTGGGCGCGGCAGGTCATCCGTTTCCGCATCAATCAGCGCTTCGATTTCAGCTTCCTGGTCATCCGACAATTTAAAGCCATCTGACCCGAAAAACTTGATGCCGTTGTCTGCCATCGGATTATGGGAAGCAGAAATCATGACGCCCGCTTCTGCACTCATGACACGCGTCAAATAAGAGACACCTGGTGTGCTGATGACACCGAGGCGCATCACTTCCGCACCGACTGATAAAAGCCCTGCTGCGAGTGCGTGTTCAAGCATTTCTCCGGAAATTCGCGTATCGCGTCCCACAAGCACTTTCGGTTTTTCTTTAGAGCTTTTCGTTAAGATGTAGCCGCCAAAACGCCCGAGTTTAAACGCCAACTCCGGCGTCAACTCGGTATTCGCTACCCCTCGTACTCCATCGGTCCCAAAATATTTTCCCATTCTTTTCGCTCCTTCAATCACTATATTCTGATTTGTTTATATTAACCTAACTTGCCATTTTTAGCTAATTTAATTATTCGTCGTTACTGTCGGTGATTTCCAAATTTTCCAGGTCACCCGGCACGATGGCCGATCCATCGATTGAAATATCCGCCTCCAGTTGCATTTCTCCTGGAGAGACGCCTGATGCACCTGCTGGAATCGCCAATTCGATCGTCACCGTCGCATCTGCTGCTGTGACGCTGTTTGCTTCAACCTCGATGACGTATTCCTCCATAGCATCGAGAACACTGCGCGGACCGAATACGCGCACCTGTTCACTCGAAGCTGTCCACGAATTGATGGTGATGCCTGTTTGCGGTTCACCGATCGTTTCGATGCGCACCGGCAGCTCACGGCTGTATTCTTCGACAGTGACATCCACTTCGACAGATTCCGGTTCGATCGTCACATTATCGAGCTTCGTCAAATCTTCTGCCAGAACCCGTACACGGGCTTCGGCGGTGAACGATTCATTAATGCCCGGTTCCCCTGTGACGGTCGCTTTGACAAAACTGATCGCGTTAATGACGCTTTGCGGACCGATGACAGTGACTGTATCCGGCTCTACTTCCAGGCTATCCATAACAAAGCCTTCAGCCAGTAAGCGCTCATTCATTTCTGCGTCGATATCGAATTCCTGCGAGACCCGCTCTTCGAGAACAACGTTAACAAACGCCGGATCGACACGGGCACTCAACTGCTCTGATAAATTTTCCGTCTGGATCGGCACTTGATGCTCACCCAAAGGCAAGCTTCGCAAATCAATGAACAGCGTATAATCATCCAGCTGGCGCGTCGTTTGAATGATGCTCGCCGGACCGCTTAAATAAAGATCAACCGTTTCCGGCACTCCGCTGACCATTAAACTTTCATCGTAGTATACATGCAACTCTACGTCCTCGATTATTTCCGAGACTCTTCCTGTTTCAGTCGTCGTTGTGCTGTTGTTTTCCGTCTGGACGGAAAAGAAGAGCAGAAAGGCCAGGAACAATGCCATAATCCGAAGAAACCACGGATTGTCCATCATCTTATCCATTCTTTTTCCCCCTCCAATTCCACCAGGAAGTTGTCGCTTGCTCTTGTTCTGCACCGAACCAAATGCGGCGAAGCTTCACTTCAAAGTCTTCCAACGACAAATTGCGGTGCAAATCGCCGTTCGCCGTCAAGCTGATGGCGCCGGTTTCTTCTGATACGACAATCGTGATGGCATCCGTTACTTCACTGATGCCGAGTGCTGCCCTGTGGCGCGTTCCAAGTTCTTTCGAAATGAACGGGCTTTCGGATAGCGGCAAATAGCAAGCAGCCGCAGCAATGCGGTTTTTCTGGACGATCACCGCACCGTCGTGCAGCGGTGTATTCGGAATAAACAAATTGATCATCAATTCCGAGGTGATGTCCGAATTCATCGGAATCCCCGTCTCTATGTATTCGCTAAGCCCTGTTTCCCGTTCGATGGATATGAGTGCACCGATGCGGCGCTTGGCCATATAACTGACCGACTTGCTCATCGCTTCAATCAACCGGTTGCGCTCGGATTCTTCATTGAGCGTGCTGCTCGAGAACAATTTCCCGCGCCCGAGTTGTTCAAGTGCACGTCTGAGTTCCGGCTGGAAAATGATGATGATGGCAAGAAATCCCCATTCGAGAACTTGCTGCATGATCCAGCCGAGTGTTTCCAGGTTGAGCGCCTGGGTCACAAGACGCGCGATGATGATAAAGAAGATTCCTTTTAATAATTGGACAGCCTTCGTTCCCTTGATGACAGTAATTAGTTTGTAAATAACGAACCAGACCAACAAAATGTCGATGAGATTCCCAGCCATCTCCAGCGCCGTCTGGTCGTTGAAGTTTTCCAAAAAAGGCATCTGCAACCCTCACTTTTCTCCATGTACATATGGTTTCAGTATACCATATTCTGAGACATCTGCCCGCATGGAAAAAAGCCCACCCGGTTAAGGATAGGCTTTACTTATCTATTGATTGATCATTTCCGCCAAAAAAGCTGACCGCATCCCGGAATGTTCCTTTGATTGTATACCAAAGCCACTCAAATGCTTGGTCGATTTCCTCGACTTCACCGTTGATCACTCCACTAGATGCCATATACTGGCCGTTGACGATCGTCACATTTCCTTCAAGTTCACCGTCTACGCGCAAATCGCCGTTGCGGATCGTCAAATTCCCGACCACAGTCTCGCCCGCAGGCACCACGACCGTCTCCCCTTCAACAACAAGGTTCGGCTGCTTGGTGAATGAAAACTGCTGATCATCGCTGAAGCTCGACATCATCGCCGCACTCATCAACAAGACGAACAGCGCCGCTGCAATAAATAGCGGGTGATGGCGCATAAAGCGCTTAATGCCAGCTCGCTGCGGCTCTTTCGGCAAGCTCGCCATTGTCTTCTGGACAAATCCTGGCGGCGCCTGGACGTGCGAAGCACTTTGCACAAAGGCGATGGTCTTCGTGAGTTCCTGATATATTTTTCTGCAGTCGCTGCAGCTCTGCACGTAATCTTTCAGTTCCTTTTCTTCTGAAGGACTGATTTCCCCGTCCAGGTAATCGTCCATCATGCGAATGACTTTTTCCGGACACGCATTCATCATGCTCGCCTCCTACAAATTGCTCAATTGCTTGCGAAGTGCTTCGCGCCCGCGGTGAATCCGCGTTTTCACTGTGCCAAGCGGCAAATCCAGGATTTCGCTGATTTCTGCCAGCGGCAATTCCTCGAGATATTTTAACACAATCGCTGCACGGTACTTATCCGGCAAACGGCTTATTTCATACTGCACCCGCTCTTGTACCTCCATCCGCATCAGTTCTTCTTCTGGAAGCTCTTCGTCATTGGCAATTTTCGAATACATATTTAAACCTTCCGTGCCCCTCACTTCCGCATCCAAATGGAAATCCGGTTTCTTTTTGCGGATTCGGTCGATGCATAAGTTGGTTGCAATGCGGTAAAGCCAAGTGGAAAACTTCCGGCTTTGATCAAAGGTATGAATGTTCACATAGGCACGCGTGAATGCTTCCTGTGCAATATCTTCCGCCTCATGTCGATTACCGAGCATGCGGTAGCAAATCTGGAACAGCTGATGCTGGTACAGCTCCACGATTTCAGCAAATGCGTCTTGGTCGCCCTTCATGACTCGTTTTATTCGTTTATTTACTAACGCATCCATGATCTCATTTCCCTCCGCCATGCGGCTGTCTTTTATATACGCTCCAGTTATGAAAAGGTTTCATTTTTTCTATTCTTCTATCGTATCAAACCAGACCCAGAAAAAACCAGTCAATTTCCAGTCAATCAATGGAATTCATCAGTTTCTTACCGCTCTGGTAATAATAATGCACAGGATTACTTACAGGCCCTAAGACTTTCTCCTTAATATGTTATACGTTTTATTCCAATATAAAAAGCTGCCCGGAATTTCCGGACAGCCAACCTTTATCTTATACCAGTTTTTCACCGAGCAACGAGCCGATTAATGCGACTGCAACATCAGCTGTGCGGTTTTTCTCATCCAAAATCGGATTCACTTCCACAAACTCAGCCGAAGTGATAAGCCCTGCATCAAACAGCATTTCCATCGCCAAATGGCTTTCCCGGTAGCTGATACCTCCGGGAACTGGTGTGCCGACGCCTGGCGTATACATCGGATCGATGCCGTCCAGGTCAAGCGACAAATGGACGCCGTCTGCTTTGCGCTCTTCGCGCAAATAGCGGATCGATTCCTGCATGACATGATCCATACCCATTTTATCGATTTCGTGCATGCTGAAAACTTTAATGCCATGTTCTTTAATGAGTTCACGCTCGCCTGGATCTACTGAACGCGCACCGATGATGACGATGTTCTCAGGCTTTACTTTCGGCGAATAGCCGCGAATGTTCGTCAGCTTCTCATGGCCATGTCCGAAACTTGCCGCGAGTGGCATGCCATGAATATTCCCGGACGGCGATGTTTCGCTAGTATTCATATCTGCATGCGCATCATACCAGATGACGCCCAAGTTGTCATAACGCTCTGAGATGCCGGCAAGCGTACCAATTGCAATGCTATGGTCGCCCCCTAGCACTAATGGGAAATTACCTTGTTCAGCAACGCTCGAAACTTTTTCGCCAAGCGCTTCTGTCGCTTCGGTGATGACGTCCATATTGCGCAAGTTGGTGTTCACATCAACTTTGCCGTCTGCTTTGCGGATTTGGATATCGCCTTCATCCGTTACTTGGTGTCCTAGATTTTCGATGCGGTCGACTACCCCCGCATAGCGGATGGCACTTGGTCCCATGTCGACACCGCGGCGCATTTGGCCATGGTCCATTGGTACACCGATAATTGATACTTTTAATTTATTCATGATTTCATACCCCCTAAGTAAGATACATTCATTGTACCCCCTGAGGTTCTCTTGGCTCAACCTTACATTATTCTGAATATTTATTCAGTTTATCTTCTAATGATTTTTTCACTTCCGGCCATTCCTGGTCAATGATGGAGTAGACAATCGCATCCCGCGGTTCACCCGTAGAACGGATCCGCTCGTTGCGCAAATACCCTTCCTTCACCGCACCAATTCGCTCGATCGACTGTTGGGACCGAATATTCTCTGCATCGGTTTTAAACTGGACGCGGATCATCTCACGCTCTTCAAAACAATAACCGAGCAATGCATGCTTGACCGCTGTGTTGACGTGCGTACGCTGCGCTTTTTCGCTATAGAATGTCGCACCGATTTCGCAGCTTTTATTCGCTTCATCAATCGCATAAATGCGCGTCGTACCGACAATTTTGCCGCTAATCGGATCTTCGACCGCAAAAACCAGCACATTGGACTGATTCATTCCTGACGTTAGCCATGCCTCCATATCTTCAAACCGTTCCACTTTCGTCAGCATATGCTCAAAGATTTCGGGTGTATAAAGTGCCCATACTGCCTCAAAATCCTCACCTTTCAACAAGCGGAGCCGAATATTGCGTTGTTCAATATACATAGTGGTCCCCTCCTTATTTGCAGTATACCAGTGCATGCGCAAGAAGCGCTATCTTTCATTAAACAAGGAAATCAACTAAGTATTTTCATTAATTCTTCATTTAAACAACCGTTATTCAACTTATTCAAATGAACACAACTAAAAAAACCCCCATATCCAATTGAATGGATACGGGGGTTTTTACACATGGATTGCACATGGAACAATGGAGCCTAGGGGGCTCGAACCCCTGACCTCGACGCTGCCAGCGTCGCGCTCTCCCAGCTGAGCTAAGGCCCCGCGCGAAATATGCGCAAAAATAAAATGAGCCATGAAGGATTCGAACCTTCGACCCTCTGATTAAAAGTCAGATGCTCTACCAACTGAGCTAATGGCTCACAATAAAAAATGGCTGGGGTACCTGGATTCGAACCAGGGCATGACGGGATCAAAACCCGTTGCCTTACCACTTGGCTATACCCCAAAAAAGAAAAAAACTGGTGGTGGGGGGCAGATTCGAACTGCCGAACCCTAAGGAGCGGATTTACAGTCCGCCGCGTTTAGCCACTTCGCTACCCCACCGCTATTCGATTATTATCGAAAAATAATACATGGTGGAGGATGACGGGATCGAACCGCCGACCCTCTGCTTGTAAGGCAGATGCTCTCCCAGCTGAGCTAATCCTCCATATGATGGTGACCCCTACGGGATTCGAACCCGTGTTACCGCCGTGAAAGGGCGGTGTCTTAACCGCTTGACCAAGGGGCCTTACTAAAAACTATAAAGAAAACCGTTTCCCTTTTAAAGAAACTTCAAAAAAATCAAAAGCTCCCAACCGGATTCGAACCGGTGACCTCTTCCTTACCATGGAAGCACTCTACCTACTGAGCTATGGAAGCAAGGTAAAAAAAGAAATCTCAGTACAGCAAAAAAAAATAAAGTGCCCAGCGACGTCCTACTCTCACAGGGGGAGACCCCCAACTACCATCGGCGCAAAAGAGCTTAACTTCCGTGTTCGGGATGGGAACGGGTGTGGCCTCTTTGCCATCGTCACTAGACTGTTGAGCTCATTCGCTCAAAACTGGATAAATCGACATTGTGAAACGCAATCAATATTTTGGTTAAGTCTT